>NZ_CP066804.1:0-3700777 GCF_016598755.1 Pseudoalteromonas sp. LC2018020214
ATGATGTGCGGGAATAAAAATTATATCTCTGGGAGTTTAACTGTGTATCTGTCGGTTTGGCAAAGTTGTTTATATGTATTGCAAGATGAGCTGCCTTCGCAGCAATTCAGTATGTGGGTAAGACCACTACAAGCAGAAAGTACCGAAGATACCTTGACGATTTATGCACCTAATCGCTTTGTGCTTGATTGGGTAAGAGAAAAGTACCTAAATAGAATTAACGAATTATTAGTAGAAATTTGTGGTGTTGAAGCACCAAAACTACGTTTTGATGTAGGTAGTAAGCCTTTATTAAATGCTCAAGCTGCACCGGTTATAGAAACGCAATCAGCACCACAAGCTTCTACAAAACAACAGCCTCGTGAGCAAAAGCCTGTTGTTGAACCTGCACCTAAGTCAGGTTACAAATCTAACATTAAAGAAAATTATACCTTTGACAGCTTTGTTGAGGGTAAATCAAACCAATTAGCAAAAGCAGCGGCTACTCAAGTTGCCGATAATCCTGGCTCTGCTTTTAACCCTGTATTTATTTACGGTGGTACTGGTTTAGGTAAAACTCACTTATTACATGCAGTAGGTAACGGCATTATGGCAAACAAGCCAGATGCTAAAATTGTTTACATGCATTCAGAACGCTTTGTTCAAGATATGGTAAAGGCACTGCAAAACAATGCGATAGAAGAATTTAAGCGTTATTACCGCAGTGTTGACGCATTAATGATTGATGATATTCAATTTTTTGCTAATAAAGAGCGTTCACAAGAAGAGTTTTTTCATACCTTTAATGCATTGCTTGAAGGCAACCAACAAATTATTTTAACCTCTGACCGTTATCCAAAAGAGATTGAAGGGGTCGAAGACCGTCTTAAATCACGTTTTGGTTGGGGATTAACAATCGCGATTGAGCCACCAGAGCTTGAAACTCGCGTTGCTATTTTGATGAAAAAAGCACAGCAAAGTAAGATTAACTTACCACATGAAGTTGCCTTTTTTATCGCCAAAAAATTACGTTCAAATGTACGTGAACTAGAAGGCGCACTTAACCGTGTAATTGCTAATGCTAATTTTACAGGTCGTCCAATTTCGATTGATTTTGTAAAAGAAGCACTACGCGATTTACTTGCCTTGCAAGATAAGCTGGTTACGATAGATAATATTCAGCGCACCGTTGCTGAGTACTACCGAATTCGAGTGTCAGATCTATTGTCTAAGCGCCGCAGCCGCTCTATAGCAAGGCCACGCCAAGTTGCCATGGCATTATCTAAAGAATTAACTAATCACAGCTTACCTGAGATTGGTGACGCATTTGGTGGACGCGATCATACGACCGTATTACACGCATGTCGTAAGATAAAATCACTACGTGACGAAAGCCACGAAATTAAAGAAGATTACCAAAACTTAATAAGAACATTGTCATCTTAGGGCTGACTTTATTATGCAAATAACAATATCAAGACAACAATTTTTAAAGCCATTGGTGCAAGTGTCGGGTGCAATAGAGCGCAAACACACGCTACCAATCTTATCTAACGTTTTGTTAGTGGTAGAAAACGGACAACTTTCAATGACGGGTACTGACCTTGAAATTGAATTAGTTTCTGGCGTATTTGTAGGTGATGATATTGCCGATACAAAACTAACGTTACCCGCTAAAAAGTTACTCGATATTTGTAAAAGTCTACCAGATGGTTCAGACATTACTTTAAGCTTGCAAGAGCACCAATTACTTTTAACCAGTGGTAAAAGCCGTTTTTCATTAACGACTTTATCTGCTGATGATTTTCCTAATTTAGAGCAGTGGGATGGTGAGGTTGAATTTCAACTAACTCGTTTAGAGCTTCGTAAGTTACTTGAAAGCACGCATTTTTCGATGGCAAATCAAGACGTACGTTATTACTTAAACGGTATGTCGTTTGAAGTAGATAATACAGACATAAAAACAGTAGCAACAGATGGTCACCGTTTAGCTATTGCACAAAAGCAATTAACGCAATCGCTTAATACTCAACGTCAATTAATTATACCTCGCAAAGGTGTGCAAGAAATTATGCGCCTTATGGTAGCTGACGACGAATTGGTTACAATTCAGTTTGGTGCTAACCATATTCGTATCATTGATATTGAGTTTACATTTACAAGTAAGCTAGTTGATGGACGCTTTCCTGATTACCGTCGTGTATTACCACGTGGTGGTGACAAAGTAATTACAGCTAACCGAGAATGGTTACGAAATGCGTTTCAACGAGTGTCTATTTTATCGAATGAAAAATTTCGTGGTGTACGCTTAAACCTATCAAACGGTTTATTAAAAATTACTGCCAATAACCCAGAGCAAGAACAAGCTGAAGAAGTTGTGGAAGTAAGTTACGAAGGCGCGGACCTAGAAATAGGATTCAACGTGTCTTACGTATTAGATGTACTAAACACATTAAAAACAGAAGACGTACTATTTACATTAGCCGACTCAAACAGCAGTGCATTAATTGAAGGTGCTGGCGATGAAGAAGCAATGTACGTTGTTATGCCTATGCGTTTATAAGACTATAAATACATAATGAGCTTAAGTCATTTGAGCCTCAAATATTTTCGTAATATTGAGGCGCTGACGCTAGAACCAGTCAACGGCGTTAATATAATTTATGGTGAAAATGGCAGCGGAAAAACCAGCCTTTTAGAGGCTATATATTACCTTTCACATGGCAAATCTTTTCGTACTCCAAAACACAAAAGTATTATTGCGCACCAGCAAGAGCAATTTGTAATTCACGGGCGTAAAACAATACACGATTTATCAATTCCAATTGGTATTAGTAAAACGCAAACGGGTGAGACCAATTTAAAAATTCAAGGTAAGGCGAGCCGTAAGATATCAGAACTCGCTCAACTTATGCCTGTACAAATTATTACACCAGAGAGTTATTCTTTGTTTTTTGGTGGACCTAAAGAGCGCAGAAAGTTTTTAGATTTAGGTTTGTTCCACGTGGAACATGAGTTCTTTTTTTTGTGGCAATCATTTAATAAAGTACTTAAACAACGTAATGCATTATTAAAAACTAAGCCCAAGAATTATTTTGACCAAATTAAGTTTTGGGACAAAGAATTTGTTAGACTGGCTGAAGAAATAAATAAATTAAGATTGGCGTATATAAGTAGGTTTAAGCAGCAATTTTTTGATAAAATGTGTGCAGAATTAACGCTTGTACGTGATTTAGAAATGACCTTTAGCGCAGGCTGGAAAGAGACTGAATCTCTTGCAGATGCGTTAGAGCAAAACTTTGAGCGAGATGCTCGCCAAGGGTTTACAAGTAAAGGCCCTCATAAGGCCGATTTTAGTTTTAGTGTCGCTGGCAACAGTGTGGAGAATACATTCTCACGCGGTCAATTGAAGCTATTATTGTATGCGTTGAAAGTTACGCAAAATAGCTTAATTGAGTCAGAGACAGATAAGCAATCTATATTGCTAATAGATGATCTACCTTCAGAATTAGGCGAAGATACAAAAGAGAAAGTGGGACAATTACTTGCTCACTGCAGTTCTCAAATTTTTATCTCTTCAATTTTATCTGAAAGTATTTCTGCTGTGGTGGAACCCATGCAACGAGAACTACAAATGTTCCACGTGAAACATGGCAACCTAATAACAAGATAAGTGGGATTAACCATGTCTGAGAATTATGACTCGTCGAGTATTAAAGTACTTAAAGGATTAGACGCAGTAAGAAAGCGTCCTGGAATGTATATTGGGGACACCGATGATGGCACAGGCTTACACCACATGGTGTTTGAGGTCGTTGATAACTCGATCGATGAAGCCTTAGCAGGTCATTGTGATGATATTTATGTAACGATTCACTTAGACGGTTCTGTCTCAGTTCGAGATAACGGTCGTGGTATCCCAACTTCTATCCATGAAGAAGAAGGCGTATCTGCAGCCGAAGTTATTATGACGGTACTTCATGCCGGTGGTAAGTTTGATGATAACTCTTATAAAGTATCAGGTGGCTTACACGGTGTTGGTGTTTCTGTTGTAAATGCACTTTCAGAAAAACTAAAACTGACTGTTCGTCGTGAAGGAAAGCTTCATGAGCAGTTTTATACTATGGGTGTTCCAGATGCACCTTTAGCTGTAATTGGTGACTCAGAAACAACTGGTACAGAATTACGTTTTTGGCCAAGCGCTGAAACATTCACAAATTTAGATTTTCATTACGACATTTTAGCTAAGCGTTTACGCGAGCTTTCATTCCTAAACTCAGGTGTGAGCATCATCTTAAATGATGAGCGTGAAGAAAATAAATCTGACCACTTTAAATATGAAGGCGGTATTCAAGCTTTCGTAGAATACTTAAACCGTAATAAAACACCTATACATAAAGGTGTGTTCCATTTTACTCACGAACGTGAAGAAGATGGTATTAGCGTTGAAGTATCAATGCAGTGGAATGATGCATACCAAGAAAACATTTACTGTTTCACAAATAATATTCCACAACGTGATGGTGGTACTCACTTAGCCGGTTTTAGATCAGCGCTAACACGTACACTTAATAACTACATGGAAAAAGAAGGCTTTAACAAAAAAGCTAAAACAACCAGCAATGCTACCGGTGATGATGCCCGAGAAGGCTTAACGGCTGTTGTTAGTGTTAAAGTTCCTGATCCTAAGTTCTCATCGCAAACTAAAGACAAGCTAGTATCAAGTGAAGTTAAATCTGCGGTTGAACAAGCAATGGCTGAAAAATTCACTGAGTTTTTATTAGAAAACCCAACTGATGCCAAAATTGTTGTAGGTAAGATTATTGATGCCTCACGAGCACGTGAAGCGGCGCGTAAAGCCCGTGAAATGACACGACGTAAAGGTGCAATGGACTTAGCAGGCTTACCTGGTAAGCTAGCTGATTGCCAAGAAAAAGACCCAGCCCAATCTGAACTATATATAGTGGAAGGGGACTCTGCTGGCGGATCAGCCAAGCAGGGACGTAACCGTAAAAACCAAGCTATTCTTCCGCTTAAAGGTAAAATATTAAACGTAGAAAAAGCACGTTTTGATAAAATGTTATCTTCGCAAGAAGTAGCAACACTAATTACTGCATTAGGGTGTGGTATTGGTCGTGACGAATATAACCCTGAGAAATTACGTTATCACCGTATCATCATCATGACCGATGCGGACGTGGATGGTTCTCACATTCGTACGTTACTACTAACATTCTTCTATCGTCAAATGCCTGAAATTGTAGAACGCGGTTATATTTATATTGCTCAACCACCACTTTATAAAGTGAAAAAAGGTAAGCAAGAGCGTTATATTAAAGATGATCCTGCATTAGTAGAATACTTAACGTCGCTTGCACTTAATAATGCTGCTTTATATCCAAGTGCAGATGCTTCTGCGCTAGAAGGTGAAGCGCTTGAGAAAGTCGTTCACGATTACCAAAATACAGTTAAAGTTATTGAGCGTTTAAAGCGTAAATATCCTAACACGGTAATGGAACGCTTAATCTACCAAACAGAGTTGAAAACTGATGACCTTTCTGACGAAGCTAAAGTAATTGCTTGGACAAAAGAGTTAGTTGATGACCTGATTGCACGTGATGAAGATGCAACTATTTTCCATGCAGGCACAGAGTTTGACGCTGAGCGTAATATGTATTACCCGGTTGTGAATATTCGTCAGCACGGTGTTGATAAAGCACATGTACTTCATTATGACTTTATTGCATCACGTGACTACCAACGCATTGCTGTGACTGGTACTAACATTGCAAACATCCTAAAAGAAGGTGCTTATATTCAACGTGGTGAGAAAACAAAACCTGTTGATAACTTTGTGGATGCTTTGGAATGGTTGATCACAGAATCTAAGCGCGGGATCTACATTCAACGCTATAAAGGACTGGGTGAAATGAACCCAAGCCAGCTTTGGGAAACGACAATGGATCCTAGTGCTCGTCGTATGTTACAAGTAACGATTGAAGATGCTGTTGGCGCGGATCAATTATTTGCCACCTTAATGGGTGATCAAGTAGAGCCTCGTAGAGAGTTTATCGAAACTAACGCTCTACGCGTAGTTAATTTAGACGTGTAAAAATATTACTTACACCGAAAAAGGAGCCTAATGGCTCCTTTTTTATTTTTTCAATTACACAAACTGCTTAAAACCTGAGTGTACACACGGTATACTAAGGGTAATTTTCACGCTACTTCTTAGATAGTAAAAAGCCAAATATGCAAAAATATGACGTAAAAACCTTTCAAGGTTTGATCCTGGCTTTACAGGATTATTGGGCGCAGCAAGGCTGTGTCATTATTCAACCACTTGATATGGAAGTGGGCGCCGGGACATTTCACCCGCAAACATTTTTAAAGTCTATTGGTCCAGAGCCAATGTCGAGCGCGTACGTTCAGCCGTGTCGTCGTCCTACGGATGGCCGCTATGGTGAAAACCCAAATCGCCTACAACATTACTACCAATTCCAAGTAGTTTTAAAACCATCGCCAGATAACATCCAAGAGCTTTACTTAGGCTCATTAGCGGCAATGGGTATTGATACCCTTACTCACGAAGTTCGCTTTGTAGAAGATAACTGGGAATCACCTACGCTAGGCGCATGGGGCTTGGGATGGGAAATTTGGTTAAACGGCATGGAAGTAACGCAGTTTACCTACTTTCAACAAGTGGGTGGCTTAGAGTGCTCACCAGTAACAGGCGAAATTACTTACGGCCTAGAGCGTTTAGCAATGTACATTCAAGGCGTAGATAGCATTTACGACCTAGTATGGGCAGACGGTCCACTAGGGCGCGTAACATACGGCGACGTGTTCCATCAAAATGAAGTAGAGCAATCTACTTATAATTTTGAACATGCAAACGTAGAAGACTTATTTGCACAGTTTGATAAGTGTGAAGCAGAAAGCCAAAAGTTAATTGAAGCTAACTTACCACTACCTGCATACGAGCAAGTAATGAAAGCATCGCACGCATTTAACTTACTAGACGCACGCCACGCAATTTCGGTAACCGAACGTCAGCGTTATATTTTACGCGTTCGTGCGTTATCAAAAGCGTGTGCACAAAGTTACTATGACAAACGTGAAGCGCTTGGTTTCCCGCTGTGTAAGGATAAGTAAAATGTCAGCACAAAATTTATTAGTAGAAATTGGCACTGAAGAGTTACCACCAAAAGCATTGCGTAAATTAGCAGAAGCCTTTGCTGCAAACTTAACTCAAGAGCTAGAAACATTAGAATTAGCACACCAAGGCGTAAGCTGGTATGCATCGCCTCGTCGTTTGGGTTTACAAGTAAAAGCGCTTGAAGCTAAGCAACAAGACAAAGAAGTTGAAAAGCGTGGCCCAGCAACAAAGGCAGCGTTCGACAGTGAAGGTAACCCAACAAAAGCAGCAATGGGTTGGGCACGTGGTTGTGGTATTGAAGTAAAAGACGCACAAACACTTGAAACCGATAAAGGCGCTTGGTTATTGCACATTGCTAAAGTAGCAGGGCAAGAAACTAAAACCCTAATGACAGATGCAATCACAAAAGCATTAAGTAAATTACCAATCCCTAAACCAATGCGTTGGGGCGCGAATAAAACACAATTTATTCGTCCTGTGCATACAGTCACTATTTTATTTGGTGATGTGCTACTTGAAGGCGAAATACTTGGTAAGCAAATAACTAACCAGCTTCAGGGTCATCGTTTTCATCACCCAGAAAAAATTAGCATTAACCATGCAGATGACGTTTTTGACGTACTTAAATCTGCTTACGTTATTGCTGATTACGAGCAACGTAAAGCGCAAATTCGAGCACAAATAGAAGAGGCTGCAAGCGCAGTTAACGCTGTTGTTGCAATGGATGAAGATTTACTAGAAGAAGTAACATCACTTGTGGAGTGGCCAGTTACTTTAACGGCAACATTTGAAGAAGCATTTTTAGATGTACCAGCCGAAGCGTTAATTTACACCATGAAAGACGATCAAAAATACTTCCCGTTATTAGATCAAAACGGCAAACTTTTAAATAAGTTTTTGTTTGTATCTAACATCGAAAGTAAAGATCCAAGTGTGGTTATTTCTGGTAACGAAAAAGTAGTGCGCCCGCGTTTAGCCGATGCACAGTTCTTCTTTGAAACAGATAAAAAGAAAACCCTAGAAAGCCGATTAGAGTCGCTTGATAGCGTATTGTTCCAAAAGCAACTTGGTACGCTTAAAGATAAGTCTGAGCGCATTAGTGAGCTTGCAGGTTATATTGCTGAGCAATTAGGTGCTGATAAAGACCTAGCACAGCGTGCAGGCTTATTAAGTAAAACTGACCTAATGACTGAAATGGTTATGGAATTTACCGACGTGCAAGGTGTAATGGGAATGCATTACGCTCGCCACGATGGTGAAGCCGAAGATGTAGCCGTAGCGCAAAACGAGCAGTACATGCCACGCTTTGCAGGGGATAACTTACCAACAAACTTAATTAGCTGCGCAGTAGCGATTGCTGATAAGTTTGACACGCTGGTGGGTATTTTTGGTATAGGCCAAGCACCTAAAGGTGACAAAGACCCATTTGCTCTTCGTCGTGCTGCTATTGGTGCACTGCGTATCATGGTAGAAAAAGAACTACCACTTGATATTTTAGACCTAGTAGCTAAATCGCAAACATTGTTTGGCGACAAGTTAACTAACTTAAATGTATCAACTGACGTATTTGAATTTATGCTAGGGCGCTTCCGTGCTTGGTATCAAGACGAAGGTATTGAAGTAGACGTAATTCAAGCAGTGCTTGCACGTCGTCCGACTAAACCTGTTGATTTTGACCGCCGTGTTAAAGCCGTAAGCCACTTCCGTACATTAGACGCAGCAGAAGCGCTTGCAGCGGCTAATAAGCGCGTAGGTAATATTCTGGCTAAAAACGACATTACCAGCCAAGGTAGTGTTGATGAGAGCTTATTAAGCGACGACGCCGAAAAAGTATTGGCATCACAAGTAGCAAAATTTGCCACAGACCTTGCGCCACTTTACGCAGATGGAAACTACCAAGAAGCATTAAGCCAATTGGCGGGTATTCGTGAAAGTGTTGATAACTTTTTTGACAACGTAATGGTTATGGCCGACGATGAAGCTGTTAAGCAAAATCGTCTTGCGCTATTAAGCCAGTTAAGCGGATTGTTTTTAGGTATTGCAGATATTTCTGTTTTACAAAAATAACACCGATTAGCAATTTTAAAAGCCAGCGTTTTGCTGGCTTTTTAGTTTTCACTGTATGCAAAGGATACCCATTGATGATTTCTATGAAACGAATTTTAACCTTAGCAATTGCTGGTTTACTTACAGCCTGTACAAGCCAAATTTCGATTAACGATGTATTGCCACAGCAAGAGCTTGACCGCACTATTTACTTACGTGGCGACTTTACATTGTGGGATGCAGAACCCCAGTATCAGTTTGCGCCAGTTGGCCCTGCGCTTTATCAAGCACAAGTTAAATTTTCGACCCCAGGTAAAGTGTACGAATTTAAAATAGCCGATGCCGATTTTAGTGAAGGTTATAACTGTGGTTACAGCGATGCACAACCAGCAGGGCAAAAACTAACACTCGGCCAGCCAGCTATCGCAGACTGTAATACTATTTATAACTACTTTAGTTTCACACCAGCAATAAAAGGCACGTACATAGTAAGTATTGATTACAGTGACTACGATAAGCCACAAGTGACGATAACGAAGAAGTGATAGCTGTATTTTTAAAGCAGCCCGAGTGAATTAATGGATTTGTGACAAGGACGTTGTAGTGTTTATTCAGCATTAACACCAAGGGGGTTTCGTAGGTTGGGTAGAGTGAAACGAAACCCAACATGTGTGGCGAATAAAACTATTTTGGTGGTTATTAAACAACCTACGCCAGACACAAGTTTATGTGGTTGCTATAAGCGTGCAACAATATCATGGATAAGTTTGACTTAAAATTGTCTTGATTATAATTAACAAAACTAATCTATACTCTTATTTATCTGTTTATTCTATAGGTAAAAATATGCGTTATAAACGTATGTTAGAGGCGGGCGCATGTTATTTTTTTACGGTAAATTTAGAAGATAGATCTCAGCATTTGCTCGTGGAAAATATAGAGTTATTACGTCGTGTGTATTCAAAGGTGGCAAAAAAGCATCCAATAAAGACGATTGCAATCGTTATCATGCCCGATCACCTTCATGTTATTTGGCAATTACCAAAAGGCGATAATAATTATGCAATGCGTTGGCGGCTTATAAAATCAGGCTTTTCTCGAGAGCTTCCAGCAACAGAATTTTGTAATAAAAGTCGAATAGCGAAGGGAGAGCGTGGAATTTGGCAGCGCCGTTATTGGGAGCATAAAATTAGAGATGAAGAAGACTTAAATAACCATATTAATTATATCCACTACAACCCTGTGAAACATAAATATGTTTCTAAAGCCAGTAATTGGCCTTTTTCGAGTTTTCATCGATATGTCAAAGATTCAAAATTACCGAGTAACTGAGGGAGTGATAATAAGTTAAACGATATATACGATGAGTGAAATTATTTCGATTATTATAAGATACGTTGGGTTTCGTAAAACTCAACCCAACCTACGTTATTTTAAAGCCCTTTCTTAACCACATATCTATACGGTGCTTCTTCTGCATCTTTAGCCACCAGCGTGTGATCCATAAACGTACAAAAACTCGGAATGTCGCGAGTGGTTGATGGGTCATCAGCAGTTATTAATAACGTTTCACCATCACTCATTTTACGAATAGCAGCACGTACCATCATTACTGGCTCTGG
Source organism: Pseudoalteromonas sp. LC2018020214 (assembly GCF_016598755.1). NCBI lineage: Bacteria > Pseudomonadati > Pseudomonadota > Gammaproteobacteria > Alteromonadales > Pseudoalteromonadaceae > Pseudoalteromonas > Pseudoalteromonas sp. LC2018020214. The sequence goes on from NZ_CP066804.1 coordinate 10,807, forward strand.
GCAGCGAAGGCCTATGGCATCTAATTGGTGATCGGGATTATCAAAGCTCATAATAAATTGGCCTGTTTAATTAAAGTGATTGCTGTGTACGCGAGTGCTTAGGTATAGCAATTAATAAGTTTGGGAGTTTAACGCAATTTTAAGTGTAATTTAACTATTTTACTTATCTTAATATGCCCATATTATTTGAAACTTTATTGCTGCAAAAGACTTTATTTAATAATACGCCCGATCACATAATTACGATGTTACATGCTTGTTTGATAAAGGGTGGTTTTCATAAATTGAAGCTAATAAAAAAGGCGAACTGATTTTATTCAGTTCGCCTTTTTAATCACCAAGATGGTTTTACATGTTTAAAACTAATTAGTCTTGAACACGTTCAAATACAGTTGCAATGCCTTGGCCTAAACCTATACACATAGTTGCCAAACCGTATCGTACATTTTTGTCTTCCATTAAGTGAATAAGCGATGTGCTAATACGCGAACCCGAACAACCCAGTGGGTGACCAAGTGCGATTGCGCCGCCATTTAAATTCACTTTTTCGTCAACAACATCCATTAACCCTAAATCTTTCATTACAGGTAATGATTGTGCTGCAAAGGCTTCGTTAAGTTCTACTACGCCTAGGTCATCAATTGTAATACCGGCTTGAGCAAGTGCTTTTTTACTTGCTGGTACTGGGCCGTAACCCATAATTGATGGATCGCAACCAGCGACTGCCATTGCTTTAATACGCGCACGAATTGGCAAACCAAGCTCTTTTGCTTTTTCTTCGCTCATTACTAACATTGCAGATGCGCCGTCAGAAAGTGCAGAAGACGTACCGGCTGTTACCGTACCCGATGCAGGATTAAATACAGGGCGAAGCTTTGATAGACCTTCTACTGTTGTTTCTGGGCGAATTACTTCGTCGTCTTCAACTAAGATAAGCGAACCATCTGCATCGTGACCTTCCATTGCTAAAATTTCGCGACGGAAGCGGCCTTCAACAGTTGCAGCTTGTGCACGTTGATGTGAACGGTAAGCAAATTCATCTTGTTGCTCACGGCTAATGCCATGAAGCGTTGCAAGGTATTCTGCTGTTAAGCCCATAGAGCCAGACGCTTGTGCAATTGATGTTGCAAGGCCTGGATGAAAGTCGTTGCCGTGAGTCATAGGTACGTGACCCATGTGCTCAACACCACCAATTAGGTAAGTGTCGCCAGCGCCTGTCATTATTGCGCGTGCTGCGTCATGCAATGCTTGCATAGAAGAGCCACATAAACGGTTAACCGTAACAGCAGGAACGCTGTGCGGAATACCGGCAAGCAATGATGCGTTACGTGCTACGTTAAAGCCTTGCTCTAATGTTTGCTGTACACAACCCCAATAAATATCGTCAATTGATGCTGGATCAACTGCAGGGTTGCGATCTAGTAAGCCTTTCATTAAATGTGCGCTTAAGTCTTCTGCACGTTTATGTTTGAATACACCACTTTTAGAGCGACCCATTGGTGTGCGGATACAATCTACAATTACTGGATTATTCATGATATTAACCTTCCACCTTATAGAAAACACGACCTTCTTCGGCCCACTTGCGAGTTTGTTCAGATACTTGGTAAATCGCACCTAGGTGAGCGTATTTGTCTGCTGCTGCAACAAAGTTAGCTAAACCAGTTTGATCTAAGTAACGGAACGCGCCGCCTCTAAATGGAGGGAAACCAACACCGTAAACTAATGCCATATCTGCTTCTTGCGGCGAGGCAACAATGCCTTCTTGCAAGCACAGTAGCACTTCGTTGATCATTGGAATCATACAACGGTCGATGATTTCTTGTTTATCAAATTCTTTTGGTGCGTCTGTAATTGGGCTTAGTAGCTCAATTGCTGTCTCGTCATGAGACTTTTTAAGACGGCCGCGACGATCTGTTTCGTATTTGTAAAAACCGGCTTTGTTCTTTTGACCAAAACGTTTTTCGTTGGCAAAAATAGTCACAGGGTCTTTATCAGCACGCGCCATACGCTCAGGGAAACCGTCAGCCATTACGCCAGTACAATGGAACGCTGTATCAATACCTACAACATCAAGTAGGTAAGCCGGACCCATAGGCCAGCCAAATACGTTTTCCATTACTTTATCTACTTTTGCAAAGTTAGCGCCTTCAACCACTAATTTGCTAAAACCTGCAAAGTAAGGGAATAAAACACGGTTTACAAAAAAGCCTGGGCAATCGTTAACAACAATTGGCGATTTACCTAATTTAAGCGCGTAATCAACTACTGCATTAATTGTTTTATCTGAGGTTTTTGCACCACGGATAATTTCTACTAATGGCATTTTTGGCACAGGGTTGAAAAAGTGCATACCACAGAAGTTTTCTGGCTTATCTAGCGCTTGTGCTAGTAAATCAATACAAATAGTCGATGTATTTGAAGTAAGTACAGTGCCTTCTGGCATGTTCTTTTCAAGATCAGCGAGTACTGCTTGCTTAACTTTAGGGTTTTCTACAACGGCTTCAACAATGATGTTGGCACTTTGTAGGTCTGACTCGTTAAGTGTTGGTTTAATTTTGCTAAGTGTTGCCAACATTTTTTCCATTGGCATGTGGCCACGCTTAACTTTTGCACCTAACAATTTAGATGCTTCACCCATACCTAAATCAAGCGCATCTTGTTGGATGTCTTTCATTATAATAGGTGTGCCTTTATAAGCAGACTGGTATGCAATACCGCCACCCATAATACCAGCACCTAATACTGCGGCTTGTTTGATTTCTACATCGCTGTGCTTAGCAAATTTACGTGCTTTACCTTTAATGTATTGGTCAGCTAGGAATATACCAGTTTGTGCAGCTGCTTCTGGTGTACGTGCTAATTTAGCAAAGTTAGCGTTTTCGATTGCCATTGCTTCATCGCGAGTACAGTTTGCCGCTGCTTTAATAGTACGTACAGCCATAACCGGTGCAGGATAGTGGCCTTTGGTTTTACCCATTACCATACCTTCTGCCATAGCAAAGCTCATGCCTTGCTCAACACGGTTTAATTTAAGTGGCTGTAGTTTTACGTTGCGTTTTGCTTGCCAATCTAGCTTGCCAGCAATCGCCAGTTCAAGTGTTGATACACTTGACTCTAGAAGTTTGTCAGCACTAACTACCGCGTCAAACGCACCTACTTTAAGGGCATCTGCTGCGCGGTTTTCTGCGCCTGAGGTAATCCACATCATCGCGTTATCGGCGCCAATGATACGTGGTAAGCGCACTGTGCCACCAAACCCTGGCATTATGCCAAGTTTAACTTCTGGTAGGCCCATTTTAGCTGTTTCGCTTGCCACACGATAATCGGTAGCAAGTGCCCACTCACAACCACCGCCAAGTGCCATACCGTTTATAGCGCTTAGAGTTGGGAATGGTAAATCTTCAATTGCATCAAAAACGTCGGTTGCGTTTTTGATCCACACTACTAATTCTTCTTCAGGTTTAGTAAATGTAGGTAAAAATTCGAAGATATCGGCACCAATAATAAAGTGGTCTTTATCACTGGTAAAAATCATGCCTTTGATATCAGTATTGGCGGCTAATTCTTTTAATGCTGCTGCGCAATCTGAAAGAGTTTTTTGAGATAGTGTGTTTACAGAACCTGCAACACAAAACTTAAACTCGGCGATGTTTTCCTTCAGGAAGCTAACTTCAAAGGAATCGCTTTTATATAACATTATTATTCTCCCTAGTTGACGAACTAAGACTGGTACGATGAGTTTGCATTTCAATCAGTGTGCTTGCTTTAAATTAAAAATGCAACGAAAAATTTAACTCGGTTACAATCGACTGGTTAAAATATAGCTGGTTTGGTGCTAAGGTGGTTGAAAAGTTTTTATTCACAACTTTAATTTTTATTAAAGGACATTATGAAAAAATATTTACTAAGTGTTGCGGCAGCTGCATTCATTTTTCCTCTTCATTCTGCCGAGGCAAGTAACGATAACGATGCATTTTTAGATGCCGAAAAAAAAGTAAGGTACGGCAGTTACCAAGACTTTAAACAAGCGGTTAGTAACCTAAATCATCCGTTAAAACCTTATGTTGAAAAAACGTATTGGCAACGCCATCCGAGCATTAAACATCAGGCAGAAATAGAAGAATATTTAAATATATACCAGCATACGCCGCTTGAGTGGCCGGTGCGCAAAGCATGGTTAGAATATTTAAAAGATAACAATGAAAAGGCGGCGTATATCCGCAACTATCGTGAAACGTCTAATGCGGAGCTTACTTGTACTTATTTAGATTTTCAGCTTGATTTAGGTGCGCCCGAAAAGGCAATTCTAAATCAGGTGACCGACTTATGGGCCGTTGGTAAATCGCAACCTAATGGTTGTGATAGTTTATTTTCTACGTGGCGTAAAAAAGGCTACATGAAAGAAGAAACGGTTTGGAAGCGTGTAACACTTGCTGCACAAGGCGGGACGCAAAGCTTATTACCTTACTTAAAAACTTTATTGCCAAGTAAGGATCGTTACTTAGCTGATTTATATCTAAAAGTGCGAAAAGATCCAAGCACGGCAGCTGGATTATATAGATATAAAAACAAGTCGGCTAAAGAAGGACAAATAGCTATTTATGGTGTTAAACGTTTGGTTTGGCGCGATAAAGAGCTAGCTTTAAAAGCATGGGAAAAGCTAGAAAAAATATTTAAGTACAGCGATGAAGAAAAAGCGGATGTGTATTACACCTTTGCATTGTCACTTGCCTCTAGCGGGCATAAACAAGCGAGCTTTTGGCTAAATAAAGTGCCAAAAGAGCGACTAGACAGCAAGCTTATTCAGTGGCAACTGGGCAATATGCTCAAAACCCAAGATTGGGAGGGGATTGCTGCATTCTTTACAGGTAAAGAAAATTTAAGCCTTGGTCAGCAATATTGGTTAGCTTATAGCTATGCACAACGTGGCGAGCAACAAAAAGCAGACGACATTTGGAAGAAAGTAGCGGCTAATCGTGATTATTACGGCTTTTTAGCCGCAGCACGTTTGGGGTTGCCCGTTGATTTAAATAATCAGCCTTTAGCAGTCGATAAGGTACTTGTAGATAAAGTGAGTAATGCACCAGGCTTTAAGCGTGCAAAAGCACTTTATGATATTGAGCGCTTTACGTCGGCGCGCCGTGAATGGAATTACTTAACGGATACCTCTAGCGATGAAGAAAAGCTGGCAGCATCACAGTTATCTACCGATTTAGGTTGGCACGACAGTACTATTTTTACTTTAGCAAAAATTAAAGCATGGGATAATGTAGAGCAACGTTTTCCGTTTGCGTTTCAAGATGTTTTTGAGCGCTACAGTAAACGTAGCAAGATAGATGTTGCTTGGAGTATTGCTATTGCAAGGCGCGAAAGCTCTTTTGCGCCAGATGCACGCTCGCATGCTAATGCGCGTGGTTTAATGCAGTTATTACCTAGTACTGCTGAGTATGTAAATAAAGGCAGTGTGACAAGTAGTCGTTTATATCAACCTAAAACAAATATTAGGTTAGGTACTAGTTACTTACAATACTTAAAAAAGAAAAACCATGGCAATGAAGTGCTGGCTACGGCTTCTTATAATGCGGGTTATCATCGTATAAAGCGTTGGTTACCCGATGACGCTATTCCGGCTGAGTTATGGGTAGAGCTTATTCCGTATCGCGAAACCCGCGATTACGTAAAAAATGTATTTGCGTACAGGCAGGTTTACCATACAAGAATGGGCCGAGAAGGTAATGTATTAGCGCCGCTACTCGAAATGAAAATGGGCGGTTGAATATATGATACCAATCGACCAATAACTTAACACGATAGGTATAGGTATTAATAAGGGGGATGTTTACATGTTAAATATCCTCCTTTTTTGAGCGCTGAGGGTAATACCAATTTTATTAAAAACATGATCATTCTAGCGTATTAAATAATTCAATAACTGCGTTAAAAATTATTTATATAGAACAACTATGTATCATAATTTTAGCCTTGTTATTAAGCTATTTTCTTATCGCTATAATAGATCATTAATTTAATGCAATTGGTATAAGTGATAGACTCATAGCAAGTTAAATTTAACAGATGGATTAACAATGGATAAATTAGCCGTTTTATACGCCGAACATATTGCAACACTGCAACAGCGTACTCGTACAATTTGTAATAGCGAAGGGTTAGAAGGATTAGTAATTCATTCAGGCCAAGCTAAGCGCCAGTTTTTAGATGATATGTATTATCCATTTAAAGTTAATCCACAGTTTAAAGCGTGGTTACCGGTTATTGACAATCCTCATTGCTGGATTGTGGTAAATGGCAGCGACAAACCAAAGCTAATATTTTATCGTCCAGTAGATTTTTGGCATAAAGTACCAGACGAGCCTCGCGACTTTTGGGCTGAGTACTTTGATATAGAGCTACTACTTCAGCCTGATCAAGTCGAAAAGTTATTACCATACGATAAAGCTAAATATGCTTACATGGGTGAATACATTGAAGTAGCGCAAGCTCTTGGTTTTAGTATTATGAACCCTGAGCCTGTACTTAACTATTTTCATTACCACCGCGCTTATAAAACGCAGTACGAACTTGAATGTTTACGCAACGCTAACCGTATTGCAGTAGATGGGCATAAAGCTGCACGCGATACATTCTTTAATGGTGGTAGCGAGTTCGACATTCAACAGGCGTACTTAATGGCGACACGTCAAAGCGAAAATGAAATGCCGTACGGCAACATTGTTGCGCTTAACGAAAACTGCGCTATTTTGCACTACACGCACTTTGATCCAAAAGTGCCACACACCCACAACTCATTTTTAATTGATGCCGGTGCAAACTTTAATGGTTACGCTGCTGATATTACTCGTACGTATGATTTTAAAAAGCAGGGTGAGTTTGCTGAGCTTGTACAAGCCATGACTGTTCAACAAATCGAGTTAGGTAAAGGTTTAAAGCCGGGTATGCTTTATGGTGATTTACACGTTGAATGTCATAATCGTATCGCACAAATACTTAGTGACTTTAAAATTGTTAACCTACCCGCGGAGGAAATTGTTGAGCGTAAAATTACATCTACTTTCTTCCCGCATGGACTAGGACATCACCTAGGTTTACAAGTGCATGATATGGGCGGTTTTATGAGTGACGAAAAGGGCACACATCAACCATCGCCAGAAGGGCATCCGTTCTTGCGTTGTACTCGCCTGATCGAAAAAAACCAAGTGTTTACTATTGAGCCAGGTTTATACTTTATTGATTCACTGCTTAGTGATTTAGCGCAAACCGATAATAAGCAGTTTATTAACTGGGAAAAGGTAGAGTCATTTAAACCATTTGGCGGCATTCGTATTGAAGATAACATTATTGTTCACGAAGATAGCCTAGAGAATATGACGCGTAATTTAGAACTCGATTAATTTCTATAAAGACGAGTTAGCGAATAAACGTTAAAATATGCATATGATCGGGGCCTTTAGGCCCCATTTTTAATTGAGCTTTTAATATGTCTGAATATAAATATCCTGCTGCTGACGTTTTTCATCAAGAAGAAATAAAAAAAAGTACGTTTATAGTCCACATTGCACACACCCCCGATTTAAATTCAGCAAAAACATTTATTAAAAGCATTGAAGAAAAGTATAGCGATGCACGCCATAACTGCTGGGCACATGTGGCAGGCAACCCCGGTGGCAGCCATGTTTATGGTTTTTCGGACGATGGTGAACCAAATGGCACTGCAGGAAAGCCTATGTTAAATGTGCTGGTGGGTTCGGGCCTTGGCGAAATCACTGCCGTGGTGACACGTTATTTTGGCGGCATAAAATTAGGCACCGGCGGGCTAGTACGTGCTTATGGTGGCTCATTAAATAATGCATTAGTAAAATTGCAAACGGTGCTTAAAGTTCCCAGCGTTGAAATTACTGGGAGTAGCGAGTACAGCATGCAAGGCGCGATTGAGCAGTTATTAAAAACAAAGTATCAAGTGCTTAATATTGATAAGCAATTTACTGCTAATATTGAGTGGGTGATTACAATCGATAGCCGTGAAGCTCAGCAAGCAATCAAAGATATTTTTGATTTAAGTCACGGCGCAGTTGAGTTAACTATTAAAGAGTAATAACCTACACAAATTGCATATAATGCATACTGACCCTATTTAATTTGGTTGATACTACTCAGCCTGAATTTACTAATAATAAAAGCGACAAGCTAAATGCAATTTCGTACCATCATAAAAATTCTTGGCCAACTTGTTGCGCTGTTTAGTATTACCATGGTGCCTCCGGCACTGGTGTCTTTAATATACAAAGACGGTGGTGGTGTTCCCTTTGTTTTAGCATTTATTTTTAGTGTTGTTATTGGCATGATGGCTTATTACCCAAACCGCCATGAAAACGGTGATTTAAAAGCACGTGAAGGCTTTTTAATTGTTGTTTTGTTTTGGCTGGTACTTGGGGCGTTTGCGTCCTTGCCGCTTATCTTTTTACAAGAACCTAATTTATCGCTCGCCGATGCGGTATTTGAAGCATTTTCTGGCTTAACAACCACCGGCGCTACAGTACTTACCGGTATTGAGTATTTACCCAAGTCGGTATTGTTTTATCGCCAGCAACTCCAGTGGTTTGGCGGTATGGGTATAATCGTACTCGCTGTTGCTATACTCCCAATGCTAGGTGTTGGTGGTATGCAGTTGTACCGCGCTGAAATACCAGGGCCTGTAAAAGATTCTAAAATGACCCCGCGAATTGCCGATACTGCAAAGCACCTTTGGTATATTTATGTGTCGTTGACTATTACTTGTATGCTGGCTTATTGGGCTGCAGGAATGGAGTGGTTTGATGCTATATGTCATGCATTCTCAACGGTGGCGATAGGTGGTTTTTCTACTTACGACGCCTCCATGGGGCACTTTGACAGCCCTGTAATTAACTTTATTTGTGTGTTCTTTTTAATTATTGCAGCTGTTAACTTCTCCCTGCATTACGCCGCAGTGGCGAGCCGAAACATACAAGTTTATATTAGAGATCCAGAGTTTAAGGTGTTTTTGTGTATTCAATTAGCGCTGGTGGTTATTTGTTTTACTGTACTTTCCTCTAACGAAATATTTGCTAATGGCGATGAAACCCTCGATCAGGCGTTATTTCAAGCTGTTTCAATGAGTACAACAGCAGGCTTTGCTACTGATAACTTTTCAACATGGCCTTTGTTTTTACCTATTTTACTTATATTTTCGAGCTTTATTGGTGGCTGTGCAGGCTCTACCGGTGGTGGTATGAAAGTAGTGCGCGTGTTCTTACTTTACTTGCAGGGTGTGCGTGAGCTTAATCGTTTGGTGCACCCACGGGCTATATATTCAATCAAGCTGGGTCGTAAGGCGTTGCCAGACAAAGTAGTAGAAGCTGTGTGGGGTTTTTTCTCTGCTTATGCGCTGGTATTTATTATTATTATGTTAGCGCTTATGGGCACGGGTATGGATAACATAACTGCGTTCTCAGCCACTGCGGCTTGTTTAAATAACTTAGGGCCTGGTTTAGGAGATGTAGCGTCGCATTATGGTGCTATAACCGATGGTGCTAAATGGTTGCTTACTATTGCAATGGTGTTTGGTCGTTTAGAAATATTTACTTTATTAGTGTTATTTACGCCTACTTTTTGGCGTGGATAAACGAGCGGCTTAAGTTTTAAATTACGAACTATTGGGAAAGGGATATGCCAACAAATTTAGAAAAGCTAAAGCATATAAGTGTAGGCAGCTTAGTTGACCTAGAAATATTAACACCTACAAGCAGTAAGCGTGTTAAAACTGAATTAGTTGGTTTACTCGATAAACAGTTTATTATTTTAAATTATCCCAATGCTAAGCGTTTACCTGCAGCGAGTGACTATTTACGTGATGGTGTAATGGTTGTTGTAAGAGCACTGATTGAAGGCAGTGGCGGGCAAGTTATTGCGTTTCGCCAGCAAATTATGTCAGTAGCCTCTCATCCCGCTAAACTCGTCTTTATTAACTTTCCTAAGCAAGTGCAGCTATTTGCGCTACGCTCGCAAACACGCATACCTACCTTGTTACCTGCAAAGCTAAAAATAAGTGACGATAGAGTGCTTGAAGGCCTTATTAAGGATATTTCACTCACTGGTGTAATGTTTGATATTAGAGGCGATCAGCAAGCTGAAGGTATTAAAGATATGCAATGCACTGTCGTACTCAATAGTAGTGATAAAGATTTTGAAGGTGAAATTTGCAGTGTTAAAGAGCATGTCGCAGGTGTGCACTGCGGAATTAAGCTACTAGCAAGCGAGGATGAAATGAAAACCTTTATGAAAGAGCATTTTATAGACCCATCTGCGCTTGAGCCCACCGTTGAATAAATCGTTTTTCGCTTATTTGCAACAAAATGGCGTTTTACGTGAGGTATTTATAAAGTATTTTTTTGTTTTTATATAATTAAAAATATTATTCAAATAAAACAATGTTTTACGTGTTTTTTATTATGGCTTGTTTTTTGTTGTTATAGCTACTTCGTTAAAATTAACCTTAACTATTTTTTAAAATCCCTCCTTTTATAGCTCTATATTTTAAAATGTATCTTTTTATATAAACATAACTATTTGTTTTTAATAACTTTAGTTTTTTACCTCTAAAGCGTGTTGCGAAAAGGCAACAGTAATGACTCTGAAAATTCCTACTTATTGTACGTTTTATTTTTAACTTATTGAAAGTTAATGGCTTTTCAATGTTGGCATTTAAGTTGTAATAGTCAGGGTGTACTGAACGAAATCGTGATTCAAAGTGAAATACTTAATCGCACACACATAAATTTGAAGGATACATATTATGAAAAGCATTAATAAAACTTTAGCACTTATCGCTATTGCATCTTCTTCAGCCGCTTTTGCAGCAACAGATTTTGACACACTTGATGTAGATGGCAGTGGCACAATTAGCCAAGCAGAAGCATCAGTAGACGCAAAATTAATGAGCATGTTTTCTGAGCTTGATACTGACCAAAATGGTGAGTTATCAAAAGAAGAATTTTCAGAAGCTTAATTAAAAAGTATTTATCCTGAGTTGCCAAAGACAACCTAAGTAGGCAAGGGAGCTTACGAAAGAGGATAACAAGGAAGTTAAAAATTACGTTTTAAGTTAAACGAAGCAATTTTTTTGATAGAACATTGAAGGATTAAGTTATGAAGCATTTAAATAAAGCATTAGCACTTATAGTACTAGCATCTTCTTCAGCTGCATTTGCAGCATCAGATTTTGACAGCCTTGATATCGATGGTAGCGGCACAATTAGCCCAAGCGAAGCGGCAGTCGATACAGATTTAATGGCTGAATTTATTGAGCTAGACACTGATGGTAGCGGCGAGCTTTCTAAAGAAGAATTCGCTAATTACTAATTAATCTTTTCAGATTAAACATTTTTCACAGTCAGGGATCTTTGAAAAGGACTTCCCATATTACTAGGAATATTATTATGAAAACATTAAATACAACACTTGCAGTTATCGTTTTAGCATCTTCATCAGCAGCATATGCCGCAGTAGATTTTGCCTCTTTTGATGCAGATGGTAACGGTGCTATTACAATGGAAGAAGCAAAGGTTAACACTCAGCTTGTAAAGATTTTTGATGATTTAGATACTGATGGAAATGGTGAAATCTCTAAAGAAGAGTTTTCAAAAGTACAGTAATCAATATTCGAAGATACTCCACTAAAGCCGCCTTAGTCAGCGGCTTTTTTGTATTTTAAATTAACTAATTAGCGTAACTAGTTAAAGGAATATAGCACTTACTTGGAATAGTTTTTCTACAACGGTAATATGTTTTTTGTCGATTAAAAACATAATGACATGATCGCCCGACATAATAATTGTATCGTCGTGGGCTATCAGTACATCGTCATTACGTACTATTGCGCCAATAGTTGTACCTGCAGGAAGTTTTATGTCGGCAATCGCACGACCAACCACTTTAGATGTGTTTTCATCACCATGAGCTACCGCTTCTATGGCTTCTGCCGCACCTTTACGCAGTGAATACACATTAACAATATCACCACGGCGTACGTGCGTTAATAACGCTGATATAGTTGCTTGTTGTGGCGATATGGCAATATCTATTTCGCCGCCTTGTACCAAATCAACGTAAGCACCACGCTGGATAAGCACCATGGTTTTTTGTGCGCCCATACGTTTTGCAAGCATGGCTGACATAATGTTTGCTTCATCGTCATTGGTTACGGCAATAAACACATCTACTTGTTCAATATGCTCTTCTGAGAGCAGTTCTTGATCAGATGCGTCACCACAAAAAACGACCGTATTATCGAGCATTTCTGAGAGTTGCTCGGCACGTTCTTTACTGCGTTCAATTAATTTAACGGTGTGGTTTTTTTCAAGTGAGCGGGCAAGGCCTGCCCCAATGTTACCGCCACCAGCTATCATAATTTTTTTGTAAGAACGTTCAAGTTTTTGTAGCTCGTTCATTACTGCGCGTATATGTTTTGTAGCGGCAATGAAGAATACTTCGTCATCAGCTTCAATAACGGTGGTACCCAATGGTTTTATTGCTTTACCTTGACGATAAATAGCGGCAACACGAGTCTCTACATTAGGGATGTGTTCTTTAAGTGCAGATAACGCATAACCTACAAGTAAACCGCCATAGTAAGCTTTTACGGCTACTAACGAGAGCATGCCATCAGCAAACTGCAATACTTGCAGGGCACCAGGGTAGTCAATTAAACGGCGAATATACTTAGTGACCAGTGCTTCGGGAGCAATGTAATGATCGATTGGTAAATCATCGTTTTGAAAAAGTTTTTCGCGGTATTTTAAATATTGCTCTGAGCGAATGCGGGCGATTTTAGTGGGCGTTTTAAAAATACTGTATGCCACTTGGCATGCAACCATGTTCACTTCATCTGAACTGGTTACCGCTATAATCATATCGGCATCTTCAGCACCTGCACGGCGTAATACATCAGGATGCGCGCTGTGGCCCATAACCCCTTGTAAGTCGTACTTATCTTGAAGTTCACGTAATCGGTTACCGTCTATATCAACAACGGTAATTTCGTTTTGTTCGCCAACTAAGTTTTCAGCAAGCGTAGCACCAACTTGCCCGGCACCGAGTATAATTATTTTCATTATTTACCCGTGGTATTGATCATAATTTAATTAAAAAAATAGCCATTTAATGTTTCATAAATGGCTAACTATTTAGTGTACGGCTATTAGGCTTTTTTAACTAGCTTAGCGTAATAAAATCCATCACTTTCACCGGGCAGTAACTGCAAACCTGGATTTGTTACGGTATCGTTTTCGTGTAGAGGTATATGTTCTACATCATCGTTATTAGCTAAAAACTTAGCAACTTGCTGTTGGTTTTCTTGTGGAAGAACCGAACACGTAGCATATACCAATGTGCCACCTGGTTTTAACAGTGGCCAAATGCTATCAAGAATATCGCTTTGTAACTTAGCTAAGTCTTCGATGTCTGATGCGCGACGTAACCATTTTATATCAGGGTGACGGCGAATTACGCCAGTGGCCGAACAAGGCACATCAAGCAAAATACGATCAAATAATTTTTCATCCCACCATGTATGTGGTTGTGATGCGTCGCCACATTGTAGGTCTGCACCTAAGCCAATACGAGTTAAGTTTTGCTTAACACGTTCAAGGCGAGTTGAGTCGCTATCTAGTGCAAGTACATCTGCATCAGCAAGCTCTAAAATATGACATGTTTTACCGCCAGGGGCTGCGCAGGCATCCAAAATATAGTCGTCTGCTTTAGGTTCTAAAAAGCGGGCTGCTAACTGTGCTGCAGCATCTTGTACTGAACATGCACCTGTATCAAACTCAGGTAACGAAAATACATCACGTGGTTTGGCAAGCTTAATCCCATCAATAAAATCAGGGTTTAAGGTGTGTTCAATATCGTTAGCGCTAAGCATGTCGCTGTATTCTTGCGTGCTAAATTGGGCTTGATTGACACGAAGCCACATTGGCGCTTGTTGCTGGTTTTCTTCAAGTAGTGCTTCCCAGCTATCTGGGTAGGCTGTTTGCACCTGTTTAATAAACCAATTTGGATGGTTGTATAAACATACCGGAATAAGTTTCGCTTTTTCTTCAAGCTCAGCTTGTTGACGCTGAAAGCTACGTAAAATGGCGTTTATCAGCCCTTTTAATCCTAAAGCGCGTAGTTGAGCCAGTGCGTTAACTGTTTCTGAAATGGCAGCATGAGGTGGTACGCGCATATGCTGCAGTTGATAAATACCTACGTATAATAAAAACTGAAATATTCTACGTTTACCTTTTAATGGCTGCTCTACTAAGTGTTGGCAGTAATTTTCAAGGCTCGGTAAGTAGCGTAAAACGCCATAACAAATTTGCTGTAGCAACGCTTTATCTTTAGGCGGCAAGCCTTGGCTTGCAAATGGAAGTTCTTGATTAAGCGATGCGCCTTTATCAACTACGTTATATAAAGTTTCAGCGGCAAGCGCTCGTACGTTTGGAACATTACTCATTGTTTTCGCCTAATATTGTGCCAGGAGTAACCCAGTCACTACGACCATTTAAAAAGTCGTTAATTGCCATTGGTTTTTTACCTTGCGGCTGTAATTGCGTAATACATAAAGCGTGTTCGCCACACGCCACTACTACGCCATTTTTGTCGCTTGATAAAATTTGCCCAGGATCACCTGATTGCAGCAGAACCTGCGCTTGATGAATCTTTACTGTTTGCCCACCCATTTGGGTAAAGCACATTGGCCACGGGTTAAAAGAGCGAATGTTTCGCTCGATTTGAAGCGCACTCATGGACCAGTCGATATCAGCTTCCTCTTTAGAAAGCTTTTTAGCGTAGTTAGCAAGTTCATCGTTTTGAGGTTCAGGGGTGATCTCACCATTAGCTAATTTATTAATGGTTTCAATTAACGCATCTGGACCTAGCTCAGCAAGCTTTGTATATAAGCTTGCGCTAGTTTCTGTTGTGCTAATAGGGCAGCGGCTTATATGTAGCATATCGCCGGTATCTAGCCCTTCATCCATTTGCATTATTGTTACGCCGGTTTGTTTATCACCTGCCCAAATTGCGCGTTGAATAGGTGCAGCACCGCGCCAGCGCGGTAATATAGAGCCATGCACATTTAAACAACCTAAACGTGGCGCTTCTAAAATAGCTTTAGGTAAAATTAAGCCATATGCTACAACAATCATAATGTCGGCATTTAAGCTTGTTAGCTCAGCTAGTGCTTCATCATTTTTTAATGACTGTGGCTGAAAAACCGGTAAGTTGTGCTCAAGCGCTAGCTCTTTCACTTCACTGGCTTTTAATTTTTTACCACGACCTGCAGGGCGATCTGGCTGGCTATATACACCCACTATTTGGTGTTCGCTTTGTATCAGCGCTTGTAAATGACGTGCGGCAAAGTCCGGCGTACCGGCAAATATAATGCGTAATGGTTGAGTCACTGAGTTTTCCTAAGGTGCTTATTACTGTTCTGCAAACTTGGCTTCTTTTTCAAGCTTTTTACGAATACGTTGGCGTTTTAATGGAGATAAGTAATCAATGAATAGCTTACCTTGAAGGTGATCTAGTTCATGTTGAATACAAATAGCCAATAATTCATCTGCATCTAGTACAAATTCTTCACCGTTTTCGTTAAGTGCAGCGACTGTTACTGTTTCTGCGCGATCTACTTTTGCATACGAGTTAGGTACTGATAAACAGCCTTCTTCGCTAACGGTAGAGCCGTCTTTTTTAATGATTTGTGGATTAATTAATACCAGTGGCTCATTGCGCTCTTCTGATACATCAATAACAACGATTCTTTGATGAATATTTACTTGCGTGGCCGCAAGACCAATGCCATTTTCATCGTACATTGTCTCTAGCATGTCTTTTACAATTTGGCGTACTGTGTCGTCAACTTGTACAACATCTTTTGCTACAGTACGTAAACGTTCATCTGGAAATCTTAAAACTTCTAACCTAGCCATAGTTACCTTTTTCACTTGTGCTTAATTTAGGGTATTGTATGCTCTTATTTTAGCCATTCGCGTTCACCTTTAACAGGTTTTGGGCAATAATAATGAAAAAACAATACAAGGAAGCTCGATGAAATCTCCACTACTTGCAATCATGCTTACGTTAAGCGCTGCGTTTCCCGCAGTTGCTGATGTACTTAAAATAAAAAAAGACGCACCAAAACAGTATGTTGTAAAAAAAGGCGATACACTTTGGGATATTTCTGGCATCTATTTAGATGAGCCTTGGCTATGGCCTGAACTTTGGCAAATGAATCCACAAATTGACAACCCACACCTAATTTACCCCGGTGATGCATTAGCGTTGATATACGATGCAGATGGAAACCCACGTTTAGTGATCAATAAAGGATATAGAAAGCTATCTCCTCAGGGTCGTATTACACCAAAAGGGCGTGATGCTATTACTACTTTGCCGCTTGAAATGATCAAACCTTATATCAGTTACGAGCAAGCAATGAACAGTGACGATATTAAAGGTAAACCTTATATTTTAGGTGCAAACGAAAATACTAAAACACAAACGCTAGGCCATATTTTATATGTTAAAGGCGACTTACAAGTACATAAAGCATATGCTATTTACCATAAAGGTGACCCCTACACTGATTTAACCGGTGAAGTGTTAGCAACGCGTGCATCTTATGTGGGTATAGCACGTGCTTTTAGAGCGGGCGATGAGAAAAATGGCGTGCCTTCATCATTACGTGTTGAGTCTGTTAAACGAGAAATTCAGCAAGGTGACTTTTTAATGCCGGCAATGGAAGGCCAAATGCTTCCTGCGTACTTTGATATACACCGTCCTTCAGAACCTGTAACAGGTAATATTATTGCTTCACCACGCGAAGTTAGAGAATTCAGCACAATGGATGTTGTGGTGCTAAACTTAGGCAGTGAACAAAATATAGAAGCGGGTCATGTATTAGATCTAGAGCGTCAATCGCCAACGGTTATTGATGGTCCTCGTGGCCCTCGTTACCCAGAAGATTCTAGTAAATATGAGAAGCTTTTATCTGATGTGAGCCAATTATTTGGTGATGAGTCTGACGAACAAAACACAACGTGGACCATGCCTAAAGAAAAAGTTGGTGAGCTAATTGTCTTTAAAGTGTATGACAAAGTAAGTTATGCATTAATTACTAAAAACCAGCACCCAATTCGCATTGGAGATATTGCAGTTATTCATTAAGAAGTAGCGAGTCGGTGCTCTAGGAGAGAGCATGGATCAGTCATCTGGCAAGCTAGCCCACTGGCTTGCCTTTTATATGTGTAAAGGGTTGGGTATAAAAACCCTTTTAGCACTATCTACAAACTATTCCCTTGGGTCGTTATTCGACTTATCTCATGACAAGCTTTTACAGCTTGGGTTAACCGCTAATCAAGCGAGCAATTTACTCAACACCAATTGGCAACAAGTCAGTCATTATGAGCAATTAATAGCGCTTAACAACATTACTGTTGTCTGTATTTTTGATCCGCTTTACCCAGAAGATCTCCGGCAGATTGCCAGTGCGCCTTTATTACTATTTTGCAGGGGAGATGTCTCGTTATTATCAACTCCACAAATTGCAATTGTTGGCAGCCGTAATGCTACACCTACCGGGCTTGAAATAGCCTCAGAATTTGCATACGAGTTAACTTTGGCGGGTATTACGGTTACTTCAGGTATGGCGCGGGGAATAGATGGTGCAGCACATAAAGGCTCTCTTGCTGGTACAGGTAAAACCATAGCGGTGCTTGGTACTGGGGTTGATATTTACTATCCCAAACGCCATAAACTATTAACAGACCAAGTTTTAGAAAGCGGTTTGCTGGTGAGTGAGTTTTTACCAGGCACAGCTGCTCATGCGCACAACTTTCCGCGCCGTAATCGTATTATTTCTGGATTATCGTTAGGAGTGCTTATTGTTGAAGCTGAAATTAAAAGTGGTTCGTTAATTACAGTACGCTATGCGCTTGAACAAAATAAAGAGGTATTTGCAGTACCGGGTTCTATTAAAAACCCGTTAGCGCAGGCAAGCCACTTTTTAATAAAGCAAGGTGCTAAGCTGGTAGAAAACGTGGCTGACATTCTTGATGAGGTGAGTTTCACTTACGACAATAATGTATGTAATAAAGAGCAGCCGATTCAAGCCAATTCTCAATGTGAGGTTTTAAATAGTATTGGCTTTGAAGTAACCAGTGTAGATGACATTGTGCGTCGTGCGCAGTGGCCAATAGATAAAGTACTCAGTAGGTTGCTCGATTTAGAATTAGACGATCAGATTGAGCGAGTGTTAGATGGTTACATCAAGTTAAGCGCAGGAAGGTAATATGTTTGATATTCTTTTGTATCTTTTTGAAAATTACATTCATAGCGAAGCGGATATATTTGCAGAGCAAAATGAGTTAACCGATGAGCTACTGCGTGCGGGCTTTAATAAGCCTGAGATATTTAAAGCTCTTGATTGGTTAGAGCAACTAGCCGATTTACAACACAGCGATGAGTCTCCTTATCTTATTGCTAACCCTAAAGATGCTGTGCGTATATTTACCGATAGTGAATGCCAAAGGCTCAGCGCTGAGTGTCGTGGCTTTTTAATGTTTATTGAACAAATAGGCGTAATTAACAATGTAACACGTGAAATGGTAATGGACTGTTTAGCCTCTCTCGATAAACCATCTATAAGCCTAGAAGACTTAAAATGGATTGTACTTATGATCTTGTTTAACGTTCCTGGCTCTGAAGAGGCATATGAGCAAATGGAAGATTTGATTTTTGATGAACCCAGCGAACTTCTTCATTAGAGATAATTATCTTAATTGTACTCAAATTACTTAAAAGGATAAGCACGGCATTGCTTGTATCTTTAAGTGGTTTGGGTATATTAGGCGAAAATTCACCAACCTATTAGGATCACCATGAGTAAAATCGACCATTCGCTTTTCTCGGCGAACAAGCACGCCCTCGAAAAAGAATACGAGATATGCCCACAGTGTGGTTCAGAGTTAGTGATCCGCAATAGTAAATCAGGCCCTTTTTTAGGATGCGCAAGTTATCCAAAATGCGACTTTATTAGGCCGCTGGCACATCACGACAGTAACGAAATCAAGATATTAGAAGATTCAGCATGTCCTGAGTGTAGCAAACCGCTGGTGGTTAAAAATGGCCGCTATGGTATGTTTATTGGGTGTACGGGTTATCCAGAGTGTCATTATATTGCTAACGAAAATGAAGAAAAGCAAAGCGAAGATACTTTGCCTAGTTGCCCTAAATGCAAAAAAGGTCATTTAGTCGCGCGCAGTAATAAGTTTGGTAAAGTATTTTATTCTTGTGATTGCTACCCAAGTTGTAAATACACGCTTAATAATAAACCGGTTGAACATCCGTGTCCTGAATGTGACTGGCCTATCGTCATAGAAAGAAATATGGCAAACGGCATATTATTGCAATGCCCACAAAAAAGCTGCATGCATAAGCTCACCCCAACTGAATAACGTTTAATTATATCTGGAGACTACTTTGTCAGACCTTTCAAATACGCCCACTGCAATAACATGCTTAACGCAAGGCGAAGTTATTTTATACCCAACAGAAGCTGTATATGGTTTAGGTTGTGATCCAGATAATCAACAAGCCGTTGAAGCACTATTAGCTATTAAGCAGCGCCCGGTTGAAAAAGGGCTTATTTTAATCGCTGATAACTACGGACAATTATTAAAATACGTAGATGATGCAAAAATACCAATGGATAAACGCGCTGATATTTTTTCGAGTTGGCCTGCTGCAATTACATGGGTTATGCCTGCATCTAAAAATACGCCTAAATGGCTCACAGGGCAGTTTGATACCATCGCGGTAAGAGTAACAAACCATCCAACAGTAAAGCGTTTGTGCCAAGAGTTTGGTAAGCCACTGGTATCAACCAGTGCAAACTTAACCGGTCAAGAAACGGTAATTAGTATTGAGCAAGCCAAAGCGCAATTTGCAGAACAAGTTGGCTTTTACGTTGACGAGCCGTTAGGTGGTAATACTCAACCAAGCACAATAAAAGACGCCATGACTGGCAAAATATTTAGAGGTTAATATGCAAAGCGAATTATTAAATCAAGTAAAAGCATACTTTATGGCTTTGCAAGACACTATTTGCCAAGGTTTGGAGGCTGCAGATGGCAGTGCTAAATTTATAGAAGATAACTGGCAGCGAGCAGAAGGTGGTGGTGGTCGTACACGCGTAACCACTAATGGCACTGTAATAGAGCAAGGCGGAGTTAATTACTCTCATGTATTTGGCGCTTCAATGCCAGGTTCGGCAACAGCGCACAGACCAGAGCTTGCAGGACGCAGCTTTCATGCGTGTGGTGTGTCGTTAGTTATTCACCCTAAAAACCCTCATGTACCAACAAGTCACGCCAATGTGCGCTTTTTTATAGCCGAAAAAGAAGGCGAAGAGCCAATATGGTGGTTTGGTGGCGGGTTTGATCTCACTCCTTTTTATCCAGTATTAGAAGACGTACAGCATTGGCATCAAGTTGCTCACGACATTTGTGCGCCATTTGGTAGTGAAGTTTATCCAAAATATAAAACATGGTGCGATGAATATTTTTATCTCAAACACCGCGATGAAACACGTGGCGTGGGTGGACTATTTTTTGATGATTTGAATGAGCTAGGGTTTGAGCAAAGCTTTGCGTTTATGCAATCGGTGGGTAATGGCTTTTTAGATGCTTATTTACCTATTATTGAACGTCGCAAAAATGACGAATACACAGAGCAACAACGTGATTTTCAGCTTTATCGTCGCGGGCGCTACGTTGAGTTTAATTTAGTATGGGATAGGGGCACTTTATTTGGATTACAAAGTGGCGGGCGCACTGAGTCTATATTAATGTCTATGCCACCACTTGCACGCTGGGAATATAACTACAAACCAGAGCCAAGTAGCCCAGAAGCTAATCTATATCAGTATTACTTACGCCCGCAAGAGTGGTTAACGAGTCAACCAAGTGAGCTGATAGCTAGAGAGTGGCAATTATAAAAATTAAACAATAATCAAAAAGGCGCTAATTAGCGCCTTTTTGCATTGTGGCTAAATACAAATTTAATGCTGATTGATCATGTGCGTTGCTAGTTGAGAGAATGATTGCTTTAAGCCTTCACGTAACAACGGATTGTCTATTTCTATATCCAGCGTTTTATTCATGCAGTACATCCATTGATCGCGCAATGCTTTATCTACAGTAAAAGGCATATGTCTTTTACGTAGCATTGGCTGGCCATGTTTTTCAGTAAATAGGTTTGGCCCGCCTAACCAACCAGATAAAAATTCAAAAAATACTTGGCGAATTCGATCTAATGGCAGAGGATGCATATCATATAACGGTTTAGCGTATTCATCTGACTCCATTATGTCGTAGAATCGATTGGAGATAGCTCGCGCCCCTTTCTCTCCACCTATTATTTCATACGGTGTTTTTTCAGGAGTAGGAGCCTGTTGCTCGGGAGCCGGCTTAGATTTAGAAAAAAGTCGTTTAATCATATTACTTATCATTGTTAATAGGCAGTTTATAGCTGCAAAGAGGTTGCTTTAAAATGGACAAATATGCGGTTTTTGGAAATCCAATTAAACATTCAAAATCCCCCGCGATACATAAACAATTTGCTGTATCACTGGGTGAGCAAATCGACTATCGCGCAATATTAGCACCTATCGATAACTTTGAAAAAACAGTATTGTCTTTTTTTGAGCAAGGCGGTGTGGGTGCTAACGTTACAATGCCATTTAAAGAGCAAGCTTATGCAATGGCTGATGAGCTTACCCCATTAGCCAAAATAGTAGGGGCTGTTAATACATTAAAAAAACGAAATGATGGCTCATTACTCGGTGATAACACCGATGGTGTGGGCTTTGTAAATGATTTACTCGCTAATGAAGTAGCCATAACTAATAAACGCATTTTAATCATAGGTGCGGGCGGTGCTGCTCGAGGGGTTATTTTGCCTTTGTTAGAGCATAACCCTCAGGAAATAATAATAGTTAATCGCACAGCACAAAAAGCCATAGAACTCGCAGAGCTGTTTACCCAATATGGACCAGTATCTGGTTTTGGTTTTGATGATTTACCAGTAAGCGATTACTCACTAATTATAAACTCTACCTCTAGCAGTATGAATAACGAACTTCCAGCACTTGATAAAAAACACATAACTAACTGTGAAGTCGCTTATGACATGTTTTATTCACTGCAAAATACCATTTTTATGAATTGGGTTGCACAGCATAATATTAACGCTAAGCTTTTAGATGGCAGTGGCATGTTAGTTGGCCAAGCTGCTCAAGCATATTATGTATGGCGTAATAAAATGCCAAAAATACTTCCCGTCGTTGATGCGCTCAAACAAGGAACGCTTAAATGAATCAGGCAATACAATTTATAGATAGGCTAGAGTTTAGAGAGCCCGATCATCAGTTAGTATTTTTTGCACAAGTTAGTGGCATGCTGGTGGAGTGTGTAATAGAAGTAAATACACTTAAATTAACAGACGAAAGCCATGCAACAGAGTATTTTGAAAAGTATCGTTTTGATTACGAAGAACGTGCCGAGGAGCTTATCGAAGAAGAGAGCTATAACTCGGCAGGCCAAATTGAAGTAAGCTTATTAACTTAAATTAGCTATTTCAGCTAAGTACTCATCTTTAAGTGATACGTAGTTATCGGCAGATATTTTTAAAAAGGCAAGTTCTTGCTCCGTTAGAGGGCGGGCTTGCTTAGCCGGACTCCCTACATATAAGTAACCAGACTCTAAGCGTTTGTTTGGTGGTACCAAAGATCCCCCACCTATAATTACATCATCTTCAACAACCACGTTATCCATAATAATAGCGCCCATACCTACAAGTATACGGTTTCCTAATATACATCCGTGCAGCATTACCTTATGACCTACAGTTACATCGTCACCTATAATAAGTGGATAACCATCTGGATTGCTTTTAGTTGCACGAGATAAATGCAATACACTGCCATCTTGTATATTGGAGCGTTTACCAATACGTATATAGTTAACATCGCCTCGGGCAGCTACCAAAGGCCAAACACTACTATTATCACCTAAAGTAATATCACCAACCAAAACTGATGACTCATCAATATAAACAGACGAATTAAACGAAGGAGTTACACCTTTATAAGAACGGATTGCCATATTTAGTACCTTTTAGATAATAGTTATTAGCTTTGAGTGTATCAGCAAGGTTATTTTTGTACCATAAAAGGCACCGTTTGGTTACAAAACTATCAGTTTCAGGGGGTTTAGTTCAGATACTGACCGAACAGCATCTTTTTTTACTTTTTCTTTAAAAAAGTACTTGCGTAAAAATCTGTTCTCCCTATAATGCGACCCCACTGAGACGGGAAACGCTGAAGCATAGCGAGGCATGAACTACTCAGAGAGTTAAATAAAACTTCGGTTTTAAATTGTCGAAAGAAAGTTTAAAACAAAGTGTTGACTCGAAAAATAAAGGGTGTATTATTCGCATCCCTTGAGACGCTAAAGTGACTCAAAACGTTCTTTAACAATATAAAGCAATCATCTGTGTGGGCACTCGTACAGATTGAGTTCTAACAGCCAAGCTACTTCGGTAGCGAGGCAAACAAATTAGAGTCTCAATTGAAACTGAGTGACCATATGTTATTAAAAGATTCAGCCTTGAGCTGTTTTGATTTTACTTTTTAAAAGTGAAAATAATAACGCACAGTCAATTCGTTTTTGGCAACAAAAACAAAAATTCAGAATTCATTGAGCTGTCGAAAGACATAAAACTTTTTAATTGAAGAGTTTGATCATGGCTCAGATTGAACGCTGGCGGCAGGCCTAACACATGCAAGTCGAGCGGTAACAGAAAGTAGCTTGCTACTTTGCTGACGAGCGGCGGACGGGTGAGTAATGCTTGGGAACATGCCTTGAGGTGGGGGACAACAGTTGGAAACGACTGCTAATACCGCATAATGTCTACGGACCAAAGGGGGCTTCGGCTCTCGCCTTTAGATTGGCCCAAGTGGGATTAGCTAGTTGGTGAGGTAATGGCTCACCAAGGCGACGATCCCTAGCTGGTTTGAGAGGATGATCAGCCACACTGGGACTGAGACACGGCCCAGACTCCTACGGGAGGCAGCAGTGGGGAATATTGCACAATGGGCGCAAGCCTGATGCAGCCATGCCGCGTGTGTGAAGAAGGCCTTCGGGTTGTAAAGCACTTTCAGTCAGGAGGAAAGGTTAACGGTTAATACCCGTTAGCTGTGACGTTACTGACAGAAGAAGCACCGGCTAACTCCGTGCCAGCAGCCGCGGTAATACGGAGGGTGCGAGCGTTAATCGGAATTACTGGGCGTAAAGCGTACGCAGGCGGTTTGTTAAGCGAGATGTGAAAGCCCCGGGCTCAACCTGGGAACTGCATTTCGAACTGGCAAACTAGAGTGTGATAGAGGGTGGTAGAATTTCAGGTGTAGCGGTGAAATGCGTAGAGATCTGAAGGAATACCGATGGCGAAGGCAGCCACCTGGGTCAACACTGACGCTCATGTACGAAAGCGTGGGGAGCAAACGGGATTAGATACCCCGGTAGTCCACGCCGTAAACGATGTCTACTAGAAGCTCGGAGCCTCGGTTCTGTTTTTCAAAGCTAACGCATTAAGTAGACCGCCTGGGGAGTACGGCCGCAAGGTTAAAACTCAAATGAATTGACGGGGGCCCGCACAAGCGGTGGAGCATGTGGTTTAATTCGATGCAACGCGAAGAACCTTACCTACACTTGACATACAGAGAACTTACCAGAGATGGTTTGGTGCCTTCGGGAGCTCTGATACAGGTGCTGCATGGCTGTCGTCAGCTCGTGTTGTGAGATGTTGGGTTAAGTCCCGCAACGAGCGCAACCCCTATCCTTAGTTGCTAGCAGGTAATGCTGAGAACTCTAAGGAGACTGCCGGTGATAAACCGGAGGAAGGTGGGGACGACGTCAAGTCATCATGGCCCTTACGTGTAGGGCTACACACGTGCTACAATGGCGCATACAGAGTGCTGCGAACTCGCGAGAGTAAGCGAATCACTTAAAGTGCGTCGTAGTCCGGATTGGAGTCTGCAACTCGACTCCATGAAGTCGGAATCGCTAGTAATCGCGTATCAGAATGACGCGGTGAATACGTTCCCGGGCCTTGTACACACCGCCCGTCACACCATGGGAGTGGGTTGCTCCAGAAGTAGATAGTCTAACCCTCGGGAGGACGTTTACCACGGAGTGATTCATGACTGGGGTGAAGTCGTAACAAGGTAGCCCTAGGGGAACCTGGGGCTGGATCACCTCCTTATACGATTTAGAACTTATTTGTTCGTAGTGTCCACACAGATGATTGTTATTGTAAAGAGAACAACACTTATTGTTTTGGGTCTGTAGCTCAGCTGGTTAGAGCGCACCCCTGATAAGGGTGAGGTCGGTAGTTCAAATCTACTCAGACCCACCACTTCTTGTCTAATCAAGAAGATGGTTAAAACAGTAAGTACCAGCATATGTGGGGCTATAGCTCAGCTGGGAGAGCGCCTGCCTTGCACGCAGGAGGTCAGCAGTTCGATCCTGCTTAGCTCCACCACTTTTACTTCTTAAAAATAAATATTCTTTATCGGGCCATTAACCGCCTGAGAATAGAGTGTGTTTAATTTTGAGAGGTTTTGTATCTCTTGCTCTTTAAAAATTTGGAAAAGCTGATAATAAAATTCTGATGAATACATTGTATTTATCAAGAGTTTTCAAAAGTAAAAAAAGAATGGTAGCAGTACCATTCAGTGCCATTTAATTAACTCTTATGAGTTGATTGATTGGTATCTACTTTAGTATTCAATATTGACTTCTGGCGAAGTTAAACTGTCACAAAACAAAGACCCGTTTGGGTTGTATGGTTAAGTGACTAAGCGTACACGGTGGATGCCTTGGCAGTTGGAGGCGATGAAGGACGTATTAACTTGCGATAAGCCTAGTCAAGCTAGTAAAAAGCGCTTGAGACTAGGATTTCCGAATGGGGAAACCCACCTGCTTGCAGGTATCGTTAACTGAATACATAGGTTAACGAGGCGAACGCGGAGAACTGAAACATCTAAGTACCCGTAGGAAAAGAAATCAACCGAGATTCCGAAAGTAGCGGCGAGCGAAATCGGAACAGCCCTTAAGCTTATTATGTGTTAATGGAAGGCTCTGGAAAGTGCCACGATACAGGGTGATAGTCCCGTACATGAAAAGACATTTTAAGTGAAATCGAGTAGGTCGGAGCACGTGAAACTTTGACTGAATATAGGTGGACCATCATCTAAGGCTAAATACTCCCAACTGACCGATAGTGAACCAGTACCGTGAGGGAAAGGCGAAAAGAACCCCTGTGAGGGGAGTGAAATAGAACCTGAAACCGTGTACGTACAAGCAGTAGGAGCCCACTTGTTGGGTGACTGCGTACCTTTTGTATAATGGGTCAGCGACTTATATTTTGTAGCGAGGTTAACCGAATAGGGTAGCCGTAGGGAAACCGAGTCTTAACTGGGCGACTAGTTGCAAGGTATAGACCCGAAACCCGGTGATCTAGCCATGGGCAGGTTGAAGGTTGAGTAACATCAACTGGAGGACCGAACCCACTAACGTTGAAAAGTTAGGGGATGACCTGTGGCTAGGAGTGAAAGGCTAATCAAACCGGGAGATAGCTGGTTCTCCCCGAAATCTATTTAGGTAGAGCCTCGGACGAATACTTACGGGGGTAGAGCACTGTTAAGGCTAGGGGGTCATCCCGACTTACCAACCCTTTGCAAACTCCGAATACCGTAAAGTAATATCCGGGAGACACACGGCGGGTGCTAACGTCCGTCGTGAAGAGGGAAACAACCCAGACCGCCAGCTAAGGTCCCAAAGTCATAGTTAAGTGGGAAACGATGTGGAAAGGCCCAGACAGCCAGGAGGTTGGCTTAGAAGCAGCCATCCTTTAAAGAAAGCGTAATAGCTCACTGGTCGAGTCGGTCTGCGCGGAAGATGTAACGGGGCTAAACTATGCACCGAAGCTGCGGATTCAGAATTTATTCTGAGTGGTAGGGGAGCGTTCTGTAAGCGGTTGAAGGTGTACCGGGAGGTATGCTGGACGTATCAGAAGTGCGAATGCTGACATGAGTAACGATAATGGGAGTGAAAAACTCCCACGCCGGAAGACCAAGGGTTCCTATCCCATGTTAATCAGGGTAGGGTAAGTCGACCCCTAAGGCGAGGCCGAAAGGCGTAGTCGATGGGAAACAGATTAATATTTCTGTACTCGATATAATTGCGATGGGGGGACGGAGCAGGCTAAACAAGCATGGCGTTGGTAGTCCATGTGAAAGTGAGTAGGTTGGCGACTTAGGTAAATCCGGGTTGCTATTAAGACTGAGACACGAGACGAGTCACTAAGGTGATGAAGTTGTTGATGCCATACTTCCAGGAAAAGCCTCTAAGCTTCAGATTATATGGAATCGTACCCCAAACCGACACAGGTGGTCAGGTAGAGAATACTAAGGCGCTTGAGAGAACTCGGGTGAAGGAACTAGGCAAAATCGTACCGTAACTTCGGGAGAAGGTACGCTCCTATCTGTGATGAGACTTGCTCTCTAAGCGGACGGGAGCCGCAGTGACCAGGTGGCTGGGACTGTTTATTAAAAACACAGCACTGTGCAAAATCGCAAGATGACGTATACGGTGTGACACCTGCCCGGTGCCGGAAGGTTAATTGATGGGGTTATCCTTAGGGAGAAGCTCTTGATCGAAGCCCCGGTAAACGGCGGCCGTAACTATAACGGTCCTAAGGTAGCGAAATTCCTTGTCGGGTAAGTTCCGACCTGCACGAATGGTGTAACCATGGCCACGCTGTCTCCACCCGAGACTCAGTGAAATTGAAATCGCAGTGAAGATGCTGTGTACCCGCGGCTAGACGGAAAGACCCCGTGAACCTTTACTACAGCTTGGCACTGAACATTGAACCTACATGTGTAGGATAGGTGGGAGACTTTGAAGCAGCGACGCTAGTTGTTGTGGAGTCAACCTTGAAATACCACCCTTGTAGTTTTGATGTTCTAACGTTGGCCCCTGAATCGGGGTTACGGACAGTGCCTGGTGGGTAGTTTGACTGGGGCGGTCTCCTCCTAAAGAGTAACGGAGGAGCACGAAGGTTGGCTAAGTACGGTCGGACATCGTACGGTTAGTGTAATGGTAGAAGCCAGCTTAACTGCGAGACAGACACGTCGAGCAGGTACGAAAGTAGGTCATAGTGATCCGGTGGTTCTGAATGGAAGGGCCATCGCTCAACGGATAAAAGGTACTCCGGGGATAACAGGCTGATACCGCCCAAGAGTTCATATCGACGGCGGTGTTTGGCACCTCGATGTCGGCTCATCACATCCTGGGGCTGAAGTCGGTCCCAAGGGTATGGCTGTTCGCCATTTAAAGTGGTACGCGAG
Organism: Pseudoalteromonas sp. LC2018020214; assembly: GCF_016598755.1. NCBI lineage: Bacteria > Pseudomonadati > Pseudomonadota > Gammaproteobacteria > Alteromonadales > Pseudoalteromonadaceae > Pseudoalteromonas > Pseudoalteromonas sp. LC2018020214. The sequence goes on from NZ_CP066804.1 coordinate 39,350, forward strand.
CTGGGTTTAGAACGTCGTGAGACAGTTCGGTCCCTATCTGCCGTGGGCGTTTGAGAATTGAGAGGGGTTGCTCCTAGTACGAGAGGACCGGAGTGAACGAACCGCTGGTGTTCGGGTTGTCATGCCAATGGCATTGCCCGGTAGCTACGTTCGGAACTGATAAGCGCTGAAAGCATCTAAGCGCGAAGCAGGCCTCGAGATGAGTTCTCACTAGACTTTTAAAGTCTCTGAAGGGCCGTTGAAGACTACAACGTTGATAGGCAAGATGTGGAAGTGGTGTGAGCCATTAAGCTAACTTGTACTAATTACCCGTGAGGCTTAACCATACAACGCCAAACGCGTTTTATGCGACAGTTTAGACAGAAGTTAATATAACTAAAGTAGATATTACTTAGAAAGACTTAAAAAATATTATCAGATATTTTCCAAATTCAGTTAGTGCGTAGAGATACGAATTAACGCCCAAATTTGCTTGGTGACAATAGCGTTTTGGACCCACCTGACTCCATGCCGAACTCAGTAGTGAAACGAAACAGCGCCGATGATAGTGTAGCATTTGCTATGTGAAAGTAGGACATTACCAGGCTTCAAATTGTAGAGAGCCCGAATCTAACGATTCGGGCTTTTTTACGTCTGCAGAAAAGTGAAATGTGCGCAATTAACACATACTCATATCGCGACACAAAGAGAGTGTAGCATTTGCTATGTGGCTCTCCACCGCTGTGGGCACTACGACACTACCAGGCTTCAAATTGTAGAGAGCCCGACTAGAAATAGTCGGGCTTTTTTACGTCTTCAGAAAAGTAAAATGTGGTGAGTTACTCACATATCGCATTATAATTTAGCTAATTTACACCCTACCAAACACTTATATTAAGCACTCAATCTCGGTGGACGAGATAAATTAAGAATCAGTTTGATCCCCTACTTAGTTGATAAGTATCTATATAAATATATTTAAGCTCTATCTCAATAATACTGAATGGGATTGAGGTGAAAACAGTGTTAACTAGGTACTTAATACTCTTATAGAACACATATATTGTGCCAACATGTAATTCATTGACTATAATCATTAATCCTAGGTCGCGGTAAAGAGCGCTACTTAAAATAATTAAATAATTGATTATCCGAACTGGTGAATTATTTCCTTGTTAGCATAATTAATCTTCATTGTACTTTGCATAATTCAACAAAGGATTTAATTTTCTCTGATGCGATATAAAATATCTTGGTGCTTACTTTTTACCACTATGCTTACTCATTTTTCAGCTTTTTCTGATGAGTTAGAATTTTCTGGTTATGCTCGAGTTATTGGTGGTTACTTAGACGAAAAAAATGTCGAATTTAAGGGATATGAAGACAGTATTAAATTTTCTCCATCTAGTTTAATTGGATTCCAAGGCGAGTATCAATTTGATGATAAGTGGTCTGCAACAGCCCAAGTTTTGCTAAGAAGCAATAACACAACAGCTTCTGACAACTCAGGGTTAGAGTGGTTATATTTAACATATAGGCCAACTGATAATATTCAGATAAAACTCGGAAAATTACGCACACCTTTTTTTACTATGAGTGACTTTTCGGATGTTGGTTTTGCGTACCCATGGATCAATCCACCTCAACAAGTTTATGATACTTATTTATTTAAAACATTTAATGGCATAGATGCTGTTTATAAATTTGGTGCAGAAAACTTTGATTTGAGCTTTGAAGGTTACTATGGTGAAGAGTCGGGTGATATAGGGATAGGCGCCTTAAGAACGGGCTTTGAAGTTGATAACCTTTTAGGGTTCATTGGTAAGATTAATATTGAAAACTTAGAATTTAGAGTTTCCCGTTATAATGGGAATATCAAGCTTGATATTGATGAGATAAGACAGCTAGAAAATGTGCTTAATAGCCTTAATTTTACAAAAAGTGCCAGCTCGGTAAAAACAAAAGGTAGAGCACATGCAGACCAATTTGGCGTAATTTACGACAATTTAGATTATTTTTTTAGAGGTGAATGGGTCCGCATTAAAACTGATTTAGGGATAGTGCCTATAATTCAAAGCTATTATTTAACTGCCGGTGTTAATCATGCTCCTTTTACTTACCACTTAACATTTGCAGATAGCGACGTAGAAACTCGTTCTGCTGAAAATGAAATTCCGTTAGGTATTAATAGCGACTTAGATCAACTTGCATATGGGTACAATCGTATTTTTGATGAATCTACGCCTGACTCAATTAAGAGTTGGACGGTTGGTGTACGCTGGGATGTGTTGCCAAACCTTGCCTTAAAAGCTGAGTTTTCAACCCTAGAAGGCGACGATGTAAAAGACTCGTTTTTTGTTACTCCTGATGACTCTGATTTTGATAAAAAAACTAATCTTTATCTTATTGGTTTGGATTGGGTGTTTTAATGATATTTTTTAAACCTATTAATAACATTAAAAAAATAATGATGCTCTTTGTATTCGCTAGTAGCCTATTTGGTTTTAGCATTTCAGTTTATGCAGAAAATACAAACCCCTCGAACGTCATTATTGTAGTAAATACCACAGATAAAAACTTATCTTTTAGTAAGCAACAAATTCGCCATATTTATATGGGCGGAGCTATGAGCAGACAATTTAAAGCAGTTAACCTATTTGTCGGCAATCCGCTTAGAATAAATTTTAACACTAGGATGGTAGGTCTTACTGAATCTAGAATACAAGCTTATTGGGCCCAAATGCGATTCACGGGGCGCAGCAAGCCCCCTGTTGAATTTGAGTCTACAGAAGAGGTTATAGAGTACTTACTAACCGTTGAAGACTCAGTAGCTTACCTTCCAGCAGGAATTACTATACCTAAAGAGCTCACCATAATTGCACTAAATTAAAAGTAAGCCGTTTGCTTAGTAAAAAATCAATTACACTGAGTTATTTTGAAGTTATTGTTAGTTCTTTAAATAATGTTTTCGCTCGTTCAATTGCGTGTGGTAGTTGTGCAATGCACACTGGTTTTGCAAAGTAATAGCCCTGCATTTCATCACTACCATTTGATACTAGGTAGTTAGCTTGGTCGGTTGTTTCAATTCCTTCGCTACATATTTTTAAACCAAGGCGTTGGCCTAAATCGAGTATTGCTTGTAATACTGCAGTGTCTTTTGCTGAGCTTGCATATTGATTTACAAACATTCGATCTATTTTTAATGTATCAATTTCAATTTTAGTAAGGTAACTCAATGAAGAGTAACCTGTGCCAAAGTCATCTAATGCAATTGAGCCTCCCATAACTTTTACTTGATTAAAAAATTGATTGGCGTTTTCAAAATTTTCTAAATAGCTTGATTCTGTTATTTCAAACTGAATATTTGAAATATCGACGCTATGTTCAAGTAGTTTACTTTTTACAGTATGAATGAAGTTATGATCTTTTAAGTCATGGCTTGAAAGATTCATGGAGACGAGTACATTATTCCCCATAAGTTGTTTTAGCATTTGCATATCTTTAAATACTTGTGTGATCACCCATTGAGTAATCGCTTTTATTTTACCTGCTTGTTCCGCTATAGGTATAAACTCACTAGGAGAAACAAAACCTAGCTCTTTGCTTTGCCATCTTATTAAGGCTTCTAAGCCTTGAGCTTCGCCTGTATTCGACATTTTAAGCTGATAAAATAACTCAAATTCATTTTGCGCTATTGCGTGAGATATTAAGTTAGCGACTTGCGCTTTTCGTTTGTTATCTTCAAGCATTTTATGGTGGAATATTGTATATGCGCCTTTGCCTTTTTCTTTTGATGTGTACATTGCAATATCGGCATTACTGATAAATGTATTTATATCAAACTCAGCTTCTTTGGCACTCGCAATACCAATACTAATACCCGCTGGTACGTCCCACTCATTTATAGTGAATGGCTCTTTCATACCCTCAATGATATTTTCGGCAATATCTATAACAATAGATTGCTCAGTGATATTAGGTAGCATAATTAAAAACTCATCACCGCCTAAGCGTGCAATTATGTCGTTACTACGCAGATAACTTTTCACTTTTTTAGCCACAGCTTGTAAAAGCATATCTCCGGTTTCATGGCCTAGGGTGTCGTTAACGCCTTTAAAACTATCAACATCAAAGAACATAATCGCAACGTCTCGGTCGTTACTTTTACTACTAGCTAGTTCGAGTTTGAGTAGGTCCATAAAAAACATGCGATTAGGTAAACCTGTTAATATATCGTAGTTGGCGAGGCGCTCCATTGAATGCGTTTGTACTAAAAGTTGTGCGGTGTGTTTATGATTGGTTTGAACTTGGGAGTCAATTGTTTGTAGTAATGCATTAATGTCGTTACCAAGTTGAGATACTTCATCATGACCAGTGACTTGGTATTGAAGCTTATAATTTGTTGATTTTTCAACTTTCTGTGTGAACTTCGAGAGCGCTAAAAGTGGGCTTAATAAACGCTGATATATCCAAAATGAAATAATAATGGTGAGTGCAATAATTAAAACAACAAATGGAGCTGCACTATAAAAAAGGCTAATTTTACTTTCATTCAATGGCTTTTTAAAGTCTTGCACAATGAGCAAATATCCAATAGGAAATTGCTCCTCCCCAATTGCCTTTAAGGCCACTAGTCCTTCATTGGTTATTGTAACCGCATAAGGTAAATTTTTTGGTTGAATACTTATAAGTTCAGGCTTAAAGCTCTCAAGTTCTAAATAGTTAGGGTGGACATACGATTGGATTAATTGCCAGTCAGCGTCAAATACGTTAACAAACTTAATATGTTCGTACCGATCAAAACCGAGCAATTCGGTGGTTATAGAGAACAAATCAACTTGCTCAGACATAACACGTAATAAGCTATCGGAAATATTTGAAGACATTGCATCTAAGTTTTGTTTAACAGATTGGCGATATAAATCTTCGTGTTCATTAATCGCGAGGAAAAAAACTAAATTTGCGCTAAATATAATTAAAACCGTTGTTATTATAATAAATTTATATCGAATACTATGAAGCATCAAATTTAACCCTTAACCATCATTTAATTATGTTTTAGTTATTATTGTGTAATCAGGCAATCCATAATTACAAAAAAGTTACTGACTACGCCCTTTGTAGCACTAAAACCTTAACATTGAGAATGCTTTTAAATTCATATACTAAATATAGCTGTTTATTTAATTTTGTACTGACTTACTTTGTTGCAATTTCATTCTTGGTTTAATAAGTGACCTGTGTAAAACTACCTTAGTTAATTTAGTAAATCAGGTGACATGAATGTCGAATATTAAAGCTTGGAAACTTATAAGCCTGTTTTGTTTGTTCGCAGTGCTTATGGGTTGTCAATCTAAAGAAGAGCAGCTGCAACAAACAATTCAAGAGTCTATTAAAAAAGCAGATACAGAGCTGTCACAGCTTGGTACTGCGCTTGATAATGGGAATGTGCGCAATGCTGTATTACTTAAAGAATATGGCGAGCTCCTTAAAAAACAACAGCCAGAGCTTACAAAAGTTGTTGATGTAATTACCCTTGATGCAACGCGCCGAGGCGCACTTTATAGTGGTTTAACACAGCGACTTAAAGATATTAAAGGAACTTACTTAATTCCTCCTTACGAAGATACGTTGCATAGTATTGATTTGTTGCGTGATGCGTCTAAACCTACGCTATTTTCTGATGCGTTAACCGATCCTATTAATATGCTAGCTGATATGTCCAAAGGCACTTTAGCGCGTGTAGGCGCAATTAGTAAGCAAGCTGAAGGTGAGGGTGTTGGTAACCAAATGGTAGGTAACCCTAACTATGGTAACTGGCAAACAAATAGTAATGGTATTAGCTTTTGGCAATGGTACGGCATGTACCGTATTTTAGGCGATGTATTTGACCGTGTTGAATATGGTAGTTGGAGTAAGCGCCGAAAGTATAGTTATTACAATGACTATGGCCGTTCGCGTTATTCAAGCCCTAAACAAATTAAAACCCAAAGCGCGCTAGAAACACGCACGCGCCAAACATACCAACGCCAAGGTAAGCAGTTTACAAGCCCTTATGCGAGTAAAAAAACAGGTGCATCCGGTTTAAGCCGTAGTAGTTATACGCCACCAAAAAGCCGCAGTAGTTATTCTCGTTCTAGCAGTTATAGCAATAGCTCAGGAACGGTGCGTGATAGCGGTAGCAGAACCTCTCGTGGCGTGAGCCGTGGTAAGTAAAAGAATAAGTTGGAGTTAGAATAATATGTATGAATTTAATGGAATAACTATGTGGTCGCTACAAGCGTTGGCGATTGATTTTGCAATTATTGTTTTATTATTTGTAAGCCTTAAATATATAAAAGGCTGGGTTTCAAACTTACACGCAAATGATGAAATAACAGAGCGTGATAACTTTGCTTTTGGTATTAGCTTTGCCGCTGGTTTAGTGGCACTGGCGATTGTATTAACAGGTGTAAGTAGTGGTGCTTTTGCTGCAACACTGCAACAAGAAGCACTGCAAATGTTAGCTTACGGCGCATTAGCAATTGTACTTATTAAGTTAGGTCACTTTTTTCAAGATAAAGTAGCGCTTCGTAAAGTAAGCCTGCACGACGAAATAGTTAAAGGTAACGTTACAGCTTCAATTATTGATTTTGGTCATGTTGTTAGCGTTGCAATAGTTATTCGCTCAGCACTTTTATGGGTGGCTACTGATGGCTGGCATGGCCTTCCAATTGTAATTGCTGCCTTTATTATAGGTAGTGTTGTATTACTACTTGTTAGCCAATACCGAGTGCAGTTATTTAAGCGTACAAACAAAAGTGGCGACTGCCTACAACAAGCAATTGTTGATGGTAACTTAGCTGTGGGTATTCGTTACGCTGGATTTTTAATAGGTAGTGCATTAGCTATTACAGCTGCAACGGGTGTTGCGCCATATGCTGCTGATAACATTAATGCGAGTTTACTATACTGGGCTATTAGCGCTGTTGTGAGCCTTGTCGCATTTATTATTTTGCACTTAGTGACAATTAAAATAATTTTATCTGGTTGCGATATCTCCGATGAAGTTAATCGTCAAAAAAATGTAGGTGTAGCTACTATTTCTGCAGCAGTATCATTTGCTGTAGGTATCACTATGGCAACCTTACTAGGCGCATAATCAGTGTCATCAACCAACACTCCCCCAAGTAAGTCTCGCTTACTTGGGCACGATATATTACTAATTACTGTTATGGCCGTGCTTGCTGGGTGCGGCCTTATTTATGAATACTTACTGTCTCATTATGCGGGGCGTGTACTTGGCTCAGTAGAAAGCGCTATTTACGCCATGATCGGTACTATGATTGTAGCAATGGGCTTAGGCGCTTTTTTAGCGCGTTGGTTTAAAGATGCATTTACCGCTTTTGCTTGGCTAGAAAGCATTATTGCTTTGGTTGGCATGGGCTGCATTTTAGCGATAGCGGGTGTAATAGCTGTAAGTTATTCTCTTCCTCATTTATTTTCGAGCATTTTTAATTTACCCCCAGATGTTGTACTTAATGGTTACGTATTTCAAAAGCTACAAGAGTGGTCACGTTTTCTACCTTATGTTTTTGGTTTAATACTGGGCTTATTTATTGGTATGGAAATACCGCTTATAGCGCGTATTCGTCAGCATGTTTATGGTCGTTTTTTAGAAAACAACGCAGGGACTATTTATGGTGCCGATTATATTGGTGCTGGTATTGGTGCCGCCATTTGGGTAAGCATCATGCTCTCAATGCCTATAATGCAAGCTGCGGCGTGGACGGCGTTATTTAATATCATCGCAGGACTCGCTTTTTTATGGCGTTACCATGCCCATGTGCGCTTTGCTAAGGCACTTTTAGTTTGCCATATAGTACTGTTGGCATTGTTTGGCTTTATTTTAGTATTTGGCAGTAGCTGGATGAACAATCTAAGTAATGTTTTATACAAAGATAAAGTAATTTATTCGCAAGCAACCAAATACCAGCACGTAGTTTTAACCGAAAGGTTAAGCAAAAACCAACCTCAGCCAATCACCGATTTATATTTAAATGGGCGTTTGCAGTTCTCAAGTATTGATGAACAAATATATCATTCAATGCTGGTTTACCCTGCAATGCTTGCCTCTAACAGACACGACCGTGTATTAATAATTGGTGGTGGTGACGGGCTTGCACTTAGAGATGTTTTAAAATGGCCTGTAAGCGAAGTAACGCTAATAGATTTAGACGCGCAGCTTCTCAATTTATTTGGTCATAAAGACGGTGACTTTACCCCGCCAGAGCACATCAATAAGCGATTACTACAGCTAAACAATAAATCGATGCAAGACTCGCGAGCCAACATAATTGTGGGTGATGCATTTTTAGAAGTTGAAAAGCTGCTTGATCAATCTAAGCAGTTCGACACTATCTTAATTGATTTACCGGACCCAAATCACCCTGATCTAAATAAAATGTACAGTGACTACTTTTATAATCATGTACGTCAGTTATTAGCACCCGATGGCGCAATGGCGGTTCAATCAACTTCACCTTACCACGCTAAAAAAGCGTTTTTAAGCATTGCTAAAACAGTTAAAGCCGCAGGGTTTGAGTATGTTGAGCAGTATCAGCAAAACATACCTTCGTTTGGGCAGTGGGGCTGGACTATAGCGACTAAAATGGGTCAGTCGGCCAGTGGCCGTATTAATGATGCAACGGCTATGCCTGTGCCATCAAGGTGGATTAGTAAAGAATATTTATTGGCAAGTTTTGTATTTCCTAACCACTACTTTGAACAAGTTAAAAGTATTGAGGTCAATAGGTTAGGATCTGGTCAGCTTTATGATTACTACCGAACTGCATGGCAAATAGAAAGCGAATTGTATAAAAACTAATAAAACATGGTTGACATAATATGTCGACCGTGAGAATCTTAACTCAGACATAATATGTCAAACGACAAAAGGCAGAGACATGGAATTAAATGAACTTTCAATAAAATTAGCTTCTTTTGAAACTGAAGGCGCTAACTTTGAGTCTTTCTTGATTGCCAACCCAGGCGAGCAAGATGTTTTACAAGTCATTGTTGATGGAAATGATGAACTTCCAATTTTTGTTACACAAACGCAAGAGCAGTTGTTATGTATTAGCTACTTGTTTGACGAAGATGAAGTTAAGAGTGAATTACGCAACGAGTTAAACGAAACATTACTACGTTTAAACGTGCCAATTCCACTGAGTGCATTTGCTAAAATCGATAACAAATACGCGATTTTTGGTGCACTGTCGGTAAATTCATCATTAGATGACGTTACCCACGAACTAGTGACATTAGCCGATAACGCTATCGATGCACTAGAAGCCGTGACCTTGTATTTAAACGATTAATAGCCAGTTAGTGGAGTTAAGATTATGAGTATTTTAAAAAAATTATTTACAGCAGTACGTGGCGGCGCTCGTGAAGCAGGCGAAGCAATTGTAGACAAAAATGGCATCCGTATTTTTGAGCAAGAAATTGCAGACGCGCAAAATGCACTTCACCGCGCTAAAAAAAGCCTTACAGAAGTAATGGCTAAAGAAATGCAAACTAAGCGTAAAATTAGCGCTGTAGATGCATCAATCGCGGAACACGAAGCGTATGCAGGCCAAGCGCTTGAAAAGGGCAACGAAGCGTTAGCATTAGAAATTGCAGAAAAAATTGGTGACTTTGAAGCTGAAAAAGCCGAAAACGAGCAAGTATTATCTGGCTTTAGTAACCATATCGTTGCGCTTAAGCAGCAAGTTAAAGATGCTGAAAAATCAATTAAAGAGAATCAGCGCCAGCTTACAATGGTTAAAACCACTGAAAGCGTACAGCAAGCAACAATGGCTGTTAACAGCACGCTTAATACAAACAGCTCGTCTATGACATCGGCTCGTCAATCGCTTGAACGGATTAAACAGCGTCAACAAGATCGTAGCGACCAGCTTGGTGCTGCAAAGCAACTTGAGTCAGACGTAAATGGCGATGACTTAAAAGCAAAAATGGCTGAAGCAGGCATTGGCGACACAAGTCCAAAAAGTGCTGATATTTTAGCTCGCATCAAAGCGAAGCAAAATAGCTAACCATTACGTTTATACTTTAAAAAGGTAACCGAGTTTTGCTCAGTTACCTTTTTTGCTTAGAAGGCAGCCTTCCTATGTTTAATTTTTTCAAATCTAAAAAAGAGCCAGAGCGTCAGCTTAATCATCCGAGCGAGCTTAAAAAAGGCGACATGTTTAGCGTTATCGACTCATTTGCTTATCCGGCATGGTTAAAAGGTGAAACGCTACGTGTTACTGATATTCAGACTTACCAATATCAGCACAGCAGCGATACTGAATTTGTACTTGAGACAAATAGCGGCCAAGTTGTATTTTTACAAATTGAGCAAGATGACGGCGAGCAGTGGGTTAACTTTTCTATAAAAATTCAGCGAAACGAAGTTGAAGAGATATTTGGCCTTGATGAGTTTGCGCGTATTTTTGATGAAGAGTCGTTAACCCACATTACAGTGCAAAATACACCAGAGCGCTTTATGCAGTTTTTAGCTAAAAGTTATCAACAAAGCGAGTCGCCTTATGTGTGTTATTTCCATAATAAAGATTACCGCAACCAAACATTGCCTCGCTATGAGCAAGAAGGTGGTGAACCATGCGAAATGATTTGTTTAGCATCAGATAATGAAGGCTTTGGTTTAAATATCGAAATTTGGGATGGCGGCGAAACCGAAGTATCGCTAACGCTCATGCGTCCAATGTCAGACATTGTAGACTTGTTTCCTGGAGATGCTAAGTGAGTGATGCTAAAGACAAGTGGTTGCGTCAGGAACAAGCTGTACGTGCCACACAAATGGCATTTGATCTAAGCAGCGAAGTTCAAAAGCTGATAAAAAAGCAGGCAATTGATCAAGAGTTAACGCCGTCAGATATGATCCGTAAAATACTTGGCTTAGATGTAAAATCTAAAAAAACGCGTCAACGTTTATCGTTTAATTTAAATGATGATGAGATTGCGCAACTAGCCAGTCGCTTTGATGTCCCAAGTGATGATAAGCGAGCCGTAAAACAACAAGTAGCTGACTTACTAATTGCTCACACTAAAAAAACTAAGTAGTTGCACTAGATTATTATGAATATTACTCTAATTGCTTATCTACTTATTTTTGCGTTGTTTGGTACTGCGGCGAGTTATTTTGTACGTTTTATTTATGCATATTGGGTGCTTAAAACAATGCCCATGAAATACATTATAAAAGCGGGTATTTGCGTGGTGCTGGTGGTTGTAATTTCAGCGTTAATTCCGTATTTAAGTTAACGCTGAGATTAAATTATACGCGACCGTTTTTATTTTATATCAAACGACTGGCATTGGTGATTAATACACAGCGATTGCACTTCAAGTACAGGAGAACAATCGGTTAAGCCTTGTGCTTTATTTTGTATTTTTTCTTGTTTTGTTATTTGTTGAGCAAGCTGTTCTGCTTCTTCTTGAGATGTGTTCAGCGTTGAATAAACAGCATACTTACTCGGTCCGCCGCATGCGCGGGCGCCCACTTCAAGTACTTTACACTGAAAGCTTGCGGTGCAGCTGTTATTACTCACCATGTTATTCAGATCATAGTTTAAGTCAGACAAGTTTTTACTTTGCTCATTTGACGTCACAGTACTAGCACAACCACTTAGTAATAAAATGCTGCTAGCAATGCTTAAAATTGATAGTTTAATTGCCGATGGTAAACAACTCATAACGTTATCCTTAAAATGCACTTACCGCTGAACCTTCAAGTTTAACACATTTATTTTCAACACACTGCGTGCTTGGCGTTGTTAAATGCTGACAAATGCTCATCATCCCTTTTTGTGAATTATAGTTACTTTCAAGCTTAGTAATTTTATCGCTAAGGGCTGCTACTTGTTTTTCAGACGCTGATTTTGTTGAATACACAACAAAGCTACTTGGCCCGCCACACGCGCGACTACCTACGGCACTTATTCTGCATTGAGTGCTTGTATCACATTGCTTGTCTGTAATTAGCGTATTTAATTCGGCTTTAGCTGTTTTTATATCGTCTATTGAAACGTTTTTTAAATCGTTTATTGAAACGCTTTCAGCAATTACATTATTTTTTGTATTTTCTTGTAATTGAGTGTTTTCTTTTAGCTTTTGCAGCTCTTGCTTTGGCGCTTCAGTTTCTGAGGTTATTGTTACTTGCTGCGTTTCAGTTGGCGTTTTATCTAAGCATGCAGTTAAACAAAGTGGTAAAAGTATGGCTAACAATGGGGTACGCATAACAAACCTTGATAGTGATGAAATATTCATCACTATCATACACGGTGCATTTTTTACGGCAATAAAAACTATATTATCAAGTAATTAAAGCCGTGCAAAATATCGTTTATTAAAGTCCACCCTGCGTTAGTTTGGTGGGATTAAGTAGCTTTTCGAGTTCACTGCGTGGTAAATCGGTTTCTTGTTCGGCTACATCAATAATAGGGCGGGCTTCCTTATAAGCCTGCTTTGCTATTTTTGCTGCTTTTTCATAACCGATCACCGGATTGAGCGCAGTCACTAAAATTGGATTTTTAGCGAGTGCTTTATCTATATTCGGCTGATTTACTTTAAAGCTGGCAATGGCTTTATCGCCCAATGCTTGTGCGCTATTGGCAAGTAATTCTATGCTTTGCAAAATATTATACGCAATGACTGGCAGCATAACGTTTAGCTCAAAATTACCCGCTTGGCCTGCTACTGTAATGGTCGCGTCGTTACCGATTACTTGTGCGCTTACCATGGCTGCGGCTTCTGGTATTACCGGATTTACCTTGCCAGGCATAATAGACGAGCCTGGTTGAAGTGCTTCTAACTCTATTTCGCCTAAGCCCGCAAGTGGCCCTGAGTTCATCCAGCGTAGGTCGTTCGCTATTTTCATTTGTGCTACAGCGAGTACTTTTAATTGCCCCGAAAGCGCTACTATGGCGTCTTGTGAGCCGATGTTATAAAAAAAGTTACTACTAGGCGTAAATCTAATGCCTACATTGGCACTCAGGTTTTCTGCAAATTTGGCTGCAAACTTAGGGTCTGCATTTATTCCTGTTCCAACAGCTGTACCGCCTTGTGCCAGTTCGCATACACGCTCTAAGCTATGTCTAATTCCTGCTGCGGCATGATTAACTTGTGACTGCCACGCACTTAGTGTTTGATCAAATGTAACAGGCATTGCATCCATTAAATGCGTACGGCCCGTTTTAACTATATGGCCTACTTCAGCTTTTTTCTTTTCTAGGCTTTGCGATAAGTTTTCAAGCGAAGGAAGTAATTCATACACTACATTTATTGCGCTACTGAGTGCGATAGCAGTAGGGACTACATCGTTAGAACTTTGCCCCATGTTTACATCATCATTAGGGTGAATGCTTTCACTGCCTAATCGGCTAGCAAGCGTTGCAATAACTTCGTTGGCATTCATATTTGAGCTTGTGCCCGAACCGGTTTGAAAAATATCAACGGGGAAATGCTCAACATGCTCGCCATCAATAATACTTTGACAAGCTTGCTCAATAGCATTTGCTTTGTCTTTACTTAAATGGCCAAGCTCACAGTTACTTTGCGCAGCAGCTTGTTTTATATAAGCCAGTGCAGTGATAAATTGCTTTGGCATAGACAAGCCACTAATGGCAAAGTTATTAACTGCTCGTTGTGTTTGTGCCTGATAGAGCGCATTAGTAGGTACTTGTAGCTCGCCCATGCTGTCTGATTCTGTTCTAAAGTTGCTCATAAGTGTGCTCCTTAAAAAGGGTTGAATTCGTGACTAAGAATACGAGCTTCACGCTCAAGTATTAAAAATTGTGCAGTATTGTTATGCACCTTATAAAACCGTTTTAATGCTAATAATGGTTTGTATAGCTGCTCTAAACATTGTTTACGAATAGCATTATGTATAAGAGGGTCGCACATTTTGTTCATAATTTCATGGTGTGTGCGCCTAAGATAAAACTCTTGAAGCAAGGGATTATGTTGTTGCTCAAATTTTTTGGCGACGTTAAGGGCGGTTTCTATGTAATCGGCAACGAGCATGGGTGCATGCAGGCCAGGTCTTAAGCAATGACAAGAGAGTTCTTGATGGTAACGATGCTGGGCATAATTTGAAGACATAAAAAAACCGACTCAAGTTAACGATAATAGTTATCATTACATTTAATCGGTTTCAGTGTAAACAGTTATTATAAAAATTATTTGCGATACTAATTTGAGTATTAATTGTAGCCAAGAATAAATATCTGATCTGTTTCATGTTTGCTCATCGCCTGTTGATTATGTTTAGGGTGCGAAAGTAAATCGATTACTGTAGCTCTCATATCAACGGCGTAACTATGATCGTCGGTGGCCTTTTCGGTTATAGCAATGGCCGCGTCTACAGCGGTATAAGGGGGTATATGCATAATTTTATCCTTTGAAATTTAATATAAGTTAAACCCTTTAGTGGGTTAACAATATAAAGCATATTACGTACCAACCATAATGAACCAGCTCAACCATATGATAGTTATAGTATTTAGAAATTACCTTTTTTTCATCACGACAAAATAAGCTAAATTTGCTTTACTGTTGTGCATTAATCTACAATTTTGGTGCACAGTAATGACAAAGCCATTTTCACAAGCCTGTGAAAACAATAAAACCCCTATTTTAGAGCAATTAAAGGACGTATTAAAAAATACTAAAACAGTCCTCGAAGTCGGATCAGGAACCGGCCAACATAGTGTGTTTTTTGCAGAGCAATTACCACATTTACAATGGCATACAAGTGATCGCGCTATAAACCACGAAGGGATTAATTTATGGCACCGCGAAGCTAATTTAACTAATTTACATGCACCACTTGAGCTTGATTTAAATAATGAATGGCCTGTAGATAAGGTTGACGCTATTTATACTGCAAACACATTTCATATTGTAAGTTGGCAATTAGTTGAACGTTTTTTTGACGGTGTTAAACGTCACTTAAATAGCGACGGTATGTTGTGTATTTACGGACCATTTAAGTACCAAGGTGAATTTACCAGCCCAAGTAATGATGACTTTAGTGCCTTTTTAACAGAGCGCGATCCGTTAAGTGGAATAAGAGATTTTGAAGCAGTTGAACAATTAGCTAAGCAAGCAGGGCTTACGCTTATTAGCGATACTGCCATGCCTGCAAATAATCAGTTACTCGTTTTTAAACGGCAGTAATGAGCTACATTGCTCTTTATATATATCAATATGGCCGCGTTCACGCTTTAAGTAGTCGCTTATTGCATTACTGAAATCGCCATCAACAATATGGTGAGCAGAGTAGGTAAGTACGGGTTCAAATCCGCGTGCTATTTTGTGCTCACCTTGTGCACCCGAATGAAAACAGTTGAGTTTATGCTTTATTGCAAACTCAATACCTTGGTAATAACATAATTCAAAGTGAAGCGAATCTACTTCCTCACTTGCTCCCCAGTAGCGCCCATAAAGAGTATTCTCACCTACTAAACTAAGTGTTGCAGCAATCACGTTGTCGTCTTTTTTGGCCAGCATAATAACGAGGTTATTAGCCATTAATGCATGTAAAAGCGTAAAAAACTCCATATTTAAATAGCCCAAATGACCAGATCGCTTTAAGTAGGTGCGCTGATAAAACTCACAAAACAATTGCATTATCTCGGGCGTAATTTGCGTTCCTTGCAGCCATTCAATATCAATATTTTGTTGCGCTATTTTAGCTCGCTCTTTTTTAAGTGACTTACGTTTTCGTGAGTTAAGTATTTGCAAAAAATCGTCAAAGGTTTCAAAACCTTTATTAAACCACTGAAATTGCACACCCACTCTTAGCATGGCATGTTGCTCAGTTAATGATGTTGCTTGGGCTTGGTCGCAAAAATTAACATGCCACCCCGACCACCTTTGCTCAGCACTGTGTATGCTAAGTTGCTCTGTAATGTACTGATACACCGCATTTGGGTTAGCGTGCTCGATAGCAATACGCTTGCCTTCAATAGGGCTAAAGGGAATGCCAGATAGCCACTTGGGATAATATTCTAAACCGTGTTTTTCGTATGCCTCAGCCCATGCCCAGTCAAATACGTACTCGCCGTATGAATGACTTTTTAAATACCCAGGTGCAAGCGCAATGAGCGTATCATCTTCAAAAATAGCGAGGTGATGGGGCTGCCAACCGCTTTTTTGTGTTACGCATTGGCTTTGCTCAAGGGCATATAAAAAAGCATGTTGAGTAAATGGTTCATCACCAAATAAACGTTGCCACTGCGCCTGATCAATCTCATTAATACTGCTAAACCATTGGTGCGAAAACGTTCCCATGACTACTTACCTTGTAGTTGTTCTAAGCTGTTCTACGTTTTTAATAAACGTACTAATTTGCTTTTTAAGCTCGGTAAAATGAGGATTATAAGTTAAGCGTTGTAAAGCCGGATAGTGTTTTAAGTTGGCGCTTGTACGCTCTCCTAGTTGTGGATTTTTTGTTGTTTTACATGTTTTATACAGGGACTCGTCGTTAATAAAGCTGCCACAATTACGATAGGTTGCGTTAATTCCATAATGTGGATTTTGCGGTGAGTTAACAATAGCAATATGCGACATACCATGAATTTTTTTACACTGAGGCGATGTGCATTGCGGGTTATTTACTGTGTAGTCACTAGCAAAGTCTGGCGGTAAAATATCAGTGCTTCCATAAAGTACTAAAGTATCGAGCGGCTTATATTTTACTGAATTATCTTTGTGTAATGCACTTAATAATTTTAGCGTGGCACGCGTATCTATCGTGGTATCAATATCGCTAAGTACACTAAAAATAGGTAATTTAAGTGCAGAGCGTTTGTTTAAGCTACTTACGCTTGCAAGTGACATAGCATAGTACGACGCGGCAGCTGCATTTAAAGGAAATGATTCATACTTAGCAAAGTCTACATCGGCGTCTTTATCTATCCAATTAACAAAGGGTATGGCATCAATCCACTTTGCTATCCAGCCGTACTTATTATGTGGCTCGGAGCCTGGCGAATAAAGCATAAGCGCTTTAATTTTGGGTGAAACAGTGTGCTTGGTTGCGTAATCAATAAGTAACGCTGCACCGGTAGAGTAACCTGCGAGTATCACCTCATCAAAGTCTTGCACCGAGCGTTTAATACCGTATTTTATTGCCTGTTGCCATTGGCTAACCTCTACATTGAGTAATGCACTTGCGGCGCTTCCATGTCCTGGTAATAAAATAGTACGCACAGTATAGCCTTGTTGATAATACACTTGTGCTAAATCGTGATACGTAAAGGGTGAGTCAGTTAGCCCGTGAATTAGTAGTGCAACTTTATTGCTGTTTGGATGCGTAAGCTCAAAAGGGGCAATAATATCTGCAATAGTAGGGTCAGGTTTTCGCGTACCTTGTGTTACTAATTGCTGATACGTTTGTGTAATAACAGGGCATGGCATATCTGCACGTGGATTGGTTTTATTTATATGTTTATATGCAAAATCTAAGTAATCGTTAAATGGTAAAAGGGCGTGGTAATTAAAGTGCTGGTGGTCGTGCTCTTTTTCAAAGCGTAATAAGCCTTGTTGCTTACTTTTTGTTATAAATTTAAGGTCGCTCGCCTGCGATATACAGTTTTGAGCGACAGCAATATGCGAAAAAACACTTAAAACAAAACCAAAAGCGACTCTTAAAACTATTCTTAAAATTAAACCACTATTGTTCATTAACTTCTGCATATTGGACAAGACACTCGGTTAGCTTAATGAGTTCAAGCGGTTTTGCAAGATGCTGGTTAAATCCAACTGCTTGTGCATGTGCTTTATCTTCTGGCATAACGTCGGCAGTTAAAGCAATAATCGGGAGCTCTTGTTCAGTTTTAAACTGGCGGATCAGTGCCGTTGCTCTATAGCCATCCATTACAGGCATTTGGCAATCCATAAGCACTAAGTCAAAGTGCTGCTTTTTAACTATATCAACGGCCAGTTCGCCATTTTCTACTATATACGGCACAATTCCTAACGAGCCAAGCATCGCTTTAATAACCATTTGATTTACCGGGTTGTCTTCTGCGACCAAAATATCTAGCGAAGTAATATTAGTATTATCAAATGTAATAACATGTTCTTTTTTAGGTTCTGTTGTTTCTAATCGCATTGAAAATGTAAAAGTAGAGCCTTTATTTACTTCACTTTTAAGTGTTATGTCAGCCCCCATTAATTGGCTTAACTCTTTCGCTATGGTTAAGCCAAGGCCTGTACCACCAAACTGCCTTGAGGTAGAACTATCCGCTTGGGTAAATGCGTTAAATAATTTTTTATGTTGGCTCGGTTTTATACCTATGCCGGTATCACTAACGGTTATAACTAGCTGTACTTTATTGGCGGCAGTAAACTCTGTTTCTATGTTTAAAGTAACGCTGCCTTGGCTTGTAAATTTAATCGCGTTACTACATAAATTAAGTAATATCTGCTCAATTCGCATAGGATCACCAATAAACCAAGTATCTAAAGGTAGCTTTGAGTTAACTTGCCATTTAATACCTTTGTTAACGGCGCTTTGCTCAAACATATTGTTTATGCGTGTTATTAAAGCACCTAAGTCGAATGCAATAGATTCAATAACTAACTTTTGGGATTCTATTTTTGATATATCAAGAATGTCATTAATTAAGTTTAATAAGCTTTTAGATGCTGAGTTTATTTTATCTAAATAGCCAATGAGTGTACTTGCATTGTCTGTTTCTCTAGCAAGTGAAGAAAAACCAATAACGGCGTTTAATGGTGTGCGTATTTCGTGGCTCATATTCGCTAAAAATTGGCTTTTAGCCTGATTAGCTAAATCGGATTGCTTCTTTGCTTGTGCGAGTGAGTGTGTACGCTCTGCAACTTGACGTGTAAGCGCTATTTGTTGCTGATTAAACAGCAGTAAAACCATTAAAATTAAAGAACATACGGCAACTTGAAGTATGAGTAATAATAAAGTTAGTTGACTATTATGTTGTGTTAAAAAGCTTTCTTTAAGGGCTAGTTTTACAATCCATTTTTGCCCTGCAAAGTCCACATCAAACGACATTAAGCGGCTGCCTTTCGCTTGCTGAACATTTTGAGAGTAATTACTATAAAACGGCGGAGTGTTTGTATCTTCGTATATACCAATCGAAAACATATCAGACTGTTCTTTAGAAATTGCCTGCTCAATAATACTACGCACTAAAAACACACCAGTGGCATAGCCTTTAATTGTTTTTTCATCACTATGCTGGGAGTACACAGGGGCAAATAATAAATAGGCTGGTTTAGGTTGTTTGGTTTGCACCAACTGAATTATTTTAGTTCCTACTGGCATGTACTTTATAGCGGGGTTAAGCAGAGAGTTTTTTCGATCAGGGTTTGAAAATACATTAAAGCCAATAGCTTTTTGATTACCATTAAAAGGAGCTATGTATTTTACTATCACAAGGGGATCGCTACTTTCAAGAGGTTCGCCAACTACATCAATATCTAAATGATAAATGTTTGATATTTCTTGGGCAAAGACGTCGCGTTGATCTTGAGGTATTTTTGCGTTCCACGATAAGGCGTTAATAAATGCGTGCTGAGTTAGTAACTGGCTAGCATAAGAATAAAAATCTTGCTGGCTTAGCATGGGAGATGACTGTACCTGACTTGCTAGGCTCTGCACTGCAATAATACTACGATTTGTATATCTATAAAGGCTGTTTTCTATAACATGGACTTCACGTTCAGCAATTTTAATAGTGTTTATACGATTTTCTTGATCGTATAACTGCGTTGTTACCGCGACTGATAAAAATAAAATAGAGCATACTGCAATTGTTGGAAACGCCGATATATTATGTTGATTAGACTTTTGTGGTAATAAAGAAAGTAAAAGCGGAGTCGCAATTAATACTCCTAATGTATCACCAAGCCACCAGTAAGTAACATTCTTCCAATGATTATCAACACTGTAAACCGAGTTGAATTGGCTTAGGGCAAATACGCCAAAGTTAGCCGAAATTAAGCTGACCAATATTGCTATAACAAGGATAAAATAAATTATATTCTTGCGCTTTTTAAAGCGCAGCGGGTGCCCAAGCCAATACTTTAAAAGAGCTGCGCCGACCATTGCCTGTATAACAACACCAAAGGCGATATACATAGCCTCGTTAAATGAGTTACCGACCAAGACTAGCTCATGAGCTGAACTGTCAAAAATATTAAGGTTAAAGGCAATTGCAGCTACAAATAAAGGCGGTATAAAGCGCCACCACCAAATATAACAACCGACTAGAGCTATGCCGGCAGGTAACCAAATTGGAATGATTTGCGAGTTAAAAGCAAGTTTAGTGAGTGCTATGCCGACTAAAAAATATGCTAAAGCAAATATGATGTAAAAAATAATGGAATGATTTTTAGAGTTAAAATTTTTCACATAAGGTCCAAGCAATTATTATTGTCGTTTTGAAATATCAGTATAGCTAACAGTAAGTTATTTTGGTTATTTTTATAATGGTAACTGTTTTTTGCTAAATGACTGCTTTAACACGACTGTTGACTCTATATTTGCAATACAACTTAAGCCACCTAGTTGATGTTTCACAAACGTTTCGTAGCTCTCAAGATCATGTGCAATGATTTTTAGTAAATAATCATAGCTTCCTGATATTACACAACACTCTAATACATGTGGTAATTTTTCTACATGTTGCTCAAATTGCTCTGCAGCACTGACCGAGTTTTGGCTTAATCGTACAAACGCATATACCAATACATTAAGATTAAGTGCTTTGGGATTTATGGCGGCGTGGTAGCCGGTAATAATGTTTTCTTGCTCTAACTTT
The DNA here is from genome assembly GCF_016598755.1 of Pseudoalteromonas sp. LC2018020214. Lineage (NCBI taxonomy): Bacteria > Pseudomonadati > Pseudomonadota > Gammaproteobacteria > Alteromonadales > Pseudoalteromonadaceae > Pseudoalteromonas > Pseudoalteromonas sp. LC2018020214. The sequence goes on from NZ_CP066804.1 coordinate 60,181, forward strand.
TTTATACGCCTTAAACAAGGCGTATCCGATAGGTTAATACTGCCAGCTAAATTTGAAACCGACATACGAGCTTGGCTTTGCAGTGAAATGAGTAATTGCTGGTCTTTTTTATCTAACATAGTTGTCGGCTTTTATTAATTATTTTTATATTTGTAGTGATTATTGCTAAGTATTGCGGTTTTTACTAATTTTTTTGGCGTTTTACCCTAATTGAACTCTGTTAGCATTTAACTATAAAAATAATAGAGCACACCAATGAACACACATACCGCTATTTTCGATCACTGGATACGAACAGAGTTTGTCACTTTAAATAGTGAATTAGAGCAGCTTTATTGGCAGCAAACCGATAAAGCAAATGTAGAAGGAATAGGTGAGGCCTTAAAGCAACAATTAGAAAAAGAAGGCAACGCATTAATTAGTAATTTATTAGCCGAGGGAAACACAGATCAAGGCTTTGATAGCGCTTTTGACTTACTCGGTAACGTAGGATTATTTATGGCAGCGTGTAGGCGCCATGAAATTACTGAGCCAAGCAGAGAAACCACTTCACCGCTAATAGAAGCCTCAGCGCTTGCTATGCATATAGGCGCATCCATTGGCGTAACCCCTCGTTTTGCTACCGCCCACTTAACTACTCATAACAAAGCACTTAATGGTATTTATAAACGATTTACCAATTTACCTGATGAAAAGCTGTTTCTTGATTATAACACTCAAGGTATTTTGGCCTACAAACGGGCAAGTGATGCTTTATTAAAAATATTGCCGTTAGGTATTTCACATCCCTTGTGTGGTGAGTTATTAAAAGTAGCTAAACAAGCGCTTATAGATGTAATTGAGTCAAACAATGCACTTTATTCTGAGCTCGATACAGATCGCTTTTTTAACTGCGTTCGCCCTTATTATAAACCGTACCGTGTAGGTAAAGAGGTTTACAGAGGGGCAAATGCTGGTGACTTTGCAGGTATTAACGTGATTGATATGCTGTTAGGGCTGTGTAGTGCAAACGAGCCTAGTTACTCGCAAATGCTGGTGGATAAGTTTTTATATATGATGCCAGAGGATCAACAAATCCTGCGAGAAGCCATGCGTATGCAAAGCTTTATGGATGACTTTTTACAAGCAGAGCAATATAAAAGTACAGATTGGTTTAAAAGCCACGCAACGTTATTTATCCAAGTGTGTAAATTACATGGCGACACCGCAGTCGGTCATCATAATCAACTGGTTGAAAAGTTTATTGCTCAGCCCTCAAAAAATATGCAACAGCAGCATATGAGCAAGGTAACAGCAAGTGGTCCGCCGCTTCATGTGTTACTTGATTCGCTCGAAAAATTAAGAGATAGGCGAGCCAGTGCCAAACGCGACGATATAAAAACACGTTTTGACGATCTAAACACACTTAAAGAATGGGTTAAATAGCATGCTTAAAAATGATTTTTGTATAGCCGATGGCTGTTATTTATTAAACCACTCGGTAGGGCGTCCTCTTAAAAATACACAGCAATATTTAGCACAGCACTACTTTTTACCGTGGGAGAGCTCAAATAAAGAACCTTGGCAACAATGGCTGCCCTCAGTTGAGCAATTTACTACCGCGCTTGGTAAGTTATTTAATGCGCCTAGTTCGCAGTTTTGTCCTCAGGCTAATTTATCAAGTGGCTTAACAAAGTTGCTTATGTCGCACCCTCGATTACAGCAAAAAAATTGTAAAGTGCTTATGGCGCAAAGTGATTTTCCGAGTATGGGTTTTGCAATGCAAAAAGCGTTGCCAAAGTGCGCGCAAATCATATTTATACCTGAGCACGAAAACCTAACTGATATTAGTGTTTGGCAGCGTTATATAACCGCCGACATCGATTTAGTTTTTATAAGTCATGTGTATTCAAATACAGGTGTACAGGCGCCTGTGTACGATATTGTAGCTATAAGTAAATTAACCAATAGTTTATCAATAGTTGATGTTGCTCAGTCAGCGGGGGTTATACCGCTTGATTTAAGCGTGCTCGATGCGGACTTTATGATTGGCTCAAGCGTTAAATGGTTATGTGGTGGCCCAGGTGCAGCTTATTTATGGGTTAACAAAAATCAAATAGAGTATTGTGAGCCTAAAGATGTGGGTTGGTTTTCGCATCAAAATCCATTTGAGTTCGATATTAACCATTTTGAATATAACGCCAGTGCGCTTAAGTTTTGGGGTGGAACACCTTCTGTAGCGCCTTATATTATTGCCGCAAATAGTATTACCTACTTTGCAGAGCTAACAGCTCACAAGGTAAGGGTGCATAACTTAGCGATGCTTACGCTTATTCATGAGCAACTAGCTGAATATGTTGCATCACCTATGAGTGGTGATAAATGCAGCGGGACTGCTATTTTGTTTTTTAACAAGCAACAAGACCATGTACTTACAGAGCTTAATAAAGCGAAAGTCAGTGTAGATGCTCGCAAATTTGGAATACGAGTATCGCCACATGTTTATAATACTCAAGAAGACGTTGCGCAGTTTATTTCTATAGTAAAACGAGCGCTTAAGGGTTTTGGCTAAGCTGCTGCTTTCTTTGCTTTAATGACTCTATTTTTTGCTGCGTTTGACTAATTGATGCGTCGTAGGCTTGTTTTAATGAATTTGTTTTAGTTGCGATAGCATCAGCAATAGACGAAGCGCCTAAACGATTGGCCTTATCTTGGGTCATATAATCTATTTGTTGTTTTTTAGCTGCGTATTCTTTTTGGCTTTGTTCAATAGATAGCTCAAGGCGCTTTATTTCACGCTCTATTTGCTGAACCTCTAAGTAGTCATCAACAGAGGTATCGGTTATACCTTTACCGGGCGTAGAGCTTTTATATGCTTCAATTACATTTATATCTTTTAGAGTAATAACTTGTGCATCTTTAGCGCAAGGCGTTTGGCTAAAAGTAGGAACGCCCTTAATTACACACTTATACACTGTTGTATTTTGTGCCAAGGTAAAAAATGGTGCTGCCGCGCAAAATGATAGCAATATGAACCGGATCATAGCTAAACCTAAAAGTGGCTAAAGTTGTGTTAATAATGCCCTAAGTTATTACTAGGCACAATTTGTTTAATTTTTATAAAATTTAGGCACAAAAAAACCACAATTAAGTGGTTTAAATTAAGTATGGTCCAGAGGGGGGTAGACTTGCTTACATCCATGTAATCAATCGCTACGCGACGCTTGCAGCGGCCTAAAATGTTCCAGACATTTTGTCGAACCCTGTTGAGGGTTCTCACCCTCCCAATTTAGTATCGGTGTTAAATTTTAGGCACAAAAAAACCACAATTAAGTGGTTTAAATTAAGTATGGTGGAGAGGGAGGGATTCGAACCCTCGATAGAGCTACAAACTCTATACTCCCTTAGCAGGGGAGCTCCTTCGGCCACTCGGACACCTCTCCAACGCATAACCGGTTGTATTGATGGAGTAAAAAAAGCCACCAATTAAAATATGGTGGAGAGATAGGGATTTGAACCCTAGATGGGCTATAAACCCATGCCGGTTTTCAAGACCGGTGCATTCGACCACTCTGCCATCTCTCCGTGACGCAGAATAATACTTAGGTGATACCGCTGTGTAAATAGCAAAATGACTGTTTGCCTAAAAAACATACGTAAATGAGGTTTTTTTTGTAAATAAGGGGAAATTAAGGCAATTTTTAATAAAATAAATAGGTTGCAGCAAACAATGGGAGCTAAATAAGTGACTTCATTTAGTGGTTGAGTGTTCGCTGCACCGAAAAATAATCATGGTTGGGTGATTATTTATATTGAGCTGCACCGCTAAGTGCTAGTCTTTTACCAATCGTGTTAAGTTTAGCTAACATTCTTGCTTTACGGTTAGTTGGTTTAACGGCTACTTGCGCTACTGCTGTTTGATTTAATGTATTAATTGGTTTCATTATTTTGCTCCGGTTGTATCTGTTGAAATCGCGTGCATTTTGCACGTTGTTTGATTAAAAATACAACGATAAAAATTGAGCCTGAGGGATTAGTTAAACTAATCTGAATTGATTTTATTAATATGCGATTCAGTAAGTTGCATTACTGTTTTTGCATAGCTATTTATATGACGGTTGGTTTTAACCCCTTTGATGTTGGGGTTTTTGGTTTTTTAATTTATTTTTATGCATTTTATACAATGTTTTTTGATTATTTATTCAGATTAAAAAAATTTAATTAAACGTTTGTTATCTCACTCTAAAATACATTGCTGGAAACAAAAGCTTGTCACTACTTATAATTATTAAACCAAGTATCAAAAAACAGAGCCAAAAATCATTGGCATGGCTTAAAAATATCTGTAAAAAACGCAGCTTTTCTTATTGTATATTTACTACAACGGGAAGCTTTGACGATGACTGCGCTCAAATAAGGTTGTTGCTGAGTAAATTTACCAAAGTAGTTGCACTAGGTGGTGATGGGACATTGAACTTGGCGGTTAATGCGCTAATAGGGAGCAGTTGTTCGTTAGCATTATTACCTTGCGGTACAGGTAACGATTTCTCCAGAGGGTTTAATTGCAAAGAAGATGATTGGCGAAAGGCATTATTTAATACACCGACAGCCATTGATATAGGGAAAATTAATAGCCGCTATTTTATTAATATTGCAGGGGTAGGATTTGATGCTCATGTGATTAAAACTATTAACGATAAAGCTAATTTTTCATCTTTTGATTACAGTTGGACGAGTATCAAAGAGCTATTTTATTATCAAGCTCAGCAGTTACAAGGTACGTTTAATAACGATGCTCGGCAGTATCAAAATTTAATTACTGTATTTGCTAATCATAAGTACTTTGGTGGCGGGCTAAAAATAGCGCCAAAAGCGGATTTAATTGATGGTCAGCTTGAGTGTTATCAAATGCGATCGGGTGGGCTTTTTTATAATGTAATAAGCTTTATTAAGTTATTTTTTAAGCGCCATGAGTATATAAAAAACCTTAACTACAGTCGCTTAAATACAGCTTCCATAAAAACTGAAGGGTTATTGATTGAAGCAGATGGTGAACTGGTAGGTAAAACTCCTGCAGTTGTTAGTGTGCATGGACAAGCCTTACTTTTTCATATGCCAATAAAAAAGCGCCTACAGTAAAGTAGGCGCTTTTGCGTTAGTTGCGTTAATAACGCGTCTAACTGGGGACGGAGCCACTTTTAGCTATTGCTCTATTAGCTAAAAAGGCGTTAATTCGTTTTGTTGGGGTAAGCACAATGGCGTTACCTAATAGCACTAAGCTAAACCCTGCAAAGGTATTTGCGTGCCATTCAAAGCCTTCAAAAAAGCTACTCAGTGTTACTGCCACTAATGGGAATAAAACAATAACGTAGCTGGCTTTTTCAGGGCCTATATTTTTTAGTAGTGCAAAGTAACAACCAAAAGCGATTACTGTGCCAAATATTGATAAATAAAGTAATGATAACCAGTAGCTAGTTGGGGCGTTTAAACTAAATTGCACATCGTTCATTAATACATATAAAGCTAAGCCTATAGCACTATATAACATGCCCCATGCATTGCCCTGCAATACGCCAATTTGCTTACGAGAATTACGAACGCTTACCATGTTGCCCAATGAAGCCACAAAGGTGCCACCAAGGGCAAGTAGTAACCCGACCAATGCACCGTTACTTAAGTCGAACTGCTGTAACTGTGGCCAAAACAGACACGTAATACCTAATACAGCGAGTGCGGCACCGGTATAAATTCGTTTTGAGATAGGCTTACCAAAAAATAGTCGAGTGTTAACTATGTTCATAACCAGCAACAGTGAAAAGGCGATAGAGGTCATAGCGGAGGTTAAGTAATTTTGTGCCCAGTAAAGCATCAAGTAATTTAAGGCAAAATTACAAATAGCCAACAAAGCAAAAAAGCCATGATCGATTAATGAAAAGCGCATATCCGGTTTTTTGTACGCTACATATAACCACATTAAAAGTGCTGCAATAGCAAAGCGATAAAATAACGATAGCTCTACCGCAATATCACCTAGCTGAAATTCGATGGCTAACCAAGTAGAACCCCAAATTAAAACGGTTGTAATGTATAGCGCTGCACTTTTCATGGTTACTCTCCAAAGCCCGATTGAATGGCTATTTTAAGACCTATCTGTATACTTACCATATACAGAAAAGTAAAAATGTAACCTATACAGATTTGGATGCGTGATGATAAGACAAAAAAATAGCCAGGGGCATGAGTTTCTATATCAGCAAGTTATTCAGTTGATCAGAGATATGAGCGCCCAGCAGGTTTTACTCCCTGGCGAAAAACTTCCATCACTGCGTAAAATGGCAGATAACTTAAACATTAGTATTCCGACAGTGAAGCAAGCTTATCAAACACTTGAAGATCAGGGGTTAGTAGAGGCACGTGAAAAATCAGGGTATTTTTTAAAAGTCGTTAGCATGGCGCATAATTTACCTAAGCGAGTTAAATTAAGTCGCGAACCTGTTGTGGTAAATAAACAAGCCTTAATAGAGCAGGTATACAGTGCGATTCATCAAGCTAATGTAGTTCCTTTTGGTATCGCTAACCCAATTGCTGCTGCACCTACCGATAAAGCACTGGCCAGAAATATGCGCCGAGTAATGACTACAGCTGGCAGTAAAGCTATTAACTATGGACCAACAGATGGGTTTGTGCCGCTGAAAAAGCAATTGGTGCATCGCTATTTAGATTTTGGCATTGGTATAAATATGGACGAGCTTGTGATCACCAATGGTGCACAAGAAGCCATGGCTATTGCACTTAAGTGTGTAACAAAGCCAGGCGATGTAGTTGCCATTGAGACGCCTTGCTATCACGGGATTATCGAGTTAATAGAAAGCCTAGGGCTTAAAGCGCTCGAAATACCACTGTGCCCAGATAATGGTATTTGGTTAAGCGATTTGGAACGCGCTTTAAATGAGCATGACATAAAAGCGTGTTTATTCTCGACTGCAATTAGTAACCCTGTGGGCAGCTTTATGCCTGATACAAACAGACAGCAGCTGGTGGAGCTACTTGAAAGTCATGACGTAGTGCTTATTGAAGATGACGTATACGGCGATTTATATTTTACGGCAAAACGAGGCACACCTGCTTTAGCGTACTCTAAAAAAGGATTAGTGATTAGTTGCTCATCTTTTTCTAAAACGGCAGCGCCGAGCTATCGTGTAGGTTGGTTAGTTGCGGGTAAATTTGCAACGCAAGCAAGGCGATATAAAAGAGCACTAAGTTGCTCTGCTTCGTTAATAAACCAATGGACGTTATCTGAGTTTATTGCCAGCGGCGAGTACGACCGAAATTTAAAAGTACTTAGGCAACGCCTGCGCGATAACAAAGAGCGTATGCGATGGTGCTTACAACAAGCTATGCCAAAAAATACACGGATAAGCGATCCAAAAGGAGGCTGCGTTATGTGGCTAGATTTAGGTGGCGAGTACGATAGCCAAACATTGTTTTTACTTGCGCTTGAGGTTGGTATTAGTATTACCCCTGGGCTTGTTTTTTCGGCCTCTAATAAATATAAAAGCTGCGTAAGATTAAGTTATGGTGTGCAATGGAACGCGCAAATTGAGCAAGCAATAGTTACATTGGGTAAGCTTACTTTATTAGCTAAAAAGTAATACCAATCTGCTTATATATGGGGTCTATTTAACGTTAAGAAAATTACGCTAGAACTAGGCAAAAGTTTTGTATCTAGTTGTTCTAAATAAAAAATTTTTAACGAAGTTATAGTGCAATTTAATTCATTAAATTGATCAAAGATTTATGCAGGTTGGTATAAATTTGCGAAACACAAAAAAGCAGCATTTAAGTAAACTTAAGTGCTGCCAAAGGGATGTTAAATAACGTTTGCTGTACTAATTTTGTTTAAAGCTAAATAACTGGTAACCTTCTAGCTCAGGCACTTGCATTACTAATTGCTCTTCTTGTTTTGCAATATCAGCAAAGTTTCCACATAAAGAGTTAGCACGTTCTTCAAGTGCGCTTGCATGTAGCTCTACTTTTTCTTCTATTTGTGCACCCATATTTTCCATACGTTGTTCAAAGGCATCCATATCACCGCCTGAACCAAGTAACTCAGAACCTAAAGCTACTAAAATACTGCCCATTGATTGCATTACTGCTGATTCAACCGCTGTTTCTATCTGTTGCTCAAATTGTTGTTCAAAGTTTTCGCCAAATTGATTAAAACTTTGTTGGCCCATCACAAATGTACCTTGCTGGTAAAATGTGTTTTCTACTTCGATTTTAATGTCATCCATAAGCTCAGACATATTATCAAGACCGTCAATATTAAATGCATTGCCTACTTCTTCTAATGCTACTCCGGCAATTTTAACACCCTCAAGCGCTATATTAGCTACTTCAGGTAATTGAATGCGTAAGCTATCAGAGTACTTGGTTAGCGCGTCGCGCTGCGAACTATTCAGCGCTACAAGTTCGCCATTTACGGTTAAGTCACCATAGGTATTAAACTGCATGGTTTTATTGTTGGCGGTAAAAATTTCCAATTCGTTTGGCTTAATGCGCACATCATTTTTAAATTCGACGTTACATTCATCATTACTAAATGAAATTGCAGAATCGTTATCGTTATGAGCCATAGCGGCTGGTGAACAAATTAATGCGCTAACTAATAGTAATTTTTTCATGTTTGTTCTCTACTTTTTGTTGATGACGATTAATTAATAACAAGTTTGATGCCAGTTTTATTTTTTAATATAAAACATATGCTTAACTGTTTTTGTTTGTTTTTTAGTAAATGAAATTAATTAATAAATAACTATTTTTTAGTCAAATTGGCTAACTAATAAAAATTAATAAATTTTATTTATCGATACGATAAAAAACTCTCACTTTCCTCAATTCAAATTTAGCGCTATTTATTCACATTACTGACATGAAGACTATTTACAGTAGTCACGTGGCTTTATTTTGATGTTAATTTGCACAGCATTTTGACGTTAAACATTTTAATTTTACCGACTATTGCGATAATAAAATCCTTGGTTGGTCTCAAACACTTTATGGAGTGGGTTGTGGGTAAGACATTTAGTTACGATGCGCTAGATGACGATTTTGTTGAAGACGAGTACGAAATGCTCGGCCGTAATCAACACGATAAGAACAAGCAAAAGGTTAAAAAGAAGTTGGAAGACTACCTTGAGCAAAAACGCTTGCGTAAAAATCTAGGCGAAGACGATTTAAGCGATTACACCGATTAAATTTCACTAGTATAAATAAAATACCAATTAATATTGAGAGTTTAAATGTGCAGTTATGTGTATGTTTAAGTTTCAATAGTATTGGCAATAAAGAGGCCTTGCGCCTCTTTATTACTTTTTAAAGCGTGCTTTTAGCCTGTGCTAAAGCTTTTTGAATTGTAAGTTCTAGCTTTTCGGGTTTAGTAAAAGGTGCATAACGTTTAATTGGCGTGCCATCTGCGGCAATTAAAAATTTAGTAAAATTCCACTTTATTTTACGTGTTAAAAAACCAGGTAAAGCCGATTTTAAATAACGAAAGACTGGGTGAGCATGCTTACCGTTTACATCTACTTTGGCCGCCATTAAAAAACTCACACCAAAATTAATTAAACACCCTTGCTCTATTTGTGTAGCGTCGCCGGGTTCTTGCTGACCAAATTGATTACACGGAAACCCTAAAATAACTAAACCTTGGCTAGCATATTTATTATGCAAAGCTTGAAGCGACTCGTATTGGTAGGTAAATCCACATTTACTTGCGGTATTAACAATAAGCACAACCTTACCTTCAAAATCACTAAAGTTAATAGGTTGACCCTGCAAGCTTGTTGCGCTTAATTGATGGAATTTGTGCATATTGGCGTCTTTTTTATTATTGTTATAGGTATTTTAACCTGAGTACAGTATTTCATAAAGTATAAAGAGCGCTCTAATTTAAAATCAGAAATAGCCCCATACCGGCAAGCGTTGTGTAATAAATATTATGTGTTTTATAGGCAACAATGATGGCGACTATCGCTGCGCTTAAATAAGGGTTTTGCCAGTTTAAGTTAATGCCATCTTCATTCAAAAACACGATAGGCACCCAAATTGCTGTAAGCACCGCAGGTGCGCTAAAGCTTAAAAATTGCTGCATTTTAGGACCTACTTTAAACGGTAAAGCGCGGTGTAAAAATAAATAACGCGTAAAAAATGTAATGCACGCCATGAGTAAAATAGTTGTCATCATAGCGTTGCTTCCTTTTTAGCGGTTAGCCTTGATGTGCTATAACCTGCGGCCATTGCCAGCAGCGCTGAGCAAACAAGCCATAACTCAAATCCGGTACTTTTTAAAAGCGTTGCGCTAACGCCTGCTACAATTACCGTAACGAGTGAGGCCAAATTTTTGATTCCCGGAATAACCAACGCGATAAACGTGGCAGCAATCGCAAAGTCGAGCCCTAAATTAGTTAAGTCGGGCAGCATTGTGCCCGCTACAATGCCAATTGACGTCCAAATATTCCATGCAATATAAAAGCTAAAACCAGCGCTCAATGCGTATATTAAGCGTGTTTTTGTTCTATATGCTTTTCGATGATGAGAAAACGCAAACAGCTCGTCGGTTAAAACAAAGCTCACCGGTAAGCGCCAACGCATAGGTTGATCAATGACCTTATGACGCACAGCTAAACCGTATAAAAAGTGCCGAGAGCTAATAATAAATGTTGTGAATAAAATTGTGAGCAATGGTGTGTTGCCCGCCATAAGTTCAATCGCAACAAGCTGTGCAGAGCCTGCAAATACTAATAACGACATTGCTTGGGTTTCAAAGGCGCTAAAACCATTTTGAATCGCTAAAGAGCCGCATAAAATACCCCAAGGAACAACGGCTAAACACAGTGGTAGCATATCTAAAAAGCCTTTTAAAATAGCTTTTTTAACTGGTTGCATGATATTTACTCTCACGGCTTGTAGAATGGCTCATAAGGATACCTTAATATTATGATGTTAAAGTAGTTAACAAATTAAATAATACTGTTTTTTTAAGGATAGGCACAATGACGACGTTAAAAGTGTGGGATGGGTTTATTAGATGCTTTCATTGGTTTTTGGTTGTAAGTATTGCAGTGCTTTATTTTAGTATTGAAGAGGGCATGATTGAGCTTCACTTTGTCGCTGGTTTTTTTACTTTAGCACTTATAGTAACACGTTTAATATGGGGTGTTATTGGTAGCAAAACCGCGAGATTAAGTGGGTTACTGCACTCTCCTAGTGCTATTTTAAAGGCGCTAAAAACACCAAGCGACTCGTTAGGCCATTCAGCACCCGGTAGCTGTATGGTGATAGTGTTTTTTATATTAATCATAACGCAACTTGCAAGTGGCTTAATGAGCAGTGATGGTATTTTAACTGACGGGCCGCTTGCTCAATATGTGTCTAGCGATACGATTGATTTTGCCAATTGGCTACATGAGCTGAATTTTGACATTTTACTTTATGCTATTGGCTTGCATGTATTAGCTATTATTGTTTATAGAATAAAAGGCAAACCGCTAGTTAAGGCGATGATCACAGGCTCAAAAGAGTTAAAAGCGGATGACTCTGAGGCTAAAGTAACTAAAGCGTCTTGGCCTGCGTGGTTAATATTTATATCTTTATTGGTATTGCTGGTATTTACGTGGGCGAAAGAGCCTTTAACTTATTTATTTAGTTAAAAACACATTAAACCAATCTTAAAGGGTTGGTTTTTGTTTTTGGTTACATTCTTTTGTTTGATTGTTATGCGGGGTCGAATTATAATCGCCGCATTGCTGGCAAACTAGCCGAAAGGTTAGGACGCAAAGTTTCCGGTCTAAGGCTTTTTAAAAGCTATGGTAGCGGGACTACTGCATAACGTGTTGTTATGTATCACTTGCCCTCAGTGTATTTTTTGTGTATCCATAGTGTATGGATAAGATTTTGTAACTCTTAAGGTGTTGCCGTGTTTATGCATACGTCGTTGGCCTGTGGAAAGTGGTCAACAATAGGTTGCTTAAATCATCATACCCAATTATTTATTGGTGATGTGGTGAGTGTAACCTTTTACGACATGCAAGGAGAGCTGGTTAGTTTATCATTTGATTACAAGATCACCTCGCTTGAGCAAGGTGAGCCCCACGCATGGCCACGTTTAGTTGCCGAGCATATTAATGTACATGTTCCTCTGGTTAGCGCAGGTAAAATGACCGAACAGGGTTTAATTGTAGCCTATAGAAATAATGAAATTTTTGCTTTGCAAAGCAGTGGTATATGTAAAGCACACGTCGACTTTCATTGTATTGCAAAATGCGATGAGCGTGTTGTTAATAACCTTGATACTTATGATTACGTGTACCCTGAAAATTGTGAAAACTATAATGCGGGTACAAAGGTATTGCAGCCAAAAACTGGGCATGTATATCAATGCAGGCCTTGGCCATTTAATGAGTTTTGCCGCACGAATGACGACAATAAGTCTATGTTCGAACCCGGTGTAGGGCAAAGCTGGGCTATGGCTTGGCAGCAAATATAAAGCTTAAATTATCTTCCCAAAGGTATAGCGGTTTTAGTAATGAAGCGTTTACCGTTTTAGCCCATCCAACTATTGGATGGGCTTTTTTATTTTTATGATAAACTGCAAATCACATTATTTTTTTAATTGGTTTTGTTGTGTCTCGTCCTGACTACTCTTTAAGTTTATTACCTAATTTCCCGATTGCTAAACAGCAAGCCCATACATTAAGTACTCATAATAAGATACGTACCGATAATTACTATTGGATGCGCGATGACTATCGCCAGGATGAGCAAGTACTTGCGCATTTACATGCCGAAAATGCGTACTGCGATGAACAGTTAGCTGCTATGAAGCCACTACAAAATACACTTTTTGAAGAGTTAAAAGCACGCATTGTAAAAGATGATAATTCGGTACCCGTTAAAGACGGAAAATACTGGTATCACTCAGAAGTTCGTGGTGATGATGAATACTCGCGTCATTATAGAAGTACGAGCATAAAGGCCGATAATAAAGAGCTTTTACTCGATGTGAATGTATTAGCTGAAGGATTTGAGTTTTTTGAGCTGGGCGAAGTTGCACTAAGTCCATGCGAGCAGCTTATGGCTTACTCTGAAGATGCTGAAGGTCGTCGTATTTATAATGTTCGCTTTAAAAGCTTAGCGACCGGTGAAATGCTACCTGATGTACTTGAAAATACAGAAGGACAAGTTGTTTGGGCTAACGACAATAAAACCGTTTTTTATGTAAAAAAAGATTTAAAAACGCTATTAGGATACCAAGTATTTAGGCATGAGCTTGGTAGCGAGCAAAGCCAAGACGTAATGGTCTACGAAGAGCAAGACAGCAGCTTTTTTATGGGACTTGGTAAAAGCCGCGATGAAAGCTTAATTATTATTGATTTAGCATCGACAGAGACCAACGATACATGGGTGCTTGATGCTAATAAGCCCACTGGCGAATTTAAAGCATTAACGCCACGTGAAGATGGCCACGAGTTTGACGTAGATAAGCTAGGTGACACATTTTATATTGTGACTAACTGGCAAGCTAAAAACTTTAGATTAATGACGGCAACAAACGAAACAATTGCTGATAAAACACAATGGTTTGAGCATACAGCTCACAGAGAAAATGTACTGCTTGAAGGTGTAGAGTTATTTAATGACTTTTTAGTATTGAGTGAACGCGAGCAAGGGCAAGCTCGATTTGTAGTTGTTAATAGGCAAGGGGATCGTATGGCACTTGAGTTTGCCGATCCTTGTTATTATGCTGCAATAGCAATGAACCCAGAGCCAGACACACGCACTGCGCGTATTTATTACTCAAGTTTAACAACACCAGGTTCTTTATATGATGTTGATTTAGCAACTGGCGAAAAAACACTACTTAAACAGCAAAAAGTACTCGGTAGTTTTAATGCCGATGACTATCAGTCGGAGCGATTAATGGTAACTGCTCGCGACGGAGTTAAAGTACCTGTATCAGTTGTTTATCGAAAAGACAGCTTTAAAAAAGATGGCTCAAATCCGTTATTTCAATACGGCTATGGTGCGTATGGCTATACGATTGATCCAAGTTTTTCAAGTTCATCGCTGAGCTTGCTCGATCGTGGTTTTGTTTATGTAATAGCACATGTTCGAGGCTCTGAAATGCTAGGTCGCGAGTGGTACGAACAAGGTAAAAAAGAGCATAAACAAAATAGCTTTAGTGACTTTATTGATGTGACAAAAGCGCTTGTTGCACAAGGCTATTGTGATAGCAGCAAGGTGTTTGCCTCAGGCGGCAGTGCAGGTGGTTTATTAATGGGGGCGGTTGTAAACCAAGCGCCAGAGTTATATTGCGGTGTTGGCTGTCATGTACCATTTTTAGACGTATTAACCACGATGCTTGATGAAAGTATTCCGCTCACAACAAATGAATATGATGAATGGGGTAATCCAAATGAGCCTCAGTTTTATGATGTAATTGAAGCTTACTCGCCGTATGACAATATTCGCGCCCAAAACTATCCGAACATACTCGTTACTACCGGTCTTCATGACTCACAAGTGCAGTATTGGGAGCCTATGAAGTGGGTTGCAAAAATGCGTGAACTTAAGACTGATAGTAATATTTTAGTATTTAAAACCGATATGGATGCAGGGCACGGCGGTGCATCAGGTCGCTTTAAAAGTTTAGAGGAAAAAGCACTCGAAATGGCCTTTTTTATTGCTTTATTAAATTAACTGCAAAATCGGAAAATTGTATTATCCTATATATAGAAGTTGATATATGAAAGGCGATTTATGTTTGGAGCACATGGTGAATTTCAAATTTGTTCACAGCCCCCTCAGATGTATTTAAAATTGAAAGGGAGCTTTAACAATGAAGGCATTATGCTGTTAACTAATGGCGTTGTTCAGGAGTTGAGCACTCACCCTGAAAATACGATTAAGTTTGTGGTTGTTAATTTAAAAGAGTTTGAGCTGTTAACTTTGGATGGCCTCGATTCATTAGAGGCCTATTTTGCCGGTGTAAAAGAACGAGGCTATCAACGAGTTGATTATATAAACATTAATATCATAGCTAAAAATATGTTTGAAAAAGTATGGAAAAATAGCGATGTAGAAGTTAATTTTTATAAAGATACCGAAAGCTATTTATTAGTGCACCCAAATGACAGTTATATAAAACAGAACTGGTAATTAACATGAGTATTATAAACCGCTATTGAAGAGGGCTTATAATACTCTCTAAACACCCTTTATAGCGCCGTGAAAGGTTTAAACACATATCGTTTTTCAGTCTTACTCTATAATCGCCACTGTCAGTAGGCATCAGTTCGCAAATAGCTTGTTTTCTTACCAGCGTTGAGCGATGAATGCGAACAAATCCTTCTGGTTCTAGTTGTTGTTCAATATTTTTCATGGTTTCGCGATGTAGTACCGGCGTATTACCTTGGGTAAAATGCAGCTCTACATAGTTGCCCGCGCCATTAATCCAAATAATATCATTTATATCAATTAGCCTTACCTTACCTACATCTTTAACCACAATGTGTGATGATGGCTTTTCAGCTTGTGTGCTTTGCTGGTATTGGCGTTCGGCCGCACTTGCAATCGGGCAAAGGTGAATCAGCTTATCAAAGCATTTATCAATACGTGATGCAGTTGAATCTAATATTAAAAAATCAACAGCGCCAACTTCAAAGGCAAAACTCGCAAAATGTCCCGATTGAGCAATAATGACTAACTTCAGCTTCTTGGCAAGCTCAGTTAAATGCACTATTTGCATAGGGTCAGCTAGGTTGGTTAGTTCGTAAAACAGTACATTGTATTGATCTGTGTCTATTTGATCTAATCTATTTGTTTGAAGAAAAGATTGAGATTCAAAGTGTCGGTGATCTTGCACACGCTTTGTTAAAAATGTTGCAAACTTAGTGTTACTAACAAAAGTTAATGCATGAAAAGAAGCGATCATTATTTTATATCTCTTGCTGTATATAATAATAAAGACCGTGCTTAGCGGAAAAACTGTTATGAAAAGTACAATATATTTATAAAATAATTGTGACGTACTGATTCATCCCATAAAACCTGCTATTCGTACCAAAAACTACGCCTCATAAATAATGCCCGTAGAGTGTTTAAATAAATCCCCTTACTGTAATCCGCGAAGTAACCATTTAGTTACAAAAATAACAATTCAGGGGAATTATATGACATTAACTAACAAAGGTAGCGCGCGATTATTTAAAAAATCGTCGTTAACAGTTGCGCTAAGCAGCGCGATACTTGCAAGCTTTTCATTTCAAGGTGTTGCAGCAGAAGATGACGAAATAACTAAAATAGAACGCGTACAAGTTACAGGTTCTCGAATTCGTTCAGCTGAGGCAATGTCATCGGCTCCTATTCAAGTTGTAGATAGTGCTGCTATTGATGCATCAGGGTCGTTAAATATTCAAGACTTATTATTAGAGAACCCTGCATTTGGTACACCAGCTATTAGCCGTACTAACTCAAACTTTAATACCGCAAGTGCGGGTGTTGCTACTGTTGATTTACGTAATTTAGGCTCTAACCGCACATTGGTTTTAGTGAATGGTCGTCGTTATGTATCAGGTGTACCAGGTAGCTCTGCTGTCGATTTAAATACTATTCCGAGTCAATTCATCGAACGTGTTGAAATTATGACAGGTGGTGCTTCATCTGTTTATGGTTCTGACGCTGTTGCTGGTGTAGTTAACTTTGTACTAAAAGATGATTTTGAAGGTATTGAATTCGAAGGCCAATATGGTGAATCAAGCGAAGGCGATGATGAATCACGCCAATTTAACTTTACCTCAGGCTTATCAAGCTCAGATGGGAAAGGGCACGCGATGTTCCATCTTGGGTATTCTGATCAAGGTGCTGTTTTTTCACGTGACCGTGACCGCTCGGCAGTAGACCAATTTTCAGGTATCTTCTTTGAAGATGATCCAGTAGCAAACCCGG
This sequence comes from Pseudoalteromonas sp. LC2018020214, assembly GCF_016598755.1. Taxonomy (NCBI): domain Bacteria; kingdom Pseudomonadati; phylum Pseudomonadota; class Gammaproteobacteria; order Alteromonadales; family Pseudoalteromonadaceae; genus Pseudoalteromonas; species Pseudoalteromonas sp. LC2018020214. The sequence continues at coordinate 77,167 of NZ_CP066804.1, forward strand.
GCTCTGTATTTGATGCTGTAAGCCCATTTTTATCTTCATTTCCGCCACAGGGTCGCTTTAGCGCTGGGGATGAAACATTTACGTTTAATGATGCAAACACCCTACAAAACTCGTTTAGTACTAATGGTGGCGATGGCGTAGCTGCAAATGGTTTTAACCGAAGTGGCGTACGTACGATAGCGATACCTACAGAACGTTACTTATTTGCCTCAAATGGTAGCTACGAGCTAAGCGACAAGCATAGCTTTTTTTATGAAGGTACTTACGCTGCAACAACAACCGTTTCTGAATTAGAGCCATTTCCTTTTGCCTCTGACGACATCTATGCAAATGGCCAAGTACCAATTGAATTTAATGTAAACGGTGAAATATTGCGTAACGCATTTGTACCTGATGATATATATAACGCAGCAACCGACACCGATGGTGATGGTATGCGTGATATCTTTTTTGCAAAGCGCTTAAGTGATATCGGTAACCGTGGAGCACGAGCTGAGCGTGATACATTCCGTTTAGCACTAGGCTTTCAAGGTGAAATAGCAGATGGTTGGTTCTACGATACTTACTATGTATACGGTAAAACAAAAGAGCAGCAAGTTTCTGGTGGTTTAGTTAACGTACAAAGCTTTCGTCAAGGTTTAGAGGCTGTTATCGATAGCCAAGATTTAGATGGCGATGGTATTACTGATGAGGCTATTTGTATCGATGCGACAGCACGTGGCTTTAACTGTGCGCCGGTAGACATTTACGGTTTCAATTCGCTATCGCAAGGTGCTATTGATTTTGTAAGTGCACCTAGCTCACTTTCAACGTCGGTTGAGCAAGAAATCATTGGTGGTAATATTTCAGGTGATTTATTTGATTTACCGGCAGGTACGGTAGGTATCGCTGCTGGTTTTGAATACCGTGAAGAGTTCTCACGTAGTGAGTTTGATGCTCTACAGCAAGCTGGCCTTAATGCGGGTAATGCAATTCCAGCAACTGAAGGCTCGTTTGATGTAACTGAATATTATGTAGAAGCAAACATCCCCGTGCTTGATTCTGTAACAATGAATGCAGCAGTTCGTTTGTCTGACTACTCAACAGTAGGCAATACTGAAAGTTGGAACGTGGGTGTAGATTGGGAAGTAATGGATAGCTTACGTTTACGTGCTACCCGTGCACGTTCAACACGTGCTCCAAATATCGATGAACTATTTTCTCCACCTTCACAAACTTTCCCAAGTGGTTTAAACGATCCATGTTTAGGTGTTACTAATAGTGGCGGTGGTGCTGCAGGTGATGCTTGTCGTACAGATGTTGGTGTTACAACTAATATCGCTTCAAATGGCGAGTTCACGCTTAACCAGTCTGACTTACAAGGTATTAGTGGTTTTAACCGTGGCAACCAAGATTTAAAAGAAGAAGTTGGTGACTCTGTTACAGTAGGTTTAGTATTTACACCAGAAAATCTAATATCAGGCCTAGACATTACGCTTGATTACTTTGATATCGAAATTACAGATGCAATCGTATCAACACCTCGTCAGTTTATTCTTGACCAATGTTATGGTGGTGGCGATACAAGCTTTTGTGACTTTGTAACTCGTCGTAGTGCGCCATCAGGTAATAATAGTGCTGGTTCACTAGAGTTTATTGACAGTGGTGTATCTAACAGTGGTGGTTTAGGTACAGAAGGTGTTGATTTAACACTAACGTACTCTGCTGATATTGGCCCAGGTGCGTTTAGAACTCGCCTTGCTTATACTTACCTAATTGATGGTTATAGCATCCCACTTCCAGGCGCTGATAAAGATGAGTTTGCTGGAGAAATTGGTGCATCAGAGCATAAAGCTAACTGGAACTTTGGTTATAAACTTAACGACTTTGATTTTAACTGGAGCTTAACTTACATTGGCGCTGCAGACTTTGATGATCAATTCTTAAGTGGTTTTGGTATTGCTCCAGGTGGAGTAGGGATTGGTTCAGTGACATATCATGATGTTCAAGCAAGTTACCATATCAGCGATTCAACAGAGCTTTACGCTGGTGCGAGTAACTTATTTGATAAAGAGCCACCACGCATTTTATCGGGTGTGAGCGGTTCAAGTACTGGTACTGAAACAGATGCAGGTACGTATGACCCAATTGGTCAATCATTCTACATAGGTTTTAGAAGTAAATTCTAACCAACAATAACGACACTAATATAGTTACTTAATTAGTAACGTTCACAAAGCCTCAGTATTGCTGGGGCTTTTTCATGGGGAAAAATAATGTAGTAGTAATGCTTATACATTGTTTATCCCAATATATGAGCATTACACCCACTTAAACCCAAAACAACGCCACTGGTAACAGGGGCGTTGTTTAGTATGGGGGGGAGGCTAATATAGTAACCGAATCGCTTGATTATTTAACGATTTATCCCTATTTGTGGCCCTCTTCATTGAGGGCTTTTTTTTGCTGGTTTAGTCTAAGTAAGCCTTTAGCATCCAAACCAGTTTTTCTTGCTCTGAGATGTAATCGCTCATTAGTGAGGCTGTACCTTCATCGTCTGCATCACCAGCTTGGCTTAAAATATCACGCTGCATGTGAATTAATGTACTGTAACCAGCAAGTAGGTTTTCTACGGCTGTAACACCATCACTAATACCTTTAGCTTCTTTAATTTTACTTACTTCAAGGTAATCAGAAAATGCATGTAGAGGTGCGCCATCTAACGTTAAAATACGTTCTGCAACTTCATCTACTTTTAGAAGTAGTAGGTTATAAATTTCTTCAAACTTAACGTGTAGTTCAAAAAAGTTACGGCCTTTAATATTCCAGTGAAAGCCACGCGCGTTCATGTATTGAATCTGGTAGCTACTCAATAATGTATTGAGTGACTTTATGATGTCTTCGCTTTTTGCGCTGTTTAGACCAATTGCGTTTACATGTGACATAACTTGCTCCTGAATAACCGTTTGTTTGTGAACTTGTGATAAGTATTACTAATTTCGATAAATTAGTAAAATCGTTTAAATGTATCTAGTTAATAGTTTTAACCTATTAGCTGTTTTTGATACCTGTATTCACTTTAGACTATTAATAGAAATGGGACTGATTAATAAAAATACTACCCCTCAAAAATAAATAAAACCCAGAAGTATATAAATCATGATCTAAAACAAACTTTATTCAAGGTAATAACTTAGCTATTTTTTTATTGATGCAGGTCAAAAATCATCCACCCTAACGGCGCATAATAATGTTGTCGAAATAATTAGGAGAGATAACATGCATGCAAAAACAGCGAAACAAAATAAAGCAGAGTTAATCGTGGTAGGAATTGCAGTCATCGCATTTGTGCTTGGGCTAGTAGCGCACTTAGCAGGAGCAAGCTTTGCGAACTCAGATTTTTTTGGTTACATTGCGGCGCCCATTCCGCTGATACTGGCTGTGATATTTTTAATTAGTTATAAAATAGCAGCCAATGCTGAGGATTAATCTTTCTCGTTTAAGCACTTTAAAATGTAATCGAGTACTTGGCGCGAGTAAATCATACTGGTATGGCTTAAATGAAACACTTTGTGTTCGGCCATACCTTTAAGTTTGGTTTCATCTAGTAATACGGTGCCATCTGACTGGCTACCTTTGACTATTAAAGGCATAAGCCCAATAGGTAAATCCCCTGCGATACTATAAAGCTTAGCTTTAAAAGGCCAATTACCATTTTTAGTAAGCAAAAACTCAACACTATTTTTTAAAAATGATTCAAACCCTTTTTGCTTCATTTTTTGCGCTATATGGCTGCCTTTATGTGGAGTACCCAGTGTAATTACCTTCGTAATATTCTGGCTAGCAGGAGAGTTTGCCTCTAGATAAGCACGTGCAATCAGCCCTCCCATTGAGTGGCATACAAGCGCTGCAGGTTCGTTAGAAATACACTCATCAATTTGTGCAAATATGGTATCGCGGTGAGGGTCGAGCGTATTGTAGGTAATGTTTAATACCGTCATACCCGACTCTTCAAGTCGTGAACAAAGTGGGCGCATAACAAAGCCAGACATATACAAGCCATGTAAAACAATAACGTGTTTAACTTTCATATGCTCCCTAATACCAATTTTATTAAAAACATGATCATTCTAGCGTATTAAATAATCCGCTACCTGCGTTAAAAATTATTTATATAGAACAACTATATGTCATAATTTTCGCCTTGTTATCGACTTATTTATTTGTCGCTATAATAGATAACTAATTTAATGCAATTGGTATAACTACCGTAATTACATTAACTGTAGCGGTTTTATTTCAATATTGGTTGTATCGGTATTTACCCATACTTCACCATCTTGAATGGTAATGGCGAGCTTAATTCCACGATCAACCAAAGCAGCAAGTGCTTGTGTTGCTGCGTAATCAAGGCTAAAAATACTTAGATTTTTAAATTCATACAATTTAGGTTGATGTTTTTGCCACCAAATTGCTTGATTGTTTTCACCATAAGTATACAGCACCACTTTTTTAGATTTATTACAGGCTTTTTTAAGGCGTTTCTCATCTGGTAACCCAAGTTCAACCCATAGTTCTATTTCTTCACTATAGCTTACATGCCAAAGTTCAGGCTCATCATCAGCACTTAACCCTTTAGTAAATTCTAAACCATCACAGCTATTTAGCGCAAAAGCGAGTAAGCGAATCATCAACCTTTGGTCGGTTTCTGATGGGTGTTGAGCCAAGGTTAAATTAAAATCTTGATAAACGTGGCGGTCCATATCGCTAAGCGATAACTGCACTTTCATAATGGTGGATTTAAGAGCCATAACAACTAATCTGAAAAAATTTGCGCCAGTATAGCGCAATTAAATGAATTGCCAGTTAAAATAGCGGTTAATTATACGTTAGGAGTTAAAAATGGCTATCCAGTGGTTCCCTGGGCACATGAATAAAGCCCGCAATGAAATTAAAGAAATAATGCCACAAATGGATGTGATCATTGAAGTGCTTGATGCGCGCATTCCCTACAGTAGTGAAAACCCGATGGTGGCAACCTTGCGTGAAGGTAAGCCGGTCATCAAAATTTTGAACAAAGCTGATTTAGCTGATCCTAAAATGACTCAAATCTGGAAAGATTATTTTGAGCAAGAAAACGGTGTTAAAGCGATTTCTTTTGGGCATGATAAAGCAGCTGAAGTACACCGTATTAATGAGCTTTGTAAAAAGCTAGTGCCGCATAAAGTGGGTGCAGATAAGCAAATTAAAGCCATGATCATGGGTATTCCTAACGTGGGTAAATCTACGTTAATTAATGTATTGGCTGGGCGTATAGTTGCAAAAACAGGTAATGAGCCTGCTGTTACTAAAGCGCAACAACGCATTAAGCTTGAAGACGGTATTATGCTTTACGATACGCCAGGTATGTTGTGGCCAAAAGTAGAAAACGAAAACTCAGGTTATCGCTTAGGCGCTACCGGTGCCATTCGTGATACAGCACTTGAGTATGAAGAAGTAGCAAGTTACACAGCTGAGTACCTATTGCGTGCATACCCTGAGTTATTAAAAGCGCGTTATAAAATAGATGAATTACCACAAAGTGATTGGGAATTTGTTGAAATGGCGGGTAAAAAACGTGGCTGTATTCGTGGTGGCAATCAAATAGACACATACAAAATGTCTGAAATACTAATCAACGAATTACGCGACGGTATCATTGGCCGTATTACTATGGAAACCCCGCAAATGCGTGAGGAAGAAGAAGTAATGGTTGCTGGTTTACGCGCTGCAGCAGAAGCTAAAAAGGCAGCTAAAGAAGAAGAGAAAAAGCAACGCCGAGCACGCGCACGTAAAAACCGTCGTTAATTGATTTAGTTTAATTTAACCAACTAAATTACAGACATAAAAAAAGCCCGTAAGGGCTTTTTTAGTTTCATATCTACCGTCACCGATATGAGCAATGTAGCAAGTAAAATAGTAGGGCGGTTACTCATCATCAACATCAAGGGGCGTTGCGGTTCATAACAAGTAACCATAGCTGTTTACGTGCGCCACACGTTGTTTCAGGGTCGAGAAACAAATCAATTCATTCCTTAACAAGTGGTATGCAATCCGTCTTGTTGATATTGATTATCAGTTAGATCTAACTATCTGTCAATATCTAAATGCAAATAATTCTTATTATTGGTGGGTTTGTTTTTTATTCATATATAAATCGGCTAGTTAGCACTGACATTTAATAAAAATACTTACTTTGGTTGAACAATTAAGAATAAAAAATAGATGCTTAATACTTATTAAATAATTTGATATGGATTTTTATTATAAAAGCATTGCTTGTAAAACCTTAGCCCCTAAAGATCAACAGCCTTTAATTTATGGCTAAAAATATTCGTACTTAACTGGATATTTTAAGCCACTAACGCACTTTATTTGCTGTTATACGTAAATTAATCTGCTCCACTAGTACTTTATCCTGCTTGTTTAGACGCCCTACAATGAGCAAGAAATCACTACCGTCAGTTTTTATTACTTTAATGCTTGTGTTATCAAGTTTGGTTTTACCGTATGTGGTTTCTATTTTTTCTATGTCTTTAAAGTGACTAAGATCTGATTCAAGCTTACCGTCATCGTTTTTGTAGTAACTAAAAATATAGTTCTCGGTTATTCCGTTACCGTCTTCTCGGTAATCAAATACTGCATCGCTATAAAAATAAAGTATTTCTTCGTTTTCAGGTGTTAGGCGATTACGTTTTAAAAAGTGTACTTGGTAAGGCCATAAACTATCGCCTTTTATAATTGCAGCATTGGGTAAAATATTTACTTCTTGAAGTACGCCTAAAAATAATAGAGGTGCAAACGCAAGCGAGATTAAATACTGTCTAATTCGCCAGTATGAGTTGTAATGTAGGGCTTCTTTACTTATATCGGTTTGCTCAATGTAACTAACTAGGGGCAACCATAAAAATGGCATTATACAAATCACTATGGTTGCGTATTCGTCCATACGATAAGCAAAGGCGCTGGCAAGTACCATTAGCCAGAGTGTTAAGGCAGTCCAGTTAGGCATTACTCTATTTTTGTTTAACTGTTGTTGGCTGTGCTGTGCAAGTGCGAGATACAAAGGGTAATACCATAAAAATGCAAATATACCTCGAGCAATAGGCATAATACTTGAGTTATCGCGCTCTTTAATGGCCTTAAAGTTACGATAACTCCAGTAGTTAACAAATATGCCTAAACTTAAAATACTGTAAATAATAAACTTACTTACAGATACAGCATAAAATGGACTATCTTCAAATTTAACTTTTTTTGCTGACTCTAATCGCCAATCGGCGAAAAAGAATATGAGCACTAAAATATAGCCAGCCAACACATATTTAAGCCAGCTATAACCAAGGCTATCTAGCACATCAGCTGTTGTTTGAGGCGTTTCGCTCGCCTTTGCATATTTTAGAATAGGGTAATGAGTTGCTGATATTAACTTTTTACGCTGTGCTAAATAATCATCTATTTGATCCGCTTTAATATGATCTTGTTTTGCGTAATAGTTATAGCTCAGTGTTAAAACATTATCATTAAATTCAGTAGTTGTTTTTAGATTGAAGTAGTCGTTGTCAATTTCTTCTTGGTCGCTATCAAATCCCCAACCTTTTTCTGCAAAATGTAGTTTTATTGTGGTGTTAATTATATTGGGGTAGTCAAAGTAAAGTGGGTCGGTACGATTTACCTGCTTTGGTTCGTAAACGCTATTTTGTATTTCACTCGCATAAAAGCTAGCTTCGTAGCCTTCGTCTGTTTTTTCCCAAAATTCACTAATTAAATACGATTCTTTGGTTATTAGTTTGCCCGTTTTTTCTTGCTCACTAATTGCCATTGCTTCATTGATTGATAAGCCATTTAAAAAGCCTTGGTAATACTCGAAGTAAGATTTAGCAACGCTATTTAGACCACTGCTGGCTATATTGTTTCTTCGGTTAATTGCTTCAAATTCAGCATAAGTGTACTGGGTTTCAAAACGTGATGGCTCAGATACTTTTTCAGCAATAAAAAAGTTATCCTCTACCGATACATTTGTATGTACAGGTTTTTGCGCCATTGAAGTTAAAGCGCTTTCACCTTTATCAATAATTAGGGCATAGCCATAATCAGGCTGTGCTAAATATTCGAGAGTACCTCGTTGGTAGCTAACCGTAGGGTCGAGCCAGTAGCGTCTTCCGTTTTGCTTAAGCGTAACAATAACGTGATTAAATACACTTGCTGAAGGTGGAAGTTCTTTTAAACGTTTGGTTTCCTCTGTATCAACTAGCGCAGGGAAGGCTTCTATATCCATCGCTTTTAATAACGAGATAAGCAGTACTGTTTTATCTTTGCAATCGCCGTATCGTAGCGAAAGCGTTTCTGAAGCTGACGTTGGTTGATGCGAGTTAGTGCCCATTTCAAGCCCTAAATATCGAACTTCGTCTTGGCTAAAGCGCAGTGCTGCGGCAATTTTGTCTGATGTTTTTGTGTGTTTTGCTTTTATTTCTTCAGCTACATCCAAAATGCTGTTTGGGGTTTCTATGGCTGATTGATAAAGCGGATATGCCCAGTTAACTACCTGACCCCAATCGTCAAACTCAGAAAAGTAAACTTGTGTATATGGGTCGTACCACGTTGGGGTTTGAGAATTCTGCTCCAGTAAAGGTTCTTCAAAAAGAGTTATAGAATAATCTTTGCCATATTTATTAAGCGTTTCTTGAATATCAGCTGCGCCGTTTATTGTATTTATATGTAGAGGTGTTTGTTTACCCCAAAGTACACGCATATTCTGTTGCACTACGGGTACCGACCAGTTCAGCGTGCGTCTTGTACTGAACTTATTAGCATATATAGGGTTGCTGCCTGTCACTGTGTAGCTGTAATCGAGTATGTCGCCACTGCGCATATCATCAATAATAATATTGAGTGATAAGCTACCATTATAAATACGCTCAGCTAACTCAGATTCACCCTGTATAACCGTCATTCTCGCGCTATCAAGCTTATCAATGTGCTCATTATTTCTGATAATCGTTAAGCTATTTAGTGTGAGCGACTCGTAACTTGGATCAAAATCAAGATTAAGCTGGCTTATATAATCAACACCACTTTGATTTAAAGCTTTCATAACCAAACGTGTATAGCGTTGCTGTTTTTGCCTGCTCGGTATATAGGATTGGTTATCGAGTAACAAATAAAGTGTGCCGTCACGTACTTTGGTTATATCGGAATTCTTGGGTTGCTCAATTATATGTGTATTAACCCAATGAGCTGGTTTATCTATTTTATATTGCTGCGCAAAAATATTATGAGAGAAAATTAATAAGGTAAGTGCAATTAGCCAAGCACTGAGTCGAAGGAAGTTCCATTTCATTGTGGGGTCTTATAGTTGTTTTTATAAATACTATTGAAGGAATAATGTACCAAATTTAGGCTTTTTTGACAATGAGATGTTAATAGAATCCATCGACATATTTATACCTATAATTATGATAATGAATAAGTTCCGCTCAATTTAGCTTATTATTTATAGGCATGGGTTATAAATACAATGAAAGCATAAAGGTATTTAATTATCTCTAAAAATGGCTTTGCTGTTTGTCTTATTGCTCGGCACACATTTTACTTTGCAAAATACACTATGCTTTTATAAAGCACGCAACCACTGTATTTACTGCTCAGCAAATGGGCGATTTGGTCGGTGTTAGTCGCTCTACAGCACGCCGTTACTTAGAGTATTTGCTTGAATCAGGTAAGTTAACAGCGGATCAAAGTTACGGCAGTATTGGCCGCCCTGAACGTTGCTATAAAATAGCGAAGTAACTTGGTGTATCTGAAACTTAAGTATTAAACGCTATTAATTTCAATGTCTTGCGATTTTTTTGTTATGTTTGATATTTAATAGATTCTGACGATAAAAAAAATATGTTGAATTGATTGCATTTTAAGCGGCTTGTATGGTGATGTTCGCATTAAGTGATGTTATACTCCTGCCGAATAATTTATCGACTTTATTAAGAGTAAAATTAATGGCAGATTTATCGAAGTACAGAAACATTGGTATTTTCGCGCACGTTGATGCGGGTAAAACCACGACTACTGAGCGTATCCTAAAGCTTACTGGTCAAATCCATAAAACAGGTGAGGTTCATGATGGTGAATCTACTACTGACTTCATGGAACAAGAAGCTGAGCGCGGTATTACTATCCAGTCTGCGGCTGTAAGCTGTTTCTGGAAAGATCACCGTTTTAACGTTATCGATACTCCTGGACACGTTGACTTCACAGTTGAAGTATACCGTTCACTTAAAGTATTAGATGGCGGTGTTGGTGTATTCTGTGGTTCTGGTGGTGTTGAACCACAATCAGAAACTAACTGGCGCTATGCTAACGAATCAGAAGTTGCACGTATTATCTTTGTAAATAAATTAGACCGTATGGGTGCTGATTTTTACCGTGTAACTGAGCAAGTACGTAAAGTACTTGGCGCAACTCCACTAATCATGACTTTACCAATCGGTATCGAAGATGAGTTTGTTGGTGTTGTAGATGTTTTAACTAAAAAAGCGTACGTATGGGATGACACTGGTCTTCCAGAAAACTACGAAATCACTGACGTTCCTGCAGACATGGTAGAAAAAACTGATGAATACCATGAAATGCTTATCGAAACTGCTGTAGAGCAAGACGATGATCTTATGGAAGCGTACATGGAAGGTGAAGTACCTTCTATCGAAGATATCAAGCGTTGTATCCGTAAAGGTACTCGTGACCTTGCTTTCTTCCCTACGTTCTGTGGTTCTGCTTTCAAAAACAAAGGCATGCAACTAATCCTTGATGCTGTTGTTGACTACTTACCTGCTCCAACAGAAGTTGATCCTCAACCTCTTATGGATGAAGAAGGTAACGAAAATGGCGAATTCGCAATCGTATCTGCTGACGAACCTTTCAAGGCGCTAGCATTTAAGATAATGGATGACCGTTTTGGTGCATTAACTTTCGTACGTATCTACTCAGGTAAGCTTAATAAGGGTGACACTATCCTTAATGCGTTTACTGGTAAAACTGAGCGTGTTGGCCGTATGGTTGAGATGCAAGCAGATGACCGTAACGAATTAACTAGCGCACAAGCTGGTGACATCATTGCTATCGTAGGCATGAAAAATGTGCAAACTGGTCACACTCTATGTGATCCTAAGCACCCAGTAACACTTGAGCCAATGGTATTCCCAACTCCAGTAATCTCGATTGCTGTACAGCCTAAAGATAAAGGCGGTAATGAGAAAATGGGTGTTGCTATCGGTAAAATGGTTGCAGAAGATCCATCTTTCCAAGTTGAGACTGATGAAGATTCAGGCGAAACTATCCTTAAAGGTATGGGTGAGCTTCACTTAGATATCAAAGTTGATATCCTTAAGCGTACTTACGGTGTAGACCTTATCGTTGGTCAACCACAGGTTGCTTACCGTGAAACTATCACTCGTGAAATCGAAGATAGCTACACGCATAAGAAACAATCTGGTGGTTCTGGTCAGTTCGGTAAAATCGACTACCGCATCAAGCCAGGCGAAGTTGCTTCAGGCTTCACGTTTAAATCATCAGTTGTTGGTGGTAACGTACCTAAAGAATTCTGGCCTGCAGTTGAGAAAGGCTTTAAGTCAATGATGGGCGAAGGTGTTCTAGCTGGCTTCCCAGTATTAGACGTTGAAGTTGAACTTTTTGACGGTGGTTTCCATGCCGTGGATTCATCTGCAATCGCGTTCGAAATCGCTGCTAAAGGTGCTTTCCGCCAATCGATCCCTAAAGCGGGCGCACAACTTCTTGAGCCAATCATGAAAGTTGACGTGTTCACTCCAGAAGATCACGTTGGTGACGTAATCGGTGACCTTAACCGTCGTCGTGGTATGCTAAGCGACCAAGAAGCTGGTTTAACTGGCGTTCGCATTAAAGCTGACGTTCCGTTATCAGAAATGTTCGGTTACATTGGTTCACTACGTACAATGACATCTGGTCGTGGTCAGTTCTCTATGGAGTTCTCACACTACGCACCATGTCCACAAAACGTAGCTGACACAGTAATCGCTGCAGAAAAAGAGAAAAAAGCTGCTAAGTAATTAGCTCCTTAACTCTTTAAAAAAACCCGCACATGTTGCGGGTTTTTTATTGCCTATAATTTGGTTTTATTTTTTATAACTACTCTTTTTTATATTGTTACAAAGCAGGGATTTGTTATACACGTCTATTCACAGAGCGTTATATCAATAGTGAGGAAATTACTTTTGTATCATTTAGCTCGTTTTTTCTTTTCACTATTTTTAAAGTAGAGCTGGAGAATGGTAAGGTTTTTCATTTTTATAACTGGCAACTCGGTGATGAAACGCAATCAGCTATTTCTAAAATGTACTGTAATAAGTTAGCTAGAAAAATAGAAAATATTAGCGGTAAATGCAGCGCGTGATTTTTAATTTAGGTAGAAAAAAGGAGCAATTAATTGCTCCTTTTTTGTTTTTATTTTATAACGCGCTAATTAAACTTTTTTATAGCCTTAGCTTTTAGCGCTTTCATCTTTAGCCTGCGTGGCTTTTTAAAAGATTGTATAGGCATTGATACCATATGCTCTTGTGGCAGTGCCGGAGTTGTTTGTGGGTAAGTTCCTTCCTCTGGCACGGAAATCTCTTTTAGATGTACTTTAAGCGCCTCTAGAGTTGAGTCGTTATCAACTTCACTAGGGCAAATAAATATACCTAACTTTCTTAGCTGTACGCCGAGTTTGATACTACTGGTGTAACGGATAATTGGAGCACCTAATACTAAGCCTAATAATATAGGTGATAGCCACCAAAAGAATACAGGTGTGAAGTAGTAGGCTGTGCTACCCCATGCTATAGCCACAATAGTAGAGAATAACGTATAACCAAACGCTTCTTTCCACGGAACCATACGACCTTCGCGCGGTTGTGCATCCCACTTCACTTTTTTACCTAAAAATACGCAAAGTACAAAGTAAGCATGAAATACCATCATTAATGGCGCAACAATAATAGCAAATACAGTTTCAATAATTGAACCTAGAATTAATTTAATTGAACCACCAAAGCGTTTGTTTCTATGTATTAGGGTGACTATTACGCCCATTAATTTAGGCATTAATAAAATAATAATAGTTAAATACAAGAGTGAATCAATAAGATCGGTTTTAGCTATTTGCCATGTAGGAAATAATTGATAAACACGGTTAAAGTACACATCGCTATTTAATGCGCGCGTTACTGCATCAATAGTACTTAGCGCTAGCATTGAGAGCCAAATTAGTGATGAAATATAGGCTGTTGCACCTAATAGAAAGTGAAGCTTACTCATTAATTTTAATTTAGATGACGATAGTAAACCTAAGTGCTGAATATTACCCTGTACCCAGCGTCTATCGCGTACAGCATAATCTAGAATATTACTTGGTACTTCTTCGTAGCTGCCTTCAATATCTGATAGTAATAGCACATCCCAACCTGCACTATGAAGTAGTGATGCTTCTACAAAGTCATGACTTAAAATCTCACCGCCAAAGGGTGCGTTACCTTTAAGTGTTGGCAAGCCACAGCACGTTATAAATGCTTCAACTCTAATGATTGCATTATGACCCCAGTAATTGGCTTTATCTGTTTGCCAAAATGCTGAGCCAGTAGCGAGCATTGGGCTATATAGCACTGACGCAAACTGTAAAAAACGACCAAAAAAGGTATCTTGACGAACAGGTATTGGAATCGTTTGGATCAGGCCTGCTTGTGGGTTGTTTAGCATGCTTGTAGTAAGTTCTAACATACATTTACCGGTCATTACGCTATCTGCATCAAGCACAATCATATGGTCGTAATTACTTCCCCAGCGCTCACAAAAGTCGGTTAGGTTACCTACTTTGCGGTGTTTGTTATCTTCGCGACGACGATAAAAAACATGCTTTGCTGTATCCCCTAAACGTTCGCACAATGCATGCCATGCACTTAGCTCGTTTTTAACTATTTGAGGGTCTTGTGTATCGCTTAATAAATAAAAATCAAAATTATCAAGCTGACCAGTTTCTTTTAACGATTGTAGACTTACTTCAAAGCCCGCGATAACACGGTGGGTATCTTCGTTATAAATAGGCATTACAACGGCGGTTTTCTGAGCGTTAATTGCCTCGTTATTGAACTTAATTGGTTTAATACGTTTTAACGTAAGCGGGTCAATTCGAAACAACTGTAGTACAAAGCCGATTGTGCCACTACAAAAAGCCGTTACAATCCAAGCAAATGTGATTGAGAATAATACTAAAAGGGCATACTCAAGTAATGTCATACCGTTTGAGCTTAAAATCTCAAACATAATAGATATGCCGTAGCCAGATGTGCCAAGTGCCGCAATGGCAAATAGCCATACTCTTAGTGTTTTGAATGGCATTGGAGTGCCCCTACCTTTATTACTTGATGTCATTTGGGTACCAAACATAGCTCCATACCTCGCTAATTTCTTTGTCACGTAGTTTTAACGATAAACGCATATCAACGGGTTGATCGTCCTGTGGTGCAATTTTAAAGGCTACACGCCATCCACGTGAATCCGGAAGTTTTTGTACATTCACGTCGGTTACTTCGCCTGTTGTAAGTTGAATGTCGGCATCTAGTTTTAACTGTTTAGACAGTTGATTTATTTCTGATCCAGTAAAATCAACAGTAAATTGGCGGTGGCTTTTTGGTGGTGGGTTGTCCTCACCAGGTAAAGCGGCGCTACCAATTCTTGTACGTAGTACACGTGCTTTCTCGTGCTGAGTTAAAACTGAATTAAAGGTCGTCATTTTGTAGCTTAATTTTAATGAATCTCCGGCCTTCATTGGTTTTTCTGGTACCCAGTAACTTACGATATTGTCGTTAGTTTCTGTATCAGTCGGTATTTCTACAAGCTCTACACGACCATTTCCCCACTCACCTTGTGGTTCAATCCATAGGCTAGGGCGGTCGTGGTAATGTGCTTCTGTGTCTAGATAGTTATTAAAGTCTCGGTCTCGTTGAGCTAACCCAAAACCTTTTGGGTTATTGTACGAAAATGAAGTAACGCTGAGTTGTGATGGGTTGTTAAGAGGACGCCATACCCACTTGTCATCAGCAGATTGAGTTAATAGGCCATCCGAGTCATGAACTTCAGGGCGATAGTCATCAAAAAATTTGGTGCTGTTTTCGCCGTGATAAAACATACTCGTTAATGGTGCTACACCTAGTTTTTTAATATCTTTACGCGCAAAAATCTGCATATCAACATCAACTAGCATATTAGTTGTAGGGTCGACGCTAAATTTGTACGCACCAGAAATAGATGGACTATCCAACAATGCAAAAATGGTGATTTGTGTTTGCTCTGGCTTTGGTTTAACTAACCAAAACTCTTTGAACATTGGAAATTCTTCACCCGAATTCTCAGCAGTATCAATGGCAAGGCCTCTTGCTGATAAGCCATAAACTTGTTGAGGGCCAACGACTCTAAAATACGATGCTCCCTGAAATACCATTACTTCGTCTTTATACTCGTTAGTATTTAATGGGTAATGTAAGCGAAATCCAGCATGGCCTAGTTGAGTGCCCGCCACACTTTTAGCTATTTCTTCTTGTAGTGGTGCAGCCGTGCCATCGTATTGGTAAAAGTCGGTGCTGAAAGGTAAGCGGCTACGTTTAGAGTCGCTATCAACAGTATTTATTGTTACAGGTGTTTTATATAAAAAACCAGGGTGGAATAATTGCAGCTCGTACAGGCCTTCATCTTTCCACACCGCTTTGTCTTTTTTAAATCGAATTGAACGGTAGTCTTGATAATCAATATTATTTAGCGCTTCAAGCTCGATGTTTTTAGGTGCAACATATTCTTCGCTTGCTAACTTTTTAGCGCGAGCGCTAATTACATCAAATAAGCTACTTTGTGGAATTGCTACATCAACAGTTGCAGCAATCGCTTGGTTGCTATTGCCCCAAGTCGAAAAAATAATAAGTAGACCCAGTAGTGGTGCTGACTTTTTTTGCCATCTAGGCAAGTTTTGGGTTAGTTGTTTCATTCTCATTCCTTTATAAAAACACGACTTATTTTTACGTTTAGGGTAAATATTGATTTGTTTTGTAAGTATCTTCTAATTTACTTAAAGCAAAATGTGAACCTTTATAAAAGTTCATATTTTTCAATAGGAAAACCAATATACGTAACTCACTGAGGTTTTTGTTGTGTAAAATTCACTCAATCTTATGTAGTTGTTACTGATTAATTACTAGAAGACTCACTAATCGTATGAACATATTACGGGGAGTTTAATGAAGCTTGTCTGAATTACATTTGTATAAAATAAAAAAAGCCGCAAAAGCGGCTTTTTATATGTTTAGATTTTACTTAATTATTTCTTTTTAAATCGACGCACTATTGATAGTGGTGCTAAAAGAAGTGATAACCATAGTAATGAACCTGCATCATTGTCATCATCTGAGCGTAAGTTATTTACCTTAACAGCTACTTTTTCAATGTTTGATAAGTTACCAGCACTATCTTGAGCTTGTACTGTTAAAGTAATACGATTTTCGAATTCGTAATCAATCTCTCCAGCAACAATTAACTGCCCCTCATTGTTAATAGAAACGCTGTCATTATCAGATGTAATAAATTTAACAACAGGTGATTCATCGGCATTTGGATCACTAAAATCGAGCGTGCCGATAATTGTACCAATTGGGCTGTTTTCATCGATTGCAAAAACTTGATCAGCTGCAATTACAGGTGTCTGCTCTTCAGGCGTTAAAGTAATTTCAGATTTAATATCAATAATCACAGGGTCATGGTCTGATGCACGGTATGCACTTTCAGAGTACAAGCTAGATTGTTGACCTTCGCTTTTAAACTCTACATTGTAATCAAGTGAAATAGGTTCATCTGCGTTGATATGCCAATCTGTTGCAGCGACAACTTTGCTAAGTAATGATTGTGTGGCTACTGCATGGTCTAAACTTCCTGCACGACCAGAAAAGCTATAAGAATAACCAAGTGTATCACCATCAATTTCAGCAACTACATTTTTGTAGCCTTTATCAGCAAATGCACGTATTGGATCTTCCATTGCGTAAGCATTCATATCGCCGACTAAAATAGTATCTTCGTCATCAACACCGGTTGGTTTGCTATCAAGCCAATCTGCGAACGCATTAGCACCTTGCGTGCGTATTTCATTCCAACAGCCTTGGCCATCACCTAAATCTGCATTATTTCCAGAAGCACTACCACAACTTTTAGATTTAAGATGTGACACAGCAACAGTAAATACTTCATCAGTTTCTATTGATTTAAAGCTTTGTGCAATTGGAGCACGGTTACTAAAATCAAATGGAGCCTCAGTTGTAATGGCAGCAGTGCCTACTTCTTCTACTTTGTTAGCACGATAGATAAGTGCGGTAGTAATTGCATCGGTACCAATTTGATCTACGTTAAAATCAACAAATGCATAGTTGTTAGCACTATCTGCATCATTTAATGCATCTACTAAGCTAGCAATTGCACTAAATTCGCCAAAGCCATCATTCTCAATTTCCATTAAACCAACAACATCGGCTTCAATAGCGCTAATGGCACTTACAATTTTAGCTTCTTGACGAATAAATTCAGCTTCAGTATCTGCACCTCGAGATGTAGGGAACCCTCCGCCTTGGCCATCACCATTGAAGTAATTAAGTACGTTAAAGCTAGCTACACGTAAATCTGCTTCAGCATTAAGTTCAGGCGCATCTTCACGTGCATTTGTTGCAATAAATGAAGGCGCTAAAGTTGGGTGAATTCGGTAAAGACCGAAGCTATAAGCAAGTGCCCCTGTCACAGTATTAACAGTATCGCCAGTTCGTAAAGTATTTTCTGCCGATAAGCCTGGAGTTGGATAAGCTGTAGGGTCTAAGTTTTGTACTGTAGAGCCATCATCTATTAAAATCTTTCTAAGTAGATTTTCAGTTTCAACTGCATTAGCAGCATCGCCAGGTAACGCAACCTGAGTACCTTGGTACAAGCGCTCTGTTGCTAATTCAACTTCACCATATCGACCAAGACCAAAGTTATTAGTCACTACTAATGGTTGCTCTAATGTGACTAACATACCTTCAAAAGCTTCTAAATCAGTTGTATTAGCTAAAGGTAAAGTGATTTTTGTAGCTGCTGCAGCTAAACCAGTGCCACACACCGCAACTTGGCTAACACTGCCAATTTGTGTTGCATCAAAATATTCTTCAACAGTACCTTGTACACGTACATGGTCGCCTACATTCACGTCAGTATCTGCAAAATATACAAATACACCTTCAGAGGTAAGTGGGTCTGCATCTATATCAGCAGCCAGTGAGTTAACAAAAAAGCCTTTTAATTGTTCATCACCTTGAAAATCGGCGCTTACAACACCTTCAAGTTCTACTAATGTACCTACAAGTGGGCTAGCAGAGCCATCACCTTGAATAGCATTTATTAGTTTTTTTTCTGCACCACAAACAAGTGGTTCAAGTGGCTCTGGTTCTGGAATTGGTTCAGGTGTTGTTCCACCATTACCTGCATGTGAACCTAATCCATCGAATGCATCAATTTCAAAGCTATCCCACTCTACACTTGGATCAAAAGTTGTGGTTGCATCTGTACGACCACTGGTAATAGCATCTTTACGGCGAAGAGTTTGGTTTTTTGCGGAAACACCGTTTCCTTCCCATGTTGCTTGTACTTCGTATTGACCAAAGCTATCTACGATATTACCGTTTTTAGTTAGTATTAGAGTATCGTCACCATTAAACCCAGTAACGCTGTTTTCCAAATCGGCTTTGGCTTTTAAATCATCAGATGAGCTCGGATTGACAATTACAATAGTAGAATTAGCAGCAAGTGTTCCTGTAAGGTCTACAGAATTACCTACTTCACTTTTACCATTTGAATACAAGCTAAGTGTATACCCTTCAAGAGAAAGCTCCGTATCAGCATTATTATAAAGCTCGATTGCTTTATTATTACTGCTTCCCTCTATATATTCTGAAATGATTAGATCAGCGGATGCTGGTGCACTGAGACTTGCTATAACAAGTGCGAGTGGTGTTATTTTTGTTTTAAACATTTTTTTATTATTCCCGTGTATTAATCCCAAAATGGGACACCAGTTTAGAGAATAAATATGACGGAAATAATACAAAAATGTAAACGAATGTAAATAAAAGGCGGTTTGACCGCCTTTTAATAGAAAATTACTTTTTAGCTAGATATTTTGCGGCTTGCTTAGCAAAGTAGGTTAATATTCCATCGGCTCCTGCACGCTTAAATGCAAGTAAAGATTCCATTATTGTTGCTTCTTCACTTAACCAACCGTTATCAATTGCTGCTTTGTGCATTGCATACTCGCCACTTACCTGATATGCGAAAGTAGGTACACCAAATTCGTCTTTAACACGCCGTACAATATCTAAATAAGGCATACCGGGCTTTACCATAACCATATCAGCGCCTTCTTGTAAGTCTAATGCGACTTCACGTATTGCTTCATCAGAGTTTGCTGGATCCATTTGGTAAGTTTTTTTATCAGCACCTTTTAAGTTACCAGCAGAGCCTACAGCATCTCTAAATGGGCCATAGTAGCTAGATGCGTATTTAGCAGAGTAGGCCATAATTCGAGTATGAATAAACCCATCAGCTTCAAGTGCTTCGCGAATAGCACCAATACGACCATCCATCATATCAGAAGGGGCAACAACATCAGCACCAGCTTCTGCATGGGAAAGTGCTTGTTTAACTAAAATTTCAGTAGTGACATCATTAATAACATAACCTGAATCATCAATAATACCGTCTTGGCCATGCGTAGTGAAAGGGTCAAGTGCTACATCAGTAATCACACCCAACTCAGGAAAAGCTTCTTTTAACGCTCTTACGGTACGTTGCGCTAAGCCATCATCGTTATATGCTTCTTCGGCAAATAATGATTTTTTATCCGCAGGCGTTACCGGAAAAATAGCAACGGCAGGTACGCCAAGTTCAACGAGTTCTTTTGCTTCAACAAGCAGTAAATCAATTGATAGGCGCTCAATACCAGGCATTGATTCAATTACCTCGCGGCGATTTTTACCATCAAGTACAAATACAGGGTAAATTAAATCATTTACGCTAAGCTGGTTTTCAGCCATTAAGCGGCGAGAAAAGTCGCTGCGGCGCATTCTGCGCATGCGAGTATATGGGAAAAGGTCTAATCCTGATTGGGCCATATTAATATGCTCCTACTGTGGTAATGGAAAAGTGATTACTTGATTACGGCCATGCTGCTTTGCGTAATAAAGTGCTTTGTCGGCGCACTCAGTAAAAATTTGAGGGTTGCTAACATCATCAGCAATGCTGGTGTATACACCAGCGCTAATAGTAAATTGAATATCATTATTGGCAACCGTTACTGTACTTACTGAGATATCAGCTCGTATTTTTTCAGCTATGTCTTGTGCGCCTTCACTAGGGGTATTAGGTAATAGCACAACAAATTCTTCACCGCCATAACGGGCAACTTCATCGAGTGGTCGTTTTAAATGGTCCTTTATAAGGTCAGACACTGCTTTAATAACTTGATCGCCAATGATATGGCCGTACGTGTCGTTGATATTTTTAAATCGATCTATATCAAGCATAACAATGCTAAGAGGAGTTTGTTCTCGACGAGAGCGACGAAGCTCCATTACCAGTTTTTTATCAAAAAAGCGTCTGTTTTTTATTCCAGTCAATGCGTCTTCAGTATTTAGTAACTCAAGTGAGCGGTTTTTTTCTTCAAGCTCTCTAAGCGTCACTTGTAATTCAAAGGTGCGCTCGTCCACCTGAGATTCAAGTTCTTGGCGAGTTTTTTCTTGTAATTTTAAGCGCTCTTTAAGTAGTGTATCTTGTGCTGTGTTTTCAGCAATCAAGGTTTGTTGGGCAATCACTTCTTCATCGCGTTGTAAAATAAATAACTTCATTACGCTGTAGCATAAGCAAAAAGTGCAACCAAAAAAGCATGCAAATACAAATGCGAGCGTACTTCTGTCAAAGGCGTATAGGCCCATTACTGCAACAGTAAAATAAAGCATTACCACCAAGAAAAAAACCAATACAAGTAATAGTGCTTTGTTTGGTTTAGAAGGCGTTAAACGCACGCACATAAACGTAGTTACAATATAAAAGCCTAAAACTATTGGAGTAGTGATTAAACAAAGTAATGTAACTATGTTGTTTGGAAGTAGCCAAATAAATAATAACGAAATGGCTAAAGCGTTAACTACAACTTTTTGAATAGTTAGCAGAAGTGAGGGTCTGGGATGGCAAACTTGCTTCTGCAAAGGCAAAAACATTAAAGTGATAAGCATAAGTAATATAGGGATCATAACTTGCTGTAATGCAGGCAAATTAGGATGAACGTACCTTAAGCCAAAACCACAAAGGTAGGCTAATACACTGCCTAATGTGAGAGATATAACTCCAGCATAAACAAAATAACCTTTACGTGAAAAACCATATAAAACTATGCAACTCACACCCAAAGAAAATATAAAACCAATCAATAAGCCATAGAGTAAATTGAGTTTTCCTTTGTGTGCCAAATAAGCTTCTGGTTGCCACAGCGTTAAAGGGACTCGCAAGCCTGAACTATTCGCCACTTTCATTATAATAAGCGTTTCGCTATTTGCAGGGCTGAGCAGTTTAACTAATAAAGACTCACTTTTAATTGTGCGCTTATATAAGGGGTAGGCATCACCAATTTGAGTATAAGAAAGTAATTGCGAGTTATGTAATTGATATACTTGAACGTCGTTTAGCAAAGGATTGTTTAGTGACAATATTTGCTCAGTATTATAACTAAGTGTGTTTTTTATTTTAAATTTTATCCATACAGGACGCTGCTCTAGTCCTAAATTAAGGGGTTTTCCTGTGTTTTTTTGCCACTGTATATGGCTACTTTGTTGTGCGCTTAATAGCGACGTTGGTTCAAAAGAGTAATACAGGTTATTAATGTTTTGAGAGTTAAAATCGTGTTTTATTATTACTGGGTTTGCGAAAGAGCAAAAAGTGCAAAGGAATACTAATAGGCTTAAAAGTGCCTTTGCATAGGCCATTAACGATCTTCTAAACCAAAAACACGGTGAAAGTTTTCTGTAGTTTTACGGGCTACAACTTCTTCATCTATTTGATAAAGTTGTGCAACCGTTTGACAGATATAAGGAAGCAGGGCAGGTTCATTTTTACGTGATTTAGGTTTTGGCTTAACTGTTCGTGGAATTAAAAATGGTGCATCAGTTTCTATTAATAATCGATCTAGAGGAATGCTAGGCACTAGCTGTTGTAAATCTTTTCCACGCCTTTCATCACATACCCAACCCGTTATACCAATATATAGACCTAAATCTAAATATTGCTTTAGAGCTGCTGAGTTACCCGTAAAGCAGTGGAGTACACCGCGAATATTAAACTCTTTTAATATACTTAACATGTCGTCACTTGCATCACGTTCATGCAAGTAAACAGGTAAATCTAATTTTTCAGCAAGTGCTAATTGGCGCCTAAAAACACTGCGCTGTACATCGCGAGGCGAAAAGTCGCGGTTATAATCAAGGCCACATTCACCAATAGCAATAACATGCTTATTATTTGCAAGTACAGTTAGTTGTACTTCTAGTTCATTAGTGGCTGATTTTGCATCATGTGGGTGGATACCCGCCGTAGAATATTGAAGATGCTTTGTTGCAAGTTCAAGTGATCGCTGACTGCTTGCAATATCACAACCAATAATAAGCATATTTGTAACACCCGCTTCATTGGCACGGGTAATTACATCGTGATGCTGCTCATCAAATTGATGATTAGTTAAGTTAACTCCAGCATCAATTAACGTATATGACATTACTTAGTACGTTTAACGCGAATAGAGCGGTTTTGCCCTTCTTTATGCAGCAAAAATGAGTTAAATACACCTCGGCTAATGGTAACTGTATCAGACTCTTTTAATTTAAGGCTGTCTGAGCCAATTTGACGCCACTCTTGGTTGTTGTCAAGGCTGATAATGAGCTCGCCATACGGTGCCTCGTCAACTGATAAAACAAGCGCAGTGATGTTTTCGTTTTTATCTTTTGTTATTTCTTTATGTTCTAAGCCAAAATCTTCAGTAGTTGCTGCTGGCGCTATAGCCGCAACGGGTACATTAGAAGATTCTTTAGGCGGGGTAAGTGTTTTTGTTACTGATGGCTTAACTAGTGACTTACCCGCGATTGTATTGTCGTAACAAAGTAAGCGGTTAAAATCGTTTTCAATAAAGCTACATGCCTGTAACGCTTGAGTATTAAACTCTGTTTGCGCAGCAAAAGTCGGTGCGCTTAATAAAACCAATAGTGAGAGTAGTTGTTTTTTCATTTTATTCCTCAGATTCTTTTTGTGGTTTAGCGGTATAAAACTTTGCTAAAATTAGACCTAGTTCAAACAGAAGAAGCATCGGAAATGCTAGCAATGTTTGTGATAATACATCAGGCGGTGTTAAAAACATCGCGACTACAAAAACACCCACGACGATATAAGGGCGCTTTTCTTTTAAGCTTTTTGTTGTTGTTGCGCCACTCCAGCATAGCAACATAATAGCCACAGGAATTTCGAAAGCGACACCAAATGCAAAAAACAATTTTAATACAAATCCTAGATAGCTAGCGATATCGGGTGCTAGAGTCATCATTTCGGGACCTGTACTTGTAAAAAAACCTAATATAATTGGTAGTACTGCAAAGTAGCAAAAAGCGATACCCCCATAAAACAAGACAACGCTTGAGATTAGTATGGGTATTAGCATTTTCTTTTCATTTTGGTACAAGCCAGGAGCTATAAACCCCCAAATTTGATGAAGTATCCATGGAGTAGATAATAAAGCCGCAACAAAAAAAGTAAGCATCATAGGGACTATAAAAGGGTCACTCACATTTATAGCTATCATGGTCGCGCCATTAGGTAAATGAACTACTAATGGTGCAGCTATAAGTTCGTAAATATCATCTTTAAAATAAAACAGCGCGATAAAAAATAATAAAATGCTCAATAGCGCTTTTATTAGCCGATCACGCAACTCAATTAAATGAGCTACAAACCCTGATTTTACTTCCTCAGCCATTATTTTTTATACCATGTAGTAAGTTGACCACAAAGTGAGAAATAAATTTCACTTTTTCTCATCAAGTTGTTGGTTATTTGATGTATCAGATTGTTGTTTCTTGTAGCTGTGAGTAACTGATTCAGCCGCTTTTTGTAGCTCTGTTAGTGAGCTTTGTAACTCAGGGCTTAAATCTTTTAATTCTTGCTGTTCTGCTTTTTTAAGGTTTTCGTGCAGCTCATGGATGCGAAGCTCTTCACTTACTTCGGCTTTTACTGAGTTGGCAAGTGATTTAGCGGTTTTAACCCATTTACTCACTGTTCTAATCGCAACAGGTAAGCGCTCAGGGCCGAGCACCACTAAACCAACAATAAAAATAACAACAAGTTCCCACATGCCCATACTAATTAAACCTTATTGTTATCTTTGTTTTTTTCAGTATCGGTTGAGTTGTCAGCAGTGTTTTTTTCTGATTGTTGAATTTGCTCGGATTTCTCTTTCTCGCTCATTTGATCATCCGACATTGCTTTTTTGAAGCCCTTTACAGCGCCCCCAATATCGCCACCCATACCGCGTAGTTTTTTTGTGCCAAAAAGTAAAACTATGATCGCTAAAACAATTAATAATTGCCAAATACTAATACCACCAAAACCCATGGTTTTCTCCAATATATAAAACGGTTAAATGTTTATTTTAAATACTAATTATACGCTCACTAGCGCAAATAGCACCCAGTTTATGCGCTGCGCCATGCCGCTATAAAGCTAATAGCCGATAAGCTTATTGCAAGACTTGCAGCTATTAAATCGTGCTGTAAATAACAAAGTGTTGCCATAATCATTGTAGCACTACCAAATAAACTCAATATTAAAGGTTTATGAGATACCTTTTGTTCTTGAGGTTGAATGTGTGGTGCACGCTTTAAATTTTGATAAATTAGATCCGGTAACTCAGGCATTTTTTCAGCCCAAAATGGCAAGTTAGCATACATTTGCTTCAGTACTGATAGCGGTCCAACTTGTTGCTTTACCCAGTCTTCTAAAAAGGGCTTAGCTGTTTTCCATAAGTCGAGTTGCGGGTAAAGCTGACGCCCTAATCCTTCAACGTATAATAAAGTTTTTTGTAGTAGTACTAATTGCGGCTGTACCTGCATGTTAAAACGACGTGCAGTATTAAATAGATTTACGAGTACGTGCCCAAATGAAATTTCGGCCAAAGGTTTATTAAATATAGGCTCGCAAACTGTGCGAATCGCAAATTCAAATTCTTCAATGCTAGTATCTGGTGGTACCCAACCAGAATCAACGTGTAGCTGTGCAACTTGGCGATAATCACGATTAAAAAAGGCGATAAAGTTTTCAGCTAAATAGCGTTTATCTTCTTTGCTTAACGTACCAACAATACCGCAATCAATACCGATATACATTGGGTTTTCAGGGTGCTCTCGAGAGACGAAAATATTACCCGGATGCATGTCGGCATGAAAAAAACTGTCTCTAAACACCTGCGTAAAAAATACTTCAACGCCACGCTCAGCAAGTAATTTCATATTAGTGTTTTGCGCCATAAGTGCATCGGTATCAGAGACGGGTATGCCGTAAATACGCTCCATCACCAGCACATTGCTACGGCTGTAATCACTGTAAACTGCAGGGATGTATAATGAATCAGAGCCTTCAAAATTGCGTTTTAGTTGAATGCCGTTGGCACCTTCTCGCATTAAGTCGAGCTCGTCTAGGAGTGTTTTTTTATATTCTTTAACTACTTCAAT
The DNA here is from genome assembly GCF_016598755.1 of Pseudoalteromonas sp. LC2018020214. Lineage (NCBI taxonomy): Bacteria > Pseudomonadati > Pseudomonadota > Gammaproteobacteria > Alteromonadales > Pseudoalteromonadaceae > Pseudoalteromonas > Pseudoalteromonas sp. LC2018020214. The sequence continues at coordinate 103,071 of NZ_CP066804.1, forward strand.
CGGGCGCAGGCGTTTTGATTCGTTATGTACTTTTGCAAGTACCTTTGCGAGCTTTTCCATTAGCGCTAAATCGGCATTAATTTGCTCATAAATATTGGGTCTAATAACCTTAATTACGACATCTTGCTCAATACTCTGCTCATCAATAAGTTTTGCTGTATGTACTTGCGCTATAGATGCAGAGGCCAGTGGAGTTTGTGAAAACTCACTAAATAATTCACTTATATCGTTAATTTCGAGCGCTTTTTCTATTATTTTTTGTGCAAGCTCGCCTTCAAATGGTTGAACTTGATCTTGTAAAAAAGCAAGCTCTAAAGCGATATCATGAGGGAGTAAATCACGACGAGTCGAGAGCATTTGACCAAATTTGATCCAAACAGGACCCAGCTCTTGCAATGCTAAACGTAAACGTAGCCCCGCAGGTTTTTCTTTGTGCTGATTACGCAGCCAAAATAAACTACCACGGGCTATTTTACCAAACCAAGGCACTTTATGCTTTGGAATTAGCTCGTCTAGTCCATAGCTAAGTAACGTTTTGGTGATGTTATACAAACGTGCAGTCGACACAAAAAATCCTTAGCGGGTGTTTGAAGGTAAAAAAGAATTTAAGAGGGCGTTAATGCGTTGCTCAACGGCAGCGACTTGTCCTTTGAGTTCTCTATTTTTTTGTTTAAATTGCTCAAGTTCTAATGGATGAATAGTAATTGCGAGCTCATCTTGGCATAAACTTGTAAGCATGGTACTTATTTTAGTATTGGTTTTGCTGCTCTTTTGTTTTAGTTCTTTTAAGTGCAGGTATAACTGCTGAGCGGGGGCATCGCCAATGTATTTAGAAAGTTGTTCAGGCCAATCAATATCAATACCTGAAAATGCATTGCTATAAGTTTGCGCAATATTTAAATCGCCTTGTAAGTCGAGCTTATCTTGGCGAATTAATTGGGTAAGCATTGCAGGGTTTTTGAGCGCTAAAAGTGTTTCTATATCTGCGCTGATCATACAATCTGCATTTTCATTGCTTTGAGCGCTGTATAAGTGTAATTGATCAGCACTATAAACGAGTTGGATGCTTTGTTGCCAATCTCTTATTTCAACCACTAAGCGCTTATGTTTAACTGCGTTTAGCTTTTGAGATAATTGTGGGTCAAGGCTAAGCGCTTGATTTAGTACACGCTCAATAAGCGAAAGTACAAAATTGGGTAACATAAAAAACTCAGATGACATTGCACCATTATTGCTTTTTGTTATTTTTTCAAGCGCCATAACTGCTAGCCTTAATATTTAAAACCACGATGCAGTGCAACAATTCCGCCTGTGAGGTTTTGGTATGTTGTTTGTTCAAAGCCCGCATCTTCCATCATCGCTTTTAATGTGTCTTGATCTGGATGCATACGAATAGACTCAGCTAAATACTTGTACGATTCACTGTCGTTAGCAACTAGCTTACCCATTGTTGGCAATAAATTAAATGAGTAAAAATCGTAAGCTTTACTAAGTACGTCATGCTCTGGTTTTGAAAACTCTAAAACAAGTAATCTGCCACCTGGCTTTAAAATACGGTACATAGAGCGTAATGCTTTGTCTTTATCGGTAACGTTACGTAAGCCAAAGGCAATAGTGATCACATCAAAGCTATTATCTGGAAATGGCAGCATTTCTGCATTCATTTGTACGTAGTCAATATTGCCTACTAAGCCAAGATTGTGTAGTTTTTCACGACCAACCTTAAGCATAGATGAATTTATATCGCCCAAAACAACTTGACCGGTCTCGCCAACTAGTTGACTAAATTTTGCCGTTAAGTCGCCAGTGCCACCGGCTAAATCGAGTACATGATGGCCTTTACGAACACCTGAGCTTGCAATAGTTTGACGTTTCCATAAACGATGCACACCAAAAGACATTAAATCATTCATTACATCGTATTTTGCAGCTACTGAGTGAAATACATCAGCAACCATAGAAGCTTTGTCGCCCTCGGCTACTGTTTTATAACCAAAATGCGTGGTCTTTTGTTCGGTTTCGTTCATGATTAATCTCTATCGTGACAATAGAGGTTAGTGTACTTTATTGTACGCAGTAGGTGCAATTTGAATATGATTTATCAGGTAATTTATTGCTCTGCAGTGTAGCTACTTTGCCCTAATGACCGCGCTTTAAAAGCCGCATGAGACGCTTTTTTAGCTAACTGATTAAAATCATCTTCTTGTAGATGTTGAGCAATTCCTAGAGATAAGCCAATACTAGGTAACTTAATCCCTGTTTTTGAACTAACAAAGCGAAGCTTTTCGACTCCATTTCGGACTTTTTCAGCTATAACATTGGCTGTTTCTGGGTCTATATCGGCGAGTAAAACAGTAAATTGATCTTTAGCTGTGCGGCCAGGCAAGCCACTTTGAAAAACATATTTTTGCACTTGTTTAGCTACTTTATTCAAAATAACTTCACCAATTATATCACCGTAATTTTCAGTAAAGTGATCAAGGTTATCTATTTGAATCGCAATGGCGCAAATAGACTTTTTTTGATTAGTCCATACTTGAGTTTGTTGCGTTAAATAATGGCGTTTATAAAGCCCTGTTTGGATATCAATAATATGTTGTTTACGAAGTTGATTTAGCTGCTTTTTTGTTTTTTCGTGTAGTAGTTTGGCTTTACTTAGTTCTTGCTTAAATTGCTTGTGTTGATTTAGTAATTCGGCGGTTTGATTATGAAGTACTTCAAGCGCTTGACGGCTTTGTTCTATGTTGTTCTCATCTAGTGAATGTACGCATTCGCTCACCTGACCCGCAAAGCGAATTATCTGTTTTTCAGTAGCTTGAGAGTTTTGAGAAAGTGAACTTATAACACCATCAACATTTTGAATCATGTTGACTTGCTCTGTGTGACCGGTATTTAAAAATTCAGCATGGAGCTGTTCAATTAAAACACTGTCTATATTATCTTCAACCGCAATAGCGCGGTCTAAGGCTTTATTCAGCTCAAGGTTAGTTTGGCTAGTATAGGTATAAACAACTTGATAATTGAGCGGCGTAGGAGAAAGTGCATAGCGCTCTAAAAACACACACACTTTAGTCATCTTCTCTTGTGCAATAGCCATGGAATCATGGAACATCATTTTAAATACCAACTAAGTACGCATAAGTGCAAATTTTAAAATATCTCATTCCATGAGGCGGTTATGCGTCCGAGCTTTTTATTATTTTTTTATACAGTAATCATTATCCGCGCTATTTAAAAGCAAAAACGATAGTTAGGGAACTTAAATTTTACTTTAGCAGCCCAATCGCTGTTTTTCTCATCAATTCGGCTGGTTTTTACTTCTGTTAACGTATGTAGCATTATTTCAATATGCTAGTTTGTCTCATTTACTTGCTATTTCTTTAGCCTACGATAGTTTTATGCAATCTATTGCATCATCAAGTTAAATAATAATGAATCTTTTTTTACCAAAAACGCTTCGCCAAACGCTTCTTGGCATAACTGCTTTATGTTCGTTAAGTGCATGTCAAATAACCACACCCAATGCGAATGAGCAGTTTACTCAAGTAGCACAATCTATTGTTCAATATAGAGAAAGTATAAACCCTTATAGCACTTCAAAAGGGGTTGATGGCTATTTACTTGCCAATTTATCGCCAGAATTTTTAGCAGAGCAGTACAAAAGTAATACTCAATTATTAGCAGACTTAGATGCCGTCGATGCAACTAAGCTTAGTGACGAAAATCAAATTAACTTAAGTATTATTCGTGCTCAGGTACAAAATAGCGTAGACGAATATGTGTTTAATGCGCATTACATGCCGCTTACATCTGAGTATGGTTTTCACTCCGGTCTATCGTACATCGTTAACAGTTCCCAATATAAAAAAGAGCAAGATTTAGAGACATACCTTGCACGTTTAGCACAAATCCCCCGCTTTTTTGAGCAAAATATATATTGGATGAAAAAAGGTATAGAAACAGGTCTCACCCAACCAAAAGCAGTGTTAGAAGGATACGAAGACTCCATAAGTACTTATATTGTTGATGATGTAACTCAATCAGAATTTTATAAACCGTTTTTAGCTAACACTGCCAGTTTAAGTGAGAGTGACTTTTATGCACTTCAACAGCGAGCTAAAGTTGTTTTAAAAAATAAAGTAATACCAGCATATAAAAGCTACTTAACGTTTTTTACTGAGCAATACCAACCGGGCGCCCGCACAAGTATTGGTATTTCAGAAACCCCTAATGGCAAAGCTTTTTATAAAAACCGTGCTAAGCATTACACCACTACCGACATGACACCAAAAGAGATCCACGAGCTAGGCTTAAAAGAAGTTGCTCGCATTCGAGGTGAAATGGAAGCTGTAATAAAAGAAGTTGGTTTTAAAGGCTCATTTGCTGAGTTTATTCACTTTTTACGTACCGACCCACAGTTTTACGCAACAACACCTGAGCAACTTTTGAAAGAAGCATCTTACATTGCTAAAAAAATGGATGCACAGCTGCCTAAGTTATTTCATACCTTACCGCGCAAACCTTATGGCGTGGCACCGGTACCCGCAAGTATTGCCCCTAAATACACAACAGGTCGGTATTCTGGCTCTAATCGAGATGATGAAGCTGGATACTACTGGGTAAATACTTACGCTTTAGATAAGCGCCCTTTGTATGTTTTAGAAGCATTAACGTTGCACGAAGCAGTGCCAGGTCATCATTTACAAATATCACTTAATGCAGAGCTTGAAAATTTGCCGAGCTATCGTCGTGATGCTTACCTTTCGGCATTTGGCGAAGGTTGGGGGCTTTACTCTGAATATTTAGGTTTAGAGGCAGGCTTTTATCAAGACCCATATAGCCGTTTTGGTCGCTTAACTTATGAGATGTGGCGAGCAGCACGTTTGGTTGTTGATACAGGGATGCACATGTATGGCTGGAGCCGCGAGCGAGCTATGAACTTTATGAGCGAGAACACCGCGCTTTCGCTGCATAATGTTAAAACAGAAACTGACCGTTATATATCTTGGCCAGCTCAGGCACTGTCATACAAAATTGGTGAGTTAACTATTAAACGTTTACGTGTTGAAGCAGAGCAAGCGCTTGGACCAAATTTTGATATTCGCGAATTTCACCATCAGGTTCTTCGCCATGGTTCAGTGCCCTTGTCAGTATTAGAAACACAGGTACGTTTATATATAAAAAATGAGTTAACTAAGCTGCAAAATTAGCTTTGTAGGGCTTATAAACCTTGAACAAACAAAGGTGTTGTGTCATTTTGACCGCAACACCTTTTTTATACCACAGACCTAGTAATGTAGTTTATTTTAGCGACTCCAATCGTCAAAATATTCACATACTACGCAATAGGTATTATTTAAAAATATAGCCATCAAGGGGCCTTAGATGAGCAATTTCATTATGTTTAGTATTGACGTATTTGCGAGTATTTTTATTATCGCACTTGGGTTAATTGTGCTTACTGTTATTATTTTTTACTTTCGCGATATAACACAAACAAAACATGCTATTAGGCGTAACTACCCAGTAATTGGCCGCTTTCGATATTTTTTTGAACGCCAAGGTGAATTTTTCAGACAATACTTTTTTGCCCTCGATCGAGAAGAAATGCCATTTAACCGCGCTGAGCGCAGTTGGGTTTACCGCGCAGCAAAAGATGTCGATCGCACCGCTGCATTTGGTTCAACACAAAGCTTAGAAGTGACGGGTACGGTTATGTTTATGAACTGTGCTTTTCCTACTTTAGATGAAGAAGCACTTGACCCGAGTAATGTTACTTTAGGTCCGTATTGTAAAACACCTTACACCACTAATTCGTTATTTAATGTGTCGGGCATGAGCTTTGGCGCGCTTTCAAAGCCTGCTGTGCGCGCTTTATCAAAAGGTGCTAAATTAGCGGGTTGCTGGATGAACACAGGCGAAGGGGGCTTAAGCCCTTACCACCTTGAAGGTGGCGCCGATTTGGTATTTCAAATTGGTACAGCTAAATATGGTGCCCGAGACGAGCATGGAAACTTAAGCACCGAAAAACTTAAAGAAATAGCAGCTCACGAACAAGTCAAAATGTTCGAGCTAAAAATGAGCCAAGGTGCAAAACCAGGTAAAGGCGGTATGTTACCAGGGCGTAAAGTTAACGCCGAAATAGCTAAAATTAGGGGTATTCCAGAAGGGCAAGATTCGATTAGCCCAAATGGACACCCTGAAATAAAAAAACCAGCTGATATTCTCGATATGATAGCCACTGTACGTAATGCCACAGGAAAACCAACAGGCTTTAAAGCCGTTATTGGTGATTACACCTGGTTAGAAACGTTATTTGCAGAAATTAATCATCGTGGCATTGAGTCGGCACCCGATTTTATAACAATTGATAGTGCTGATGGTGGTACGGGGGCTGCACCGCAGCCGCTTATGGATTCGGTGGGTTTACCTCTTCGCGAAAGCTTGCCACTTGTAGTTAATATGCTTGAAAAGCACGGTATTAGAGATCGCGTGAAAATTATTGCTTCGGGTAAGTTAATCGTCCCTTCAAAGGTTGCATGGGCATTAGCGCTTGGTGCTGATTTTGTTGTATCGGCTCGTGGTCATATGTTTGCACTGGGTTGTATTCAGGCAATGCAATGTAATAAAGATACCTGTCCAACCGGGATCACTACGCATAACGAGCGTTTGCAACGCGGCTTAAATGTAGCTGATAAAGCGCAACGAGTAGCTAACTATAATAAATACATTCATTACGGAGCCGGTTTAATTGCTCACTCATGCGGTGTAACAAGTGCACGTGAGTTGGCTCGTAAGCATGTACGTATAGTGCAAGAAAGTGGGCTTTCAGAGCCGCTTGATAAAATTTATGAAAACTACAAGTAAGTTTTAACTAACTAGAAGGCGCTTATAGCGCCTTTTTTAATGCTTGTTAGTTTAATTGGCTTATTAATAAACTAAAGAATGCTTCTTTGTTGTTGCATGTTTGTGCATTTAAAATAAGTTGCTCGCCTAGTGCTAATGTTTGTTTTTGCACTGTAAGGCGCGCATTGTCATCACTAATACTATCTATATCGCTTACGTGCGCAAGCCCAATAGTACGCCTAATTAACTCAGCACCACAGTAACCAGCAGCATCTTGCAATACGTTTTTCATAAAGTATTGCGCATAGCCTACTGGCGCTAGTGATTCATCTAATGTTTTAGTGCGTATTAATTCAAGCCATTGCTGCTCAAATAAACTATAGGTGTCTACGATACAGCTAAGTAAATGTGTTTGGTAATTACGACGTGCTACAAAGTCTTCAATATGCCCTGCTTGTGCGCAGTAATTCAATAGTAAATTACCAATAAAAGAGCCAATATCGAACCCAATAGGCCCAAAAAAGCCAAACTCCGGGTCAATCATCTTTGTATTATTACAATCAACAAAAATGCTACCGCTGTGCATATCACCATGAAGTAATGTTTGCGGGTTAGATAAAAAATTAGCTTTTAGTTTTGCTATTTCTAACTTCAATGCGTTGTTTTTTTGTATTGCGTCAACTTCGTTTTGTAGTTGCTTTGGGTAGTTATTGCGTTCGTGCTCAATGTACGGATCGCTAAAAAATAAGTCTTCAGTGATTTGGCAAAGCTCAGGATTAGTAAATTGGCTAACGAGTGCTTTTTTAGTTTGCGCGGTTAAGTAAAAATCTGAATTATAAAAGCCGGTGTGGCTTAAGTAGGTCGCTACGTGCTGCGCTAATTTAGGGAATTGCTCTGCATTATTTTGTGCAGTACGCAATATTTGTAAATTACCTAAATCTTCTAAAATAGTCAGCGCTTGCATTTCACTATAATGTAAAACATTAGCAGTATAAGTAGGGCAAATAGCACCATGGTTAAGTAAAACTTGTGCTTCTATACGGGCTCTATCAAGCGTTAATGGCCACGACTCACCCACGCAACGCGCGTAAGGCAGAGCTTGCTTTAAAATAACACTATTGTTTTGCTCATCAGTAATTCTAAATACTAAATTAAGATTGCCATCACCAAACTCATATGCCGATAAGGTTTGTCCGGAATCAAAAAAATTACATTGTTTAGATTCAATTAATGTCGATACGTAATCGATAGCGCGCTGTGCATTAAAAGCAACATAGTTAGTCATGGTTTAAATCTCAAAAATCAGCTTTTAAGCATTCTATACTTTTAAATGTTTAGATGTCTACAAGTCTAGCTTGAGAGTTATTCAAAGTGGTGTAAAATAACGTTACGCATTTTTAATACCTTAAGCATTATGCAAAACTTAATCGCAAGCAGTTTAAAATATGAAAACGGGTCGCTTAGTGTGCTCGACCAATATTTACTACCTCACCAGCAGGTATGGCATCAGTGCCATGATGTAGAAACCATGAAAGAGCTGATCATTAACTTAAAAGTGCGTGGAGCCCCACTTATTGGTTTAGGCGCGAGCTTGTTAGTGGCGTATTTAGCTGAGCAAGGGGTAGTGAAAAGTGAGCTTGAAAAAGCAATCAATGAACTAGAAGCCACTCGTCCAACGGCGGTTAATTTAATGCATTGTATGGCGGCATTGCGAAAAGCTTTAACGCAAAGCGATTATGTTGCCGGTATTGTTAGTACTGCTGAGCGGTTGTTTATTGAAGATATTGAGCTGTGTGAACGAATGGCAAAACGTGGTGCCGAGCTTATAAATAGTGGCGACAACATATTAACTCATTGTAATACAGGGGCGCTTGCAACCGCTGGTATTGGTACTGCACTGGGTGTTATTCACAAAGCGCAGCAAAAATATGGCAACGTACATGTGTGGGTTGATGAAACACGACCATTATTACAAGGCGGTCGCTTAACGGCCTTTGAGCTTGAGCGCTGGAAAATTCCGTACACATTAATTTGCGATAATATGGCGGCAAGTTTAATGGTTGCAGGTAAGGTGGATAAAATAGTGGTAGGGGCTGATCGTATTGCTGCCAATGGTGATTTTGCCAATAAAGTGGGCACCTATAATTTAGCCGTACTTGCGTATTTTCATAACATTCCATTTTATGTAGTTGCGCCTATTACCACGCTTGATACCAACACCGCGTGTGGTGGTGATATAGAAATAGAGCAACGTAATCCTCAAGAAGTGCGCGGAGTTAGCGGTAGCTTTGGCGAGGCTTTATGGGCGCCCACTAATGCTAATGTGTATAACCCTGCATTTGATATAACGCCGGCAAAGCTGGTCACAGGGTGGGTGTTAGATACTGGTGTGTATAACCAGCAACAAGTATTAATGGGTAAACTTAAAGAGCTAACTCAATAATATGCGACTGAATTCTGAAAGAAACTCAGAGGTACTATTTAGGTAGTTGGGGTAGGCTTTTTCTATAGATTTCAAGTCGCTCCCTGCTACCAGAAGCACGTTATTGTGAGTTTGTTTTTCTTGTTCGGCGTAATGTGTTAGAGCTTCTTGCTTTTTATTCTCTGCATATAAAAAGACTCGACCCATTTGTGTTTCTGTGTTGTGAACGAGTAAAGCAAAGCCTGTATCTTTCGATTTATTTTTAATTTCGTCAACTTGGAATGCGCGATTAAATGCATCAAGCTTATGAAATGCGGCTAGCTTTTTATTTAGTGCCGAAAGCTCATCAACAAAGGCCTGCGATTGTTGTGAACTTAATTGATTTGAACCATCTTTGACTGCAAGAAACTCACCCATGATAAAAAATAATCGCTTCCAATCTGTGTCGGCTGCTTGGGGATTAGTTTTTAGTGTTTCTTTTTCAATAATATCTACAATTTCAACAGTAGTAGCCCAAAGGTGCTGAAGCCTAGTGCGCAACTGAACTTCAATTTGAAAGCCTTTATAATCGTGAGATTTTAAATTGTTATAACTTTTATAAACACGATGAATACCTCTATAGCCTGTCGCTTTTGGGTTTTCAATATAATCATATGATTTAACGCTATGAACTGCTCTACTCGAATCTAAACTGGCGTTGAGTTGATATAGATGCTCTAGATTATCTAAGATTACTCGGCAGCCACCTATGTCGTGCATTCGCTTCAGATTTATTGCGTTTTCACTTTTACCATCCAACGAGGCTCTTTGTAACTTATCTATAATAGTTGGCAAGCGCTTTAAGCGTCTAACTATGGTCGCCGATTCTAGCAAATGAAGCTTTTTTACATGTTTCCATACAAGATTTTTAATAATAGTCAGCGGATATAAATGTGCTGCACGATAGTTCTGTACAACCTCTATTGCAAAGTCAAAATCACCTTCATTTTTACGAAAAATACGACCAGCCTTTTCAACTTGCTTACGTGAGTAGGCTAGTTGTTGTTTAGACTTTTGATATTGTTCGTTCACCATTAGAAAGTTACTCTTTATCAGCTGCATTACTAAAATAATATTACAGAGTTAAGTGATTGAAGTCATCCTGCAAATTGCATAAATACGCTTATAGAAAATATAGTTTAGGCATGCGTGCACTGAGCTTTATTAATCGAGCAAGGGAAATTGATCTGCAATAGACGAGTCAGTACTTTTTGCTACCCAGCCCTCTGTATTGTTAAATAAGCGAATGGCAGTAAACTCAGGGTCGCTTCCCATATCAAACCAATGCGGGGTAAGTTCAGGCACTGAAATTAAATCGCCTTGTTGGCAAAGTACCTGGTAAACCTTATTGCCTAAATGAAGGCAAAATAGCCCTTGGCCTTTTACAAAAAAACGCACTTCGTCTTCACTATGAGTATGTTCAAATAAAAACTTTTTGCGCAGCTCTGATGCGCCAAGATTACCTTTAGCTAGAGATATAACGTCTACTGTTTGATAGCCATTTTCGGTTTTTAACCGATCTATATCGCTTTTGTACGCACTAATAATTTGCTCATGGGTGGTGTGCTCATTAATATCTGCATTTGCTTGCCACTGTTCAAAGCGTACGTTTACTTTAGCTAGTTGCTTTGCAATATCATCAGCATTTGATGTGCTTACAAGTGCTTTGCTTGCATCGTTGTCAGCATATATTGTTAATTGGCTCATACTAATTGCTCCAATTTAAATTGGCTAAAGTCATTAATATAAGGGTGAGCTTTAGTGCTTGCTTGCCCATCACGAATTAAATGTAGTGTTTTTAAGCCTGCAGCTTGCGCGGCATCAAGCTCGCCGGCTACATCACTTAAAAAGAGTATTTCTGCTGCTTTAAACGGTAACAGCTCAACAATGGTGTTATAGGCCATTTGCTCTTGTTTTGCGCCAACTTTGGTGTCAAAAAAGTCAGTAAACAAGCTGCGAATGTCGCCATAATCACTGTATTTAAAAAGTAGCTGCTGCGCTTTTACTGACCCTGACGAGTACACATATAAAGCTATATCGTTGTTGTACTGAGCTTGTAAAAAATCAAATGCATCTGGGTATAAATGACCTTTAAAATCACCGTGTTCATACCCTGTTTGCCAAATTAAGCCTTGTAATTGCTTAAGTGGAGTGATTTTTTTATCTTCATCAATCCAGGTAAGTAAAGTGCTAATGACTTCTTCAATATCGGCGTTTGGCTTTTCGATAAGCGCTTTTACGGCACTAATTTGCTCAGCTACATCTGGCTTATTAGCATTGGCACGTACAAAGGTAGGTAACTGTTTTGCTGCGTAAGGAAACAACACCTCTTTAACAAACGAGATACGGGTTATTGTGCCTTCGATGTCGGTTAAAATGGCTTTAATCATTTAGTTACTCCCGCTTGAATACCTATTATTTTTAGGCGTTCTAGTTCGCAGCTAAATAAAAACTCTAAGGCTTCTAGGTGGCGACGAACTTCATCAATATTACGTCCTACTGCATATAAACCATGGCCACGTATCAGTACGCCATGCTCTATCGGCGTATGTAAGTGATGGTCACTGACCAGCAGGCTTAATCGGTCAATATCTTGATCGTTATCGAAAATAGGAATGCTCAGCGTTTCTAAATGCGAAGTAAAGCCGCTCAGTGCCTTTTGCATTTCATAGCCTGTTAAATCAAGCTGATGCCCTTGGGTAATTTGCGACAGTACGGTAGCGGCTACAGAGTGAGTATGCAAAACACACTGTGCATCAGGTATAAGCTGATACAAACTTAGGTGTAACTGTGTTTCTGCCGATGGTTTTACAGCTCCTGCTAGGCGCTCGCCTTGGTGATCTAATTGCAAAAAATGCTCTTGCGTCAGTGAGCCTTTATCGTGCCCACTTGCTGTAACAACAAAGCCAGTGCTAGTACGAGCTGAAAAGTTTCCGCCTGTTGCGGGTACCCAGCCTTTTTGGCTAACCCATTTTCCGGCTTCAATAAGTTGTGAAATAGCGGTATTGTTTTGCATACATTCCTCACTAATGGGCGTAAAGTTAATTGTTTTTAGACGGCTATACTTCTGTTTTAAGCAATGATAGCATCGCTTTAAGCGCAAAACCATCATTAAGGGCATCTCGTGTTTGAAAGTAAATTACCAAATTTAGGCGTTAGTATATTTAGCCAAATGAGTGGGTTGGCTAATGAGTTTTCGGCAATTAATCTCTCTCAGGGCTTTCCTGAGTTTGATGCTCCTGATCTTTTAAAAACGCAGCTAAATTATTATGTTCAGCAGGGCGTTAATCAATATTCACCTTCAAGTGGTGTACCACGATTACAGCAACAAATTGCTGATTTAGCAAAGCGCAAATATGCAGTTGATATAAACGCGGCTGATCAAGTGACTGTTACCTCAGGTGCAACAGAGGCATTGTTTGTGGCTATTCAAACAATTGTACGCCCCAGTGATGAAGTGATTGTATTTGACCCTGCATATGACTCTTACCAACCGGCAATTGAACTCGCTGGTGGAAAGTCGGTACACATTGCTTTAAGTGCGCCAAATTACACCATTGATTGGCAAGTAGTAAGCCAAGCAATTACTAAAAATACCCGTGCAATTATTATAAATACGCCTCATAACCCAAGCGGTAAAATATTACAGCCAAAAGATATAAAAGCGCTTAAAGAGTTAGTTGGTACTCACAATTTGTATGTAATAAGCGATGAGGTATATGAGCACATTACGTTTGATGAACAACCGCATTTAAGCGTATTACGCGATGATGAATTATTTGCCAAAAGCTTTGTTGTATCGAGTTTTGGTAAAACGTTTCACAGCACGGGCTGGAAAATGGGTTACTGTATTGCACCTGCCGATTTAGCTGTCGAATTTAGAAAAATTCATCAGTACGTTACGTTTTCAAGTTTTACCCCCGCACAGCATGCGCTTGCCGATATGCTCGAGCAGCAAGGTGAGCATATAGATGAGCTAAGCGGGTTTTATCAGCAAAAACGTGACTTATTAGCGAGTCATTTAAGTAACAGCCGTTTTAAAATTTTACCTAGCCAAGGCACTTACTTTTTATTGTTAGATTACAGCGATGTATCGGATTTAAACGATGTTGAATTTTGCCATTGGTTAGTTGAGCAAGCCGGTGTTGCGGCTATTCCGTTAAGTGTTTTTTATCAAAATCCACCAACCGACAAAGTAATTCGTTTATGCTTTGCTAAAAACGACAACACTCTCATAGAGGCTGCGCAAATATTATGTCAACTTTAACCATTACAGCATTGCAAAGCTCGCTTTATTGGCTTGATAAAGATGCTAATTTAGCCATGTTTAATAAACAGCTTGAAGCAATTACGCATCAGCCCGATCTTATTTTACTGCCCGAAACATTCTCGACTGGCTTTGCTATCAATTTCGATTGTGCAGAGCCTGAAAACGGTAAAGTACTGACGTGGTTAAAGGCGCAGGCTCATAAACATAATGCGGTTATTGCCGGTTCGGTACTTGTTGCACAAGGCGATAAAAAAGCGAATCGGTTTTATTGGGTAAAACCCGATGGTGAGGTGAGTTATTACGATAAACGCCATTTATTTCGCTTAGGCAGCGAGGGCGATTACGTTGTAGCAGGGCAAGCGCGCAAAGTTTTTGAAATCAATGGCTTTAAACTATTACCGCAGGTATGTTATGACCTGCGTTTTCCGGTATTTCAACGCAATAATAACGACTACGATGTAATGATAAACGTAGCAAACTGGCCTGCTGTGCGCCGCCATATTTGGGATACGTTACTTATGGCGCGTGCAATGGAAAACCTATGTTACGTAGTAGGTGTTAATCGCGTGGGGGAAGACGGTAATGGTGTGGCGCACAATGGCGGTACAGCGGTATACGACTTCAAAGGTGATGCGTTAACTAAAGCGCAAGATGACGCAGAGCAACTAGTTACTATCACGCTTGAAAAAGCGCCATTGGATGAGTTTAAAGCGGCGTTTCCTGCCTATTTAGACGCAGACCCTTTTACATTAGTATAAACACGTTAATTTAGCGCAGAGCCAATAAAGTGTTAAAATAGTCGCTGATATTTTTGTTGGCGGCTAATGTACATTATGAACACTTTAATCACTCCTGTAATTTTAGCAGGTGGCATAGGCTCTCGCTTGTGGCCGCTCTCTCGCCAAGCAATGCCTAAACAATTTTTACCACTACTTAGTGAAAACACGTCATTACTGCAAAGTACATTGGCGCGTGTTTCTAATGAGTTGTTTGATAATGCTATCTTAGTGTGTAATGAGCAGCACCGATTTATTGCCGCCGAGCAAGCTGAAAGCTCAGCTCCTACTGCATTATTACTCGAACCCAAAGGTAAAAACACCGCGCCTGCTATCGCATTAGCCGCCCATTATGCACTACAAAATGGGATCACTGGTCCGCTATTAGTGATGCCTGCCGATCATCATATTGAAAACTTTGATGTATTAACAGCTAAGCTCTCAGAAGCTGTAAAACTTGCTGAGCAAGGTAAGTTAGTGACGTTTTCGATTACTCCTACAGAGCCGCATACCGGTTATGGTTATATAAAACAAGGCGCGGCTATTGCCGGTACGGGTTGTTACGATGTTGCTCAATTTAAAGAAAAGCCTGACTTAGATACAGCGAACCGTTATTTAGCTCAAGGTGGTTATAGCTGGAATAGCGGCATGTTTTTATTTACCCCAGCGACCTATTTAAAAGAGCTCGAGCGGTTTGCGCCAAAAATAGCAACGAGTGTCGCTGCAGCGGCGCAATTTACCAAAGATTTAGGGTTTACCCGCCCAAGTAACAGTGCGCTTGAACACTGCCCAAGCGATTCAATTGATTACGCCATTTTAGAGCGCAGTAATAACGTAGTTGTTATGCCTGTTGATTTAAAATGGAGTGATGTAGGTAGTTTTTCATCCCTTGATGCGCTTACAAAAAAAGATGAAAACGGTAATAGCTTAAATGCTAATTATATGGCTCAAAAAAGCACTAATAACTTAGTTATTAACGAGGCTGAACACACTATTGCCACGCTTGGAGTAAGCAATTTAGCAATTATTCATACTCATGATGCCACGTTAATTGCAAACCAAAATGAGCTAGATTCTTTGCCTTTGTTGCTTAAGAAAATTGCTACAACACAGGCTGATAAACTTAATCATCATCAAGTGGTTTTTCGTCCATGGGGGAATTACCGTACTTTGGTTGAAGGCACTGGCTTTAAAGTTAAAAAAATTACTGTTACCAGCGGTGCTAAGCTTTCGACGCAGCGCCATCAGCATCGCGCTGAGCATTGGGTGGTGGTTTCGGGTATTGCAGATGTGTGTATTAATGAGCAAGCGTATACGCTAACGCACGACCAATCGTGTTATATCGCGGCTAAGCAAATTCATAGTTTGGCTAATAACCAAAAAGAGCCGTTAATTGTCATTGAAGTGCAAACCGGTACTGTACTTGATGAAAGCGATATAGAGCGATTTGATGATAAATATGGAAGAGGCTAATCATTAGCTTTTTTTAAAGCTAATTCACTATTACTCTAACTGCCCACGCACAAACTTTAAATATTGCTCTAAGCTGCGTTGCCACAGATCCAACGCTTCATCAAGCATGTCGTTATGTGGCTTTTTATCGAGTAAACGGCGCTCTATTTTTTTAAGCTCAATACCATAGCGATTAAAACCAAGTTGCAGAGCGGTACTTGCTTGGCGATGTAAAAGTTTAATGCATTGCTCTGGTTGTTGGTCAATAAGCTTTTGACAGCGAATTAGCTTGTTACGCGCCGAAAGCACAAATTCATTATAAATCGACGATACTTCATCTTCACTAAATGAGCTGGTGAGTGTTTCGGCCGCTGTTTTGTCATACAAGGTATCAATAAGCTCTACTGCAATGCTCGCAGTTTGATTAGATTGAGAGTCGCTAAGTGCTTGGCGAAGCTTTTCATGCTTAATAGGCTTGCCTACAATGTCTTTTATTCCTAATTCTAAATACTCTTTTACCTCGTCAGGACTAAGGCTTGCAGTAAACGCGAGTACTGGCGTTCGTTGATTTTTATGATCAATGCGTTTTAGACGTTTAAGTACTTCTTGGCCTGTTAAATCAGGTAGGTTCATATCAAGCAAAACAACATCGAAGTGGTGGGCTTGCATGAGCTCTATGGCGCTTTTTCCATCTTTTGCGAGCTTAATTTTGTGTTCATCGTCGGCCATAAATTCTATAGCAATTTTTTGATTTAAATCTAAATCTTCAACCAGTAGTACATCAAGACCTGTTAAGTAATCTTTAGTTTGATGGCGCTGCTCTACAAGGCTTAATTCACCTAAAGTAAAAGTAACGGTAAAGCTAAATACACTACCAGTACCAAGCTGGCTGGCTATTTCGAGTCGGCTACTGAGTTTTTCAAGCAGGCGACTGGTAATAGCTAAACCAAGGCCGGTTCCGCCTTTTTCTTTGCCTGCGCTACTTTGTACATAAGGTTCTGTTAAGTAGGCTATCTCATCATTTTCAATACCTGGCCCTGAATCTTTTACACTAATTTTTATCGTGTGCTCAAGTTGTTTTTCTAATACTAAATCAACCTGAATTTTAACGGTTCCGTGATCTGTAAATTTAATAGCGTTACCGACTAAATTAATAATTATTTGTCTAAGTTTTTGTTGGTCGCAGTAATAACAGGCTTGCTCAGGGATATTATAGATAAGCTCAAATTTTAGCTGCTTTTGCTCGGCCATAGGGCTTAGTAATAAACATAAATTATTAAGCCATGTTTTAAACTCTACATCTTCTTCGTAAAGCGCTTCGTCACTTTGATCTAGGCTCGCGTAATCAAGGACCTTATCTACCAACAAGTTAAGTGATTCGGCAGAATTTATAATCGCCTCGCAATAGGCTTTATTGCGGGTATCACTTGTTTGGTTCATAACAAGTTGGGCGCTGCCTAAAATACCGTTTAGTGGGGTGCGAATTTCGTGGCTTATTGTTGATAAAAAGAGCCCGCGTATTTCTAAGTCTTTTTGTGCTTTATCGGCGAGTTTATTGAGGTGCTGCTCTCTGCGCTCATTACATAATAACGCCATACCTGCAGCATAAAACATGGGTGCAATTACGCCATTTAAAAATAGCAAAGAGCTAAACCAGCCGTTTACTAAAAGATTTTTTTGTTCAATGTTATCCATAAATAACGAGCGGCCAATAAAGCTCAAAGCAACAAGCGTTAAAATGGTTATGTATACAATGCTGCCATTAGGATAGGGTTTGCGCGCGTACTTAATAAATATAAAGAGTAAAAAACCGGCTTCTGCTATGTGCTGTATATCGGATGCAATCACTCTTTCGTGTAAAGATGGGTCAAAAAAGGTGTAATAACCAAGCATTACAGTGCAAAAAGCGGTCACTGAGCAAAGTAATTTAAAACCAATACCGTGATAATTTAAAAACTGACTGAGCGATAAACAATGCACTATTGATGCGGCAAACATCATGCTACTGGCAGCGCTAATAATCACTAAATTATGTGTATCACCAACAAGAGTAAAACCAATAACAGAGCCTAAAAGCAATATAGGATAGAAAATGTATAGCAGCGTGCCCGATATTTGTTTGTTCGTTCGCCATGTTAAAAAGTTAAGTAAGGTCATTACAACCATGATGGCGATGCTGGCAAAATAAAGAGTGAAAGAGTCGAGCATTAATATTCCAGCAAAGTAGTTTTAAACTAAGATTATCAAAAGTATACACTTATACCAATTATCAAAACAGATCACTTAGGCAAGCAAATTGGTATTAAATCAGTGTGTAACACATACAAAAACAGACACCTAAGTGTCTGTTTTTAATTTTAAACTAAATATATGATTAACGAATTTCATCAGGGATATTTTGTTGTGCCCAAGATAGGAGCTCAATACGGTTACGACATTTAGTTTTTCTAAATGCGCTATATAAATGTGTTTTAACTGTGTGTGGACTGATACTTAAATCTTCTGCGATTTCTTTATTCTTCGAACCTTTACTCATTAGTGAGATTATTGCTTTTTCTCGCTTAGTAAGTTTAACAGGCTCAATATCGCCTTCGGTTAGTTTATGCAGCGCATCTTTATTAAATTGCAGCATACGATTTAATGCATTACACATAATATCGCGACGGTACCAAAGCTGATCTTCAAGTAGTAAGCGAATACCTTTCATTAATACATCGGCGTTATCTGTTGTGTAAAATACGCCACGAATACCGCTCAACAATGCACGATTAGCAAGCTCAGGGTTTTCGTCTAGATTAAATAATATGATATCGCATTTAATACGTAGGTTTACTAGTTGTTCTTTTAGTTTTCCCCATGCATCCTTGCTAGATGTTTCGATAAACAAAAGTCGAGTCCCTTCAGGTATATCTAAAATATTAGTACCCGTGGTTACGTCAAGGCCTTGCGTTTTTAACAAAGGTTCTAAAACGTTAATACCAATAGTGTTAATTGGCTCTTGATCTAATAACAAAAAGGCTGAACTGCTCATGTTTTTATACTCTTTTATAAAGCTGACTGTTTAAGTTTATCACGACTTCCGCACCTTTTGTATTAGAAAGTCGCTGAAGCACTCAATAACAAATACGATTTTACGATTATTTAAACATAAAATGTTGCAAATAAGTAACTATTTATTCTTTATAACCATGAAAAATCATAACATTTGTAACTAATTGGCTGAGCAGAATAGTTAGATAAAAATCTTTAATTAATTTACTTTTTTTACATTTTGGTAAGGTGGCCATCCCATTTCTTTACCGCCAAGCATATGTAAATGTATGTGATAAACGGTTTGTCCACCATGTTCGTTACAGTTCATAACCACGCGGTATCCGTCCTCAGCAAAATTGTGTTGCTTAGCTAATTTTGCCGCAACAACGTATAAATTGCCTATTAAATGTGAGTTTTCAGGATTTATATCATTTATAGTAGCAATTGCTTTTTTGGGGATAATTAACACATGAAATGGCGCTTGTGGATTTATATCTTTAAATGCGAGGGTGTCTTCATCTTCGTAGACAATGTCAGCCGGAATTTCACGATTAATTATTTTGGTAAAAATAGTCTCTTGGCTCATAGTGTGTTCCTAATTAAGTGTTATGAATTTTAAGCTCACTAATGACAAACTTTCAAAGCAGTGTCAAACTGAAATCAAATAAAGGAGTTAATATGCTTAAACCAATTTTAATCAGTAGCGCAGTTGCATTACTACTTAGTTTTTCGGCTAATGCTGAAAACATTCACTTTCCAGAAGAAATTGTACCACTACAAGTGGGCGATAAAATGCTAGAAAGCTCTTTGTTTAGCCGTATTGATGATGTAGAGCTTGCGCCAGGAACTTACCAGCTTAGGCTAAAATATACCGATTTATATGAAGATGATTATGACACGCATGAAGTTGTGGAGTCGGAACCATTTTGGGTAAGTGTAACTGTTGAAGCAGGTAAAGATTATACCTTAGTGTTTAATCGTGCTGAAAATGCAGTATCTGCAAAAGTATTTGCAGAAGCACCACAAGTTAGTTTAAAAGCAAAAAGTAGCGCTGTTGCTAAGCCTTTAAGTGTTATTTCTAACACGCAGCTAGCAAGCAATAAACCGGTAATGCAAAATACAATGCCTGCAGGACCTTCTCGTCCTAGTCAGCCAATAAAGCCGATAGCACCCATTACAGGTAAAGGCATGCCAAGTGCGCCGCAAATGCTTGATTTTTGGTGGCAACAAGCCACAACTGCAGAGCGTAAAGCTTTTTTAGAAAAAGTGACAAAGTAGAAAAATAGCAAAACAAAAGGGCCAAATTTGGCCCTTTTTAGTTTCTAGTTAACGCTATTTATTCAAATAATGCGTCAATAGTACCTTGTGCAAGTGGGTGATACCCAGGGCGTGCTTTTAAGTACACGCTTTGTGCCCACTCTTTTTTACCGTTAGTGATAAGGGATTTATATAACGGGACAATTAATTTACGACGGCCAATACCTGATAAGTGCTTATCAAGTGCAGGGTAAATTGGTTGATAACCATTTCCTACTGCTAGCATAAACCAAGCAAATGCACGTTCGGCATTAGTTGACTGTGTTAGGTTAAATTCTGAGTCAAGCTCTACCATGTGCTCTTGGCTTAAATCACGTGGTAAGTTATTTAAAAAGTGTAGCCACTCATGCACAGACCAATCAGCTGTTGGCAGTTGAGCTGCAGTTGTGTCGCCTTTTAACCATGCTGCTGTTGCAGTATCTACTTTATCAAATGCATCAGAAGTAGGGTTTGGCGCATCACTTGGTAATCCAGGTTCAAAAATCCATTCGTTTACTTTATCCATGCTTACAACACCAGGATACTTTTCAATTAAGTTAGCTTTTAAGTAAGTAACAAATTGCGCGGTAGTAAGAGATTTAAACGAAAACTCTTTAAAGTACGCTTTTACAAACGGGTCAAATTTATCGCGACCATATTTGTTTTCTAGGTAAATTAAAAATAATTGACCTTTAGTATAAGGCACTGAGCTGAATGCATCGTCTGGGTCGCGGCCGTTAAGTTTTAAATTAAGGCGTGTATCTGGTGCATCAATTGTTTTAAGTTGTGCGCGTAAAGACGCTGAATCAAGTGCTTGTTCCATAACCGCACGGTCACGGCCAAATACTTCTTCCATAATGCGGTTTTCAACGTACGAGGTAAAACCTTCGTTTAACCATAAATCTTCCCACGTTGCGTTAGTTACTAAGTTACCTGACCAAGAATGAGCAAGCTCATGGGCAATAAGGTTAACTAAGCTTTTATCACCAGCAACAACCGTTGGAGTAATAAATGATAAGCGTGGGTTTTCCATGCCACCAAACGGAAAACTTGGTGGTAGCATTAATAAGTCGTAGCGACCCCATGCATATTCGCCGTACATCGCGTTTGTTTTATCGATCATGGCTTGGGTGTCGTCAAATTCAGCAACTGAGGCATCTAAAATTGTCGGTTCAGCAAATATGCCTGTTTGATGCGACATTGCTTTAAATTCTAAGTTACCTGCGCCAATAGCAATTAGGTAAGGTGAAATTGCTTGTGGCATATCAAAAATGTAGTCGCCATCTTTATAAAGCGCATCTTTGTTATCGGCACTCATTACAGCACGTATATCTTTTGGTGTATGAATTCGTGCAGAGTAAGTTACACGCATTGCGGGTGTATCTTGCACTGGGATCCAACTACGTGCATGAATTGCTTGCGATTGGCTGTACATAAATGGATGCGTTTTACTTGCCGTTTGCTCTGGTGTTAACCATTGCAGGCCTGAAGCTTCTGGACGACTGTTGTAATAAATACGAACTACTTCAGCTTGGTTTTTAAACACAATAGTAAGCTTTGAACCTTTAACGTCATCTCGCTTAGCTAAATCAAAAGTCGCTTTTTTCCAGTTACCGCTTTGATCTTTGTACATTACTTTATCAATGTCTAAGTCGCGGGTATCAAGTACGAGAGTTCTACTTTTGCTGTTGTTCCACTGAAGAGTATGCTCTACAAAACCTTCTAACTGCTTGTCGGCAAAATCGACATCTAAATCAAGGTTTAAGTGAGTAGTAACAACATCATCAAGGTTAGCATACGAGTTTTGGTCAATCGCATTAGCCATTGCTTGCGAACACATACCCGCCATAGCGAGGCTTAAAAAAAGAGGTTTAATTTTCATCATTACTCTGAACACAAATAAAAAAGTGCTGGTTTTATATCACGATTGACACGGCGGGTTGAGTGATTTTTACAATCTAGTGCCACATTTGCGACGATGAGGTAAACTATTGCGATTAGTTACCGGTATTTTTAGAGAGCTTTGTGGCGCATTCATTACACTCCTTTCATACATTCGCATTAAACAGCCAATGCCAAAATTTTGTTGAAATTACTCAGCTTGAGCAACTTAAAACGCAAAATTTTAGTGCACCGTTTTGTTTGCTGGGCGAGGGCAGTAATACCGTATTTTTAAATGACTACATGGGTACGGTTATAAAAATAGCTTTAAAAGGTATTAAAATTACCGAGCGCGAGAACGACACACTAATAAGTATTGCCGCAGGCGAAAACTGGCATCAACTAGTTAGCTATTTATTAGAGAAAAATATACCAGGGCTTGAAAATCTAGCACTTATACCGGGCACTGTTGGCGCATCGCCGGTACAAAACATTGGTGCTTATGGCGTTGAGATAGCTAAATTTGTTGAGTTGGTAGAGTACTTTGATATAACCACTAACACTATGCATTCATTAAATAACGAGCAATGTGAATTTGCTTACAGAGACTCAGTATTTAAACATGCCCTTAAAAATAAAGCGGTGATCACGCAAGTACACTTAGCGCTCCCAAAAAAATGGCAACCAGTATTAAATTATGGCCCTTTGCAGCAGCTCTCAAGCATCACCCCGCAAGCTGTATTCGATCAGGTTATAAAAACGCGTAATAGCAAATTACCTAACCCATATACACTTGCCAATGCGGGCAGCTTTTTTAAAAATCCAATAATAACCAACCAGCAGTTAGCTGAGCTATTAAAGCAATTTGCCGATTTACCTCATTACGAATATGGGCAAAGTCATCACAAGGTCGCAGCAGGCTGGCTAATCGATCAAAGTGGTTTAAAAGGGCACCGCGAGGCAGGTATAGAAGTGCATCAACAACAAGCTCTAGTACTTGTTAATCACGGAAATAGTGAAGGCAGCGACCTAATAAAAATGATTAAACACATTCAGCAAGTGGTTTATACGCGTTACAACATTATGTTAGAGCACGAAGTACGTTTAATGGATGCACGCAGCGAATGCCATATTAACGCGGAGCCTAAGTAATGAAAGCACCTGATGGAAACAAACTCGCTATTTTAAATGCACTCAACCAAGGAGGGTTTGTATCTGGTCAAGCCTTGGGTGAAAAGCTAGGTATTAGCCGAGCTGCGGTAAGTAAACATATTAAAACGTTACAAGAAATGGGCTTGGATATTTTTAAAGTGACTGGCAAAGGCTATTGTTTGAATAGTCAGGTGGGCCTTTTAAATAAAACGCAAATTGATCAGCACTACAAAGCGCTAGGTGTAAATACTGCCGATGTAGAAGTACACCCTATTATTGATTCGACCAACAGCGAGCTTATGCGCCGTATACAGGCCAAAACAACGCTTGAGTCTGGCACTGTTATTGTTGCTGAAATGCAGCAAGCAGGACGTGGTAGACGCGGCCGTGTTTGGCAATCCCCATTTGGCGCTAATTTGTATTACAGTTACTTTTGGCGTTTAGATGACGGCTTACAAGCTGCAATGGGTGTATCAATTGCAGTAGGTCTTGCTGTTTATGATGCTATTAAAGCGTTATACCAAGTTGACGTAGAACTTAAGTGGCCTAACGATATTTATATAAATAAGCAAAAACTTGCAGGTGTATTGGTTGAATTAGATGGACAACCGCAAGGACCTTGTCAGTTAGTGATTGGTATCGGTATTAATTTACAAATGCCTGAGAGCTTTAGTCAGCATATAGACCAAGCGTGGACCGACTTAAATCAACATACTCAAAAGCTTGATAAAAACCAACTTGTGGCTTCTCTTACTCATCATTTGGAGCGGCGTTTAGCGCAGTATCGTCAAACGGGTTTGCAAGCTATGTATGAGCAATGGAATTCGCTCAATGCGTTTGCTGGTGAATATGTTGAACTAAACACAGGGCACAGAAGCTGGCGTGGAATATGTGAAGGTATTGACGCACAAGGTGGAATACGAATTCGCCAAGACGGGGAAGTAAAAAGTTATTACGGCGGGGAAGTCTCCCTTAGAAAGGCGCAATTATGAGATTATTGATCGACGTAGGAAATACATCATTAAAAGCTGTGTTGTGGCATAACGAGCAAGCACAACCGGCAGATATAAATAACCTGCCTTGGTTACAAATAACCGAAGTGATTTATGCATGTGTAGGGCGCAGTGATTTACTAAACGATATTCTCGCGCAAGCGGTTAGCAATAATATTATTTGTTTTGAAGCCAAGGTAACCAAAACGCTTGGAAATCTTGTATGCGCTTACGAGCATGTAGCTAACTTAGGCATAGACAGGTGGCTTGCGCTTATTGCTGGATTTACGTTATATCCAAACACAGCATGCATTGTTGTTGATGCGGGTACTGCGACAACAATTGATGTGCTTAGTAGTGAAGGGTTGCATTTAGGTGGCTGGATTTTACCTGGGCTTGATTTAATGACCTCATCACTTACACAAAATACTCAACGTGTTTTTGATGATGGTAAAACTCCATTTACCAATGAACTGGGTAAAAACACGCCTAATGGTTTAAAAAATGGTGCTTTAGTGGCAACCATTGGAGCAATTGAGCAAGCTAAGTTGCACTTAACGGATAAAAAAACAGAGCAAAAAGTACAAATAATTTTTGCTGGTGGCTATGGCTTGCTTTTACAACAGCAATTTGAGGGAAGTATTTTTGATTCATTACTCGTAATGAAGGGGTTAAATTACTGGCACCAGCTAAGCAAAACAACATAAAAAAGTGCAAAAAACGTGTTTTCGCGTGAATATTGAGCATTTAAACTAAAAATTTACACTTTTTTTAATTTTATAGTTGCATCCTAATAAACCTTACTCTAATATCTCGCCCCGTACTAAAGCAGTGCCGACTTAGCTCAGCTGGTAGAGCAACTGACTTGTAATCAGTAGGTCAACCGTTCGACTCGGTTAGTCGGCACCACTTTCCTTTTACCGGAAGTGAATTAGTAGAGAATTATCGTGGAGGGGTTCCCGAGCGGCCAAAGGGATCAGACTGTAAATCTGACGGCTCAGCCTTCGCTGGTTCGAATCCAGCTCCCTCCACCACTTTATTCTTGACGGTTAGAGGTAGTTTAAGAACAGATTTTTATGCGGGCATCGTATAATGGCTATTACCTCAGCCTTCCAAGCTGATGATGCGGGTTCGATTCCCGCTGCCCGCTCCAGTTCTTGTGTTGCTGATATAGCTCAGTTGGTAGAGCGCACCCTTGGTAAGGGTGAGGTCGGCAGTTCGACTCTGCCTATCAGCACCAGTCCTAAGAATCTCCTTGATTACTTCCTTTATCTGTCAGAAAATACTATTTGAAAAAGATTAACTTAATCTACCTTTGGTGGATTATTTTCATATGTAATTTAGATACACAAAACTGATAGGTTCCGTCATGGCAAAAGAAAAGTTTGAACGCGTAAAACCGCACGTAAACGTTGGTACAATCGGCCACGTTGACCACGGTAAAACTACACTAACTGCAGCAATCACTAACGTACTTGCAAAAGTATACGGCGGTGTTGCTAAAGATTTCGCATCAATCGATAACGCTCCAGAAGAGCGCGAACGTGGTATCACTATTTCAACGTCTCACGTTGAATACGATACACCTACACGTCACTACGCACACGTAGATTGTCCTGGTCACGCCGATTATGTTAAAAACATGATCACTGGTGCTGCTCAAATGGACGGCGCGATCTTAGTAGTTGCTGCGACAGATGGCCCTATGCCACAAACGCGTGAGCACATCCTTCTTTCTCGTCAGGTTGGCGTTCCTTACATCATCGTATTCATGAACAAATGTGACATGGTTGATGACGAAGAGCTACTTGAACTAGTAGAAATGGAAGTTCGTGAACTTCTTTCTGAATACGATTTCCCAGGTGATGACTTACCTCTAATCGCTGGTTCTGCGCTTAAAGCGTTAGAAGGCGAGAAAGAGTGGGAAGATAAGATTGTTGAGCTTGCAAATGCACTTGATTCTTACATCCCAGAGCCAGAGCGTGACATCGATAAGCCATTCATCATGCCTATCGAAGACGTTTTCTCAATCCAAGGCCGTGGTACTGTTGTAACTGGTCGTGTTGAAGCTGGTATCATCCGCATCAATGACGAAGTAGAAATTGTTGGTATCAATGATACAACTCGTTCTACTTGTACTGGTGTTGAAATGTTCCGTAAGCTTCTTGACGAAGGTCGTGCTGGCGAAAACATCGGCGCACTTCTACGTGGTACTAAGCGTGAAGACGTTGAACGTGGTCAAGTACTAGCTAAGCCTGGTTCAATCAACCCACATACTACATTCACTTCAGAAGTATACGTACTTTCTAAAGATGAAGGTGGTCGTCATACTCCATTCTTCAAAGGTTACCGTCCACAGTTCTACTTCCGTACAACTGACGTAACTGGTGACGTACAGTTACCAGAAGGCGTAGAAATGGTAATGCCTGGTGATAACATCAAGATGACAGTAACTCTAATCGCACCAATCGCGATGGATGAAGGTCTTCGTTTTGCTATCCGTGAAGGTGGTCGTACTGTAGGTGCTGGTGTTGTAGCAACTATCGTAGAGTAATAATTAACTTTTAAGTTAATTGTTAGAAAAAGGTCACCTAGGTGGCCTTTTTTAATGCCTGAAGAAAAGTGTCATATGAAGGTGGTGCTCTTACCTTAGGCGTAGGTACTTTGTAGCAACGATCAAAGAGTAATAATTAACTTTTAAGTTAATTGTTAGAAAAAGGTCACCTAGGTGGCCTTTTTTAATGCCTGAAGAAAAGTGTCATATGAAGGTGGTGCTCTTACCTTAGGCGTAGGTACTTTGTAGCAACGATCAAAGCGTAATAATTAACTTTTAAGTTAATTGTTAGAAAAAGGTCACTCAGGTGGCCTTTTTTAATGCCTGAAGAAAAGTGTCATATGAAGGTGGTGCTCTTACCTTAGGCGTAGGTGCTTTGTAGCAACGATCAAAGAGTAATAATTAACTTTTAAGTTAATTATTAGAAAAAGGTCACTCAGGTGGCCTTTTTTAATGCCTGAAGAAAAGTGATTTGCTCCTAGATATAGAATTATTGCCGTAGCTTGGGTTGAGTTTTGCGAAGCCTGAGGAAAAAGGTTGCTGAAAATAACTGAGCTCTTAAATATAAGCACGGCTAGGCCGCGCTTATATTGAGTTAGCTCTTGGTCTTTTAGCCAATTACTAATATATGATAAAAGCTTTAGTGCTTCTTCGCATACTCTTGCGCTTGTTTTAAAACTCTTAATAAATTGCCACTTAAAATCTTTTTAATATCTTTGTCGCTATAATCTCTATCCATTAAACCTTGGACAAGATTTGGGTAGCTAGATACATCTTTTAAGCCGATAGGTAATGAATCGCCAACTCCATCATAATCAGAGCCAATACCTACATAATCAATACCAATTAGCTCAACTACGTGATCAATATGGTCAAGTACTTGCTCAAGACTTGCAAATGGATACGGATTTTTAGCACGGTACGCAGCATCAAAATCTTTACTTAACTTAGTGCCTTCTTTTTTAGCTGACTCTTTTGTACTTTTTAATTGCTTGCCCCAACTACCTGCTTTAGCGGTAACAAAGCTTGATCCAAAGTTGATTTGAATAACGCCGCCATTTTCTTTCAGCGCTAATAACATATCGTCATTCATATTACGCTCAAAGCCAGGCGTGTATTTACGAAGTGATGAATGAGAGGCAATTACTGGTGTTTTAGAAAGCTCCATAACCTGATAAAACGCATCATCAGAAATATGCGATACGTCAATTAGCATGCCTATATTATTCATTTCAGTGACAAGCTTTTTACCAAATGGGCTTAAGCCTTTCCATTTACGGCGTATATCGTAAGACGAATCCGAAATATGGTTGCTTTGAGAGTGCGCTAGCGTGATGTAACGAATGCCACGGTCGTAAAAGTGCTGAAGGTTTTTCATATCCCCTTCGATTGGAGAGCCATTTTCCATACCCATGGCTATAGACAGCTTACCTTGTTTAAATTGCTCTTCAATATCAGAGCTTGAGCTCGCAATAGCAAACTTATCGGGTGCGCGCTGGACTATGGCTTCCATACTATCAATCATTTGATTGGCTAGCTGGTAGCTTTTTCCTTTACCTTCAAACTCTAAATGCGCAGGAATATAAATCGACATAAACGGTGCGTTTAAACCGCCTTTTACAGCGCGAGGATAGTCAAAATCGCCATCACTAGTTGCTTTGGTTACATCAACCCAGCTTTCGTGAATTCGATAAGGTACGTCAATATGGGTATCAATTAAAATGGTATCTTTAGCGAGTTTAATTGCCTTATCAGATGCTGTTATTGTTTGTTCTGCTTGGGCTTGGCTAGTTAAAGCTAGTGATATGGCTACCACTAGAGTGCTGAGTTTTATCATGTTTTGGCTCTTTGGGTAAAAAGCCATTGTGTACGTTCAATTCAAAAGTTACAAGTACTACGCCTTAATCAAACGACTGTGCTTGATGCTCTTCACTTTGCAGCGCTTTAAATTCGCCTTTTGAAATTATAGTTACAGACTCGTGTAATTCTGAGAAAAACACCATCGCTTCGCCATTTTTAAGCTGCAGCTTTACTTGGCTTACTTTAGATTCGATGCTTGCCTCTACTTCACCATAATCGGTACCTTCGCGTAATACGTAGCTTTCGATTAAGTTATAAAGAGTGTCTTGATCGAGTTGTTCAAAAGGGATAATCATTACTACTTGTTACTCGCTTTATTTGATACGTGCTGGCTAAAATAATGAGGGACGGCTTTTTCTAACCAAAATATAGGTTTAAACGGATTTTTACCGCTAATAAAACCAACATGCCCGCCCTTGTCAGAGATGCGCAGCGTAACATGCTCACTTACGTCTTGCCTACTCGGTACGGCTTTAATTGAGAGCATAGGGTCGTCTTTGGAATGAATAATAAGTGTGGGCACAGCGATATCTTTCAAGTACGGCATAGCACTGGCTTTACGGTAGTAATCGTGTGCGTTTTCAAAACCATGTAGAGGGGCTGTTAACTGATTATCAAACTCTAATAAATCGTCAATTTTCATTAACTGTTTTGGCGTTAATGAAATTTGCTGCTTAATTTGTGGCAGCTTTCGCTGCATTGATTTTTTCATCCGATCGAGCAGATATTTTTGGTAAATTTTACCTAAGCTTTTACGAATAACATCGCTCGATGACGACAAATCATAAGGAGCAGATACCACCGCTGCTGCACTTAATGGGCATTTTTCGCGTTCTTCACCTAAGTATTTGGCAAGTACGTTACCGCCCAATGAAAAACCAACAGCTACCATAGTGCGCTTAGGAAATTGTAGCTTTAAGTGATTTATAAAAAAAGCTAAATCGGCGGTGTCACCGCTGTGATAAGCACGTGGTAGGCGATTTACTTCGGTTGAGCAATTTCTAAAGTGCATAAGCACAACTGCATAACCTTGTTTTTTTAACGCCTTCATCATGCCTTTGGCATAAAAGCTATTTATATTGCCTTCGAGTCCGTGCAAAACAACAGCAAGTGGTGCGGTTTCATTATGTGGAAGTGACCATGCAAGCTCAATAAAGTCACCATCAGGTGTATCAAGTTGCTCAAGTTCGTAGGACGTATTGTGAAATGGGCGGAAAAAACGCGGCATTATGGTTTGAACGTGACGATTGGTCATCCACCATGCTGGTTTGAACTGAGAGATCATGTTTGTACTACGCACTTTGTATTAAACGAAAAGCTAGTGTATCAAATTTTTCGCTTCAGAAAATAAAAAGCGCCTAACTAGTAAACTAATAAGGCGCTTTAGTGCGTCGTGCTTAATTTTGTTCGGGAATTTCTGCGTCATGTATTTTTTTCAAAAAGAAAAAAGCAAAAAAGATACACAAAGAAACAACTATGGTTAAAAACCCAAAAGACATAAATAAAACTGGATCTGTAAAAAAGTCTCTAAAGAATACGTTCATGAGTTGCTCCCCTCGTTGTTGATGGGTTAATCATAGGCTGTGTTTGCAGGTCGCAACGTGATCGAGATCAAGTTATTTTTCTAAGCAGCTGTAGGAGTGACGCTAAGTTGATTTAGATCATGTTTTAAGGGTTGGTAAGTTATTATCACTGAGAGCTAAGAGAGTTTTTTCTTAAAATAGTGAGCTGATCGTAACTCATGTTTTTTCACTTTATCTAAAAGCGAAACGCTTTAACCTTTTTTGAGTAAACCACTTAAAGATTTTTTGCACAAAGAGAAAAGAATGAGAAGTAAATGAGGGTAGAGCAACAAACTGCTCAATATTTATATCTAAGTAATTTAGTTTGTTTTCCTCTAAAAGCGAAGCGCCTCTTAACCTCTTTGTGAGTAAATTACTTGAAGGTTTTTTGCACAAAGAAAATAAGAAGTGGAGGAGGGTATAAAAACTAATACCCTAAGTGGCTTTCACATATAGCTCAATGTTGTTTGGCTCTGAAAGATTAACTAATTCAAGCTCATTTACTGTTTCAATCAACATATGTTGCTGTTGTTTTTCAAGCTTTAGCTCGGCGCTTAGCAACTCTGCGCGTATTGTGGCGTAATCACTTATTGCATTCTGGTTAGCTTTTAAATAGCTACGAGCGGCGCGTAGGGGTCGTAATGTATGAGTATCAAAGTCACTAGTTACGTTTATTAACTCGTTTAGCTGTTGGGTATTAACACTTAAATTTAATGAGTCTAAATAAAGCAGTAATAAGCATAAATTAACGTTTTTTCCTTGCTGGTTTTGTAGTGCCAGCAAGGTTGTTTGTTGCTCAGGCTTTGCGTACAAAGTGCACGAAAATTGCCAAAAATGCTGGCTATTGAGCAAGTTCATCGGCGAATGCCTGCTCTTTTTCTTCCATTTCTTCAAGTGCCATAAGTAACTCTTCTTCAACGTCGTTAAGTTTAGGTGTAAGCGTTGCTTGCTTAGCTAATAACTCTTTAAGCTTGGCTTTGTTGTCGTCGTTGTAGAGTTCGTTATCACCTAAGGTCACTTCCACTTCACTTAATTCCGCGGTGAATTTATCGAGTTGCTTTTCAAGCTTTTCAATTTGCTTTTTAAGTGGCTGAGTGGCCTTTCTAAACTCAGCCTCTAAGCGTTTTTGCTCTTTACGGTTAACACCCGGATTTGCTTTAGGCTCGTCGCTTTGCTGCGCTTTAACCGCTTCTTTATTGGCATTGAGTAACCATTGATAATACGCATCTAAGTCGTAACCAAACTGGGTTACTTTGCCGTCATCTACTAAGTAAAACTCATCGGCAGTATTTTTAAGCATATGGCGATCATGGGATACGGTAACCATAGCGCCTTCAAAGCCTTGTAGTGCCATAACAAGTGCATGGCGCATTTCTAAATCAAGGTGGTTAGTTGGCTCATCGAGTAGTAATAAGTTTGGCTTTTGATATACCAACATGGCAAGCACTAATCGTGCTTTTTCGCCGCCCGAAAACGGGGCTACAGGCTCAAGTGCTTTATCGCCAATAAAGGCAAAACCACCTAAAAAGTCACGTAGTGATTGCTCAGTGGCTTTTGGGTCGAGGCGTTGTAAATGCATTATTGCACTGGCTTTTAAATCAAGGGATTCAAGCTGATGCTGCGCAAAGTAACCAATATTTAATCCGTGATGCTGAACAATTTCACCAGCTTGCGGCTCTAAATCACCAGAAAGCAGTTTAATTAACGTTGATTTACCCGCGCCGTTTCGACCAAGTAAAGCAATTCGGCTACCTGGTACAAGGTTTAGCTCTATATTATTTAAAATGGTGACGTCACCATAACCCGCTTTGGCTTTATCTATCGTCATTAGTGGGTTTGGTAATGCTTTTGGCTCTGCAAACTCAAAGTTAAACGGCGAGTCGGCATGTGCTGGCGCCAGTTTTTCCATGCGTTCAAGCGCTTTCACACGGCTTTGTGCTTGTTTAGCTTTACTGGCTTTTGCTTTAAAGCGCGTTATAAACTGCTCAAGGTGAGCAATTTGATCTTGTTGCTTATCAAACATTGCTTGTTGTTGTAGTAAGCGCTCAGCTTTTTGGCGCTCAAACTGCGAGTAGTTACCTTTGTACACGTTGATAAGTTGCTTATCTACGTGCCAAATTTGATCAACCACCGCATCTAAAAACTCACGGTCATGAGATATAAGTACAAGGGTGCCGGTATAAGCACGCAAAAAGCGTTCAAGCCAATAAACGGCATCTAAATCAAGGTGGTTTGTTGGCTCATCGAGAAGTAGTAAATCGGCGTCACGTATTAATGCTTGGGCAAGGTTTAAACGCATACGCCAACCACCAGAGAACGAGCTTACAGGGTTTTCTATTAGGTTATTAGCAAAGCCTAAGCCGTGTAATAGCTCACCTGCTGTTGATTCAATGCTATAGCCTTTAATGTTCTCAAGCTGAATATGTACTTTGGCTTGTGTGTCGCCATCGTTGTTTTCCTCGGCCTCACGCAGTGCTATACGCATTGCGTAGTATTCTGGGTGGCCTTGAAGTACATAATCAATCGCGCTTATTTCAAGTGCAGGTGTCTCTTGCTTAACAGAGGCGATAGACCAATCTTTTGGAATGCTGCAGTTACCGGCATCTAGTTGTAGTTCTGATTTTAGTAAACCAAATAACGTTGATTTTCCACAGCCATTAGCGCCAACAAGGCCTACTTTGTGTTCTGGGAATAACGTAGCTGATGCGTTTTTTAATAAGGCTTTACCGCCACGAAGTAGTTCTATTTCTGAGATTTGGATCATGAATGCGTTACTTTGCTATGCCCTTGTTAAGTTGGCGCTATCATAACATAGAACTTAATGCTCTTATCAAGCGTATCAACAAGTGAAGTTATACGATAAAATGACAGCAGTTCAAACCACAGGAAAAATGTTGTGAGACAAAAGAAGCGATTTATTGCTGGTGCATCGTGCCCTGACTGCAAAGCCATGGATACTATGATGCTATACAGAGAACATGATGTTGAAAAAGTAGAGTGTGTTGAGTGTGGTCATAAAATGGCGCAACCCGATAATGCTGTGCAGGCGTCTACTCGCCAATTTGAACAAGTAATTGGTGTGTTTAAACCGGGCGACTAACCCGGTTTTTTATTGCTTAATTTTTACCGGTTTTAGTAATGCGGTGGAGGTGGCTCAGGTACTTCAGACATCATAGACGATGATGACTGCGACTCTTTAATTTTTTCTGCTAGCAGCTCGGTTTGGCGTTTCATTTTTGCTAACAGCTGTTGGTGCACTTTTATTTCATCATTTAAGACTTCAATCGTTTCGTCTTGAAAAGCCACTTTGGCTTCAAGTTCCATTAAGCGATGTTCAATTGTGTTCATTATTCTCTCGTATAATAAATCGCTCTGCGATCCCGCTGGAGCTTTCGGTTAACAACGACTTACCGTTATCTGTAAATGTCACATCTAGCACCACCGCCGATTTAGGCTTACTGCCTTCGCGCGGGGTAACCTGCCAAGTTTGAATTTTTTCACCGCTTGGTATTTGCCACAAATCTACGCGCTTATTTGGCGAGCCGGTTGCAAGCAAAGTGCCTTGTTCGTTAAAACGCACAGCAGTAAAAATTTTCTGACGCGCAATATACTTCAGTTTACTCACAAGATCACCTGTAGTCAGCTTCCATACATTTGCTTGTGCCATACTATCGGCCGTAAACGCATAGCGACCTTGTGGATCGAGCGTCACTTGGGTAACACGCGTTGGGTGATTAAAACGATGAATTACTTGTCCGGTACGTGTATCCCAAAAGTAAGCAACATAATCGTTAGAACCACTTAAGGCAAAGCGTCCGTTAGGTGACAGGTCAACGGTGTTAACTTTATCTTGATGACCTAAAAACTCAATACGACGCCCGGTTTCTAGGTTTACAAATACGACAACGCCGTCGCTACGGCCGTATAAAACACTACGGCCTTGATTGCTAATGGCAATATCGCGAATACTGGCTTTTTGTATTTTGTAATAACCTTTATTTTTGCCTGTGGTTATATCCCACACAGCAAATGTGGTTTTTTCGGCGGTAACTGCCACGCTGTTATCAAAAGCAATGGCAACAGCGTACACTAGGCTGTCTTGTGACTGCTGCTGAAACCATTGGTATTTTAGCACCTGCTGTTGATTATCCCACAGAGCGACCCCATGGTTGATAGAGGAGATCAAACTGTATTTACCATCGTTTGAAACTGTTGATGAAAACGCACCTTGTGCAGCATGTTCGTAACTTGCTACAGCGTGTTGTTTTTTATCGGTACAGGCGATGGCTAAAAAACAGCTAAATACGATTAAAAAAGTACGAAATATCGACATATTACAGGTATTTCCCCTTAACTCTTAGTGACTGAGAGGTTAGACTAGGACGCGTTAAATGCCTAGGTTGTTTGTCTAATCACTGGATATGTTTTTAGTTTAGCTAACAATATGGAATTTAGTCATTAAACAAGCAGCCTATCATGTGGGCCGTTAATCTTTCACTAGTAATAATACATTAAAATGACAACTGCAAAGTGTGTCGGAGATTTAAAATGAAAAAGACGATTAGATTGTCATTGATTGCAGCGTCAGTTTTAGCGCTTACAGCTTGTAATCAAGAAGCAAAAAAAGAACAAGCTGAAGTTAAATTAGACACTGTAGAACAGCAACAAGCATACGGTATTGGTGCATCTGTAGGTAACTTTTTAAATAAAGACCTAGCAGACAAAACAGAAATTGGTATTGAACTAGACCAAGCACTTTTAATTCGTGGTTTTGAAGATGCGCTTGCTGGCAATGCAAAAATTGACGAAGAAAAAATTCGCGAAGTATTAACTGCACTAGATACATCAGTACGTACTAAGCAAGAAGAAAAAGCTAAAGTAGAGTCTGAAAAAAGTAAAGAAGCAGGCGCTAAATACCTAGCTGACAACGCTAAAAAAGAAGGCGTTACAGTAACTGAGTCTGGTCTACAGTACGAAGTACTTAGCGAAGGCGATGGCGAAAAGCCAGTGGCAACTGATGTAGTTAAAGTACACTACAAAGGGACTTTATTAGACGGTACTGAGTTTGATAGCTCATATGCACGTAACGAACCGACAACTTTCCCTCTTAACCGCGTAATTGCGGGTTGGACTGAAGGTTTACAACTTATGTCAGTGGGTTCTAAGTACAAGTTCACTATTCCTTCAGAACTTGCTTACGGCGACCGTGACTTAGGTAAGATTCCAGCTAATTCAACTCTTGTATTTGAAGTTGAATTACTTGAAATTCAAAATGAAGAAGCACCAGCACAATAATAAGCTTATTGTGTAAATGCAAAAAGGGACCTTAGGTCCCTTTTTTAATATGCGTAAGTAACGTATTAATTCGTGTGATTAGAAAACAAGTTATCAATAAGCTCATCTTCAAGTGCAAAACGTGCTTCTAATGCCTCACCAATAACAGATAAGTCATTATCAAAGTCTTTTAATAAGTCTTCTTTGTCTACTTCTGCGTACTTATCATTAAAATCTAACGCCACATCGGTTGTGCTAGAAATACGCGGGTAAATAGAGTTTGCAAGCTCTTGGCTTTGTAAGCCCTTTTTTTCGCATGCTTTTGCTATATCGTCATATACTTCAAAATGGCCTGCAGATAGGTAATCCATTAAAAGCTGGCAAAATGATTCAATTAGTTTTGGCTCTGGCAATGCTTGATCTTGCTTCTCGTACGGCGTAAAGCCTGCAATTTTGCAGTAAAGTACAATAAGTTCTTGGCGTTCGTTTAGCCATTTATCAATTACTGTGTGGCTACCACCCCATTTCTGTTGAGCTTTTTCTACACGCGTCAGCATAACTGTTCTCCTAGCTGGGTTGGTTTTTAATTTAAATATAATAAGTTTATGTACATCAAGATATATTTAATTTGCGCGTATATCAACAAGTAAAGTTGAGCTACTTTGAGGGTTGTACCTTTTTATATAAACAGAGGTGAGGGATTTTATTTTAGGCAAGAAAAAACCACCAGTTACGGTGGTCTAATTTCTTTCAGTGACTTGTTATAACAAGCTTTCTTATTTTTATGAGATGATTTTTATTGTTATTATTTTAAAACATTTATTTTTATTGTTTTAAGATTTTTATTATTGTTTTTGTTAACGCGGGACAAACAATAACAAGGATTTTGTAATGTTGCAAACATATTAATAAAAAGTTTTAAATGTTATTCCTTTTTGTTTGTTTTATAGTCAAAAGGGATTAAAAAACTCTATTCTATTGATCTACCTCTAGGTAAAGCTGTTTTCGTCCCTAAGCAATAGAGGGTCGGAGAATATGGTGGTACAATCTTGCACAATTTATACAAGTCTTAGGATCATTTACGCCATGAGCGAATTAAAAAACGACCGTTATTTACGTGCACTTGCAAAACAACCTGTTGATGTAACTCCGGTATGGATGATGCGCCAAGCAGGACGCTATTTACCAGAGTATCGCGCTACACGTGCACAAGCGGGCGATTTTATGAGCCTGTGCCGTAATGCTGAGCTTGCATGTGAAGTAACACTGCAGCCACTACGTCGCTACCCGTTAGATGCCGCTATATTATTTAGTGATATTTTAACGATTCCAGATGCGATGGGTTTAGGTCTTTACTTTGAAACTGGCGAAGGCCCTAAGTTCGAACGTCCTATTTCATCTCTTGCTGATGTTAAAAAAATTCCAAAGTTAGATCCTACAGACGAGCTTGGCTACGTAATGAACGCAGTAAGCACTATTCGTCGTGAGCTTAAAGGCGAAGTACCGCTTATTGGTTTTTCTGGTTCACCTTGGACGCTAGCAACGTATATGGTTGAAGGCGGTAGCAGCAAAGTATTTGGTAAAATTAAAAAAATGGCGTTTGCAGAACCGCAAACACTTCATTTATTACTCGATAAGTTAGCTGACTCAGTTATTGATTATTTAAATGCTCAAATTAAAGCTGGCGCGCAATCGCTAATGGTATTTGACTCATGGGGTGGTGTATTAAGCCCGCGCGATTACAACGAATTTTCACTACAATACATGCATAAAATTGTAGATGGCTTAATTCGTGAGTACGACGGTCGTAAAGTACCGGTTACTTTGTTCACTAAAAATGGTGGTCAATGGATTGAAGCTATTGCAGCAACAGGCTGTGATGCAATCGGTCTTGATTGGACTATTAATATTAGCGACGCCAAGCGCCGTGTGGGTGATAAAGTAGCTCTACAAGGTAATATGGACCCATCTATGTTACACGGTACACCAGAGCGTATTCGCCAAGAAGTAGGCACTATTTTAGAAGACTTTGGTACAGGCAATGGCCACGTGTTTAACTTAGGCCACGGTATTACACCAGATGTAGACCCTGAAAATGCTGGCGTATTTATTAATGCAGTACATGAGCTAAGTGCTAAGTACCATAAGTAATAGTCACTTAAACGAGCTTTAAAACTGTTTAAAAGTAAAAAACCCGCTAAGTTGCGGGTTTTTTGTTACCTATTTATAAAGGCTTTTAAAACTACTTATTTAAGCGGTTATTTAAATAAGCGATTTAAGCCATTTAATGCCGCAACACGGTAGGCTTCAGCCATGGTTGGGTAGTTAAATGTGGTATTTACAAAGTAGTCGATATTATTGCCACCATTTTTTTGTTCCATAATAGCTTGGCCAATGTGAACAATTTCAGAGGCACGTTCGCCAAAACAATGTACGCCAAGTACTTCTTTGGTTTCAGTGTGGAATAATATTTTTAAACTACCTACTTCAGTACCAGCAATTTGCGCGCGAGCCAAATGCTTAAACTGAGCACGGCCAACTTCATACGGTACTTTAGCGGCTGTAAGCTCTTGCTCTGTTTTACCTACTGAGCTCATTTCTGGGATGGTATAAATACCGGCCGGAATATCAACAATCAGCCTGTCATCGCAGTTACCACATGCAATTGCATCAGCAGCTATACGACCTTGGTCAAACGCAGCACTTGCAAGGCTTGGATAGCCTATTACATCACCTACAGCGTAAACGTTATCAATTTCTGTTTGGTATGTTTCGTTAACTTTTAATTGGCCACGGCTATCGGCTTTTAAGCCAATGGCTTCAAGATTTAGTGTATCAGTGTTACCAGTACGACCATTAGCAAATAAAATACAGTCAGCTTTTACGCGTTTACCTGATTTTAAATGCATTATAACGCAGTCGTCACGGGTCTCTATTCGGTCAAACTCTTCGTTATGACGAATAACAATACCGCTGTTCCAAAAGTGGTAGCTAAGCGCGTCAGATATTTCAGCATCCATAAAAGCAAGTAGTCGGTCACGTGTATTAACTAAATCAACTTTAGCGCCTAAACCTTTAAATATTGACGCGTACTCACAACCAATTACACCTGCACCATAAATCAGTACACGATGAGGGTCATGCTCAAGGCCAAGTATTGTGTCACTTTCGTAAATACGAGAATGCGTAAAATCTACCTCAGGTGGGCGATAAGGGCGTGAACCTGTTGCTATAACAATCGTTTTAGCAGTCAGTCGCTCAGTTGAACCATCATTTCGTTTTACTTCAATTGTGTGCTTATCTACAAAGCTCGCATCACCTTGAAACATATGAATGCGGTTACGATCGTAAAAGCTACTACGTAAATTAGATTGCTTAGAAATAACAGAACTTGCGTGACGTAAAATATCAGGAAATGTTAAGCGGCTAGGGCGCTCACCAACATTAAATAACGGATTTGCTTTGTATTCAATATAGCGGCTAACAGAGTGGCGAAGCGCTTTTGAAGGAATTGTTCCCCAATGTACACAACCGCCACCAACTGATTCTTGGCGTTCAATAACCGCTACTTTTTTATCGTTTTTTGAAAGGTTCATGGCGGTACCTTCACCGCCAGGACCCGTGCCAATAATTATTGCATCATATTGGTATGTCACGGGTACTTTTTTTTGTTCTGGTTGTTTGGCCACAGCCACTCCTAAATTAATTAAAAGAGGCTTTTAATAACCTCGCATTAAGTGCTAGCCATGCCTGTTTTTGATTTTCCCAGGCGGCTTCCAACTCATGGTATTGTGCCATTAATGCTGAGCGTTCACACTGCTTTGCCATGTTATTTTTTTTAACTTCTAACACTTGTTTTTGTAGTGAACAATAATTTTGCAGTTTTTTCAGCAGTAAATCGTACTCTTGTTGTAATAATGTAATCTTATCTTGTGCTAAAGGCAATTTTGCAAGACGCGTTTGCGTTTTGCTCATGAGCGTTTCGGCCTTCGCTTTTTCGATACGTTCAACAGGGGTACGCTTTAACTTATTGGCTAAACCAACAGCTGCTAAAGAGCGAATCATCCATTTTGTTGGATCGTAATGAAACCATTTAATACCGTTACGGTAGTCGCTTGCAAAAATATGGTGGAAGTTGTGATACCCCTCACCGTATGTAAATAACGCTAAAAAGCCGTTATCGCGTGCCGTATTTTTTTCGGTGTATGGGCGAGAGCCCCAAATATGTGCAACCGAATTTATAAAAAAGGTAAAGTGTTGACTCAGTACTAAACGTAGTAAACCTGCAAGAATTAACATCCCCCACACATCACCAACCAATAAACCAAGTGCTAGAGGCAAGCCTACGTTCATAGCAATCACAAGCTTTAAGTAATGTTTGTGTTGCCACATAACTATTTTATTGCGCTGTAAATCACGACAATTACTATAATCACCGTAGCTATCGCCTTGGTAGTCACGTAACATCCATCCGATATGGCTATACCAAAAACCATTGGTCGCCGCGTAAGGGTCTTTTATTGGGTCGTCAACTTGACCGTGATGTATACGGTGATCGCTACTCCAATGCAATGCACTGTTTTGCAGTGCAAAAGCACCGCCAAGTGCAAAAATAAATTCAACTGCAGGGTGTGCGTTATAGGTTTTATGTGCCCATAATCGATGGTAGCCGGCAGTAATTGATAAGCCCGCATAAAACATGCAGCCTACAAAAGCAATCCAATGCGCGCTGGTAAATCCGTAGCTAATGGCGTACCAAGGTACAAGTGTGGCAGCCGCCAAAAAGGTTAGGCTAAAAAATAGGACGTTTGTCCAAATAATCGGTGGTTTATTCATAATTCTCAATCTCAGCGTACAACTGTAAGCTAAAATAGTATTTCAAACTCTTGTCGTCAAGTATTAGACTGTACAATTGAGCTAATATCACTAAATATTCATATAAAATAATTCAGGGAGCTGTTGATGTCGGGTGTTAGAGCGCAACAGAAACAAAAAACACGACAGGCGTTAATTCAAGCGGCATTTAATCAGCTGAGTGCTGATCATAGTTTTTCGAATTTAAGTTTACGCGAAGTAGCACGAGAAGCTGGTATTGCCCCAACTTCTTTTTATCGTCATTTTAAAGACATGGATGAGTTAGGTTTAACCATGGTAGACGAAGCCGGTTTAACCCTTCGCCAACTTATGCGTCAAGCTCGCAGACGAATAGCGAACGATGGCGGCAGTGTTATAAATACCTCAGTGGTTACTTTTATGGAGTTTATTGATAACTCAAGTAACCAATTTAGATTATTACTACGAGAGCGCTCCGGGACTTCTAAAGCATTTAGAGCCGCAGTAGCGCGCGAGGTAAAACATTTTATTTTAGAGCTGGCTCATTATTTAGAAAGCGAAACTAAATGTAATGCTATGCATGCCTATATTCAGGCGGAATCTATGGTAACGCTCGTATTTAATGCGGGTGCAGAGGCGCTCGATATAGAAGGATTGCAACGCGACGAATTGATTGAGCGCGTTATTTGGCAGCTGCGTTATATTACTCGTGGAGCCGGGCATTACGTAAGAGAAACGAGTAAAGAAGCATAGCTTAAAAAAATTGTAAAAAGTTAATATAAGCACGGTATATTGCAGTGCTTATTAATTTAAGCGTCACTAGTCATGTATTTGTTATTTTAATTCTTAATAGGTGTCTTGGTTGAATTAAAAAACCCAATTGAATCGTTTTTAAATCTGTTTTGTGGAATTTTTATGCTTGCTTCCGTCGCTTTGTAATGTTAAAAATAGGCTTCACTGAACACACACACAAGAAAACAAGATGCATATTATTCGTTTAATTACACTAAAACTTAACCTCTTACTGCTATGGTCAGTGAGCGGGGATTAGTGTGTTTGCATCGAGTTGAACACTAAAAACCCCGCAATTGCGGGGTTTTTTTTATCTCGCGGCTGGGATTAATTGAAATTTGGGTAACATAGGAATGAGGGGCAGTTATGCAAGAGCAAGATAAAGTATGGATTTTTGATACCACCTTACGTGATGGTGAGCAAGCACTTAAAGCAAGCCTTACTGAAGATGATAAAATTCAATTAGCGCATACAATTAGCCGCTTGAATGTGGATGTGATGGAAGTGGGTTTTCCGGTTTCGAGCCCTGCTGATTTTCGCTCGGTGCAACGTATTGCAACCGAGGTAAAAGGTCCGATTATTTGTGGTTTAGCACGCTCTGTTGCCAAAGACATTGAAGCCTGTGGCGAAGCACTTCGCACAGCTCAGCAAAGCCGTATTCATACTTTTATTGCTACAAGCCCTTTGCACCTTGAACATAAATTACGTATGAGCCTAGACGATGCAACGGCAATGGCTGTTAAATCAATTAAATTAGCACGTAACTATACTGATGATGTTGAATTTTCGTGTGAAGATGCCGGTCGTACCCCGCATTGGGATTTATGTAAAATTGTTGAGCAGGCAATTAACGCCGGAGCTTCAACTATTAACTTGCCAGATACCGTTGGTTTTGTAACGCCAGATGAGTACGCCGCAATGATCCGTCATTTAATGAATAACGTGCCAAATATTGA
The DNA here is from genome assembly GCF_016598755.1 of Pseudoalteromonas sp. LC2018020214. NCBI lineage: Bacteria > Pseudomonadati > Pseudomonadota > Gammaproteobacteria > Alteromonadales > Pseudoalteromonadaceae > Pseudoalteromonas > Pseudoalteromonas sp. LC2018020214. The sequence goes on from NZ_CP066804.1 coordinate 145,061, forward strand.
TAAAGCGCGTTTAAGTGTGCATTGCCACAACGATTTAGGTTTAGCAGTAGCAAACTCGGTGGCTGCAGTGCAAGCCGGTGCACGCCAAATTGAGTGTACTATTAATGGCATTGGTGAGCGGGCTGGTAACTGCTCGCTTGAAGAAGTGGCGATGATCATGAAAATGCGTAAAGACCATTTAAAAGTATACACAGATATTAAAAGTGAAGAAATTTACCGCGCATCTCGCCAAGTGGCTAAAATTTGTAATATGCCAGTACAACCAAATAAAGCGATTGTTGGCGAAAACGCCTTTGCGCATAGTTCTGGCATTCACCAAGACGGTGTATTAAAAGCGCAAAATACTTATGAGATTATGTCGCCAGAAAGCGTTGGTGTGCCAAGTAACCAATTAAATATGACTTCGCGTTCGGGTCGTCATGTTATTGAGCACCGTTTAGAAGAGTTAGGCTATCAAAAATCTGATTACGATATGGATGGCTTATATAAAAGCTTTATCGAATTGGCTGACCAAAAAGGCACCGTATACGATTACGACCTTGAGGCGATGATTTACTTTAATCAAATTAACGATAAAGACGAAAAATACCAATTAGAATTTGTTAACTCAGCTTCTAACTCACAATCGGTAGCAAGCTCTACGATTGGAATGCGCATTGATGGCGAAGCTAAACAAGAAGCCGCGACAGGTAATGGTCCAGTAGAAGCCTCGTTTGCAGCTATTGAGCGCTTAACCGGTATGAGCGTTGAAATGATTGAATATAACTTAGAAGCGACAGGCCAAGGTGCAAGCTCATTAGGCCAAGTGAATATTATAGCTAAATACGATGGCCGACCTTACCACGGTGCGGGCATTGCAGCGGATGTGGTTGAAGCGTCGGTACGCGCCATGATCCGTGTTTATAACTTAATTTATCGTGCACAAAAAGTGTCTGATTTAAAACAACAAAGGAAAGCAGGATGAGTAAAACAAACTACAGCGTTGCCGTATTAGCTGGCGACGGTATTGGTCCAGAAGTGATGGCAGCAGCAGAACAAGTACTTGATGCTGTGAGCAATAAGTTTGGTTTTACCCTGAACCGTGAGCATTATGCAATTGGTGGCGCAGCCATTGACGAATTTGGTAAAGCATTACCAGAGAGTACACTTGCTGCGTGCGAAAACGCTGATGCTATTTTATTTGGTTCGGTAGGCGGTCCTAAATGGGAAAACCTACCACCAAACGAGCAGCCTGAGCGCGCATCGTTATTGCCGCTTCGTAAGCACTTTGGTTTGTTTTGTAACCTGCGCCCTGCACAGTTATTACCTGCATTAAGTGCAGCGTCACCACTTCGCGCTGATATTAGCGAAAAAGGTTTTGATATTTTATGTGTGCGCGAGCTAACCGGCGGCATTTATTTTGGCGAAAAAGGCCGTAGCGGCGAAGGCGAAGAAGAGTTTGCATTTGATACGCAAACATACTCACGAAAAGAAATCGAACGTATTGCACGCTTTGCTTTTGAAGCTGCAAAATTACGTAGTAACCATGTTACCTCTGTTGATAAAGCAAACGTACTTGCATCAAGCGTATTATGGCGCGAAGTAGTAACCGAAGTAAGCAAAGACTACCCAGAAGTCAGCCTAGATTACATTTACGTAGATAACGCCGCTATGCAGTTAGTTAAACAGCCTAGCCAATTTGACGTACTACTTTGCGATAACTTATTTGGCGATATTTTGTCAGATGAGTGCGCGATGATCACAGGCTCAATGGGTTTATTACCTTCGGCAAGCTTGAATCAATCGGGTTTTGGGTTGTATGAGCCAGCAGGCGGTTCAGCACCAGATATTGCAGGTAAAGGCGTTGCAAACCCAATAGCACAAATTTTAAGTGCCGCATTAATGTTACGTTACTCGCTAGGGCAAGACGAAGCTGCGCGCACCATTGAAAAAGCAGTAGCAGAAGCCGTAGAAGCAGGTGTAGGCACGCCAGATATATATCCAAATGCCGGTTACAGCACAAGCGATGTGGCAGCCGCTATCGTTTCACGCATTTAATAACATATTAAAGTTGCAGCACCGTTATGCTGCAACTCAAACAGATTAGGGAATTAGCAAGTGGCCCAGACGTTATACGACAAAATTTGGCAAGCACATACCGTTGCCAGCATAAATGAGCAAACCGACTTACTTTATATTGACCGCCATTTAGTGCATGAAGTTACTTCTCCGCAGGCTTTTGCAGGTCTACGTGAAAAAAACCGTACTGTACGTTGCCCAGAAAAAACCTTTGCAACGATGGATCATAACGTATCGACTAAGAGCCGATCACTTGATGCCGCAAGCGAAGTATCTAAAAACCAATTAATGGCGCTTGATAAAAACTGTAAAGAGTTTGGTATTGTACTTTACGATTTAAACTCAATTAACCAAGGCATTGTGCACGTAATGGGCCCAGAGCAAGGTATTACTTTGCCAGGCACAACCATTGTATGTGGCGATAGCCATACTTCTACGCATGGTGCGTTTGGCGCATTAGCGCATGGTATTGGTACGTCTGAGGTTGAGCACGTATTAGCAACGCAAACGCTACAGCAAAAAAAGGCGAAATCGTTAAAAATTCAAATTAACGGTGTATTGCGTCCAACAGTTACGGCTAAAGATTTAATTATGGCGGTAATTGGCAAGTTAGGTACTGCTGGTGGCACAGGTTATGTAGCAGAGTTTTGTGGTGCAGGCATTGAAGCGCTTTCAATGGAAGCCCGTATGACGCTATGTAATATGAGCATAGAAATGGGTGCAAAAGCGGGTTTAATTGCATCTGACCAAATTACTTATGATTATTTAAAAGATCGTCCGTTTGCACCTAAAGGCGCAGATTTTGATGCAGCCGTTGAATATTGGGAAACCTTAAAAACAGACGAAGGCGCACACTTTGATTTAGTTGTTGAGCTAAATGCTGACGACATTCAACCACAAATTACCTGGGGCACAAGCCCAGAGCAAGTAATTGGTGTTGATGAGTGCATACCCGATCCAGATAAAGAACCAGATTTAATTAAAGCTGATGCAATTCGCAGCGCGCTTAAATACATGGACTTAAAAGCGGGCGATAAATTATCAAGCGCAAAAGTAGACACGGTATTTATTGGCTCATGTACAAATAGCCGCATTGAAGACTTGCGCGCTGCTGCAAAGATTGTTGAAGGCAAGCAAGTTGTAGCCGGCATAGAGGCGTTAATTGTACCGGGCTCTGGCTTAGTTAAAAAACAAGCTGAAGACGAAGGCTTAGCCGATATTTTTAAAGCCGCAGGCTTTGAATGGCGCGAACCAGGTTGTTCTATGTGTTTAGCGATGAACGATGACCGCCTAGAAGCAGGCAAGCGTTGTGCATCTACTTCTAACCGTAACTTTGAAGGTCGCCAAGGTCGTGGCGGGCGTACACATTTAGTTAGTCCTGCAATGGCGGCAGCCGCTGCAATACATGGTCACTTTGTTGATATTAGAGGAGAAGCATAATGAGCGTATTTTTTAGTGGCTTAATGGCTCCACTTGATAAAAACAATGTAGATACTGACCAAATTATTCCTAAGCAGTTTTTAACATCAACTAGCCGTGAAGGTTTTGATGCTGCCTTGTTTTATGATTGGCGTTACCTAGATAACGGTGAGCCAAACCCTGACTTTATTTTAAATCGCCCATGCTACCAAGGCGCGCAAATATTATTAACGCGCGACAACTTTGGTTGTGGCTCATCTCGCGAGCACGCGCCATGGGCACTTAAGCAATATGGTTTTGAAGTTATTTTAGCTGAAAGCTTTGCAGATATTTTCTTTAATAACTGTGGTAACAACCAAATGTTAGCCATAGCGTTACCTGCCGACACGCTTGAGCAATTGTTTGTACTTAGCGAGCAGCATGACGATATTAACATTGAAATCGATCTTGAAAATCAAACACTAACAAGCAGTAAGTTTGCGCCAATTAGTTTTGATATTAGTAAAGAGGTAAAAGAACGTTTGTTAAGTGGTTTAGACTTTATTGGTGTAACCGAAACACTAAACCCACAGATTGATGCGTTTGAAAAAAAACTAGCAGCTGAGCGCCCTTGGCAGTAATTGTTTAATCTGTATATAGTAAAATCACGTATTGAAAAGCACGGCAATTGCCGTGCTTTTTTGTGGGTAAATATTAGATTCAGTACCTAAGGCTTAATGTCTAAAGTCAGCCATTAACGCAGGTATACCAGGTAACATGCCTACAATAGCCATTACAGTGGTAAGTAGCACAAACATAATAAGTGGAATCACCCAGCGGCTCATCTTAGTTAGCTCAGCGCTACGTTCTTTACAGCCAATAAGCCCTAAGTTATCAAGTAACATAGTAAGCGACCAACCAAAAGCCGGGTTAACCAAGGTTGAGGCAAACACCACAATAGCGGCTGATTGCGTTGTTTTGCCTTCGCGCGTCATTTCCATGCCAGCTTCAAGTAGCGGAATAAACACCCCTACAATAAGCGCTACACAAAGCACAGGTTGCCAAATGGCTAAATCCATAGGGTAACCCCATAAACCAGCAATAATACAAAATACGGCTGTTAAAATGGCGCCAGCCGGAATAGGGCGTTTAGCAATAGCAGCAGGTACAATGTAGGTTCCCCACGATGAGGTAAAGTTAGCACCACCGGCAAGTGAGCCAAATGTTTGTCTAACCGATGCGCTCAGCATGGTGTCGTCGATATTCATTTGCACTTTTTCGGTGCGTTGCGGATAGCTTATTTTTTGAAATACTTGATGGCCTAAAAAATCAGGAGACCACATAGCAACGGCGAGCACTGCAAATGGGAGTACAACAACAAAGCTTTCAAGCGTTGGTAAACCTAGCATCCAACCCGTGTTTTCGCCCCACCAGTAAGCTGGGTTCATATTTGGTAAACCCGGTGCAGTATGAAACTCAAACGGTGCACCTAAGGCAAAGGCGACCACGCCACCAATAAGGCAGCTTAACGGCACAGCTAACCAACGCTTTTTAAAGTGCTCTAATAGCGCATACAATAAAATGGTGGCTAAAATAACAATAAACGCAATATGCGCCATATCAATAGCCTCAGCCCAGGCAAACAGCTTTTTAACCTGCGAAATAGTACCAATAAAACCTAAATAAATGAGTAGCCCGCCACATACACCTTTACTGGTTAGGCGCGCGAGCATACTTCCTCCTTTGGTTATGGCCAAAATAAAACCAAAGGCACCAATGAGTAAGCCAAACGCCATAGGGTGACCGCCAGCTGCAACTACAATAGGAATTAACGGTATAAGAGGGCCATGAGTACCAGCCAAGTTAGCTGTTGGTAAAATAAAGCCTGAGAATAAGATGATAAAAATAGAAACAATGAGTAATTCGTAGCGCACATTTTCTAAAACAAAGGCATCGCTTAAACCAAGAGGCGCTGCAAATGTTGCTGCAATAGCCCCCACCATAACGACTTTACCAATAGTGCCCGCCATTGCAGGAATGGTGTCTTCAAATTCAAATCGGTAATCTCTAAACGGTAAATTAGGACGCCAGCGCTTAGGCTGCATAATCTGTAATTCATGTTCGAGATACTCGTCGCGAGTATTAAACTCTGAACTCGGTTTGTGAAGCTGCTCGTAGCTTTGAGCATTCTTGTGCGTGTTTGATGGTGCATCACCGGGTGGTGTAGTTTGCATGCGTTCTCCTGCAACATTGTTGCTTAATCAAATAAATACGGCTTTTGTTAAAGCAAATGAATATTGAATATGCAGGGTAGATCAGCTTTTAGGCTGCTATGTATAGGCAAAAGGTCGTGCATGGTTGTTTTTAATACAGTTAATTTAAAAAACTGCTTTACACTAAAAGTTATAAAACTACAGAAGGTGATTAAAAGTTGTTATAAATCATAATCTTGAATGAGTCATTAAGGAGGCGGAGCACTATTTACCTAATAGTATAGTGTTAACGGCAGGTTATTATCCTTTAGTCTTAGTGGCTGTGAAATGAGTGTTTTTATTGAAAATACGCTAGGTGGTGAGGTAATCCCTTCAAAAATACTACACACTAAAGGTTAAAAGCTTTTGCATTTGCAAAGGCTTTTGTTTTAACTGCTAGCTTTTACCAAATTATTTCTACAAATTCAGGGTGGTCGATATACGGGTTACGATTACCTTGAAATTCAAAGGCTGCTTGGTTACGGTCAAGTTCCATTTGGCTTACAGGATCGCTGTTATGCCAGTTAAGCAGCATGGCTACAACCCAGCTTTCAAACACTTGGTTGCTTGAACCATTAAGTACAGCATTACTTGAGGTCGTTTTGGTTTGCCAAGTGCCTATTACATTTTCGTAGCGCGTTGCCATGTAAAAATAAGCGCGAGCAAAGTCACCTTTAAATTCGTCAATTGGCTCAAATACAGTACCTGAGTAATTTAATGAACTTGCGGCAGAACCTAATTTACTTCCGTTGGTTGATGTAAATGAAGCGCTTGCTACTTCACCAAATGGGAAATTACTACGTTTTGAGTTTACATAACCGTCGGTTGCGTAAATATGATGCACATCTGAGTTCATTGGCTCAATAGTGCCGCCAAACCAGCTTTTAGGAAATGAATGCTCACGGTTGTAACAGCCGCCTTCTCCACTATAGTTACCACATTGGTCACTCACCGCAGTATAATTGTAGCTATCTGAGCCGTTTGGTTTCTCACTATACATATCTAAAATGCTGTTATCGTTTTCAAAGTATTTATCACGTGCAGATGAGTCGTAAAAATTCCAAATAGCCGAGTAACCCTGTGCATTATGATCTTTAATAATATTATAAAGCTCAGTTTTTAGTGCATAACCTGATAACCCTTGAGCAGTAACATAGTAGCCAGTGGGTGTTGGGTTGGTCCCGCCGCCATCACCAGAGCCACTACCTAAAGTAAATGCCGTGCTGTCTGTATTATTAAAACTTGCACCGCTAGCAAGTGTGGTAGAGCCTTGCTTAAGCGCATAACTGCCACTACCTGTCGAACAACACATGCCATCGCCGTAGCTGTCACTAATAACAAGTGTGTAAGTACCATCAGTTAGGCATATTTGCTCATCATACTGAGTGTTTGATGCGTAACCACTGCCGTTAGCAACAGCGCTACCTTGATTGTTATTAACGGCCCAGCTAGTTTCGCTACCGTAATTATCGGTGTTAAGCGTTAAGGTAAGGCTATTGTCGGTGCAACTTGTTGATGCGTTGCCATCAGCATTTGGTAAAAAGTTATCTACGTATACGATTTCGCTGCCATCAAATCCACTTACATCGTAAAACCTAAGCCCAACACTAATTGTTTTATCACTGCTTGCTGTATAGCTATGGCTAATTGTTTGCCATTGGTTAGTTTGTGCTTGATTTGAATAGCCTTGATAGCCATCTACATATAAGCGCGCTTTAATTTTACCTTCGGTGTGGTAAACATCAGCCGAAAAGTTATAGGTTTTACCAGCTTCTACAGCAACCTGTTGTAGTAAATCAGTGTTACTTTGCGATCCTGTTGTTACATTGACAGCAGCAGAGCTACTACCGCTTTTAACTGTACTAGTTGAGCGCGTTAAGCTGATTCCGCTATCAATAGTGCTCCAAGAGCTAGGTGAATTACCTGACCATTGTTCAAATCCGCCATTAGCTACATTGGCCATTACAGGTAATGAGCCAAGTAACAAAGCGGTACTAAGTAGTTTATTTTTATATTTCCCGTGTAACATAGTTGTTCCTATTTTTATTTTGAATGAAGAATATACCCTACATTAGTTAGGTTACAAAATTGTTAATTTAAAGTGCAGTAAAAAGCAATAATAAGTCTTTAATCTGTTTTTGAAGGTATTTTTATAAATTAATAACTAAATGGAATATCAAAGCAGATTCTATTCTTTTTTTATCTATGCTGAGCCCGTTATCCTACTAACTTAGAAAACCTCAACAGATACGCTCTGGATGAGGTAAAACTCATTTTTAACAATACACAAAGTGTGTTGTGTTTAATTTTCAGGGTTATGGGGAATCGATTCATGTTGTTAGGTCAACTAAATGCTGCGGCAAGCCCGCTATCGCAAGATCAAGTACAAAAGCTGCAAGGTTTAGTGGCTGAACTTAATCCAATTCAACAAGCGTGGGTGAGTGGTTACTTAGCTGCAAATGCTAATTCGGCTGCGTTAGGTGCTCCTACGGCAGGCGTACCAGCTGCGGGTGATGCAGCAGCGCTAACTATTTTATATGGTTCGCAAACAGGTAACGCAAAAGGTGTAGCTACCAAAATGAAAGAGCAGGCTGAGTCGCGAGGCTTAGCAGTTAAGCTTGTTAGCATGTCAGATTACAAACCAACAGCCCTGAAAAAAGAAAAGTTTTTAACTATCGTTGTATCTACTTACGGCGAAGGTGAGCCACCAGAAGACGCAGAAACACTCCACGAATTTTTAGCCACTAAAAAAGCGCCAAAACTAGACGATGTAAAAATAGCGGTTATTGGCTTAGGTGATTCTAGCTATGAGTTTTTCTGTCAGACAGCAAAAGATTTTGAAGAGCGTTTAAATAAACTCGGTGCACAAACTATCTATCAACGTGCTGATTTAGATGTAGATTACGAAGATGAAGCTGCTACGTGGATCGCCGGTGCAGTTGATGCATTTGAACCTGATTTAAAAGCGCAGCAAGAGGCCGCTGGTGGTCAAGTTGTATCAATGCCATTTGGCGCTCCTACCTCTGCAACAAGCCAATATACAAAACAAAATCCATTTGAAGCAGAGCTATTAACTGTTCAAAAAATCACCGGTCGCGACTCAACTAAAGATGTACGCCACGTTGAAATTTCGCTTGAAGGTTCTGACATTACTTACACGCCAGGTGATTCATTAGGTGTGTACTTTTTAAATGACGATGTATTAGTTGATGAAGTACTTACACTTACTCAAATAGATGTAACAAGCATTGTAAAAGTAGGTGATGAAGAGCTAAGCGTACGCGATGCACTTATTGAAAAGCTAGAGCTGACTCAGTCGTACCCAGGTTTTGTAGAAAAATACGCAACAGCAACAGGTACGCCTGAATTATTAAAGCTTGTAGAAGATAAAGCTGCAATGCGTGCGTATATTGAACCTCGCCAAATATTTGATGTGATTCGCCAAAATCCAGCAAAAATTGATGCGCAAACATTAGTAGATTGCCTACGTAAACTACAAGCTCGTTTGTACTCAATTGCATCTAGTCAAGCTGAGGTTGAAGACGAAGTACATTTAACACTAGGTCTAGTGCAGTTTGATGCATTTGATAGCGAGCATTTAGGTGGCTGTACAGGTTACTTAACTCGCCGTGCAGAAGAAGGTTGTAAAGTTAAAGTATTTAGCGAACACAACGACAATTTCCGCCTACCAACTAACGATGATACACCGGTGATTATGGTTGGTCCTGGTACGGGTATTGCGCCGTTCCGTGCATTTTTACAAGAGCGTGATTCGCGTCAAGCACAAGGCAAAAACTGGTTGTTCTTTGGTAACCCACATTTCACTCAAGACTTTTTATACCAAGTAGAAATACAGGGTTATTTAAAATCGGGTTTACTTAACAAAGTAGATGTTGCATTTAGCCGTGACCAAGCAGAAAAAGTATACGTACAAGACAAATTACGCAGTAACAGTAAAGACGTGTTTGAGTGGTTAGAAGCTGGCGCTCACTTTTATATTTGTGGCGATGCAAATCGCATGGCAAAAGATGTACACAACGCCTTGCTTGATATTGTTAAAGAAAACACAGGCAAGAGCAATGAAGACGCAGAGCAATATTTAAAAGATTTGCGTAGCGCAAACCGCTATCAGAAAGACGTGTATTAATCACGTTTCTTATTTTATTTAACAGCTAACAGCCGTCACTGTAACAAATTTAGGATTTAAAATGAGCGAACAAGATAAAAACGTAAAACTTTCTGATAACGAACGTTTGAAAAGAGAAAGTAACTTTTTACGTGGCACCATAGAGCAAGATTTAAAAGACGAAATTACCGGTGGTTTTACTGCCGATAACTTTCAGTTAATACGTTTTCATGGCATGTATCAACAAGATGACCGCGATATACGTGGTGAGCGTGCTAAGCAAAAGCTAGAGCCGCTACATAATGTAATGTTACGTGCACGTATGCCTGGCGGTATTATTAAGCCAGAGCAGTGGTTAGCAATCGATAAGTTTGCTGATGAAAAAACAAGCTACGGCAGCATTCGTCTAACTACGCGTCAAACGTTTCAGTTTCATGGTGTATTAAAGCCGAATATTAAAGGCATGCACCAAATGCTTAACAGCGTAGGTATAGACTCTATTGCAACTGCGGGCGATGTTAACCGTAACGTGCTTTGTACTACTAACCCTGTTGAGTCTGAGTTACACCAAGAAGCTTACGACTGGGCTGCAAAAATTTCTGAACATTTATTACCAAAAACGAAAGCGTATGCCGAAATTTGGTTAAATGGCGAAAAAGCAGAAACCACAGAAGAGCCAATTTTAGGATCTAATTACTTACCGCGTAAGTTTAAAACCACGGTGACTATTCCACCTAACAACGAAGTTGATGTACACGCTAACGATTTAAACTTTGTGGCAATTGCTGATAACGGCAAACTTGTTGGTTTTAACGTATTAGTGGGCGGTGGCCTTGCGATGACGCACGGCGATACAGCAACTTATCCGCGTAAGGCTGATGACTTTGGCTTTATTACGCTCGAAGATACCTTAAAAATTGCAGAGCATGTTGTATCTGTGCAGCGCGATTGGGGTAATCGTTCAAACCGTAAAAATGCAAAAACTAAATACACATTAGACCGTGTTGGCGTTGATGTATTTAAAGCAGAAGTAGAAAAACGCTCAGGCGTTACGTTTGCACCAAGCCGCCCATTTGAGTTTACTCATCGTGGCGATCGTATTGGTTGGGTTGAAGGCATTGATGGTAAGCACCACTTAACACTATTCATTCAAAGTGGTCGTATTTTAGACTATCCAGGCAAGCCGCTTAAAACAGGTTGTCGTAAAATCGCAGAAGTTCACCAAGGTGACATGCGTATGACGGCAAACCAAAACTTAATTATTGCTGGCGTACCTGCAGATCAAAAAGCCGTGATTGAAGAGATTGCCCGTAGCCATGGCCTGATTGACGACAAAGATTCGCAGCAGCGTAAAAATTCTATGGCGTGTGTTTCACTGCCAACGTGCCCACTTGCAATGGCCGAAGCAGAGCGTTACTTACCAAGCCTAGTAGAAAAAACTGAAGCATTACTTGCCAAGCACGGTATACCAGATGACAGCATTATTATGCGCGTTGTAGGTTGCCCTAACGGTTGTGGCCGCGCAATGCTTGCAGAAGCTGGTTTAGTGGGTAAAGGGCCAGGTAAGTACAACGTTTACCTAGGTGGTAATTTAGAAGGTACACGTATTCCTAAATTGTACCTTGAGAACGTAGGCGAAGACGTTTACCTAGAAGCATTCGATAAGCTCATTGGGCAATGGGCAAAAGAGCGCAATGACGGTGAGTGTTTTGGTGACTTTGTTATACGCAAAGGCATAGTTGCTGAAGTAAAAGTATCAGTAACCGATTTTCACGCTTAATTAAATACCAGCGCTTTGGCGCTGGTGAGGTTTGGAATTTACCATGAGTGAATTTAAAAACATTTTACAGCTAGATAAACAAAGCCAAGCGGCTATGTTAGCTGATGCTAATGGTTTGCTAGCGAATATGAGCGCAGAACAGCGTGTTGCATGGGCGCTTGATAACTTGCCTAATACGGCTTTTTTATCATCTAGCTTTGGTATTCAAGCGGCAGTAATGCTGCATTTAATGACCTCACAACGTCCAGATATTCCCGTTGTATTAACCGATACAGGCTATTTATTTCCTGAAACGTATCAGTTTATTGAACAAATGAGTGAGCGTTTATCACTTAACTTAAAGGTGTATAGAGCGCAGCTAAGCCCAGCATGGCAAGAAGCTAAGTTTGGCAAGTTGTGGGAGCAAGGCGAGGACGGCATCAAGCAATATAACCAGCTTAATAAAGTTGAGCCGATGACCCGCGCACTTAAAGAGATAGAAGCGGGCACGTGGTTTAGTGGTTTGCGTCGCGATCAATCATCTACACGTGCTGATAAACAGTTTGTAGAAATAAGCCGTGGTACCGTTAAAGTGTACCCGATTATTGAATGGTCTAACCGCGACGTGTATCAGTACCTGACTAAGCATGATTTACCTTACCACCCATTATGGGAACAAGGTTATGTGTCGATGGGTGACGTACATACAACACGTAAGTTAGAGCCAGGAATGACAGAGGAAGAAACTCGCTTTTTTGGTTTAAACCGAGAATGTGGACTACACATGGATGGTGACGGTATTTAACGTCACTACGATGCAGTTAAATCGCAAATAAATACGCAGCTTCGGCTGCGTTTTTATTTTCTTTTATTCGGGTAGAAAAAATTGCCTAATTAAGTATTTTTTATTAGACTCAAGGCATTAAAGGATTAATTAAAGCAGGAACGCTATGAAATACTTTACCTACTTAGCTATATCAATCATGGCTATTGCAGTCATCTCTTTGTTTTATTTAAAAAAGCCTGATGGTCAAACATGGCTTTCTGCATCATCAATTAGCAATGAATCTCAGCAAATTAAAGAAAAAATGGTCGCGCTATCTAGCAATACTTTGGACCAAGCAGTGCTGGGCGTTAAGCAAGCTGGCGATAAAATTGCGAGCAGTATTTCTGATGAACCAATTGCTACAAATGCCACCTCAAGTGGTAAAATTTTTAAGTGGCAAGACGAAACAGGCCAATGGCACTTTTCTGATACACCTAACCCACATGCAAAAAGTATTGAAGTAAAACTCGATCCTAAAGATATTACTGTTATTGCTGCAGAAGACACGTCTATTTTAAATACCTCTTCAACTCCAAACACAATGTCGGCTGCACCAGAGGGGATCAGTATTTTGAACCCAGATTCGGTTAAAAAGCTATTTAATGACGCCGAAAATGTAAAAGACAAACTAGAAAAACGTAATAAAGAAATTAATAATTTAAGTGCACTTTAATTATTTAGAGTGAGTGCTTTTATTGTTTTTTAAATAACGTTTTTCGGCTTCCATCAATAATACTGTTAAATATATTTTAGTGGGAAGCGACAGCAGCACGCCTACAGCAATGCATGCCGCTGCTATAATTATTCCTTTAATACCATGCTCGACAGTAAAGTAGTTCGATACAATTAACGTATGGCCAGTCACGATAAGGGACAACCCAAGCACTATTGATGTTTTAAGCAGTCTAATTATCATTGTTGGCGACATAGTTACCTCAGTAGGCACGCTTTAAATGCTTAGCATTGATTTAAGGCAACAAACAGCAAATATAAAAAAGCCCAGCTTATTACTAAACTGGGCTTTTAGATGTATTAACTACTGTCTTTGTTAGTCGAGCATATTACGCAGTACATATTGTAAAATGCCGCCGTGTTTGTAGTAATCCCACTCTTTAGGGGTATCAATACGTACGTCTGCACTCAAGGTTACTTTTTTACCTTCGGCATTTGTAGCAATAACGGTAACTTCATCGGTTTTATCGTACAGGCCATCAATATCAAATTGTTCTTGCCCTGTTAACCCATGTGTCTCGTAGCTTTCACCCTCTTTAAATTGCAGCGGTAATACACCCATACCAATTAAGTTAGAGCGATGAATACGTTCATAGCTTTGTGCTACAACGGCTTTAACGCCTAATAAAAGTGAGCCTTTAGCAGCCCAGTCACGAGATGAACCCGTGCCATATTCTTTGCCCGCTAAAATAATGAGTGGCGTATTATTTTTTTGATACTCCATTGCTGCATCATAAATACTCTCTAGCGTATCGCCAGGCTGAGTACGTGTTACGCCACCTTCAGTACCAGGAGCTAGTAAGTTTTTAAGACGCACATTAGCGAACGTTCCACGCATCATTACTTCGTGATTACCACGGCGTGAGCCGTACGAGTTAAATTGCGCTTTATTTACACCTTTCTCTTGCAAGTATAAACCTGCTGGGGCTTCTGCTTTAATAGCACCCGCTGGAGAAATATGGTCAGTGGTTACTGAATCTCCAAGTTTAGCTAAACAACGTGCACCTTCAATAGAAGGAATGCCCGGTGGTTCTACTTTCATACCATCAAAAAAGGGTGCTTTTTTAATGTAGGTAGATGCATCATCCCAATCGTAAAGTTTGCCATCCGGTATTTTAATTTGCTGCCAACGGCTATCGCCTTCGTAAACGTTAGCGTAGCTTTTTTCAAACATTTCCTTAGTTACGGTTTCTTTAACTAAGTCACTTACTTCTTTAACGCTTGGCCAAATGTTTTTAAGGTAAATATCGTTACCGTTAGCATCTTGAGCAAGGGGTTCGTTGTATACGTCAATATCGGTTCTACCTGCAATGGCATAAGCTACGACAAGCGGAGGAGAGGCTAAAAAGTTCATTTTAACATCTTGGTGAATACGCCCTTCAAAGTTACGGTTACCCGATAAAATAGAGCTCACTACTAATTTATGTTTTTGAATCGCGTCTGATATTTCAGTTGCAAGTGGCCCTGAATTACCAATACACGTAGTACAGCCGTAGCCAACTAAGTTAAAGCCAAGACTTTCTAGGTCATCCATCAGGCCTGCTTTTTCTAGGTAGTCGGTAACTACTTTTGAGCCTGGAGCAAGTGATGTTTTAACCCAAGGTTTTACATTAATGCCTAACTGTTTCGCTTTTTTAGCAACCAAACCAGCAGCTAAAATAACACTTGGATTAGAGGTGTTGGTACAGCTGGTAATTGCGGCAATAACACAAGCGCCATCGTTTAGCTCAAACTCTTGGCCTTTAAATTTAACCTTAGCGGCACCCATAAACTGCGCTTCGTTAACTGGCTCATCTGGATTTGTTGTCGGCCCTTCACTCTCAATACGAGCTTGTTCTTCATCGCTTTTATCACGACGAGCCATACGTTCGTCTTGGAAGCCTTTTAAATGATCGCCAATAACTTTGCCAGCTTCGTTTAAGGCAATTCTATCTTGTGGGCGTTTAGGGCCTGCAAGGCTTGGTACAACGTCATCTAATTTAAGCTCAAGTGTATCGGTATAATTAGCTTCGTCGCCATCGTTACGCCATAAGCCTTGATGCTTAGCGTAATCTTCAATTACTTTTAAGTGTTTTTCGTCGCGGTTTGTTAAGCGAAGGTAGTTAATGGTCTCATCATCAATTGGAAAAATACCACACGTAGCGCCGTATTCTGGTGCCATATTGGCTATGGTTGCTCTATCGGCAAGTGGTAGGTCGGCAAGGCCGTCACCATAAAATTCTACAAATTTACCCACTACGCCATGATTACGCAGTATTTCGGTTACTGTTAACACTAAATCGGTTGCGGTAGTACCTTCAGGTAAACGTCCGCTTAGCTTCATACCTACTACTTGTGGAATGAGTAAGCTAATTGGCTGACCAAGCATGGCTGCTTCAGCTTCAATGCCGCCTACACCCCAACCAAGCACGCCTAAGCCATTAATCATGGTGGTGTGAGAGTCAGTCCCTACAAGCGTATCTGGGTAAGCGAATTTTTTTCCGTCGCGCTCTTCATTAAAAACAACGCGCGCTAAGTATTCTAGGTTTACTTGGTGAACAATGCCGGTTGCTGGTGGCACTACTTTTAAATTATCAAAAGCGGTTTGTCCCCAACGTAAAAATTCATAACGTTCTTTATTTCGGTCGTACTCAAGTTTTGCATTTAAATCAAATGCACCATCATTTCCGTAGCCATCTACTTGTACCGAATGGTCAATCACAAGTTCAGCAGGCGATAACGGGTTTATTTTTGCAGGATCTCCACCTAGCTTTTCCATTGCGTCACGCATCGCGGCTAAATCTACAATAGCGGGTACGCCGGTAAAATCTTGCATAACAACACGGGCGGGAGTAAAGGCAACTTCAGATGAAGGCTTTGCTTGAGGATCCCAATTAAGAAGGGCTTGAATGTCTTGTTCTTTTATATTTACGCCATCTTCGTTACGAAGAAGGTTTTCAAGTAGTACTTTTAAGGAAAAGGGCAATCGTTTCGCTTTGTCGCCAAGTCCTTTTAGAGAATGAATATGATATTGCTCACCATTTATTGTGAGCTGATGTTGGGTATCGAAACTATTATTCATTATTTGCCCCTTTATGAATTATAAAAATGTTTTGAAGAGTGACCTCTGTAGTGTTCGAGTTGCAAAGTACATACCAGTGTAAAAAATCGCGTTTAGAGAACGAATTTTATACAGTTATTATAGTAGAGATGATGCTGAAAAATTTAATTTCAAGAGATGATTTAAAAGAAGAGATAGGGTCAAAAGTTATTTCGACCCTTATTAATTACTGTAACCAACCTTGTTGCTTACCTTTAATACTCAAGCAAAGTAAAGCGATGGCAATAATGATTACAAAAATAGGCATAAATACCGCACTTGCGCCAAGTAGCTCAATACTATTTATGACCACAAAATTATAATATTGCTGAATTAAAATAGCGCCGAGCGATAGCGCAAAAGTAGGTGTTGCCAGCGCGTTTTTAGCAAGTAAAAACAGACAACCCAAAGTGCTTCCAAATACAGCTACAGCAAATGCAATGGTTGACCAAAGAGGGATGTCAGAGTAGGCAGCTTGTTGATCTAACGGAAGTTTACCTATCATTTCGGGTGTCATCATCATGTGCATAGCAAATGCAATAACGCCAAGTAAGTTCCATACGAGTGCCGCCCATACAACGGGTTTAAACCAATTTTTAGGTGTGTTTACAGACATTTTATAACCTTGTTTTTATTATTATTAACGAGGTTATTAAAGAGTAAAAAGGCCAACTATACAAGTTGGCCTTTTTTATAAAAAGAGTGCTTTTAAATGCTTAACCAAATGAAATAGGACGACGACCTGTTTTATCATCTACTTTTGGTTTTTTAGTTCGCTTACGCTTACTTTTAGCTGGTTGATTTGTTGGTTGTGGTGCAGCTTGCTTTGACTCTGCTTGAGTTTGTACCGCAGGTTTTTCTGCAGGGATTGCATCTTCACTTAGTGAGAGTTTAAAAAACTCACCATCAAACTCTAGTACATCACCACTGTATAATTTTTTCCGTTTAATTGTACAAATTTCATGGTTAACACCCACATAGCCTTCAGTAATTAGGTTTTTAGCTTGGCCGCCACCTTCAACTAAGTTTAGTACTTTTAATAATTTACAGAGCTCAATCGGCTCTTCTTCTAATTCTATTTCTATGTATTCTTCGTTCATATTTGCTCTCGGTGGGGTAACGCACAAGCTGTAGTATAAAGGCTTGCAGCTACTTTTGCACCAAAGCAAGTAACTTTAGCTAATTGTAATAGGGAAATAACGACGAAAGTTTTTATGTATTTTATCTGTCTTTAAAAAAACTGAAGCAATTGAAGAGTAATCTTTGCAGCAGTTAATTTTACGTATGGCCTGCTAATTGCTAAAACTTTGGCGGAATAAATATTTTTCATTAAATGGAGTAGGAAATGGGCGTAAGATTAGCAATGAAAAAAGAGCTAATGGGATTAGATAATTCAGGTATGTTAACTGCTGACGATGTTAGAGAGCACCTTGCTAATTCTGTAAAAAAGCAAGCTGATCAAGGTGAGCGCGGTTTTTCTGTAATTTCAAAATTCAATGATACCCATAGCCGTTTAGTTAGTGGTGATGCCACGAGAAAAACAAAACTTGAATTTGAACGTCATCGTTTGTTTAAAGAAGTTTTATATACTCGCAAAAGTGTTGATGCTTGGTTAGATAGCCAAATTAGCTGATTTGCTATTTATCAAAAATATAGTTTTAGTGTGCTTAGCCATTTTATTAAGTATGTGTCAGTAACCGACTGCGTATATTTATACATAAACGTTGAGTGCAACTCAAAAGTAGCAGCTAGAATCAACTTGGGGATATAAACAGTCTCTAACCGTGGATTTCTATATGCTCGCTTAATTTGGCAATGCGCAGGCTCATACCTTCAATAATTCGGTCTTTAATTTTTTCGCGGATAACATTAGGTAAGCGGGTGAGTGCTTCAGGGGTAATGGCAAGTACTATGGTGTCGGTTTTAGCGCGAGCACTGGTACTGCGCTCTCGGTTATTTATAAAGGCACCCTCACCTATAAATTCACCGGGCTCAATAGTGCCAAGTTCTAGTAAATGGTTATGCTTAAATACTAATAATGCGCCGCTAAGTACAATGTACAAACGCTTGTCGTTATCGTATTGCTTAAATAAAAATTGATGCTGACTTACTAAATATAACAGGCCGAACGACTCCAATAAGACTTGGCGCTCGCTGAGCGTAAATTCTTTAAAAAAGTGCAGCCTGTTTATAATTTCCATTTGTTTGAATAATGGAATATGTTCGATTAGCTTCATCAATAACCAAATGTGTTAAAAGCGTTTAATCAGCTAATATTGCGCTCTTTTAATTTTCGGGTCAACGTGTTGCGTCCCCAACCAATTTTTATAGCAGCATCTTGCTTATGACCAGAACAATTAGCCAGGGCTGTTTTTATTAAGCGAGTTTCTAGTTGAGCTTGAATGTCAGGCCAAATATTTTCTTTGCCTTTTTTTAGCTCTTGATTAAGCCATTGTTGAAACGCATCTAACCAATCACCTTCTTCTTGGGTTGGTGAAGCATCCAGAATCTCCGGCGGTAAATCTTGCTCGCTTACAAGCTCACCCGGTGCCATAACTGTCAGCCAGCGACACGTATTTTCTAATTGGCGTACATTACCTGGCCAATTAAATAAACGTAGTTGCTCAGTAGCTTTAGGGCTCAGCACTTTGCTTTCTACTTGTAGCTCTTTAGCGCTTTTATGTAAAAAGTGTTGCGATAAGCTTTCTATATCTTCAGTACGCTCTCGAAGTGCAGGTAAACGTAGGCGCACAACATTAAGACGATGAAATAAATCATCCCTAAACTTGCCTTGTTTAACTAAATCTTCAAGGTTTTGGTGCGTAGCTGCAATAATGCGTACGTCCACTTTTATACTTTGATGGCCACCAACGCGATAAAACTCACCATCGGCAAGAACGCGTAATAAACGTGTTTGCACATCAAGTGGCATATCACCAATTTCATCTAAAAATAGTGTACCGCCATTGGCTTGCTCAAAGCGGCCTTTACGTACGCTATCGGCGCCCGTAAACGCGCCTTTTTCGTGGCCAAATAACTCTGACTCAACAAGCTCTTTTGGAATGGCCGCCATGTTAAGTGCAATAAATTGATTTTCTTTACGTGGACTATGATTGTGCAGGGCGCTGGCGACAAGTTCTTTACCTGTGCCAGATTCACCATTTATTAATACGCTCATGCTTGAGGCCGATAGTTTACCTATCGCTCTAAACACTTCTTGCATAGCGGGTGCTTCACCAATAATGTGGGCACTTTTTGGTGGAGCTTGCTTTCGCTTAGTTTTTTTAGTGGAGTTTGCTCTGCATGCGCTCTCGACTAGCGCCACTGCTTCGTTTAAATCAAACGGCTTAGCTAGGTATTCAAAAGCACCTTTTTGGAATGCATTAACTGCAGAGTCCAAATCAGAGTGGGCTGTCATTATAATAACCGGCAGCCCAGGGTTTTGCTCTGCTATAAGCTCAAGCAACGCCATGCCATCCATACCAGGCATTCGTACGTCCGAAACTAAAACAGTAGGTTGACTAAACTTTAATGCGCTTAATACATCTTGCGCATTAGCAAAGCTTTCTGCGTTAAACCCTGCACGGGTTAGTGCTTTTTCAAGTACAAATCGAATAGAAGCATCATCATCTACAAGCCAAACTGTTTTCATGCAAACTCCAAACATTAATCTGCAAAGGGCAGATAGATATTAAATTCAGTATGTCCAGGCCAGCTATCACATTCTATATAGCCATCATGTTGATCTATCAGCGTTTGCGCTATTGAGAGTCCTAACCCTGAGCCATCTTCTTTATTGGTGATCATAGGGTAGAACAGTGTTTCACGTACACTGGGATCAATACCTGGTCCGTTATCAGATATTTGGATCAACAAGGCTTTTTTAGGTGCTTTACCTGGGCGACGATGTTGATGATTAATGCGGGTTTTTATTGTTATTTCACCGCCATCTACAAGCGCCTGCTGAGCATTTCGAACAATGTTTAATACTACTTGCTGAATTTTGCCTTGATCAATGTATACATCAGGAATGCTTGGGTCGTAATCTTTAACCAAGCTAATGTTAGAACAATTATCTAACGTACTTAGTCGTGCAACTGATTCAAGTGATTGATGTATATTGCCATACGATTTTTGCGGAAGCTGATTTGGCCCTAAAAGCCTATCTACTAATTCGCGTAATCGGTCAGCTTGCTCAATGATAAGTTCAGCACATTGGTCTCTTTCTTGTTGATCAACCTCATACTGCAATAACTGCGCCGCTCCGCGAATTCCACCTAAAGGATTTTTAATTTCGTGAGCTAAGCCTCTAATTAGATTTCGGGCTGCTTGGTATTGATGCATTTGATTAGATGCTTGGTCGTGCTTAATTTCGTCATCAGTTTGGCGCCACTCAAATAAAATATAAAGTGAGCCATCAAACTTAATTTGTCGTGTACTTACGGCTACTTTTGCATGGCGAGAATCGCTAAAAACCACGTCAGCTCTGTGCTGCTGGCAATCTACACCTTCAACTAATGAGTATTGTTCTATACGCTGCAAATCGATTGAATGGTAATTAAAAAGACTGTCGAAAGGCTGATCTAATAGGCGCTTGTTACCAAGGCCAAGCAGTTCGCTAGTACTGGTATTGGCATAGACAACGGTGAAGTTTTTATCAAGCAACATGATAGCGGTTGTTTGATTTTGCCAAATAGCATCGAGTAGCTCAGGGCTAAAGTTTTTATTATTAATCATAGCTGCACCATTTTAGTGCGTGAATATTTACAAGCAAGTTATATAGTAAAATACACTGCTGCACGTTTAGTAATGCCCCAATTTAGTTACTTAGGTTTAGCCCTTTTCGGTGCATAAAAAATATGCAGGGCTCACTTATAGCAATAACTTGGTTTTTACTATTAAAAAGCTTTAATTGTAGTGTGTGCTCACCACGTTCTACATCTCTTATTGCAAAGGTTGAACTGTCACTGGCTGGGCCATGTGCTTTGCCATCAATAAAAAGTTGTATAGTAAAACCAGTTTCAAAGCGCGGTTTTATTCGGCTAGTAACATAAACAGTGCCGGTATTTTCACGAATAGTCTGGTTATGATCAGGTGAGGAAATGGCAATACTAAAGCCCGCTTGTTGAGGCTGGGGTTGCTCGTCAAAAATGTCAGTATTTGTTGCAGGCATATTAAGATCTTGGCTGGTAAGCTTTACCTCTTTAGCACCTTTATGAGGGGTGTCAGAGAACACTAATACGCCATTTTTATCTTTCCAAGCGTATATCTTTGTTTCACCAGCGTAACCATAATTGCTTAATCCTAAAGCAATTAATAGTAATAAAATCTTGTTGTTCACTCTGCAGCCCTGCATTTTTGTCGGTAACTTAACTTTAGTGGAGATTGATTAATTTTACCATTAAAAAAGCCCGCAAAGCGGGCTTGAGAACACACATATTTTATACAGCTAAATTAACAGCTGTAGTACATTTCAAACTCAACTGGGTGAGTTGTCATGTTAAGCTTTTCAACTTCTTTAGATTTAAGTTCGATGTAAGCATCGATTAAGTCATCAGTGAATACACCACCTTGAGTTAAGAATTCACGGTCTGCGCTAAGTGCAGATAGTGCTTCGTCAAGTGATGCTGCAACAGTTGGGATTTCTGCTGCTTCTTCAGCTGGTAAGTCGTATAAATCTTTATCCATAGCATCGCCAGGGTGGATCTTGTTTTTGATACCATCAAGGCCAGCCATAAGCATTGCTGAGAAAGCAAGGTATGGGTTAGCTGTTGGATCTGGGAAGCGTACTTCAATACGACGACCTTTTTCAGATGGAACCACTGGGATACGGATTGATGCAGAACGGTTACGTGCAGAGTATGCAAGCATAACTGGTGCTTCAAAACCTGGTACTAAACGTTTGTACGAGTTAGTAGAGGCATTTGCAAAAGCGTTAATTGCTTTAGCATGCTTGATGATACCGCCAATGTAGTAAAGCGCATCTTCAGAAAGGCCGCCGTACTTATCACCAGCAAAAAGGTTTACACCATCTTTAGCAAGTGACTGGTGACAATGCATACCAGAACCGTTATCACCAACAACAGGCTTAGGCATAAACGTTGCTGTTTTACCGTATAAGTGAGCCATGTTATGGATAACATATTTCATTTCTTGGATTTCATCCGCTTTTAATACCATTGTATTAAAGCGAGTAGCAATCTCGTTTTGACCTGCTGTTGCAACTTCGTGGTGATGTGCTTCTACTACTTGGCCCATTTCTTCTAGAACTAGACACGTAGCTGAACGCCAATCTTGGAAGTCATCAACAGGAGCAACTGGGAAGTAACCGCCTTTAATACCTGGACGGTGACCTGTGTTGCCATCTGCATATTCTTTATCTGAGTTCCAAGCAGCTTGCTTAGAATCAATTTTGTACATAGAACCAGACATATCTGATTTGTATTTAACGTCGTCAAATACGAAAAACTCTGGCTCAGGGCCAAATAAAACTGTATCTGCAATACCTGTAGAGCGCATGTAATCTTCAGCACGCTTAGCAACAGAACGCGGGTCGCGCTCATAACCTTGAAGCGTTGAAGGCTCTACTACGTCACAACGTACGATTAATGTTGATTCTTCAGTGAAAGGGTCTAGTTTGATTGATTCAGCAACTGGCATTAATACCATGTCTGATTCGTTTATGCCTTTCCAGCCTGCAATTGAAGAACCGTCAAACATTTTACCGTCTTCAAAAAAGTCTTCATCAACTTGGTGATGAGGAATAGATACATGTTGTTCTTTACCCTTAGTGTCAGTAAAGCGTAAATCAATGAACTTAACGTCATTTTCTTTAATAAAATCTAAAACCGATTGTGACATGTGTCCTCCAACTATTGGGTTTTGTTATTGCTGCATAATTGCTTTGGGATTTACTAAGCTGATTTTGTGCCATTTTTATAACTAGCTGTTTATAAATTAAAAAAATATCGTTGCATCAAAATGGAATGTACAAACGCACTATGTTGGTGCGTAAATTTTCCTTTTTGGTGCAAAATTTACAGGGCACAATTTGCTGCTAATTTAATCGCTCGGAAATAGCATAACCTAAATGCAAAAGAGTACCAAAAAGATCAGCAAAATAGCCAAAAAGGCTGTTTTTCAAAAAAAATTTGAAATTTAATTCATATAATTGTCATATATAAAACAGATACTTAGTAAAAGTATTGAGAAAGTTTTGAAATTTATATTGGATAAACTTTCATCCATGTCATTAATGAGGGATAATATGCGCCCTTTTAAATCCTATGCTGGGACATCTCGCGAAAGCGTGGATGAGTGCGTAGATCTTGCAGGATCAATGAGAATTTAATTTCTCTGAGTAAATATATGAGCATCGAACAGTTAAGAAATATAGCGATTATCGCGCACGTTGACCATGGTAAAACAACACTGGTTGACAAACTACTTGAGCAATCAGGTACATTAGAAACACGCGGCGGTAACGAAGAGCGCGTGATGGACTCAAACGACATTGAGAAAGAACGTGGTATTACCATTTTGGCTAAAAACACAGCCATTTCTTGGAATGACTACCATATCAATATCGTAGATACCCCGGGACACGCCGATTTCGGTGGTGAAGTTGAACGCGTACTTTCGATGGCTGACTCAGTATTATTACTTGTTGATGCTCAAGAAGGTCCAATGCCGCAAACGCGTTTCGTTACGCAAAAAGCATTCGCGCAAGGCTTAAAGCCAATCGTCGTTATCAATAAAATTGATAAGCCAGGCGCTCGTCCAGATTGGGTTATGGATCAAATCTTTGATTTATTCGACAACCTTGGCGCGACTGACGAACAGTTAGACTTTAAAGTAATCTACGCTTCAGCAATCAACGGTTGGGCAACACTAGATTTAGACGAACCATCAGACAACATGGAACCTATGTTCAAGATGATCGTTGAAGAAGTATCACCACCGGATGCAGATCCTGAAGGTGACTTCCAAATGCAAATTTCTCAACTAGATTACAACTCTTATGTTGGTGTAGTTGGTATTGGTCGTATTAAACGTGGTTCTGTTGCTCCTAACCAACAAGTTACTATTATCAGTGCTGATGGCACTACACGTAATGGTAAAATTGGTGCAGTACAAAGCTACCTAGGTCTTGAGCGTATCGAAACTGATAGAGCTTACGCTGGTAACATCGTAACTGTAACAGGTATTGGTGAGCTTAAGATTTCTGATACAGTTTGTTTCCCAGGAAACGTTGAAGCATTACCACCACTAAGTGTTGATGAGCCAACTGTAACAATGACATTCTCTGTAAATAACTCACCTTTCTGTGGTAAAGAAGGTAAGTTTGTAACGTCACGTAATATCCGTGAGCGTTTAGACAAAGAATTAGTACACAACGTAGCACTTCGCGTTGAAGATACTGCAAGCCCAGATAGCTTCCGTGTTTCTGGTCGTGGTGAATTACACCTAGGTATCTTAATCGAAAACATGCGTCGTGAAGGTTACGAGCTTTCAGTTTCTCGTCCAGAAGTTATCCTACGTACTGTAGATGGCGTTCTAGAAGAACCGTTTGAAACAGTGACTATTGACTGTCAAGAAGAGCATCAAGGTTCTGTTATGGAACAAGTTGGCCTACGTAAAGGTGAACTTACTAACATGACTCCAGATGGCAAAGGCCGTATGCGTTTAGACTTCATGATCCCAAGCCGTGGTTTAATTGGTTTCCAAACTGATTTCATGACGCTTACTTCGGGTTCTGGTCTTATGTACCATACGTTCGATCATTATGGTCCTCATAAAGGTGGCGCTATCGGTGTTCGTAAGAACGGCGTAATGATTGCAAATGCAACTGGTAAAGCACTTACTAACGCATTATTTAACTTACAAGAGCGCGGCCGTTTATTCATCGGTCACGGTGTTGAAGTATACGAAGGTATGGTTATCGGTATTCATAACCGTGATAACGACCTTACAGTTAACGCCCTTAAAGGCAAGCAGTTAACTAACGTACGTGCATCTGGTACTGATGAAGCGCAAACGCTTTCTCCGCACCTTAACTACTCACTTGAGCAAGCGCTTGAGTTCATCGATGATGACGAGCTAGTTGAAGTTACTCCACTAAACATTCGTATCCGTAAGAAACACCTTACAGAAAACGAACGTAAACGTGCGGGTCGTGCACCTAAGTCATAATCTATTAATTTAGAATAATGATTTTAAAAGCCGCTGTATTGAAAAATATAGCGGCTTTTTTGTGGATGAAAATAAGAGCTGTTAGCTATAGTCGTCAGTTGAAAGTATTTAGTTCAAAATTATATGACTACTGTTTTGAGATGAAATTTCCATAATATATTTACCTCTAAAAGCGCAGCGCCTCTTATACCTCTTTGTGAATAATTTACTTAAAGATCTTTTGCACAAGGAGAAGGGAATGAGAAGAGAAAGAGAGAGCTGAAACAGCCGATAATGCAAAGTAGCTGCGTTTGTTGGTGGGCTTTTTTCGTTGGGTTTCGCTTCGCTCAACCCAACATACGTGTTCAATTATTTTATTGGTAGCTACTTACTTTTTAGGAAGTAGGGTTATTTTGCCAAATACGTCGGCATCTATAAAACCACGGTTTCTGTCGCCATTTACTGGTTGTACTTCGTGTGAGCCCATAAAGTGCTCGCGCACGTCACTGCCATCGTTATCGCAATACGCTAACATAAAGCCGATCACTTGCTTTTCGCTAAGTGTAAGTGGCGTGTTTTTAACCCCTTCTTTATAATCATTAGGGTAGAGTTTTATTGCTACTTCCCAGGTAATGTTAAAAGGTGCGGTGGTGTTGCGCTTCCAGTTACTGACTAGGTGGTCGGTGTACAAATGGGCTTTTTTATCAGGTCCGTAATCGGCAGCTTGGTTATCAAGGCCAATGTGGTACGCCAAAGCGGTGTGATTAAATTGATGATTACCACCCGATGCATCGCTATCAATAAATACTTCAAGCGCATCGTCATCCCAATATTTATAGGTTGGATCTGCATGTGTATCTATTAAAACATCATCCACAATGTCGGCTTGTAGGTATAAATAGTTTTGATCCCACAATAAACGATAACGCCCTTTAAAGTCGGCATCGTTTGATGGCAGTGTGCCATCCATTAAATAAGGCATGTCGTGCCAAGCGGCTTTATCCCATGCGCTTTCTGATACGCCATCAACAGTAATTGGAGTTGATGTATGTTCAACATCAATAGCCATTGCTGGCGTGCTTAATAAAAAGCTTAAGGCGAGTGCTAATTTCTTCATTAATCTCTCAATTTTATTGTCGATTTGTCTTAATGTAATAACAATCTTAAAACAGCTAAGTAAATAGTTACAGTGAAATACTTTCGCCTTCGTTTAAAATATACAGCGGTACTGTTGAATCCATTTTATTGTACATATGCAATAAGCGAAGTAAGGCTGAATGACTGGTGTGGTCGCCCATTTTCCAACTTGAGTTACCGTATCCCCACGGTATCATTACTTTGCAGTTAAGCTCTTGTGCTGCGTTGAGCGCGTCTTCTGGTGTGGTATGCACGTAACGGTACCAGTTAGGATCGTCTTTACTGTAGTAAGAAGCGATTGGTATTAAGCACACATCTATATCGCCATATTTTTGCTGTATGTCTTTAAAGTGTTTTGAGTAGCCTGTATCGCCTGCAAAAAATAAGGTGCTACCGTTTTGTTCAAGCAGCCAGCCATTCCATAAGTCTTTATTGTTATCTTCGTAAATAAAGGGCACTAATACGCGAGCGCTAAAATGATGAGCTGGCACGGCGTTAATAACTAAGTCGTCAATGTTGGTTGTTGAGTACCATGGCATTTCGGTAATGTTAAAACCGCCGGTAGGGAAGTTGTCGGCCATCCCGAGTGGTGTTAAATAGCGAGGTTTATTGCCAATGCTTTGTATATCGGCTTTATTAAAATGATCGTAATGAATATGCGAATACATTACCGCATCAATATTTTCCAGTTCTTGCTCACTAGGCCAAGCGCCTGCTTTACGATAAATACCACCACCAAGTTTAAAGCCAAGCGCAACTGGAGAATCGAACTGATTTTTTACCGGATCAAACAGCACACTTTGACCATTTGGGGCATTAATTATAAAACTAGCGTGGCCAAGCCAGCGAACAGTATAGCCAGTGTTAAGCTGGGGCTTAGTTTGTTTACCCTGATACTGGCAGTTTTCACTGCCTGTTTTACATAGTAAGTCTGGGTGGGCTGGGTAGCAGTTTTCAGTACAGGTAGTGGGATATGTTTTTTCACCTGTGTATAAATTTTTATAACGGCCGTTCTTATCATTAATAACAACAACTGAGTCAGAGCTGGTAATACGATTAATATTATTAGGTGCACCGCAGGCCGTTAATATACATAAGAGCGTTGTTGCGATTAAAAAGCGTTTCATTGTAAATCCCTTTTAGTATTCCCTTTAACATAAAAAAGCCTGCAATTAAGCAGGCTTGTTAAAGTAACAAATGATTAGCCAGCGCTATTCATTTGCTCAATAAATTTATTTGAATCGGCAATCGATTTGTTCATGTCGTTCATCAACAATTGAATATCGCGCTTAAGGTTAGTGAATTCACCTTTAATAGCCGATACCGCTTGTGCATTTAAGTTATGCTTTAAGTATAAAACGTTATCATGAAGCGAGGTTAATACTGGCTCCATTTTACTCTCTGCGCTGCGCATTGAGCGTAATAGCTGATCAAATTGACGCTTAGTCGCGGTTAGCTTTTTGCTGCTTTCACGCTTAAGTGATGCGCTTTTGTATTGCTCTAGCTCATCGCTCCACTCATCAAACAGAGCTTCTGCCACGTCTTCTACTTTATTGATGTTAGTTGAGACTTCGTTAGCGGCATTTAAGCTCGACTCGTAATCGTCGTTTAATTGATTGTAAGTGTCTTGTAGTTCGCCACCATTAAAATCGATTAGAGTCGTTAAGCGCTCTAATGCCGATTTAAATTCTTCTTGTGACTCTTGCTGAGAGTCTTTGGTTTCTTCTACGCGGTCAATAAGAATATCGCGTTTGTGAACACCCACTTTTTCCATCGCAGAATAATAAGCTGATTGGCAGCCAGTTAAAGTAAGTGTTACTACAAGCATTGAAACACTGAGTAATGTTTGTTTTTTCATTTGAATTCCTGTTTACGAGCGTTAGTGCTGTAAATTATGGCGCTGATTGTTATTATAATCAAAACTATATAAGCACAAGTCAATTGTATGAATGATAAGCTCTCACATTACAAACAGCAAGTTAAGTCCTTTATACGCCAGCAGCCTGGTTGGTGGATGCAGTATTTTAATCGTTGTATAGACGATCAGATAACGGTTAATGCAGGTTACCTTGCTTACGTAACCCTTCTTTCTTTAGTGCCATTAATTGCGGTGGGTGTTGCTATATTTTCAGCTTTTCCGGGCTTTGAATCTACTCGCATGGAAATTGAGAGCTTTTTGTTTACCAACTTTGTCCCTACCTCTACCGATGTTATTAGAGAGCACATTAGCTCCTTTGCCGGTAACGCTAATCAAATGACGGCGGTAGGTATTGGCTTTTTAGCTGCAATAGCCTTGCTGTTAATACGTAATGTAGATGCCACACTAAATCGAATTTGGCGAATTAAGAAAAAACGCCCAATGATGATCTCATTTGCTGTGTACTGGATGGTTTTGAGCTTAGGGCCTGTATTACTCGGAGCGAGTATTGGTGTTACCTCTTATATTGTATCTTTGGTATCGTTTGCTGATCAGGGTATTCCTGGGTTTAGCGGGTTTTTGTTAAAGTTATTGCCGTATGGGATTTCGATGGTGGGCTTTATTATGCTCTACACCTTAGTGCCTAATACGCGTGTATCGTTCAGAGCGGCAATACCTGGCGCTTTTTTTGCGGCACTTTTATTTGAGCTGACTAAAAAAGGGTTTGCACTTTATATTAGCCATTTTCCTTCGTACGAAGTTATTTACGGCGCAGTAGCAACCATTCCTATTTTGTTTGTATGGGTGTATTTGTCGTGGGTGGTTGTTTTGCTTGGTGCTGAATTTACTGCGTGTATTAGCCCAAATGATATTCCAGAAACACCAGAACTTGAACTAGAAGATGATGAACCAGCAGTAAAGGACACAGTTTAAATGCAAGGTTTAATACAACGCGTAAAGCATGCCAAAGTAGAAATTAACAACCAAGTAGTAGGTGAAATTAGCCAAGGTATATTGTTGTTGCTGGGCGTTGAAAAGCACGACGATACGCAAACGGCCGATAAGCTTTTACACAAGGTAAGTAATTATCGTATTTTTACTGACGAAAACGACAAAATGAACTTAAGCCTTAAAGATATTAAAGGTGAGTTACTGGTGGTTTCGCAATTTACGCTAGCGGCTGATACTAAAAAGGGTATGCGCCCTAGTTTTTCATCTGCGGCAACGCCAAGCCAAGCTAACGAGCTTTACGAATACTTTGTAGCTCAAGCTAAAGAGTTGGGGCTTACAATAGCCACAGGTGAGTTTGGTGCCGATATGCAAGTAAGCTTGTGTAACGATGGGCCCGTTACGTTTAACTTATCTGTTTAAACTTTTTTAGTAACCACGACAATATGATTTACATAGCCCGTAATTTTTTGCGGGCTAATGTTACAACCAAATACATCGAGTAATAGCTGTTGAAGTTGTTTTAATTGCGACTCATGCTGCGATAAAAAGTTAATAAATAGCACACCATTGTTATTTAAAGCCGAGTAAATTTTTTTATAAAATGCCTCTTCAAATAAAAATCGAGGTGCATCTATCTGGCTAAACAAATCTAAAATAATCCAATCAATATTTTGCGCACTTTTTAAAATCTGTTGCGCATCGGCACACAGCAGTTGCTCATTCTTATTTGACGAAAAAAATTGGGTATAGCAATCAATAATATCGGCGTTTTTTTCAACCGATGTTATTTTTGCTTTAGGGTATTTGTGTTGTAAATAATTACGAATTGCTCCGCCGCCGAGGCCGAGTTCTAACACTTTTTGTGGCGGCTTAAGAGCCTGCCAGTGCTTACCTAGGCATAATAAGTGTGGAAAAAGTAATAAATCCGGGTTATTTAAATCAATAACAGATTGAAGAGTGTCGTTAATCAGTAACCAGCGTAACGGCTCGTGCTCACGTACTTGAATGTGATCGCCACTGCATTTATGCCAATAGATTAACTGACCAACGCTGTGGCTATTTTCAATAAATTGATCGCCCAGCAAACCCGTCAGTGAATTTATATAATTGATTTTTTCCATCATATTCTCAGCATAAACTAGCAACGTTAAAGCGCAATGGCCTTTGC
Source organism: Pseudoalteromonas sp. LC2018020214 (assembly GCF_016598755.1). Taxonomy (NCBI): domain Bacteria; kingdom Pseudomonadati; phylum Pseudomonadota; class Gammaproteobacteria; order Alteromonadales; family Pseudoalteromonadaceae; genus Pseudoalteromonas; species Pseudoalteromonas sp. LC2018020214. The sequence goes on from NZ_CP066804.1 coordinate 175,636, forward strand.
CATTATTTTTTACGTTATTTTACAGCCATCACCAAAGTCGTATTTGCAGTTTTTTTAAGATGGAGTATGGTATTTGCCATAAATAATACCAACGGACTTAATTATTTAAGCTTTTTAGTTTGGTAGATAATCAATACTATTAGTATAGCGCCGTAGCCTTTTTTGACTTTTATTTACGGCTTATATAACAACAGGAGTATGTATGTTTCAGGTAAGCACCCCACAAAGTAGCGAAGATTGGCAAGCGTATTACCAATTGCGTTGGCAGGTATTACGCGCGCCTTGGGGCGAGCCACGTGGCTCTGAACAAGACGATATGGAACAAGACTCTGAGCACCGCTTTATAAAAAATAAAGAAGGTGAAGTGCTAGGTGTAGCACGTTTGCACTTTAACAATCATGAGCAAGCACAAGTGCGCTATATGGCGGTTGCAGAGGGTAATCGTAACCAGCATATTGGTAGTCGCTTACTGCACGAGCTTGAAAAAATTGCATGGGTTCAAAACGCAGGTGAGCTTGTATTGTTTGCACGCGAACGAGCGCTTGAATTTTATAAACGCCACGGTTACGAATTAAAAGAAAAAGCGCACTTAGCGTATGGCGATGTTCAACACTTTAAAATGGTAAAGCAAAAACCGTCTGAGCCAGGTTGGTTTCGTCACCCTAATTGGACGCAAGTACTACAAAATACGTGGCGTGAGTCTATTCCAATTAGTGACGCGATGGGGATTAAGGTAGAAAGCTATACCGATTGGCAATTTACAACCAGCGCCGACCTAGACGCTAACTTAAACCTACATAACACTATGTTTGCAGGTTCTATTTATAGCTTGGCCACGCTAACAGGTTGGGGCGCTACGTACTTAGCACTTAAAGAAGCTGGGCTTGAAGGTAATATTGTATTAGCCGATGCTAACATTAAGTACTTAAAACCGCTTACTACCGACCCACGTGGTTGTGTTGATATACAAACCTGTAAGGGCAAGTTAAGCGATTTAGAAACCGACGGTAAAGCAAGTTACGTCGTGCCAGTAACTATTTACGATGGTGATAACGTGGTTGCAGAATTTGAAGGGCAGTTTGTAGTAAAAAAATAACTGTTTAGCTGCTCTAAACACAAAAAAGCCAAGCAATGCTTGGCTTTTTTGTGCGTAAAACTTAGGGAAGTATTACAGCAAATCGGTTAATAATATACCGACACCAATACGTTCTACATCCGCATTGTAATCAATTAAGCTTTCGCCATAACCGTTAAAGTATTGTGCATAACCACGAACGCGACCCCATAAAGGAAACGACCAGTCGAGTTGAATTGCACCACGATTATCTGAATTTAAATTGTTACGTGTCATAAAGCTAAATTCATGGTCATGAAAACGATACGCGCCGCTAAACTCAAAGTAACCCATGTATTTATATATGTCTGGGTTGTCGTCGCCATTGGCTTCTAAAATATCTTCTTTTTCGTCCTCAGCTATTCGGTACCAAGGTTTAAAGCTAAAAACAAAGCCTCTGTTTTCCCAGATAAAGTCTGCATAAATACGGTTCCACGAACGCGAGTTTGGTTGGCTTCGACCATTTGATTGATGCGAAATACCTAATGCGATTGCCATTTCGTCGCCCCATAATACGTTTTCTGGGTCGAGGTAATTTATCCAAAATATCTCTGGTTCGTAGTTTGTTTCACGAAATGGAGATGAAATTTCTGAGTTATAAATTTGCCAATATGATTGCAGTGTAAAGCCAAAAAATATGGCTTGGTCTTTATCCGAAAAATCATCGTAAAGAGGCACTTTTATCGATAGCTGATATTTTGCTTCTAGGTTGTCGAGCGGTTCACCGTCGTTGTCGTCGGTTAGTGCATCAAAGCCATCAAATGGGCGATCGTTTGGGTGTGATACGTACGAAAGCGGTAAAATATAGTTACGCTTATGTGGCGTAATTACATTTCTATTTTTTTTACCTACTTCTTCACGAGCTTGGCGTTTATCAAGCGCGGTAAGTTGTTTATTTTCTTCAAGAGCTGAACACTTTTTACGAAGATCATCTAATGTCTGTTTACCATCCCCGCCAATTACCTCATTTAAAATACACTGTTTTACAAGCTCGATGTCGTTATCTTGCTCGTTTGTAGCAACTTCTTCTTGTGCGAAGGTAGCGGTACTAATTAAAGCAGAAAGAGTTATCCAGTGGCGCCAGCTCATTGTAATTCCTTGTGAGTTTGGGTTGTTGTATGCGTTAATTTAATTATAACGTCTTTTTACATATGTAACGGTGAACTTTTACTGAATTTTCATTTATAACAAGGTCTATACGTATACAAAGTAAATATAGATCAAAAGAAAAGCGGCCTAAGCCGCTTTTCTAATGCAAATTAACTATTTTAGTTAATTTATACCAATTTTATTAAAAACATGATCATTCTAGCGTATTAAATAACTCACTAACTACGTTAAAAATTATTTATATAGAACAACTATGTACCATAATTTTAGCCTTGTTATTAAGCTATTTCCTTATCGCTATAATAGATCACTAATTTAATGCAATTGGTATTACTCTCACGCAATGAGAAGGGTGAGCTAAAGCTCAAATATGTTAGTAAAAAACTTATAAAGCTCGGTACCTTGATTAACACTCGCTGAGGCAAAGTGCAAAATAGCAATTGCATCGCAATCAAGAGTAAGTGTTTGCAATGGTTGCTCACTTAAGTAGCGCTCCATGCGTAAAATATTGGCAATAGGCTCACCAGCTTTAATGTGCCCGCCAAGTGGAGCTAAGTATTCAACCATGCCGCCAATAGGGGCATAATAGGCAAAGTAGTCATCTAAGTTACATGCATAACGAGTGATATTAGCTGGCGTATGCGGTGCGTTTTGTAATACGCCTTTGTGATTTAAGTAACTTAAAATGCTGTTTGCATCGTTTAATGCTTCTTTTAAGTCTATTTTTTCTTGGCTGCCTAGCTCTACAGTAAATGCTTCTACAGGTATTGATAATTCGCGACCTTGTCCGCTAAGTGCATCACTTAAATGCCACCATGGGCAAAAGTTAGCTTCATCCATAGCGCCGTCAAAATCACTAGGAATAAGCAATACATGTTCAATATTAAAGTAACGTGCGCTGTCGGTTGCATAGCTTGGGCAGTACAGATGCTTGCTTGAAATAGGGCCTGTGTGTAAATCGAGTACTATATCAGCCTGATGAGCGAGCTTTTGTAAGTTAAGCGCAATGCGTTTACCCGTATTGAGTAAATAAGCAGGGCCGTGAAGTTTGCTGTCTACTTCGTCAATAAGTGCCTTTTTGAAGTTACTTTTTAATGTAGCGTCGTCATACTGAGTATGATTTTGTGCAAACTGTGTCACTAAATTTTTATTGTAGTGATACATGCGATTCCAATTAGTGCCCGTAATCGGATCGAACCTGCCAAGGGTAAACTCGCCAGATTTTTGATTACAACCAATCGGATTTGCATAAGGTACAAGGGTAATATCGCCACTAAGGTTAAGGTGTTTTAATTGCTCAAGCAGCTGAAAAATAACTGCGTTACCTTGCACTTCAGCGCCATGCATATTGGCCTGAATGTAAACACTTGGCCCTGTGCCATCGCCTTTTAAACGATACACAGGAATTGTAAGCGGTAAGCCGTTTGCAACTTCCCCTACTACAATGTTCTCTTGGCTAATGTGTGTTGTATTACTCATACTTGTTACCTTAAATAATGGCTGGCATTTTCGGCTTGGCGAACACAGGTAAGTGTACCGTTTTGCAAGGTGTACTCAGCAGCTAGCTCATGGCATAAAAAATACGGCATACTTTCGGTAAAGCCGTAAGCACCGCATTGGCTAAACACTAGCCAGTCGTGCTCATTTAAATCGCTTGGTAAGTTATGTTCACCCAAGCAATCAAGCGCTGTACAAAGTGGGCCATATAAAGTGACCGCTTGAGTTTTAGCACTGGATTCACGCAGTAATGCAGCAGGAAAGTCTTGGCTGGTAACAGCAGGGCGTAATAAGTGATTTATACCGCCGCTTAAAATTACTTGTTCTTGATTGTAGTTTTGTTTGCGCTCTACTACTGGGTTTGCGTAATGACCGCATTCGCCAACGGCATAGCGACCAAGTTCCATCCATAATTCTTCTACACCCGCATCATTTTTAATTTTAGCGAGCGCAGCAATTAAGTCATCCCAATCAAGTGTTGCTTCGTTTTGTGTATAAGGAATACCTAAGCCGCCGCCTAAATCGAGAATCTTAAGGCTAATATTTAAATCGCTGGCAAGTTGGCTAAGAGGTGCAATCATTTGTGACCACAAGCCGCTTAGTTTTTGCGTGCTAAGCATGTTGCCCCACTGAAAGATATGCAGGCCGTCAAATTTAAGCGCAGGGTAGTCAGCTACATTGAGTGCTTGCCATTCATTACAACCCAAACCAAACGGCGTAAGGCTGTCGCCGCCCAGTGGGTTTTTTTCACCTTCAGGCCAACGTAATTGTACACGCAGTAATACTTGTAACTGCGTATTTTGTAATTGTGCTTGTTGGTTTAACCAACGTACTTGATTGAGGCTTTCGGCTACGAATATACGCACGCCGCGCTCAATAAAGTGTTTAATTTGTTTAGGGCTTTTTGCAGGCCCTGTGTTGAGCACGCGCTGTGAGCTAATACCTTGTGCGAGTACTTGCTCAAGCTCACCTTTACTTGCTACGTCAAAATTAAAACCAGCGTTGTCTAAGCTTTGAATAATTTTAGACAATGGATTTGCTTTTACCGCGTACCATAGTTTTACGTCGGTTTGCGCAACTAAACGCGCAAGATGCGTGTTTAGTTTATCTAAGTCGTAAACAAAAAAAGGTGTATCAAGTTGTTGTGTAATAGTATTTACAGCGGTTTTGATAGGCGTGCTCAAAAAGCTCATTATCGTAAAACCTCTTCAAGCAATAACGATGCATCGCTTTTCTCGTCGCGGTATTTAACTATTAACGCACACGACATGCTTAGGCCTTGCTCGCGCGCCCATTCGTTTGACGCAGGGCGAGAGCCTGGTATTACAATCGCGTACTCTGGGATTGGCTCGCCTTTATCAAGTTGGCGCTCGTTTACGCAGTCGTATACTGGAATAGTTGCTGATAAACGCACGCCTGGGGCAAGTACTGCGCCTTTTTTAATGACTACGCCTTCAACAATAATACAGCCTGCACCAATAAAGGCGTCGTCTTCTACAACTACTGGGCTTGCACCGATTGGCTCAAGTACACCACCAAGCTGAACTGCAGCACTTAAATGTACGTTTTTACCTACTTGTGCACAAGAACCCACTAATGCGTGGCTATCTACCATTGTGCCTTCGTCGATATATGCACCAATGTTTACATACGCTGGTGGCATAATAATCGTGCCTTTAGCAACATAAGCACCACGGCGAACACTTGAGCCACCTGGTACCATACGAACGCCATCATCAGTACTAAATTCTTGCGGAGCTAAGTTATGTTTATCAACAAAGCCGCCTGCAAACTCAGTATTAGTGCCATTTTTAAAGGCTTCTAAAATGCCTTGCTTTACTTCTACGTTAGCTTGCCATTGGCCGCTTTCGTTTTGTGATGCTGCGCGTACTGCGCCCGATTCTAAATTATTTAATAGTTCTAACCAGCTCATTATAAAAACCTGTATTTAATGCCAAGATAAAATGGTGTTGTTTGCAGTTGTAATGCAATCGGTTTGAGTTAACTCAAGATGTGTTAAAGGTGGACGAAGTTGCGGGCTGCTTAAGCGGCCTTGCAAATGCATCAGTACCTTTACGGGAATAGGGTTTGCGACAGCAAATAGGCTATTAATAGCGCTTGACCACTGGGCAAATAAGTTAGGGTGTTGACCACTTAAACTGCGCTTAACAAACTCGTGAGTTTGTTCAGGCCATGCGTTTGCAGCTACCGACACCAAACCTTTTGCGCCAGCTTGAGCAAAATAAGGCATTAGCGCATCGTCGCCACTAAAAATAGCTAAATTAGGCGCCGCTTGGCGGTAAGCTTCAAACTGAGCAATACTGCCGCTCGCTTCTTTTAACGCCCATAAATTTTTATTGTTTTGTAAGTTTTGAATTGTTGCCGCTGGGATGCTAACAGCGCTTCGACCCGGTACGTTATAAAGCATACATGGGTGAGCGCTTGCATTTAGTAGGCTTTCAAACCAATGAGTTTGACCTATAGCACCAGGCTTTGCATAAAGCGGTGAGCCAAGTAAAAAGCTATGAATTGGTAGTGTATTACAGTAATTAACCCACTCAATTTGTTGCTTTAAGTTACTACCGCCCACAGCAACCATGAGTGGTACTGTTGGTTTTAGCTGGCATACGTGTTCAACAATGGCTTGTTGCTCTTTTAGCGTTAGTGCTAAACCTTCGCCCGTACTGCCAAGTAGCAAAATACCGTTATGTGCCGCTTCTTGATCGCTAACCAGCTTAGTTAACGTGTTGTAGTCAACATCGCCGTGTTGATCAAATGGCGTAACGAGCGCGGTCCACAGTGAGTAGTCGTTTAAATTGAAGTTGTTGATCATCTCTCACGAACTTATAATTTGTACCAACTTTATTAAAAACGTGATCATTTTAGCGATAACTAATTTAATGCAATTGGTATTATTCGAAGAGTTAAAAAGCTTTATGGAAGGAGCCGCATTAACGTCGTTCGAACTAATAATTCGAAGAGCGAATGGGCTTAAAATAATAGGGCGCACGGCCTTAATATTTAAGACCAGAAGCTCTCCACCAAACTAACAAGCTGCTTTTTATAAGCAGCTATTGGTGACAGTCGCTAGGGTTCAACCTAGTCGCCCGAAATAAACACCTCGCAAAAGTGGTTACTTCTCGGCGTTAATTCCCCTCACGTATGCTTACTGGAGTTTGCGCTCCTAACATACGCTACCTGAATAACGCACCTCTTCTAGCCCTTTGCACCTGTTTGTAGGGTAAAACTTACAAACCTGTGCAATTTAAATAGGGTAATTACGGCGATTAAAGCATTTTAGCCGTCTAGGTGTCAAGCGACTAAATACAGATTAATTCATCGAAAAGAGGGGTGGTTACGTATTAGGTGCTTTTCTCGTACACTAGCAATATAAGTAGTGAGGTATTTAATTAGTATGGAAAAATTTAGCGATATTTATAAGCGAGCGGTAGAGCGAAAAGGCTCTGAAAAAATGCTTAAATTATTACTTGCAAAACCGCTATCTAAAAAACAACTAAGCACGTTAAGTGACGACGATTGGCTTGAAGAATTTACTCGAAAAGTATTTCAAAGCGGCTTTTATTGGTCAGTCATAAATAATAAGTGGGCAGGCTTTAGAGAGGTTTTTTGGGATTTTAGCGTTGATAAGTTACTAATGATGCCACCCGATATGCTGGAACAAAAAGCAACGGATGAGCGAATTGTTCGTAACTATAAAAAAGTAAAAACAATTACCGAAAATGCTTACATGATCCACGAAATAGCAGGGGAACATGGCAGTTTTAGTCAGTTTATCGCTAATTGGCCAACAGACGATATTATTGGTTTGTGGGCGTATTTAAAAAAACATGGTTCGCGTTTAGGCGGAAATACAGGGCCTTACGCGTTGCGAGCACTTGGTAAAGATACATTTTTACTATCACGCGATGTAGAGAATTATTTGCGTGCCCATAAAATTATAGACGGCGGCTTACAAACTAAAAAGTCACTAAATGCAGCCCAAGCTTTTTTTAACGAAATGCAAAAGCAAAGCGGCTTAAGTATGCAAGAGTTAAGCTTAATTGTTGCTTATGGCGTAGGTGACAACCGTGTTGGTATAAGTCAGCAATAATAGGAATTACCATGAAATTAGTGCCAAGATACACAGATATTGCGGAAAACTTCGCAATAGAAGATTTCCCTGCAAGTGTCGCCTCTCCTCAGTTATTACTGTGGAATGAGAGCTTAGCAAAAGAGTTTAATATTAACGTTGCGGCTGATTTGCGTGCCAGCACTTTTAGCGGTAACGAAAAACAGGCGATTCCTGCAGTAGCACTTGGTTACTCTGGGCACCAATTTGGACATTTTTCACCACGCTTAGGCGATGGACGAGCGCACTTACTGGGCGCTATTAGTGATGATGAAAACCAGTTATGGGATATTCAATTAAAAGGCTCTGGTGCTACTCCTTACTCAAGAGGAGGGGATGGGCGTTGCGCACTTGGTCCTGCTATTCGTGAATACGTAATGAGCGAGGCAATGCATGCGCTGGGAGTTAAAACCACACGCTGCTTAGCGGTTGTTGGTAGTGGTGAAACGGTTTATCGTAATCCGCCACAAGCAGGGGCTATAGTTACTCGTTTAGCAACGAGCCATATTCGTGTTGGCTCGTTTCAATATTTAGCAACGCAAGGCGATGTTGAAGGGCTTAAAAATTTAGCCGATTTAGCTATAGAGCGACACTACCCAGAAATAACGGATACAGGATCGCAGCGCTATTTAGCATTTTTAGGCGCTGTGATTAAAAACCAAGTTAAGCTAGTTGTGAGCTGGATGCGTGTTGGCTTTATTCATGGAGTAATGAATACCGATAATACGCTAGTAAACGGAGAAACCATTGATTACGGCCCGTGTGCCATGATGAATAGCTTCGACTTTGATACCGTATTTAGCTCTATCGACAAACAAGGTCGGTATGCATTTGGTAATCAACCTAATATAGCTAACTGGAACTGCGCACGCCTAGCTGAGAGTTTAATACCACTTATTAGCGATGATGACGAGCAAGCGGTTTCATTAATGACGCCATTTATTAATAGTTTTGCTGAGCAGTTTAATACTGAGTTTACGGCTATGTGGGCACAAAAACTGGGTTTAAATGAATCTAGCGATAGTAGTGGCGAGTTAATAGCAGAGTTGTTAACGCTATTAAAAGATAATCAGCTCGACTACACCAATGCCTTTGATGCGCTTACTGAATCCTTAAAAGGAGAAAAAAGCGTACCTGAGTCGCTAATTGAATGGAGAGCTAAGTGGGTAAGCTTAACTGACGATAATAGTTATGAAGTAATGAGAGCTGCAAATCCTCGTGTTATACCGCGAAATCATGTGATCGAAGAAATAATTGCACAATATAACGCTACAGGATCTAGCGAGTTACTACAGCGCTTTATAAAAATAGCCGGCAATCCATACTCTAACGGTGAAGAATTATCAGAATTTTGCTCTCCACCGACTAATGATAATGACTACCAGACTTTTTGTGGTACTTAATACTTAACTTTAAATATAACCGCATGATTAAAAAGAGTCATTTTTTAATCAAACATGCGCATATACCTAGGGGAATGCTAATTCTGGTGGTATTATGCGCACAATATAAAGCAAGCAATATTTCTTTGCATTTATAAGTGCATTCAATTTAATTGCTCTTACATTCCTTGCTAAGTACTAATTTACAAAAACTACTATATTTATTTTTCAATAAAGTTTTAATTTCGCCTATAGTAAGTGGATGTGTGTTGTGACAAGGCATAGAAAAAAAGTTATAAACTTTATTTTTCGTTAAGTATTGATTAACAAAGGCTCAGTTAGTCTATATAAAACTGATTGAGCTAGTATCGATTAGCTACAATTTAAAATTGTTCAAATGGGAAGAAAACAATGAAATTAAAAACACTTACAATTGCAATCGCGTTGGCTGCAACTAGCGCATCTACATTCGCTGCTGATAAAGAAGAAGGTTTCTACATTGGCGCATTTGGTGACTACTATGACGCATCTTGGAAAAACATGCGTGATCAAGCCGGTCTTGACGTAAACGAATCAACTGGCTGGGGTGTTGAAGCTGGTTACCGTTTCAGTGATTACTGGAGCGCACGTCTTGAATATGCAGACATGGATTTTAATGCTTTTGATAAAGTTGCTGGCAACCGTAACAATATTGATGGCGAGCGTTACGGTATTGATGCTCTTTACCATTTAGACGGCGGTCCTTTCTATGGTCTTTTCGGTATTAAAGAAATTGACGTAGTTGATGACAACACATTCTTAAATGCAGGTGTTGGTTACCAGCATTTCATTACAGATGGCTTATTTGTAAATGCTGAAACAGCTGTATATCAAGGTCTTGACCGTGGTTATACAGATGTTGGCGCTAAAATTGGTATTAACTATTTATTTGGCCAAAACTCTGCACCGGTTGAGCAAGTTAAACCTGCTCCTGAAGTTGTTGAAGTAGCTGTAGCCCCTGCAGACAGCGATAACGATAATATTGCTGATACAGATGATAAGTGTCCTAACACACCTATGACTGATGCTGTAGATGGTACTGGTTGTACTTTATATGAAGATAAAGAAGTAACAGTAAGCTTATTAGTGACTTTCCCTAACAATGCTTCTGCAGTATCTACTCAATACTTAAATGATATTGAAAAAGTATCTGCATTCTTAAAAGAGTACCCAGATACAACAGTACTATTAGAAGGTCACACTTCTGCTGTAGGTAAAGCAACTTACAACAAATGGTTATCTAAAAAACGTGCTGATGCTGTAGCTAAGCAACTTGTTGCTGATGGTATTGCTGAAGATCGTATTACTACAGTTGGTTTAGGTGAAGAGCGTCTTAAAAATGATGCAAACACTAAAGCTGCAAACGCAGAAAACCGTCGTGTAGAAGCGCATATCAAAACTATCAAAAACGTTAAAGTTTTACGTTAATTAAATAGTTTGTAATAAAAACCCAGCCAAGTGCTGGGTTTTTTTATGCCTGTAATAAATTAATACTAGTTAATGGTAATGATTCTTACTTAACAAGTATTCATGAAAATAGTTTTTACCACAACCACTATTCATAGTATTTATAATCGGTATAATCAGTTGCGCAACTGGATGGATTTTCATCTATCCATAAAAGCTTTATAATTACGCGTTAGAATACTATAAGTATTGGGTAACTTATTTGCGCCCAAAGCGCTACCGGATACTTTCACGTCACCAAGAGGGCAATATTGTGCTACAAGAATATCGTAAACACGTAGAAGAACGTGCCGCGTTAGGTATCGTACCAGCGCCATTAGATGCTCAGCAAACTGCTGATCTTATTGAATTAATAAAAAACCCACCTGCAGGTGAAGAAGAATTCATTTTAGATTTGTTCATTCAGCGTATACCAGCTGGTGTTGATGATGCTGCTTATATTAAAGCGGGATTTTTAGCAGCTGTAGCTAAAGGTGAAGCTAATTCTCCACTTGTTTCTAAAGAAAAAGCGGCAGAATTATTAGGTACAATGCTGGGCGGTTACAATATCGCGCCAATGATTGACCTACTTGATGACGAAACACTTGCACCAATCGTAGTTAAAGGCCTTTCAAATACATTACTTATGTTTGATGCGTTCTACGATGTTGAAGAAAAAGCAAAAGCGGGTAATACATTCGCTAAGCAAATTATTGAGTCTTGGGCAAATGCAGAATGGTTTACTAATAAGCCAGCTGTTGCTGAAAAGATCTCAGTTACTGTATTTAAAGTAACTGGCGAGACAAATACTGATGACTTATCACCAGCACCAGATGCATGGTCTCGTCCAGATATCCCACTTCATGCTTTAGCAATGCTAAAAATTGAACGTGATGGAATTACACCAGACAAGCCAGGCGAAGTAGGTCCAATCTCTCAGCTTGAAGAATTAAAAACTAAAGGCTTACCACTTGCATATGTAGGTGACGTTGTTGGTACTGGTTCTTCTCGTAAGTCTGCAACTAACTCTGTACTTTGGTTCATGGGCGATGATATCCCATTCGTACCAAACAAGCGTGTTGGCGGTGTATGTCTAGGTAATAAAATTGCTCCAATCTTCTTCAATACAATGGAAGATTCAGGTGCATTACCAATCGAATTAAATGTTGATGAGCTTAACATGGGTGAGCAAATCGATATTTACCCGTACGAAGGTGTTGTTAAGAGCCACGGTACTGACAAAGTAATCTCAACTTTTGAACTTAAATCTGATGTAATTTTAGATGAAGTTCGTGCTGGTGGTCGTATACCACTTATCATTGGTCGTGGTTTAACTGATAAAGCACGTACATCACTTGGCCTAGGTCCAACTGATGTATTTAAAGTACCAACAGTGACAGAAGTGTCTGAAAAAGGCTTCACACTAGCGCAAAAAATGGTTGGTAAAGCGTGTAACGTTCCAGGTATTCGCCCAGGCCAATACTGTGAACCTAAAATGACAACTGTTGGCTCGCAAGATACAACAGGTCCTATGACACGTGACGAACTTAAAGACTTAGCATGTTTAGGTTTTTCTGCAGATTTAACAATGCAGTCTTTCTGTCATACGTCGGCTTACCCTAAACCAATCGATGTAAACACTCACCATACGCTTCCTGATTTCATCATGAACCGTGGCGGTGTGTCACTTCGCCCAGGTGATGGTGTAATTCACTCATGGTTAAACCGTATGTTATTACCAGATACTGTAGGTACTGGTGGTGATTCACATACACGTTTCCCATTAGGTATTTCATTCCCAGCAGGTTCGGGTGCAGTAGCATTCGCAGCAGCTACAGGTGTTATGCCTCTTGATATGCCTGAGTCAATTTTGGTTCGCTTTAAAGGTGAAATGCAACCAGGTATCACTTTACGTGACCTTGTACATGCAATCCCTTACTTCGGTATTAAAGAAGGTTTATTAACAGTTGAGAAAAAAGGTAAAATTAACGAATTCTCTGGTCGTGTACTAGAAATTGAAGGCGTTGAACACCTAACTGTTGAGCAAGCGTTCGAACTATCAGATGCATCTGCAGAGCGTTCTGCAGCAGGTTGTGCGGTTAAACTTTCTAAAGAGTCTATCGCAGAATACCTAGAATCAAACATTGTTATGCTTAAATGGATGATCTCTGAAGGTTACGGCGATGTACGTACTATTGAGCGTCGTATTACTGCAATGCAAGATTGGTTAGCTAACCCAGAACTAATGGAAGCTGACGCTGATGCAGAGTACAAACATGTACTTGAAATCGATTTAGCAGATATTAAAGAGCCAATCCTTTGTGCTCCAAATGACCCAGATGATGCACGTTTATTATCTGATGTTACTGGCGAGAAAATCGACGAAGTATTCATCGGTTCTTGTATGACTAACATCGGTCACTTCCGCGCAGCAGGTAAGTTACTAGATGGCTTTAAAGGTCGTATCCCAACTCAGCTTTGGGTTGCCCCGCCAACTAAGATGGATAAAGATCAGCTTACAGACGAAGGTTACTACGGTATCTTTGGTCGTGTAGGTGCACGTATCGAAACTCCAGGTTGTTCACTATGTATGGGTAACCAAGCACGCGTTGCAGACAAAGCAACGGTTGTGTCTACCTCTACACGTAACTTCCCTAACCGTTTAGGTAATGGCGCGAACGTATTCTTAGCTTCAGCAGAACTTGCTGCAGTAGCGGCTATTTTAGGTAAACTACCTACTCCAGCTGAGTACCAAGAATACGCAGCGAAGATTAATGCAACGGCTGCAGATACTTACCGTTACTTAAACTTCCACCGTATGCCTGCTTACACTAAAAAAGCAGACAACGTGATTATTCAACAAGCTGTATAACTTTTAGAGTTTGTTTAAAAACCCGCTTCGGCGGGTTTTTTATTGGCTAAAACAAATATTAGATAGTTCATGCTTCTTTTTTTGTATTATTGTATTAACTCTAGTCTTAAATTGCTTTTAAAGTAATTAATCGCGCAAAAATTCCTATCAAAATGCATTAAAATCCTTATCAATATTCTCATTATTTTAGGCGAGATTTTATGACAGCATTAAACAACCAGAATTTATTGCAGCTACGTTTTGTTAACCAAGCAAATATTGATTTGGTTAAACCTTCTTTTGATAACCTTCCTGCAAACCTTTATGCAGATGGTGCCTTTCGTAAACGTCGTTATTCAGTAGTAAAAATGCAAAATGGTGAAATAAAGCTACAGCAAGCCAAAGCATTTGTTCAAGATGATTCAATTAATACTTTTCAAGGTAATGTAGAGCGTACTTACGAAAATTTAGAGCAAAGTTTACTTGAGTCAGAGGGCATGAAAAGCATTGTAAATGAGTTTCGCCAACTTACCGGTATTGATGAGCAGCGTAATATTGAAATTCATCAGTTCCGTATGCTTGCCATCGATAGCGATACACCTGCAGCGCCAGAAGGCGTGCATCAAGATGGTTTTGACCATGTATGTATATGCGGTGTTTCTCACGAGAACTTAGAAGGCGGCGAACTGCTTGTGTACGAAAACAAGCAAGCTGAGCCTTGTTTTAAAATGGAAATAAAAGACGGCATGTTTGCATTAATAAACGACCGTCAAGTGTGGCATAACGCAACACCTATGAACAAAATTGATGCTAGCAAACCAGGTTACCTGGATTGTTTTGTATTAACGTCTTAAGGAAGTTAGGCATGAACATAACGCAATTACGTGAGCAGTTTCCAGCATTAATGCAGAACGTTGATGGTAAATCGCCAATATTTTTAGACGGACCAGGTGGCTCGCAGGTACCAACATCGGTGCTTACTGCGATGACAGCTTATTTAGGTCATTATAATTCGAACTTAGGTGGCGCGTTTTTTTCAAGTGATAAAACGGTTGAGTTGATGGCGAATGCGCGCCAAGCCGCCGCTGACTTACTTAATGCACCTAGCTCACAACAAATTGTGTTTGGTCCAAACATGACCAGCCTTACGTTTAGTTTTAGCCGTGCAATTTCACGCGACTGGCAGGCTGGCGATGAAATAATTGTAACCAATGCCGATCACTTCTCGAATGTATCGTCGTGGCAACAAGCTGCAGAAGATAAAGGCGTTAAAGTTAATACGGCTTTAATTAATGAAGCTGATTGCAGCTTAGATATGGTGCAATTTGAAAGCTTATTAAACAGCAACACTAAGCTTGTAGCGGTAACGTATGCGTCAAATACCACAGGTTCAATTAACAATATTAAACGTATTGTAGAGCTTGCTCACGCTGTAGGTGCACTTGTTTATGTTGATGCCGTACACTATGCACCGCATGAACTTATTGACGTACAAGCACTTGATTGCGACTTTTTAGCGTGCTCTGCGTATAAGTTTTTTGGCCCGCATTTAGGTATGGTTTATGGTAAAAAAGAACATTTAGACGGGTTTACGCCTTACAAGGTTGAGCCAGCTAAAGACGTAGCACCAGGTCGCTGGGAAACCGGCACGCAAAGCTTTGAAGCAATGGCTGGTTTTATCGCAGCTGTTGATTACATTGCGGCGATTAGCGAACTTGACGATAGCCACTCACGTCGCGAAAAGTTAAGCGTTGCTTTTGCTAAAACTAAGCAGCACGAAATGGCGCTTAGCGAACACTTTTTAACGCGCTTAGTTAATTATCCACGTATTAAGTTATTTGGTATTGATGATTTTGATCGCCTTAATGAGCGTACACCTACTTTTGCTTTAATTTTTGAAGGGCTTGAGCCACGCGCCGTTTCAGAATTTCTAGGTAAGCAGCATATTTGCGTGTGGGATGGTAATTTTTACGCGCAAGGGTTGTGCAAGCAATTAGATGTGCTTGATAAAGGCGGCGTAGTGCGCATTGGTTGTATGCACTACAACACCATTGAAGAGCTAGATCAGTTGTTTAATTTATTTGATGAACTGCTCGGTTAAATAATACTGATTTTGGTGCGCTAACTCTTAGGCGCACCATATATTTGTTCTGCACGGTTGAACAATACCCACGAGGTTAAAATATACTTATCGTTTGATACTGGCTTATTGCCTCTATGAGTATGTGTAAAGTAGCCAGGTGCTATTACCATAGTGCCTTTTTTAGGGGCGATTTTACGGTTTTGATAATAAAACTCTGTTTCACCACCTTCTTCTACATCGTTTAAGTAAAACATAAATAACAACACGCGATGCAAAGCTTCATTGTGCTGTAGCTGCGGATAAACTTCACTGTGCCAGTACGGGTAGCCACCTTTGTTTACTTCGTATTTTTGCGCTTGAATGTTACCGAGTCTAAAAATTTGCTGAACTAAAACGGGTAATTGCGGTTTACCCACTTCTTCAAAATTCTCTTGGGTTAAATCGACTACTTCGCCTGTTTTTGGATGATAAACCTTTAAGCCAAATGCCCCAATCATCATAAAAATATGCTCTTCAACATACTTAAAAACATGCTGTGCAGTCGTTTGTTGTATATGTTTTAATTGTTGTGCATATTCGGGGTGATTATTTAAGTGTAGGTCGTGGCTGTCTTTTTTCTTTAAGTCGACACCGCCCGATGTTACCCCTTGTCTTACATGCGGGCTTTGCGCGAATGTGGAAATAAATTCATCGCAAAACTCATCGCTTAATGCGTTATCAATAACGCGTATAAAGTCCGTCATGGTTTACCTTTATATAATTATTATTGGATTTTTATGTTTATTGAAAAAGTGATGCCGCGCTTTAGCGAAACAGATGCACTCGGACACATTAACAATACCGTACTCCCTGTATGGTTTGAAGTCGCACGTGGACCTATTTTTAAGTTTTTTACACCGGACTTAAATCCACATGATTGGAAATTGATTATCGCCAAAGTTGAA
Source organism: Pseudoalteromonas sp. LC2018020214 (assembly GCF_016598755.1). Lineage (NCBI taxonomy): Bacteria > Pseudomonadati > Pseudomonadota > Gammaproteobacteria > Alteromonadales > Pseudoalteromonadaceae > Pseudoalteromonas > Pseudoalteromonas sp. LC2018020214. Next base: position 192,231 of record NZ_CP066804.1, read on the forward strand.
GTGTCGTTTGTAGGCGAATTATTTTATGGCCACGAAGTGACCGTAAAAACCTCTGTAGAGCATATAGGAACTAGCTCTTTTATACTTAGGCAAGAAGCATGGCAACACGATAAATGCTGTGCGATAGGCAAAGCTGTGATGGTGAGATACGACTTTATTGCAAAATCAAAGCAAGCGCTTAGCATTGACGAAAAAACGGCGCTTAACGAGCATTTTTACCAAGGCAGTTAACCTTACAAAGCTTATATTTTATATAAGCTCATGCTGAGCTGGATTAGTGTAAATAAATAATGGCAGCTGTAAATTTTTGTCGAGAAATTTTAACGTATTTAGATTGAGTTGCAGGCTTCAATTATATACTATTTATATTATATATTGTTGCGCCGTTATAACAGGAAATGTCAATTCGGTAATTTGATTGGAGTATGCGTGTGACATCTATTGCCAGTAACCAGCCTTTACAAGTTATTCAGCTCAGTGATGGTGAGAATTTAGCAGCTGAAATTTTGCCGTTTGGCGCAATAATAAAAAGCATTAAATTTAAAAAACAAGAAATGACGCTTAGCGTCGATGACCCTCAATACTATCTTGAAAACCCATTTTACTTAGGCGCTACAATAGGTCGATACGCTAATCGAATTGCAAAGGGGCGTTTTAACTTATCTGGTACGCAGTATCAACTAGAGGCAAATAACGGTCCTAATAGCCTACATGGCGGTGTTAAAGGTTTTAATAAAGTACTTTGGCAAGTAACTAAACAAACTGAAAGTGAAGTTGAACTTTATTATTGCTCGCCCGACGGCGAACAAGGTTTCCCCGGTGAGTTGCAGGTTTGGCAAACTATTAGCGCTAAAAACGGCGAGCTTACTCTGCACTTTAAAGCCATAACCAATAAAGAAACGCTCGTTAACTTTACCAACCATTGCTATTTTAATCTTGATGGCAGTGAATCAATTAATGAGCATCTTGTTCAAATTAATACCGATCGTTACCTTCCTATTGATACAACTAGTATTCCACTTAATGAAGCCGCTTTAGTTTGCGGTACCTGCTTTGACTTTACTAAGCCAGCTCAAGTTGGTGAGGCCTTAAGCGCCGTTCATCCTCAGCTAGAAGCTGGAAATGGCTTTGATCACTGCTATATTTTTAATGATGACAGCAGTTTAAAGACGATGGCTACATTAACTTCGCCACACACGAACGTTAGTTTAACCCTTAAAAGTACACAGCCAGGCATGCAGCTTTATACCGCAAACTTTGTTGGTTCGCCTTTTAAAGCACGGCAAGCTTTGTGTTTTGAAGCTCAAAATTGGCCAGATGCGCCAAATCGTGAAAATTTTCCAAAGGCTAATTTATTGCCAGCAGAGAAATACGAACAGGTTATTATTTACGCTTTTTCTGAGTGAATACAGTTCTTTAATGTTAATTAAAAGAAAATCAAAAGAAAATATACGGTAATTAAATGCTATCCATAATTAAGGAAAAGGTTGCACTTTTTGCCGGTTTAAAGTATTTATAATATAAATAGTATTTGAAACTATACGCACTACCACAACGACACAACGACTACACACAATCAGGAGTTTTTAAAAAATGATAATTAACAATAAGTTATCGTTCAACAAGAAAACCGCGCTCAGTATTGCTATCACTGGTATATTGGCAAGCGGAAGCGTTGCAGCTCAAGGCGCTGAAGGCAATACGCCTACAGTAGTAAATGAAGATGTTGAAGTTATCGCAGTAACGGGTATCCGCAGCAGCTTACGTTCATCAATGTTAGATAAAAAAGCATCTAATGTTGTTACAGACGGGATTAAAGCAGAAGATCTTGGTAAATTTCCTGATTTAAACGTAGCAGAGTCTCTGCAACGTATTACAGGTGTAGCAATTGACCGCAGTGGTGGTGAAGGCCAAGCGGTAACTATTCGTGGTTTTGGTCCACAATTTAATACTGTACTTGTTAATGGTCGTCAAATTGCGACAGACAGTGCAGGTCGTGAATTCAATTTTGATGTATTGGCGGCGGATCAAATCACCGGTGCTGATATTTATAAAAGTAATACAGCAACGCTTCAAGAAGGCGGCATTGGTGGTACGGTTAACGTAACTACAGCACGTCCTTTTGATTTTGGTGGTTTACATATTTTAGGTTCAGTTAAAGGTATGTACGAAAGCCTTTCTGAGGAAGTATCTCCATCAACATCATTTTTAATAAGTAATACGTTTAACGATGACAAGCTAGGTGTGCTTTTTGCCATCACTAATCAGCAACGTAAACTTCAAAACAACCAAATTTTAACGGCAGGTTGGCGCGGTGGCCAAACAATATCTAACCCAACTGATGGTGTATTGTTTGAAAATGCCTACATTCCACGTAACTGGGACCAAGTAGTTGATGAGCAAGACCGTGAACGTACAAACGCAAGTTTAGTACTACAATATGCACCGTCTGACGATGTTACGATTACGGTTGATGGAATGATTTCAAAATTTGAAGTTGATTCAACAGTGCGTGATTTAGCATCTTGGTTTGAACCAGACCGCGTAGGTAGTGCAACAATTGATGCTGAAACGGGTACGCTTTTAACTTTCTCTCAAGAAGTTGGCTTAGGCGCACCAAGTGGCGACCCTGCAAGTGATTTTGTATCACACACGCGTAACTCACGTGACGTAACCAACAAAGCATTTGGTATTAACGTAGATTGGCAAGTAAATGATTCATTAAAAGCAAAATTTGATGTATCTCGCTCAACAGCTGAAAACGACCGTGCAGGTAATGATCGTTTTAACGTAGTGGGTATTATTAACAGCTATAGCTTTGACGGTACAGGCAGCATCCCTACCGTACAGCATGATGGCTTTGAAAATGGTTCATTGCCAGATCCAAGCCTAGCGCGTCTTCACTACAACGAAATTGGTAACCAATTTACTGATGAAGATGAAATCACTGAAGTAAAAGCCGATTTTGAATACGTGCCAGATAAAGGCCCAGTAGAGCGTATTAACTTTGGTGCTTATCGCCAAGAGCGTGAAAAATCAAGCTTCCAAGTATTTGGTAGCCAATGTCAATTTTGTGGTTACGGTACACAAGCACCGCTTGATGAAATTGATTTTGAAGCATATACAGCGAGTAATTACTTCCCTGGTTTGATCGATACATTTTATAGCTACGACGGCGATAAAATGCTTGATTACTTAGCCGATCAAGGTTTCCCAGTAGAGCCAACGCTACAAAATAACCGTTACACAATTAACGAAGACATCACTAGTTTATACATGGACTTTACGCTTGGTTTTGATTTAGCTGATATGCCAGTAACCGTTAATATGGGTGCTCGTTACTCAGAAACTGATATTGAAGTTGCTGCAATACAAAGCTTTATTAGCGATGTTATACCAACGTCAGATGCGACATTGTTTGCTAATGTATTTGGCCCTGCGACTAATATTGAACAAGGTACTAGCTACTCAAACTTACTACCGTCTTTCAACGTTAAGCTTGAGCTACAAGATAATATGATTTTACGTTTTGCCGCGTACGATAGTATTACTCGTCCAACTATGTCTCAGTTATCTCCTGCGACAAACTTTAACGAACCACGTCGTCAAAACTTAACGGCAAGTGGTGGCAATCCAGCACTTAAACCATTCCAATCAGAAAACTGGGATATCTCTTACGAGTGGTACTACAACGATGCTAACTTATTTAGCTTTGCAGTATTTAGTAAAGAAGTTGACGACTTTATTGTTACGTTAACGGGTGCAGAAACATACGAAATGTCTGACCGTTCAGGTCCTGATTTTGCGTGTACTACATGTACAGACCAAACAGATGACGAACTTATTGGTAGCTCAGAAGTTTACACTGTAAGCCGTCCTCAAAATGGTGAGTCTGCAACTGTAACCGGCTTCGAAGTGGGTGTTACTCACATGTTTGAAAATGGCTTTGGTTTTATTGCCAATGCGACTGTTGTGAATAGCGACATTAGTGTAGGTGATGATACAACTCAAACATTTGCACTAGAAGGTTTGGGCGATTCACAAAACTTAGTATTGTTTTATGAGCAAGACAACTGGCAAGCACGTGTTGCATTTAACAACCGTGAAGGCTTTTTACGCTTAGTTGATAACGGCTTCAATGGTGAACCAGTGAACGTAGAAACTTACGGCCAGTGGGATATTAGTGCAAGCTACGATATTAACGAAAACTTCACTATTTTTGCTGAAGGCATCAATATCACTGAGGAAGAGTTAGTACAAACAGGTCGTTTTGCTAACCAAATTTATTCAGTGGAAGATAATGGCTCACGTTACGCGTTTGGTATTCGCGGATCGTTTTAATTAATGTTTGAGGCGAACTTCTCGCCTCTTGTTTCATTGCAGCACATTAGTGCTAATACCAATTAGGTTAATTTAACAGTAATGTATATTAGTTAACCTAATTGTCTAAAATGAAGCCACATTAAATCCAAATGCCCTACCGGGCATTTGTTGTATAAAACGTTATCAAAGATACTCAAAGAGTAGTCCATTATGAATAAAGCAATAAAAACAATCGCAGTAATTGGTGGCGGCACAGCAGGATGGTTGAGCGCTGCAATTATAGCTTCGTATCACCAAGGTAAAAATGGTGATGGCTTAAAAGTGATGTTGGTTGAATCGTCAGATATTCCAACAATTGGTGTAGGTGAAGGTACCTGGCCCACTATGAAAAACACACTTCAGCAAATAGGTTTGCGTGAAGTTGATGTATTTAAAGCCTGTAACGCTACCTTTAAGCAAGGTGGTAAATTTGTAAATTGGACGCACGGCAACAACGACTTTTACTACCATCCATTTACTGTACCGCTAGGCTACGGCCGCATAGATTTAGCCCCTTATTTAGATAATGTTGAAGATTTTGCACAGCAAACTAATTTTCAACATGATATTTGCGAAGCAAGCTTAGCCCCAAGAGGTATAGCGCAAGGTGAATATCAAGGTAACTGTAATTACGCTTATCACTTAGATGCCGGCGCTTTTGCAGAAATGCTTAAACAGCATTGTAAAAGTAAGCTTGGCGTAGAGCATATTATTGGTACTGTTGATCAGGTAAAACTTGATGACGATGGTGCAATAAATGAGCTTACTCTAAAAGATCAAACCCGCATTATAAGCGCCGATTTATTTATAGACTGTACTGGTTTTTCATCATTGTTATTAGGCCAAGCGCTCAACGTACCGTTTAAAAAAATGGACCACGTGCTATTTAACGACAGCGCACTGGCGATGCAAGTCCCTTACGATGAAAACGATGACTCCTTAGCCAGCCATACCATAGCAACAGCGCAAAACGCTGGATGGATTTGGGATATAGGTTTAACGCATCGCCGTGGTGTAGGGCATGTATATTCAAGCAAATTTTTATCAGACGATGAAGCAGAGCAAAACTTACGAAACTATTTAGGCGATGCAGCAAACGGTTTAACTGCCCGTAAAATTAGCTTTGAGTCGGGCTATCGTGAGAAGTTTTGGCATAAAAACTGTGTTGCAGTGGGTATGTCAGCAGGGTTTGTAGAGCCGCTTGAAGCAACCGCTATTATGCTTGTTGAAATTTCAGCACGCTTTGTAGCAGAGCATATGCCAGCAGATACACAAGTAATGCCTATTGTAGCTAAACGCTTTAACGAGCAAATGGACTACCGCTGGCAGCGCATTATCGACTTTTTAAAGCTCCATTACATGCTAACCAAGCGCCCAGAACCTTACTGGCAAGCACATGTACATCCGGACACTATTCCACAAACCCTGCAAGAAGATTTACTGCTTTGGGGAAGCCGTGGCCCGCTTATTCAAGATTTTCATGGTGCATTAGAGTTATTCCCAGCCGCCAGCTACCAGTACGTTTTATATGGTATGGGCTTCAAACCAGACTTTACTAAACAGGCTTATTTGTATTCACAAGACGCGCAAGCCAAACAAATAATTGAACGTAACAGCCAGCTTACACAGCAGATGTTGCAAACTTTGCCGCCACACCGCGCTTATATTGAGCAGTGGTTAGCGGCTAACCCAGTTTAAGGATGTGTAACTATGGCTATTAGTGAACTAGTAAACACCAAACACCAAACATTAAAAATTAACCCTAATGCAGGTATTGAATATGCAAAAACGCAGCATTTAGTTAATTTAAGAGCTAACGAAGTGGCAAAAGCTGCATGCGACTTACCTATATTTTTAGCGCGAAATGCGCAAAACGGCAGTTATACCGTATCGGGTTTAACAAGCTTTAGTGCTGGGCAAAGTTTATTGGTTAATAACAACCAGTGGCAGGCGCTTTACAGACCGGTATGTATACAAACTCACCCTCTTTATTTAATGACCCATGAAGCAAATAGCAGCGACTACTTTATTGCGATTGATGATCAAAGCTCAGCCGTAAATACGCAGCAAGGCGAGGCACTATTTGATGCTAAAGGTAACCCAAGCTTATTTTTAAATTCTCAGCAAAAGCTACTTGAAAGCGATTTAAAAAATGATTATCAAACGTATCAATTTACCCAAGAAGTAGCGCGCTTAGGGCTTATTAAAAACATAGATATTGTATTGCAGTTTGAACAAGGCGAAACCCAAACTATTCAAGGTTTGAGCACCGTTGATGAAGACAAACTGCAAACTTTAGATAGCGATACCGTTGCAAACTTACACAAGCAAGGTTACCTAAGTGTGCTTAACAGTATGCTTATTTCACTGTTTCAGTTAAATGCATTGGTAAAGCTGCACAACCAACGTCCCGAACTTATGCCTTTAAAGCAAATTAAGTTAGAACTAAGTCGAGATGCGCACGCGCTGTAGCGTGCACTTTTTTATTACACAGACATTGCGCGTAACGCGTAGGAGACACACACATGTCAGATAACATTTTACAGCTGGTGGTTTTTGTTTTTGTCACCGCTTTAATTGGTGGCCTTACTTATTGGAAATGCCGAGGCCAAAATCGTAATAACGGACAAAGCCAAACCAAAGAGTATTTTTTAGCAGGCGGTGGCCTTACTTGGATGTTTGTTGCAGGTTCAATAACACTTACTAACTTAAGCACCGACCAACTAGTAGGTATGAATGGTAACCAAATGGCTTTGCTTGTTTGGTGGGAGCTTGCGGCGATTATTGGCTTAATTATTTTAGCTAAAGTCTTCATTCCTGTTTATTACAAATACAATTGTACTACCACCACAGAGCTTTTAGAAAAGCGCTATAATAATAAACATATTCGCGCTGTTATTGGGGGATTATTCTTTTTAGGTAATGCACTTATTTACATGCCAGCGGTAATTTACTCAGGTGCGCTGTTTATGCAAACCATGTTTAAGGTTGATATTCCGCTAATGTATATTGCCACCGCATTTGCTATTGTAGGTGCTATTTATGCGTTTTTTGGTGGTCTACGTGCAGTTGCAGTGTCTGATACTTACAACGGTTTACTGGTACTGGGTATGGCTGTTTTAGTGGTGTTTTTAGCACTAAATGCGATTAATTATGACTTTACGGGTATTCCTGAGGAGCGCTTAACACTCATAGGCGATGCTGATTCACCTATTCCATGGCCAACACTTTTAACCGGTATGATCTTTATTCAAATGTATTACTGGGGTACTAATCAAACAATTACACAACGAGCCATGGCTGCTCCAAATGTTAAAGAAGCACAAAAAGGTATATTTGCCGCAGCGGGAATTCGTTTTTTAATCGTCCCTGCAATTGTGGTATTACCGGGTATTATTTCGTTTAAACTTTACGGCGATATTGGCGACGCTGCTTATGGTCGAATTGTAGGTGATGTAATGCCAGCATGGTTAACCGGTGTGTTTGCAGCGGCAATGGCGGCGGCAGTGCTGTCTACTTACAACAGTTTATTAAATTCAGCTACAGCACTATACGTGTGTGACATTCACGAAGCTTACTTTAATAAAGAGCCAAGTGTTGTAAAGCTAAGTGGTTACGTAACATTGCTACTAACAAGCTTAACACTGGTACTTGTACCAATTTACCAGCAAGCCGACAGTATTATTAACTTGCTACAGCAATTAAATGGCTTATTAAGTATGCCTATATTCTCAATTTTTGTAGTGGGCTTATTATTTAAAAATGTTGATGCACGTGCAGGTATTGCAGCAGTAATTTTAGGTGTTGTAATGTACGGCATGCTTACGTTTGCAAACTCACCACTACATACTGACATTCATTACATCCACTTAATGCCAATTACACTGATTGTATGTGTAGCTTTTGCATTGATAGTAAATAAAGTGGTATTTGGTTTGAATGCGCAGTGGGCAGGTAAAACACCGGCACTTGATGACGCAGGACAAGTACAAGTACAAAAATAGATTGTAAATAGTTTAAGCTGACAAAATCGGTCATGGGGCAACTCTGGCCGATTTTTTATATATATTAAAAGCAATAACAGAGCTTTAAAGTGAGAGTTGGTTTAATACTCTTTATTACAGTGGTACTTCCAGTGAGTTTATCTGACTATTTGCGATGTAAAGACTATCAAAACCTAATTTGTATGATATATACTATTATTGTTGAGTGTCACCATCTGATAGATTGTGGCTCAAGCAAAGAGATACATTTAGTAAATAGTGTAGCTTACTAATTTTCGTTATATTTATAACTCACACAATGAACAAGAGGATAGGAAAATCATGGCCGACACTAAATCATTTTATCGATTAAACAGTGTAAACAGCACCGTTATTTTCGACTGCCAGAGCAAAACACCGGCGTTACTGTACTTTGGTAAGCGCCTATCTGAGCAAACAACAGAAACAATGCTTACTCAGCTTGCTACCCGTCAAGAAGTAAAATGTGCCGTGGTTGAAGAAGCGCCTATTTCTCTATCTCCTTTATTAGGCGAAGGCTTTACTGGCGCGCCAGGGCTTGAGCTAGTAAATGATTCAATCGCATGGTCAGTTGGGCCAGAGCTTCAAGAAGTGCGTCAACCTTCAAGTGCGACTGTTGAGTTTGTAAGTGTAGATAAGCTCCGTGGTATTGAAGTCGTGCACAGCATTACGCTTGACAACAACAGTGACGTACTAAGTGCACATACTGTATTAACTAATTTAGGTGACTCACCACTGGGCGTTAATTTTTGCGCCGCGCCAACATTTCAATTGCCAGATAGCGTAAGCAAAATAGTGAGCTTTGAAGGTCGTTGGTCAAACGAATTCCAGCGTCAATCTGTTGATTTAGTGCTTGGGAGCTTTGTACGTGAAAACCGTAAAGGTAAAACATCACACGATGTGTTTCCTGGTTTATTAGTGCATAACGAAAATGCAGGCGAGCAACACGGCGAATGTTACGGCTTTCATTTAGGTTGGAGCGGCAACAATAAACTACGCGCAGAGCTTCTAGCTGAAGGTCGTCGTTATGTACAAATGGGTGAGCTATTACTTCCTGGTGAGCTTACGCTTGCTAAAGGTCAAACGTATCAAAGCCCGAGCATTTATGGCTCGTTTTCAAGTGAAGGTTTTAGTGCGCTTTCTCGTAATTTCCATCGTTTTGTTAAAGCTAATTTACTTAGCCAAGCGCAACGTGAAAAAGCGCGCCCTGTGCATTACAACACGTGGGAAGGTATTTACTTTGATCACGACGTAGACACGCTTAAGCAACTAGCCGACAAAGTAGCGCCGTTAGGTATTGAGCGTTTTGTACTTGATGATGGCTGGTTTAAAGGCCGCCGTGGTGACAATGCAGGCTTAGGTGATTGGACTGTAGATTACAAAATTTACCCAGATGGCTTATCGCCAGTCATTGATCATGTAAACAGCTTAGGCATGGAGTTTGGTATTTGGTTTGAACCAGAAATGGTCAACCCAGATAGTGATTTATACCGCGCGCATCCTGATTGGGTTTTAGGCTCAGAAAATAACGAGCAGTTAAGCTTTAGAAATCAGCTAGTACTTGATTTAACGCGCTCTGAGGTTGTTGAGTACCTATACAAAGCGATTGACGATATTTTAGTTGAATACCCAACTATTAAGTACATTAAATGGGATATGAACCGCGATATTAACCATGCGGGTAATTTTGATGGTAAGCCAGCAGTGCACCAGCAAACATTAGCACTTTATCGTTTAATTGACCGTATTAAAGCGGCGCACCCAGGGCTTGAAATAGAAAGCTGTTCGTCAGGTGGTGCACGTGTAGATTACGGCGTACTTGCACACACAGACCGTGTATGGACGTCAGATTCAAACGATGCGCTTGATCGCCTTGAAATACAGCGTGGATGTTCGTTCTTTTTCCCATCGTCGGTTATGGGGGCACACGTAGGCCCACGCGATTGTCATATCACAGGGCGTAATGTAAGTATTGAAATGCGTGCTGCGGTATCAATGTTTGGCCACATGGGAATCGAAATGGACCCACGTGAGCTGACCGATCACGAATACAATGCACTTAAAGCGGCAATAGCACTTCACAAAGAGCATCGTGAGTTTATTCATAGCGCCGATTTATACCGCCTTGATAGCGACGATTTATCAATTAACTTTGGTTTAATTGATGAGCAAAAAACAAAAGCGTTATTTGCCTATAACAGCGTTCGCGAAACACCGCGTACAGCGCCTAATAAGCTTCGTTTTGTTGGCCTAGATGCCGATGCGCAGTACACACTTAATTTAGTGTGGCCGGTAAAATTTGAAGAGTATCGCCCATCTTCTATTGCTGCGGTAAATGGTCAAACATTTACCGGTGAAGCGCTAATGCAGTTTGGTTTACAAATGCCAATTTCATTCCCGCAAACATCGCTTATATTTGAGCTTAACAAAGCTTAAATTTAACTAAGAGCAGTAAAGGGTGAAAATCGCTTTTAAGCTGCTCTATTGAGATATTAGTAGTCAGCTTTATATTGTTTAGAGCTGACTTTTTTATATCCTTAGTAAGCTAATTTAGTAAATTAACTTAGTAAACTCAAAAGTATAGAAAATAAAGTGGTTACGCTTGCGCGTAATTTTGCTTGTTACCCAACCAACGTTGAATTAGTGGGTCAACAACCTCTGGATGTTGCTTAAGCATTTGCTGTGCAATCGGTCTTACTTGATTAAGTATGTGCTTATCGCGGGTAAGATCGGCAATTTTAAACTCGGCTAACCCTGTTTGTTTTGTACCGAGTACTTCACCAGGGCCACGAATTTCTAAATCGCGCTCTGCTATCACAAAGCCATCGTTACTATCGCGTAGTACACCTAATCGCTTTTGAGCAGTATGAGACAGTGGTGCGTGGTATAAAAGCACGCAATGCGATGCAGTAGCGCCACGGCCAACCCGCCCACGTAACTGATGCAGCTGTGCTAAGCCTAAGCGCTCGGGGTTTTCTATAATGATTAAGCTCGCATTAGGGACATCTACACCAACTTCAATAACCGTAGTGGCTACTAATACGTGTATATTACCTGCTTTAAACTCGCTCATAATGGCTTGTTTTTCAGCTGATTTCATTCGCCCATGTACTAAGCCTACGTTTAGATCTGGTAATGCTTCTTTTAACTGCAGTGCGCTGTCTTCGGCGGCTTGGCATTGCAGTACTTCAGATTCATCAATAAGTGTACACACCCAATAAACTTGGCGGCCTTGCTCGTTACACGCTAATTTAACGCGGGCAATAATATCGTCCCTGCGAGTATCAGGAAGTGCTACTGTTGTAATTGGCGTACGCCCAGGTGGCAGCTCATCAATCACAGAGGTTTCTAAGTCGGCATATGCGGTCATGGCGAGTGTACGTGGAATGGGTGTTGCGGTCATAACTAGTTGATGAGGGTAACAATCACCAAACTTACCCTTTTCGCGCAGTGATAAACGCTGGTGGACACCAAAGCGGTGTTGTTCATCAATAACGATAAGCACTAAGTTATTAAACTTAACTTCATCTTGAAATAAGGCGTGAGTACCTACAATCATTTGCGCTTCACCAGAGGCTATTTTTTCAAGTGTCGCTACGCGCTCTTTGCCTTTTGTTTTACCGCCAAGCCAAGCAACGGTTATACCTAGTTGATTAAACCACGTTGTAAAATTAACGCCATGTTGCTCTGATAAAATTTCAGTAGGAGCCATTAAAGCTACTTGAAAGCCCTGCGCAATGGCTGTTAGTGCACTAAGTGCTGCTACTAGGGTTTTACCTGAGCCTACATCGCCTTGTACTAAACGCATCATGGGATACGCGTGTTGCATGTCACCTTTAATTTCAGCAACTACGCGGCTTTGCGCATTTGTGGGTGCAAAAGGAAGTTGCTCTAAAAATTGGCTTTCTAATGTGTTTACCGGATTTAATGCGACGGCTTTAACTTGTTGCCCTTGCTCTCGTACTTTTAATAAGCTGAGGTTTTGAGCAAGTAACTCCTCAAATACAAGGCGCTGTTGAGCAGGGTGAGTACCTTGCTCTAATGCAGTTACATCAACATCATTTGGTGGGCGGTGCAGTAATAATAGTGCGTCACTTAGCGGCATATTTGATGGCTGCCACTGTGAAGGCAGTAGTTCTTCTACTGAGTATTTATTTAGTAAATCAATAGCCTGTTCGCTTAAAGCTCTAATCGATAGTTGCTTTAAGCCTTCGGTTGTTGAATAAACGGGCGTTAATGTTGTCGCTACCGGCTGCTCGTTAGAGGTATCGCTGATGCTGTATTCAGGATGACTCATTTCAAAGCCAACGCGGCCACGGCGCACTTCACCAAAACAACGTATTATTTTACCAGCGCTAAATGCGTTTTTTTGTGCGGCGGTAAAATTAAAAAATCGTAATGTTAGTCTGCCAGTACCATCATTGATTTGGCAAACAAGCATACGCCTTTTACCAAACGTAATTTGGCTTGTTTCAATTGTTGCTTCAACACTCACGTGGCTGTGCAGTGACAACTCATTAATCGCGTATAAGCGAGTGCGATCTTCATAGCGAAGTGGCAAATGAAAAAGCATATCTTGCACAGTTAAAATACCTAGCTTTAACAAACGCTCAGCCATTTTTGGGCCGACCCCTTTGAGCTCTGTAATTGGGTATTGATTTAAGCTAGGTTTAGACAAATTATATCAATCTTATTATTTGTGAATAAGTTAAGTGTACTTACAGAGCTTTAGTCCATCAAGTATGTTTTAAAGCTTGCCAAAATTGCTCGTCAGCGACTATTTCGCCGTTTTCATCAAGTGCAGGATAAGGTAATTTTTTTTGTTTACACTGCCTTGCAATAATAGGGTGGCAGCCTTCAAAGTAAAGTGGATGTTTAACTTCGGCGCTCAACATATCCCTATTATATAAACCAGCCAGCTCGCGTTGGCGCTGTGCTTCAAATAATATTAGCGCAGCAGCAACTGAAACATTTAGCGATTGCACCATGCCTTGCATTGGAATAATAATATTTTGATCGGCATATTCTAGGGCTTTTTCTGAGATCCCCGTTTTTTCTTGTCCAACAATAATAGCCGTTGGCTTGGTGTAATCTACTTCTCTAAAATCAACGGCATCTTCTGATAAGTGAGTCGCTAATATTTGTATTTCTGGATTGCGTTCACGCATTGCAGTAACTGCATCATCAATATTTCTATGTAAGTGCGTCTCTAGCCAGTTTTTACTGCCACCTGAGGTGTTATTTGTTAGCCATTTTTGCTTTTCAGGCCATACAGCATGTACGTGATGGCAACCAACCGCATCAGCACTTCGTACTATTGCAGATAAGTTATGGTGTTTGTGCACATCTTCTAAACACACGGTTAGGTCTGTTTGACGGCGCGAAAGTACGTCTTCGATTCTTTGGTAGCGAGTTTGCTGCATGGTTATCCTCTTTTTTCGGCAATTATACGAGATTTTTGCAGTTAAGGCATTACCGTACGGCTAATTGGATTTTGTAGAGAAATAAGTGTTTCTGTTGACTGAATGGCTTCTATTGCCTGTATTTTATTAATCAGCACATCTTGTAAGTGATCAATGGACTTTGTCATTACCTTTATAAATATACTGTAGTTACCTGTTGTGTAATAAGCCTCTACCACTTCCTCCAATGCTTCTAGCTTTATAAGTGTTTGTGGGTAGTCACGTGCGTTATTTAAATTAATACCTATAAAGCAACACACATCGTAGCCTAGCTGTTTAGTATTAATCGTTAATTGGGTGCCTGTAATGATTCCTGCTTGCTTCATTTTTTCAATTCTTACGTGAATTGTCCCAGCGCTTACATTAAATCTTTTTGCTAATTCGGCGTACGCAGTACGGGCATTTTCCATTAATGCATGAAGTATCTGTTTATCGAGATTATCGATTAAATAATTTTCCATTATATTTTTATCATAAAATTATCGAATATATGATTTTTATACCACTTAATTGATGGTTTTAATATGTTAAAGCTATTTTTATTATGGGATATTGAATTAATACATCAAATCGTTACATTAACCTCATTAAAGGCGCTCATTAGGGCGCTTTTTATCAATTAAGCAAGTAACAATAACTGGGAATGAGGCCAATTATTATGAGTTCACACTATGTGCAGCAACAGCAGCAAATAAGTAAAGTTAAGCAATTTTTTTCACAGCAACTTGAAACCCAACTTGGGCTGGTTGAGGTTCAAGCCCCTATTTTGGCTAAGGTTGGCGACGGTACGCAAGATAACTTAAGCGGCCATGAAAACGCAGTTGCTGTAAATGTGAAAGCGATTACAGATAGCCGCTACGAAGTGGTGCATTCACTGGCTAAGTGGAAACGTAAAACACTAGCAACTTATGGCTTTGGTGTTGGTGAGGGTATTTACACTCAAATGAAAGCTTTGCGCCCAGATGAAGATTCATTAAGTCCTATTCATTCTGTATATGTTGATCAATGGGATTGGGAAAAAGTAATTAATGAAACTACAGAGCGTTCGCTGGCAACACTAAAGCAAACTGTTCAATCTATTTATAAAGGGATAAAAGAGACGGAAGCTTTTGTAAGTGAGTCTTATGGTTTGACGCCTTTTTTACCGGACGACATTAAGTTTGTGCACAGTGAAGAGCTACGTAAAATGTACCCTGACTTTAGCGCTAAACAACGCGAAAAAGCCATTGCACAAGAATATGGTGCTGTATTTTTAATTGGTATTGGTGGCGCGCTTGGTGATGGCAAAATCCATGATGTAAGAGCCCCAGATTACGATGATTGGTCTACGCCAACATGCGATCAATACATGGGTTTAAATGGTGATATTTTAGTATGGAACCCAGTACTTGAAGACGCCTTTGAAATTTCATCAATGGGTATACGCGTAAGTCCTGAAGTTTTAAAAGCGCAGTTAAGGGTTACTGGAGATGAAGACCGCTTAGAGTTTGATTGGCATAAAGCGCTACTACAAAGTAAATTTCCGCAAACAATTGGCGGTGGAATAGGGCAGTCGCGCTTGGCTATGCTCTTGCTACAAAAGCAGCACATTGGTCAAGTACAAGTGGGTGTATGGCCGCAGCAAACACATGCTGAGGTAAGCGGTTTACTTTAAATGTGAATAAATTTGAGTGCTCAATAGAGCACTCAGTTATTAGCTTGTTTTGAACTCTATTTCAATTTTGTTATTCAAAAGTTTAACGTTGCACGGAGGGTAATTGCGGATTGTTTTAAGTACTTTATCAAAAATATGAATCTCTACACCTGAATGCAAAACAGAATTTACCGCTAAATTAGCGTCGTTAAGTAAATCGTGTAAGTCGTGATCTAAGTTTGAAAGACGTTTTTCTAATTGCTCTGCCTGCTCACAATAATGCTTTTGAGTAGCACCAATTTTAGTAATTAATATTTTTTTCTTTTCGGCATCTTTCACTAAATCAGTTTTTTCTAGCGCTGCTTGCAACGTGTCTAGCTGTGCATCTGTTTTAGCTAAGTCTTTAAAGCAATTATCAGTATCTGCTGTTATTTCGGCGCCAGAAGCCGCTAGGTTAATAATCATTTTAGCGCCTGATTCATTCCCTATTTCGCCAGCAATGAGGGTTGTTGCATCGAGTATTTCGCCACCAAATATTTTACCCTTAGGTAAGTCGGATTGACCAACTTGCAGTAAGCGTTTAGCTTTCATTACACAGTGGCTTGTTTGGCGATCAATAAAAATATTATTTGCTTCTAGGTAGCAATACTGTGAATGAGATACGCGAATATCACCTCGTGCAATAAGCTTACAAGACAGTGATTGTTCGTCGGCTTTTTGATGGCCAATAATGCCTTGTTTAACGGTGATGTTTCCGCCTGCGGTAAGCTCTCCAGATTCAACCGTGCCAAATATAGTAATATCGCCTTTGGCTGTTACTTTCATTCCAGGGTCTATATTGCGGGTAACAATAACACTGCCTTGAAAGTCTATGTGGCCGCTTTTTACGTTTACATCTGAAATGGTAAAAATATCGTCGACACGCATACCATTATTAATTTCAACCGGAACACCTGCAATAGTAGAGACTAGTTCAAGCGGGTTCAGCTTTGATATTTCGGTGCCTTCGCCTGCCACTAATTGTTTATTTTCTCCGGGTTTTGCGGGCAGTATGTCACCTATTACGGTGAAGCCTTCTTTACCAGGGGTTGCTGGTTGTTGGCGAATAAGCACAGAGCCTGGCTCTACGCTTGCAAGCTTGCCAAAGTCGCGCATATCCACGCTGCCATCTTCTTTGAGCTTGGGGGTTTTTAAACGGTCTTTTAAAGTCTCTACAGTTGTTATTAGTTTAGTGGCCAAACCATCACTTGGTAGTCTGCCTTTAGCTAATACTCCCTTAACAACAGAACCCGCTGTATGCTCAAACTGTTTTTGCAGTAGCAACTCTAAAAATGCTTGCTTATAGCCACGCACAATTCCTGCTTTAACGAGTTGTTTTTTTGCATCTTCTAAACTTAATAATTTTCCGCCTTGGGCAAGGGTTAGCTCGCCAATGGCCAGCATTTTATCGTCGCTAATTGTTACATTTAAAGTGGCATTGTGTTTTGTTGCTACAACCAGAGTGTGTTGTGTGTTTTCGTTTTTAAAAAAATCATTAATAGCGTCATGATCTATTTTGCAGTCGCAAAAAGCTGACTTTTCGAGAGCCTCTAAAATAAATGCAGCGCTGGGAGGAATATGTTCTTTTACAT
Source organism: Pseudoalteromonas sp. LC2018020214 (assembly GCF_016598755.1). Lineage (NCBI taxonomy): Bacteria > Pseudomonadati > Pseudomonadota > Gammaproteobacteria > Alteromonadales > Pseudoalteromonadaceae > Pseudoalteromonas > Pseudoalteromonas sp. LC2018020214. Next base: position 209,341 of record NZ_CP066804.1, read on the forward strand.
CAAGTAAAACATTTCCATTGTTGGCAAGCTTAAACACGAGTTAATCCTTTTTTACTACTTAAGTTAAGTTTGTTTTTTAAAACACAACTACAGATTGCTAGAAATTTACATTTGAGTCAAGAAGTCACAGAGAACGAAGTGCTAAGAGGGAAAGAAAGGCTATAGAGAGGCTCTATAGCCTGTAATACTTAATTGGTAGAAGGAAGTTCCATTATTCCATCTATTTCAACTTGTGCACCTTTTGGAAGTGCACGAACACCTAATGCAGCTCTCGCTGGGTAAGGTTGCTTAAAGTATTGGCTCATCACTTCATTTACAGTAGCGAAGTTAGATAAATCAGTTAGATAAATATTTATTTTCACTAAATCTTGAATTTGCCCGCCTGCTTTTTCACATACCGCAGTGATATTTTTAAATACCTGATGCGTTTGCTCACTAAAGTCTTCTGAAATCATTTCCATCGTTTCTGGCACTAATGGAATTTGACCAGATAAATAAACAGCGGTGCCTACTTTAACTGCTTGGCTGTAAGTGCCAATGGCAGCAGGTGCTTTGTCGGTAGAGATAAATGCTTTATTCATGTGTTTCCTATTTTACTTTTTACGATAGACTTTTTGTACATCAGGCATAACGCGAATGCGGCGCATGATGTTAGCAACGTGGATACGGTTTTTAACGGTAACCCCTAAATCTATCACGTATAAATTACTTTCTTTTTCATCGGTGGTAATTTCTACAATATTGGCTTGGGTTGTAGTAACAACATTGGTTAATTTAGCCAGGGCCCCTTGATGATTAATAATTTCAACTCTCAGAGCTGCAATATATTCTTTCTCTGGGTTATCGTCCCATTTTACAACTAAGTATTTAGAGCGCTCATTTTCCCAGCCACGGATGTTTTTACATTCTTGGCGGTGAACGGTCAGGCCCTTACCTTGGCTTACATGAGCTGTAATAGCATCGCCAGGTACAGGTCGGCAACACTTAGAGTAATTAACTAGCATGCCCTCAGTACCAATAATGGTCGCTTTGGCTTGGCTGGTAATATCAGTTAAGTCGTCACTGTCATTTTGTAATAGGCGTTTGGCAATTAACATGCTCATTAGGTTACCAGAGCCAATTTCTACAAGTAATTCAAGAAGCGTTGTTAGTTCTTGCTCCTCAAGTACTCTTGCTATATTTTCATCAGCAATGCTATCTAGTTTGTTTTCACCTAATGCTGAATCAAGTAAGCGGCGCCCTAAAAGCATAGCTTCTTCATGATGCTGACTTCTAAGGTAATTACGAACGCCCAAACGCGCTTTACCAGTAACAATAAAGTTTAGCCATGTTGCATTAGGGTGGGCACCTGAGCTTGTTATTATCTCTATAGTTTGCCCTGTATCTAAGGGCCTACTTAAAGGGTGCGGCTTGCGATTAACGCGCGCGCCTACACAGGTGTTGCCTACATCTGTATGCACGGCATAAGCAAAATCGACTGCGGTAGCGCCCATCGGTAGCTCAACAATACGCCCATCTGGTGTAAATACGTAAATTTCTTCTGGGAATAGCTCAGTTTTTACATTTTCAATAAATTCAAATGATGAACCCGCACTTTGTTGAAGCTCTAATAAGCTCTGCATCCACTGGCGAGCACGTTGCTGCGAAGTATTACCTGCACCATCACCTGCTTTTTTATACATCCAATGCGCCGCTACACCTTTGTCGGCCATATGATCCATATCGTGAGTACGAATTTGAATTTCAACAGGTATACCGTGTGGACCAACTAATGAAGTATGAAGCGATTGGTAACCGTTTGTTTTTGGTACTGCAATATAATCTTTAAAGCGTGTTTCAATAGGTTTATAAAGACTATGAGCTACACCTAATACACGATAACACGTATCCATAGAGTCAACTGCAATTCTAAACGCGTAAATATCCATAACTTCGTTAAATAGCAGTTCTTTATTAAGCATTTTTTTATAAATACTATATAAATGTTTTTCACGGCCTGACACAGTTGCTTTAATGCCTGATTCTTCAAGACGTGCTTCTATTTCATGCTGGATATTAGTAATAACTTCTTTGCGATTACCGCGTGCTTTAGCAACTTCCGATTTAAGTGCGCGATGACGCATAGGATATAAAGCTTGAAAACCTAAGTCTTCAAGTTCATTTTTAATATCGTGAATACCTAAGCGGTTTGCAATTGGTGCGTAAATTTCTAGTGTTTCACGCGCTATTCTGCGGCGCTTATCTGGGCGCAATGCGCCTAAAGTACGCATGTTATGTGTTCTATCAGCAAGCTTGATTAAAATGACTCGAATATCCTGAGTCATTGCCATAATCATTTTGCGGTAGTTTTCAGCTTGGAATTCTTTTTTATCTTTAAAGCTAAGCTTATCGAGCTTACTCACACCTTCAACTAGCTCTGCAACAGTTTCGCCAAATATCTCGGCTAAATCTTGTTGACTAAAATCAGTATCTTCAATTACATCATGCATTAGCGCGGCCATGAGTGTTTCATGATCAAGATGCATGCCTGCAAGAATTTGGGTTACTTCTACTGGGTGCGTTATGTAAGGTTCGCCACTCGAGCGAGTTTGTCCTTCATGGGCCTCTCGGGCTACCACGTAAGATTTTTGAACCAGCTCTACATCAGCAGCGGGCAAGTATTCTGAGATTTTCTTTTTAAGACCTTCAAAAAGATACATTCACACTCCAATGTTCTAGGGCCTGTTGACCTTTCAGGATTAAAATTTGTTCAATCTAGGGGCGATTTAATTGCGGCGCGAGGTTTTTAGCCTAGCGGGCTAAGTAAAAATCGAGCAACAAAGAGTAAAGTGCCCCTAGGCAGAACCCTTTAGGCAGCGCATGTTTTGCATTTATGCTGCGTTATCGCCTATTTATGGGGAATAACCACACTACATAGGCTCTGCCTTGCCTAAATACCAAACATACTACTGCAAATTTAACCTCGAAAGATAAACAGCCCTAGTGAAGCAAATTAGGTAAGCTACGAATATACGATGAAAAGAGAGGATTGCCAACGGCTATAGTAGAAATACTGCGCCGTTGGCTAAATCAGACCGGGAGGTCGATTATTGGTTGCCACCAACAATAGCAGCAACAGCAGCTAATTCAGCTGCTTCTTGGTGTTGTTGTTCTTCACGGTCAATTAAGTCCATTGAAGAGCTATCAACTAAACCTAGTTCAATTTCACGTAAAGCAACTACCGTTGGCTTATCGTTTTCAGGGTCTACTAGTGGAGTTTTACCACCAACAGCAATTTGGCGGGCACGACGAGCCGCAACTAAAATTAAGTCAAAACGATTACCAACTGCATCTACTGCATCTTCAACTGTTACGCGGGCCATCACAGCACTCCAAAAATAATTTAAATCAAAGACGTAGTTTACTGCAAGCAGCCACTTTCGCCAATAGCCAGTGTTCAATTTTTATCAGTTTTACTTGTCTAAGCATGATTTAAATAGACTTAAATTATTTAAGCAGGCTATTTAGTAAAACTTGATGGCGTTCTTCTTGCGCTTTTAGGGTTAAGCGCTGAGCCATTACAATCATTTCTATGTCGCCAAGCGCAGTCTCAAAGTCATCATTAACAATTACATAGTCGTATTCGTTATAATGTGATGTTTCAGATTGTGCTTTTGCCATACGAGAGGCAATAACCTCGGCCGAATCTTGGCCGCGATTATTTAAGCGTTGCTCTAACTCTTCTTTTGAAGGAGGTAGTATAAAAATTGTTTTTACGCTTGGCATTATTTCGCGCACTTGTTGCGCGCCTTGCCAATCAATATCTAAAAACACATCAATACCCGCATCAAGTTGCGACTCAATAGCCTGCTTTGATGTGCCGTAGTAATTGTCAAACACTTGGGCCCATTCAAAAAAGTCATCTTTGGCAATAAGCGCTTTAAACTCATCTGTAGATGCAAAGTGATAATGCACACCATTTTCTTCGCCTGGGCGAGGGGCGCGAGTTGTATGTGATACAGATACTTTCATATCAGCGTGCTTTTTTAATAACGCATTGATTAAGCTTGATTTACCAGCACCTGAAGGGGCTGATAAAATAAATAAGTTACCGCGAGTTTGTGCCATACTTTTCTCTACCTAAAAATAAACAGGCTTGGATTACAAGTAAACCAAGCCTTTAATTAACTACATTGTACTTTAATTAGCTTACCTTGCTCAAGTTAGACGTGCTCAAGTGAGCCATGCCCAAATTGAAGTGGCAGTGTTAGACTTTAAATAAAATTGCAATTTAAAATTGCCAACAGAACTAGCCGCTAGATATAAGTATTTGATAAGGTGAAGTATCACCTATTAAAGGAGCCTTTATGCTTAATAAAACCTTATTTACCGCGCAACAAGTAAGAGATAATGAAGCTTTAGCGGCTAAAAATAGTCATTGCGATTTATTTACCTTAATGCAGCGGGCAGGAGAGGCTGTATATAAGCAATGGCAGTTATTTGATGCACAGCATACATTAGTCATTGTTGGCCATGGTAACAACGCTGGAGACGGTTACGTTGTAGCTAGGCTTATTATGCAATCAGGTAAAAAGGTAACAGTATGCGCTGCTGAACCCGACAAAACATTAAAAGGTGATGCTGCAAAAGCTCAGCAGCTATGGATAGAAGCGGGTGGGGTGGTTTCTCATTTTACAAAAGATGCTCTTAATGAGTACGATATCGTTATTGATGCGCTCCTTGGTACTGGGCTTAATAGCGCCGTACGCGATAATTTTGCGAATATAATTAACGCTGTAAATAACAGTGGTAAGCCCGTAATAAGCATTGATATTCCATCAGGCATTGAAGCAAATACAGGACAGCCTTTAGGGTGCGCAGTACAAGCTACTTCAACCGTTACTTTTGTAGGTATAAAGCAAGGGCTCACAACGACGGCAGGTAAACAATATAGCGGTAAGTTAGTTTTTGATGATTTAGCAATTGGCGATGCGTTTACTTGTATAGCTCAATCATCAGGAATCTTGATAAATATTAATAGCTTTAAAGGAATAGCCACGCGGGCAATCAATAGTCACAAAGGCAGCCATGGCAAGCTTTTATGTGTGGGTGGCAATCAAGGTACTGCAGGTGCAATTAGGTTAAGTAGTGAAGCAGCTCTTAGAACGGGTGCTGGCATGGTAAGGGTGTATACACACGAAAGCTCAATAACGCCTATTAGTATTGGCAGACCAGAGCTTATGGTAAGCAGTAATAACTTACATCAAGCGCTAGAGTGGGCAAGCTGCGTTGTTATTGGCCCAGGGCTTGGGCAAGACGAGTGGGCACAACAAACATTCGATGAAGTAATGCAATATTGCCAAAACAATAAAATGCCATTGGTTATAGATGCAGACGCCCTTAATTTACTCGCTAAGCAAGCCTCATCGTATATGTTAGAGCAATGCGTACTTACGCCACATCCAGGCGAAGCTTCGCGACTGCTAAGTGTTAGTACCAGCGACATAGAATCAGACCGCTTTAATTATGCCCGCCTTTGCGCCAAGCGCTATAACGCGACTTGTGTATTAAAAGGCGCAGGAACATTAATAGCTAATGCCCAGCACACGTGGGTGTGTGAAGATGGCAACCCAGCACTGGCCGTTGGCGGCAGTGGCGATGTACTCACTGGTATTATTGGGGCATTACTTGCTCAAGGTTTAAATATTGATGAAGCAGCACGCTATGGCGTAACACTGCACGCTAAAGCCGGTGATATCGCAAGTGAGCGAGATGGGCAAAGGGGAATGCTACCCAGTGATCTATTCCCAATTGTAAGAGAGTTAGTTAATAAAGTGACGTGAGTTAAAGCGTCACTTTACATAACTAATTATTAGGCTGCAGTAAATCCCACTTTGTACCATATAGGTCTTCAAAAACCACTACGGTGCCATAGGGTTCTACTCTAGGCTCTTCGTTAAATGTAACGCCTTTAGAAAGCATTAAATTATAATCTCGCCAGAAATCATTAGTATGCAAAAATAAAAACACGCGACCACCCGTTTGATTACCAATAGCACTGATCTGTTCGGGTGTTGTGGCTTTAGCAAGTAGTAGATTAGTCCTGCTCGAATTAGCCCTGTTTGAATTTGGAGGTGAAATTAACACCCAGCGTTTACCATCACCTAAATCAGTATCTTCGACTAACTCAAAATTAAGCTTTTGAGTATAAAACTCAATGGCATCGTCGTAGTCCTTAACAACTAATGCAATGCTGCCGATATGCTGTTGAGCGTTAGTCATGTTTGGTTTACTCCGTACTATTAAATAAATGTGCTTTTTATCATATTAGTTAGCGACTACGCAGGGTATATGCTCGTAGAGTGTAATTTTAACTAACTTGTAAGTTCGTCTTCATCATCTTCATCATCGGGTGGATCACCTGAGTCTTCTTTGCGTTTTCTTTGTTCTTGTTTTGCTTTTTGTACATTTTCGTAGGTAGGTGGTGGGATAGGAATAATAGAAATAAGCGGAAAGAATGCTAAAAATAAATAAGCCCCCTTAGACATACTTTTACCCCACGTGACCATTTTGAGCATAGCCCAAACTACGAATGAAAATAACCCAGTCACAAGAGCAACAAAAACAAAGAAGATGAATATTTCGTTATTATTTAATAAATCCATTTAATATAAATCTTAGTTATACGTAACTTAGGTATGGGTATAAATTAAACAATATCAATGATTTTTATTCTAAAAAGCAAAAAACCAGCCGAAGCTGGTTTTTTATATAAGCGAGGTGCTTAAACGGTGATATTTATTACATCATTCCGCCCATACCACCCATTCCGCCCATGCCACCCATATCAGGTGCACCAGCAGATTCGTCTTTAGGGATTTCAGCTACCATTGCTTCAGTAGTGATCATTAGACCCGCAATAGACCCTGCAAACTGTAGTGCAGAGCGTGTTACTTTAGTTGGATCTAGGATACCCATTTCAATCATGTCGTTGTATTCGCCCGTTGCTGCGTTGTAACCGTAGTTACCATCGCCGCCTTTAACTGCGTTAATTACAACTGATGCTTCGTCACCTGCGTTAGTTACGATTTGACGAAGTGGTGCTTCCATCGCACGAAGTGCAACTTTAATACCGTGGTTTTGATCTTCGTTGTCGCCAACTAAATCAACTAGCTTGCTAGCAGCACGTACAAGTGCAACACCGCCGCCAGGTACTACGCCTTCTTCAACCGCTGCACGAGTTGCATTTAATGCATCTTCAACGCGGTCTTTTTTCTCTTTCATTTCGATTTCAGTAGCAGCACCTACTTTGATTACTGCAACACCGCCAGCTAGTTTAGCCATGCGCTCTTGAAGTTTTTCTTTATCGTAGTCAGATGTAGCTTCTTCAATTTGTGCTTTAATTTGAGAAACACGACCAGTAATACCTGCTTCTTCACCAGCACCATCAATGATAGTTGTATCATCTTTAGTGATAATTACGCGTTTAGCTGTACCTAGGTCTTCAACTGTTGCTTTTTCAAGCTCTAAGCCGATTTCTTCAGAAATAACAGTACCGCCAGTTAATACAGCAATATCTTGTAGCATTGCTTTACGACGATCGCCAAAGCCAGGTGCTTTAACAGCTGATACTTTAACAATACCGCGCATGTTATTAACTACTAATGTAGCTAGTGCTTCGCCTTCAAGGTCTTCTGCGATGATTAGTAGTGGTTTACTTGCTTTAGCAACCGCTTCTAATGTTGGTAATAATTCACGGATGTTAGATATTTTTTTATCTACAAGTAGAATAAATGGGTTATCTAGTTCAACAGTGCCTTTTTCTGGGCTGTTGATAAAGTAAGGAGATAAGTAACCACGGTCAAACTGCATGCCTTCAACAACATCTAGTTCGTTTTCAAGTGATTGACCTTCTTCTACAGTAATAACACCACTGTTGCGGCCTACTTTTTCCATTGCTTGAGCAATGATATTACCAATCTCTTGATCAGAGTTAGCTGAAATAGTACCTACTTGTGCAATTGCTTTAGTATCAGAACAAGGAACAGATAACGCTTTAAGCTCTGCAACAGCAGCAATAACTGCTTTGTCGATGCCGCGCTTAAGATCCATTGGATTCATGCCTGCTGCAACAGCTTTAAGGCCTTCATTAACAATAGACTGTGCAAGTACTGTAGCGGTAGTTGTACCATCGCCGGCTGCATCATTGGCTTTAGATGCAACTTCTTTAACCATTTGTGCGCCCATGTTTTCAAACTTGTCTTCAAGTTCGATTTCTTTTGCTACAGATACACCATCTTTAGTGATAACTGGAGAGCCAAATGATTTGTCTAGTACAACGTTACGGCCTTTAGGACCTAATGTAACTTTTACTGCGTTTGCCAGGATGTTTACGCCAGTTAGCATTTTAGCGCGTGCGTCACCTGCAAAAAGTACTTCTTTTGCTGCCATGTTTTAAATTCCTCTAAATTCTTAAATGTTTATAAACGAAAAGTAGGTTTAGCCTACAATGCCTAAAATATTATCTTCACGCATGATCAGGTACTCTTGACCTTCGATCTTTTCAACTTTTTCAACATATGAGCCAAATAACACAGTGTCACCGGCTTTAACTTCTAACGCTCTCACGTCACCGTTATCTAAAACGCGACCATTACCTACGGCTACAACTTCTCCGCGAGTTGATTTTTCAGCTGCAGAGCCAGTTAATACAATACCGCCAGCAGATTTTGTTTCTTCTTCTAGACGTTTAACGATTACGCGATCTTGTAAAGGACGAATGTTCATGTTTTTTAGTTCTCCTAACAGTTTCTGAACAGTACAGAAAAAAGCTTTTCTAATTTGCATTCATTAATGGGGGTAGAGTGTAAAATTCCAAGAGAAAAAATGATAAATTTTTAATCTTTTCGCTCATATTCGCCATCAATAGTCGTTGGTCGTTCCATTTGCCCTTGCTCTCGTTCAGCATGTTGCTGCCCAGCAAACGGCGATGGCCCTTGTTGCCTACCTGCGCTCATTCTAACAGTTGCTTGGCTAGCAAGGCCTGCGGCCAGTTTGTTACGAATTGCAGGCGTTAATAATAGTAACCCAAACACGTCGGTCATAATGCCAGGGGTAAGTAATAATACCCCTGCAATTACAACGCATATTCCGGTAAATAATTCTTTGGCTGGCATTTGCCCTTGCGCCATTTGCGCTTGTACGTTTTGCAGCGCACCCATACCTTGTGTTTTAACCATTTTGGCACCTAAAATCGCGGTAATAACAACAAGTGCAATTGTTGCAAATCCGCCAATCACATCGCTTACTTGAATCAGTAAGGCGATTTCGATAATAGGGATGATGATAAACAACACAAATAAAAATCTAAACATAGCGCTCTCTAAATAATGACACTCAAAAGAGTTGATGAAATATAAATGAGGGTGACTAGGTCTCTTTTCAAGGTTAGGGCATAGGTATAGTCATTTTACTGATATTTAAGCGTCTACACATTGTATCGGCTATCAGATACTATGAAGCTAGACACTGTCCAATAAGAATAGGTTCATAATGACTACGCATTTTAAAATGATTTTTACGACCTGCAAAGACGAAGCAGAAGCACGCAGCCTAGCAAGGGCGTTGGTAGAAAAAAAGCTAGCAGCTTGTGTAAATATTTTACCTAACATGGGCTCTATTTATATGTGGGAGGGCGAAGTAGCAGAAGCAACTGAAGCCAAGCTACTTATAAAAACAAAAGCAGATAAAATGAACGATGTGTTTTTAACAATAAAAGAGCTACATAGCTACGAAGTGCCGGAGATTCAGGTTGTAGAAGTTTCAACTGGTAATTTGGCGTATTTTAATTGGATGGACGAGGTACTGAATTAATGCGTTTTTTCTTTTTATTGTTGATTACATTATTAACCGTACCCGTAAAGGCTGCGACTAATAATGTGCTTGGTGATCTACTTGGGCCTCCGCAACAGACTTTTTTACCTGTAGACCAAGCGTTTGTTTTTGATTTTGACCAACAAGGCAGTACCTTGTTTGTAGGTTGGGATATAGCGCCAGACTATTATTTATATAAAAAGAAAATAGAAATTATCGCCAAAGGTGCAAACATTCAAGTAGGCGACTCCGGCAGTGGCGAAATTATTGAAGATGAATTTTTTGGTAAAACAGAGGTTTTTTTTAATTCCGCGAGTGTTATTAGTAAGCTAAGTAATGTAACCGAAGGCGCCGTGGTTAAAGTTCGTTACCAAGGCTGTGCAAAAGCAGGGCTTTGCTATCCACCAGAAGTAATTAGCATCCCACTTAGTGTTATTAGTGGCGCACAGGTTAAAAATGTAGATCAAAATAGCGCTACCGATGAAGCGGCAACAGCGCAAAGTACATTTGCAGCACTCAACGAGCCAGCTACTGAACCTACAACAAATTCGGATGATACCGAAAAAGAACTTACTTTTACTGAACAGTTAGCAAGTCAGGGCTTAATAACTAATTTACTTATATTTTTTGTTGTTGGTGTAGGCCTTGCTTTTACGCCTTGCGTATTCCCTATGTTTCCTATTTTGTCGAGCTTAATTGCGGGTCAGCAAAACCTTTCAACTAAAAAAGCGTTTGCGTTGTCGTTTGTATATATACAAGGCATGGCAGTTACCTATGCAGCGCTTGGTTTAGTTGTTGCGGCGCTTGGTGGGCAAGTTCAGGGGTATTTACAGCATCCATTTGTACTAGTTAGCTTTAGTTTACTATTTGTATTATTGGCTATGTCGATGTTTGGTTGGTACGAAATTAAATTGCCAAGTAGTATGATGAGCAAGCTAACCCAAGTAAGTAACAATCAAAAAGGCGGCAACTACGTTGGCGTATTTTTAATGGGCGTACTGTCGGGGTTAATTGCATCACCGTGTACTACTGCGCCACTGTCGGCGGCGCTCTTATTTGTTGCGCAAAGTGGTGATTACTTAGTAGGTGGTTTAACACTATACGTGCTTAGTTTAGGTATGGGGTTACCACTTTTATTACTTGGTACATCTGGCGGTAAGTTGCTTCCTAAAGCAGGTGGTTGGATGGAGCAAGTTAAAACCTTGTTTGGCTTTGTAATGCTTGTTGTGCCGCTTATATTACTTGAGCGCCTAATCAGCGCCGACATTATATTATTAATGGCAGGTGTGCTTGCATTAGCAACGGCACTTTATCTACATCACTGGCAAAGTAGCCAAACACAAAGCAAGTTAAAAACTGCATTATGGTTTGCTGCAACGCTATTAGTTATGACAGGGTTTACGTTAACTAAAAACTACTTTTGGCCAGTACAAGCTATGCAAGTTAGCTCACAAAGTAATGAGTTTAAAAAGGTGGCGGATTTAGCTGAGCTAAAAGAAGCCGTAGCGCAAGCGAGTAATGAAGGTCGAATGGTTATGGTCGACTTATATGCCGACTGGTGTGTGGCGTGTAAAGAGTTTGAGCATTACACGTTTCCAGATGCCAAAGTGCAAAGTGAATTTAGCCATTATCAGCTAATTCAAGTTGATTTAACTAACAGTGACAATAAAACAATTGAGTTAATGGAAGAGTACACCGTGTTTGGTTTACCTAGTATTTTGTTTTTTAACACCCAAGGTAAAGAGCTAACTACACAACGTGTAACCGGCTTTTTAAACGCAGAAGATTTTGCTAAACACCTTGCTACAGTGCGCGCCAGCGCACAATAATAGTGCAATAGAGCCACTTGGTTATATTAAGTGGCTTACGACTCCCTCCTAGTTGTTCGTTCCCAAAATAGAGATTGGACCAGTATTTTGCTGCTATTTACATCGAAATCACTATAATAGTTGGTTAACGTGAGAATTTGTTGCTACATTACTTTTTCTGCTTACTTAAAAGCGAAAAACTACTTAGCAACCGCTTAACTCATTACTTATAGGATATATCGCGTATTATGGCTGCAAAATTTAACCTTTTAGTTATAAATGGTCCAAATTTGAACATGCTTGGCAAACGTGAACCGGATAAATACGGTTTTCAAACGCTAAGTGAAATTATGAGCGAACTAACCAGTGCCGCTGATAGTCTAGATGTTGAGTTAGCACATTTTCAAAGTAATAGTGAGCAAGCCCTCATTGAGCGAATACACAGTGCTTGGCAAGCGGTTGATTACATAATAATTAACCCTGCTGCATTTACGCATACAAGCGTTGCATTACGTGATGCATTGCTAAGTGTTGATATTCCGTTTTTTGAAGTGCACTTAAGTAATGTGCACGCACGTGAAGCCTTTCGTCATCATTCGTATTTTTCTGATGTGGCACAAGGCGTGATATGTGGATTAGGTGCAATGGGTTACCACGCAGCATTAAATGCCGCTGTGAGCCGGTTGAAAAACTCGATTTAATTTTAAATTAACACACAAACAAACAGGCGGGTCGTGTAATGGATATTCGCAAGATAAAGAAGCTTATCGAATTAGTAGAAGAATCAGGTATTGCTGAGCTAGAAATCACTGAAGGTGAAGAGTCAGTACGTATTAACCGTAACAACATGAGCGCAGGCCCTGGTTACCCGCAATTTGCTCCACAGCAATATGCACCGGCGCCAGCAGCCCCAGCTCCAGTTGCAGCAGCTCCTGTAGCAGTTGAAGCAGCAGCTCCAGCAGAACCTACTGGCCATCAAGTTAAATCACCAATGGTTGGATCTTTCTATGCAGCAGCGTCTCCTGAAGCTCCAGCGTATGTAGAAGTTGGTCAGCAAGTTAAAGTTGGCGATACGCTTTGTATTATCGAAGCTATGAAAATGATGAACCAAATTGAGTCAGATAAAGCCGGTACAGTAAGAGCTATCTTAGCTGAAAATGGCGAGCCAATAGAATTTGATCAACCTCTATTCATCATTGAATAATAGCGTAACCTAAAAGGCCAACTCTAATGTTAGATAAAGTAGTCATTGCAAACCGAGGTGAAATTGCACTTCGTATATTGCGCGCCTGCAAAGAGCTTGGGATCAAAACGGTTGCTGTGCATTCAACGGCGGATCGCGATCTTAAGCATGTATTGCTTGCAGATGAAACCATCTGTATTGGTAGACCATCAGCAACTGAAAGTTATTTAGATATCCCGCGCATTATTGCTGCGGCTGAAATAACTGACGCTGTAGCGATTCATCCAGGTTACGGTTTCCTTGCAGAAAACGCTGATTTTGCCGACCAAGTTGAGCAAAGTGGTTTTGTATTTATTGGTCCAAAAGGTGACACTATTCGCCTTATGGGTGATAAAGTTTCTGCTATTTCAGCAATGCGTAAAGCAGGCGTTCCATGTGTACCAGGGTCTGATGGTCCGGTATCAGATGATAAAGAACGTAACATGCAAATCGCCAAACGAATCGGTTACCCGGTAATCATCAAAGCCGCTGGTGGCGGTGGTGGTCGTGGTATGCGTGTTGTTCGTAGCGAATCTGAACTTATTGATTCAATTGCATTAACACAGCAAGAAGCTAAGCAGTTCTTTGGTAATAGCATGGTTTACATGGAGAAATTCCTTGAAAACCCACGCCATATCGAAGTTCAAGTATTAGCCGATGGCCAAGGTAATGCAGTACATTTAGGTGAACGTGATTGTTCTATGCAACGTCGTCACCAAAAAGTAGTTGAAGAAGCACCAGCGCCAGGTATTACTGCAGAAACACGTAAATTTATTGGTGAACGCTGTACACGTGCATGTATCGAAATCGGTTACCGCGGTGCAGGTACGTTTGAGTTTTTATACGAAAACGGCGAGTTTTACTTCATCGAAATGAATACACGTATTCAGGTTGAACACCCTGTAACTGAAATGGTTACTGGTATTGATTTAATCAAAGAGCAGTTAAAAATTGCTGCCGGTCAACCATTATCATTCACGCAAGACGACGTTGTTATTCGTGGTCATGCTATTGAGTGTCGTATTAATGCTGAAGACCCTGAAACGTTTATCCCTTCACCGGGTAAAATTACACGTTTCCATCCTGCTGGTGGCTTAGGTATTCGTTGGGACAGCCATATTTACGCTGACTATACGGTTCCACCACATTACGATTCAATGATTGGTAAGTTAATCACTTACGGTGAAAACCGTGACGTAGCTATCGCCCGCGCGCGCAATGCACTTAACGAGCTAGTAATTGACGGAATTAAAACTAATACTCCTTTGCATAAGAGAATTCTTGCAGATGAAAACTTCCAAAATGGTGGTACTAACATCCACTATCTTGAGAAGAAATTAGGATTGTAATTCTAGCCTGTAAAAAGGCGTTTTATCTTAGTTAATAACCCGAGTTATTAAGCTGATTTAAATAATTAAAAATCCGATATCAGGAGACTGATATCGGATTTTTTAATGCCTGTAATTTAAGTTTTATAGGCAATAAAAAAGTCCATAAAATATACTGCAAAGAGTAAATTCTATGGACTCAATATTTATATAATATGTTGAACTAACATTACACTAATTTAGATTCAATTAACTGTAGTGCTTCTTCTAAAATTGTTTCTACTGCTTTTTTAGCGCGCTCAGGATCGCGTGACTTTATGGTCTCTAAAATATCAGCGTGCTTGGCAACATCTGCGCCCGGTACACCTTTAATGTGGTTTGTATAACGAATACTTACTCTAAGGGCAGTACTAATAAACTCAGTTAACTGCACAAAAAAGCGATTGTTACTGGCCACTAATATGCTGGTATGAAAAGCAATGTCGGCTTCTAATGGGTCGTCTAAGCCTTCGTCTGCTTCAGCCATACGGGCTAAGGCATTATCTATATCAGCGAGTTGTTCTGCAGTTGCATTTAGTGCTGCAAGAGCGGCCGCTTGTGGTTCAAGGGCAACGCGTACTTGAGTAAACTCTTTTAATAACGACAGTGATGGCTTGCTGCTTAAAATCCAACGAAGTACGTCGGTATCAAACATGTTCCAGCTACTTTCAGGTAATACACGAATACCTTGCTTAGGACGCGATGAAATTAATCCTTTAGCAGAGAGCATTTTTACCGCTTCGCGGGTAGCGCTGCGACTTACATCATACTTTATACATAAATCGGCTTCAGAAGGCAGGCCTTCGCTTACAGGGTAAACACCACGCACAATAGCAAAACCCAAATCGTGGGTTAATTGTTGTGTTAAATTTTGACGGGGTTGGCTTTTCATTGCGCAGGATTCCGAGTTGATATATTGCTTTATTATATATCATATATCATATTAATGTACTTAAGGATATGATATAAACTTTTAATTAGTTAAATATTTTAGCACAGCAATAACAACTTAGTTTGGCTCTTTATACTGTAAATGTAAGTTTATAAAGGGTTTAATTAAAATTGAAAATGCGCTGTATGGAGAGTTGAATTTGAACACCCTAGCTCAATATCATAGTCTTTCTGGTAAAGTTATTTTTATTACAGGCGGTGCATCAGGCATTGGTAGAGCAATGGTTAAATCCTTTGTAAACCAAAATGCAAAAGTAGCATTTATAGATATTGATGATAAGGCAGCGCAATCGCTTATTCGTGATTTACCCAATGCAAAACTATGGTATAGGCAAGTTGATGTAACTGACTCTCATGCACTTCAGCAATCACTTGTGGATGCATGCGCCGCTTTTGGTGCCATTAATGTACTAGTTAATAATGTAGCGAACGATCGCCGTCAAGCAAGCGAAGACGTTACAGTGCAAGACTGGGATCAGTGCTTACAAATAAACTTAAACCCTGCATTTTTTGCCTCTCAAGTTGCTATGTCTTTTATGAAGGGCGATGGAGCGGGCAGTATCATTAACTTTAGTTCTATTAACGCTATTATGGGGCAACCTCAAATGGCAGGCTATGTAACCGCAAAAGCAGGCCTAATTGGTATGACTAAGGCACTGGCTCGCGATTACGGCGAGTTTGGTATTCGCGTTAACGCTATTTTACCAGGGTGGGTGGCTACCGACCGTCAACTAGCAAGCTGGTTTACCGAAGAAGAGCAAGTTAAGTGGATGGAAGCCATGGCGCTTAAAAAATTAGTAACTCCTGAAGATGTTGCTAATTTGGCACTCTTTTTAGCCGCCGATGAAAGCAGTATGATCACCGGGCAAAGTATTAAAATTGACGGTGGGAGGCTTTAAAGCTTGGCTACTTCATCTCTTTTTATTGCTGTTGACTGGGGCACGAGCCATTTACGCGCTTATTTGTGCGAAGTACGAGCGCAATCAACACTTAAACTATTAGCACAACGTGATGGCCCAGGTGTTGTTAAGGCAAATCAAAATTTTGAGCAAACCCTAATCGACACCATTGCAGTGTGGAAGCAAGAATATGGCAGCTTACCTATATATATTGCTGGGCAAATTACCTCAAGCATCGGCTGGCACGAAACGCCTTATTTAGAATGCCCGATTAATCCCGAAGGGTTACTTAATGCTGCTGTTAGCTTTGATTGCGATGGACATATTATTAAAGCGTTACCTGGCACAAAGTGTACGCTGCAAAATAGCTTATTTGATGTAATGCGCGGCGAAGAGCTGCAAATTTTAGGGTTTTTAAAACAAAATCCACAGTATCAACAAGGTAAAATATTATTATGTTTGCCTGGTACACATACTAAATGGGTGCTTATAAACAACGGCGAAATCATTTGCTTTAAAACAGCCATGACCGGCGAGTTATATGATTTGTTATGTCATCAAAGTGTTTTAATTCCTAACGACTGCGCAGAAGGTGAGTTTGACTTTAAAGCATTTGAGCAAGGCTGTGAGCTAACTTTAGGTAGTGATAGCGGTAACTTGGCACATGGTATTTTTAGTGTGCGTACCCGCCAGCTTTCAAAGGAGTTAACGCCAGTGCAAGCTAAAGCCTATTTGTCGGGTGTATTAATTGGCAGCGATGTACGAGCAGCTCGCCACGCTAGCGAATGGCAATTATTAAGTGATACGCAAGTTGTGGTGATTGGCACAAAGCAGCTGAATAAGTGTTTTACTACGGCGCTTAACCAAATAGGTGTGAAGTGTGTTGAGTTTGATATTAAAACAGCGACGCTTAGCGGCTTTAATTATTTATTTAATTTAGAGTCAAAAAAATAAACCCCTTTATAACGGTTAAATTATAAAGGGGTTAGCAGGAAGCTATTATAACTGAATAATTAAGCGCTTTTAGCTGCTTGGTTATGCTCAATATAATCATTAAGCGCAGCAACTTGCGCCTCATTAAAACGTAGTCCTAATTTACTGCGGCGCCATAAAATATTGTATGCGTTTTCTGCCCACTCTTCATTTAGCAAGTAATCTACTTCTGCTGCAAATAAACCATGGCCAAAATCTTGGCCTAAATCACTCAACCCAGTTGCACTACCTAATATATGTTTAGCACGAGTACCATAAGTGCGTACAAAACGTTTAAGTGTTATTTCAGGTAGCCATTCGTATTTTGCTTTTAGCTCTGATTTAAGTGCTTCTACAGAGCTAAAATCACCACCAGGGAGCGGACTATGTTTGGTCCACGCATTGCTCATTTGCGGATAAAAGTCTTCAAGCTTATTAACCGCAGCTTCGGCAAGTTTGCGATAAGTTGTAATTTTTCCGCCAAACACACTCAGTAGAGGTGTTTGCTTAGCATCACTCGAAAGCTCTAATTTATAATCGCGAGTAACGGCTTGTGCATTAACTGATTCGTCATCAAGTAATGGGCGTACACCAGAAAAGGTATGTACTATGTCTTCGCGTTTAATCGGTTGTTTAAAGTAGATATTAGTAATATCAATTAAGTAATCAATTTCTTCATCACTAATTTTAACGTCTTGTGCTTCACCTTTGTGCTCTACATCGGTTGTGCCAATAAGTGAGAAGTCATCTTCAAACGGAATAACAAACACAATGCGCTGATCTTTATTTTGTAAAATATAAGCTTGTTTTTCATCGTGAATGCGAGGCACTACAATATGGCTACCTTTTACAAGGCGAATATTTTGTGGTGATTTTTCTGTTAGGGCTTCATCAAATAATTTAGCTACCCAAGGACCCGCAGCATTAACAATGCCTTTGGCAGAAATGGTGTATTTAGCTTTACTCTTTTGCTGCTCAAGCGTTACCTGCCATTTACCTTGCTCACGTTTAGCATTTACACACTTAGTTTGTGTGGTAATAACGGCGCCTTTTTCCTGCGCTGCAAGGGCGTTTAAAACGACTAAGCGAGAGTCATCAACCCAGCCATCAGAGTATTCAAATCCTTTGGTAATAGAGGGTTCTAAAACGCTATTTTCACCAAATTTAATGCTTCGAGAACCCGCTAGTGTTTCGCGTTTCGCTAGGTTGTCATACATAAACAAACCAATGCGAATCATCCACGCAGGGCGTAAATGCTTTTGATGCGGCAATCTAAAAGTAAGTGGCCACATAATGTGAGGTGCGTTCTTAAGTAGCACTTCTCGCTCTGCTAGGGCTTCTTTTACTAATCTAAATTCGTAGTGCTCAAGGTAGCGCAGACCGCCGTGGATCAGCTTAGAACTGTTTGAAGATGTTGCACAGGCAAGGTCTGATTGTTCGCACAATAGAACTTTTAACCCTCTGCCAGCTGCATCAGCTGCTATTCCAGTGCCGTTTACACCGCCACCGATGACTAGTAAGTCATATTCGTTATCTGCTAATTCCACCGAGCTAACCTTTTTATTTGTAATATAAATAAGACATAAGCATAATAAAGCTGCTGTTTTCATTTGACAATAGAAAACCCAGTTTTTTATTCTTTAATTTTGACGCCAATCCATTTTCAATTTTAAGCAGTAAAGCATGCCTTTTAAATCTAGCATTTAGCTAAGTTAAAAAAGCAAAGTGGCTAAAGTACTGGCCTTAGCCACTTAGTATTTACTGCGGGCAGTTTTTATTCGTTAAGCAGACTTGAGCTACGCAGTGCTGCCATTTTGCGTATAGATCGTTACGCTCGTCGGCACTCATGGTGGGCTCAAAGCGACGGTCGCATGTCCACATTTTAGATAACTGTTCAGTCGACTCGTACACACCTGCTTGCAAGCCCGCTAAATAAGCGACCCCTAAAGAAGTGGTTTCGGTCACTGTTGGGCGCTCAACTGTTGCACCTAAAATATTTGATAAAAAAGTCATAACCCAATTATTTTTTACCATACCGCCATCTACACGAAGCACACTTGGGCGAAGGCCATCACGCTCCATCGCTTTTTGTAAATCTTTGGTCTGGTAACCAACTGATTGCAAAGCAGCCGCAACAATAGTGCTAATACCAGAGTCGCGTGTTAGCCCTAAAATAGCGCCACGTGCATTAGGGTCCCAATAAGGAGCGCCTAAACCAGTAAACGAAGGCACTAAAAATACACCATGATCGAGCGGTACATCTTTAACCATTGACTCACTTTCGCCAGCATGGCTAAGTAGTTTTAAGCCTTCAACAATCCACTGCATAGTTGCGCCAGCCATAAATATACTGCCTTCAATGGCATAAGTTGGCTTGCCGTTTAATCTGTAGGCAACAGTGGTCAGTAAGCGGTTTTCTGAGGTCAGTGCTTTTTCGCCAGTGTTAAGCATTAAAAAACAGCCAGTACCGTAAGTACTTTTAGCCATGCCTTGTTCAAAACATGCGTGTCCTACAAGCGCAGCTTGTTGATCGCCTGCAATACCACATACGCGAATTGGCGCGCCAAAAATATCAGCGCTGGTTGAACCAAACTCGTCAGCTGAATCCATTACTTCTGGCAGCATAGATTCTGGAATATCGAATAACTCTAAAAGCTCTTGATCCCACTGCTGGGTGTGAATATTAAATAACATGGTGCGCGATGCATTGGTTGCATCGGTGCGGTGCTCTTTACCGCCAGTTAGCTGCCAAAGTAGGTAAGTGTCAACCGTACCGAAGGCGAGTTCGCCTGCAAGGGCTTGTTCGCGTGCGCCTTCAACGTTATCTAAAATCCAACGAACTTTAGTGGCCGAAAAATAAGGGTCGAGCAGTAAGCCTGTTTTATCGCTTATTGTTTGGCAAAGCTCATCAGTGCTTAGGCTTTCGCAATAGTCACTGGTGCGACGGTCTTGCCATACAATAGCGTTATAAATTGTTTTGCCTGTTTTTTTGTTCCATACCAAAGTGGTTTCGCGCTGATTGGTGATACCAATGGCAATAATTTCTTCAGGCTTTACATCGTTTTTAGTTAACACTTCGCGACTAGTGCTAAGCACTGTTTGCCAAATATCGTTAGGGTCGTGTTCTACCCAACCATTTTGTGGAAAATGCTGCGAAAATTCTTGTTGTGCTGTACCAAAAACGTCTGCATCTTTTGTAAACAAGATGGCCCGAGAGCTTGTGGTTCCTTGATCAATTGAGAGTATGTATTTGGACATGATATTTGTGTTATTTATCTTATCTTATATATGACTAGATTGCCTTTAACCGAAGTTAATGGCAATGGTTTTTTCTTAAAATAGCAGATTAAAAAACAAACACGCCAATATTTGCTGGTAACTCTTTTATATAAAAGGCGTTTTATTTTTGCATTATTTTAAGGGCGTATGCGGCTATTGATTAAAACAACCGCTTAAAGCTTATTATTACTTGGTGTGAGGTTTAGCTTGTTGCCAATCCATACCGGTAGAAAAGCGATTATCAAACCCGCGCCACTGTGGCAGCGGCTTACCATCAACAACAGCTTGGTCGCCGTTTTGTGGTAAATCTAAGTATTTACACTCGCTGGCTATGCCTTTTACGTGGCAATCCATCATGGCAAGTACAAAGTGTTTGTTGGTCTCGTTTAGTGTGCGCATAGACCACGAAGGCTCGTAGTAATGACCTATATCTAGCTCACTGCTGCTTTGTGCAATAGCAGGGGCTGGGTGTGGTGCAATATTATGGCGTGCATTTTTGTAAGTAAGCATGTACTTATCTTTGCTGCCTGTTTGTTCATAAAGACTTTTAATGCCTTCATAGCCTGAAATGTCATCTAAGTTACCAGCTACATAAAGCGAAGGTACTTTAATATTTTCCATTGCTTTGGCATCAAATATAGCGTGCTGTCCGCCCCACGGTGCAAAGGCCACCATGGCTTTTATACGAGGGTCTACTTTTGGATTTTGGTATTGTCCACCAGCGCAGCTGTTTAGTAATTGCTGTACTTGTTTAATTTGAGCTGGGTCTTTCATACCCGTAAACATAGCCGTAGTTTGCTCATTAAAAGCGAAACAACCACCTATTGTATTTACCGCGCCATAGCCACCCATTGAGTAACCAATTACACCTGCGCTTTTGTTGTCTACTTGCTTGCTTGCAAAGTTGTTTTGCTCATTAAAATAATTAATAACAAACTGCTGATCGCGTGAGCGATTTATAAGCGTGCTAAAAAAGCCAGAGAACGGTGCGTTTTCAAAATCAACATCGGCATTGGTTGAGTCAGTATGATCAATAGCTACCACAATGTAACCGTGCGACGCTAAATGCTCGCCAAGGTAGTACATAATTGTACGGTAACCGGTATAACCGTGCGAAAGCACAATGACAGGGTAGTGCTCTTTATTATTAATGGCGACATCACGCATTGCATCGGCTTGCAAAGTAAATTCTTTACCTGAGCGAGTTTCATCTGTGTAGCTGGTAAGTGGCGCTTTTGCTGTATTTGCAGCCGGATACCACACTTCTACTTTTAAAGGACGATCTTTTTGGCCTTGTGTAGCGGGGTCAAATTGCGCAGGGTTAACTAAATCAAGTGTTTGCACACCTACATTGTAGCTACCTTTAGCTGCAAGCTCTGGGAGTACTTCGCTAGTGATTGGCGGGTATAGCTGCTCTGGTTTATTAGATTGAGCCACAGCTACACTGGCAGATAAACTGCACGTAGCAAGTAACATGGCTTTTGAAAGCGCCTTGAGTGTGTGTGTCATTGTGTGTCCTTGTTGTGTATTTTTATTTTTTAATTTGTCAGTTCAGCCGACTCGACGGCATTGCTATATTGCAACTGCCACTGTGCTCGTAAGGTATCCATTATGTTCATAACTCGTAAGCTAGTGCTGAGGGGCAACACGCTGCTTTGGGTTTGTTTTTGTAATATACACTGCGTGACATGTGCAATTTCAAACTTAAAGTTTTCATCGTCACTAAAGTTGTATTCAAAGCATTGCGGGTCTTGGTCGTTTATGTGTAGCTCTAGTGTTTTTGCACCTACAAACTGAGGTATTCGAATATAGCCAAGCTCACCATTAATACATGCTTCTGTGGGGCCACTTTGTTGTAGTGCGCTGGCAAGAGATGCAAATTGCCCGTTACCGTAATCAACTATAGCAGTGCTTCGCTCATCAACGCCGGTTGTGCTTTTATGTACAAAGGATTTGATGTGTTCAGGGGCTTTATTAAATACCACATCAGCAATCGAAATAGGATAAATACCTAAATCGAGTAGGGCGCCACCCGCTGTTACAGGGTTCATTAATCGGTGAGTGTCGGAAAAGCTGCCGGGTAAACTAAAGTTGGCATTAACACTGTGCACATTACCAATAACACCTTCATTTAGAAGCTGTTGTAATTTTACTATGGCGGGTAAAAATCGCATCCAAACGCCTTCCATTAAAAAGCAGTTTTGTTGCTTTGCAAGCTCAGTGAGACTTTGCAACTGCTTAGCATTAACGGTAATTGGTTTTTCGCTTAGCACGTGCTTATTGTGTTTTAAGCATTGGGCGATAGTTTTAAAGTGTTGATCGTGCGTATTGGCAATATAAATAGCATCTATATTTGGGCATTGCATAAGAGCTTGATAGCTCTCATAGCCTTGAATATTGTACGGTGTGGCAAATTCTTTAGCGCGCTGCATACTCGTTGATGCAGCGCCAATAAGCTGTGCATCACTGCAATGCGCAATGCTTTTAGCAAAGGTGTGAGCTATATTGCCACACCCAATAATTCCCCAATTAACCTTTGCCATGCTTATTCCTTAAGTTTATTTAAAAAGACGTAATTTGTAATCCTGAACCCGCTGAGCATACGTAAATATCAGCATTTAAGCTAAAGCGCTCAAAGTAATGCTTTTCTACCGCAGCTTTAATAAGAGGTACTTCCGCATCGCGACACAAACATACAATAGCACCACCAAAACCACCCCCTGTCATACGAACTGCGCCGCGATCGCCCATCGCTTCTTTACAAATTTCTACTAGGCCATCGGTTGCTGGTACGGTTACTTCAAAGTCGTGTTTAAGAGATTGATGCGATGCTGCCATTAGCGTGCGAAGTGCATCCATATCGTTATTTTGTAGTGCAGTAGTTGCTGCAATTACACGGTCGTTTTCGCTAATTACGTGATGTGCACGTTTATATTCGTTTTCGCTTAATGTCGCTTTTACTGCTTGCAGGCCAGCCATGGTGGCTTGGCGAAGTGTTTCTACACCCATTTTTACAGCAGCTTGTTCGCAGTCAATACGGCGCTGGTTATATTCGCTATCAACCAACTTACGCGGGTAGTTTGAATTAACAATAACAATATTTAAATCATCAGGAACTTTAACTGATTTAGTTGCTAAGTTTTCACAGTCGATTAATAGTGCATGACCGTTCTCGCCTTTAGCTGAAATAAGCTGATCCATAATGCCGCATTGGCAATGCATAAAGTCGTTTTCGGCTTCTTGGCCAAATAGCGCAATTTGCTCTGGCGGTAAACCAAGCTGTGCAATATGGTTAAACATACCGCCAACTGCAACTTCTAGTGCGGCCGATGACGACAAGCCACTACCTTGCGGTAAGTTGCTGTCAATTAGTAGGTCGGCACCACGCAGTGTGTAGCCCGCTCTTTTAAGAACATAAGTAACAGCACGAATGTAGTTACCCCACTGCGACTGGCCTTCAGTGATTTCTTCATCAACACTAAAGCTGTCTTTTTCGCCTGGGTAATTTAAAGAATGCACAGTAATAATATTGTCGTCGCGCTCTTTGAACATTACTTGGGTACGAAACTCTAACGAACAGGGTAAAACAAAACCGTCGTTGTAGTCGGTAAATTCGCCAATAAGGTTTACACGCCCCGGTGCTGCAGCAATACCTTGAGCAGGCGCGCCATACAGTGACAAAAATTGTTGTTGGAATTCGTTAAGCTTCATCTGTGTGTCCTGCTGTATCTTTATAGTGTGTTGTACTGGCTGCTTTTAAAATAGAAGCAGCGGTTTCTGCGCTTAAATCGCGTTGGCTTTCGCCTAGCATTTCGTAGCCTACCATGTGTTTTTTAACAGTAGCAGAGCGAAGTAGCGGCGGATAAAAATGGGCATGCAAACGCCAATGTTGCTCATCAGAGCCTCTGTTAGCCGGTGCATTGTGCCATCCCATTGAGTATGGGAAGCTGCAATTAAATACGTTGTCGTACTTAGTGGTTAATACTTTAAGTGCCTGAGCCAAAGAGTCTGTTTGCGCATCGTTTAGCTGGCTAAAGTTTTGAATGTTATCTTTAGTTACTAGCATTGTTTCAAACGGCCATGCTGCCCAAAATGGCACCACTACAAGCCAATGTTCGTTTTCAAATACAACACGTGTTTGATCTGCTTGCTCTTTTTGCGCGTAATCGGCAAGCATAGCTGTGCCATGCTTTTTATAATAAGCAAGCTGCTGGGTATCTTCGGCTTCTATTTCGGTTGATAAATGCGAGTGAGCCCAAACTTGGCCGTGAGGATGAGGTTGCGAACAACCCATGATCTCGCCTTTATTTTCAAAAACTTGTACACATTCGTACTGCTGTGCAAGCTCTGTGTAATTTTGTTTCCAGGTTTTCACTACTTCGTGCAATGCGTTTTGGCTAAGCTCTGGTAGTGTTTTGTTGTGCTCTGGAGAAAAACAAATTACGCGGCATTCGCCACTGGCTTCGTCGGCAATGAATAAATCGCTGTCTGATTCTAAGCTTTGTAATTGCTCGCTGGCATTAGGTGTTAATGCGCCAAAGTCATTTCTAAATACGTGTGTGTATTTGTAATCTGGATTGCTGTCGCCATTTGCACGGGTGTTGCTTGGACAAAGTGGGCAGTTTTCATCGTGTTTTGGTAATACGTTTTCGTTAACGGCTTCTGTTGCGCCTAACCATGGGCGGTTATTACGATGTGGTGACACTAATACCCAACGACCCGTTAGCGGATTTTTACGTCTGTGAGTACTTTCTAATAAAGCCATGTTAACTCTCCAACCCACTTGGGTAATTAGTTTGCCAGCGCCATGTGTCGTTTGTCATGTCGCTAAGTGTTAGTTCTGCGTGCCAGTTAAGTGTGTTTTGCGCTTTTGTGGCATCGGCGTAGTTACAGGCAATATCACCTGCTCGACGCGGTGCAATCTTATACGGAATATCTTTATTGGCTGATGCGCTAAATGCGTTGATCATATCAAGTACAGAATAACCTTGCCCTGTGCCTAAGTTGTAAGCATGAAAGGCGGTATCTGTTTTATGCTGCATAAATGCCGCAACATGACCTTTAGCTAAATCTAAAACATGAATATAGTCGCGCACGCCTGTGCCATCTTCGGTGTCGTAGTCGTCACCAAAAATATTGACCACGTCACGTTTACCTACTGCAGTTTGAGCAATAAAGGGCATTAAGTTATTAGGAATACCATTAGGGCTTTCACCTAATAAACCACTTGGGTGTGCACCTACTGGGTTAAAGTAACGAAGCGCAATACCCATAAATTGACTGTTGGCATTACATACGTCTTGCATGGCTTGTTCAACCATGACTTTAGTCCAACCATAAGGATTAGTTGCGCGTATAGGATGCTTTTCGTCAATAGGGAGGTAGTCTGGCTCGCCGTACACAGTAGCCGATGAGCTAAATATAATATGGTTAACGCCTTCATCTTGCATGTTTTGTAGCATGCTTAATGTTCCCGACACGTTATTTTGATAATAACGCAGCGGTTGCTCGGTAGATTCGCCAACGGCTTTTAAAGCTGCAAAGTGAAAGACAGCTTCGGCTTTAGTGTGTTTTAGAGCGAGCTTAAACTGTTGCTCGTCTTGTATGTCCCCCAAAATAAACTCAAACCGAGTACCCGTAATCTTTTCGAGTTGGTCAAGTACCCGCGCACTTGCATTAGACAAGTTATCATAAATAACAGGTGTAATACCTGCTTCATGCAATGCAATACATGTGTGGCTACCTATGTAACCCATGCCGCCAGTAACTAAAACTTTCATGTTATTTCTCGAAAAGTGTATTTATATGATAAATACTACTATTAAGGTGGTTTAAAAACAATAGTTATGATTGCTGAGTAATTCAAATAAAAGCATAAAAAATATTCAGCTTAAACACTCATCTGCCTTTTAAAGGAATGCTTTTATATTAACTAACATAGGCTTAGCTTTATCAATTAATTCTATAAACTGATTCAACTATTGGCCTAATTATCAGCAGTAAGTCGGGGTGCTAATATAGCGAAAATAAAGTAAGGAGAGATCAACATGAACAAAACAATTTTACTTACCGGTGCTACCGATGGCATTGGGCTAGAAACTGCAAAGATGTTATTAGCACAAGGTCACACCGTATTATTACATGGCCGCAGCCAAGCAAAGCTCGATGCGCTACAAGTAGCTTTAACCGAGCAATACCCAAAGGCAAGTACACATACTTATATTGCTGATTTAAGCGATATGAGCCAAGTTCAAACTTTGGCAAAAAATGTATTAGCCGATTTGGCCGAAAATAATAACCAGCTTGACGTACTTATTAATAATGCAGGCGTTTATCAATTAGTTGATGCTACAACAATTGATGGCCTTGATGCTCGCTTTGTTGTAAACACGATTGCGCCATATCTTCTTACAAAACTATTATTACCTGTCCTTGGTCATGATTCGCGAGTGGTTAATGTGTCATCAGCTGCGCAATCAAGCGTTAACTTAAATGCACTTATGGGTAACACTGAACTTTCTGATAGTGCGGCTTATGCACAAAGTAAATTGGCTATTACTATGTGGTCGCGTCATTTAGGGCTTGAGCTTAAAGATACTGGGCCATTAGTTGTATCGGTAAACCCTAAATCGTTACTGGGAAGCAAAATGGTAAAAGACGCTTACGCTATAGATGGTGGGGATTTAAAAATTGGCGCAAATATTTTTTGTCGCGCAGCGCTTAGTGATGAATTTAAAGATGCCGCAGGCCTGTATTTTGATAACGATACAGGACGCTTTGCGCCTCCTCATGTTGATGCACTTGATAATGCTAAAAATCAACAACTAGTAGATACGTTAGACAGTATTTTAGCACAGCTTAAATTAGGTAAAGCATAATGAAAAATCATGTTAGCTGGACAGTACAAGGCCAAATTAAAGAAGGTAAATACGATGAGTTTTTACTGGTAATGGCACAATTAGTTACTTTGGCTAAAAGTGAAGCGGGCACTTTAATGTATGAGTGGGCAGTAAGTGAAGACAAACGCAAGGTACATATTTACGAGCGTTACCAAGATGAAGATGCTGCTAAAGCGCATCTTGCTGGTTGGGGCGAAAGTGGCCCACTATTTTTAAGCGTAGTTGATATGGATAAAGTAACGGTATTTAGTCAATTATCAGAAGAGTTTGCACAAGCCTTTGCAGGCCCAAGCAGTGTATTTATGAAACCTGTGGGTGGCTTTGTAAAGTTTTAGAGAAAATACCCATTGTTGATCTAAAGAGCTCACCTCATCAGTGAGCTCTTTTTTTAGTTGCATTACTGCTCTTGCTGCAAGCGTTCGTATAGCCAATCTTTTAGTTCTGTACGTTCGTGTTTTAATAGATGCATTTGTTCATCGCTTATGGGCGCATCTTTGAGCTCTAACACTCTAATCTCTTTATCTAGCTTGTCGTACTTATCTGCTTTTTTTGCAAATTCAGTATCGCTTTCATTTAACTCGGCAATGGTCTTTAAGTACTCTGGAAAGTCATTTGTTAATGAGTGGTCTTCGCCTAACATATTCGCTCCTTTGTAGGATATAAATGAGCTCACAAGTAAGTGAGTTGTATAAGTGAATTACTGCCTTTCATACAATACACTGGGGCTTACATAGATATAATTCAACCATCGAGCCGTTAATTTGATGTAGCGCAAACAACCGTTTTTACTTTTTAGCCGTTACTGTTTTTCCCAATAAGGGACTTCACCAAAGTAGGCAATAAAATGATCGATAAACGCACGCACCTTAGGGGCTAATAATCTATTGCTTGGATATACAGCCCAAATATCGGCATTAGCTACCAGCGGAAAGTCTTTTAACACTTCTACTAGGCTGCCATCTTCTAAATATTTATAGCTACACCAATTTGAACTAATAGTAATACCTAACCCTTGTACGCACGCATCACGAACGGCTTCACCGTTATCAAAACGAAGTGCGCCTTTGGTTTTAATATTAAGAGTGTCTTTACCTGATTTAAAACCCCAGCTCTCTATACTGGCTAAGTTAATAGTTTGATGATTAACTAAATCTTGCGGTGTTTTAGGCAAGCCGTTTTTAGCTATATACTCAGGCGATGCGCATACAATACGGTTATCAGATGCCAGTTTGCGAGCAATTAGGTTTGAATCTTTAAGTGCCGCATCGCGAATTGCAATATCAAAACCGCCTTCTACTAAATCAACAATAGTATCGCTAAAGCGGCAATCTATAGTCAGCCCTGGGTATTTTTGCATAAAGCTTTTTAAGGCAGGGACTATATGCATGCGTCCAAAAGAAGCAGGCGCAGTGATACGTAATATACCTTGCGGCACTAAGCTTCCTGCACCTACCGAGGCGCGTGCGGTTTCTAATGTTGCTAGCACCTCTTGTGCATGAGGTAAAAATGCCTCGCCTTCTTCGGTCAGCGACACCTTGCGCGTAGTACGATGAATAAGTCGTACTCCTAAGTTCTCCTCAAGCTTGCTAATATATGCACTCGCTACTGCTGGTGATAAATCAAGCTCTCTTCCTGCTAGGCTTATATTATATGTATTAGCAATGCGTACAAACAAAGCAAGGTGGTCATTATTCATACTCGATTCTCAATATTATGTTGAAACAGATTGTGTATTTAGCCTTATTATCATTTATTAAAGGCAAAGCTACAATGAAACCTCATTACACATTAACTATAAACAGCTAATAGAGGCAACACTCATGAAAGCAATGACAATTAATAATTTTGGTGGCACTGAAGAGTTTGTAGCAGCAGAGGTTGCAAAACCACAAGTAACCGCAGGTAACGTATTGGTTCGCATTGCTGCAACTAGCGTAAATACAATTGATATGATGATTCGTCAAATGGGTGCCGATTTACCATTTGCTCCAAAGTTACCAGGCATTTTAGGTATGGACTTTGCGGGCACTATTGAAGCTGTGGGAGACGGTGTAACAGAGTTTACTGTAGGTGATGAAATTTACGGTTGTGCTGGTGGCCTAGGCGATTTACCAGGTGCACTTGCTGAGTTTATGCTTGCTGATAAGCGCTTAATTGCTCACAAACCTAAAAATCTAACCATGAAAGAAGCAGCCGCTATTCCACTAGTAGGTATTACAGCACTCGAAGGCTTAACACGTGCAAATGTAAAAGCAGGACAAAAAGTGTTAGTGCACGGTGGTGCAGGTGGTGTAGGCCATTTAGCAGTACAACTAGCTAAACACTTTGGCGCTGATGTTTACTCAACTGGCGGTAACGCAGAGCAACTAGCACTAATAGAAAGCTTTGGCGCTACAGGCATTAACTTTAAAGACGAAACTGTAGAGCAATACGTTGAAAAACACACCAGTAATATGGGCTTTGACATGGTATTTGATACAGTAGGTGGTGGTAACCTTACTAACTCATTTGCTGCAGCAAAGCTAAATGCACAGATATCTACAACGCTTTCTTTATTAGAAGTAGACTTAAGCCCAGTACACTTTAAAGGGTTATCGTTAAACGTAATCTTTATGCTTATCCCGATGATCCACGACTTTAATCGTCAAGATCATGGCGACAAACTAGCAAAGCTTGCACAAATTGTAGAAGCTGGCGGTATGCGCCCAGTACTTGATGAGCAAGATTTTACATTAGAAGATACAGCTAAAGCGCATGATCGTTTAGCAAGTGGCCAAGCACTGGGTAAAGTGGTTATAAACGTACAATAATGCATTAAGGCCGGCTTTTTAGCCGGCTTCTTTATAATTCTAATATTCCTTCTAAAGATAGCTCTAACATAAGATAAACAAACCTCATTTATGTTGACGAATTAATAGTGGTAGAATGCAGCGCTTAGTACCACTTGTGTAAAGTAGTGGTCAATAATTTATAAGGTCTGTTGTGTAATGCTGTTGATGATCGACAACTACGATTCGTTTACTTACAACTTAGTGCAATATTTTCAGCGTTTAGATCAAGACGTTTTAGTAAAACGTAATGATGAGCTAAGCATTGCACAAATAAAACAGTTGAACCCGCAGCACATCGTGTTATCGCCAGGGCCATGCACCCCTAACGAAGCGGGTATTTCACTAAATGTTGTTGAGCAACTAAAAGGGCAATATCCTATTTTAGGGATTTGCTTGGGACATCAAACTATCGCGCAAGCTTTAGGTGGAGATGTAATTCGTGCTAAAAAAGTAATGCACGGTAAAACATCACCCATAGTTCATACTAATAAAGGGGTGTTTAAAGGCTTAGCTAATCCGTTAACGGTATGTCGTTATCATTCTTTAGTGGTTAAAGCGCAAACTCTGCCTAAAGAGCTTGAAGTAACCGCATGGACTCAAACTGAGCAAGGCGAGTTTGACGAAATTATGGGGTTGTTACACAATGAACTTGCTATCGAAGGTGTGCAGTTTCATCCCGAAGCTATTTTAACTGCTCAAGGCTTAGAACTGCTTGATAACTTTTTAACTCGCTTCTAATGTTATAATACACATAGCATTTTATACTTTATTAATGGATGTCATGACTGAACTTGTAGCCCAGCAGCGTACTGCCAAAATACTAAGCCAACGAGCTCATGACTTATTGCTTGGGCATAGCTTTGCGCATCAGCAAATTGGTTTCATTCATACATTAGATATAGATTACGGCGAACCCATGAAGCAGCGTACCTTGCTTCAGGTTGAAGTGGCCGCACAGAATAAACGCCAGCAAAGCAGTACTGCACATCATAAGTACCGCGCTCAAGCCAGTGAGCAACTGCACAAAACAATTGAAACAGCTATATATAAGCAGCTCGAAGATATAGATGGCGTAATTCATAGCACCATAGGTATTGAAGATGGTATTGCCAATATACTCGATATATTAGCGGTAAAGTCAGCGTCGGTAGGGCGTTTAGAGCCATTGGTTAATGATATAAGCTGGTTGGGTAGGGAGTTAGTAACGCTCGTTAATTTACCTTACTATCGTAATCAACGTAGTAAAAACACGTCTGTAAAAGTAGATAAGCCATCGCTCGCCCTTCGTTATATTGGCCTTGATAACTTACAGCTAGTTATTCCTACATTTGCTGCCCGCCATTGGATGCCACATAGCACCGAACCATTTTCGTTATTAAAACGTCGTTTACGTGACAGTGCCATGGCAAACGCCATTGCTGCGCAAAAAATTGCACAAATTAACAATGTAAATGACGTTCATGCATTTACCCTTGGTATGCTTTTAGATGTAGGGCGAATTGCATTAGTGCGCTTGTACTTAAAAACGTTTGAGCAAATATGGCAACGTAAAGTACAGCTAGCCCGAAATGAAAACCAAAAAGATTTACACACCGCATTATTAGAGCTACAGCCCGACCCGTTATTTTTAACCACTCTACTTAGCAATAAATCGATAGAAGTAAGCGCTAAGGTAATAGACAAAATGGCTTTTAAATATTTACCGTTTAAAGGGGTAATGCAGCAGCTAGTAAATGGGGTAGATAAGGGCGATACATTACTGCCATTAACAGAAGTAATGCTAAAGGCACGGTGCTATTCTCAATATCTTAATTTAAAAGAACATCAACTTATTGAACCTGATGAAGCTCTAAGCTGGTTTTCGCACTTTAAGTTCACTAAAACGGAACTAAAAACCCTCCAATCGAGTAATTTTACCAATTTAGCTATTCAAATTGACTAAAAATCTGAATTTTTTGTTAATTTTTTTGCGACTAACCATTCATTTTCATCTTATTGTTATATTACATATTTGCCGATTAAAGCGTGTGCGCCTCTGTACTCATGCGGTTAGTTGCCTAAAAATAAGCATAAATAGCTATGCAAATAGTTATTCACTATCTATGAAATAATATCTTTAGCCCTTTATTTTCAAGGGATACATGAAAGTTTTTAACGAGACAGATATAAGTAATTCTGAAATAATGTGCGTCTGAAAATTGAACCACAAAGCAATTTTGCGCAATTATCAGGTTACTGATCTTGCCTATAAAGTTGGTTACAAATATTAACCAAACACCTATTTTGATGTTTTGTGTTGCTCACAATTAAGAGGAAATAAAATGACAGTCAATCGCGAATTATTTGATCACGTAATGGTTCCTAACTACGCACCTTCAAGCGTAATTCCTGTTCGAGGCGAAGGCTCTCGCGTATGGGATCAACAAGGTCGAGAGTTTATCGACTTTGCTGGTGGTATTGCAGTTAACTGTCTTGGCCATTGCCACCCTGCATTAGTAGGCGCATTAAAAGAGCAAGGCGAAAAAATCTGGCATTTATCTAACGTAATGACCAATGAGCCGGCACTTCGCCTAGCTAAAAAAATGGTTGATGCGACATTTGCTGAAAAAGTTTACTTTGCCAACTCTGGCGCAGAAGCAAACGAAGCCGCGCTTAAATTAGCACGTCGTTTTGCACTTGATAAGTTTGGCGCAGAAAAATCACAAATCATCGCGTTCAACAAAGGTTTCCACGGTCGCACATTCTTTACCGTAACTGTTGGCGGCCAAGCTGCATATTCAGATGGTTTTGGCCCTAAGCCTGGCGACATTGTACATTGCGATTACAATGACCTTGCTGCTTTTGAAGCACTTATCAGCGATAAAACATGTGCCGTAATGATGGAACCTCTTCAAGGTGAAGGCGGTATTGTTTCACCAACTGATGAGTTTGCTCAAGGTGTTCGCGATTTATGTACTAAACATAACGCACTGCTTATTTTTGATGAAGTTCAAACAGGTGTTGGCCGTACTGGCGATTTATACGCATACCAAGGCTTAAACGTAGTACCTGATATTTTAACTTCGGCTAAAGCACTTGGCGGCGGTTTTCCTATTGGCGCTATGATCACAACAACTGAAATTGCACAGCACCTTAAAGTAGGCACACATGGTTCTACTTATGGCGGTAACCCGCTTGCGTGTGCTGTTGCAGAAGCTGCATTTGATACAGTAAATACCCCAGAAGTACTGGCTGGCGTAAAAGAAAAAGCCGCATTATTTAATGAACTACTTAGCGCGGTTAACGAAAAATACAACGTATTTAGCGAAATCCGTGGCCAAGGTTTATTAATTGGTGCAGTAGTGAACGAGCAATACAAAGGTCGTGCAAAAGAGTTTTTAGTGGCAGGTACTGAGCAAGGCCTTATGTCACTAGTTGCCGGTGCAGACGTAGTACGTTTCACTCCATCTTTAGTAATTCCTGAAGCGGACATTCGCGAAGGTATGGCACGCTTTGAAAAAGCAGTAGCAAGCGTAGTAAACGCATAAGCGACTTAAGCCAACCAATTAAGGGCAAGCACCGCTTGCCCTGCAATTCCTATTTACCGTTATTTATAAGGGAGCAAGCGGACTCATGATGATCCTTCGCCCAATCCAGCAAAATGATTACTCAGCATTACTGAAAATTGCCCACGAATCTGGGCATGGTTTTACGTCTTTGCCATTAAACGAAGAACTATTGCAAAAGAAAATAGACCATTCTGTAAGTTCATTTGCTAAGCAAACGTCACAACCCGGTGACGAAGGCTACCTGTTTGTTCTTGAAGATAGCGAAACCGGTGATGTTGTAGGTACGTCTGCAATTGAAGCTGCGGTAGGGCTTGATGATGCATTTTATCATTATCACTTAAGTAAAGTGATTCACTCTTCGCGCACATTAGACGTATACAAAGCGGTTGATATTTTAACGCTATGTAACGACTACACAGGCGCTACAGAGCTTTGCACATTGTTTTTAAAAGATGGCTATCGTAAAAATTGTAACGGTAAGCTACTTTCAAAAGCGCGCTTTATGTTTATAAAGCAGCATCAAGAGCGTTTTGCACAAACAGTGATTGCAGAAATGCGCGGTGTGTCTGACGAAAACGGCAGTAGCCCTTTTTGGCAGTGGCTTGAAGAGCACTTTTTCTCAATGGATTTTCCAACAGCCGACTACCTAACAGGTATTGGCCAAAAGGTTTTCATTGCTGAATTAATGCCTAAATACCCAATTTATGTAAATTTGCTAAGTAAAGATGCGCAAGCCGTAATAGGTAAAGTACACGACAACACACGCCCAGCAATCGAGTTATTAAAAAGCGAAGGCTTTACGTTTAATGGCTACGTAGACATTTTTGACGGCGGCCCAACGGTTGAAGCAAAAGTAGATAACATTGCGACGATTCGTAATGCAAATAACTTTAACGTTGAAATTGGCGAAATGACTGGCGACACCATGGTGTTACTAGCTAACGAAAAGCTTGAAGATTTTAGAGCAACCGTTGCACCAATGACATTTGACGAGCGCGCAAAAAGCCTTATTTTATCGCAAGAAGTAGCAGATGCATTGCATTTGCAAACTGGCGATATTGTTAGTGCAACCACGATTTAATTTAGGAGAAAGTATATGACTCATCCTGCACAATTTATTAATGGTCAATGGTCACAAGGCCAAGGCACAGAATTTAATTCAGTAAATCCTGCAAATAACGACGTTATTTGGCAGGCATCATCAGCAACTGCGGCGCAAGTAGACACCGCAGTAAATGCAGCGCGCGAAGCGTTTTATGTATGGGCTGATAAAAGCTTTACTGAGCGTTTAGAAATAATTAAAGCATTCGCAGCGCAATTAAAAGAAAACAGCGAAGAGCTCGCTATTACTATCGCACAAGAAACAGGTAAGCCACTGTGGGAAACTCGCACAGAAGCGGGTGCTATGGTTGGTAAAATTGCCATTTCTGAAAAAGCATTTTTAGAGCGCACTGGCGATGTAGAAAACGCAATGCCACTTGGCCGTGCGATGATTCGTCATAAGCCACATGGGGTTGTAGCTGTGTTTGGTCCGTATAACTTTCCGGGTCACTTACCTAACGGCCACATTGTGCCAGCGCTTTTAGCAGGTAACACGGTTGTATTTAAACCGTCTGAACTGACTCCTAAAGTTGCCGAGCTTACGCTTAAACTGTGGGAAAAAGCAGGCTTACCAGCCGGTGTAATTAACCTAGTTCAAGGTGAAGTAGAAACGGGTAAAGCTCTTGCTGCTCACAAAGGTATTGATGGCTTGTTCTTTACGGGTTCTTCGCGTACTGGTCATATTTTACATGAACAGTTTGCGGGTCAACCGGGTAAAATTTTAGCGCTAGAAATGGGTGGTAATAATCCACTTATTATTACTGACGTTGAAGACACTAAAGCGGTTGTTCACGATATTATTCAATCAGCGTTTATCTCAAGCGGCCAGCGTTGTACATGTGCACGTAAACTGTTTTTACCTAAAGGTAGCAAAGGCGATGCAATTTTAGAGCGCCTTATCACTGCAACTAAAGCGATTAAAGTAGGTAACTACGATGATGCAGACCAGCCATTTATGGGCTCTATGATCTCATCAGCGGCAGCAGCGGGCATGGTTAAAGCGCAAAACGAGCTTGTTGAGCTTGGCGCTCAAGTATTAGTAGAGCTTGAGCACACAGTCAATACCGGTTTTGTAACACCAGGTATTATTGAGTGTACAAATATTAGTGACTTCCCAGATGAAGAGCATTTTGGACCACTTTTAAAAGTATTCCGCTTTGACGACTTTGACCAAGCCATTGATAAAGCAAACGATACAACCTTTGGTTTATCGGCTGGTTTATTAAGTGATAGTGCAGCAGATTACGACCATTTTTTACGTCGTATTCGCGCTGGTATTGTTAACTGGAATCGCCCAATTACTGGCGCATCAAGCGCAGCACCATTTGGTGGTATTGGCGCATCGGGCAATCACAGAGCAAGCGCGTATTACGCAGCTGATTACTGTGCATACCCAGTTGCTTCAGTAGAGCTTGAAAAAGTAGCGATGCCAGCAACACTAAGCCCAGGCTTAAAAATAGATTAAGTAGTAATACTACTTAATCATTATAAAAGCAGCTTCGGCTGCTTTTTTTGTATTGCTATCGTACAAGGCTAGTAATTATCGACTCTTTCTGCTTAAATCAGCATAATTAAATATATTTAGGTGGTTCGCATAATGGTTTTAGATAGGCAAGGGTACGATGATTTGATCATGTATCTAACTCAAAATTTAGCATTGTTTGAGAAGCCAGGCGAAATAAAACCAGGCGCTCCAACAGTAATGGAATTAATCGAAGACGTTATTGCACAAAATGTGATGCTTATTTGCGAGCAGCACACAGACCTCAACACAGAGCAGCGTAGTCAAATTGTACGTGAAGTTGATGGCATAGTTTACGATTTAGAAGAAGTCCTCAGCAGCATCACCTCACAGCCTGTCACGGTTGAACAGCATGCTTTTATAGATGAATTTGCAGGTTTAGTGAAAAACCTCTTTGATAGCGCATTAGCACAACAATCTTAGCCATTTTATAGCCCTGCGTTGCATTTTCATTTGCAACTACGGCTAAGTTGCTTACAATCAAGAAAATATTTTTTTGAGATATAACAATGCAAGCAAATGTAAAATGGGTTGAAGGCGATACGTTTATTGGCCGTTCTAATTCTAACCACAATGTTGTGTTTGATGGCGGCAGCGATAGCGCAGCACCAAGCCCAATGGAAATGGTTTTAATGTCAGTTGGCTGTTGCTCATCAGTTGATGTGGTTAGTATTTTAAAAAAAGCTAAACAAGATTTTTCAGACGTACAAGTGCAACTCAGTGCAGAACGCGCCGAAACAGCACCGCGCGTGTTTACCAAAATCAACTTACACTTTGTTGTTAAAGGCAATAATGTGTCTGAAAAGCACCTTGCACGTGCAGTTTCACTCTCTGCTGAAAAGTATTGCTCGGTTGCATTAATGCTTGATAAAACAGTAGAAATTACGCATAGCCACGAAGTTGTGCAAGATCAAGCAAAATAACGCTTTTTCCACGAGGAAAATTCGTATAAAATCCGCGAACTTTTCATTCTGCAGGTGCAGAACCCACTAATTTATAGGTTGGTTTATTATGAACAAACCCTTCGATAAACTTAAACTTCATGGCTTTAACAATTTAACCAAAAGTTTAAGCTTTAGTATTTATGATATTTGTTACGCAAAGACCGAGCAACAACGTAAAGAATATATTGAATATATCGATGAGCAGTACAGTGCAGATAGACTAACCGATATTTTAGGTGAAGTTGTTGATATTATTGGTGCTAACATTTTAAATGTAGCGCGCCAAGATTATGAACCGCAAGGCGCAAGTGTAACTATTTTGGTTTCAGAAGAACCAGTAGAAGAGCAGCAAAATTACGATGCTGACGAAGCACCAGGCCCATTACCTGATTCAGTTGTTGCACACCTAGATAAAAGCCACATTTGTGTACACACATACCCAGAAGCTCACCCTGATGATGGTATTTGTACATTCCGTGCTGATATTGAAGTATCTACCTGTGGCATTATTTCGCCACTTAAAGCGTTAAACTTCTTAATTCATAGCCTTGAGTCAGACGTAGTAACAATAGACTACCGCGTACGTGGTTTTACCCGCGACATAAACGGTGTTAAGCACTACATTGATCATGCTATTAGCTCGATTCAAAACTTCATGACAGAAGATACCAAAGAAGCGTACCAAATGATGGACGTGAACGTGTATCAAGAAAACCTGTTCCATACTAAAATGATGTTAAAAGAAACCGACTTAAATACCTATTTATTCGGCCTTTCTACTGATGAGTTATCGGATGAAGAAGAAGACGAAATTCGCTCTAAGCTGACTCGCGAAATGCAAGAAATATTCTATGGCCGTAACCTGCCAGATACAGAATAATAGCAACGAATTAAATTAAAAATGGCGCTCAGTGAGCGCCATTTTTTTGCTTTATTTTATAAGCAATAATTGTGTTTGTCGGCCATTTAAATACCAGACACCGCTTTTATCAAAAATAGCATCTTCCTCTAGCATTATTCTTATTTCTTTATTCCACGGCTTTATAAACACCGCATTGTTAAGCTCAATTGAGTAAGCCGTATTTAAATGTAGCGGATAGTCCCCATCTCCCGGTACACCTTGCTGAGAATCCCACATACCTAATGTAGTACCAGCAGCATGACCATGAAAGCCAAGAGGATGAGTATAAATAGTGGGTTTTAATCCCTGAGCAATAGCGGCTTTTCGTGCTGCAGCTAAAACTTCATTACCGGTTTTTCCTACCGCAAATTGATTGGTAAATATATCTTGGAGTTTATTACCGCTTTTTAGTGCTTCAACTAAGTAACTAGGCGCACTCGTTTCGTTTTCTTTGAGCACATACGCATGTTGCTGCGTGTCGGTATTTAAACGTAAATAAGTAATACCAAAATCGACATGAAGTAAATCACCGGCTTGTATAACGTTATCATCGTAGCCATTGGTAAAGCTTTCTTCATGATTAAACGACTTCGCATCGGCGCGTTGAATAGCAACGCTTGGATGAAACCATGTTTGTAGTTTTAGCTCTTTTACGCGCTCTCTAAACCACCATACCAAGTCATCGCTAGTTGTTTCACCCACCGTAATTGTTTTACCCGAAAACCCCTCTGCAATAATATGATGAGCAATAGCCACAATATGTTTATACATTTCAACTTCTTCAGGAATGCGTTGTTCTAACCACGCAACACCAAGCGGCTCTGCAGAAATTATTTTATTGTGATAAGTGGCGGGTAAGTTAGCCATTAAGGTTTTGTAATCGCCTAGCACAAGGCCATCGGCATGTGCCCAGTCGGTAGAAGTATTAAGCGCAATGTTGCGAGGTTTGTATTGCTCAATAAGCGTATTGAGCGCCTGCCACTGGCTAGGTTGTGTTTGCTTATCCCAGCCTTTTTTAAATACATTACCTATTTTATAAGGCGCAATAGCGTAAGCATCAACCCCACCTTGCTTATTAAGTGCAAATAGCAAAATGGTGGTGCGTCTGGCTGAAAGCCATGTTGCAGGCAGCATTGTTTTTAATATTGGATCTTCATTGTATTCTCGGCTTATAAGAAGCCACATATCAGTGTTGTGCTGCTTCATTAACGAGGGCATTAAGCTATTGATTCTAAGCTCAGTTATTTTATCTATAAACGCTGCGCGCTCTTTCATTGATAAAATTATTGGAGGTTCTGAGGCTTTAACTAAAGGGCTTACAAATAGTGTTGCGAGCAAACATGCGCTTATTAGTAATAATTTATTGTATTGCATAGTTGGGCTATTTTTAGGCTAATTTGTACTTAACATGCCAGAACCCACACTATAAAAAAATAATTTGAGACAAAGCGTACAAACAAAAAAGCCCAGCTAATTAACTTAGCTGGGCTTTTGAATATATAGCGTATTAATTAATCATGCTGTAAATAAGTGCAAATACAGCAAGTGAGCCAACCGCTAATATAAATAGCGTGCTTAAACGGTTGCGGTATTTATGAAGTGCAGGCACTTTATAAACTGCGATCATTGGCATGATGAATAAAATCATCGCGATGATAGGGCCCGATAACTGATCCATCATGTCTAAAATACTTGGGTTTTTAACAGCGCAAAACCAAATAGCTAAAAACATAATTAACACACCAATTTTATCAGCCGCTTTTGCGCTTAAGCTTGTTTGTTTAGTTACTAAACCCGTAAAGCTTTCACGCGCCCCTAAAAAGTGACCCAAAAACGACGATGTAATAGCAATAAAGGCAACAAGCGGCCCAAGTGTGGCAATAAACGAGTTATCAGTAATATTAGCAAGGTAGGATAAAACCGATACGTTAGCGGCTTTAGCCGCTACCATTTGCTCGCCTGTAAGCGACAGCACGCAAGAGAACACAAATAACAGTACAAAGGTAATAAGTAGTAAGCTAGT
Organism: Pseudoalteromonas sp. LC2018020214; assembly: GCF_016598755.1. Lineage (NCBI taxonomy): Bacteria > Pseudomonadati > Pseudomonadota > Gammaproteobacteria > Alteromonadales > Pseudoalteromonadaceae > Pseudoalteromonas > Pseudoalteromonas sp. LC2018020214. The sequence continues at coordinate 249,460 of NZ_CP066804.1, forward strand.
GCGCTTTAAAATCGCCTCAGACTTATGTGTAGCTTGTTCACCGTAGTGACCGCGTTGCACGTTTACAAAGCTTGAGATAGCCGCTGCGTGGCTAAACGAAAACACAATAATAGGAATCGATAACCACAACGTTTTTCCAAAGCTGCCCATTTCAGGCATTGTCATATCTGGCATTTGCCAGCTTGGGATTAAATAAAGTGATAAAAAGAACAATATACCCACAAGCGGATAAACTAAAATAGCAAAGGCACGCAGCATTAAGCGCTCTCCGCCCATCATTAAGCTAATCATACCTGCAACTAATACACCCGAAAGCAACACGCGAGAAGGTGATTCCATCCCCATTTGATTAACCATAAAGCTATCAACGGTATTAGTTAAGCCCACACCGTAAATAAGCAAAATTGGGAATATAGATAAAAAGTATAATAAAGAAATTAACCGCCCCGCAGTCACACCAAAGTGCTCTTCAACTACATCGGTAAAATCGGCATCTTTATTTTTTGATGAAAGTACAAAACGCGCTAATCCACGGTGTGCACAAAAGGTCATTGGAAATGCTAAGCATGCCAAAATAATTAACGGCCAAAAACCGCCAATGCCAATATTAATAGGTAAAAATAAAATACCCGCACCAACGGCGGTACCAAAAAGGCTTAAAGTCCACTGCGTATCGTGCAGGTTCCATTTAGAAGTGGGTGTGTTTGAAGGTGTGTGTGCACCTGTTGTTGATGCATTTGAAAGCGTTGCATCTTGAGATGTTGTCATGTGTGTGTTTATCCATTATTTAAATAATAATCGCGCGCAAGAATATAGTTTTTAGCTAAAAATTTCATGTTTTGAGAGGATTTGTAGACTAATTAATTAGACCAAATTGAAGGGTAAGTGTCATGAATACGAAACAGCGGTGTAAAAGTGAGCAACACCCTTAAGCGGCAGCACCACATTATAATTTTAAAGTAGGTTGGTTAGAGCGCAGCGAAACCCAACACGCTATAGTGTCACGCGAGCAGCAAGGCCGAGGTAGGCGGTTTTCATAACGCAAAACTAGGGACTGGTTATTTTTATTGGTTTTCATTTAAAAATCAAAGTCTGCTCCCAAAAGCTGTTAAGTAGAAGCCATTGATCTGAACTTCATAAGCGATTTTTATTAAACTCCGTTATACTTCCTGCAATTGAATATGCCAAACGAAGTAAATAGGCCACTAACTGTAATGAGCAAAGAGATTCTCTTCCATACTACTTTTGCGCACGAAACCAGTAAAACATGGGTTGTATTTGTCCATGGAGCAGGTGGTAGTTCGGCAATTTGGTTTCGTCAGCTTAAAGCCTATAAAAAAGAATATAATGTGTTGTTGCTAGATCTTCGTGGTCACGGTAAATCGAATAACTTAGTACAAAACTTTGTTGATAATAATTATTCATTTAATAATGTCTCTAGAGACATTATCGATGTGTTAGATCATAACAATATCACCAGCGCACACTTTGTTGGTATTTCATTGGGCACAATACTCATTCGAAATATTGCTGAAATTGCGCCGCAATATGTTTCTAGCATGGTGCTAGGTGGAGCGGTTACTCGTTTTAATACCCGCAGTAATACATTGGTTTATTTAGGCAATACTTTTAAACACTTCTTGCCTTATATGTGGCTGTATCGCTTATTTGCTTTTATTATGATGCCGAAAAAGCGTCATAAAGAATCTCGACTTTTGTTTGTTCGTGAAGCAAAACGCTTGTGCCAAAAAGAGTTTATAAAATGGTTTAAATTAGCCATGGACGTAAATCCTTTAATGCAATACTTCAAAGAAAAAGACATTGATATTCCCATTCTTTACATTATGGGTAAGGAAGATCATATGTTCCTTGGCCCTGTTAAAGAAATGGTTAAGCGTCATAAAAATAGCGTACTGCAAACTATTCACCATTGCGGCCATGTCTGCAATGTGGAACGCCCTGACTTATTTAACCAGCATTCGCTTGCGTTTATCGCCCAGCAAAACCGTTGAGGGTTGTAGCTTTTAAAAAGTGTGCAATGAGGGGTAAGTACTTAGTAAATTGGATTAGATCATTCTTTTTGGCTTTCGTCCTAAACGAAAAACAAGACCTAAAGTAATAAACCCAACACGCCATAGCTCCCGTCAATTCTTACTTTATTTTATAGTTTTTTAGATTTTATCTGAATAGGTGTGGCAACGGATATCTAGAAGCTTGAGTGTCCTTACTTATTAGGTTTATTTAATTAATAATTATTACTTAACTAATTAAGGGGGAATAGTATGAGTAATAATTCAATAAAGTGGTACGAGAAACCAAGTGGTATATTAGCGTTAAATACTTTAGGTAGCATAATTGCTGCATTTATTTTTACAGTAATATTTTAAAGGTTGGCTATGAAGAGTAAATATCTAGATATTAATGAGCAAACCATTAATGAATTAGAGGAGGCGTGGAAGTACCTCAATAAACATTTTTATAGTGAGTTAAATTTAGAAAGTAATCGCCCTATAGAGTCGGAAAATCCACTTGGTAAACTTGCATATTTTATGGAATTTGGGATTTACCCACCACCTGAATTACTACTAAAAATATCAGAGATTTATGAAGTGTATATGTTACAAGCTGGTAAAGTTGATCTTGAAGAATCATTTTATGGGAAGCCCATTAAAGGTATTGGAAACTTTTCTGGGCGAGAAGCAAAAAAGGAAGACGTTAAATTTTTAGAGATGACATTATCTATGGAAGCCATTGGTAACAAAAAGAAAAAACGTTCGAAATATGAAATAGCCGAAGAATATTTGAGAGCTAAAGGCTCTGACGAAGATCCCGAACACTTGTTAAGAAAGTTGCGAAGATACAGAAATAAGCCTGCAAACTAAAGGCATATAATAAGCGCTTTCAACAGGGTAATAGTCTTCTCAACGTGTAGTTGTCACCTTTTCATAATATGAAGAGAAAAAGCTACCAATTGTCTTTTTAACAACCGATAGCTAACCACTTAAAACTGCGCTTACTCTTCTATCGCACTCACAATAAAATACGGATTTAAGTATTCATCTTTGGTGTTATAAATAAGCGGGCTGCCATCAAGCTTAGTCACTTTAGCACCGGCTATTTCGGCGATTGCATGGCCTGCGCCTGTATCCCATTCGCAAGTTGGACCTAAGCGCGGGTAAATATCGGCGCTGCCCTCAGCGACTAAACAGAGTTTTAGTGAGCTGCCTTTAGACACCATTTCAACCTCGTCAAAGCGTTTTACAAACTCGGCTAAATCGGGTGATGGGTGGGAGCGGCTGCCTACAACTCGAATTAACCCTTTATTAGATTTGGTCGTTACTTTAAGCTCAATTCGCTCATCGCCTTTATCTTTAAATGCGCCAATGGCTTCGGCGGCTAAGTACGATACGCCAAGGGCGGGTGCATCAACTACGGCTAAAATAGGAATGCCGTTTTTAATTAGGGCGATGTTTACGGTAAATTCACCGTTCTTTTTAATAAATTCTTTAGTGCCGTCGATTGGGTCAACTAACCAGTAGCTTTTCCACGTTTGGCGTACATCCCAGCTTATGTCGGCGTTTTCTTCACTGAGTATTGGAATGTCGGGTGTGAGCTGTTGAAGCCCTGCCACAATCAGTTTATGAGCTGCTAAATCGGCGTCGGTTACGGGGCTTTCATCGGCTTTGTACTCAACGTTAAAGTCCTTTTCGTAAATTCCCATTATCGCTTGGCCTGCTTTGCGGGCAAGGATGAGGGTTTCTTCTAGCAGTTCGGTTTGATTCATGGGGTTAACCTATATTATGTGCTTTTGTTTTAGATACGTTATCAGTTGTGTAACCGATTGGTCTAGGGTGTTTTTACTTGTATCTAAAATTATTTCTGGATTGTTTGGCACTTCGTAGCTTGAATCGATACCAGTGAAGTGTTTTATCTCCCCTGCGCGGGCTTTTTTGTATAAGCCTTTTGGATCGCGACTTTCGCATACATCCAGTGGGGTATCGATAAATACTTCGATAAATTCGCCATCATCTACTAAGCTGCGCACCATATCGCGCTCCGCTCTAAAAGGCGATATAAACGCAGTAAGTACTAACAAGCCAGCGTCGGTCATTAGTTTTGCGGTTTCGCCTACGCGGCGAATGTTTTCAATGCGGTCTTCGTCGCTAAAGCCTAGATCTTTACATAAACCGTGGCGTAAGTTGTCGCCATCGAGCAGGTAAGTGTGCGTACCTTGCTGATTAAGCGCCGCTTCTAGTGCGTTTGCTACGGTGCTTTTGCCAGAGCCTGAAAAGCCGGTAAACCATAAAATAGCGGGCTTATGTTTTTTTTGCTCACTACGCTGTGCTTTTGTCGTTGCGTAGTTATGCCAAACTATATTTTCATCCATAGTGAGAGTCTCTTATGCTGTGAGCGCTGGTATTAAAACGGAAATACCTGCGGGATCAGGGTTAATACCGTGATTGAATAAATAATTGAAAGGGGTAAGCCCATCACTATGTAATCTTTTAAGCGATAGTTACCCGCGCTATAAACCATTAGGTTAGTTTGATACCCAAATGGCGATATAAAGCTGGCTGATGCGCCAAAGGCAACCGCCATAATAAACGGTAGCGGGTCTACATTAAAACCAACCGCGAGCGAGTAAGCAACAGGGAACGATAAGGCAGCAGCTGCGTTGTTAGTTATAAGCTCGGTAAATAATACGGTCATTAAAAATATGGCAATAAATGCGCCGTACGGGCCAAAATCCCCAAGTACCATAAATAGAGCGTCGGATATTTGCCCGGCAAGTCCGGTGCCTATCATTAATTTAGCAAGGCCAATGGCGCTGCCTACTACCACTAATAACTCGATAGGAAAACGGCGTTTTACTTCGTTAAGTTTTATGGTGTCGCTGAGCATTAAGCCAATCAGTAATACTAATAAGCCTTTAACCAGCGGCACTATGCCAATAATGCTTAAACCCAGTACTGCGGCAAAGCTTAGTAGCACAATATTTGATTGCTTAGGTGCAAGGTGGGCTTGTAAGTCAAACCCTGAAATATACACAAATTCGCGCTTTAAATTAGGCAAGGTGTAAAAGTTTTTGCCTGGGGCGAGTATTAACGAGTCGCCAGCTTGTAATTGCACTTGCCCAAGACCGCCTTGTAAACGGTCGTGCCCACGGCGAATGGCAATAACAGCAGCATGAAACTGCTCTCTAAAGCGGGCTTCTTTTACGGTTTTGCCAATAAATTTTGAAGATTGACTTACGACTACTTCTACTAAGTGTTCTATGTCTTTTTGATGATTCTCGTGCACTACTTTTAAACCGTCGAAACGGGTAAGTAATGGCACCGATTTTATGTCACCTACAAACAGCAGCACGTCGTCTTTTTGAATAATTTGCTGCGGGGTGACTGCGCAAATACGGCTCCCGTCGCGAATGATTTCCGCGAGGAATAAGTCTTTTAAATCACGCAGGCCGTTTTCTTCTACGGTTTGGCCTATTAATTTTGAGCTTGCTTGTACTTTACCTTCTAGGTAAAAAGGCACGACTTCTTGGTCGCTTTTACCGTTGTCGGGTAAGTATTTAAGCATCACTAAAATGGTAATTAGGCCTACGCTTAACGCGCCTAAACCCACTAAGGTAAAGTCAAAAAAGCCCAGCGGTTCCATGCCCGCATCTACTGCAAAACCATTAACGATTAAGTTGGTTGATGTACCAATAAGCGTAATGGTGCCGCCCAAAATAGCAGTGTACGACAGCGGTAATAATAGCTTTGAAGGGGAGTGATTAGGGTTGTCTTTTATTGCGGTAATAAGCGATGCAACAACTGCGGTATTGTTAGTGAACGATGATAAAAAGGCGGTTGATAACCCCAATTTTGTTACCGATTTTACTAAACTACCTTTAGATAGCGATTGCGCTAACTTTTGAATTAGGGTGGTTTTTTCTATTGCGGTCGACACTAACACCAATAGCACTAAAGTGATAAGCGACGGGTTAGCGTAGTTAACTAACATACTTTCAAGATCGATTAGCCCGGCTAAGTAGCTGGTGCCAATAGCGCTTACAAATAACCATGCTGGATTAATACGGGTGCCAAAAAGGCACCCGACTAAGGTAAGCATAATGCCTGTTAAAACGAGCTGTTCTACCATGCTTTTAAATTCCTAACAGGCTAAAGTTAACTTATAACTTAGAAATATCAAGCGCTTGCCAATGCGGAAAGTGCTTGCGTACTAAGCTGTTAAATTCAACTTCAAATTCGCTAAAGTTACTTTGCTTTGTTTGGCTTTGCAGTACTTGCTCAATCATACCCGCAGCAACCGTTAGGTTTGATAAGCGATCGATTAGGATAAACGAGCCTGTTTCGTGATTGCTGTGGTACTCGTCTGCCAAAATAGTTTCGGTTAGTTCAAGCGTTACAATCGCAATTTCGTTTAGCTGTAATGAGTCGCTAGTGCCGTGCTCAAGCGTGTTTACATCAATTGTGTAATCAATTTTTTTAACAATAGCTGAGGTGTTTTTGCTACCTAGTTTTAGGTTATAGCTTTTACCTAACACTAATGGCGATTCATGCATCCACACAATTTTAGCTTGCAACTGGTTAGTAACAGCGGCCGTTGAATTTGCAGGTACTATTACATCCCCTCGGCTAATATCAATCTCGTTATTTAGGGTAACGGTAATTGCTTGGCCTGCTTCGGCGCTATCTAAATTGCCATCAAAGGTAACAATTTCTTTAATGCTTGATGTTTTACCCGACGGTAATACTTTTATAGCATCGCCTACGTGCATCTTGCCCGATGTCAGTGTGCCCTGAAAACCACGGAAGTTTAAGTTAGGACGCACGACATATTGCACAGGTAGGCGCGCTTCAAAGCCTGTATCTGTTTCGGCTGCTGGCGAATCTTCTAGTAATTCTAGTAGCGGCTTGTCGGTGTAATACGGTGTATGTGCAGAGCGTGTTACTACGTTGTCGCCTTTAAGCGCCGACATAGGCACAAACTTAATGTTTGATACGTTAAGTTGCTCAGCAAATTTAAGGTAATCGGCCTTAATTTTTTCATACACGGTTTCGTCAAAATCAACGATATCCATTTTATTAACGGCAACAACAAACTGTTTAATGCCCAGCGAGTCACAAATAAAGCTATGGCGCTTAGTTTGTACTTGTACGCCGTAACGCGCATCAACCAAAATAATGGCGACATCGCTTGTTGATGCACCAGTTACCATGTTGCGCGTGTATTGCTCGTGCCCAGGCGTGTCGGCAATAATAAATTTACGCTTAGCCGTTGAAAAGTAACGGTACGCTACGTCAATGGTAATACCTTGTTCACGCTCAGCTTGTAGGCCATCAACTAATAAAGCAAGGTCAAGATCTTCACCTGCATTACCTACTTTTTCGTTATCTTTATGAAGGGCTGCTAGCTGATCTTCATAAATTTGGTGGCTGTCGTGCAGTAGGCGGCCAATCAGTGTTGATTTACCGTCATCTACGCTGCCACAAGTAAGCATGCGTAATAAGCTTTTGTCTTGTTGGCGTGCTAGGTAGGCGTCTATGCCTATTTCTTTTACTTCGTTAAATGTATCGTTATTTTGGCTAGACATTAAAAATACCCCTCACGTTTTTTCTTCTCCATTGAGCCGGCTGAATCATGGTCAATAACACGACCTTCACGTTCAGATGACGTAGATAGCAGCATTTCTTCGATGATTTCGGTTAAAGTACTGGCTGTTGATTCAACTGCACCGGTAAGTGGGTAGCAGCCTAATGTACGAAAACGTACCGATTTCATTTGCGGTACTTCACCTTCATTAAGAGGCATACGCTCATCGTCAACCATAATCAAAGTACCGTCGCGTTCAACTACTGGGCGATCTTTAGCTAGGTACAATGGCACCATTTCGATGTTTTCTTGATAAATGTATTGCCAAATATCAAGCTCGGTCCAGTTAGATAATGGGAAAACACGAATGCTCTCACCCGGATTAACTTGGCTGTTGTAGGTATTCCAAAGCTCTGGGCGTTGGTTTTTAGGGTCCCAACGGTGGTGTTTGTCGCGAAACGAATAAACACGCTCTTTTGCGCGTGACTTTTCTTCGTCGCGGCGTGCACCACCAAATGCAGCATCAAAGCCGTATTTATCTAGCGCTTGTTTTAAGCCTTGGGTTTTCATTATGTCGGTATGTTTACCCGAGCCATGCGTAAACGGGCCTACGCCCATTTCAATGCCTTCTGGATTTTTGTGTACCAGTAGGTCAAAGCCGTATTCTTTAGCTATACGGTCGCGAAACTCGATCATTTCACGAAACTTCCAGTTGGTGTCTACGTGTAATAACGGAAACGGAATTTTTGCAGGGTAAAATGCTTTACGCGCTAAGTGCAAAAGTACCGACGAATCTTTACCAATAGAGTAAAGCATTACTGGGTTCTCAAACTCAGCGGCGACTTCGCGCATGATTTTGATACTTTCAGCTTCAAGTTGCTGAAGGTGAGTTAAAGCCATTGTTAGTCGTCCTACTAAAATGATTAAAAGTTACAAATTTAAAATTCGGTTATGTATTTGATACATCTGTTAGCGGCTGTGCAAAGCTGCTTGTTTGCTCGTTTTTCCCAAACCACGCTAGTTGCGAGTGCAGGGCGGCTACTTCACCAATAATGAGTAGCGCAGGCGATATAATGCTGTTGCGTTCAATTAAGTCGGCAAGTTCGCCTAATTGGCCTGTTACTACACGCTGATTTTTACGTGTACCGTTTTCGATAATGGCAACAGGGGTGTCGGCTTTGCGGCCATGTTTTAAAAGCTCGCCTTGTATGTGCGGCGATTTAATTACGCCCATGTAAATAGCCAGCGTTTGATTTGCTTTTGCCAGCGATTGCCAATCAAGTTCTTGACCGTCTTTTTTACAGTGGCCAGTTACAAATTGAATGGCTTGTGCATGGTCGCGATGAGTAAGCGGAATACCCGCGTAAGCACTACAACCTGCAGCGGCTGTAATACCTGGTACAATTTGATAATTTACGTTGTTAGCAGCCAGTACTTGTACTTCTTCGCCACCACGGCCATAAATAAACGGGTCACCACCTTTAATGCGGCATACTTTTTTGCCTTGTTTAGCAAGGTCGACCAGCATTTGGTTGGTATCTTCTTGAACAACACTATGATCGCCTAAACGTTTGCCTACACAAATAAGGTCAGCATCACGGCGCACTAGTTCCATAATTTCGTCAGAGACTAAAAAGTCATAAACGACGACGTCGGCTTGTTGCATAAGTTGCAGTGCTTTAAGAGTTAAAAGCTCTGGATCGCCAGGGCCTGCACCTACTACATATACTTCGCCTTCAGGTTCTGCTTTCGCATCTAGCATTTGATCTAGTTGCTGCTGTGCGGCTTGGGTATCGCCGGTTTGTACTTTACTCACGACAGATGAGTCGAACACGCCTTCCCAAAATTGGCGGCGGTCTGAAAAATGCTTAAAGCGTTTTTTTACTTTGTCTCTAAAGCCACCGACAAGTGTTGCAAGTGGGCCAATATGATGTGGAATAAGAGTTTCGAGCTTTTCGCGTAAGCGACGTGCAAGTACGGGCGCTGTGCCAGCACTTGATATAGCAATCGTAATTGGGTCACGGTCAACAATGGATGGGAATATAAACGTACATTTAGGTTGGTCATCAACCACGTTTACAAACACATTGCGGGCATTGGCAAGTTCAAATACGTTGTTGTTTACTTCATCGCGGTCGGTTGCTGCAATAACAAGCATTTTGCCATCAAGGTGCGATTCATCAAAATAAGCATCAATAAGCGTTACTTCATTATTATGTGCATGCTCTTTTAGTTCGTCGCAAAACCAAGGTGCTACTAAAGTAACGCTTGCTCTCGCTTTTAAAAACGCGCGACATTTGCGTAATGCGACCTCTCCACCGCCAACAACCAATACTGGTTTGTTGTCGAGTTTGGTAAAGATAGGTAAATACTGCACGTTTATAACACCCCTAAACAAATTCAAATATAAGAAAACGCTTTATTCTGATAAGCAGAATATAGCGGCTATCAATAAGTAAAAAATAATTAAAACCAAGTTGATATAACCAAAAGTTATAATAGGTGGGCTTTTTAGGCCTAAGAGCTAGTTAACAAGGGATTGCGCCGAGTTACAAGTAAAATAACCAGCTTATAGTGTTTGGTTATGAGCTATAGCGAGTTTGGTTAAATTTGTTAATATGGAGGCATATCAAATTTTGTACTTATACCAATTGCATTAAATTAGTGATCTATTATAGCGACGAGAAAATAGCTCAATAACAAGGCTAAAATTATGATACATAGTTGTTCTATATAAATAGTTTTTAACCTAGTTAGTGCGTTATTTAATACACTAAAATGATCATGTTTTTAATAAAATTGGTATTACATAAGCAACGGAGCTCTAATGACACAACACCAAAAAGATGCCGCATTAGCAGTCGCACTGATGGATTTAACAAGCTTAAACACCAGCGATACCACCAAAAGCATTCAAGCACTTGTTGATAGCATAAATCCTACCTTAGGTACGCCTGCCGCAGTATGTGTTTATAGCGACTTTGTTGATGATGCAAAAATAGCACTCGCAGCGCGTGAGCTTAACCACGTAAAAGTCGCAACAGTCACTAACTTCCCAACGGGTGATGCACCACTGAGTGATGTAATTAACGAAACACTTATTTCAATAGAGCGCGGCGCTGATGAGATTGACTTGGTTATTCCTTATAAAAAGTTAATCGCGGGCGATGCTCAAACTGTACTTAACTATGTAAGCGAAAGTAAAAAAGCGTGTGGGTCGCGCGCGCAACTTAAAGTAATAATAGAAAGCGGCGAGCTAAAAACCGACGCGCTTATTACTCAAGCCACGGAGCTTGCAATTGAAGGCGGTGCTGATTTTGTAAAAACCAGTACGGGTAAAGTGGCTGTAAATGCCACGCTTGAATCAACAAAAATTATGCTAACAGCCATTAAAAAATCAAACAAACGTGTGGGCTTTAAAGCGGCCGGCGGTGTTAAAACTGTTGCCGATGCTAGTGATTATTTAGCACTAGCACGCGCAATAATGGGTGATGATTATTTGCAAGCAAATACATTTAGGTTTGGTGCTTCAAGCTTGTTAAGTGACGTTTATAAAATATTAAAAAGTAATTAAAGGAAAGATGATGAGAGCAAGAAACTCCGGGACACAAACATTGTTTAATAACCTATTTAAAGGTGCATTGGTTGTAGGAGTCGTTGGTTTTGGATTAACTGCATGTACTAACCCAAGCACACCCGCAGGTGAAGAAGGCTACGTATTCGAAAAGCCGCGTGTATTTGGTGAAGGTGGTTATCAAGGAACAATGAAGGGCCCATCTAATTACGGTATGTCGTTACTGCGAAATGAAGTGGTAAACATCGATATGCGACCTAATACATATACCGAGACATTTAGAATTTTAGCGAATGATGATTTAAGTATTAAATTTGATTTTCATGCTGTTATTGCTATTGAAAGTGGCTCAGTTAAAACTGTAGTCGAGCAGTACGGTGCCGAAAATTGGTATAAACGTTTTGTACGTGAAACATTTAGAACATATGTACGTGACACGGTGCAAAAATACGATAGTGGTGAACTTAAAACAAATCGTGAAAAAATAGCTAAAGAGGTCACTCTGCGTTTGCAAAATTACCTCTCTACAACGCCATTTAAGCTTGCAAGTGTTGTAGTAGGCAACATCAATTACCCTGATATTGTTGCTAATGCAGTTGAGAAAAAGTTAGCAGCTCAGCAGTTATTATCGGAAAAAGAAACACAAAAAGAGATTGCCAAAAAAGACGCTGAAATTAGGGTAGAAGAAGCCAAAGGTATTGCTCAGGCGCAAAAAATTATTAATGCAACGCTAACAGCTAATTATATTCAGCATGAAGCCATAAATGCACAAATAAAAATGGCATCGTCACCTAACCACACAACAGTGTATATACCGGTTGGAAACAATGGTGTGCCGATTGTTAAAGGTGCAAATTAAGTCTTTTATTATTTAAGTACTTAATTGTTTATAGCGATTTTGCATTGTGGGTACCTTTTAGACTTGTGTAAATGATTTGCGTAAGTATAATAGGCATCCACTTTGCAGGGGCGTAGTTCCAATTGGTAGAACAGCGGTCTCCAAAACCGATGGTTGGGAGTTCGAATCTCTCCGCCCCTGCCAGTTTTACTTGTTATTTGAGTAGTCTGAGATTAAAAACCGGTTTAAATTAAGTCTGTTTTTAAGTTTAGATTTTAATGGATTAACCCTGCCGTAGTGTAGGGTTGTTGTGTCTGTAGTTAAGGTAATAATATTATGAGCACGAATGTAGAAACACCATCAAGTGCGATGGAGTCAGTAAAGTGGTTAGTAGCAATCGCGCTACTTGCAGGCGCAGTTGTTGGTAATCACATGTATGCAGATCAATCTGTATTACTACGTGCTATTGGCGTTGTTGTTGCAATAGCGGCCGGATTAGCAATTGCCTCGCAAACATTTAAGGGACGTAACTTTCTTGCTTTCGCTAAAGAAGCTCGAATTGAAGTACGCAAAGTTATTTGGCCAACGCGCCAAGAAACTACCCACACGACATTAATTGTAATGGTTGCAACAGTGATTATGGCACTTATCCTTTGGGGATTAGATGGCATTTTATTCCGCGCTGTAGGCTTTTTAACTGGATTGGAGATCTGATCCCATGTCGGATGAGAACGAGAACAAAGAAATTAAGTTACGTTGGTATGTAGTACAGGCCTTTTCTGGTTACGAAAAGCGTGTAGCTCAAACGTTAATTGAACATATTAAAATCGAAGGTCTAGAATCGAGCTTTGGTGAGATATTAGTACCAACTGAAGAAGTTGTTGAGATGCGCGCTGGCCAAAAGCGTAAATCTGAGCGTAAATTCTTCCCAGGTTATGTATTAGTACAAATGGATATGAATGACGCAAGCTGGCACTTAGTGAACAGCACAGAGCGCGTTATGGGCTTTATTGGTGGTACGTCTGATCGTCCTGCTCCTATCAGCCCTAAAGAAGCTGAGCGCATTCTTAATCGCCTACAAGAAAATGCTGAAGCACCTAAACCTGCTACATTATTTGAACCAGGTGAAGTTGTACGCGTTACAGATGGTCCATTTGCAGATTTCAGTGGTGTAGTTGAAGAAGTTGACTACGAAAAGAGCCGCGTAAAAGTATCTGTACTTATTTTTGGTCGTTCTACGCCAGTTGAGCTTGAATTCGGTCAAGTTGAGCAAGATAAGTAATTGATTAAAAAAGCTTCGCTAATTTTTATTTAAATTTTGGCATGAAGCTTGAAAAAGGCCGCTGATTAACTTATAATCAGCGGCCTTTTTGTATTAAGGTAAAATTTATTTTTTACTGTGCAAAAAGTACGAAACCAATTTTTAAACTGGGAAGCCGTTAGAGTACGCGTCCTCGCGCGCACAAGGCTGAGACCCACCAAATGAGGTATTTATAATGGCTAAAAAAGTTGAAGCTCTAATCAAGCTACAAGTTGCCGCTGGTATGGCTAATCCTAGTCCTCCAGTAGGTCCTGCACTAGGTCAACACGGTGTAAACATCATGGAATTCTGTAAAGCGTTTAACGCACGTACAGAGTCTATCGAAAAAGGCGCTCCAGTTCCTGTAGTGATCTCTGTTTACGGTGACCGTTCATTTACGTTCGACATGAAAACGCCACCTGCTGCTTACTTACTTAAGAAAGCTGCTGGTATCAAGTCAGGCTCAGGCCGTCCTAACACTGATAAAGTAGGCACAGTAACTCGTGCTCAACTTGAAGAAATTGTTGAGACAAAACGAACTGACCTTACAGCTGCCGATATGGACGCAGCGGTTCGCACTATCGCAGGTTCTGCGCGTGCGATGGGCTTGAACGTAGAGGACTAAGAAATGGCTAAATTAACTAAACGTATGCGTACTATCCGCGAAAAAGTGGAAGTAACTAAAGATTACGAAATCAATGAAGCAGTTGCTCTTTTAAAAGAGTTAGCGACAGCTAAATTCGTAGAAAGTGTTGACGTTGCCGTTAACCTTGGTATCGATGCTCGTAAATCTGATCAAAACGTTCGTGGTGCTACTGTACTACCTAACGGTACTGGTCGTGACGTTCGTGTTGCTGTATTCACACAAGGCGCTAATGCAGAAGCTGCAAAAGAAGCCGGTGCTGAATTAGTAGGTATGGAAGATCTTGCTGAACTAGTTAAAAAAGGCGAGATGAACTTTGACGTTGTTGTTGCATCACCAGACGCTATGCGTGTTGTTGGTCAACTAGGTCAAATCTTAGGCCCACGTGGTCTAATGCCAAACCCTAAAACTGGTACTGTAACGCCTAACGTTGCAGAAGCAGTTAAAAATGCTAAAGCAGGTCAAGTACGTTACCGTAATGACAAAAATGGCATCATCCATACTACTATTGGTAAGGTTGATTTCACTGCAGAGCAGTTACAACAAAACCTTGAAGCTCTAATTGTTGCGCTTAAGAAGGCTAAACCTTCTCAAGCTAAAGGTGTTTACTTGAAGAAAGTAACTATCTCTACAACAATGGGCGCAGGTGTTTCTGTTGACCAAAACACTTTAAGCACTATTGTTGCTTAATTGAGTGTTTACATGGCGTGAAATTTGTACTATAATTTCGCGCCATTTTGTTGATTAATTTATTAATTTGCAAAGTAAAGAATTCGGGTTGAAGTCCATAATTTCGTTAAGCCTTTGGGGTTAACGATAAATTGGGCTTCCGTCCAAGACCGTAGGTGGCTTCGGCCTTAATATTCACCTACGTAGACGGTGTAGACCCCAGATAGATTTTTCCTAATCCTTCTGGCTCTCGCCGTAAAAAGCATCTCTACCTTGTTTGGTAGGGAAGAGTAGAACAGGGGAATCCGATAATCGGTACCCCCATTAAACCAGGAGTAACACCCATGGCTTTAAATCTTCAAGGCAAAAAAGCAATAGTTGCTGAAGTCAACGAAGCAGCCAATGGTGCTCTATCTGCAGTTGTTGCAGATTCTCGTGGTGTAACAGTTGGCGCAATCACTGCCCTTCGTAAAGAAGCTCGTGCAAATGGTGTTTGGATGAAAGTTGTCCGTAACACTTTAGCAAAACGTGCTCTTGAAGGAACAGATTTTGAGTGTCTTTCTGATTCATTTGTTGGTCCAAGCTTAATCGCTTTCTCATCAGAGCACCCAGGTGCTGCTGCGCGTATCTTTTCAGATTTCGCGAAAAAGAATGAGAAATTCGAGCTTAAAACGGCCGCTTTTGAAGGAAATGTTGTTGATGCAGCAATGCTTGCTACATTACCTACATACGATGAAGCTGTTGCACGCTTAATGAGTGCTATGAAAGAAGCGTCTGCTGGCAAATTGTGTAAAACAATTGAAGCAGTACGTGTACAGAAAGAAGAGCAAGCTGCTTAATTTTAAGCTGTTTAATCTCACTTTCGGTGTAAAATTTATTTGGACTTAATGTCCGTTAATTATTAGGAAATTTGTAATGTCTGTATCTAAAGACCAAATCCTTGACGCAATTGCTGAAATGTCAGTAATGGACGTTGTTGCTCTTATCGAAGCAATGGAAGAAAAATTCGGCGTAACTGCTGCAGCTGCAATGGTAGCTGGTCCAGCTGCTGAAGCTGCTGAAGAGAAAACAGAATTTGACGTAATCCTTACTGGCGCTGGCGCTAACAAGGTTTCTGCAATCAAAGCTGTTCGTAGCGCAACTGGCCTTGGCCTTAAAGAAGCGAAAGCTCTTGTTGAAGCTGCTCCTACACCTGTTAAAGAAGGTGTATCTAAAGAAGAAGCTGAAGCACTTGCAAAAGATCTTACTGAAGCTGGTGCTGAAGTTGAGGTTAAGTAATTTAGCTTTTGCTAAGTTCGCTGCCTGAGAAATCAGGCAAGGGCTGGTGATTATTTAATCACCGGCCTTTTTGCGCTATAGAGTGATGCACTCTTTTAGTTCAAATAAAATCTGATTTTTTCTTTACTTTCAACGCTTTATAGTTTGCTAGTGTTAAAGTGGGATCTAATTAGAACAACAGTTAAATGTTGTAAAATCTTGGCATAGCTGCCAGTTAAGTCTGTTCTTACAAGAACAGGTCGGGTCAAAGATCAGCAAGCTGAGGAACCCCATGGCTTACTCTTATTCTGAAAAGAAACGTATCCGTAAGGATTTTGGTAAACGTCCACAAGTTTTGGATATACCTTTTTTACTGTCTACACAGTTAGAATCGTTTAAAAAATTCTTAGTGCCGGACGCTGATGGCGATCATGGTTTGGAAGCTGCCTTCCGTTCTGTGTTCCCTATTAAAAGCTACTCGGGAAATTCTGAGCTTCAATACGTAAGTTACCGTATTGGTGAGCCAGTTTTCGATGTAAAAGAATGTCAAATTCGCGGTGTGACTTATTCTGCTCCACTTCGCGTGAAACTGCGTCTTGTTGTTATGGACAAAGAAGCACCAGGCACAGTTAAAGACATTAAAGAGCAAGAAGTTTACATGGGCGAAATTCCGCTCATGACAGATACCGGTACTTTTGTAATCAATGGTACAGAGCGTGTTATCGTTTCTCAGCTACACCGTAGCCCTGGTGTATTCTTTGATAACGACCGCGGTAAAACCCATTCATCGGGTAAAGTATTATATAACGCACGCGTTATACCTTACCGTGGTTCATGGTTAGACTTCGAATTTGATGCAAAAGATAACTTATATGTACGTATTGACCGCCGTCGTAAATTACCGGCGTCTATCATCCTACGTGCTTTAGAGTATTCTAGCGAAGAAATCCTAGATATGTTCTTCGATAACACTACGTTTGAAGTAACGAATGGTAAAGTTCTTATGGAACTTGTACCTTCGCGTTTACGTGGTGAAACTGCCGCTTTTGATATCAAGAGCGAAGACGGTGAAGTATTTGTTGAAAGCGGTCGTCGTGTTACGGCTCGCCACATCAAGAGCATCGAGAAGAAAGGCATTAAGCAATTAGAAGTACCACATGAGTACATCATTGGCCGTATTGTAGCTAAAAACTATGTTGATGAGTCAACTGGTGAAGTTATTGCAAATGCAAATGACGAGCTAACCCTAGAGCTAATGGCTGAATTGGTTAAAGCCGGTCACACTAAAATTGATACGTTATATATCAATGAAGTGGACAGCGGTGCTTACATGTCAAATACATTGAACATTGACTCTTCAAGCAGCCGTTTAGAAGCACTAGTAGAAATTTACCGCATGATGCGCCCAGGCGAGCCACCGACGAAAGACGCGGCTGAAGCCTTATTCCAGAACTTGTTCTTCTCTGAAGAGCGTTATGACTTATCTACTGTAGGTCGTATGAAGTTCAATAGCCGTGTTGGTTACGATACAGACACAGGCCCAGGCACATTAAGCAAAGAAGACATCGTGTCTGTTATGAAAGTATTAATCGCTATTCGTAACGGTCAAGGCGATGTTGATGATATCGATCACTTAGGCAACCGTCGTATACGTAGTGTTGGCGAAATGGCTGAGAACCAATTCCGTGTTGGTCTAGTACGTGTTGAACGTGCTGTACGTGAGCGTTTAAGCTTAGGTGACCTTGACGCGATAATGCCACAAGATCTTATTAACGCTAAGCCTATTTCGGCAGCGGTTAAAGAGTTCTTCGGCTCGTCTCAGTTATCACAGTTTATGGACCAAAATAACCCACTATCAGAAGTTACGCATAAACGTCGTATCTCTGCATTAGGTCCGGGCGGTCTAACTCGTGAACGCGCAGGCTTTGAAGTACGTGATGTTCACGTAACTCACTATGGTCGCGTATGTCCAATCGAGACTCCTGAGGGTCCAAACATCGGTCTAATTAACTCGTTGTCTACGTACGCACGTACGAATGACTACGGTTTCTTAGAAACACCTTACCGCAAAGTGGTAAATGGTGTTGTAACTGATGAAGTTGATTACTTATCAGCCATTGAAGAAGGTCAGTTTGTTATCGCACAGGCGAACTCAAACTTAACTGAAACCAATGAGTTTGTTGATGAACTTATTCCATGTCGTCACAAAGGTGAATCTACCTTTATGGGTCGCATGGACCAGCAGTATATGGATGTATCACCACAACAGGTGATCTCTGTAGCGGCAGCACTTATCCCGTTCCTAGAACACGATGATGCTAACCGTGCATTGATGGGTTCAAACATGCAACGTCAAGCAGTACCAACATTGAAAGCGGATAAACCGTTAGTAGGTACTGGTATTGAGTTAACACTAGCGAAAGACTCTGGTGTAACTATCGTTGCTAAACGTGGTGGTGAAGTAATGTATGCTGACGCAAGTCGCATCGTTGTAAATGTACATGAAGAAGAACGCATCCCTGGTGAAGCGGGCATCGACATCTACAACTTAACCAAATACACACGTTCTAACCAAAATACATGTATTAACCAAAAACCAACTTGTATGGTTGGCGAACCGGTTACTCGTGGTGACGTGTTAGCAGATGGTCCTTCGACTGACTTAGGTGACTTAGCCCTTGGTCAAAACCTTCGCGTGGCATTCATGCCATGGAACGGTTACAACTTCGAAGATTCAATCTTGTTATCAGAGCGCGTAGTTGAAGAAGATCGTCTAACGACTATCCATATTCAAGAACTACAGTGTGTTGCCCGTGATACTAAATTAGGTCCTGAAGAGATCACTGCAGATATCCCGAATGTGGGTGAATCTGCGCTAGGCAAGCTTGATGAATCAGGCGTTGTATATATTGGTGCTGAAGTTAAAGGCGGCGATATCCTAGTAGGTAAAGTGACTCCTAAAGGCGAGACACAGCTTACACCTGAAGAGAAGCTACTACGTGCTATCTTCGGCGAAAAAGCGTCTGACGTTAAAGACAGCTCTTTACGCGTACCAAACTCTGTAACTGGTACTGTAATTGACGTGCAAGTTTTCACCCGTGATGGTGTTGAAAAAGATAAACGTGCGTTAGAAGTTGAAGACATGCAGCTTCGCGAAGCGAAGAAAGACTTCAACGAAGAGTTCCGTATTTTAGAAGCAGGCGTTTTAGACCGTGCACGCAAGCTACTTATAGCTGCTGGTTTTGATGAAGATAAACTTGCATCTCTTAATGCTGAAAAAGTACTTACGCAAAGCCTTGCTGAAGAAGACAAGCAAGCTGAGCTTGAGCAACTAGCTGCACAGTACGATGAGCTTAAAGCTGAATACGATAAAAAGTTTGAAAACAAACGTCGTAAAATTACCCAAGGTGATGATTTAGCACCAGGCGTACTTAAGATTGTTAAAGTATACCTAGCTGTTAAACGTCGCATCCAACCGGGTGATAAAATGGCGGGTCGTCACGGTAACAAAGGTGTTATCTCGACTATCGTACCAGTAGAAGATATGCCTTACGATGACAAAGGTCGTACGGTAGATATCGTATTGAATCCACTAGGTGTACCATCGCGTATGAACATCGGTCAGATCCTTGAAACACATATGGGTCTTGCTGCACGTGGTATCGGTGAACGTATTGAAGAGATGATGAAAGAACAACGTGAGCTTCATGAGCTACGTGAATTCATCAAGCAAGCTTACGAAATTGGTGAATCTCGCCAAGTTGTAGACATTGCTAGCTTCACTGATGACGAAATTCGTCGTCTAGCTGAAAACTTAAAAGGTGGTTTACCAATAGCTACTCCTGCATTTGATGGCGCGAAAGAAAGCGAAATCAAAGACATGCTTGAGCTTGGTGGATATCCTCGAAGTGGTCAGGTTACACTTTATGATGGCCGTACTGGCGATCAGTTTGAACGTCAAGTAACTGTTGGTTACATGTACATGCTTAAACTTAACCACTTGGTTGACGATAAGATGCACGCACGTTCTACTGGTTCTTACAGCCTTGTTACTCAGCAGCCGCTGGGTGGTAAAGCACAGTTCGGTGGCCAGCGTTTTGGTGAGATGGAAGTATGGGCACTTGAAGCTTACGGTGCTGCTTACACTCTACAAGAAATGCTAACAGTGAAATCGGATGACGTGAACGGTCGTACTAAGATGTATAAAAACATCGTTGATGGTAACCATAAAATGGAACCAGGTATGCCAGAATCGTTCAACGTATTGTTGAAAGAAATCCGCTCACTGGGTATCAACATCGAGTTGGAAGAAAATTAAGCCAATTAGATGCTGCAGTTAACGCTGCAGCATCTGTTACGGCTGAATAGAATGTAGGGACGAGACTATCCGTCCTCAAGATTAACTCCGACAGGAGAGCTAAGGTGAAAGACTTACTTAAGTTTCTGAAGCAACAAAATAAGACCGAAGAATTCGATGCAATTCGCATTGGTCTTGCTTCACCAGACATGGTTCGTTCATGGTCATACGGTGAAGTAAAGAAACCTGAGACTATTAACTACCGTACTTTCAAGCCTGAGCGCGACGGCTTATTCTGTGCCCGTATTTTCGGCCCAGTGAAAGATTATGAGTGTTTATGTGGTAAATATAAACGCCTTAAACACCGTGGTGTGATCTGTGAAAAGTGTGGCGTTGAAGTAACACTCACTAAAGTGCGACGCGATCGTATGGGTCATATCGACCTTGCGAGCCCAGTTGCACATATATGGTTTTTAAAATCATTACCGTCACGTATTGGCTTAATGCTAGATATGACGCTTCGTGATATTGAACGTGTTCTTTACTTCGAATCATTCGTAGTAACTGAGCCTGGTATGACAACGCTTGAGCGTGGTCAACTATTAGGTGAAGAAGAATACTTAGATTCACTAGAAGAGCACGGTGATGAATTTGAAGCGAAGATGGGTGCTGAAGCAGTTTTAGACTTGCTTCGTGAACTTGATCTTGCTCAATTAATTGCTGAGATGCGTGAAGAGTTACCAACAATTAACTCTGAAACTAAGCGTAAAAAAATCACTAAACGTCTTAAGTTAATGGAATCGTTCCACCAATCAGGTAATAACCCTGAGTGGATGATCATGACAGTACTTCCAGTATTGCCACCTGATCTACGCCCATTAGTACCATTAGACGGTGGTCGTTTTGCGACATCTGATCTAAACGACCTTTACCGTCGTGTTATTAACCGTAATAACCGTCTTAAGCGTCTACTAGATTTAGCAGCACCAGACATTATTGTACGCAACGAAAAACGTATGTTACAAGAAGCGGTAGATGCGCTACTTGATAACGGTCGTCGTGGTCGTGCAATTACAGGTTCTAACAAACGTCCTCTTAAATCTCTTGCTGATATGATCAAGGGTAAGCAAGGTCGTTTCCGTCAGAACTTACTTGGTAAGCGTGTAGATTATTCAGGCCGTTCTGTAATCACAGTAGGTCCTACACTTAAGCTTCACCAATGTGGTCTTCCTAAGAAGATGGCACTAGAGCTATTCAAACCATTCATCTATGGCAAGTTAGAACGTCGCGGCATGGCTACGACAATCAAAGCAGCTAAGAAGATGGTTGAACGTGAAGTTCCGGAAGTATGGGATGTACTTGACGAAGTAATTCGTGAACATCCAGTATTACTTAACCGTGCACCAACACTTCACCGTTTGGGTATCCAAGCGTTTGAACCTGTGCTTATCGAAGGTAAAGCGATTCATTTGCACCCATTAGTATGTGCGGCCTACAACGCCGATTTCGATGGTGACCAAATGGCGGTACACGTACCGTTAACAATCGAAGCACAGCTTGAAGCTCGTGCCTTAATGATGTCAACAAACAACATTCTATCTCCTGCGAATGGTGAGCCAATCATCGTTCCTTCACAGGATGTTGTATTGGGTCTTTATTACATGACTCGTGACCGCATTAACGCTAAAGGCGAAGGCGCGATATTTAAAGATCCAAAAGAAGCAGAAAAAGCATACCGCAGCGGCAATGCAGACCTTCACGCAATCGTGAAAGTACGTATTAGCCAATCAGTTAAAAACGAGGACGGCATAGTAGAAGACACTGTTACTGTTATCGATACAACTGTTGGTCGTGCAATTCTGTCTCTAATTTTACCTAAAGGCATGCCGTTTGCGTCAATCAACCAGCCGCTAGGTAAAAAGCAGATTTCTGGCTTATTGAATGAGTGTTACCGTCGTCTAGGTCTTAAAGATACAGTTATCTTTGCTGACCAAGTTATGTACACCGGTTTCCATTATGCAATGAAGTCAGGTGTTTCTATCGGTATTGATGACTTAGTTATCCCACCGATTAAAGCACAGATAATTGAATCAGCTGAAGCTGAAGTGACTGAAATCAACCAACAATTCCAATCAGGTCTTGTAACGGCTGGTGAAAAGTACAATAAAGTTATCGATATCTGGTCACGTGTAAACGAAAACTTATCACGTGAGATGATGGCTAACTTGTCAAAAGATACAGTTATCAATGCAAAAGGTGAAGAAGTAGAGCAACCGTCATTTAACTCAGTGTTTATGATGGCCGACTCAGGTGCTCGTGGTAGTGCTGCACAGATTCGTCAGTTGGCGGGTATGCGTGGTCTAATGGCACGTCCAGATGGTTCAATCATCGAGACGCCAATCACAGCTAACTTCCGTGAAGGTCTAAACGTACTTCAGTACTTCATCTCAACGCATGGTGCGCGTAAAGGTCTTGCCGATACAGCACTTAAAACAGCAAACTCGGGTTACCTAACGCGTCGTCTAGTAGACGTTGCACAAGATTTGGTAATCAATGAAGATGACTGTGGCACAGAAGATGGCTTAACAATGAAACCGCTTATTGAAGGTGGTGATGTTGTAGAAGCACTTCGCGAACGTGTTCTAGGTCGTGTTGTTGCTGAAGATATTGTAATTCCAGGTACTAATACTGTACTTGTTGAACGCAATGTTATGCTTGACGAAAAACTGTGTGACCTTTTAGAAGAGCACTCAGTTGATGAAGTTCGCGTACGTTCTGTTATCACATGTGATAATGACTTTGGTGTTTGTGCTAACTGTTACGGTCGTGACCTAGCACGTGGTCACATCATTAACGCTGGTGAATCAGTGGGTGTTATCGCGGCTCAATCAATCGGTGAGCCGGGTACACAGTTAACAATGCGTACCTTCCACATCGGTGGTGCGGCATCTAGAGCATCTGCAGAAAATAATGTACAAGTTAAAACTAACGGTACATTAAAACTTCATAACTCTAAGTACGTATTAAACACAGACGGTAAGATTGTTATTACCTCTCGTTCTACGGAAATTACTATCATCGATAGTCATGGTCGTGAGAAAGAGCGTTATAAAGTACCTTACGGTGCGGTACTAACAGTGCAAGACAATGCAGAAGTTCAAGGTAACGACATCGTTGCTACTTGGGACCCGCATAGTCACCCAATCGTTCTTGAGCATAAGTCAAAAGTATCGTTCAGCGATATCGATGATTCAAATACTGAAGCACAGACTGATGAACTAACCGGTTTAACCCGTGTAGTTGTAAAAGATCTTGCTAAAGTAAATACGAAAGAACCAAAGCTTATCATTGAAAGTGAAGAGCGCGGTCTGCAAGAAACACGTCTTCCTTCATTCACTACGATTGAAGTTATTGACGGCGTTACAGCAAACCCAGGTGACGTGTTAGCACGTATTCCGCAAGAAGGTTCGAAAACTCGTGATATCACGGGTGGTCTACCACGCGTAGCCGACTTATTTGAAGCTCGTAAGCCAAAAGATCCAGCTATATTAGCTGAAGTAACTGGTACAATTAGCTTCGGTAAAGAGACTAAAGGTAAGAAGCGTTTAGTTATTACTCCAGCTGAAGGTGATCATTACGAAGAGATGATTCCTAAGTGGCGTCAACTTAACGTGTTTGAAGGTGAGCAAGTGTCTAAAGGTGAAGTTATTGCCGATGGTCCTGAATCACCGCATGACATCTTACGCCTACGTGGTGTGACTCATGTTGCTAACTATATCGTTAACGAAGTGCAAGAGGTTTACCGTTTGCAAGGCGTTAAGATCAATGACAAGCACATTGAAACAATTATCCGTCAAATGTTACGTAAATGTACCATTATGCACGGCGGTGATACTGACTTCTTAGCTGGTGAACAAATCGAAGTGGCGCGCGTTAATATCGCAAACCGTGACCTTGAAAAACAAGGTAAGATACCAGCTAAGTTTGAAATCCAGTTAATGGGTATCACAAAAGCATCACTAGCAACAGAATCTTTCATCTCTGCAGCGTCTTTCCAAGAGACAACACGTGTTCTTACAGATGCGGCAGTGAATGGTAAGAGCGATGAGCTTCGCGGTCTTAAAGAAAACGTAATTGTGGGTCGTTTGATCCCAGCCGGTACCGGTTTTGCGTATCATCAAGAACGTATGGCTCGCCGTAAACAAAGCAAAGTAGTAGTAGAAGAGCAAACAGTAAGTGCAGAAGAGGCGACTCAAGCACTTACAGACGCTCTAAATGCTGATTTGTCTGGAAATCAATAAACTGTTCTTAATCAATAGATTAAGTGATCGTAAGGCAGTTATATGCTGTCTTACGATTAGTTTAGGTTGACAGGTTAAACTTTGCTCATTAAAATTCCGCCACCCATTTACTTGTGTGCTTAATGCAGGCTCGTAAATAAAGGGCGGATTTTTTTATTTTTTTCAGTAGTAATTTTAATTTCAGGAGCTATTTAAATGGCAACTATTAACCAGCTAGTGCGTAAGCCACGCCGTAGCAAGGTTACGAAAAGTAACTCAGCTGCACTAAAAGCGTGTCCGCAAAAGCGCGGTGTATGTACTCGCGTATATACAACTACACCTAAGAAACCAAACTCGGCGTTACGTAAAGTAGCACGTGTACGTTTAACTAACGGTTTCGAAGTAACTTCATACATTGGCGGTGAAGGTCATAACCTTCAAGAGCATAGTGTAATCCTAATCCGTGGTGGTCGTGTTAAAGATTTACCAGGTGTGCGTTTTCACACTGTTCGTGGTGCACTTGACTGTGCAGGCGTTAGCGATCGTCGTCAAGCTCGTTCTAAATACGGTGCAAAACGCCCTAAAGGGTAATTGTATTCCGTTAGTAAGGCCAAGCACTAAATATTTATAATTATTGTTTTGGGTGATTGACTCGAAAGAGCAAACCTGAATAAACCGGAGATACAAAATGCCTAGAAGACGCGTAATCGGTCAACGTAAAATTCTTCCAGATCCTAAGTTCGGATCGGAACTTCTTGCTAAATTCGTTAACATCGTGATGTTAGACGGCAAGAAATCTACTGCTGAAAAAATTGTTTATGGTGCGCTAGACGTGGCTGCTGAGAAATCAGGCAAGTCGCACCTAGAAATCTTTGAAACTGCACTTGATAACATCCGTCCACAGGTAGAGGTTAAATCTCGCCGTGTTGGTGGTTCAACTTATCAAGTACCAGTTGAAGTACGTCCAGTTCGTCGTAACGCATTAGGTATGCGTTGGTTAGTAGACGCTGCACGTAAGCGTGGCGAAAAATCTATGGGCTTACGTTTAGCTCAAGAAATCGTTGACGCTTCTGATAATAAAGGCACTGCGGTTAAGAAACGTGAAGACGTTCACCGTATGGCTGAAGCGAATAAAGCATTCGCTCATTACCGTTGGTAATCTGTCTTTAACCTTTAAGAGGATCATATGGCACGTACAACTCCACTTGAGCGCTATCGTAATATAGGTATTGTTGCTCACGTAGATGCAGGCAAAACCACCACAACAGAACGTGTTCTGTTCTACACAGGTCTTTCTCATAAGATCGGTGAAGTACATGATGGCGCTGCAACTATGGATTGGATGGAGCAGGAACAAGAGCGTGGTATCACAATCACTTCTGCTGCAACAACGTGTTTTTGGAAAGGGATGGACGCTCAATTTGACGCCCATCGTATCAATATTATTGATACTCCAGGACACGTAGATTTCACTATCGAAGTTGAGCGTTCTTTACGCGTACTAGATGGTGCGGTAGTTGTTCTTTGTGCTTCATCTGGTGTACAGCCGCAAACTGAGACAGTTTGGCGTCAAGCGAACAAATACGAAGTTCCGAGAATGATCTTCGTAAATAAAATGGATCGCACGGGCGCAGACTTCTTAGCAGTGGTCAGCCAGGTGAAATCTCGTCTTGGAGCAACGCCTGTTCCAATTCAGTTGCCTGTAGGCGCTGAGGACGACTTTAAAGGTGTTATTGACCTTATAAAAATGAAAGTGATTAACTGGAACGAAGCGGACCAGGGTATGACTTTCTCTTATGAGGCAATACCGGCAGAACTTCTGGAATTAGCTGAAGAATGGCGCGCTCATTTAGTTGAAAGCGCTGCTGAAGCAACAGAAGAACTAATGGATAAATACTTAGAAGGTGAAGAGTTAAGTGAAGCAGAAATTAAAAATGCTTTACGCCAACGAACATTAGCAAATGAGATTGTTCCAGTTACTTGTGGTAGCGCATTTAAAAACAAAGGCGTTCAAGCTGTGCTTGATGGCGTTGTTGAATATATGCCGTCACCAGAGCAAGTGAAACAAATCCAAGGTATCTTAGAAAATGGTACTGAGGAAGAACGTCCAGCTAATGATAAAGCGCCGTTTGCTGCACTCGCATTTAAGATTGCAACAGACCCGTTCGTTGGAACCTTGACCTTTTTCCGTGTTTACTCTGGTACTGTTAAACAGGGTGACACGGTATATAATCCAGTAAAAAGTAAGCGTGAGCGACTTGGCCGTATCGTACAGATGCATTCAAACTCTCGTGAAGAGATCAAAGAAGTTTTCGCAGGCGACATCGCGGCAGCTATTGGTCTTAAAGACGTAACAACAGGTGAAACACTGTGTGATCCGAATTCTATTATTACGCTTGAGCGTATGGAATTCCCAGAACCAGTAATCTCTATTGCGGTTGAGCCCCGCACTATAGCTGACCAAGATAAGATGGGTATCGCACTAGGTAAACTAGCTGCTGAAGATCCTTCTTTTCGCGTACAAACTGACGAAGAATCAGGCCAGGTTATAATCTCTGGCATGGGTGAACTTCACCTAGATATCATCGTCGACCGTATGAAACGTGAATTCAGTGTTGAATGTAACGTTGGTAAGCCGCAGGTCTCATACCGAGAAGCTATTCGTTCAACTGTTAAGGTTGAAGGGAAGTTTATACGTCAGTCAGGTGGTCGTGGCCAATATGGACACGTTTGGATTAAACTTGAACCGATGGATATTACGGATGATGAGTCACCAATTTACGAGTTCGTTAACGAAACCGTAGGTGGTTCAGTTCCTAAAGAATTCGTTCCTGCGGTAGACAAAGGTATCCAAGAGCAAATGTCTCAAGGTGTACTGGCAGGCTACCCATTACTTGGCGTTAAAGCGACTTTATATGATGGTTCATTCCATGATGTAGATTCGAATGAAATGGCATTTAAAATAGCAGGTTCACTGGCAATGAAAAACGGGGCGCTTGAAGCTAACCCTGTACTTTTAGAGCCAGTAATGAAGGTTGAAGTACTCACTCCTGATTCAAATATGGGTGATGTAGTTGGCGACTTAAACCGTCGCCGCGGCATAATCGAAGGCATGGAAGATGCATTAGGTGGACTTAAGCAAATTAATGCGCAAGTTCCTCTTTCTGAAATGTTTGGTTATGCAACTGCTTTACGATCTGCAACACAGGGCCGTGCCTCATACTCTATGGAGTTTGTGAAGTACGCTGAAGCCTCTAAAAATGTCGCAGATACAATAATTTCAGCTCGCGCTGTTATATAATTTTAGCTTGTCTGGCTCAATAGTGAGTCAGGCTTTAATTTCTTTATTAGGAATTTTTTAAGATGGCAAAAGAAAAGTTTGAACGCGTAAAACCGCACGTAAACGTTGGTACAATCGGCCACGTTGACCACGGTAAAACTACACTAACTGCAGCAATCACTAACGTACTTGCAAAAGTATACGGCGGTGTTGCTAAAGATTTCGCATCAATCGATAACGCTCCAGAAGAGCGCGAACGTGGTATCACTATTTCAACGTCTCACGTTGAATACGATACACCTACACGTCACTACGCACACGTAGATTGTCCTGGTCACGCCGATTATGTTAAAAACATGATCACTGGTGCTGCTCAAATGGACGGCGCGATCTTAGTAGTTGCTGCGACAGATGGCCCTATGCCACAAACGCGTGAGCACATCCTTCTTTCTCGTCAGGTTGGCGTTCCTTACATCATCGTATTCATGAACAAATGTGACATGGTTGATGACGAAGAGCTACTTGAACTAGTAGAAATGGAAGTTCGTGAACTTCTTTCTGAATACGATTTCCCAGGTGATGACTTACCTCTAATCGCTGGTTCTGCGCTTAAAGCGTTAGAAGGCGAGAAAGAGTGGGAAGATAAGATTGTTGAGCTTGCAAATGCACTTGATTCTTACATCCCAGAGCCAGAGCGTGACATCGATAAGCCATTCATCATGCCTATCGAAGACGTTTTCTCAATCCAAGGCCGTGGTACTGTTGTAACTGGTCGTGTTGAAGCTGGTATCATCCGCATCAATGACGAAGTAGAAATTGTTGGTATCAATGATACAACTCGTTCTACTTGTACTGGTGTTGAAATGTTCCGTAAGCTTCTTGACGAAGGTCGTGCTGGCGAAAACATCGGCGCACTTCTACGTGGTACTAAGCGTGAAGACGTTGAACGTGGTCAAGTACTAGCTAAGCCTGGTTCAATCAACCCACATACTACATTCACTTCAGAAGTATACGTACTTTCTAAAGATGAAGGTGGTCGTCATACTCCATTCTTCAAAGGTTACCGTCCACAGTTCTACTTCCGTACAACTGACGTAACTGGTGACGTACAGTTACCAGATGGCGTAGAAATGGTAATGCCTGGTGATAACATCAAGATGACAGTAACTCTAATCGCACCAATCGCGATGGATGAAGGTCTTCGTTTTGCTATCCGTGAAGGTGGTCGTACTGTAGGTGCTGGTGTTGTAGCAACTATCGTAGCGTAATTATTAGCCTAGCTAATTATTACCAAAAAGCCCGAGCTTAGTCTCGGGCTTTTTAATGTCTAAAATAAAGTACGATTTAAGATGCCGCTTTAACCTTAGGTGAAGATACTTGGTAACAATACTCAAAGTATCATTAGTGGTATTACTAAAAACCCGAGCTAAGCTCGGGTTTTGATAAGTTATGAATGTGTCATACTTAGCTGAAAACTATTCAATATTTTGGATCTGCTCACGCATTTGTTCAATTAGTACTTTTAGCTCTACGGCTGCAGTAGTGATGTCACTATTGATAGACTTAGACGCTAGCGTGTTAGCTTCACGATTAAATTCTTGCATCATAAAATCTAAGCGGCGGCCACATGCGCCTCCTTTTTTAAGGATTTTTTTAGTTTCTTTAACGTGAGACTTTAAGCGATCTAATTCTTCAGCCACATCTTGTTTTTGCGCAAGGTAAATTAGTTCTTGTTCAAGGCGTGACTCGTCAATGTTTGCTGTTAAGTCTTCTAGCTTTTGAGCAAGTTTTTCACGCTGCCATTTAGCAATCTCAGGCATATGCGTTTCTACAATTTCTACTTGCTTTAGAATTGCATCAAGGCGTATTGCTATCATTTCTTCAAGGTTTGCACCTTCATCGCCACGTGCAGATTTAAAATCTTCGATTACTTGATCAAGACCAGCTATTAATGCTGTATTAACGCTATCCATATCAAGCTCTTCTGCTTCCATAACGCCAGGCCAACGTAATATATCAACAGGGTTAATATCACCATTACTTTGTTGTTGAACCCATTTAGCGCTATTTATTAGTTGTTCAGCAAGGGCTTGGTTAATTGATAGCTCGCCAACGTGGGCTGGATTTGCCACAAACTTTAAAAAGACCTCAACTTTACCGCGTTGTAAGTGTTTGCGTAAACGCTCACGAATAACTGGCTCCATGCCACGAAATTGCTCTGGTGCGCGTATAAATGTTTCAAGGTAACGCTGGTTTACTGAGCGAACTTCCCAAGTGCCAGTACCCCAATCGCCTTTTATTTCGCGACGCGCATAAGCTGTCATACTGTGGATCATGGATATTTTCCTAAATTTATAAATACAATATTATTATGATTATACCGTAACACTGCTTAAGCTCTAGGGAAAATTTAATACACTGAATATTTTGCATACAGCTATTTATTTAAATCAACATGGTATCTATACCCACATACACTTATAATGTCGCAAATTCTGAATTAAGGGGATCGTCAATGCGTCCAAGCGAAAGAACACCTAACCAAATTAGACCTGTTACATTTACACGTAATTATACTTTGCATGCTGAAGGCTCAGTACTTGTTGAGTTTGGTAACACCAAAGTACTTTGTACAGCTACTGTTGAATCGGGCGTTCCTCGTTTCATGAAAGGTCAGGGTAAAGGTTGGATCAATGCTGAATACGGTATGTTACCGCGAGCAACGCATACGCGTAATGCTCGAGAAGCTGCACGTGGTAAGCAGGGCGGTCGTACTATGGAAATTCAACGCTTAATTGCACGTGCACTTCGTGCGGCTGTTGACTTAAAAGCACTTGGCGAAAACACAATTACCATTGACTGTGACGTTATTCAAGCTGATGGCGGTACACGTACAGCTTCTATAAGTGGTGCATGTGTTGCACTTGTTGATGCACTAACACATATGCGTGCAAAAGGTATGATTAATTCAAACCCACTTAAACATATGATTGCAGCTATTTCAGTTGGTATTTACAAAGGCCAAGCAATTAGCGATTTAGAATACATTGAAGATTCAGCAGCAGAGACTGATATGAACGTAATTTTAACCGAAACAGGTAAAATTATTGAAATTCAAGGTACAGCTGAAGGCGAACCTTTTTCGTTTGATGAGCTAGATGAGTTACTTACTTTAGCTAAACATTCTATTCGCGAAATTATTGACGTACAAAAGCAAGCATTAGCATAAATAGGTAGGCCACAAGATATGAAAGATTATCAAAAAGAGTTTATAGAATTTGCTCTAGAGAAGCAGGTGTTAAAATTTGGTGAGTTTACATTAAAGTCTGGACGCACAAGTCCTTACTTTTTTAATGCTGGCCTTTTTAATACAGGACGTGATTTAGCACGTTTGGGGCGTTTTTATGCATCAGCCCTTGAAGACGCTGCAATAGAATACGACGTTTTATTTGGCCCAGCTTATAAAGGTATTCCTATTGCAACCACTACCGCAGTAGCGCTGGCAGATCACCATGATAAAGATGTACCTTATTGCTTTAATCGTAAAGAGAAAAAAGCACACGGTGAAGGCGGTACATTAGTAGGCTCAGAACTCAATGGCAAAATTATGCTAGTTGACGATGTAATTACTGCAGGTACTGCTATTCGTGAGTCGATGGAAATCATTGCACAAAATGGTGCTGACCTTAGTGGTGTTTTAATTGCGTTAGATCGCCAAGAAAAGGGTAAAGCTGAATTATCAGCTATTCAAGAAGTTGAGCGTGACTTTAATACCAAAGTGATTTCAATTGTAAAATTAGCTGATCTTATCAGTTACCTTGAAAGCCAAGGCACAATGGATGAGCATTTAGCCTCAGTTAAAGCTTACCGTGATCAATACGGCGTAGCATAAATAAAAAGCCTCGCAGTGCGGGGCTTTATTTTGACCTTCATTCATAGAGTTTATTAATGAAAGATGTATTAAAACCAAATGGCTTAGGCCTCAAGCGTGTTTTCAAAGCAACCTATTGCTCTTACCTCGGCTTTAAAGCAGCATTTAAAGAAGAAGCAGCATTTAGGCAAGAGCTACTATTAAGCCTTATATTATTCCCTATTTCATTTTGGCTTGCTTCATCACTATTACACTGGGCAATACTAATTAGCTCACTGCTTATTATATTAATAGTTGAATTACTAAACTCCGCCATTGAAGCATTAACAGATCGAGTAAGTACAGAGTTACATGTATTGTCAGGTAGGGCCAAAGATATGGGATCTGCAGCCGTAACACTTTCATTAACGATCGTATTGATCATCTGGGGTGTAAGCCTCTATATGAAGATCGTTTAACTCTACTTCTAATATAAAATAGGTTTAAACCCCCTTAGTTGTTAATAATTTGATGGTTATGTTGTGTTTTTAACGCGTTTAGCTCAAATACTCAGCGAACAGCACATTATTTCAAGTTTTCTTCAAAAAAGGGTTGATCTGTTTTCGGATCTCCCTATAATGCGACCCCACTGAGACGGGAAACAGCAACGCATAGCGAGGCACGAACAACTCAGGGTGTTAAGTAAAACTTAGAGTGAATCTTTTTAGAAAGTTTAAATTTAAGTATTGACAAAAAAATAGGAAAGCGTAATATGCGCAGCCCCTAGCGAGATAAAGTTCAACTTTATAATCGCAACGTTCTTTAACAATATAAAGCAATCATCTGTGTGGGCACTCGTACAGATTGAGTTCTAACAGCCAAACTACTTAGGTAGCGAGGCAAACAAATTAGAGTCTCAATTGAAAACTGAGTGACCAACAGAATAGTTATTTCGGTAATTATTCGGCACAGTCAATTCAATATCGAAAGATATTAAAAAATTCAGAATTCATTGAGCTGTCGAAAGACATAAAACTTTTTAATTGAAGAGTTTGATCATGGCTCAGATTGAACGCTGGCGGCAGGCCTAACACATGCAAGTCGAGCGGTAACAGAAAGTAGCTTGCTACTTTGCTGACGAGCGGCGGACGGGTGAGTAATGCTTGGGAACATGCCTTGAGGTGGGGGACAACAGTTGGAAACGACTGCTAATACCGCATAATGTCTACGGACCAAAGGGGGCTTCGGCTCTCGCCTTTAGATTGGCCCAAGTGGGATTAGCTAGTTGGTGAGGTAATGGCTCACCAAGGCGACGATCCCTAGCTGGTTTGAGAGGATGATCAGCCACACTGGGACTGAGACACGGCCCAGACTCCTACGGGAGGCAGCAGTGGGGAATATTGCACAATGGGCGCAAGCCTGATGCAGCCATGCCGCGTGTGTGAAGAAGGCCTTCGGGTTGTAAAGCACTTTCAGTCAGGAGGAAAGGTTAGTAGTTAATACCTGCTAGCTGTGACGTTACTGACAGAAGAAGCACCGGCTAACTCCGTGCCAGCAGCCGCGGTAATACGGAGGGTGCGAGCGTTAATCGGAATTACTGGGCGTAAAGCGTACGCAGGCGGTTTGTTAAGCGAGATGTGAAAGCCCCGGGCTCAACCTGGGAACTGCATTTCGAACTGGCAAACTAGAGTGTGATAGAGGGTGGTAGAATTTCAGGTGTAGCGGTGAAATGCGTAGAGATCTGAAGGAATACCGATGGCGAAGGCAGCCACCTGGGTCAACACTGACGCTCATGTACGAAAGCGTGGGGAGCAAACGGGATTAGATACCCCGGTAGTCCACGCCGTAAACGATGTCTACTAGAAGCTCGGAGCCTCGGTTCTGTTTTTCAAAGCTAACGCATTAAGTAGACCGCCTGGGGAGTACGGCCGCAAGGTTAAAACTCAAATGAATTGACGGGGGCCCGCACAAGCGGTGGAGCATGTGGTTTAATTCGATGCAACGCGAAGAACCTTACCTACACTTGACATACAGAGAACTTACCAGAGATGGTTTGGTACCTTCGGGAACTCTGATACAGGTGCTGCATGGCTGTCGTCAGCTCGTGTTGTGAGATGTTGGGTTAAGTCCCGCAACGAGCGCAACCCCTATCCTTAGTTGCTAGCAGGTAATGCTGAGAACTCTAAGGAGACTGCCGGTGATAAACCGGAGGAAGGTGGGGACGACGTCAAGTCATCATGGCCCTTACGTGTAGGGCTACACACGTGCTACAATGGCGCATACAGAGTGCTGCGAACTCGCGAGAGTAAGCGAATCACTTAAAGTGCGTCGTAGTCCGGATTGGAGTCTGCAACTCGACTCCATGAAGTCGGAATCGCTAGTAATCGCGTATCAGAATGACGCGGTGAATACGTTCCCGGGCCTTGTACACACCGCCCGTCACACCATGGGAGTGGGTTGCTCCAGAAGTAGATAGTCTAACCTTCGGGAGGACGTTTACCACGGAGTGATTCATGACTGGGGTGAAGTCGTAACAAGGTAGCCCTAGGGGAACCTGGGGCTGGATCACCTCCTTATACGATTTAGAACTTATTTGTTCGTAGTGTCCACACAGATGATTGTTAATTAGTGCTTGTTCTTCGGAATAACTAATTAATATGCTCTTTAAAAATTTGGAAAAGCTGATAATAAAATTCTGATGAATACATTGTATTTATCAAGAGTTTTCAAAAGTAAAAAAAGAATGGTAGCAGTACCATTCAGTGCCATTTAATTAACGTTTTACGTTGATTGATTGGTATCTACTTTAGTATTCAATATTAACTTCTGGCGAAGTTAAACTGTCACAAAACAAAGACCCGTTTGGGTTGTATGGTTAAGTGACTAAGCGTACACGGTGGATGCCTTGGCAGTTGGAGGCGATGAAGGACGTATTAACTTGCGATAAGCCTAGTCAAGCTAGTAAAAAGCGCTTGAGACTAGGATTTCCGAATGGGGAAACCCACCTGCTTGCAGGTATCGTTAACTGAATACATAGGTTAACGAGGCGAACGCGGAGAACTGAAACATCTAAGTACCCGTAGGAAAAGAAATCAACCGAGATTCCGAAAGTAGCGGCGAGCGAAATCGGAACAGCCCTTAAGCTTATTATGTGTTAATGGAAGGCTCTGGAAAGTGCCACGATACAGGGTGATAGTCCCGTACATGAAAAGACATTTTAAGTGAAATCGAGTAGGTCGGAGCACGTGAAACTTTGACTGAATATAGGTGGACCATCATCTAAGGCTAAATACTCCCAACTGACCGATAGTGAACCAGTACCGTGAGGGAAAGGCGAAAAGAACCCCTGTGAGGGGAGTGAAATAGAACCTGAAACCGTGTACGTACAAGCAGTAGGAGCCCACTTGTTGGGTGACTGCGTACCTTTTGTATAATGGGTCAGCGACTTATATTTTGTAGCGAGGTTAACCGAATAGGGTAGCCGTAGGGAAACCGAGTCTTAACTGGGCGACTAGTTGCAAGGTATAGACCCGAAACCCGGTGATCTAGCCATGGGCAGGTTGAAGGTTGAGTAACATCAACTGGAGGACCGAACCCACTAACGTTGAAAAGTTAGGGGATGACCTGTGGCTAGGAGTGAAAGGCTAATCAAACCGGGAGATAGCTGGTTCTCCCCGAAATCTATTTAGGTAGAGCCTCGGACGAATACTTACGGGGGTAGAGCACTGTTAAGGCTAGGGGGTCATCCCGACTTACCAACCCTTTGCAAACTCCGAATACCGTAAAGTAATATCCGGGAGACACACGGCGGGTGCTAACGTCCGTCGTGAAGAGGGAAACAACCCAGACCGCCAGCTAAGGTCCCAAAGTCATAGTTAAGTGGGAAACGATGTGGAAAGGCCCAGACAGCCAGGAGGTTGGCTTAGAAGCAGCCATCCTTTAAAGAAAGCGTAATAGCTCACTGGTCGAGTCGGTCTGCGCGGAAGATGTAACGGGGCTAAACTATGCACCGAAGCTGCGGATTCATCTTAGGATGAGTGGTAGGGGAGCGTTCTGTAAGCGGTTGAAGGTGTACCGGGAGGTATGCTGGACGTATCAGAAGTGCGAATGCTGACATGAGTAACGATAATGGGAGTGAAAAACTCCCACGCCGGAAGACCAAGGGTTCCTATCCCATGTTAATCAGGGTAGGGTAAGTCGACCCCTAAGGCGAGGCCGAAAGGCGTAGTCGATGGGAAACAGATTAATATTTCTGTACTCGATATAATTGCGATGGGGGGACGGAGCAGGCTAAACAAGCATGGCGTTGGTAGTCCATGTGAAAGTGAGTAGGTTGGCGACTTAGGTAAATCCGGGTTGCTATTAAGACTGAGACACGAGACGAGTCACTACGGTGATGAAGTTGTTGATGCCATACTTCCAGGAAAAGCCTCTAAGCTTCAGATTATATGGAATCGTACCCCAAACCGACACAGGTGGTCAGGTAGAGAATACTAAGGCGCTTGAGAGAACTCGGGTGAAGGAACTAGGCAAAATCGTACCGTAACTTCGGGAGAAGGTACGCTCCTATCTGTGATGAGACTTGCTCTCTAAGCGGACGGGAGCCGCAGTGACCAGGTGGCTGGGACTGTTTATTAAAAACACAGCACTGTGCAAAATCGCAAGATGACGTATACGGTGTGACACCTGCCCGGTGCCGGAAGGTTAATTGATGGGGTTATCCTTAGGGAGAAGCTCTTGATCGAAGCCCCGGTAAACGGCGGCCGTAACTATAACGGTCCTAAGGTAGCGAAATTCCTTGTCGGGTAAGTTCCGACCTGCACGAATGGTGTAACCATGGCCACGCTGTCTCCACCCGAGACTCAGTGAAATTGAAATCGCAGTGAAGATGCTGTGTACCCGCGGCTAGACGGAAAGACCCCGTGAACCTTTACTACAGCTTGGCACTGAACATTGAACCTACATGTGTAGGATAGGTGGGAGACTTTGAAGCAGCGACGCTAGTTGTTGTGGAGTCAACCTTGAAATACCACCCTTGTAGTTTTGATGTTCTAACGTTGGCCCCTGAATCGGGGTTACGGACAGTGCCTGGTGGGTAGTTTGACTGGGGCGGTCTCCTCCTAAAGAGTAACGGAGGAGCACGAAGGTTGGCTAAGTACGGTCGGACATCGTACGGTTAGTGTAATGGTAGAAGCCAGCTTAACTGCGAGACAGACACGTCGAGCAGGTACGAAAGTAGGTCATAGTGATCCGGTGGTTCTGAATGGAAGGGCCATCGCTCAACGGATAAAAGGTACTCCGGGGATAACAGGCTGATACCGCCCAAGAGTTCATATCGACGGCGGTGTTTGGCACCTCGATGTCGGCTCATCACATCCTGGGGCTGAAGTCGGTCCCAAGGGTATGGCTGTTCGCCATTTAAAGTGGTACGCGAGCTGGGTTTAGAACGTCGTGAGACAGTTCGGTCCCTATCTGCCGTGGGCGTTTGAGAATTGAGAGGGGTTGCTCCTAGTACGAGAGGACCGGAGTGAACGAACCGCTGGTGTTCGGGTTGTCATGCCAATGGCATTGCCCGGTAGCTACGTTCGGAACTGATAAGCGCTGAAAGCATCTAAGCGCGAAGCAGGCCTCGAGATGAGTTCTCACTAGACTTTTAAAGTCTCTGAAGGGCCGTTGAAGACTACAACGTTGATAGGCAAGATGTGGAAGTGGTGTGAGCCATTAAGCTAACTTGTACTAATTACCCGTGAGGCTTAACCATACAACGCCAAACGCGTTTTATGTGATAGTGAAACAAGCGAAGAAGTTAATATAACTAAAGTAGACATTACTTAGAAAGACTTAAAAAATATTATCAGATATTTTCCAAATTCAGTTAGTGCGTAGAAATACGAATTAACGCCCAAATTTGCTTGGTGACAATAGCGTTTTGGACCCACCTGACTCCATGCCGAACTCAGTAGTGAAACGAAACAGCGCCGATGATAGTGTAGCATTTGCTATGTGAAAGTAGGACATTACCAGGCTTCAAATTGTAGAGAGCCCGACTAGAAACAGTCGGGCTTTTTTACGTCTGCAGAAAAGTAAAATACGCGTAATTAATACACACTCACAGCAACACCCATCACGTAGGTCGGGCGAGCGTAGCGACTCCCGACGTCAAAAGCATAAAAAACCTCCGCTCGACAATGAGTGGTAGCATTTGTACTATGGGTAAATAATACCAATTGGTTTAACATCTGACCTAATATAAAAGCGTTAATTATCTGGTCTTGTGATAAGTATTGAACATGAACTTTAAGCCCTTATATACGCTTTGGGTAGGTTACTGAAGAGAATAAAAGTAGTTAGGCAGAGGTTGATACAGAGGTTTACGCATAGAACTTAAATCTAAGGGGCATGAGGTTTTTAAATAATAGTGTTCATGGAGTGCCTATCTAAACTTGCAGTATTAACTACCCTTCATTAATTGTTTTATAGCCAGATAGGCGTTTAGGGGCTGCTTTAATTTCATATGTACTGAGCGTTATTAATTTTTAATCCTAAGATTAACGAAGGCCATATACTTTATATTAAAAACTATCGACAAGACTTACTGAAAAGCAATTCATGTACTCCTTCAGCTAAAGTTTATTTTGTATTCTCTTGGTTCTAACTAACCACCTATATACGCCGATAATGAACAATGCAGCAGATCCGAAGCCACTTAACACCCAAATGACTTTTAAAATGTTACCGCCAATGCTGCCGTCATGTAGAGGGTGTATCCAGTTTTTTATTTTACTAGCCGTACTTTGCTTATCTATATTAAACACGCTCTCTAACTTTCCTGTAAGTGCATTAACCTCTATATAGCTATGTGGAAAGCGATACGAAGGATCGTTTACAGTTTGAAATCTTAATCTGTAAATAGCATTTAAGTTTGATGGTGTTTCAATCCAAGCTAAACGCGCATTCGGTAATGCTTTTTCAGCTATTAATACCGCTTGTGATAAAGAAATATCGGTTTGTTTGCTCGGTTGAATTTGTGTTTTTGGTGGGGAGTTTATATCGCTAACTAGAGCGGTTAATATAGGATCTGTTTGTTTTGGAATAGCGAGCATAACACCTGTAACAGTTAAAGCTAGTAGCGGTATGCAGAA
The DNA here is from genome assembly GCF_016598755.1 of Pseudoalteromonas sp. LC2018020214. NCBI lineage: Bacteria > Pseudomonadati > Pseudomonadota > Gammaproteobacteria > Alteromonadales > Pseudoalteromonadaceae > Pseudoalteromonas > Pseudoalteromonas sp. LC2018020214. Next base: position 288,189 of record NZ_CP066804.1, read on the forward strand.
GGTTAAACCAATTAGTTTATGCCAGTCGTATAGCAAACCTATTTTAGAGCTACGAGATTTAAATTTTAGTGCCTTTACCCACTGCCCAGGCTTTGGAAACCAAGCAAAGAACCCAGAGATAAGAAGAACTATTGAGGCTATGCCTATATAGCCAACGACGAGAGTGCCCGTTGCTCCTGTTAGTAATGAAAAATGTAAGTTGTACATCCAAGTTACTAAGTATTTTCCCCAATAGTTTTTACGTATTACTTTATCACTACTGCTAGATAGCCATACCATTAAGGGGGCAAAGCCTTGTTCTTTTGTTTCTGTTGGATTGTAGTATCGCGCGGGAATTACTGAGTTTATACCTGTGTTTTCTAATCGCCATGGCCCTTGCTTTGAAGGGAAATTGGCTCTTAGCGTATTATATGCTTGATCCCAATTAGGCGTTTTTATGTTTGTAGTAGCGTCATTTGCTGGATTTAGCAGTAAGTCTATTTGCGGATAGTAAACTAATATAGAGCCAGAAAGAGTGATAATAGTAAGTAAAACACCTACTGATAGGCCTAAGTATAAATGTAACCGCCTGAATGTTTTTCGCCATGAAAGCTTTAGTGTCATTAATTAAATAGCCGTAATGAGTAATGCAGGTTTATTGGGCATTAAGGAATGATTAATTACGCGGTATATTATATGGTTTTTGATATGAGTTGTGCGGCATTTTGTCGCACTTATTCAATTAGGTATTTAGAAAGTAAAACGCCAGCCCTTGGCTGGCGTCAAAATACAAGCTTGAAGCTTATTTAAGCTTTTGGCCCTGCATTTTTTATATCGTCTGATACGTCATACTTAGCAAAGTTTTCAGTGAAGTCAGCGGCAAGTTTTGCTGCATATTCATTGTACTTAGCTTTATCTTCCCACGTATTTATAGGATTAAGTAAGTTAGTATCTACACCTGGAACTGCTACCGGTACATCTAGGTTTAAAACATCAATGTGCTGAGTTTCAACACCGGCTAATTTACCAGATACGATTGCATCAACTACTGCGCGAGTAGTCGGAATATCAAAGCGCTTACCTGTGCCGTAAGGACCGCCAGTCCAACCTGTATTCACAAGGTATACTTTAGCGCCAAACTCGCGTACACGCTTCATAAGAAGCTCAGCGTAAACACCAGCAGGACGTGGGAAGAATGGCGCACCAAAGCAGGTTGAAAACGTTGATTCAATATCGCTAGTAGAGCCAATCTCAGTTGAGCCAACTTTAGCTGTGTATCCACTTAAAAAGTGAAAAGCAGCAGCTTCTTCGCTAAGAACAGATACCGGTGGTAATACACCGCTTACATCACAAGTTAAAAATACAACAGCTTTTGGTTCGCCTGCGCGATTTTCAACTTTACGTTTTTCAACATGTTCAAGTGGATATGCTGCACGGCTATTTTGAGTAAGGCTAGTATCGTTAAAATCTGGAACGCCTTTTTCATCTAGCACTACATTCTCTAAAATAGTACCAAAGCGAATTGCATTCCAAATTACAGGTTCGTTCTTTTGTGACAGGTCGATACATTTAGCATAGCAACCGCCTTCAATATTAAACACGCTTCCAGGTGCCCAACCGTGTTCGTCATCACCAATTAAAAAGCGAGTAGGATCTGCTGAAAGAGTTGTTTTGCCCGTACCAGATAAACCGAAGAATAATGCTGTATCGCCTGCTTCACCAACGTTAGCAGAACAGTGCATTGGTAATACACCTTTTGCTGGTAGTAGGAAGTTTTGTACAGAGAACATCGATTTTTTCATTTCACCGGCGTAGCGCATACCTGCTAGTAATACTTTACGCTGTGCAAAGTTAATAATAACGGTGCCATCGCTATTTGTGCCATCACGTTCCGGCTCACATACAAACGAAGGAACGTTCATTACTTGCCATTGTGGTAAGTTTGAGGCGTTATAGTTTTGTGGTTCGATAAACATGTTTTTGGCAAAAATATGGTGCCACGCTGTTTCTGTAGTTACGACTACAGGTAGATAATGCTCAGGGTCAGCGCCAACTTCTAGGTGAGAGGTGAAGTGGTCATTACTTTGAACATGTGCTTCTACGCGAGCCCATAATGCGTCAAATTTTTCTGCATCAAATGGGCGGTTAACGTTGCCCCATTGAATGTCATCTTGAGTTGTCGCTTCTTGAACAATAAAACGATCTTTTGGTGAACGGCCAGTTCGTTTTCCTGTAATTGCAACAAAAGCACCATTTGCGGCTAAAGTACCTTCGCCACGGCGGATCGCATGCTCGACAAGTTCAGCTGCGGTTAAATCGACAAAACGTGTAGCGCCTGTAGTCATGTTTATACCTAACTATAATGTGTGAGAGTTTGAACGGGATAGCTCTGGGGTTATCAGTGCCCTTAAGCTGAAATTATAGTAACAGAAGGTTTTGAGATATTCGAGCCCGTAAAGCCTCTAAAAACACATATATTTGCTAAAAAACATGAATAATTTCAATGATACCGGTGTCAGTAAATTAACAAAATTCATGACACCGGTATCATCTTTTTATAATATAAAACCGCATATTTTGCGGCTTTAATTACTATATATAAATGAAGCTGAACATTTAGTTGAAAATGCTTTTTATGTCTTGTTCGTTAAAAACATACTCTTTTAAACAGTAATGACAGTTAATGTTAACAGTCCCTTTCTCAGCTACATCTTTGAGTAGCTCTTCTTGTCCAATATTAACAAGCGCAGTAATTGTTTTATCACGACTACAACCACATTTGAATTTAATAGCTTGAGGTTCAAATACGCGAGGATTATCTTCGTGATAAAGACGTGTAAGAACAGTGTTCGCATCTAAGTGTAACAACTCTTCATTTTTAATCGTGTTACTTAAAGCTTCTAGGTGTGCAAAGTCTTCAATTGATTTTTGTTTATCAACTGGAAGCACTTGTAGAAATAGACCACATGCTTTTGCGCTACCTTCAGTAGTGTCAGTTGCAAACCAAAGACGTGTTTTTAGCTGCTCAGATTGCTCAAAGTAACTTTCGATACATTCACTAAGAGTATCATGCTCTAGCGGCACTATACCCTGGTAGCGTTCACCTTTTTCAGGGGTAATAGTGATTACCATATAGCCTTGGCCAATAAGCTCTTTTACAGTTGTGCCCGTAATTTCGCTTTGCAGGCGTGCAATACCACGCATATTTTGTTTGTCATCACCATTTATAACAGCATATTTAACTGGGCCATCACCTTGAAGCTGTACAGCAATTTCACCTTCAAACTTTAAGGTAGCAGTAAGTAAACAGGTTGCAACGAGTAACTCACCAAGTAATGCTTTAACAGGGTCTGGGTAATTATGGTCGGCAATCATTTCATTATAAGCACTCTCGATTTGTACGAGTTCGCCACGAACATCTAGTTCGTTGAATAAATAACGGTGAAGTAAATCTTGTTGCATGAGCGGCTATACCTAACTTGATTTCATTTTTAAAAGTTCGCGTCTTTGCTTTTTATCCGGTTTTTTATCCGGATGGGGGGCAAAAAAGCTGTTATTTTTGCGTGCGATGCTGTTCTCTTCGCGTTTAGCAATACTGGCATCAGATTCTTGATACATGGTCTGTGCAATGGGGGCGCTTTGGCGTTTTTCAAGCACTGAGAGTATGGTTATCAGCTTTTCATCTACTCCTTGTGCAAGTTTTATGTTTGCGCCAACTTCTACTATTTTACTCGCTTTTGTACGTTGTCCATTATAATGCACTTTGCCGCCTTGTACCATTTCACGTGCAATAGCACGAGTTTTATAAAATCGCGCAGCCCACAACCATTTATCTAATCGAACTTTTAACCCATCCGCATGGTCTGAGTTGGTATTAGCGTTACTTTTTTTACTCATAAGGCATTTCCCCGCGTTTTATAGCTTAAAATTTATCATGAAATCATCGTAGGATGAAGGTATTACAACAGCCGTTTACTTTTTATACGGTTATGTAAAGTTAATTGAATCTGTTTACAAAGTTTAATATTAGTGTGCTTGTTGAAAGAAAAATGAAAGGGTACTATGGGTACGCGCTAACGCAGTAAATTAAAATAAGAACACTATTTATGGAACAGCAAATCCAACAACTAAAACAATTTTTAACTCGTTTACCGCATGCTAAGTTAAGTGCATTAGTGACACTCTTAGTTGTTGTTTATCTTGCATTTTTATTATCAAAACTAGTTTGGCTTTTGTGGCCAAAACCACCGATAACTCTGCTTACCCCTAGCCATCATGCTAATCAGTCATCTGGTGCGAGTAATAACTCTGCGCAGCATATTGTTGAGCAATTCTTATTTGGTAAAAAAACTGTAACAAACAACAATAATACTGCAAAGCAATCGCAGGTTATAAACAATGCGCCAGAAACACGCCTAAGTATAAATTTAACCGGTATTGTAGCGGTTAATAACGATGATAAAGCAGGTATCGCAATTATTGAATCACAAGGTAAGCAAGTAAGCTATCTTGTTGAAGAAGTTGTATTAGGCACGCGCGCTGAAGTAGCACAAATATTACCAGATCGTGTTATTTTGAATGTTAATGGGCGTTTTGAGACATTGATGCTTGATGGGCTCGATTTTAATAAAACGGTATCTATGCCAGTACTCGCTGCCCGTGATGATGCTGAAATGGGTCCGCAAAAAGTAGAGCCAAGTGAACTACAAATAGATGCTACTGCAGATCCAGACGTTAAAGAAGCAATTATAGAAACACGTGAAGAACTGCTCGAAGAGCCAGGCAAATTATTTGACTATATACGTGTTTCACAAGCCATGAATGATGGCGAACTAATCGGATATCGTTTAAGTCCAGGTAAAGAGCCTGAACTGTTTAAACAAATGGGATTAAAAAATAACGATTTGGCTATTTCTATAAATGGCTATCAATTAACAGATTTAAAACAGGCTATGTCAGCTATCAACGAGCTGCGTAATAGTACAGATGCCAATATCACTATAGAACGTGATGGTGAACAAATCGATGTGCAATTTAGTCTGCAATAATTTAGCTTTGGAGTTTTAATATAATGGTTCAGGTGCTACACCTCAAAAAAATTAAAAAAGGGTTAGCTAAGTACGCAGCACTTTTTTTGGCGGCAAGTATTTCTTTGTCTGTTTCTGCTGTTGAATATGCTGCTAACTTTAAAGGAACTGATATCAACGAGTTTATTAATATTGTTGGTAAAAACCTTAATAAAACAGTGATTATTGACCCTAACGTGCGCGGCAAAGTAAATGTTCGCAGCTATGAGTTAATGGACGAAGCACTTTATTATCAGTTCTTCTTAAATGTATTGGAAGTTTATGGCTACTCAGCTGTTGAAATGGACAATGGCATAATTAAGATAGAAAAAAGTTCAGACGCCAAAAAATCAAATGTACCACTTATTGACGAAGGTAGTGAAGCTAGCGGCGACATGATGATTACACGTGTTGTACGTGTTAAAAATGTAAGTGTACAAGAGCTTGGCCCTTTGGTTCGCCAATTTAGCGATCAAAAAGATGGTGGCCACGTTGCCAACTTTAATGCGGCTAACGTTATGATGCTAACGGGTCATGCAGCATCGGTTAATCGCTTAGTTGAGATCATTCGTTCTGTTGATCAGGCGGGTGACAAGCGTGTAGACATCGTTAAGCTTAAATATGCGACGGCAGATGATGTTGTCTCTGTGGTAGATAATATTTATAAAGACAGCGGTAAAGGCAGCGTACCTGAATTCTTAATTCCAAAAGTTGTGGCTGATGGCCGAACTAATAGCGTTATTGTAAGTGGTGAAGGCCAAGCACGTACACGTGCTATTGAGCTCATTAAGCGCTTAGATGGTGAGCTAGAAAGCCAAGGTAACACCAAGGTGTTTTACTTAAATTATGCTAAAGCTGAAGATTTGGTCAAAGTATTGCAAGGTGTTAGTAAGTCACTTGTTGAAGATGCACAAGGCGGTACTACTAAAACTCGTAGCAGAAGCAATAATGAAAGCAGTATAGAGTCTCACCCTGACTCAAACTCATTAATTATTACCGCACAGCCAGACACAATGCGATCACTTGAATCTGTAATTGAACGCCTTGATATTCGCCGTGCCCAAGTACTAGTTGAAGCCATTATTATTGAAGTAATGGAAGGCGACGGGGTTAACTTAGGCCTGCAGTGGATTTCTGAGCAGGGCGGTATGCTGCAGTTTAACAACGGCACTACGGTTCCCGTGGGTTCATTAGCTGTTGCTGCAGAGCAAGCACAAGATACAACCGTAACTAAAACTATCATTGGTACAGAAACTGGAACCGTTACTAGTTATGACGAAACGACTGAGGGTGACTATGATGCGCTTGCTTCATTGCTAAGTGGCATTAATGGTTTAGCGCTGGGCGTTGTTAAAAATGATTGGGGCGCAATTATTCAGGCTGTTGCCACTGATACAAATTCAAATATATTGGCTACCCCTTCTATTACTACAATGGATAACGAAGAAGCCTCTATTTTAGTCGGTCAAGAAGTGCCTATTATTACAGGCTCACAAACGGGCAGTAATAATGCTAACCCATTTCAAACAGTTGAGCGTCAAGAAGTCGGTATTAAACTGATAGTTACGCCACAGATTAACGATGGCTCTGCAGTACAACTTACTATTGAGCAAGAAGTATCGAGTGTAAGTGGTGCAACTGCTGTTGATATTTCAGTTAATAAACGTGCAATTAAAACAACGGTTATGGCCGATGATGGCGGTATGGTTGTACTTGGCGGTTTAATTGACGAAGACGTACAAGAAAGTGTTTCTAAGGTACCGTTATTAGGCGATATCCCTATTTTAGGTCAGCTGTTTAGATCAACAAATACAACGCGCCGTAAGCGTAATCTTATTGTATTTATTCGCCCAACCATTATTCGTGATGGTGTAAGCATGAATAAGTTAAGCTTTAATAAATATAACTTTATTCGTGGTGAGCAGTTTAAACAAAAAGAAGATGGTATTGAGTTAATGCCAATGACTGATACGCCTATTTTACCTGAGTGGAATGACGAACTAGTACTTCCACCTACGTATGAAGAGTCTCTACGTAAACAAAATGCACAAGAGCGTAAAGATGACTAATGCGATTCAAGAGATAAACCAAGATGTGGTTCATCCTCAAACGCATAATCAGGATGAGCTATTAACGAGTGATGTGTTAGTTGAGTTACCAGCAAAGCGTTTGCCATTTTCCTATGCAAGACGCGCAGGTGTGTTACTGGGTAAAAACAAAGATCATCGTATAGTTTACTACCGTGGTGAGCTAGATGTGGAGGTACTATTAGAAGTACGCCGTATCGCAGGCCATGGTTTTACACTTGAGCAATTGGATGATGATAAATTTGAGCTATTGCTTGAAGCGTCATACCAACGTGATAGCTCTGAAACGCAACAAATGATGGAGGATATTGGCAACGAGGTTGATTTATTCTCACTTGCTGATGAGCTCCCGCAAACTGAAGATTTACTTGCTGGTGACGATGATGCACCAATCATCAAGCTTATTAACGCCATGCTAAGTGAAGCGATTAAAGAAGGGGCTTCTGATATTCATATCGAAACCTTCGAGCAAGAGCTTGTTATTCGCTTTAGGGTCGATGGCGTGCTTAAAGAAGTACTTAAGCCTAATCGTAAACTTGCATCGTTACTTGTATCTCGAATTAAAGTAATGGCTAAGCTTGATATAGCTGAAAAACGTATTCCACAAGATGGTCGTATTAGCTTACGTATTGCAGGGCGTGCAGTTGATGTGCGTGTATCTACAATGCCATCGAGCTTTGGTGAGCGCGTAGTACTGCGTTTACTTGACAAAAATAACGCGCGATTAAACCTTGAAGACTTAGGTATGACTGCAGAAAATCGCGCATTGTTTTCAGATTTAATTAGTAAACCCCACGGCATTATTTTGGTAACAGGGCCAACGGGCTCTGGTAAAAGTACCACTTTATACGCTGGTATGAGCCAAATTAACTCACGCGATCGTAATATTCTTACCGTTGAAGATCCGATAGAGTACGAAATTCCAGGCATTGGGCAAACACAAGTTAATGCAAAAGTTGATATGACATTTGCACGTGGTTTACGTGCAATATTACGTCAAGATCCTGATGTAGTAATGGTGGGTGAAATACGCGACCTTGAAACTGCGCAAATTGGTGTTCAAGCGTCACTTACCGGTCACCTTGTTATGTCTACTTTGCATACAAATACCGCATCGGGTGCAATTACACGTATGGAAGATATGGGTGTTGAACCCTTTTTACTTTCATCGTCGTTACTCGGTGTATTGTCGCAACGCTTAGTACGTACGTTATGTAATACCTGTAAAGAAGGTCACACGGCTGATGAGCATGAATGCCAGCTGTTAGGAGTTCCTTTTGAAAGCCAACCGACAATCTATCGAGCGGTGGGGTGTGAGGAGTGTAACTTTAATGGTTACCGTGGTCGTACAGGTATTCATGAGTTACTTGTAGTTGATGAAACCATACGCGAAATGATTCACAACGGTAAAGGCGAGCAAAGCGTAGAAAAATACATTCGTAAGCGCAGCCCAAGTATTCGTCAAGATGGGTGTAGCCGTGTACTGGCAGGCAAAACAACACTTGAAGAAGTATTGCGTGTTACCCGTGAGGAAGGTTAACTATGGCGGCGTTTGAATATCGTGCCTTAGATGGCCGAGGTAAAGAAAAAAAAGGCATTTTAGAAGCCGATACAGCTAAACAAATCCGCCAAACTTTACGTGATCAAAAACTAACGCCGCTTGAAGTTGTTCCTGCGGCGCAAAGTGATAAACAGGTCAAAGGCGAAAAGGCCCCTTTACTCGGTGGCTTTTTTAAGCCGACAATTTCAACTTCAGACTTAGCATTAATTACAAGGCAATTAGCAACACTTATTCAATCGGCACTCCCTGTTGAAGGCGCTGTTATGGCGGTTGCTGAGCAATGCGAAAAGCCGCGTTTAAAGCGGATGCTTATGTCGGTACGCTCAAAAGTAGTTGAAGGTTACACCCTTGCCGATGGTCTTAGTGAGTTTCCTCATGTTTTTGACGATTTATATCGTGCAATGGTAGCCGCAGGCGAAAAGTCGGGTCACCTTGACCAAGTTCTTAATCGTTTAGCCGACTATACCGAGCAGCGCCAACATATGCGTAGCCAAATAACTCAGGCTATGGTTTACCCTATTATATTAGTGGTATTTGCAATTGGTATTGTGTCGGTATTACTGGGCACCGTAGTACCAAAAATATTAAAAACGTTTGAAAAAACAAAACAAGTACTTCCTTGGACAACCGAATGGGTTATGGCAGGCAGCCATTTTGTGCAAAATTATTGGTTTATTAGTTTAATAGCTATTACAGCTATAGCCATTGGAATTAAGCATGCACTTAAGCAGCCTAAAATACGTTTTTGGTGGGATGACCGAGTGCTACATATGCCAGGTATAGGTAAAGTGGCTCGTGGTATTAACACCGCACGTTTTGCGCGTACTTTAAGTATTTTATCGTCAAGCTCGGTACCATTACTTGAAGGAATGCGTATCTCGGGTGGCGTATTAATTAACGAAAAAATTAAAAAAGCGGTTGCAGATGCATCCGATAGAGTGAGTGAGGGTGCAAGCTTAAGAGCTGCACTTCAGCAAACTAAGTTGTTTCCACCAATGATGCTGCATATGATAGCAAGTGGTGAAAAATCAGGTGAACTAGAGCAAATGTTAGAGCGTGCTGCAAATAACCAAGATCGCGAATTTGAGAGCATGGTTAATGTATCGCTTAAACTACTAGAGCCTGCGATGATCGCCTCAATGGCGGTTATTGTATTATTTATAGTAATGGCAATATTGCAGCCAATAATGGCGATGAATAAAGCTGTTGGACTTTAAGTTAGAATAAATTTTTAAATATATTAATGGTTTTACCTAAACCATTTTTACTTAAATGTTTTTAGAATAATGAGGTAATTACGTGAATAAACAATCAGGTTTTTCTTTACTAGAAGTGATGGTGGTACTGGTTATCATCGGGATGATTATGTCAATTGTTGCACCTAACATTATGGGTCAGCAAGAAGAGGCCGCTATTGATAAAGCACATCTAGATATCCAGCAATTAGAAGATGCAATGAGCTTATACAAGCTTAAAAATAAGAGCTACCCAAGCACAGAGCAAGGTCTTGAAGCGCTAGTTACCCAAACAAGCATTGAACCGGTTCCAAAACGTTTCCCTGATGGTGGCTTTATTAATGAATTACCAGAAGATCCTTGGGGTAATACTTATCAGTTAATTAGCCCAGGTGAAATTGGCAAGTTTGATATTTTTTCTATGGGCCCAGACGGTGAAGCAGGTACTGATGACGATATCGGTAACTGGGACGAAGAAAAACAATAATGCTTAAGTACACCGTTCTGTATGAACATGTTAATGCTAGAGGCTTGCTATGAAAGCAAGCCTTAAGCAGCGCCATGCAAAAAACAGAGGCTTTAGTTTAATAGAAATTTTAGTGGTATTAGTGATCATCGCTTTTGCCACCAAAATGGTGGTATATAGCTTAGAAGGCGGTGCTGAGGAGGAGTTAGATACTCAAGCACTAAGGCTGCATACCACCATTAATATGGCATCGGAATTTGCTATTTTAAACCAAGTTGAATTGGGCTTATTAGTAGAAGAAAATACATTAGAGTATTTAGTTTTCGATGGTGAAAAGTGGATTACTTTTGACCGTGAAGATCTTTTTAAACCAATAGAATTAGATGAAAGATTAAAGCTCACGCTTAATTTAGAAGATTTAGCGTGGGCGCAAGATAACCTCTTAGAGCAATCTAACTGGCGCGAGCTTATGAGTGGCGGCGATGAAGACAGTTTACTTGAGCTTAAAAAGTTAAAAATCCCACAAGTACTTATTTTGTCATCAGGTGAGGTAAGCGCGTTTCAACTTATATTAGAGTTAAAAGAGCAAAGCGAGCCTGTGTATTACATTGAAGGTGAATTTACTGCACCAGTAAACTTTCGCCGAGAGCCAGAATAATGAAGCGCACTAAAGGGTTTACCTTATTAGAGGTGTTAGTGGCATTAAGTATTTGTGCCATGGCGGGTATAGCTGCAATGCAAGCAACAAGCGAGCATATACACCACTTAACGACTATTGAAGAGCAAACCTATGCATCTTGGGTCGCCGAAAACGTTATTATTGAACAGCGTACTAAAGGCGAACAATGGCAAGGTAAAAATAACCTTAAAGGCAGCGAAGTAATGGGCGGTGTTGAATGGTTTTGGCAACAAGAAGTTACAGCCACTGCTGACAAAAGCTTTGTAAAACTAACCATAAATGTTTTTACGGATGAAAAATATGAGCATTCAGCATATGAGTTATCAACGTATTTAAATAAAGGCAAAAAGTAAGTGAAGCAGCGCGGGTTTACATTACTTGAAGTTATGGTTGCACTGGGTATTTTAGCTTTTGTTATTATTGCTACGCATCAAATACTCGAGACGACAACAAGAGCAAAAGATGCCTCCGATGAAAAGATTGCTGAGCTAAATGGATTGCAAACAACATTTAGATTAATGGATCAAGATTTTAGCCAAATGACCAAACGCGCAGTTCGCAATGAGTCGGGTGATGTTCAAGAACAATATTTACTTGCTGGTCGTTACGTTTTAGAAAGCCAATACGATGGTATCGCGTTTGTGCGAGATGGCTGGATAAATCCAATTAACTTATTGCCACGTTCAGAACTACAAGCTGTTGGTTATAGAGTGATTGACGATAACCTTGAGCGTGTTTATCGGGTTTATGTTGATCAGCTTGATAATATGGAGCCGCGGGTTCAACGTGTACTGGAAAATATTGAAGAGCTTAAGTTTGAGTTTTTAGATGATAAAAACGAATGGCAAGAACAGTGGGAAATTAAAGCCCTCCCAAAAGCGGTTGCTGTTACGTTGCAACAAATAGAAGCAGAGCCAATTCGTCGTGTATTTTTAGTTCCTGGGCAAGGCAAAGTTGTTGCTACACAAACTACGGATGTGAATAATGGTTAAGCAGCAATCATCGCGCGGCGCAGCACTTGTTATTGTTTTGTTTATTGTGGCATTAGCGGCTATTTTAGCAGTAGAAATGAGTGCTAATTTAATGGTTCAAGTGCAAAAAAGTACAAACTTGCAAGGTCACCAACAAGCTAAATGGTACGCCTACGGTGCAGAAGAGCTTGCTATTAAAGGGCTAATACAAAGTAAAAAAGATGATGCCGATAAAACCACACTCGATCAAGTGTGGGCAACTCAAGGAGATGCTTCATACCCTGTTGATAACGGCACGTTAAGTGGCAAAATTACAGATTTACAAGCATGTTTAAATTTAAATGCTTTAGCCATAGCGCCAGAAGAAAATAGCGCAAGTAAAACAAACCCTGCACATAAAGCACTATTTGCATTACTTGAAAACATTGAAGATTTACCTGCTGATGAATCAGAAGAGACAATGGCAGATAGCGTATTTGATTGGCTTGATGAGAACAGTATTACGTATCGCTCAGGCGCAGAAGAAGACGAGTACTTATCACGAGATTTTCCGTATATGACAGCCAATAGTTTATTTGCATCAACATCGGAGCTGCGTTTAGTTAAGGGCTTTAACCCATTAGTGATGGAAAAAGTATTGCCATATGTATGTGTAATACCAGGCAGTACGCTTTTATCAATTAACGTAAATACATTAATGCCAGAGCAAGCGCTCATACTCAGTGCCTTGATAGAAAGCTTGAGCTTATCTGGCGCAGAAGCGGTGTTAGGCGCAAGACCGCAAACTGGATTTGACACCATCGATGAATTTTTTGAACAGGTGAAGCAGCAAGGCGGTACTAATACTGACTCAATAAAAAGTTTATTTAGTATTAAAAGCGAATATTTTAAATTACAAACGCAGGCAAACTTTGTCGACCTGCGTTTTTCGATGACCACATTACTGCACGCTAAAGACGGCGACGTAACGATACTGGCGCGAAAATTTGGAGGCGTACAGTGACAGAAATACTGTTGATCCGCACGGGTCAAACCGAACAAGAATTACTTAACTGGTTAATTTACTCACCACAAGAACAAGAAATAATAGCCAGTGGCGAGTTACCAAATGCAGAGCATTTAAGTGAGCTAAGCGAAAAAGCACTTACCCGAGAAGTTGTCGTGTTATTACCCAGTGACCAAGTGCAATTAAAAACGGTCGCTTTGCCAACAAAATGGAATCGCAAGCTTGAGCAAGCATTGCCATACATGCTTGAAGAAGATATAGCATGTGACGTAGATGAACTGTTTATAGCAGTAGCGCAGCCGACAATGCTTGGTGAGCAACATGCAATTCGTGTAGCAATGACAGACCGTGAATGGTTTGAACAATGGCTTGCATTATTTGCTGAGCATAATCTATCAGTATACAGAATATTACCCGATGCTTTGTTGTTACCGCTTGCAGATGATGGCGCCGTAACTGCTATTGAGCTCAACAACCAATGGTTGTTTAAGCAAGGGCAGTGGCATATTGGTGCGGTTGAATCTAGTTGGTTGAATGGCTATTTAACAGCCATGGGTAACCCCGACATTAAACATTTTAGTCCTGCTAATCAGTTTCCTGAAAGCGTTAACTTACAAGCCCAAACAAGCGATTACGACTTACCTTTAGCATTATTTGCAAAACAGTTAGATAGCGTTAATTTTAACTTACGCCAAGGTATGTATCAGCTTAAAAAACAAAGCGCTTTGTGGTGGGGTTACTGGAAAGGCGCCGCAATTATAGCAAGTGTTGCATTGGTTTCTACAATTACAATAAAAGCTATTGAGTTACACCAACTTAATACACAAGTAGAAGTAGCTAAAGCTCAAGTAGTCGACAGGTATCAAAAAGCATTTCCGGGAACTAAAGTTCGCCCTAATCTAATTAAAAGCCAAATTAAAGGCGCGTTAGATAAAATACAAGGCTCAAGTGAATCCGGCTTTTTAGACTTAACGACTAATTTGGTTGATGTATTTTCGCAAGTCAGCGAATTTACACCTGAAACACTTCGTTATGACAAACGTCGTAATGAGCTGCGCATTCGTGCACGGGCTAAAGACTTCCAAACTTTTGGTAAAGTAAAAATCATACTTGAAAAGCAAGGTTTAACTGTTGAGCAAGGGTCTTTAAATAATGACGGTGATTATGTCGTAGGTGAAATTAAACTGCGAGGTGCAGTATGAAAAAGCAGTTAATGAAACAGTGGCGTTCGCTTAAAGAGCAAGAACAACAATTGGTAATGGTCGCTGGTGGCGTGTTTATTATTTTTGTTTTAGTAATGGGAATATTTAGGCCATTAAATAACGCGATAGAAAAAGCACAGCAATCTCAAATTAAACAACAAGAGCTATTAGCTTGGGTTGATGACAGTATTGTTAGGCTAAAGGCTGCAGGCAACACCAGTGTTGCTAGCAATACAAACTTAAGCCAAGTGGTAAACTCTACTCGTGGACGCTATAAAATCAATATTAGTAAAATGCAGCCCAGTAGTGATTCACTTCGTTTGACGCTTGACTCAGTAGAGTTTAATCAGTTAATAGAATGGCTAGATGAGCTAGTAAATCAGCATGGTTTAAAAATTGAAAATTTAGATTTAAGTCGCGATGATAAATCAGGCTATGTGCGCGTAAGCCGTTTAGTATTAGAGAATTAATTAATGAAAAAAATAATAACGTTATCGGCTGTCTTTTTAATTAGTTTTATTGTGTTTTGTATTATTAAATTACCAGCCAGTATTGCGCTTGATATAGCTAAGCCGTATTTTCCAAAGCAATTAGAAGTTGGGCAAACTGTAGGTACTGTTTGGCAAGGTCAAATGATGCAAGTTCGTTTTGATGGTGAGCAGTTAAATAATGTGCGTTGGGATATTGCAGGCTGGAAATTATTTACAGGCAAACTAAATGCGAACATAAAATTTGGTAATCCACGAGAACGCAGTGATATTTCGGGTTACGCAGATGTAAGTTATGGGTTTTTTAATAAAAAAGTAATAGTGACTGATGCCCTAGTGCGCTCAACAGTAGAGCGTGCAATGCAACGTGTGCAACTTCCTCTGCCTGTTACCGCTAAAGGGCGTGTGATTTTAGAACTTGATGAATACAGCTCAGGCGCACCTTATTGTGATTCACTAAAAGGTGAAATAGCGAGCCCTAATATTGATGTTCAAGGCTTAAATGGATGGTTTAATATTGGTCCTCTAGCTGGTAAGTTAAGCTGTAAATCGGGTGATGTTGCTATATTAATTGACCCAGATAATACGCTTGGCCTTGAGGCAGATGCTACACTTAAAGCTAATTTCGACTTTAGAGTGGCAGGTTATGTAAAACCAGATGCCAGCTTACCTAAAGATGTACATGATGCGGTTAAGTTTTTAGGCCGACCAGATAACCAAGGTCGCTATCCGCTCAACTTTTAATGTTTTAATATAAAGAGTTTTAATGCAAATACCCCAATTTACTGAGTTGCACGCAAAGCAGCTCAGCTCATTTTTAAATACCCAATCTCAAGCAATGACCCTTGTACAAAGCCAAGGCTATTTATTTGGTGTAATTTGTTCGCCCAACCCATTAGATGTACATGAGTGGCTTGAGCAGATATTGCCAAACACAGCTAATGATTTAGATGAAGAAATGCTTTTTTTGTTTATGGCGCTTTATCACAAAATTAGTGAGCAGGTGTTCGAAACTGGATATAAATTACCAGACACATTTGATGCTGAATTTTGTAAGTCGTGGAGTAAAGGCTTCTTAGTTGCAACGAAAGCTTATGCAGAACCTTTGTTAAATGCACCGCAATTAGACGTTGATTTTAAACAAGCACTAGAAAGTGCGTTAAGCACACTAAGCTTTTTTTCACTCGACCAGCTAGCAATAGCTCAGATTGCCAAACAAAATAACATGACAATAGAAGCTTTGTGTCAGTATCAGTATGAATCTATGGGTGACTTTGCATTAGGGTTTGCTGAACTAATTGAAGTGGTCGCAATTAATAGCGGCTTGATAACCGACGAGAGTTGGGAAGAGTAATTATTAATACTAGGCGCTTAGTTTAATCTAAGTGCCTAGCTCTAATATAATATCCGTACAGCCTTGTTTGCACTTTACTATGCCTTTACCAGGCTCGCTGGTGGCTAAATCAAGTGTTAAAACCCCATTACACTTCTCACACTTTAATGTTTTGCCTTGCGCTAATTGCTTGAGCATATTGCGCTGCTTATGAAATGAGTCGCTTGCTTTTTTATTTAATCCTGAAAAATCCACTACTTTGCTCGCTTTTGCTCTAATGCTTCAGTCACTATTTTACATACCGTATTTAAACGGTCGTCATAAAAATAAAGGTTTAAGTCACGCTCACGACAATAGCGTAGGTGAAATAACTGAACAGAGTCATCTGTTGTAAACGTTTTTTCTACATACTCACCTTCAGATTCAGATAGTTTAAGTTGACTGCTGATCCTATTTTTAGCCATATTTGCAGCTGGGCTTCTGTTGACCTTACTTGCATCACTTAAAAAGCCAATGCCTTCACCTAGTAACCTTTCGCGAGGTTCTTTTATAAGTGGGTGATCGATTGTAAAAAAGGCAAGGATCACAACTACCAAAATAATAAATTTTTTCATGGATACGTAAACCTTGATCTAAGTAGGGTTGAATTACCATGCAGTGTAATAAACTGCATTTTAAAAGCAAGTAACTGGGATGAATAAATTATTAGCAATCTATGCCAGTAATTTTAACCAACATTGTTATAATGGTTAACAGCAGTCAGATATTTCTGAAATATCTGAAAGTATTCGAGAAGGCAATTTATTAAAGTAAATATGCCTAGCAAGTAACTTGCTAACTTTAAGTATAGAGTACTTGAGTATTGCTGGATTTTTATTTCCAAGCGGCGTTGAGGAACTTCGATGGACAAGCAAATTAAAGTAAAGAATATCCCTGTAGAGGTGAAAATCCAAAAACCGGATTTAAGCCGTCAAGATGATAGGTTCAATCCCCGAAATCGTATTTATGTGCGTGCTGTAAAAGGCCTACATCAATTACTTAGACAGCGCATTGGCTTCTTAGGCCTGCTTGCGTTTATGTTACTACCTTGGATTAATTTTAATGGCCAGCAAGCTGTGCTGTTTGATCTAATTGGTCAAAAATATAATATTTTTGGTTTAACGCTATGGCCTCAAGATTTTACTATATTAGCGTTTATCTTTATGTTGGCAGCATTTGCGTTGTTTTTAGTGACCACCTTCTATGGACGGGTGTGGTGTGGCTACACATGTCCGCAAACTGTTTGGACTTTTATTTTTATTTGGTTCGAAGAAAAGCTTGAAGGCACGGCTAATCAACGTAAAAAACTCGATCAACGACCCATGAATTTTGATAAGTTTTGGCGTAAGACGGCAAAGCATACTAGTTGGGTATTGTTTTCGTTGTATACCGCTATTTCTTTTGTGGGTTACTTTACGCCAATAAGGGAGTTACTCCCTGACTTTGTAACGTTTGATGTAGGCGGTTATGCACTAGTCAGTATTATTTTCTTTGCTGCGTGTACCTATGGTAATGCCGGTTGGATGCGAGAAATTATGTGTTTACACATCTGTCCTTACTCTCGTTTTCAATCAGCTATGTTTGATAAAGACACATACACCGTAACGTACGACGAAAGCCGAGGTGAAAGCCGTGGTCCTCGTTCACGTAAAGTAGACCATAAAGATTTAGAACTAGGCGACTGTATAGACTGTAACTTGTGCGTTCAAGTGTGCCCAACAGGTATTGATATTAGAAATGGGCTACAAGCTGAGTGTATCAACTGTGGTGCATGTATTGATGCGTGTGATGGCGTAATGGATAAAATGGAATACCCGCGTGGGCTTATTTCATATACGACAGAGCGAAATCTTGAAACCCCAGAAAATAAAACGAATCCACTGCGAGCTAAAATTATTGGTTACACGGTCATACTTGTTGTGCTTACGGGAGCGCTTGTCGCTAATATAGCACTGCGTAAAACAATGGACTTTGATATTATTCGTGACCGAAACCAATTATATCGTGTCGATTTTGATGGTTTAGTAGAGAACACCTATACATTAAAGGTAATTAATAAAGCGCAGTACGAGCAAACCTTTAATATTAAAGTACAAGGGTTAGATAACTTTAAGTATATTGGTAAGCAGTCATTTACTGTGCAGGCAGGGGAATCTCATAACGTACCATTGTCACTTGTAATGGACCCTTATGATTTGAAGGCGCCGATGACTGAGTTTAACTTTGTGCTTTCACCGGTAGATGAGCCGGATGAGACAATATCGCAGTCGAGTAACTTTTTTAAAGCGCGATAATCGCAACTTACCTTAATTAGGTAAGTTGATATAGCAATTAACAAAAGCGGGTATATAACCCGCTTTTATTTTATATAAGAAGAGTATGAGTAAATTTAGTTTTATTGACTTAACACCTGACCTAATACTCGATGCAATAGAAAGCGTAGGTGTGTACGCCGAATCTGGTTTATTAGCGCTCAATAGCTATGAAAACAGAGTATACCAATTTAAAGCGGATGATGGCCTGCGTTACGTAGTGAAGTTTTATCGCCCAGAGCGATGGAGTAAAGAGCAAATTCAAGAAGAGCATGACTTTGCATTTGAACTAGCGGATGCAGAAGTACCCGTTGTTGCCCCTATTTTATATAATGGGCAAAGCTTGTTTGAACACGAAGGGTATTTGTTTGTGTTGTTTCCAAGTGTAGGTGGGCGTTTATTTGAGGTTGATAATTTAGATCAGCTTGATGTAATGGGGCGATTGATTGGCCGTATGCACCAAGTAGCTAAAACAAAACCTTTTACTTATAGGCCAACAGTTACCTGCGAGGAGTATTTGCATACAGCCAAAGTTCATCTTCAAAAAAGTAACTTAGTGCCCATGGGAATAAATACTGCCTTTTATACTATTTTAGATTTAGTGATAGAGCAGGCGCAAAAACAGTATAAAGATGTGCAAAGTATTCGCTTACATGGTGACTGCCACGTTGGTAATATTTTATGGGCAGGTGATGCGCTAATGTTTGTTGATTTAGATGACAGCCGCCAAGGTCCTGCAATCCAAGATTTATGGATGATGCTCAGTGGCGATAGAGCGACGCAACTGTTACAGTTAGACACCCTTGTAAATGCGTATGAAGAGTTTTGCGATTTTGATCACTCTCAACTCAAATTAATTGAACCGCTGCGAGCGATGCGTATTATCCATTATATGGGATGGGTAGCTAAACGATGGAGTGATCCTGCTTTTGTGCGGAACTTTACATGGTTTGCTGATGACAAATACTGGGAGCAACAAATTTTAGCACTGAAAGAGCAACTTGCAGCATTGCAAGAAGCACCGTTAAAGTTATTGCCGTAATATTTTATTTAAAGACAAGTACAACGAGATACAAATGCTTAAAAAATTAAAACTGAGTTTATTACTTTTATGTTTACCATTTGCAGCACTTGCTGCACAGTTTGAAGTTGATAATCAATACACTGTTATAGATGTAGACAAAAGCAAGTCACCGCAAGTAACCGAGTTTTTCTCATTTTACTGTCCACATTGCTTTAAGTTTGAACCAGTAGCAAAAGCAATTGAAAAAGGCTTGCCTGAAGGCGCGGAGTTTATTAAAAACCACGTGAACTTTTTAGGTGGCGTGTCACCACAAGCACAAAGTAATTTAAGCTTTGCCTACTTAATTGCTAAGCAGCATGGTCAGGCGCAAAGTATTAGCGATCAAATTTTTAAAAGTATCCATGTTCAACGTGCACCATTAACTGAAATGAAAGACGTTAAAAAATTACTTGAAGTAAATGGTATTGATAGCGCAACGTTTGATCAAGAGATTGCAAGCATGCCTGTTATTTCAGCTGAGCAAGCAATGCAAAACAAACAGAATAAATATTCAAAATTAGGCGCACTTACAGGTGTACCTACTTTTATTGTTAACGATAAATATAAAATAAACCTCAACACCATCAAAAATCAAAAAGAACTTGATGAGTTAGTAGCGTTTTTATTAGCACTATAAATTTCGGAGTATAATAATGATTAAATTAGTTAAAGCAGGTTTGCTTGCAATATTACTTCCTATGGCAGCAACAAGCTTTGCAGCAACGTATGAAGAAGGCGTGCATTACGACGTAGTTTCTGAGCGTGCAACTAAAAAGCCAGAGGTTAAAGAGTTCTTCTCATTTTACTGCCCTGCATGTAATAACATGGAAGCACTAATTGGTGAGTTTAAGCCTAAGCTTGATAAAAACGTTAAATTTAAAAAGAGTCATGTTGATTTTGTAGGTGTACGTGACCCCGAAAACCAACAGATGATGAGCCAAGCACTGGCGACAGCTGAAGTGCTTCCACAAAAAGATCAGATTATTTCTGCAATCTTTAATCATATCCATACAAAGCGCGCTAAATTTAATGAGCTTGCAGATGTAAAAGATATATTTGTAGCGCAGGGCGTTGATGGTGATAAGTTTGATAAGCTGTTTAAAAGCTTCTCGGTACGTACGCTGAGCTCTAAAATGAAACGCGATCAAGACTACTTTAAAGAAAAAGGCGCACTACGTGGCGTACCTACCTTTATTGTAAATGGTAAGTACAAATTAAACCTAGGTCGTGAGTCGGGTATTACTAAACCTGAAGACATTAGCAAATTAATTAATTACTTAGCTAACAAGTAAGTTTAGCTAAAACAAAAAAAGCTCCTTAAGGAGCTTTTTTTATGGGTAACGTTTACTGAGCGTATTTATTTGCGCTGTAAGAAAACGCCCGACTCAATGTGATGCGTATAAGGGAACTGATCAAATATAGCAAAGCGCTTAACGTTATGCGTACGTGTTAAGTGATCAAGGTCACGCTCAAGGGTTTCAGGATTACACGATATATAAATTATGTTTTCGTAGTTAGCCACTAAGTCACACGTTAATTCATCCATACCCGCGCGTGGTGGATCAACTAATATGGTTTGGCAGTCATAGCTTTTTAAATCAATCCCTTCTAAACGAGAGAAAGTACGTTCGCCATTCATTGCTTGAGTAAACTCTTCACTCGACATACGAATAATATCTAAGTTCTCTACGTTGTTTTTAGCAATGTTGTATTGAGCAGAGTGAACAGATGATTTTGATATTTCCGTCGCTAATACTTTATTAAAACAGCCCGCTAATGCAATTGAAAAGTTACCGTTACCACAATACAGTTCTAGTAAATCATTTTTAAGTGGTTTACATAAATCTTGTGCCCACTCCAGCATATTAATATTTACTTTTGCATTAGGCTGAGTAAAGCTATTTTCTACTTGTTGGTATATAAGCTCTTGACCATTAACTGTTAAACGTTCAGTTACAAAGTCATCACCTAGTACTTCTTTTTGTTTACGAGCACGGCCTATAAAGTCAATTTTGTATTTACTGCTAAGCTTTTCTTTCAGTGCTTTAATTTCACTTAACCATTCATCATCCAGTGGTTTGTGATAAAGCAAGCTTACTAAAATTTCACCGCTTAGCGTTGATAGATAATCGATTTGAAATAACTTACGGCGTAATATTTCACAAGGCTTAAGATTTTCAATCATCACCTGCATTATTTCACCTACTAGAGGCGCTGCTGGGTCAAATGTATCAACACGGATTTTTTCTTTTGTCTGTTGATCAAACATAATGTGAAACAGATCATCACCGTCGTGCCATACTCTAAATTCAGCACGTTGGCGGTAGTTAGTTGGCTCTGAGCTAAATACTTCTAGTTGCTCCACACCAAAACGTTGAAACTGCGTACTAATGCGCTGCTCTTTTTCACTTAACTGCGCTTGGTACTGTGTGGTATCTATTTTAATAACTGCCATTAACGCTACTACCTTATCTAAGATCTGTTTATCGGCGCTATTGTAGGGAGCGCTGCGTATTTGTCTAGTTTTGGCTAGCATTTATGCTGTTTTATTGAACATTGTACTTTAGTTTTTGTTGTTATAGCCGATAATAAACTACGCACGCTTAGGAGACGAATCATGAAAATAGGTAATTATGGCTTTACGCCAAACAACAACATCAATAAATTCAATAATAAAGCTGATATACAGCAACCTACAATTACGTCTCCTCAAGATAGCTATCAACAACGAGGCCGAGAGTTGGCCGCAAAGGTGCTTGGCGATAAAATGGCTGAGCAGCTTGGATTACCTATCGCAGAAAAAAAAGCAGATAAACCACTATTTGATTTTGATGAAATAGTAAAAAACGTACTCGATTTTGTAAGTAGTGCTGTAAATAAAGCAAAAGCTAACGGCGCTGATGACGAAAAGCTCAAAGATATGCTAGGCGATGCGCGCAAAGGAGTCCAAATAGGGATTGATGACGCTGTTGATGAACTCAAAGGTACTGGCGTATTTAATGATGACATGGAAGAGGGCATTAATAAGTCCAAAGAGGGAATTTACAATGGGCTGGATAAGTTTGAAGAGTCGTTATTTAACCCACAACCTGCCAGCGTAAATATAAGCCAGGCCCAATACGTCAGTATGACGAGTAATGCAGAGTATAAATTTACAACCGCAGAAGGCGATGAGGTAAGTATTAGCTTTGCTGATGCATTTGAATCTCAGTCGGCAAGTGGCTATCAGCAAAATAGTAATAGTGAGTCGTTTGCAAGCTCATCATCGCAATCTCGACAGGTATCATTTTCGATGTCGGTAAATGGTGACTTAAACGAGCAAGAGCAAGAAGCTATTAATGCGATGATGGAAGACTTACAAGATTTAAGTAAAACCTTTTTTGGTGGTGATTTAGATGAAGCATTTGAACAAGCGCAAGAGCTGAGTTTAGACAGCGATCAGCTGGTGGCTTTTTCTATGGATTTACGCCAAACAAAAACAATAGCAACAGTTAAAAGCTATGAAGAATATAAACCAGCACCAGAAAAACAAGTAGCAGAGGGGTTAGCCCCTTTTAATGACGACCTTAAAAATGCTTTTGACAAAGCGGGTGAGCTTGGATTACAAAATCAGCTAGCTGGCATTCTCCAATGGTTTAATCAAGATCAGGAACAAATAGATAAGTTAGTAGATTATACAAAGTCTATGTTCGAAAACCTTAATCAGTTAAATTCAGCAGCCGACAGGCTTACTGATTTAGAAACCACGCAAAGTTAAACTACTTTCTTTTATAAATACCCCATGGCAAACTGCCGTTCTTAAAGTAAAGTAGGAACGGTAGTTTGTCAGCGCATATAATGGTCTTTGATTCAGGTATTGGTGGAACTACTGTACTTGAACATATCAAGCAAAGTATCCCCAATGCTCAGTACAGCTATTTTATGGATAATGCATTACTACCTTATGGTGCTCAGTCCCAACAAACTATAATTAACCGATTATGTTCACTTATTCATTTCATCAAAGCCAACACGCTTAACGTCGATTTAATTGTAATAGCGTGTAATACCGCTTCTACATCTGCACTCAGCGCTGTTCGCCAAATTACGGATATTCCTATTGTAGGTGTTGTGCCAGCAATAAAGCCTGCGGCAGAATTAACACGCTCAAATCATATTGGCTTGTTAGCCACACCGGCAACGGTCGCCAGTTCATACACAAAAACATTAATTGCTGAACATGCACGTAATGTGATCGTTAATCTGTATAGCAGTGTTGAATTAGTAACGTTAGCTGAGGAATGCTTTTTTACAGGCTCTTTAGATACAAATAAGTTGTATCAAGTACTTGATGAACTACATATAGATAAAACTATAGATGTACTTGTACTAGGGTGTACGCACTTTCCGATATTAGCAGGGCCGATTAGTCAGTACTTTGAAGGGAATGTAAAATTACTTGATTCAGGTGTAGCGATAGCAAATAGAGTCAACTTCCTACTTAACCAACTTAACTTATGTGCGGATAAACAAACAGACATAAAAAAGCCGCTGCAATATTATGCAACGGCTGATGTGTTTAGCAATAAGCTAGCGGTAAAGCTAGTTACACTGACTGATCCGTCTCAGTACGTAGAGCATTAGAATCATCTTCTTGTTTTTGTTTTGCTTCACGTACCTTTAAAGTACGTTGTTGGAACTCGCTATCGTTCAAGTTAGCAATTGCATTGTCTGCATCAGCTTGCGCCATTTCAACAAAACCAAAGCCACGACGTTTGCCAGTATTCTTATCCTTTAATAAACGAACATTGAATACTTTGCCTTGTTCTTCAAATAATGCACGAACCACACCTTCGTTTGCACGATAAGGAAGGTTACCAACATAAAGCGTTTTTGTTTTAACTTCAGCTTCTTCAGTCACATCAGATGATATTGCAGCAATAGCAATCGCACCTATTAATAAACCAGCACCAAATAGTAATGCAGGGTTTAAAGCTAAGCCGCCTAAAGCAAACTCAACAACAACAAAACCAACTACAGCAAGAATAACAGAGAAGATAAAAGATTTTTGATCGGGTAATTTCATTTTAGATCTACCAATAAACAGGAAATAAACATTAATTTAACATTGTGAACTTGCTATCTTAACGCCTAAATCAAACATAGCAATGATATTTGTATTAAATAATAAATAAGAGCATAAAAAAGCATCATCTTAGACGGGTTTTCATGTGGTTTTACGTGGTTTTGTTCTATTTTTGTTCGAACAGTAAAAAGATCTAAAAAAAGGGTTGATCTGTTTTCGGATCTCCCTATAATGCGACCCCACTGAGACGGGAAACGCCAACGCATAGCGAGGCACGAACTACTCAGAGAGTTAAATAAAACTTCGGTTTTAAATCTTCCAAAAGAAAATTTAAAACTAAGTGTTGACTCAAAAAATAAAGGGTGTATTATTCGCATCCCTTGAGACGCTAAAGCGACTCAAAACGTTCTTTAACAATATAAAGCAATCATCTGTGTGGGCACTCGTACAGATTGAGTTCTAACAGCCAAGCTACTTAGGTAGTGAGGCAAACAAATTAGAGTCTCAATTGAAACTGAGTGACCATATGTTATTAAAAGATTCAGCCTTGAGCTGTTTTGATTTCACTTTTTTAAAAGTGAAAATAATAACGCACAGTCAATTCGTTTTTGGCAACAAAAACAAAAATTCAGAATTCATTGAGCTGTCGAAAGACATAAAACTTTTTAATTGAAGAGTTTGATCATGGCTCAGATTGAACGCTGGCGGCAGGCCTAACACATGCAAGTCGAGCGGTAACAGAGAGTAGCTTGCTACTTTGCTGACGAGCGGCGGACGGGTGAGTAATGCTTGGGAACATGCCTTGAGGTGGGGGACAACAGTTGGAAACGACTGCTAATACCGCATAATGTCTACGGACCAAAGGGGGCTTCGGCTCTCGCCTTTAGATTGGCCCAAGTGGGATTAGCTAGTTGGTGAGGTAATGGCTCACCAAGGCGACGATCCCTAGCTGGTTTGAGAGGATGATCAGCCACACTGGGACTGAGACACGGCCCAGACTCCTACGGGAGGCAGCAGTGGGGAATATTGCACAATGGGCGCAAGCCTGATGCAGCCATGCCGCGTGTGTGAAGAAGGCCTTCGGGTTGTAAAGCACTTTCAGTCAGGAGGAAAGGTTAGTAGTTAATACCTGCTAGCTGTGACGTTACTGACAGAAGAAGCACCGGCTAACTCCGTGCCAGCAGCCGCGGTAATACGGAGGGTGCGAGCGTTAATCGGAATTACTGGGCGTAAAGCGTACGCAGGCGGTTTGTTAAGCGAGATGTGAAAGCCCCGGGCTCAACCTGGGAACTGCATTTCGAACTGGCAAACTAGAGTGTGATAGAGGGTGGTAGAATTTCAGGTGTAGCGGTGAAATGCGTAGAGATCTGAAGGAATACCGATGGCGAAGGCAGCCACCTGGGTCAACACTGACGCTCATGTACGAAAGCGTGGGGAGCAAACGGGATTAGATACCCCGGTAGTCCACGCCGTAAACGATGTCTACTAGAAGCTCGGAGCCTCGGTTCTGTTTTTCAAAGCTAACGCATTAAGTAGACCGCCTGGGGAGTACGGCCGCAAGGTTAAAACTCAAATGAATTGACGGGGGCCCGCACAAGCGGTGGAGCATGTGGTTTAATTCGATGCAACGCGAAGAACCTTACCTACACTTGACATACAGAGAACTTACCAGAGATGGTTTGGTGCCTTCGGGAGCTCTGATACAGGTGCTGCATGGCTGTCGTCAGCTCGTGTTGTGAGATGTTGGGTTAAGTCCCGCAACGAGCGCAACCCCTATCCTTAGTTGCTAGCAGGTAATGCTGAGAACTCTAAGGAGACTGCCGGTGATAAACCGGAGGAAGGTGGGGACGACGTCAAGTCATCATGGCCCTTACGTGTAGGGCTACACACGTGCTACAATGGCGCATACAGAGTGCTGCGAACTCGCGAGAGTAAGCGAATCACTTAAAGTGCGTCGTAGTCCGGATTGGAGTCTGCAACTCGACTCCATGAAGTCGGAATCGCTAGTAATCGCGTATCAGAATGACGCGGTGAATACGTTCCCGGGCCTTGTACACACCGCCCGTCACACCATGGGAGTGGGTTGCTCCAGAAGTAGATAGTCTAACCCTCGGGAGGACGTTTACCACGGAGTGATTCATGACTGGGGTGAAGTCGTAACAAGGTAGCCCTAGGGGAACCTGGGGCTGGATCACCTCCTTATACGATTTAGAACTTATTTGTTCGTAGTGTCCACACAGATGATTGTTATTGTAAAGAGAACAACACTTATTGTTTTGGGTCTGTAGCTCAGCTGGTTAGAGCGCACCCCTGATAAGGGTGAGGTCGGTAGTTCAAATCTACTCAGACCCACCACTTCTTGTCTAATCAAGAAGATGGTTAAAACAGTAAGTACCAGCATATGTGGGGCTATAGCTCAGCTGGGAGAGCGCCTGCCTTGCACGCAGGAGGTCAGCAGTTCGATCCTGCTTAGCTCCACCACTTTTACTTCTTAAAAATAAATATTCTTTATCGGGCCATTAACCGCCTGAGAATAGAGTGTGTTTAATTTTGAGAGGTTTTGTATCTCTTGCTCTTTAAAAATTTGGAAAAGCTGATAATAAAATTCTGATGAATACATTGTATTTATCAAGAGTTTTCAAAAGTAAAAAAAGAATGGTAGCAGTACCATTCAGTGCCATTTAATTAACTCTTATGAGTTGATTGATTGGTATCTACTTTAGTATTCAATATTGACTTCTGGCGAAGTTAAACTGTCACAAAACAAAGACCCGTTTGGGTTGTATGGTTAAGTGACTAAGCGTACACGGTGGATGCCTTGGCAGTTGGAGGCGATGAAGGACGTATTAACTTGCGATAAGCCTAGTCAAGCTAGTAAAAAGCGCTTGAGACTAGGATTTCCGAATGGGGAAACCCACCTGCTTGCAGGTATCGTTAACTGAATACATAGGTTAACGAGGCGAACGCGGAGAACTGAAACATCTAAGTACCCGTAGGAAAAGAAATCAACCGAGATTCCGAAAGTAGCGGCGAGCGAAATCGGAACAGCCCTTAAGCTTATTATGTGTTAATGGAAGGCTCTGGAAAGTGCCACGATACAGGGTGATAGTCCCGTACATGAAAAGACATTTTAAGTGAAATCGAGTAGGTCGGAGCACGTGAAACTTTGACTGAATATAGGTGGACCATCATCTAAGGCTAAATACTCCCAACTGACCGATAGTGAACCAGTACCGTGAGGGAAAGGCGAAAAGAACCCCTGTGAGGGGAGTGAAATAGAACCTGAAACCGTGTACGTACAAGCAGTAGGAGCCCACTTGTTGGGTGACTGCGTACCTTTTGTATAATGGGTCAGCGACTTATATTTTGTAGCGAGGTTAACCGAATAGGGTAGCCGTAGGGAAACCGAGTCTTAACTGGGCGACTAGTTGCAAGGTATAGACCCGAAACCCGGTGATCTAGCCATGGGCAGGTTGAAGGTTGAGTAACATCAACTGGAGGACCGAACCCACTAACGTTGAAAAGTTAGGGGATGACCTGTGGCTAGGAGTGAAAGGCTAATCAAACCGGGAGATAGCTGGTTCTCCCCGAAATCTATTTAGGTAGAGCCTCGGACGAATACTTACGGGGGTAGAGCACTGTTAAGGCTAGGGGGTCATCCCGACTTACCAACCCTTTGCAAACTCCGAATACCGTAAAGTAATATCCGGGAGACACACGGCGGGTGCTAACGTCCGTCGTGAAGAGGGAAACAACCCAGACCGCCAGCTAAGGTCCCAAAGTCATAGTTAAGTGGGAAACGATGTGGAAAGGCCCAGACAGCCAGGAGGTTGGCTTAGAAGCAGCCATCCTTTAAAGAAAGCGTAATAGCTCACTGGTCGAGTCGGTCTGCGCGGAAGATGTAACGGGGCTAAACTATGCACCGAAGCTGCGGATTCAGAATTTATTCTGAGTGGTAGGGGAGCGTTCTGTAAGCGGTTGAAGGTGTACCGGGAGGTATGCTGGACGTATCAGAAGTGCGAATGCTGACATGAGTAACGATAATGGGAGTGAAAAACTCCCACGCCGGAAGACCAAGGGTTCCTATCCCATGTTAATCAGGGTAGGGTAAGTCGACCCCTAAGGCGAGGCCGAAAGGCGTAGTCGATGGGAAACAGATTAATATTTCTGTACTCGATATAATTGCGATGGGGGGACGGAGCAGGCTAAACAAGCATGGCGTTGGTAGTCCATGTGAAAGTGAGTAGGTTGGCGACTTAGGTAAATCCGGGTTGCTATTAAGACTGAGACACGAGACGAGTCACTACGGTGATGAAGTTGTTGATGCCATACTTCCAGGAAAAGCCTCTAAGCTTCAGATTATATGGAATCGTACCCCAAACCGACACAGGTGGTCAGGTAGAGAATACTAAGGCGCTTGAGAGAACTCGGGTGAAGGAACTAGGCAAAATCGTACCGTAACTTCGGGAGAAGGTACGCTCCTATCTGTGATGAGACTTGCTCTCTAAGCGGACGGGAGCCGCAGTGACCAGGTGGCTGGGACTGTTTATTAAAAACACAGCACTGTGCAAAATCGCAAGATGACGTATACGGTGTGACACCTGCCCGGTGCCGGAAGGTTAATTGATGGGGTTATCCTTAGGGAGAAGCTCTTGATCGAAGCCCCGGTAAACGGCGGCCGTAACTATAACGGTCCTAAGGTAGCGAAATTCCTTGTCGGGTAAGTTCCGACCTGCACGAATGGTGTAACCATGGCCACGCTGTCTCCACCCGAGACTCAGTGAAATTGAAATCGCAGTGAAGATGCTGTGTACCCGCGGCTAGACGGAAAGACCCCGTGAACCTTTACTACAGCTTGGCACTGAACATTGAACCTACATGTGTAGGATAGGTGGGAGACTTTGAAGCAGCGACGCTAGTTGTTGTGGAGTCAACCTTGAAATACCACCCTTGTAGTTTTGATGTTCTAACGTTGGCCCCTGAATCGGGGTTACGGACAGTGCCTGGTGGGTAGTTTGACTGGGGCGGTCTCCTCCTAAAGAGTAACGGAGGAGCACGAAGGTTGGCTAAGTACGGTCGGACATCGTACGGTTAGTGTAATGGTAGAAGCCAGCTTAACTGCGAGACAGACACGTCGAGCAGGTACGAAAGTAGGTCATAGTGATCCGGTGGTTCTGAATGGAAGGGCCATCGCTCAACGGATAAAAGGTACTCCGGGGATAACAGGCTGATACCGCCCAAGAGTTCATATCGACGGCGGTGTTTGGCACCTCGATGTCGGCTCATCACATCCTGGGGCTGAAGTCGGTCCCAAGGGTATGGCTGTTCGCCATTTAAAGTGGTACGCGAGCTGGGTTTAGAACGTCGTGAGACAGTTCGGTCCCTATCTGCCGTGGGCGTTTGAGAATTGAGAGGGGTTGCTCCTAGTACGAGAGGACCGGAGTGAACGAACCGCTGGTGTTCGGGTTGTCATGCCAATGGCATTGCCCGGTAGCTACGTTCGGAACTGATAAGCGCTGAAAGCATCTAAGCGCGAAGCAGGCCTCGAGATGAGTTCTCACTAGACTTTTAAAGTCTCTGAAGGGCCGTTGAAGACTACAACGTTGATAGGCAAGATGTGGAAGTGGTGTGAGCCATTAAGCTAACTTGTACTAATTACCCGTGAGGCTTAACCATACAACGCCAAACGCGTTTTATGCGACAGTTTAGACAGAAGTTAATATAACTAAAGTAGAAATTACTTAGAAAGACTTAAAAAATATTATCAGATATTTTCCAAATTCAAGAGGTGACTCTTAGCGCGTAGCGTTAAAGTTGAGGCACCTTGCGCAAAGAAAATGGTAGCACTACGTGCTTGTCATTGATTCTTTGCACCTAATTTGCTTGGTGACAATAGCGTTTTGGACCCACCTGACTCCATGCCGAACTCAGTAGTGAAACGAAACAGCGCCGATGATAGTGTAGCATTTGCTATGTGAAAGTAGGACATTACCAGGCTTCAAATTAAAGAAACCCGTTACAGCAATGTGACGGGTTTTTTGCTTTCTGAGGTTTAGAAAAAGCCTATAGGCTATATAGAACTTGCATGCCGAACTCGGTAGTCAAACAAAACAGCTCGAAGGCGAGCCCCGACCAACGATAGTGTAGCATTTGTTATGTGACTCTCCACCGCTGTGGGCACTACGACAGTACCAGACTTCAAATTGTAGAGAGCCCGACTAGAAATAGTCGGGCTTTTTTACGTCTGCAGAAAAGTAATTTAGGGATTCCTCTAGAGCGAAGGACTTCTTAGTAAATCATTTATATCAATCAGCAATAATATTTAATCCATTTGAGAGGTTAAATCTGACCCTGACTGCGTTAAAAACCTCAAATATGAAACAACTGAATAACGAATTTTTGCCCTTCTTTTATCGACTCTGCTTAGTTATTGCTCTAATCTCAATTTATAGTCTGTTCCATTATTTCGTTTATAAAGTGTGACAGAGTTCGTTTAGGTGAAATTAGAATAATAAGGGCTTAATCATGAGTAAAGTTGAAAACCATCCGCATGGTATTTTTTGTTGGTCAGAGCTTTGTACACACAATTGGAAAGACGGTAAGGCGTTTTATACATCTTTATTTGATTGGGGGCATGACGATCAACCTATTGGAGAGAACATATACTACACCATGCTACAAAAGCAAGGTGATGATATCGCTGCAATGTACGAAATGCCTAAAGAGCAAATTAGTGCAGGGATCCCAAGTCATTGGTTGGCTTACATTGCCGTCGATAATGTTGATGATTGTGCGCTAAAAGCAAAAGAACTAGGTGCTGAAGTTATTGCCGGTCCTCATGATGTTATGAATGCAGGACGAATGTTGATGCTAAAAGATCCAGTAGGCGCAACTGTTGCACTATGGCAGGGGAATGAGCATAAAGGTTGTAAGCACTTAGGTGAATTAAATACGCCTTATTGGCATGAGTTAGCAACAAGAGATAGTAAAGTAAGTCGAGACTTTTACTGTGCTTTACTAGGCTGGGAAAGCGAAATAAAGCCTATGGAAGGGATGGACTACATTTTATTTTTAGTCGATGGACAACCAATTGCCGGTATGCTTGAAATGACAAGTGAATGGCCTGATGATACCCCTGCTCATTGGATGATTTATTTTGCAGTAGAGAGTTGCGATGTAATTGTTAGTAAAGCCGCTAGCTTAGGTGGACAAGTATGTGTTCCTGCAACAGATATCCCCGATGTTGGTCGTTTTAGTGTTATATGCGACCCTCAAGGTGCTGTATTTTCGGTGATCGAATCTGTTATGGATGACGTTTAAACACAGTTAAATTAGCTTTAGCGTTAATTTGCTCGCTAGTTTGATATAATACTCGTCAATTAAATCGTCAGAAAGTGCAGAGAACGCAATGGAATTTGAACAAGATAGTAATTTAACCCTCCCTTTATTTCTATTAGATGAATTATTAAGTAATAGAGACTTAGAGCAGCCTGATTTTGAAATATCAATTGGACTTGATGATGAGTTACTTGCTCAAATTTGCCAGAACCCAAGTGAAGATAGCAGTGTCGCTATTACTGTTAGCGGTTATGAGTTGCTTATAACTAATCCTCTGTACTTAGCTATATTAGATCAAGAGCACGATGCGCAGATAACATTAACGCATGGCCCTCTTTTAAGTATTGTTTTGAATACTGAAGGTCAGAATACATTCGTTTCTCCTCAAATGGATATGATGCCCACCTTTGATTTAGGTGATGAGGACGACGAATGAGAAAAATACTAATAAGTACGATAGTACTCATTATTTTAAGCGGTTGTGCATATTTGGGAAATGCTCACTACGATGATCTTTTTGGACCTGAACAAACACAAGAGAGAATGGTGCCTCATACAACAGGTGCTGGTGCTGATTTTTTACAAAATGTAAAACCAGTACTCGATACCCGCTGCGTCGTTTGTCATGGTTGTTACGACGCACCTTGCCAGCTTAAGCTCTCATCCCCTGAAGGTATTGACCGAGGTTTGAGTAAAGAGCTCGTTTACGATGGAACTCGTTTATTGGCAACGACCCCAAGCCGTTTATTATTTGATGCAACTAATACTCAGCAATGGCGAGAGAAAAACTTTACGCCAGTGCTAAATGAGCGCGTGCAAAGTGAAGAAGCTAACTTAGCGGGCAGTGTGTTATTTAATAGCTTAGTGTTAAAGCAAAGCCATGAATTGCCAGTAAATGAAGTGTTAGGTGATGAGTTTGACTTTTCGTTAGCGCGTTCGCAAACCTGCGCAACAATGGGTGAGTTCGATCGATTGGCAAGTGATCAACCTCATGGCGGCATGCCTTATGGTTTACCTGGTGTTTCGCGTGAAGAGTTTAATCACTTACAGAACTGGCTTAAAGGTGGTGGTAAAATGTCACATATTCAGCCACCAAGTAAATATGATCAGAATAAAATAGCGGGTTGGGAAGCATTTTTAAATCAAGATAGCTTAAAGTATCAGTTATCAGCACGGTATATTTATGAGCATTGGTTTTTAGCACATATTTATTTTACTTCAGAAAATCCACAAAGCTTTTTCAAACTAGTTCGCTCAAGTACGCCTCCTGGTGAGGAAATAAAGTTAATTAACACGCGCCGCCCATACGATGACCCTAAAGTTAGCCGTGTTTATTATCGTTTTATGCAAGAACGTACAACCATACTTTCTAAAACACATTTACCACTTGAGCTTAATGAAGCTAAATTACTGCGTTTATATGAGCAGTTTATTGCGCCAGATTATACTGTTACGAAAATGCCTAGTTATGAGCCTAAGGCAGCATCTAACCCTTTTAAAACTTTTGAAGTTATTCCAATTAATTCTAAGTATCAATTTATGCTTGATGAGGCAGAGTTAATTATTATGGGCTTTATAAAAGGGCCTGTTTGTCGTGGTCAGATTGCTTTAAATGTTATAAACGATCATTTTTGGGTAGCTTTTGCTGATCCTAATAAAGTAGCGACTCCGGCTGTAGGGGAAATGCTAATGCAACATGAAGAGGCATTAGAACTTCCTGCCGCTGAGGAAAGTAATGCCTTACCCATTTCTAGCTGGGTTAAATATTCAGTTCGCGAGAAAAAGTATTTACAGGCGAAAGTTGAGCTGGCTAACAAAATGTTCAAAGGTGGTGAGCACCTTACAACAGACTTACTTTGGAAAGGTGATGGGCATAATAAAAATGCGGCACTAACTATTTTCCGCCATTTTGATAGTGCAACTGTAGTTAAAGGTTTTATTGGTCAAGAGCCTAAAACCACCTGGATATTAGATTATGCTTTGTTTGAGCGTATTCACTATTTGCTTGTAGCAGGCTTTGATGTGTACGGAAATATAGGCCATCAATTAGTGACACGCCTATATATGGATTTTTTACGTTTAGAGGGAGAGCAAAACTTTTTAGCATTGTTACCTGAGGCTAAACGTAATCAAATTAAAAAGCAGTGGTATCGTAATTCACCACCTGACTTATCTAAGTTCTTTAAAAATAACCGAGAATTTAGTCAGCCAAGTGGTATTAACTATAAAACTGATGATCCACAGCATGAGCTATATACTTTGATGAAAGAAGCCTTAGCGCCAGTTTTAAGTGAAAGATACAACTACACTGAAGTACCAAAGCCGTTAAATGTAGTAAGTAATATGCCAGCAAAAGCGGTAAACTTGTTACCTCAGCTTTCTTTTGTACTTGTAAAGCAAAAAGATAATAGTCATAAGGGCTACACTATTATTCATCATAATGCGCACTACAATATTTCTAGTTTATTAAACGAAGATGGTCAACGTGCTTATGATGAAGATACCGCGACTATTGTTCCTGGCTTTATCGGTGATTACCCAGCAGCTATTTGGTATTTAAATAACGAGCAGCAAGTAAATGCTTTTGCCGAGCAATTGCCTATGATGCAAATAGAAGCCGATTATGGTGCTTTGAAATCTAAGTTTGGCATTCGACGTACTCATCCACAGTTTTGGCAATACAGCGATATATTGCACGATACAGCTAAAAAGTATCGTGGGATAGAATATGGAATGTTCGATTATAATCGATTAGAGAATCGCTAATATAATTTTACTACTATGGCCCAGCTTGATGCTGGGCTTTTTTATTGGGTATTAATAATTCGCTTAATTATTTTGACTGATTCTTCGTTTTAAAAAATTAGTCTACACTTATATAAAAAACTGGTTTATACATGTTCAATATTATTAAAAGCGTGAGAACACGTTACCGATGGGCACTAATTGCAATAGCGCTATTAATAAGTGGCTCTGCTTTATTAATGCAGCATAGTTTTTCTGTTCAAAAGTTTGATGCAAAAATTATTAACATCGCTGGTAGCCAGCGTATGCTCTCACAGAAAATTGCTTGGCACAGTAATGCTATGCTTAACATCAGTAATTACTCGCCCGCTCATACTGAGTCACTTGAAAAGTCCCTCAATACATTTAAAAAGTCCCATCAAATATTATTAACTAAAAACTCTGATGACGAATACATTTACTTAAATCCAGCGTTAGTAGACTTATATTTTGGTGAAACGATTGGGTTAGATAAAGCGGTATTTGACTATATAGAACAAACAGAGCGGCTTTTGTATCAGCAAGGAGAGATAAACCACTCAGTATTTTCTATAAAGCATGTTGAAACGTTATTAACAAAGCTTGATAAGGCAGTGAGCTTATTTGAATCTCAAGCTGTTAAAAAAGTAAATTGGGTCGCCAACCTAGAGATACTATGCTGGTTATTGGCAATGACATTATTACTTATTGAGTTAAGATTTGTTTTTATACCAATGGAAAAAGAGGTTTCAGACACGCTTTTAGAGCTACAAAAACAAAAAGATTTTGTTTATCAAACAAGTCAAAATAAAGAACATTTTATTGCCAGAGCTAGTCACGAATTTAGAACACCTTTGCAGGGACTTATTACGTCTATTGAGGAGCTAGAGGTTTCTAATAAACAGCAAAGCGTTAAAACCCAAGCTAACTATTGCGCGCTTAGGTTAATAGCCATATTAGATGAATTACAAGACTTGCAGGCTTTAAGTGCAGGTAAATGGGTACCGCATTTAAATGACGAAAACCTTTTAGAGTCGTGTAATAAAGTAGTAATAGCTTACAAGCATGCGTGCAAGCAAAAAGGCCTAAAACTAGTTAGCTCTTTAGATGAATCGTTAAATTGTGTATGTAAATTGGATCATCAACGTTTGCAGCACACACTTACAGAGTTAATTAGTAATGCAATTAAGTTTACACAAAAAGGTGAAATTACTGTTTCAGCTAAGCTTTTAAATGATGAATTTCATTTAACGGTGAGTGACACTGGCAGTGGCTTTTCGAAGAAGATTACTAGTCTTGAATTTGACTCATTTAAACAAACTAATCACTTTCAAGGGTTGAGAACAGGCCTAACCCGGGTTCAATACGTTGTAAAAGCACTGCATGGTGAAATTACTTTTACAAATAATAAAACTCATGGTGCTTTGGTGTCTTTGTATTTACCAGTGACAATAAGTAAAGCCCTCCCAACACCTCTTAAAGTAAACAACAAGCTAACGTGTTTAGTCGTTGAAGATAACCCATTAAACACTATGTTATTAACCCGCATACTTAGCTTATTAGGTTTAAGCTATGATTGCGCAGAAAATGGTAAAGTCGCGTGTGATATGGTGAGTGAAAATCAGTACGATATTGTTTTTATGGACTTAAACATGCCAGTAATGGATGGGTTTGAGGCTATTAAAAAAATACGTTCCGATCTTAATAAAGTAATGCCAATTATTGTTATAACAGCAAATACCTCACAAAATGATATAGAGCGAGTTTATGAATACGGAGCTAACCTCCATATTCATAAGCCAATAAGCCAGCAAGCAATTAAAGACGCATTAAATAGTATTAGCGTTGTTAGTGAAATAAATTAATTTTGCAGATAACAAGCTTGCTAAGCACTTTTAATATACGTTAACTTGCTGTTTTAAGGTTAATTAGGAAAAGTTAGTGCAGTCAATTACGCTTGAGCAATTTAATGGTTACTTACAAGGGCAAGGTAAAAGCCGTTACGATATACGCAACCTAGATTGGCAAGTGAACCTAGGAGAACATTGGTTACTTTTAGGTGCTAATGGAGCTGGTAAATCTGCTCTGACAGCTGCGTTAATCGGTGAGGCTAAGTGTGAAAGTGGTAAGCGTATAAGTAGTATTAATAAGCTTATGCTCGTGTCTTCAGATTCACATAAACAGTTACTAGCTCAAGAATTAGAGCATGAAAAGCACACCCTCGTTAAAGACCTTATTTTTACAGGGCATAGTAATAATGATGAATTATTAGCGCAGCTAATAGAATTATTTAAATTTAGCTCATTACTAAATAGGCATTTTAGAGACCTTTCAACGGGTGAAACTCGTAAACTTCTACTTATAAAAGGACTCAGCTCCCATAGTGAGTTAGTCGTGCTTGATGAGCCATTTCATGGACTCGACGTACAATCTTGCCAGCAGCTTAATAGAATACTCATAGAACTTAGCAAAACTATTACTTTTGTTTTTGTACTAAACCGCCTAGACGAAATCCCTTCATTCATTACTCACTATGGCTATGTAAACCAAGGTTGCTTGTTACATACTTTGGCAAAGCCAAGTAGTGAGCAATTGAGTGATTTACTAAAACTACTTCATTTAGAACATACCTCATTGGATGTGCCATCTCCTGATACCGAACAAGAGCAAAAGGCATTCACCGGTAATACCTTAGTTAAATTGAGTAATGCTAAAGTTAGTTACAGTAATGTAAGCATATTCAAAAATCTCAATTGGACTATAAAAAAGCATCAGCATTGGCAGCTTAGTGGAGCGAACGGTTCAGGCAAAACATGCTTATTAAATTTAATAACAGGTGATAACCCACAGTGTTATAACAATGACATTGAAGTGTTCGGTTTTAAACGTGGGACAGGGGAGAGTATTTGGGATATAAAACAGCATATTGGTTTTATATCTAACGCGCTACATATGGATTACCGCGTAAGTATATCGGCTTTAAATACTGTTATTTCAGGATTTTACGACAGCATAGGTTTATATCAAAAACCGAGCGACGCACAAATTAATATTGCTAAGCAGTGGCTGGCATTTATTGGTTTAAGTGACAAGCAAAGCACCTCATTCACCCAGCTATCGTACGGCGATCAGCGTATGTTATTAATTGTGCGGGCTATGGTAAAACATCCAACGTTACTTATTTTAGATGAACCTTGCTTAGGCTTAGATGAAGCAAACAGGCAGCGTGTACTGCTACTAATAGAGAAAATTTGTGCTGCCAATACAAGTACTGTGATTTATGTAAATCATCATGCGGCAGACAAAATTAAAGGAATAGAGAATTACTTAAAAATGGAAGACTTTCATTAAAAGCTTAGAGAAAGGTTGAGCGAGAATTCACTCAACCCATTTTTATTTTAAAGACGAGTAACGCTAAAGCCTTTATCTCGAAGCTGTTTAAGTAACCCGTGTTTTTCAGGTAAATGCAGAGCGCCTACAGCAATAAATAGCTGCTCGTTTGCTAAACGCGGTGTGAGTTGCTTAACCCAATTATTATTGCGGTTAGTTAGCATTACTTGCTCGCTAATTTCACCGTAATTACTGTCATCAAAACTCATGTTGTAGTAATCGGTTAGTGTGTCCATGTCACCGCTTTTCCATGCATTAACTAACTTGATAAAGTAAGTATTAATATCGGCTAGTTGCTCAAAGGTTTCTTCAATCATTTCATTGCTTAATAGCGCCATACCATCAAACATTTGTAGTTGTTGCTCTAGGGTTTCAAGCTCGCCAATTTTAATATTATGCTCTTTAGCATAACTAAGCACTTGCTTGTCTATGCCGGTTTTATCTGAATATCCTGCATTTTGAAATTCAATTTGCATCATAGTCACCATAACAGCCCAAGGCTTTAAGCCATTAAACATAGCAATATCAATCGACTTTTTAGCAAAGTAATCTTTTAGCTTGGTATAATTTTGCTTTGAAAGCTCAGTTTGCAGTGTTTTACCGTCACTTAGCATCATAAATGGCATTGAGCGCTGTTGCATTTCAAGTGGTGTAAGTTTGCTTATATCAACTTCAACAATCACTTCTTTGCTTGCACTAATTGCATCGGTTACATTTTTAGGTAAGCCTTTCATGCTGGCATCACCAACGTGTACAGTGCCAAATAGGTAAGAACTGACGCCATTTTTTTCTATTTTATATAAGGCAGGAGCTGCATAGCTGTTCAGGCTAAATGTTATAAGTAACGCCACAATAAAAAAGTGGCTAATACGGGTAAGAGCATTCATGGTTTGTCCTTAAAATCTCAAAATTAGTAGTGTAAATACTAACCTAAATTTACTTCAGAGGTAACGTTAATATAAACGTTAGCGTATTGTTTTCGGTATTACTGGCCTTAATAGTAAAGCCATTTAAGTTACATAAGCTCTGTACAATAGATAATCCTAAACCATGGCGCTGATTATTAGTTCTAGATGAATCTAGCTGATAGAGCGGGTCAAAAATAGCAGTTAGCTGTTCACCACTTAGTGGTTTATTTACTTTGTTACTAACAGAGATGCTCATGTTTGTGCTGTTATTTACGGCAGTTAATTTAATTGGCGCCTCAGGGAGTCCATAAAATAGTGCGTTATCGATTAAGTTACACAAAATGGTATTTAAACTAAATTCGTCAACATTAAGCATAAGTTCGCCACTTATTTCGTTATTTAAACGCGTTTTGATACTTGGATGCTTAAAGGTCAGCTCATCAATAATTTGATTTACTAAGTTATTTAGAATGATATTTTGCGCATTCAATTGCATAGCACTACTACTTGAGCGCTGCAATAATAAGAGGTTGTTAACAATCGTTTTCATACGCTGTGAAATACTAAGTACATCACTTGTATAGGTGTCGCTAATACGTTTATCGTCAGGGTAGCGAATAGCCACCTCTGAGAGGCTTATGAGTTCAGCTATTGGGGTTTTTAGCTCGTGTGCAATGTCGCTTGTTAGGCGTTTTTCATTACTATAGAGTTGCTGATTAACGGTAATAAACTTATTTAGCTCGTTACGTATAGGTTCTATTTCTTCTACTTTAAAGTCGCTTTCTATTGTTTGCGCAACACCGGTAATATCGAGTAACTTAATTTGGTCGTTTAAATTGTGTAGAGGGTGCAGGCCTTTATTTACAATACGTGTCACTAAATAGCGCACACCAAACACACCAAGTACACAGGTTAAAATAAAGACCACATCAATAATAATCAGTACTTTATTAAGCTCAGAGGTGGGCGCTGCAATTGCAAGCGTCATGGTATTAAAAACAGCAGAGTGAGTGGGGTTTCTATCATCTTTTTGGGCTACAAAGTGACTTATAAGTGCGCGACCATCACGCCCGTTAGGAAGCTCGTAATCTATAATTTTAGATTCGTTTATCGGCATTTCTAAAAAAGGCAGGTTAGCATTTTCATAAAGCGCTAATGAGTCCGAGCGTTCAAACACATCACGGCCATGCCATAATTGGTAAAACTCCGTAGCATCTGCAGCTTCATATTCCGACATAAACTCACCAGCAAAATCAAATTCAACCACGTTGTTGTCATCTTCAACTAAGGTTTTTAAGTAGTTAGCTTTATTAGTTAAAGACTGATTGAACTGATCTTCCACCCAAGTATCAACACTTAAATCAACGGTTAAAAATATGGTGAACAAAATAACTGAGATCACAGCGCTAATATTATTAACGAGTTTACGTTTTATTGAGTGATTTTTATTTTGTTGTTGCGACATAACCAAATCCACGTTTATTTTTTATCGGGAGCTCGCCATCAAACTGTCTTACTTTTTTACGTATAGTTGAGATGTGTGCTTCAAGCGCATTTTTAGAGAGCATATCAAACTGACCTACCACCGCTTCACTTATAAGTTCAAGCCCCAATACTCGCTCTGGGGCGTTAAATAAGCATTCTATTATTTTGTATTCATTAGGCGTGAGCTCAATAGCATGTTGCTTGTAGTGAAGAGTTTTAAGGGAGAGATCTAATACGCAATCACCTACGGTTAGGGTATTTTGTTGGTTTTGCAGTGAACCACGACGAAGTAATGCAAGGACACGAGCATGGAGTTCTTCAAACGAAAATGGCTTAGTTAAATAATCGTCAGCGCCTTTCATAAGGCCGTTAATTTTATCTTGAGGCTCACTTCGTGCCGATAAAATTAGCACACGGCTTTGGCTATTACTGCTGCGCAGTGCTTGTAAAATACTCATGCCATCAACGCTCGGTAGCATTAAATCAAGTACGAGGAGGTCGTAGTTTCCACTCAGTGCCATACTCAGCCCTTCTGAGCCATCACCAGTTTCATCTACGGTAAAACCAAGGTTGCTAAGGCCAACTTGCAAGCTGCGTCTTAGTGCTTCAGAGTCTTCAATAACGAGGATTTTCATGTTTACTCGGTTTATAAAAATAGCCTTGTTACTTTAACAAGGCTTTATTATCAAGTCACTTGGTTAATGATACCAACCATTTGTGTAGGCTAAATTACCCAAGTTCGCGTGGGCTAGGGCTTTTCTAACTAGTTGCTCATCATTTTCACATGGTACAAGCTGGTTATTGCTATACGTATAGGTGGTTGCTGGTTTTTGTGGTTGTAACACCACCACTTTATTATCGTGCATGTAGGCAAAGTTTTTGTCGTATTGCATCATTGCGCGTTGTTTGTTGTCGCTAATTGGCTTTGATAAATCATGACCTATCATTGGGTGCTTACCACTTGCGCCAATTAAAGACAGTAGAGTAACAGGAATATCGAGCTGACTGGCTAGTTGGCTATCTCGTTTATGGGTAATACCTTTTCCAAAAATAACGGCCGGAATTTTAAAGTGATCAACCGGTACTAAATTTGAACCCGATACGCGCGAGTCGTGATCGGCAATAACTATAAATACAGTATCATCCCAGTAGCTCGATTTTTTAGCTTTTTCGATAAAGGTGCCTAGTGCGTAATCGGCATACTTGGCAGCATTATTACGGGTTTGTTTTTGTTTATCGTACAGCGTTATTTTATCGTCAGGAAAGTCATACGGGCTATGATTAGAGCTTGAGAATATAAGGCTAAAAAAGGGTTTGTTTTGATTTTTAAGCTTAGTAAGTTCTATGTCGGCCTGGTCGTACAAGTCTTCGTCTGATGCGCCCCACGAGCCATTAAAGTCTATTTTTTTAAAGTTATTTGTATCTACGATACTTTTAAAACCGTTGCCTAAAAAGAAGCTGCGCATGTTATCAAAATGGCTTTCGCCACCATAAATAAACTGCGTGTTGTAATTTTGCTTCGCTAAAAAGTCAGCAATGGTAAAAAAGTCACGTTGTGATTTATCAAGCTTAACAACTGCACGCGAAGGCGTTGGTGTAAATCCTGTAATTACTGCCTCAATTCCACGTACTGAACGTGTGCCCGTGGCGTATAAATTATCAAACCCCCAGCCTTGTTTATAAAGGGCGTCTATATTAGGTGTAAGCGGTAAACCGCCAAGCGTGCCTACATAACGAGCACCTAAACTTTCTTGTAAAATAATGACTAAATTTTTGGGTTTACCTGTATTACTTGCGCCATGAAACGTTTTTGTAGGGGCGGTTACATCACTAAATGTGCCTTGCGTATTTTGCATGTTATTACGCACAATACTAAGTAATTCATCGGTGGGCATTTTACCGTAATAGTCTTGGCTCGATTGCTCATTAGAAAGTTGCTTAACTGCAAACGCGACGCTATAAAGTGAGTTAAGGGTTAAGTCGTTAAGTAAATGATCGGTAGAAAACGAGACCATGGCGGGGTTAAGTGGTCTGTGTCCTAATGAGTTGCGGGCGCCAAAAATAGTTAAGCATACTAAAACGAGCGCTAAAATTGATTGGTTTAAGCCTGTTAGTGATGACTTGCTTTGCCATTGATTGCTAAATACTTTACTTGCAAATTTACAGCTTAAAATAAGTGCTATAACAGCAATAAATACTTCTAACTTATAGCCTGAAAAAATCATTTTTGAGACTTCTTTAGGATAAATTAAATATTCTATAAATAAGCGGTTTGGGCGTAAATCGTACTCGTTTATAAACGTAGGCGTAATCACTTCAAAAAAAACAAGTAAAGCAGACATTCCCACTAAATAAATTTTAATGAGGCCGCGTACTTTATTTTGCCAACCTACGCTTTGCATCAGTAAAGTAAGTAGTAATGCGGGCATAATAATGTAGCTTAGAGTGGCTATATCAACTCTTAAACCACCTATAAATATAGACAACCACGCATGCGATCCAAATACACGCTCCCCTTGCCATACACTTAATCCAAAGCGAGCAAGTGTTAAAAAGCTAAGTGCCAAAACAGTAAATACAACAAAAATCCATACAGGGCCAAGTGCATTTTGTATTTTAGGTATAAAAGTTAGCTTTATGCCCATAACACAGCCCACCAAATAAGAGCGGCAATTAGCATAGCTATAAACACGCTTGCAGAGGCAATATCTTTAGCTAGCCCCGAAAGCTCATGGTATTCACTGCCAATTCTATCAACTACAACCTCAACTGCCGTATTTACCAGCTCAGCAAACAATACAAAAAGCAGGCTGGCTATAAGCAGTAATTTATCCCTTAGTGCAATTTCTTGTAGCCACACAAACACACCGAGTAACGAAAACAGTGCTAGCTCTTGTTGGAACGCCGCTTCAAATCGACTCATCCATTTTAAGCCGTTAAAAGAATGGCTTAAGGTAAAAATAAGGCGCATTAAGCCTTGGCGTTTTATAACGGTTTTATTACTCATAGTTTTATTTCGCTTGGTGTTGTTTGGCAGCTAGCAAGTAAATCGAGCGATGCCTGATAGGTTTTGCTTTTAATGCCAATTAAATTTAAAAGGGTGTGAAAAATATTGTTATGTGAGCGCGCAGCGCGGGTGTCTAAATTAGCTAAACAGGTATTAGTAATGCGCTGGTTATGCTCATCAGCCCAGATATAAAGAGGAACGTGCGTTTGTGTGCTAGGTGCAAAGCTATACGGAAAACCATGTAAATAAGCCCCGGCTTCGCCAAGTGATTCACCATGATCAGAGACATATAAAAACTGCTTATCTATATTGTTTGGCAGCGCTTTTAATTGCTCAATTACCTGGGCGTTAACAAAGTCGCTGTACGCAATTGTGTTGTCGTAGGTATTAACTAATTCATCGAGTGAGCAGTTTTGAATGTCGCTTCTATCGCACGTAGGCGTAAATTGCTTA
Organism: Pseudoalteromonas sp. LC2018020214; assembly: GCF_016598755.1. Taxonomy (NCBI): domain Bacteria; kingdom Pseudomonadati; phylum Pseudomonadota; class Gammaproteobacteria; order Alteromonadales; family Pseudoalteromonadaceae; genus Pseudoalteromonas; species Pseudoalteromonas sp. LC2018020214. The sequence continues at coordinate 332,085 of NZ_CP066804.1, forward strand.
AACTTATCTGGGTAGCGTTTAAAGTAGGTTGGTCCGTGTGAGCCCATCATGTGTAGGACGATAACGGTGTTAGCTTGGCTCAAATTAGCGAGTTTGCGCTTAAGTGGAGCAAGCAGTGCTTCATCAAAACAATATTTTCCATCGCAAAGCGCTGATGGGGTGGTTGGGATATCAATGTTAACAACACGGGTACATACGTTTTTACAGCCGCTGTTGTTATCAACCCACAGTACGTCGCTGCCAGCTTGTTGTGCTAAATCAATCAGGTTTTGTTGGTTGTCGGCTGCTAATCGATCAAAGTTATCTTGTGTTTGCAGTGAAAACATACACGGCACAGACACTGCAGTAGCGGTGCCACAAGACGCCATATTATTAAAATACGTCACATTATACTTTTGTGTATAAGGGTTGGTGTTGCGCTTATAACCTTGATAAGCAAAGTTTTCTGCTCGTGCGGTTTCGCCAACAACCATAACTGTTACGCTGGTGGTGTTAGGCGCAATTAAGGTAGGTGTTGCATCTATATTTTTAAATTCCATATTGGTATACAGCAGCTGATCGCGCATATATTTATAACCGCTAGAGAGATACTGAAATGGGATGAGTTCTTTTTTCAAAATGCGGTTATTGCGGCCAGTGGCTGCGTAGTCGGCGTAAAAGTTTACGACCACTAAAGCAATTAATGAGCAGCACGCTACAATAAGTTTTATACGACTAATTGCTTCTTGGTGAGGGCGGGTAAAGTGTATTTTTACTTTGCTTAATACAAAAACAGGTAGCGCACAAAACAGTAGTAGAAAGCCTATGAGCTGAGGGTTTAAATAGCTCATCGCTTCGCTTGAATCGGTTTCGAACGTGTTTTGAATCATTGAATAGTCAAACACGACGCCGTAATTTAATGAGCCGTAAAGTACGGCACTCGAAATTATCAGTAAAAGGTAGTTAATTGGTTTTAGTAACCACCTAACCGACACTATTGAAAAGAAAATAATTAAAAGGCATAACAACAGCAGTGGCACTGAAAATAAAAATAGCCACGAAAAAGATGCAAGGGAGGTGATGGCGCTAAACGAACCTTGAATAAAAGGAATGTTTATAACTAAACAGTAATAACAGGCAATCATCACTACAAAGGCATTTGCACTACAGTGAATGTAAAACCGCTTACTACGATTTGGCTTTTTTTGTGCTGGTGTTTGGCTAGTTATGTTCATATTTAGGCTCGTTTAAAATAACAACGCCATGCTATGCAACAACACTTAAGAGTCGCTTAAGAGAACCTACGCATTACCTGAAGGTGATAAATAATTTTATTTATAAAAATATTCTCAAAAATTAATCAAACCTTAAATAAGGGATATAAGAATAGTGAATTTCTGAGATTAAAATTAGAGCATAAAAAAACCACTACTAGCTTGTATAATGAATTTTAAAACCTGATAAATTGCCTTTTAGTCTTTTTGTTAGATTAACTTTGGTGTTGACTTAAAGGGCCTAGCGCGGTACTAATATAAAAAGAGAGCGAAGGAATAACCTTCGCGATAATTGAACAAAATTTGGTATTAATTACATGCTTACAAACGCACTTAACCTAGTCCTGATTATTATCGTGGTGATTATTCCCGCGAGGGCTTCGTAGTGCTTTAAAAACTTAAGCATTAAAAAAGCCCTCCGCACTTAACCGTTCGGAGGGCTTTTTAGTTTTAAGGGTAAAATTTGTAATTGGGTTGTCACTGAGGAATGAGGGTTTATTAATGACAGGCGCAGAACTAACAATCGACTTATTGGCCAAACACGGCGTAAATGAAGTATTTGGCTACCCAGGCGGAGCTATTATGCCAATTTACGATGCGCTGTATGGCGCGCCAGTCAAACACTACCTAACTCGCCATGAGCAAGGTGCAGGGTTTGCAGCTGTTGGTTATGCTCGTAGCACACGTAAATTAGGCGTATGTTTTGCAACATCGGGCCCAGGTGCAACTAATTTAATAACCGCTCTTGCTGATGCGATGATGGACTCAGTACCATTATTGGCGATCACCGGCCAAGTGCCTACTGCAGCGATTGGTTCAGATGCGTTTCAAGAAATAGATGTACTAGGTATGTCGCTTTCGTGTACTAAGCACAGCTACATGGTAGAACGAGCTGAAGACTTAGCAGAGATATTACAAGAAGCAATTCATTTAGCGCAAAGCGGCCGCCCAGGTCCTGTACTTGTCGATATCCCAAAAGATATTCAAATGGCGCAAGTCCCTTTTAAACCTTGGCTAGCAGCTGATGAATACTTACCAGAGTTAGATTTAAAGCAAGTTGCTATTGCTAATCAATTGTTGAGTGAGGCTAAACAGCCTGTAGCGTATGTAGGTGGTGGTGTACAAGCCGCTGATGCGCAAGACGAACTAATGCAATTTTTAAATAAAACTCAGATGCCAGCTGTATCAACACTTAAAGCGCTAGGCAGTGTATTACCAGATTACGAACATTACTTAGGTATGTTGGGTATGCATGGTGGTCAAGCTGCTAATATCGCAGTGCAAGAATGTGATGTACTTGTATGTATCGGGGCACGCTTTGATGACCGCGTAACAGGCAACTTAGCTAAATTTGCAGCTAAAGCTAAAGTAATCCATTTAGATATAGATGCTGCTGAAGTTGGTAAGCGAAAACCTGCTAAAGCTTCATTAATTGCTGATTTAAAAACGTCGTTACCCGCACTTGAGTGCTTTGTAACACCTAAAGCTTGGTGTGACACAAATAAAGAAATGAATATTAAGCATGCATGGCGTTACGACTACCCAGGTGAGAAGGTTTTTGCACCGTACTTATTAAACCAATTAAGCCAACGCATGCCAAAAACAGGGGTTGTGTGCTGCGATGTAGGTCAGCACCAAATGTGGGTAGCACAACACATGAAGTTTACTCATCCGAGTAATCATTTAAGCAGTGGTGGTGCAGGGACAATGGGCTTTGGTCTACCTGCGGCTATTGGTGCACAAGTAGCACGCCCTGATGACTTTGTTATCACTGTATCGGGCGATGGTTCTATAATGATGAATATTCAAGAATTGGCCACGATTCGTCGTAACAATTTACCTGTAAAAATATTAATTTTAGATAACCAGCGTTTAGGAATGGTTCGCCAATGGCAGGAACTATTTTTTGAAGGGCGTTATTCTGAAACTAACCTGTCGGATAACCCAGACTTTGTGCAATTAGCTGCTGTATTTGGTATCCCAGGGCAAACAATTACTCACGCTAACCAAGTTGATGATGCGATAACTGCATTAGTTAACAGTAAAGGTCCGTACATAGTACATGCCTGTATTGATGATAAAGAAAATGTTTGGCCGCTTGTACCACCTGGGGCTGCTAACGACGAAATGATGACGGAGAAAGCAAAATGAAACATAGCCTAACTATTGCATTAAAAAGCCAAAGTATAGCGGTAGAGCGCTTTTTACGAGTGGTGCGTCATCGTGGTTTTGACCTTACGCATTTTCAGCTCAATATGGATGATGGTTTTTATAATGTAGACATGACGGTAGATAGTGATAAACCAATTCACCTTTTAACCAGCCAGTTAAATAAGCTGGTGGATGTCAAAGAAGTCACTTTACAAAATTTACAGCAACAACAGGCTGTGTAATTACGAACTGAAAAACAATTTACGAGTAACTGAATCACTCGGTTACTCACCAATTTTAGAATGAGGAATGCCCGCTTATTTTGCGGCAAAAACTGAGGTAACTATGGCTAAATTAAGAAGTGCAACAACAACTGAAGGGCGTAAACGCGCAGGCGCTCGTGCATTATGGCGCGCAACAGGTATGACCGACACCGATTTTGGTAAGCCGATTATTGCCGTAGTTAACTCGTTTACACAATTTGTACCAGGGCATGTTCACCTTAATCAGTTAAGTGAACTTATGGCTGAAACCATTACACAAGCCGGTGGCGTCCCTAAAGAATTTAATACTATTGCGATTGATGATGGTATTGCAATGGGTCACGGCGGCATGCTTTATTCGCTGCCTTCACGCGACTTAATTGCTGACTCAGTTGAGTATATGGTAAATGGTCATTGTGCTGATGCGATGATTTGTATTTCAAACTGCGACAAAATTACTCCAGGAATGATGCTTGCAGCACTACGCTTAAATATTCCGGTAATATTTGTATCAGGCGGTCCAATGGAAGCAGGTAAAACTAAGCTTGCTAACATCGATATTAAACTTGATTTAGTAGATGCCATGGTTAAAGGCGCTGATGAATCGGTAAGTGATGCAGATTCAGAGCAAGTAGAGCGCTCTGCGTGTCCAACATGTGGCTCGTGTTCAGGCATGTTTACTGCAAACTCAATGAACTGTCTGCTAGAAGCGATTGGTTTAGCATTGCCAGGTAACGGCACGACGCTTGCGACTCATAAAGACCGTAAACAACTTTATGTTGAAGCGGGGGCTCGTATTGTTGATTTATGTCGTGAGTATTATCAAAAAGATAATCAAGATGTATTGCCACGTGCTATTGCTAACAAAACAGCCTTTATGAATGCAATGGTTGTTGATATTGCAATGGGTGGCTCGTCAAATACGGTATTGCATTTACTTGCTGCAGCGCAAGAAGCGGGCGTTGATTTTGATATGTCGCACATTGATGCGCTCTCTCGTAAAACACCATTTTTATGTAAAGTTGCACCAGCGACACCTGAATATCACATTGAAGATGTGCACCGCGCAGGCGGCATGATGGCAATCGTACGTGAACTTGGCAAAGCAGGCTTAGTTGATATGTCAGTTAATCATGTTGCTGGGTCAACTATGGCTGAGCTCGTTAAAAAATGGGATGCAACAGATCCTACTAACGAAGCAGCGCGCAAATTTTACCGTGCTGGCCCTGCGGGCATTCGTACTACTAAAGCAATGAGCCAAGAGTGTCGTTGGGACGAGGGCGATAATGACCGTGTTAATGGGTGTATCCGAAGTGTCGAACATGCTTTTCGTCAAGATGGTGGCTTAGCTGTACTTTCGGGGAATTTAGCAGTTGATGGCTGTATTGTTAAAAGCGCTGGCGTTGTTGATGAAATGCTACATTTTGAAGGTACTGCAGTCGTGTACGAATCACAAGATGATTCTGTAGAAGGTATTTTAAACGATGAAGTAAAAGCCGGCGATATCGTGGTTATTCGTTACGAAGGCCCTAGAGGCGGCCCAGGTATGCAAGAAATGCTATATCCAACTAGCTACTTGAAATCAAAAGGCCTAGCTGAAAAATGTGCACTTATTACTGATGGTCGCTTTTCGGGTGGTACTTCGGGTTTATCAATTGGTCATGTATCACCAGAGGCGGCAAGTGGTGGTGCAATTGCTTATGTTGAAAATGGCGACAAAATCATTATTGATATCGCAACCCGTGAAATTACGTTAGCGTTAAGTGATGAAGAGCTTGAAGCACGTAAACAAAAACAATTAGCACGCGGAAAACTGGCGTACAAACCAGTTGATCGTGAGCGCTATGTATCGTCTGCCTTAAAAGCCTATGCATTACTTGCAACAAGTGCTGATAAAGGCGCAGTGCGTGACTTAGCTAAATTGGAGGCGCTTAGTTAATTATGGTCTCTCAAGAGCTCGATTATTTTCGCGCTATTATTCAAGCAAACATGGAGCCTTTGGCTAAAGTTACCGAGGTCAGCGAAATGGCTGAGCTTGGTGCTAAATTAGGTAACCATGTTTGGTTAAAGCGTGAAGACCAACAGCCCGTGTATTCATTTAAGTTACGCGGTGCGTATAACAAATTAAATAAATTACCTAAAGGCTCAGTGGTTATCACTGCTTCAGCGGGTAATCATGCTCAAGGGGTTGCACTAAGTGCTTCTCACTTAGGGCATCAAGCCACAATTGTAATGCCAGTAACAACGCCTGAAATAAAAGTAAGTGCGGTACGTGCGCTTGGCGGTGAAGTTGTGCTACATGGGCATCATTTTGATGCCGCAAAAGCACATGCGCTTGAGCTTACAGAGCAACGAAACGGTATATTTGTTCCACCATTTGATGACCCAGACGTCATTGTTGGTCAAGGTACTGTAGCACGTGAGCTCATGCAGCAATTAAACGAGCTTGATGCGGTGTTTATTCCTGTTGGCGGCGGCGGTTTACTTGCTGGGATGGCGGTTTATATCAAATCGCTGCGTCCAGATATAAAAGTAATTGGTGTAGAAGCCGACGAAAGTGCATGTTTACAAGCGGCACTTAAAGCAGGTAAACCGGTAGAGCTTGAGCGCGTTGGTAGTTTTGCTGATGGCGTAGCGGTTAAAATTATTGGCACTGAAACATTTCGCTTAGCGCAAAAGTTTTGTGATGAAGTTATAACCGTCACCAGCGACGAAATATGTGCTGCCATGCAGGATATTTTTGTATCTACCCGTGCAATAGCAGAGCCTTCAGGTGCACTTGCAACGGCAGGGCTTAAAAAGTGGAGCCAGCAGTCTGGTTTAAAAGGGTTACATTTAGCGGCTGTTTTATCCGGTGCTAATTTAAACTTTGATCGCCTGCGTTATGTTGCAGAGCGCACTGCGCTGGGTGAAAAAAACGAAGCGTTATTAGCGGTTACTATTAAAGAAGAAAAAGGCAGCTTTAAACAGTTTTGTGCTTCTTTAGGTGGCCGTGCTATTACTGAGTTTAACTATCGTTATGCAGGACCTGGTGAAGCACAAATATTTGTAGGTATTGCCCTGCGCCAAGGCGAGCAAGAGCTTAATGAGCTAAAGCAAGACTTAACAAATAATGATTACCAATTTTGCGATCTGTCGGATAACGAACTCGCTAAATTACATGTGCGCTATATGGTTGGCGGAAAAGCACCCGAGCAATTACATGAGCGCTTACTTCGCTTTGAATTTCCGGAGTATCCAGGTGCGCTTGCACGCTTTTTAGATACTTTAGGTAGTAATTGGAACATTACCTTATTTCATTATCGTAATCACGGTGGTTCGATGGGGAATGTACTGGCAGGTTTTGCTATTGAGCCGAGTCAGTATGAGATGTTTAACGAGCACTTAAACCGTTTAGGTTACAGTGTACAAGATGAAACACAAAATCCGTGCTTTAGCCAATTCTTAACATCAAAGCCCCAAGCAGAAAAAGCCGAAAAACTCGCCTCAGTATAGCCCTTCTTTAAAGGCAGGCACCTAACTAGGGTGCTTGCTTTATTACACGTTTTACATATAGTTACAGGTAATCGTCATACTTTTTGAGGACACCTAGTTGCTATTTAAAGGATTAATCATTGGATTGTGCTTTTTTTGTAGCCATATCGCGGCGCAAGAATCAGTCACATTACAGCTAAAATGGACACATCAGTTTCAGTTTGCTGGCTACTATATGGCAAAGCAAAAAGGCTTTTATAATGAAGCGGGCCTTGATGTAACCATTAAACAAGCTAATCCAATGAAACCTGATACCTTTGCTCCTGTCGCCAGTGGCGAAGCACAATTTGGAGTAGGGCATTCTGGTATTTTACAGCAACGTATAAATGGCCAACCTCTTGTTGCTATGGCTGCCTTATTGCAATTTTCACCTTACTGCTGGATGGTTAAAGACACGTCTGATATTTTTCATCCACGTGACTTTGTTAATAAACGTATCACTGCGGTAAGCAAAAATGATGGCACCGAACTACTTATTATGCTTAAACGCAGTGGCGTTGATGTCGATAAACTCAAAGTTTACGATGGCGAAAATCCAGGCCAGGCTTGGATTGAAAACAAGCTAGATGCTATGCAAGTGTATGTTACTACAGAGCCTTATTATATGACTCAACAAGGCGTTGCTCATCGACTTGTTTGCCCACAGCGTTATGGTATGGACGTATATAGCGACATTTTATTTACCAGCGAAAACATGCTTAAGAAAAATCCTCAAACGGTCGAAAAATTCTACCAAGCGAGCCTAAAAGGATGGCGTTATGCAATGATGAACATGGATGAAGCCATTGCAGTCACCCAGCAAAACTATGCACCGGGTAAAAGCTTTTATCAGCTCGCTTTTGAGGCTGAAGTACTAAAAAGTTATATAACCCCACCCACCACCAGTTTAGGACATATGTCGATAGCAAAGTGGCGCTTAATTGCGGACTTATATGGTATACAGCAAAACGAATTTGACGAAGTAAAATCTCACTTTATTTATAAATACCAAGAACCTGAAAAGATGCAGTTATCGTGGATGCTCATGGCAGCTATTTTGGTAAGTATTATTTCAATACCTTTGTATTTACGGCTGATTTTTAGTAAAAATTAACTGCTTAGGTAATTCCCGAAACTGATATAATTAATTGTCTTTTTTATTTTTTAAGCTGTTATGACTTTAGCTGAGCAATTTTTAGCACTTGATTCACTTTTAATGCGTCATCGTCAGTATTGGCAGTGCACCGCATTTGATTTTGACACTATACCTTGGCCAGAGCTACAAGGCATACTTAGCGAACTAACTGATGATCAGGTAAGCGTTCTTGATAACGATCAAAACCAGCTATACCAACTTTTTAGCCAGCACATAAGCCAACTTGATGAACTTGCAAAGCTATGTGAGTTACCTAGCTCAGCCCACTCTCAAGCTGATTATCCATTTTGGATAAGTAACGGCATTAAAGGTCGCAAGTTTGCACAGTTACAAGATTTTGTATCTGCACTACCTAATACCAAGCAACCTGTTTTAGAGTGGTGCGCGGGTAAAGGGCACTTAGGTCGAATGCTTGCGTTTAATGGCGCAAGCAATGTGCATAGTATTGAACTGCAACAAAGCTTATGCGAGCAAGGACAAAAAAGTGCACAGCAACAAGGCTTAGCAATGCACTTTAGCCAAGCAGATGTATTAAAAGACGATGTCACTCAATTTTTTAATACAGATATGCATGCTGTAGCACTTCACGCATGCGGTGGCTTACACCAAGCATTTATGCGCCAAGCAAGTTTAGCGAAAGTACAGCAAATTAGCTTTTCACCTTGTTGCTACCATTTATTCACGGCTAATGAGTACCGTGCAATGAGTGAGGATGCAAATAAAAGTGAGCTTAACCTAACGCATCGTGATTTAAAGCTCGCATTACAAGAAACTGTCACAGCGCCTTCTCGTCTGGAAAAAGTGCGTAAAACAGAACTTGAGTGGCGACTTGGTTTTGATGCACTAAGAAAGTCGATCACTGGCGAGCAATATTACGTAAGCGTACCTTCGGTCAACAAAGCTATATTCTCAGATTCGTTTAAATCGTTTTGTGCATGGGCTGCAGATGAAAAGGCAATAAAGTTACCTCAAGACATTGATTATATTAAATATTTAGAGGTTGGGGTGGCTCGAAAAAAAATAACTGACCGAGTTGAACTGGTTCGACATGTGTTCAGAAGAGCAATTGAAGTTTGGCTTGTGCTCGATCGTGCTTTATATTTGCAACAGCAAGGTTATCAAGTAAGCGTTAAAACGTTTTGTGAAAAGCAGTTAACGCCTCGTAATATTTTGATTCTTGCTAATGTCCATTAAATTTCCGTCCTCGACTTAATAAGAGATGCAATGAGAAAGTTAAAAAATTTATTCGATAACAACAAACGTTGGGCTGCTCGTACAAGTGAAGCAGACCCTGAGTTTTTTAAAATTTTATCTATGCAACAAAATCCAGAGTATTTATGGATTGGTTGTTCAGACTCTCGTGTACCTGCAAATCAAATAGTTGATTTATTACCAGGCGAATTATTTGTACATCGTAACGTTGCTAACGTGGTTGTACACACTGACCATAACTGCTTATCGGTTATGCAGTACGCTGTAGAGGTTTTAAAAGTAAAACATATAATGGTAGTAGGTCACTATGGTTGTGGTGGCGTACAAGCCGTTTTAAACAATGCTAAATTTGGCTTTATTGATAATTGGCTACGCCATGTAGGAGATGTAAAAGAAAAGCATCTTGAACAACTTGACGCAATGCCAGAAAGCGAACGTTTAAGCCGCCTTATTGAGCTAAATGTAATTGAGCAAGTACGTAATGTGTGTCGTACTAACATTGTGCAAGATGCCTGGGAGCGCGGCCAAGAACTAAGCGTTCATGGTTGGGTTTATGGTTTAGAAAACGGCCATCTTCATGATTTAGAATCTGTAGTAACGTGCGCGAGTGAAGAAACGCAAAGCTACAAAAAAGCAGTACAGTACGTACTTAAAAAAGTGGGTGAAAATAAATAAATCCATGACTAAAACGGCGGTGTTGATAGGTGCTACAGGCTTGGTCGGTAATGAGTTGCTCCATAAGTTACTTAATAGCGATCGTTATACCAAAGTAGTTACGTTAAGTCGTCGGGCTTTGCCTATTACACACGCAAAGCTAGTTAATCACGTTATTGATTTTGAAAAATTAACTCAATATGTTGAGCTTTTTAAAGGTGATGTATTGTTTTCGTGTTTGGGCACAACCCGTAAACGAGCGGGCTCGATACACGCTCAGCGTAAAGTAGATTTTGATTATCAGTTTATAGCGGCGCAGTTAGCGGCATGTAATGGCGTTACGCATTATTGCTTAGTGTCATCAAGCGGGGCGAATACGCACAGTAATAGTGCTTATTTGAAAATGAAGGGAGAGCTTGAGCAACATATTAAAGCACTCCCTTTTGATAAAATAAGTATTTTACAACCATCTTTATTATTAGGCGATCGTGAGCAATTTAGAGTGGCAGAAAAGATAGGCAGTATTATTTTTCCTGTTATTACACGATTTGCGTTTTTAAAGCGTTACAAACCAATAACTGGCGAACAAGTTGCGCAAAAAATGCTGAGTGTGAGTTTAGCTCAGCAGGCTAAGTTGTCTTATTATGTACTTGATGAGCTATTTGAATAAACTTGGTAAAACGCAAAAGGCAGCCTAAGCTGCCTTTTTTGTACATTAAATTAATACCAATTTTATTAAAAAAATGATCATTTTAGCGTATTAAATAACTCACTAACTACGTTAAAAATTATTTATATAGAACAACTATGTACCATAATTTTAGCCTTGTTATTGAGCTATTTTCTTATCGCTATAATAGAACACTAATTTAATGCAATTGGTATAATTATTCAGCGTCAGTTTTAGCGCTAAGTTGTTGCTCAAGCAATGAAACTTTAGCTTCAAGTTCGGTTAACTTTTCGCGAGTACGAATAAGTACTTGGCTTTGCACATCAAATTCTTCACGGCTCACAAAGTCCATCTCAGCAAGCTTGTTTTGTAGAACTTGCTTTGTTTTACCTTCGAGTGTGTCTGCTAGGTTTTTTACACCTTGTGGCATATTGCTAGTAATTTGCTTAGCAATTTCTTCAAGTTTTGCTGGGTTGATCATATTTGTCCCTTCGGCATTGCCTAAATGATAATAACTAATATTACCTTATACCCACGGTATTTAACACATGATCATCTTTACCTTAATTAATTAAGGCAATTGCTATGCTCGCTGTAATGGTTACGTTAAAATTGCGTGTCTTTTAAATTTCTTTGGTCGTTATGAAACTCAATCCTAAACAAGATGAAGCCGTAAAATATATTAGTGGTCCCTGCTTAGTACTCGCGGGCGCAGGCTCTGGTAAAACCCGTGTTATTACGAATAAAATCGCTTATTTAGTGAAAAAATGTGAGTACAAAGCGCGAAATATTGCCGCCGTTACTTTTACCAATAAAGCAGCCAAAGAAATGCGTGAGCGAGTACTGCAAACGCTCGGTAAGCAAGACGCTAAAGGTTTATGGGTATCAACGTTTCATACACTCGGTTTAGAAATAATAAAAAAAGAGTTGAGTACATTAGGGTTTAAACCCGGCTTTTCGCTATTTGATGATCAAGATACCAATCAGCTTCTTAGTGAACTCACCGAAGATGAGCTAAAAAAAGACAAGGACTTACTCAAACTACTTAAAATGGAAATTGGTAGTTGGAAAAACGAATTAGTACTGCCAGAGCAAGCAATACGCGAAGCGCGTGATGCGCAAAAGGCATTGTTTGCACAGTTGTATGCGCGATATCAAAATCAACTGCGTGCTTATAATGCACTGGATTTTGATGATTTAATTATGATCCCTACTTTGTTACTTACTAATAACGCCACATCTCGTGAGCGCTGGCAGCAACGCTTTAAATACTTGCTGGTGGATGAGTATCAAGATACCAATACAAGCCAATATCAACTTGTTAAATTGCTAGTAGGCGAGCGTGCCCGTTTTACTGTGGTAGGTGATGACGATCAATCAATTTACTCATGGCGTGGTGCTCGCCCGCAAAACTTAGTGTTATTAGGTAAAGACTACCCTGGGCTTAGACTTATAAAGCTTGAACAAAACTATCGAAGTGCAGGGCGAATACTAAAAGCGGCTAACATTTTAATTGCCAATAACCCACATGACATAGAGAAAAAGCTATTTAGTGAGCTAGGTTATGGTGAGCCGATTAAAGTAATAGGGTGCCGCGATGAAGAGCATGAATCTGAGCGTGTGGTTGCTGAAATAATTTCACATAAGTTTATGAAGCGAACCAGCTATAAAGATTATGCGATTTTATATCGTGGTAATCATCAAGCACGTGGCTTTGAAAAATCACTAATGAGTAACCGTATCCCTTATAAAATTAGTGGCGGTATGTCGTTTTTCGCTCGCTCAGAAATTAAAGATATTATGGCGTATTTACGTTTGCTAGTTAATCAAGATGATGACAATGCTTTTTTACGTATCGTAAATACACCGCGACGCGAAATAGGTACGGTTACCCTTGAAAAGCTTGGTACGCTTGCTAATGAAAAGCACGCGAGCTTGTTTGCTACCTGTTTTGATAACGATTTAGGCTACAGACTAAAAGGGCGTGGCTTTAATGCGCTTGCAGGGTTTGCACGCTGGGTTGTTGAGCTATCTGATAACGCAGTACGCGGTGATACGCTCGAAGCTGTTAAAGACTTAGTGCGTAATATTAATTACGAGGCATATTTGTACGAGTCGTCACCGAGTGCAAAAGCGGCTGAAATGCGTATGAAAAACGTATCAGAGCTGTATCGTTGGATAACAGATATGTTGACAGGTGATGCCGACAACGAACCAATGACATTAGCCGAGGTTGTTAGCAAGCTAACCCTTCGCGATATGCTTGAGCGTAACGAAGAAGAAGATGAAACCGATGCAGTGCACTTATCAACACTACATGCATCAAAGGGCTTAGAGTACCCGTACGTATTTATGGTGGGTATGGAAGAGGGTTTACTTCCGCATCAGGTAAGTATTGATGAGGACAACGTAGATGAAGAACGTCGCTTAGCTTATGTTGGTATTACTCGCGCACAGCAGGAGTTAACACTTACTTATGCAAAGATACGTCGTCAATTTGGTGAAACCTCACAAACTGAATTAAGCCGATTTGTACAAGAGTTACCGCAGGACGATCTCGCGTTCGAAAACAAAAAGGCGCCAAATACCCAAGCAGAGCGCATGGAAAAAGGCCAAGCAAGAGTCGCTAACTTACGAGCGATGTTTAAAAAGCCTGAGTAATACCTCAGGCTAACTTTATAAAGACTGGGTTGCTTGCACTTCAGGTAACTCAGAACATACTAGAGCGTGTTGTTTTCCTACAAAAAATGCCAAACCGTGTTTATCTAATAAAGCTATAAAATTAAGTATTGATGGGCCTTTAGCAATGACCTTCATTGCTTTGAGCTTTGTAATTGCAAGCACGCCCTGTAGCTGAAAATCGTAACTTTCTTGTTGTAAAACACGTTTACTAAAGGTCGAGCTAAGTAGTAAATAATCAAAATTAATATCGGTTAGTAAATTAAGTTCGCACCTGTCTTTAGCAAAATTGTTTAAACCAATTGAATAACCAAGTTGTGATAGCGTTTTGAGGTTTTTTATTTGCGTTGCACATGCGTGGCGAATTTCTTGTTCATCAAATAATAAACAGAGTTGGCTTTGTCCTTGTTGTTTATTTAGCGTATCTGTAAATAAAACAAATTCGTGTTCCTCAAGTAGCAAACCAGAGCAAGGAACCAATGCCATAGCTACATTTGCAGTAATTGCTTGTGCATAGGCGCGTTGTAATAGTTGTAACTCTACTTGCAGATGCTGCTCTTTATCTGATGCAAACTTTTTCAAAATATCAAAGCTAGTAAAGCCAAGTATTGGGTGTTCACCAAATGCTTCAAATAAAGATTCAGACTGTTGTTGCTCATCAAGCGTAATTATTTCTGAGCTTCTAAAACTCATAGGTAATATATCAAGGTGATGTTGTGCTTTTAGGGTCTGCGCAGGTATTGATTGCGTTAATAGCGGATGAAATAACTCGTAACGGTTTTTTCCTGAGTTTTTAGCGTGATACATGGCGGCATCGGCATCACGAATAATTTCATCTGTATGCGTATAGCTTTTCTTTGAGTAGGTTATCCCTATACTTGCGCCACTTTGTAAAGACTCACCTTTGAGATAAAAGGGTTTTTTCATTAAATCTATAATACGATTTGCAACATCTTCTGCTTGTTGAGGCTCAGTTAAATGGGTTAATAAAATAACAAATTCATCCCCGCCTAAACGTGCTAGTAAATCATGCTCGCGTATACATTGGGCAAATAACTCACTCACGTTAATTAAAAATTGATCGCCTGCATGGTGGCCAAGCTGATCGTTAATATCTTTAAATTTATCTAAATCGATAAACAAAACAGCAAAGTGGTGCTCAGGAAAACGTTGATAATGTTGTAGCGTTTTTTCTAGCTGAGTTAAAAATAGACTACGATTAGGCAAGCTCGTAAGTGAATCGTGATGTGCATCATGATAAAGCTGCTGCTCTATTTTTTTTCGCTCATCTATTTGCATTTGTAAGTGCAGATTAGTTTGACGCAATTCTTTGGTTTTTTCGTTTACTCTAAATTCGAGTTCTTGATGGCTTTTTGCAATTGCTTGATTGACGAGCTTTGTTTGTAAAACAGCTGCAATTTGATGCGATACAAAGGTAATTAACTCGCAATCATCTCGGCTGAAAATATGTTTGTTATCGTAGGCTTGGCAAACAATAAGGCCGATAACACCTTGAGCTGTTTTAAGTGGAGCGCCTAACCAGCTAGTGGCCATTTGCTCTTTTGGCACGGGAGCAGAGCGTTGTACCACCCCGCTTTCTATTAATTCTTTTGCTCTACATGGGTGTATTAGTTGTGTTTCTTCGGTGCTTATTACCAGTTCGCTATAACCTTTAGCAAAGCGTCTTGGCTGTGTATTTTCTTTAAATTCATCTACGCAATAAGGAAAACTAATCCACCCTGTTTCTTTATCATAAAGTGCAATATATAAGTTTTCTGCGTAGGTAATTGTTTTTATTATTTCGTGTATCTTAAAATAAGCGTCATCAAGGTTTTTAGCTTGTGTTGCTATCTCAGATATTTTAAATAGAATTTGTTGGCGTTGAAGTGCGCGTTTACGCTGCTCTATTTCAAGGTTTAGTGCATCGTTACTTTGAGTGAGTGCGCGGGTGCGAATTTTAACTTCTGACTCAAGAAGCTCTCGTTTTTTTACACGCTCTATTGCAGTTGCCAAATAAAGCGACATAAACTCGAGTAATTGTATTTGCTGTGAGCTATAGCCTTGTTTTGTATCGTAACTTTGCGCTGCTAAAACACCGATAATATTGTGTTCTTGATAAACAGGTACGCCTACCCAGTGTTCGGCAGGAGTGCCTAATGCTTTAAATAAACCTTCTGCTGCAGCATCTTGCATTTGCTGCTTGGTAAAACATGTGGTTTTACCCTGTTTAAATACATAACCCGTGGCGCCTTCATCAAAGCTATTTGATTGGTTAAGGGCGACGGCAATACCATCTTTTTCATCTGAAAAGTAAGAAAGTTCCAGTGATTGACTGTACTGATTTAGCAGCACCACATAAAAACTTTTACTAGGTACGTACTTTTGTAAAATGTCATGGATGGCGGGGTATAGCAGGGTTAGCTCGGCCACAGTACTTGCCTGCTCTGATAATTGGATCAGGGCATTTTGTAAGTGATGTGATTGTTTGTATTTTTCGAGAAGCGCTCTAAGGCGTTTATTTTGATACGCCAATTTACTCGATACTGATAGTTTATCTTCCAATGATCTAACCGGCTATTTTTATTGTATAGTTATTAGCCTTATACTTTCACTTTTAGTGCTTATCGTCAAGTTGATATTCCTACTAAAGCAGTAGCTAGACACACTATTTTAGGCATTAAAAAAGGCTTACAGAAGTAAACCTTTTTTGTATATTTCAATCGAGCTTATTTAGATGTCATAAAGTCGATAGCAGCGCTAATCTCATCATCAGAACAATCCATACACGTGCCTTTTGGAGGCATAGCATTAAAGCCATTTAGTGCATGCTCAAGTAAAGTGTCTTTACCTTTAGCAATACGTGGAGCCCAATCGTCAGCCGATTTAGGCGCGCCTAGTGCACCAGTGCCGTGACATGCAAAACATGCACCTTGATATACTTGCTCACCAGAACGAGGACCTGTAGGCGCCGCTGCAACTGCAGCTTTATCGCCTTCAAGGTATACAGCACCAACCGGCGCGAGACGTGCTTTAATTGCATCTTCAGTCATAGAGTTATCATATGGCTGTGCGTATGCAGTGGTTGCTAGCAATAATAATGCTGCAGCTGTTAATTTTTTCATTTTGCCTTGCTCACTTCGATTTGAACGTGATCAATCACGATTAAAGATGACGGAAATTAAACCGATTATAACTCTCTGAGCCAATTTATAAAATGCTAAGAGCCGTTTTTATTAATAAAACTGACTACTTTTTGCGTTAACGCAATAAAATTTAATTATTTACTGTTTTTTGTTAAGCAATTTAATAAGCGTAATCAGTCATACAATTAACTTTTTAGATCCTAAGATCAAAATCAATTTATTGATAATACGCTACTAACTAGTTTTGCGATCCCTGCGTCGGCTTCAAGAATCGATTCTGCCAACATGTAAGCAGGGGTGGTAACTAACTTATTTGGTTCATCGATAACTACACCGTCAACCGCACAATCTATATGTTTAGCGCCTAATGTGCTTAGCGCTTGTGCTGTCTCTACATCATTACCAATAGTAAGTGCGGCGTTATCGTAAATAAATGGGATCAATGTGGGTGCGATACACATATAACCTGCAGGCTTATTCGCTTTTGCAAATGATTTACAAGCATTAAGGACGTCCTGATTGATATTTGCTTTTGCGCCTTTAATTGCAAAATCGCATAAGTTTTTTGCAGCACCGAAACCGCCAGGCACAATTAATGCGTCAAACTGAGTCACGTCTAGTTCAATCAGTGATTTAATGTCACCTCGTGCAATGCGAGCAGCTTCTGTTAATACATTGCGTTTATCAGGCATTACTTCACCTGTTAAATGGTTAATGGTATGAAGTTGCTCAATATCTGGTGCAAAACACTGATACGTTGCGCCATTTTTGGCTATATGTAATAAAGTTAAAATTGCTTCATTAATTTCACTACCATCGTACACACCAGACCCTGCTAATATTACTGCTACGTTTTTCATGCTTTTGTGCCCCTAAAGTCTTTTTTATAAGTCGATCGGATGAAGTTTAACATGCTCAAAATTTCTCGCGAAAATAAATTTTTAGTACAAAAATCATTCGCAGTGCAAGTCGTTTTGCGGTTTATGCCATTTGCGATCACTTTGCCTTTAAAAAAATTATAAAGGATCGCTATGATCTTCGATCCATTGTGCTAGAATACTCCTCCGGTTATTTAAATGGACGCGAATAATCAAAGTGAATAACAACAGAAGCAGTCGTTAGAAAACCTTTTTCCACATTGGTTTAAAATAATAAAAAAAGAACCTCGTATTATCTTTTTTAAATTAAAACATACAGTTAAAGTATTTTCTAGGCATTTTATAATGCTTTGGAAGAATAGCTCGTGGCTGTTATCTACACACTTATCCACAGCTTGCTCTAGTTTTAATAACACGATAAACAGTAATTCACAGTCGTTTTATTTACTACCTTATGGCATGCTTATAATTACCTTAATTTTTTGCATTTAGGATCCAAATTCACCATGGCTCAGATCCCCGAAAACCCACTTATTTTAGTTGATGGCTCGTCATATTTATTTCGTGCTTATCATTCTCCGCCGCATTTAACTAATTCTAAAGGTGAGGCTACGGGCGCTATTTATGGCGTGATCAACATGCTTAAAAGCTTGATCAGACAATATGATCCCTCACACATGGTGGTTATATTTGATGCTAAAGGCAAAACGTTCCGTAACGATATGTATAGCGAATATAAGGCAAATCGCCCGCCGATGCCGGATGACTTACGTACGCAAATAGCACCAATACATAGCATTATCAAAGCGATGGGTTTTCCGCTAATTAGTATCGAAGGCGTTGAAGCTGATGATGTTATTGGCACATTTGCACGCATTGCAACTGAGCAAAAACGGCATGTCCTTGTCTCCACTGGCGATAAAGATATGGCGCAACTTGTAAATGAACACGTTACATTAATAAACACGATGACCGACAGTATTTCAGACCCTGTTACCGTAGTTGAAAAGTTTGGTGTAGGCCCCGAGCTTATTATCGATTACTTGGCACTAATGGGCGATAAGGTCGATAATATCCCAGGTGTTGAAGGCTGTGGTCCAAAAACGGCCGTTAAGTGGTTAGAGAAATATGGCTCGTTGCAAGGTGTAATGGATCACGCAAGTGAGATTAAGGGTAAAATAGGTGAAAAGTTAGCTGCAGCTCTCGATCATCTGCCTTTAAGCTACGAGCTTGCAACAATTAAGTGCGATGTTGAAGTTGAATCAGATCTTGATACGTTCAAACTACAAGAGCCAAATAAAGACGAATTAATTGCACTATATGGTGAGTGCGAATTTCGTCGTTGGTTAGCTGAGATACTAGATAACCCTAAAGATGCAGAAACACATCTAGCTGTACCTACCGAAGCCACTGAATTACCAAAAGTAGAAGATGCCCATTACGAAACTATTTTAACGCAAGCGCAATTTGATACGTTAATAGAGCAATTAAATAGTGCCGAGTTATTTGCATTTGATACAGAAACTACCAGCCTTGATTACATGAAAGCGCAATTAGTGGGTATGAGTTTTGCCGTAAAAGCGGGTGAAGCTGTGTATTTACCTCTAGCGCATGACTACCCGGGTGCGCCTGAGCAATTAAGTCTGGAATTTGTAATGCAAAAGCTAGGTCCAATTTTGTCCGATGAAAACAAAGCTAAAGTAGGGCAAAACCTTAAATACGACAAAAGTGTATTAGCGAATGCAGGTTTTGCGCTAAACGGTATTAAGTTTGACACCATGCTTGAGTCATACGTATTTAATAGTGTGGGTACACGCCACGATATGGACTCGCTAGCACTTAAATATCTAGGTCATAAAAATATTAGCTTTGAAGATATTGCTGGCAAAGGTAAAAAGCAACTTACCTTCAACCAAATTGAACTTGAAAAAGCTGCGCCTTACGCTGCAGAAGATGCCGATATTACTTTGCGCCTACATGAAGTGCTTTGGCCAAAAATAGCGGCTGATGAAAAGCTAAAATCTGTATTCGAAGATATAGAAATGCCACTTGTTAGTGTGATTTCTGATATTGAACGAACCGGCGTTGCAATAGATAGTAATATGCTTGCAGCGCACAGCCAACGATTAGGCGAGCGTTTAATTGAGCTTGAAAAAGAAGCATTTGAAATAGCAGGCGAACCATTTAATTTAAGCTCTCCTAAGCAACTACAAGTATTGTTGTTTGAAAAGCTTGGCCTGCCTATTATCAAAAAAACACCTAAAGGTGCACCTTCTACCGCAGAAGAAGTATTGCAAGAGCTTGCTCATGATTATCCACTACCGAAAGTAATTATAGAGCATCGTGGTTTATCAAAGCTTAAATCAACTTACACCGATAAATTACCATTAATGGTGAATGAGAAAACCCAGCGTGTACATACATCTTATCATCAGGCAATTACAGCAACGGGGCGCTTGAGTTCAACCGATCCTAATTTACAAAATATTCCTATTCGTTCAGAAGAAGGGCGTCGAATTCGTGAAGCGTTTATAGCTGCAGATGGTTATAAAATTGTCGCTGCCGATTACAGCCAAATTGAGCTGCGTATTATGGCGCACCTTTCACAAGACAAAGGTCTATTAAATGCATTCGCTAACGGCTTAGATGTACACAGTGCAACTGCCGCTGAAGTATTTGGTGTAGAGCTTGATGATGTAACTACCGATATGCGCCGCAAGGCAAAAGCAGTAAACTTTGGTTTAATTTATGGTATGTCGGCATTTGGTTTAGCACGTCAACTAGATGTGCCACGCCATGAAGCGCAGCATTACATAGATAAATACTTTGAGCGTTTTCCTGGTGTATTAGAGTACATGGAAACAACACGTGAAAAAGCGGCTGAAAATGGCTACGTTGAAACAATATTTGGTCGCCGCCTACATTTGCCAGAAATAAACGCACGTAATGGCGCGCGCAGAAAAGGAGCCGAACGTGCTGCTATAAACGCACCAATGCAAGGTACTGCTGCTGATATTATCAAAAAGGCAATGCTGAGCGTTAACCGCTGGGTACACGAACAAGCGCCAAATACGATTAAGTTACTTATGCAAGTACACGATGAATTGGTATTTGAAATTAAAACAGACTGCGCACCAGAATACACAAAACATATTTGTGAGCTGATGTCGCAAGCTGCAGCGCTTGATGTGCCGCTTATTGTTGAAGCCGACGAAGGTGACAACTGGGAACAAGCCCATTAATGCAATTTGAGCATTTTAATTAAAGCGCCTTTTGGCGCTTTTTTTATGTTTAATAAAAATGACGAATAACAGCTATTTAATTAGCTATATGCAAGCTTTAGTTAAAATAAGGTTAATTTAAGCAACTATTTGTATTAAATAGTTATATGTTCGTCAATTCGAGCTGTTTTACAGGAATATGATTGTATTTTAATGCGTGCTTTTGTTAAAGTCCCGCCTGTCCTATCCTGTAGGACATCCTGTTGATGATGCATCTGAAAGGGTGCAACAAATTGATAGCTTCTCCCCAGTTTGCTATACCGGCCTACCAACTTGTTTGGTGGGCCGTTTTTTGTTTTACGCCTAAAAATCCTATCTAATTAATTCTTTTTTGCGCTATACCAATTGTATTATTCATTCGTCACTTCGAGGTGGTTTGGGTACATCGCAGGTGATACCATCGAAGTGCTACCATTTTTATTCTTTTCATTTTATTACTAAGGAGTGCGTTATGTTTAAAGCATTAGCTATTGCAGGTTTTTCTTTATCAAGTTTAGTTATTTCTAATGTTGCTCAGGCCAATTGGCAGCTAGTGAATGATAAAAGCCAACTAAGCTTTGTTTCAATTAAAAAAGATTCGATTGCTGAAGCTCACCATTTTACTAACCTTGAAGGTATGCTTTCTGATAAAGGAGAGTTTAGCGTTAATGTTGATTTAACATCAGCCGAAACTCTAATCCCTATTCGTAATGAGCGTTTAGCTACATTTTTATTCGAAGCGGCTAAATTCCCCAATGCTGTTTTAACTGCAAATTTAACTAAAGAGCTAAGTAATATTAAAAAGCCTGGTCAATACATATTGAAGGGTATTAAAGCTGAGCTTGATTTTCATGGTAATAAAAAACCATTGGCAATTGATGTACTCGTTAACAGCACGCAAAGTGGTGATTTAACGGTATCATCATTAACACCTATTATTATTAATAGTGATGATTTTGGTGTAACCGAAGGCGTTAAAAAGCTGCAAGAGCTAGCGGGTTTACCTTCAATTGCAACAGCAGTACCTGTTACATTTGCAATAACACTTAAAAAACAGTGATTTCTTTAAGTGAGCTTAGCAAGCGATTAAGTGAGCCAAGCAAACCTTTTGATAGTTGGCAGCCTAACCATTGTGGGGAGCTGCCAATTGTTATTAATAATGAAGGGAAATGGTTTTACGATGGCAGCGAAATAACACGCCCAGCCATGGTGAAGCTGTTTGCTTCTGTATTATGTAAAGAAGATGAGCAATTTTATTTAAAAACCCCTGTCGAAAAAATAACAATAACGGTTGTAGATGCGCCGTTTATTATTGTTGATTGGCGTTTTGAAAATACAGCGCAAGGGCAAGTGTTGTGTTGTATTGATAATTTAGCTAGGCAGTGGCTAGTGAGCGCTCAGCAGCCCTTGCATATAAAAGACTACAATGGTTCAAAGGTGCCTTATTTAAAGCTACCGTATGGTTGTAGTGCGCGAGTTTCACGCAGTGTATTTTATCAGTGGGCTGAAAAAGCCGAGTCTGATAAGCTCGGCTATTTTATTAAATCTGCAGGAAAGCAGTTTTATTTATCGTAACGCCAGCGTTTAAGCCTCTGGGTTTGTTTCGTCTGTGATTGTTTCATCGGTAGGTGGTACAGCAATAACAGGACCTAAAAACCATTCATCTAGCTTTTTAGCTACTTCTGGTAAACCGGTGCCTTTTAATGATGAAAACGCATGAACTGTGATATCGCCATCAAGCGTGCTTAATTCACGACGAACTTGCAGTACTTGTGATTTACGAGGGCCTTGCTTTAGTTTGTCGGCTTTAGTTAATAGTGCCAATACTGGAATTTCACTACCAATTGCCCAGTTAATCAAATCACGGTCTAAATCTTTTAATGGATGACGAATATCCATTAAAATAACAATACCTTTTAAACTTTGACGCTTTTGCAGATATTCACCTAACGACTTTTGCCATTTCTTTTTCATTTCGATTGGTACTTTAGCAAAGCCATAGCCTGGTAAATCGATAAGGCGCATATCGTCGACATCCGCTAAATCGAATGTATTGATTAGCTGAGTACGTCCAGGTGTTTTACTTGTACGTGCTAGCTTCTGATCGGTTAATGCATTTAATGCACTCGACTTACCTGCATTGGAGCGACCGGCAAACGCAACTTCAATTCCCGTATCAGCAGGTAATTTAGTAATGTCGGGAGCGCTTGTTACGAAAGACGCAGTATTATATTTGATACGAGATTTGAGCACAGGCTCTCCTAAAACTTAAAAAAATAACATTGAGTAAACCAAATTCACTCAGGGCGCGTATTTTATACTATAAAGGATGTATTAAAAAGCGTATTTAACCACCTAAAAACAGCACCTATGGTACATTTAAAACATGTTAAAGCTTAATCTAAGTCAAAACCCTGTAAATTATAAGCTTAATATGTGTAGAAAACGTGCCAGAGAATTTATTATCGTGTAGAATATATGTATTACAACATCACGATTGTAGATGATACAGGGTCGGAAACAGAGAATTCACCATGAAAAAAATAGCACTATCTTTAACAATATTGCTTGGTGCGTTGTCAGCAAGCAACGCAACAGCATTTGATGGCGATGTAAACGCAGGTAAAGAAAAATCAGCAACGTGTGCGGCTTGTCACGGCCCAGACGGTAATGCGCCGGTTAATATTTACCCTAAAATTGCAGGTCAACATCCAGATTATATCCTTAAGCAACTTCAGGATTTAAAATTAGGTATGACGTCAGGCGGCAAAGAAGGGCGTATGGATCCAGTAATGAGCGCTATGGCTATGCCACTTAGCGAGCAAGACATGAAAGATCTAGCTGCTTATTTTTCTTCAATGAACATGACTGAAGGTGCTACACCTAAAGATGTTGTTGAAGTTGGCGAAATGCTCTTTAAAGCAGGCGATGCGGGGCGTGGAATTCCATCATGTGCAGCATGTCATGGTCCACGTGGTAACGGTTCATCACTTGCTAAGTTTCCAAAAATTTCTTTTCAGCATCCTGGATATATCAAGTCTCAACTTGAAAAATTCCGTGATGGAACTCGTCACAATGACTTAAATGGCATGATGGGCGATATAGCGAAGAAATTAACAGATAAAGATATTGAAGTACTTTCTCAGTACTTAGGTGGTTTACACTAAAGTCGTATTTATTTAGCAATTAATAATAAATACACTACAATGTTTTACAAAAAGCAGCCCGGGCTGCTTTTTTTGTGTGCAAAATTAACGATATCACCCGTTTAAATGTAAGACATTGACCATGCGTGAGTGTGAGAAAAGTCTTCTTTTTATTTTTTATCTATCATTAACTTATTGTATTTTATTGTTTATTTGATTTTAAAATGTAATAAGTATAATAAAAGTTATATAAACCAGTTGTAACAAAATCATTAACGAGTAAATTAACCACTGTCGCAAAAGAACAATAACAAAATGGAAACAAGCTATAAGGAAAGTGGCGCGGCATGACTACATAGCACAAGATTGGTGCTACTAAAGGAAATAATAAAAAAGTGTCAGGATGACCGAAAATAATAAAAAACTCATGGAAGTTTAATAATAAAAACAAAATGGAATGTAACAAGGAACGTAAAAATAATAACAATACGGACTGATAATAATAAAAATAATAAAGACTAAAAAAAGTCGAAGGGAGAAGTGTCCAGATAATGGCGCTCAGATTAGCAGGCGGTAGAGATGTTTTCTCTACCGCCTTTTTATTTGTCCTGTTACAATACCCACCGTTTAAAATTAGCGATTAATTAGCTAAGGCGCTTTTAAATGAGAAACCCAACCTCTATAGCGCAAACTGAATTCTTCTGGCTAGGCCAGCACTGCGATGCCCATTAATTTGCGCTTCGCTCAAAACCTCTTAAGTGAGATGATCAAGATATGAGTAGAACTAAAAAGTCACGCAAAAGCCCAGCAAACGGACCTGTTCGTTTAAGCCAAGATAAGCTTAAAGAAATGCGCGCATTAAAAGAGCAGCGAGTTAAAAAAACCAAAGGCGCAAAGCCCGGTTCTCGTAATGCGCCAGATTTACTAGATAGCGAAAGCCAAAATAGTAATCACGCGCCTAAAGATAAGCGTGTAGGCAGTAAAAAGCCTGTGCCGTTAATCGCAACCGCGCCAGAGCCTAAAGTTGAAATGAAACGCAACTTAAAGCCAACTATTGAGCTGAAAAAAGTAATCGAGCCTGAATTTACACCTGAACAAGAGCTAGAAGCACTTGAGAATGATGAACGTTTACTTAAATTAGTAGAGCGTCATGAAAAAGGTGAAATGCTAACAGGTAAAGATGCTAAGTACTTTAATAGTCGCATTGCTCGTCATCAGGCGTTATGTGAAATTCTTGGTATTGAAGATGAGGACGAAGACGAGTTTGAAGATGACCTTGAAAGCCAAGGCAATTCTGATTTCGATCAATACTTATCTGATGATTTAGCCAACGAATGGTTAGATGAAGACGACAAATAGTAAGGATAAATAATGAGTACCTCGGTAATTTTAGCCTTACTTTTAGGCGCTGCTATCATAGCTGGTTTGGCATTTTATGCGGGTCAGTTGCTGTATAAGTTAAATGCGCAAAAAAAGTTAATTGCTAAAACGCAGGCTGAACAAAAGCAAAAGCTTGAAAAGTCGCGTTTAAAGCGAAACGCAAAACTAGCCGATAGTATTCATTTAATCGCACGTGCAATGAATGAAGAGCAGTGTGAGTTTTCTGAAGGCTGTTTACGCATTTGGGTACTTATGTCTCAGTATGCCTTTGAAAGCGAGCGTGATTTAACAACGCAGTATCCTGGTATTTATAAGATGTATCAGGTAGTTAAAGAAATGCCGACGCACGATGCACGTAAAAAATACTCTAAAAAAGAGATTTTTAAGCTAGATAAGGCTCGCTGGCAAGCTGAAAAAACACTTAAAGATGAAGTTAAAGCGGATTGCGCTAAAATTATCATCGAGTTTAAAGCCGCTCCAGGTAGCGATAAAGTCGTTTTTAATTAAAGCTACACCTTAAATACAAAAAGCAGACCTAGGTCTGCTTTTTTTGTGTCGATGTATTTATTATCCAGAGTTCAGGCTAAATCACTCTTGAAAAGCGCGTTGCGTTAATTTGTTTTTGTAAGTGAGCATCGAAGCACATACAAATAATACGAATGAATAAGTTACCGCGTGGTGTTACGCTAATTTTATTATCAATTATAGTTACTAGTTTATCTTTTATAAGTGGCGCCAGCGCTACTAATGCATCCTCAAAGTAGTCATTAAATATAAGCGCGTGTTTTCCACTAAAGTCTTGTATATCTAATTCAAATTGGCAAATGAGCTGTTTAATTGCATCAGCACGAATTACATCATCATGTGTTAAGTGCATTCCTTTATTAAGAGCACTGCCGCTTTGTGTTTCTACGCTGTGGTAATAATGTTTTAATTCTTTTTGATTTTGTAAAATGGCGGTGCCAATTTGTGAAATTGATGACACGCCTAAACCTAATAAATCACAATTTCCATGGGTTGTATAACCTTGAAAGTTACGATGTAACTTGCCTTCATTTTGCGCAACAGCTAGTTCATTATCAGTTTTTGCAAAATGGTCCATACCAATAAATTGATAGCCTGCTTGTGTCATCTGCTCCAGCGTATTTTTAAACATGGTGAGCTTATTATGAGCACTGGGTAAATCTGCATCTTTAATCTTACGCTGTGCAGCAAAGCGCTCTGGTAAATGCGCGTAGTTAAACACTGATACTCTGTCAGGGCTTAACTCAATAAGTTGCTCTATAGTTTTCTTAAAGCTCTCTGGCGTTTGCAGAGGAAGCCCGTAAATCATATCTGCATTAATAGATTGAAATCCCAGCTCGCGAGCTTGTGTAATTAATTGCTTAACGGTATCTGCATTTTGCGGGCGATTAACAGCAAGTTGCACGTCATCGTTAAAGTCTTGAATCCCAAACGAGACGCGGTTAAAGCCAAGCATCCTTAAATCAACAAGCATATTATCGGCAAGTGAGCGAGGGTCTATTTCAATGCCGCGCTCTGTCGTGCGTGTAAAATTAAAGTGTTGTTCTAAAAGTTTAATTAAACGGGTCATTTGTTTTGCGGTTAAAAAGGTGGGAGTACCGCCACCTAAATGCAATTGCTCAACCGTGTAGCTTTTAAATAAAGGCGCTTGGGCAGTAATTTCTTTTGCTAAAAAGTCGAGATACGTATCTGCCTTAGATTGATGACGGGTAATTATTTTATTACAGCCACAGTAGTAGCAAAGCTGACTACAAAACGGGATGTGAATATATAAAGAAAGAGAGCGACTTGTTGACGATTCTATAGCGCTTAGTAGGTCTTGTTGCTGGTACCCGTCACGCAGTGATAAAGCCGTGGGATAAGAGGTATAACGCGGACCAGACACATTATATTTGTTTATTAGGGTTTCATCCCATTGTGGAAGTTTAATCATCACGCGCACCTAAGTATTTATTTAGGAGGGATTATAAAAAAGTACTCAGGAAGGCGGTTTGATCTATAACAAAAAAGGTGCCGAAGCACCTTTTTTAATAAAATATAACTTAATATGACCTAATTAATACGTAATAGTATGAGCATCTTTAAGGTATTGAAATAATTCTTTATAACCTTTACCTGGCTTTTCAGCTTTCGCTTCTTTTGCTGCATTACGAACTAATTGGCGCATTTGTTGGCGATCAAGAGACGGAAACTGCTCAATAGTCTCATTGATAAGGTCATCACCTTGTTCAATTAAATCTGAACGTAATTGCTCAATCTTCTTGACCAATACTTCAGCTTGGTTATTTTTATTAAGCATCACATCGATAATCGCTTTAATATCATCAATGTTTTCTACAGTACGCAGTGTTTTAGCGATGTAGTTTAAGTGGCGGCGGTACGCGTCGCTTTTGTTACTTATTTTATCAGCAACAACCATCGCTTCTTTTAAATCGTCATTTAATGGCAGGCGTTCGCGCTGTTTTTTACCCATTTTGGCAATTTCAGTACCTAACTGATGAAACTCTTGCGCTTCGCGTTTAAGCTCCGTTCTTGATACATATTCAATTTCTTCTTCAATTTCAGCAGGCTTGCCTTTTTTCTTTGCCATGGGGTGCTCTTAAATAAAAATAACTTTTGCCATTATACATGAATATGATACTTAGGAATATTAGCTGATGTGATGCATTGAGTGTGTTAGCATTTAAATATAAGAAATGCGTGCATTATGCCTCTAAGGCTCAGGACTTAATTTATGAAAAGCCAACAAAACGATCCAATTTATTCTCAAATATCGCAAGTTAAAGATGCGGTAGCAGAAGTACTCGAACATGCTAAAAAATTAGGCGCTACAGCTGCAGAAGCTGCGATGTCTAGCACGTCTGGTTTATCGGTTAGTACACGAATGGGTGAAGTAGAAACCATTGAGTTCAACCAAGACGGCGGCTTAGGCATTAGTGTATATGTTGGTAATAATAAAGGCTCGGCGTCAACGGCTGATTTAAATCCAAAAACATTGCGCACGGTAGTCGAAAAAGCGATTGATATAGCCAAATTTACATCTGATGACCCATTTAACGGCGTTGCTGATAAAGAGTTACTTGAATTTAATCCTAAAGATTTAGATTTATATCATCCTTGGGATGTAAGTCCTGAGGAAGGCATTGAGCTTTGTCATGCTGCTGAGCAAGCTGCATTAAATGCAGACGAGCGGATTGTTAACTCTGATGGTGCGAGTTTTTCATCGCATCAGGGATTACGTGTTTATGGTAACAGCCACGGTTTAATTGCAGGCTTTCCGCGCACTCGTCATAGTATTAGTACTATGGTAATAGGTAAAGATGGCGAACACATGCAGCGCGACTCTGCTTATACAGTTGCTCGCGATCAGGCTGGTTTAAATGATGCGGCGGCAGTGGGTCTTGAAGCGGCAGCTGAAACCTTAGCTAAATTAAATAGCCAAAAGTTAGGCACAATGAAAGTGCCTGTTATTTTTAGAGCCGATATTGCAAATTCATTGTTTGGTCACTTGGTGTCGGCAATTGGTGGTGGCGCGCTTTATCGTAAATCAAGTTTTTTACTTGATAGCTTAGGCACTCAGGTATTTAGTAATTGTGTGAATATTGCTGAGCGCCCACATATTTTAAAAGGGTTGGCATCGTCACCGTTTGATAGCGAAGGTGTTAAAACATTCGATAGAGAAATAATTCAAGGCGGCGAGTTACAAACTTATTTATTAGCAAGTTATGCCGCGCGTAAAATGAACATGACCCCAACAGGGCATGCAGGCGGTATACATAACTGGCTTGTTGAGCAAACTCATAACGATTTAACTGCACTATTAAAAACGATGGGCACCGGCTTATTAGTTACAGAGCTAATGGGGCAGGGCGTAAATACCGTAACGGGTGACTACTCTCGTGGCGCTGCAGGTTTTTGGGTTGAAAATGGTGAAATCCAATATCCGGTAAGTGAAATTACTATTGCTGGTAATTTAAAAGACATGTTTAAAGGTATTTCTGCCATTGGTGGTGATATAGAACGCCGTGGTGGTATTCAAACAGGCTCAGTATTAATCGAGCAAATGCAAATAGCCGGCGCGTAGTATTAATACGCAGTGTATACTTAGACCCAGAGTATTATCTCTGGGTCTAAGTGAGTTTTTACGAGGTGTAAAATGGCTAAAGATAGATATGCACCAAAACCGCTAACCGATATTATGGCGGGGTTAAATAATCGTTTATCGGCTTATGCAGGCAAAAGCCAAGCACTTGATACACAGCAAACCTTATTAAAAGATTTTTTAGGCCCTAAATTGGGTGATAAATGCCGAGTTAGTAATTACCGAGACGGCACGCTAATGATAGAGGCGGTATCTGCGCCTATCGCGCTTAGGCTTAATTATTTAAAAATGGATATGCTTTCACACTTTAGAGCAGCTGGAATGGCAGAGCTTGGACAAATAAAAATAACTGCAAATCCTCAAGCAACTCAGCGATTAAGTACCGCGAATAAATCGGGCAGCCCTACAGTTACCAACTCACGGAAAATGAGTGAGCAAACCGCTAATTACTTAAATGCGATAGCGGCTTCTGCCCCCCCTTCATTAAAAGAAAAACTAGAGCGTTTAGCGCTCCACGGAAAGAATAAAAGTTAGCCTTAGCCATCCACTATATTGTTATTGGTAGGGCTATTTTTGCAGCTCACCGCATTCAAAATACTTTGTTACATATTCCATTTTATTGTTGGTCTAATGAGGTTTATTATACTGCGTGGTGTGCTTTATTATTTAAAGCTCCCTTGATACCCATTCCATTAAGTAAAAGCGTACAGGCAGTGCTATTTTTACTCCTGCTATATTCAAGAATTTAATGGAGTTGGTATGTAATACCAACCTGCATAAATCTTTGAACAATTTAACGAATTAAATTGCACTATAACGTCGTTAAAATTTTTTTATTTAGAACAACTAGATACAAAAACTTTTGCCTAGTTCTAGCGTAATTTTCTTAACGTTAAATAGACCCCATACATAAGCAGATTGGTATGATTTAATTCTAACTAACAAACGGAACCATTATGAATAAAGTAACAATGGCCGCTGCGAGCATAGCGCTTGCACTTGGTCTAGTAGGTTGTGGTGAAAAACAACAAGAAGCTAAAGTAACCGATACTCCTGTAGTAACAGCACCCGCTGAAAAGCCACTAGAGCTTGGTATTGAACTAGCGAATATGGATAGTTCAGTACGCGCACAAGACGATTTTTATTATCATGTAAATGGACAGTGGTTAGCAAAAACTGAAATACCAGGTGATAAGTCTAACTACGGTTCTTTTTCGCAGCTATATGATGAGTCACAAAAAGCGATGAAAATTGCCCTTGAAAACGCAGCCGCGAATAAGGCCGCTAAAAAAGGCAGTGATGAGTATAAAATTGGCGCATTTTATAAAAGCTACATGAATCAATCTGCGCGTAATGAGCTAGGTATTACGCCATTACAACCGTCATTAGATACGATTGATAGCGTTAAATCTAAAGCTGACTTAGTGGGTTTAATGGCTAAAATTCAAAAACAAGGCGGCACTTTACCGTTTGGTTGGTTTGTAAATAACGATGCTAAAAACTCGAGCGAGTATGCATTGTATTTATCTCAGTCGGGTCTTGGTTTACCAGATCGTGATTATTACTTAAATGATGACGAAAAATTCACTAAAATTCGTGCTTCTTACGAGCAATACATCACAGATGTTTTAGCAAAATCAGGCGTTAAAAATGCAGCAGAAGCTGCCAAGAGCGTACTTGCATTTGAAAAAACACTAGCTGATGCTCAGTGGAGCCGTGTGCAAAGCCGTGATGCAACTAAATCTTATAACAAGATGACAGTAGCAGACGCAAGCAAGTTGATGGGGGAGCTTGATTTAGCTGCATTCTTTAAAGATGCAGGCGTGAGTGCAAGTGATATTATTGTACGTCAACCAAGCTACTTAGAAGCACTTGCTACTATTTATAAAGATACTGATTTAGCGACGTGGAAAAACTACTTAAAATTTCATTTTGTAAGTGGTTATGCAGAGCTACTTAGCGAAGATTTAGTTAACCTTAACTTTGACTTTTACAGCACAACACTTCGTGGCGTAGAAGAACAAGCACCTCTTTGGAAGCAAGCGGTTGATGCATCTAACAGTGTACTTGGTGAAATTTTAGGTAAGGTATACGTTAAAGATAACTTCCCGCCAGAAGCTAAAGCACGCATGGAAGAGTTAGTTGATAACGTAATTAAAGGTTATGGCGTTGCTATCGAAAATCTTGAGTGGATGAGCCCTGAAACAAAGCTTGCAGCGAAAGAAAAGTTAGACAAATTTACGCCTAAGATTGGTTACCCAGACACGTGGAAAGATTACTCAGAGCTAGAGATTAACTCAGACGAGCTAGTAGGTAATTACATCCGTTATAGCGAATGGGCATACGCAGACATGATTGCTAAATTGGGTAAACCAGTTGATCGCTCTGAATGGCACATGACTCCGCAAACAGTCAATGCGTATTACAACCCAGTAAACAATGAAATTGTATTTCCAGCCGCTATATTACAACCACCATTCTTTAATTTAGAAGCGGATGATGCTGTAAACTACGGCGCAATTGGCGCGGTAATTGGGCATGAGCTGGGTCACGGTTTTGACGACCAAGGTGCTAAATACGACGGTGACGGTAACTTACGTAACTGGTGGAGTGAGACTGACCTTAAGCAATTTGAAGAGCGTACAGCGGCTTTAGTTGCACAGTATAACGAATATAAACCGTTTGAAGATGCAAGTGTTAATGGTGAGCTAACGCTTGGCGAAAACATTGGTGACTTAGGTGGTTTAACCGTTGCGCATAAAGCGTATATGCTATCTTTAGGTGATAAAAAAGCACCCGTGATAGATGGTTACACAGGCGATCAACGTTTCTTTATGGGTTGGTCACAAATCTGGCGTCGTAACTACCGCGATGAAGAGTTACGTAATCGTTTATTAACAGACCCTCATTCACCAAGCCACTACCGTGTAATCGGTATCTTGTCGAACATGCCTGAGTTTTACGAAGCGTTTGACGTAAAAGAAGGTGATAAAATGTATATCAAACCAGAAGATCGCGTAAAAATCTGGTAATTGCATTACTATAAATAACAAAAAACCAGTAAGTTTTTAGCTTACTGGTTTTTTTGTATCTTGAATTTGTTTATCGACTAAGCACGCGTGCATCCATTCTTCGTTACTCAGTATGTTTTTATAAAGCGCGAGTTGGTTTTGTGTTCGCTCTAAATTATGCTCTGCATGAGCTACTTTAAAGTACACATCGTTATTTAAGTAATCAGTTAAAAAGCGCACACTTAACATGAGTGGCATAATTTTAGCGCCTAATAATAAGCTTTCTTGCTCTAGTATACTCATGCTACTTTTTAATGGCGTTACATAGCCTTTAACAATGGCTGAAAATATATCTTTTCGAATAACAACGTTGTGTAAGTTAGTTGAATCCTCGGCTTCGGGGGAGCAAAATGTACGTACCATGTCGCCAAAGTCATAAAGCCAAAGTCCTGCCATACAGGTGTCTAAATCAATAACTGCTTTTGCTTTGTGAGTTGTATTACAAAACAGCATATTATTTATTTTTGTATCGTTATGACACACTCTAAGCGGTATGTGTTTAGCTACCTGACTAAGCTCAGTAATTAAATGCTGCTGCGTTAAGCAATACTCTATTTCACCATTGCAGTGCTTTACTCTATTAACTACGTTGTTAGTGATTGCGGTATTTAATTGCTCAAAGCGCATCGCTAAGTTATGAAAATCAGGAATTACAGTGTGTAGCTGTTGCGCATCAAAATCTTGTAATGCATGAGCAAATACGCCAAAGGCGTAAGCCGCTTGCTCGCTCTGCTGGGTATTTTTAGCAACGTCTTCGCTGTAGCTACCGCTAATATAGTTAAGGACGCGATAATACGCATTATCAATTTTTATTAAGTGTTCGTCGCTTTGTGTCGCTATATGTTTGATTATTTCAAGCGGGTAATTATTTTGCAGTTGTTTAGCATTTAAATGCTGCTCAATTAGTTTTGCGTTACTCACTAACTGAGCAGGGTTTTTAAATACCTCAGTATTTAGTTTTTGCACAATAAACTGTTTATCAATACTTGTAAGTAGCCATGTACTATTTATATGACCGCTACCAATCGCACTAACTTGAGTTAACTCAGGGGGCAGTGCTAACAGTTCGCTTAGCTTATTTTGTATTGAGATATTCATTGTGCTCACTTATGCCCTTTTTTTATGCGTATCGGGCAACTATTTTTTCGATAATTTCAGCATTCGCTTCAGGAAAATCATAATTTTCTAATTCACTAATTGCTACCCATTCGCTAGGTTGCCCTTCAGCGCCATGTGCCTCACCGCTAAAGTTACTTACTACGTGTACATCTAATTTAACGCATTTATCGCCGTAGTCATGTTCAATCACCATCAATTGGCTAGAGCTGTGAATGGTTAGTCCAACTTCTTCAATAAGCTCGCGTTTAAGTGCAACAAACACACTTTCTCCAGCTTCGACTTTACCACCAGGAAATTCCCATAAACCGCCTTGATGTTGTTCATCTGCACGTTTACAAATGAATATAGCGTTATTTTTCTTAATAACACCAACAGCTACATGTACAATTTCTATAGTCATTACTTTAAAACTCCATAAAAAAAAGCGACGCTAGCGCCGCTTTTTAATAAGCTACTGACAATATTGGGTTATTTTAATTTACCGCAACACTGTTTGAATTTTTGACCTGATTTACAAGGGCAAGGGTCATTACGACCTACTTTTGGTTCTGTACGAGCCATTACTGTCGCTGTTTCTGGCGCTTCGCCACCTACGTGCTCAGCTTCTTCATGTTGGTATTCGCGAGGAGCATTTTCACTTTTACGGTGTTGCTCTTCTACTTTTTCAACATCTTCTTCTGCGCGTACTTGTACTTTACTTAGAATGCTTACAACATCTACTTTCAAGTTTTCAAGCATTTCGGAGAACAGCTCAAACGATTCACGCTTGTACTCTTGCTTAGGATTCTTTTGCGCGTAACCACGTAAATGAATACCTTGGCGTAAATGATCCATTGCAGCAAGGTGATCTTTCCAATGCTGATCAAGGCTCTGTAGCATAATCGCTTTTTCGAATTGACGTAAAACAGAATCGCCAACTTGCTCTTCTTTTTGCTTGTATGACTGCTCAACCGCCTGCTCAATACGCTCACGAAGCTTTTCTTCGTATAGTTTATTGTCATCTGCTAACCACTGAGTAATAGGTAACTCAATTAAGAAGTCTTGTTTTAAACGCTCTTCAAGGCCAGGAATATCCCACATTTCAGCAAGGCTTTGCGGTGCAATGTACTGATCAATTGTATTGCTAAGTACGTCACCACGAATTGCAGTAATAGTTTCTGAAATATCACCTTCTTCAAGTAGTTCGTTACGCTGAGAGTAAACAACACGACGTTGATCGTTTGCTACATCATCGTACTCAAGTAGTTGCTTACGAACGTCGAAGTTACGTGCTTCTACTTTACGCTGTGCATTTTCAATCGCACGGTTAACCCATGGATGTTCAATTGCTTCACCGCGTTGCATGCCTAATTTACGCATCATGTTCGTCATACGCTCACCGGCAAATATACGCATTAGCGCATCGTCCATCGATAAGTAAAAACGGCTTGAACCAGCATCACCTTGACGACCAGAACGACCACGTAACTGATTATCGATACGACGAGATTCGTGACGTTCAGTACCTATGATATGTAAACCGCCGGCATCAATTACTGCATCATGGCGAATTTTCCAAGCTGCTTTAATTTCAGCAATTTGCTCATCAGTTGGGTTTTCAAGTTTTTCAACTTCACTGTTCCAGTTACCACCTAACACGATATCGGTACCACGACCGGCCATGTTTGTTGCAATTGTTACTGTCCCTGGTAGGCCAGCATCTGAAACGATATCAGCTTCTTGCGCGTGAAATTTAGCATTAAGTACATTGTGCTTAATTTTTTCTTTGCGTAAAAACTGCGATAAATACTCAGAGCTTTCAATTGAAATAGTACCAACAAGCACCGGTTGTCCGCGGTCTTGGCAGTCTTTAATATCAATTAAAATAGCTTCGTATTTTTCTTCTTGCGTTAGGTAAACTAAATCGGCGCGATCATCACGAATCATCGGCTTATTAGTTGGCATAACAACAGTATCTAGGCCATAAATTGACTGAAACTCAAATGCTTCAGTATCGGCTGTACCTGTCATACCTGCTAACGTTTCGTATAAACGGAAGTAGTTTTGGAACGTAATAGAGGCAAGTGTTTGGTTCTCGTTTTGAATTTTTACACCTTCTTTTGCTTCAACAGCTTGGTGTAAACCTTCTGACCAACGACGACCTTCCATTGAACGACCAGTATGCTCATCGATAATAATTACTTCGTTTTCTTTTACAACGTAATCAACATCTTTTTGGTATAGCTTATGAGCACGAAGGGCGGCATAAACATGGCTTAGTAGCGTAATGCTTGCTGCTGAATAAAGCGAATCGCCTTCTTCAATTAAGCCGCGCTCAGTAAGTAGCTCTTCTACTTTAATTTGACCACGTTCTGTTAAATGAACTTGCTTAGATTTTTCATCGATAGTGTAATCGCCGTCACCTTCAATGCCTTCTTCGTCTTCTTTTTCTTGAAGCTCAAGTAAAGGAACGATGGTGTTTATTTCAGTGTATAGCTCAGAGCTATCCTCAGCTGGGCCTGAAATAATAAGCGGGGTACGTGCTTCATCAATTAAGATTGAATCCACTTCATCGACTACAGCATAGAATAATGGACGTTGAACTCGTTCATCAATGCTAAAAGCCATGTTGTCACGAAGGTAGTCAAAACCAAATTCGTTATTAGTACCGTATGTAATGTCGGCAGTATAAGCGAGCTTCTTTTGCTGCGGCATCATACCAGGTACGTTACAGCCTACTGTAAGGCCTAAAAATTCAAATAACGCACGGTTGGTTTCAGCATCACGTTTAGCAAGGTAGTCATTCACGGTAATTACGTGAACACCTTTGCCTGTTAAGCCGTTTAGATAAGCTGGTAGAGTAGCTGTAAGTGTTTTACCTTCACCGGTACGCATTTCTGCAATGCGACCTTGATGTAAAACCATACCACCTAATAACTGCACGTCGAAATGACGCATGCCATTTACACGCTTTGATGCTTCACGTACCACAGCAAAAGCCTCTGGTAGAATGTCGTCAAGGCTTTGTCCGTTATCGTAACGTTCTCTAAACTCAGCTGTTTTAGCTCTTAAATCTTCATCAGAAAGCGCTTCAAGTTGCGTTTCTAGCGCATTGATTAGCGCGACCGTCTTTCTTAAGTTTTTAATAGTGCGGTCATTGCGACTACCAAAAAGCTTGGTAAATAAATTAGATATCATGATAAAACCGTTACAATGTATTCTTTGTCAGCCGAGTATCGGCTAACCCATTTTTAACAATTGGTAATTAATATGTGCTTTTAAGTAACACTTAGAACATATTAATTAGCAATTTTGTATTAAACCGTTCAAAAAGCACTGTTTATTACGTGCGCTACTATACCAGACTCTGCCAAACAACAAACTATCTCAATAAAAAGATCGGTGTATAAAATCGAAAAATTTGATCTGGTTCGTAAAAATCACTTTGTATTACTCAATTACAGTAAAAATAGCAGCGAACTGTAAAGATATGGTGCTAAATAAATTAAAAACAAGGGTTATAGTTGCGCTTAAGTTTTACGCTTAAACACAACTATAAAATGAATGTTTTATAATTTAAATTGATTAACCGTTTTGTTAAGCGCCGCAGCTAAATCACTTAAGTCACGAGCTTCGTCAGCGAGGGTGTGCGCATGGTCAGCGGTACTGTTCACTAAGTTATTAATTGCCGAAAGGCTCGTATTAATATCTTCAGCAACAACAGTTTGCTCCTCGGTAGATGTGGCTATTTGATGACTTTGGTCTTGTACTTTAGTAACCGACTGCGCAATATTGTGAAGTGAGCTAAGCACTTCTTTAGTTTGAAGCACTGAGCCCTCGGTTTGATCTTGTCCTTGTTGCATCATTACTGAGGCTTGTTGAGCTATTTGCTGCAAGCGCGAAATCATATTTCGAATATCGTCTGTTGATTCTTGTGTGCGACTTGCTAGTGAACGAACTTCATCAGCAACAACGGCAAAGCCTCTACCGTGTTCACCGGCACGAGCAGCCTCTATAGCCGCATTAAGTGCAAGTAAGTTGGTTTGATCAGCAATGGAATTAATTACATCGACTAATGCACCAATGTTATTACTTTCTTGCTCAAGACCTGCAACCACTTTAGATGCTTCGCCAATATGTAATGCCAGTTCAGTCATTACTGTTTGCGCCTGTGTAGAACGGCTAGCTCCTTCAGCTGTAATTGCTTGTACTTCTTCAGCTGCGTTATTTGTGTGTTGTGCGTTACGTGATATTTCAAGCACAGTAGTCGCCATTTCAGTTACCGCTGCGCTCACGCTATCAACTTGCTGCTTCTCTTGCTGAATTTCAGAATTTGTTTTCTCAGAAACACTTCTTAGCTGGGCCGCTGCATTACTTAGTTGTTCTGCTTGCGCTGCGGTATCAAGCATCATGGCGTGTAACTTATCAATAAAAGTGTTCATGTGGTTGGCCAGCTGTCCCACTTCATCTTGACTATTAATATCAATTTTTTGAGTAAGATCGCCTTCGCCTGATGCTATATCACGCATAATGTGCGTAAGCGTTGTAATGGGTTTTGAAATCATGTGGGTAGCCCATAAAATCATGGCTAATATAATGATTAAGATAATAATTACCGCTGTTGTTGTAGCGGTTACTGCAGCATTTACAGGCTCTTCAATCATAGTAGTTGGGATAAGTAGACCTACATACCAATCTATATAAGGCTGCTCTAGCTGCAGACGATGGTAAACCACATAAAACTGCTCACCTTTAAAAGTAACCATTTGGCTGCCTTCAAGGTTATTTCGCATTTGTGTATTTAACTCTTTAAAGCCTGCTGTATTTGTAAATTGTTGCTCAAGCGCATCGAGCCCTTCTTTACCGTTTGCACCTTCATCTGTAATTGAAAGTTTATGCCCAGTGGCCTTTGAAAAATGTACTACTTTTTGATTGCCATCGAGTAAAAATCCATAACCTTGGCCGTTAAAGCGAATATTTTCGACCATGTCGTTAATTTTGTTTAATTGTAAATCAACACCGCCCATACCAATGAGTTTTCGCTGAGCGTTATAAACAGGTTGTTGTACTACTGCGGATGCTACGCCTGTGGTTAAATCAACAGAGATTGGACCTACGTAAAGCTTGTTAACTTGCATGGCTTCTTGCCACCACCCACGCTTGTAGGCGTAATAAGGCTGGCCGTTGTAGTGACTTGTACGCTCGTTTTCTTTAAAGTATTCACCGGTGGTTGCTGAGGCAAAAAAGGCCGATAAAATGTTTTCGTCATTTGAGCTTAAACGCACAAAGTCTTGGTTTACTTCGTTGTAACCTGGCGCGCTTTCGAGTGCTTGATCGCGCGTATCCCAATTTTCAAAAAAGTTGATTAAATGTGGGTTATTAACAAAGGTTGATACCATTTTACCGTACATCGCGAAGTAACTTTGCATTGAAAGTTGCTCGGTCTGTAGATAACTTTGTGCTTCGTTTTCTATGTTTTCTCTAGAGAGATTGGCAATGTGTTTAACAAAAAATGTTGAGGCGATAATTAGTAAAACGGTAATTGTTCCACCAATCAATAATAATATTTTCTTCCGTAATGATAAATTATTTAGCATGAGTACACATATTTTTATTATTTATGAAATTATATCTAATCATATCTTACTTAAAATCTCTATAAAGTTAGATAGAAAGAACTAATTATGCGTTTAAAATAAAGGCTTATACAAAAATGACAAATAAAAGTAATAAATTAGTAGTATTAGGTGCCGGCTGGTTAGGACATGCTTTATGCGTAAGTGCACAAAAAGCTGACTGGCAAGTACAAGGAACGCATAGAACAGATATACACGAGTTTGACTTTGAGCGTCAGTTTACACTTGAAGATGGACAATTAAGGCATCAAGTTGATTTACAAGATGCTTATTGGGTATGTGCTATTCCACCCCGTAGCAGACACAGTGAAAGTAATTATCCTGAAACACTCACCGCAGCGCTTAAGCTTTCAAAGGAGCTAAACGCAAAGGGCTTTTTATTGTGCTCATCAACCGGGGTGTACGATCAAGAGCCTGGTGTATATAGTGAAAGTAGCGATATTTCATGCACAAACGAGCGCCAAATAAAGCTTTACGAAGCTGAAGAGCAAGTGCTTGAACAAGATGGCAAAATACTTCGTTTAGCTGGATTACTAGGGCCTAATAGAGAACCGGGGCGTTTTGTGGCAGGTAAAGAGCTCAATACATCAAGTGAGCAAGTGGTAAATATGGTGCATCAACAAGATGTAATTAATGCTATTTTTGCGGTGATAGAGCACTGGCAAGTAGGGCAAAATATTTATAATGTGGTTAATCCTGCGCACCCTACAAAAGCTGAATATTACGCGATGAAGTGTCAGCAACATGGTGGTGAAATGCCAACGTTTACAGGAACTGATTCGGCTGAGCGAAAAATATTAGGCTCAGCCATTGAAGCCTTAGGGTTTAGCTATCAGCATGGTATTTAATATGCTGAAGGCAGGGGACTGCTCTCTATAAAGTCGCATAGCTTACCTTCACTTAGTAATGTGTTAGCAGCTTCGATATCGGGAGCAAAGTAGCGGTCTTTATCATAATAACTCACATGCTCGCGTAACAACGCTTTAGCGCTTTGCACTTTATTTGATGGTTCAAGCGGCTTTCTAAATTCTAGCCCTTGAACCGATGCTAACCATTCTATTGCCAAAACACCTTGGGTATTATTGGCCATTTCATCTAAGCGCCTTGCTGCAAAGGTTGCCATAGAAACATGATCTTCTTGATTTGCTGATGTAGGTAAGCTATCGACCGAAGCCGGATGCGCTAATGATTTGTTTTCTGATGCAAGCGCTGCTGCGGTAACTTGGGCAATCATAAATCCTGAATTTACCCCGCCGTTTTCAACTAAAAATGGCGGTAATTTGGATAGGTTTGAATCGATAAGTAATGCAATTCGCCTTTCTGCTAATGCGCCAATTTCGGCAATTGCGATTGCTAAGTTGTCAGCGGCCATTGCAACGGGCTCTGCATGAAAGTTTCCTCCCGATATTATGTCGCCTACATCGGCAAAAACTAGCGGATTATCGGTTACACCGTTCGACTCGCATAGCAACACTTCTGCAGCTTGGCGTATCTGAGTTAGGCAAGCACCTAGCACTTGAGGTTGGCAGCGAAGGCAGTATGGATCTTGTACTTTTTCACAATTTACGTGGGAATCACTAATCTGAGAGTGCGTATCGAGTAGCTCCCTAAATACTTGAGCGGTGTCTATTTGCCCTTGTTGGCCGCGAATCTCATGAATACGTGCATCAAATGGCGCGCGACTGCCCATTGCAGCTTCTATACTTATCGAGCCGATAACGCAGCTTTGTGCATATAAGTTCTCGCTTCTAAATAGGCCTTGTAGTGCAAACGCAGTCGACGCTTGTGTGCCATTTAATAATGCTAAGCCTTCTTTGGCTGCAAGTGTCAGGGGTTCAAGTCCCGCTATTTTTAACCCTTGTGCTGCGCTAATAATTTCTCCTTTATGTCGCATTTGACCTTCAGCTAATAAAGGTAGACACATATGCGCAAGAGGAGCTAAATCTCCCGATGCCCCAACGGAGCCTTTTTTAGGCACGCACGGATATACTTCGCTACTAAGCAGCTGCATAAAAAATTGGATTACTTGCAGGCGAATGCCCGAATAGCCACGTGAAAGCGAGTTTACTTTTAAGGTGATCATTAACCTTACTGTGCTGTCATCCATGTATTCGCCAATACCCGCAGCGTGTGAAAGTACAATGGAGCGCTGTAATAATTCAAGTTCGTCGTCGGCAATTTTGGTATTGGCTAATAATCCAAAGCCGGTGTTAATTCCGTATACAGTGCGGTGTTCATTGATAACGTTTTGAACGGTTTGCGCGCTGGCTGCTATTTGCGACTCGGCATGCTTTGCAAGGCTCAATTTTACCGGTGAATTATTAATTTTTCTTAGTGTGTTTAAATCAAGTGATCCGGGTGTGAGAGTAAGTTCGAACATGATCATTCCTCGTTTAACATAGGTAGGTCTAAATTTTGTTCTTTAGCGCAGTTTTTTGCTATGTCGTATCCGGCATCAGCATGGCGCATTACACCTGTTGCAGGGTCGTTCCACAGTACGCGAGCAATACGCTCTTTAGCTTCATCAGTACCATCGGCAACAATAACTACACCAGAGTGCTGACTAAATCCCATTCCTACACCGCCACCATGATGAAGCGACACCCAAGTAGCGCCACTTGCGGTATTAAGCAGTGCGTTGAGTAATGGCCAATCTGATACTGCATCTGAGCCATCTTTCATGCTCTCTGTTTCGCGGTTAGGGCTTGCAACTGAGCCAGAGTCGAGGTGATCGCGACCAATAACGATAGGGGCTTTAAGTTCGCCATTTTTAACCATTTCATTAAAGGCTAGTGCAAGGCGCGCTCTATCTTTAAGTCCAACCCAGCAAATACGTGCAGGTAAACCTTGGAATTGTATGCGTTCCCGCGCCATATCAAGCCAGTTATGCAAATGTGCATCATCAGGAATAAGCTCTTTTACTTTAGCGTCGGTTTTATATATATCTTCAGGGTCGCCTGATAATGCTACCCATCTAAATGGTCCAATACCTTCACAAAATAAAGGGCGAATATATGCAGGCACAAATCCAGGAAAATCAAACGCGTTGGTAATCCCCTCATCAAACGCCATTTGACGAATATTATTACCGTAATCAGTAGTGGCGGCACCGGCTTTTTGTAGTGCCAGCATAGCTTTAACTTGGACTGCCATTGATTGTTTAGCGGCTTTTACTACGGCTTTTGGATCTTGCTCACGCATTTTTGCTGCGTACTCCATTGTCCAGCCTTGTGGTAAGTAACCATTTAATGGATCGTGAGCAGATGTTTGATCTGTGACTACATCAGGGGTAATGCCTGTTTTAACCAGTGTACTAAAAATATCGGCAGCGTTACCTAGTAAACCCACTGAGAGGGCTTTACCTTTAACACATGCATCGGTTATTAATTGCAGTGCGTGTTCAAGACTTGTTGCTTTTACATCAACGTAGCCTGTTTTTATACGAAAATCGATACGGCTTTCATCACATTCAACAACCAGTGCACTAAACCCAGCCATTGTAGCTGCAAGTGGTTGCGCACCGCCCATACCACCAAGACCACCTGTTAATACCCATTTACCACTAGCGCTACCTGCAAAATGTTGCTTTGCCATAGCTACAAAGGTCTCGTAAGTTCCTTGTACTATGCCTTGCGAGCCAATATAAATCCAAGAACCCGCCGTCATTTGCCCGTACATCATCAAGCCTTTTTTATCGAGCTCGTTAAAGTGCTCCCAATTTGCCCAGTGTGGAACAAGATTTGAGTTAGCAATAAGCACGCGAGGAGCATTACTGTGGGTTTTAAATACACCAACGGGTTTTCCTGATTGTACAAGCAGGGTTTCGTCGCTTTCGAGCCTATCGAGGGTTTCTATAATTTTGTCATAACTTGGCCAATCACGAGCTGCTCGGCCAATACCACCATATACAACAAGTGCATGAGGATGCTCTGCAACTTCAGAGTCTAAGTTATTCATTAGCATGCGCTTAGCAGCTTCTGTTTGCCAGCTTTTAGCACTTATTTTATCTCCGAGAGGTGCACGTATTACGCGACTTGTGTCGAGTCGGTTGTTCATGTTTTGCTCCTGTTGTATATACAAGGTGATTTGTTATAAAAAAAGCGCAGTAAGCGCTATTGTTTGTTATTTTTTAAATGTTAAGTGGCCACCTAAGCGATATTTACTGCCAGGTGATACAAGGCGCGCAAAGCTTACAATGCCTTTAACAGACCAGGTGCGTCGGATCACTTGTAAGCATGGCTCTTCATTATATAAGTTTAACCATTGGCACATTTCGCTGTTTGGCATAATGGCCTCTACTGTATGCCTTGCTTGGGTAAGTGGGGCAACACTAGATAGATATTCATGAGGTGTAAGTATGCTAAAGTCTTGTTGTAAGTAGCCAGTCGCAAGGGCAGGGTTTACAAAACGCTCTTCTAGCTGCAAAGGGCTGTCGTTTTCGTTATGCACAAGTACACTTCGATATACAACACTGTCAACCTCAACACCAAGTGCAATGGCAATAGGTGCGACTGCATTT
Source organism: Pseudoalteromonas sp. LC2018020214 (assembly GCF_016598755.1). Lineage (NCBI taxonomy): Bacteria > Pseudomonadati > Pseudomonadota > Gammaproteobacteria > Alteromonadales > Pseudoalteromonadaceae > Pseudoalteromonas > Pseudoalteromonas sp. LC2018020214. Next base: position 375,893 of record NZ_CP066804.1, read on the forward strand.
ATTGATTCGAGTATGAGTACGCTACAGGTGTAGTTGCCGTTACGCTCTTTTACTTCATCAGCAATATTTTTTATTTCAAGTAATGATGACTGCGATTTAAATGTAGCTACAAATGTACCTAACCCTTGGCTGCGGGTTAAAATGCCTGCCTCGGTTAATTCGCTTAGTGCTCTGCGGGCTGTCATCCTGCTTACACTAAATTGACTACTTAGTTCGTTTTCAGAGGGAACACGTTGGTTTTCTTGCCACGTACCGCTGCGAATTTTATCAACAATGAATTGTTTTATTTGCGCAAATTTAGGTGTCGTCATTAAATTTATGGTTACATTAAAAATAAACTATATAAATAAGATGACACAATTACCTTGTATATACAAGGTGGGTTGTTAGACTATATTTTCATCACTCTGGGCGTAAAAAGGGCTGAAAAATGCAAAGCACAACACAAAATTATGAGTTAGAAGAAATCGACTTACTTTTAACTGATGCCAATATTGCCACTATGGATAGCAATATAAATGCCCCTTATGGCGCAATTGAAAATGCTGCTATAGCCATTAAAAATGGTAAAATTGCGTGGATTGGAGAGCAATCAACATTGCCTAGTTTTGATGTGTTTGCAACGCCGACATTGAGTGTAAAGGGACAATGGTTAACGCCGGGCCTAATAGACTGTCATACGCACTTAGTATTTGCAGGTTCAAGATCGCAAGAGTTTGAACAGCGCTTGCAGGGTGTAAGTTATGAGCAAATCGCAGCACAAGGCGGTGGCATAGCAAGTACGGTTAAAGCCACAAGAGCAGCCGACCGTGAACAATTGTTTGTAGATGCAAAAGATCGCTTAAATACGTTGTTAAAAGAAGGTGTAACCACCGTTGAAATAAAGTCTGGTTATGGGCTAGATACTGAAAACGAGATAAAAATATTAGAAGTCGCTCGTTTATTAGGTGAACATCACCCTATTGATATTAAAACTACTTTTTTAGGGGCGCATGCTCTACCGCCTGAATACAAAGGCCGTGCTGATGAATATATTGATTTAGTGTGTACTGACATGCTTGATCAGGTAGTGGCTAATAATCTTGCTGATGCAGTCGATGTATTTTGTGAAAATGTAGGGTTTAGTTATTCGCAAACCAAACGTGTTTTCCAGGCGGCTAAAAAGCATAACCTCCCAGTAAAATGCCATGCTGAGCAGCTATCTAATCAACAGGGGGCTCAGCTGGTGGCGCAGTTTAATGGCCTTTCGGCGGATCATATAGAGCATCTAGATGAAGAGGGTGTAAAAGCCATGGCAGACGCTGGGACGGTAGCGGTGTTATTGCCAGGTGCATTTTATTTTTTAAGAGAAACTAAATTTCCACCTATTGAATTACTTAATCAATATAAAGTACCGATAGCTATTGCGAGTGACTTTAATCCTGGTACTTCACCGCTGTGCTCAGTGCACTTGATGATGAACATGGCATGCACATTGTTTAGATTAACACCTGAGCAAGCATTAGCTGGTGTTACTCGAAATGCAGCTAAAGCACTAGGGTTAGACGACCGTGGTATTTTAAAGGTTGGCGCAAGAGCTGATATTGCGCATTGGCAAATAAGTCATCCATCACAATTAAGTTACCAATTTGGCGTAAATAAACTGTTAAATTTATGGATTTTGGGTAGAATTAATTAGTTTGTATTATTTTTGCTCACATATAACTTGGTTTAAACTTTTTTAGCGAATACGGATGCCGTTAATTTGAACATACTAACCGACAGTAATTTCCCAATATTTTTTAGTGGTGCACTATTAATGGCGATGATCGCCACTTTATTTGCTGTTAAAAATACCAGTATTAAATTTAGTTATTTATGCACAGCTGCTGTTGGTTTAGCTATCTTAAGCAGCGGTGCGGCTTGGCTTGCTATTTTACTAGCCTTTGGATTTTGTTTTCACTTATGGCAAGCATTTGAGCGAAATAATTGGAGCATGATAATTACCAGCTCAATGGCTGGTCTTTTATTTGTTGTTCTATTTTCAGCTCATTTATTATTGGAAGTTCCGCTATTTTGGGTTGTGTTAGCAATATTATTATTAGCTATTGTTGGCTTTTTAAATGATGAAAGTGCTGAAATAGAAGTCGTTATAGAGCCAGAACCTGAAGGTGATGCATTTGTTGAAGAGTCTCCGCTTTCAGCTTTTGCAGATAGAAAACAATTACGCCAAGGTTACTATACATGGTGCGACAACAAACAAATAAGCGCAGCGTTAATCGTTATTCGCCTTGAAGGCTTTGAGCAAGTTAACCAGCATATTGGACGCGACTTTGGCGATATACTGTTAGCGCAATCGGCTAATCGAATAAAAGAGCTACTTTCAAGTGACGAAATAGTGACTTTAACTGGGCAAGAAAAGCTAGCCCACTTAGGGGGTCTTAACTTTGCATTTATTTGTAGTTTCGCGAATCAAAAACACTTACATGAATTAGTTATTGACCAAATACTGGGTGCAACGCTTAAGCCATTTAATGTTGCTAACTGCACTGTAGAAGTAAAAGCGAGAGCGAGTTATGTTGATTGTAATGAGCAAGATAACAACTTTGATAATTTAATATCGTACGCATACCTAGCACTCGATAGCCACCCAGATCGCAAGGTTGTGCCTTATCATCAACAAATGATGATTGAATTGCGAGAGCAACAAGCGCGACTAAAAGAATTAGCAAATATTGATTTTTCGAGTGAGTTAGAGCTTTATTTTCAGCCTATTATTTGTAACGAAAACGGTCAAATTGAGTTTTTAGAATTACTACTGCGTTGGCAGCACCCTAAGCAAGGAATTTTATCCGCTAACAGATTTATCGACGACATAAGAATTGCAGGGCTTGGTTATCCACTCGCTAAATTTGTAATAGAGAGAGCCGCTGAGCTTGCAATGGCGCTTAGAATAGAAGGTATTTCTATACCGCTTAGCATTAACGTATTTGGTCCTGAAATGCTTAACGAAGAGTTTATTGAATTTGTTGATGTTGTTTTAAGTGAGCATCACTTGGAAGCTGGCGATTTAATTGTTGAATGCCCTTTGCATATTTTTGCGGGACTAGATGATAAAGGCAGAGGCATGATCGCAAGGCTTAATAACATAGGCTTAAAAGTATGTGTTGATGGACTTGGTGATAACCCGGTACTGCTTTCTAAGTTACCAAGTTTAGCGGTAGAGTATATTAAGGTTTCACCTTCACTTACTGCTGACTTTAGTAATCAAAACAATATACGCAGTTTAGTTAGCGGAATGGTTGAAATGCATAGCCAACAAAAAACAAAAGTGATTTTTGAAGGGGTAGAAACACTTGAGCAACTTAAGTTTGTAAAAAGCTTAAAAGGTTATGCTGCCCAAGGTTATTACTTTGGTCACCCGCTAAGTAGTATCGGTTTAATGAGCTGGCTAAAAGAGTGGCGATTAGTTCAGCAGCGCTAAGTGTTTTCTTTGGCTTGTAGGTAGCTATTCACAAGTGCGCTGATCACTTGTCCTACATGGGCAGCACCGGCCTCAACTCCGTTAGGGTGCTGGCTAGGCGCTGCTTCACATAAATGTAAGTACTTAGAGTAGCGATGGTTTGCTGCTAAATGCACAAAGTGCTCAGTGTCATTCACACTAAATCCGCAACATGTGTACGCACTAACCGGCATGTAAGTAATACTATCTAAATCAACTTCAATACCCAGTGGTAAATCGTTAAAATTACTTAATGCGTTTTCAATTGCCTGCGTGAGTGTAATTTTTCGCTTAACTTGTATTGATTGATAGCTATCAAACGTAAAGTTAGCTTCACTCATTGCATCTATAATTGCTTGATTGTTTTTTATCTCATGTAAGCCAATAACGTGGTAATTACTTAGATGTTGCTCGTTATAAGCGTAGCGAAAGCCATTGCCGCTATGGCGACCTTCACATTCTCTAAAGTCGGCATGAGGGTCAAAGTTGATAGCATTAATAGGTGTATTTTTTGACTTACTCAGGGCACGGATAATTCCCAAGCAATTGTTATGACCTCCGCCAATAACGATTGGCTCAAGCCCCGCTTTAAAAATAAGGCTCAATAACGACTCTACGCGTTCATCAAGCTGTTGGCATAAATCTCGTAATTGAGTTAATTGCTGGCCTTGCTGATTATTAAGCTGGTTGCTTTGCGCCATTAAATCATCAGTATTAACTTCACCCAATAAAAGCACTTTTTGAGTGGCAATAAATTGATTGTGAGGTTGGTTTAAAAAGCGTTTTAAAAAAGCCGGCCATGCTTCGTTTGCACCGCCATTTCCTAAGTTTGCTTTTGGGCCGATATCTTCGCAAATACCCAGAAGTACATAGCGGATACCAAATTGAGCAGCGTCAACAAGTGCTTGTTGCAGGTTTACTTGGGTGTCGAGCAAGGCCATTGATTGCCATGCTTTTTTCTCATTTGCGCGGGTAGAGCAAAGTGTTCTAACCGCGCTTTCATCATATACTTTTAAATGGGAGGTCACGTTATACTTCTACAACTTCCAACTCTAATTCTTCTGCAGATAAAACAATGCCTGTGCTATCAGCATAAATAAAGTCGTCATCAAAAAATGATACCCCAGCAAAGTTAACGCCTATAGCATCTTCACCAGCACCTTCGCTGTCGGCTGCAACAGGGATTGAAGCAATTGCTTGAATGCCTAAATCAAGCTCTTCAAGCTCATCAACGTGGCGTACTGCGCCGTAAACAACAATACCATTCCAGTTGTTTTCAAGTGCTAGCTCAGCCAGTTCAATGTCGATTAGTGCGCGACGAGTTGAGCCGCCACCATCAATAAGAAGTACTAGGTCTGTACCATCTTGAGAAAGTAATTCGCGGATGAGTTCATTATTTTCAAAACATTTAACCGTTTTAATGCGGCCACCAAAGCTGTGTCGACCACCAAAGTTGATGAACATAGGCTCTAGCACGTCAACCACGTCAGCAAAGTGGTCGCATAAATCAGAAGTGCTGTAATCCATTATTTTATCCTCAAAAGGTACATTAATTTATATCTCAGTATACCCTCCTTATAAGCAATAACAACGACTTAATCGCAGTAAATTTAGGCAAAACAAGCGCTAAATCATTAATCGCAATAATAGTGTATTAAAAGCGTCACTCAATTGTTATTTACAACACATAAGCTAAATCGGTGTTCATATGTTATGCAATGAGGGATGGTGATGAATAATAATATGCTTAAAAAGGTAACTCAGATAGATGAGCAATTATTTTTAACTTTGTTTAATTGCAATTCACCGAGGTGGTTTAAAACAATGGCCTTTGGTTTGTCTAAAAGCGGTGATGGTGGGCTTTATATATTAATATGCTTAGCAGTGTGGTGGCTTAGTAATAATGAACAGCACCAATTATTGCCTGTCACTATATTAATTGGTTTTGCTATAGAAAGACCTATTTACCTACTAGCTAAAAATAGATTTGCTCGGATCCGTCCATGCGACTGCTTAGTAACAAATGCCTATATAGTACCAAGCGATAAATTTAGTTTACCATCGGGTCACAGTGCTGCAGCCTTTTTAGTGGCAATTATATTAAGCCATTTTTTCCCCGAATATGCATTACTACTATTTAGTTGGGCTACCGGCGTTGCTATGTCTCGTGTGGTATTGGGTGTGCACTTTCCTGCTGATATTATAATAGGCGCAACGATTGGTAGTTTTTGTGGTTTATTTGCGTTAGTACTCGTGGTGCCTGCATGAAAATATTGTATGGAGTACAAGGTACCGGTAATGGTCATATAACGCGCGCTCGGGTTATGGCAAGCTGCTTTAATAAGCTCGGTATTGATGTTGATTATGTGTTTTCAGGGCGCGCAAATAAAGATTACTTTGATATGCACGAATTCTCAGATTATAAAGCGTATCGCGGTTTGTCGTTTAGCACTGAAAATGGGCAAGTTAAAAATTTAAAAACACTTAAAAACATGCGAATTTGTAAGTTGGTGAGTGATATAAAATCGCTTGAGATAAAACAGTACGATTTTGTACTTAACGACTTTGAGCCTGTTACAGCATGGGCTGCAAAACGGGCAGGTATACCCGTTATTGGCATTAGTCACCAAGCAGCATTTTTGTCAGATAACGTACCTATGTTTGGCCGTGGCGTCCTGAGAAAATCACTTATCAAGCATTATGCACCAGCGACTACCTACTTAGGCGTGCACTGGCAACCATTTGCAAATAATATAATACCGCCTTTTATTGCTCATCATAATCACGACAACCCTGTAGCCGTAATGAACAAGGTATTGGTATATTTACCTTTCGAAAACTTAGATAGCGTTGTTGATTATTTAAAAGACTTTCCCGAAAAAGAATTTTATTGCTATCACCCAAATGCCAGCAATCAGTCTTTTGGACATATACATTTACGAGCCCCTTCACGTTCTGGCTTTTTAAACGACTTAGCAAACACAAGTGGCGTTATTTGTAATGCGGGATTTGAGCTTGCCAGTGAATCGCTTAAGTTAGGTAAAAAGTTACTATTAAAGCCTTTAGATGGTCAGTTTGAGCAAGCAGCAAATGCACAAACTTTATTTGCCATGGGCATGGCGCATGTTATGAACTATTTAAACCCACAAGCCCTTGATGATTGGAATAGCGCGCCGCAAAACAAGCAAATAAATTACCCCAGCGACCCCGCGCCTTTAATTGATTGGTTGGTTAAACAACAATGGAATAACACACAATCGTTACATAAAGGTTTGTGGGATAGTGTCGCCTTATAGCCATCACATTTAAACTGTTTAAAATTACCAATAATAAAAAGTTAAATTAATTAGTCGCTTTTGATCTATTAGCTATAATAAAAATGCATATTTAAAAAAGGCGTTAGCGATGAATTTTTTACAAAACTTAACAATCAAACGACGTTTACAATTAAACGCAGTCGTTGTTGGTTTAGCAATGGTGGTCCTTTTATGCGTGATTATTTTTGAATCACGTACAACCTTGAGCTTAAACAAGACTATTCAATTAGCAGAAGAGCTCAACGTACATGCATTAGCATTGCGTAAACATGAAAAAAACTTTTTGTTTTATAAACAAGAAGATGCGTTAACTGCATTTGAAACGGATTTTGAGCAGTTAAGTGATAAAGTAAAAAAGTTACAACAGTTAATGGCTAACCAAGGTATTGCACAGGAGCAGGTCCAGCGCTTTGAGCAATTAATAAATAGCTATAATAATGATTTTAATACTGTTGTTAAGCTTCAAAAAGAAATTGGTTTAACCCCGACCGACGGGTTATATGGCAAGCTTAGAAGCTCGGTTCATGAAGTTGAGCAACTATTAAAAGAGCAGCAAAATTACCAACTGGTGTCGTCAATGCTGCAACTAAGACGCTCAGAAAAAGATTTTATGCTGAGATTTGATATTAAGTACCTAGGGCGTTTTAATGAGGGAATTAATACATTTAAGCAGCAGATAGCTGCAGCACAGCTGCCAAGCGACTATAAAGCACAAATTAATCCTTTGATTGATATATACCAAAGCGAATTTCAAACACTTGTGCAGGCGCAAACTAAGCAAGGGCTAGATCTTGAGTCAGGCGCACTTGGAGTAATGCGTGACAGTGTAGATAAAAGCGACGCCATTGTTTCTAAAATCGTTAAAGACACTAAGTTACAAGTAGAACAAAGTGTAGAGCAGGCTCAATTTTTAGCTATTTTGGTATTTGTGATTGCAGGTGTGATTGTATTAGCACTCGTTTATTTTACAAGCCACTCCATTATTGTACCTATTGAGCGGGTTTATCACACTATTAACGATATTCGTCGTAATAATGATTTGAGCGTGATGATAGAGCAAACTGGTAAAGACGAAATTACCACCATGACGGTCGACTTTAATAGCTTAATAGGCGATTTTAAGAACTTAATTAACGAAGTTAATGGTGCTTTAAACACGCTTAATGTAGCAACAGAGCATTTATCAGAAAGTACCGCAGCAACAAGCTCTGGTATGCAAGAGCAACTACATGAAGCCGACATGGTTGCAACTGCAGCCACCGAAATGCAGGCGACGATTCAGGATATTTCACATAATACTGAGGCGGCTGCGAAAAAAGCAGAGTCAACAAATTTAAGTGCACAACAAGGGCGTAGTGAAGTAGATTCTACCGTTAAGCACATTAGGGCCCTATCTGATTCGCTGGGGAATGCATCAAATGTAGTGTCGCAACTTGAAAAAGATGGTGAAACAATTGGTTCAGTGCTTGATGTAATTCGAGCGATTGCAGATCAAACAAATTTACTTGCACTTAATGCGGCAATAGAAGCGGCCCGTGCTGGTGAGTATGGTCGTGGTTTTGCTGTTGTTGCAGATGAGGTTCGTTCATTAGCAAAGCGTACTCAAGAGTCTACAAGTGAGATTGAAGGTATTATAAGTACCTTACAGCAGCGTACTCAAGAAGTGGTGAGTATTATGCACAAATGTCGCTCTCAAGGTGATGAAAGTGCCTCACAAGCAATTAAAGCAGGTGAGCTATTGGGCGCAATTACTGAGGATGTACAAACAATAATGGAAATGAGCTCTCAAATAGCAGTTGCTATTGATGAGCAAAGCCAAGTGGCATCAGAGGTTAATAAAAATGTAGTAAGAATTCGCGATATTGCACAAGACGCAACTGAACATGCCGCTAACAATGCGCAAACAAGTGAAGAGGTCTCTGAGCAGGCTCGCGTTCTGTTCACTGCAATTGATAAATTTAAGGTTTAATAACGCTTAATAGAACGGGCCTATAAAGTTTAAGGAACAAATTTTATAGGCACGCTATCTTTACTTTTTTCGTGTTCAGTTAGCCGCGCTAAATATTCACTCCACAATGTATCTTGTTGCTGTTGTAGTTTTTCAAAGTAGCGCCAGCTAAATAGTCCGCTGTTATGGCCATCGTCAAAATCTAAACGAAGTGCGTAATGCCCAACAGGTACAATACTTTTTATTCCTACAGCTTGCTTATTAAGTACTAGCTTCATTGGGCCAGAGCCATGGCCCTGCACTTCAGCTGAAGGGGAGTGTACACGTAAAAACTCACAGCTAAATACAGCTTTACTGTCATCATCAAAGTAAACATCTAGATTTTTACTTACACTGTGGTAATGCACTTTTGTTACGTGTTTCATTTAATATATCCCATTAAAAAGCCCCCAATCTGGAGGCTTTTAGTATAACGTTTATATTCGTTTTATAGAATAAAGCGGCTTAAGTCTTCATCTTCAACAAGTGCACCTAAGTGTTTTTCAACATAAGCGGCGTCGATTACTAATGACGAGCCTGCTTTTTCAGAAGCATCGTATGAAATTTCTTCCATCAATCTTTCCATTACAGTGTGTAGACGACGAGCACCGATGTTTTCGGTTTTCTCGTTAACTTGCCAAGCTGCTTTGGCAATACGCTCAATTGCATCGTCGCTAAACTCAATCGATACCTGCTCAGTTTTAAGCAGCTCTCGTTGTTGCTCGGTAAGCGATGCATGAGGCTCTGTAAGGATGCGTTTAAAGTCATCTGCAGTTAGTGCTTCAAGTTCTACTCGAATCGGTAAGCGGCCCTGTAGCTCTGGGATCATATCTGATGGCTTTGCCATCTGAAACGCACCAGAGGCAATAAACAGCATATGGTCAGTTTTAACCATTCCGTGCTTAGTGTTTACAGTTGAACCTTCAATTAGCGGTAGTAAGTCGCGCTGAACACCTTCTCGGCTCACATCTGGACCTGAAGAATCGCCGCGCTTACAAATTTTGTCTATTTCATCAATAAACACAATACCGTTTTGCTCTACTGCAAAAATAGCTTGCTCTTTTAGCTCTTCAGGATTTACTAATTTAGCGGCTTCTTCTTCCGTTAATAGTTTGAAGGCTTCTTTGATTTTTAGTTTACGCTTAGTGCGCTTATCGCCGCCCATGTTTTGAAACATGCTTTGTAGCTGGTTGGTCATATCTTCCATACCAGGAGGCGCCATAATTTCTACGTTTGGTTGTGCTTGTGCTAAATCGATTTCAATTTCTTTATCATCTAGCTGACCTTCACGTAGCTTTTTACGGAACGTTTGGCGAGTTGATGAGTTATCATCACGCTGCGTTTCGCCGTATTGATCTTTCGCTGGTGGTAAAAGGGCATCTAAAATGCGCTCTTCTGCTGCTTCTTCGGCGCGATGTTTAAATTTCTTAGTCTGCTGTTCGCGAGTCATTTTAATTGATACATCGACTAAATCGCGGATGATAGTCTCAACTTCTTTACCAACATAGCCAACTTCAGTGAACTTAGTCGCTTCTACTTTAATAAAGGGTGCGTTAGCAAGTTTTGCTAATCGGCGGGCAATTTCTGTTTTACCTACACCGGTTGGACCAATCATTAAAATGTTTTTTGGTGTAACTTCGCTGCGTAAATCTTCTTTTAGTTGCATGCGACGCCAGCGGTTACGAAGTGCGATAGCCACTGCTTTTTTTGCTTTAGCCTGACCTATAATGTGCTGATCTAGCTCGTGAACAATTTCTCTTGGGGTCATATCAGACATGATAGTTCCTATTATAATTCTTCGATTGTTTGGAAGTTATTAGTAAATACGCAGATGTTGCCTGCAATAGTTAAGCTTTTCTCTACTATTTCACGAGCGCTTAAATCTGTATTTTCTAAAAGGGCGGTTGCCGCTGATTGTGCAAAGTTACCACCACTGCCAATTGCAATTAGGTCGTTTTCAGGTTGAACCACATCGCCATTACCGGTAATAATTAAAGAGGCTGTTTCGTCTGCTACAGCGAGCAGAGCTTCGAGTTTTCGAAGTGCACGGTCGCTGCGCCAATCTTTAGCCATTTCTACTGCGGCTTTAGTTAGGTTTCCTTGGTGCATTTCTAATTTACTTTCAAAGCGTTCGAAAAGAGTGAAGGCATCAGCAGTACCGCCGGCAAAACCAGCGATTACTTTGCCATTATAAAGACGTCGAACTTTACGGGCGTTGCCCTTCATTACGGTATTACCAAGAGACACTTGGCCATCGCCGCCAATTACAACCTTGTCGCCACGGCGTACACTTACGATAGTAGTCATGTTATTCCTCATCATCGAGCTGCAGAGGCAACTCGTAAAAAACGATTATGAAGAGGTTATATGGGTGAATGGTTTATTTTCAAGTCCAGCCCCAAATTCCGCAGCCGACTATTTTTACACGTTTAAGTTTGTTTTTATCACTTTCGGCTTGGCGTTTGGTTTTATAAGGGCCTAAGCGCACTTTATACCAAGTACCATTGCTGCCTTCAGCCTGTTTTATTTCAGAAATGAGGCCTGCAAATGCTATTTTAGCTTTTAGCGATTCCGCTTGTGCGTGGGTTTTAAACGAACCACACTGCATAACGTAAGGACCTTTTTGCTCAAGTTCTTTCACTTCAACTTGAATCTCGTGGTTTCTAATTTCCTTAATAAACTCTGGTGTGCGTGGAATAACCACTTCTACTTTTGCGGGTGCAGTTGGGTTTGCTTGTTTTTCGACAAGTTTTGGATCTGCATTACTTTTAATAAACCATAATGTATAAGCAAAACCACCGACGAGTAAGATGGCTATGACAGCTAAAAGAATAGGAAATGGTTTTTTAGCGGGTGCGTTTTTTTTACTGTTTCTGCCTGCAGGCTTTTTGTTAATATAATCGTGCTGTGCCATGGTGTTATTTTGGCCTTAACCTAAATCATGTCTATAGGGTCTACGTCTAAGCTCCAGCGTACTTTTTGTGCAAGTTTACTTGAACTTAAATAATCAACCATTTGCGCAAGGTACTGATGTAATATGCGGCGATCTTGCGCTTGAATATGTAATTGAAAACGATACATACCTGCGACTTTTTCAAGTGGAGCAGGGATCGGACCGAGCAATTGTATACCAGATACCCCATTCACAGGAACCAAATCCGTCAAAAAATCGACGACTAGCTTAATGCTGTGTCCTTGTGCACGGACAATAGCCATATTTGTAATGGGTGGTAAGTCTGCATCATCGCGTTCACTCAGTGCAAAGCGAGCAAAGTCTTGGTAACCATTATTAACTAAGTCTTGTAAAAGTGGGTGTTCTGGAAAGTGTGTTTGTAATAATACTTGGCCAGGTTCCCCTGAACGCCCAGCTCGCCCCGCGACCTGAGTAACTAACTGTGCTAAATGCTCTGTCGCCCTAAAGTCGCATGAGTATAAGCCGCTATCTACGTCTAAAATTATAACAAGGCTTACATCTGCAAAGTGATGGCCTTTGGCAAGCATTTGTGTGCCTACTAAAATGCGTGCACCGCCTAGGTTTATTTCATCTAGTGCTTTTTCAAGGCTGCCTTTACGGCGAGTTGAATCGCGGTCTATGCGAGTAACGGGTGTATCTGGAAACTCGGTCGATAAAAACTCTTCAATTTGCTCTGTACCTTTGCCATTTGGAAATATTTGCGTACTTCCACAATCAGGACATTGGTGAGGAACAGGGTATTGATCGCCACAGTGATGACAAATCATTTGCCCAATCGCTTTATGAAATGTGGCGCTGGTACTGCAGCGTTTACATTCACTTAGCCAGCCACATTCATGGCAAATAAGAGTGGGTGAGAAACCTCGACGATTTAAAAACACCATAACCTGTTTACCGCGGTTTAAGTGTTGGCGCATAGTGGCAAGGCTTGCATGTGCAATACCTGCTTGGTCGGGTTGGCCTTTCATATCGAGTAACTTAAATTGGTTATCTGTCGCAGTTTGCGCGCGCTCGGTTAAACTTAGTAGCTGATATTTGTTATTAATTGCTTTGTGAAGTGTTTCAAGTGCGGGTGTAGCACTGCCTAATATAAGCGGTATTTTATGCTGAAAAGCTCTGTATGCAGCTAAATCACGAGCATGGTAACGAAGGGTATCTTGTTGCTTAAATGATGAATCGTGCTCTTCATCGACAACTATCATACCGAGTTTTAAAAATGGCAGAAAAATACTCGAACGTGTGCCTATAACTATTGCACAACTGCCTTTTTCGCAAAAACGCCATGTTTGTAATCGCTCGTTGTCGGTAAGGGCTGAATGCCAAAGCATAATGGGTGTATCAGGAAAGCGGCGACGAAAACGGTTTACAGTTTGTGGCGTTAAGCCTATTTCTGGCACTAATACTAATGCTTGCTCGCCACGTTTGAGTACTTCTTCTAGGCACTGTAAATACACTTCTGTTTTACCACTGCCAGTTACGCCTTCTAATAAAAAGCTGCTAAATCCACTACTTTGATTTATTGCTGTACAAGCAACCGCTTGTTCTTTATTAAGTACAGGTTTACTTCCGACAGTTGGTGCAACGCTTTGCCATTGGTTATCATGTTCAATAGTTTGCGTAATGAGTTCTTTATCTATTAGGCTATCTATTGTTTTTTTGCTAAAGCCAAGAGCTTTTAATTCGGTTAACGATGATTTCCCCGATTGCGATAACTGCTTTAATAAATTGAGTTGTGTTTTGGCTTTTAATGACGGTACTTTTGCGCCTTTTTCTGTCAGAGCAACCATGTTAATACTGGTTTTATCTGGCGATTCACCTTGGCGAAGTGCACTCGGTAGCGCTATGTGAATAGTTTCGCCTAAGGGATAGCAATAATAGCGGGCAGTAAAGCTAAGGAGTTCTAAATGTTGGGCACTTAAAATAGGGGTATCGTCTATTACCTCTATAATATTCTTAATTTTATTTAAAGGGACGTCGGTACTGTTTTTAATGCCCAGAACAACAGCTACTTTTTTTTGATTACCAAAAGGTACTAAAACCCGCATGCCCGGTAGTATTGGGGTTGATAAGCCACTGAGCTGCTCTTCTATTTTATAATCAAAGGTGCGTGGAAGCGGGACTTTAATAGCAACTTCAACAAAACTCATAACAACTCAACCCGTAAAATTAATGCTGTAATGTACTAAAAATACCGCTAAAAACCTACTAGCAATAGTACTTGAGAAAGAGATTGTTCACTTTTTTAGCGAAAAGATAAATAAATACTTGTGCAGGGGAAGGTTGTTGGATAAAATCCGCCACCAACAAATTTGTTTTAACGACGTATGGTGCCAGACTTCGGGTTTGGAGAGCGATGCGGCCTTAACTAGAGGTTCCTATGAAAGAAGGTATTCACCCTAAGTACGAAGTAATTTCTGCAACATGTTCATGCGGAAACAAATTCGAAACTAGCTCAACTCTTTGTAAAGACATTCACTTAGACGTATGTTCTGCGTGTCACCCGTTTTACACTGGTAAGCAAAAGATTTTAGACACTGGCGGCCGTGTTGATCGCTTCAACAAGCGCTTCGGTGCACTTAGCAGCAAGAAGTAATTATTGCTGTTTAGTTAAAAAAAGCACCTTAGGGTGCTTTTTTTGTGTCTAAAATTTACCACTTCTTATCTTATTTAGCTTGCTCGAGCTACATCACACCTTGCATAACTATTTCCTATTCTTATTCTGAGTATGCATAAACCTTTACAGACAAATCGATAGATATTCTCTATATTTTAAATAGTACAAATTTTAACTAGGTTGATAAAAGTAGCTAACGTGGGCTTATCTGTTTTTAAAGTAGTGTAGTAGGCTGTTATTTTAAGTTTATGATGATGCGTTAAACATACATTTTTTTAATATTTTAATAGACATAAACGCACCTCAAAACTTACTTTTTTGGTGAATTTTTATTTATCAAATGTTTATATAATCCTGCAAAGTTACTGAAAAACCTCTTAAAATTAAAGGATATAGCATATAACAGGATAGACCTGATATTGCTTGGAATTTAAAAATAATAAGGGTATCGTACCCCAAGACTCCACCTCTCACTTTAACTTAAATTGCAGGATACCATCGCGTTATGTCTGACTTTCGTGAACAAGCACTACATTATCACTCACATCCCGTACCTGGTAAAATTAGCATTGAGCTAACAAAACCAGCTGAAACAGTTCAAGACTTAGCCCTAGCTTATAGCCCAGGTGTCGCTGAACCTGTACGTGAAATTGCCGCAGATCCTGCAAATGCATATAAATATACCGGTAAAGGTAACATGGTTGCGGTTATCACTAATGGTACTGCAATTTTGGGCTTGGGTAATTTAGGTCCTTTAGCGTCTAAGCCCGTAATGGAAGGCAAGGCGTTATTGTTTAAACGTTTTGCAGGGCTTGATTCTATTGATATTGAAGTAAAGCACAAAACAACAGAAGACTTTATTAACACGGTGGCCAATATTGCTGACACATTCGGTGGTATTAACCTTGAAGATATTAAAGCACCAGAGTGTTTTGAAATTGAAAAAGCATTAATAGAGCGTTGTAGCATTCCTGTTTTTCATGACGACCAACACGGCACCGCCATTGTTACGGCTGCCGGCATGTTAAATGCGCTAGAAGTACAAGGTAAATCAATTGAAGATGCAATAATTGTATGTTTAGGTGCAGGCGCTGCTGCAGTTGCGTGTATGGAACTGTTAATTAAGTGTGGTGCACTGCGTGAACACATTTATATGCTTGACCGCAAAGGTGTTATTCATACTCGTCGCGATGATTTAAATGAATATAAACAGCTTTTTGCTAACAATACCGATAAACGCACATTGCAAGATGTAATTGCAGATGCTGATGTGTTTGTTGGTGTTTCGGGTCCTAACTTGTTAGCTGCCGAAGATTTAAAACTAATGGCAGAAAAACCGGTCGTGTTTGCCTGTTCAAACCCAGATCCAGAGATCGATCCTGCACTTGCTCACGGCGCACGCAACGATTTAATTATGGCAACAGGGCGCTCTGATTACCCTAACCAGGTTAACAATGTTTTATGTTTCCCGTTTATTTTCCGTGGTGCGCTTGATGTACGTGCAAGCGCGATTAACGATGAAATGAAAATTGCTGCAGTTGAGGCTATTCGTAGTATTGCCAAAGAGCCTGTACCTGCAGAAGTTTTAAAAGCCGCAGGCGTAGATAAGCTAGAGTTTGGTGCGCAGTACATTATTCCAAAACCAATGGATCCGCGTTTACTACCGCGTATAGCTAAAGCTGTAGCACTTGCTGCGGTAGAGTCGGGTGTTGCGCAAATTGACTTGCCTGAAAATTATATGGCGTAATATATAACGCTTAAACAAAAAAACCTCAGCAATGCTGAGGTTTTTTGATTAAAAAGGTAACGATTTATTCTTCGTTTAAAATAGGCACTTCTAAACCCATTTCTTGCATTATCTTTTTAACTTCTTCTGGTACTTTTTCTGCGTTGTCTTTACGTAGGTCATCGTCATTTGGTAAAGGTTGGCCAGTAAATGCATGCAAAAACGCCTCACATAGCAATTCACTATTTGTTGCATGGCGAAGGTTGTTGATTTGACGACGCGTACGCTCATCCGTTAAAACTTTTAATACATTTAGCGGGATCGAAACGGTGATCTTTTTAACTTGCTCTGATTTTTTCCCGTGTTCTGCGTATGGGTGAATATACTCACCATTCCATTTAGCCATAAGATGTATCGTTGCCTCAGATTATTAATTTCTCACACGGTATAAAAAGCGTGTAAATATGCGTGAAATTCTATCGATTTAAAAAAGATAGTCAAATAATAGATACCGATCTATCTTAATAAGCCTATTTGGGATGTAAAAATAAGCTCACTTTTGTGAGTTAAAATGTGATACTAGCAAACGCCTTTCCTAACTTTAGCCATCTAGAGCTTTAAAATCCTTTGACTTATTAAAATGGATAACTTACTCTTTTAGACGTCTAAACATCCAAATTAATCAGGTGACGAATATGAGCGAAAAAAACAAAGCGACCATTGCTGTACGTAACGGCGTTGATGCTGATAAACATCATGGTGCAGTGGTGCCGCCAATTTATTTATCAACGACTTATTCGTTTGCCGACTTTGATACCAAGCGTGAGTATGATTATGGCCGCAGTGGTAACCCTAATCGTGATATTTTAGCAGAGACGCTTGCTAAGCTTGAAGGCGGCGCTCGCGGCATAATTACGGCCACTGGTATGGCAGCCGTGCATTTAGCTACTCAGCTACTTAACAGTGACGACACGTTAGTAATTCCACATGATTGTTATGGTGGTAGCTATCGTTTATTTACATCGTTACAAAAACGCGGACTATTGAAGCTTGAAGTATTAGATTTAACAAAAGAAGAAAGCCTTCAACAAATTTTAGCAATTAAACCTAAGCTTATTTGGATAGAGACTCCAAGTAACCCAGTACTTCGTTTAACCGATATTAAAGCGGTTACCGATGTTGCTAAGCAATGCGGTGCATTGGTTGCCGCAGATAACACGTTTTTGTCTCCTGCCTTACAAAACCCTATTAAGTTTGGTGTAGATATTGTGGTGCATTCAACTACTAAATACATTAACGGGCACTCAGATGTAGTGGGCGGCGCTGTTATTGCTGCAACACAAGAGCTTGGTGATGAGCTTGCTTGGTGGGCAAATAATATTGGTATTACGGGCGCCCCTTTTGATAGTTATTTAACGCTTCGTGGTCTACGTACTTTAAATGTGCGCTTAAGGCAGCACCAAGAAAATGCGCTAGCAATAGCTAAGTACCTTGAAAGCTCCAATTTTGTAAGCCAAGTTTACTATCCAGGACTTGAGTCACATCCTCAGCATGAGCTTGCTAAAGCACAACAACTTGGCTTTGGTGGCATGGTTAGTTTTGATATTAAAGGCGATATAAACGACGCTGCAGCATTTTTAACTAGTCTTAAAACGTTTAGTTTAGCTGAGTCACTAGGTGGCGTAGAGAGTTTAATTTGTCACCCCGCAACTATGACGCACGCAGGCATGGAGGCAAAGGCACGTTTAGAAGCGGGTGTGGGCGATACGCTTATTCGTATTTCGGTTGGGATTGAAGATATACACGATTTAATAGCTGACTTTGAACGAGTATTTGAACTTGTAAAACCAGGGCAAAATAAAAATGTTGGCCGTGTAGGCAAAGGTGCTGGCACTTCTGGTGAAAACGTTAAATTAAGTGCAGCCCGTCCAGCGCTTTGGTAAGTAATACCAATCCGCAATAATACCTAGGGCGTGTTGATCTTTGGTGGGTGAATTTGCAGCAGTATGTTTGGTTTTTAGGCAAGGCGGAGCCTATGTAGTGTGGTTATTCCCCATGAATAGGCGATAACGCAGCATAAATACCAAACATGCGCTGCCCTTTGGGTTCTTTCTAGGGACGATTAACTCTTTGTTGCCTACATGGATGTAGGTAAGGGGCGTGAGCAGGACGCGGAAGCTTTGCTCGGTTTTTACTTAGCCCACTAGGTTACAAACCTCGCGCCGCGATTTAATCTTCCTTGGATTGAACAAATTTCAATCCACAAAGATCAACACGCCCTAATCAATTTGAGGGATTAAACCGCACGATAACATCGTTAAAAATTCCTAATATAGAACAACTAAATAACGAAATTTTTGCCTTGTTATCGATACGGTTTTCTTACCTCAAAATAGACAACTTAATTAAGCGAATTGGTATAAATATGGTCAATTGTGTACATAAATTTGGTGGTTCAAGCTTAAGCTCTAGTGAGCGCTATCAAAGCGTAGCTAAAATAATTATAGGGCATACTCAGCCGGGCGACTGTGTTGTAGTGTCTGCTGCAGGTAAGACTACAGATACACTTGTGTCGTTGTGGCAAAGTTATCAGCTGCAAGACACGCAAGCTGTCGCTGATATTTTACTGCAGTTAAATAACCATCAAAGCGATTTAATTGAGCAGTTGTTACAAGCTGATTTAAAGCGCAGCGCACTTAAAACACTAAATACCGAGCTTAGTAATATTGCAGAACTTGCTCAAGCTGAGCAGCTAAAAGAGGCTGCGTTACTTGCGCATGGGGAACTGTGGTCAGCACGTTTACTCGCTACTTATTTACAGCAGTTAAATATTGAGGCGTGTGCTCAAGATGCCCGTAGTCTTTTTACCTTAAACGATGGTGAATTAATGCATGCGCAAAATGCGCAGCAATGTCGACAGTCAATTTTGCCTAATAAGATAAATGTTGTTACTGGGTTTATTGCCGCTGATACGAAAGGTGAGACCGTAACACTTGGACGCAACGGTAGCGATTATAGTGCAACACTACTTGCAAATTACTGTAATGCTAAGCAAGTATGTATTTGGACCGATACACAGGGAGTGTTTAGCACTGATCCTCGTAAGGTAAAAAAAGCGATTAAGTACGGCAAAATTTGTCGCGGGCAAGCTAATTTATTAGCTCGTTTGGGTAACCCTGTATTACATGCAAAAACACTATCGCCACTTAAAAACACAGATATTAAGCTAGCTGTTCGTAGTAGTTTTGATGTGCAAGCAAGCCCAACAGATATAGTAAAAGAAGGTTCAGCAAAGAAAAAGCGCTTTATAACCACGCTGCAAAATGTTGATTTATTAATGGTTGAAGGATTAAGTGAAGGTGAGGTCGCAAGCGTTAGTCAGCTTATTCAGCATAGCCTTCATCATTTTAACCATAATGGTGAAGTGTATTTAGTAGTACCGGCTGCACAAACATATCAAGTTATTAATTACTTTGCTGGTAGAGCTAATATTAGTGAGTCAAATTTAAATGGCTGTGCAATTGTTGCCCCTGAGCAAGACGTTAGCGTACTGAAACTGCAAGCTTTAGAGGTATTAGCTGAACAGACTATAAAGCCGCGTTTTGTGCATCAAGATAATGGTTATGTTTTATTACTAACAGACCAATTTATAGATAGCGATATACAAAGCGCCTTACACGATAAGCTAATCAATAAAGGCCAAGAAATAGCCGTTATAGTTGCGGGCCTTGGCAATGTAGGCGATGCTTTTATTGAGCAGTTATCGGCACAATTTGAGCGTTTATCAGACGACTTTAGTATTAAATTGGTAGCGCTGGTTCGCTCTAAACATATGTTATTTAATGCAAGTGGCATAAATATATCGCAATGGAAAACTCAATGGCAGCATGAGGCAAATAGCTATGAAGCTGCGGATTTACTTAATGCGATAAGCGAGCTTGACTACGAACATAAAGTGTTAATAGATATTACTGCAAGTGAGCAGTTTAGCTTTTTATATACAGATTTTGTAGACAGAGATTGTCATTTAATTAGTGCTAACAAATATGCAGGTACAGCACCGACTTCTTGGTATAAAGCACTTCGTAGTAACCTTGGCGAACGTAATTTACATTGGCGATATAATACAAGTGTAGGCGCAGGCTTACCTATCAATTTTGCTTTGGCTGATTTGCAAAATAGTGGTGATAAAATTACGCGTATTGAAGGCGTGTTCTCGGGTACACTTTCGTGGTTATGTAGTAAGTATGATGGTACCACTGCTTTTTCTGAGTTGGTATTAGAAGCACAGAAAATGGGGTTCACAGAGCCTGACCCTCGCGAGGATTTATCTGGACGAGATATGCAGCGTAAGTTACTTATTTTAGCCCGAGAGTTAGGTATAGAGCTTGAGCTTGGTGATATTAGCTTATCGGCATTAATGCCCGGCGAGCTTGCGCTAGGAAGCTGGGAAGACTTTCTAAACAATAAAGCCCAGCTAGATGCGTTCATTGAAGAGCATGCTGATACAGCAAAAGCTAATAACTCAGTACTGAGATACACAGGCCTATTAGATATAACAAAAACTGAAGTTATCGCTAAAGTAGGAATTACGTATGTGCCCAATGGAGATGCGTTAGCAAACCTTACACCTGGCGATAATATTTTTGTAATTAATAGCAAATGGTATAGTGATAACGCGCTTGTGATTCAGGGGCCTGGGGCTGGGAAAGAAGTAACCGCTGCTGGTGTACACTCTGACTTATATTGGCTTGTTCAAAACTTAAAATAAGCCATTATTTAAATTAAAACGGCAGCTTAAATAAGCTGCCGTTTTTTGTATTACAGAGATATTATTAAAATAGCTCTTCTTCGGTTTTTGTGTCTTCTTCAAATATATCGTTTGGCTGAGATAGCACATACTTTGTAGGTGCAGTGCCTTTTTCGAAGTATTCAAAGCGGCTGGTGTAGTCATTTTTGTGGCTTAGCAAACCAGTGGCTAAATCAATACGAATCGAAACAAGCCCCTCAGGTGGCTCAATTGGCGCCTCTGGTGTTCCCTCAAGTGCGGCTTTCATAAATTCAATCCATGCAGGCTGCGCTGTTTTAGCCCCCGATTCAGCACCAGATATTTGGCTGCTATCTAAGTTGTTATTGTACGTAGAACGGCCAAGAGCGTTACCTGGGTTATCAAAGCCCACCCACACAGAAGTCATTACTTTACTGTTAAAGCCACTAAACCAGGTGTCTACAGAATCGTTTGTTGTGCCTGTTTTACCCGAAAGATCACGACGTTCTAAAGCTTGTGCGCGCCAACCTGTACCACTCCAACCCGTTTTATGGGCCCAACTACCGCCGCCCCAAATACCACTGTGCATTGCATCAGCAATTAGAAATGCATTCTGCTTAGAAATAATTCTCGGTGCACATTTTTTTGTTGGCTCTACATCAGCACTACTATTATGAAGTGAGAATTCATTATGTGTTGGTAAAGACTCTTCATCACAGGCAAGGGCAGGGTTTGCTTTGAACAATACATTACCGTAAGCATCTTGAATTTCTGAAATAAAGTAAGGTTCAATTAAGTGGCCACCATTGGCAAATGCACTCATCCCACGAGCAAGTTCAAGTGGAGTAATGGAAGCACTACCCAGTGCTAGTGATTCACTGCGATTAATGTCTGAATCTTTAAAGCCAAACTTTAATAAATGATCAGCAGTACGTTGTAATCCAACGCCGCGTAGTAAGCGCACCGAAATAACGTTTTTAGACTGTGCTAAGGCACGGCGAATTCTTATCGGACCATTATATATAGCAGGGCTGTTTTTAGGGCGCCATGCTACGCCTTGGCTTTTATCCCATTGGTTTATAGGAGCATCGTTTAATATAGACGCAAGCGTGTAACCTTTTTCAAGTGCTGCTGAATATATAAAAGGTTTTATATTAGAACCTACTTGACGCTTTGCTTGTACCGCTCGGTTATATTGACTTTGCTCAAAGCTGTAACCACCTACAATAGCTTTAATTCTTCCATCTTGTGGGTCGAGTGACACAATAGCACTTGATGCTTCTGGTATTTGGCTTAGTAAGTAGCTGTCATCTTCATTTTTACGCACCCATATTTGCATTCCTGGCGTTAAAATATCTGTAGCTGCTTTTGGAGCAAAACTTTGGCGGTAACGAGTAATATATTTACGCGCCCATTTTAAGTTATCCCAAGTAAGAGTTGTGCGCTCGCCACTTTTAAGTAATACCGACGCTGTTTTGTCATTAACACTAAGCACGGCTGCTGCTTTCAAAGTACCCAACTCATTTACGCTTTGTAATTTATTGAGTATTTGTTGCTCAGTTAAAGCAGGTTGTGTTTCAGGGTCCCATAAAACATCTGTTGGTCCTCTAAAACCATGGCGCATATCATAATTATGTAAGTTGTTTACAAGTGCGTTTTGCGCTGCTTTTTGAACTTTAGACTCTACCGAGGTGAAAATTTTAAAACCTGAGTTGTAAGCTTTATCTATTCCATAACGCGAGACCATTTCAGCGCGCACCATTTCAGAAATATATGGGGCGTATAAATTTATTTCAGCACCATGAAAATAAGCGGTGATAGGTTGGCTCGTTGCTTCGTTATATTCTTCTTGAGTAATATAATTTTCAGTTAATAAACGCCCTAATACAACATTTCGGCGTGCTTTTGCACGCGTTGGGTTACGAATTGGGTTTAAAGCTGAAGGGGCCTTCGGTAAACCTGCAATCATCGCCATTTGTGCAAGTGTTAAATCTTTTAACTCCTTACCGTAATAAACTTGTGCTGCAGCACCAATACCAAAAGCGCGATTACCTAATTCTATTTTATTAAGGTAAAGCTCTAAAATTTCGTCTTTTGTTAATACACCTTCGATATGTAGCGCTATAAATATTTCTTTAACTTTACGAATATATGCTTTTTCGCGAGTTAAAAAGAAATTACGAGCAAGCTGCATAGTAATAGTACTTGCGCCTTGTTTTTTCTCGCCGGTAGATATAAGAACAATAGCCGAACGTACAATACCTATAGGATCTATGCCTATATGATCGTAAAATCGATTATCTTCTGTCGCTAAAAATGCATTAATGAGGGTTTGAGGAATTTCATCAATAGTCACTGGAATACGACGCTTTTCACCAAATTGATTGATTAAAAGCCCATCTTTTGTGAATACTTGCATAGGAGTTTGTAATTGCACGTCTTTTAAAACTTGCACACTGGGGATATCAGGTTTAACGTAGTAATAAAGACTGACCAAAGTGATCAGACCAATTAATACACAAATGATAAAAAATTGTAAAGTTCGTTTTAATAAAATCACTTATATTTCCCTAAATGGACTCCCAATTGCGAGTTTTGACTGCTAGTATATATTGATTAAAAAATGAATAATATTTTTTCAGATAAAAATTATAACTTGTTTATTATTAAAACAAAGGCCAAGTTGAAACATGCTAAGTCAACTATTTCAAAAACCGTCCCCGATGATGGTAGGAATTGATATTGGATCGCACTCTATCAAAGCGGTGCTTTTACGTGAAATTGAAACTGGATTTCGACTAGAAGCACTTGCAATTGAGCCGATGCCAAAAGGTGCGATGAGTGAGCGCACAATCCAAGATATTGAAGCGATTGGTAACGTTATTACAAAATTAAGAAAAAAATTACCGAAGTCGTTAAAATCTGCTGCAGTGGCTGTTTCTGGCCAAACAGTTATTACAAAAGTGATCTTCATGGATGTATCGTTAACAGATGCTGAACTTGAATCGCAAATTGAAATTGAAGCTGATAGTTTAATCCCTTACCCGCTTGATGAAGTGAGCCTCGATTTTGAGAAGCTTTCGACGAATGAGGCCGATCCTAGCAAAATGAATGTTTTGCTTTCAGCTGCTCGTACTGAGAGTGTTGAAGCACGGGTGGGCGCTTTAGAAGCCGCAAATTTAGAAGCCAAAATAGTAGATGTAGAAAGCTACGCATTGAGCCGTGCTATGGACGTTTACTATCAACAATTACCTAGCGATGCATTTAATAAGTGTGTGGCTGTGGTCGATATTGGCGCAGTTTTAATGCTTGTGAGTGTTGTGCAAGCTGGGGAAACCATTTATACCCGTGACCAAGTTTTTGGTGGCGATCAATATACAAATAGTATTGTTGCTTATTATAATAAAGGCTTTGATGAAGCCGAAATAGGCAAAACATCAGGTGATTTACCGCCAAACTATACCTTTGAAGTATTAGCCCCTTTTCAAACTTCGTTACTTCAACAAGTTCGCAGAGCTGTGCAAATGTTTTTAACAACCAGCGGTAAAGAGCAAATAGATTATATTGTATTAACGGGCGGTACATCGATGATAAAAGGTATCGACCGATTGCTTATTGAAGAACTCGGTATCCACTCAGTTGTTGCAGAGCCTTTTGTAAATATGGAAATTTCCCCAAAGGTAGATCGTAATATAATGCAGCGTCACAAAACGCAGTTTGCAATTGCAACAGGGTTGGCATTAAGGAGTTTTTCAACATGCCACATATAAATCTACTGCCTTGGCGTGAATCACAACGCGAAGAATCGAAAAAGAAATTTGTAACTATACTTGTTGGTGTCGTTATACTTTGTTTTGCAAGTATGTATTTATTAAGCTCTTTTTATAGTGCTTTAAAAGACGGTCAAAATTTAAAGAATAATTATTTAAGCTCAGAAATTAGCATGCTAGATAAAAAAATAAGTGAAATACGAAGCTTAGATAAAAGAAAGGAAAATTTACAACAGCGTATGAGGCTCATTGAAGAATTGCAAAGCAGCCGTAATTTGGGTACGCAAATAATGGATGAAGTTGCCAAAATAGTGCCAGGTGGTGTTTATTTAACAAAACTGGAGCGTAAAGGCAGCCAAATACATGTTTTAGGACGTAGTGAATCTAATAACCGCCTATCAACAATGCTCCGCCAAGTACAAAGCTCATATTTACTAGAGAACCCTTCAATGCAGGGCATTGTTGCAGGCGATCAATCTTCGCGTTTACTTAGTGATTTTAATATGGAATTTTATGTAAAACCATTTGATAAAATTGGTGAGGTTAGCGATGAACCTTGATTTTAAAGCACTGAGTGAAATTGATTGGAATGAAATAGAGCTTGATAACATTGGTGATTGGCCAATTGCTGTTAAATCAATTTGCTGCACATTTGTTGCGGGCCTTGTATTGTTTTTTAGTTATAGCCTATTAGTTTCTGATGAAATTGACAGCTACCATAGTGCCGTGGCAAAAGAAGTTGAACTACGAACAACTTATCGAACTAAGTATGCAGTAGCGAGCAAGCTTGAAATATATCGTCAACAAATGATTGAAATGGAAGATAAGTTTTCACAGCTATTAAAGCGTCTACCCACTTCGAACGAAACTCCTGGTTTACTTGATGATTTATCATATGTTGGGACAACGAGTGGTCTGACTTTTTTAAAAATAGGTTGGCTGCCAGAAGTTGAGAAAGAATTTTATACCGAGCTGCCGATTAAAATCGAAGTAATAGGTAGCTACCATGAGTTTGGTGAGTTTGTAGGTAAAGTGGCCCAGTTACCCCGGATTGTAAGCTTACATGACTTTTCTATTTTATCATCGGGCGATAAACAGTTAACATTCAGTGTTGTTGCAAAAACATATCGTTATGAAGAAGGGGTTAAAAAATGAAACTCCTTCGCGTAGTACCTTTAGCTATAGCATTTGTTTTAGCGGGTTGTAATGATGACACTTCTGAGCAAAAAGAATTTATTGATCAGGTAAAAGCAAGCACAACTCCAAGGGTTGAGTCGATCCCTGAACTGACAAAGTTTGAAATATTTGAGTACAGTGCTGGTCAGCTACGCAGCCCGTTTGTAGCGCCTCAGCCTGAGATTATTCAAAATAAACTAACGCAAGTAAAAAACTGTTTGCACCCAGATCAAGAGCGCCGCCGCGAACCGTTAGAGAAATACCCGCTAGATAATTTAGCAATGAAAGGCACAATTGGCTCTAGTGGACAAATATGGGCATTAATTACAGCAACAGATGACACTTTGCACCGCGTAACGGTAGGGAATTATCTTGGAAGTTATGATGGCAAAGTAAAAAGAGTAAGCAACGACTATATAGAATTAGTGGAATTAATCCCTGATGGGTCTGGCTGTTGGAAAGAGCGCCTGACGAAATTAGAAATGTTAGAGGCGGCAACAGATGGCGCAAATTAATAATAAAAAAGGTAAAAATAGGATGCATAAGGATGTACTTTGGCTTCATCGTATTTCACGGACATTACTGGCTGCTGTTGCTTTAGTCACTGTAAACTCAGCCATAGCTGGGCCATTGCTTTATGATGTTCGTTATAATCCATTACTTAAAGGCGAAACTGAATTACAGCTTGTTTTTGATGAAGAGTTAACCTTTGAACCAAAAGTTCAAGTGTTTAATAGCCCAGCCCGAATCGAAATGTTTTTTGATACTGCAGAGTTAGAGGTTGGTTTAAATGATGTTGAAGTTAATCAAGCTGGAATTAGCAGTGTTACTAATGTTTTAACTAACAGTGGTTTAAAGGTAACGGTAAACTTAGATAGATTAAAAATTTATGAGACTGAAGTTCATAACAATTTAGTATCGATACGTGTCTCTGATAACCCTCTTACAGAATCTGAAAATGAAGATGTAGTGCTGGATTCAGGTGATGTAAGTGGAAATTACATTAACCGTATCCAGTCAATTGATTTTAGACGTGGTGAGAAGGGTGAAGCAAAAGTACTTGTATTTTTACAAGACACTCAAGCTGCAATTGAAGTCCATGAAAGTGGCGGGAAAATTTACGCTGACTTTCATCACACCGATATTTTAGACGATCTACTTTATGAATTAGATGTATTAGATTTTGGTACTGTTGTCAGTAATATCGAGACTTTTAAAGAAGATGGTTTAAGTCGTGTTGTTATCGAACCAAATGCTCAGTTCACGTTTACGTATCAGCAAATAGATAATATTTTAACGTTGACAGTAGAAAAAGATGAAACGCAAAATGCGTACTTAGATGGTGGGGTTGAGTATCAAGGTCGCCCTATGACCTTAAATTTTCAAGATATCTCTGTGCGTGCAGCATTGCAAATTATCGCGGGTTACAACGACTTTAACTTAGTAACCAGTGATTCAGTAACGGGCAATATAACGTTGCGCCTAGATGGTGTACCGTGGGATCAAGCGCTTGACGTAGTACTACGTATTAAAGGGCTAGATAAGCGCATGGATGGCTCTATATTAATGGTAGCGCCTGCAGAAGAACTTGCAGCGCGTGAAGCCAAAGATTTAAAAGCTAAACAGCAAGTTGAAGACTTAGAGCCTCTATATAGTGAATACATCCGATTAAACTATGCTAAAGCCGAAAATTTTGCTGACTTATTAAAAACAGATACAAACAGTATTATAACTGCCCGTGGTAGTGTATCTGTTGATCAACGTACAAATACATTGTTAGTAAAAGATACTGTTAAGAGTATAGAAAATATCCGCCGCATGATTGAAACGCTTGATATTCCAGTGCAGCAGGTTGTAATAGAATCTCGAATGGTAACGGTACGCGATAACGTTACCGAAGACTTAGGCGTACGTTGGGGCTTTAGTGACCAAGGCAGTAGTGTTGGTATTTCAGGCTCTCTTGAAGGCGCAGAAGGTATTTATAATGCGACATCTACTTCAAATGCACCAAGTATTTCAGACCGATTAAATGTAAATTTACCTATCACTAACCCTGCGGCTAGCATTGGCTTACACATAGCAAAACTGGCTAACGGTACGCTGATTGATTTAGAACTAAGTGCGCTTGAGGAAGAGAATAAAGGCGAGATTATTGCTAGTCCACGTATCATAGCGGCTAATCAGCAAAAAGCCCGAATAGAGCAAGGTACTGAAATTCCTTATACTGAGTCAGCTTCAAGCGGTGCTACTACCGTAAGCTTTAAAAAAGCGGTACTGAGCTTAGAAGTTACACCTCATATCACACCTGATAATAAAGTAATTCTAGATTTAATTATTACTCAAGATACACGTGGTGATACCGTACAAACAGGTACTGGTGAAGCTGTGTCTATTGATACTCAAGAAATTCAAACACAAGTGTTAGTCGAGAATGGCCAAACCGTAGTACTCGGTGGTATTTTCCAACAGCAGATCATTAATACTACGAGTAAAGTGCCAATTTTAGGTGACATTCCTTACGTAGGAAGACTATTTAAAACCACAAGTGAGTTTAATGAAAAGCGTGAATTACTTATTTTCGTGACACCGAAAATACAAATTGATTAAAATACAGTGGTTTTATGTTAACCAACGGGTGATTATTTAGATTAATTGCTCGTTATATGGCTTTTTATTCTAATTGACTTGAAATACCCCTGCAATTACTGAGATAATCCCCTCCTTAATTTTGGGGCCAGGTCGTTAGGCGGGGTTTTATTTCAAATTTTAGAGTTTGTTTGTACTAAAAGATATGGCTGAGAAACGTAATATATTTCTAGTTGGCCCCATGGGGGCTGGCAAAAGCACGATTGGTCGTCACATCGCTGACCAATTACACCTTGAATTTGTTGATTCTGATCAAGAAATCGAACGCCGCACAGGTGCAGATATTGCATGGGTATTCGATCTTGAAGGTGAAGAAGGCTTTAGACTTCGAGAAGAGTCTGTTATTGGCGATTTAACCGAGATGCAAGGTATTGTACTTGCTACCGGTGGTGGTTCAGTAATGAGCAAAGAAGTTCGAAACAAGCTTTCGGCTCGAGGTATCGTTGTATACCTAGAGACACCTATAGAAAAGCAAGTTGCACGCACGCAACGCGACAAGCGTCGCCCATTACTGCAAACTGAAGAAGCACCTCGTAACGTACTAGAGCGCTTAGCAGAAGAACGCGAGCCCCTATACAAAGAAGTTGCCGATTTTGTTGTACGTACCGATGAGCAAAGCGCTAAAGTTGTTGCTAACCAAATCATCGAGAAATTAGATTTTTAAAAACCAATAATAAGGAAATAACTAAGCATGCTTAAATTAACAGTTAATTTGGACGAGCGAAGTTATCCTATTTATATTGGGCAATCTGCACTTCAAGATAATGGCCGCCTGGTTCACCATATTGGTGATTGTCGGCCTATCATCATTACTAATGACACAATAGCGCCTTTATATTTACAAGCGTTACTTGACTCATTAGCAGATCAAAATCCGCTATCTTTTATTATTCCTGACGGTGAACAATATAAATCACTTGAATGGTTTGAAAAAATATCAGCATTTTTACTCCAAAATAACTGTGGCCGAGATACGTGCTTAATTGCGTTAGGTGGCGGTGTTATAGGTGATCTAACTGGTTTTGTAGCGGCGTGTTATCAGCGCGGCGTACCGTTTATTCAAATACCAACGACAGTGCTTTCACAGGTTGATTCATCGGTAGGTGGTAAAACGGCAGTAAATCATCCTTTAGGTAAAAATATGATAGGGGCATTTTATCAGCCTCAAGCGGTTTTTATTGATACACAAACATTACACACCCTACCAGCAAGAGAGTTTGCAGCAGGTATGGCTGAAGTAATTAAGTATGGTCTGATTTACGATACCGAATTATTTGCATACTTAGAGCGAAACGTAGCTAATTTGCAGCAACTAGATGAAACGTGCTTACAGCATATTATTTTTAGATGTTGTGAAATAAAAGCACTTATAGTTGCGCAAGATGAAAAAGAGCATGGCTTACGTGCTTTATTAAACTTAGGTCATACATTTGCCCATGCAATTGAGGCAGAAATGGGCTACGGCGTTTGGTTACATGGCGAAGCTGTTGCAACAGGCATGGTATTAGCAGCTAAACTTGCCAAGACACGCCAAGATTTGAGCGCAAGTGAAGTTGATCGAATTATTAAGCTGCTTGAGCTATATAATTTACCAACAGAAATTCCAAAGCAAATGACTAGCGAGCAGTTCCTAACGCATATGCGTAAGGACAAAAAGAATAAAAGAGGCACTATACGCTTTATTCTACCTACCCAATTTGGCCAGTGTGCATTAGTTGATGATGTCTCTGATGACC
Organism: Pseudoalteromonas sp. LC2018020214; assembly: GCF_016598755.1. Lineage (NCBI taxonomy): Bacteria > Pseudomonadati > Pseudomonadota > Gammaproteobacteria > Alteromonadales > Pseudoalteromonadaceae > Pseudoalteromonas > Pseudoalteromonas sp. LC2018020214. The sequence goes on from NZ_CP066804.1 coordinate 406,088, forward strand.
AAGTTAGAGACTTAATCGAGCAGTAAATGCAGTCACAAATTTTACCAAGCCGTGCGGCTTTGGTGGATAGAATCGCACTGCAATTTGAGTACGGACAAAATTTAATAGTTTTACTTGGCACATCGGGGCTAGGTAAAAGTTATATGCTCGAAACCTTCATTACAGATAAATACAATGACTTTAATAAAGCGTTTGTGCAAGTAAGTGCACAAATGACTGACGCTCAGCTAATGAGCGATTTATTAGAGCAAAGCTTTAATTCCCCTTTGGTTGATCATAATTTAAGTTTACCTGAAAACTATTACCAGCTGCTTGAGCAACAGCAGTGCGGACCTTGTTTATGGGTGCTTGATGGCGGTAGGCAACTATCTGAAGAGATACTAATTGAGCTTGAGCTGCTTTCTAAAAATAGCCCTAATACGTTGTATATCATAATTGCATCACAGTCTAAACTTGCTTTAAATGACGCTGTCGAAATTTACTTGGAGCCACTGACGCTTCGAGAAAGCAAGATGCTATTGCAGTGGTACTTTACTGATTTACCTTATGATGAAGACCCTGTTTTTAGTACTTTTTTAGCCGAGGCTCATGGTAACCCCAGTTTATTGCTTGCTTGGCAACCTAGTGAGCACATAGCCGATATTATCGTTAAAGATAAAGTATCTTGGCGATTGCACTTATTGATTTTGATGTTGTTAATTATGCTTTTAATTATTGGTCTGCTTTATAAGTCTGATATGACGCAGTGGTGGCAACAATATTATCAGCAGGAAGAAACACAAGTCCTAAATACAGCAATATCTGTAGAGCAAGTAAGTGAGCCGGTTATAAAGCAAAATGACTCAGTAGTTACCTTAAATGACCCTGAAGTAGTTGAGCCAGATATTGAGCTTGAGAGCGTACACATTAATGATGTGCCTGCTATCATGCAAAGTCTTACCGAACCTGCAAATACCGTTAAGGTATTAGACAATGCTATTGATAATAGCGTTAAAAACAAAAGCAGTGAAGCAGGTGACGTTGTATCTAAAGCTCTAAAAGTAGAGAAAGTAAATACAGCAGAGCAAACTCAGATCAGCCAAGATAATATTTGGTATATGCAGCAAGCAGATACAAATAGTGTAATTCAATTATTAGCGGTAACTCAGCAGGAAGTTCGCGATAATTTCATTGCTCAATTCAATCTACAGCAGCAAGCACACACTTACCAAACGAAGCGAAATAATCAAATATGGTGGGTTGTTACATTTGGCAGCTTTGAGAGTATAAACGAAGCAAAATCAGCAATGGATACTTTACCCCCAGGGGTTAGAAAAAATAAACCTTTCTATAAAAAAATTAGTAAAATAAAGCAAGAAATAGCAGTCGTTGATCAGTAAAACACACTGCTTTAGTGTAAAATCGCGCAACACCAGATTGAAGTAAAGAGCCAATGCAGCAAAAAAGTAGAGCCTTCCTTAAATGGGCCGGCGGAAAATACAGCCTAGTTGAAAACATTAATGCGCGATTAAACCAAGCTAGCAAGCATGCTGATACTTTGGTTGAACCTTTTGTTGGTGCAGGCTCTGTGTTTTTAAATAGTGACTTTAAGCACTATATCCTCAACGATATCAATGCAGACTTAATTAACTTATATAAAGAGCTTAAAAGCTCTCCAGATGAGCTTATTAGTGACGCTAAAAAGCTATTTGTTGATTTGAATAATCACGCAGATGCGTATTACGAATATCGTGTGCAGTTTAATCAAAGTCGTGATGTATACGAACGTTCAATCTTGTTTTTATACATGAACCGCCATGGTTACAACGGACTGTGTAGGTATAATTTAAAAGGCATTTTTAATGTGCCTTTTGGTAAGTATAAAAAGCCTTACTTTCCTGAAAAAGAAATGTATTTTTTTGCTGAAAAAGCACAAAAAGCAACGTTCACTTGTTTAGATTACGATGACGTTTTTAAGTTAGTGCCTAACAATGCTGTTATTTATTGCGACCCACCTTATGTACCATTAAGTAAAACGGCTTCTTTTACGTCTTACGCTAAAGGGGGGTTTAATTTAGATGATCAGGCTAACTTAGCTAATTTGGCAGAACAAGCCGCATTTGAAAATAACACACCTGTGCTTATTTCAAACCACGATACCGTGTGGACGCGTAAAATTTATAGCCAAGCATCGCTTGAACAAATTCAAGTAAAGCGCACTATTAGCCCCAAAGGAGGCTCTAGAAATAAAGTTGACGAGTTGATGGCTATGTATTTAGCACCCAAGCAACCACTGCGTAAATTGCGATAACAAAAGCAACAAATAGTACAATCGCAATTAAAATGATGGATAAAGGAGAGTGTTGTTTAAAATCGACTTGGCGTTTATTTTCAGACTGAACACCAAAAAATGCAGCTAGCACACTTTGCAACGCGCTAAAAAATTGTAGCATTATTTAAAATAAAGGTTTTAAAGAAGGAGCGTTTTTAGAATCTTCAGAACTAGTAAGTAGTTCCAGTAAATCAAGGTAATGAAACTGAGCACTACGGCTATCGCCAGTTAACCACGAAAACCATGATGACTCTTCTTCAGCTTTAATACACGCAGTTAAAGTGTTTTGAGCACTTATCAGTTGTGTATTATGACAATTACTCACTGAGCTTAATTCTTGCTCAGAGCTTGAACCAAAGCTAAACGCCCCGATAAGCAGTAATGCCGACGCAATTAATATCCCAATTTTAAAAGCACGCATGATGAAATCCAATAATTTGTTACTTTTTTAATCATAGCAAATATTGGTTAAATATCAAACTTAAAGTTACCTAAAATGGGGGCTATCACGCCATATTACTTGGGTAACATCTTCAATTAAGTTACATTAACGCAATACACTATTTATTGATGGAGTTAATCATGTTTAACCCAGAGCAAAAATATTTAATAGCCCCTTCTATTTTGTCTGCTGATTTTGCAAAGCTAGGCGAAGATGTTGATAAAGTTCTCGAAGCGGGTGCTGACGTGGTTCACTTTGATGTAATGGATAATCACTATGTACCTAATCTCACAATTGGTCCTATGGTGTGTAAAGCACTAAGAGATTACGGTATTACAGCACCTATCGACGTACATTTAATGGTTAAGCCTGTAGATAGCATAATACCTTTATTTGCTGAGGCTGGTGCTTCTATTATTACTTTTCATCCTGAAGCCAGTGAGCACGTCGATCGTACAATACAGTTAATTAAAGATCACGGTTGTAAAGCAGGCTTAGTGTTTAATCCAGCAACAAGCCTAAGTTATTTAGATCATGTTATTGATAAGCTAGATACCATTTTACTAATGTCGGTAAATCCTGGGTTTGGCGGGCAAAGCTTTATCCCTCATACGCTTGAAAAATTACGCCAAGCAAAACAGCGTATTATTGAATCAGGCCGAGATATTCGCTTAGAGGTTGATGGTGGTATTAAAGTCGATAATATTGCAGCAGCGGCTCGAGCGGGTGCTGATATGTTTGTTGCAGGCTCAGCTATTTTTAATCAACCTGATTACAAAGTGGTGATTGATCAAATGCGTGAGCAGCTTGGAAGTGTTAAGTAATGAAGTACGATGTCGCCTTATTTGATTTAGATGGTACTTTGGTTGATAGCGTTTACGACTTGTATATCGCTATTAATTTAACCTTGAGCGATTTTGCTTTTCCTATTGTTAGTCAACGCTTGGTTGAAAGTTGGATTGGTAATGGTGTTGAAGTCCTTGTAAAACGCGCTTTGAGTGGCGATATGCAAGTGAGTGAAAATCTAGATGAGTCACTTAGTGGTAAAGCAATATTACAGTTCTATAAGTATTATGAACAACAAGTTGGTGAGTATAGTGTTTTGTACCAACATGTAGAAACAGGGCTTGCAGCACTTCGCGGTATGCCTAAAGCATTAATCACTAATAAGTCTCGAATTTTTACAGAGAAACTACTCGAAAAATTGGCACTAACGAGTCATTTTGATGTGGTTGTATGCGGTGACGACATGGCAAAAAAACCATCGCCAGAACCATTGCTATTTGCCTGCAAAAAGCTAAATGCGCAGCCTAATAAAGCAATAATGATAGGTGATTCTAAAAGCGATATACTTGCAGCTAAAGCCGCTAATATAGACGTAATTGCACTTAGTTATGGCTATAACCAAGGTGAAAGTCTTGAGGATTATAATCCGCAGTACCTATGCGATAACTTCTTAGATATAATACCTGTTCTAACGCAGCGTTAAATATTATTCATTAAGCAAAATAAAGGAAAATCATGAGTAAACCAGTAGTTTTAAGCGGCATTCAGCCAACCGGTGGTATGACAATAGGCAACTATGTTGGCGCTATTAACCAGTGGCTAAAGTTACAGGAAGACCACGAAAGTTTCTTTATGTTAGTAGACTTACACGCTATTACGGTTCGCCAAGAGCCTGAATTACTGCGCTCTCGAGTGTTAGATGGTATTGCTCTTTACGCGGCATGTGGCATTGATCCTGAAAAATCTGCGTTATTTGTACAATCGCAAGTACCTGAGCACGCACAATTAGCGTGGGTATTAAATTGTTACGCGCAAATGGGTGAGCTTAATCGAATGACTCAGTTTAAAGACAAGTCATCTAAGCACGCAAATAACGTAAACGTGGGCTTATTTTCATATCCGGTATTGCAAGCTGCAGATATTTTATTATACCAAGCTGATCAAGTGCCAGTAGGGGATGATCAAAAGCAACACTTAGAGCTGACTCGCGATATAGCCACACGCTTTAATAATTTATATGGCGACGTATTTAAATTACCAGAGCCGTATATCCCTGAGTTTGGTGCACGCGTAATGAGCTTGCAAGATCCACTTAAAAAAATGTCTAAGTCTGACGAAAACCCAAATGGTTACATCATGTTATTAGATGAGCCTAAGCAAATTGTGAAAAAGCTTAAAAAAGCAGTAACTGATTCAGATGAACAAGCACGTATATATTTTGATCGCACAGAAAAGCCTGGCGTATCAAACTTGCTTACTTTATTGAGTGTTGCAACTAAGCGCTCAATTGAAGACCTAGTTCCTGAGTATGAAGATAAAATGTATGGCCATTTAAAGAAAGATACAGCAGATGCAGTTGTAAATATGATTGAGCCAATTCAAGCACGCTTTAAAGAGATCAGAGAAGATCAAAACCTACTTGATGGCATAATGAAGTCAGGTGCTGAAAAAGCAAGTGTACGTGCTGAGAAAACATTGAAATCGGTATACGATGCGCTTGGTTTTATTCCTCGCGGGTAAGTTTACTAAAATAAAAAATGCCGCTTGTTAGCGGCATTTTTTATATAGCACATATCAACATGATAGACCCAAATAGAAACAGTAGCGATATAGCTAGTTTGTCTGTTTTATCCATTATTCAGCCCCTCTTACTGTTATATCTGCCGTGCTATCAATATCAACTAAAGAAACTTTATAGCCCTTGTTTTCAAGTAAGGTAAGTAAACTATCTTGTCCTGCAAGATGGGCAACTCCAACAAGTACAAACTCATTTTTGTCGTTGTTAAACATGGCTTCTACTTTTGGTAACCAATCATTATTTCTATCTGTAATGATTTGTTTGTAACTATTCGGATCATTTTTCTGCATATCTTCAAGTGCCACTTTATTCAGTGTGTCTGTATCACCTTTGCGCCAGGCAGCTAAAAGTCCTTTAAACATATCGCCATAGTTGTGAAGCTCGGCTAAGTTACGTTTAATGAAATCGTTTTCGTTGCCTTGACCCATTGTTTTAAAAAGCTCTAACTGAAATTCGATTGTTTCTAAGTAATTTTTTGTTTTGTTATCTTCAGTCGCTTTTTTAGTAAAGTAAGCATCAACCCCTTCACCCATTAAATTTTGCTTTTGAAGCTCCATCGACATTAAGACAATACTAACCATAGCAGGGCGAAAACCATCTAACTTAGCGAGGTTAGCGCCAAACTCGCTAAGCTTATTTTCAAGTGATGCCTTAATCTCGGGTTCTAGTTTTTGACTTAACGTTTCGTTATTTGTATACGATAGTGCGCCTAACATTTGCATTTGTGCATTGGTGTCGGCTGGGTCAGTTATCGGTGCTTCTAAAATAATCGTATCTGCTTGTTCATAAGCATGGTTAAACTCAGCGGGTAGTGGCATTTCAGCTTTAGGTAGTATGTGAACTGTACCGCCAATAAATAGTGAGTCATTACCATTGCTTACTTGCCATACAGAGCTTTGAGCCTGTGCTGTATTTGCTAAAAGACTACAGCTAAGTAATACGCTGGCAGATACTAATTTTTTTGTGAATTTTTTCATGATAATTCCTTTATGTAACTTTTAATTTTATTGTTTTTAGTTCGATAACACAGTGCTGAAATATGCAGTGATTGAGGATGTTACCTTTGAAAGGTTTTTATCAATTTGCGAGTTTATTTTGCTCATTGAAGAGTCAAGCTCAGCTGATATTTTTTCATCTATCGAAGAAAGTAACGTTTGTGTATCAACATTACTTTTTAAAGACTCAGTGGCGTCTATGTTGTTTGTTTCTTGCTGCTTTTTATTAACTGGGTTAATCGCTTCTACGCTTTCACCAATTATGCATTGATTAAAATTACTTTGAACGGTGTGTTGTTTAGCGTCAGCTGCAATAACTGAAGTTGTATTAAAAGCAGTTGTTAGTAGTAAAGCCGGTAGTACTTTTTTCATTGTGCTATTCATAATTAAACCTTTTATATTTTTAATTGCAGCCAATTTAGAATCACAAATGATTTTTTACTAAGCTGCTTGTTGATGACGGTTTAAAGAATATCGCTGAATTTATTGAGAGTCGCTTATCTAGTTATGAGCAATTAATAGATAAGGTTTTTAAATTAAATAATTGTTTTAATTTAGAGGGTTAGCCTTAAACCTTATAATGCTAATATAAGGTTTAAAATGCTTTTTCTATAAAAGAAAGTGTAGGTGTGATACGGTTTATAAAAATAAAAATACGTAAAGACTATGAATTATCAAATCGGACCTTGGCAATTTATTAGTAATCGCTGTGTGATTACTTCAAACCATTTAGAAAGGGAATTAGATCCACTCTTAGTAAAGCTATTACTTCACTTTATAGACAAGCCTCAACAAATTGTTTCCCGCCAAGAGCTTATTGAGTGTGTTTGGCAACAGAGCTTTGTTGATGATAATGCGATTAACCGTGCAATCTCAGAGTTAAGAAAGCAGCTTGCCCACCCAATTGAAAAATCACCGCTTTTAAAAACGCATTACCGTAAAGGATATAGCCTAACAGTAATACCTGAGCGTTTAACGCAAGCAAACGTTTCTAATGAGCCTGTAAACATTTTGCCTGATTCACCGGGTATTTCAGCCAAAAATGAAGAGATAGCTACTGCAACTACTTCTCAACCAGTTCAAAAAAAGAATAGTAAAAAGTTTTTGATTTATTCTTTATTCGTCATTATTTGCCTGTGCTCTTTAGTATGGTTTGGGTTGTTTTTTATTAATGCACCTTCTAGCGAAAAGATTAAACAGATCACGGTTAATAAGGTAGCAAGCACGTGGAATATAGGCAGTGAGGTTCACCCTGAGATGTCCTCAGATAAACAATATTTAGCTTATACAAATGTTGAACCTGAAAATGACATAATGCATGCATTTGTAAAGCGACTATCTGATCAAAGGGAAGTTGAAATTACCTATCCTGGCTTTCAAGTATCTATTTTATCGTGGCAGTTAAATCAGCACTCTGTGTTGTTACAAGCGACCAACTTAAAGCAGCAAAAGTGTGAAATGGTTCTCGTTGATTTAAGCCAGTTTCCTGTTATAGGAGAGGCTACTTTAATTAAAAAGTGCGACCTTAGATACACAGGTTATGCGCAAGTAGACGAACGTGGTGAGCATATTTATTACACCGAATATAAAAATGAGCATGAGGGTTCAGGTTTATATAAATATGATTTAGAACTTAAAAAAGAATTCATAGTGATCCCACCACCAGGCGTCATGTATGGCGTAATCATGCCTCGTTTATCTCATTCTGGTAGTAAAATAGCATATGTACTTAGTCAAAAGGGTAAGCCTTTTTCTGTATTTAGCTACAACTTTGAGACCCATGAAACCAAGCGGTTATTTAAAGCAAAGAAAAGCATAATTAGCTTCGCGTTTGACTGGCTTGCAGACGATAAAGGCGTGATTGTTTTTGAAGACTCTGACCTTTCAACCATTGTGTTTGATGAAAATAATATTATTAAACGCACACTAACGGTTACCCCAGCAATCTCACCTTATTATATTGCAGTTCAATCTGCTAACAGCCTATTTTACTCGGAAAATATGACACAGGCATACTCGCTTATTAAAGCTACAGACCCTTTTGGTGATAATCCTGAGTATGAAGCACTTTATAAAAGTGATAAAGACGAGTACAACATTGCTGAAATAATTAATAAGGAAGGGACAGCACATGTTTTTGTATCCGAGCGTTCTGGCAGCAGTCAATTGTGGCTCTCTCAAAATGGTCTTACAAAGCAACTTAGCTTTTTTAATTACGATGATGGCTCATCAACTTTTTTATTAGGAGGACTAAGAGCCTCTCCTAATAAGCAACGCATGATATTCATGAAAAATAAAGGTTTTTCACTTTATGACGTAAACGCTCAAAAATTTTATCCATTTGAAGAATTTAATAAGCATAAAATAGTAAGCTATATTTGGTCAAAAAATAGCGACAGCATTATTTATGTTAAGCGACTTGGTTCAAAAAATATATTGGCAGAATTTAATTTAGTAACACGTGATACACGTGTAATAGAAGGTATAAAAGCTAATAAACTCATTTCAGATAGTAAAGGTAACGGGTACGTAACCAATGATAATCAGTTAATTCGCCTTTCAGATAGGCAAAGCTGGGAATTACCTAAAAACGCCAAAAAGTCAGTTGCGTATGGAGTTAGCAAAGACTATTTCTATTATTCAGATTCTATTTCTAGAGTCGCTAGACTAAATTTACACGATCAAACTATACAAGATATTCACGTGGACTTTCGACCTATTGGCTTTGAAGTGAGTTCAGATAACGAAATTTTATTCACGGGTGCTAAATACAAAGATATGCAAATTATACAAATTAGTTGGGATGAATAAAAAGTTTATCAAGGACTAACAGTCGGGAGCTAAATATAAAAAACACCAAGTAGTTAAACTACTTGGTGTTTTTTATTGGTATTAAAGCAATGGCTTTAGGTAATGACCTGTGTGCGAACGCTCACATTCGGCCACTTCTTCTGGCGTACCAGCAATGAGTATTTCACCACCGCCAGCTCCGCCTTCAGGTCCTAAATCTATCACCCAATCTGCTGTTTTAATAACATCGAGGTTGTGCTCAATAACAACAATTGTATTTCCGTGGTCGCGCAAGCGATGAAGTACAACAAGCAGCTGTTCAATATCAGCAAAGTGTAAGCCTGTTGTTGGCTCATCTAATATGTAGAGTGTTTTACCAGTATCACGCTTTGATAGCTCGCGTGCTAGTTTTACACGTTGCGCCTCACCACCTGAAAGCGTGGTAGCGGCTTGACCTAAGCGGACATACGATAAACCAACGTCCATTAAGGTTTTAAGCTTGCGGGCAATAGCCGGTATTTTGTCAAAATACTCATGCGCGTCTTCAACAGTCATTTCAAGTACTTGGTGTATGTTTTTACCTTTGTATTGGACTTCGAGCGTTTCACGGTTATAGCGTTTGCTCTTACATACATCACACGGTACATACACATCAGGTAAAAAGTGCATTTCAACTTTAATTAAGCCGTCACCTTGGCACGCTTCACAGCGTCCACCTTTAACGTTAAAGCTAAAGCGACCTACTTTGTAGCCACGTGAACGCGCTTCTTGTGTGCCTGCAAATAACTCACGAATACCGGTAAATATACCTGTGTAGGTTGCCGGATTTGAACGAGGAGTACGACCAATTGGGCTTTGATCAATATCGATCACTTTATCAAAATGATCTAAACCGCTAATTGATTTATACGGTGCCGCTTCGGCAGTGGTTGCGCCATTTAGCTCTGTATGAGCAAGTTTAAATAAAGTATCGTTTATTAGCGTTGATTTACCTGAGCCCGATACACCTGTCACACAGGTCATTAAACCAAATGGGATTTTTAAATCCACATTTTTAAGGTTATTACCCGTTGCGCCAAATAGCTCTAGCCATTTATCGTTCGTTGGGTGACGTTCTTTTGGTATTTCTATTCTACGTACGCCTGATAAAAATTGGCCCGTAACAGACTCTTTGCTTGCTAAAATATCGTCGCGCGTACCTTGAGCAATAATATGCCCACCATGAACACCCGCACCTGGACCAATATCAATAATATGATCTGCAGCACGAATAGCATCTTCATCGTGCTCTACCACAATAACGGTGTTACCTAAGTCGCGTAAATGGATTAGTGTTTGTAGTAAGCGGTCGTTATCGCGTTGATGTAATCCAATTGATGGCTCATCTAGTACGTACATTACACCTACAAGACCGGCACCAATTTGACTGGCTAAGCGGATGCGTTGAGCCTCACCACCTGATAATGTATCGGCGCTACGTTCAAGTGATAAATAATTTAGGCCAACGTTAATTAAAAACGATAAGCGGTCGCGAATTTCTTTTAATATTTTTTCAGCTATTTGGCCTTTTTGTCCGGTTAATTCTAAACCTTCAAAAAATTCCATGGCTTCACCAATACTCATGCATGTGATTGCAGGTAAGTTGGTTTGTCCAATAAATACATTTCGAGATTCTTCGCGTAAGCGCGAGCCATGACAGCTAGGACACGCTTGGCTTGTTTGGTATTTAGCAAGTTCTTCGCGTACAGAGTTTGACTCGGTCTCGCGGTAGCGCCGATTCATGTTATTTAAAACGCCTTCAAACTCATGGTTACGCGTAATTAAATCGCCACGGTCGTTACGGTAATTAAACGCAATTTTAGTGCTACCAGAGCCATCTAAAATAATTTTTTTCGATTCGCTGTCTAAATCTTGATAAGGCACATCTAAATCAAAATTGTAATGATCCGCAACCGCTTGCAGCATTTGATAGTAATAAAAGCTGCGTTTATCCCAGCCTTTAATTGCACCGCCAGCAAGGCTTAACTCTGGGTTATGCACTACGCGATTAGGATCAAAATATTGACGTATACCTAAACCATCACAGGTTTGGCACGCACCAGCAGGGTTATTAAACGAAAACAAACGCGGCTCAAGTTCAGTCATTGCATAGCCACAAGTAGGGCAGGCAAAATTTGCTGAAAATAGAATCTCTTCAGCGCTGCTATCGTCCATGTATGCTACATGTGCAACACCATTAGACATTTCAAGTGCAGTTTCGAACGATTCTGCTAAGCGTTGTTGTAAGCCATCTTTTACTTTAAACCTGTCTACAACAACTTCTATTGTATGTTTTTTATGAAGCTCAAGCGTTGGAGGATCGGATAAGTCACATACTTCACCGTCTATACGGGCGCGAATATAACCTTGGCTAGATAGCTGTTCTAATAACTTAACATGCTCACCTTTACGCTCTTTTACTATTGGCGCAAGCAGCATTAATTTACTGCCCTCAGGTAGAGCCAAAACAGTATCTACCATTTGGCTAACTGTTTGCGCAGCAAGTGGTAAATCATGTGTAGGGCATCGTGGTTCGCCAACGCGGGCAAACATAAGTCGTAAATAATCGTAAATTTCGGTAATAGTACCTACGGTTGAACGCGGGTTATGAGACGTTGACTTTTGCTCAATAGAAATGGCAGGAGAGAGGCCTTCGATGTGATCCACATCAGGCTTTTCCATGAGCGATAAAAATTGTCTTGCGTACGCAGAGAGTGATTCAACATATCGGCGTTGTCCTTCTGCATAAAGCGTATCAAATGCAAGTGATGACTTCCCCGAACCAGATAGACCCGTAATAACTATTAATTTATCACGTGGGATGGTTAGGCTGATGTCTTTTAAATTGTGCGTTCGGGCGCCTCGGACTTCAATGTTTTCCATGCTATCTCGTTTATTACCAAAGTTATTTACTCAGTATCGCATAATACGAAGCAATATTAATCCTTGATCAATGAAAAATCCTTACTTATAGGCGATTAATTATTGCCAAGCTTATGGTAGAATCCCAACCTCAATTTTTCATAGAGTAAGATCACGCAGATAATGACCGCATCTTCACTTAATTCACGAGAAAAACGCGCCGCTGTATCACTGGCGAGTGTGTTTGCATTTAGAATGCTCGGCTTGTTTATGCTGATGCCTGTATTGGCTATCTATGGACAATCGCTTGAAGGTTTTTCGCCTATTTGGATTGGTTTTGCCATTGGTGCGTATGGTTTAACGCAAGCTGTATTACAAATACCTATGGGTCGATTATCCGATAAGATTGGTCGTAAAAAGGTTATTGTTGGTGGCTTAGTTGTATTTGCTATAGGCTCTGTAGTTGCTGCATTAGCTGACTCTATCCAAATGGTTACCGTAGGCCGTGCTTTACAAGGTATGGGCGCAATAGCCAGTGCGCTACTCGCGTTTGCTTCAGATTTAAGCCGTGATGAGCAACGACCAAAAGTAATGGCCGTTATTGGTATGAGCATAGGAATGAGCTTTGCCTTTGCTATGTTACTTGGGCCAATTGTCGCCGCTTCGTGGGGTATTGCTGGTGTATTTTGGTTGACTGCTATTTTAGCTGTCTTTGGTATATTTATAGTGACCATGCTAGTGCCAAAGGCGGTAAATAAAGCGCCCAAAGGCGATACATTAGCAAGCTTCAGCGACATTAAAAAATTAATTAAACACCCTCAGTTAGCACGATTAAATGCAGGTGTATTGTTATTGCATTTAACGCTAACCACAATTTTTGTGGTACTGCCGAGTCAATTAATTAAAGATGGCTTGGTTGCCGACCATCACTGGTATTTGTATATTCCAGTGCTATTTTTAGCATTTTTATTAATGGTACCAATAATGATTGTGGCCATTAAAAAAGAGAAAGAAAAACAAGCATTTATTGGCTCGGTAGCCTTGTTAACTATTAGTATGTTAGCAATGTCGGTATGGGTTAATAGTGTAGTAGGCATTGCTGTGTGTATGCTGCTTTATTTTGTGGCGTTTAACTTTTTAGAAGCCACTATGCCTGCGCTTGTATCGCGAATAGCACCTGCAAGCCAAAAAGGTTCAGCAATGGGAGGCTACTCATCTAGTCAGTTTTTAGGCGCCTTTTTAGGCGGTATGTTAGGTGGCTATGTAGCACAAACTACAACGACGCAAGCTGTGTTTGCGGCAGCGGCACTTGTTGGGTTAATATGGCTTATTATTGCGTGGAAAATGCAAGTCCCACCCAAAAGTAAAGTTATTAGTTTAATGACCAAATTAGATTCTGAAGAGCATGCTCAAGTACTTGCTTCTCAGTTAGTTGCTTTACCAGGTGTAATAGAAGCAACTGTAGTTCGCGATGAAAGTCGCAGCTATTTAAAGATTAATGATAAAGAATTTGACCTAGACCAAGCGCGTAAAGTCGCTGGTTTAATCTAACATTTATAGGAGATGGTTCCATGGCACGCGGTGTGAACAAAGTAATTTTTATTCATACTCAAAAAACTATACTTTAATTTACACTATATGTGTTTAGTCATACTTAGAGTTCTATACTTTTAAATAAATCAGAAACTATAAGGCAATACTAAACACAACTTCCATAAAGTAGTTATTACTATCAATAAATGACATATTATCTATAAACTTTAAGTAGGTTACGGTTTAACTAAAATTAACCTTTCTATGGAAAGTTAGACTTGTATGTATTGGTAAAACATTGCTTTTCATTAATTTCCCCTTAGATTAAACTTATTCAATACTGATTAAGAATAATTTAGAAAGCTATGCCACTTAAACCTAATCAATTAGATATAAAATCAGAACAAGTCGCTCAAGTGGCATTAAAAACTTTTTTTAATATTATGTTCGAATGGAATGTTACAGAAGCTCACCAAATAGCTTTTTTAGGAAGTCCTCGCCCTGAAATTTTCAAAGACTGGCAACGCAATGAATCTTCATCTCTCAGCACGGAGACACTCGAGCGTATTTCCTGTTTCATAATTATGTATAAAAACCTAGGACTCTTATTTCCAAAAAGGGAGCAAGCTAATGAATGGGTGCACAAGCCAAATAGGGCATTTGGAGGAGCTTCCGCATTAAGTTTTTTATCCTCGGGATGTCTCAGTCAATTACATAAGGTATGTATATATCTGAACAGTCAATTGAATTAATGAAAGCAATATAGATCAAATATACGTATTGCTACCGAAGTTCGGCTAAGTGCCATGTATAGTCATTCAAGCGTAACTCGTTTCTGCCCCTTTATGAGTTAACGTAATTCTCTAAGGTCGCCTTTGAGCGATCAACGGACATTCGACCTACCTCAGTCGAACGACTGCTTAGCCCAAAAATGCGGACATAGCTATTTATTCTTTATCTAATATCAATTAGCGAACCATGTACAATTATGAAACCTTAGGCAAACGTAAACTACAAGACTTGTAGATATAAGTATCACTCTTCAAGCAACTGCAATACCCCACATTCTTTAACTTTTCTATCATCTGTGCATGCCGAGGCTATCTCAGATAGGGTAGCCTTTAGCTCCTCAAGCTCTGCAATGCGATGCGTGACGTCAACCATATGTTGATGGATCAAATTGTTCACACTAGAACAACTTTTATCGGGATTATTTTTTGTATCCAACAGCTGTTTAATTTCTATTATGGTCAAATCTAATGAGCGACATTGTTTAATGAATCGCAGTGCTCTCAACGATGATGCGTCGTAAATTCTGTAGTTGCCTTCACTGCGATTGCAAGCCTCAAACAAATCCTGTTTTTCATAAAAACGGATCGTCTGAATAGAACACCCACTTTTTTTTGATAGCTCACCTATTTTCATAAACGTGCCTTTGTGTTGTTGACTCTATACTAGGTATAGACTTTACACTGTACCTATAGTTTTGGGAATAAGAGTTGAACAATGAGTGGTTGCGGCTGTGAAGTGGAAATCAAAGATGCCTCACAAAAACGGGTTCTGTATTGGCTGCTCGGCATCAATGCGACGATGTTTTTCGTTGAGATGACCGTGGGTATTTTGGCTGACTCTACTGCTTTAATAGCAGACTCTATGGACATGCTAGCGGATGCCGTTGTATACGGCATAGGTATTTATGCTGTGGGCAAATCTATACTTCACAAAGCCAAAGCTGCGAAAATCAGTGGTTACTTTCAGCTATTGCTGGGCGTAATTATTCTTATTGATATTACCAGAAGGTTATTCTTGGGCAGTGAGCCTATCTCATCACTAATGATAGGAATGGGGTTCATTGCACTAATTGCAAACGTCGTTTGCTTGGTGATCATTCGTAATCATAAAAACGACGAAGTACATATGCGAGCCAGCTGGATTTTTTCGGCCAACGATGTCATCGCCAACATGGGTGTCATTATCGCCGGAGTTTTAGTGGTATGGCTTGATAGCAGAGTACCGGATTTGGTTATCGGCTGTATTGTGTCGATTGTCGTGCTGCGCGGAGCGTGGATGATCCTCAAAGATGCCAAGCAGGAAGTACTTAATAGCGAAGTACAGAAAGGTAAAGCGGGTGATCCACTATGACATACAACAAAGCGGTTAAGCCACATATCGATTCCAAATTAACAGATTACTCAGATGCAATGTCTAACAATAATGAGAGGCAGGCATTTGCAGCGCTGGAGGATGCGCATGTAATTGGTCAGCACTCTACTTATTATCATTGTTTAATTCATTGTAAAATGCTGCGACACGGTCTTCTAAACAAAGATTGGAGAGCCGTTTTTGGACAAGTAATAAGAATAGTTGGTGCTGCAACCAAAACAGCTATCGGCCTTGTACCTAAAGGGAATACAGGTGGCACTGACATCAGCCCCTTTAAGCGACTGCCAATCAGTGCTGAAAATCAAGCGATATTGGACAAAATCAACCATGCATAATCATAACCACAGTCACAGTGATAACAGCGCATCAAAACGTATTGGCTGGGCATTTTTCTTGAATGTCGTGTTCACTATCATTGAATTTATCGGCGGGTGGCTGACAAACAGCACGGCTATTATGGCCGACGCAGTGCATGATTTGGGCGATAGTTTATCCATTGGCACCGCTTGGGGCTTAAATAAACTCAGTGATAAACAAGCAACCAATACATTTTCCTATGGCTATAAACGCTTTTCACTTCTTGGTGCATTGATTAACGGGTTAGTGTTAACGACTGGCTCAATATGGATCTTATTCGAAGCTATCCCAAGGCTTTCTGCACCCGAAATGCCGCAAGTCGAAGGCATGATACTCCTGTCAATTTTTGGCATCGCCGTTAATGGATTTGCTGCGTATAAACTTAGCGAAGGGAATTCCTTAAACGAACGTATTTTAAACTGGCATTTGCTTGAAGATGTTTTGGGTTGGGTGGCAGTGCTGATCGTATCGATCGTGCTGATGTTTAAGCCATGGCCAATTTTAGATCCTATCTTATCCATTGGCTTCACGTTATTCATTTTATTCAATGTAGTTAGAAATCTAAAAGAAACCTTATTGTTATTCCTGCAAGCCACGCCCGATGCTAAGCAGATGGAGGAAGTGCGTAAAGTACTCATGTCATTTGATGATGTGGCGGATATACATCATTTTCATATCTGGTCTTTGGACGGTGAACATAGCGTCATGACGGCACATGTGGAGTTGAAACAAGATGTTTCGGTTTCTCAATTGAGAACGCTTAAAGACGAACTTCGCCAAGGTCTTGATGAGTTTGATTTTGTGCACACTACCATTGAAATTGAATTTGCCAATGAAGATTGTCGTGATGAGTAATGTAATGATTGAAATACTTTGTTTAGGTTGGTCGATTGGTCTTAGTTCGATTACCTGTTAATATGAAAAAGATGAGAGTAGATAGATATGTTTAGTGTAAGGGTGACAAGTTACCTGCTGATTTCGCTGATTTTGTTTCAGTCGTTTTCTGCTGTCGCCAATACATTGGATTCTCATACTGTCGACTCACAACATCTAAATGAAATACACGAACATCAATTGGGCGATAACATCGCTACTGAACATGCGCAGGTTCAACTAAAATCTAGCGAACAACCTGATGCTGATAACGTCCCCGTAGATAAATCTCACAATCCTGCTGATTGCCACCACTGTGGCCATTGTCACGGAACCCATGCCCAATGGATTGTAAGCACCAATGGTATCGAACTCGATTCTGTTGCCACCCATCACAATTTCTATTACTTATCAAAAGTAATAGATGCACCGATCACGCAATTACTACGCCCACCTAAAGCATAACCCTGAACTAATCAAACACCGTTCGCCAACAGTTTGGCGATATATATTTTTTTGATAATTTAGGAATAAAACAATGATGCATTTTTCATTGAGTCGCCCTATGCGTGTGCACGCTTGGGTGATTTTCACGATGCTTGTTCTTTTGACAACACACACCGTGGTAGTAGCACAAACAAACAGTATCACCAATCGCGAAATGACCTTGCAAAGCGCCATACAGCGAACATTAGCGAATTCACCCGAGTTGCATGAGTTCACATATAGGCAACAAGCGATTGAGGGAGAAATTAAAACTGCTTCTCTCAAACCAGCCCTCAACGTAGGCATTGAAATGGAAAACTTCTTAGGAACAGGCGAGGTCTCTGGCATTAAGGACACCGAGTTGACTCTCACATTGTCGTCGGTCATTGAATTGGGCAATAAACTCAACTCACGTAAGGCGTTTGCTAAGGCGCAATCCACCTTAGTCGAAGCGCAAAAACAAGTGCACACCTTGGATGTACTGGCTGAAGTGACACGTCGCTACATCGATGTATTGGCGCAACAAGCGTTAATTGACGCGCAACAAGAGGCAGAAACACTTGCTCGATATACCTATCAGGCTGTCACAAGACGCGTGGATGCAGGTGCTTCCCCTGCATTTGAACAGAAACGCGCTGAAGCAGCGCTAGCAAGAGCTAGACTGGATGTGGTGACGGCACAGCAAACTAAGCAAGGCATGATAAATAGTCTGGCTATTATGTGGGGGGAAAAAGATCCCACTTTTACTGATGTGGAGGGTGACTTATTTGCGCTGCAATCGTCTCCTTCGTTAACCGCGCTTTTCACCACTCTATTGGACAGTCCCAATCTTGAGGTCTATACGCAAGGTTCGAGATTGCAGGCTTCCCAAGTCCGCCTTACTCAAGCAGCTAATCAATCGGATTTAAGCTGGACGGCCGGTATCAGGCGCATGAATGGCATAGATGAAACAGCCTTTGTAGCAGGCGTGAGTATGCCTCTGTTTGCCGGTGACCGAAATCTTGGCGAGTACCAAAAGCAGCGAGCAATTCAGGCACAGCTGGAACAACAAAAAGAGTCAGCGACGCAAAACCTATACCATCAGCTAAATATGGCCTTGATGGTCAGAAACAATGCGTTGCTCAATGTACATACACTGCAAAACTCTATTATCCCACCCTTAGTTCAAGCGCTGGAATTAGTAGAACAAGCCTATATCAACGGTCGATTCAGCTACCTTGAATGGGTGAGTACACGTCAAGAACTACTCAATGCCAAACAAGCCTTAATTCAATCAGCGAAGCAAGCTCATCAGCGCGGTGCAGATATCGAATCACTGACTGCACAGCCACTTGTGGATACGATCAACACCTCTTTTTCGAGAAAAACAAAATGAACAAAAATATATTAAATGAGAAGCAAAACGCTCTGTTAGTTTTCATTGTTTGCAGTGCGTTGGGATTTTTTTCAAGCACCACAATACAAGCATCAGAAGGCGAACATGGTAAAGAGGAAGCCCATAAGGATGAACGCGTATTCATGTCAGATAGCATGGCGCAAAAAATGGGCGTAATGACGCAAAGTGTGCAAACGGGTAGTCTCAATATTACCACCACTGTCTACGGAAATATCGTGACCGACCCTGCTTCACTGAGTCATGTGCGTGCACGATTCGACGGTATGGTGACCAAGGTCAATGCAAATTTAGGTAAAAAAGTTAAAAAAGGCGAGACACTGGCGGTAGTTGAATCCAACGAAAGCCTGAAAAGTTATCCCGTTGCCGCGCCGTTTTCAGGCACCGTGATTGCCAGACATGCCAATGAAGGCGAGTTATCTAATGGCCAAGTGTTATTTTCAATCGCAAACTATGATGACGTGTGGGCACAGCTTAAAGTCTTCCCACAACAGCTCTCTGATATTGCAGAGCAGCAAAGTGTTCAACTTAGTGTGGCAGGCTCATCGTTAGAAACCACTATCCAGCATATCTTACCCTCGCCAGATGAAAAACCGTATGTATTGGCGTATGCCAAAATAGCTAATACCTCAGGTCAGTGGCCGGTTGGCGCGGCTATCAAAGGGCTTGTCACAATCAACAAACTTGATGTCGCCATGATGGTGCCTAAAGCGTCGATTCAAGAGTTTGAAGGGGCTTCTGTCGTGTTTGTCAAAGAAGGTGATGAATACCGTCCCGTGCCCGTTACCTTAGGTCAACAAGATAACTACAATATTGAAGTGTTATCAGGTCTGCACATTGCAGATGTGATTGTCAGCCAGAACGGCTACCTGTTTAAAGCCGATTTAGAAAAGTCGGAGGCCGGTCATGACCACTAATAACTCAATGCTATTTACTTGGTCATGCGTCTCAGTTATTGGGGGACGAACACATGATTGAATCCATATTACGTTTATCCATAGAGCGACGAGGGATAATGCTGATGTTGATCTTCCTTGTGCTGGGCATGGGGATATTCAGTTATCAAAAATTACCTATCGATGCGGTACCCGATATCACTAACGTGCAAGTGCAAATCAATACACAAGCACCGGGCTATTCGCCTTTGGAAACCGAGCAGCGGATCACATTCGTAGTAGAAACAGCACTGGCGGGATTACCTGACCTGTCCTACACCCGCTCTTTATCACGCTACGGCCTGTCTCAGGTAACAGCGGTATTTGATGAAGGCACTGATCTGTATTTTGCGCGTAATCTCATCAATACGCGATTAGGCGCAATCAAAAGTCAGCTACCAGAAGGGTTAGCGCCTGAAATGGGGCCTATCGCTACTGGGTTGGGCGAAATCTACATGTATACCTTGCGAGCCAAGCAAAATGCGATGCAAAAAAATGGTGAGCCTTACAATGCAATGGCGCTTCGCGAGATACACGACTGGATTGTAAAACCGCAGCTCGCACTGGTTAAGGGGATCACTGAAGTCAACGCCATTGGAGGCTATGTTAAGCAATACCATGTGAATCCTGAACCACAGCTTATGCTGAATTTTGACATTAGTCTAAGCGATATCCATCGTGCTCTGGAGCGAAACAACACCAATCAGGGGGCGGGGTTTGTTGAGCGAAATGGGCAACAAATACTGGTGCGCTCACAAGGTCAACTTCAAACACTTAGCGATATCGAAAATGTGGTAATAAAACGCATTAATACTGTCCCCGTTGCGGTGAAAGACATTGGCAGTGTGGCTATTGGTAAGGAGCTGAGAACTGGTGCGGCAACGCAGGAGGGTGAAGAGACCGTTTTAGGTACAGCAATGATGCTAGTCGGCGAAAACTCACGAGCCGTTGCTCAATCCGTAGCCAAAAAGGTGAAGGACATTCAATCCAGCTTGCCTGATGGTATTGTCATTGAGCCAGTCTACGACCGTACCCTACTGGTCGATAAAGCTATCGAAACGGTTCAGAAGAATTTAGTGGAAGGTGCGTTATTAGTCATAGTGATCTTGTTCATATTGCTTGGCAATATTCGCGCCGCGCTCATCACTGCGGCAGTTATACCGCTAGCGATGTTGGCGACCATCACTGGGATGGTCAATACCGGTGTGTCTGCCAACCTAATGAGCCTTGGGGCATTGGATTTTGGATTAATTGTCGATGGTGCGGTGATCATCGTAGAGAACTGTATCAGGCGGTTATCCGAGTCTCAGAAACGCACAGGTGGAGTCTTGCCACTAAAAGGGCGGCTAGAACTGGTTTTTCAAGCGACCAACGAAGTCATTCGTCCTAGCTTATTCGGTGTATTGATTATTACTGTCGTGTATATCCCGCTGTTCTCATTGACAGGCGTTGAGGGCAAGATGTTCCAACCAATGGCGGCAACGGTCATCATGGCGCTGATAGCAGCGATGCTGTTCTCCATTACCATTGTACCGGCGGCAGTCGCGATGTTTATGGCAGGTAAAGTCAGTGAGAAAGAAAGCTTCATTATTGTTGCAGCTAAATCCGCCTATCGTCCTATCATTAATCTTGCACTGAAATTACGCTGGATAGTGCTTTTCGGCTCAGTCGTGCTGGTAGTGGGCAGCTTATGGTTGGCAACGCGATTAGGCTCTGAGTTTGTTCCCCAGCTTGACGAAGGAGACATCGCACTGCACGCCATGCGAATACCGGGCACAGGTATTGAACAAGCCGTCGCAATGCAAAAAACACTTGAATCTACCTTGATGGAATACGAACAGGTACTCACAGTGTTTGCGAAAACCGGTACCGCAGAAGTAGCTACCGATGCGATGCCGCCCAACGTAACCGATACCTTTGTGATGCTAAAACCACGAGCGCAATGGCCTGATCCTGACCTATCAAAAGCTGAATTCGTGGAAACCCTTGAGCGAGACTTACAAGCGGTGACAGGTAATAACTATGAGTTTACCCAACCTATCCAAATGCGCTTTAACGAGTTGATTAGTGGGGTAAGGGCTGATCTTGGTATAAAAGTCTTCGGAGATGATTTAACCACGCTTGTTGCCTCTGCAAACGACATCTTAACAGTTTTGCAATCAATTGACGGCGTGGCGGATGCACGACTTGAACAGGTCGATGATATCCCTATCTTCACTATTAACCCCAAGCCAGTCGAGTTGGCACGTTATGGATTGGACGTCGCCGATTTACAGGAGTGGTTGGCGTCAGCTATCGGGGGTAATACCGCAGGCTTAATTTTTGAGGGAGATAGACGATTCGAGTTGCTTGTGCGATTTGATGAAGGTATCCGCACAAACTTAGATGCCATTGACAGCACTCCTATTATTACGTCCGATGGGGAATTTGTGCCGTTATCAGAAGTCGCTACGCTGGGTTATTCGTCTGTTCCCAATCAAATCAGTCGAGAAAACGGTAAGCGCAGAGTCGTGGTTACCGCCAATGTCAGAGAGCGCGACTTGGGGAGTTTTGTTGACGAAGCCAAAATCAAAATAACCGAACAGGTAGCTCTACCAGCAGGCTACTGGCTGGATTATGGCGGCACGTTTGAACAGCTTGAAAGTGCCAGTCAGCGACTGTCTATCGTGGTGCCGGCCACGCTTTTCCTGATACTTGTGTTACTAGTGGTGGTGTTTGGCTCATTTCGTGATGCCTTGATCATCTTCACTGGTGTGCCTTTAGCCTTAACAGGAGGTGTTTTCGCACTCTGGATGCGTGACATGCCACTGTCTATATCTGCCGGAGTCGGGTTTATTGCGCTCTCTGGTATTGCGGTACTAAACGGCTTAGTGATGTTGTCATTTATTAAACAGCGAGTACTAGAAACAGGTGACTTGATTAACTCAATCGTTGATGGAGCTATCACAAGATTGCGTCCGGTTCTGATGACGGCACTGGTAGCAAGTTTAGGTTTCATCCCCATGGCACTGAATGTCGGGACTGGCGCTGAAGTGCAAAGACCGCTTGCAACGGTAGTGATTGGCGGGATCATCTCGTCCACCATCCTAACATTGGTCGTTTTGCCTATTTTATATCGGATGATGCACTCGAAATTAACTAAGGAGTGAATGTTGGGCACCGTATTGCAGAAAATACGGTGCTCTTCGTCTGGAAATTTAAAACAACTGAAAATGATTACTGAACTGTATATTCACCAATAAGAAGCTGATTGTCCGGAATACTACAATTACCACCAATTCAATCAAGGTCGAATGATGATCTGCAAATGACACAAATTTAACAGTCAGGTCTAACGTTCGACTGTCCGCTTATAGGCTCAAAGCAGACCGTCAGAGAATTTCTGCTCAACAACTGCAATTGGCACAAAGCCGTCCTTTGGCTCTACTCATCTTTGTCCAAAAACGAGTTTAACCGACCGTCTGCTTCCGCCCAAAGCCGCTTATCAGGTGAAGTCTAGAACCGTTCTTTTAAACTGTAAGTTCGCATATGAGCTACTAAAAATTAGGCTATTAACCCCTTATATATGTATCTAAAAAACCCATAAATATAACGCGTCTTCAATTATTATCGCTTAGACTTGGGCCTCTTCTATATTTAATTCTATTTGGTATATCTCTATAAGTTGATCCATTAGGTTTAGCTTGTGCAGTAGGCTGGTATAACGCTTTTCTAAATTTTTTGAAGCGGGTGCCATAATCTCCTTTAAATTATGGTGATATTCATATAGCTCATAATACTTTTCACGTTGAGATTCATATTCTAATACTTCAAAGCTGCACTTGTAGCGTTGCGCTTGTAAATCTAGTAAATAGTTAGCTTTTAATTGGGCCACTGTATTCGAGCACTTATGTACTTCATAAAATAAGTCTGTTTTTTTATAGGTAGAATATTGACTCCCTTCAGCTCTCATCTCTTTCAATAAACCAGTTTTAGTAAATTTTCTCGTTAGCTCAATTACTTTATTTTCTATATTGGCAAGTTCATAGCACTTATTTTTAGTCAAACAACAAATACCTACGGCTATCTCTTTCGATGTAAAGCAGTCTATATTTTTCATAGCAATAACTGTCTCAAAGAATGAGTCTAGTTCTAATTGCATAGCCATACCTTTTATGTATTATAGTGTATATTTTATGTAATATATTACATATGTGGATTGCTATCAATATGGGATCATTCTATTTTTAGAATCCCGGTATTGTTGAAATGCGATCGGTTATAGAAATAATTGGTAAAAATATAAAATTAGCTCGTGTAAAAAAAGAGTGGAGCCAAGCAGAGTTGGCCCATAATTTAAACGTAGAGCAAAGTTACATTAGTAGAGTTGAAACTGGATCTATAGCTATATCTTGTGAAAAGGTATATGAAATAATGGTGCTATTAAACTGTGAGGCAAACGATCTATTCCCTTCTGTATCCCAAATAAAAAAATAGCATTGTCGCAAAATTATAATACTAGAACTGTTCGGCTCATCGTATTTTTGATTATCTGTAACTAATATTACTTCCTATAGCTGAGCCTTAAACGCGATATGTGAGTTGGGATAATCGACTTCGAAAATAGTAAGAAATACTTTTAAGAAGCTCTATCTTATTTTGTATAGTTTATAGAGGCTTTTGAACTTATTACTATGCTGAATTTATTCTATTCATTCAAATACATCTCTGCCATATCATCTAATTTGGCTTTTACTTCTTTCCAATTGGGCATTACTTGTGTGAGTAAGCGCCAGAAACGCTCGCTGTGGTTGTGTTCTGCAATATGGCAAAGCTCGTGCAGTATCACGTAATCAATACATTCTTTCGGGGCTTTAACAAGGTGGGGGTTGAGCATCAAGTTACCTTTGGTCGAGCAGCTTCCCCATTGCTTTCTCATTGCTATTACACGAAAAGATGGAATGCCTGTTACCCATGTGGTCTTAGGAAGTAGTTCGGCTAGTCGCTCATGGAAAATAGCTTTTGCTTTATGCTGATACCATTTATCGATTAGCGGTTTAATTTTCGCAGCGCGGCTACCTTGACTATCCGGGGCAGTATCTTTGCTTATTTCATACTTGAGTGTGACGTTTAATTTGCCTCGGCTGAGCTTCACACTGGGCACTTGCTCAGCATCAACAATTACCTTGAGTACATAGCGCTTACCTAAATAAAATTGGGTTTCGCCACTTACATAACGCTTATGCAATACCGTGTCTTTTTGCTTTGCAAAGTCATTAATACTTTGCCATATCCATCTTGCACGCTTGTGCATGGCATCAACAATAGCGTCTTCGCTTGCATCATGAGGCACAGTCGCAACAACACGCTGATCAGGGTGAACCTTAATAACGACCTTACGTGCTACTTTTTTAGCGGTATCACTAGGCTTTGTTTTACGAATAACGTCATAGCGAATGGTGTCGTTACCATAAGTAAAAACTCCGTGTTCTTTGGTTGTTGCGCTGCTTTCTTCAGAATGAATAGCAGCGGCTACCGTTTTTTGTGTCACTTACATTAGCCTCTAGCTATGCCTAATCGGGTTATCTTTAACACTTCTTCAATCAGCTTTTGTGCGTTATCAAGGCCAAGCTCAGCAAACAGTATGGGTAATAACTTCATGTGAATGGCGTTTTCAATTTCCGCAGGGTTAATGGAGTACTCAGCAACAGCATCATTCACGACGGCATCAATATCAAAAGCAAGCGCTACCAATTTCTCATTATCCAGTGCCTTTTCAGTTAAAAGCTCACTATCGAATAGATGTTTGAACAAACCAAAGTAGGCTTGGGCATGTTTGTTTAACTTGCCTACGTCATCCATAAAGTCATTAGGAACATCAGCCATTTTACGGTCTTTTACTTCTTGCTCAAAATCAGCGAATAATATGTACTGCTTAACAGGGGCATCAAACATGGCTCTAGCATCGTCAATGGCCTTTTTAAGCATCTTAGAAAAATATTCTTGTGCATAAGGATCATCAGCTAAATCTTGCTCAATCATCTTGGTGATTCGGCCTGTAATTTTGTCCGTTTGGTTACGAGCTTCGTCATCGCTCATATCCTGCGGCTTAACGTCTTTGCCCAAGTTACCCACTAAATATGCGCCATCTGGCTCTTTTACTTCAATACCCGCTATGTGTTTATCGAGCAAGCTACGGATATCTTCAGCGTATTCATCATAGTTAATGGTTTCGTCGGCATCTTCACGTACTTGTTTACGTAAATCTACAAAGGCTTTTAAGTCTCGTTTGTATAGGTCGCGCTTGTTATCAAACGACTTATCTTCAAAGTAGGTGGCAGATTGCAGCGCTACTTTCATACAGTTTGAAAATGCCGTGAGTATTGAGTAAAAATCATCACGCTTTTTAAGGTTGGTGTCGGTAAGCTTACCATCAACCTCATGCACTTTCGGTGCTAGTGCTTGGCGTAAAGCGGGGCCATCTTGTTTGTTTTTTACACCTTCAAATATCGCCCACAAATCGCTGTGCAACCCCGGAAGCTTTTTATACTCGGTGTCCATGCGGTTATATAAACCTTTTAGGTCATCTATATCAAAACCGCCTTGAGTACGCTCCGCAAGGTCTTGGTACTTTTCTATAGTGGTATCAAGTTCTTTTAATATGCCCCGATAATCAATTAAGTAGCCAAACTGCTTTTTACTATGCAGTCGGTTAACACGGGCAATCGCTTGTATTAGGTTGTGCTCTTTAAGGGGCTTATCGATATAAAGCACAGTGTTCTTTGGCTCGTCAAAGCCTGTCAGGAGCTTATCTACTACGATCATGATGTCAGGGCCGTCATCTCTGCCAAAGTCTTCAATAATGGCTTTGGTGTAGGCTTTTTCATCCATTTTATCAACATTGGCTTTCCACCAATTTTGTACAATGTCTTTGCTTTCTTGATCAACTACATCATGCCCCTCACGTGTGTCAGGAGCCGACATTGCCACAACTGATGTCACGGTGCCAATTTTATCTAAAGCCTCTTTATAACGTATTGCAGAGGCTTTAGAGTCACAAGCTAACTGACCTTTTAAACCTTGATGCTTAAAGTTTTGAAAATGGTCGGCAATATCATAGGCAATCAACATAATGCGATCGGCAGTTTGATATATTTGACCTTTTTGTGAAAACTTTCTTTTTAAATCGGTTTTTTGTTTGTCGCTCAGCTTACTGGTACTACGATCAAACCATGCATCAATCGCCTTATCGTTAACGTTTAGCTCAGGAATACGTTCTTCATAAAGCAATGGGGTCACTGTTTTATCTTCAACCGCTTGCTGCATAGTGTAAGAGTGAATGATTTTACCGAACTTGTTTTCGGTCTTATCGTCTTTTAATAGCGGCGTACCTGTAAAGGCGATAAAGGCAGCTTTAGGCAGGGTTTGCTGCATACGGATATTATTTTCACCGTTTTGGCTGCGGTGGCCTTCATCCACTAACACAATTATATTTGGGCTATCGTTGTAGCAGTTTTTGTGTTTTATTGCAGAGCCAAACTTATTAATAATCGAAAAAATAACGCGCTCGTTACCTTGACCAATTTGCTCGGCCAAGCGCTTACCTGTGGTTGCCATTGCATCTTTTTTATCACGGTCGGTAAGTACACCACCCGAGGCAAAGGTACGGCTTAGCTGGTCTTCTAAATCCACGCGGTCAGTCACAATAATTACGCGGCACTGCGCAAGCTCTTCAAGCCAAATAAGTGCCTTTGATAAAAACACCATCGTAAACGACTTACCACTGCCCGTAGTATGCCAAATAACTCCACCTTCACGGGCACCAGTGTCATCAAACGTATTAATACGCTCTATTAGCGCCTTAATGCCAAACACTTGCTGATAACGTGCGACAATCTTGCCTGCTTTTTTATCAAACAGCGTAAACAGTCGGGTCATATCTAATAAGCGTTCAGGGCGCAATAAACTTACAATCAACCTGTCTTGGTCGGTTACCGTCAGCTCTCCGGCAGCAATAAGTGACTGGTAATCTGCTTTATCTTTTGCGGGGCGATGATTAAACAATGCATTTAATTGCTCATCAGCAAGAGTGTGGTTTTTAAGCCTTACAAATTCCGCTTCCGGTATTTGCTCTTCTTTCCACTTCGCCCAAAACTTATCTTTTGTGCCGCACGTTGCATACAAGCCCTCATGCCCGTTTATGGCCAACAGTAACTGGCTGTAGGCATATAAATGCGGTATTTCATCCTGCTTTTGATTACGAATATGCTGAGAAATTGCCTCAGCATTGGTCGATTTACCCTCTTTGTTTGAGTCGGGACGTTTTGCCTCAATCACCACTAATGGCAACCCATTTACAAAACACACAATGTCCGGTCTGCGGTTGCCTGTACTCTCGGCATTTTGTACTACTAATTCTTCGGTACAATGAAACGCATTGTTATCAATATTATGCCAATCAATCAGCTTAATAGTGGGGGATGCTTTTTTACCATCAATAAATTCAGTCACACTCACGCCATACATTAGTGCATCATAAATTTTTTCGTTAGCGGCTTTTAACCCAAGGTTCATGGCAGGGTTTAGCTCATGCATCACCTTATCAATGGCCGCTTCTGAGAGCCTATGTTGCTTACCTGCAAACGAAAACGTCTGTTTGGCTAAAAAGGCACGCATCACAGGTAACAACACCACCTGATGGGTACTTTTTTTATGGCTTGCTAAGGTATTACCACGTAGCGCTTCACAGTCACCCGGTGAAATAAACGTGTAGCCTAAGTTAGTTAGCAGCGTAAGCGCGGGAATTTTTGCGCTGAATTCTTCTTGAAACTTAATGGTTGTCATTGTGCCTAATCATCCTTAAATTACATCGCCTATTAAGTTAGGTTTTTGCGAATAACTTACATGTATTTGGTCATCACTTAACGTTATTTCCAAGTAACCCAAAAAGTTAGGCCAATCTTGAAGCGTTAATCGCTTGTCTCCAATACGAGCCGCTAAGGTGGCTAATATGGTGTCGTGAGTAACCCATAAATGCACTCCATCTGCTGAGTTACTTAACAGTATTTTTATATCACTAAAAATACGTGCAACCGAATCATTTAAATCATAAAAACCATCCCATGATTCAGTACCCGAAAGCAAATGTAAATTTACAGCTTCATGACCTTTTTTCAGCCAATGTTGCCAAGCTAAGTCACCATCTTTAATAATAAAACCAGGATCGCCTAATAAGCGACACTGCTCTATATCATCAGGTTTAAAATGAGTTGCCTGAGCTATTAATTCGGCAGTTTGAACACATCGGCCAATAGGGCTGGTTCTAATACTCAATACTTGACCGCTTATTAGAGAAGCAAATAATTTACTCTGCTTAATACCTTCATCAGTCAGCATTACATCATTACCCACGGTGTTCGGTAAAATATCGGGCCGAGCAGCATGTCTTACAATGAGTATTCTTTTCATTTATTTATGTCCGTATTAACTTCATTACAGTAACTAAGCCATCTTTTTTAATAACTGAATCAATGCAAAGGCCTGCTTTTTTAAATAGCGCTTCAAATTGGCTTTGCGTCCTTTCTTGTCCACCTGTCACTGTGAGTAAATGTAAATCGCAGAGAGAGCCACCAAAACTGTACTCATTAAGTAGCATTTCAAACACATAAATTGCACCATTATTTTGTAATGTGTCCGCTGCATTTAAAAGAATTTGCAAAGCATCGGTATCGTTCCAGTCATGAAGCACACGCGCCAATATTATTTTGTCTACTTTAGTGGGCCATGTTTTAAAAAGGTCAAAGGCTATCTTATTACCGAAGTTACTAGAATCAACAACACCTTCAAGATCACCCAAAATCACATTTGAAGAGGGGAACTTATCAAGAACAAGCTGTGCTAATAAACCATTGCCTCCCGCAGCATCAAAAACAACATCGCCTCTTTCAATATCTAAATAACAAACAAGTTCTTTATAGTCTTTCAATGCGTAGCTGCGCAGCATATTGTGATGCCTTTCAGTATGTTCTTCTGACAAACTCACTTGTTTAAAAATGTCATTAGTTTTAATGTCTTCTTGCATTAATTGCGTGAGGTTATGCCATCTTTGCAGTAACTCGCCACGATACTCTACCGCAGCACTGGTAAGCGACATAGCATGGTTTGTATTTAAAAAAGCTCCTTTGGGTAATACATGCCAAATGTGTTGTTCACATTTTACCAACCCCAACTCACCTAGGGCATTAAGCAGGCGAGTTAACCGTTTTTCTAATGTGTTTGTTTGTATGGCTAATTGAGCTGTGTTGTTAGGTAAGTAGTCAAATACTTTTAAATCAGCGGCGGCCGCAATAGTAAAAGTTCGCCAGTAACCAACCATATCAGCAGATAAAGCTCCAAAGTCATCGTTATTTGCAGCTCTAAGCTCTCTAACCACATCGCCTTGTTCGTTAATTATTTGCAGTGCGCCAAAATGCGTTTCAACGCGAGAAAAACCATTATAAAACGGTTCAACACTTGTGTAGCGCTGTGCGTAAATAGGTTTGCCACTTTTACCAATGTGATGCCAACCATCATCGCTTTTGGCTCTTGCAAATCCCTTATGAAAAACATCCAAGTCTAAAAACCAGTATGAATGAATATACTGACCTTGCTTATCAATGTGCGTACTCAGGCCATTTTCAGCCTGAGCAACGGCAATACCTTCTCTAAAATCGCCACAGTACAACCACTTATTTTCATAAAGAGGCTGGCCTAATTTATCAATATGAAAGTAAAAGCCGTCTTTATCACATACAACAGCAATGTTTTGTTGATAATTACCAACAAAGGCATAACGCTGTGCATAAGCAGCAAAACCATTTGGCAATATATGAAACCAATCATGGTTTTCTACTACAGCGGCTAAGCCACAGTAAAAACCAAAAGTACGATTAAATTTGTGCGGGTAAATTGCTTCGCCTGTTTCGTTTATGTGCCACGCTTGGCTATTTAAACAAACAGGCGCAACTTGATAGGCGTTGTCTATGCCATGAAATGATAAAACTTCATCAAAGCGTGCAGGGTAAGCTGGGGTGCCATCATCAAGAGTGTGGTATCTACCATCATCCGAAACAGAGAGTTTAGTTACTATACTCATTACACGCGCCTCATAGTACACTGCTTACACAAAGGGTGATCTTGATATGTATTCATCAACTCAACATACTGCTCACTCTGTGCTAACTCTGAGAGTGACGACTCGGCAACCGAGCCAAATTCCCCTAATGATTTACGCTCTTGATCAGGCGCACAACACACATTAAAACGACCCGATGGATCAATCCAAATTTCTTTACCTAAAAACGGGCAGCGGCCATTTGGTGCTATATCGTCTAAATTATCTATGTGTAGCTCAGAAAAGTTATCCAGTTTAAAAGGTCTGATTGCGGTTTTATTATGTAATTCCACGCGCTCATGGCAATACTTAACTATTTGATTCCAACGCTCTGCAAATACAATATCGTTACGTAAATTTTCAGTCGCTATTTCATCAAAGTGCGCCCATAACTGGTGACCTTTTATACGGTCAAATCCTAGTGCAATAGCAAGGTCAACCATTTGAGGAATTTCCTCTAAGTTGCTGCGTAAGAACGTTAACTGCATTGTTATTGAACAATAATGACGCTCGGCCCAGTTGTCTCTAACAGCAATAAAGCGTTTTGCATTTTCAATATGTTCGCTTAATTGAGCACCAAGCATAATGTTACTGTGAGTGGCGTCGGTTGCCCCATTCCACGAAATTTTTACATCACTACCAATAGGCACAATACGATTAGCCCAGTATTCAACATTGTGGTGTTTATCGGGGCTTGGAAAGGTGCCATTAGTCGTTAAATTTAACGATAACCCCAACTCATGGCATAAATCTAAAAACACATCAAAATGCGGGTATAGTAAAGGTTCTCCCATTGTTGAGGGGATCACTTCTTTAATGCCCATTGCCGCCGCATCGCGGATCACCTGCTCAAGCATCACACTATCCATATTAGGGCGCAATCGTCCTTGCTGCTTACGCAATTTAGGGCTATCAGAATAAGGCGAATGATCTTCACACATAACACAGTTTAAATTACAGGTATCAGGGTTAGTGTCTAAGGTAATACGCCAAAAATCAATTTCCCTCACTGCATTAACTCCTTGTAGCAAGCCTCTAAATCAATAATATGCTGGTCTATACATGGAATTTCGCCATTGTCACTAAATGCATAACCCTTTTCACCAAGTTGTCTTGCATACTGTGGGTCATCAACAAACACCTGCATTTTTTCAGCTAGAGCATCAACATTTCTATGCTCATAGGTCAGGCCATTTACGCCATCTATAACGTACTCACCCATGCCGCCATCGTTAGCTGTAATCACAGGTACTCTAGACTGTTGCGCTTCATGTATCACAAGCGGAGAGTTCTCAACCCAAACTGAAGGCGTTACAATCGCATCGGTTTTGCTAAATACATCAACAGCAATGTGCTGGTTTTTATACTCTGGCATCCATTGAATACTGTTTTGTTTTTCTGGTGGTAATGTCGCCGCTATAGCACGCAATGCACGTGAATCTTGACCTCTATCTCGGCCCCAAATACGTAAAATGGCATCGCCTTTTATCTTGCCAAATGCCTCAATTAACTGGTGAATACCCTTAGCCGGAATATGCGTACCAATATAGCCAAAGGTAAAAGGTTCACCTTCATTACGTACACGGCCTAACATACGAGAACGATCAAAACCGTAATCTAAGTAAATGCTTTTATCGGTTGGTAAACCAAATTCTTTTTCGTATCGGTTTTTTAAATATTTTGCAGGAGAAATAAACAAGTCAACATGCTCAACAACCTCTTTTACGTGGCGCATCCTGCGTTCAACCCAGTTCTCCCAATAAGCAATGTCTTGGTCTAACTCTTCTTTATCACCCGAAAAGTAACGGGCATAACATTGTGTGGCACATTTTTTATTTTCTTGCCCATCACATGCAGCCCACAGATTATCGTCAGCAGAGTGCATTTGCATAAACTGCCCACGAGGGCACATTAACCAGTAATCGTGCAACGTATAAACAACAGGAATATTGCGCTTTTTGGCTTCAAACACCAAAGAGGTTGATAAATGATTCAAATGACCAATATGCACAATATCTGGGCAATACTCATCTAATAACTCAGCAAATTTTTGGTCAATAATCGCTAAACGATATCTATCTCTATGGCGTGGGTTATTAACAAGGTGTAATGCAATTTCAGGCACATCAGCATCGTGGCTAATTCTTATATCGCCATCTGGTCTAAATGCATCTTCTTCGCGGGTGAATACACGAACTTCATGCCCTTTTTTAACCAATCCATGACAAATAGTTTGAGAATAAACTTCAGAACCCGCGTTATACAACATAGGATAGCCATGTATTACTTTTAATATTTTCACGAATGCGCTCCTAATTTTAATTTTTTATTATAT
Organism: Pseudoalteromonas sp. LC2018020214; assembly: GCF_016598755.1. NCBI lineage: Bacteria > Pseudomonadati > Pseudomonadota > Gammaproteobacteria > Alteromonadales > Pseudoalteromonadaceae > Pseudoalteromonas > Pseudoalteromonas sp. LC2018020214. The sequence goes on from NZ_CP066804.1 coordinate 439,317, forward strand.
GCGTCAACTAACCTTGCAATCCCTTGTTCTGGCAAAACACTCGCGTGCCAACCTAGTAGCGATTTAGCACGAGACGGGTCACCAATAAAGCGAGCTACATCGTAAGCACGAGACGCAGCCTCAACAATAGTTGAAGAGCTATCGGCAGCCTTAATAGCCATTTGTGCCGCTTGTTTTAAGGTTGTGCCATATCCGGGTAATAAATGAATAGGTGGTAATTGTTTTTCACCTTCACTCAGCAATGTTATGGCTTTTACTAAACCCGCTACGGTGTCATCTACATGGGTAAAATCAAATAAATGCTCAAAGCCATCCACCCGTAAATCAACGCCTAAGGCGGCGTTTTTGCTAAATGCAGGTAATACTCTATCTTCATGATCAAGCGTGCAGCCATACACATTCGCTAACCTCACAATGGCGGTATTAATACCTGCACTTCGTGCGCTTAAAGCGGCATCTTCCATGTAAAGCTTAGAGCGGCCATAAATGTTAACGGGTACTAAAGGCATTGTTTCTGTGACGGGTAAAGTCTTTGGCTCGCCATAAACCTCGCGGCTACTGGCAACCAGTACCCAAGGTTTATGTGTACTATTTGCCGCTAATTTAAGAAGTTGTTCACTAGCCAATGCATTAGTTTGCCAGCACTTTTCAGGTTCGTTCTGCGCCCATACAACGCGTGAAACAGCCGCTAAATGTATTACTCCACAGCATTCATTTAATGCTTGGGTTAACTGCCATGTATTACAAATATCGCCTGTTCCATCAGCAATATCAAAACCAACTACTTCATAACCTAGTTGAGATAATAGGGGAGTTAAATGACGGCCAATCAATCCTAAGTGGCCTGTCATTAATATTTTATTCATTAATTCTTAATCCTTTACTGCCTAATTAATATTACTTGCCTGCTCATTGGCTGATTCTAGTGTACGACCTTGATGATCATGGAGTGTAATGCCTAGCTCTGTTTTCCAGTCAACCCAACCATTAGAACTGGCTAATAGCAATAACATCGAAGCACCACTCGGTGTAGGGAATAAATAATCACGTTGAAATACAAAGCGGCCGTTTTTCTCTGCTATAACGCCTTTGGTTAATAACTGGTCACGCTTATCATAAAACCGTTGTTCAGTTTTGCGCTTGGTGGTCATCGGAGCGGAAGAACCTTTTAGTACTACCATACCCTCGTTGGTGTAAATGCCTTTGGCATCAACGCCAGTTCGACTGCATAAAAAAACTTGTTCGGCTTTGGTAGGTGATGCCTCTGTTAGTGGTTCAAAAATGGGGTAGCCAAGGGTGGCTAACAACAAGCTACCAATTTCATGAATTTCATCACAATCGGCTTTAAGCGGAATAGGTGTGTAAGGCTTTTGCCCACCGTTACCATTAAGCAGTTCGTAGCGTTGGCAGTGTTTGGCTTTTTCTATCGACAGTGATTCTAAATACAGCACATGGGTTTGCGTTAAGTTATTGGTGAGCGACACTAATACAAGTGCACGCTCCCAATCTTTCTTTTCGTCTTTGTAATGCTGCATCAATCGGCTACCCACATCGCCCGACTGACCAATATATAGCTCGTCATTATCTGTATAAGTGTTATCGCCCGACACTAAAAAATACAAACCCACTTGCTTGGCTTCTGGCATTTTTACAAATTCAGCAATATCACTACGAGGCACTTCAATTAAGCGAATAATAGACGTGGTTTGTTCTGCAATGCGAATACCCGCAGGATCGCCTGTAGGTAAGAAAATTTGAATGGTGCGAGGTCGCTTTTGCGTGATCATGCTACCTCCTTGTCGTCCACTTTGACTCTACGCTTGCCTGTTAACAATTGCTGCATTAGCGCTTTTTTCTCTTTTTTTAAGTCAGCAAGTTGTTGTTCTAATAGCTCGATTTCTTGGTCAGCGTTATTAAGAACAGATGCAATTTTTTGTTGTTCATCAATAATAGGCACTCTAAACTTCATACTTTCAAAGGCACTTTTTGACAACTCTAAAAATGTTGAACCACTTGCTTTGCTTACTAGCTTATATTTTTGATATGTCAGTAGATAAAACAAGAATTCAATGTTTGTTTTCTTATTAGGAATGATATTTTTAAAACCTTGATTTGTGCACATTTCATGAGCGGTAATAGCCATTTCACCTATAGTGGCACGAGTACATACCAACAAAGAGCCTTTTGGTACAAGTTTGGCTGAACTGTTTTTAAGCCCTTCATATGAAATTTTCCTCACGCTAGATTTGATATAAACACTATCTTGTTTTGTTATATCAGTCGGTGTAATCCAATCTATGCCGCCATCCCAATATGCTTTATTTGTGGTACTTGGTGTACCACCTGAATAAATTGTTCCAAGGTCACCAACCGCTATTTCTTCCCACTCACCCTCAAACGGTTTACCAGAATCATCAAGTAGTCGCTTTTTGCCAGTGAGCAGTTGTTGCATGAGGGCTTTTTTCTGCTGTTTACTGTTGTCGATTAGGCGCTCGGTAGCGCTAATCGCTTTATCCCAAGTGGAGAGGATTTTGGCGATTTTGCGTTGTTCTGAAAGAGGTGCTAGCGGGAACTCAATCGAGTAAAAGTCTTTGTGATTCAAATCAGGTATTGTGCTTGCACCAGCTTTAGTTAAAATTAGATGTTGGACTCTATTTGAACGTAAGTAGTTGACTAAAAAATTTCTATCTACTTGTTGTCTGTCAAAATCCATTAAGAAAAAGTTATTATGGAAGGCTCCCTCGACATCTGTGACTACGATTCCTGTATTACCAGTTCGGGTCATCAGAACATCTTCTTTGGAGCAAGTAACTCTTTTGGTAGGAGCTTCTACGTATTCTCTAACCTGTTCAGTTTTTTTGATAGATTGAATAGTAATATATTCTTTCGACGTTTTTGTCGGTACTTTTAAACGTTTCGATATGGAAATTTGCAGACCTTGTCGAACACTCATAACATCAGAAAACTTGACTCTACTCCAGCCAGTAGGGATTTCACCTAACTGCGATGGTAAAAATTTATTAGGCACCATAACCCAGCTCCTTCAAATAGCCTTCCATCTCTGCTTCAAGGGTTTGCAGTTCATTTTTAAGTTGAACACGCTCTGTTCGTACTGCCACTAAATCAATTTCTGCTTCTTCTTCAAAGGTATCAACGTAACGTGGAATGTTGAGGTTAAAGTCGTTTTCGGCAATTTCATCAAAGCTGGCAAGGTATGAATATTTATCGGTGGTTTCACGCGCTTTGTAGGTGTCGATAACTTTTTGAATGTTCTCAGGTGTTAACTGGTTTTGGTTTTTACCAGATTTGAACTCGCGGCTGGCATCAATAAATAGTACGTTGTTGTCGTTTTTTTGCTTTTTAAATATTAAAATGGCAGCGGGTATGCCTGTACCAAAAAATAGCTTTTCTGGCAGACCAATAACGGTATCTAGCAAGTTTTCTTCAATCAGTTGTTGGCGGATTTTGCCTTCTGATGAAGCTCTAAATAACACACCATGTGGCACTACAACCGCCATACGGCCAGTGTCTGGTTTTAGCGTTTCAACCATGTGACTAATAAACGCATAATCGCCTTTAGTTTTAGGCGGTACACCACGGCGGAAACGACCATAAGGATCACTACTGGCATCGTCATGCCCCCATTTATCGAGGCTGAACGGTGGGTTGGCTGTTACTACATCAAAGTGCAATAAGCCGTCGCCGCCTTTATCAAGTAGTAGTGGGTTGCGTATGGTGTCGCCCCATTCAATACGGTGGTTATCTTCACCGTGTAGGAACATGTTCATTTTGGCGAGTGCCCATGTAGAGCCAATGGCTTCTTGCCCAAATAATGCGTATTTTTTTGAGCCAGAGTTTTTACGCACCATCGCGCCACATTTTAATAGCAGCGAGCCACTGCCTGTACATGGATCGCATATTTGGTCGCCCTCTACAGGCTCTAAAACGGTTGCTAAAAGAGTTGAGACCTCTGGTGGGGTATAGTATTCGCCAGCGGTAGCACCACTGCCAGCGGCAAAGTGTTTAATAAGGTATTCATAGGCGTTACCGATAATATCTAAACTGCCTACACGCTCTGTGCTTAGGTTTAAAATGTCTTTACCAAAGTCTTCTAACAAGTGGCGCAATAAATCGTTCTTTTGTTTTTCTTGACCTAAGCGGTCGGTGTTAAAGCTTATGTCTTGGAATACGTTTTTAAGCTTGCTGCCGTTGGCTTCTTCTAGTGCGTGTAGGGCTTTATCGATACGCTCACCGTTACCTGCTTCATAACGTTTTTCGTATAAATCCCAAAAGCTCGCGCCTTCAGGTAATACAAAGCGCTGCTTCGACATCATGGCGTGAATTAAATCTGGGTTATCGCCATACTGAGTAATAAGCTTGTTGTATTCGTCTTTGTATACATCAGAGATGTATTTTAAAAACAACATAGTGAGGATGAAGTCTTTATAAGTATCGGCACTAATAACACCACGAAAGGTGTCGCAGGCATTCCACACCGCTTTGTTAATATCGTCCTGATTGATTTGATTTATAGTTGTTGCCATAGTTATCTAATACCTTAATTTAGTTAATCATAAACGTCTTAATTCAGTAAATTTAATGCAATTGCATCTTGTTCTTTTTTATCGCATTCAATAAGTTGTTGTAGTTTTGTTTGTTTTTCAATAGCGCAGTTATGCATATTAGATATCAATTTTTGTTCATTAATATCTAATAATTTGATGGGCACGTTTTCTAAAACTTGCCTACGTATAATTAAATGCAGTGAACCTTCAGCTGTAATACTGAAATAGCGTTGGGCAGGAATTTGATTTAACTGCCAACAAATAAACTCCGGTTTAACTTTATCCTGATACTCAGGCTTTATCCGAATCATAAAAAAATGTGGGGTACAGACGGTTTTGCTTGGCAAATTATCTACCAAAGCAGAAAAATGTTTTACGCCTTTTGCAATAAACAGTACATCACCAGAGCGTAGCCAGTTTGGGTTTTTTTTACCCGGAAGTGTTGTTTTAACCATTCCATTAATAGAAATCTGTCCTGTAGATTTTGCATCCCTAACTTGAACAACATGAACATCTCCTTGTTCTTCAGCAGTAATAGCCCCTCTAAAAGGGTAGCCTGAAAGCACGTCAGCAACCTCGTAAAGCATTGTAAACATTGGGTTGTAACCTTTTAAATAATATAAACCACTTATGTGATGCAAAAGCATGCATCAATTAGTTAAGTAAAAGCGATTTAACCATATTAATACAGAAAAAGATATTTGAAGTTTAAATTGCATTATGCCTATACTGCAATTGCGGTATGTCAATACTGCAATAAAATTTTAATGGGTTGTGTGGTTGTACTATTTTTACCCAAATCTCTTGTTTCAATAGGAAAAAAATTGGCTTACTTAAAAAAAACTAATAGTGCTGATGTAGGAGGTCTTTCAGAGGTCAGTGGGTTCCCATTAATTATTAACTCTGACTTCAGTGTCCATTGGATGTCGTTACACTATTTTTTAGAGCTGTTAAAACTAAATACTGTTTCATCAATTTCGACATATGCACTGCACATTTTAGATTTTATTAGCCAGTTAGAAGTTGAGAGAAAGCAAGTTCATGAAGTTACCGATGATTGGTTGGTGGCATATAAAAATGAAGTAATACAAAGGGGATACGAATCAAATAATACTGAAAACTATGCTTGTCAGTTATTAAGAAGTGTCGTGTCTTATTGTCATTGGTTAACAGATAATAATTTTGAGCCATATCTCTGCGGGACATCTAAATTGCATAAAGTACAAGTGACACTTACCAATAAAGGAAAGTTACAACATTCTACTTTCAAAAATAGAGCCAAAGATAAAAGGCCTATTATTGTGCCACGCAAAGACTGGATTGAAGTCATAAAAGCTTATGGACCAGTAAGGGTTGATTTGGCACAAAGGTTTGAGTTAATGATCGATTGGGCTTGTAATACAGGTTTAAGAGTACACGAAATATGTAATTTAACGATAGGACAACTACCTCTAAGAGAAACTGCAGAAAAAGCATTAGCTATAGGAAGAAATATACCCTTTGATCTAATTATAAATAAAAGCGGTAAGCCACAAAGGATTTTTTTGTCTCCAACATTAATTATCAAAACTTGGGATTACATTGAATTATATAGAGTTGTTATCATTGCCCAGCATAAAAAGAAGATAAAAAAAAAGTATAGTACTTTCCAGAGTCCTCAGGAAATATTTTTATCGAGTCAGACGGGCTCAAGTATAAATAGAAGATCTTTTTCTAACAGCATAAGGTCTGCTTTTTTGAAATCTGTAAATGCTGGTGAACTTACAGTTGATGAAAAAGTTTGGGCTCATGGGCTTAGGCATCATTTCGTAACGGTGCTACTTCAGGCCTTAGATGAGCATGGGCAAAAAAACCCTGAACAACTCGCAATTCAAAGTACTCGGCATAGCACAGTTGATTCGATGAAACCTTATTTAAGCGAACGATATAATAAAGGTTTTCAGTAATATGGCTAAAAAACTACTGAGGAGGAAGGTCGTAGTTCTTCCTGAAGCTTCAATACAGCATTTCGCAAGACCTATAGAATGGTGTCTTCACTTGGACTCAGGTGAACCTATTGATGCCAGTTACTTATCACACATTTATAAAGGCGAAATGGTTTTAGAGCAATTAGTAATTTATTTGCGGCCAAAAAGAGCCAAGAGAACTACAGCGAATAATATTTTACGATATTTAAAGTTTTTAGCATATTGCAATGGTGCTGTTGGCGCTAAATCACTTAGTGATTTTAAGATAGAGCTCAATACATCAAATACTTCGTCAGTTAATACTAAATCTCAAGTCTTTAGCTCGTGTAAAAACTTTGTAAGTTACATGATGTCTTCAGAAGCAATTCCAACAGAAGCACTGCCTAAAAACTTTATAAGCTCAGAAGCATCTGCGAAGCCTACTATTATGGCTCTTGCAGGTGAGGAAGTTAATAAGTATGCCTTGAGCCATCCAGATGAAATAGAATCTGTAATGCGGAAGTATTCTCTAGAGCGTTTAGAGGCTTCAGCACTTGCATATGGAAACTTTATCATTGGCCGTTATCACGAATTCTCATTAGGGAAAATTGAAAGTTGGTCCTCTGATTGTGGGATGGTTGATAAAATATTAGATTCAATATCAGTAAGAAAATTAAAGCAGCTTAAAACAATTGATAGTTTTAAAGAAGGCTCCAACGAATGGAGAGAAATTGGTGAAAATAAAAGAACGATTGAACTTGCATTTCAGATTTTATATTCAAAATTTGGGAGATTAATTCCCGGATCACCTTCATGGCCTTCTGGGATTTCGGATTTTTGCAAATCCCGAGGTTGGGGCTCACAACGTATCCAGTCAGCATTTTTTACTAGCGCTTATAATTTACAATACTTTTTAGTAGCAGCTTTATCACATAAAACTCTTGCCCCTAATGTTGATAGCGTTGCATTTTACAGTTATTTAGACACTGTAAAACCAGCTACTGATAGAGGAAAAGTTAATATCCACTTTGGGAAAAAGAGAGGCGCTTCGATCAATAAAGTTTTATCTAGAAAAGATCATCTATGCAGAGTTCTTTTTGCGTATCAGGAACGATTAAAGAGGTTATTACAAGAAGTACCTAATGGTGATTTGTGGTTGAATAAAGAGCAATGTGAGTTGTTTATTCACTATACAAAGGCACCCAAAGCAGGTGCTCATACTATTAGAACTTTCGATAGGTCAAGTACTTCAGATATGGTCAGAAGAGTTACTAAAGAACTAGCAAAAGAATCTCCAGAGTTTTTAATCTTTGTCAAAAAACTAACTGGTGAATGCTTTAGGCCAACGATTGCTGCAATTGAAATGTTATCAGGGAGTTCTTTAGGGGAGTTAAGTAAAACATTAAATCATAAGAACCTTTCCACTACGGATAGCTATGGCATTAGAGTAGAAACTCAGGCTTTGTTAAGTGAGAAATTGAAAAATTTCCAAACCTTCTTATTGAAAAGTAGAAGTCCAGAGCTTCCTGATACAGGAAATGGTTATCAATGTGGAAAAGTACAAAAACCAAAAGTTAAATGTGAAGGGCTTGATTTATGCTTTCAGTGTGACGCCAAAAAAGTTGTACTTAAAGACCTAAAGTTGATTGCCGAATGGATAGCATATTCAGATTTTATAAAAGCGAATGAACTCCGATTAAAATTTAATAACCCGCAGCGTTGGGAAAGCTATTGGGTGTATAGGTTAGTTGAATATGAGGACTTACTCTCGAAGTGTACAAAAGCGGAGTTACGATTAGCGAAAGAAAGAGCTAAAACTATAATTTTACCTTTTATGGATTGAGTATGAAGCTATTAAAAAAGAATACAAGTGAACAATCGAATCAAGGATTTAATACTGGGGTAGAGTTAACTGGAAAGCTCAATTTTTGGTGGATAGAGAGTAATAACGAACATGTTTGGTATTTGAGAAAAGATAATCATACTGCACCATCTTCATTTACTCTCAATTGGGAGCCTCAAACGTTTTTTGCAGCAGGGCAGGATATTTCTAGTTGGTTCTATTGGAAATTATACGCTCAGAAATTAGTTATAACCATTATGGAATCAGATAAAACAAATGATCTTAAGCCCATCACACTATGTACCTATGGACGGCAGGTACGTGAGATATGCGAGTATTTTTGTTTTGTAAATAGGTTACATAACATTCAAGATGTAAAGAAAGTCCATGTTGAGAGCTATGAGCAGTACATTTTAGGTTTAAAAATTAACTCTTCATCAATTGAAACTAAGCTTTATATTTTAAACTTAATGTGGATTCTGAATGAAGATGTTGGCACTGGATTAAATTTTCTTCCCTATCATGCTGGCACAATAAAAAAAATTAGTAAAAAACTAGGAAAGAGGGGGAAACATACCGAGACAATTCCACCCAAGGAATTTTTTCGAATATTGGATTGTTCAATATCAGAAGTTGAAAACTCTAAACCTTGGTTATTAAAGCTAGATTCGTATATTCAAATGAAGGCTAAATATCCAAATAAAGTGTCTAGAGCTTATATGAAGAGATATAGCGAATCATCTAATATTCTTTTAAAAAAAATAGAAGTTATTTATGCATCTGCAATTGTAGTCCTTTTCTCATTGACTGCTATGCGCAAGCATGAAGCCACAGTATTAAGGTATGACGATGTATTGTATATGCTGGAAAATGATTCTGATCTAGTTGGCAGAGTCCATAAAACATCTAAAACAGAAACTGGCAAAGAAACGAAAAGACCCCTTCCGGAAGAAGGAAGAAATGCTCTCCATGTTATTTGTGAGCTTTCAAAATATACAAGAGCTAAAGATCAGGATGATGAAAGGCTTCTTCTAAGACTTCCCTATAAACATAGTGTCTCTCCACTAAATAATTCACATAATTATCTAACTACCAATGTTCTGTATAAATTGTACGACAATTTAGTAAATCACCTTGGTCTTGATTATAAACTTAGGCCCCACATGCTTCGAAAAGCATTCGCTATGATTTGGTGTTGGAGATATGAGATTGGGGATCTCGAATATCTATCTAAATTTCTTTTTCATAATAGCTATGAATTTACAAAAGCATACATTGAGGATGCTGACACGTATAAATTCTTACCTGAGCAGACTCAGCAATACACTCATGAAATTTTTGAACAAGCTTTATCTGGTAAAACTATAATTAAAGGCGCAGCTGGAAAATTGATAAGTAAATATCAACAGTTATTAGCTCATAAAGTTCAAGTGTTAGATGCAAACACCCTCGACATATTTATAAAAAAACTCCTGAGTAAATTCAATTACCAAGTTACACCTAATGCTGATGGATATTGTTTTATGAGTGACAGCCGTAGTTCGAGAGCTAAGTGTTCGACAAATGGTAGAGATGCAGATTATACAAATCGTAGCGAAAAGCATTGCTTCACATGCCAAAATTTTGGAGTGTCGGAAGCTAATGTTAGTTATTGGGAAAGAAGAAAAGAGGCCCACCTAAACGTGAGTAAAAATACTAAAGATCAATTATTATTCAAAGCTGCTTCTGAAGGCGTTAAAAGGGCTGAAAGTGTAATTAAAATGTTTGAGGTTCAATAATATGAAAAGAGCTAGCTCAGAGGAATTCAAAATTGCGATCCGAGAATCTATATCTGGCTTAATCGCAAAGGGAGAAGTAATTACAAAAACGGCAGTAATTAGTAACGCAAAGCTAAATAACGGCTCACATGTTGGTAAAAGTACACTTTATAAAAAAAATAGTTCAAATGAATTTGTGCATGCAGCCTTATTGCAGGAGATAGATGTTGCGATTGCATCACAAAAAAAAAGCTTAGGAAAGCCTTCCTATAATGATAAAATTTCTGATCTAAAGAATGAAATAGCTAAACTCAATAAAGAAAATAAGAGATTGGTCGATCAAGTTGTATCTCAAGAAAGCAGAATAATATCATCTCTTAGGCAAAGTGATTTGGAAAGCGAGATGGTAAGCTCGTTTGAAGGTGAGGTTTTTGTTCTTCAAAGTATATTAACGAGATTGAATCCAAGATACAAAGGTTTTATTGGCTCTATACAAAGTTATGAATTGAAGTTTCGTAGTACCCACCACTTATCTTATTTAAGTCAGAGGATTGATAGAGTCGTTGCGGACATTAAACACTATACTATTTTCCCTAATCTAGTAGATAAATAGTATAGTGCAAGCAGTAGTATAGTAAGAGTAGTGGTATAATCGCTGCATACATTGAATTTAAAAGGTTGAGGAGAAGTATATGAGTCGTGGGGTGAACAAAGTAATTTTGGTTGGTAATTTAGGGCAAGATCCTGAAGTTCGTTATATGCCTAACGGCAACGGTGTAGCAAATATTACCCTAGCAACTTCGGATAGCTATAAAGATAAGAACACTGGCCAAATGGTTGATAAAACTGAGTGGCACCGTGTTGTATTTTTTGGCAAGTTAGCTGAAATTGTTGGTGAATATTGTCGTAAAGGTTCACAAATTTATGTTGAAGGTAAACTTCAAACACGTAAGTGGACCGATCAACAAGGCCAAGAAAAGTACACTACAGAAATAGTCGTAGATGGCTTTACTGGTCAAATGCAAATGTTGGGCGCACGTGGTGGCGATCAACAAAGTGGTGGTTACCAAGGTAATCAATCACAAGGTGGGCAACAAGGTGGTGGTTACCAAGGTAATCAAGCGCAAAGTGCTCAACAAAGCGGTGGTTACGGCCAAAATAATCAAGGCCAAAATAACCAGCAACAAGGTGGTTATGCTCCACAACAGCAAGCAGCACCTGCAGCGCAACCTCAGTCAGCGCCAGCACCACAACAAAATAATCAATACCAACAACCGCAAGGCGGCTTTGCACCACAACAAAATAGTGCACCGCAGCAGCAAGGTGGTTTCGCTCCTAAACCACAAAGTGCTCCGCAAGGTGGTGCATCAAACCCAATGGAACCAACCATTGATTTTGATGACGATATCCCGTTTTAGTGTCCCAACCTTTACAGTGTAAAGATAATTAGATTCTTTACACTTTTTACTCTAAACCCAGTATTCGTACTGGGTTTTTTATGCGTATTGCGCTGTGATGATAATCAAAAAACTATCAATATAAGACCTCATTAGGCTGTAAAGTGAAATAGTATTGTTGGTAATGTTAAATTACAGTAAATTTTATCTTGTATTTAATTGATATATATATCGTTAACACTTACCATTAAACTACTTTCCCCTGATTACACAATGAGAAACATGAAAACTAATATCTTATTTTTATTTCTTGTTTTTCAATTCTTGAGCCCTAGTTCACACGCTCAAACTCCTTCAAATGTTACTCATATTTTATTTATAAATTCAACAAATCAAGATATGCCTTGGTATAAAAGTGTTGAGCTTGGACTGCGTACAGAGCTTACAAAACGTTCTTTTAGTTATGAACTATTTGTCGAAAATATGGATGTAAATCGCTTTGATGAAGTTAATCAAAAACAGTTAATGAAAGACTACCTCAAACAAAAATATAAAAATAAGCACATCGATATCATCGTTACTCAGTCGCCATCTGCAGCGACGTTACTATCTCAATTAGATGATTTTTTTATAAATGCTCCACGAATATACTTAGAGCCAGGCGCCCAGTTTAATCTACCAAAAAAGACCAGCGGAGCTGTGATCCAAGCTAAATTAGATTATGCGCAAGCAACAGCAAATGCTGTTAATTTAATGAAGCCTAAAAAATTGATCGTGATTTTAGATACAAAAAACGATATTGGTATGAGCTTTCATCGAGGACTATTTTCGGTTATTAACCGTGATTTTTCGTATTTAAATGTAGAAAAGTGGTTTGATCTTCCATTACCAGAATTACTCACCAGAGTAAGAAATGCCCCAGCAGATTCAATTATTTTATTTACCCCCATTTTTAGGCGTTACGATAATAAATCACTTAGCCCTTATCAGCTAGTAGAGCGATTAACTGAAGAAAGTCCGGCGCCAGTGTTTAGCTATTGGGAAGTACTATTAGGCTCGGGTGTTGTTGGTGGGTATGTTCTGTCGGGTGAAAAAATAGGTAAACGTATTGCCGATTCAATAGTTTTTTATAATGAAAATAAAGCTTTAAATGAAATTAGTGGCGAAGGGCTTAGTACATACTCATATGATTGGCGACAATTAAGTAAGTTTAATATTGCTCCGCAGAGCTTGCCGGAAGAGTCAATTATCTCTTATTACGAGCCAACTTACTTTGAGAAAAATAAAATATTAATTTACAGCGCTACTGTAATTATTTTTATTCTTAGCAGTTTTTTAGTTTTTGTTTTGTTTTTAAACCAACGCCGCATTCAACTTTTAAAAGAGCTTGATGAAGAAAAGCAAAGATTAGAGTCGCGCGTTGAAGAGCGCACTGAAGAGCTTTTGCACGCCAAGGAAGAAGCAGAGCATCTGACATCCGCTAAGTCTGAGTTTTTAGCAAATATGAGTCATGAAATTAGAACCCCTATGAGTGGGATTATTGGTTTGACTAATATTTTGCTCGAAAAAGGTTTACCTGGTGAGTATGAGTATTATTTAAATAAAATTAAATATTCCTCAGATCAACTTCTTGTGGTTATTAACGATATTTTAGACTTTTCAAAAATTGAGTCTGGAAACATTAATCTTGAAGAATTTCCTTTTTCTGTAAATTCGATTGTTGATTACATCAAAGCAACCTTCAATGAATTGGCCCAAAGTAAAGGGGTCACATTTGATATTGTCATTGATGAGGCAGTTAAACTGGACTTAATCGGCGATGTAGTGCGAATAAATCAGGTGCTGTTAAATTTATGCTCTAACGCAATTAAATTCACCCCTCACGGCACTGTATCGGTTTTAATTGAGTCAAGAAAGTTATTAGACGATCCGCAAAGTGTTTGCTTATATTTTACAGTTAAAGACTCAGGTATTGGCATCGCTGAGGATAATCTTACCAATTTATTTGAATCATTTACTCAGGCAGATAGTTCTACAACTAGGAAGTTTGGTGGTACAGGGTTAGGTTTAACTATTAGTAAGCGTTTATGCCAATTGATGGGTGGTGATATAACGGTACACAGCACTCAAGGTGTGGGTAGTGAGTTTGTAGCTTCGGTGGAAGTTAAATTGAACAACCAAGCGTTGATTGATGATACGCCTAACCTAATCTTTACTGATCCGTTTGATGTATTAATTATAGATGATAATGAAGAGGACCTTAAAGTAATTGAAAATCAGCTTACAGCTATGGGTTTAGCATGTACTGCGTGCTCGTCTGCTAAGCAAGCTATTGATATTATTGAACAGAATAAAGAAAAATTTAAAGTCATTATTGTCGATTGGATAATGCCAGCGATGAGTAGTGAAACATTTTTAACGCGTATTTATAATATTAATCCCCAGCTTTGCAATAATATAATTGTACTTACAAGGGATCATGAGGTTTTACTTAATGATGTGGCTAACAAAATAAATATAAACACAATTTTGCAAAAACCTGTTTATTCGAGTGTCTTGTATAAGGAGGTGAGCAGTAGAGTGTTAGGTTTTTTTAATGAAGTGCCTAAAGTAAATACTGTGAGTGAACAGTCGCTGGCGGGTATTAAAGTATTAGTTGTGGAAGACAATTCAATCAATCGGCTAATAGTTACCAACATACTAGAAAATAGCGGCGCTCAGGTTTACTTAGTTGATAATGGATTAGAGTGCATCCAAACAGTAAAATTAGAGCCGTTTGATATAATTTTAATGGATATTCATATGCCTATCATGGACGGTGTTGAGGCGACTCAAATTATTCGTAATGATAGTGATGAAACTATCGCAAATATTCCAATAATTGCCTTAACAGCTAATGTTATGAAAAATGATATTACACGATACTTATCTATTGGCATGAATGCTCATGTTGCAAAACCCATTAAAACACAAAAACTACGTGAAACTATAATTCGCTGTTTAAATAAATAGTTGCGCTAGACATATAATTTAATATTTTTATCAAATACCTACCGCAATCCCTTCCATTGGCTTGAGCCGATTTTTTAATAACTTAAAAAAATTTATAAAATAGAATTTGACTCACGTGTATTTGTATGTGAAATTCCATATATTCGATTTTTCGTATATTCACTTGGTAAAGGTTGAGTTATAAATGTCAGAAGTTAATGGGTTACCAAATACAAATAAAACACATAGCGTTGTTCCACACACTAAAAATTTTAACGTTAGTTTTTCTGAGCACAAACCTAAAATTTTATTGTTATATGGATCATTAAGAGCGCGTTCTTATAGCAAGTTGGTAATAGAGGAGAGTGCACGTTTATTAACGTATTTTGGTGCTGAGGTTAAAATTTTTAATCCTGAAGGTTTACCTCAAACCGATAGTGAAGATGAATCACACCCTAAAGTACAAGAGTTACGAGATTTAATGCTTTGGTCAGAAGGGCAAGTATGGTGCTCTCCAGAACGTCATGGGTCAATGACGAGTATATTCAAAAACCAAATTGATTGGATACCACTCAATTTAGGTGGTGTAAGGCCAACGCAAGGTAAAACACTCGCAGTGCTGCAAGTTTGTGGTGGATCGCAATCATTTAATGTAGTGAATCAACTACGAGTATTAGGGCGTTGGATGCGTATGGTAACAATACCAAATCAGTCCTCAGTGCCACAAGCTCATTTAGAATTTGAAGAAAATGGGCGCATGAAACCCTCTCCACTTTATAATCGGATTGTTGATGTTATGGAGGAGTTGATAAAATTTACTTTGTTATTACGAGATCAAAAAGATTACTTTGTAGATCGTTATTCTGAACGTGTGGAATCTGCAGAAGAGCTTAGCCAACGCGTTAATCAAAGCTCTATTTAGGACAGAACAATGGGATTATTTGAACGTTATCTTTCTGTGTGGGTAGCCTTAGCTATTACTGTTGGTATTGTAGCTGGTTCTATAATGCCAAGTGCATTTAGCTTAATTGCTGGTTTTGAATATGCCCATGTAAATATTGTAATCGCAGTACTTATTTGGTTGATGATTTATCCAATGATGGTGCAAATTGATTTTTCATCAATTAAATATGTAGGTAAAAAACCAAAAGGGTTAGTGCTCACTATCGTTATTAATTGGCTTATAAAGCCCTTTACTATGGCGCTACTAGGCTGGTTATTTTTTAAGGGTATTTTTGCCGATTTTGTTGACCCACAAACAGCTACAGAATATATAGCTGGTATGATTTTGTTGGGTGTTGCGCCATGTACCGCTATGGTGTTTGTGTGGAGTCAATTGACAAAAGGCGATGCTAATTACACCTTAGTGCAGGTATCAATAAATGACATAATTATGATTTTTGCCTTCGCACCTATTGCAGGGCTATTACTTGGTGTGACTGATATTACTGTACCTTGGGATACACTGTTATTATCGGTGGTATTGTATGTACTTATCCCGCTGGTAGCCGGTGCTGCTACCCGTAAAAAGCTTGATAAAGAAGATGACCATACGTGTTTAAATAACTTTTTAAAGGTAATGAAACCTTATTCTATTATTGGCTTACTCGCGACAGTAGCGCTATTGTTTGGTTTCCAATCGCAGACATTAATAGAAAAACCAGAGGCAATAGTTCTTATTGCAATCCCGCTTTTAATTCAAACTTACGGTATTTTTGCGATTGCTTATATTGCAGCTAAAAAAATGGGGCTTGCACATAATATAGCGGCGCCTGCATGTATGATTGCCACTTCAAACTTTTTTGAGCTAGCTGTTGCGGTTGCTATTTCATTATTTGGTTTACATTCTGGGGCTGCGCTTGCCACTGTGGTGGGTGTGTTGGTAGAGGTCCCTGTAATGCTAAGCTTGGTATACTTTGCAAATAAAACCCGCCATTGGTTTAATTAAGGCGGTATGCAGCATAATCTCTGCTGGCATACTTTTTAAAATGATCTGTCGATGGCTTTCATCTATTTATAGAATGAAGGGCATAGCTGTTTATTTTTGTAAGCTCTCGTTTATCTGAGTGTTTTTTGTTTAGTGCTATTAATAAACGTTTAAACTTAGTTTGCAGCCTTGTGCTTCTATAGATATTGAACAACACTTTAGTTATTAATATAACGAGTGGCAGGCTATGCAAAAGAGTAAACTCTGGCTTTTAAAGTACTTCAAAGGTATCTCTTTTGTTTTGTTTTTGGTGATACTTATTAGTTTTAATTTCATTTTAAATGATGCATTACATCAAAAAGCACATGTTTCTGGGCAGCAGTTTGTTAAACGCGTTTATGAATTAAATTTATCTCCCTCTATAAATAACGAAGTGTTGGTCGCATTAGCTAAAAATGAAGGCTTTAAGTTAGAGGTGCAAAATTCTTCAGATCACTTTAGGAACTTAGTAAATTTAGAACGCGAAGTTTTTACTTTTAAAACGTTAAGTTTGAGCCTTTATCACTATCCAGTGTGGGTAACACAAAGCTACTTATTTATATTTTTGAATCTGATTATATTAGGCGCTGCTAATTGGTCTTATCGCTGGTGGAGCCTGTTAAAAGTAAACCGTAAAGTAATGCTTAAAAATACAGTTATACAGCCGACTAAAATTATTCAACAAAGGCATAAAAATACTCAACTAATCGAACAGGCAAAAAAATGTGATTTAAGTTCTTTGTATGGAGTTAATACTGCATCACATAACTTATTTTTACTTATTGAGTGTGATTGTAGCTTTGATAAAAAAACGGATATAGAAGCCAATTTTAAAGTCTTAATTACTAAAAAATTAGCCGAACTTAAAGGTGTGTCGGTAAAAATACTAAACTCTAATTACTTAGCGGTTACCTTACCAAACATTTCTATTAGCGAGTTGAATAGCTACGTTGAAAAGCTTCATAAAAATGTGTTTTTAATATGTCAAAATCATCAAAAAAATATTACTCATAAAAATATTAAAATAGGTGCGTGTGATTATCAATTAGGCGCTGATCAAGTGGCGGTTTATAAGTTAGCAAAATCAGCACTCGCGCTATCACAAAGCAGCCTATTGCAGCATTGCCACCGTTTAACGTTAAATCACTGCCAAGAAAAACACCTCTCTAGCAAACAGGTTATAGAAAACATTAAAAAGAATAAATTTATATTATTCTTTCAGCCTGTATTTGAACTCTCTAGTGGAGATATCCTGCAGCATGAAGCTCTTATTCGGGTTAGGCATAGCCAACTTGGTTTACTGGCCGCTCGTTATTTTATTAAGCAGGTTTATAGTGATCAAGACGCTTTAATATTAGATAAAGCTGTAATAACACAAGTCAAAAAGCTAATGCTCAGTGAGTCTTCGGCTTTAACAGTTAGTGTAAATCTACACCCTAAAAATTGGTTTAATACTGTATTTTGGGAGTGGTTAGCCAATCAAATGGCAGAGCTTAAGTTAAATACTAAATTACAATTTGAAATAAGTGAGGCAGAATTTTTTACTCATAGAGAGTCGATAACTCATGCATTTAATGTTATTAAAAAAGGGCATTCACATATTGTGATTGATAATGTAAAAAGCAGTGAGAAAGTAGCCATGCTAGTTGACTATAACCAAGTATGTGGGCTTAAGTTATCTTACGAACTGGTTCATTTATTAGATGAAAAAACTCAAAATCAAAAGAAAATAAAAAGGATAGTCGAAGCCGCTAGTCTTTTAAGTCTACCCGTATACGCGGTGGGCGTAGAGACTCAAAAAGAGCTACTTACGCTTACCAAATTGGGGGTGGTAGGAGCTCAAGGTTTTTACTTTTCAGAGCCGCTTCAAGAGTTTACGCAAGCGGTATTTAATTAAGATCTAGATTAACCCTCTATATTTAAGCCCATTTAATCCTTGAAGCCCGCCGGTATGAACAGCAATAATTTTACTCCCAGATGGGAAATAATCTTGCTCAATAAGCTGCCACAATGCATACATCATTTTTCCGCTATAAATAGGCTCAAGTGGCAGATTATAAGTGCGGCCCATATCTTGGCAAAACTGCCATAACTCAGGTGAAAACTTACCATAACCCCCATCATGAAACTCTGTGAGTAACTGCCAGTTAGTTTGGTTATTAGCTCTAGCGCTCAGCTTTTTTATTTCTTCACTTAAGTATTCAGCTTGTTTTAATACCGCTATACCAATAACTTGTGTTGTTGAAGCACTGCCTTCTATTAGTCCAGCAAGCGTGCCACCACTACCTGTAGGACAAACTAAGTAGTTATGTTCGGGTAAGCTTTGTACTAACTCTTGACACCCTAATAAAGCATGTTCATTTGTACCACCTTCAGGGATGATATAAGCGTTTGGAAAACGCTCTTGCAGAACATAAAGGTATTCGGTGTCGTGACGTTTTCGATATTCTATACGATTAACAACATGTAGGTTCATACCACAATGTTTTGCAAACTGAATTGTTGGATTGTTGTTATCAAGTTCTGGTCCGCGGATAATCGCGTGAGTTTTTATATTAAATTCTTTTCCCGCAGCTGCGCAGGCGTGAATATGGTTTGAAAATGCACCACCAAAAGTCAGAAGTTCTGTCTTATTTATCTTTTGCATGTACGCTAAATTATATTTTAATTTACGCCATTTATTGCCACTTATTAACGGATGAAGCAAATCATCACGTTTTATACCTAAATAAATATTTCTCTTTTTTAGAAACGAGCTATCTATTTGTTGTATTTGGCTATTTTCATCTATTTTGAATGTTTCATGCATTTTTTTGGTTTTCAATTTGGCAAAGTAGTTAAAATGTACGACACTTATTTCATACATAATTAACATTAGTAGCTATATGAAAGAAAAGCTGTTTTCGTGGTTAAATCGTAGTTTAGATCCAAATACAGCTATTGGTGTTGCAACTTACGCAGATACTGTTAACGCAGTATGTTTAAAAAAACAAAGCGACCAATGGATGGTTCACAGTTCTCACAGTGTTAATGTGTCTGAGCAAACTGATTATACCGCTGCAATTGTTGCTTGTACAAATGAGGTTTCTACTGATATTTGTGCCGTTAATTTAGTTATACCGCACTATTTTTATCAAATAGTGCAAATGGATAAACCAAATCTCAGCGATGAAGAAATAATTCAGTCACTCCCTTGGACTACAAAAGATTTAGTTGATATAGCCCCTGAAAATATTGTGGCTGATTTTATTGATTACCCAATAACACTCACAATGCAAAGCAGCAAAATGAATGTATTTATTACTAATAAGCTGCAGCTGCTTCCGTTTATAGACAGCTTTGGACAGACCAAGCCCGTTTTACGTGCAATGACCTCTGAGGAGATGGTGTTAGTCACCTTGTTTGGTACGCATAAAGAGGCACACATGCTGATTGTGCAGCATGCTAGTCATGAGCCTCGAATCTTAATTATTCGTGATGGGCAATTAGTTTTAGCTAGGCGATTAAACGGTTTTTTAGGTATTGCTGATAAAGATCAAAACCAAGAGTTAGTAGATGCGTTAGGGTTAGAAATTCAGCGTTCGATGGACTTTTTTGAAAGCCAGCTCAAGCAACCACCAATTCGCAGCATTCAGTTACAGTGCGACGATTTATCGTCATTAACTCTTAGAGCTGGCCTTGCAGAGTTTTTACAAGTAAAGGTTGTAGATTTTGAGCCTAACTTAGAACTAGCGCAGCAATTAGAGCCAAATTTTTATTATGCACTCGGTGCAGCCTATCAATTAACAGATCCTGAGTCTGTGCTATGAAAACCCGGATTAACTTTTATCATAAAACCCTTCGAGTGCGGCGAGACCCAGTCCCTTTATCGGGAATGATTACGTTGTGGTTAGGTGCGCTATTAATCATTGCGATCACGTGGGCTTTTTATAGTTATAAAACATATTCTAATAAGCTTGATTTAGAACAAAATAAGGAATACCTCAAGCAAGGAAAAGCTCAGTTAGAAGTTGTAAAACAGCAGTTAGCAGAGAAGCAAAATAAAGCACTATTTATTAATGAGCTAAAAACACTTCAGCAAGAGGTTTTGCATAAGCAGCAAATATTTACCTATTTAGAGCTAAGCACAGATCAATCTGCAACCGATTACGCTCAGGTAATGCAAGATTTGGCAAAGTATCACGAACCTAACATTTGGTTGACCCACATTAAGTTTGCAGGGAAAAGTGTGACGCTTCAAGGGCAAGTATCGCAGTCAAAATTTTTACCTATTTGGTTTAGTAATTTAAAACAATCGTCATTTTTTATTGATAAAGAGTTTTCAGTTTTAGAGCTTTCGACGCAAGGCGGTGTGAGTAAATTTAACGTAGCGACAGACCTTAGTGATGAGGGCGATAGACCATGAGCCAAGAAGCAATTAGCCCGAATAATAAAAGCAAAGGTTGGCCATTGTGGGTCAAATATAAAACACAGTTTGCATCGCTACAAAAACGTGAGAAGTATTCCACCTTATTTGTTGGTCTGTTTATAGTGATTTACCTCGGTCTCTGGTTTGTTATTTTTCCACAGCAAGATGAAGTTGCCAATATACGTTCAAAGCACAATATAACGCTGCAAGAGTTGCAGCAGATAAACACACAACTTTCTATGTTAAATCAAGCACTAAACTACGACTACACTAAGGTTTTACGCGGGCAAATTGCACAAACTAGAGACGAATTAGCCGAAATAAATAATCAACTTAGTAGTTTTAGCCAAGGCTTTGTTGCTGCTAAAAATGTACCTGCCGTTTTAAAAGATTTGCTCGTAGATAGTAGCGATGTGAAAGTAAGTAGCTTTAATGTCAAACCAGCACGAGCTATCGATGTAGAAAAGCTCGGTGAGCATGATACGCAAACATTATTTTTTGAGCATCAAATGGTGGTTACTTTACAAGGCAGTTATTTCAACTTACAAAAATATTTAGCTGCATTAAAAAACAATCAAAATAAGTTATTAATACAAGAGTTTAGTTATCAGGTACTAGAGTACCCTCAGGCTGAATTAACTTTACAAATTGCTACAGTGAGCGCTAATGAAAAATTTATCGCGTTATAGTATTTGTACTTTGGCTCTTTACATTATTGCGCCGAGTGCGCTTGCGCAACTTCGCGATCCGACTCAGCCAAATATGTTCGTGAGTAACAATAGTCCCACTAAGCAAAGTACAGAACTTAAATTGCAATCTATTATTAAAAACAGTACAGCATTTAAGGCTATTATTTCTGGCCATATTTATCGAGTGGGTGATGTTGTAGACGATTTTCGGGTGCTAAGCATTAACTCAAAACACGTTGTGCTAGCAAATGATGATAAACAAATAAAATTAGAATTATATGACTATGAAATTAAAAAATAATTTATCTCACCCGTGGCTTGTTCTCTTATTGCTACCTACGTTTTTAACGGCTTGCCATAGCTTTAAACCAGGTAAAGAGATTAAAACGCATATAAAGCAAGAGTTAGCAGAAAAACCAACAAAGCCTAAAGTCATTGCGCCTCTACAAATGCCAAGCGAACTTACACAAAGCTTATTGTCATCTATAAATAATGAGCAAACTATAAGTGATGATTTATCTATCAAGCGTTTTGATGTTGCTGCAAATGATGTTGAAATAGGCGCTTTTTTTGCAGGCTTAACAGACGATACTCCTTTTAGTGTTGCTGTACACCCAGAAGTAAATGGCACAATTAGTTTAAACCTAAAAAGCGTTACGTTTAACGAAGTCATTGCTGTTATTAAGCGTATGTACCCTTTAGATATTGTAAATGAAGGGCGAATTGTACAAGTATTACCAGCCAAAATGCGCACAGAAACGATACCTGTAAATTATTTGATGATGCAACGTCATGGTCAATCTACAGTGAGTGTTGTTGCTGGTGGGGTTAGTCAGTTTGCACAAAGTGGCAATGGATCGAGTAGTTCAAATTCAGGCAGTGGTAACCAACAAAATAGTAGCTCTGGTGGTGACAACCAAAGCTTAGATTTAAATGGCTCTCGAATCCAAACAATTAATAAAAATGATTTTTGGCAAGAATTAGAAGTTGCTCTTAAGTCCTTAATTGGCGCAAGCGATGGGCGCTATGTTGTTGCAAGCCCACAAGCTAGTTTGGTTACAGTAAATGCATTGCCCAGTGAAATTAGTCAGCTCAAAGAGTTTTTACGTCAAAGCCAAGAAAACCTGCAACGCCAAGTTATTCTAGAAGCAAAAATAATAGAAGTAACTTTAAAAGATGAGTATCAACAAGGAGTTAACTGGGAGCGTATAGCCAGTGGTTTAGAAGGTGGGATTTCGTTTGCTACAACAGCGGGTTCTACAATTAGTAATAGTATTTCGGCTGCAATTGGCGGAGCGTCATCGCTAACCATTCAAAAAGGTGACTTTAACGGGGTTATTAATTTGCTAGAAACCCAAGGCGATGTGCAAATGTTATCCAACCCTCGGGTTACGGCTACAAACAATCAAAAAGCAGTTATAAAAGTAGGGCAGGACGAATATTTTGTTACTAACGTATCAAGTACGACGGTAACAGGTACTGCTACAACTACCTCGCCTGAGATAGATTTAACACCGTTCTTTTCTGGTATTGCCCTTGATGTAACGCCGCAGATTGATAAGTATGGCTCAGTCATTTTGCATGTTCACCCTTCAGTAACTGAGACAGAGGAGCAACTAAAGGTAATTACTTTAGACGATCAACGTTTTGAGTTACCTCTAGCGCAAAGCAACATTCGAGAGTCAGATACCGTTATTCGCGCTCAAAGTGGCGAAATAGTGGTTATTGGTGGCTTGATGCAAACGTCAACTCAGGATGAAGAATCTAAAACACCGGTGTTGGGTGATATCCCGCTATTTGGCAATTTATTCAAAAGTATTCGTAAACGCCAAGAGAAAAAAGAACTGATTATCTTAATCAAACCAACCGTTGTTATGCCCGACACTTGGAAAAAACAACAAGGTGAAAGCCGTCAGCTTTTAAAAACATGGTATGAAAACTAACTATGTATTTAAGCTTTTTTAATTTAAGTGAAATGCCTTTCACGTTAACCCCTAACACACAATTTTTTTGTGCGCTTGAGCCGCACCACGAAGCGATGCAAGTGTTAACAACTGCCATTGAAATGGGGGAGGGGTTTATTAAGGTTACCGGTGAAGTTGGGACTGGTAAAACATTGCTTTGTAGAAAGTTATTAAACCAACTTGAGCCAGATTACATTGTGGCTTATTTACCTAACTCTTATTTAAGCCCAGAAGAGCTTAGATGGGCGATTGCAGTTGAGCTGGGCATGGATGTAGATAAAGCATTGGATCAACAAGCACTAGGGCAACTTATAAATCATCATTTACTCGACTTACAAGAAGACAATGAGCGCGTAGTACTTTTGATAGATGAAGCGCAATGCTTGAGCTGGGAGACTCTAGAAGCGCTTAGATTATTTACAAACTTAGAAACAGAAAGCGAAAAGCTGATTCAAGTAGTGCTATTTGGACAACCAGAACTTGATGAAAAACTGGCAAATAATAAAGTAAGGCAGTTACGCCAACGTATCAGTTTTTCGTATAAATTAAGGGCGATGACTGGCGCAGAGGTTGTTTATTATATTAATCATCGCTTACAAGTTGCAGGGTACAATCGGCCTCCTTTATTTAATAATAGTATGGGGCTTAAGATTGCCAGAGCAAGCCGTGGTATTCCTAGATTAGTTAATATTTTATGCCACAAAGCACTATTACAAGCGTACGGTGAAGGATTAAATACAATAACAAATCGCCATATTCAGCTTGCCATAAAAGATACTGAAGACTGTGCAAAATACCGGACAGGCCAATATTGGAGTTACAGCGCGTTAATGTTTAGTGTTTTAGCTATTGCTGCTATATGGGTTTGGAGGCAGTGGTTATGAGCGTTATAAATAATATGCTTAAAAATATTGAGCAACGTGAAGCTAAGCAAGTAAGTATTCAAGAAGGTGTAAGCGTAAAGCCAATATATGATGTAAGAAACATTGTATTTAAAGCCGTAATTTTACTTATTATGCTAAGTGTTATTTTTTTAGCATACCTGTATTTACCTACCGCCGACAAAAAAGAGACCCAACGTGAGCCTGTATTACCACAGCAAAAAATGGTTGCGGTTATAACCTCTAATTTATCTGACTCCCAAGATAAAAAAAGCACTGCAGAACCTATGGTTGAGCAAGAAGCTGTGAAGGCAGTTATACCAATTGAGCAGATAAAACCAAAAGTGAATGATTTAGCTGAACCCAAGTTGAGTGAAGCTACATTATTGGTTTCTCAGCCAGTAGTTGAGCCGGTTGTAATTGCCGAGGTTAAACAAAGCTCTGCACTAGCTAATAATAAAGAGTTAGCCGCTAGCGAAGTTACTGTGAGTAAGCCAAAAATTACGCTAATGACTAAAGCTAAGCCTCAAAATACTATGATTAAAAGCGTGGCAGAAGCTAAGTCGCCACAGGCTTTATTGGTTGAGCAATTAGCGGCAGCTAAGCAGGCAATACAGTTTGGCTTATACAACGAAGCTATAAGTGATTTAAACGTGATTTTAGCGCAATCGCCTTTACATGTTGAGGCTCGAAACTTACTGGCTGCAACTTACTTTAAACAACAAGATATAAATTCTGCACAGCAGGTTTTGCAAGCGGGTATTCGCCAAAATCCTAACGTACTTGAATGGCGTGTAATGCTAAGCAAAATTCTTATTATGCAACAACAGTATGAAGGGGTATTGCTGCTTTTAAGTGATGAATTTGAGCCTCAAGCGAATCTTGATTTTTGGGTGCTGCAAGGGACTGCCGCGCAAAGTGCAAGTAAGCACCATAAAGCACTTGAAAGCTTTAAACATCTTACAAAGCTTCAGCCTAGTCAAGCCAAGTGGTGGCTTGCACTTGCAACCTCAAAAGATGCACTGGGAGAATATCTGGATGCTAAACAACTTTACAAAGTAGCTCTAGATTTAGGTGGATTAAATACTGCTATGACTCAGCATGCATTACAGCGTTTAGTTGCGCTAAAGGAGGCCGTATGAGACCTAGTTTAAAAATGCGCTTAGGCGATTTACTTGTTCATGAACACATGATCACCGAAGCGCAACTAAGTGAAGCATTAAATGTTCAAGCAGCGACAGGTCGTAAATTAGGTTCGACACTTATTAGCCTTGAGTTTATTAGTGAGCCACAACTGTTACGCTTTTTAGCGCAGCAATTACAGGTACCTTTTTTAGATATATCACAGCGAAAAATATCACATGATGTATCTAAGCTTTTATCTGAAGTATATGCGCGTCGTTACAGAGCATTAGTAATTGAAGATAATGGTGACTCTGTTTTAGTCGCGATGAGCGATCCTGCTGATTTAAGGAGCCTTGATCAACTTGCGACTATGCTTGCTCCTAAACGAATAGATTTAGCTGTTGTTCAAGAAAGCCAAATTATGGCTGCGTTTGACAACGTGTATCGCCGTACAGATGAAATTACCAACTTTGCAGCACAACTTCATGAAGAATATCAAGACGTAGAAGAGTTTGATTTAAATTCTTTAGGTGATGAGACATCAGATGCAACCGTTGTAAAGTTACTGCAATCAATATTTGAGGATGCTGTACAAGTTCGTGCATCCGATATTCACATTGAGCCAGATGAAGGTTTGCTTCGCATTCGTCAACGTGTAGATGGCATATTACAAGAGCACACTCTTAACCAAGTAAAAATAGCATCGGCATTAGTGCTACGTTTAAAGCTTATGTCGGGATTAGATATATCTGAAAAACGCCTCCCTCAAGATGGCCGGTTTAATATAAAAGTGCGCAGCCATAGTATTGATGTGCGTTTATCTACCATGCCGGTTCAGCATGGTGAATCAGTTGTAATGCGCCTGCTTGACCAATCCGCAGGATTACTATCATTAGATGAAACGGGTATGCCTGTACACATATTAAAACGTGTGCGCAGCATTATAAAACGTCCCCATGGGATGGTTTTAGTTACCGGGCCAACAGGTTCGGGTAAAACAACCACACTATACGGTGCACTAAGTGAGCTGAATCAACAAGAAAGTAAAATTATTACAGTAGAGGATCCTGTTGAGTATCGTATCGGTCGTATTAACCAGGTACAAATAAATAATAAAATAGGGCTGAGCTTTGCCAGTATTTTACGGACCGCTTTAAGGCAAGATCCTGACATTATAATGGTTGGCGAAATGCGGGACCAAGAAACCGTAGATATTGGCTTAAGAGCTGCTTTAACAGGTCATCTTGTGTTATCAACTCTACATACTAATGATGCAATCACTAGTGCTATGCGGCTAATTGATATGGGGGCACCGGCTTACTTAGTGGCAAGTTCACTGCGCGCTATTATTGCCCAGCGATTAGTAAGGCGAGTATGTAATGACTGTAGAGTACCGTACTTGCCAGATCATCAAGAAATAAGCTGGCTAAAATATTTAGGCGAAGATGTTACTGAAGCTCAATTTTCTAAGGGGCAAGGTTGCACAGCATGTAACCATAGTGGTTATAAAGGGCGTGTAGGTATTTTTGAGTTGCTCGAAATGGATGATGCAATGATGGATGCATTACGAGTTAACGACACGCAAGGTTTTGCAAAAGCCGCTAAAAATAGCGCGAATTTTTCGCCGCTCTCAACAATGGCATTAAACTACGCCAAGCAAGGTGTTACCTCTTTAGATGAAGTATTTAAAGTGGCTGAATATATCCCAGAAATAGTAGGGGATATTGATGCAACTATATAGCTACAAAGCTAAAGACAGCAAAGGTATGTTGGTTAAAGGGCAATTAGAAGCGAGTAACCAAGCTGGCGTAGCTGATAGTTTAATGAAGCGTCAATTTATACCAATATCAATCTCTTTAGTTGAAACAAAAAATAACATCAAAATTTTTGATAATTTATTTGTCGAAAAAATAACGCTAGACGACATGATTATGTTTTCTAGGCAAATGTATTCGCTATTAAAAGCGGGTATACCAATTATACGAGCAATGGTTGGGCTGGCAGATACAACGCAAAATAACAAATTTAAAAATGTACTAATAGAAGTTACCAAGCAGCTTGAGCAAGGCCGCGACTTATCCAGTGCAATGGCGATACATAACGAGGTATTTAGCCGTTTAACAGTATCAATGGTAATGGTTGGTGAAGGCTCTGGACGATTAGAAGATGCGTTTTATCAACTCGCTATTTATTTTGAGAAAGAACAAGAAACCCGAAAGCGTATAAAAGCAGCTATGCGCTACCCTACTTTTGTTATTTTGGCTCTAGTAGCGGCTATGATTATTTTGAATATTTTTGTTATTCCTACCTTTGCCAGTATGTTCGAAAAATTTGATGCTGAATTGCCATTAATGACTCAAATATTAATTGGCACTAGCAGCTTTTTTGTTAACTACTGGTGGTTATTGTTGGTAATGGGGATTGGTTCTGTTTTTGCTTGGAGGCGTTATTTAAATACAGAGCTTGGACGCTTTAAGTGGGATCAATATAAATTAAAAATTCCATTTATTGGGGATATTTTAAAACGGACATTGCTTGCGCGCTACAGTCAAAGTTTAGCTATGGTATTGCGCTCCGGTGTGCCTATGACCACTGGTTTATCACTAACAGCGCATGCCGTAGATAACAGCTATATGGAAAAAGCGATTATTACTATGCGCCAAGATATAGAAAAAGGCGATAGTTTACTCAGAGCCTCAAAAAGTTCTCAGCTGTTTTCTCAGCTTGTATTACAGATGGTAGCGGTAGGTGAAGAAACGGGCCGGGTTGATGAGCTACTTCAAGAAGCTGCTGATTATTATGAGCGTGAAGTTGATTATGACTTACGAAGTTTAACCGCAAAAATAGAACCTATTTTAACTGTGTTTGTTGCCATTATGGTGCTGATTTTAGCATTGGGTATTTTTATGCCTATGTGGAACATGATGTCGGCAATCAAAGGTAATTAAAGTGAACACAACAATAAGTTACTCAAAAGGTTTTTCATTATTTGAGTTAGTTATTGTTGTTATTTTACTGGCAGTAATTTTGAGCTTTGCTATACCTCAATATATAGGTATTAAAAATCAAGCGCATAATGCAAGCGTTGACGCTATAGCAGGTAGTTTCTCATCAGCTGTTGGCATGGTTAGAGGACAATGGGAGTTAGAAGGTAGGCCAAACAGCAGGTCAAACAAAACATTTGTTAACTATGCAGGGGTAATAGTTGGTGTTGATGGGACGTTAGGTACACCAACAAGCGATGAAACAGAAAAAAAAGATACTCGTGCAGAAGTTATAAATGCGAATAAATGCCGCCAAGTTTTAAATATAATTTTACAAGATGCACCCAGTAGTACATTAAGTAATGAATTATCGATAATAAAAAGTGTAAGTTTTTTAGTTAGGTACAATGCAGAAAATTCGCAATGCGTCTATTATTTAACTCACACCATTGATGTTAAAAGTATACCTACCAATACAGGGGAAATATCAGGTCTAACAGGTTTTTCATACTTTGCTAAAACAGGCAAAGTAAAAATATTTAAAAACTAAGTAATTAAAAAGAGGCTTATTTATGAAAACGCAATCGTTAAAAAGTTTACCAATAAATAAACAAGCAGGTTTTACACTTGTTGAATTGATCATCGTAATTGTTATTTTAGGCATTTTAGCTGTTACCGCAGCACCTCGCTTTTTAAACTTGCAAGGTGATGCCAATGCTTCAACACTTGAAGGCTTACAGGGCTCTATTCGCAGTGGTATGAATATTGTGAATGGTAAATCTATTATTGCTAGTGATCACAAAAAGGCAACAGCTACAGTTGTTTTAGGTACTGATACTGACGCTAGTGGTGGTGAGATTGATGTTGGTGTGCCTACCGTTTATGGGTACCCTGCAGCAACCGAAGAAGCCTTTGAAGCATTTTTAGATGTTAGTTTCGCTACTGATGATTCTGCGGATTTTAATCTAGATGATTCAGCAACCGATGGTACTTTAATCATTTACCCTAACAGTTATGTAAAAGGAGATGATTGCCGTATTGATTATAAGCAAGCTACTGCGACGACAGGCCCTGTAGTTGTAACTCCTCCAGTGATTACACTTGTTACTACGGGCTGTTAATTACATAAATGATAAGCAGTAGTAGGCAACGATTGCGTGGCTTCACACTCATTGAGTTAATTATTACTCTAGTGATATTGGGAATACTGTCGGTAACGGCAGTTCCCAAATTTCTGGGCAGCTCAACAGAAGACGCCTATTCGTATCGAGACCGTACTTTAAATGCACTTAGGACAGTGCAGCTACGTGCAATGCAAAACACAGCAACAACAAGTTGCCATACCCTTTATATAACCTCCACACTTATTGCTCCCCCCACACCTGATACATGTAACGGTGGCGCTGATGTAAACAACACCGATCATTTAGTGGTGCAAATAGACACACAAAGAAGTGATATAACATTTAGTGCTTTAGATAGTAACGCGAATATATTTACCCAAATTAGTTTTGATCCATTAGGCAAATCAAATCAAACCTGCACTACGCAATGTCGAATCGATGTTGGATTAGCTGGTGTATGCATAAGTGGAGAAGGGCTAATATATGCTTGCCCTTAAAGTAAAAGGTTTTACCTTAATTGAGCTTATTATTGGCATAGTCATGTTTGCGATTGCATTGAGCATTATTACAGCTTTAATTGCCCCACAAGCCAAAAAAAGTGCAGAGCCGATTGTGGCTTTAAGAGCCTCTGAATTTGGTCAATCACTAATGAACGAAATTCAAAGTAAATCATTTGATGAACACAGTGACAGAAGCTCTCCTTTTAAGCGGTGTGGCGAAATATCTATAGGTGCTGAGGCTTGTACCGCACCTGCTGACTTAGGAGTAGATAACTCAGAAACCAGAACCAGTTATAACGATGTAGATGACTATATTGCACTGTCTAACCAGCCTATTACTAATAGCCTAGGTGAGGTGTTAAGCCAATACAGTGACTTTAACTTAGTTATTACAGTCCAGTACGATAGCGACTTTAACGAATTGACTATTAACGATGGCACAACCTTTAAGCGTATTACTATAGAAGTAACATCACCCTTAGGCGAAGTTTACGGATTTAGTGCATATAAAGGGAATTACTAATGCAAAGAGCCAAATATCAAAATGCATTTACCCTTATAGAGCTATTACTTGTTATGGTTATTATTGGTATTTTAGCCGTAAGTGCATTTTCGTTTATTGGTGCTGGAGTCAGTATTTATTCGCAAGGGGTTGAACGCCAAGAAGCTGTAGCCCAGGCCCGCTTTTTAATAACGCGACTTAGTAAAGAACTTCGCCACGCCACACCAAATTCATTAAGGCTTTCTTGCGATAACAGTACTAGCGGAGCATGTGGTGCTCAGCAGTGCTTAGAGTTTACGCCGTTTTTATCGGCCACTCACTATACAAATTACTTACCAACTGTAGCGCCTTTTAATGTTAGCGCTGTCGATTTTGAACTTAATAATTTAACGCAGTCGCAAGCTGGAGATTGGGCAACTATTTACCCGTTAAGCAGCGCTGATATATACGATGATAATAATAATAAGCGTTTAAAAATATCAGTATTTAATAGCTCCGCCACTAGTGCAATTGATGAGTGGCAATTCAGTAAAGCGTTTGCCCAAGAGTCGCCAAGTAAGCGCCTTTATTTACTCTCTCAACCTGTAAGTTTTTGCGTTGAAGGGCAGTATTTATATAGATATACCAATTACGGTTTTACTGTTAATCAATTAGATGCCGTGAGCTTACAAATAAGCAGTGGTGTTAAACGTGATTTATTAGGTATTTACATTGCTAACAATTTAGCGAGCGATTTATTTTTTACTCTTGATGCGCTTTCTTTACAAAGAAACGCAGTGCTTAATGTGAATGCGCAAATGCAATTTAACAATACTGAAGTAATGAGCTTTAACCATGAGGTACATATTCCTAATGTACCTTAAAAAAAACCTTCACGGAAAAGCCTTACCCAGTAAGCAAAAAGGAAACTTAATAATAGTTTCTTTGGTTATTATTGTTGTTTTATTAGCACTAGGATTAGCATTAGTTAAAGTGCTTTCTGGTGCATCTCAACAAAATACCATTGAGTATTACGGCGCTCGCGCTTTTATGGCGGCGCAAAGTGGATTAGAAAGTGGCTTAACACAACTATTTCCAATAAATAGCTCAGTTAAAAGCTGTACATCAGTTACTACTGATTTAACCTTCCAAACTGCATATTTAGCTAACTGTAAAGTAGTGGTGAGTTGCGATGAATATATAGACTTACCTGATAGCAGTACAACAAACGGGCTTGTGAATATATATTACTTACAAAGCAGTGCAACGTGCGCCGCAATTGATTGCCCTGCAGGGAGTAGCTGCAGAAAAGATTATTGGCAAACACAAAGAACGCTCAGTGTGGAGGCTAAAACTTTACCATGATGAAAAACGCATTGGTCATTATATTTTTTAGCTGCGTGTTACTTTGTAATTACGCAAATGCAGTGCCTCCAAAAATCGAGGGCCGTTATATAGAACTGCAAGATACATATACATCGCCTGTTTGGACAAAAGTTAATTTTCAACAGCAATATATAACGCCTCCTGCTGTTTTTATGCTCTCAACAAACCAAGGCGGAAACCCTGCAATAATAAGAATACGTAATATAACCACAACTAGCTTTGAGGCCTTACCGCTTGAACCTTCAGGAGAGGATGGTGGACATATTAGTATGGGGGCGCACTATTTAGCTGTTGAGTATGGTGTGCATCAATTTCCAGACGGCACAATTATGGAAGTAGGTAATACTGATCTATTGCTCGAATTACAGTATGGCTCTAAATCTGGTTTTGCTCCACTGACACCTAAGGGATATAAATCACTGACATTTGCTGAACCGTTTACTCAAAGGCCAAACTTTTTCCATTCATTACAAACACTCAATAGCATAGACAGCAATCCACCAACGCAAGCATTAATACCATTTTTAACAGTTGCAGTAGAAAGTAATTCTCTATCTGCCAGCGGCGTTAATATTGCTTTAGAAGCATCTGAAACAGCACTTGGGGTTATAAAAACCGAAACTGTTGCTTATATGGCTGTAGAGCCTGGAAGTAATCGCACATTTTCTGACGATAATGGCGTTGAGGTATCATGGGAAACCTTTTTTACCGGCTTTGAAGTCGACGGCTGGAGCAATGGCTGTAATTACTTTAGTTTTACTAATAATTTTAGTGTTGCTCCGTTAGTTGTAGCAAGTAAAAACTCACGCCAAGAAGATGATGGCGGATGGCTACGTAGCTGTAACCTAAGGACTGACAGGCTAGGGCTTGTTGTTGACGAAGATCGTGATGGCGATAACGAGCGCCGTCACGTAAACGAGGAAGCATCAATACTCGCCATGACCAGTACCTTTGTATTTAACGGTGATATTTTAGATTGTGATACCTTGTTCCCTGGCGCTATTTCTACCTATAACAATGGTGAGGTGCAGTTAGTTCAGGGGGTAGAAATAACAGATGGCAATGCGCAGTTTGTCACCACTACAAACTTAATTTCTACAGCGCTGACGAGCCCTCCTTTGTGTAATGGTCAGGCGTGTGTTGCTGGTGGCTATAACTCTTTAGAGCCAAATCAAGCAGCGCAGGTGCCAACGGTTACAAACGATGGTAGCTCAACAGGGCCCGTACCTACTTCTTTAGCTGGCGACTATTTTTACGATGAGTTGCAGTTAAGTATGCTGGAAACAGAGTACAGAGTAACAGCGCCTACACGTATTTTTTTAAAAGACACAACCTCACTATTATCAACTTCATTTTTGAATATCGGTAAAACAAAGATAGTGGTCGAAACTGGCGCGTATTTAGCGATTTATGTTGATGGTGCGATTGCTATTGCAGCCGATGCCAATATTGCGGCCTATATTGTTGCCACTGGTGAGGTAAGAATCGCACAAAATGTAACGTATCAGGGGTCAATTACATCGGCTACTCAAATTATTACCGAAGGGAGCTCAACGTTTGACGCTCTACCAGTACCCGAAAGTATCCCTGGTTTTTGTGGTATTTATACACCACAAACCCTAGATCATTATCGTTTAACAATAAGCGATAACAATGCTCTAACGTGTGAAGCTAAAGAGATGACACTCACAGCCTGCGCTAATGATGCCTGCGATTTATTATTTGCTGAGCCGTCTAGTTTAAACCTTTCTCCAGATAATAGTGGGCAACAAAGCTGGGTTACAGGAGAGAATATTAATTTTACAGGATCAGCGGTTGTCGAATTTGCTAAACGCACCACAGGCAGTGTTACATTTGGATATAACACTGCAGAGCCTTCTGCCCCTCTGCGTTGTTATATTGCAGGTAATAATGTTGGATTAAGCGGCTGTAAAGTTACATTTTCTGATGCCGGATTTATTTTTAATAATGATACAGATGTAAATACTACCATTCCTACTCAGTTATCAGCAAAGCCTTCAAATACTGGATTTAATGCAAAAGAGCTATCTATTCAAGCGGTAAAAACTAATACCACTACGGGCGTATGCGAAGCTGCATTTCCTGCTGGTGGCGATGTAAGCTTAGATTTATCGTATACATGCAGCGCGGGTGCAAGTTGCTCTGATACGGTTTCACTTAGCAACAACAATAATACCTTTGCGGTAGAGCAAGCTTCTAAATCGTTCATACTAAACTTTGATAGTGAGTCTAAAGCCCCGATTGTTATAAATTATCCCGACGCAGGAAAGTTGAGTTTAAATGTAAATACCAATTTAATTTTAGACCCAGTCACTAATTTATCAGTAAATCTAACGGGTAGTTCAAATGAGTATGTTGTAAAGCCATTTGGATTAGCGATGGAAGTTGCAAGTGATGGTTATGCAGCAGACGCTGATGGGAGTTTATTTAGACTAACGGGCGAAGCATTCGATTTAAAAATGAATGCGGTGCAATGGCAAACAGGTCAAGACACTAACAACGATGGTTACCCAGATAACTACAGCAATATTACAAATAATACCATTGCCAAGCATTTTATTACAGAGCAACCGCTTGTAGAGGCATTACTTAAAGCGCCTACGCCAGGCGTTCAAGGTACGCTTGAAGCGATGAGCACTGTTGTCTTTAGTGACACAGGCAGTTTGAGTGAATCTATATCGCAGTATAATTACGACCAAGTTGGCATCATTGATTTAACAGCAGGTCTTCAAGATGCCGATTACTTTGGCGCGGGAGATGTAAAAGGTGAATTATATAACGTTGGTCGTTTTGCACCTTCGCAGTTTCAGGTAGTGGGGGTTCAAGCTGCCGCACAATGCACGCAATACGGCAGTAATTTAACTTACCTTGATCAACCTTTTGAACTTGGCTTTACAGTACAAGCACTAAATCAAAATGGTGAGCTAATGGCTAATTATAAAGAGGGCTTTGATAAGTCCAGTGTAGCCATTAATGCCGAAAATAATGAAGTAGCCAACTATGTACCCGCAACTAATTTTGCTAGCCGCTTAGTAAACCTAGGGAGTAATAACTGGGGAGATATAAGCGACGGCCAATGGCAAATGAGCCAAATAAACACCACACTTCAAAGATTAGGTGTAGGGCAAGCAGATGGACCGTTTGCTATGGTGAGTTTAATGGCAACGCTTTCTAACATAGAAGGAGCAACG
The DNA here is from genome assembly GCF_016598755.1 of Pseudoalteromonas sp. LC2018020214. Lineage (NCBI taxonomy): Bacteria > Pseudomonadati > Pseudomonadota > Gammaproteobacteria > Alteromonadales > Pseudoalteromonadaceae > Pseudoalteromonas > Pseudoalteromonas sp. LC2018020214. The sequence continues at coordinate 474,536 of NZ_CP066804.1, forward strand.
CTCATTGACGCAAATGATAAACCTAATACACAAGCAGCATGCTCGGGTGGCTGTAATAGCGTACGACTAAATACATTACCAATAGAGTTTAAATTTGGACGCTTAGTCCTTGGTAATAACGCAGGCTCCGATCTCGACCCTTTACTTATTCCTATGCAGGCTCAGTATTACAACGGCAGTGGATTTGTAAATAACGCAGAAGATAACTGTAGTGTATTTGATCATACCCAAATCACTCAAATATCACCTAACAGCCCGCAGTTAGCCTATGAATATGGAACGGGTGTATCTGGCCAGTTAGAGGCGGGAGTGTATCCGGCAAACAATGGTATTTATGCACAGCCAAATGGTTTTGGTGAATTTACCTTAGAATATAATACTTATGATTGGTTAAAGTGGGATTGGCAGGGGGATGAAACACAGCTTGATCCTCGTACTATTTTACAATTTGGACGCTTTCGAGGAAATGATCGGGTTATTTACTGGCGTGAAACACGCGAATAGTTGTAAACTAAGATAATAATTGAACAAAGCTTGTGTTTTGTGCTGCAAGTACATAGCATAAGGCTTTAATTATAAAAAATAATAACGACCAAATAATTGCCGCTTTTTGGGACTGGAATATATGCGAATTACTCCTTTATCTCTGTTAATTTCAGCTAGTTTGTTAGCTAGTAGTGCATTTGCACAAGACACAGCTACAGTAACTGGAATTGAGTCAGAGATTAGTGTTAAACAGACAGAATACGATAACTCGACAAGAATACTTGAAAAACATCTTAAAGAAGAAAGTCAGTTACAAAATCAACTAGAGCTACTTCGTTCTCGTTCTACAGAGCTAGATAAAGAAAAAAACCAAGCGCTCGATGCGATGAACGAAATGTACCGTCGTTTAATTGACGATCCCACTATTAATATTAGTGCGGCTCAATCACGCTATCAAAAAGCGGTGATTGATCATAAGCAAAACAAAGATGATATTTCTATGCAGTTGGCGGCAATTGCATCCCACCGTAAAGATATAGAGCAAATTCGTGTTGCTAAGCATACGCTTTTAAATACTTTAGAAAGTTTAAAAGAGCAGTTAACTACAGCCAGAGTAGAGCGTTTACGTAACGAGTTTACACGTGAAGGCACGCTTGAAGTTAACCATACGATTAACTGTAAGCGAACAGAAACGCTAGCAGCGTGTGAGCAACGCGGTCAGCAAATGGGGCTACAAAAAGCAACTAAACGCTTTGTAGATCAAATATTTGCAAACTTAACAGAAGAGCGCATTGTTGAGCCAAAACGTAATTTGGCGGGCGCTCAAGTACAAATATTAAGTAGCCATGTAGTTAACAGTGCATTTAGCGGCCAAGGTAACTACAACGTTAACTTAAGCGTAACCATGCGCGGCGAAGTAAACAGTAGCCGTTTATGTAGCTTATTAAGCATTGATAACCGTTATTGTTCTGAGTACGGCACGCCACTTACTGCTGCTTATCAACCCGCGTATAACAATACATTTACTGATAGTCAGTTAACATTCAGTAATAGCGCGGATAATAGCAACACGGTATCGGTTTCTCGTTTAGAAAAGCAGCCAGTACGTGATTATTCAGTTAAACCTGCATCGGTGAAAAAAGATTACCCTTCTATCCTTAATAAGAAGAAGGATCAATCAATAGAGCTGACATTACGATCAAACGTATACGACGATGAAGTGTTTATCGATGGTGTAAGCTTTGGCTCAACACGCTTGATCACACGTTTACCGCCGGGTATTCACAACATTGAAATCCGTAAACTTGGCTATAAGCCTTATCAAGTTCGTGTTGATTTGAATAAAGCACAAACAATTAATGCAAATTTGGTAAAAAAGCCTAAGTCGATTGCTGCACCGACCTATACTCGAGAGCAACCAGAAGTAACAACACGCCAGGTTAATGAAAACGTTAATGTATTAAATGCAAACGTTGAAACGCCGGTTGTCGTTATTCCTGCAGGCAAATTTAAAATGGGCGATATCAATGGCAATGGTTTAGCTAATGAACGTCCAGTAATTGAAAAAGTAATAGCAAATTCTTTCGCTATGCAAAGTAAAGAAGTAACCGTAGGTGCCTACGAAAAATTTGTAGCAAATACAGGTTATAAAACTCAAGCGGAAAAAAATAAAGGGTGTGCGTATTATTTAAATGGCGAACCAGTATGGGAAGCAAATTTAAATTGGCGTAATCCTGGTTTTGAGCAAGGCAGTGACTTTCCTGCTGTATGTTTAACTTATAACGATGCAAAAGCTTACGCTGAGTGGTTATCGGGTCAAACAGGGCAGCAATTTCGTTTACCTAACGAAGTTGAGTGGGAATACGCAGCACGTGCAGGAACCGAAACAGAATACCCTTGGGGTAACGAAATTGGTAAAAACCTAGCTAACTGTGGTTGGTGTGGTAGTGAATGGTCAAATAGACGTGCATCACCAGTAGGTTCTTTTTCTCCAAATGCATTTGGATTATACGATACCGTAGGCAATGTATGGGAATGGACCGATAAAGAATCAGGTGAGTCTGATGTAGCAGTAAGAGGCGGAGCGTGGAATTTTGCACCAAGTCTTGCTCGTGCATCTACGCGTTTAATTTTAGCGCCTGATTTTAGATCTAACTACATTGGTTTTCGCTTAGTTCGCGAACGATAAACTCAATTAAGGAAGCTTTGCTTCCTTTTTTCACAAATTCACAAAGGCGCTGCGCTTTATATTGCTCATATAGTTGAGCATGTTAAAGTGAGGCAGCTAATATAAGAACGTATTTCAAAGGTCATCCAGCCTCATGTTTAAAAAACTCCGTGGTATTTTTTCTAACGATCTATCGATCGACTTGGGTACAGCCAATACCCTAATTTATGTAAAAGAAGAAGGTATTGTATTAAACGAACCTTCTGTTGTTGCTATTCGCCAAGAACGCGCTGGTGGACCTAAAAGTGTTGCATCTGTAGGTACAGAAGCAAAACAAATGCTAGGTCGTACACCGGGAAATATTAAAGCAATCCGTCCAATGAAAGACGGTGTAATTGCTGATTTTTATGTAACTGAAAAAATGTTACAACACTTCATTAAGCAAGTGCATAACAACAACTTTATGCGCCCAAGCCCGCGTGTACTAATTTGTGTACCGTGTGGTGCTACTCAAGTAGAAAAGCGTGCAATACGTGAATCTGCAATGGGTGCTGGTGCTCGTGAAGTTTACTTAATTGAAGAACCAATGGCAGCAGCTATTGGTGCAGGTTTACCAGTATCAGAAGCAACAGGTTCTATGGTTGTTGATATTGGTGGTGGTACAACTGAAGTGGCTATTATTTCACTTAACGGTGTTGTTTACTCATCATCTGTTCGTATTGGTGGTGATAAGTTTGACGAAGCTATTATTAATTATGTACGCCGTAACTTTGGTAGCTTAATTGGTGAAGCGACAGCTGAAAATATTAAACATCAAATTGGCTCTGCGTTCAAAACTGATGAGCCAATCGAAATTGAAGTGCGCGGTCGTAACCTTGCCGAAGGTGTTCCGCGTTCATTCACGCTTAACTCACACGAAATCCTAGAAGCTCTACAAGAGCCGTTAATGGGTATTGTGAGTGCAGTAATGGTTGCGCTTGAGCAATCACCACCAGAGCTGGCATCAGATATCTCTGCGCACGGCATGGTACTTACTGGCGGTGGTGCATTGTTAAAAGATTTAGACCGTTTATTAATGGAAGAAACGGGTATTCCGGTTGTTGTAGCTGATGATCCACTTACGTGTGTTGCGCGTGGTGGTGGTAAAGCATTAGAAATGATCGATGTTCATGGTGGTGACGTTTTTAGTTACGACTAATGAAATTAATGTTTGGACGCACAGTCTCTTTGCAACTGCGACTTTTTGTCGCAGTGCTTTTGAGTATCGTACTCATAGTTGGAGACAGATATACGCAAGGTGGTACCGTTGTTCGTACCAGCCTTAATACTCTAGTTAGCCCACTAATCTATGTTGCTAATTTACCCTACGAATTATTTAGCTTAAGTGCTAAAAGCCTGCATACGCGGGATCAACTTCTTACCGAAAACGAAGCGCTGAAAAAAAAGCAAATGCTACAAAGCGAGCAACTTCAGCAGTATCAATTTCTAGCCAGAGAAAATCAAAAACTGCGCGCCTTATTAGGCTCATCTGCAAAGCAATCAAATCGTAAAATTATTGCTCAAGTACTTTCTGTACATTCAAACCCGTATAGTCATCAGGTTGTTATTAACCGTGGTACAACTGACGGGCTTAGTGAAGGCCAAGCTGTAATTGATGAAATGGGTGTAGTAGGGCAGCTTACAAAGGTTGGTTCAACAACTTCACGCGTGCTACTAATGACCGACACCACACATGCCACACCTGTGCGTATACTTCGTAACGATGTACGAACGGTTGTTGAAGGCATAGGTAAAATTAACGTCGTTAAGCTCTCTCACGTTCCACATAGTTTAGATGTGCGAATTGGCGATGTACTTGTTACATCGGGTTTAGGGGGCACATTCCCCGAAGGATACCCGGTGGCAGTAGTAACTGAAATAAATCGTGATGAAGGCCGACCGTTTGCACAAGTTTTTGCAGAACCTATTGCGCAACTAGATCGCATTCGTTTGCTGGTTATTTTATGGCGTAATCAACAGGAGCAAATCAGCGATGATTAACCGTTATTCATTGTTAATTGCGCTAAGCATCTTTTTTGCGTTAATAATGGCACTAATGCCACTTCCATTTTCGTTTGAACCATTTAGACCTGACTGGGTTTTACTTGTACTTATGTATTGGTCGCTAGCAGTACCGCATCGTTTAAATATTGGTACTGCTTGGGTTGTTGGTTTATTAATAGATTTAGCGTCTGGCTCACCTCTGGGCGTGAACTCGCTTACATTCTCGGTATGTATTTTTGTAACCGCGAGCAACTTTCAAAAAATTCGTAACTTTTCGCTTTGGCAACAAAGCCTACTAATTGGTTTATTTTTAACGCTGTATCACTTAATGCAGTTTTGGCTAAATCACTTTTTGTTAGGGGTTTATTTTAATCCACAGTACTTATGGCCAGTAGCAACCGGAATGGTTAGCTGGTTTTGGGTCTTTTTACTACTTCGTAAATATCGCAGACATTTTAGGATCAGGTAATGACTACCGCAGTATATTTGGCATCAGCCTCTCCCCGTCGTAAAGAGTTATTAAGCCAATTAGGTGTCGAATTTACACAATTTAGTGTTGATGCAGATGAAAGCCCACTTTCAAACGAGCAACCTAGAGCACTTGTTGAGCGTTTAGCGCGCTTGAAAGCCCAAAGCGGTGTAGAGCTTGGATATACCGATCGCCCTGTACTTGGTAGTGATACCGTGGTTGTTATAGACAACGAGTCATTGGGTAAACCTCGCGATAAGAATGATTTTACACACACGTTAAAACGCCTATCGGGTAACACGCATCAAGTTCTTACCGCAGTTGCATTTGCGACGCAAAATGATGTGCTTAGCTGTGTTGTAAGCACAGATGTTACTTTTAAAACCTTAACAGATGAAGAAATTAATACTTATTGGGAGTCAGGTGAGCCACAAGATAAAGCCGGTGGCTACGGTATCCAAGGTTTAGGTGGTCGCTTTGTAACTCACATTGCGGGTAGCTATTTTTCTGTTGTAGGCTTACCTTTATATGAAACCGAACAATTATTAAAAACATTCTTAAGAAGGTAACATGAGTACAGAATTACTGATCAATGTCACACCGAGCGAAAGCCGTGTTGCCCTAATAGAAAACGGTGTACTGCAAGAAATACAGCTAGAGCGAATCGGTAATCTAGGTATTGTAGGCAATATTTACTTAGGAAAAATAAGCCGTGTACTTCCGGGTATGCAGGCTGCTTTTGTTGATATCGGCCTTGAAAAAGCTGCATTTTTGCATGCATCCGATATTGTAAATAGTGCCTCTATTGTTGAAGGCGTAGACGACGTTCCAATAAAAAAAGTACAAGATATTAGAGAGTTAGTTCGTCAAGGCCAATACATTATGGTGCAAGTGGTAAAAGATCCGCTAGGCACTAAAGGCGCAAGGCTCACCACTGATATAACTATTCCTTCTCGCTATTTAGTGTTTATGCCTGATGCGACCCATGTAGGGGTTAGTCAGCGTATAGAAACTGAAGAAGAGCGCTCACGTCTTAAAAAAATAGTCGCAGAATATGGCGATGAAAATGGCAGCTTTATCGTACGTACAGCTGCCGAAGGTGCTAGCGAAGCTGAATTACGACACGATGCCGGCTTTTTAAGAAAATTATGGGAAAAAATAACATCACGTCGTAGAAAAACGAGTAAAGCTAGTATCCTACACGAAGATTTAACGCTTGCCTTTAGAACCCTGCGTGACTACGTAGGCGAAGATATGGAGCGCATTCGCGTTGACTCTAAACTCAGCTATGAAGAACTAAAGTTATTTACTGAAGAGTTTGTTCCACAGCTTTCTCAAGTGCTTGAATACTACCCAGGCGAGCGGCCTATATTTGACTTGTTTGACGTTGAAAACGAAATTCAAAAAGCACTACATCGTAAAGTTACGCTAAAATCTGGTGGTTATATAATTATTGACCAAACAGAAGCAATGACGACTGTTGATGTTAATACTGGCGCATTTGTAGGGCATCGTAATTTAGAAGAAACCATTTTTAATACCAACGTAGAAGCAACCTCTGCAATTGCCCGCCAGCTCAGGCTGCGTAACTTAGGCGGTATTATCATTATCGACTTTATCGATATGGTAAGTGAGGATCATAAAAGGCGGGTGCTTCATTCACTTGAATCAGCCCTTGCAAAAGATCGCACTAAAACGAATATTAATGGCCTTTCAGCGCTTGGCCTTGTTGAAATGACGCGTAAACGTACACGCGAAAGCTTAGAGCATATTTTATGTGATGTATGCCCTGCATGCTCCGGTCGTGGTTCACAAAAAACAGTTGAAACGGTTTGCTACGAAATACTACGTGAAATAGTGCGTGTTAACCGAGCATACGCAGCGGACAAGTTTATGGTGTACGCAGCACCTGCTGTAAGTGAGGCCCTACTAAACGATGAGTATCATAACCTTGCTGAGCTTGAACTATTTATTGGTAAGCAAGTCAATATTCAAACCGAGAGCTTATACAGCCAAGAACAGTTTGATGTGGTAATGATGTAATGAAAGCAAAAGCGGTCTGTTTTTTTTGTTTTAGAAAGTTATGGCAGACCTGCGCCATAATTTTGGTATTACTGGCCGTTATTGTTTCAATTTTAAAATATACCCTCCCGTATGCAAACGAATACAAAGGTGACATAGAAAGCTATTTACACGAAAAGTTTGAAATAAGCTTATCTATTGGCGAAATATCAGCTAGTTGGCAGGGCAGTGGTCCTGCATTAGTGCTAGAAAATTTATCGTTTAAAGATAACGAAACCGCGCCAATATCACTCACCATTGCTAAAACCAGCTTAGAGCTAAACCTATGGGAAAGCTTAAAAGCACTGCAACTTAGATCTAATTATTTTGTTATTAATGGTTTTCATACCAGTGTAAATATCACCAACTTATTTAAAACCGGTGACAACGACGAAGTTTCTTTTGAGCAAAAAGAGCTAATTGAAGAACTATTTTTGGGTAAAACGGGTCATTTTGCAATAGAAAATTCCAGTATTAACTTTATTTTAGAAGATGGTAAAGAACGTAAATTACTTCTTCAAAACATTGTTTGGCAAAATGAAGATGAGCAGCACCTTGGCAGTGGAAGCTTAGCACTACCGGGAATTTCGGTCGGAGACTTTGACGCACGCATAGCACTTACCGGAGATACTCTAGAGCAGGTTGCGGGCGACATCTATGTGCAGGCTAATAAGGTCGATGTATCTAACTGGTTAGCGCAATATATAAATACGCAAAAACAACAACTACATAGCGATATTAATTTACAAGCATGGCTAAAACTAGATAAAGGTTTTGTAAGCGATGTGAAAATGCAGTGGTTACCAAGCTTTGTACGCTGGCAGCGAGAAGAGCAAAACCACCAAGTTAGTTTGAGTGAAGGTGGATTCCATCTATATCCAGAACAAAATAGCTGGCACTTAAAAAGCACCGGTTTAACATTTAATAGTAATGATAAAGCATGGCCAAGTTTAGAGTTTGAAGCCCAACTAGGGCTGCAAAATAAGGTGTGGCTGCATCAAGTTGATTTTGAATTACTGAGTAACCTAGCCGGGCTAAGTAATTTTAATGCACTTGAACCATTTTTAGAACGCCAACCTAGTGGGCAAATAGATCAAGCTTATTTAAGTTTTTCTAATGCACAGCAATGGCAATTATGGTTTGAGGCTAACAATATTGGCTGGCAAGAATTAAGATCGGTACCAGCAGCGCAAGGACTTAGAGTAAATGGTTTACTTACCCAAAGTAGTGGTCGAATAAATTTATTTGGTGAAAATGGCACATTAGTTACAGGCGAAAGCTTTAGTAACGACATAAATTATAATCAGCTAAATGTTGAGCTAGATTTAGCTAAGCGAGATGATGGCTGGCATATAAGTAGTGACAATATCTGGTTTGATAATGATGAAGTTACTCTTGCTGCAGAATTACAAATTAGTCTAACAGATGATCCTCGATTAGATCTTTACGCAGAAGCGTTCGCTCCAGATGCCAATATTGCAGGTCATTACTTCCCATTAAAAGCGATGAGCCCTGAACTTGTTAGCTATTTAAATGGTGCAATTAAAGGCGGAGAAGTATCTAAAGCACAGGTCTTATTTGCAGGGCCTTTGTCTGGTTTCCCATTTACTGATGGTAGTGGTCAGTTTGATGTATTAGCACAAATAGACAATGCAACCTATGAGTTTGACCCTAGTTGGCCAGCGGTCACTAATGCTGATGTACAGCTACATTTTGCTAATGAGCGAATGGACATATATAGCCAGCAAGGCAAGTTGGTTAATTTAGATATTGGTAATAGTGTACAGGTGAGCATTGCAGATTTAATGAATGCTGATGAACTTATTGTGCAAATTGATAAAAAAGCAGAGATGGAAAAGTTACATGACTTTTTTGCAGCGACACCTATTGCCAAACCTCTTGCTGAAATTTTTAAAGTTGTACAGGGCAAAGGCGAAGCCGATGCCAGTATTGAGCTTTTAGTAGGCTCTAAGTTTAAAGGCGGAGCCAGTGTTAGCGGCAAAGTTAATTTAAATGACTTGCCAGTATTTATAGCAACGCCAGGCATTGAGCTTAAAAACTTAACTGGCGAGCTTAATTTTAAAAACGACAACATCACACTTGAAAATGCGACTGCGAAGTGGTTGGGCATGCCGCTAAATATTAATTACAGCAGTAAAAGTGATGCTAAAAATTACCAAGCAAACATAGATGTAAACGCCAAAATTGACGCCGATACACTAATCGATAGTGGACAAGGTATATTAAAAAATTATTTAAGTGGGCAAAGCGATGTTGATATTGGTTTGGTACTTAATTTTACCGAACAAGGCTTTAATTACCGTGCACAGGTAAACTCAGAGCTACTTGGCTTAACGAGCAACTTACCCGCACCTTATAATAAAAATAGCGAACAAGCGTGGGCGCTTGATGCAGTAGTTCAAGGTGATGATATTTCTAATCTCATTACAGCAAACGCTAATCAACAGTTTTACTTTAATGCTATTTTAGAAAATGGAAAGTCACAGTTTAGTAATGTCCATTTTGTGCTCGGAAAACAAGATTTAGGATTAAACCAAAAAGACTTAAGCGTAAATATAAATCTTGAGCAGAGTGAATTAGTGCCTTGGTTTGATCTGATTGATCAAATAATTAAAGCAGGTAAATCAAACCCAGATAAAGAATCAAAAGGGATTATGCCACCGCTTAATGAGGCGGTCGCAAATATAGGTATGCTTGATGCAAGTAACATCATCTTTAATGATTTTGAAATGCGTTTAGCACCATCAAAAGACGATTTATACCTAAAGTTAAATGCTAAAGAACTTAGAGCTGGGGTTTTTATTCCTACATCACAACCTAGCCAGCCTATACGAATTAATGCCGATTACTTAAGGCTTAACTTTGCACAGCCTAGCGAGCAATTAATCGAAATAACAGATGTACTTCCTGAGGAAGACTTGAGCTGGCTTACTAAAATACCTGCCATTGAGTTTGAATGTAGTGACTGCAAAATTGATCGCTATCAGCTTGATAAAGTGAGTGCGTCATTATTAGGTGATGGCGAGCGCTTATCGATATCAGAACTTGTAATCGATAAAGGAGATCATGTACTGCGCACTAAAGGGCAGTGGCAAAATGGTTTAACAACGCTAAGAGGTGAGCTTAAAAGTGATGATATAGGCGCATTGTTTGGCGAGTTTGATATTACCTCTGCAATTAAAGATTCTAAAGCTGATCTAAATTATGATCTTACTTGGCAAGCTGCACCTTATGATTTTGATGTGAAAACTTTAAGTGGTGAAGTTACTTGGGATTTAGGGGAAGGTCACTTAACTGAAATCAGTGATGGTGGTGCACGCGTATTTTCGCTGTTGAGCCTTGATTCACTCGTACGCAAACTGAAACTTGATTTTAGAGATGTATTTTCAAAGGGCTTTTTTTATAACAGCATGCAAGGCTCTATGCAGTTAGAAAACGGTATCGCTTACACTAAAGATACTAAAATGGATGGTGTGCCTGCCGATTTAACTATTAAAGGCTACGCAAACTTAAATACGCTAGATATAGATTACGACCTTGCTGTAGCGCCACAAGTAACCTCAAGCATTCCGGTTATAGTGGCGTGGATGGTTAATCCAGTAACAGGGCTTGCTGCTTTAGCACTTGATAAAGTTATTCATTCTGCGCGCGTCATCTCAGAGATCAATTTTAAAGTAACGGGTAAAATGAACGATCCTATTGTTCAAGAACTCGACAGAAAAAGTCGTGAAGTTACACTACCTCAAGCTGCGCAAAATCAGCCACAAGCATCAGTCGATTTAAAACTTAAAGATGCTCAAGTAACAGTAACGCAATGAACAAAACAGCAAGCATAAGCACACCCACAATAGTCGCCCTACAAATGTGTTCAGGGCTAAGCCCTGATGAGAACATAACAAGCTTAAAGCGCGCACTTAAAACTCTGCCAGCAACAAGACCATTACTTGTTTGCTTACCAGAAGCTTTTTTAGTGTTTAGTAAAAGTGGTAACGATACGTTACGTGTTGCTAAGCAAGTTGAGCAATACAAATTACAACTTAGTGAATTGTGCCAACACCATAATATTTGGTTAAATGCAGGCACAATGCCTGAGCCATTTAACGAACATAAGTATTACGCAGCATCGCACTTATATAATAATCAAGGCGAGCTGGTTGCAACGTATAACAAAATACATTTATTTGATGTAACCGTTGATGATAAAACAGGTAGCTATCGAGAGTCAGATTTTACCCAAGCAGGTCGCGATGTAGTGGTTGTTGATTCTCCCTTTGGTAAAATTGGCTTAACAGTATGTTATGATCTGCGCTTTAGTGGCTTATTTAACGAACTAGTACGCCAAGGCGCCGATATTATTTTAGTACCCAGTGCATTTACAGTCCCTACAGGGCAAGCGCATTGGCAACCGCTATTAGCAGCTCGCGCAATAGAAACACAATGTTATGTAGTTGCAGCTGCTCAGTACGGTACACATGAAAATGGCCGACAAACATATGGCCACAGTATTATTATTTCGCCTTGGGGCAATACCCTGAGTGAATTGCCAACAGGCACCGGTTTTATAAGCTGCAACGCAGATTTAGACCAGTTACAAAAAATTAGACGAGATATGCCCGTGCAGTCTCATCAACGATTTAGAGAGCATTTATTATGAATTCGGTTGAACAGCATTTACTACAAGACAGCCAGCTAAATAGAGAAGAGCTCGAAAAAACGCTCGCTTACATACATCAGCATAAAGTGGATTACGCCGATTTATATTTTCAATCAAGCCACCACGAATCATGGGTGCTTGAAGACGGCTTAGTTAAAGAAGGCTCTTATAACGTTGAACGTGGCGTTGGTGTACGTGCTGTAAGCGGCGAAAAAACAGGTTTTTCTTACTCTGATGCAATAAATCTTGAAGCACTTAATAAGGCGGCTACAGCGGCTCGTAGCATCGCAGATGCTGGCGAAGATAGAGCGATTAAAGTATTTAGTGATGTTAAAGCTAAAGAGCAGTTTGCAGCGCATCAGCCAATTTCGAGTATGAGCGATACCGACAAGGTGAGTTTATTACGCGAACTTGAAAACTATATTCGTGAACTAGCACCCGATGCAGAGCAAGTAATTAGCTCAATGTCAGCGGTATACGAAGAAGTATTAATCGCAGCTAGTGACGGTACGTTTGCCACCGATATTCGCCCGCTTATTCGTTTAAACTGCTCAGTGCTGCTTGAAAAAAATGGTCGCCGTGAACGCGGTGGCGCAGGTGGTGGTGCACGTTTAGATTATGGTTACTTTAAAGAGCTTGTTGATGGTAAACCACGTTGGATGGAATTTGCAGAAGAAGCGGTACGCCAAGCTAAAGTAAATCTTGAAGCTATTGATGCACCTGCCGGCACTATGGAAGTTGTACTTGGTAATGGTTGGCCTGGCGTGCTTTTACACGAAGCAGTAGGACATGGACTTGAAGGCGACTTTAACCGCAAAGGCGCGTCTGCGTTTAGTGGTAAAGTGGGCCAAAAAGTAGCATCTGAGCTGTGTACTGTTGTTGATGATGGCACCATGGCCGATCGCCGTGGGTCACTTAATGTTGATGATGAAGGCACACCAGCTGCTTACAACGTACTTATCGAAAATGGTATTTTAAAAGGCTATATGCAAGATAAGCTAAACGCGCGTTTAATGGGTGTAAATCCTACCGGTAACGCACGTCGTGAGTCTTATGCGCATTTACCAATGCCTCGCATGACTAACACCTACATGTTAGGTGGTGAGCACAGCCAAGCCGATATTATCAGCTCAGTTAAAAAAGGGGTATTCGCGCCTAACTTTGGCGGCGGACAAGTTGATATAACCTCAGGTAAGTTTGTATTTAGCGCATCAGAAGCGTATTTAATCGAAAATGGTAAAATTACCCAGCCAATTAAAGGCGCAACGCTTATTGGTAATGGACCAGAAGTAATGCAGCAAATATCTATGGTTGGTAACGACTTAGCACTTGATAAAGGTGTTGGTGTTTGTGGTAAAGATGGTCAAAGCGTACCGGTAGGCGTAGGCCAACCAAGCCTTAAAATTGATCAGTTAACGGTCGGTGGTACAGCTTAAATATTACTCAAGCGCGAAGTGAATTCGTACCTACGTGCTTGACGTTTATTGTAGGTGAGGTTTTACACCTCGCCTTTTAAATATACGCTCACGCAATAGAGCGCGAAATAAATTCGCACCTACGATTTGCATTCTTACTTTGGGTAGGTGAGGTTTTACACCTCGCTTTTTAAATACAGACTTAGAAATAGAGCGCGAAATAAATTCGCACCTACGATTTGCATTCTTACTTTGGGTAGGTGAGGTTTTACACCTCGCTTTTTAAATACAGACTTAGAAATAGAGCGCGAAATAAACTCGCACCTACGATTTGTATTTTTACTTTGTGTAGGCGAGGTTTATGCCTCTCCTTCACTTTCTTTATTTTTTTCAGCCTCTTTGTACCATAACGCAAAAAAGCACTCTGTTAATTTGTGCTCTATCTCAAGCGCTTTTTCTGTCGGGCAAAACAAGGTAAAGCTTGCTTTAAATTCACCTAAATCGGTTGTACCAAAGTGAATTACCGGCTCTGGACCAGATATTTTTGCATCAAGTTTACGCTCAATCATCGAATTATAACGGCTTGCTACTTCTTGAAACTCTTCGCAGTACAGTTTAGCTTGCTCAGTGAGTGTGTCGTGAATAGGGTACGGGTTAAAGCTCTCTCTTCGGACAATAATAAAATGATGTGTAACAAAGCGTTTTACAAAGTTTAAGTTTTTAATAGAGCTGGTAATCAGCTTATTATTAGGTATGTATATGGTTTTTCTAGAAAATTGATAAGTATGTATATCAATTTCATGCATGGTTGTTTTTATCCAATCCGTTTCAGCTACTTCACCAAAGTAATCACCTACTTGTATCCAATCACCCACTCTAAACGGGCGAGTTGTTACGAGGTAAAAAAAGCCTATTACACACTGAATAAACTCACGCGTTGCAAGTACAATCGCCACAGCAAAAGCAGCAATAGAAAGTGCAAAGTTTTGAATTTCAGTAGACCACACAAATAGCAGCGATATCATCATTACAAAATTAATAAAGTGCTTAATATTGTGTGCGATGTAACGGATGTCTTTTTCTTTTTTTTCTGCGCGACTTTTAGCGAGCTTATCAACAAGCACTTTTAGTACAAATGCAATTGTGATCATTACAATTGAAAGAAGAAACGGATGCAGCAATATATCTTTAGTCATGGTATCCAATTAAACGTGAGTTGATAAAAACAGGCTCAGTATATTGATTTATTAAACCAATTAGCAAATTTAGTGTAAAAAAAGTAACCAATAAAAAATGTAGCTACGTTATTGAGTTACTTGATCAGTGCAATGCTTGTGATTTTTAGCCATTCTTTTTCGGCATATGAGTACAAGCTCAATGGCTGAAATAAAAATCAAAGTATAGCCAAGCGTTTCTATACCTTCTTCAACAATGTTTTTTACCGCACGTACATAGTCATCACCCATTACTGAATGCCAAAATGCGCCTTTGCCCATCATTCGCGAAAATGCGAGTAAAGTAACCATGCCTGATAAGCAAATTCCATAACTAGGAGTGAGGCTATAGGCTTTTAAAGAGTTAAAAATACTTCCTCTGTTTGTTATTAAATAAACAAAAACGCCAGCTAAAATTGAATAGACGATACTTTGCCAAGCGCCATCAAAAAAGTATAAGTCGAGGTAGGTATCAAACTCTCTCACAAACATCATTGCCGATAACGCAGCTAGTAATACAGCCGGTATTTTGAGTTGAAAGTTAATTCGCGAAGCGTAAAAAAATAAAATACAGCTTAAAAAAGTTAAAACATCTTGCATATGTTCGGTAAGAGTTTCTTCACTGTAAAGTGCATCCTGTTTTAATTCAAACCCTTCAAGTTGAATTAAATGAGCAACACCCGCTAGGCATAATAAATAAATAAAAGATCGTAGTAAAAACATAAATAACCAAGAGAAACTATAAATGCGCGGGATTCTAATCGTTAAAATGCTTTAAAGCCAAAACAAAATTTAAACTTTTAACCTTTTTATCTGTCTAAAATTTTTGCTGTTAAAATAATAGCTTAGTTGTTTTTTTAATGTTGAATGGATGTTTTTAATATGACGTTTTAAGTGGTTTATTGTGCAAAATATAACAAGCATTAAAAAGCCCTTACTAATTACTTAACAAGGGCTTTTTATAATTGAGCGCTTAGAGTTTAGCGCCTAGCGCCTAGCGCATAGTAACAAACTCTTCAGAACCTGTTGGGTGAATCGCAACAACGGCATCAAAGTCAGCTTTAGTTGCGCCCATTTTCATGGCAACTGCAAAACCTTGAATCATTTCATCAACCGCAAAACCAATACCATGTAGGCCAACTACTTTTTCGTCTGGGCCGGCACATACAAGTTTCATTTTACAAGGCTGGCGATGTTTAGTTACCGCTGTGTACATAGCTGTAAAACCAGATTGGTAAATCTTAACGTTTTCTTCGCCATACTGAGAAATAGCTTCTTGTTCAGTAAGGCCAATAGTACCAATTGGTGGGTGACTAAATACAACAGTAGGAACTAGGCTGTAATCCATTTTTAAATCATCAGGTAGTTCTTTATTAAATAAGCGTTCTGATAAAGTACGCCCTGCTTTAACTGCTACAGGCGTAAGTTCAATACCGTTTTCGATAATATCGCCAACCGCGTATACATTTTTAGCTGTGGTATTTTGAAACTCATCAACTTTAACAAAACCATCGCTGTTAACTTCTACGCCGGCAGCGGCTACATTAATTGCATCTGTTGTTGGCTGGCGGCCAATGGCCCAAATTACTTGGTCAACGTTATGAGTTTTGCCATTATCTAAATGTAGCGTTACAGAGCCATCATCTTCTTTAACTAATTTATGAGGTACAGATTCTGTATGAAGAGTAGGGCCTTCAGCAGCCATAACATCAACAAGTGTTTCAACTATGTATGGGTCAAAGTTACGAAGTGGAGAATGCTTACGAACAAATAAATGTGTTTCAGTACCTAAACCATGTAATACACCAGCAAGCTCGACGGCTATGTAGCCTGCGCCAATAACTGCAACGCGCTTAGGCTGCTCTTTTAGTTCAAAAAAGCCATTTGAATCGATACCGTGTTCAGCACCTTCAATATGCGGAATGCTTGGGCGGCCGCCTACTGCAATTAATATATGGTCGGCTGTGTAGTGCTCGCCGTTTACTTCAACTGTTTTATTATCTACAAATTTAGCAAAACCTTTAATTACAGTAACGCCATTGCTAGCAAGGCCACTGTCGTAACCTTTATGAATTCGACCTATGTAGGCTTCACGGCTTTCTACTAACTTGCTCCAATCAAAGCCTTTAACTTCAACATTAAAGCCGTAATCTGGGGCATATAAATTAATTGCTTCAGCAACCTGAGCACCGTGCCACATTACTTTTTTAGGTACACAGCCCACGTTTACACACGTGCCGCCCATGTGTTTTGCTTCTATAAGTGCTACTTTAGCGCCACGCATTGCCGCTCTATTTGCAGAGGCAATACCACCACTGCCACCACCGATTGCAATATAATCAAAGTGTTGTGTCATTTTATGTCCTTAGGCGTTGAGTTTTATGCGCATTAGCATAACATTAAGTTTTAAAAATAAAGAGTGTTTAGGTGACCTATGTTTAGTAAAAAAACATTCGAATTTCTTGCTCAGCTTGATCAAAACAATAATAGAGACTGGTTTAACGACCATAAATCACAGTATGAGGAATACGTAAGAGAGCCCGCTTTAGATTTCATTAGGCAAATGCAAGCACCACTTGCTGAGGTTTCTAGCCATTTTGTCGCATCAGATAAAAAAGTCGGCGGTAGTTTAATGAGAATCCATAAAGACGCGCGTTTTAGTAAAGATAAAACCCCATATAAAATTAATGTAGGGATTCAATTTCGCCATTTTATGGGAAAAGACGTACACGCCCCTGGTTTTTATTTTCACTTAGCAAATGACGAATGTTTTGTAGGTGCTGGTATTTGGCGCCCAGAATCAAAGGCGCTTAATGCAATTAGAACCTGCATAGATGAAAACCCAAATAGCTATAAAAAAGCAATTTATGATGAGCAATTTAAATCTATATTTGAAATGTCAGGAGAGTCGCTAAAACGCCCACCAAGGGGTTTTGAAAAAGATCATCCCTTAATAGATGAGCTCAAACGAAAAGACTTTATAGCCATTAGCCCACTTACTCAAAAGCAAATATGCAGTAATAACCTAGTTGATACGGTACTAGAACGTTATAAAGTGGCCGACTCATTAATGGGTTATTTGTGTTTTGCTTTAGAGCAACCTTATTAAAATTAAACAACTTAAAAGCGGCTGAGTTGTTTTTTTACTTTTAGACCCAATTTAAAACGTAATGCATTAACGCAAAGAGAGTATTTATGAGCAACCCACTAATTGGCCTTGAAGGCTTACCACCATTTTCAAAAATAAAGCCTGAGTACGTAGTACCAGCACTAAAAGACGGTATTGAGCTTTGTCGTAAAGCCATTGATGACGTGCTAGCGAAAGGCTCGTACACGTGGGATGACTTAGTATTACCCCTTGAAGAAGCGGACGATAAATTATCGCGCATGTTCTCCCCTGTATCGCATTTAAATTCAGTAATGAATAACGACGAATTACGTGAAGCTTACGAGCAGTGCTTACCGTTAATATCTGAATATTCAACATTTGTAGGTCAGCATCAAGGATTATACAACGCGTATAATACGCTTTATAACAGCGACGAATTTAAAACGCTGACTACAGCACAGCAAAAAACAATTACTAATGCGCTTCGTGACTTTAAATTATCGGGTATTGCATTAGCGCCGAAGCAGCAAAAACGCTACGGCGAAATTAGCGCGCGTTTATCAGAACTTGCCTCAAAATTTGGCAACAACGTAATGGATGCCACACTTGCTTGGCACAAACATATTACTGATGAAAGCGACTTAGCTGGCTTGCCAGAATCTGCTTTAGCGCTTGCAGCTGATACTGCAAAAAGTAAAGAGTTAGACGGTTGGGTATTTACCCTTGATTTCCCGTCGTATTTACCAATTATGACCTATGCAGATAACCGCGAACTTCGCAGAGAAACTTACACCGCGTTTTCTACGCGCGCATCAGATCAAGGCCCTAATGCTGGTGAATTTGATAACTCAGAGATTATGAGTGAGGAGCTTGCGCTTCGCCATGAACTTGCACAGTTACTAGGATTCAACAGCTACGCTGAAAAGTCACTGGCAACTAAAATGGCCGAAACACCAGCGCAAGTATTCTCGTTTTTAGAAGACCTTGCTGCTAAATCAAAACCACAAGCAGAACAAGAAGTGGCAGAGTTAAAAGCCTATGCTGAGCAAAAACATGGTATTTCTGAATTACAGGCATGGGATTTTGGTTACTACAGCGAAAAACTTAAGCAAGAAAAATACGCTATTTCAGATGAAGTACTACGTCCTTACTTCCCTGCAAATAAAGTATTAAGTGGCTTATTCGAAACCGTTAACCGCTTATTTGGTATTAGCGTAAAAGAAGTTACTGACTTTGATACTTATCACAAAGATGTACGCTTTTTTGAAATTGTAGATAGCAGCAATACCTTACGTGGACGTTTTTATCTCGATTTATATGCACGCGACCGTAAACGCGGTGGGGCGTGGATGGACGACTGTATGGGCCGTAAAGTACGTGCTAACGGCGAACTACAAACTCCAGTGGCTTATTTAGTGTGTAACTTTAATAAAGCGGTTGGCGATAAACCTGCATTGTTTACTCATGACGAAGTGACAACCTTATTCCACGAGTTTGGTCATGGTATTCACCACATGCTTACACAAGTTGATGCTGCTCCTGTTGCGGGTATTAATGGCGTGGCGTGGGATGCGGTAGAGCTTCCTAGTCAGTTTTTAGAAAACTGGTGTTATGAAGAAGAAGCATTGAGCTTTATTTCAGGCCATTATGAAACGGGCGAGCCGTTACCTAAAGAGCTACTTGATAAGCTACTAGCGGCTAAAAACTATAACTCAGGCATGCAAATGCTACGTCAAATTGAGTTCTCGTTATTCGACTTTAAAATCCACAATGATTATAAAGCAGGTGAAGAGTGTCAAATTCAAGCAGTACTTGATGACGTACGCAGCCGTACCTCGGTCGTTAAGCCTCCTGAGTTTAACCGTTTTCAACATGGCTTTAGCCACATTTTTGCAGGCGGTTACAGCGCTGGTTATTACTCATATAAATGGGCTGAAGTACTCTCTGCTGATGCTTATTCTAAATTTGAAGAAGAAGGTATTTTTAACCCGCAAACCGGGCAAGCTTTCATGCAAAATATTTTAGAAAAAGGCGGCAGTGAAGAGCCAATGGAATTATTTAAAAAGTTCCGTGGTCGTGAGCCTAATGTTGACGCGTTACTACGCCACAGCGGTATTGCAGCTTAAAAATCTAATATTTAGCACAAACCAAATTAAAGCGCCTAAATGGCGCTTTTTTATTATTTGTAAATTATTATCTAATAATTTTTAGTAATTTCATCCTG
Source organism: Pseudoalteromonas sp. LC2018020214 (assembly GCF_016598755.1). Classification (NCBI taxonomy): domain Bacteria; kingdom Pseudomonadati; phylum Pseudomonadota; class Gammaproteobacteria; order Alteromonadales; family Pseudoalteromonadaceae; genus Pseudoalteromonas; species Pseudoalteromonas sp. LC2018020214. The sequence goes on from NZ_CP066804.1 coordinate 494,399, forward strand.
TCGTACTATGCTTTTAGCACACCTATTAAAATGGATTAAGGCATGGCAAAGTTGGTATTAGCAATTGATGACGACAAATATGTTCATCATATAATTGAAGAGTCTTTAGCAGGGTTTTGTAAAATAATTCATGCAAAAGATGGCGATGAAGGATTAAGGCTAACCAATAAATATAACCCTGATATTATTTTACTCGATATTGAAATGCCAGGTATGTCAGGCTATGACGTATGTAAAGCGATAAAGCACAGTGAAAGCACTCAAGATATTCCCGTTATGTTTCTCTCATCTAAAATAGAGTTAAGCGATCGGGTAAAAGGTTATAGTGTTGGCGCATCTGATTACATTACTAAACCCTTTAACGCAGAAGAGTTAATAGCGCGTATAAAAGTGCTTTACGAATATCGACAGCAATGTGCAAAGCTAAAACTGGATATAGCAAAAGCGAATAAAACAGCGGAAATAGCGATGACAGAGTCGGGCGATATGGGGCGTATAATGCGCTACGTTGGACAAAGCTATCACGCTAATAACTTTCAATCGTTGAGTGAACACTTTTTTGCCTTTTTTGCTCCTTTAAATTTAGATGTTGTGGTTGTGTTTTGGTATCAAGGAACAGGTGTTTTTTACAGTCAGCAAAGCGGTGTATGCCCGTTAGAGCAAGAGCTGCTGGAGCAACACAGACAAGCTCAACGATTTGTTGATATTGGTAGTAGTACTATAATTAATTACCCCAAAGTATCCCTTTTGATAAAAAATATGCCAGTTGATAACGATGCTTTGTACGGACGCTATAAAGATCTGTTCCCGCATATATTAGAAGTAACCAACGAGAAGGTTATTACCATGGAAAGAAGCGAAAGCAGTTATGAGCAGGCAGCTCAAATAAGTACAGCCCTTCAAGATATTGTTAAGCAGTTAACTACTCAAAATATAGAGCAAAACAAAAGTACTAAAGTGTTTATAGAGCAGCTACATGAGCTTGACTGCGCCATTAAGCTACAACAAACACAAGCAAATCCTGCAGATCTCACCTTATATATATCTCAATTAGATCAAACAATGCAGTTATTTGTATCGGCTAATAGTGATTTAGCTTTTATCAAATATCAGCTTAAACAAGTTGCCGAAAGCCGCAATGAACTTATATCTAATTTACGCACTAAAGCGGAAGCCGCAAAGGTCAATACTAATCATCACAGTGATATAGAGCTATTTTAGTGCTTTAAAGTAAAGCGGTTGATATACTACAGGCGTATTTTATCGTCGGAGTTTATTGTGGTTATTCAGTGTGCTTTTAAAGAGTTACGCCCTTATTTAAATGAATTAGAAACACGCTTTGGTTTAGCCCAATGGGCGCAAAATTGCAGTGGCTTTAGCTTACATTACGACGATAAAGGGTTAAGCCTATTTAAAACCGATGAGCCTAAACTAGGTGCAATTAATGTTGATTTTGTAACCGGTGCTGCTGCCCATAGGCGCAAGTTTGGCGGTGGTAAAGGGCAAGCTATTGCCAAAGCGGTTGGTTTAAATAAAGGTGCAACGCCTGTTGTACTTGATGCTACCGCAGGCCTTGGGCGAGACGGCTTTGTACTTGCCTCGCTAGGGTGCAAAGTTATATTACATGAACGTCATCCGGTTGTTGCAGCCCTTTTATACGATGGGTTAAAGCGAGCCTATAGCGATATTGAAATTGGTGTGTGGATGAAAGAAAACATGAGCCTAATATTTGGCTCAAGCCATACCTTGCTCTCTCAGTGCGAAAGCATGCCCGATGTTGTTTATTTAGATCCTATGTTTCCGCATCGCGAAAAATCAGCATTAGTTAAAAAAGAAATGCGCGTATTTCAAGAGCTAGTTGGTGCAGACAACGACGCTGACGATTTACTTGATTTTGCTTATCCACTTGCCAGTAAGCGTGTCGTTGTAAAACGCCCTGATTACGCCCCATTCTTAAACGAAAAAACCCCAAGTATGCAGATCAAAACCAAAAAGAACCGTTTTGATGTTTATGTAAAGGCGGCAATGGTTTAAACATCAAAACAAATTGGTGGTTTATCCCTAGAATTTATCTATGTAAGAATCGTTATATTGGCTTGGATCTTAGGATCTAGCCTTTTGAATCTAGGATCTTATTACATTTTCATGTTAGAATTTGCGCAATTTTTTGGCATAGCAAAGTAGCACAGTAATGATCTTAGATGATATTCGCATTGTTTTAGTTAACACGTCACATTCGGGCAATATTGGTTCGGCGGCTCGCGCCATGAAAACCATGGGTTTATCAAAGCTTTATTTAGTTGATCCTGCTTGTGAAATAGACAGCCAAGCAAGTGCTTTAGCTGCAGGCGCAACTGATGTTTTAGGCAATGCAGTTATTGTAGGTACTGTTGAAGAAGCTATCGCTGACTGTACATTAACAATTGGCACAAGTGCGCGTTCTCGTACGCTTTCGTGGCCAATGGTTGAACCACGTGAATGTGGTGAAAAACTCGTTGCTGAAGCTGTAAATGGTCCTGTAGCGCTAGTATTTGGTCGTGAAAACAGTGGCTTAACTAATGAAGAGTTACAGCTTTGTAATTACCACGTATGTATTCCTGCTAATCCAGAGTACAGCTCGCTTAATTTAGCTATGGCCGTACAAACACTTAGTTACGAAACACGCATGGCGTTTGTAAATCAACAACCTAAAAAGGTTGAAGAAGACGATGCTGTTTACCCAAGCTCAAAACAAACAGAACTGTTTTATGAGCACCTTGAAGAGACGCTTTTCAAAACAGGCTTTATTATCAAACAGCACCCTGGTTTAGTTATGACTAAATTACGTCGTTTATTTAACCGAGCTCACCCTGAAGATGCCGAAATGAATATTTTACGCGGTATTCTCACTTCAATTAATAAGTCTATCCCTAAGTAACTTAGGTATAGCTATTAGTTATAAAAACCAATGGGTAAATAACTAGCTAATACTTGACTAAAATACTCAGGTAATTACAATGGCTGTAATACTTGACCAAAGAGGTCAAGTATTGAAAGTTTGTTAACTCTACTATTTAAAAAGTAAGAGTTTATAAATCAAATTTTTATCAAGTGATAATACTTGACTAATTTACTCTGGTAATTAAAATTTGCACTCTTTTGTGCAGGGGGCGTTATGAAGTTAACATCAAAAGGCAGATATGCCGTTACAGCTATGCTGGATGTTGCACTACACACAGGTGTAGGTCCTGTAGCCCTTGCTGATATTTCACAAAGACAAGAAATTTCTTTGTCTTACCTTGAACAATTATTTGCTCGTTTACGTAAAAATGGCCTAGTAAGTTCTGTTCGTGGACCTGGTGGTGGTTATTTACTAGGGCGTGAAGCGGGCGTTATCTCTGTTGGCGATATTATTAGCGCCGTAGACGAATCGGTCGATGCAACACGTTGCCAAGGTGCCGATACCGGCTGTCAGAGTGGTATGCGTTGTTTAACACATAATTTGTGGTCAGACTTAAGCGCACGCATAGAAGAATTTTTGAATAATATTACCCTTGCTGAATTGGTGGAAAAATCAGATGTGAAAGAAATAGCATCGCGCCAAGATAACAGTATCAATAATGCAATTAAGCAGTTGGAAAACATTCAAGTAAGCTGTCAACTTTAAGGTTGACCTGCAGCGGAGAGAGAAATGAAGTTACCGATTTATTTAGATTACGCAGCGACCACGCCTGTTGATGAACGTGTTGCTAAAGAAATGATGCAGTGCCTGACAATGGACGGTAAGTTTGGTAATCCTGCGTCACGCTCACACCGTTTTGGTTGGCAAGCAGAAGAAGCTGTTGACCAAGCGCGTACAGATATTGCTGATTTAATTAATGCAGACCCACGTGAAATTGTTTTCACATCGGGTGCAACAGAATCAAATAACCTTGCTATTAAAGGTGCAGCACAGTTTTACAAGAAAAAAGGTAAGCACGTTATTACCGCTAAAACTGAGCATAAAGCTGTAATCGACACATGTCGTGAGCTTGAGCGCCAAGGTTTTGAAGTAACTTACATGGACGTTGAAGAAAACGGCCTACTTGATTTACAAAAACTTGCCGACACAATGCGTGACGACACAGTACTTGTAAGCATCATGCACGTTAATAACGAGCTAGGTGTAATTCAAGATATCGCGACTATTGGCGAAATGTGTCGCGAACGTAAAATTATGTTCCACGTAGATGCAGCGCAAAGCGCGGGCAAAGTATTAATCGACGTGCAACAGCTTAAAGTTGATTTTATGTCGTTCTCTGCACATAAAGTGTATGGCCCTAAAGGTGTTGGTGCACTTTACGTTCGTCGTAAACCACGTGCTCGCCTTGAAGCGCAAATGCACGGTGGCGGACATGAACGCGGTATGCGCTCTGGTACACTAGCAACTCACCAATTAGTGGGTATGGGTACTGCGTTTAAAATTGCTAAGCAAGATTTCGAAAAAGATCACGCACACATCAGCGCACTACGTAATCGTTTAATCGACGGCATTATGGCTGATATGGACGAAGTATACTTTAACGGCACACAAGACCAATCAGTACCTGGTATTGTAAATATCAGCTTTAACTTTGTTGAAGGTGAGTCGTTACTTATGGCAGTAAAAGACATTGCAGTATCGTCAGGTTCAGCCTGTACATCTGCAAGCTTAGAGCCTTCTTATGTATTACGTGCACTTGGCCGTAACGACGAATTAGCACATAGCTCAATTCGTTTTAGTATTGGTCGCTTTACTACCGAAGAAGAGATTGATTACACCGTCGAATTAATGAAAAACTCTATCGGTCGCCTACGTGAGATGTCTCCACTTTGGGAGATGCATCAAGAAGGTATTGATTTAGATTCAGTTGAATGGGCTCACCACTAATAGTGTGAGCACATACCCTAGCAGGTAATGAGGATAGAATAATGGCTTATAGTGATAAAGTAATCGACCACGTAGAAAACCCACGTAACGTAGGTACTCTAGATAAGAACGATCCGTCAGTGGCAACGGGTATGGTAGGCGCACCAGCTTGTGGTGACGTAATGAAACTGCAAATTAAAGTATCTGCCACTGGCGTTATTGAAGATGCAAAATTCAAAACCTACGGTTGTGGTAGCGCAATTGCTTCTTCTTCACTTGTAACAGAGTGGGTTAAAGGCAAAACGCTAGACGAAGCAGCGACAATTAAAAACACTGATATCAGTGCAGAGCTTGAGTTGCCACCAGTGAAAATTCACTGTTCAATTTTAGCCGAAGACGCAATTCAAGCAGCAATTGCAGACTACAAAAGCAAACAAGCGAAGTAAGAAGAGAAACTCATGGCAGTGACATTGACAGATGCGGCAGCAAACCGCGTACAATCATTTTTAGCAAACCGCGGTAAAGGTTTAGGCCTGCGCGTTGGCATTAAAACGACGGGCTGTTCAGGTCTTGCTTATGTACTTGAGTTTGTTGACGATTTAAACGAAGACGATGAAACTTTTGCGGCTAAAGGTGTTACATTAATTGTTGACGCTAAAAGCTTAGTTTACATTGACGGCACAGAGCTCGACTACACTAAAGAAGGCTTAAATGAAGGGTTTAAATTTAATAACCCGAATCAAGCAGATGAGTGTGGTTGTGGCGAAAGCTTTACCGTTTAAGCTTTAAATATCTTTGTAGTATAAATAAGCCCTGCCAGTTAATGTAGGGCTTTGTTATTTCTGAATATTATTGGTTGAAGTTATGCGTTACTTTGAATTATTTGCAGTCCCCGTTGATTACAATATTGATTTAGCAACGGTTAACAAGCACTACTTGGAATTACAGCGTACTGTACATCCCGATCGCCACGCGAATGCGAGCAGCCGCGATAAGTTAATGGCTGTGCAAAGCACTGCCGAAATTAACGATGCGCTACAAACGTTAAAGCACCCAGTAAAACGTGCCGAATATATGTTGAGCGAGCTAGGCGTTGATATTCGTGCAGAGCAGCAAACCTTGCAAGATCCAATGTTTTTAATGCAGCAAATGGAACTTCGCGAAGAACTTGAAGAGCTAACATCAGCTAGCGATCCTGATACCGCCATTGCAAATTTTGAAAAACAAATTAAGCAATTAAACGCGCAATACAGTGCACAACTTGCTGAGCAATTAGCAAGTAACGATGAGCAGCAATATCAACTTGCCGCAGATAATATTCGTAAACTGAAGTTTGTTTATAAGTTACGTGAAGAACTAGAGCGTATCGAAGACAGTTTATTTGACGATTAATTACTTGCTGCAAAGCGAGCAACACGAGTTTAAAGAGCATTATGGCATTATTGCAAATTGCTGAGCCGGGGCAAAGCGCGGCACCACACGAACATAAACTAGCGATTGGTATTGACCTTGGTACAACTAATTCTTTAGTTGCAACAGTGCAAAGTGGCGAAGCCCGCACGTTAACTGATGATCTTGGCGCGGCTATGTTACCGTCGGTTGTTCGTTATCAAGCAGGCGGTATTACTGTTGGCGCAGAAGCTGCACAAGCAGCAACGCAAGACCCTGCTAACACACTTATTTCGGTTAAGCGTTTTTTAGGTAAAACTCAGGCTGAAATAGAGCAAAGTTATGGGCAACTACCGTATGAGTTCTGTGAGCACAATGGTGCGCTAGCAATAGAAACTGCGGCAGGTAAAATTAGTCCAATTAAAGCATCAAGCCATATTTTAGCTGCATTAAAAGCACGAGCTGAGCAAAGTTTTGGTAACCAAGAAATTTTAGGGGCTGTAATCACAGTACCAGCGTACTTTGATGACGCGCAGCGCCAAAGTACTAAAGATGCCGCAGAGCTGGCTGGTATTAACGTACTACGTTTATTAAATGAACCAACAGCAGCAGCAGTCGCTTATGGTTTAGATTCAGGCCAAGAAGGTATTATTGCTGTTTACGATTTAGGTGGTGGTACGTTTGATATATCAGTACTTAGATTACACCAAGGTGTATTTGAAGTAATGGCAACCGGTGGCGACTCTAGCCTCGGCGGCGATGACTTTGATTCGCTCCTTGTTGATTACTTTAAGCAGCAAACAGGTGTGTCAGCATTATCACCTTCAGTTTTGCGTTTATTCATCAATAAAGCAAAAGCGTGTAAAGAAGCATTAAGCCAATACGCTAAAGTAAACGTGGGTCTTGAGTTTGACGATCAAAAATACACCGTTGAAGTAACGCGCGAAACGTTTGATGAAATGGCTATGCCACTAATTAAAAAAACGCTGCGCTCGTGTCGTCGTGCTGTAAAAGATGCTGGCATTGAAAACGAAGAAGTGCTGCAAGTTATTATGGTAGGTGGTTCAACCCGTATGCCATTGGTACGTAGCCAAGTACAAAGCTTTTTTGATAAAGAGCCGCTAACTTCAATCGATCCTGATCGTGTTGTAGCCTTAGGTGCCGCGCTTCAAGCCGACGTGTTAATTGGCAATAAGCCCGATTCTGACATGTTATTGCTTGATGTATTACCGTTATCGCTTGGGCTTGAAACTATGGGTGGTTTGGTTGAAAAAATCATTCCGCGTAATACAACGATTCCGGTAGCACGCGCACAAGAATTTACAACGTTTAAAGACGGTCAAACAGCCATGTCATTACATGTGCTGCAAGGTGAGCGTGAGCTTGTTGATGATTGTCGATCGCTTGCTAAGTTTAGCTTAAAAGGTATTCCACCAATGGCGGCAGGCGCTGCGCATATTCGTGTAACCTTTAAAGTTGACGCTGATGGCCTATTAAGTGTTTCAGCTATGGAAAAATCAACAGGTGTACAAGCTGAGATTCAAGTTAAGCCTTCGTTTGGTTTATCTGATGACCAAGTAGCTAACATGCTAAAAGAATCAATGAGCAACGCTAAAGGCGACATGCAAGCGCGTATGCTTAAAGAGCAACAAGTAGAAGCGTTGCGCGTAATAGAAGCGCTTAACGCATCACTTGAAGCCGATGGTGCATTACTTGACGATATGCAACTAGCTAACTTACGCGCTGAAATTGCAGAACTGGTAAAAGTGCGCGAAAATGCACAAGAGCCTGGCGAAATTAAAGCAGCTATCGAAAAAGTCGATAATGCGAGTAGCGACTTTGCATCGCGTAGAATGGATGCATCAATTAAAAAGGCCCTTACAGGGCAGTCAGTAGACAACATTTAAGAGAGATTAGAATGCCACAAATTGTTTTTCTTCCACATCCTGAATTATGTCCTGACGGCGCTGCAATTGAAGCTCCTACAGGTCAAACGGTACTCGACGCTGCGCTTAAAAATGGTATTAGCATTGCGCATGCTTGTGAAAAATCGTGTGCATGTACTACGTGTCATTTAGTGATTCGTGAAGGATTTGATTCACTTGAAGAAAGTGATGAGCTAGAAGACGACATGCTAGATAAAGCATGGGGCTTAGAGCCTGAGTCACGCCTTGGTTGCCAAGCAATTATAAGAGATGAAGACCTAGTGGTTGAAATACCTAAGTACAATCTCAATATCGTTAATGAAGAGCACTAGTTTTTAACGATGTATATATTAAAAGCCGCTGTTTGATACAGCGGCTTTTTTGTTTGTGAATTGCTGGCGTGACGAGCAAAGCTCGTATGTTATTTTGTAGACGCAAAGCTTGCTGGTGTTATGTGTTTTAACTCTAAGTTATAAATATAGAAGCTGCGCTTCTCACGTGAGCAAGCTCAACGTCTACAGCAAATTTTAAATTATATATTTATTTTGTAGACGCAAAGCTTGCTTGTGTGATGTGTTTTAACTCTAGATTATAAATATAGAAGCTGCGCTTCTCACGTGAGCAAGCTCAACGTCTACAGCAAATTTTAAATTATATATTTATTTTGTAGACGCAAAGCTTGCTGGCGTGATGTGTTTTAACTCTAGATTATAAATATAGAAGCTGCGCTTCTCACGTGAGCAAAGATCCTAAAATGTTAGCCTTGGCTCTATGCCACGCATTAAAAGCTAACACCTTAAAACGTAATTTTGGAGGTTTATTTTGAGTAATCTTATTTTTTCTGACTCATTTATTAACGGCGAATTTTACAAAACTGATACGCGCTTTAGCGTTAACGATCCCGCTACCGAAAAAAGTATTGTTGAAGTAAGCGATATTGACGAGCAGGGTGTAAATAGCGCAATAACCGCAGCTCAAGGAGCTTTTGTTAAGTTAAAAACGACAAATGCCACTGAGCGAAGCGAAACCTTGATGCGCTGGTATGAGCTAGTAATAAAGCACAAGCAAACACTTGCAGAGCTAATGACCAAAGAGCAAGGCAAACCACTCAAAGAATCCCTTGGTGAGATTGATTACGGTGCAGGTTTTATCAAATGGTTTGCAGAAGAAGCCAAACGTAGTTACGGAGATGTAATTCCGCCAACAGATGACTCGCACCGTTTAACCAGCTTTAAGCAGCCTGTCGGTGTTGTAGCTGGTATAACGCCGTGGAACTTTCCTATTGCTATGGTTACTCGTAAAGTAGCGCCAGCTTACGCTGCGGGCTGTAGCTTTATACTTAAACCTTCTGAACACACGCCACTTTGTGCTATTGCGCTTGCTTACTTAGCTGATCAAGCTGGTTTTGTAAAAGGTGCATTTAATGTACTGGTTTCTCAAGATGCCAAAACAGTAGGCAAAATGCTGACTGACTCAGAAGTTGTGCGTAAGTTTACATTTACCGGTTCTACCGGTGTAGGTAAGCAGTTGCTATCGCAATGTGCTGACACAATTAAACGCACCTCGATGGAGCTTGGCGGTAATGCACCTTTTATTATTTTTGATAATGCCGACTTAGATGAAGCTGTTGAAGGGCTAATGGCGGCTAAATTTAGAAACAGTGGGCAGGCATGTGTTGCTGCAAACCGTATTTTTATACAGCGTAATATTCTCGACAAAGTACTTTCAAAAATCACGCCTAAGGTTGCAGCGTTAAAAGTGGCAAATGGTTTTGAAGACGGGGTTGATATTGGTCCGCTTATTTACCCTAAAGCCAAAGAGAAAGTGCAGCAGCTTGTACAAGACGCACTCGATAAAGGCGCGACGCTGATTGGTGATAATAGTGACTTAGGTGGCAGCTTTCAAAACCCATTAATAGTAAACAACGTCACGACAGAGATGGATATTTACCACGAAGAGGTATTTGGCCCAGTGTTAACGGTTATTCCTTTTGATGAAGAAAGTGAAGTACTTGCGCTTGCCAACGATGTACCATTTGGTTTAGCAGCTTATTTTTACAGCCAAAACATTAAGCAAGTCTACCGAGTTAGTGAAGGGCTTGAATTTGGTATGGTCGGCGTAAATGAAGGTGTTATATCAAACCCAGTAGCGCCATTTGGTGGTGTTAAGCAATCTGGTTTGGGTCGAGAAGGCGGTCATCAAGGGCTTGATGAGTACTTAGAAGAAAAGTACGTGTGTATTAAAATATAACGCCCGTTAAGTTTATGAGCGCGAATTTACTTCGCGCTTTTTTATGACGTTAATATGGCAGATATATGAACTTTATCTTTTACTGTTGCTACACAAAGCACTAAATGCTACCTTTGGGCACATGTTTTTTGTTAATAAAACAACACAAAAAAACAAATAAAAAGTAAAAGTATTTCTATAAGTAGAAATAACCCCGTGTGTAAATGCCACCGTCAGGTGGCATTTTTTTGTTTGAATAGTCATAGACTGTAATAAGCACATTTTGAATAAAGATATTACTTTATAAGTGCTAACTTATAGGTGTATAACCAGGTAAGTTATCAAAATCTACCTCATCTAGCTGCTCTGGGTTAGCATATTCGTTGATATAATTTTTATAGACTTCTGACTCAATAAAAATAGCAAAAATATCAGGATCAAGGTGATTATTACTAACCATGTTCCCTAGAATATTCAAACATTCACTTACCGGTTTTGCTTTTTTATAGGGCCTGTCTACGGCAGATAGTGCTTCAAAAATATCCGTAATAGCCATTAACCTTGCAGGCACCGACATTTGTTCTTTGGTTAAACCTCTTGGGTAACCAGTACCGTCAAGTTTTTCATGATGACCTAATGCATATTCAGCTACATTACTAAGATGTTTAGGGAACGGCAAAATATCTAATATATTTTTAGTTATATCCATATGGCGTTTCATGATTTCGCGCTCACCTTGGGTAAGTGTGCCGCGTCGTATCATGAGGTTTTCTACTTCATCATCAGTCAGTAGAGGTGTTTCTTCGCCGTTTATTTTAAGCGAATACTGTTTTGATATTCTCAGTATATGGGCTTGTTCTTCTTCGCCCAAAAACTCACCGCCAATATTCACCCGCTGTAATAATGCACGGTCGAGGGCTAGTTGTTTAAGCTCAGTTTCAAGCAATCGTTCAAATTGTAAAACCTCAACCGACTTGTTCTGTTTTATTGCTGAAATAATTTGCTGCTGATAAGAGAGTTCTAAATCTCGACTAATTATTTCAAACTTAGCATCAATAAACTCTATGCGATCGAAAATAGTCTCTAACTTGGTCGACTTTTCCATAATATGATCAGGAGTAGCAATTTTCCCACAGTCATGTAGCCATCCCGCAACACTTAGTTCATGGCGATCCTCTGGGCTCATTATAAAATCTGCTAGTGGACCTTTATCTATTTTATGCACTGCATCAGCAAGCATTAACGTCAGTGCTGGTACCCGCTTACAGTGGCCGCCCGTGTGAGGAGACTTTTCATCTATTGCCATTGCGATAGCTTCGGCAAACGTTGAAAAAAGCACTTCCATATCTTTAACTAAAGTAGAGTTAGTTAGTGAAATAGCGCCTAAAGAGGCAAAAGATCGAATTAGAGTGACGAGCTCTTCACTAAAAGGAATGTTTTTATTTTGCGCATCTTTTACATTTATAAGCTGGATTACACCAATAATGTCATCTTCATGATCTTTTAAAGGAATTGTTAGCATGGACTCAGAACGATAACCCGTGCGAGCATCCATTTTGCGTGCAGCGCTCATATCAAAAGGCAAGGCATCATACACGTCAGGAATATTTATTACTTCCCCTGTATTAACAGAATGCGCAACAATAGCGGTGTCATTTGGTTTGCCATCAATAAAAAGATCTATATTAGGAAAATCAACAGGACCACCTAATGTGCCGCCTAAATAAAGATTCAATGATTTGTTTATTACTGTTTCAAACTTTAGCTGTTTGTTTGAGGTAATAGAGTAAATGCTGCCAGCATCAGAATTTGCTATCGACATTACAACTTGCAGTATTTCATCAAGTAACTTAGACGAGTTTTTTTCGGTTGTTAGTCTAATGCTAATATCGATAAAGTGTTGAAGATTTGTTTTGTCTTTAATGTGCTGTCGCATATGTTTACTACTTTTGAGTATGTTTGAAGGCACCATTCCAATCCTTAGCTAGTGTTTGCAAATCAGAGCCCTTAATACGTTCAATAAAAATGGCATAAATGTTGGGGCTAAATACGGTTGTACTGTGTAGTTCTTTAAATAAGCTAAGTGCTTGTGGCCAGTTTTTATTATAAAAAAGCGTCATGGCCTGCTGCGACTTTTTAACTTCATTTAACTGCTCTTCATTGAGCTTATCTGTAAAGTTTATAGGTTCAAACAACTGTACAGCAGCTGTTTTACCAACAACTTGCACTTTATCTATTAAACGAAATGAAATATTAGGGCATTCCTTCATCGTTTCTTCTGTAACAAGAATAGCTACGCCATAAAATTTGGTCAAGCTTTCTACTCTAGCACCTAAATTAACAGCATCACCAAGAACTGTATAGGCTTTACGATAAACCGAACCCATATCACCTACATTCATGTCGCCAGTACTTAAACCGATACCTATTTTTATGGCAGGCTGGTTGTTTTCTGCAAATAACTGATTTATTTGCGTTAACCCGTTGATCATAGACATTGCGGCTTCAACACCATGACGAGCGTGGTTTTCATCTTTTAGTGGAGCATTCCAAAATGCCATCACCATATCGCCTACGTACTTATCAATAGTTCCGTGATGATCAAATATGATTTTGGTAATAGCTGTAAGATATTCGTTTAAATATTCACTTAACTGATGAGGCGACATACTTTCTGATAGTGAAGTGAAGCTACGTATGTCGGCAAACAACACCGTCATATTTTTTCGCTCACTTTTTTGAGATAAACTTTTACCTTGAAGTATCATTTGGTTTATACGCTCAGGAGGAACATATTGGTCAAACATAGATTTTATTTTTCGGCTGTGTTTCATTTCAGCGATAGAGCCTACAATGATGTAATAGCCGGCTAAAATAATCATAAGTAAAAGAGGCATTAATAAAGGTAAACTAATTTTTTGTACTGACCATAAATAAACGTTTAAAAATATAACGACACTTGTGACTGTAAGAGACAAAACAATAATAAAACGTGCGCTCTTAGCGTGGCTAAAAAACGACAGTACGCAACCCGTTAATGCAATGATGAGTAAGCTTGCTCCCTGTGACCAATTAGGTTTAGAGGGAAGTAGCTCTGGGTGCATTAACCCTTCAAATATATTGGCATGAACCTCCACACCGGGGTACTGCAAACCAACAGGTGTTGATCTTAAATCAGCAAGCCCTACGGCGGAGGTACCAATAAAGGCTACAGTGCCTTCTAATTCCTCTAAACCAATTTTTTTGGTCAAAATATCGGTAGCCGAATAATAGGGGAAGCTATGTGCACGCCCTTTGTAAGGAATTAATATTTGCCCATACTCATCAGTTTGAATCCACTTATCTTGAAACTTTATACCTTCGAATAAGGTTATACCATCTAACCTATTGGAGCGGGTTTCTATGTTTTCAGCAAGGGTATAAAGTCGAGCAACTTCAAGTGCTAAAGAAGGATAAAGCTTATCGCCAACTCGATTTATAAGAGCTGCTTTACGTATAAAGCCATCTTCGTCAATATGTGCATTAATAAAGCCGGTGCCCGTTGCAGCATTTTGTAACTGTGGAATATTTACAATAGCACCAGGAAACTGGTTTATTTGTGAATTAGTGTGTTCTTCGCTTGCCCATACAACACTGTTTTTAGCTGGCAAGTTTTGATTAGTCAGTTGTTCATCAATTAGTAAAAAACCAAGAACAGTATCATTTTTAGATAATGCGCTTGCTAGTTTTGTGTCTGCATCGACTTGTTTAGTAATTTCAGCAAAGGGGATAGTGTACTTTTTTGATAAATCAGGAATTTCAGACATAATTTTTGTAACAGGGTTTTCTTCCTGTTCAGAAAAAAATATATCGAATGCAATAACAATAACACCTGCATCACTAAGCTTTGTAACAAGGTCTGCTAATTTTGAGCGACTCCAAGGAAAGCGTCCTTGTTCTTGCATGCTCTTTTCATCGATATCAATTATTACAACGGTTTCATCAATACGCCTAGGCGTCTCTGAAAGCGTCAGTAATAACCGAGAGTCGTATATTATACCTTCTACACGGTTAACTAACTTTGCAAGCGACCCAGTTGAAAATAACTCTATTGATGCAATTAATAATGTAATAACAGCGCCAATAAAAAAGTGCTTTGAGGTAATGGGTTTTAAGAAGCTAATGAGTAACGCTCCTTGATAGACTAAAAATCAAAAACTCGTCCTTCTCGGCCGCATTCTATTTTTACCTGTTGAGCGTACTGCGTGTGTAAATATTTTTCTATAGCCAACAACTGTTCATCGGTTCTTGATGGATCGTGGCTAATAATAATTACATTTTTAATACTCGCTTTTATAGCAAGCTCAGCAACCTGATCTATGGTGCTATGACCCCAACCATGCTTAAGAGGCAAGTCTGCATCTATAAATTGAGCATCATGAATTAGTAAATCAGCGCCTTCAATAAAGTTACTCCATTCGCAAATACTTGTGTTTAGCTTGTCTGGTGGGTTTAGCTCATTGTCGGTAACGTAGGCTATCTTTTTTTCATCTGCTTTAATGCAATAAGCAGTACCGCCACCAGGGTGATTAAGTGGAGCAGTCGAAACCAAAAAACCGTTAAGTGTAAATTGCTTTTGAGACGATAAATCAGTATTAAGCGTAATGCTGGCAGGTAAATCCTGATAACACACAGGAAAGTACGAACCACTCATTTGCTGTAATATGGCATCTTGGCTTTTTTTATCATCAACGTTGCCAGCTACAATGGTTATATTGCGGTTGGGTTGGTAGATAGGTTTAAAAAAAGGAAACCCTTGAATATGATCCCAATGATTATGCGTTAGTAAAATATTGATAGGACTTTGTGTTTCTAGTAAACGTGCACCGAGTTCTACAATACCGGTACCAGAGTCTAAAATAAGATCTTTACCGTTGTTTTGTTCAATGTACACACACGAGGTATTTCCCCCAAAAATGTGTGTATTACTTCCAGCTGAAGGCATCGAGCCTCTAACACCAAAAAATTCAACTTTCATAATTTAAGGCTAAGCTCCATCTGCTTCAAAATTGAATTTAGAAATACTAACATTGTTAGAGTTAGTGTCATTACAAGTGCTACTTACAACAACTTGGGTATCATTTTGCAGGATGATTGAAGTAAACACATGTGTACTGACACATTGGCTTGCTTCATAAAAGCCGGCACCACTGGCTCCAAACGTATTATCCAAAGTACCGTCAGTTAAAATGCGCGCTAACATGCCTTTATTGTTGCCCATACCAACTAAAACAATATTGTTGTTGGTATCAAAAACGGCACTTTTTACTTCGGTATCTCCCGTTGAAGCTAATGTATATTGGTCTAAAGGGTAGCTGTCATCAATTACTCCAGATGCGAGTAATCGCGTAATACTAGCTTTATTAGGCGTATCTACAACGTTTGCAATTAAATATAATTTATTTGATTCGTCGACTAATACTTTTACCATTTTATTCTCGGAATCAATGGTTGTTTCACCTATGTATTTGTAGGTTTGCTCACCGTCAGAGTCGAGCTTTAATGCTATTAATTCTGAACTGGCACCTGATACAGATTTACCACCAATAAAAATACTATCATCACTGATAAAAACACTTTCATAATATTCAAAAGGTGTTCCTATAATTTTTCCATTGCTACCAAAGTCATCGTCAAGTGTACCGTCAGAATCTAGCATCATGATAAACGAACTAGGAGTATCGGCTATAACTACAGAGCCAACTGCTACAACGTTGCCATCATGTAGTGCTAAATCAGTTAAGTTAAGCTTTTCAGCACCTGAAATAGAAGTAGAGTAAATACCATCACTGGCGAATGAGGTATCTAAATCACCATTTTGATCAACTTTAGCTATAAAGCCCTCTTCACCGTCAGTTTTGCTTTTAGATCCCGCAATAAATAAGCTGCCGCTATTGTGTTCAACCAACGCTATATTAGGTACGCTCAAATCTATGGCAATTTCTTTATGACCACTTTCGCTAAAGCTAGTATCTATAGCACCCGTACTCGTAAAGCGTGTTAATACTAACTTAGTAATTGAGTTCGATTTAGCCGTTGATGCAAGAATATACTTACCGACCTGAGGGCCATTGCTCAGTTGTAAAACGTGCATTGATTGATCGTCAGATTCTGCGCTTATAGTATCAAAAGCAAGATAACCAACGTCTGCAAAGTTACTGAATAATGTGGCTTGCTCGTCAATTGCTGCAACAAATGGTTTAGTGGTTGAGTCGTCAATAACACCTGATACCCATACTGTATCATTCGCATCTATAGTTGCCGATTTGGCAAATTGCTTACCATTGATACCTGAAATAATATTAATACCTGATGCACCATAAGTACTATCAAGTGAACCATCAGACATTAAAATACGGGCAGAAAATAGTTTTTCACTAGCAGAAACTCCAGTAGTGCCAGATAACGTAATTCCATTTTTAATTTGCTCATATTTTACGCCGGTTACACTCGCGCCACCATCACCACTACCACTATCACTATCAATATCGTAAATAGCAGTACCTGCATCACCAAAACTCGTTATAAGAGTACCCGTTTTATCAATAGCCAAAACCACGGCTTCTTTTTCACCACTATTACGAGTTATGTAACCACCTACAAAAGCTGTAAAGTCGGTGTTTTTAGCGCCGCCAATTGCAAATAGTTCGTCATCTTTATTATTCTTGGACAAGTCGAGCGATAATGCTGCGCTACCATTAAAACTTCCATTGTTTTCACCATCAGAAATTAAATAACGAATAAGTACGTCTTTATCACCAGTTGCACTTGTGACACTGCCAACAACCATAAGATCAGAGCTATTAAAGTTTTTAATAGCAAACGCTTCGTCATCTCTACTAGCGCCGCTCACATCGACAATTTTAGGGCTTCCGGCTTCATAAGCGAGCGTAGATATATCGTATTTTATCCATAAGCTATCGCTGTCGTTACCATTAAATGACTTACCAACAGCCTGAATTTTATTGTCGCTAAATTCAAGGTCATTAATCACGAGGGTGCTTGCTAATGCGGTACAGTGAATACCTGAATTATTATCTCCAGAGTTATTACTTAATACGCCAGCGGTATTCATTTTCAACAAACATGCTTCGGTATTTGTGCCATCAAAACTAGTGTAAGCAACAAAGAGGCTTGTACCATCAGAGATGATAGCTGTTGCTTGTTCATCATTTTCTAAATCTAATACTTTAACGCCATCACCATTAAATGCTGTATTTATCACACCACTCGTTGTATACGATGCAATAACAATATCTTTGTCGCTGTTATTACTAAAACCTACAAAGTAAAGGTTATTATTTAGCTCAATACTGTCATTAAATTCACCGCTTGAAAAAACTCCAGAAAGATCAAGTTCACCTGTTATAGGGTGACCAAATGTTTCATCTTCAACAGGAACTAGAGGCTCTGTATCATCAGTGATATCAATTATTATATTAATAGTAGTTGTTTCGTTAGGCGTACCATCATCAGTAATAGCTAGGCTCAATATGTACTGAGGAGTTGTTTCAAAATCAAACGGGCTTTCACCTTTTACAGTTAATAAGCCAGAATCATTATTTATTTCGAATATGGGGGCACCACTGAGTAGGGTGTAACTTAAATTTTGGTTCTCAATGTCTGAGGCACTAACAGTCCCAATAGTGTCGCCATCGGTTGCGTTTTCGCTAATATTAAAACCTTGGTTTGACGCAACTGGAGCATCGTTAATAGGAGCAATCGTAATTGACAAACTACCAGTATCTGTAGCGTTATTCCCATCATCAACAATATAACTGACAACAACAATACCGTTGGTATTTGCAGCCGGTGTGTACTGTAGTTTGTTATCAACAACGGATACTGAACCGCTATCGGCTGACGCTGCTGTTATGCTTAGGTTATCACTATCAGTGTCTATATCATTAATCAACACATCAATGAGTAACGGTGCTGCATCTTCATCCATAGTTGCCGTGTCAGCATTTGCTATTGGAGCATCATTTACAGGTGTAATAGTGATAGTTAACGTTGCTGTACTGGCGCCACCGTTGTTATCGCTTACAGTATAAGTAACTGTTGCTAAGCCGTTGTCGTCGGCTGCCGGTGTGTATTGAATTTGATTGCCAACCACTGAGACTGAGCCAATATCAGCTGAGGCTGCGCTTATGGAAAGGCTGTCGCCATCCACGTCTGAGTCATTGGCTAATACGTTTATCAGTATTGGCGCTGCATCTTCAGCCATGGTAGCCGAATCGGCGTTTGCTATTGGAGCATCGTTTACGGAGGTAATAGTGATAGTTAACGTTGTTGTACTGGCACCACCGCTGCTATCGCTTACAGTATAAGTAACTGTTGCTACGCCGTTGTCGTTGGCTGCCGGTGTATATTGAATTTGATTGCCAACCACTGAGACTGAGCCAATATCAGCTGAGACTGCGCTTATGGCAAGGCTGTCGCCTTCCTCATCTGAGTCATTGGCTAATACATTTATTAGTATTGGCGCTGCATCTTCATCTATTGTAGCTGAGTCTGCGTTTGCTATTGGAGCATCGTTTACGGGAATAATAGTGATAGTTAAGTTAGTAGTTGCAGTACCGCCGTTACCATCACTTATTGTGTAGTTAATAATTGCTGTTCCATTTGTATTAGCAGCAGGCGTATATTGGATTTTATTATCAACAACAGATGCAGAACCTCTATCTGCAGTAGCAGCTGTTATCACAAGAGTATCGCCGTCAATGTCGGAGTCGTTAGCTAATACGTTAACTAATAACGCAGGAGCATCTTCGCTCATCGTTGCTGAGTCAGCATTTGCAGTAGGGGCATCATTAACGGGTGTAACAGTAATCGTCACACTTGCTGTTCTGTCGTTTATACCTTCATTACCAGTGCTATAACCATCAGTAATGGTGTAAGTTAATACTATTTCACCTGAAAAATTTGCTGGTGGAGTAAACTGTATTTTTCCGGCGACAATAGTCGCTTCTCCAGCAGTATTTTCTATATTAGAAATACTTATTGTATCGCCATCTGCATCAGTGTCGTTAGCTAGCACATCTAATAAAGATGCAGAGCTGTCTTCGTCTAACGTATATTGATCGTCATTGGCTTCTGGAAAAGTATTAACGCCGCTTTCACTTAAAGTTACTTGGGCTGTTGCAGTTAAGCCTTGCTCATTTGAAATTGAATAGGTAAAGCTATCTACACCAATAAAACCTAAGTCTGGTTGATAGGTAAATGAGCCATCAGCATTTAATGTAAGTTCGCCATTTTGAGTTGCATTAATTGCCGTG
The DNA here is from genome assembly GCF_016598755.1 of Pseudoalteromonas sp. LC2018020214. NCBI lineage: Bacteria > Pseudomonadati > Pseudomonadota > Gammaproteobacteria > Alteromonadales > Pseudoalteromonadaceae > Pseudoalteromonas > Pseudoalteromonas sp. LC2018020214. Next base: position 514,126 of record NZ_CP066804.1, read on the forward strand.
GTATTAACTGATAAATCACCAGCCTCAATATTAAAGTCGTTAATTAATAAGCCATTTTGTACTGTTACTTCAAATAGTTTATTTTTGCTAAATTGATAGGCATCATTTTGTGCAACAGGGTTATCGGGTTCGCTGTTTATTACTAAAGTTACTGTGGCTGTAGAGGTTGCACCTAATGAGTCTATAGCTTGATATTGAAATTGATCAACACCATTAAAATTAGCATCCGGCACATAACTAAAGCTGCCATCAGTTGCTAATAATAGTTGGCCATGTGTGGGTGCCACCATAAACGTTTCATCAACTGAAAAACTGTCATTATTTGGGTCAGTATCGTTACTAAGCACACCATTGGCTGCTGTAACCACAAGTGTTTCATCTTCGCTTAAACTATAGCTGTCATTTTTTGTTACAGGGGCTACGTTAGTGTTTGAACTTACAATGGTTACATTTGCAATAGCCTGAGCACCTTGTGCATCAACAACTCTATACTGAAAGCTGTCTTGGCCTTGCATATTTTGCTCGCCTTGGTATTCAAAGCCACCATTATCAAAAAGGGTTAATTGTCCTCTTGTTGGTTCGCTAACCGGCGTTGTATCAACAGTTAAGTCATCTAAGTCTATATCGCTATCGTTTATAAGTAAGCCTGGCGATAGGACAACTAAGGTTCCATTGTTTGTAATGCTGTAAGTATTATCCAGCGCAATAGGAGCGTCGTTAACAGCTAAAATGGTTATCTCTACAACTGCGGTATCTGTCATACCTAGCTCGTTAGCAACTTGATAGCTAAAGGCATCTTCACCATTAAAGTTTGCAATAGGGATATAAGTAAAATCCCCATTTTCATTTATATTAAGAGTGCCATGCTGCGGTAGAATTAATGCATCTGCATTTACACTTAAATCACCACTGTATTGATTCGTATCATTCGTTAGCACGTTACCTTGCAGAGTTTGATCTTCACTTATCTGAAACTGATCGGCATTTGCCTTTGGTGCAAATGCAAGCTCTCCACCCACTGGTGCTATGTTTATTATATTAGCAAAACCACTTTCACCACTGCCATCAACACCGGTAATAAGTACTTGGTAACTTTTATTAGTAAGTGACTCGGTAATGCTTAATGCAGTATCTTGAATACTTAAAAATTGTTGCCCATTCTCTAATTCATTAATATTAGTAGGTGAGACTCCAGCTTGAGTTGCAATATAAACGTTGTAACGATTAAGTTCGGGGTTGGCCTGCCACGAAAGATTAATATTATCTTCGTCTCGTTGTGCTATAACACCTTCAATTTGATATGGTTGCCAGTTAAAAGTGATTGCATCAGCAAGTACTTGATTATTTAAAGTGTCAGTTATCCATATTTCAAGGCGTATTTCCCCTGGAGTTACGCCATAAAGCGCAGGACTGAGGCCTATAATTGACTTTTCGTAGTCAACACCACAATCAGAAGAACAAAGTGATATGCTTTTATTAACGCTAGGGAGTACTAAATTAACTTCAGCAATGCCATCAGTATCCGAAGCTTCAAGCAAAAAAGAAACATTACCTTGTACGGTGTCGTTTGTTTGTGAAAAAACAATATTAGCGCGAGTATTAGCTAAACTTGCTCCAACAACTCCTCTACTTGAAGTGACAGCACCTAAAACTTTTGTACTCTTGGTTTGATTACTCGCTATAACACCAGCCAAATTAATATAGCTAGTCACCGTTGGCGGTATTACTTCAGCCGTAGGTGATTGTATTGCCTCTTGAGTGGGGCTTTCTTCTGAGCCTCCACAGGCACTTAACAAAAACACCATAGAACCAAGCAAAAATATATTTTTTGCTGTCATTTTAAATACTCCATAATAAAAGCTTTGTATCCAATGTGTTTATGGTTCTAATTTAAAAGAACCGCTAGCATTTACATCAGGATTATTTATTTCGTTAAGATTAAAGTTGCCAGTAATGTTGTCCAAGTCATTCAAAAATATTGCATCAACATCGCCCTCGGCTTTATTGTTACCATGGGATGCAAATGTAACGGCCAGCTCAAGTTCGCTTAAATTTATTAAGCCGCTGTAAGCTGCATACCAATTTCCACCGGCGTCATTAAAACTAATTTCGCCATCAGGCACGGTGCCATTATCAAAATCAACTGCCATAGTCATAGCAAAGTCAGTAACAGCACCCACACTCGAATTTACATTAAAGCTTGATGCCTCATAGTTAAATACACCTTGGCGCTGAGCTATTTGATCGACTAAAGATGCGCTGCTAACAGTTTGAAATTGTTGTTCAGAATATATATCCATAACACCTGTATCTGCTTCAAAAGCATTTACTTCAACTTCAGTTACCGATGCTTGCTCAGTTTCTTCTTCGTTGTCGCCTTTAGGATCAATTGCTACTATATTTTGATCAAACACACGTGCCGCACGTGTCGTTTTAAATACTTCACCAGTGGCTGTAATTTGTGCAAACGAAAATGCCTCGTTATCACCCAAAGAAACCACGTTATTATTTTCTAACGTTAAATCTATTGCGCCATCCCATACCGCTAAAAATACATCGCCTTTAACCAGCTGAACTTCAAAATGCGTTCCGCGTATGCCAATAGAGCCTACGGGAGTTTTTACACTATAAGAGCCGCCATTTTTTTTAATTACGCCGGAAATAGAGCGCAAACCGCCTTTAAGTAACTCAATAGAAGCAGAGCCCTGTTGGGTATTGTCATTAAATTCGTAGTTAGCAATATTTAATTCTGAGTTTTCTTTTAAGGCTATTAAACCACCATCCAACATCGAAAATTGCGCTTTGCTTTTCTCTCCAGTCGTAATGCGATCTACGCCAAAAACAGTATCTCTGCGCTGCAACTGTCGTTGTTGTTCATTGCTTCCATCAACCGCGAGTACAGAGCCTCGTGCTAAAATAGTTTTACCAGCAGGGTCGTTTGCTTGTGTATAAAAACTTACACAAAGTAAAGTGGTAATTACAGGGAGTAAATGTTTCATAAATACCTTAAATTAAAATGAGTAAGAAGCGCTTAAATTTATATCTAAACGGTCATATTCGAATAAAGAAATATTACTGGATTTATCTTGATAGTTGGCAGCCAACTGTATGGCTAAATCGCGATTAACTAAGTAGCGAACAGAAGTTGAGAACATAAAGAGGTTATCGGCACGTTCTTGTAAAAATAAAGGGTGATCATCTTTATAATTAATCCATTGGTATCCAGCAAGAGATAACAACTGCCAATGTTGAGCCAACTGAGTGTTCACTTGGTAGTACACGCTCGTAATATTACGGCTATTAAATTCACCCTCTGTAATGTCAGCTTCCTCGCTTTTAGCGTTAATGCTTAAGCTTTGAAACCAATTTCGAGCTGCATAGCTAGCACCTGCATTTATCGCATAAAATGAGTTATCGAGCTTTTCATCAAATCTATTGTTTAAAACACCCGCAGTCAAAGAGCTAAATAAATTAACTTGTTTATTTAGCGTAAAATTAGCTCCGGCCGTTAAAGCTGATTCAGTACGATAAAGTTCACCATCAAGCATCAACGGAGTGGTAGCAACTCGTGCAAACCAACTTATGTCATTTTGTTTATATTGATAGGCGGCATTAATATGAGCATTTATACGATCGTATTGACTGAGTTCTTCAAACTTGTACCACCCAGTATCAATACTTAAAGTGATTAAGCTTTTTTGGTCAATAGGGTGAGAGTACTTTCCTCTGTAATTAAGCCGTGCATAGTTGTCCTGCGTACTTTTACTTTCTGGCGATAACAAAAACTCACCAATATTAGGAATTATAATCGTATTTTCTGCAGTACCTGCGTTTACGTTGCCATCTACGCCAAGGGCAAGCTCAATATTTTGTTTATAAGAGCGTCCAGCTTCTTGTTGCTTAAGTGCTGCAGTTTCTAGCAATGACTGTGCTGAAGACTTTATATTATTAGGTGTGTCAGGTGAGTTGATTAGTATTAAAGCTTGAGTATCGGCAGCAGGTAAATTATTAACTGTTAAATAAGCGCGAACTAAGTACAAGCGAGCTTCATACCATCTAGGATTATTTTCAACCACGCGTTCAAAGGCAAATACAGCTGGCGCCGCATGCCCTGTTTTAAGTGCACTGACCCCTAATAAAAAGTCGTATACGGGTTCGCCTAGGTACTGATATTCGCTATTACTTTTTTGATAAGCCTGAGTGTATTTTTTTTCAGAAACTAATTTTTGAAGCTCAATCAATAGCTTATTGAATTCATCATTGCTTTGAGCCAATGAGTTAAAGCTCATTACAGCTAAACAACTACACAGTAAATTTCCTAAAACCTGTTTAATCATGCTTAATTTTATATCCCAGTAGAAGTTTGATGTTTTGTAAAAAGTGATGCCAACATTAGAAACCTACCACTTTTTGTAGCTAAGTATAGTTAATACAGTCACATTGGTTAATTAATTGTAGATAAGTAATGAGTTATACCAATCCGCGATAATACTTAGTCATTTTGCGGGGCTAAACGTGTCGCTACCTGTGTTAAAAAATTCTCATATACGACTGCATGGATGCAGAAGGTAGAGCAATGCAGGAGCAATTGCCGAGAACAATGAAATAGCGAATTTTTTGCCTAGCTATCAACATGTTTTTCCATCCTCAAAATAGAACACTTAATTAAGCGAATTGGTATAAATACTTGTTTATTAAATATTATTACTAATTAGGGGGTGTTGAGCTTTGTGGGTTGAAATTTTTTAATCTAGGGATGATTTAATCGCTGCGTGAGATTTACAAATTAGTGGGTTTAACTAGAGTATGAATAATTGTGTTGTAATCTTAATATAGTAAGAGGTTTTAGAATTTATATAATAGGATAATTAATAGGGTATAAATATGAGGCTTACTAGGAAAAAAGTGGGGCGATTGACGGGGCTTGAACCCGCGACAACCGGAATCACAATCCGGGGCTCTACCAACTGAGCTACAACCGCCACTACACACCTCGTTTGGTGTGGCGCGCATAATACATAAAATAATAATTGTTGTGAAGCCTAAAAGTGAAATAAATTAAAATAATTTAAATCAGGCAAGTATAATTAGTATTTAGTCGTTAATATTTTTCCAAAGTAGGCTACATTTTATCGGATAATTGCCTCTAAAAAATCGAATATACTTGCATTTAATAGTATTAATTCATTATTTCATGAGAATAAATTGTAAATTAATGTATAATAATGCCCGAAAACGCTTAATAAAAAACATTTGGAGTAAATATGGATTCAGTACTTAATTGGCTTAACGATAACTCAGGCCTAATTTTACACTATGGTATTCAAGCAGTTGTTGCGCTTGTTATCTTTTTACTTGGTAGTCGTGTTGCTAAGTTTTGTTCTAACTTAACTGAAAAAGGTTTTGCTAAAAAGAAAGTAGATAAAGCTGTCGGTTCATTTGTTTCAAGTATTGTGTACACACTTGTATTTGCTGTAACTATTTTAATGGCACTTTCGCAAATTGGCATTGAAACAACTTCGTTCATTGCTATTTTAGGTGCTGCCGGTTTAGCTGTTGGTTTAGCATTGCAAGGTTCATTATCTAACTTCGCATCAGGCGTACTAATTATTTTACTTCGTCCATTTAAGTCTGGTGACTTTGTTGAAGCAGGTAATAAAATGGGTACGGTTAAAAAAATCGAAATATTCTCAACTGAACTACGTACTCCAGATAACAAAGTAATTATCGTGCCAAACTCTCAAATAATGTCTGGTGCTATTACTAACTTCTCACGAGAGTCTACTCGTCGTATCGATTTAGTTATTGGTGTTGGCTACGATGCTGATTTACGTCACGCAAAAGAAGTATTAAAATCTGTATTAGATGCAGAAACACGCATACTTAAAGATCCAGCTTACAATGTATCTGTAAATGAGTTAGGCGATTCAAGTGTTAACTTTATTGTTCGCCCTTGGGTTAACGCTGCTGATTATTGGCCTACTTACTGGTCATTAATGGAAAATATTAAAATTGCATTAGATGATGCAGATATTACTATCCCATTTCCACAAATGGATGTTCACTTTCACAAGCAAGACTAATTTTAAATAGTTATTTAATTAAAGTTATCTTTAATTGTTGTAGTGCTAAAAAGCTATTAAACATAAAATTTTCATGCGGGATCTGCCGCATGAAAATTTTTTACATTATTACTTAGCTGTTTAGCTTGCTCTAACAAGTAATGCTTTAATAAAATAGATGTACATTTATACAAAGGTTATTTTTTAATGAAATTAAAGCTTTTATCAGTTTTAGTTGCGGCTTCTGCTGCAACAAACGCATTTGCTGCAGACGCAGAACAAAGAACATGGGAAGTTACCAGTGAACTAGGTGCTATTGTCACAAGTGGTAATACAGAAACGACCACACTTAAAGGTGGCATCAAAGTTCAGCACAACCTTGAAAACTGGAACAACGAATACAAGCTAGACGGCATCTACAAAGAAGATGAAGTTGAAGATGCTAATGGTGACAAAAACAAGCAGCGAACTAACGAAAAGTATTCAATTTCTGCACAAGGTAATTACAAATTAAATGAAGATCATTCTCATTTATTCATTTATGGTTCACACGTTTCAGATTATTTTGGAGCGTATAGAAGTGAGTCAGTAATTTCTGCAGGTTACGGTTTACGTTTATTAAACGAAAAAACTATGTGGTTAAGTGCTGAAATTGGTCCTGGTTATAAATACTTTGAATACCCAGATGACAGCACTGAAGTTGATGACAACGGTAACTCTCTTGCTGGTGAATTTGAAGGCGAAGTAATTGCCTTAGGTAAGCTAGATTACAACTGGCAAATTTCTGAGAATGCACGTTTTACTCAATTAGTTGCTGTTGAGTACGGTGATACAAACACTAAAACCCGTTCTGAAACTGCATTACTTGCAAAAATAAACGGCTCGTTACAAATGAAAGTCGCTTTTAATGTCACTAACAACTCAGATGTTGCTGACGACAAAGAAAGCACTGACACAGAAACGTCATTCACGTTGGTTTACAGTTTTTAACCAATGTAGTTAAGTTAATGACATTTAAGTGACAAAAGGGACGAAAGTCCCTTTTTTATTTGCTTATAATTAAGGTATTATAGCGGCCAATTTTGGTTGTAGACCTAGGGATATGCCTACTCGTGAAAGTTTTTACACAATTTATTAGTGCTTTTATTCTACTTTGTAGTTTTAGTACTTTGGCTTTTACGCCAACAGCGTCTCAACTTGAGCAGTTTAAAAAGCTACCAAAAGCTCAACAAGAAGCGCTAGCAAAACAGTACGGTGTTGATATAGCAACGATCACTGGTACAAACCAATCTAATACTCAAAATAATACACAGCAGCAAAGTAGTATTGGTGAGCGTACCGAGCCTGGAAAAGAAGAGCTTACAGATGAAGAGCGCTTTAAACCAAAAATAGACGAACTTAAGCCATATGGCTATGAGTTGTTTGCAGGTGAACCTACTACGTTTATGCCAAGCGAAAATGCCGCAGTACCAGATACATATATTGTGGGCCCTGGCGATCAATTAAAAATAAACTTTTACGGTAAAGAAAGTGAAAGTTTTGAAGTTATAGTTGACCGTGAAGGACGTATTAGTATTCCAGACTTAAGCCCTGTAGAAGTGGCTGGTTTAACCTTTGCTGAAATTAAAGAACTAATAAAAGTAAAAGTAGAGCAAGAGGTAATAGGTGTAAAAGCGTTTGTATCACTTGGTCAGCTTCGTAGCATGCGTATTTTAGTGCTAGGTGAGGCTTACAAGCCTGGTAGCTACAGTGTTTCATCATTAACAACCGTTTCGCACGCATTATTTGTAAGTGGTGGTGTGTCTGATATTGCTTCTCTACGTAATATTCAAGTTAAACGCGCAGGCAAGGTTGTAGCAAATTTTGACCTTTATGACTTACTTATTAAAGGCGATAGCAGCAACGATATCGTATTAAAGCCGGGTGATGTCGTATTTATACCATCAGTTGGCGCTCAAGTAAAAGTTGAAGGTGCAGTTAAACGTCCCGCTATTTTTGAACTTAAAAAAGGTGAATCTGCTAAGCAGTTATTAGCAATGGCCGGAGGCCTCAAACCAAATGCCTATGCTAAAAATGCAGTGGTAGAGCGCTTCAACTTCGACCGTAAAGAAGTACTCTCGGTCGATTTTTCAAAACCACAAATTAACTATATCCCGCAAGATGGCGACCGTATTCGCTTTAATTCAGTTAGCTCGCAATATCAAAATTCAATTAGCTTAATTGGTGCAGTAGCACGCCCAGGTAATTATCAATGGCACCAAGGCAAGCGTATTTCAGATGTACTTAAATCTATACGCGGTGACCTACTACCGCAAGCCGATTTAAGCTACGGCCTCGTAATCCGCGAAATAAATGTAAACGGTGATATAGAAGCGCATCAGTTCGACGTTGCTCAAGCGATTATTAAAAATCCTGAAAACAACTTACAACTTAAAGCTAATGACAAGATAGTTGTATTTAGTCGTTTTGAAGAAAAAGAAGCAGAACAATCAGCTCTAGCAAATATGGCCCTTAGCCAAGAGCAACAAGAGCAGCAACAAAAAGCAGAGCAATGGCACAAGTTTGAGCAAAAAGAGTTCGAAAAATATATTGGTGTTAATCAAGAAGACGAAGAGCTTGTTCTTGAAGACAATAAAATACTAACAATTGCTGAAATTTCTAAACGCAAAGCAAAAGAAGAAGAAGACCAAGAACTCAAACCTGAAGATTACGCATTATTTAGCCGCCATAACTTATTAGCGCCGATTATTGCTAAATTTAAACAGCAAGCATCAGTGCAACAAGCAATGCAATTAGTTGAAATCAGCGGGAATGTAACTTTCCCTGGTATTTATCCACTAATGATTGGTGGTGAGGTAAAAGACTTAATAACTGCAGCCGGTGGTTTATTGGAGTCTGCCTACGTAAAACAAGCTGAAATTACACGTATTGTAGCCAGCGATGGTTCTAAAATAGAACACTTACGATTTGATCTTGAAAGCGCCATGAAGGGCGATCTTCAAAGTAATATTACGTTACAAAGTAAAGACAGCATAAACGTTTTCGCTATTCCAAACTGGCAAGAAAACGTAAAAGTAGAATTAAAAGGTGAGCTTAAATTTCCAGGTACGTACACGATACGCCGAGGTGAAACGCTAACTGAATTACTGGAACGCGCGGGTGGTTTTTCACAATTTGCAGAGCAAAAAGCAGCTGTATTTACCCGTACATCAATTAAAGAACAAGAACAAAAACAACTAGCGCGTTTATCTACAGAGCTTCGCCGCGATATAGCTTCTAAAAGCTTCCAAAACTCGGTGAGTAGCAGCACACTTTCTTATGAAGAAATGAACATGCTGTTAAACGACCTCGCAAGTGTTGAAGCTGTAGGGCGTTTAGTAATTGACTTACCTTTAATTGTAAATAATCAACAAAACTTAGTATTACAAGATGGCGATACACTTTATGTACCAAGCAAGCGCGATTCAATCAGTGTAATAGGTGAAGTTAACTACTCAACATCACATCTTTATAAATCAGGTGTTAGTGTTGATGATTATATTGCGCTAAGTGGTGGCCTTAAAGAGCGTGCTGCTGAAGATAGAATTTACATTATTAAAGCCAATGGTTCAGTGAAAATACCAAGTACAGGTGGCTGGTTTGCAGCTAATAATGCTGAACAGTTAGAACCCGGTGACACAATAGTAATACCAATGGATGCAGGGCACATGGATAAGCTAACGCTTTGGAGCACAGCAACGCAGATTCTTTATCAGTTAGGTGTGGCTGTCGCTGCTATTGGAAGTTTGTGATATGTATTTTTACATTACAAATACTTTAAATTACGTAGCAATACTAAAAAGGTTTCATTAAGTCATGGAAAATAGCAGCTATATTCAGTCCAAGGAAGGCTTAGTTAAAAATGATGAAGTTGATCTCAGAGAGCTCTTCATCTTTATATGGTCTAAAAAGCTATTAATAGCATTAATAACTTCAATAATTAGTATTGCAGTAGTTATATACGCACTACAGTTGCCAAATATCTATAAGGCTGAGGCTCTATTATCTCCAGCTGAGCAGCAACAAAATAACGGTTTAGCTTCCTTAGCTGGACAGTTTGGTGGTATCGCTAACCTTGCTGGAGTAGATTTAGGTGGTTCGAGTAGTTCGAGTAAAACAGGTTTGGCAATTGAAGTTTTAAAATCAAGAAAGTTCAGTAGTAAATTTATAGAGCAGCACGACATTCTTAAAGACTTGATGGCAGTTAAAGAATGGGACTTATATCAAAATAAAATTACATACGATAAAGAAATATTTAATAGCGAGACTCAAGAGTGGGTAAGAGAAGTTAAGCTCCCTTTTAAAGCTAAGCCATCTATGCAAGAAGCATATATCAAATTACAAGAAGCCATGAGTGTGGAGTTAGATCCTGATACAGGCATGATTAAACTATCTGTAGAGCATTACTCGCCATATATTGCTAAGAATTGGGTTGACTGGTTAGTGACAGATATAAATGAGGTTATGCGAATTAGAGATGTTGATGAAGCACAAAAAAGCACCTTGTTTTTAACCCAACAGATTCAAAACACTGAAATATCAAATATGAAATCAATTTTATTTACCCTATTAGAAGAGCAAGCAAAAATAATAATGTTTGCAAACGTTAGAACTGAATATGTATTTAAAACGGTCGATCCCGCGATCGTTCCCGAAAAAAAATTTAAACCAAGACGATCTTTAATATGCATTTTGGGATTTTTAGCTGGACTATTATTATCGCTATTTATCGTTTCAGTTATGTACTTAAGTTCTAATCCAGAAGAATCTATTAATGAACACACTAATGGGTAACTTTTCAGTGAAACGATTTAAATCAAAAAAAGAAGTTTTAAAACAAAATACTATTTTCATTTTTTGTCCCGAAAATAGAACTGAAGAGCTTCAAAGCATACTTGAAGAATATGAATTTGAGCTGGTTTTTAATGATTATTCAATAAAAGACTTTAGTTTAAAAGTTATTTGTCACTTTGAAAGTACAAATTTGAGTAAAACTCAAAAAGATTATTTAGTTAAAGCAACTGAGCTTGGTGCGTGGGTAGAGCCATTAGTTAGTTATTTAGATAATAGGCTTGGTTTTACTGAGGTACAGCTTCTCCAAAGTAACTATTTTTTACATCAAAAAGCATTTTCTATCTTATCAGTGAAAAAAACGCAGGTAGCAAAACGATTTATTGATGTGCTGAGTGCAATACTATTAATTTTACTTACATTACCTATTGGTATCTTATTTGCGATTTTAATAAAATTAGAGAGTAGAGGTCCTATTTTTTATAAGCAAACCAGAACAGGGCAATATAATGAAGAGTTTGAAGTAATAAAATTTCGTTCGATGTCTCGTGATGCCGAAGCCGATGGAGCTCAGTGGGCTCAAGCAAATGATTCAAGAGTAACCAAAGTTGGTAGGTTTATTAGGAAGACAAGAATCGATGAGCTACCACAGTTTATCAATGTACTGCGTGGTGAAATGTCAATGGTAGGACCTAGACCTGAACGGGAAGTGTTCATTACAGAGCTCGAAAAAGAAATACCGTATTATAGGTTTAGACACGCGGTAAAGCCGGGCGTAACTGGGCTTGCGCAGATAAGTTATCCTTATGGTGCTTCAGTAGAAGATGCTATATGGAAACATAAATACGATATTCACTATATTAAACATCATAGTACTTTTGGTGATTTAAAAATAATGTTTAAAACGATTAAAGTAGTTTTGTTTGGTCTGGGGCGTTAAATGGGCCCAATGGTTTCTATTATTATGCCGACTTATAATTCTAGTCGGCATATTACTCAGAGTATCGAGTCTGTAAGGCGGCAAACATATCTACACTGGGAGTTATTAATTACAGATGATTGCTCACAAGACAATACACGTGAATTAATTAAGCAATTTCAGCAAATAGATTCAAGAATAAAATTATTTACGAGTAAGGTTAATGGTGGTGCTGGTTGTGCTAGAAATAACTCAATTGCAGAGGCTAAAGGACGCTTTATAGCTTTTCTAGATTCCGACGATATGTGGGCACCTAAAAAATTAGAATTACAAATTGAATTCATGAAAGCTAATAAAATAGGTCTATCCTATACGGCCTATCAAAAGATAGACAGCCAGGGGAATTCTCAAGGTATTATTACCCCTCCAAAGCAAACCACGTATTCTAAATTATTATATGGGAATGTAATTGGTTGTTTAACTGCAATTTACGACACCGCAATTGTAGGTAAAAAATATATGCCTACAATAAGAAAGCGTCAAGATATGGGGCTTTGGCTTGATATCCTAAAAGACATACCACATGCTGAGAGTCTTTCTGATGTTTTAGCGTCATATCGGCATGATTCAGGTATGACGAAAAATAAATTCAAGATACTGAAATGGCAGTGGGTTTTTTATAGAGATGTTTTAAAATTTAATATTTTAAAAGCTTCTTACTACTTTCTTTTCTATGCGATAAACGGATTAGTAAAAAGTAAAAAGTATTAGCGAGCAAAAGTTGAATCTAAACAAAATTATATCAAATACCTCTTGGCTTATTGCAGACAAGATAGTTTTAATGGTCGCTAATTTACTTGTGACGATCTTTCTAGCAAGGTCCTTTGGTCCAGAAGACTATGGTACATTTAGTTATATATTAGCAATAGTAGCTATTTCAGCTCCAATATCAGCGCTTGGTTTAAATGCAATAGTTACACGTGAGATTGTTAACGAGCCAACTTGGTTAAATAAAATTATATCTACAACTTTGTTTTTACGATTGAGTGCTGCTTTATTCGTAAGCCTATTTTTCATTACTTTGATATTAGTTTCAGATTTCTTTCCAGATAAACGTCAAGCTTTAACTTTATCTATTTTAGCTATAGGTAATATCTTTACATCAGTCCAAGTTTTGGACTTTTGGTTTCAGGCTAAAGTACTTGCTAAAAATGTAACAAAAATGAAATTTTTAATTACTATTTTTAGTGCTTTTTTAAAGATCATTGTGGCTGTTATTTATCAAGATATTTTATATGTAGCTGCTATATACGCATTAGAAATTATATTTACAGCTTTTGGATTTATTTATATTTACTTAAATTCAGCTAAATCATCTATTTTTAATTTTAAATTTGTTGACTTTATTTACGCTAAAAAATTATTAAAGCAATCTGGTTGGTTAATATTGTCAGGGATAGCCTCAATAATATATCTAAAAATTGATCAGTTAATGCTTAATTATATGATTGGGCCTGAATCAGTTGGAACATATGCAGTAGCGTCAAGATTATCTGAGGTCTGGTATTTTTTTGCTAATGCTTTAGTTATTACATTATTTCCAACGCTTTTAAAATTAAAAAGTGATAACGCTAATTATCTAAAAAAATTACAGAGTATATGTGATGCATTATTTATTTCAGCATTATTTTTAGCCATATTTGTCACTATATTTGGTGACTTTTTTATCGATATATTATTTGGTGAAGCTTACCAAAAATCAGGCTTTATTTTACAATTGCATATATGGGCGTCTTTATTTGTATTTATGAGAGCACTGGCAAGTAAGTGGCTAATTGCAGAAGGTTTATTGAAGTTTTCACTGCTTTCTCATGGTATTGGAGCTGTAATCAATATAATTGCAAACTATTTCTTAATACCGATATACCAAGGAGAAGGGGCTGCAATTGCAACCGTTTTCTCATATTTAACAGCGTCCTTTTTAGCTTTCTTCATAAGTAAGTCTACAAGAGTTATAGCTATGATTATGCTGCAATCAATACTTTTACCATTTACGTTAGGAAAGCGTTATTGGTACATAATTAGTGGGAAATAAATGCGTTCTTTAATAAAGAAATTATTGCCAGATAGTCTGGTTATTTTTATATATAACTTCAAAATAAACTTTGATTTTAAACTTATAAACTTTTTTTCTAAAAGTGGTTTTTTAGCGTCGTTATACTATTTAGTTTTTAGTAGGGAATTTGACCGTGAACACAGAGCTGTTTTAATTGGCAGAGCTGCGTATAAATCTTCTCTCAAAAAACAACAAGGCTCAGTAGCTTTGCTAAGAAGAAATACACACAGATTAGAAAAAGGTTTAATTATGCAGCCTCGTAAGCCAACTTTTGCAGAAGCTTACATAGAAGAGACTGTAAACTGCTTGTTAGACTGCAGTATTAGTAAATGTGCAGGAGAAAATGAGCTAAAATGGGCAAACGATGTTCTAACTCTTTACTTTTCTTCAGTAAAAGAAACTAAAAAGATATCATTAGCGAAAGATAAATTTTCAGCGTTCAAATTATCTTCACAAACTAAAGATAACAAGTTTATTCCATACAAGCAAAATGAGCGACCAGAATTAAGTACTTCATATAATGAATTATTAAGTTTATTTAAACGAAGAAGGTCAGTTCGTTGGTTTGATGAGCAAAGTGTTCCCGTTGCGCTAATTAACCAAGCTGTCGATGCCGCTACTTTAGCTCCTTCTGCATGTAATAGGCAGCCTTACAGGTTTTTAGTGATCAGAGATTCGAATGAAGCAACCCATGTTGCTGAGTATGCAATGGGAACAGCTGGTTTTGCGAAAAACATACCTTGTTTAATCGCTGTTGTTGGTGATTTGAGTGCTTATCCAGCCGAGCGGGATAGGCACGTAATATATATAGATGCATCATTAGCTGCAATGCAACTAATGTTAGCTTTCGAAACGCTAGGCCTAAGTACTTGTCCAATTAATTGGCCTGATGTAGAAGAACGAGAAAAGCTCATTAGCAAAAAGTTAGACCTTGCTTATCAAGAGCGTGTTGTAATGTTAATGGCTGTGGGTTATCCAGAGCTTGAGGGGGGAATAGCTTTCTCTCAAAAGAAAACGAATGATTTATTAATTAAGGATTTATAAGCATATGATGGTTGAAGTTAAAGGTATCGGTTTACCAAACCGTGGTGCAGAGTTGATGTTACTTGCATTAGTAGAACAATTTAAAAGCCGCGGTATTGACGCCAACTTTGTAGTAGAGCCTCTAGGTGATTATAAAACCCGAACAAAATATAACCTTTTCCAAAAGTCTCGTTTTTTTGGTAAAGGTTACAACTTTGGATGGCCATTTTCTTTATTCCCTAAAATTATTCGTGAAAAGTATGGCATAGTAAATAAAGATGAGATTGATTTGGTTATCGATGCATCTGGCTTTGCATATGGTGATAAATGGGGCGCCAAGCTTATCAACGATCGTTTGGGTAAAGAAATAGATTACTTTAAGAGTAAGAACGTAAAAGTGATTTTATTACCTCAAGCATTTGGCTCATTTGAAAATAAATCTGTAGCACAAGTATCAAAGAAAATATTTGAAAAAGTTGATGTTTTGATGGCTCGCGATGATGTTTCATTTAAATACGTAAAAGAGTTAGGTAACTTTGAGAATCTAACCCAGTTCCCGGATTTTACAAATCTAGTAAAACCAGTAGAAGTACCTAAGTATGAACACCTAAAAGGTAGAGCTTGTGTTATTCCAAACTTCCAAATGATCAAACGTGGTAGTGCTGGTGAGAAATACACAAAGACCTTAGCTGCAGCGATTGAAAATCTAGAGTTATTGAATAATAAGCCTTACTTACTTATTCATGAAGGTGCGCGTGATTTAGAACTAGCTCAGAGTGTAAATAAATTGCTAAAAACGCCCGTTGAAATAATAGATCCGCAAGATGCACTAGAAATAAAAAGTATTATAAGCCAAGCCTCAATTTTAATTGGCTCGAGGTTTCACGGTATTGTGAGTGCTTTATCTACAGGTGTACCTGTAATAGCTATGGGGTGGAGTCATAAATATGAAATGCTTTTACAAGAGTATGGTGTAAGAGAGTTATTAGTTGAAGTAGATACAGAGAGTGTTAATACCTTAACTTCAAAAATTATTGAAGATGAAACTTATAGAACTGATTGCTTATCAAGAATTAACGCATCGTCAAAAAAATTAAAAATATTATCTGAAACCATGTGGGATCAGGTTTTTAAAGTGATTAATACTTAGGATTACCGATGCTTCAAGTGACAGTAGTAATACCTTTTTACTCAACTATTCCTGGGTTATTAATAAAAGCAGTGCAGAGTGCGCTTAAGCAGACAATTAATAACATTCAGGTCATAGTTGTTGATGATTGCTCTCCACTTGAAGCTAAATGTGAACTCAAATCTATTACTGACCCTCGACTAAAAATTATACGCAATGAATATAACCTACATGGCGGGCTATCGAGAAATGTAGGTGTAATAAATGCTGAAGGGCAATTTGTTGCGTTTTTGGATTATGACGATATTTGGTACCCAACCAAATTAGAAAAGCAGTTAGAGTTATACGAACAAAAGTCAGTTGATCTAGGGAAAGATATTGTTATTTATTCTACATGTAAGATTATTGATGGATCTCGAGAAATAATCCGCCCTACACGTAAAATTCAAGAAGGTGAAACTGTTGGTGAATACTTATTTAAAGCACAACAAATAATCCAAACTAGTGGCATATTACTTCCTAAAACTTTAGCAAAAATAGCACCATTTCATAACTTAAAAAGGCATCAAGATTATCAATTTTGTTTATCACTAGAGGGGTGTGGTGCAAAGTTCGTTCTGCTAGAAAGCGTTGCATATGAGTTTATACAAATTCCTAAATTAAATGATTATAATTTTTCATTGGAATGGCTAAATATGTATAAGAATTTATTAAGTAATGAGGCCACAACAGGTTTTTATTATTTAGTTATTTTACGTTCAATGATATCCCATAAGCATTATAAAAGAGCGTTAGTCTTTTCCTTAAAACACAAAATTTTGACTAAGTTTATTAAAGCGATATGTTTAAAATTTGCGAAACAATTACTTAAAACATTTAGAGTAATTAAATAACAATGAGCTGGCATATAAAAAAAAGAGACTTTTACTTATTTTCTCTAAAATTAGTTTTATTGATCGTTTTATTTTTATTTATGAATTTCGACAAAGCATTGAATGTTGATTATCCAAATTATCTAGCAAATTATAAAAACGATTGGTGGCAATTTGAATTAGGTTTCGAGTTTATAGCCTATCCTTTTAAAGTATTTAAATCTGAATTTTTGAGCTTTTGGATCTTTATTTTAGTTCTAGAGCTTATATTAATTGCGTTTTTATATAGAAATAACGCAATATTTTTGTTTGCCTTCCCAAACCTCATTTTCATATCTCAAGGTTTTTTGGGTACACAAATCAGATTCGGTTTGGCTATATCACTATTTTTAGTCGTTTTTTCTTTTTTTTATAAGAAAAAACATTTCTGGTTGATTTCACTTTTTACCATTTTATTTCACAATGCGATAATTGTTGTTTATTTTTTATCTAATTCGGTTAGGTATTTATTGAATGACAAAAGAAAGATATTTTTGAAAAATAACCTATTTTGGCTAGGGATTTTTATTGTTGCATCAGTAGGTATAAGTATATTAATGAATCATATTCTTATGGCCACTGGTTACTATTATTATGTCGGTACAAAATATCAAGAAGGCAAGTCAATCTCATCTCTGATTTACCTTTTTATATCCATGCTTTTACTGCTTTTTTTATTATGTAGAAAAAGCAACGCTCAATATTCTGAGTATATCTACTTTGGTTTTGTTATAGTGGTCTTTAGCTTGATTTTTTCGAAATCGTCAGTTATTTCGGGACGTTTTACTTTAGTTTACACAATGCTCGAGCCATTTGTTTTGTATTACTTCTATCAAAATATAGGTAAGAAAAAGTACTTCTTTCCTATCTTTATTCTTTACTGCGTGATTTGTTACATAAAGCTGATTACCGTTAATTTCAAGGTTTAAAATTTCATGAAAATAGTTGCATTCGTAGGAGAACCCTTCGATTCGTATAATGGTAATTATTATACCAAACAAACATCTGCCGCGTTTTTACAAGATGCGATAGGCACTGAGTCTGTATATGTATGCTCACCGGTAAAAGAAGTTGATTCATTGCCACTCAGTTATAGTACAGAGGTTAATGAAAGTCATTTTTATCCATTTCCAAGCTATTCTTCTACGAAAGACTTTGCTATTAAGGGGCTTTTTCAACGAGGTTATATTAAAAGCTACAAACTAAATGCTGATAAAGTGATAGCAGAGCATAGTGGCGCATACTTTTGGATTAGGTCACCATCAATGGGAAGCTTACTTTTTGGCATTCAAGCTTTAAAAGCAGGCGAAAAAGTTTTACACCATATGTGTGCTGATTCTTCTAGTACTTGGAAAGATCCAAAGTATTCATTTCCAGAAAAAATTCTTGGTTTTCTTTTTTCAAAATATTTAAGTATCAAGCTAAAGAAAATATGTGCGCATAAAAATACCGTAAATTTATGTACAGGTGATGTTTTAGAGAGGTTTAGCGCAAAATACTCACCTAAAAATACATATCAGTTTGTTGATTTAATGGCAAAAAAACCTAAAAATATTCATCAACCTGTAAAAACTAATAATTTATTTAAAATGCTATTTCTTGGTCGTATAGTCGAAGACAAAGGCGTATTTGACTTGATCGAAGTCGCCCGTCAATTAAAAGATAAAGTGCAGGTGACGATTATAGGTGATGGCGTTGATTTAAATGAGGCTAAGCAATTAGTTGATTCACTTTCACTACAAGAAACTGTTACGTTTACAGGGTTATTACCCAATAGTGAACTTAGCGAATACTACAACCAAACAGATGTTGTAGTCGTGCCTTCTAATAATCATTATGAAGGCTTTCCTAGGGTAATTATGGAAGGTTGGGCCTTCAATAAGCCGGTTATAGTTTCAAATACAGGGGGCGTTAAAGCTTTTGTTAAACATAATGTAAATGGTTTAATATTTACTCCAGGTAGTCAAAAGGAATTATATGAGGTTGTGAACAAGCTATTGAGTGATGAACGCCTTTATACTGAACTTCAAACTGAAGCAAAAAAAATGGCTGTGTATTCAAGTCAAGATTATTGGGCTAATTTTTTAAATACGCTACTAAAATAATCATACCTTTATATATTTAATAAATTACTGCTCAGGTTGTCTTATGAATAAAAAAAGCTTTTTAAACAAATTAATTTACTTGCTAGGAAGTAAATTACGGAACCCTACTTTAAATATTGCATACAACTCTTTAAAAAGTACTGAGTTTGCAAGCGAATCTGAGTTAAAGGATTTACAGAATAAAAAACTCGAAGAGTTAGCTGCTTTTTGTTACCAGTACTCTGATTATTATAAAAGTATTTTTGACACTATTAATGTAAATCCAACTAAAAAACCATTTGGAATAGAGCAACTTCAAAAGTTACCAATTTTAGAAAAGAGCACATTAATTTCAAAAAATAAAGAGCTACATACGTTAAATAAATTTGATTTTAAAAAGGTTTTTTACTGTGAAACGTCTGGCTCAACAGGCCAAGCGCTTACGTTTTATAGAAATGAAGAGTGGGACTCTTTTAACCGCGCCTCTATTGAAAGGGGACTAAGCTGGTATGGTGTTTTTCCATGGGATAAGAATGGCTACTTCTGGGGGTTCAATTTTAGCAAAGCCAAAGTCCTTAAAACAAAGCTTTTAGATTTTCTTGTTAATAGGTTTAGGCTTTTTTCATACTCGTCAAAAGAATTAGATCTTTTTCTGAATAAATGTAAAAAAGCTCAGTATGTTGAAGGCTACAGCTCTATGATATACGAAGTAGCTAAACTAGCTAATGAAAAAAAAATAAGTATTACTAATTTAAAGTTGGTTAAAGGTACTTCGGAAAAAATTTACCCCTATTTCCATAAAGAAACCTTAAAGGCATTTGGATGTAAAATAGTGAGCGAGTATGGCTCTGCGGAGTCGGGTATTATTGCTTTTGAGTGTCCAGCTGGCAATATGCATCTAAATGAAGAAACTTGTTATGTTGAATGTATCGATGGTCAAGCAGTCGTAACTAATCTTGTTGCGCGCTCTTTTCCAACATTACGCTATGCTTTAGGTGATTACATTGAGTTAAGCGATGGTAAATGTGTTTGTGGAAGACAACATCGAATACTCAAAGAGGTCACCGGTAGAATAGGTAAAAATCTTATAGGCATCAGTAATAAAAAATTTCCATCGCTAACTTTATACTATGTATTTAAAAACTTAGCTGTAAATTTTAATATTGAGTTAGCTTATAGATGCGAACAAAGAGCTATTGGTAAATTGGATGTTTTTTTGGAGTGCTCACCAAATCCCGCTGTCCAAAAATTACTTATAAATGAATTTCAAAAGTATTTTTCAGGTGATATGGAGTTCCAATTTAATTATGTTGACTCAATACAAGTAAAAGGAAAAAAGATGAAGGATTTTGAAAGTTACTTAGACTAAGGTAGGGTGTATCTCCCTATAGGAATTAGGAGATTGTTTTGGCAAAAAATAAAAAGGCTGTTGATAAGGCTCATTTTTATCTTATTGCACTGTTGAATTAAGTGCTAATTAACTGATATTACCTTCCTATCTCAATTTTAACTTCACTACTTAACACTTCCTTGTACTTTGCTGCTAACGCGCTTTTTGCATCATCATCGCCATGCACAATTTTTATATGACTTGGCTTTTTATGCATACCCGTTACAAACTTAACTAATCCGTTTTGATCGGCGTGGGCGCTATAGCCACTAATTGTATGTACTTTGGCGTTTATAGTAATGCGGGCATCATTTATAAAAACATATCCATTACGTGGGCCATACTTTTGAATTTCACGGCCTAATGTTTTATTACCTTGGTAACCTACAAACAATACATCGGTGGTTTTGTCATTTAAAAATCGCTCAAGATAATTAACTATCCGCCCACCAGTACACATACCACTTGCCGCTAATATTATGGCTGGCGTTTGCCGCGTACTTAAATAGTTAATAACAGCCAAGTGCTCTTTGTGTGAATCAACCGTGGTTAGGTTTTTAAAATCGAGCGGGTGCCTACCGTTTGCAACTTTGCGTTTAGCTTCGCTATCCCATAAGTGTTTAAAGCTTTTGTATTGCTCAGTAAAATTAGCTGCCATGGGGGAGTCGAGTATTACGTGAATGTCTCGCCACTTAGACTTTTTAGATGAGCTATGTATGAGTTGCTCAAGCTCATATAGTAGCTCTTGTGTGCGGCCAATACTAAAAGCAGGAACTAAAACAACGCCATTGTCGACTACGGCGCGTTCAATAATGTTTTTTAGCGTTTGTGTACGCTCTTTACGGCCTTGATGGTTTTTATCGCCGTAGGTTGATTCAATAACGAGGGTGTCGGCTTTATAAGGCGCTTTAGGTGAAGGAAGTAGCGGGGTATACGGTGCGCCTAAGTCTCCTGAAAACACAACGCGATGTTTGTTATCATCATTATTTATAACGTCAATTTCAACGTAGGCAGAACCTAATATATGCCCAGCACGCTGTAATCTCGCCTTAGCTTTATTGAGCCCTTTGCAAGGCAGTTCAAACCACGTTTTATAATCAACAGCAACTACGCGTTTATTTAATAAGCTTAAGCAGGCAGCTATAATTTTAGGGTCGCGAGTTACACCCACTTTTAAAGCATCTTCAATTACCAAAGGTAATAAACTGGCCGATGCAATACTTGTAAAAATAGGTCCTTTAAAACCGGCTGCTAATAAGTAAGGAATTCGACCAACATGGTCAATATGGCAATGGGTAACAATAAGCGCAGTTACATGGGTAATATCAAATTCAATTGAAAGATCTGCTTTAGAATCCTCACCCTGAAATAATCCGCAGTCAATAAGTACACTTGTTTGCTCGTCAATTACCAGCTCGTGACACGAACCTGTAACCCCACTAACCGCTCCGTGATGAAGTATTTGCATTATTTTCCTCATTGACACGTATTTATTATATTGGCATTTAAGGTAGGAGCTAAAGTATAAATATTCAAGGTAAGTTACAGCGCTGTTATCTTACGATAAAGGTAAAGTATAGGTATAACTAGAATTACATAGTGTTCAGGTTGTGTTTAAGTATGCTTATCTATCTTATGTGCTGGTAATGATCAGATTAGCGTGTATCGCGCATTGAGCTATTATTTGTGATACCCTTTTTGGCGCAATAAATTATTCTAAGTTTTTTTTGGTATTTATTTATTGGGAACATAGTTATAATTAACTGCATATAAATATAAGGTTTTTGCATGGTTATGGATGATAAGTATGCCTAAGTATTTCCCCCTATTTACATTGATGGATAAATAATGGACTTTTGGTTCCCTCTCTTAATTACATTCACTATCTCACTTGTTGCCATAAAAGTGATTAACCCCATAGCTATAAAAACAGGGTTGGTTGATTTCCCTTGCGATCGAAAAATACATAAAGGAAACATTCCTTTAGTTGGCGGAATTGCAATTTATTTAGCTGTACTAATTACTTCAATGTTATTTATAGAGCACAGCCGAAACTTAAATATTTATTTAGTTGCATCAGCGTTGGTACTTTTTTTAGGTACTCTAGATGACCGTTACCAACTCTCGGTAAAAATTCGCCTTGTTGCACAGGTACTTGTAGCCTCGTTAGTTATATTTGGAACAGAGATATATTTACACAGCTTAGGGTATATTTTAGGTTGGTTTGAACTAAAACTAGCAGGGTTTGGGGTAATATTAACGATCATTGCAATAATAGCGGGAATAAATGCTATTAACATGATGGATGGCATGGACGGGTTAGTCGGTTTACTCAGCTTAGTCGCATTTACTGCTTTAGCTTTTTTACTAAGTCGAGTTACTAATGCATGGTATTTGCTACCTTTTTTATTTATTGCCGCCTTATTGGGTTATTTAATATTTAATCTCAAGCTGCATAGTTCAGTCACAAAAATATTTATGGGTGACTCTGGCAATATGCTCATAGGCTTAACTCTAGTTTGGCTCATGGTAATAGGAATAGAATTAGATGCGCCAGCATTAAGACCTGTAACCGCTTTGTACATAATTGCAGTGCCTTTAATGGACATGGCAACAGTAATAATGCGTAGAGTTAAATCAGGAACATCCCCTTTTCAGGCTGACAGACAGCATTTGCATCATTTGTTTGAATCTGCTGGTTACAGCCATCGTTTTTCGCTTATTGTTATTTCTGCTGGTGCAAGTATACTAGCCGCACTAGGTTGTCTAGCTGAAGTTTATGCTGTAGCTGAGTGGATAATGCTAGTGTCTTTTTTATTGTTTTTTATGTGCTATTCGGCACTTACTAGACATGCATGGAAAAAGTTAACGCAAATTTAGCTGCATCAAAGGAATTTTATTTTGTTACTTACCAATAGATTAGAAAATAAATAATGAAAAAAAATAAAGTTATACTATCACTTGTCCCTTTTCTTATTTTAACAGGCTGTGCTACAGCACCTCCAGTTCTTCATGCAACACGGGCTTTAATAGACGGGCCAATAAAGTCTGCTGATACGAGCGTAGTACCACAACAACTAAGCGAAGTATTAGAAACTCAGCAACAAGGCTATACAGGGCAATATAATAATATTGAGTTTATATTAGGCCAGCAATATACGTCAGCACTCGGTGAATTATGCACAGTAGTATACCTAAAAAAATCAGAGCAATTAGCCAAACAAGAGCGCAGAGCTGCATGTAAAAATGCTAATCAACAATGGGTAATTACGCCTCAGGTAATTGAAAATAAAAACAACCAAATTAGCTTTGGAGCTTAAGCCTTTTATGAACATGTTAAGCAACACATTTAAAGTATTTTTAATATTAACCTGTTTTGCAGTAAGCTCATTTAGTAATAGCGCTATCGCTGCAGAGCAAATATCTTTAAGCCAGCTTGAAAACGCAGGTACAACCCAAACGCAACTACCTAATGCTTCATTACAAAATGGGACATACAATAAACAAGGGCGTTCAGGAACACTATTACCAGGCGAAATGTCAGCAGCCGAATTGCTGCCTACTTCAGAGTTAGGTTTACCACCACCGTATGGTGCAAACTTATTTGCAGGCGGCTACGAAAGCGAGCGTCAAGACGGCTTAAACGACGATTACACAATAGCCCCCGGCGACAAAGTTTCTATTTGGTTATGGGGAGCAATAAATCAGTCAGAAGTTATTACTGTTGATAACCAAGGAAATTTATTTATAACGAATGTAGGCCCTGTATACGTGGCCGATGTTAAAGCAAGCCAGCTAAACAGCTATGTAAGTAATAAAATAAAAGAAGTGTACAAAAGTAGTGTACAAATATACGTAAACTTACTGACAGCAACACCAGTGAGTATCTACATAAGTGGCAGTATTGTTCGCCCAGGGCAATATGCAGGTATAGCTTCCGACAGTATTTTGTATTACCTAAAGCGTGCCGGCGGAATTGACTCTGAGCGAGGCAGCTATCGCTCTATAAAAGTATTGCGTGACGACAAAGTAATTCAAAATATAGACCTATACGACTTTATTTTAAGTGGCTACCTCCCTAAATTTAACTTTAAAGATAACGACGTAATTTTAGTTGAGCGCCAAAAGGCAACAGTTGTTGTATCAGGAAGTGTAAGAGCACCGTTTAGGTTTGAGTTTAAAGAGAATCAAGCAACGGGTGAACAACTCGCAAAGTTTGCTTTGCCACTTGCTAAAGTAAGCCACGTAGGAATTGTAGGCGATCGTAAAACAGGCCCATTTTCGGTTTACTTACCTTACAATGAGTTTAAAAGCTTTACACTTAAAGACGGCGACCGCCTTATTTTTAACGACGATATACGTGCACAAGTGCTCGATATTCAAGTTGCGGGTAGTTACTTAGGGCCATCGTACTTTGCGGTAAAAAACAACACCCGCTTGCACGACCTACTTGCCAACATACAAATAGATAAAGATCTTGCCGATTATCAATCAATTTATATTCAGCGTAAAAGCGTAGCTAAAAAACAAAAAGAGATGATTGACCAAGCGTTGGACCGATTAGAACGCAGCATATTTACAGCACCTGCATCTTCCGACGGAGAAGCCAAAATAAGAGCCGAAGAAGGCAAAATGATTTTAGAATTTACAGAACGTGCCCGCAAAGCGATTCCGCTTGGCAAGGTTGTAATTTCAGATCAAGGCCAAGTAGCTAATATTCGTTTAGAGCAGGGTGATGTAGTTTACATACCAGCCAAAACAGACCTAATACACATAGGCGGCGAAGTACTTATGCCACAAGCACTAGTGTATAACCCAAATGCAACAATAGATGACTACATAGCATGGGCTGGGGGTTATAGCGAACGCGCTAATTATGAGCAAATAATGGTAATACACCCTAACGGCATGATAGACGTAGACGCCTACGGCAACTTAAAACCAGGGGATCAAATATTAGTATTACCAAAAGTTGACACTAAGTTTTTGCAATCGGTTAAAGATATTACGCAAATAATTTACCAAATTGCTATTGCGGCAAATGTAGCAACTTAATTATGACTACCGTACTTAAACGTAGTAATTGGGCAATATGGCGCGACGTTATATTTGCCCTTTTTGTTCGTGAAATTCGCACCGGCTTTAACGATAGGTTAGGGCTGGCATGGGCTATATTTCAGCCGTTAAGCTTCATTTTTTTGCTGTCTTTTTTACGTGGCAGAATGGATGGTGGTGATACGCATACAATCCCAACATTCGAATTTATGATGTATGGCATGTTGCTAATACAGCTGTTTTTAGAAACACTCACAAACTGTGCCGCTGCTATTAAAAAAAATAAATCGTTATTTGCTTTTAGGCAAGTGCAACCAATAAGTAGTGTTTTAGCATCTGCCTTATTTAGTTTATTAATTAAACTATCGGTTTTTGTATTAATATTTTTGATTATGTACTTTTTAAAAATGGATTTTAAATTAGACGATCCACTATTTATACTACTAAACATAGTTACACTTTGGATGTTTGCCTTATCGCTTGGGCTAATGTTTGCAATAGCCCAGTGCTACGTACCTGAGATAAGTAAAATACAAAGTGTGTTATCTCGGCCAATGTTTTTTATATCGGCAGTGTTTTTTTCTATGCAAGATGTACCTAAAGAGTATTGGCCATACCTCGACTGGAATCCTATTTTACACGCAATAGAGCTAACCCGCCATGCAGCTTATAACACTTACAGCACAGAGGCTGTAAGCGAGTTTTATCTGTTTTTTTCAGCCTTAGTTGCCCTGTTTTTTGCAGCAAGTATTTACCACATCTCGTGGAAACAGGCTATAAGCAGGTAAGTAAATGCAACAAGGAATATAGCGTTGATAAAACTACAAAACGTCACAAAATACTACCCCTCAGCATTGGGGAATCAGTATATTTTTAAAAACTTAAATTTTGAAATTCCATCAGGCCACAATATTGCTATTTTAGGCTCTAATGGTGCGGGTAAGTCTACGTTATTTAGGATGTTGGCTGGCAGTGAGTACCCAAACAAAGGTAAAATTATAACTGATCTTCATTTGTCGTGGCCGGTGGCATTAACTACGGGGATTCACCCACAAATGAGTGGCGCCGAAAACGCCCGTTTTATTGGTACAATTAATGGTGTGGCTGATTTAGACACATATGTACAACGTGTTCGTAAATTTGCAGAGTTAGGCCGTAAGTTCGACCTGCCAGTAAATACATACTCAAGCGGTATGAAGCCGCGTTTAGCATTTGCGTGCTCAATAGGTATAGATTTTGATGTGTATCTTATAGATGAAGTTACCTCAGTGGGCGATGCAAAATTTAGAAATAAAACTCGTCGAGCGCTTACACAAAAGAGTAAAAATGCCAATGTTATAATGGTTAGTCACGAAATGGATGAGTTAAGACATTTTTGCGACAGCGCCATTGTATTACACAAAGGTGAACTCACTTTTTACAACGATTTAGAGCAAGGAATTGCTCATTACCAGGCATTATAATTATGAGTCAACAAGCAGTTAATACAATAGAGCAACGCTTTAGCGAACTACACAAAAAAACGAGCCCAGAGGTTTGGAATAACGCCGATGAGCTTTTTAAACTTTCTCAACAATTAGAGAAAACAGACATTTATCTAGCTCGTAGAGTTATGCAACGTGTGCGCACTTTACAGCCAGATAGACCAAAAATAAAAATACATTTAAAGCGATTAAGCGACGAAGTGGCCTTACATGCAAAGCAAACGCAAACCAGCACTTCTACTGAGCCAAGTACAAAGCAAAGTGAAAATAAAAAAAACAGCGAAGTAAAAAATAATAAATTGGATAACTTTTTCAGTAAATTAAATAATAATTTCAGCTCAAAAAAGTGGGCCCAGCCTTGGGTTTTGTTACTAGCTGTACCGTTTGTGCTATTTGCATTTTACCAGCTAGTTTGGGCTGCACCACGGTTTGAAAGCCGTGCGCAATTAATAATTCAGCAGCCAGATGGCATGGCAACAATGGACCCGTCAATGGCGCTACTGAGCGGTTTGGGTGTAGGCGGTAACTCAACAGCTGATACCGAAATAGCAAAAGCGTATATTCACTCAGAAGACATGCTAAATTACTTACAAACACACAATAACTTAAAAGAACATTACCAAAATGGTGGCGATGTATTTTCACGTTTAAGCAGCGACGCCAGCATAGAAGATTTACTAAAGTTTTATATAGATCACACCACAGTAGAGATTGACGAAGCGTCTGGTGTAATTAAAATTTTAGTACAGGGCTTTACCCCCGAATTTGCCAACACCTTAACGCAAGCAATTGTTAACCGCGCAGAGTGGTATATAAACTCGATAGGCCACCAATTAGCTGACGCGCAGTTACAGTTTATAAGGTTAGAGCATGCAAAAGTTGAGCAGCGCTTACGCGATGCGCAAAAAAACACTCTCGCTTTTCAGCAAAAAAATAACTTACTCGACCCAGAAGCCGAAGGCTTAGCTCTTCAGCAAATAACCTACGGGCTTGAAGGGCAAATAGCGACTAAAAGTGCGCAGCTAAAAGGCTTGCGTTCAACTATGACCGAAAAAGCCCCGCAAGTAGTTATGCTAGCCTCTGAGCTTAGTGCGCTTAAAAAGCAACTAGAACTGGAGAGAGACAGGCTATCTACTCAGCAGGGCACTAACAATAATGTTAAAAACAATGGAACCTCAGTAAGTGAAGTGCTTGCGCAATTTTCTGATTTAAAAATAGAGTTAGAGTTGGCACTGAAAGGCTATACATCATCGGAAGTTTCTTTAGATAAAGCTAGAATAGAAGCTTATAGACAGTTAAAATACTTAGTTGTTGTAGAATCAGCAACATTACCGCAAGACAACAAATACCCAGCCACTTTATATAATATTTTATTATTCGCAGTGTTACAGCTGATGCTGTTTGGTATTGGCAGAATAGTTTTAGCCACAGTAAAAGAGCTGAGATAAATGTATAAAAGTTACACAGCTTAAAAATTATTTAATTAAAATTGATAGATAGGACTCTACATGTATTCATTAAAAGCCCCAGTAAACAAGTCAGCGCGCAAAGGGATCATTTTAGCCGGTGGATCAGGAACACGTTTGTATCCACTTACTAAAGTAGTAAGTAAGCAATTGATGCCGGTATATGACAAACCAATGATATTTTACCCGGTGTCTACCTTAATGATGGCGGGTATTACCGAAATACTAATTATATCGACCCCTCAAGAGCTACCACGTTTTAAAGAACTACTTGGTGATGGTAGTGAATGGGGAATGAGCTTTGAATATAAAGAGCAACCAAGTCCAGATGGGCTAGCACAAGCATTTTTATTAGCTGAAGACTTTTTACAAGGTCAATGCGCTGCGTTAGTACTGGGTGATAACCTGTTTTATGGTCATGATTTATCTATTTCACTTCAAAATGCAACAAGTTGTGAGCAAGGCGCTACTGTGTTTGGTTATCACGTATCAAACCCTAAGTCGTATGGTGTGGTTGAATTTGACGAGAGCGGTAAAGCCATTTCAATAGAAGAAAAGCCAGACAAACCTAAATCAAACTATGCTGTACCAGGGTTATACTTTTTTGATAGCCGTGTGGTCGAATTTGCTAAAAACGTAAAACCATCAGAGCGTGGTGAGCTTGAAATTACCGACGTAATAGAACAATACCTAGCTAAAAAAGAACTAAGCGTTGAAATAATGGGGCGCGGTACTGCTTGGTTAGATACAGGCACACTAGATGATTTACTAGACGCGGCTAACTTTATCCGCGCGATAGAAAAACGCCAAGGCCTAAAAATTAACTGCCCAGAAGAAATAGCTTACCGCATGGGTTACATAAATGCTGAGCAACTTAAAAAGCTAGCTAAGCCACTTAAAAAGTCGGGTTATGGTAAGTATTTGCTATCGCTTTTAGATCAAACTGTATTTTAATAGGCAATAATAATGAAATTTATTGAAACTAGCATCCCCGATGTAAAAATAATAGAGCCTCAAGTGTTTGGTGACGAGCGTGGTTTTTTTATGGAAACCTTTCGTACAGAGCTATTTAACCAGCATTGCGGCGAGCGCACCTTTGTGCAAGAAAACCACAGTAAATCGGCGCACGGTATATTGCGTGGCTTACATTACCAAACACAAAACACTCAAGGTAAGTTAGTACGCGTAACACAAGGTGAGGTGTTTGATGTTGCAGTAGACATGCGTAAAAACTCACCAACATTTGGGCAGTGGGTAGGAGTGTTACTGTCGGCTGAAAATAAACGCCAACTTTGGGTACCAGAAGGTTTTGCACATGGTTTTTATGTAACCACCGAGAGCGCTGAGTTTGTATATAAATGTACTGACGTTTATAACCCAAATGTTGAAGTATCAATAAAATGGGATGACCCAACTCTAAATATTGACTGGCCATTAGTGGAAGGTAAGTTACCACAGCTGTCTGCCAAAGACGAAGCTGGTCTTAGCTTTAATAACGCCCCAACATTTTAAAATTCAATCAATTAAGTAGTCACCATGAAAGTATTAATAACAGGTAAAAATGGCCAATTAGGCTCAGAGTTACAAAAAACCTGCCCAAGCAATGTAGAGCTAATTTGCTTTGGCTCTAAAGAGCTCGATATTAGTAATGTTGAGCAAGTAAACGAGCTATTAATAAGCAATTCACCAGATATAGTTATTAATGCTGCAGCATATACTGCGGTTGATAAAGCGGAAACTGATGTTGACCAAGCTTACGCAGTAAATAAGCAAGGTGCAGCTAATTTAGCAAATGTGTGTAAGCATATTAACGCTAAGCTTATACACATATCGACTGACTTTGTGTTTGATGGCACGAGCACTTTGCCTTATACCGCAAGCGATGCAACAAACCCATTGGGTGTTTATGGTGCGTCTAAACTAGCTGGTGAACAAGCTATTAACGAGGCTTTAGGGTCGCAAGCAATAATAGTGCGTACAGCATGGGTGTACTCAGTTTTTGGTAATAACTTTGTAAAAACGATGCTGCGTTTAATGAGCGAAAAAGAGCAATTAGGTATAGTAGGTGACCAAGTTGGTACACCAACATGGGCCGCTGGTTTGGCTAATATGCTTTGGGCATTAGTTGCTAAAACAAGTGATAATACAATTAATGAGCAGCACAGCAGCGCTAATAATTCGTTAATACTTAATTGGACCGATGCAGGTGTAGCCTCGTGGTACGACTTTGCTGTAGCAATTCAAGAGCTCGCGGTAGAGCAAGGGTTATTAAGTAAAGCGATACCTATTAGTGCAATACCTGCGGCAAGCTACCCAACACCGGCTAAACGCCCGGCATTTAGTGTGCTTAATAAAGCACAAGCAGAAGAGCTGAGCGGTGTAAAAACGGTGCACTGGCGTGCACAGTTAAAAGCAATGCTAACAGAGTTAAAAGCGCAAGCTTAAATTACATATATAGGCGAGCAGCGCCTCTGTGGCGAAATTGTCTTGTGCTAAGGCTCATAAAGTGAATAAGACATTGCTATCACCACAGAGAACACAGAGAAGTGAAAGAGAAGAGCTAATTACTTCTCGGTGCAGCGCGAAGCGCCTCGGTGCCCTCGGTGGTAAAATTGTCTTGGGCTAAAGCTCATAAAGTGATTAAGACATTGTTATCACCACCGAGAACACAGAGGACACCGAGAAGTGAAGGAGAAGATCTTTTTCTCGGTGTAGCGCGAAGCGCCTCTGTGCCCTCGGTGGTAGATTTATTTTTAAGTAAAAAACCAAAGTGATTTTATCACCACAGAGAACACAGAATTCACAGAGAAGTGAAGGAAAAGATCTAATTACTTCTCGGTGTAGCGCGCAGCGCCTCGGTGCCCTCGGTGGTAAAATTGTTTTGTAGGTGAGGTTTTATACCTCGCTCATAAAGAGATTGTTATCACCACAGAGAACACAGAGAAGTGAAGGAGAAGATCTAATTACTCCTCGGTGTAGCGCGCAGCGCCTCGGTGTCCTCGGTGGTAAAATTGTCTTGGGCTAAAGCTCATAAAGTGATTAAGACATTGTTATCACCACAGAGAACACAGAATTCACAGAGAAGTGAAGGAGAAGATCTAATTACTTCTCGGTGTAGCGCGCAGCGCCTCGGTGCCCTCGGTGGTAAAATTGTATTGGGCTAAAGGTTATAAAGTGATTAAGACATTATAATCACCACAGAGAACACAGAGGACACAGAGAAGTGAAGGAGAAGCTCTTTTTCTCGGTGTAGCGCGCAGCGCCTCGGTGCCCTCGGTGGTAAAATTGTTTTGTAGGTGAGGTTTTATACCTCGCTCATAAAGAGATTGTTATCACCACAGAGAACACAGAGAAGTGAAGGAGAAGATCTAATTACTCCTCGGTGTAGCGCGCAGCGCCTCGGTGTCCTCGGTGGTAAAATTGTCTTGGGCTAAAGCTCATAAAGTGATTAAGACATTGTTATCACCACAGAGAACACAGAGGACACAGAGAAGTGAAGGAGAAGATCTTTTTCTCGGTGTAGCGCGAAGCGGCTCTGTGGTAAAATTGTTTTTTAGGTGGGGGTTTATACCTCGCTTTAAAAGTAAGTAAAGTAATTATCAGTATTAAAGAGAGCGCATTAAAGGTAAAAATAAATTACCTTTACGGTTTTACTCTTTTGTAAAATTTGTAGTCTTACGGTTTACAGCTTATGACTCGTCCCGGTGACATAAGACTTAAAGCCAAAATTTGTAAAATGGAATAACAGATGACAGTTAAAAACTTATTAGTAACAGGCGGTGCAGGTTTTATAGGTGCAAACTTTGTGCACTATTGGTTAGCGCAAAACCCACAAGATAAAGTAATAGTGCTAGACGCACTGACCTACGCAGGCAATAAAGCCAATCTAGATAGCGTATCAAACAACCCAAATATGACATTTGTACACGGCGATATTTGCGATACGACCCTAATTGAAAACCTAATCGACAGTCATCAGTTAAATACCATAGTACACTTTGCAGCAGAGTCGCATGTAGACCGCTCAATTACAGGGCCAGACGCCTTTATTGAAACAAATATACTCGGTACATACAGCTTATTAAAAGCAGCTAAAAAGAAGTGGATAGACGAGCCAAAAGCTGCAGGCAATGAGCCATTAGAGCATCGCTTTCATCATGTAAGTACCGACGAAGTATACGGTACTCTTAGCGCAACCGATCCTGCTTTTACCGAAGAAACAGCGTACGCACCAAACTCACCTTATTCTGCGTCAAAAGCAGCGAGCGACCACTTAGTACGTGCGTATCACCATACGTACGGGCTTGAGGTTACAACATCAAACTGTTCAAACAACTATGGGCCGTTCCATTTTCCTGAAAAATTAATACCGCTTATTGTTACAAATATTTTGAACGACAAGCCACTGCCTGTGTATGGCGATGGCCAACAAATTCGTGACTGGTTATACGTAGAAGATCACGCACGTGGTATAGAGCTAGTACTTAAAAAAGGCCGTATAGGCGAAAACTATAACATTGGCGGCAACAACGAATGGGCCAATATCGACATAGTAAAACTAGTATGTAAAGTAATGGGCGAAAAATTTGCAACAAATCCAGAGCTAGCTAAGCGCTTCCCTAATGCAAAATCGGCGATTACTAATAATGTTGAACAGCTAATTACTTATGTAACAGATCGAGCAGGGCATGACCGCCGTTATGCAATTGACGCAACTAAAACAAACAACGAACTAGGTTATGTGCCAGCCGAGAGCTTTGAAACAGGCTTTGCAAAAACACTTGATTGGTATCTTGATAATGAAACGTGGTGGATGGATTTATTACAGTCTGAAAGTACTTTAAGCAGTAAAGGGTTGTAGGTTTAAAATGAGTGATATGGAAATGTTAAATAAAAATACAAGTATTATAGGCTTCGTTGATTATTTCGATGGCAACACAATATTTGGTTGGGCTCATGATCCAGAAAGCAATAAAGCACTTGAAATTAAAGTATTAATTAATGGTGAAGAAGTAAAGACAGCAATTGCAGAGCAATTTAGAGAAGATTTAAAGCAGGTTGGATACAATGATGGTTTGTGCGCATTTGAAATTTCGTTAAAAGAAATTGAGTTTAATTCAAGTATTACTTTAGTAGCTAAATCAGAACCTAAAGAGTTATTTTTTAACTTTACTAATGGAACTGACTTTCCTATCGGTGGTACTGATGTAGCGAAAAGTGAGTTTGATACAGTAAAACATACAGCATATGTTGATAGGTTTAAGCCCGACATCATTGCGGGTTGGGCTATTAATTTAGCAAATAAAGAATCGCCCGTAAAAGTAGTAATTTATTGTGACGGACAGGAAGTCGAAACCATACTTGCTGACCAATATAGGGAAGATTTAGACGCTGCAGGCTATATGAATGGTTTTTGTTCTTTTGAGTTCCCTTTGAATCTATTTGTTAGTGATGGTGAAAGCCACCTAATAAGTGTATATGCAGATATTAATGGTAAGCAGGAGTTTATAGCCGAAAAAAATATGATTTTGGATCTCGCTTTAGCTGAGAATGATAAGCTTCGAGGGAATCTTGATACACCTTTGGAAAGTAAAATAAGAGGGTGGGTAGAAGTAATAGGCAAGGAAAACTTAAAACCTACAGTAGATTTGTTCATTGACAATATTCAAATTGGCTCTTTGCCAGCAAATTTACACAGGAAAGATGTGCAAAATAACCTAAAAAACTCAGGTGATTGTGGATTCGAATTTCCTATTCCACTAATGTTTAAAGATGGAAAAAAGCACTCAGTAATAGCGCAAGTTCAAGGTGTATCAAGCTTTTCATTTCCTAAAAAAGAATATACCTCTAAATTAGTGCTAAGTAAGCCTAAACAAAAAGAAAGCTCAAGTATAAATAGGCACCCTGATTACAAAGGGAATATTGAACAAACATCTTCAAATGGAATCCTCAAAGGCTGGGCTTCCACCTCTAGTGAGGCAGGCAAAAATGGAAGTTTGGTTACTTTATTTGTTGATGGTAAGCGCGTTTCACCTATTACGGCAAAAATTTTTAGAGCTGATTTAGATAAATTAAACATTAATAAAGGTTTTGGAGGGTTTGAGTTTCCTTTACCGCTTTCTTTTATGGATGGAAAGAAAAGGAATTATCAGCTACGAGACGAAACCGGAAAATATTTGATTTCTGAAAGAGAACTTACATTTTCTATAAATAGAGATTTTACCGATTTTGATGGTTATTTAAAGTGGTCGTTTTTTCATCGAGAGGTAAGAGCACCTTTTAGAGAAGAAGATAAGCGTTGTTTTGCTTATATGGACTGGTTAGAAAAGTTTGATAGTAAAAAGTATTTAGAGTTATTTGCTCCTAAGAAGAAAAAGCCTTTAATTTCTATAGTTATGCCAGCTTATAACAGAGAGCTTATTATTGAGACTGCAATAAAGTCTGTTCTGGATCAAAGCTATAGTAATTGGGAGTTAATAGTTGTTGACGATGGCAGCTCTGACAGTACAGTTGAAAAAGTTAATTCGTTTTCTGATAAAAGAATAAAGCTTTATAAAATGAGCTCTAATGGTGGCGTATCTGCAGCTAGAAATAAAGCGCTAACATTATGTAAAGGTAAATACATAGCATACCTTGATAGTGACAATACATGGAAAGAGCATTTTTTAACTATAATGATAGGTAACTTAGAAGAAGCTAAAGCTTACGATAGTGCTTATTGTGCTCAATATTTGTACAAAAAAAATGACACGCCTTACGGAATACGGTTCGGTTTATTTAATAGAACCCTTTTAGAAAATAGAAACTATATAGACATGAATGCATTTGTTCATAGAGCTTCACTATATAAATCTAAAGGTGGCTTTAATCAAGATTTACGTAGGTTGGTTGATTGGGACCTAATACTAAGATATACAGAAGATAAAAAGCCGTTAGCGGTTAAAAATATACTTAGTCATTATTTTTATAATGACGGTGAAGAAACAATAACCGTGTCAGAAAACTATCAAGACGCTTTGGATGGGTTACTAGAGTATCGTTCAAAAAACAAAGTTCAAAAAAATCTTGACTTTGATTCAATAGATTTTATTTCTGATGGTGAAAGTACGTCTGAACCTTTAATTAGTGTAGACGAGCTGACAGTTAAAAAAGAGCAGAAGCTAGGGGCAAGTATAATATTAGTTAGCTACAATATTCCAAAAATACTTGAAGCTTGTGTCGAAAGTATTATTAGCACGACAGATGCGAGTATTACTGAATTAATTATAATTGATAATTGTTCTGAATTCGAAACGGTTACAATGGTTGAAGATTTAGACAAAAAATACAGTAATATAAAAGCGATATATAATAAAAGTAATGACGGCTTTACAGCTGCGGTTAACCAAGGTATAGCAATAGCTAACCCTGATTATAATATTGTTTTAATTAATAATGACGCTATTGCTACACATGGCTGGCTAACCGCAATGGAAGACGTAACAATTAAGCATAGTGATGCTGGCATTGTATCTCCTCAGCAAGTCTTACTGCCTAATACAAAAACAATTAATACACATGTACCTTATGCGGATAGCTCACGTGAGATTGATGTAACAGTATCGGCCCACCATAAAAACTTGGAACTATCACAGTTAGAGAGTGTAAACCCAGAATTTGAGGTTAATTTTATACCCTTCTTCTGTGTTTACATAACTCGTGAAACTTTGGATAAAATTGGTTTGCTTGATGAAAAGCTAGGAAGGCATTATCGTTCTGATAGACTCTATTGCTACAGTACGCTCTATAATGCTAAAAAGAAGATATACTTCACACCAAAATCTAAGTTGTATCACTTACACCAACAGTCGACAGCTCACTTAAAGAAAAAAGATGATAGTGAGTTTGAGGTAATGTTTGTCAAAAATACATGGGAAGATAATAAACTGACCCCTATTTGGGACTTTTAATATATGGATATACAATATATTAGTAGGTAGTGATTAATTTTTAATGATGTAGGATTGGATGAAATGCTTTATCTAATCTAGGCAACAGTAAGCTAGTATGTAAATGTATCGTTAGTATAACTAATGATACAGATATTTGATCAGCTTTATTGTTCATCAAATAACTAAAGGATTATTAAGGTTATGGCTGAAATAAAATCTTCATTTAAATCTTTGTTGAGATTAAGGTTTGAAGGGAAAGATAATAATGTTCCATGGGAATTAGACAATAAAGTCAATGCGAATAACTTTGTTCGTGGTTTAGGTTTTAAAACTCCTCTACTGAACAGCTTTGATAAGGTGGAGAAGGCTGTTGAGTGGGCCGAAGAGGTTTTAGGGACTACTTTTGTCATTAAAGGCGGAGATTTACACTCTTCCAAAGGAGTATACCTTTTAAGAAGATTGGAAGAAGAAAAATATATAGACCTTATGACTAAGGAGATATATGCATCTGAAGATATTGGCAAAAATATACATGGAAGGCAACCCACTTATTGGGTTGCTGAAACTCTTGTAAACTCCTATATCTTGGGTAAAGATATACCCTTAGATTATAAGTTTTACTGTTTTGGAAAGAGAGTTGCTTTAATAATACAAATTGATAGGAATAGTTACCCAGCAAAGGTTTCCGTTTTTGACGGTACATTTACTCCTTTAAAACCCAATGTAGACTACTTTTTAGACGGTAAACGCTGGGTTTACGGAAATCATTTAATTCCTGTGAATTTTTCAGAAATGTTACATATGGCTAGGAAGTTATCCATTGAAGCCCAAACAAAATTTACAAGTATAGATCTTTTCGATTCACTTGAAGGCCCAGTTTTTGGAGAGTTTACTTTCGCCCCAGGAGCTTTGGATTCTGGTATGATTGACTTCAGTGATAGAGTTTTAGAAATTTTGGATTCTTATACATTGAGAGAGAATGTTGATGCATCTATAAGTGGCTTTAATGTCAGGGAGCAAGATTTTTGGCATGACTGTGACACACACCAAAATCCTAACTTAGCACCTCTAGAAATAGCCACAATACCGTATAAAACAGCTTCTCTGATAAATGGTGATAAACGTGTTTTTGATATACATAACTGCACTTCTTCTTTGTTACATGAGCAAATTAAATTCTCAAACTTATTGATTCAAGCAAGTAATGGTGGTGAAGGTGCATACTTTGCAATTTGTAGTATGATAAAAAATGGTAAAGGGTACTTAAACAGAACTGAGGAATATCATGGTTTTAATGAGCTAGCTCTTGAATATTATAGAGCAAATCAGGATAAAGGAGATTGGTATAAAGTTCGATATCAGCAAGTTAAAATTAACTTCTACAACTGCTTTAATGTTGATGAATGTTTAAATGAGATACAGGGAATTGCAGAGGCTAATAATTATGAATATGCTAAAAATGTTATTAAGTTTCACAACAGAAATAAATTATAAATCAAGCGCTTACCTATTACGGTAAATGGTTGTAGCAGCTGTTCTTAACTTAGTCCAGTGCTTTTATATTACGGAAATTATTAATGAATGGGCTTAGTTAATATATTTTAGTTATTTAGTTGCTCTTTTAGCTAAAAAAGAGCTTTAACTAAAGATAATGGCTAAAAATAGGATTGTATTGTGTATAATTTTTCATTGTATGCCTCTAAATATCTCTGTTAATCAACAATACGAATTGTCTATAAAGCTATAATAGTTTATTGAATGAGAGAGGCTGAAAACTATGCAGATAGCTACTGCCAACCGATTTGATTGATGCGTTAATGATGAAAGAAACTGTAGAAGCATGTGGGCGTTCGCTTGATTGTGGCGATAAGCTTGGCTATCTTAAAGCTATTGTTGAATATGCAATGCGTGATGACAAGTTAGGTACAGACTTCAATAAGTTTTTAAGCCAAGTGAAAAGCTAAAATTGATATGTTTAGTAAATTACTTACTAACTATAAGTTGTAGGTACATAGCCTCATTTTAGTTGTTTCTAAGATGAGGATTAATGTTTAGCTAAGAACAAATTAATTGAACGAGTTGTTCATTCGTTTTACTTTATATATCTGGTAAAATCAAATGATTAAAATTATAAACTTTAAGGGAATAAAATGAAAATAGCCGTTGTTGGTACAGGCTATGTAGGCCTTTCTAATGCTATGTTGTTAGCGCAGCACAATGAAGTGGTTGCATTAGATATAGATGACCACAAAATTGCGCTTTTAAACAATAAGCAATCGCCTATTGTTGATACTGAAATTAGTGAGTTTTTAACGCGCAGTGATTTAAATTTTACAGCCACAACTGATAAAGTAGCCGCATACAAAAATGCCGATTTTGTAATTATTGCGACTCCAACCGATTACGATGTTGAAAATAACTACTTTAATACAAACTCTGTAGAGGCTGTAATTAAAGATGCAATAGCGCATAACCCAAATGCAGTTATGGTGATTAAGTCGACTATACCGGTTGGTTTTACGCAAAATATTAAAGAGACGTTGGGTATTAGTAATTTAATATTTTCACCAGAGTTTTTACGTGAAGGTAAAGCGCTACACGATAACCTATACCCATCGCGTATTGTTGTTGGTGAGCAAAGTGAGCGCGCCAGTGTATTTGCTAACTTACTTAAGCAAGGCGCTATCAAAGAAGATATTGAAGTACTTTTTACTGACTCAACTGAAGCCGAAGCTATTAAGTTGTTCTCAAACACTTATTTAGCAATGCGTGTAGCTTACTTTAATGAGCTTGATAGCTACGCTGAAGCACATGGCTTAAACTCTAAGCAAATTATACAGGGTGTTAGTTTAGACCCACGTATTGGTGATCATTACAATAATCCATCGTTTGGATATGGCGGTTACTGCTTACCAAAAGACACTAAGCAGTTACGTGCAAATTATGCAAATGTACCAAACAACATTATTGGTGCGATTGTTGATGCTAATACGACACGTAAAGACTTTATTGCGGACTCAATAATTAAGCGTAGCCCAAAAGTGGTTGGCGTGTATCGTTTAGTAATGAAAACAGGGTCTGATAACTTCAGAGCTTCTGCTATACAAGGTATTATGAAGCGCATTAAAGCTAAAGGTATTGAGGTAGTAGTTTACGAACCAGTACTTGAAGAAAGCGAATTTTACCACTCTCGCGTAATTAAAGACTTAAATGAGTTTAAGCAAATATCTGACGTTGTTGTGTCTAACCGTATGGTTGAAGAGCTAAGCGATATTGCAGACAAAGTTTATACACGAGACTTGTTTGGTAGTGATTAAAGTTATCTGTTTTATTTGAGTTAGTGTAATAAAAAGCGGGGCTAGTAATGTTTAATTTTAGTGCGAGCATCCTCAACAATTTAAACCAAAATACTCAGCACCAGTTTTGTATGAGTTATGCAATGCAGGTGTTTAGCAGTAACGCTATTTACAGCTTTATTCCTAAGAATGGCTGTTCTACGCTGCGTTTATCAGTAGCAATCGCTAATGGTTGTATAAGTGGGGTTGAGCAAGGTCATTGGATACACGCCAATAACCAAACATTTAAGCCTACGTTAAAAGATGCGGCGACGGCAAACTACAAGTTTGTTGTATTACGCTGCCCATTTAGGCGGTTAGCGAGTGTGTTTTTAGATAAGTTTGTGGCCAAAGAGCCAGAGGCTTGGCAGTATCGCGATTTACTAAAACGCGAGGTTAACCTTGACGATTTGACGTTTGAGCAATTTGTTAAATCGCTTGCTGTACCGCCTATGAAAGGTGCTAATATACATTGGAAACCACAAAATTTATTTTTGTTATATAAAGAGTACGATGATTATTTTGCACTAGAGCATTTTGATAAGGCCACAACGACTCTTAAAGAAAAGATTGATTTTGATGTTGTTGATGCACGCAGTTTAACGGGCCATGGTACGGACAAATTTGAAATGTTAAATGATGATAATTTTAGCCGAACATCAGCCTTTGATATTGCAGTTTTAAAACGTGCTGGAAAGTGCCCAAGCCATAAAGCACTGTATACCGAAGAGCTAATACAGTTAGTTAAAAAACTTTATGCTGATGATATTGCGCTCTATAGCAAATATTGTGATGAAAACGACCTTTTGTTTAGCTAATTCAAATTTCTTACCTGCTTTAATTAAAGTGTTTTATTAATTTAATAAAGCACTTTATGCAACTCTTAAACTTTCCTCTTATTAATTTATTTAAGTAATTAAAAAATGAAAAAAACTCTGATTACGACCTCACTTAGGTTAATACCAAAAACGTTTCAAAATAAAGCTTTATGCAAGGCGTTAAATTACTTATTTGAGCACCACGATTTAAGCGATTTAAATAATAAGGTAGTTAAGCTAAATGTAAGTGATTTAAAAAAGAGCTGGCTTTTAACTTACACTGAGCAAGGCTTTACAGGAACAGCTCAGCGCAAAGCAGATGTTGAGCTTAAAACGAAGTTTGCCATAGTTATTAAAGTTCATAATAAAGTTGATATTGTAGGTGCTTTAAATAATGGTGATATAAAGCTTATTGGTGAGCCTGCACTGGTTGAGACAATAGCCAATAACTTACATGCACTTGATGAAAAGCGATTAAAGAGTTTATCGAATCATTTATTTTCGTTTTTAAACTTAAAATCTAAACAGCCTGTAGAGCCTGCGCCTTTAGATATCAACAATATTACTATAGATGACTTGGCTATCCCTTCGAACATTGATTTTATTCGCGATGAAGCTATAAAGCTTGAGAATACAGACTTAGAAAAAGCATTAAGCTTAATGCTACTCGCCCAACAAGCCCGCCCTCATGGTAAGGTAATTAATAATAAAGTGAAGACCTACCAAGCCAAGCTAGCCACCACCAACTAATAACATATTTGTTTTTTACCCTATAAACAAGAAAATAAGAGATTATTATCACCACAGAGAACACAGAGAAGTGAAGGAGAAGATCTAATAACTCCTCGGTGTAGCGCGCAGCGCCTCTGTGCCCTCGGTGGTAGAATTGTCTTGGGCTAAAGTTCTTAAAGTGATTAATACATTGTTATCACCACCGAGAACACAGAGTGCACAGAGAAGTAAAAGAGAAGAGCTAATAACTCCTCGGTGTAGCGCGCAGCGCCTCTGTGTCCTCGGTGGTAGATTTTTTCAAAAGTGATTAAGACATTGTTATCACCACAGAGACCACAGAGCTCACCGATAAGTGAAGGAGAAGAGCTAATAACTCCTCGGTGTAGCGCGAAGCGCCTCTGTGCCCTCGGTGGTAGATTTGTCTTGGGCTAAAAGTTCTTAAAGTAATTAAGACATTGTTATCACCACAGAGAACACCGAGTGCACAGAGAAGTAAAAGAGAAGCTCTAATAACTTCTCGGTGTAGTGCGCAGCGCCTCTGTGCCCTCGGTGGTAGATTGTTTTTGGCTAAAGTTCATAAAGTAATTAAAACATTGTTATCACCACAGAGAACACCGAGTGCACAGAGAAGTAAAAGAGAAGCTCCAATTACTCCTCGATGTAGCGCGCAGC
Organism: Pseudoalteromonas sp. LC2018020214; assembly: GCF_016598755.1. Lineage (NCBI taxonomy): Bacteria > Pseudomonadati > Pseudomonadota > Gammaproteobacteria > Alteromonadales > Pseudoalteromonadaceae > Pseudoalteromonas > Pseudoalteromonas sp. LC2018020214. The sequence continues at coordinate 556,083 of NZ_CP066804.1, forward strand.
GCCTCTGAGCCCTCGGTGGTAGATTTGTCTTGGGCTAAAAGCTCTTAAAGTAATTAAGACATTGTTATCACCACAGAGAACACAGAGCTCACCGAGAAGAAAAAGAGAGGCTCTAATTACTCCTCGGTGTAGCGCTTAGATGGTAACAATACTTTAAATTACTACAAAGGCAATACAAGGGTAGTGGAACAAAGTATAAGCATCGGTTTGCACCAGATTAACAGGTGCATAAACCATCTCTACTAAATCTTATATAATTATTTGAAGAGCTAGTAGCAGCTTTGGATTAATTTACCAAAGGGTCCAAAATGTTTTTAGGTAAATTACTAATACTGAAACGCTCCCAATTATTAGCGACTTTACGATTAGATAAAACTTTACCAGAAGGCTCTGCACACAAGTAACATTCTTCAGTTTTTATTAGGTAGTAGCCGTCATTAGTCTTAATTAATTCGGAAAGACTTTTAAAGTTATTATTAGCACTTTTTGTAAGACCTTTTTTTGATAAAAATAAAGGAACTAGATCAGTCTTGTTTTTTATAGTAAAAAACGAAACTTGGTTTGAAGCGGATATATTCAATGCAACTAATGAGAGGTTGTCGGTATGGGCTTTGGATTCACTAGCCGTAATACATTTATTTTTAATATGATCAAAATATAATCCTTTCCCAGCTTTACTTTTTATTTGCTTACATTTTTCTTCTTTTAAATTATTTTTTAGTGATAACTCCATAAAACCTAGAGTGTATTCATTGACTTTATTAATAATAAATGAGTCTTTAGGGCTTAGCTCTAATGCAATTTTCATCAGGTTTAGTGCCTTTTCGACACTTATTTTTTCTAAAGCTAAAGCTGAATCTCTAATTGTATTAATATTCTTTTCTGATTGCTTTTTTATGGGTTTTACTTGTGGTGAAGTGACCAGTTTTTCAAGTTTTTCTCGGCTTTTTAGTAGTGTTTTATTTTGCGGCTTCTTTTCTAAAAGTTTGGTGTAGTAATAGCTAGTTGTTCTGAGCAATTTACCTTTTTTTCTTAGGTTTGTTATATCTACTTCTTGTTTATTTATGAAGCCATTTAACATTTCTTTAATTAGATCGGAATGCTGTGCTAAAAAATAATATCCTTGGCTATGCCCGTATCCATACATTTTTATATGTTTTAAATTAGGGAATCTATTTGCATGTTTTACGTCAATTGGATTGAGGGGGTCATATATTACAAAACCCTTGCACTCCCCCATATTTACGTCTCCGTAAGGGCCTGACCAATCTAGGTGCTGTGAAGCTTTAGTTGTAGCTTGGTTGTCCCATGGAACTAGCGCTATATTTTTTGTACTGACAGGATGAAATAAAATTGCATGATCTAATTTTAGCGCGTTAGCATAAGCCCCAATTCCAAATCCTCCCTTACTATTTGCGTACCCTAATCGTATTTTAAATGGCTTTAATGCAACCCCTAACTTTTCTATAAATGCTGAAAATTCTGGATGCATAAAATAGTTATTTTTATGGGCACCTAGTACACCAAAACATAAAATATTTATATCGTATCGACATAAAAAGTTAAAATTAAAAGGGGCGATGTTCGGATTGTTATTGATTTTTTCTCTGTTAGGGGGAAAGGTGATTACAATTGGCTTATTTAAGTCTTTTATTTTGTATCTGTAATACATGTCTGCGACAGTATCTTGGCCATTTTGTACTGTACTTAAATCAGCATTTTTTAGCACTTCCAATATTTTCACGGTATCTCCCTTTACGTTCAATTATATTTTTTATGTATGAACAGAAGTACTACAGACTCCTTTTTCATAAAGCTTTTTTATGGGCGTATTCTATATGTATCATCATGATGACGTAAAGATTTTATAACTCCTCGGTGTAGCGCGAAGCGCCTCTGTGCCCTCGATGGTAGATTTATTTTTTTAAGTAAAAAACTAAAGTGATTTTATCACCACAGAGAACACCGAGAACGCAGAGAAGTGAAAGAGAAGAGCCAATAACTCCTCGGTGTAGCGCGCAGCGCCTCTGTGCCTTCGGTGGTAGATTTGTTTTTATAAAGTGATTAAGACATTGTTATCACCACAGAGAACACAGAGTGCAAATAGAAGTGAAGGAGAAGCTCTAATTACTCCTCGGTGTAGTGCGCAGCGCCTCTGTGCCCTCGATGGTAGATTTATTTTTTTAAGTAAAAAACTAAAGTGATTTTATCACCACAGAGAACACAGAGAACACAGAGTGCACAGAGAAGTGAAAGAGAAGAGCCAATAACTCCTCGGTGTAGCGCGCAGCGCCTCTGTGCCCTCGGTGGTAGATTTATTTTTAAGTAAAAAACTAAAGTGATTTTATCACCACAGAGAACACAGAGTGCACAGAGAAGTGAAAGAGAAGAGCCAATAACTCCTCGGTGTAGCGCGCAGCGCCTCTGTGCCCTCGGTGGTAGATTTGTTTTTATAAAGTGATTAAGACATTGTTATCACCACAGAGAACACAGAGTGCAAAGAGAAGTGAAGGAGAAGCTCTAATTACTCCTCGGTGTAGTGCGCAGCGCCTCTGTGCCCTCGATGGTAGATTTATTTTTATAAAGTGATTAAGACATTGTTATCACCACAGAGAACACAGAGTGCACAGAGAAGTGAAGGAGAAGAGCTAATAACTCCTCGGTGTAGCGCGCAGCGCCTCTGTGTCCTCGGTGGTAAAATTGTCTTGGGCTAAAAGTTCTTAAAGTAATTAAGACATTGTTATCACCACAGAGAACACAGAGCTCACCGAGAGTGAAAGAGAAGATCCAATTACTCGTCGGTGTAACTGTTAGAGCTAGCTTTTTTACTAAGTTAGATTTTAAAACCTCGTAACAGTAAAAATTGCTAAAAACAAATAGTTAATCTATATCTTCTGAATTAATACAAATAGCTTCAATACTAAATTAAAAGGTAGTTATGGAAGACTTATTAACTAAAAAAGTAATTGGTTGCGCAATAGAAGTGCATCGAGCACTGGGGCCTGGGCTCCTAGAGTCTACCTATGAACGCTGTTTTATGTATGAGCTTCACGATGCAGGCTTACTAGTTAAAAACCAAGTGCTTCTTCCAATAAATTATAAAGGTAGAGCAATAGATGCTGCTTACCGGCTAGATATTTTAATACCAGGTGAATTAATCATAGAATTGAAGGCTGTTGATAAACTACTACCAATCCACTCCGCTCAACTAATTACATATTTAAAGTTGTCTGGTATTAAAACCGGGCTATTAATAAACTTCAATCAAGTTAAATTGTTAGATGGCATTAAACGAATTAGCGTATAGCATCATTTAATAACTCCTCGGTGTAGCGCCCAGCGCCTCTGTGCCCTCGGTGGTAGATTTGTTTTTATAAAGTGATTAAGACATTGTTATCACCACAGAGAACACAGAGTGCACAGAGAAGTGAAGGAGAAGAGCCAATAACTCCTCGGTGGTAAATTGTTTTTGGCTAAAGCTCATAAAGTAATTATCACCACAGAGAACACCGAGAACACAGAGAAGTGAAGGTGAAGATCAAATAACTCCTCGGTGTAGCGCGAAGCGCCTCGGTGGTTGTAATTGGCCATAAAACAAAATTAGATAGTCATAAAGGCTTTAGATTGGTTAAAATTAGCAAAATAAGTTTAATTTTTACAAAAGGATTTGTATGTATAAATATACTATTTCTATTTTATGCTTTTTACTGAGCGTGCCTTTTTTCCTACATGCGAATGAGAACCAGCAGTGTAATATTTATTTTAATGCTATCACCGAGGCTAATATTTCAGATGCAGAAAGAGCCAATATGCTGCATGTTTATATGGAAGCTTGTGGGGAAGACCGCTTTTTTGACAGCCAATACATTCTAAACAATACCCAATCCTCTTCTCTAATTAATAAAGCCGCTACAAATAGTTTACGTGGAGACGTGCCAATAGCATTGAGAAGCTTTGTTGCCTCTCAGAACATTAACAATAGCAATGTAGATACCACACCACCTAAACTAGTGGGACTCAAAATGAGTTCGCATAGTATTGATGTTTCAAATGGCCAGCAAACTATTACAGTTGACGTATCGCTTTACGATGAAAGTGGAATAAATGATGCGCGTTTTTGGTTTAGATACCCAGAGCTAAGTTTATACAAACAACCAGAAGAAAGCGTTGACTGGGTATATAACGAAATTACTAATATCTATGATGCGACATTCACGTATATTTTTGATGAAACCAGCGTAGGCGGGAGCTGGGAGCTTTCGAGTGTGCTTAGTATTTCGGATAGTATTGGTAATAGGGTTGATATTAATACAGCTGACATTACTGAATTAGGCTTTAATCCTATTTTAGAGGTAGTTAATAGTAATTATGTAGATACTACTGCGCCTCAACTTGTGTCGCTTAATATGAGTGAAAATACAGTTAATGTTACGGATGGTCAGCAAACGATTACCGTAGATGTATCGTTACAAGACGAAAGTGGGATTGGTAGTGCGCGTTTTTGGTTTAGATACCCAGAGCTAAGTTTATACAAACAACCAGAAGAAAGCGTTGACTGGGTATATAACGAAATTACTAATACCTATGATGCGACATTTACGTATATTTTTGATGAAACCAGCGTAGGCGGGAGCTGGGAGCTTTCGAGTGTGCTTAGTATTACGGATAGTATTGGTAATAGGGTTGATATTAATACAGCTGACATTACTGAATTAGGCTTTGATCCTATTTTAGAGGTAGTTAATAGTAATTATGTAGATACTACTGCGCCTCAACTTGTGTTGCTTAATATGAGTGAAAATACGGTTAATGTTACGGATGGTCAGCAAACGATTACCGTAGATGTATCGTTACAAGACGAAAGTGGGATTAGTAGTGCGCGTTTTTGGTTTAGATACCCAGAGCTAAGTTTATACAAACAACCAGAAGAAAGCGTTGACTGGGTATATAACGAAATTACTAATACCTATGATGCGACATTTACGTATATTTTTGATGAAACCAGCGTAGGCGGGAGCTGGGAGCTTTCGAGTGTGCTTAGTATTACGGATAGTATTGGTAATAGGGTTGATATTGATACAAACGATATTATTGAACAACGCTTAAACCCATATATTTCAATAAATAACCAAGCCACTTTAATTGATTCAAAAGTGGAGGCAATAACTGATTTTAAATCGTTAACTTTAGATAGCCAGGTAAGTGAGTTTGCATTAACGATTGATGACTCTATCCCCTACGACTTATGGGTAATTGCTAGTGATAACACCACACTAACTAATATTGAGTTTTCTGGCGCTGAGGGATTATCAAATAGATGTGCTATTAATTCAGGGAAAATAAAATGTTCGTTTAGTGCTTTTGGGGTTTATGAATATTTAAATGCAAAAGTAATAAGTCGCGGTTCTGATATTGGTTTGAGTGTGTTTTTAGTGCCAAGCGATTCAAGTGTTGAACAGGATTGGGAGTCAAACTTTGTGTTATTTCCTGCTGCAGATATTGATGGGGATGGCGTAAATAATGAATCAGACGTAGATGACGACAATGATGGTGTACCTGATATTCAAGATGCCTTTCCATATGATATTACGGAAACATTAGATACTGATCTAGACGGAATAGGGAATAATAAAGATTTAGATGATGATAACGATGGCATTTCAGACAAGGATGAAATTAAGTTTGGTTTAAATCCACTCGAGCCAAATGATGCTAATAATGCGCCTTCTCATATGTTGTTATTTATAGATATTAATGACGACGGAGTTAAAGATTGGCTTAAATACTCCCTTGTTGAAGGTGTTGCGAATATATACATTATTGATGGCCGCGACTTCTCAGCCTTTAGCTTTTTTAACATTAGTAGCGAGTTAGAAAACTTAAGTATAGAACTGCTTGGCGATAGAAATAACGACGGTATAAAAGAAATAGGCTTATTTGGCTTTAATAACGCAGTAGGGCGCTATCAGTTAGCGGTTTATAACGGTTACACAGGGCAAAGCATGGGCACATGGAACTGGCCTGAAACGTTAAAAGATGTAGAGTTTAAACTACTTGATGATTTAACTTTAGATGGCGTGCAAGAGTACGCGATAACGGGTATTCATTTAACTAACGGCACTAAACAGCTGTTTGTAAAAGACGGTGTGAGTAAACAAACCTATAAAACGTTTAAATGGACAAACCAATGGTTAAACGCGCAAATAGTACAAATGAGCGATATGACCAACGATGGCGTACCAGAAGTCGCGCTATATGGTCGTCATGAGCGTTTAGATAAAGGTCAACTGTTTGTGTTTGATGGCGCAAATAGCAACAACAAACTAGACGTGTATAACTGGAACAAACTGTGGAATGACATAAGCCTGCATAAAATGGACGACTTAGATGGCGATGGCACCACAGACTGGGGTCAGTTTGGTCAACGTAAGGATGACGGCCGTTACCAATGGGTAGTTAAAAAAGGCCACGATAAACAAGGCGTAATACGCACGTTTAGTTGGCCGAATGACTTAAGCGACGTTAAACCCCTATTACTTGCAGATACAACAGGGGATAACGTAAGCGAAGTTGCTTTATATGGTAAAAATAGCAGTGGAAAAGTATTTTTACGTGTAAACGATGGACGCTTAGCCAATACCCGTATTGCGAACTTTAGCTGGCCAGCGACTTGGACAGAAGAGCAAGTAATGGAGCTGGGTGACTTAAACAGCGATGGTATAAATGAAGTTGCTTTATTGGGTGTAAATATTAACTCAGGCAAATACCAGCTAGTAATAAAAGATGGACGTGCAACCACAGAATATGGACGTTTAACACTAGAGGGTAACTTCGCTGATTTAACCATAAGCTCATACGATGCAAACAGCGATGGGCAGGCTGACGTTATAGTAAATAGTGTTAATGCTGGAACATTAAGCCGCATCAGTGTTATTTATAGTGGCGAGGGTTTAGGATTGCTAAGCACAACCATTCACTAAGCTGATATTTAAATAGGTAAAAACAGAAGCCACGGTGTTAATAGCACCGTGGCTTTTTTATGTAAAAAAGTTCAAAAAGAATCTAAGTCATGATGTTTTTTTGTGCAGCTGTGCTAATATTTTGTACCTCTTTTATTCATGGATGATTTATATGAAACTATTATTTAATTTAGCTGTTGTTACAGCATTTATTCCTTTTTTTACTCAGGCTAACTTTGCCGGAGCACCAAATAACGGTCTTGGGGCACGCTTAATTGACGATATAAACCAAGATGGTGTTGCTGACTACGCTAGCTACAATGTAGATAGCTTTTACCCTAAATATGAGGTTTTTTCGGGGGATGATGGTTCATTAATTAAAGAATTTGATGTACCCGATAACTTGTCATGGACCCAAGCTCATTGGCTTGATGATCGCAATAATGATGGCGTAAATGATTTAGGTTTTTTTGGTGAAGATCTTATAACTAACAAGTATATTTTTATTCTTAAAAATGGCAAAACGGGTGAAACGATTAAATCCTGGGTTTGGAATAAATCGTTGAGTAGTGCTGAGTTTATTGAACTTACAGATGTTACCGGTGACGGCATAAGTGATTTTGGTATTTTTGGAGAACATCTTCAAAATGGTACGTTACAGCTGCAAATAAGAGATGGCAAATCTAGAAACTTAGTTAATACTTTTAAATGGCCTAATAATTGGAAAGATCCTAAAGTTGTGAGTTTAAGTGATGTAACAGGGGATGGTATTTCAGAAATTGCTGTATATGGTAAACATCTACGCCGCAATAATGGTCAGTTATTTGTTTTTGATGGTGTTAATCCAACTAATAAACTTGATGTATATAACTGGGTTAAAAATTGGGATGTAACTAGTTTATATGTATTAGATGATTTAAATGGGGATGGTACATTTGATTTAGGTCAGTTTGGGCGAAGGTATGATGATAACCGTTATCAAATGATTATCAAGCATGGTAGTACTAAAGTTGGTACTGTGCGCACTTTAACTTGGAACACAAACATAAAAATTAACACGCCTTTAATACTAAGTGACTTTACTGGTGATGGCGTTAAAGAAGTTGCCATTGCTGGAATGGATTACAGTGATGCTAAATTTAAAGCGCTTATAAACGATGGGCGTTTGCCTAATACAAGACTTAAAAATATTAGTTGGCCACAAGGTCAGTGGCATCTTGGCTCAGTGGTAATTGAGTTGCATGACTTTGATGGTGATGGTGTTAAAGAAATTGGTTTAGTAGGGGCTGCTCGCACGTCCAACCGTATTACATTAAGTGTAAAAAGTATTGTAACGGGCAAGCAGCTTGCTTTGTATGAATGGGACCATCAATGGAATGCTTATCATATTGAGTCAGTTGATGCCAATAAGGATGGTGTTTTAGATATAGCACTCATTGGAGTAAAACAGCACACATTAAACTCTAGAGTTTCGGTTATTGATGGGCTGAATCACGAAGTTATTTTTGATAAAATTTTAGACGACTCTTTAAGCTCTTTAACTGAGTTTGCGAGTGCACAGGCAAATGATGATTTTAGATATGCAACTTATTTTAACGATGCTTTACGTACCGAAAAAGGGGCGGAGCAACTTTTATTTGACGGAAATAACATTAATAATGCGGGTAGTTTAGCTCCATACGAAATTGAAAATAGTTTGCTTTCGGTTTTTTCGGGTGATGATAAAAGTGTTTATGATTTTCTCTATGTAGCAGATGATTTTGCTATCGCCACGGATGAGCAAGGGCAACTTTCAATGTATTCATCTATAAAGCCAAGCTCTAGCACCATATTGAATGTATGGGATGAATTAGATCTTATAGATAAGCAGTTTGATTTTTTAAGTTATGGAACTAACGGTAGCTCAAATTCTAATAAATTAATGGTAAACAGTGTTGGTTTTGTAGATGCAAATAATGCTGTGATCAATTTTGAAGGGATGTTTTACTCGGCTCCATGGGATATAAATGAACTAGGCCAATTAGTTATTAAGCTATCACATAATTCAGAAGTGGATGATTTAATTTATAGTGTTCTAGCGACTAATGATCAAATGTTTTACTTAGTTGATGCTAATAGAAGCAACAAGCCAAGTGTTATGAGTAGTAGCAATATAGTCACTGCAACGGTCTTTGGTTTGTGGCTTATGAATCAATAATAAATATTAGGAAGTAATTTAATTTACATTTTTTATACATTATTTTTGATAAAGCTTGTTTACTTTTTGTAAATTGTACTACTATTATGCTTTGATAAATTCCCCTAATTAAAAGGACTTAGTTATGAAAATTGCTAATTTAGCAATTGGCGCATTTTTGATTGCGCCCATTTCTTTGATTGCATCCGAAACCTCTCCATATATTGACCTGCAACAACTAAAAAATGTTAACGATGAGTATAAAATAGCTAATTATTTTTCTGAAAATAAGTATATCTCTTCACGCTCTGTATTAGCTAAAAGCTTACAAATAATGAGTGCTAATAGCTTACATGTTAATAGCAATGATTTTACTTTTGACAGCGTAGCAAAAGCACAGTTTACAATTCTTGAAAATGGTAATGAGGCTGCATTACCTTATTTTAGTACTGCCTTGTATTTAAATGACGATAAAACCGGTGTAGCAGGTTTTGATGGTAGTTCGTTTTTTTATGAGCAGAATATAAACTGGGCTGTTAATAACGGCATATTAAATATAAAAGCTGAGCCTCGCGCTGAAACCTTTAATGATTTCCCGCCGTTTGAAGATATTGCCAGAAAGTATGGTCAGGAATTCGCCGATCATTTAACTACAAAAGTTGATGCCGGGGAGCTTTATTCTCCTTTAACATATACAGAACAGGTTAGCTTTGACGTTAATTTGAGTAAATTAACCGCAGATAATGACCATGTTGATATTAGGATGCATGGAACTAACTACACTGAACTGGATGTTCCAGATGAGTGGGATTGGCTAGTTTCATCAATATCTTCGAGTGAAACTTTTGATCGAGAAAGTAAACTCTACGAAGTGAAAAGTAGCCTTTTAAGTGAGCAAAGCCAAGTTGAGCTAGCTGGTAAGTGGCTTATTGGATTACCGAGTAATGTTATTGATTATTTTTCACCTGAAGGTCTACCTGGTATTTATAGTGATAGATTGACGTTAAATGCGGATGGTTCTGTAACAGATGCTTTTTCGCAGAATGAATTTACTTGGTCTGCAACTAGTGGTGTGTTTAGCTTAGTAAGTGGCGATACGCGCTTTGAAATTACGCCGTTTATTGAGGTAGAAAAAGGTTACTTAGCAAGCATTAAAGAATATAAAAATAACGTGTTTGTACGCACATTCAACTCACAAATGGCTAAGTTTGATAATTCTTATAATCAGTTTACGGATAGTTTAATAACGAAATATCCTTATGTATGGTCTGCTGGCATTAACTTATATTTTCAGGAACCAAGTAGTTCAATAGTTAACTTTGACAATTTGTTCGCTTATAAGTTTTTATCAGATGGGACATTTTACCGTGGTATTAGTCAAGATTATGAAAACAACGGTATGCTGCAATTTGGACAAAAATGGGAGTACAACATTAATGATAATGATGTTGTTACAAGTTATACAACAGATGATTATAAACGCGAACGCCATTGGGAAGTACTATCTGTAGATGGCAATGGTACAGCATTAGTCTTTGAATATTCATATATTGGTTATGACAATAATTTAGATGGTGTTGTAAGCGATGACGAAATACAGCCATTTATACCTCCGCGCTTAAATTCTATGCTTAAAGTTGATTTAAGCACTTATGATGCGTGGAATTATTTACCTGATTCTGACGATGATGGTTTAAAAGATATTAAAGAGGAAGAGTTAGGTACAGATATAAATAACTCAGATTCGGACTTTGATGGCTTAAATGATGGTGAGGAAGTATTAAATGGTACTAACCCTTTAGATCAAGACAGCGATAATGACGGCTTTACTGATAGCTTTGAAATAGAACAAAGTAGTGACCCTCTTTCTGCAAATTCAACCCCAGGTTCAACCTCTCTCAGCTTTATTAATTCAGAAGTTAATAATCAGCGAGTGGCATTATTAAGTAACGTTAAAGAAGGCTGGATTCAAAAGTCAGGCTTGGCTATTGATTTTAATAGTAATGGCCAGGTTGTATTGGGTGAACAATGGCTTAGTTCTTACAGTAAAATTACGACGAGTTGGCAAATTGATGATGGTGTTATTACGATAAATGGTGGTGGTAACACGACATTAAGTGGTGGTTATTATTACTACCCGTTTAACGATATTGAACAGCGTTTTGGTTATGACGTTGCACAGTGGCTTAGAGAACAAGTTGATGCGGGTGCTCTTACCCATGATCAATTTTTAGAACAAAATTACGAGGTTATTGAACGCAAGTTAATTAAGCATTCACAAATAAACGATGAACTTAATGTAATTTCTGTTTTAAAAGCTAACAATTCTTTAATTATTCCTGAAGCTTGGGGTTATACGGGCAGTGTTAACATTAATGAGACAATTACAGAAGAAGTAGTGCAATGGGATAATGTTTTAACTAGCACACTTAGCTCTTCAAGCAGCGATGTTCAAGGTAAGTGGTTAGCATTTTTAAATTACGATGTAACGTTTGGTGCTGCTCGCGGTTTAGGTACTCAATCGGGTATTTATGCAGATACGTTAGCTTTACAAAGTGGTGGTGGCGTTAGTACTGTAAATTCTAATAAAGTACTTAATTGGACGTTTTCAAATGGAATATTAACGCTTAATTCTGATAATGAAGAAATTATTGTTACGCCATTTAAGCAACAGGGAAAAACACACTTAGCATTTTATCAAGTATTTGATGGTGATCAGCTGAGTGAGGTATATATTGCGCCGCTTGCCAAATTTGATAATTCTTTTACACAAATTACTAATAACTTAGTTACTTCATTACCACAAATTCAATTTGCAGGTATTAATGCGCATCTTCCAGAACAGTGGGATGGCGAACAGTTATATATTGAAAATATTTTTGGTTATCAATTTCGCAATGATGGAACATTACGCCGTGGTGTAAGTGGCTATAGAGATTATAACAGTCAATCTACTAGCTTTGGCATGGGTCAAGAGTGGACTTATACCTTAAATGGTAATCGAATAATTATGAATTACAGTAATGCTTATTCAGCACGTGAAAGAATATGGGATGTGATATCGGTAGATGAAAACGGACGAGCTTTGGTTTACGAGCGCTCTCGCTTTGATTTAGATACAAATAATGATGGTGTTATTAGTGATGATGAGCGAGGTGCTTTTATTGCGCCTAGAGTTAACACGCTTGAAACCCTAGATTTAAGTAACTGGGAAAGTGAGTGGGACGCATTACCTGATGGTGATGGTGATGGTTTAAATGACTACCAAGAAGATGATTTAGGTACAAGTAAAACGCAAAGCGACTCTGATTTTGATGGTTTATCTGATAGTGAGGAAGTGGCATTAGGGCTAAACCCTTTATCTATGGACTCTGATGGCGATGGTTTTACTGACGGCTTTGAAATTGAACAAGGCAGTGATGCATTAAATGCAGGCTCTACTCCTGGTTCAAGTACATTGCAATTTGATGTCGATGACCTCGAGGGTAAGCGTGTAGCAATGACTGATGCAGCTCAGGCTGGCTGGTTAGCCCATAGCGGTATTGCACTTAAATTTAACGACAATACAACTGGAAATATTGGTAATGGTTGGTTAGATACTTATAAATCTAGCTCATTTACATGGGAAGTGATAAATGGCCAGATCAATCTAACTAATCAAAATATTACTAATACTTACTTTAATAATTATGGTTATCCATTTGATGAAGTAAGAGATAACTTTGGCGCTGAGGTTGCTGATTGGTTAATAAGTAAAGCCGATAGTAATGAAATTCCTTATGATATGCAGTTTGAGCATTCAGATGTGCGAGTAAAAACAGTTATTACTCCTTATGGTGAAGGCAGTGGCCTACAAGAGGTTATTGTATCGACAGCTAATCAAGTTACTTTAGTATTACCTAGTGAGTGGAACTATGAAGGTGAGCTTCCAATATACGAATATATAGATGAATCAATTCGTGATTGGGAAGTAAACCCCGCTAATTTATTTAGCGGCTTTAGTAGTTCAGACATGTTAGGTAAGTGGAGTCTGTTTTTACCACTTAAGGTGACCTATGGGCCTACAAGGGGCCTTGATACTATTAATGGTATATATGCAGATATGATGACGTTAAATAGCAATAGATTTGCAGAATCGCACCATTTTGGTGTTCAATATCAATGGGTTGTTGACGAAGAAAAGCTCGTAATTACAAACTCAGTTGAGCGCATTGAGGTGATGCCTTATAAACAAGAAGGCAATAAGTTACTTGCGTTTTATGAAGTGTACCAAGCGGAAGGTTTAACAGAGGTGTATATAGCGCCACTGGCCAAGTTTGATAATACATATATTAAATTAACATCCAATTTAGCAACGCAACTACCCCAAATGCAGTTATCCAGTATTAATGCCTATATGCCTTTTAATTGGGATAATAACACTTTAAATATTGAGGGTGTCTTTGGCTATCACTTTCGTGAAGATGGTACTTTACGTCGCGGCTTAAGTGGTGTTTTTAATTATTATAATGGTGAAGGCTCTTCAAGTTTATTCATGGGTGAAGAGTGGCGCTACGCAGTAGATGGCGATCGTATAACTATGTCATATAGCGATGATTTTGCGGAACGTGAAAGAATATGGGATGTTATATCTGTTGATAGTAATGGGCGTGCATTGGTATTTGAGCGCTCAACCTATGACTATGATGTGAATAATGATGGTGTAATAAGTAATGATGAGCGCGGTGTATTTATTGCACCACGAATGAATTCAGTTGAGCTATTTGACTTAAGTAGCTACAGCGAGTGGTTTGACCTACCTGATTCTGATGGCGATCGTTTAAATGATTACCAAGAAGCTGATTTAGGTACTGATATTTATAATGCTGATAGCGACTTTGATGGCATGTCTGACTTTGATGAAGTCAATAATGGCCTAAGCCCACTAGATGCAACAGACGCCACTGCAGATGCTGACAACGATGGCCTATCCAATTTGGATGAGTTGTTATTCGGGACCGATATTAATAATGCTGATACAGATGGTGATGGTGTATCTGATGGGGATGAAATACAGTTAGGTTTAAACCCGCTTGACCCTAATGATATAGCCAATGCGCCTTCTGATTTAGTGAAATTTACAGACTACAATGGTGATGGTGTTATTGATTGGCTTAAGCATTCTGTAGTGGGTGATGCCGTATGGTTAACTGTATTAGATGGCCGCGACTTCTCAGCCTTTAGCTTTTTTAACATTAGCAGCGAGTTAGAAAACTTAAGTGTGGAACTGCTTGGCGATAGAAATAACGACGGCATAAAAGAGCTGGGCTTATTTGGCTTTAATAACGCAGTAGGGCGCTATCAGTTAGCGGTTTATAACGGTTACACAGGGCAAAGCATGGGCACATGGAACTGGCCTGAAACGTTAAAAGATGTAGAGTTTAAACTACTTGATGATTTAACTTTAGATGGCGTGCAAGAGTACGCGATAACGGGTATTCATTTAACTAACGGCACTAAACAGCTGTTTGTAAAAGACGGTGTGAGTAAACAAACCTATAAAACGTTTAAATGGACAAACCAATGGTTAAACGCGCAAATAGTACAAATGAGCGATATAACCAACGACGGCGTACCAGAAGTGGCGTTATATGGTCGCCATGAGCGTTTAGATAAAGGCCAACTGTTTGTTTTTGATGGCGCAAATAGCAACAACAAACTAGACGTGTATAACTGGAACAAACTGTGGAATAACCTAAGCCTACATAAAATGGACGACTTAGATGGCGACGGCACCACAGACTGGGGACAATTTGGTCAACGTAAAGATGATGGCCGTTACCAATGGGTTGTTAAAAAAGGGCACGATAAACAAGGCGTAATACGCACGTTTAGTTGGCCTAATGACTTAAGTGACGTTAAACCCCTATTACTTGCAGATACAACAGGGGATAACGTAAGCGAAGTTGCTTTATATGGTAAAAATAGCAGTGGAAAAGTATTTTTACGTGTAAACGATGGACGCTTAGCCAATACCCGTATTGCGAACTTTAGCTGGCCAGCGACTTGGACAGAAGAGCAAGTAATGGAGCTGGGTGACTTAAACAGCGATGGTATAAATGAAGTTGCTTTATTGGGTGTAAATATTAACTCAGGCAAATACCAGCTAGTAATAAAAGATGGACGTGCAACCACAGAATATGGACGTTTAACACTAGAGGGTAACTTCGCTGATTTAACCATAAGCTCATACGATGCAAACAGCGATGGGCAGGCTGACGTTATAGTAAATAGTGTTAATGCTGGAACATTAAGCCGCATCAGTGTTATTTATAGTGGCGAGGGTTTAGGATTGCTAAGCACAACCATTCACTAAGCTGATATTTAAATAGGTAAAAACAGAAGCCACGGTGTTAATAGCACCGTGGCTTTTTTGTAAGGACATAGCGCTAGCACTTAGCGCCATCTAACAAGTTAAAAAGTACTCGCAAAATAATGTTTCTGATTGTTAAATTTTGTTCAATTGCTATAATTACATTTGTGTAAAATGTAAATGAATGGTTTATTATTTTAAGTTTTAAAGCAAAGGAGTGCTTAAATGGTCAAACAGCAATTAAACATGATGACGTTATGCTTTTATTTAGTATGGTTATCTAAAAAAGAGTCACTAACCTCCCCAGGTGACTTAGTTTCTTCTCATTTATTCAGTGTTTATAGATATAAAACATCTCGAATTTTTTTTACTTTAAAGTCTTCTTTATTAGCGCGATTTTTATTTTCAAACTCACCTTTAGTCAAAATGCATCTTTAGTAGGGCCGGTACTGAATAAAAAAGTAGTTTAGTTAATTTAAAATAATAAATTTTTAGTTTTCTTTTAGAGGTAAAACTAACTTAGAAATAAAGTAAAAGGTTATTCACTTAAATTATGTGATTTTTTGTATGTAGCGGCTAATAAAACTGAATTTAAGCTATGTTTCCAGCTTGAATGTTAATGGTTAACTAGCTGATATTTAATTAATTAAAATATTTAATAATATTAATTTATAAACTTAAGGACTAGGGTTATGAAAGTTTTGAATGTCATGTTTTTTTGCCTCCTTGCCTTACTCAGTAGTGTTTTAAATGCTACTGAGTACGGCTGGGAAATGGTTAAAAAACCTAAAGAAATAATGGGCTACGATAGTAATATTGTTGTATTTAAAGATGCTTTATACACTTTAAATGAAGACCAGGTGTCAGTGTCTGCTGATGGTAAAGAGTGGGCGCCAATAGACTTAAGTCATCTTAGTTTAAAAAGTGACATATTCGATAATTTTAGCTCATCGGGAACTGCAATTGCGTTTCAAGGAAATTACAGCGAACTTGTATATAGCCTTGATGGTATCGAATGGAAAAAATCCGACCTGTCTTTTGGTGACTACGGTTTATGGAGTGATAAAGAAAGCTTTTACTTTTGGGGATATCGAAACAACCAACAAACTTTGATGAAAACAAATGATTTTGTAACCGAAGCCGTTGTTTCAGATATGTTTAATTTATTTCCATCTTATGATTTTGAAAATAAAAGCTATCATATTAGAGATATAGTATTTTATGAAGATATTGCTTTTATTTCTGTTTCAGAATACGACTACGATAGTGGTGAAAATGTAGAATACCTTTTAAAAACACAAAGTTTTATAGGTTCTGAAGTTATTAACTTGCCTGCAGGTAATGGGCAGTTTGACGATGTGATAACTATTAACGAGGTAGTTTATATTTCACTAAGCGGAAATGGCAATGGGGTTTATAAGTTAGCTGCAGATAACCAACTTATTAAAATATACGATTCTATTTTTTACGATGAATTCAACTTTTTAGCGCAAGGTGATAACCATTTTGTAATTGATAGAAACGGCCGTGTTGCACCACTTACTTCTGACGCAAGCTCTCTTGTTTTTGGAGAGAGTGTATTAGGTCTTATTAATACTTCGTATTTTTTTAGTTTTAACGCCGAGCAGTATTTTATTGCATACAATGGCAGGGTAGGAAAAGTTAACGTTGATTTATCGGAAGCTGAAATTATAAAAAACGAGGTTTATCTAGCTGATGTAAACGTATTTAACGATGAAATTTTAAGTTTAAAATATGAGATTGATATTAGTTATAATACAACCACTAGATTAGAAGCTTATAACATTGAAACAAGCACCACCAGGGTATTGCTAGAGCAACAAAATAATACTGCGAGAAGCTTGCTTGTACGTGACGGTATGATCCATTTGTTAGGTGACTCATCATTTTTCAGCTCAATTGATGGAAATAATTGGATAGAAACAAGTTATGGCTTAGATGATTTATTATTTTTTAATAGTGTTAAAACTTTAAGTAATGGTGAAATACTTTTAGAAAGTTATAACGGATTGTATTTAGGTACTAATTTAGAAAGTCTTGAACCTTTAGAAGTTACCTTTGATGACGAAGACTTATTTGTAAGCCGAATAGAGGACATGTATTACGTTAATGGTGCTTATTATGCAATGAGCAATCTTTCTGACGGAACAAGAGGCTTAATTTCGTCGGATGATTTAACTAGTTGGGTGGTTTTAGAGACGTCTTTCCAATATGCAGAGTTACTTTCTTTTAGTGAAACTGAGTTACTACTAAAAACCTATGATGAAAACGGACAATTTCAGGTATTAGTTTACGATACTGTTGTTCAGCTGTTAAGAGATTTTACACTCGATTTTGTTGGTGATATTTACAGATTAGACTCATTTTATTTTCAAAATGCGACTTATAATTATGTAAATTATTCGCAATTAATTAAAACTGAAAATGGCAATGTTACCCGCGAAATAACCCCTCAACGTTTTAATAATATAGAACAATTATTTACAAGCGGCGACACATTATTTAGCTACAACAATAGACGAGATTTTTATGTTCGTAAGTTGCTTTCAGAGCTCCCTGACACAGATGGCGATGGCTTAAACGACTTAATAGAGGAGTTCTTAGGAACGGATCCTGCTGTGGCTGATGCACACCAAGACTTTGACAATGATGGTTTAACTAATGCCGAAGAGTATGCTGCTGGTACATCTATTCATAATTATGATTCAGATAATGATGGCTTAATGGATGGACACGAAGTTGCTTTAGGTTCAAACCCATTACTAAGCGATACTGACGGTGATGGTGTATCTGACTATGAAGATTCTGAACCTAATAACTCCAGTGTAACTACATTAGTTAAAAAAATTGGTGAGATTGAGTTTGAAAGTGAAATTATCAAACAGTGCATCACTGACAGTTATTCATTAGAGCAATCGGTATACGATGTAATTTATTTTAGTTGTTGGGCACAAAGTGATACGGCAATTGAAAATATTTCTGACTTAGCTAACTTTAAATTTTTAAGAGAGTTAAGTTTGCCATATGTGGAAGTTACAAGCTGGGAGACTCTAGAAAAACTTGAATATTTAACCACATTTAGAGGCGCAAAATTAACAGATGACGAGCTTAATTTACTGGCAAATAAAACCCGTATAGAACATGTTGATATTCGCAACTCTGTTTTTTCTAACTTGCAGCCATTAACTGAGCTTCCTAATCTGGCAACTCTTGAGTTGTACCAAACTACAGTGAATGACTGGCAAGATTTAATCAATATTGAGCTGACAAACCTATCAGTTCAGGGTACTAACTTTACTGATGCATCTTTAATTAATACATCAGCTAGATTTTTTGATGGATCGGATACTGAGATTGCTAATTTACCGTTATTAAGCTCGTTAAATCAGTTAAACCGCTTGTATCTATGGGGTGTTAATGCAGATGATTGGTCATTTTTAAGCTCGCTAACTCAGTTAGAAGAACTATATTTAGGTAATTCAAACTTCGCTGATTTGAGCTCTATAAATAGTCGTAATTTAACAAGTTTATACTTGAATTATACACAAATTACGGATTGGAGTAGTGTTAGCGAGTTTAAATCACTTAAGCAATTTAATGCAGGGCAAACAAGTTTTAGTGACTTATCTTTACTAGAAGGGGCATCAGTTGAAACTTTAGATGTTTCGGAAACTCAGATATCTAATTGGGAGCCAATCAGTGGTTTTACAAACTTATATAACCTTTATGTAAGAAGTACATCCTTTTCAGATTTAAGTTTAATAGATTTCAGCTCAGGTAGCTTAAACATTGATATTGCATATACGCATGTGGAAGACCTATCGCCATTATTTGATTTTACGACAAGTTATTTACGAGTTGGAATTGACGGAATTCCGTTAACTGACCCTGCACAATTAGATACCTTAACTAACTTAGGAGTTGAGTATTACGGTACTCCTTCGGGTTTAGAGGACTCCGACGGTGATGGTATTAGAGATGCTTTAGATAATGATGACGATAATGATGGAATGAGTGATGAATATGAGCTTGAAAATGGGCTTGATCCATTAAATGCATATGATGCAGGTTATGACTATGATGGTGATGGTTTGACAAACCTTGAGGAAATGACTTTAGGAACTAACCCTCAGTCGTCTGATACTGATGGGGATGGTCTAACCGACGGTCAAGAAATAACCTTAGGCACTAATCCAGCACTTAGCGATTCTGATAACGATGGTGTATCTGACTATGAAGATGCTGAACCTAATAACTCTAATGTAACTGCACATGTGAAAACAATTGGTGAGCTTGAGTTCGAAAATGCTGTAATTGAGCAATGTATTAGAAATGATTATGCACTTGAAGAGTCGGTATATAGTGTGGATTATTTTTACTGTTGGTCTAATGATAACGCTGAAATTGAAAACATTAACGACTTAGCGCACTTTAAGTTTTTGTCTGATTTACAACTGAATGACATACTAGTAAATAATTGGGATGGTTTGGAAGCGTTTATTAATTTAAGACGTTTTGCTGGTGCAAATATAACTGACACAGCTCTTTCATCAATGACTAGTTTAGAAAATCTAGAAACTATTGTTTTGTACAACTCGCAGCTTTCTAATTTAGCGCCTTTGATGAGTTTACCTAATTTATCATCTCTAGATTTTAATAATTTAATAATTGAGGATTGGCAGGCGTTAAATGACCTTTCGATTTATCACTTATGGATACAAGGCGGGAATTTTACCGACACATCATTAATTAGCGAATCAGTAAATTATTTTTATTTAGGTAATGCAGAGGTTTCTGATTTTTTTGGCTTGAGCTCACTACCTCAGCTTAGAGGGTTTCGTTTATGGGGCACAGAAGTTGATGATTGGTCATTTTTAAGCTCTTTATCTCAGCTTGAGCATTTATATTTAAATGATACTAACTTTACAGATTTAAGCTTAATAAATGCTTCTAATTTAAGGACGTTAGATTTATCTGGTGCACAACAAATTACAGATTGGACAAATATTACTGGGTTTACTTCATTAGATCGTTTAGAGCTTTCAAACACAAGCTTTAGTGATTTAACTCTTGTAAATAATCTACCTCTGTATAGTTTAGACCTAAGCAATACATCAGTAACGAATTGGGAGCCAATTAGTGACTTTGAAGGGTTACGTTATTTCTATGCTGCAGGAACATCATTTTCTGACTTGAGCCTACTAACTCTCGGTGATAACCACTATGGTTTTGATATTTCTAATACTCAGGTCTCTGATTTATCTCCATTATTTGATTTTTCGGGTGTTGGGTTATGGTTACGAATTTATGATATTCCATTATCGGATTTAGAGCAGTTAACTACATTAACAGAGTTGGGGGTTGAGTATTACGGTGAGCCAGCAAGTCAAATAGACTCTGATGGTGATGGTATTGCAGATGCCATAGATGACGATGATGACAACGATGGGATGAGTGATGAATATGAGCTGTTATATGGCTTCGATCCATTAAATTCTGATGATGCAAATAGTGACTTTGATAGTGACGGTTTAACGAACCTTGAAGAAATGTTACTTGAAACTAACCCACTTTTAGATGATACAGATAATGATGGAGTTACAGATAATTTAGATACGTTCCCGCTTGATGCGACTGAGTCAGTTGATACCGATAACGATGGTATAGGTAACAACGCTGATTTAGATGATGATAACGACGGCATATCTGATGAAGATGAACTTAAGTTAGGCCTGGACCCGTTAGACCCAACAGATGCTAATTTAGCACCTGCTAACTTAGTACAGTTTAGCGACACCAATGGTGACGGTACAGCCGACTGGCTGAAGTATTCACTTATTAATGGTAATGCTTTGTTTAGTATTATTGATGGGCGTGACTTTACCGAGTTAGCTGCGTATGAGCTAAGTGATGGGTTTGACTCAACAAGTATTCAACTGTTGGGTGACCGTAATAACGACGGCATAAAAGAAATGGGCTTATTTGGTTTTAATAGTGCTGTAGGGCGTTACCAGTTAGCGGTTTATAATGGCTACACAGGTCAAGGCATGGGCACATGGAACTGGGTTAACACCTTAGGTGAGGTTGCCTTTGAATTAGTGGGTGATTTAACTAACGACGGTGTTGAAGAGTACGCGATTAGCGGTATTCATTTAACCAATGGCACAAAACAGTTGTTTGTAAAAAATGGCGCGACCAAGCAAACGTATAAAACGTTTAAATGGCCAAACCAATGGTTAGACGCACGTATAGTTATAATGAGTGATGTAACTAACGACGGTATACCTGAAGTTGCGTTATACGGACGCCATGAGCGTTTAGATAAAGGGCAACTATTTGTTTACGACGGCACCAATGCCAATAACAAATTAGATGTGTATAACTGGAACAAACTGTGGAATGACATAAGCCTACATGAAATGGACGACCTAGATGGTGAAGGCACTATTGATTGGGGGCAATTTGGTCAGCGTAAAGATGACGGTCGTTACCAATGGGTAGTTAAAAAAGGCCATGACAAGCGCGGTGTAATACGCACGTTTAGTTGGCCAAATGACTTAACAGCAGCGCAGCCGCTATTGTTAAGTGACCGAACAGGAGATGGTGTAAAAGAGGTTTCAATGTTTGGTAAAAACGGCAGTGGCAAAATGTTCTTACGTGTAAACGACGGACGCTTAGCAAATACCCGCATAGCGAATTACAGCTGGCCAGCGGTATGGTCAAATGAGCAAGTAATGGAGCTAGGTGACTTAAATAGTGACGGCACACAGGAAGTAGCGTTATTAGGTGTTAATGTTAATTCAGGTAAATACCAGCTTGTTATAAAAGACGGACAAGCACTTACTGAGTACGGACGTATAACGCTAGAAGGCGACTGGGCTGATTTAACCATTAGCTCATACGATGTTAATAGCGATGGGCAGGCTGACATTATTGTTAACGGTGTTGATGCAAGTACATTGACGCGCACAATAACTGTATACGGCGGTAACGACTTAGGATTACTAAGTACAACTATTCATTAAGCGGATATTTAAATAGGTAAAAACAAAGCCACGGTGTTAATAGCACCGTGGCTTTTTAGTAAGTAGTGCATTTATCGTTTTAGTATTCAAAACCCTCTTTTGTAATGAGAAAACTTTTGAATAAAAAGACTAAAGGATTGTTTGTATGTACCCTAATGTATTATAATTTTAATTACATATGTAAATTGCAGTCAATAAAAGGTTGTGATTTAGTTACTAAAAACAAAGGAGTGTTTTTATGCACTTAAAGCTGTTATTGATTGTTTTTTGCTTATTTTCTTCAGAAATATACGCAAATTTAGTTCAAGAAAATGAAGTATCCTCAGGCTATTCTCTTAGCTCTACAAAAATACTAGAAAAACACTATGCGTCCTGTGGGGGCACATCACGTGTTAATATTGGTGAATTTAAACCTTCAGGTGTGGAATGTACCTACAAAGATAGTGATAACAATACTCATACAACCTATATTGCTAAGCTTCCCTCTAAAATCGAACAAAATTTAATTCTTCAAGACGGCACGCTTGATTTACAAGGTACTACGCTTGTTATCGAAGGCGATTTTATACAAGCCGGTGGAACAGTTGCTCTAAATGGTGGTTCTTTGATCGTTAAAGGGGACTATCGAATTCAAAAGCCAACCGATGAGGTTGGTTTATACACCTATTCGTTTGGTAAATTATTAATGCAAAGTGATGATGAATCAGTTTTGGTGTATGGGGACTTTGTAAATGACTCAACTATTAACTCATCAAATAATCTAATTGCTGGCACCTTAGAAGTAAAAGGGCATTTTAATCAGTTATCAACTTACTCTCGAGCAAGTGGTAATTACAGCTTTAAAACAAGTGGAACACACAAGGTTATTTTATCAGGCACAGAACAGCAAACCGTGTACTTTGATAATCCAGGAAATAGCTATTCGCTCTTTAATCAGTTATTGATAGAAAATAGCAGTTCAGCTGGTGTTGATTTTAAAACTAAGGCATATGTCTCTTCAATTTTGTATAAAACTAGTACCCCTATACATAACTCAGAAAATTTAACCTTATCTGGCCAAGCTATTATTGAAGGCGGGGTTTGGGAGAGTGATCTTAGTATTGATACTTATAGTACCTCTTGGGTTTTATCGCGTGATCAGCTAATTAAAGGTAACTTTTATATTGCTGGGGCAGGCGTAAACTTGACTGATTTTAAGCTGACAGTTGAAGGTGATTTGATTCACTCAGATGGTAATTTAAATATAAATAAAGGTAGTTTAATTGTTAAAGGTAATTACCGTGTTCAAAAGCCTGTTAATGCTGTTTTAGGAGAATATACTTACTCTAGCGGCATATTATTAATGCAAGACGCTAACGCAAGTGTTTTGGTCTATGGTAGTTTTACTATGGATTCACGATTTAGCTCACGTGATGGTTTGTATTTAAGTGCGGGTACTTTAGAGGTTAAAGGGGATTTTACCCAGCTGTCTTCTTACTCAGGTGCTTATAATTTTAAAGCAAGTGGTACTCATAAAGTTATATTATCGGGTGATAAGCAACAAACAGTACACTTTGACGATACATATAATAACTCTTCATTATTTAGTCAGCTAGAAATTAAAAATACAAGCTTAGAAGGTGTGAATTTTGATACCTTGATTGCTGTTTCATCAGTTCTTTTTAATACGACTACTCCTATCGTTAACTCTAAAAATATAGCGTTAGTTGGAAGTGCTATTATTAATGGTGGGGTGTGGAATAATGATATAACAATAAGTAATAACGATGCTACTTGGCTACTATCCGCAGACCAAACTATTAATGGTAACTTTTACGTGAATGGTTCTGAAGTTAATTTAAATGGCTTTGCACTTACTGTTGAAGGTAACTTAATACAATCAGATGGTGCATTAAACATAGCGCAAGGTAGTTTAGTTGTGAAGGGCGATTATCGCTTACAGAAACTAACAGCTATACCGGGTGAGTATACGTATTCAAACGGTAGTTTATTAATGAAAAATGATAGTGATAGAGTCTTAGTTAATGGCGATTTTGTAACCGACGCAAGAAGCTCTTCTAATAATAGTAATCTTAGTGCCGGTATATTAGAAATTAAGGGCGATTTTAGCCAATTAAGTACCAACTCTGGTCAGTATAATTTTAGAGCGACAGGAACGCACAAGGTTATATTGTCTGGTAATGAACAACAAATTGTTCACTTTGATGACCCTTCTTATAAATACTCTCAGTTTAATCATTTAGAAATTGCTAATAATAGTGATGCTGGTGTTGTTTTTGAATCAGAAGCACTTGTTGGCTCAGCTCTTTCACCCACTACGTCGGCTATTACCCATAGTGAAAATATTGTGCTATCAGGCCCTGCTGTTATTAATGGTGGAGCATGGACTGGCAATATTACCGTAAACGCTAACAGTAGCGCATGGGTACTTAATGCGGATCAAACAATTAAAGGTAACCTCTATTTAAGTGGCTCAGATATTAACCTTAATGGTTTTACTCTTACTGTTGAGGGGCAAATTATTCAAGCGGGAGGCGAACTAACGATTGCAGAAGGTCATTTAATCGTTAATGGTGACTATCGAATTCAAAAACCAACAGATATCCCAAGTGAATATGTTGCTTCTTCAGGCGCTCTAGTAATGAAAGCGACTGAAGATAGCGTACTAGTTGGCGGCGATTTTATTACTTTTTCTAACCCTAGTAATTCATATAATAAAGATTTAGTTGCAGGAACGTTAGAAGTTAAAGGTGATTTTATCTCTTTAGGGCGTTATAGCTTTATAGCTAGTGGTACGCATAAAGTGGTTTTATCAGGAACTGAGCTGCAGAAAATTTCTCTTGAAAGAACAAAGTACAATGAATCAGTATTAAATGAGCTTCTTGTTACTAATACAAGCGTTCTTGGCATTAATGTTCAGACAGATGTTCTTGTAGCGTCTAAACTTTACTCAACGACAACACCTATTATTAATTCAGAAAATATAGTGTTGAGTGGGCAAGCTGTTATTGACGGAAATACTTGGCCAAATAATTTAACTGTAAATACAAGCAGTAGCCCTTGGGTACTTACAAACGACCAAGTAATAAAAGGAAACTTATTTGTTAGTGGTTCTGAAGTAAACCTGAATGGTAAAAAGCTTACCGTTGAGGGGAATTTAGTTCATACCGATGGTGAAATGGACATTGCTCAGGGTAGCTTAGTTGTTAATGGTGATTACTTAATTCAAAAACCTACAGATGTGCCTGGCGAGTATACCTACTCATCGGGAATACTATTAATGCAAAACGCTGAAGATAGCGTATTTGTTGGTGGCGATTTTGTTATGGATTCATACAAAGGGGCTCAGGATGGAAGCTATTTAAGCGCTGGTACTTTAGAGCTTAAAGGTGATTTTACTCAATTATCAACTTCTTCTGGTTATTATAACTTTAGAGCAAGTGGCACCCACAAGGTTATTTTATCTGGGAATACGCCACAATCTGTGCATTTTGATGACCCAAAATCTAACTACTCACAATTTAATCAACTTCAAATTACTAATAGCAGTATGCAAGGGGTTAACTTTGAAACAGCAACTTTAATTGCTGCAACGCTATACAGTACTAATACGCCTATTTCTAACTCTTCAAATATCGTACTGACTGGAAGAGCAGTAGTTGATGGTGGTACTTGGCACCATAATTTGACTATCAATGATAATAGTAGTCCATGGTTTTTGAGCAATGATTTAGTTATTCAGGGTAATTTAAATATTACTGGGTCTGAGGTTAGTTTGAATACCCATACTCTGACTGTTAAAGGGAGTTTAATTCACTCAGATGGTGACTTAAATATTAACCAAGGTACATTAATTATTGAAGCTGATTACCGTATTCAAACACCAGATAATATTGTAGGAGAATACAAAGGTTCAACTGGTGTACTTTTAATGCAAAGTACTGAAGATAGAGTTTTAGTAAATGGTAACTTTTATATAAATTCAAATTACAATGTAAGTAATGATAGTGACTTAAGTGCAGGTATATTAGAGGTCAAAGGTGACTTTATGTCATTAGGCAGCTATAGCTTTAAAACGAGCGGTACACATAAAGTAACTCTATCAGGTAGTAAGTATCAAACAGTACATTTTGATGATACCAAATTTGATAGCTCTAGATTTAATGAATTACTAATTACAAATAGTAGTGAATCAGGTGTAAGTTTTGATGCACCTGCGATAGTTTCTTCAAAGCTATATGCTACAACTACCGCAGTTATTAACTCAGAAAATATTGTGTTAAGTGGTCAGGCTGTTATTGAAGGAAATACATGGCCGTATAACCTTTCTGTTAATAGTGATAGTAATGCGTGGGTATTATCATCAGATATATTAATAAAGGGTGACTTTTATATTAAAGGCTCTGAGGTTAATTTAAACGCTAAAGAACTTAAGGTTGAAGGAAGCTTAACTCACTCGGACGGAGAGCTAAATATCGCGAAAGGGAGTTTAATTGTAGGCGGTGCTTATCGTGTACAGACACCTACGACTATTCCTAATCAATACACTTACTCTAGGGGGGCATTGTTAATGCAAAACCCTACAGATAAAGTATTGGTAAGTGGTGATTTTGTTATTGATACAAATAATTACTCTTCTAATGAAAGCTACTTAAGCGCAGGTGTTTTAGAGGTGAAAGGCGACTTTAGGCAGCTATCTAATTATAATAGATATAGCTTTAAAGCTACTGGAACTCATAAAGTAATCTTATCTGGTTCTGAGCAACAAATAGTTCATTTTGAAGATCCTAGTTACAGGTACTCTCATTTTAGCGAACTGCAAATTTTAAATAGTAGCCTAGAGGGCGTTGAATTCGAAACGCAGTCTGTTGTTTCATCATTACTTTATAGTACAGAAACGTCTATTCTAAACTCTTCAAATATTGTCCTAAGTGGGTTTGCTGCTATAGAAGGTGATTTTTGGAAAGACAGCCTATCAGTTGATAATGCAAGTAGCACTTGGGTCCTTTCGCGTGATCAAACTATTAAAGGTGATGTTAACTTAGCAGGCGCAGAAATTAATTTGAACGGTTATGCGCTTAGTATAGAGGGAAACCTTACCCAATCAGCTGGTAATTTAAATATTGCTAAAGGTAGTCTTAAAGTAGGTGGGAATTACCGAATTCAAACACCTACCAACACGGCAAACGAATTTACGTATTCGTATGGTACTTTAATTATGCAAAGTGCTGAAGATAGCGTAGTTGTTGCTGGTGATTTCATTACCGATTCTAGTAAGTACTCTTCTTCTGATACTTTAAATAAAGGTACCCTCGAAATTAAAGGTAACTTGTCAGTTTTAAGACGCTACAACTTAGTCCCTTCAGACGATTTTAAAGTGATATTATCGGGTGATGACCAGCAAACAGTTTTCTTTACTGATTATAGCTATTCTTACTTTTCTGAACTTGAGTTAAATAATACGGTAGAAACTTTATTTTCGAGCAACGTTGAGGTCACTTCATTATTTAATCACAATCAGAATCCATTTGTACTTCAAGGTGATGAAAATGTTTTTGTTGATTATGATGGTGACCAGGTACTTGATAACGAAGACTACTTTCCTCTTGATGCATCAGAATCAGCCGATACAGACTTAGATGGTATTGGCGATAATTCAGACCCTGACACTGATGTTGATGGAGATGGTTTGTCGAACTTTATAGAGATTGCTAATGGCTTAGACCCATTAAATCCTAATGACGCTAATGATGATTTTGACAATGATGGTTTAACTAATGCAGAAGAAATTGCATTAGGCACGAACTTAAATGCTGCAGATTCTGATGGTGATGGTGTAAACGATAATGTTGAAATAGCTAATGGCAGCGATCCATTAGACTCAAATAGTATTGTAGGCCCGTTGGGTGTACTGTCGCTGTTTAATGATACTAACGCTGATGGTGTACATGATTGGATTAGCTATAAAGAAGATGAGCAACATACCATAGTTAAACTCTACAGTGGCGATAACTTTGATTTACTCAATGAGTTCACTATTACTTACCCATTTGATAGCGTAGTTTTTTATACCCTACAAGATAGAGACTTTGATGACGTAGAAGAACTTGGTGTATTTGGGTTCGATAGCAGTAAAAATCGTTACCAATTATTAGTTCATTCTGGGTCAAATGGCGCTAAGTTAGGCGCTTGGAATTGGCCAGCTACACTTAGTGATGTATCGTTTGAAGTGTTGTCTGATTTAACAGGCGATGGCGTAGAAGAATATGCAATTAGCGGTGTCCATTTAAGTAATGGTACAAGGCAACTGGTTGTAAAAGACGGTATGACACGTGGTAATTACCAAACCTTTAAATGGCCTAATCAATGGGATTCACCTAAATTTGTTGTAATGACAGATATTACGTCAGATGGAATCCCTGAAGTTGCAATGCATGGTAAACATGAGCGTTTAGATAAAGGCCAATTGTTTATGTACGACGGGGCAAACGCGAATAGTAAACTTGATGTATATAACTGGAATCCACTTTGGGATGATATTAGTTTGCATCAAATGGACGACCTTGATGGTGATGGCACAACGGATTGGGGCCAGTTTGGTAAGCGTAAAGATGATGGTCGTTACCAATGGTTAGTTAAGAAAGGTAATGACAAGCGTGGCGTTATACGTACGTTTAGTTGGCCAAATGACCTTATAAATGTAAAACCTTTGCTAGTAAGTGATAGAACCGGTGATGGCATACGAGATGTTGCTATTGTTGGAACCCATCCAACAACAGATAAGGTGTTTTTACGTATAAACGATGGCCGCTTAGCTAATCAGCGTATTACTAATTTTAGCTGGCCAGGTAATTGGGAAGATACGCAAGTAGTTGAGCTAGGTGATTTAAACAACGACGGGTTTAACGAGTTTGCTTTATTAGGTTATACAAAAACAAATAGAGCGGTTCAGGTTGTTGTTAAAGATGGCAGATTAACAACTGAGTATGGGCGTTATACATTACCAGGTAAGTGGGAGGGTATTTCATTGTCGCATTACGATACAAACAACGATGGTGTTGAAGATATTGTAATTAGTGGTATAAGCCAAACACAACAAGCGCTAGTTTTAACAAGCTTGAATGGTAAAGGTTTAACTTTGCTTGACAGTCAGATAATAAATTAAAAATGTTATAAGATAGAAAGCCTCAATTTATTGAGGCTTTTTTTATTCGTTGATTGGGTTTTGGAGAGTTTTATTAAGACTTTATTAGTTATGGTTATAAGCTTGGCGCTTTATAGTGGTCAATCAACTTGCACTGAATTAAGTGATTTAAAGATATTTGATGAACAATACCCTAAAGCAATCTATTTTCGTAATGTTGAAAATAGCGCAGCAAATACCTCTATTAGTTACGAGAAGTGGGCTAAGCGGTGGTCTAAGTTAGATGGAATGGTGGTTAAAGCATTAGATGAGGAGATCCCTGGTAGATCTAAAGAAGCGCAAAAAAAGTTTATCCAATATAAAAAAGATAATCCTTCTAAGCTTATGTTGCTTCATTTTAATGGAAATGCGCGAGATCCTAATTTTGACTTTGATGCATTTCACGGCGAAGACTGGACTTATTTTGTTGGCACGTATTCAGAGGGGGCAATCGATCCTTTAGATACTGTTATTACCGTCAACGACACTCAGGTTTTCAAAAACTCAGATGATATTGTAATTGTGCCGGTTAATAATATGGGAGAGTTGGACTGGCATAAATCAGAACAGGTTAAGTTATTAAGCATAAAAAACGAAAGTACTATTACAGTAGAAAGAGGTGTATTTAGTACTAAAGCTAGATCATATAAAAAAAATAAAGCGTATTTAGCTGCCCATGTATCACAACCAGCAATTGCTCCGGGTAGTAGTCAGGCGTTATGGCGATATAATTTCTCAAATACATCGAATAAAGATGGAATGCCCGAAAGACTAGCGGAAAACCTTATTCGCTATTTAGGCGAGGGTGGCATGCTTAGTTTATTCGATGGTGTGGAATTTGACGTGTTAGCGGATGTTCGAGGATTGAATCATCCGTCACGAAAAACACCTATCGATTATAATTTTGATGGTATGGCTTCAAAATTAGATAAGAACTTCCAGCATCAATACCGTATAGGAGTATATCGATTTTTAACTTACTTAAGAAAAGCTTTAGGTTCTGAAAAATTAATATTAGCGGACGGTAATGAATTAAATCAACAGCGTGCATTTGGTATTCTAAATGGTATTGAAAGTGAAACTTGGCCCAGTCATTGGGACCCCAATGTTGAACAATGGTCATCAGGTATTAATCGCCACTTATTTTGGAAGGAAAGAAGTTTTTCACCCTCTTTAAATTATATCAAAATAGGTAAACTACCTAGTAAAAATGGACCTTCTACTGTACCTTTAGCTAATTTACGCCGCTTAAGAGTCGCTGGCGCCTTATTTACTGATTCTATTATTTCTCCTGCGCATAGAGTAAAAGGGAAAGGGGTTGATAAATGGCCAGAATTGACAGGGCAATCTCGCGAATACAAAAATTGGTTAGGGAAAGCTTCATCTGAAATTAGCTATTATTCAATTAGTGACCCAGCACCGGTTAATTACACTTTTGGAAAGAATGAGAAAAATATTAGCTACAAAGGAAGTGATATTCACATTCGAAAGACTAAAAATAAGGCTTTAAAGTTTAGCTTAACCTTTGAGTTAACTAAAGTTAGTGATTTATCATTGGAGTTTACGGCTATTGCGCGATCCAATTTAATTAATAAAGCTAGCTTTATTTCTATAACCCCAAATAATAGCAAGCCTCAGCAGAATATGACGTGGGCTGACGATATCCCTTTTGCAGGCCATTTTTATTTTAAAGATATAGCAAAGGGTAAGAATACTCTTACATTTGAAACAGACGCTATTGAACTTACTCTAAATGACATAAAACTTGTTAGAGGGGCTGAATTAATTTACAGAGAATTTGAAGAAGGGGTGGTGATTGCAAACCCTTCTAGAAAAAAGCAAAAAATAGCGTTAGATAAAGCGAGAGCGTTGGCTCCTTACTTTGATAAAAAACAAACTCAAATAATTGTGCCAGCAAAAGATGCTCTATTTCTTAAAAAGCTAACTCATTGATATTAGTTTGTCCTTTTGAGATATTGTTTTAATTTGTTTTTTATGAATTGCCCCTCGGGCCTCAACCTCAAGGCTAATTCTAATAATTTAATTCTTTCATCCTTATATTTAGCCTTTTCTCGCTCAAGTTTAACCGCTAAATCTCGCAAAAAGTCTACTTCAGTTTTAGCTAGCGCTGATTTAGGTTGATCGACATGTAGTCCTTTATCTTTAGTGCAACGAGGAAAGTTTTTAAAACATATATTGTACTTTTCATCAAAGAGTTGAGAACCTTGATCTACGGTGATTTTTTTTAACGCGCCGGACTTTATATTTAAGTAATGTGAGCCAGGACCAAGTTGTGTATTTTTTTCAGATAGCCAAATTTTTTTAGGGTCGACCCTTGGACTATTCTTTTCTCCCGCTTCGTAAAAGCGCTGACCAATATGTTTATAATGTAATAGTGCTAGGGGGAATTCATCTGAAGATTTATATAGGTAGGTTTGCTTCATGTGTTCAAACCCATTGCCTTTTGGGTGGCACCCAAACGAATAAGTCATATCAAAATCACACCTAAATAATATGCGCTTATCAAAAGGTTTAGCCCGGATTGCTTTACTGTATTGTTGAATTATATCTCGTTCAGGGTCCAATTCGTTGTCACCTAAAACGTTAAAACCAGTAATACATGGAACAGTAACGTCCAATTTATCATATTCTTTTATCGCCCAAATAAGATTAGGGTGATATAAAATTTCATCCATATCACATGAAATTATCCAGTCAGCAACTTCGCTTGTAAATTCACCGCCTTTACGGCTGTAGTTTTTATATGTCTGAGTTTTTAACGTCACATAAAGAGATTCATCAATAAAACCATTATTTTGCCACTTTATAATTATTACATTCTCGTATTGTGAGGCTATTTCGCAGCTCTTATCGGTCGACATATTATCTAGGACGAAAATCTTGGAGCAAAATTTACTATAATAGTCGAGGGTGTTTTTTATTATTTTTTCTTCGTTGTAACAAAGC
The DNA here is from genome assembly GCF_016598755.1 of Pseudoalteromonas sp. LC2018020214. Lineage (NCBI taxonomy): Bacteria > Pseudomonadati > Pseudomonadota > Gammaproteobacteria > Alteromonadales > Pseudoalteromonadaceae > Pseudoalteromonas > Pseudoalteromonas sp. LC2018020214. The sequence goes on from NZ_CP066804.1 coordinate 588,766, forward strand.
AAATAAGCATGAATAATCAAGTTGGAGCCTAGAAAATATTATTTAAAGCCCAGTATATTCACAGAGAAAAAAGTTACAATATAAATAAGCTTTAATTAATCACTTCAGTTATGGATAACTATTTTGTACTGCATTTCCTTAGTGTAAGTGTAGTAAAGTTTTAACTTTAGCAACATTAAGCACTAAATGGTATTCAAAAGTTGGCTTGACTTGAGTAGTATGAATAAAAAGCTTGATGAATCATATCATTAAAGGCTAGTGCTTGATGGCGTGTTATAAATTGGTGTTATAACACGCTACTTGCGAATATTAACTTAAAGTATCAATGTTATGAGAAAGTCATCGTTTCAGGTAAAATGCACTATACCAAATACTTTAGATTGATATTGAGCTAATGATTTAGTTTTATACATGTAACGTTAATTGAGCCAAAAATAAATAAAGGATTTTAAGTGTCTAGCGAGTTAAATAATAATTATAAAGTTATGCATATTGATTACGCATCATATTTAGATGGTGCTTGGTATATGTCAGGTTGGCTTGTTAGTGAAGCCGATATACCTGTTATCTCTGTATCTATTGAAGATGAAGACAATGCACTAGCTAAAGTGTTTTATGAATTTTTTGAAAGAGATGATTTAATAACAGCACTTAATTTACCCGATACTGTTAATGCATATGGATTTACTCTTGTGGCAGAGCAAAGTGAGCCAGTTTTTAATAAATTAGTATTTAAACTTCAGAATAAAGAGGTGTTAGCTTCTGCATTAGAGCCATTGATAATAGACTCTCCTGATGTTGTTTTGTCAGCTCTTGGAACTAAAAAAACATCTTTTATGCGCCAAGTGCAAGAAGGGCTCAATAACAGCCTTGATGCCAGCGATAAATTAGTAGAGCCTAGATCAATTAGCCACTACTTTGATTTATGTGTTTTTACTGATTCAAACTTACTTTACTTTAATGGCTGGGCCCTAGCTAATGACGCTTTAAGCGATATTGTAGTTCAAGATAATGAGGGGAATAGCTATCAAGTCACAGAGTGTTTTCGTTACTTACGTACAGATATAAATACTAAGTTTAGCTTAGCCGATGATTACAATGCGGGTATGGTTTGTGCGTGTAGGTTACCTAATGACTTTTTACCAGAAAAACTGATTATAAACGTTTCTGAAAATCGTATCATGATTTCTGATGTTGACTGCAGTGGTAGTAATCAATTATCAAAGATAAAAATACTAAAAGATTATTTAGCATTTATTAATGTTCATAAAGCTCGTTTTTTTGATAATGGCCAGCCTGCGATATTGAGGCATTTAGCTGATATTTGGCAGGCTGAGTCTATTATGGATAACCTTTTACCAGAAGTTGGTATGTATGGTGAAGTTACTTTTGAGCCCACTGTATCTGTGATTATTCCTATCTACGGTCGCTATGACTTTTTACAACACCAGCTACTCGCGTTTTCAAGTGATGCAGATATGCAAAATCATGAAATTATTTATGTTTTGGATGATCCGCGTATTGAGCGAGAATTTAATATTACGTGCCACGGTGTGTTTAATACCTTTAAGCACCCCTTTAAAACTATACACGCAGGTAAAAATTTAGGGTTTGCAGGGGCAAATAATTTAGGTGCGAGTATTGCCACTGGTAAATATATACTTGCACTAAATTCAGATGTAATGCCAAGTAATAAAGGATGGCTAGGTCGATTAGCTGAAAAGTTTGCGTCCCTTGACTCTCCTGGTATTTTAGGAACTAAGCTGGTTTACGAAGATGAAACTATCCAACATATAGGCATGGCTTTTCAAGATGATGCCTATTACCCTGGCATCTGGATGAACTATCACCCTCACAAGGGAATGCCATCGCATTTAATAAATAAAAAAGAAACTGAATTAACAGAGCTAGTTACTGGTGCATGCATGTTAATGGAAAAAGAGTTCTTTATGAGTGTTGGAGGGTTTGACACTCGCTATATTTTAGGTGATTTTGAGGACTCCGATCTGTGCCTAAAGGCTTATCAACACAATAAGAAAATATACATTGATACTAAAGAGTCTTTGTATCATTTAGAAAGGCTTTCTCAAAACCTGGTTGACAGTGGTGATTGGAAGTACAAATTAACTCTCCTCAATGGTTTGTATCAAAAAGATAAATGGGGCGATGCAATTGAAGAGGTTAAACAACAAAATGTCTAAAAAAGTTCTCATAATTGCTCATGGCCATCCTGAGTTTAACAAAGGCGGTGGAGAACAAGCTGCTTATCAATTTTATAAAGAATGCTTAAAACAAGGTGACGATGCTTACTTTTTAGCTAGAACCTCTGTTACCCCGCACGGTGGAGCCGCTTTTTCTACTATAAAAAACAAGCGTGAAATTTTATTTCATACTACGCATGACGATTTCTTTTTGTTTTCTAATATTAAAACTCGCCACTTATGGGGCGATTTCGCTGACCTATTAGAGCAAATAGCACCTGATATCATTTACTGTCACCATTACTTTCTACTTGGTGTAGAGATGATGAAAATCATTAAACAAAAGTTACCAAATGCAAAGTTAGTACTTACTTTGCACGAATATTATGCAATATGTAACAACTCAGGTTTGATGATTAAAACAGGTGGACAAAATAAGCTTTGTTTTGAATCTGGTACGCGCGAGTGTAATGGATGTTTTCCTGATAAGTCACCGGGTGATTTCTTTTTGCGAAAAGAATATATCATGAGCTGTTTTGAGATGGTTGACACATTTATTGCCCCATCGGCTTTTTTAAGGCAGCGTTATATCGACTGGGGCATCTCTTCTGAAGCTATACACGTTGTTGAAAACGGGCAGTTAGAAAATGTCGCTCCAACCGTAAAGCTAAATAACACTGATAAAGTAAGTATTGTTTATATAGGGCAAATTAATCTCTTTAAGGGCGTTGATGTGCTACTTGACGCGTTACTATTAATACCTAAAGAGTTAAGGCAGCAACTTTGTATTGATATACATGGCGCAAACTTTGATTCGCAACCAACAGACTTTCAAGAAAAAGTACATGCTCAACTAAAAAGGTTGAAGGGTGTTGTAAGAATGCACGGCTCTTATGAACCTTCAGAGCTTACTAATATTTTAGGAGTTACTAGCTGGGTTGTGGTGCCATCAATTTGGTGGGAAAATTCACCTATGGTAATACAAGAGGCTTTAAATCATCAAAAGCCAGTGATCGTTAGTGATATTGGTGGTATGGCTGAAAAAATAAAGCACAATAAAACAGGTTTGCATTTTAGGGCTGGTAGCCCGGTATCGTTAGCTGATGCATTACAAAAAATATTAAATGACCCCGATTTAGGTAGCGCTTTAGCTAAAAATATAAACGCACCTCTAACTCTTTCTGAGAGCTATATAAAAATAAATAAGATTATTAGCTAATATATGCACAGTTATTATATTGAAGAATGCAACCCTGAAGTTGGTCATATAAGAGGTTCTAAAGTTGGTATTTTAGAGCATGCAAGTTTGGCCTTTGGTGGGCGCATAGTTGTAGACGAAAATTTTGATGCTTTAGTTGTTAGAAACTTACAGGGAGAGCTTGAGAGCGAAGTAGAGATATTATCTACCTTGGCACCTAAGTTACATGAAGAGTTAGGTTTGGCTGCTTATAAAAGCGTATTTAGATTTGATATTAACCTAATCAATAAAGCTATAACAACAGATTATCACTTTAGCGTGCATGTAAGTAATAACTCAAAAGAGACTCTGAGATTTCGTGGTTTTATACAACCAATAGAACTGCCTGATAAGGTTTTACTTATTGTAGGTTCACCTCGTTCAGGTACCTCTGCATTAGGTAAGGCATGCCGTAAAGCATTGAAAGCCCATGCACATGGGGAATCACATGTAATAGAGGGTATTTCTAAAGCCTTACAAGGAACGGATGTGTTTTTTGAGCAGTCAATTACAGCAGGTATTAAGGGGAACTTGGTAAACGCTGTGCCTAAAACCGTATTGCTTGCAGAGCATTTGAATATGCTCCGAAGAATATATAAGCTGTATTACGGTAACAGTATACATTTAGACAAAACGCCAGGAATACCAATGCTGCAAAGTTTACCTTTTGCGTTAATGGCTTGGCCTAATGCCAAAATTATTTTTTGTAAAAGAAGAGCAATGGAAAATATTCAGTCTCGAATTATTAAATTCCCTAAAGTTAGTTTTTTACAGCATGTAAAACAGTGGCGTCAAACATTTGTAGCATGGCGCCAATCTCGTCAAATAATAAACCAATTATTAAAACGTAATGACTGGTTCGTTGAAGTTGATCAGTTTGATATGGCCAATAGCCCTGAGCAAGTAGTAGGTAAACTTCGTAATTTTTTAACATTGACGGAGGGCGAGAAAAAGCGCCTTTTTACCCAGCTAGCTTCTTCAGATAGGCCAGAGAAAACGTCTATATCTACTTCGAAAGTAAAGTCTTTAGAAGAGTTTAATTGGAGTCAAACACAGTTGCTAGAGCTTAGAGAGTATTGCGATAAGGAAATGACATTACAAAACTATAGTTATAGTAATTCATATTATAAAAATCGCAGTCAGCAGGAAGAGTTTAATGAGTAAAGTAGTTTTACATATAGGTACTGAAAAAACAGGCACAACCAGTATTCAGCACTTTATGTCACAAAATAGACAGGCCTTACTTGCCAAGGGTATCGTATATCCTAACTTAGGCTCTAGGAAAGATGCTCATTTTGACCTGGTTAATTCAGTACATCCTCTTGATAATGGAGGGCGTCATATGGAGTTTTTAGGGCCTGTAACTCAACCGGTTGACTTTTTATGGAATAAACTAGAAGAGTGTATTAATGAGCACCCAAATAAAACTATCGTTTTGAGTGCTGAGCACTTTAGTTCAAGGCTAAGAGAGCATGCACTAAAATACATAAGAGATTTTTTTGAAAAGTTAAGTATTACGCCACAGATAATAATATATCTTAGACCCCAAGCTGACTATATAGAATCATCATATTCAACTGAAATTAAAGCAGGTAGCCCCAAGGTTTTTAAAAAGGTTATGGAGCAGTATCAGTCACAGTCTCTGCGATATGACTATGAACAGCTTATTGATCTTTGGGCAAGCTTTTTTAATAAAGACTCAATTAACATTATTCCCTACGAAAAATCATCCATTGGTGACGATATAAGGCTAAATTTTCTATCGGCTATTGGAGTTACAGAGCTTTCTGGGCTTGACCTAGCTAAGGCAAAGCTTAACGAAAAATGGAGCAATCCAATGTTAGAGTTTGCTCGATTAGCTAATGCAAGAATGACGCATATTACTGGTCAACAGAGGCTAGATTTTTTAACATTTGCCCAAGAGATAATTGATATTGAGTTAAAGCCGCAGCCATCACATTTAATGACTATCGAGCAATACAACGAAGTTATGGCTTATTACGAAAGTTCTAATGCTAGAATGTGCCAGAAATATATGCCTAATAGGCAAGTGTTATTTATGGACGAAGTAAAGTTAAATCCATTTAGAGAAACTGTATCAACACCTTTTTTAACACAGTTTGATTTTATTAAAATTATTTATACATTATTTTTAAAAGGGTATAAGTAAACCGTTGGCTGGTTTAAGTTGTGGTTTACTATTTGTAGTACACAACATAAAATAGCTCCCTCGACTCAAGGATGAAAAGTTGCTGTAATTAAAGTGGCTATTGAATTCCGATGAATATATTTTAGTTTTAACTATCATGGTATTAATCAAAATGGAAAGTATTGCAGACCTGCAAATTTCACAAGCTCGTTTTTCGTCTTTTGGCACTTCGTTTATGGGCCCTACACTGAGCTTTTTTTCGAAAAACTTAGCAACAAGTACATCTAAAAACACCCCACTTTTCTTTCTTGCTAGGGAAGGGTATTGGCTCGAAAAAGCTTACCAACAGTATTTATCGGGTAGTGACAAACAAGGTAATAGTTGTTATTTACTAGCATCACGCGCCTTCTTATTTAAATTACTTTTGAGTGATAGCAGAAGCTATGAGTATTCTTTAAAAGGCGACTTTAATGGCTCTTTTTTTGACTTAATGCGCACGCGTTTTTTACTTTCAAATGCAGAAATACAGCAAGTATTTAGTAAAGATATCACCCAGGAACTTGTATATTTACCTCACGACAGAAAAAAAATAATAGCTGTTTTAAATCAGCACCAAGAGTTACTAGATAATGTTATCTCTTATATTAAAAAACCCTATTTAGCTTATTTAGCATCATTAGGTGTTACTGCTCAAAGTACACTTCATTTAGTCGATTTAGGTTACTCAGGTACTATTCAGTCATTACTGACTATTTTATTGAATAAAGACACGGTTGGTCATTATCTAATATCTTCTAAGCCTGGAGAACATCGCATAGCCGATAACACAGCAACAATGAAAGGCTATTTAAAAGAAGGGGTGAAGTTAGGCGAGGGATACCTGCCATTGGATCGTTCTATGTTTTTGGAATCTTTGTTAACAGCGCCTTTCGGGCAGTTTAGAGGTATTAGGTTTAATACATTTGATAAAAATACGTTTGATTTTTACTATGGGCGCAAGGTGTCATCACAACGTTACTTTTATGAATTAGAGCAAGTTATGGCTGGAGCACTTGAGTATTGTCACCATACAGGTAAGCATCAAATAGAGTTTAATAGTGATGAGTTAGAGCTGCTACTAAATAATTATTTAAGCAAACCTAATATGATTCCTAGAAGCACTAAGCATATTTTTGATATTGACGATGACGTGACAGGTAATGGTACCGTCAATGCACTACAATTTTTTGGTTTAGCATAATGATAAATAAACAACTTATAAAAAAAACGATGCCGGGTGTATTTAGCTTTGTTAAAAGCCAGCCTCAACTATTTAAATTAGCAAAGCGAGTAGATGAGCGTATACAAACACGTGAGTATGCTAAGTTAAACGTTAATGATAAAGGGTACACAACTAAAGATATTTCATATTTGCTAAGTAGAGCTAAGCAGGCCGGTTTATTTGATTACGCTTGGTATAGCGCGCAGCAGTGTCGTACATTTAGCTGTGAGCTTGAAGCGTTTGAAGATTATTTACATAAAGGAAAGTTTAGCTGTGTAAACCCAAGCCCAAATTTTGATACAGAGCTTTATTACAAATGTAATACAGACATTTATTTACAAGGCGAACATGCTTTAGTCCATTATTTAAATCACGGCCAGCAAGAAGGGCGCACATCACTACCCGCTACTCAAAAATGGCATCCAAAAGCAATACAAAGCACTGCCGATGGTGAGGCTACCTCATTAAAAATAGCAATGTGCTTTCATGTTTTTTATGGTGAATTTATTGACTACTACTGTGATGCTTTGGCTAAATTTCCACAATCAGTAGATGTTTTTGTGAGTGTGGCTAGTGATGAACTTGCTAAAAAAGCAACAAATGATTTCGAAGCTTGTGCAAAAGTAAATAACGTGACGGTAAAAGTAGTGCCTAACCATGGTCGAAATTTTGGACCTATGCTTGTTGAGTTTGCAAGCGAGCTACAAAGCTATGATTTGTTTTGCCATATGCACTCTAAAAAGTCCCTGTACTCAGGTCGAGCTCAAACGCAATGGGCAGATTACTTAGGTGAGTATTTGTTAAAAGACCAGCATGTTATTAAGCAAGTACTTAACCATTTTAACGATAACCCTGAAAGTGGTATGTATTACCCAACCTCGTTTTGGATGATGCCTGATTGGGTTAATCATTGGCTAAAAAACAAGCCTCATGCACAAACAATAGCAAAAGAGTGGGATATAGAGTTAAGTGATGACTTTTTATCTTACCCTGCCGGTGGTATGTTTTGGGCAAGGCCTGATGCATTAAAGCAGCTTTTAGATAAAAGTTATAAGTATGATGACTTCCCTGCCGAGCCGCTCCCTAATGATGGTTCAGAACTTCATGCGCTTGAGCGAATGCTTGGTCTACTGGTAGAGAAAAACGGCTTTAAACAACTATATTACTATCCAAAGTCGGGACAGTTAACGTTTGATAATAGCTTTATTTTAGCCCAATACGTCAACACTCAAGAGAATTTACGCCACCAACTTGGTGCATTTGATCATATTAGCTTTGACGTATTTGATACGTTAGTGAGGCGCAAGTATCACGCCCCAGATTATGCTAAGTTATTACTCGGGAAGTCTCTTGTAAAAAGTAAAACAGTAAGTGATGCCCATAGCTTTGTTAAAGCACGCAATAACGCTGAGTTTGAAGTTAGAAAAGAAAAAAACTTTATTGGCGACGTTGATATTTTTGAAACATATCAATACTTGGCAAACCAACTAGGCTGGACTAAAGAGCAAGCTGTACAGTATGCCGAACAAGAATTCGCCTATGATTTAGATATGATTGTGCCTAAAGACGAAATGATAGATCTATTTAATGAGCTTATAATAGGTGGCAAACGGGTAACTGTTGCCTCTGATACTTACTATACGCAAGACCAGGTGTCGCTAATGCTTGCTAAAGTTGGGGTCAGTGTTGGGTTTGAGTTATTGGTGTCAAGTAACTTGGGTAAGCGTAAAGACAACGGTACTCTTTGGCAGCATATAAAAGAGAGCCTACCAGCAAAACAAAGTTTTATTCACGTTGGTGATAACGCTGTTGCTGATGCACAAATACCGGGCGATTTTGGATTGCAAAACTTGCATATTCTTAACCCATTAGATAAATGGCACGCAGGCGGGTTTAAAAATCCATTTGTGGGTGATTCAAGTTTAGATGAAGCGCAGATCCTCAAGTGGGGGCCGCTGGTCAGTAATTTTGGCCGTTTTCCGTTTTTAGGTGAGTAGTAAATGGTTGATTTAGTTTTACATCCAGGGCATTCAAAGTGTGGTTCGACCACAATACAAGATTTTCTTTATGCTAATAGAGAGATATTTAAAAAACGTGGAGTTTTTTTACCCGACCTAAACTTTAATTTTCCTTGTCATGATGAATATAACTTTACTTTTACTCATACCTCTCGAGATTATTTCGCGCAGGTACAAAGTGGCAGTATATCGATAGATGAGCTATCTAAAAAGTTAGATGATTTAATTAAAAGTGCTAAGGAGTTGGGCTGTAGAAGAGTAATTATTTCTGCCGAAAACTTAATTAATGGTATTGCTTCAAAAAATACAAAAGCAATCCATCAATTATTTGCTGATAGGTTTAATAATATTCGGATTGTTTATTATGTAAGACGACAAGACTCATTAATGCAGGCCGCATGGCAACAATGGGGACATAAAGATGGCCTCAACCTCGATGCATATATTGAAAAAATGAGTAAAACACGTTTTGCTGATTTTTACTTTATATCAGAGCAATTAAAAAAGTATTATCCAAAAGCGAAGTTTAAAGTATTCCCTATGGCACGTGATTACTTCATTGATAATAATTTACTAATAGATTTTTGCTCTCGTGCTTTGATTGATAAAACTAATTTAAACTTCAATATTGATGTAAGTAATACAGGTATTAGCTCAGCTTTATGTGACTCGCTTGCTAAGATTTATGATATTTATGAAACTAAGCACGATCAGAATGTAAAAAACACTTTAATTAATGCGGCCCCCAATTCTGCTTCACTCTTAACTAAAAAATATAAAAACGATTTATCTGATGAATCTAAGATAAAATTATTTGAAAAGTTTGAAACTTCAAATGTTAAATTACATAAGTCTTTCTTTCCAACTCTCCCCTTTGAAGTGATGTCCTTAAGGTGTGAGGAAAACGATTCTGATCAAGAGTTATTATTGCTTAAAAGAAAAATTGAAAAACTAGAAGATCTTAATTCAATTCAAATGGATATGATTTTACAGTTATTGAAAAAGGGAAATTAAATGGCTAATGACTTTAAGGTTAAATTAGTTGCTATAGCTAAAGATGAAGCAGCGTATTTGCCCGAATGGATATTTCATCATTTGCACTTTGGTTTTGATGCAATAGATATTTATGTAAATAATACTTCAGACAATACTGAGGAATTAGCTGCTGCTTTAAAAAACCTTGAATCTGTTAATTTTTTAGATGGGAGTCAGTTTTTTGATGGCTCCTCTGAAACGCCTCAACGCGATGCATATATAGCAGCATATGATGGGGCTCGAAACTCTGAATATACACACTTAATATATTTAGATATCGATGAATTTTGGACTCCATTTGATTTTAAAACGACAGTGCATGAATGTCTGTCTGAGATTAATGCAGACGTTATATCATTTGAATGGTTTATCCATATGAACGAAAAAGATTCTTTTTCCTTTAGCTTTCAAGAGCAAGTTAAAGGGAGAAAGGGTTTTTTAGTAAAGTCATTGGTTAAAACTAACAAGCAATTGAGAGCTTTGAATCCACATAATGTAAATATTAAAAATGCAGACTATAGACTCGCCGATGGTTCTGTTTTTGAATTCAAAATAGGTCAAAGCCACAGAGTTAACCCAAGTGAAAAATTAAAACCTTTTTTCATAACACACAGAATGTATAGAAGCGAGATGGAATACGTTTCTTTACTTTTATCTGGACGCGGGGCCAAGTTGGGTTCAGGCTCCATATATAAAGATAACCGTAATGGGTACTATAGAAATGCACAAATAAACGTAAGCTTTTTAGTAGGTAAAACTACTTTGATAGATTATAGATCTAAATATGATAGTTTTTTAAGTAAATATCAGCTAGCAGATATTTTGGCTAAGGCTCGCTTATTTGTAGAGCAGCGATACTATAAATCACTTGCAAGCCTTGAAAGTGCTCCTAGAGCTGAGCTGGATACAATTAATAAAGTTTTTAAAAATGTCTCACTTGATAGCGTAAATCGTGCAATAACAGTTTATAAAAATAATCTCAAAAAAATGCGAAGTTTAACTTCTAATCACAATAAGAGTCATAAAGTTAAATTAGTAGCAATTGCTAAGGATGAAGCCGCTTATATTCCTGAATGGGTTCATCATCATCTATTTGTTGGCTTTGATGAAATTGAAATTTTTATCAATCGTACGTCGGACAACAGCGAGCAAGTATTAAATGCAATTAATGCAAAATATCCAAATGTTACATGGGATTATGCTGATTGGATTGATAGTTGTCCGGTAGAAGCCCATAAACATATTCAGTTTATTACTTATGCTAATGCTAAATATCAATGTCAAAAAGAAGGTGAGTATAGCCATATTTTCTTTTTAGATATTGATGAGTTTTTAATACTTGATAAATTAACTTCGTCTATTCATGATTTAATTAAACGATTTCCTGCTGATACTCCTATTGCATTTGAGTGGCTTAATGATTGCACGCCAATGGCTAAAGCTTTTAGTAAAATACCACAAACATTAACTGGTAATCTATCGCCGCTAGTTAAGACCTTACTACCTGTGAATATTGCTATAAAAGAGTTTCGTCACCATTTACCGCTTTTTAAAGAGCAGGTTAATACTATGCTAGTTGATGAATCGCTATTTAAACCACAGAAAAAGGTTAAACAAGCTTTAGATTCAAGTGTTAATTCGTTGAAATCAAGCTTTATTTATCATAGAGCTCATCGCTCTCAATATGAGTATATCTCTTTACTTTATCGAGGGCGTCCTGGTGATACGTTTGCATATAAAAGCAATCGAAGAGGTTATCCTCAGCTTACAAGCAAATCCAGTTCTGTACTGCTAAATGAAAAAGTTTATACAGAGTATCAAGCTAGCTTTGAAGAGTTTGTTGATGCCATGGCGATTGGTAAGTTAAGTAAAGTCGCTGAGCAGTTTGTTAGTGAGCGCTATAAAGCGTCAATTGATAACTTGAATAAACATTTATTGCAAGACTACCCGTTAATGGTAAGGCTTTTTTCAGGGGTTTTTGACGATAAAGTAATGGGGGCTTTTAAAAGCTATAGAGCAGAGCTTATTAAGGCAGACCCTAAAAATGTTGATTTACTTATTAACTTATCGAATGATGCGCAAAAGCAAGATATTGATGAAGCAATTGAAATTATTCTATTGGCTAAAAAAGTAAGGCCTAAGGGACCGCTAATTAATAAAAAATTAGAGCAACTTTTACAGATTAAGCAACAGTCAACGAATAAGTAGTTGCAGGGAAGAAAGTGAGTAACTTGACTGTATCGTTAACCTCTTATGGGGAGCGTATTAATAGTGTTCATCATGTTGTTGAGTCATTAAAAAGCCAATTATGCAGTGCTTATAAAGTTATATTGTTGGTAGAGAAGAAAAAATTATCTCGAATTTAATTAGCAAAGATAAAAAAGAGTTAAGAGCTAACCTATTTAGCTTTTAATTTATGTTTAAGGTTTATTAATGTCAGTTAAGGTAGTTATACATATAGGTCCTCCTAAAACAGGGACCTCTGCAATACAGTATTGTTTACAGCATGATAGGCAACGCTTAGCTGAAAATGGGATTTATTATCCAAAGCATACTACTGATGTAAATGGGATCAGTTCAGGTAATTTAAATAGTATATATGACGTTACAGCTAGTTTAGGCCGCTCTATTAATAAAGGTAAAGTTGATAAGCTAATCAACCTTTGTGAAAAGCTGAGCATGCATACCTTACTTTTAAGTTCAGAGTTTTTCTTTGAAAATATGAAAGAGGTTAGTTGTGCGTTCCCTAATGCGATATTTATAGCTTATATTCGTAACCCACTAGATAGTTTTGAGTCTTTATATAACCAGTCGGTAAAAAGGCATCATAAAGTCGATCCTATTAAAAACCTCCCCAAGTTGCCTAAATTTTATTTGACTAAACTTGAGGCTATTTTAGATGAAATTGGCGCTAGCCATTTTATTTTACGTGCATATAGCAAAAGTGCATTTGTAGGAGGGAGTATTATTGATGATTTTTATAGTATTTTAAATGTTACTCCACCACTGATAACGAGTAAAAGTATTAATCCTTCTTATAGCTTTGAAGCTTTAGAGTTTAAGCGATGGATAAACCAGTTTTGCTCTCATAGCTTAGCATTAAAAGCTGATAAAATTTTACAAAACTTTAAAAGTGATTTAGGGCCTTTTTCTCTTATTGAGCCAAAAACATATGAGCTATATAAAGAGCAAGCTGTGTGTTTTTTAAATAAGCTGCAAAGTAAGCACTGTATTTTTGGGTTTGAAGGCTTATTAGATGATGTCCATAATGCGAAGCAAAAATTATACAAAAATCAAAAGTTAAGCGAAGAAGATTTTAATCAGGTGGCGAACTATATAGATCACAAAGCACCAGAGGTTTATAAATCTATTTGTAATGCACTTTACCTTTCTAGTTATCGTTCTTGTTACACTGGCACATATGGGCAGGCTTTTATTAAAAAATATAAGCTGTCTGATATTTCGGATAAATATATGTATAAAACACAAGTGATAAATTTTATAAAGCGCTTACTAGGTAAAACTACGAATGCTGAAGAGCTTCCTTTTATGCTTCCAAATTCAGGTGATATTAGTAGACTAAGAAATACACTTCGATTAGGTGATGATGTTAGTGATGTAGATATATTAAGAGAGCTGGCCTTTGTTGCAGAAAAAAATCATGATATTGGGTTAGCTTATATGTTTATGAAAAGAGCACAAAAGTTAAGGCCTAATGGGCCGTTAATTAACAAAAAAATTAAATTGTATGAGCGCAAGATAGATAGCGCCAATACAGAAAAGCAGATCCTCAAGTGAAAATATTAAGAAAGGCTTTAGTAAAAACGCTAAAAGCATTCATCGGTATTTTACCTCTTAGTATTATCGATAAAGCAAAGCAACACCCGAGCTTAGTAGCTGCTTATAGTCGCAATTTGCACAAAAGTGGTTTGCTCTATCAATTACAAACTTTAGATGAGCTGGATCGTTCTTACGCTGATTATATTCATCAACATAGTAGCTATCTTACAAAGCAAGTTGATTGCTTTTCCAATGTAAATAATAGTGGTTGCTCGTTAATAGTTTGCGTAACCGATTACAGTCCTAGTAAATTACTTGATACCTTTAACAGTATAAGTGAGCAGCATACCCCATTTGTAAATATCGTTGTGTATTGCCACAATAATAATAAAAACGATATTAGTGATTTTTTAAACTTAAATAGCAAATTAAATTTAAATGTTGTTTGTTCGTTAAGTGAACAGGGGGGGGCTAGTAAAATAATTAACGAGCCGTGCTTTTTTGTATATGCTGGTGATGTATTACACCCGTATTTAGGGTTTGTACTTGCTACAGAGTTGTCGCAATCAACCGAGCTGACTTATGTTGATACTGATTTATTAAGTACCAAGGGTAAAAAAAGAGAGTTTGCTGATTTTAAACCTAGTTGGAATCCAGATTTACAGCTGACTAACGGTTATATTAGTTCGGGTATTTGGGTTAAACAGCTAAGAGGCTTTGATGCTGAAAAGCTTCCTATCAATAAATTTATGCTGAGTATGTATGTATGTACTCGTCATCTTAAAAATCCTAGTTTAAAGGTTGGACATATAGCTCAGGTATTACTTTCAAGAGAGCCTACACTACCTGATTTTAGTGATGCTAAAAGCCAATTAAGCGTTTTATATGACTCATTCGCGAGTATTGTGCCATCAAGGCTACCAAGTGTTTATTTGCGATGGCATTTAGATAAAAAACCATTAGTGTCGATTATTATTCCTACGCGTAATGGTTTGGAATTAGTAAAAAACTGCATTGACTCTATTTTAAGTAAAACTACTTATGATAACTATGAAGTTTTGCTTATTGATAATGCTTCAGATGATCCTGACTGCATTAAATATTTCAATGAGTTAAGCAAGCATTCAAAAATAAAGGTGTTTAATTATCCGTCAGAATTTAACTATTCGGCAATAAATAACTTTGCAGCTAGAAAAGCAAATGGCGATGTGTTGGCGCTAGTTAATAATGATATTGAAGTAATCGAACCTGATTGGCTATTGAATATGGTTAGCCATGTTATGCGTGAAGATATAGGCTGTGTTGGCGCAAAGCTGTTGTATTCAGATAATCGTATCCAACATGCAGGTGTTATTATGGGTTATGGGGGCGGCGCCGGGCATGGACATAAGTATTTCCCAAGCGATCATTATGGTTATATGAACCGCTTGGTTGCGAGTCAAAATTACAGTGCGGTTACCGCTGCATGCTTGCTTGTTAAGACAGATGACTTTTGGGCTGTGGGTGGTTTGAACGAAGAAAAGCTAGCAATAGCTTTTAATGATGTTGATTTTTGTTTAAAGGTACTACAATTAGGTAGGCGAAACCTATATTGTGCAGAGGCTGTTTTATACCATCATGAGTCTGTATCGCGCGGACACGAAGATACGCCTGAAAAGGTGCGACGTTTTAATGCTGAGCTTAATTATCTGCAAACTACCTGGTGTGATTTTATTGCTAACGACCCTGCATATAATCCTAATTTAACTCGCAAACGTGAAAACTTTGCGATTAAGTCTTTTAGGTAGTTAATAAAAAGTAAAACTAGCGTTATTATTCGTTATGTTTTTTTGTGTGCTTAATTAAAGTAAGCTAGAATTGCTTTTAGTTTGTAAATGACTGTTTATTTGAGTTGTTTTATCTTTTTATAGAGAGAGTATGATCCCAATTTCGGCAACTAATAATCAGTTTATATTGCAGTCTACTTACCCAATTGCAAGTAGCGTAAGTGTTGTTTGCGGTATGTCTGTTTATATCAACGACCGGCTAGAGTGGGTAAAACAAGCAGTTGAAAGTGTTTTAAACCAAACTTTACCTGCTGATTTATTTATGATTGTGCTCGATGGTGAAGTAGCAGACGATATTGCTATTTACTTAACTAAAATAGAAAAACAACACCCAAATTTAGCGTTAGTGCATGGTCTAAAAAATAAAGGGTTAAGCACATGCATGAACTATATTATCGACTCAACCTTGCCATTAAATCCAGAATACTTTTTTAGAATGGATGCCGATGATATTTGCGTACCTCACCGTTTTGAAAAACAAGTTACTTTACTAAATAAGCATCAAGATGTTGATGTGCTTGGCTCTGCTTTGTGGGAAGTAGACGAACAAGGTAACAGAGCTGGTATACGTAGGTTACCCCTTACTCATTCTAAATTAATTTGCGCTTTTTCGCGTCGTTGCCCTATAAATCATCCTACGGTAGCTATTAGGTATAGTGTATTTGCACGTGGGCATCGGTATTTAACTAACATGCTTAACACTCAAGACTATTTTTTATGGATAGCGTTGGCAAAAGATGGATGCAAATTTGCGAATGTAAAAGAGCCATTACTTCATTTTAGGCGCATAAATGGTTTTTATAAAAGGCGTGGCAGAGGTAAGTCGGTAAATGAATTTAAAGCTAGGCTTTTAGCTATGGATTCCCTTAAGCAAAAGTCGTTGCAAAATTATTGTTATGCGTTATTTGTATTAGTATTACGAATGATGCCTTCATGGATTATAAAAGTTGCATATAAAGCCGACCGCTTTATATTGGGCTTAAATAAACACAATTAATTATGATTGGTGCAGTTTTAGTTGTTTATAAGCCCGACCTAGCGTTAACAGAACGATTATTAACGCGTTTATATGGGCAAACAGAAGAAGTGGTTATAGTTGATAATAGCCCAACCCCTCACGATTTTAGTAAAATTATTACTCACTACCATTATATACACCTCTCTTCTAATTCAGGTATTGCGTCAGCTCATAACGCAGGTTTAATCTATTTATTAGAAGCGGGTTGTGAATATGCGATTTTACTTGATCAAGACAGCCTAATACCCAGCGATATGGTGTTTAACCTAAGTAGCTTACTTAAAGCATCTAATAAAATGAAGCAAAATGTAGTTGCTATTGGGCCTAGGATTCGTTGTAGCTTTTCAGACAAAAAAGTAAACCCTAAAGTTCAAAAAGAAGTTTTTGAATATGATGAACTGGTAGGAGTTACTCAAATTATTGCATCCGGGATGATGATAGATTTAAGTGCTCTTGATGAAATCGGTTTAAAAGACGAGTCCTTATTTATTGATGGCGTTGATCATGAGTGGTGTTGGCGAGCCCGTAGTATGGGTTTTGATATCGCTAAGGCTAAAAATATTGAAATGATTCATCGTTTAGGCGACTCCCGTAGTAAATTTGTGGGGATAACTTATAAAGTCGGTGCCCCAATTAGGTTGTATTATCAGTTTAGAAATATTCTATTGCTGAGCCGCAGAGCGTACGTCCCTAATTATTGGAAAGTAAGGTGTTTGTTTTTTATGCCGATACGCTTTTTTTTAAATTCTGTTATGCAAAAAAATAGACGTAAGCGCCTTGGGTTTATGCTCAAAGGTATTTACGATGGATTACTAGGAAAAAAAGGCCCCTATGATAAACATTGGAAATAGTATAAAAAGAGCGAATATATAGGTTTTGTAATCACTCATAAAATGAGTGACTATCACTATAGAGAAGAAAGGGAGAAGTGATTTACCTTCTCTGTGTAGCGCGCAGCGCCTCTGTGCTCTCGGTGGTAAAAATGTTTTGTAGGTGAGGTTTTATACCTCGCTTATAGAGTAAGTAATTAAGACATTATCACCACCACCGAGAAGGCAAGGAGAAGTGAAAGAGAAGATCTAATAACTTCTCAGTGTAGCGCGAAGCGCCTCGGTGGTAAAATTGTTTTGGGCTAAATGCTCATAAAGTGATTAAGACATTATTATCACCACCGAGAAGACAAGGAGAAGTGAAGGAGAAGATCTAATAACTTCTCAGTGTAGCGCGAAGCGCTTCTGTGCCCTCGGTGGTAAAATTGTTTTGTAGGTGAGGTTTTATAGCTCGCTTATAGAGTAAGTGATTAAGACATTATTATCACCACCGAGAAGACAAAGAGAAGTAAAGGAGAAAACCTAATAATTTCTTTGTGTAGCGCGAAGCGCCTCTGTGCCCTCGGTGGTGAAATTGTTTTGTAGGTAAGGTTTTATACCTTGTTTTTAACAAAGTTAATTTAGATGAGCGCGAAGCAAATTCGCACCTACAAGGTGGCATAGGTTGTAGGTGAGGTTTTATATCTGGCTCATAGAGTAAATAGGGATTATTTACTTTCTTGATGAAGCACTCAGCACCTTAGTGAAGAATATAGTACTATGAACGCATACTTGCGCATTGAATGCGGTGTTTATAATATTTAAACTAGTACGCATAATAGTTTTAGTTTAGCCAAATAATAATTTAATAATTGGCTTGGATGGATTTTGATAATTTAGGATATAAACAAACGTTATGCATGAAGAAAAGTTAACTCACCTTAAAGCGCTCGAAGCAGAGTCAATACATATAATGCGTGAAGTTGCCGCAGAATTCGATAATCCGGTAATGCTTTACTCTGTAGGTAAAGATTCTTCGGTGCTATTACACCTAGCCCGTAAAGCTTTTTATCCTGGTAAAATCCCTTTTCCGTTAATGCATGTAGATACAAACTGGAAATTTAAAGAAATGATTCAGTTTAGAGACCAGATGGCTGAAAAGCATGGTTTCGATTTAATTGTTCATAAAAACCCTGAAGGTTTAGAGATGGGGATTAGCCCATTTGTTCATGGAAGTGCTAAACACACTGACATTATGAAAACTCAAGGTTTAAAGCAGGCACTTGATATGAACGGTTTTGATGCTGCATTCGGTGGTGCTCGTCGCGATGAAGAAAAATCTCGCGCTAAAGAGCGTGTTTATTCATTTCGTGATAAGAATCATCGTTGGGATCCTAAAAATCAACGTCCAGAACTTTGGAATGTCTATAACAGCAAAGTAGATAAAGGTGAAAGCATTCGCGTATTTCCACTTAGTAACTGGACTGAGTTAGATATTTGGCAATACATTTACCTTGAAGGTATTGAAATTCCGTCATTGTATTTTGCACAAGAGCGTCCAGTTGTTGAGCGTGATGGCACATTAATTATGGTTGATGATGAACGAATGGAGCTTGAAAAAGGCGAAGAAGTTCAGCAAAAAATGGTTCGTTTTAGAACGTTAGGTTGTTATCCATTAACGGGAGCTGTTGAGTCTGTGGCTCAAACATTACCTGAAATTATCCAAGAAATGCTGCTTTGTACTACTTCAGAGCGCCAAGGCAGAGTAATCGATAACGATTCAGCTGGTTCTATGGAAAAGAAAAAAATGGAAGGTTATTTCTAACCATACGTTAGAGATTTTAAGAGACAAGTTATCACTAAGTTATAAATAAAGTATAGATAACTGCTTGTTATTAACCTATTACGAACCAAATTTCAGAGAAAATTATGTCACAAGATACAAACTTACTTGCAACCGATATTGAAGCTTACTTAAAAGTTCACGAAAACAAAGATATGCTACGTATTTTAACATGCGGTAGTGTAGATGATGGTAAATCAACTTTAATTGGTCGCTTACTTTACGATAGTAAAATGATCTTTGAAGATCAGATGGCGGCTATCGAAAAAGATTCAAAACGCTTTAACACTACGGACAACGATTTTGACTTAGCGCTTTTAGTTGATGGTCTTCAGTCGGAGCGTGAGCAAGGTATTACAATTGATGTTGCATATCGATACTTTGCAACGGAACAACGTAAATTTATTATTGCCGATACGCCAGGACATGAGCAATATACTCGTAATATGGCAACGGGCGCTTCAACATGTGATTTAGCAATTATTTTGATTGATGCTCGCCATGGTGTGCAAGTTCAAACACGTCGCCATAGCTATATCTGTTCTTTGTTAGGAATTAAAAATGTAGTTATTGCTATTAATAAAATGGATGCAGTCGGTTACGAGCAATCTGTTTATCAAAACATTAAAAAAGATTACCGAGAGTTTGCTGAAAAATTATCTTTTGATGATATACGTTTTGTACCAATTTCGGCACTGCGTGGTGATAACGTAGTAAATGAAAGTGAAGCGATGTCTTGGTACCCTGGCTCTACGCTAATGAAGCTTTTAAACACGGTTTCAGTGACACATGCTAAAAATGATGAATTTAGACTGCAAGTACAATATGTTAACCGCCCTAATTTAGATTTTCGTGGCTTTAGTGGCACTATAGCTGCTGGCGATATTAGAGTGGGGGATACTGTTGCGTCATTACCTTCAGGTAAAGAAAGTAAAGTTAAATCAATAGTTACTTTTGACGGCAACCTTGGAAAAGCTTCTGCAGGTATGGCTATTACGCTAACGCTTGAAGATGAAATTGATGTAAGTCGTGGCGATATGCTAGTGCGCCCTCATCAAAAACCTCATTCATCTGCTAATTTAGAAGCTGATGTGGTGTGGATGACTGAAGAAGCGTTACAAGTTGACCGTGAATATGAAATAAAAGTTGGCAGTAAGTCTGTTTTTGGCCACGTAGAAGCTGTTAACTATAAAGTTGACGTGAATACGCTAGAGCAAAAAGAAGCGTCGCAGCTAAACTTAAATGAGATTGGTAATTGTCAGTTTGCTTTAACGGCACCGGTACAATTTGATGCTTATGATCTGAATAAGCACACTGGTGCGTTTATTGTTATTGATCGCTTAACTAACGTAACTGTTGGTGCTGGGATGATACGTAAGCCTCTGGATGCTAAAACGAATAAATCGCAAAGCCAACATTCTGTTTTTGAAGTTGAGTTTAATGCGTTGGTTCGTAAACATTTTCCTCATTGGGATGCAAAAGTAATTCGTTAGATTACTCATGCTAAGCATTGCGGGCTTTTTAAGCCCGCACTTTTGTTTTATTAACTATGGATGGCTACTATAATTATGCCATTAGATGCTTATCTAACGCTTTTTATTTTTGCACTTACGGTTACTGGATTAATTGTTATTCAAGGAAGGCCAGTCGCTGTTTTTGGGGCGACGCTCGTTGCTTTGATAGCTTTTGATTTGGTCACTAAAGAACAATTTTTAACAAGCATTGCAAACCCTGGTTTAGTGACTTTAATTTTACTTGTATTGTGTTCTTTAGCACTTGAAAAAACACGTTTGTTAAGGGTTGTAGCATCTAAAATAATTGTGAGTAGCTACCATTCTACTTGGTTTAGATTATTTGGAGTTACTACACTTTTTTCGTCTATCTTAAATAATACAGCTGTTGTCGCTACGTTACTTTCTCCTATACGTAATAATCCTCACCACTTTTCGAGCAAACTACTTTTACCTCTTTCCTACGCTTCTATTTTAGGTGGTACTTTAACACTTATAGGAACGTCAACTAATTTGATTGTTAACTCAATGTATATTGAGGCTTCTGGACGTTCACTGTCGTTTTTTTCGTTCACAGCGATAGGGGCTATTTTGGTCGTTAGTTGTGGTGTTGTTATGTATTTTTGCACGAATATGTTACCGAGTATTGAGCAAAAAAAGGCGATCTCTGAAGGGTATTTTATTGATGCTAAGGTTGCTGAAAACTCTGAGCTTATCGGGCGTTCCGTTGAAGCTAATGGCTTGAGGCATTTAGAGTCATTGTTTCTGGTGGAAATAGTGAGAAAGGGGCACTTAATTAGTCCTGTGTCTCCTTCGGAGGTTATACAGTGCTCTGATAGGCTTATATTTTGTGGCGAAGTTACTAAGTTACTTCAGCTTGGACAATTTACAGGCTTAGAGATTTTTGCTGAAAAAAACGGTACGTTAAATAGCAATTTAACTGAAGTAGTAGTTAGACAAGAAAGTATTCTTGTTGGTAAGACCTTAAAAACAACAGGTTTTAGGGCTTTATTTGATGCCGCTGTAGTTGCAATTAGACGCGATGGTGAGCAGGTCTCTGGAAAGTTAGGGGATGTTGTAATTCGTTCTGGTGACTTTTTAGTCTTAGCGGTGGGTAAAGATTACAAAACAAGAACCAATATTAATAAAAACTTTTTAGTACTTTCTGGCGTTGAGCCTGAATCAAGAATAAATGGGTGGCGTGCT
Organism: Pseudoalteromonas sp. LC2018020214; assembly: GCF_016598755.1. Taxonomy (NCBI): domain Bacteria; kingdom Pseudomonadati; phylum Pseudomonadota; class Gammaproteobacteria; order Alteromonadales; family Pseudoalteromonadaceae; genus Pseudoalteromonas; species Pseudoalteromonas sp. LC2018020214. The sequence goes on from NZ_CP066804.1 coordinate 610,660, forward strand.
TGGCTATCTATTGGTGGGTTTATTTCAATCATTGTACTGGCCGCTTTTGGTATTCTTGATTTATTAGAAGGTTTGGTATTATTACTCGGAGCGTTGTTATTCACTCATAGTTTAACTACGAATGAGCTGGTTAGACGCTTTCCAGTTGATATTTGGTTAGTTGTTTCGTCGGCAATTTTGCTTTCAAATGCATTAGTTAATTCTGGTGTAGTAGTTACATTAGGCGATTTTATTGGCCAGTATAACGATCCGAGTTATGTATATATTGCTTTAATTTTTGTTTATATAGCAACTTGGTTAATGACTGAGTTTGTGACCAATAACGCGGCAGCTGCATTAATGTTTCCTATAGGTTATACCATTGCACTTGGGTTTGGAGTAGATGTATTGCCATTTGTTATGACAGTTGCTTTTGCTGCAAGTGGAAGTTTTATAAGCCCTTATGGTTATCAAACTAATTTAATGGTTTTTAATGCCGGTAACTATAGATTAAATGACTTTGTTAAAATGGGCTTACCTGTCAGTGTTGTTTATGCTGTGGTAGTTTTAGTTTGTATTCCGGTATTTTTTCCGTTTAAGTAAGTATTTAATGCACTTTAGTGTCGCATTTAAAATTATATTACGCCAGTGTGGGGTTATCTCGCACTGTATAAGAATTAGAGTAAGGTATATTAATGAGCCAGGATGAAAATATAGTATGGCACACACAAACGGTGTCACGAGAGAAAAAGCAAGTTCACAAAGGACATAAGCCTGTTTTGCTTTGGTATACGGGATTAAGTGGCTCAGGTAAGTCTACTATTGCTAATGCGGTAGAATCAAAATTATTTGAATTAGGTTGTCATACTTATTTGTTAGATGGTGACAATGTTCGTATGGGCCTAAATAAAGGGCTTACATTTAGCGATGAAGACCGTATTGAAAATATTCGTCGTATTAGCGAAGTTGCTAAGTTATTTGTGGATGCAGGATTAATAGTATCGACTGCATTTATTTCTCCATTTGCTACAGATCGTGCCCAGGCTCGCAGTATTATGGCTAAAGGTGAGTTTATTGAGGTGTTTATTGATACCCCAATAGAAGTATGCGAAAGCCGCGATCCTAAAGGTTTGTATAAAAAAGCGAGAGCTGGTGAAATACCTAACTTTACTGGGATTAGCTCTGCTTTTGATGTACCAATATCACCAGAGATACATGTTAAAACAGCACAGCAAAGTATTGAACAAAGTGTTGAGCAAATTATTCAGTATTTAAAGGAAAAAGAAGTTATAAAATTATAGGTATTCAGATTTTGATACCAGAATAATTTAAAGATTAACTGCTTAGTTAAGCAAAGTACTTTGATTTCTGACTTTGAGACTACTATGAAATATGATGTTTTTAATGGTGATGCTGATGGTATTATCGCATTGCTTCAGTTACAACTTGCTAACCCTACAGAGACAGTTAAAGTAACTGGGGTTAAGCGTGATATTCAGTTACTAAAAAAAGTAACACCACAATCAGGCGACTGCATTCGTGTGCTTGATATTTCAATGGAAAAAAATATGTCAGCTCTTCATGATGCATTAACGGCTGGCGCAAAAGTTATGTATGTTGACCATCACAAAGCAGGTGACATTCCTAATCACGCAAATTTATTTCCTCATATAGATCTGGATGCAAATATGTGCACCAGTTTAATTGTGAGTGATTTACTTGATAAGCAATTTCACTTATGGGCAATTACGGCTGCATATGGTGATAATTTATTTGCAAAGGCTGATGCAGAAGCTGATAAGTTAAAACTGTCTGAATTACAAAAATCGCAGCTAAAAGCATTTGGTACGTATATTAATTATAACGGTTACGGTAGTGAAGTTGCTGATTTACATTTTCCTCCAGAAGATCTTTACGAGCAACTTTTGCAATATAAATCGCCGCTTGATGCCATAAACGATGAAAGCTCAGCTTACTATACTTTAGAGCGTGCTTATAAAGCTGATATGAAAAAAGCTGCAGGGGCCAAAGTTCTGCATGATTGTGATACTGCCAAAGTTATTTTATTAGATGATGAGCCTTGGGCGCGTCGTGTTAGTGGTGTATTAGGTAATGATTTAGCTAACCAAGCTTCAACGAAAGCGCATGGTGTTGTTACAAGTAATAATAAAGGAAGTTACACTGTTAGCGTACGCGCTCCGCTTAGTAATAAGCAGGGGGCTGTTGATATATGTAGTAAGTTTGCAACAGGTGGTGGGCGTGCGGCAGCTGCTGGAATTAATGAGCTGCCTGAGTCGCAACTTTCGAACTTTATAACTGAACTAGTAGGTTACTATAAGTAATGTATTTAGATGAGTTCTAAATCTTATTTATTAAGTGAATTCACAAAGTGAATAAGTAATAGTTATCAACATGGAGGGGACAGAGAAGTGAAGGAGAAGATCTAATAACTTCTCAGTGCAGCGTGCAGCGCCTCTGTGCCCTCGGTGGTAAAATTGTTATGTAGGTGAGGTTTTATACCTCGCTCATAAAGTAATTAAGACATTATTATCACCACCGAGAAGTGAAGGAGAAGATCTAATAACTTCTCAGTGTAGCGCGCAGCGCCTCGGTGTTCTCGGTGGTAAAATTGTTTTGGGCTAAATGCTCATAAAGTAATTAAGGCATTATTATTACCACTGAGAAGTGAAGGAGAAGATCTAATAACTTCTCTGTGTAGCGGGAGGCGCCTCTGTGCTCTCGGTGGTAAAATTGTTTTGGGCTAAATGCTCATAAAGTGATTAAGAGATTGTTATCACCACAGAGAATACAGAGAAGTGAAAGAGAAGAGCTCATTACTCCTCGGTGTAGCGTGAAGCGTTTCCGTATCCTCGGTGCACCCAGTTCGTGATGAAAATTATCTTAAAGGGTATAAACATAAATTTTTGATGTTCAATATCTACTTTTTAAGTAATTAAAAAGCAAAATACGCGTTTTCTTTATATTCACTTTTATTACTCAACTACTATTGTGATTCAGTTTAGATATAAGTTCAAATTGCTAAGTTAAAATACTAAATATAATAAAGGACTACCCATGAAAGCTGTTATACCGGTTGCCGGCCTTGGTACACGTATGTTACCTATGACCAAAGCAATTCCTAAGGAAATGCTTCCAATTGTAGATAAGCCATTGATTCAATATATCGTCAATGAATGTGTTTCTGCGGGTATAAAAGATATTGTATTGGTTACACATAGCTCTAAAAATGCTATCGAAAACCACTTTGATACAAGCTATGAACTTGAAGCAACGCTTGAAAAGCGTGTAAAGCGTGCATTACTTGATGAAGTGCGTTCAATCTGTCCATCTGATGTAACGGTTATGAGTGTACGTCAAGGTGAAGCGAAAGGGTTAGGGCATGCAATTTTGTGCGCTAAGCCTATAGTTGGTAATAATGACTTTATAGTATTGCTCCCTGACGTTATTTTAGACGCTTATACCGCGGATCAAAAGACTGAAAACCTAGCTGCGATGATTAAGCGTTTTGATGAGACTCGCGCTAGCCAAATTATGCTTGAGCCAGTTGCCCGTGAGGATGTTAGTAAATATGGTATCGCTGATATTGGAGGTGTTGAGCTTACTCCAGGACACAGTGCTGCAATTAAGACGATGGTTGAAAAGCCGGATGAAGATGCCGCACCTTCCAACCTCGCTGTTGTAGGGCGTTATGTTTTAAGTAAAAATATATGGCCTTTACTAGCTAAAACACCAGTTGGAGCTGGCGGTGAAATCCAGCTAACTGATTCGATTGATGCGTTAATGATGAAAGAAACTGTAGAAGCATTTCATATGAGTGGGCGTTCGCATGATTGTGGCGATAAGCTTGGCTATCTTAAAGCTATTGTTGAATATGCAATGCGTGATGACAAGTTAGGTACAGACTTCAATAAGTTTTTAAGCCAAGTGAAAAGCTAAAATTGATACGTTTAGTAAATTACTTACTAACTATAAGTTGTAGGTACATAGCCTCATTTTAGTTGTTTCTAAGATGAGTATAAATGTTTATTAATGTTTAGCTGAGAACAAATTAATTGAACGAGTTGTTTATTCGTTTTACTTTAGATATCTGGTAAAATCAAATGATTAAAATTATAAACTTTAAGGGAATAAAATGAAAATAGCCGTTGTTGGTACAGGCTATGTAGGCCTTTCTAATGCTATGTTGTTAGCGCAGCACAATGAAGTGGTTGCATTAGATATAGATGACCACAAAATTGCGCTTTTAAACAATAAGCAATCGCCTATTGTTGATACTGAAATTAGTGAGTTTTTAACGCGCAGTGATTTAAATTTTACAGCCACAACTGATAAAGTAGCCGCATACAAAAATGCCGATTTTGTAATTATTGCGACTCCAACCGATTACGATGTTGAAAATAACTACTTTAATACAAACTCTGTAGAGGCTGTAATTAAAGATGCAATAGCGCATAACCCAAATGCAGTTATGGTGATTAAGTCGACTATACCGGTTGGTTTTACGCAAAATATTAAAGAGACGTTGGGTATTAGTAATTTAATATTTTCACCAGAGTTTTTACGTGAAGGTAAAGCGCTACACGATAACCTATACCCATCGCGTATTGTTGTTGGTGAGCAAAGTGAGCGCGCCAGTGTATTTGCTAACTTACTTAAGCAAGGCGCTATCAAAGAAGATATTGAAGTACTTTTTACTGACTCAACTGAAGCCGAAGCTATTAAGTTGTTCTCAAACACTTATTTAGCAATGCGTGTAGCTTACTTTAATGAGCTTGATAGCTACGCTGAAGCACATGGCTTAAACTCTAAGCAAATTATACAGGGTGTTAGTTTAGACCCACGTATTGGTGATCATTACAATAATCCATCGTTTGGATATGGCGGTTACTGCTTACCAAAAGACACTAAGCAGTTACGTGCAAATTATGCAAATGTACCAAACAACATTATTGGTGCGATTGTTGATGCTAATACGACACGTAAAGACTTTATTGCGGACTCAATAATTAAGCGTAGCCCAAAAGTGGTTGGCGTGTATCGTTTAGTAATGAAAACAGGGTCTGATAACTTCAGAGCTTCTGCTATACAAGGTATTATGAAGCGCATTAAAGCTAAAGGTATTGAGGTAGTAGTTTACGAACCAGTACTTGAAGAAAGCGAATTTTACCACTCTCGCGTAATTAAAGACTTAAATGAGTTTAAGCAAATATCTGACGTTGTTGTGTCTAACCGTATGGTTGAAGAACTCAGTGATATTGCAGACAAAGTTTATACACGCGATTTATTTGGTAGTGATTAAACTACTAACAAGCTATTCGCTTCTTATTGTTTAATACGTATGTAACCCTGTGGTAATCACGGGGTTTTTTATATCTATATAGTGTGAAGGTCTATAACATTAAGTGCTATACATTTTATTTGGCTTAATAACAATAATACTTAATAAATTTGAGGGGTTAAATCTGACGCTAACTGTGTTAAAAATTCCGATATATAACAAATAAATAACGAAATTTTTGTCTTGTTACCAACACGATTTTATTACCTCAAAATAGATCACCTAATTAAGCGAATTGATATAATTTAAATGTAAGCACAAAACAGCTATTACTAATTAAAATTGGCCGTAACACCTAATTTAGCAAATGAGTCACCGTATACATCCTCACCGCCATAAAAATCTACACCCCAGCTTTTAACTCCCCAAGCTGCTCTAGAAAGCTTTCTATTATAAGTTATTTGTAACTCATAGCTGGTCGTATAAACATCACTTTTGTTTTTTAAACTGCTAAATGTAGTTTGTAGACTCTCTTTTCGATTCAATTGCCAGTTCCAATTTAAGCTAACGGCCTTAGCTGCAACATAGTCGTCGTAGATATGCTCATCACCAGCCCAGTGGCCAATTACATTGCCGTTATTTCTATTTCCATCTAGATATATACCATTGGCATACCAAAGGTCTTGCCAGTTACTGTGTTCGATACGTAAGCTGTGTTTGTCGCTGATAAATGGAAGAAATAAACCAAAGCTATATGCATTATTGCGATCCCCTCCAAGGGTGTCTTCTAATGCTATTTCTGCATATAGTTCATAAGGTGTATTATAGAGTGTGTTTGAATACTCAAAAGCAATAGCACCTAGTTGATCACCTAATTCAAAGTTAACATCGTTTGTGTCATCTTCGCCAACATTATCTTTGCTTCCGGGGCTAAAAAAGCCTTCAGCAAAATCTTTTAATGATACATCTCTTGGTCCCCCACCGAACTGCATGAGACGGCTTAAACTGACAGTCAGATTGTCAGTTATTGCTAAGCTAGTATGCAGGCCGAATAAGTAAGGTTTTCCGGGTTCATACTCTCGATCTTCTGCGTTTTCGACTCTTTTGTTTTTTAAGATACCTCTTTGCTCAGAGAGTTGAGTAATAAACATATCGTATCGAATATTAAAGCTAGTTATGGGGGCTACATTACTTATGGATATAGATGGAGTTGTTTCGGCTTGTGTGCTGAGTAACATTGCGCTGTTGTTAAAAGGTGAATACCAATGCTCTCTATAACCGATATCAAGTTGTGCATATTTGAAGCCTAAGTACATGATACTTTGCGTTAGTAATATTTCATCCTCGTTGGCTATACCCACAGCACTCATACCGAAGTAATCACCAAAATTAGAATAAGCACCACCTTCAACTATTAAGTTTGTTTTTGTTGTTTGGCCGCGTTGATTTGGTATGTTCTTTTCATTCGTGCCTGCTGATAAAGTTACTTTAGCAAGAGTGGTTGCGCTTGATTGTATATAAGGATTAATTTGATAAGTAAGTGTGTGGTAAAGCTCAGGGTAGTCATACCTTATGGTTTGTAATATTCGATAAATGTCGTGAGACTTATAAGGTTTACTCATAATGTGTGTGTTTTTACTTACGGCTAAAAGTCGTTGTACTTGGTGCTCAAGTTCCGGGGCTTGATTTAAAGGTAAGTAGGGTGATACGCCACCTTTAGCAACAGCATTTGCACTGATTGCCATCCCGATAAACAGTGATATTTTTTTGAGCATAATTATTCCGTTAGCAAAAAATTGTTTAAGTAAAAACGTTAACGCGAGGTTAGCAATAAACGCCTAAGTAAGGAAGAAAAAAGCGATATATTAGTAGTTAGTAATTGATGTATATAAATTGTAGATGAGGTTTTATTATCTGGCTTTGGTAAAATTAAATTACATAAGCGCGAAGTGAATTCGCACCTACAGGGGGCATATATTGTAGGTGAGGTTCTATACCTCGCTTTTTTAAAGTTAAATTATAAGAGCGCGAAGTAAATTCGCACCTACAGGAAGCATATATTGTAGGTGAGGTTTTATACCTCGCTTTTTATTTTATATAAATACAATCCCAGTAAGGGTATAAAGCAATTTTATCTACGATTTTAGCCCGCAAAGGGTTAGCAATAATATATCTAGCATTGTTTAGTAAATCATTTTCATTTCTAATCATGTGATCATAGTAGTTACGTTGCCATAATTTATTCATACCTAAGTCGTCACGGGTTACTTTAGAGCAACGGCCTTTAAATAACTTAATTACATCAGACAGCGTTTTCTTAGTTCCTAATTGAATTAGCCAATGTATATGATTTGGCATAATTACAAATGCTATTGTTTTAGCTGCTTCTTGCGTTTCTATCTTTTTCATTTCTGTGATTATCAAACGATTAATATCCATAGAAATAAATATGTTTTCTCTTTTGTGTGCCACTAGTGTGATTGAGTAAAATCGATTTGTTAATGATACTCTGCCTTTTCGCAATAAATCAGAACGATACATTTTTACAGTCTTTCAATACTTTTTATTAAAGGTAGCAGAGGTTTCAAATTAAGAGGGCGCGAAGTAAAGTCAGGTTAGATGAGCGCGAAGTAAATTCGCACCTACAGGGTGTGTGCATGTTGTAGGTGAGGTTTTATACCTCGCTTTGGTAAAGTTAAGTTAGATGAGCGCGAAGTAAATTCGCATCTGCAGGGCTTGCATATTGTAGGTGAGGTTTTACACCTCGCTTTGGTAAAGTTAAGTTGGATGAGCGCGAAGTAAATTCGCACCTACAGGGGGGATGTTGTAGGTGAGGTTTTATACCTCGCTTTGGTAAAGTTAAGGTAGATGATCGCGAAGTAAATTCGCACCTACAGGTGGCATATATTGTAGGTGAGCTTTTATACCTCGCTTTGGTAAAGTAGATGAGCGCGAAATAAATTCGCACCTACGGTGTGTGTGTATGTTGTAGGTGAGGTTTTATACCTCGCTTTGGTAAAGTTAGGTTAGATGAGCGCGAAGTAAATTCGCACCTACAGGGTGTGTGCATGTTGTAGGTGAGGTTTTAGTTTTATACCTCGCTTTGGTAAAGTTAGGTTAGATGAGCGCGAAGTAAATTCGCATCTGCAGGGTGTGTGTATGTTGTAGGTGAGGTTTTACATCTCATTTCTAAAGGTCTTATAAACAAAAAACCCGATGGTACTGTGTACCATCGGGGTTTTTTAATTGTTTTAATAAATTTAAACTTTAAATTCGTCTACCGACAAGCGAAGCTCTTCAGCAAGTTTTGCTACTTCTGAACTTGAGATGTTGGTTTGGTTTGCGCCTTCGGCTGTTTGCTCTGCGATGGCTACAATCGACTCAAGGCGTTCGCTAATTTCTTGTGCTACTTGTTGTTGCTCAAGTGCGGCAGTCGAAATTTCTTCACTTACGTCGTGGGCTTGCGAAACTGCAAATGTAATCGAATCAAGTGCGCTACTTGCTAGGTCGGTTTGTTCAACACACGATACCGCACGTTGCTTACCTTTGCTCATAGCCGTTACCGCAGCCTCTGCGCCTGTTTGTAGCGACTCAATCATTGATTGTATCTCTTGGGTCGACTCTTGAGTTTTACTCGCTAGAGAGCGTACTTCGTCAGCTACAACAGCAAAGCCTCTGCCATATTCACCAGCTCGTGCAGCTTCAATTGCGGCATTTAGAGCAAGTAGGTTCGTTTGATCCGCTATTCCGCGTATTACATCTAAAATGCTGCCTATTGATGCGCTATCTTGATGCAGTTTATTAATTACTTGTGAGGCGTCGTCTACTTCACGTGCTAGCTGTTCAATCGTTGCTTTGTTGTTATTCGAAATACCTTTAACGCGTTCAGCTTCTTTATCAGCATTTTTAATTTCGCTAAGTGCTTGTTGAGCGCTGTTACTAACCGTTTGCGATGTACTACTCATTTCGGTTGTTGCAGTGGCTGCTTGTTCAACTTGTGCTTGCTGGTTACGAATTGCTTGGCTTGATTCTGAGGTAATGGCTGATGTTTGCTCTGATGCTGCTGCAAGCTGAGTAGAGCGCGAAATAATACCTTTAATTAGGCTGCGCAGGCTGTCAATTAGCGTGTTACAACTTTTAGATAGTTCGCCAAACTCGTCTTTAGCGCTGTCGTCTAAACGTTGTGTCATGTCGCCACTGGCAACAATATCTAAAATGCGATTAACTTCGGCAAGTGGTTTAGTAATGCGGCTAACAGTAATAATGGCAATCACAATAGCTAAAAGAGTGGCTATAACCATACCAACCCAGGTCCATAAATTAGCTGAGTCTACATCGCTGCGCACACCTTGTTGCAATTTAAACGCAACGTCACTTGCTTGATTAACTAGCTCGTCAATTTGGTTAAGTGCCATTTTGGTGGCTTGCTCTGACTGTGCAAGCTCTGATTGCGTAAGCGTAATCGAATCAATTAAACGTTTTTTGTTTGCTGCTAAGCTGTTACTGCCCTTTATGTTATTTTCTAAAACATCAACATACTCTTTTAGGCTTGAATATAAGTCGCTATGCGTTTGCTCTATTGCTGGCTTAATTAAATCAACGGTACGTATTACTTCTTCAAGGTAATACGTTTGCTCGTTTTTAACAATATCGAGAGTGTTAAGCGTTTTAACGGTTAGCATGTCGGTGCTGTTACTAACTACCGACATAAAGTTGTTTTCTAAATTATTTGCAGCTTGATAAGCGCGAGGGTGGTTTTGTTCAAACCCGTCAATGTCGATAATATCGAGTACAACAGAGTTAGCATCTTCTGCACTTAGCTCTATGTTTTCTAATTGTGCTTTTAATGTTTTATTTAATGCTAGTTGCTTGCCTTTGTCTTCTAATAAATTTTCAACGGTGCTTAAAAAGCTTAAATAAGTTTTTTCTACATTTTGGCTGCTTTGATTAAGTGCAGCATCGTTTTTTACTACGTCTTGAAGCTCACGGTGCAGCGTGTTGAATTGCTGTTTTTGCTCAAAGACCTGCGCTTTTATTGGCGCAAGCTCATTGGCTGATGTCGTGTAAAAGCTCGCTTGAGCTGATTTACTCATTAAAATAAATTCGGCTTGTAGCTCAGAGCTTTTATTTAATGCTGGGAGTGATAGTTGGTTCACTTTTTGAGTGGAACGGTCAATATTTGCAATTTTTATCAGGGAATTACCACCAATTATTAATAATAATAGTGTGATAAATATAAAACCACCCCAAATACGCTGGCTTACTGTCAGGTTCATAAGATTTCCACTCAAAAAGTACTTCAATTAAGACTTATCGGCGTTTGTACCAATAAGTTAAGTAATTAAAATCAATTACTTTAATTAATTTTAACTATTAATTGATAAATCTAACAGATGTATTGTTTTTTTTCAGTTTATTTAGACGAAAGGTGGGATTTTTCTACAATTACTTTTTTAGTACTCAGCTCCATTAGGGTCATGGTGTTACCCCATACGCAGCCTGTATCTAGGGCGTGAACCCGTGAATTACCTGTTCTACCTTCAAGTGCGGCCCAGTGGCCAAAAATAATATCGTGTTTAGATTTAGCTATATTGGGGTGGTTAAACCAAGGAATGAGAGTTTCGCTGTCGGTTATTGCACCCTTTGCATTAAGCTCGAGTTTGTTATCACTTGTTAAAAAACGCATGCGGGTAAAGTAATTAACTATGTATCTAAACTTTGCAAAGTCATCAAGGGTGTTAGACCACCTAGCGGGGTGAGCCTGGTACATGTGTTCAAAAAACGCTTTTGCGTTACTTGATTGATAACAGCTTTGTGCAAATTGAGCTTGTTTTAGCGCATCTTCAACAGACCAATCAGGGTTTAACCCCGCGTGAGATATAAAACAGTTATGTTTTATAAGCTCTAAAGCCAATGGCTGGGTTTGTAAAAAAGCGATGTAGTTAGCCAATTTAGGGCTTTCAAATATTGAGTTTAATTTATCTTTTGGATTAGTGGGTTTGTTAAGAAAGTAGCAGGCAATCATGTGAAGGTCGTGATTGCCTAAAGTGATGGTCATACTATTTTGGTGTTGGTAAATATAGTCTAAGCAGGCTAGGGAGTCTGGCCCGCGAGCAACTATGTCGCCAACTAAATATAGGTGATCTTTACTTGGGTTAAAATCAACCCGTTGTAAAAGGGTGTTAAATTCACTAAAACACCCTTGTAAATCACCTATCGCATAATCTGCCATCTAAGTGCTTAATGCAAAATGTTAGGGCAAGCCAAACGAAACACATTAATAGGCGCCTGAAACTCAGAGCCAAACTCGTTGCGTAACGTGTAATGGCCTTGCATAGTGCCTACAGGTGTATCTAAAATTGCACCGCTGGTGTATTTATAGCTTTCGCCTGGGCCAATATCTGGCATTTCGCCAACAACGCCTTCGCCTTCAACTTCTACTTGTTTGCCATTTGCATCGGTAATTAACCAATAGCGGCTCAGTAATTTTGCACTGCATAAACTATGGTTTTTAATTGTTACCGAGTAAGCAAATACGTATTTTTCAAGCTCAGGTTGAGATTGGCCTTCTACGTAAAATGTTTCTACAGATACCTTTACAGGCGATCCAATGTTACTGCTTGTTGTCATAAATCCAGTTAGCTATATCAATAAATTGTTGTAAAGATAAGCGCTCAGCACGCAGCGTTATATCAATGCCAATGCTAGTTAGTTCTTCTGCGGTAAGTAAGTTACCTAAACTATTACGTAGCGTTTTACGGCGCTGGTTAAATGCTTCTAAACACACGGTGTTTAAAATTTTAACGCTTTTTGCTGTACGTTGCTCTGGCTTTTTAGGTATTAAACGAATAACAGCAGAGTCAACTTTTGGCGCTGGTTTAAAGCACTCAGGTGGCACTTCAACAACCGGCATTGCATTACAGTAGTATTGAGTCATTACGCTTAAGCGGCCAAATGTTTTACTACCTGGGCCTGCTACCATGCGTTTTACTACTTCTTTTTGAAGCATAAAGTGCATGTGCTCAATATGATCTGAAAATTCAAAAAGGTGAAACAATAACGGTGTCGAAATATTGTAAGGTAAGTTACCAAACACTTTTAATTTTTTGTCATCGCGAACCAAGCTTGCAAAGTCAAACGTCATTGCATCGCCTTGGTTAACCGTTAATTTAGGACCCAAAAATGGATGTTCAATTAATCGTTGTGCTAAGTCTTTATCTAATTCAACAACCGTTAAATGGCCGCTTAAGTCGGCTACTGGCTCAGTAATTGCGCCAAGGCCGGGGCCAATTTCTACTAAGTTGTCTTCTGGTTTAGGATCAATCGCAGAGACTATTTTATCGATGATAGATTCATCAAATAAAAAGTTTTGCCCAAAACGCTTACGAGCGCGGTGTCCTAAATGTACTTTATCGGTCATTGATTTTGTGCTTTTTCTTGGGCGAGCTTAATTGCTTCGCGGATCGCTAATTCAAAACTGCCAACGTCAGCTGTACCAGTCCCTGCTAAATCGAGAGCAGTACCGTGGTCAACTGAGGTGCGAATAAATGGTAAGCCAAGGGTAATATTTACCGATTTACCAAATCCTTTGTATTTTAGCACAGGTAATCCCTGATCGTGATACATAGCAAGTACTGCATCTGCTTCAGATAGGTATTTATGTTGAAATAAGGTGTCGGCGGGTAGTGGGCCAATTAAATTCATCCCTTCGCTTCTAAGTATTTCAAGCGTTGGGGTGATTGTTTCTATTTCTTCACGGCCTAAATGGCCATCTTCACCTGCATGTGGGTTTAAGCCACACACTAAAATACGTGGTTTTTCTATCCCAAACTTAGTTTGTAGGTCGTGATTTAAAATACCCGCTACTTTAGTTAAGCGCTCAGGAGTAATGGCACGCGATACATACGCAAGTGGAATATGCGTGGTTACAAGTGCAACGCGTAAACCTTCAGTTGCAAGCATCATAACTACATCTGCAGTATTTGATTGCTGCGCAAAATACTCAGTGTGTCCGCTAAATGAAATGCCCGCTTTGTTAATAATACCTTTGTGAACAGGACCCGTAACAACCGCATCGAACGTGCCATCCATGTTTTTTTCACTTGCTATACGCAAGGTATCTAACACGTATTGGCCATTACCGTCGTTTAGTACGCCAAGCTCTACATCCGCACCTAAATCAACCTGATGAATATACAAACTGCCCGCAGGTGCTGCTATGGCAGGGGCATTATCATCAAATTCAATTAAGTTTATTGTTAAGCCTAAATGCTTTGCACGCTCTTTTAATAGTTTGCCATCAGCAATCGCTATTAGTTGAGCGTCCCACGCTTGCTGAGCAAGCGTGAGTAGTAAATCTGGGCCAATACCGGCTGGTTCACCCGGTGTAATAGCAATTCTTAGAGTCATATTTATTGGTCTATAGGGAAAATTTCAACGTGAGCTTGCTCGCGCATTTCTTGCTGCCAGTTAAAACTTTCTTCCTTAAATTTACGGTTAAACAACATACCGTGAGCACGGTTACGTTTAGCTAGTTCAGTTTTATCAGCTACACGTTTGCCAAGTAACTGCACGATATGCCAACCAAACTGTGTTCTAAACGGTTCGCTTATTTCATTTTCTTTAAGAGAAAGTAATGTATCTTTAAACGCAGGTACGTAGGTAGTTGGATCTGTCCAATCGTACTCGCCACCTTTAAGTGCAGAGCCTGGATCTTCTGAGTACTCTTTAGCAAGTTCACCAAAGTCGGCTGTTCCTGCACGTAAGTCTTTTGCAAAGCCTGCAAGCATTGAGCGTGCTTTTTCTTCACTTAAAATAATTGAAGGTTTAATAAGTATATGGCGTGAACGTACTTCAGTTGTTTCTACAACTTGTAGACCACGAACGTCTTGTACTTTAATGATATGAAAACCAGCACCAGAGCGAAGTGGGCCAACAATAGCGCCTTTCTTTTGGCCTTTTACTGCTTCAGCAAAAAGCGATGGCATTTCGTTAATGCCCATGTAACCAAGTTGTCCACCTTCAAGTGCTTTAGAGCCGCTTGATGATGAAATAGCAATACGCTTAAATTCTTGGCCATCGTTTAATAGCTCAATAACTTTATCTGCACGTGTTTTTGCATCAGCAATTTCGTCAGCTGTCGCATCGTTAGGGATATCTATTAAAATATGACCAATGTCGTACTCTTCAGCACTTTGACCTTGGGTTTCCATAATTTTTAAAAGGTTATCAACTTCTTGTTCGCTAATATAAATACGACGATCAACGCTTGCACGTGTTACTTGCTGCGTTGTGATTTCTTTACGAATTTCTTCACGGTAAGCTTGAAAGCTTTCGCCCGAACCTTCAATAGTGCGGCGTAAGTCGGCAATTGTTCCGCCTTGCTCTTTTGCCATGTTAGCGAGAGTTTGATCGAGTTGGCTGTCTGAGATTTGTAACCCCATACGCTCAGCCATTTGCATCATAAGCGCTTGATTAACTAAACGCTCTACAGCTTGTACACGAAGTGTTTCATCTTTTGGTAATTGCTGGCCTTGTTCTTGTGCTTGCTTTTTAACACGATCAATTATGGTGTCTACTTCGCTTTTTAAAATTACGCCTTGGTTTACAACGCCAATAACTTTATCTATTTCTACTGGTGCAGCCATTACACTTTGACAAAGGCTGGCACTTAAAACTGCTGATGTTAATAATTTTTTTAAATTCATATTCTTTTTACTACTCTTGCTGATAGTACTCTAGTTACTAAGAAAATACGGTCTACGATAGCCAAAAATACCTTGTTGTAATAATTTTTGTGCATCATAACGGCTTTTACTGCCAAGTCCTTTTAATACAAAATTCAAACTAATACCTGAATCAAAAGTTGCTTGTTCTTGTCCTATTGACTGATTTAAATCAGTTTCAATTTGGCGATGGCCAGTAATTTGGATAGCCCAACAGCATGATTCATACTGTAATCCGCTCAATACTTCGATACTTCTGTTGTTTTCAAGATCTCGATGATAGCTCGCAATAAATTGCCATTCGTCGCTAATAGGAATACTTGTAAATACACCTGCTTGCTCGATTGTATTTCCTGAGACATCATTTGCATAGCGATGGTTCAATTGTACTAGCTGATTATTATCACCTTTATAATCAAGCGTTACATTTGACTGTACCATTTGCTTGCCATCTGTATCGTATTGAATACCTCCAGCGAGGTACCAACGGCGGTGCCAATGTAACATGGTTTGAGCTGCAAATAGTGCATTATAATTAGTGTCTGAGTTTAAGCCTTGCTCTGTTGGCTTAGCATCGTCACTTAAATAAAATATTTGGCCCGCACTAAAGTTAAACACTTCTTCTTGTTTTTTATCAAATAAGCGCGTTGTAGCACCTAAAGTAAACTGATTAGCAGCTGCTATACGGTCAACACCCGAAAAGCGCACGTCTCTAAATAAACCATAATAATCATCTTGCAGTTTGGTTGTATCAAACAAGCCAATATCTGACTGATCTTTATTAGGTGTATATAAATACTGAATTTGCGGCTCTAGTGTTTGTATACCATCTTCAAAAAAGTAAGATGCGTCACGCTCAAAGTTAAGCTGAGAGTACAAACGTACTTTTGGGATAGTACGCGATACGGTATCGCTATATTGCGTGCCGGTTAAGTTTCCGCTTTGCTTATAATTTGTTTGTAATAAGCTCACTTCAGACAAAAAAGACCACGCATGCGTAGCGTAGTTGTAGCGTGCTTTTGGCTCTACGTGTACACGAGTTGCGCTGTCTATGGCCACTTCTGATGAATCATTAGTAAAATGACTAATCTCGCCCGACACACTAAAGTCAAAATTATCAAAACGCCAAGGCGCTGTTTGCGTAAAATTAACTTGTGGTATTGCAGTGTATGACTCTAAGTGATCGCCGAGTACTTCAAAGTTTTGCACTTTAATATCGGTGCGCCATGTATCACCTAAATGGGTAAGTGAACCAGTACGATACAATTGAGTATCGGTTTTACTTGCGTAGTTTGAAGTTAAGTCGGTGATGTAGTTATCATCGCTCACATTGGTTACATCAACGTTTGCGCGCCAGTTTTCACCTAGGTAGCTTTGCTGTTGCCAATGAAACATGTAGCGTTCATTCAAATCAGGCTCAGAATCATCACTATCTAAGTATTCAATCCCTACTAAGCCTTCGTGTTGCTCTGTTAGGTATCTAAACTCTGTTTGTAATTGCAGCCCTTTGTTAGACATATAACGAGGCGTAATAGTGGCATCAAAGTTAGGTGCAATATTTAAATAGTACGGCGTAATTGTTTCAAGGCCGTATTTGTCAGAGCTTGAAATGGTCGGGGTAAGTAAGCCCGATTTACGGCGTTCATCTAGCGGGAATGTAAAATAAGGTAAATATAGAACTGGTGTATCTAAAATACGCAATACGGCGTTATATGTTTCGCCCCAGCCTTCTTCGCGTGAAAGGTTTATTTCGTCAGCTTCAATTTCCCATGCTGGGGTGTCACTTGGGCAAGTAGTAAAGCTTGCATTCATGAGTAATAGGCCAGACTGATTAACAGTGAGCTTTTCAGCGCCGCCTTTACCTTGTTGTTCGGTTAGGCTGTAGTCGGCGCCTAACAAACTGACTTCTGAATTATTTAAATCGGCATTTAATCCGGTGCTGTTTACTTTACTTACGTAGTCTTGATAAGTAATTGGCCCCGTTGCATTTAATAAACCACGCTGTTTGTCTATCAACGCAGTTTGTGCGGACAAACTCATCTTAAGGGTGTTAATATCAACATTGCCGGTAAATTCAGCGCTTTGAGTGCCAAGTAGCTCAACATCATCAGCTTGGATATCAACTTCACCAAGGTTAAGGCCTTCAAGTGGTTGCCAAGCTCTGGTTTGCATTGAAATGCCACAAAGGTTGTGTGCCAGTTCAGTTTCGGCAAGCGATGGTGCGCTAACTACGCTTAGCATCAATATGCCCCAGGTTTTGCTCATTTATCGACCTTAATACTTTGTGTTTAATATAATATACACATAATAAAGGAAAATAATGGCAATTACAGTAATTGACCTATAAAAATAGATATCTAATAAAATGACACGCTTTGAGAATTTACAACAATTTATAAACACACACCTTAATGCCAAGTCGCATACTTTAAACGCGATCACGGGTGATGCTAGCTTTCGCCGTTATTATCGTTTAAATCACGATAATAAACATTTAATAGTGATGGACTCAGATCCAAAAAAAGTGAATAACGAACCTTACATTTCGCTAAACCAGGTGTTTGTTGAGCAAGGTTTTTTACTTCCCACTATTATTGCAAGCGATGAGAAACAGGGCTTTTTTATTCTCAGTGATTTAGGCAGTACGCACCTAGCTGACATGCTTGATGATGCAAATCGCACCGAGCATTACCAAGCATTAATTAATTTAAGTGCTCAGTGGGCAAAAACGCCCACAGCTTCTGCTATGCAAGCGTATAACGAAGATTTTATAAAGCTAGAGCTTGATATATTTAGCCAGTGGTTAGTAAGCGACTTTATTAATGAGTCACTCAGTACCGAACAAAAAATAATGTGGCAAACAAGTTCAGAGCTATTAATAAAGGCGATGCTTGAGCAACCTACGGTTACCGTTCATCGTGATTACCATAGCCGTAATATTATGAATAGTGACGGCCAGTGGGCCATTATAGATTATCAAGATGCTGTACGCGGGCCGCTTTGCTACGACTTAGTATCGCTACTGCGCGATTGCTACTTTAAATTGCCAGAGCAAGAGTTAACAAGTTTACTTGATTTTGCTTATCAAGAATTTACAGTTCAAAATTTACTGGCTAACACTTCATTCGATGAGTTTAAATATTGGTTTGATTTAACCGGATTACAGCGCCACTTAAAGGCTGCGGGTATATTTTGTCGATTGTATTTACGCGATGGTAAAACAGGTTATTTAGATAATATTTTACCGACGCTTGATTACATTATTGAAGTAGCAGCAATTTACCCAGAGCTTAAAGCATTGAGTGAGTGGACAAAAAATACCATAGTACCAAAAGTGACTGAAAAGTTAGCAAAGGAGCGCTCATGAAAGCGATGATTTTAGCTGCAGGGCGCGGGCAAAGAATGATGCCGCTAACGCAAAATATGCCAAAGCCAATGTTAAAAGTGGCAGAAAAACCACTTATTGAGCACCATATAAATAACCTTAAAGCAGCCGGCATTACCGATATTGTAATAAACCTTGCGTGGCAGGGGGATAAAATAAAAGACTACTTTAAAGATGGCAGACAATTTGGCGTAAATATACTTTATAGCCAAGAAGTTGAAGGTGGCCTTGAAACTGCCGGCGGTATTATTGAAGCGTTACCGTTGTTGGGCGACTCGTTCATTGTAATAAATGGCGATGTATACACCGACTATGATGTAAGTGCGCTAATGCAACTTCATTTACAACCCGGTGAGGCGCACATAGTGCTTATAGAAAACCCGCCACACAATCCAGATGGCGACTTTGCGTTGAGCCATTTGCCGGCTGAGAGTCAAAAATATACATTTTCAGGGATTGGCCGCTATAAGGCTGATTTTTTTAAAGGATTAACGCAAGGTATTCGCCCTTTAGGGCCTATTTTACGTGAAAAGCTAAATGAACATTTAGTCTCTACTGAGCTCTACATAGGGCAGTGGGATGACATTGGTACACCAGAGCGTTTAAACCAATTAAACACGCGCCTTGAGGCGTAACAACTCAATTTTTAAGAAGGCAGTATTATAGATGTGGGGAAAAATTCTCGGTTTTTGTTTTGGCTTTATGTTTGGCAAAATATTTGGTGCTATTTTAGGTTTATACCTAGGTCATTTATTTGATAAAAGCTTAAAAAATAACTTTGATAAAGCAGGCGGTTTTTCTAGCTTATTTAGTGGTGACGATGTTCACGAGCGCCAAGCTTTATTCTTTTCAAGTTGCTTTGCTGTTATGGGGCACATTGCAAAATCGAATGGCCGAGTGAGCGAAATACATATAAAAGCGGCTAACTTGTTCATGGACGAAATGGGCTTAAAGGGCGAAGAACGCCGCGAAGCACAACATGCATTTCAGTCAGGTAAAGAGAGCGACTTTTCACTTAAAGAAACAGTACACGATTTTAAAGAACGCTTTGCTAAACGAAGCGATCTAATACAGTTGTTTTTAGAAATACAAATACAAATGGCGTTTTCTGACGGGGTATTAGCCGAACAAGAAAAGCAATTATTAGCAGAAGTAAGTAAACAGCTAGGCATTTCTAAAACACACTTTGCATTTGTATTAAAACGTTATCAAGCTGAGTTTAACTTTAGAAAGCAACAACAGCGCTTTAATCAGCAGCAACAAAGCCAAGGTCAAAGTAGTAGTTACCGTGAGGGTTCTGGCCATCATGTACCGCCAAATAATAATATGAACCGTGCGCAAGCATTGGCGTTATTAGGCTTAAATAGCGATGCAACGCAACGTGATATAAAAGTAGCGTACCGTAAACTTATGTCGCAACATCATCCAGATAAATTAGTATCGCAAGGTTTACCAAAGCACATGATGGAATTGGCAGTTAAAAAGAGCCAAGATATTCAAGCCGCTTATGAGTATTTAAAAAAGTCGGCGTAAAAACCCGTCTATTTCTTTTGTTAGGCGTGCGTGTTGACCAGGTTGATCGCGCAGGCCAAACAATTGGCGTTGGCGGTAATCAAATTTTGCATTTCGGTTAACCCAGCGCTGACGACTTTTAAGGCTCATTAAAATGTCTGTGCTGTCATTTGCGTAGTAAATATCAAGTAAGGCGGGTGTAACAAGTGACGCTGTTTGGCTCAAACTTTCGTTACGTTTAGTATTAGGTAAGTAACTGCTCAAACTTATAAACGCATCTAGTCTCTCATCTGGAAAATCTGCATAGTACTCCAACAACACACCCGCACTTGTACCTTGTGCAATAACCACTATATTACTCGAATCTTCCATAGCGGTTTGATACAGCGCATTAAACCGAGAAATGAGATTTATTTTATAGTCATCAAGTATGTCGTCAGTTACTTTTTCAATTGCATTTACGTAATGAGGCTCATCTTTGATTTTTGCAGGCTGTGATTGTGCGTTTGTTGCTGTGTCGGGTGATGCAGGTTCATCGGCTTTACTAGGCGCAGCTTCGGTTTCGCTGGGCATTGCTTCGGCCATTTTACTTGCTTGCCAGTCAATGTCGGGCACTGTCATTGCGTAGGTGCTGTAGCCTAAATTATTAAGCTCTTTGCGCAAGTAGCCCATACCGGAGTTATTGGTAGGTGAAGAATGCCAGTCGGGTATAAGTATTACGATACCTCTAAAATTACTACTCATATACTCGCTGTAAAGGCTTAAAAATTCCGTTTCACCCGCTAATATTGGCTTTATTTCATCACTTGGCAGTAGTCGCTCAATGTCGCTATTTTCAATACTTGATAGACTAGGTGGGGCAATATGTTCAGCCGCGCAGGCTGGGTTAGCTAAAAGTAGCGCACAGCTGAGCTGTATATAAAAAGCTGCCTTTAAAAACCGTGAAAATAGCATAACGCACCTAACTAATGACAATTAGTTAGGTATCGGCAAGGTTATCTAAAAGTTTAATAATTTACGAAGTATTTGCGCCGGTTAAAATTCTGGCTCAGCTTCAAAAGTAAGTACTTGCTCAGTTACGGGATGCTTTAACTTCAGCATTTGTGCATGTAATTGCAAGCGAGGAGCCGCAGCAAGTGCCTCTTTATGGGCGTAAAGCCTGTCACCTAAAATAGGGTGACCCAAGCTTAACATATGCACACGTAACTGATGCGAGCGACCAGTGATGGGAGTTAGCTCTACACGGGTTGCATTTTCTTCACGCTCAAGTATTTTAAAATGCGTAAGTGAAGGTTTACCTCTGTCGTGATCAACCATTTGTTTAGGGCGATTAGGCCAATCACAAATAAGGGGTAAATCTACTGATCCTGTTTCAGCTTCAAGGTGTCCGTATATACGTGCGATATAACGTTTCGCTGTTTCGCGCTCTTGAAACTGCATACTTAAATGTCTGTGCGCTGCTTTATTCATGGCAAGGCACAGTATGCCAGAAGTCGCCATATCTAAGCGGTGCACTATTCTTGCGGTTGGAAAAACACGATTAACACGATTAATTAAGCTGTCGGCATGTTTAGGATCTTTACCTGGGACAGTTAATAACTCACTTGGTTTATTAACTATCAGTAAGTCGTCATCCTGAAAAAGTATCGTTAAATACGGACTCATAGGGGGATTGTAGTTAACTAACACGGCCGACCTTAGTAATTTTGAAGGGCGCTATTTTAGTAGAGCAAGCCAACAGGCTCAAGTAAAAGTTTGGCTATATTGTTTTAACTAATAGTCCAAGCCTTAGCTCCTTTGAAGCGCTTTTATAACTTAATTTCTTCGGGTGTTAATAATCGATATTCACCACTAGCCAAGTTTTCATCTAGGGTAATCCCCGCAATCTGCTCGCGATGTAACTCAACCACTTTGTTATCTACCGCGTAAAGCATACGCTTAACTTGATGATACTTTCCTTCACTTATTGATAAACGCAGTCCGTAATTAGCAAGTCGTTCGGCAATAGCTGGGCGGGTTAAATCTTTTTCGTTATGCAGCATGACACCTGTACGTAATTGCTCAAGTGCTTCATCGGTAATAGGCTCTTGAGTTTCTACTAGGTAGGTTTTAAATTTATTGTTTTTAGGCGACGTAATTTTATGTGACCAATCGCCATCATTAGTAATAATAACTAACCCGGTGGTATCTATATCAAGACGACCTGCCACGTGAAAGTCGCTCATATTTGGCTCATCAAGTAAGTCAAAAACAGTTTTATGAAGCTCATCGCTGTTAGCGCATACATAGCCAACAGGTTTATTTAGCATGTAATAGCGCTTACCTAAAAATACCAAAGGCGCACCTTGGTGCAGTACTTCATCTTGCTGGGCTAGCTGAAAATTATGTGATGTGATTACTTCGCCATTAACGCTTACTTCTTTTCGCTTAATACTAGCGCGAGCTTGGGTGCGCGGTATTTCAGCTAAGTGGCTAATAAATTTATCTAAGCGGCAAGGGAATTTCATTTTGGTTCACATTTTTAGTCGGCTACAATGGGCGCGATTATAGCCGATAGTGAAATACCATGACAGTGCACAGCACACAAATTTTAAGCCTTTACCAAGCAAAAATAGACACAGGTGAACTGTGTTTTGATGCAGCGCAGCAAAATGCGGTGGAAGCTTTAAATACGCTAAGCGAGCAACTTCAAGCTCACACATCATGGTGGCAAAAAGCGCCCTTAATAAAAGGCATTTATTTATATGGACCCGTAGGACGCGGTAAATCCATGTTAATGGATTTATTTTATAAAAACCTACCTATTGAGCAAAAGCAACGGCTGCATTTTCATCATTTTATAGCACAAGTGCATACCCAACTTTCACAGCTACAAGGTCAAAAAAATCCACTTATTCTAATTGCAAAACAGTGGGCTAAAAATATTCGAGTACTGTGTTTTGACGAGTTTTTTGTGAGCGACATTGGCGATGCCATGATTATGGCCAGATTGTTCAATGCGTTGTTTGAACAAGGTGTTGTGCTGGTGGCCACATCGAACGCAAAGCCAGAGCAGCTTTATTACAACGGCCTGCAACGAGCGCGATTTTTACCTACTATCGATTTAATTAATAACCATTGTCATATAATTAACGTTGCAGGGGAGGATGATCACCGCTTTAGATATGGTAAAAACAGTCGTCACTATTTTATTAATTTACCTAAACGCGATTTTCAAAATGAGTTTTTAGCTTTGTATCCGGCTGTAACATGCAGCAATACAGTTAGTGTGCATGGGCGCGATTTACCTTATTTATTAAGAGCCGATAATGCCTTGATGATTGATTTTATGGCGCTATGTTCAGGCCCACGCAGTGCTAACGATTATATGTTTTTAGCAACCAAATTTGATGTGTTATATGTATCGAACGTGCCGCAAATGGGGGCTAAAGCAACGGGTAAAGTTATTGTTCACGGTATAGAAGATAGTTACCAACGCGAAAAACAAACGCTTGATGAGCATACTTTTGACGACGAAGCACGGCGCTTTATTGCCTTAGTCGATGAGTTTTACGATTGCCATAAATTGCTGGTAATAAATGCGCAAACCGACATTGAGCATTTATATAAAGGTAAAAAGTTGAGCTTTAAATATGCACGCACGCAATCACGTATAGTCGAAATGCAAAATTGGTAACGCTTTAATATACATTGTAAACGAGCTTGCTCAAGTGAGAAGTGCAGCTTTTAATTTATTCTACTTACGAGCTGCACCGTTTGTTTTTTTATGGGCTTTGCCCATCACGCCAGCAAGCTGTGCGTCTACAAGTCAGTTTAACCACGGCGTCAAACTTACCCTTCTTGGCGCACTATATTCTCAAGGGCGCGAATATTAGTAATTAAGTCCTGGCGTTGTGGGTTGGCTTGTAATGCTTTTCTAAGATGCTTTAGCGCGCTCGGGTAGTCTTTAGAATCGATCGCTATTTGCGATAATCCAAGCCATGCCGATAGTTGGTAATCAGGTAGAGCTTGTGCACGAACATACATAAGTTTAGCTTGGGTGAGTTGGCCTTTACTACGATATATACTTGCTAAACTAAGTAGGGCATCACCTAAATTCGGGTTTATTTTAAGTGCATTATTTAAGCTTTTAAGAGCACGTTTAGTATTACCTTGTTGCATAGCAATTTGTGCGCTGTATACTGAAAACTGCGCTTGTTCATCACGGGGTAGCTGCTTAGTTAATCTTTTTGCGCTGCCTATTAGATCTTTAGCTAAATCCCATTTTTGTTGAGATACAAGCCAGCCTAAAGTTTGCATCGTGGTATTAATAACTTCAACTTGCTGCTGTTTAGTGGCGTGTTTTAAACCTTGCTTTAATAAACTCACTGCGCGTTCAGTGCTGCCTTCAGTTAAATGCAGCTGGGCTGCTAAAAGCTGGTTACTGGTATCTTTAGGGTTGAGTTTTAAGGTCACTTCAATAGCAGCAAGCGCTTGCTTTTTTTGATCAAGCTGTAACGCTATTTGTGCACGTTGCAGCCAAAGTTCAGCTTTATCAGGGCTTTTATTAAGTAATTCTTTTAGTAATGCACTTGCCTGACTTAAATCACCCGATTCAATTAACGCAAACAATAGCCCTTGTTGATATTGGCTTGTTTCTGGCGCTAGCATTAGCGCCTGGCGGTACGCCGCTACTGCGCTCCAAGGTTGGCTATGCTGCACGTGTATATAAGCAAGTTGCGCATAACTTTGTGCGTCAGCCTGACCAAGTTCAATAGTGCGTACTAAGTGTGTTTGTGCTTTGTCATACTTTGCTTGTTGCATGTATAAAAGGCTCAAACCTTGGTGTGCTTTTACTAAATCAGATGAAGCTTTTAAACACGCTAAGTAAGCTAGTTCAGCGTTATTAAAGTCTTTTGTTGAAAGCAAAACTTGTGCACGTAATAAGTTTAAAGCAGTGCTATCTTGGCTTATATCACGGCCTTTAAATAGCGCCGCAACTTCACTGTAATTACCGGCTTGTAATAGTGGTTGTACTTGGCGAGCAAAACCGCGCTCGGTCGGCTCAATAAGAACCTCTGTGGGGCCTAGTAATTTATTATTTATAGCCAACTGCCATGTTGGATCGCTAGGCGATAACGTTACTTTTAGTGGCGCACTTTTTAATGGCGTACTAGCAGCGCTTGCATGCACGCTACTTACACCTAATAAAGGGAGTGAGCACATTACAGTCGTAAACAGTGCGAAAGTTAATGGTTTTAGCGTTTTAAATATATTCATATTTTTCATTTTAATAGGCTTAAGGTTTAAATTCGATTGGCCAAATAAAGCGAGCGCGTACGGTTTCACCTTCTTTTTTAGGTGCACTAAAGCGGCTTTGTTTAATAATTTTGTTGATAGCTGGTTTAAGTTCAGGGTATGGGTTTTGGACTACCTCAATTAAACTTAACTTGCCACTTTCATCAATAAATACATCGAGTTTTACAGTAAATACATCAACACCTCGGCGGGTTAAGCTTTTTGGTAAAACGGCCTTGACGGGAGTAAGTAAAGTGGGGAGACCATCGAGTTGATTTAAGCTAAATGCATCCCAATTTACACTCATTGATTGCCATTGTGGCGCGCTTACTTTTACGTTGGGTGTATCGGGTTTTACAATACTTAAATCACTCTTTATCTTAATTTTTACGGCTTGGATTGACGCGCCTGCACCTTCTACCGCTAAGCTTTGCATTGGCTCACTTGTTTGCTGTTGCGATATTGATGGAGGAGGGGGAGGTGGCAGTGCCACCATGGCAATCTCACGTACAACCACTTTGTCTTGTATATGGTGTTCAGCAAGTTGCCCAAGCCATAAAAGCAGTAATGCAGCACTAAGCACAATGAGGCTAAGGCCAAATGCAAACAGCGGATGGCGATTGTTTTTTGTTTTTTGAAGCGGGTTAATCGTGTGCATATTATTGTTTCGTAGCTAAGTTAACTTGCGCTGCGCCTGCCAGCTTTGCTTCGTCAATTACTTGAACAAGTAACTCAGTAGGTACTGTTTTATCAGCTTGAATAACCACAGGGCGTTGTTGCTGCTTTAACATTTGCTCGACACTACTACGTACGCCAGCCACACCAATTTGGCTGCCATCAAAAAATACTTGTTGGTTGTCGGTTATTGCTAAAAATATAACTTGCTGCTCAAGACGACTGGCCGATACGGCTTGTGGTTTATCAACCTCAACGCCGCTTTCGCGTACAAATACGGTTGTAACAATAAAAAATATTAGCAATATAAATACCACATCAAGTAGCGGCGACATATCAATATGTTGCCCCGCTTCTTGCTCTAGCTTGTGCTTTAATCGTGATTGCATAGTGTTACCCTAACTGTTTACTTAACGTATGTAATTTAGGATTACGCTGCGAATATGCTAAGTAAGCTTGCATTAACCACGCAGGAATAGCGCACACAAGGCCCAATTGAGTTGTTAGCAATGCGTCACCAATGGCGTCGCTCATTAACTCGTTATGGCCCAGCGCCATTACTTTAAATGTATCAAGCAAACCAACAATGGTGCCTAATAAACCAAGTAGCGGAAGCGCTGCAGTTAAAATAGAGCTAACTTCTTGCCAATAACCTTTGCGCTGCGCTTGGTATTGTTTAAGGTGCAGTAAGTCATGAAAAATCAGCTGGTATACAAATAAAGCGAGTAAAAGAATACACCAGCAAATAGGGTTACTAACTATTTTTTCAAACATTGTTATCTCCTTTTTCTAGTTGGCTTAGCTGTAATGCAAAGCCTTCTAGTTGGCTGTAATACGCTTTTGCTTTACGCGATAACAGCGCATTTAAAACGAGTGCTGGTATGGCCACGACTAAACCCAGTTCGGTTGTTATAAGTGCTTGTGCAATACCGCCCGATACAACTTCTGGGTCGCCTGAGCCAAACAAGGTCATCATTTTAAAAGTTTCGATCATGCCACTAACAGTGCCTAATAACCCGAGTAGTGGGGCTACTGCTGCAGTAACTGCAATAGCGCCAATAAAGTTATCGAGTTTATGCTTATCATGAATTAACTGATTAAATAATTGATCGTCTCGTACTTGGCCTTTTTCGCTTTGCAGCGTTAAGTTAAATAGCTGCTGCTGCATGCCTGCAAATTCACTGCTATTTTCAGCTTTAAAAAATTGCTGTAATTGCATTTGAGAGTGCATTTTAATTTTACTTAAACGCAGTAGCTGTGCGGCTTTTAATAGCGCAATGGTAAGTGCAAAGCAGGCAAATAAAATAATAGGGATAGCCCACAAACCGCCTTTTTCTAGGTGTTCAAGCGGACTTTCTTGTTGGGCTTGGCTAGTTACTAAGTGCGTTAAACTAGGATCAAAAGTAAGTAATGTAGAGCCTACACCGTTTTGCTTTAAAGTATTATCGAGTGGGTTGTCGTCACTTGTTGATTGTACTAACACTACTTTTAATGCATTAGATTCATCATCTAAATTTAATAAACCCATAAGTTTAGGTGTTTGCGTACTAAACCATGCAACAGGCCCGATTTGAAGGGTATTAGCTTGGCTTAATTCGCCATTACTTAGCACAACCGATTGTTTTTTAAACTGTGGATAAAGTGCCTGCTCTTGATTATTAATTTGCGATACAACACGGTTTAATAACTCGTTTTGGCTATTAGCCGACTCGTTACTGCTAGCACTATTGCTGGTGTTTTGGCGTACAAAACGGCTAAGTAAGTTTAATTGATATTGCTGCTGCTGTTGCCAAGTGTCTAATCGGGTTTGTAACTGATCAAGGCTTAATGTGTTTTCGTCAGCTAGGCGGCGATTAACGGCGGCTTGTTCGCGTAATTTACTGAGCGATTGCTGCTTGGTAAAAATTTGCTTTGCAAGGGTCGCTTGCTCTTTTGAAATGCTATTTTGAGTTTTACTTAGAGTACGCTGCGCTGTTTTAATATCACTTAAAATACTTTGCTTAGCATCATCACTGCTAGCTGCAAAAGATATGTTTGCACTAAAAAGTAAAACCGTGGCGCTAAATACTTTAATTATGCTGTTAGTCGCCATTATTTAGCCCCTTGCTGGTTTTTATTTACATAACTTAATATTGGGAGTGTTACCCAATCAGCAGCGCGCTTTTTTTGCTGTACAGCAATACCCAGTGCAACTTGTTCTGCATTAATGCTTGAATCAAACTCCCACTGCCAACCTAAATCACTTGGAAAACCAATACCTACATAACTTAAGTCTTCACTTACAAACCATGCTTGAGCTGCACCTAAATAAAGCTGCTTAACCCATACTTCTTGCCCGTCAGGATGTTTAATAGCCATTTCGTGAATAGAAATACGTTGTTGAAAATCATTAAGTAGAGTCAGCATTTTTAGTGCTGTTTGTAATTTGTCAGTTGTACTGAGTTTTGAATCGCTTAAATCACCGACGTTTTTCCAACTACTCAAAAGTGGCGGGGGTAATTGCACTTGTAATGAAAGTAATTGCCCAGAAATAAGTGCTAGTTGATCATTTAATTGCTGTTGATCATTTTCAAGTGCTGATTGCTGAGTTACAAGCTGTTCGCGTTTTTGGGCAAGTTCACTGGTGCTTTTTTTTCTACGCTGATTAAGCTCGCTAAGTTGCTGCTGCTCGGCATTAAGAAGCGTTAAGGTTTGCTCCATACTGCTTTTTTGTTCAAGCCAATGAGTATTTAATTCTGTGTTTTGATTTTCTATTTGTAGCCATTTATTAACGAGTTGTTCTAGCTCACTAACAGTGTCGGCTTTTACTGCCATAGTGCTACAAAGCGCGATAACTACGCTAATTGGTTTAATTAAGCTTCGCATTACTTAACAACAATCCTGAAAGTTACGACGAGCAATTACAGGGACGTAATTACTGTTAATTTTTGAGTGTGTATACAATATAGGAATTTACATAACAATGCAATTGATAACAGTTATCGTTTACATTGCGTTGTTTGAGTGGTAGGATTTCGCCGAAATTAAATATGTACCTTAAATTAACAATAGTTAAGTGCTTAATAAAAACTACGGAGTAACCATGAGTAAGCCATCGAATAAAGGAAATGCGTACGTGAAGCCAATTGCAGCGGTTGTTACAGCTACGCTTTCAACTTGGGCAAGTGCACAGGATGTTCAAGAACTATCGGTAACCAAAGCAGAAACTAAAACTGAGTCTAGTTATGTTGTAGAAAAATCAACGTCGCATAAATACACTCAACCGCTACTCGATACAGCTAAAACGGTAACAGTAATCAACCAAGCGGTAATGAAAGACAGAAACGTAGATAGCCTACGTGATGCTTTGCGTAATGTTTCAGGTATTTCTTTAGCAGCAGGTGAGGGTGGCTCACCTACTGGCGATAGCATGTCGATTCGTGGTTTTAGTGCAACAAATGATATTTTTGTTGATGGTATTCGCGATGTTGCAGGTTACACACGTGATATTTACAACATTGAAGCCGTTGAAGTTGCAAAAGGCCCAGGCTCTGCAGTTTCTGGTCGTGGCGCAACAGGTGGTAGTGTTAATTTAGAAAGTAAAAAAGCGAAGTTAGACAACTTTAACGACGTTTCTCTACGTTTAGGTACAGAAAACGATTACCGTGGTCGTTTTGATACTAACATCCAAGTAAACGACACAAGCGCACTACGTATTAATCTTCTTACTGATAAAGGTGATGTTGCAGGTCGTGATCATGTTGAAAACGAAACAAATGCTGTTGCGTTTGCATTTGCAACAGGGCTTGGTACAAACAGCCGTTTTGATTTAAACCTAGAGTATCAACGCCAAGACAATTTACCAGATTATGGTATTCCTTGGGTTTACAGTGATACGCCAGTAGCTGAACTAGCAGATAGTGCACGCTCACCTTCTCCTGTCGACTTTGATAACTTTTACGGTAATATTTACCGTGATTACGAAGATATTGAAGCTTACTCAACAACAGCTCGTTATGAGTATGATTTTTCTCAAAATACTACGTTACGTGTGCAAGGTCGTTTAGGTAAAGTTAAGCGTGAATCAGTAACAACTGCACCGCGTTATTTCTCGGTTACAACAGACACTGATATTACCTTTGCAGATGAAAAAACACGTGATACTGAAAATTCACTTGCTGCACTTCAAGTTGATTTAATTGGTAACTATGAGTTTGCTGGCTTTACTCACGATGTTGTAGTGGGTGTTGAACTTGCAAATGAAACGTTTACACGCCATAACTTTGTTGCAACTACGCCTGATAACCTAATTGAAGATGGAATACGTAACGACTTATACAACCCTGATGCAACAATTGCATTTACGGGTGTGTACGGCCGTGACGGTACAAGCATTGAAGCTAAAGCTAAAAACCAAGCTATTTATGCATTTGATACAGTGACGCTTAACAAGCAATGGGAAGTTACAGGTGGAATTCGCTTTGATAGCTTCACTACGGATTATCACAACGATTACAATAATCCAAGCGCTTTAATTTCTACAAGTGACGATTTATTTAGCTGGAATGCAGCTGTAGTTTATAAACCTACAGAAAACGGCAGTGTATATTTAGGCGCGGGGAATTCATTTAACCCATCGGCGGAAAGCCTAACGGTATCTACGCGTTCAAATGCAGCTGATTTAGACGCAGAAGAAAGTCGCAGTTATGAATTAGGAACTAAATGGAGCCTAATGGATGGCCGCCTGCAAACTAATGCTGCACTTTTCCGTACTGAAAAAACCAATGCCCGTACTGATGACCCATTTGCAGATAGCTCAAGTGACGAAATACTTGGTGGTGAACAGCGCGTTCAAGGTTTAGAGCTTTCAGCAACGGGCCTAATTACTAAAGAGTGGACTGTAATTGCTTCATACACTTACCAAGATAGCGAAGTAACAGAAGCATTAGGCGACGACGCAACTCAAATCGGTAACGAGCTTGCACGTACGCCTAAAAATAGCGCGAGTGTTTGGACTACGTACGATATGTCGGATAAGTTATCGTTTGGTTTAGGTGCGCAGTATGTAGGTGAGCGTTACAACGGCACTACGTCAACACGCTCTCGTGCGCCAGGTTATACTATTTTTGACCTGATGGTTGCGTATGACATATCAAAAGATTTGAGCCTGCAGCTTAATGGTGAAAACCTAGGTGATAAAGATTACGTTGATCAGTTAGGTGGTGGACACTTTGTACCAGGTGATGGTCGTAAGTTTAGTTTAACAGCGAGCTACTCTTTTTAATTTTAAAACAAATTAAAAAATAAAAGTAAGCATAAGGGCAGGCCTATTACCTGCCCTTAATTATTTGATGAAAATGTGAGAGGGCGCACATGATAGTTAAAATTCCAGAGCTATTAACGAAAGAAGAAGTGGCGTATTGCCATGAGGTTTTGCTTAAAGCGCAGTGGGCCGATGGCAGTATTACCGCAGGTCATCAATCAACCAAAGCAAAAAATAACTTACAGCTACCTGAAAATAGTCCTGAATGCCAAGAGCTTGGAGATATTATTATGGCAGCACTTGCGCGTAGTAATTTGTTTATGTCGGCTGCACTTCCTGCAAAAATTTTTCCTCCGTTATTTAATTGCTATCAAGGCGGGCAATCGTTTGGTGTGCATGTAGATAATGCAATTAGACAAGTGCCGGGTACGCCAGTAAAAATTCGTACAGATGTATCAATGACGTTATTTATTAACGACCCTGAAGACTATGAGGGCGGTGAACTTGTTATTGAAGACACTTATGGCTCACACAGTGTAAAGCTGCCCGCAGGCAGTATGGTGTTGTACCCTTCAACGAGTTTACATCGTGTAATGCCTGTAACGAGTGGGCGCAGATTAGCCTCATTTTTTTGGCTGCAAAGCATGGTAAACAGCGACGAAAAACGTGGTTTGTTATTTGATTTAGATATGTCGATTCAAAGTTTGCGCAGCAAAGTAGAAGATAGCCCAGAGATTATTCAATTAACAGGTGTGTACCATAACTTACTAAGACAGTGGGCACAGACATAACGAATATACTCGTTATTAAATACTGGATATAAGTATTTAAATATAAGTAATTAAAAGCTGCGCTTTTCGCGAGAGCAAGCGCTACGCCTACAGCCAAAACTTAACGCTATGGTTTAATTACCTGTAGGCGCGCAGCTTGCTGGCGTGACGCGCGAAGCTCGTAATTTCTAGGTTTTGGTTTCTTCTCATTTATTCCTCTTTTTCTTCTCTTTGTGCAATAAGGTTTTAAGTGATTTATTCACAAAAAGGCTAAGAGGGCGCTGCGCTTTAGAGAAGTAAAAAGTAAGTAACAATCAATTTTAAAAGCTGCGCTTTTCGCGAGAGCAAGCGCTACGCCTACAGCCAAAACTTAACGCTGTGGTTAAATTACCTGTAGACGCGCAGCTTGCTGGCGTGACGAGCGAAGCTCGTAATTTCTATGTTTTCTCACTTGCGCTTTTTACTTAACCCTTATAACCGTTAGGGTTATTTGACTGCCAGCGCCAGGTATCTTGCATCATTTCATCAATACCGCGCACTGCTTCCCAGCCAAGTTCATTAAGTGCTTTTTCTGGCGCTGCATAACACGCTGCAATATCACCAGGGCGGCGAGGTGAAACCTGATAGGGTACAGCCTGATCGCTTGCTTTAATAAATGCATTAACCATTTGTAGTACAGAGTAACCATTACCAGTACCTAGGTTATAAACTAATGCCCCCGTGCTGCTGGCAATTTTATCAAGCGCTTTTAAGTGGCCAATCGCTAAATCTACAACATGTATATAGTCGCGCACACCAGTGCCATCAACTGTGTCGTAGTCATCACCAAATACAGCGAGTTGCTTTAATTTACCTACCGCAACTTGTGCGATAAAAGGTAAAAGGTTGTTTGGAATACCATTAGGATCTTCACCAATTAAGCCCGACTCATGTGCACCCACTGGGTTAAAGTAACGCAAAATAGCAAACGCAAAGCGCTCATCTGATTTAGCGATATCTTGTAGCATCATTTCAACCATTAACTTCGATGTGCCGTAAGGGTTGGTAGTCCCGCCTACAGGAAAGTCTTCTTTGATTGGTAAGCTTGCTGGGTCGCCGTAAACCGTGGCTGACGAGCTAAATACCAATTTAAATACACCCGCATCGCGCATCGCATCAACAAGTGTAAGCGTACCTTGAACGTTGTTTTGATAGTACTCAACTGGCTTTGCAACCGACTCGCCTACTGATTTTAAACCCGCAAAATGTATAACACTATCAACCGTATGTTTTGCAAATACAGAATCTAAAAAGGGTTTATCGAGAATATCGCCTTGGTAAAAAGTGGCTTCTTTACCTGTTATATTTTTTACGCGCGCAAGTGATTCTTGTGATGAGTTACTTAAATTATCAATAACAACAACATCGTTACCTTGCTGTAAAAGTTCTAAAACAGTGTGCGAGCCAATATAGCCTGCGCCACCGGTTACTAAAATAGTCATGAAAGCTCCGTGGGTACCTTTTATCAATTAAGTTAATTTCACCATAAATAGAGGTGATTTACATGTTTTATCTGTAATTTATATGATTTTAATCGTATTTTTTTATATCAGCACATTAAATACTTTTGATTGCATTTTGTGCAAAACAAGTAACACTTGATTTGTAAGATTAAGTTATAGTTAATAAACAAGTGCTAAAATAGCTCTAGTAATAGCTAATACTAGGTTTACTCCAATCCACACTTTTGTGATTGGTTACCTCTTTGGAGAAAGATATGAATTTAGTTAAAAAAATAGCAACAACAATGTGTATCGCATTACCTGCGCTTGCCCATGCTGGTGAGTCTGTTGTTAAATGGAATGACTTTAATGATTATCGTGATGTGCGAGCGTCTAACCAAGCTAAGGGCTCGTATCACAAAAGTATTGCGGCAAGTTTTGAAAAACATATGTCTAAATTAGCTGAGCAACTACCAAAAGATTATAAGTTAAACGTAGAGTTTACTGATTTAGATTTAGCGGGAGATGTGCGTTATGGTGGTATGGAGGAAATTCGTGTAGTAAAACCAATATACTTTCCACGCATTAAGCTTAATTATTCGTTAACCGATAACGACGGTACAGTGCTTAGTAAAGATACTGATGTGGAGCTCAAAGATATGGGCTTTATGGATAAAATTAAAATGGGCCGCGAAGAATCACTATATTACGAAAAACGCTTATTAACAGAGTGGTTTGGTGAGCAAATATTACCAAGTTTAGATTAACTTAAAATAAAAATGCCGCTAAATAGCGGCATTTTTGCTTTTTAATCTTTACTTAAAAGTAGCTAACAGCGTGAGTATTTGTTGTAACTTAATAACGGTTGTTTTAAGTTTTTCTTCATCAAAACCATCGTTAGATAAGCTTTCAACGTCAGCGGCTACGTCAAGAACATACGGCTTAAAACGTTTAGCTTCAAAGCTAAAACCAGCATCTTGTGCAAATAAGGCTTTAAATTTGCCATGGCCTTGCTGTTGTAGTTCATCGAGTTTTTTGTCGGCATCAAGCGCCTGACGATAAACAATTTTTAAATTAGTATTGAGTTGTTCAATAATTGAATCCATGGTTTTCCTAAAGCTTTGTACTGCATGGCCGACATAATACTTGGATTACATTTAAAAGTCAGGTTTGTTATATGAATATATCAGGCACAAGTTTACCCGCTGTTTCTGGCTCAGGCCAAGGCAGTGAGCTTTATAGCGCTGCTTTATCTAAAAAGCAGCAACTAGCAGATGGCGCAGCAGCACTTGCACTTATTGAAGGTGCTGCACAATCGTCAAGTGCACAAACACCGGCTAAGTCGGTAACTGCATCATTGGGTAACAACGTAAATATATATGTTTAAATTAGTTTAAGATCGATAGGTGTTTTGCTTTTTTGACCACCTATTTCTCTCACTAACTTAGGCACTAAAAATCCAGGCAGGGCTTTTAATAGCTCTGCCATTATTTTTATTGCGTCTTCTTCGTTAATATCAAAGTGGCTTGCCCCTTCAACTTTATCGAGCAAATACAAATAATACGGTAATACGTCTGCATCAAATAACGCTTCGCTTAAATTTATTTGCGCATCGAGCGTATCGTTCACATCTTTTAAAATTACAGCTTGGTTTAAAAGCGTTACGTTTGCTTGTTTAAGCTTTTGCATAGCTGCTTTAAAGTCAGCGTCTATTTCGTTGGCGTGGTTTATGTGATTAATAAAAATAATTTTTAATGGCGATTTTGCTAATCGCTCACATAACTCATCGGTAACTCGCGTCGGTATAACTACTGGTAAACGGCTATGAATTCGCATTCGTTTAATTTGTGGTAATTGCTCAAGCTCATCTAAAAACCAACTTATTGCATCGTCTTTGGCCATCAGCGGATCGCCACCACTTAAAATCACTTCGTTTATATTGGCATCTGATTTTATGTAGCTTAGTGTTTCAAGCAGGCTTTTTTTATTAAGTTGGTTTTCTTGATACGGAAAATGCCTTCTAAAGCAGTAACGACAATTGACTGCACAGCCGGTTTTAAACATTACTAAAACACGTGATTTATACTTATGTAAAAGGCCGGGTTGTTCGTTATCTTGCTCAAGTAGGGGATCTTTATTAAAGCCCGACTTACTTAAAAATTCTTGATGGCGTGGCATGACTTGTAGCAAAAGAGGATCGTTTGGATCGCCTTTGCGTATTTTTTTTATAAAAGGGATAGGCACGCGTACCGGAAATAAACTGCGGGCTTTTAGGTCGTTTTCATGGACTTGGCTCGATAAACCGACCATTTCAAGCAAGGTTTTTGGGCAGGTAACTACATTTGCTAATTCTTTTTGCCAGTTTTTATGCAAATTTGCTTCATTTCTTTGTATCATTGGCATGTAGATTACTCGAAAAAATATAAATAGAGGAAACGATGGCGAATTATAGCACCAACGAGTTCAAGGGCGGCCTAAAAATTATGATGGACGGCGAGCCTTGCAGTATCTTAGAAAATGAAATGGTAAAACCTGGTAAAGGCCAGG
Organism: Pseudoalteromonas sp. LC2018020214; assembly: GCF_016598755.1. Taxonomy (NCBI): domain Bacteria; kingdom Pseudomonadati; phylum Pseudomonadota; class Gammaproteobacteria; order Alteromonadales; family Pseudoalteromonadaceae; genus Pseudoalteromonas; species Pseudoalteromonas sp. LC2018020214. The sequence goes on from NZ_CP066804.1 coordinate 646,552, forward strand.
CGTTCAACCGTGTTCGTATCCGTAAACTTATCTCTGGTAAGGTGCTTGAAAAAACCTTTAAATCGGGTGAATCAGTTGAAGGTGCTGATGTAATGGATACAGATTTAGCGTATCTATACACAGACGGCGAATTTTGGCATTTCATGAACAACGAAACATTTGAGCAAATTGCTGCTGACGAAAAAGCACTAGGCGATGCAGTTAAATGGTTAGTTGAAAATGATTTATGTACAATCACATTATGGAACGGCAGCCCTATTGCTGTTACACCACCTAACTTTGTTGAGCTTGAGATCACAGAAACAGATCCTGGCCTTAAGGGTGATACAGCGGGTACTGGTGGTAAACCAGCAACGCTTAGCACAGGCGCTGTGGTACGAGTTCCATTATTCGTACAAATTGGCGAAGTAATTAAAGTAGACACTCGTAACGGTGAATACGTAAGCCGTGTTAAGTAAGCTTTAACATTGTTTATAAAATCCCAGCTTAAGCTGGGATTTTTTTTGGAGAAAATATGTCAGCAGATCTTTGGGCCCCAAGCGCAAGCATTGAAACACTAAAACAACGTGCAGCGATATTACGTAGCATTCGTGAGTTTTTTTATACGCGTGATGTAATGGAAGTAGAAACGCCGAGCTTAAGCAGTGCCAGTGTAACCGATGTGCATTTGGCCAGTTTTAACACCACATTTGTAGGTCCAGGGCACGCAGGTGGGCTCCCTCTTTTTTTACAAACATCTCCAGAGTTTGCTATGAAACGCTTGTTAGCGGCAGGCTCAGGCGCTATTTTTCAGCTTTGTAAAGCATTTAGAAATGAAGAAGCGGGTAGCCATCACAATCCCGAATTTACAATGCTTGAATGGTATCGCCCAGGCTTTGATGAATTTGCACTTATGGATGAAATGGATGAGCTAATGCAACTTGTTTTAGGTGTCGAGCCTGCAACTAGACTTACCTATCAGCAAGCGTTTGAACAAGCACTTGGGCTCGATCCGCTAACAGCGAACATAGAGCAATTAAAGCAACTAGCGTGTGAGCATGGATTTGCTGATATAGCCCAAAATGAAACGCATAAAGATACTTTACTGCAATTATTATTTTGTATGAAAGTGGAGCCCACAATAGGACAAGATAAGCCATGTTTTGTGTATCATTTTCCAGCTTCTCAAGCGGCACTTGCACAAATTTGTGAACACGATACACGCGTAGCAGGGCGCTTTGAGCTTTATTATAAAAATATGGAATTGGCGAATGGCTTTAACGAACTCACAAATGCCAGCGAGCAAGCTAAGCGTTTTAATGAAGATAACGCATACCGTGCTGAAAACGGTTTAAAGCAAGTGCCAATGGATACGCGTTTAATTAAAGCGCTGGAGCATGGATTACCTCAGTGCGCAGGGGTGGCTTTGGGTATAGATAGGCTTGTAATGCTCGCTACAAATAAAGAAAAAATTAAAGACGTAATCGCGTTTGATGTGCAAAGAGCCTGATGCTTGACTTGTAGGCGTAGGTGGAAAACCTGTAGGTGCGAATTTATTTCGCGCTCATGTAAATTAACTTTATAAATAAGCGAGGTATAAAACCTCACCTACAATAAACATCAACCCCAACAACCTACGGCAAACCTGTAGGTGCGAATTTATTTCGCGCTCATGTAATTTAACTTTATAAATAAGCGAGGTATAAAACCTCCCCTACAAATAAAAACACCGCGTTTAAATTAAACGCGGTGTTTTTTATTGCTTGCTGTAGCTTTCATTTGAAAGCCAACGGCTATGCTTTACAGATTAAGTGTAAACGTAACACCTGCTACGCGAGGCTCACCTAATTGTGTATAGGTATGCGTTGTGTAACCATCTTGTGGGTCATTACCAAATTCAAAACCACGTGTAGGGACTGTTTCGTCAAACACATTACGAGCCCATGCGCGTACTGCCCACATGTCAGCTTCGTAGCCAAAGCTTAAATTAACTAAGTTGCTGCTTGGTGCCTGTGAGTTATGACTATCTGAGAAGTAGTAATCGTCCTTACCTTCAATACCAACCATACCGTAAAATGCATTAGTAAAGTTATAGCGAGCAGTAAACGCATACTGGTATTTAGGTGACTGTGCTTGCTCACGACCGTCTTGATTTAAGCCTGACTGTGTCACAAAGTCGTCTATTTCAGTGTTTAAGTAACCAGCACTACCTGTTAAAAATAGATTATCAGTTAGTTGGTAACTACCTTCAACTTCAAGTCCGTAGTTGCTACCAGAACTTGCGTTATCAACATAACCGGTAAATTGCTGACCTTCTACTTGCCATGCTTTTAACTGAATATCGTCGCGGTGCATGTAAAATGCAGCTAAGCGAAGTGTAAATTTGTCATCAAGTGATGAACCTTTAACACCAAATTCGCCGCTCCATAAATATTCAGGGTCAAAACTGGTGTGCTGTTGGAAAAAATCAGCGCTTAGGTTTAAGCCTTCATCTTTTGCTTTAGCGAGGGCTTCTGAATTAATACCGCCGGCTTTGTAGCCACGGGTTATGCTGGTGTAGATCATAGTGCGATCAATTACTTGATATTCAAGCGCTATTTTACCGCCAACCATTACATCGTCAGTATCTTGTATAAAGCCATTGCTATCGGTGTAGTCGCCTTGGTATTGCTCTACACGTAAACCTGTAATTAATGTTGTTTTAGGACCAATTGGTGTCGCTACTTGACCATATACTGCAACATTACTCGTTTCGTAAGTTGAAGAAAATGGGCTTGCTAACCATGTGTATTGGCGCTCTAAATCAACGTCACGGTTTTGGTAATAAATACCCGCAACCCAGTTACCTGTTTTAGAGTTAAATTGTAAATCTACAGACTGATCGTCGCGATCGCGGCTGTAAAGGTCGGTTGAGCTGTATCCATCAGGATGTAAACCTGCAGCACATAACTTTGGCTCACTTGTATCGTTACATACCCAGTCTTCGTCAAAGCTGTAAAGTAATTCGGTATCAATAGCCGACAGGTTTAAATTTACATCAAAAGCGTCAAAACCCGTGTAAGTATTATTAACGCCTATTGCGTAGCTTTGTTGATTATCTTGTCCTGGTTCATCGGCAACACTATTGCGGCTGTTATCAAGCGTAAACGCATCATAGCCGTTGTTTATATCAATATAGTGAAGGTTTAACTCAGTATTTAAATGCTTTGTAAGCTGGCTGTTTAATTTAAAGCGGGCTACTTGTTCGTCTTGATTTTGTGTTTCGTCATTTAAGTACAAGTTATCTACGTAACCGTCTGACTTTCTGCGAAAGTAGCTAACGCGTGCGCTAGTGTCATCTGTTAAGCCTGTGCTTGCTGCAATGCCTGCTTCGCGGGTGTTGTATGTGCCAGCACCTACTTGTAATTTTAAGCTTGGATCGCTTGTGGCTTTAGCTGAACCCATTTGGATCATACCGGCCATACCGTCTGCGCCAAAGCGTGTACCTTGTGGGCCACGATAAATTTCTACTTGGTCTATATCAAATAATAATGAGCTGCCACCAAGGCCAGAATAGTTAATACCATCAATAACTAAGCCTACAGATGGATTAATAGGGTCTACAAATTGTGAACGAAGTCCCACGCCACGAATTTGAATATAACGACCACGTGATGCACCAGATGCAAAATTTACATTGGCGGTACTGCCTAACATTTCGTCTAAGTAACTTGCACCACGTTGATTAATTTCATCTTCGCTGAATAAGCTCGCACTCGCGCTTAAAGTTTGAATGCTTTCGCGCTGAAAATCGCCAGTTACAACAATTCTTTCTAGGTCGCTATCATCAGCGTTAGCTGCAATCGGTGCACCAAGCAGCGGTAAAAGTGCGGCAGTAATTAAAGACAAACGTAAGTTCATTGGGTTACTTAACTCCATTTTAGGGACTCGTATGGTAGCAATTATTTAAACACATGTGCTATAAACGCGGCAATTATACGTTAAATAATCAGGATTACTAATATGACCTTTAAAGTTGACTTCAAAGTACGTGATTACGAATGTGACTTACAAGGTATCGTAAATAACAGTGTTTATTTTAATTATTTAGAGCATGCTCGACATGAGTTCTTGTACGCACACGGTATTGATTTTGCTCAATTAGCGAAAGATAAAATTAACCTAGTCGTGACGCGCAGCGAAATGGACTATAAACATTCACTATTACCAGGTGATGAATTTTATGTGGCTGTGGAGCCGCAGCGTATTAGTCGTTTAAAATTTGCGTTTAAGCAAACGGTTATACGTAAAAGTGATGAAAAAGTAATGCTCAATGCACTGGTTATAGGAACGTCTGTTAATGAAAAAGGTAGACCGTTTTTACCTGAGCAAATAGATAACGTATTTAAAACTACAACTTAGTACTTAAACGCATAACTTTTGAACTATCATAGAACAAAAATTTACATTTAAAACATGCATTTTTAACGGATAAAGGGCATAAATATTGTTACAATTACATTAATTAGACAATTAGTTAGTAGTAGCATGAAATTAGCAGCAATACCGATGCTTATAGTCGGTTTATGTGTTGGTTGCGCATCAACAGGGACGGTTACCAGTGAGCAGCTTAAATACACCCAATGGCAATTATCACGTGTTGATGGTTTAGCAATTCCACCTTCGTTTAATGCATCAATGAGCTTTATTGAAGCACTGCAAGTAAACGGTTTTGCTGGCTGTAACAAATTTTTTGGTGAAGGCTCGCTTGAAGAAAGTAACCTTACCGTAAGTAAATTAGGAATGACGCGCAAGTCGTGCGGCGAAGAGCTTGATGAGTTTGAGCAGCAGTTATTACAAGCCTTAAAGCAAGGTGCCGAGCTTAAAATGCAAGACCAGCAATTAGTCATGCAAGGCGAGCAAACATTTGTGTTTATCCCTAAATAATTTTAAGTTTTTGAAAAACAGCCCCTTGCGGGCAGTTTTTAACTGACGTACACTCAGCGCAGATTTGTTGAATAATATCTTCGAATCGACGAACAAAATTTATATATCAATACTTGTCGGAGTGCCAAAGCTAAGTAATTAGTTTTTGGCTGAGATCGCGAAAGCGGGATCCGTGAACCTGATCAGGTTAATACCTGCGTAGGGAACAAGCTGCCTAAAATGGGACGCTTGTGCGTCTTTTTTTATGCGCACAATAAAGTGATTTATTTTTTAGGCTGCAAAGTAGCATGTACGCTACTTTACGATCTTTCTCTATTCCTCGGAATATCTGACAAGACAACCCTTAAGCAATGAGGCAAGTCATGTCAAATACTACAAATAAAGCGTCACGCCGAGAAACTCGTGCTGCCGCGTCTGAATATATTTATAACTTAACGGGTCAACCGTTCCCAAATTCTCATAAAGTATACGTTGAAGGTACTCAACCAGGCGTGCGCGTTGGTATGCGTGAAATCACGTTAAGTGATACGTTTATTGGCGGTACAGATGAAAACCCTGTTTATGAGTCAAACGATCCGCTACGTGTTTACGATACGTCGGGCCCGTATACCGATCCTAATTTTGAACTAGACGTGCGCAAAGGCTTACCAAAATTTCGTGAGCAATGGATTGAAAACCGTGGTGACACTGAAATTTTAGAATCAGTGACGTCGCAGTTTTCGCAGCAGCGCATGGCAGATGAAGGGTTGGATCATATTCGCTTTGATCACCTTCCAAAAATTCGCCGTGGTGTCGCTGGTAAAAACGTAACGCAAATGCACTACGCACGCCAAGGGATTATTACCCCTGAAATGGAATACGTAGCTGTTCGTGAAAATATGGGACGTGCAGAAATTCGTAAAGAATTATTAGCAGCGCAGCATAAAGGCGAGTCGTTTGGCGCGAGTATTCCTGAATTTATTACCCCAGAATTTGTACGCGATGAAATAGCCCGTGGTCGCGCTATTTTACCAAATAATATAAACCATCCAGAAACAGAACCTATGATTGTAGGCCGTAACTTTTTAGTAAAAGTTAACGCCAACATTGGTAACTCATCAGTAAGCTCATCTATTGAAGAAGAAGTAGAAAAAATGGTGTGGTCTACCCGCTGGGGCGCAGACACCGTGATGGACTTATCAACGGGACGTTACATTCACGAAACGCGTGAATGGGTTGTACGTAACTCGCCTGTACCTATTGGCACAGTACCGATTTATCAAGCGCTTGAAAAAGTAAATGGTGTGGCTGAGGATTTAACGTGGGAGATTTTCCGCGATACGCTTATTGAACAAGCCGAGCAGGGTGTTGATTACTTTACTATTCATGCCGGTGTACTGCTTCGTTACGTACCAATGACGGCTAAACGTGTAACCGGTATTGTGTCGCGCGGTGGCTCAATTATGGCTAAGTGGTGTTTAGCGCATCATAAAGAAAACTTTTTATACACGCACTTTGAAGACATTTGCGAAATTTTAAAACAATACGATGTGTGTTTTTCACTCGGTGATGGACTTCGTCCAGGCTCGATTGCTGATGCCAACGATGAAGCACAGTTTAGTGAGCTGCGCACATTAGGTGAACTGACTAAAATTGCGTGGAAGCACGACGTACAAGTATTTATTGAAGGCCCAGGGCATGTGCCAATGCACATGATTAAAGCCAATATGGACGAGCAATTAAAACATTGTGACGAAGCGCCATTTTATACTTTAGGCCCGTTAACGACCGATATTGCACCAGGGTACGACCATATTACTTCTGGTATTGGTGCCGCTCAAATAGCATGGTACGGCTGTGCAATGCTTTGCTATGTAACACCTAAAGAGCATTTAGGTCTGCCAAATAAAGAAGATGTTAAAGAAGGCTTAATTACCTACAAAATAGCTGCACATGCCGCCGATTTAGCAAAAGGTCACCCCGGCGCGCAAGAGCGCGATAACGCGCTATCAAAAGCACGCTTTGAGTTTAGATGGCATGACCAATTTAATATTGGTTTAGATCCAGACCGAGCTCGCGAGTATCACGACGAAACCCTTCCACAAGAATCAGGCAAAGTGGCTCACTTTTGCTCTATGTGTGGCCCTAAATTTTGCTCTATGAAAATTAGCCAAGAAGTACGCGATTACGCTAAAGATTTAGAAACACGCGGTATTGATCCAAATGACGCTGGCGACGCTATTGAAATAAAAATGATTGATGTAGAAGCCGAAATGAAAGCTAAATCTGCCCAGTTTAAGCAAACAGGCTCAGAAATTTACCACAAAGCGGTATAGCAAGAAGTTAGATACAGATGTAGGTGAGGTTTTATACCTCGCTTCTTTAAATATTGAAGAAGTGCGAGTGAATTCGCACCTACTAATAACTGCTTTTGGAGGTTTTATGTTTTATAACATTGCTGTGGTGGGTTTTGGTTTAGCTGGGCGCTTAGCTGCCCTTGAGCTAAGTAAGTTACATCATGTAACGGTGTTTGAAGCAGACGATGAGCAAACCCCAAATAGCGCCGGTAAAGTGGCAGCAGCCATGCTGGCACCGCTGGCTGAGTCGGTGTTATGCGAGGCTGATTTAGCTTTAATGGGGCTTGATTCAATGAAGCGCTGGCCAGAAATAGTGAGTGGACTTGAGGGGGATGTGTTTTTTCAGCAGCAAGGCACATTGGTCGTTGCGCATCAGCAAGATAAAGGCGATTTACAAAGCTTTACCCAGAGAATAAAGCCTATAGCAGGGCAAAGCGCTCAGGCATTGAATGCTCAGCAAATAGCGCTGTTAGAGCCAGAGCTTGCTAATCGGTTTAATCAAGGTCTATTTTTACCCTGCGAGGGGCAAATAGATAACCAAGCCTTTTATAAAGCAAGTTTTACCATGCTCAACAAGCGCAAAGTTAAGTGTGTGTTTAACCAGCGCGTAACCATTAAAAACGGCGAAATAAATAATCGGCCATTTGACTATATTATAGATTGTCGTGGGCTTGGTGCTAAAAGCGATAAACCGCTTAGAGGTGTGCGCGGTGAAGTAGCAAGACTATATGCACCTGAAGTAAATTTAACGCGACCTGTACGTTTAATGCATCCGCGTTACCCAATTTATATAGCGCCTAAACCTAATCATGAATATGTAATTGGTGCGACCGAAATAGAATCGCAAGATAGCGGCGCCGCAACAGTGCGATCAACTCTTGAGTTACTTTCAGCGGCTTATACCGTACACAGCGGATTTGCCGAAGCACGACTACTTAATATTCAAGCCGGATTACGCCCTGCATTTAGCGATAACCGCCCAGAAGTATCACAAGTTGGCAATGTAATTAGCATTAACGGCTTATATCGCCACGGTTATATGCTGGCACCGGCATTAGTGGCGCAAGCAGTTTCACGAATAGAGTGAGAATAAAATGAACATTACAATTAATGGCGAGCTACTTAATGTTAATAGCAAAGCGCTCGTTGAGGTACTTCAAAGTTTTGGTGCAGTTGCGCCTTTTGCTGTGGCTGTTAATGGCGAATTTATTCCACAAAGTCGGCACAGTAACTATGTACTTAATGAAGGCGACAGTGTTGAGTTGCTGTCACCCATTCAAGGCGGATAAAGCTCATGCAAACTAAAGACTGTTTAACTATTTATGGTGAGCAAGTAAATAGCCGTTTATTAATAGGCTCTGCGCTTTATCCGTCGCCTGATATTATGACCCAATCGATAGTCGCCTCTGGTGCTGAAATTGTAACCGTGTCGCTTAGGCGCCAACAAAGTGCAGCAGCCGGTGATGACTTTTGGCAGTTAATAAAAAATACAGGCTTAAAAATACTACCTAATACTGCAGGGTGCCACAGTGTAAAAGAGGCGATTACACTTGCAAAAATGTGCCGAGAGGTATTTGCCACCGACTGGATTAAGCTGGAGCTGATTGGCGATGATTACAATTTACAACCAGACCCTTTTGCGTTACTTGAAGCTACAAAAATATTAATTGATGATGGCTTTAAAGTATTGCCTTATTGCACCGACGACTTAGTACTTTGCCAGCGCTTAAATGAGCTAGGGTGTGAGGTGCTTATGCCGTGGGGGGCGCCAATAGGCACAGGTAAAGGCTTGTTAAATAGCTATAATTTAAAAACTATCCGAGAGCGTTTACCCGATACCACATTAATAGTAGATGCAGGTTTAGGTTTGCCATCGCATGCCTGCCAAGCACTCGAAATGGGGTATGATGCGGTATTATTAAATTCAGCCATTGCAGGGGCGGGCTGCCCAATTACTATGAGCCGCGCATTTAAAGCCGCAGTTGAAGCAGGGCGCTTTGCATATCAAGCAAAAGCAATGCCTGAAAAAGACGTTGCAGCCCCATCAACCCCTACAATGGGTATGCCATTTTGGCATCAGCAGTGAAGGAAAGAATATGAATAACGTAGTGTGGACAATTGCCGGATCTGATTCGGGCGGCGGTGCAGGTATTCAAGCTGATATAAAAGCAATGCAAAGTTTTGGTGTACATGGCTGCACGGCAATTACGGCGCTTACTGCACAAAATAGTTTAGGCGTAGAAGCTATTAATGCGGTGTCTACCGATATTATTGAATCGCAGTTACTTGCGCTTGAAAAAGACATGAAAGCCAAAGTAATAAAAATTGGCATGTTAGCCAATGTGCAGCAAATTCAGTTGATCAGCGAACATATAAGTCATTATAAAGCTAAGTGGACTGTGCCTCCCGTTATTGTATATGACCCTGTTGCGATTGCTTCAAGCGGTGACTTACTAACAGAAGAGGACACGGTAAGTGCAATAAAAGAATGTTTACTGCCGCTGGTGGATGTAATAACCCCAAACACCCATGAAACACAGTTATTAACCGGTGTGTATTTAATTGGCCCGGCTGCAATAAAAGAAGCGGCTAATAAGCTATTAAGCTGGGGCGCAAAAGCCGTTGTTATTAAAGGCGGACATTGGGATTACCCAAGTGGCTACTGCATTGATTATTGTATTGATAGTAATATGCAAAATGGTGAAGAATACTGGTTAGGTAATCAAAAAATACAAACCCCGCATAACCACGGCACCGGATGTAGCATGGCTTCGGTAATTGCAGCGTGTTTAGCTAAAGACTATCCATTAAAAGATGCCTTTATTTTAGCTAAAGCGTATATAAACCAAGGGCTAAAACAGTCGGTACGCTACGGCGAAGGGATTGGACCGGTTGCTCATACATCGTTCCCCACTAATTTAGCTGACTACCCACAAGTGATTGAGCCTGGTAGTTGGCTGGGTGATGAGCTTGATTTTGATGTACCGCTTGATTTTAATATGGCTGCTGATTTTTCACCTTGTGAAAGTAAATCACTGGGCTTATATGCAGTTGTAGATAGTACCGATTGGTTAGAAAAGTGCTTACAACAAGGCATTAAAACAGCGCAGTTACGCGTTAAAAATAAAACGCAAGATGAGCTTGATGGGCTCATTAAGCATGCTGTTGAGCTGGGCAAGCAATACAACGCACAGGTATTTATAAACGACTACTGGCAGTTAGCTATTAAACATGGTGCGTATGGTGTGCATTTAGGGCAAGAGGATTTAGACATTGCTAATTTAGCGGCAATTAAAGACGCTGGATTAAGGCTTGGGCTTTCTACTCATGGTTTTTATGAAATGCTACGTGCGCATAATTATCGCCCTAGTTATATGGCATTTGGTGCTATTTACCCAACCACCACTAAAGACATGACAGGGCAAATACAAGGCCTTGAAAAGCTGATTAAGTTTGTACCACTTATGCAAAGCTACCCAACAGTAGCAATAGGCGGCATTGATTTAAGCCGTGCTGAGCAGGTAGCTAAAACAGGCGTGGGCAGTGTTGCCGTAGTGCGTGCGATTACCGAAGCTGATAATTACGTAGAGGCTATAAGCGCTCTGCAAGTGGCCATAAGCAGTGCCAATTAAAACTAACAAGGGTAATACTAATAAGGCTGATAAACGTGAGTGAGCTAAGCGATAAGGAAACCCTGCGTTACAGCCGCCATTTATTGCTTAAAGAAGTTGGGCTTGAAGGGCAATTAGCACTTAAATCCTCAACGGTTGCAGTAGTGGGGGCTGGTGGTTTAGGTAGCCCCGCGCTTTTATATTTAGCCGCTGCGGGTGTTGGAACGCTTATTTTAATTGACGATGACGAGGTTGAGCTTTCAAATTTACAGCGCCAAGTGCTTTATAAAATAAATCACTTAGGGCAAAACAAGGTCGCCGCCGCAGGTAAAGTATTAGCGAGCCTTAATAATCAAATAGACATAGCAACGCATTGCCAAAAGTTAGATGAGAGTAATGCAGCTAACATGCTAAAAGGTGCTGACATCGTACTTGATTGCTCTGATAACTTTAGCACTCGCTATTGCGTTAATCGTTATTGTATTAGCAACAAAACACCGTTAATTTCGGGTGCTGCACTCGCAACTAAAGGGCAGTTAATGGGCTTTGATTTTAGGCAAAGTGATAGCCCATGTTATGGCTGTGTTTTTCCACAAAGCGAAGCTACACCAGTTATAAATTGCAGTAACGCAGGAGTAATTAGCCCGCTACTTGGTGTAATAGGCTCTATGCAGGCGCAACTTACGCTTAACTTATTGCTAGGGCATGCAGAGGGGTGTGAATTTATAACCTTTGATGCGCTTACTTTAAAGCAGCAGCATTTCAAAGTGATTAAAGATTCAGAGTGTAAAGAGTGTGGTAAATAGGTTTTTGAGGGAGTTGTGCCTTTTATTAAATGTAGCGTTAAAGAATTAAAAGCTGCGCTTTTCGCGTGAGCAAGCTTCACGCCTACAGTACATCAAAATTCTTACACCAAACTTGTATACGCACAGCTTGCTGGCGTGACGAGCAAAGCTCGTAATTTCTATGCCAGATGTCTTCTCATTTACATCTCTTTTGCTTCTCTTAGTGCAATAAGATCTTAAGTGATTTATTCACAAAGAGGTTAAGAGGGCGCTATGCTTTAGAGAAGTAAAAATAAATAATTACTATGTTTTATGTCTTCTCATTTACTCCTCTTTTGCTTCTCTTTGTGCAATAAGACCTTAAGTGATTTATTCACAAAGAGGTTGAGAGGGTGCTTCGCTTTAGAGAAGCCAATAAGTAAGTAAAGTATCAGTTATAAATATTAAAAGCGGCGCTTTACGCGTGTGCAGGCTTTACCCCTTCAAAAATAAAAAACCGCGTTTAAATAACGCGTTTTTTTGATTTCTAATTAACGATTGATTTAGTCGTTAATTTTTGCAAACGCAGTACCTAAGCGAGTAACCACTTCTGGTAGTTGGTCATCCAGTATTTCAGCTTTATCAGCACCCCATGCTAGTACTACAGTAGAGCCTAATTTAAAGCGACCCATTTCTTCACCCTTTTTAAGCGTGATGGCGTTATCGCCAGTGGTTGGGTATTTCCAACTAAATACATCGCTACCTGCTGGTGGCGTGACAGTACCTGCCCAAATAGTTTCTATGCTGGCTACAATTGTTGCGCCAACGAGTACCATAGCAAGCGGACCAATCTCAGTTTCAAAAATTGCTACTACTCGTTCATTACGCGCAAACAAGTTAGGTACGTTTTGCGCGGTAAGTGGGTTTACTGAAAATAAATCACCTGGCACGTAAATCATTTTGCTTAGTGTGCCATCAATTGGCATATGAATACGATGGTAATCTTTAGGTGCTAAATAAATAGTGGCAAACTTACCGCCTAAAAATGGTGTTGTATCATCTTGTGAGCCGCCTAGTAGCGCTTGTAAGCTGTAATCGTGACCTTTAGCTTGTATTAGCTGTCCGTCAACAATATCGCCTAGCTGGCTGATTGCGCCATCCACTGGATGAATGATGATATCGCTATCTTCTACCATTGGGCGCATGCCGTCTTTTAAAGGGCGAGTAAAAAATTCATTAAAGCTTTTATAATGAGCCGGATCTGGGTATTGGGCTTCGCTCATATCTACTTTATATTGCTTAATAAATAGTTTAATTAAAGTCGTTGTTAAAGCGCCTGCTTTAGCTGCGGCTAATTTACCGACTACGCGTGAAATAAAATGTTTTGGCATTGCGTACTGCATTGCGATTTTAAATTTGTCTAAACTCACAGTATTTATCCTAAATTATACGCGAGGCGCACGGGCGCCTGCACGGCCATCGGCCATTGTTTCTAAAATTCGGTGGTAGCTGTCAAAGCGCAATTGAGAAATTTTGCCATCTGCTACAGCTTCTTTAACTATACAGCCCGGATCGTTTAAATGTTTACAGTCTCTAAAGCGGCATCCGCCTATAAATTCTCTAAACTCTTTAAAGCACCAGGTTACACGCTCAACATCTAAATGCCATAAACCAAACTCACGAATTCCTGGTGAGTCGATTAGGTTACCGCCACTTGGTAAATGGTGAAGGCGTGAAACAGTTGTTGTGTGCTGTCCTAAGCCGCTGTTTTCAGATACTTCTTTAGTTAATATTTCAGCGTTAGGTAATACAGTATTAACGAGGGTTGATTTACCCACACCACTTTGGCCAACAAAAATGTTATTTTTACCAACAAGCACTTCTTTTAATTCATCAATACCATTACCCGATATATTACTAACAAGGAGTACTTGGTAATCAAGTTTACGATAGATATCGAGAACTTTTTGTATTTCGCTAAGACCTGCGTCATCAATTAAATCTATTTTATTGAGTACTAAAATTGGCTCAATACCCATATCTTCACAGGCTATTAAATAGCGGTCGATAATACTTGGGGTAAACTCAGGTAATACCGCCGATACCATGAGTATTTGATCAATGTTAGCTGCAATAACTTTTACGCCGTCGTAAAAGTCAGGGCGGGTAAGTTGCGAGCGACGCTCTTGCGTGGCTTCAATTACTCCGGCTAAATCACCTTCACTTACTTTGGCACGGCGAAACAATACCTCATCACCACACACTAAATTTGACACGGTACGTCGTATATTACAACGAAGTACATCGCCATTTTCAGTTTCGACATCGGCGTGTTGGCCAAAACGACTGATCACAATTGCGCTCTCGACCTGACCTAAATTATCGGTTTGCCACTCTTGCGCGCCTTTTTTAGCTGGTCTTGAGTCTGCGCTATTAATGCGCTTTTGGTGGTTGGCCTTGATCTGACGCGATTGGCCTTTACTTAATTTTTTCTGTTTTGCCACTGGAGGCCTATAACCTTAGTTAAATGTCGCTTTTCCTAAAAAAAGCTTTAGCTCGACGGTTGATGCTAATATGATATATCGAAATGCGTTGGATCTAAAGGAAAGCACCGCTTAGGTAATTATGACTATTAATAAATCAAATTTAATTTGGCTCGATCTTGAAATGACAGGACTCGAACCAGAGACCGATAAAATACTCGAAATTGCGACGGTTGTCACTGACGCAGACCTGAATATATTAGCTGAAGGGCCAACCATAGCTATTCATCAAAGTGATGAATTACTAAATGGTATGGACGAGTGGTGTACTACGCAGCATGGTAAGTCGGGTTTAACAGCGCGCTGTAAAGCAAGTACATTCGATGAAGAGTATGCCGTGGCACAAACGTTAGATTTTTTAAAACAGTGGGTGCCTGCAGGTGTATCACCAATGTGTGGTAATTCAATTGGGCAAGACCGCCGCTTTATGAATAAATACATGCGTGAACTTGAAGATTTTTTTCATTATCGCAATCTTGACGTGAGTACTATTAAAGAATTAGCACGTCGCTGGAAACCCGAAGTGCTTGCAAAAGTGAACAAAAAAGGTTCGCACCTTGCTTTGGATGATATTAAAGATTCGATTATGGAATTAAAAGTCTATAGAGAAAATTTCTTTAATTTGTAAAAAACACTTGCAAACACATCGGATTATTGTAGAATCCTGCCCCGCTCAAGACGATAACCCTCGCGGGGTTAGTGTGTTTGAGTTGTTTTTATTGTGGTCGTTTTACATCCATAATTAAAATGCGGTACTAGCTCAGTTGGTAGAGCGCGACCTTGCCAAGGTCGAGGTCACGAGTTCGAGCCTCGTGTACCGCTCCAATTTCTAACCAAAAGAAATTGTAGTGTTTGAATGAAAATATAATGCGGTACTAGCTCAGTTGGTAGAGCGCGACCTTGCCAAGGTCGAGGTCACGAGTTCGAGCCTCGTGTACCGCTCCAATTTCTAACCAAAAGAAATTGTAGTGTTGAATGAAAATGTAATGCGGTACTAGCTCAGTTGGTAGAGCGCGACCTTGCCAAGGTCGAGGTCACGAGTTCGAGCCTCGTGTACCGCTCCAATCTTTTTATATCCTTTCAAAATTCTCTGTATTAAAAATTATAAATAAAATTATAATTTAAAATCTCTCTTATCTACTTTATTCTTTGTGCAATATTCAGCATTAAAGTTTTGGTTGTTAGAAGCTATGGTTTCTCGCGCGAGCTATACGCCTACAATAAAGGTGTTGTACTTTGAAGTTATGAGGTATGAGTGAGGTAAAGAGTCAATACTTTGAAACCGAGAGCTTTTATTAGAATAGCTCCCCCTGAATAGTTGCTATAACTCGTCTAGAACCACCAGAATCGCGATGTTCACCTAAATAAATACCTTGCCATGTACCTAACGCTAAATAACCATTTGAAATAGGAATATTTAACTCGCAGCCTAACGTGCTGGTTTTTATGTGTGCAGGCATGTCGTCGTCACCTTCATAATCGTGGCGATAATAAGGTTGACGCTCAGGAACGAATTTATTGAAATGGCTCTCCATGTCCATACGAACAGTGGGGTCTGCATTTTCGTTTATTGTAAGGCTCGCTGAGGTATGCTGAATAAATAAGTGCAACAAGCCTATTTTGTAACTCGCCAGTTCTGGAAGCTGAGACAATATTTCGTCATCTATTATATGAAAACCTCGCGGGCGAGGCTTTAATGTAATTTGCTTTTGCTGCCAACTCATAATTTATCGAAACTAACTTCAATGTTTGCATTACCAGCATCACAGCTAAATGGCATGATGATTTTTTTACCTTGGCTTTTGTGAGTAATTGTATGACCCTTACCAGATACCACAATAGGCGTTGCCATATCAAAGTCGAAGCCTTTCTCGCCAAGTAAATTTTTAGCACCACCTGTCACCATGTTGGTTATTTCGCCAACCATATCGGTAACTTCTTCATCTATAGCATCAGGGCGTTCGCCAAGCATACGCTCCATGATGGTGAGTGCTAATTCTTCGTCGAATGTAATTGAAAATGATCCTCGCGTTTGCGGGCCAACCATCCCAATCAAACCTGATACATCACCACAGGCTATCTCATCAGTTTTAATGCGAGGTTTACCTGGCTTCAATTGAGTTTGAGCCATAGTGCTCAAAACATTAATTAAAGAAGATAAAAAGGGATTGATGAATTCTACATTCATAGTGGCTACTCTTAAATTTGTTCTGTGAAATGACTATATAGTTTGAGTATAGTCACTAAGGATAACTTTGAAGGATTATGATGCTCTGCAAGATTCACATTTACCATGTGCTTCTATTGTTTGCCCTGATACAACAAAGCCACCTTCGGCAGCTAAATTATTTAGCTCATGCGAAATTACACTCGAGTGTAATTCTTTGACAAAACCACAGGTATCGCAAATTAACAATTGTACTGGGTGTATATGATCAAAATGATGACACAGCATAAATGCATTTGTGCTTTCAATTTTATGAATAAAACCTAGCTCAGCTAAAAAGTCTAATGCACGATAAATAGTTGCAGGTTTAGCACCCGTTTCAGTTATTTTTAATTGCTCAAGCAAATCGTATGCACCAACACCACCTTGTGCGCTGGCTAATAGGCGAAATACTTTCTCGCGGATAGGCGTAAAACGCGCGCCACGGTTGTCACAAACTTGTTTTGCTTTACTTACGAGTGATTCTATATTCATCATTACTCTTATCCTTATGCTACCGTGATATACTAACATACTGTGTTGTAGTTGCAGCGTTTTTATTAAGCGCTTTTTACCTAGGAAACCCAGTAATGCACGAACTATTAGCTATATTTATTTTCTTTTTTGCGGTTATTGACCCCATTGGTACTGTACCTGTATTTATTGCAGTCACACGTGGTGATGATGAGAGATTTAAACGTAAAGTTATATATAAAGCGGTAGGCGTATCTGCATTAGTGCTCTTATTTTTTGTACTTGCAGGTGAGCAATTACTTAACGCAATTGAAATTCCGCTTTCGGCTTTTCAAATAGCCGGCGGTATCATATTACTTATTTTCGCGCTCTCAATGATATTTGGTGAAAGTAAACCAGAAGCCGAAATTAAAAGTGTACGCGACAGCACTGAAACCGCTATTTTTCCGCTTGCGATTCCCTCTATCGCGAGCCCTGGCGCTATGTTAGGCGCAGTATTAATGACTCGTAATGAAGAATATACTTGGGTTGAGCAGTTACTAACGTCTTCGATGATGCTTGCTGTATTGGCTGTTGTACTGGTTTTGTTACTGCTTGCAACGCATGTACATAAATTAATTGGTGACAGTGGTGCAAGTATAATAAGTAGAATTATGGGGCTTATTTTAAGCTCGGTTGCGGTTACCAATATTTTAAATGGCATAGCCCATTATTTTGGCTTGCAGGTTTTCTCTTAACATTGATGCTCGCTAGGCTTTTGTGTAAAATGCAGCGCCTTTTAAGCTGTGCTTAATAACTTTAATACCCTGAGGTTTGCTTTGAATAAATGTACTTTGGATAGACGCTTTTCTGTGGCCCCAATGCTTGATTGGACTGATCGCCATTGTCGTACTTTTCATCGCAAAATGACTAAACATACTGTGCTTTATACTGAAATGATAACCACAGGGGCTATTTTATTTGGTCGCGGCGACTACTTACATTTTAATAAACACGAAGGCCCAGTTGCACTGCAACTTGGTGGCTCTGATCCTAAAGCGCTTGCGCAATGTGCAAAGCTCGCAGGTGAGCGTGGCTATGACGAAATAAATTTAAATGTAGGTTGTCCGTCAGACAGAGTTCAAAATGGTCGATTTGGCGCATGTTTAATGGCTGAGCCTCAATTAGTTGCTGAGTGTGTTGCAGCAATGAAAAACGAAGTAAGCATTCCTGTTACCGTTAAAACGCGTATTGGTATTGATGAGCAAGATTCGTATGAGTTTTTATGTGCGCTTATTGAAGCGTCGCATAAAGTAGGGTGTGATGATTTTATTATTCATGCTCGTAAAGCATGGCTTAATGGTTTAAGTCCAAAAGAAAATCGTGAAGTTCCACCGCTTGATTACCCACGTGTTTATCAACTTAAAAAAGATTATCCGCAGCTAGACTTAAGCCTAAATGGCGGTGTTAAAACAATTGAGCAGAGCCTAGAACATTTGCAACATATTGATGGCGTAATGATTGGGCGTGAGGCTTACAGCAACCCATTTATGCTCAATGACGTTGATGAGAAAATTTATGGTGATGCTGCAAACACGCAGTCACGCCACGACGTAGTGCGTTCAATGTATGACTACATTGAAGAAGAAATGCGTTTGGGTGCTAATTTTTGGCATATTGCACGTCACATGCTCGGTATTTTTCAGGGGCAGCCTGGTGCGCGAGGTTTTAGACGCCACCTTTCTGAAAGTGGTCACGGTAAGCAAGCTGATTTATCGGTAATGGATAAAGCATTAAGCTTTGTACCAGAATAAAACTAAGCTTTAAAAATTCTAAATTTAAGCCACTTTCGAGTGGCTTTTTTGATCCTAAAAATTAGTCAAAATCATAATTTATTGGCCAATTCCACTCTATGTTGTTCAGCTTAAAGTCACTAAAGTTTAGAGTATTTGTTACTTACCATTATGATTTTAAATGCTTTATTTTCTTTTTGATGGACTTGGCACAACTCTTGGAATCTTCTTGTTGAAATTAATTAAAAATTAACAGGAGAATACCATGGGAATATTTAACCGCGTAAATGATGTAATTCAATCAAACATTGTCGCCATGCTTGATAAAGCAGAAGATCCAGAAAAACTTTTAAACCTGATGCTTACCGAGATGCAAGATGCATTGAATGAGTGTCGTAGTACAGCAGCCGCTTTATTGTGTGAAGAGAAAGTAATTAATCGCCAAATTGATACTAAAAAAACAGAATTAGCAGCTTGGCAAATGAAAGCAGAACGTGCGGTTGAGAAGGGCAGTGATGACCTTGCTAAATCAGCTTTACTTGAGAAGCAACGCGTTAACGAAAGCATTGAAAATAAGCAAACTCAACTAGAAACATTGCAAGAGTCTATTGCAAAAATTAAGTCTGATTGTGAACGCTTGCAGCAAAAAATGGCTATGGCTAAAACTAAGCAAGCTCAGTTAATGCAACGCCATAATGTTGCTATTGCTAGAGGGCGGATCAGTACGCAACTACAAAGCGATAAAGTAGCTCATGCGTTGTCTCGTTTTGAACAAATAGAGCAGCGTGTTGAAGGTATTGAAGCTCAAGTAGAGGCTTATGAGCTGACTGATACAGCAAGCTCTACCAGTGCCCAAATTGAGTCGTTAGTTAAAAATGAAAAAATTGATGCTGAGTTGGCTCGCTTAAAGGCGAACTTAAATACTAATTTAAAACACACTGCTTAGGAGATTGCTATGAACAGCTTTAATCGTCAACAAGGTTGGTATAAAGATACTCTGAATAAAAAAATATCGGGTGTTTGTAGTGGTTTAGCCCATAGATTGGACTTTCCGGTTTGGGCAACCCGCCTAGTTACTATCTTGTTGTTTTTGAGTTTTCCGTTTGCAGTTTCACTCGGCTATTTTATAGCGCATTGCTGCCTTGAAAATAAAGAGTATTAATACCAACAGGCATAAATATTTGAATAATTTAACGAATTAAATCACTCTATAACGTTGTTAAAATTTTATATAGAACAACTAGGTATAAAAATATTTGCCTAGTTATAGCGCAATTTTCTTATCGTTAAATAGGCCTCATATATAAGCCGGTTGGTATAAGGAGAATTACTATGAAAGCTTTGGCAGTATGTGTATTTATCTATTTATTACTGTTTACTGATTTAATAACGTTTGTGCAGATTGATTCTTGGCAGTTGCCGTTATGGATTGCTGACATTAGTTGGGCTGGGCTCGAGCTTGTAGGTGCTTTGGCCGCAATTATTGTTGTAGTTGCGGTAGTGGCTTTAATTACTATGGGATTAGTTGGTGCGGGTGTAGTGGCATTAGCAGGGACTGTTTTAGCGCTTTTATTCGGATCTATAATGATTGCATGGCCGTTACTATTTGTTGCAGTGTTGTGTTGGCTTGTTGCCGATAACAAAAAAGTAGCCTCTTAATCCTTAATTTGACTGACTATTATAGGTTAACTATGTTAAATTTAGCCTGTAATTTAAAGTTTTCATAAGGATAAGAATGATGACGAAACTATGTTTTTCGATGGCTTCTGCATTAATATTTAGTTTTTTTTCGTCATCGTTGGCGGCGCACTCAGGGCATGATCATGGTTCTGATGTGGCTGTGCTCGAAGTAACTAACGCGCAAGTTAGAGAGTTTTTACCTGGCAGTACTTCAACTGTAGGTTATTTAACCCTTATTAATCACAGTGGAGCCGCAGCAACTTTAACTAAGGCAACTATTGATGGCTTAGGGCGTGTTGAAATACACGAGCATTCACATGTAGACGGCATGATGAAAATGCAACAAGTTGAATCGGTTGAAATTAAGGCGCACGAAAGTGTCAGCTTTCAGCCTGGCGGTTATCATTTAATGGCATTTGAACCACAAGAGCCATTAAAAGTAGGACAAGAACGTAAACTCACACTATATTTTAGTGACGGTAATCGCTTATTTACTAATGCTCAAGTCGTGTCGCTTGAAGCGCAAGCTAAGCAGTCAAAACCATCTACTCAACACGCTCATCATTAGGAGTACACATGTCGCAACATAAAGGAAAAATAGCAGGAATAATTGTTTTACTGCTTATCATTTTTTACGCAATTGCTGTTTATTGGAGCACAGAACCTTCACGTTTTGACGTTGTTGCAAACGCGAAAGAGCAAGCGCAGCTTCGTAATGAAAAAATAGTAACGGGTTATGTAACTACTTCTACATTAATTACGGTAGCCAATACCTTACTAGATAAACCGGGTGGCTACTTATCAAATGATGTAATACCACCAAGTATTATTATGGATGATATGCCAGCGTGGGAATATGGCGCACTAGAAATGGTACGTGATTTATCGCTTTCTATGCGAAAAGATTTTAGCCGTTCTCAATCACAATCAACGGAACATGAAGCCCTTAAAAAGGCGCAGCCGCAGTTTAATATAAGCTCTGAGGCATGGGCATGGCCAAGTGCCGAAGGTGAGTACCAAAAAGGTATTGACTACTTAATGGTATATCGTGGACAAATTGCTAATGAGCATGAGCGCGATAGCCAATTTTACGCACGAGCAGATAACTTACGTAGTTGGCTTAAAGAAGCTGAAAAACGTTTAGGTAGCTTAAGCCAACGTTTAAGTGCCAGTGTAGGCCAAGAAAAAGTGAACACCGATTTAGCGGGTAATTCATCTAATAAACAAGCAACTCTTGCGCCACTGCAGCAGCAAGTAAGAACACCATGGTTAGAAATTGACGATGTGTTTTACGAGTCGCGCGGTGCAACTTGGGCATTACTGCATTTTTTACAAGCGATAGAGTATGACTTTAATGACGTACTTGAAAAGAAAAATGCACGTGTAAGCTTACAACAAATCATACGTGAACTTGAGGCGACTCAAGAAACAGTATGGAGCCCACTTATTTTAAACGGCAATGGTTTTGGCTATGTGGCAAACCATTCTTTAGTTATGGCAAATTATATTTCTAGAGCCAATGCGGCTTTAATCGAACTCAGCGAACTACTAGCTCAAGGATAAAAAATGAAAAAGTATTGTTTAGCAGCAGCCCTTTCAATGGCATGTTTAGCACCAGCAGCGCAAGCTGACACTCTACTAGGTTTATACGTAGGTGTTGATGGGTGGAAGTCAGATAACGATGGTCAATTTTCTTATAAAAATAATGCATCTCAAGATTTTAATTTTGAAGATGAGACTTTTGTAAGTTACTACGCAGCCCTTGAGCACCCTGTACCATTAGTTCCAAATATTAAATTAAAGTATACAGAGCTTGAGTTAAATGGTTCTGCGCTGCTTACAGATACATTTAGCTTCAATGGTTCTGATTATGTTGTTGGTTCTACTGTAAATACGGTAAGTGATTTAACGCATATTGATTATATTTTTTATTATGAAATTTTTGATAATGACTTAATTTCAATAGACCTAGGTTTAAATGCTAAGCAGTTTGATGGTGATATTGTTGTAAATGGTACTACTCAAAATGGTGGTACTAACTTTACCGAAACAAAAGACTTCTCTGGTTTTGTTCCTCTTGCATACGGCCGTGCCGAAGCTGGCTTACCATTTACTGGCTTAAGTGTATTTTTTGAAGGTAGCTTTTTGGCTATTGACGATAGCAAAGTACAAGATTACCAAGTAGGCGTAGCGTGGGAACTTATTGATAACCTAGCAGTAGATGTTGCTGTTAAAGCAGGTTACCGCTCTATGGTATTAGAACTTGATGATGTAGATGATATTACTACTGATATTGATGCATCTGGCCCATTTGCGGGTATTCAGGTTCACTTTTAATTAGTATTTTCTAATTAAACAAAGCGTGGCATATTATTTTATTGCGTGCCACGCTAAATCAAACTCTCCCTCCAGCGCATTATTAATTAACTGCTTATAAATTTTATTTACAGGAAAATTAATGAGTTTAGATAACTCATCACCTGTTTGCGTGAATTTATAATAGCTTAATACCAAGTCACTGCTTTTTGCTTTTAACGTTACTTTTTGCGATAAAAATGAAAGGGTAAGTTCTTGTCCCGCTTTAAGCACTGCAGATTCAATTTCTTTTCTATACAGTAAATTAAGATCCATAAGTGTTAAAATATCAGGAAAACTAATACCTGTTTTACCTAAATTTAGAGACACTTTATTGCCTTTTCGTAGCAAATCAAACAATGACGGCTTTTTGTAAAAGCCGAGTAATATAAAGTGGCTGTCGTCTTTTTCGTTATAGCCTGAGAGCGACACACATTTTTGCAAAGAGTCAGCTTCTCGCTGTGTCATATGCTTTAACGTTTGCAGGCTTTTAATTGAAAACGTACCAGGGTTGAGTGTTTCTCCCGTTAAAATTTTGGCCCATAAAGTTTGCATTGACGCATTTGAAGTATCTTCGCACAGTGCGATAAAATGCTCTACCCAGTCAGCATCGGGTTGTTTAGTACTTGCTACATCGGGGCAAAACCCCATAGCCATTGCTAAAATTGACTCTATATTTTGTTGTTGTTTTATTAGTAGTAAATCTTGGCGCTTTTGGGCACGAGCTAAAACAGAGTTTTCACTGTTGATATGATAAAGCGGCTTAACTTGGCCTTTAATATCGTAATTTTGTTCGGGGGTAGGCAATATTCCGTTACTGCCTATTTTTGTTATAGGGTAACCAAGTAAGGATTCGATAATGTTAGCAAGGTTAATTCTCGCTTGTGCTGTCTTGACTGGCATGGCTGTGCATTGTCCTTTGTGAATGACTAAGCTGAGCAACAGTTTTAAGGTTATTTAACCCCATTGAAACTGTATTACGGAGCACATATTCGCTCAAAATTGCGGTGTAACCCGATATTAAAGGGGCGGTTGTTTGTCCGTTAATCTT
The DNA here is from genome assembly GCF_016598755.1 of Pseudoalteromonas sp. LC2018020214. Lineage (NCBI taxonomy): Bacteria > Pseudomonadati > Pseudomonadota > Gammaproteobacteria > Alteromonadales > Pseudoalteromonadaceae > Pseudoalteromonas > Pseudoalteromonas sp. LC2018020214. The sequence goes on from NZ_CP066804.1 coordinate 670,249, forward strand.
ACATATTAAAGTGACGATACCGTTTTGCTCACTAAAATTAAAAGTCCCCCTAATAATATGCTCAGCATTTAAAAGTATATTAAAGCTGACCTTATTTTGACTCACCGAAGTTATGATCATTTCACCATATCCCCATTTGCCCTTCCAAGACTGATGAGCACCCAGACCAGAGCTCGGTTCGCCCAAGGTAAAACGTATACTGGGGTCTACTTTTTCCCATGGAGACCATTTTTGCCATTGATTAAAGTCAGTAATAAGCGGTTTTACTGCGTCAATATTTGCATTGATTTCTATTGTTTTATTTACATTATAACTTTGGGGAAGTATCAGCCCTACCAGCACTAATACCAATAACAATAACAGTACGCCTTTGATTAATATTTTTAATGGTTTAATAAGCACACCTTTTATTAATTTTTTGAGTTGAAATACAACAACTTTTTATTAATCGACTATAGTATGAATTAGATTATAAACCAAAAATAATTTATAAATTGCTACCTAGGAGAGCGAATGTCGTCAGATCAAAACGATTTTTTATTTTTTGAACAAGACTATGAAGATGATGCAGTAATTGAGCCGACTAAGTTTTGGGATATTTTAATTGTTGATGACGAACCTGAGATCCACTCTGTAACAAAGTTGGCTTTGTCTGGGGTTGAGTTCTGGGGGGCAGGCTTGCGATTTCATGATGCCTATTCGGGCGCTGAAGCAATAGAGATTTTAGCTAAAAATAACAATATTTCAGTTATTTTTTTAGATGTTGTTATGGAAACTGACGATGCTGGCTTACAGGTTGTAAAAAGGGTGCGTGACGAATTAAATAATCAACATGTAAGAATTATTTTAAGAACAGGGCAAGCTGGTAATACACCAGAGGAAAAAGTAATACGTGAGTACGACATAAATGATTATAAAACTAAAACAGAACTCACTCGCTCTAAATTAGTAACATCGCTCATAACCGCTATTCGCTCTTACGAGCAGGTATGCCAGCTTGAATATCAAAGTGATGCAATGAACACGATTGTTTCTGCATCAAAGTCTATTTTAGGGCTTACTGATATTAAGCAACTATGCAAAGAAATCATCAAGCACATGAGTATTATTTTAAAGTGTTCACCTCGAGGGCTTGTGTGCAGCAAATTAGATGGCGATGACTTTATTCAAGTCTTAGGTGGTTGTGGGCATTACGAAAACTACTTTGGTGAAAAATTAATTAATGTTGATAGCAAAGTATTTAAACAAGTCGAGTCGTGTTTTGATTTATCAAAGCATCAACATACAGACTCAAGTGCAACATTTGTATTAAAAAGTAAGCATAGAAAAGCGGCTTTATATATAGAATGTGACCATGTTCCTTTGCCAGCGCAGTTGCAGTTTGCTGAAATCTTTTTAACAAATGTGAGTGTGGCCCTGGATAATATAAGGCTGTTTGTAAAGTTAAGGGATGCAGCTTATAAAGATGTGCTTACAGGTATTTCAAATCGTACCAATTTTATTGAACGGGTAGAGCGTTATCAAAAACCGCACGTGAATGATTATGTATTTGTACTACTTGATATAGTTAATTTTGCAGATATTAATAACGGCTTAGGGCAAGAGGTCGGCAATAAAGTATTAATTGGCATTGTGCAAAGGTTAAAAGAAAACTACCCAACAGCTAAATTACTATCTCGTATTGGTGCTGATGTTTTTGGTTTTATTATTCGTCAAGGCGAACTCGACTTAAAAAAATTGAATGAGCAGTTAGGTGTTCCATTTTGCGCAGAAGAGCATACATTGCCTATCGATTTTAGATTGGGTTTATGCCAACAGCAAGACTTTCAAAGTAGCGGGATTGATACACTTAAAGTTGCTTATATTGCACTTAATCAAGCTAAAAAAACAAAACACAAAGAGGGAATTTATTACAGTGTAGACATGCAAGATAAAATGGCTTGGCGCATAGGAATTATTAGACAATTACGCCATGATTTTGCTCGAAACAAGTTAGAGGTATGGTATCAACCTCAACTTTCATTAGGAGACTTGTCTTTAATTGGGTGTGAGGCATTACTTAGGTGGCCCACTGGTAATGGATCATATATATCGCCAGCGGTATTTGTTCCTCTTGCAGAAGATGCGGGTTTGATTGTTGATATAGGGCAGTGGGTTTTAGAGCAAGCTTGCCAACAACAAAAGCGCCTAGAAAATATGGGTACCGAAATTTGTATTGCGGTTAATGTGTCTGTTCCGCAGTTTAAAGTAAAAGGTTATGCTCAAAACGTTAAAAATACATTATTAAAATATGGTGTTAAGCCAAAAAACATAGAATTAGAAGTCACTGAAAGCGTAGTAATGGATGAACTCGAAACTGTTATTAATACACTTAGAGAGCTTCAAGAGCTAGGGATGGAAGTTGCTATTGATGACTTTGGGACTGGCTTTTCATCGCTTAGTTATATACAAAGTTTACCCTTGGATAGATTGAAAATAGATCGTGCATTTATTAAAGATCTGCCAAATGATGACACTGGCGCTATTGCTGCCTTAGTTATTTCTCTTGGTGCTAAGTTGGGTTTAAAAACGATTGCTGAAGGCGTTGAAACACAAGAACAAGCCCAGTTCTTAAAAAACTTAGGCTGTGATGAGGTACAAGGTTTTATGTATGCTAAACCCATGCCTGAGCATGAATTGATAGAATTTATAAATAAACGCTAAAAAAGATTAACTTATTATTTAAGCTAATGAACGATTTAGAATTTAAAGCGCGATATGCTTTGACTACTTTGTATATATAAAGAATTTAGTAGGGTATAATTCGCGCCTTTTGTTATTCTACGGCCACAATTATGAGCACACTCAAAGCTAAGCGCGCCTTATTTTCATACCCTAAATACTGGGCTGAATGTTATGGCACCGCGCCATTTTTACCAACTACACGTGAAGAAATGGATGCACTTGGCTGGGATAGTTGCGACATAATAATAATTAGTGGCGATGCGTATGTTGACCATCCTAGTTTTGGTATGGCGGTAATCGGCCGTGTACTTGAAGCGCAAGGCTTTAGAGTGGGTATTATTGCCCAACCTGCATGGGACTCTAAAGATGCATTTATGGAGCTCGGCAGACCGAATTTATTTTTTGGTGTAACAGCCGGCAACATGGATTCGATGATCAACCGCTATACAGCGGAAAAACGCATGCGCCACGATGATGCTTACACGCCTAATAACGTTGGCGGTAAGCGCCCAGATCGCGCCGTGATGATTTACTCGCAAAAATGCCGTGAAGCATACAAAGGTATCCCAATTGTTATTGGCGGTATTGAAGCCAGCCTTCGCCGTATTGCTCATTACGACTATTGGCAGGAAAAAGTACGTCGTAGTATTTTGTTTGATGCAAAAGCCGATATTTTAATTTACGGTAACGCAGAGCGCCCGCTAGTTGAAGTTGCACACCGTATTGCGGCGGGTGAAACGATGGATACGATTCAGGATATTCGCGGCACCGCTGTTATTCGAAAAGAGCCTCTACCTGGTTGGCGTGGCAGTGATTCTACCGCTATTGATAAAATTGGTAAAATAGACCCTATTCCAAACCCATATGGCGCGGATGATGTTGGCTGTAGTAAATCTGAATTTAAACAAGCGGGTATTGATTTAAAAGCAGAAGCGGCAAAACCAATCATGGTTCAGCCTGCACGTCCTAAGCCGTGGGAAAAAACCTATGTTAAGTTACCTGCTTATGAGCAAGTAAGTGTTAACAAACCTTTATACGCCCATGCCTCGCGAATTTTACATCAAGAAACAAACCCTGGTTGTGCAAGGGCGCTTTACCAACGACATGGCGATCGCTCTATTTGGGTAAACCCGCCAGCATATCCATTAGAAACACATGAAATGGATGCTGTATTTGGTTTGCCGTATCAGCGTATTCCTCACCCAAGTTATGGTGATGCTAAAATCCCTGCTTACGATATGATTAAAACGTCTGTTAATATTATGCGTGGCTGTTTTGGTGGTTGTTCGTTTTGCTCAATTACAGAGCATGAAGGGCGCATTATTCAAAGTCGTTCACAAGAATCTATTATTGAAGAAATTGAACAAATTAGAGATAAAGTTCCCGGCTTTACTGGTGTTATTTCTGATTTAGGTGGCCCAACGGCGAATATGTATAAGCTGCGCTGTACGAGCAAAAAGGCCGAGAGTACCTGTAGACGCTTATCATGTGTGTATCCAGATATTTGTAAACACATGGATACAGATCATACGCCAACAATAGATTTGTATAAAAAAGCACGTGAAGTTAAGGGTATTAAAAAGGTATTGATTGCTTCAGGTGTACGTTACGATTTAGCTGTACGCGACCCGCGTTACGTTAAAGAATTAGTAACGCACCATGTAGGCGGTTACTTAAAAATAGCGCCAGAGCATACAGAGGATGGTCCATTATCAAAAATGATGAAACCAGGTATGGGAGCGTACGATCAATTTAAAGAACTATTTGATAAGTACTCTAAAGAAGCCGGTAAAAAGCAGTATTTAATTCCTTACTTTATATCTGCTCACCCAGGTACAAAAGATGAAGACATGGTAAACATGGCTTTATGGCTTAAATCAAACGACTTTAAGCTTGATCAGGTACAAAATTTTTACCCATCACCTATGGCTAATGCGACGACTATTTACCATACAGAGATGAACTCTTTACGTAATATAAAAAACAACTCAGAAGTTGTTCCAGTACCTAAAGGCGCACGCCAACGTAGATTACATAAAGCTATTTTACGCTACCACGATGCAGCTGGTTGGCCAATGATACGTGAAGCTCTACGTAAAATGGGTAAAGCTAATTTAATTGGTAAAGGGCCTAACTGTTTAGTGCCAGAAGAAGGGCGCGATGAAAAATCAGGTAAAGGTGGTAAAAAAGGTGGGCGTCCGGCACTAACGCGACATACCGGTTTTAGCCAATTTAAAAAGGCAAACACTAAGCCAAAAGTAGGCGGTAATCGTCAAAGCACACGTTAGTAACTTTATTTGCTAATAGATAAGGCTAATTGCGGTACGCGTTTTTTAGCTTTTTTATATGTAAATTAAGTCAGCTTTGCTCTTTATTATCTATATTATTGTAGGTGATAAAGGGTGAGGTTTTAGAGCCCCTCTCTTTAGATATCCTGTGCTAAGTTTAGCTTTTTTTTAAAGCATTGATGATAACCACAAACGCAATTTAAGTGACCATAACGGCTGAATGCCGGTGAGTCCTTGCGTCATTTTATTATCTTTTAAGATTATATAAGATGGCGTGACTTGTCCCTGCCAATCGGAAAATATCTCCCCGTGTTGATCGTTAACAGTACTGAAGCTGTAGCCTTGCTCATTTAAATAATCATGCAGCTCTTGATCAGAGCCTGATTTTATCGCGATGCTCACAACAGGGTATTTATTCTCGTTTGCGAGTTCGTTTATGGCAGGGGAGGTAATAGTACAAATAGGACACCAAGTTCCCCAAAAATACACAAGCGTGGGTTTATCTTGGCTCATTGCTGCTAAATCAATGTTTTGCGCTTTATAATCGATTAATTGTAATTGAGGATTTGCTGGCATGACAGGTTGCCGCCACCAATTGACGGCGGTATAAATGACGAAAAATATAGAGCCATATACCAATACACTTTTTAATATGGATACGCTTTTTTGTTTTAGCGTTTTTTTAGGTATGTCATTTTTATGTTTGGTATCCGTTGCCATAGCTACTGATTTACCCTAAGTATTTTTGCTGTAGTTCTTTACATTTAAAGCGTTTAATTTATATCAGCAGCCATGTAGCAGTACCTAAAAAGGCGAATATGCCAACAATATCAGTCACCGTGGTTAGCACCACACTCCCTGCAAGAGCAGGGTCTATATTCATTCTCTTAAGAATTATTGGAATACTTGCACCAGCAACACCTGCCACCACTAAGTTCATAAACATAGCGAAGGCGAGTACGCCACCAAGCATAAAGTCCCACTGCCATAGCGCAATAACACCCGCAATTAATAGTGACCACAAAATACCGTTTAGCGCGCCAATGGCCAGTTCTTTCATCATCAAGAAACGTTGGTTTGTTTGGTTTATATGACCTACTGCAATACCGCGGATAACAAGCGTTAATGATTGGCTACCAGCAACACCACCCATAGAAGGGACAATACCGTTAAGCACAGCCAAAATAGGGAGCACATCTAAAGTGCCTTCAAAAAAGCTAGCTACAAAAGCAGCTGCAAGTGCGGTTAGTAAATTAACTCCTAGCCAAACTGAGCGTTTTTTAGAGCTTTTTAGTACAGGCGCGAATGTATCCTCTTCATCATCAAGACCGGCTAGGCTTAATAAGCTATGCTCGGCATCTTCTCGGATTACATCAACGATGTCATCGATAGTAACACGACCGAGGAGTTGGTCGTTATCGTCCACTACAGGGGCCGATATCCAATTATGACGCTCAAATAATTGCGCTACTTCACTTTCATCCATAGAGATTGGGATAGACTCACAATCTTCATCCATTAAATCGCGGACAATTTTTTCTGGCGGATTAGTTAATAATGTACTCAGCGATAAAGCGCCTATAAAGCAGTTATGTTTATCAACAACATATAAATCATCTGTACCCTCTGGTAGCTCACCACGCAGTCTAATATAACGAAGTACAACATCGAGTGTTACATCAGGGCGAATGGTCACCGTATCGGTGTTCATTAGTGCACCAGCTGAACGCTCTTGATATGACAGTGCTTGCGTGGCACGTTCACGGTCTTGAATGTCCATCGCGCTAACAACGTCTTTATAGACGGTATCTGGCAGGCTACGTAATACTTCACCTAAGTCATCGTGGCCCATATCTTCAGTTGCGGCGGCAATGTGCTTAGGTTCCATTTGGGCAATAATGCCTAAACGAACATCTTCAGATAATTCTTCAAGAACATCACCCTGCACATCAGGATCGACCAATTGCCAAAGCAGTCGGCGAATTTTATGCGGTGATGATTCTAATAATAATGCGGTATCACAAGGAGCCGTTTTTGCGAGCATGCGCCTAACTTGAACAAACTGACCACTATTGAGTGACTTCGTCACCTGTTTTAGTTGCTGTAGTGGGTAATCTTGTTCAAAAGCTTCTGGCATTGGCGTCCTTTATAAATTGTTATATTACTTTATGGGGGGAGGTGAGTTAACTGGCGTTACTAACCTATTTATTTTATATGTCTGTTTTAATTGAAGCATTAGTAATGCGAATATTGTTTTTATAAAACAGGTTATTCTTGTTCATTAAAGCGTTGTGCTATTAATTCTCCAACAGCGTGTAAAGCTTGCTCAGAATCAGGGCCTTTACAAACAACTTTAACTTCTTTTCCTTGGCTACTTTCAAGTAACATTAATGCAAGTACGCTATCGCCTGCGGCTTCTTTGTCATCTTGGAATAATGTGATTGTCGCATCAAATTGTACTGCTAATTGCGCAAGCACAGTAGCTGCTCTGGCGTGTAAGCCTAATTTGTTTTTTATTAAAAAGGTATCTTCACAATGCATAACTTACTCTACCTAAGCTGAACAGGTGATTATTCAGCTATATTATTTTTCTTGCTCGCGATGGCGAATTTTTACATTGGGATGTGTCATTGCAAAACTTTCACCGATAGTTTGCGCTAAATACACAGAGCGATGTTGCCCGCCTGTACACCCAATAGCAATGGTTAAATAACTGCGGTTATTTCTTTCTAAATGCGGTAACCACGTTTGTACAAATGTTTGAATTTGCCATGTGAATTTTTGCACTATGCTGTGATTAGCTAAATAGTCTTTAACCGGTTGATCTAACCCATTTAAAGGCTTCAACTCTGGTTCCCAGTGTGGATTTGGTAAAAAGCGTGCATCAAATACGTAGTCTGCTTCTTTTGGTATACCGTGTTTAAAACCAAATGATTCAAATGTGACAATCAGTTGCTTATCTTTTTTACCTAAAATCTTTTCACGAATAGATTCAGCGAGTTGATGAACACTTAAATCAGTCGTATCTATCATAAAGTCGGCGCGAGTGGTTAATACATCAAGTAATTCTTTTTCTTTTTTGATGGCTAAATCAAGCGGCAACGAGTCTATTGATAGTGGGTGTAATCTGCGTGTTTCTGAAAAGCGTTTGATCAATGTCTGATCGTCGCTATCTAAATAAAACAACGTAGGGTTTGCAAAGCCAGGCAAGTATTCAAGAATATCGTTAAATTCATCTTGTTCTTTAGGGATGTTGCGCACATCAATGCTAACAGCAATTTTATCGTAGCTATCAGACACACTGCGAACTAATGAAGGTAGTAGGTTTACTGGAATATTATCAACGCAATAATAACCTAAATCTTCTACAACGCGCAAAGCAACCGACTTTCCAGAACCAGAACGACCGCTTATGATAATTAACTCCATTTAACACCCTTTATAAAACTATGATTGATCGACAATAACTTGGTAAAGCTCAGTATCAGATTTTGCACTGCGTAACTGTTTACAAAAATCTTTGTTGTTTAGTTTATCAGCAATGGTTGCTAGAGTCTTTAAGTGCTGCTGGTTATCGCCATCTGGTACGATGAGTGCGACAAAAATATCAACAGGGCGATTATCGATTGCATCAAAGTTTATTGGAGTTTCGCTAACGAGCACTAAAGCCAAAGGCTCTTCTGCACCGCTCATTCTTCCATGAGGAATAGCAATGCCACGCCCTATACCTGTACTACCTAATTTCTCTCTGCTCATTAAAGCATTAAGAATATCTTGTTGCGGTAAATACGGAAGTTTGTCGTGAGCAAGTTCGCTAATGAACTCTAAAATTCTTTTTTTGCTATTAAAAAGGACCGCAGCTTTGCTGCAGTCCTGGCATATAAGTGAACTTAATTTCATCATATTAGTGTCGAGCAAGCTTCTCTTTGTGTTTGATTACTTGGCGATCGAGCTTGTCGATCAACGAGTCAATAGCGGCATACATATCTTGATGTTCTGTAGAGGCAAATAGCTCAGCACCGCTTACGTGTATTGTGGCTTCTGCTTTTTGATTTAATTTTTCTACATCGAGAATGACATGAACATTATTTATATGATCAGAGTGTCTTTCAAGCTTCGCAAATTTAGTATTAATATAGTCTCTTAGTGAATCGGTTAATTCTACGTGACGACCAGTTAAGTTTAGTTGCATAAGCATTACCCTCTTAGTTTAGCGTCTTAAATCAGACTTTTACGCTGATTTGACGGTGGAATAGCAAGAGATTCGCGGTATTTTGCGATTGTACGTCTTGCTACTTTAATTCCTTGCTCAGCCAATATATCCGCTATTTTGCTATCACTCAATGGTTTTGCTGAGTTTTCTGCTGCGATTAATTTTCGGATAAGCGCACGTATTGCTGTAGATGAACATTCACCACCGTTTTCAGTACTTACATGGCTTGAGAAAAAGTATTTAAGCTCAAATATACCACGGGGTGTATGCATGTACTTTTGAGTAGTTACGCGTGAAATTGTCGATTCGTGCATTTCTACCATTTCAGCGACATCATTTAAAACCATTGGTTTCATGGCTTCAGGGCCATGTTCAAAAAAGCCTTGTTGTTGCTTAACAATACAATTAGTAACTTTCAATAGCGTGTCGTTTCTACTTTCTAAGCTTTTAATAAACCATTTAGCTTCTTGTAAATGTGAGCGAATAAACTGGCTGTCACCACTTGATTTTACAGTGCGAGACATTGCCGCGTATTGGCTATTAACACGAATTTTAGGCATGCTATCTGGGTTTAATTCGACAACCCAGCGGCCTTTAATTTTTTTAACTGACACATCAGGAATAACATACTCAGATTCTTCCCTTACAATAGTATCTGCAGGTTTTGGGTTGAGAGTATGTATTAGTGTCATTACTTCTTTAAGCTCTTCTTCTTTGAGCTTAGTTTTTTTCATTAATGTACGATAGTCGCGAGCTGCTAATAGATCAATATGCTCGGTTAAAATCATTTTCGTTTCATTAATGTAAGGTGTTTCTTTATCAAATTGATTAAGCTGAATACACAAACACTCTTGTAAACTACGTGCAGCAATACCAACAGGATCAAACAGTTGGATGCGTTTTAATACCGCTTCAATTTCATCAAGTTCAACTTCGTTATCATCTTCGTTATCATCTTCGTTTTCTTGATTAAAGCTTTCTAAAATCTCTTCGCAGCTTAGTGTTAAAATACCTGAATCATCGACGGCCTCTACAATCGCAATAGCGATGGCTTCATCGGTAGGGCTAAATGGCGTTAGTTGTAATTGCCACATTAAATACTCATGGAGCGTTTCAGTAGAGGCGCCTTGGTATATTGATTCGTCTTCAGGCATTGGACCTGATGAGGCTGCTGGGGCGGCACTCATGTACTCATCCCAACTAACATCCATAGCCATGTCGTCACTTAGCGTGTCTTTTGCAAGTGCTTCACCAGTATCTTGTTCGTATTCGCTCGGAGCATCATCAGCAGATGCGCTAACAGTTATGTCATCGGTATCAGCTTTTTGCTCGTTTTTACCAGCAGCGTCTTCAGAATAGTCTGCCTCTTCAACCTCTAATAGTGGATTACTGTCGAGAGCTTCTTGTATTTCTTGCTGGAGATCCAATGTACTGAGTTGCAACAAACGAATAGCTTGTTGCAACTGTGGAGTCATTGTAAGTTGCTGGCCCATGCGCAGCTGTAGTGATTGCCTCATGTATCTCTAACAATCCTTTTATGTTGTTATAATTAATACTAGCAGATGCTTAAAGACATGGCGTAAATGTTACAGCCTAAATTGCTCGCCTAAGTAAACATCGCGTACTGTTTTATCATTTAATACGTGTTCTGGAGTACCTGATGCAATCAGCTCCCCATGAGAAACAATGTAGGCTTTTTCACAAACATCAAGGGTCTCTCTTACGTTATGGTCGGTAATTAAGACACCAATCCCACGATTTTTAAGATGTTCTATTATTTTCTTTATATCTAATACCGAAATAGGGTCAACACCGGCAAACGGTTCATCCAGTAGTATAAATTTAGGATCTGCTGCCAGCGCTCGTGCTATTTCTACACGACGACGTTCTCCACCCGATAATGCCATACCTTGGCTATCACGAATGTGTTGTATGCTAAATTCATCTAATAAGTTATTGAGCGTGTCTTCTCTGGCTTGTTTATTTAGTTCTTTGCGCGTTTCTAAAATGGCCATTAAGTTTTGATAAACAGTCAGCTTTCTAAAAATCGATGACTCTTGTGGTAAGTAGCCTATGCCTAATCTAGCACGACTATGCATAGGTAAAAGAGTAATATCGTTATCATCAATAGATATTTTACCTTTGTCGCTAGGAACAAGCCCTACAATCATATAAAAAGTCGTTGTTTTACCAGCACCGTTAGGGCCAAGTAAGCCAACTATACTGCCAGCTTGTACTTCAAGGCCGACGTTTTTTACAACTTCACGACCTTTATAGCTTTTTGCCAATAGTTCTGCTTTTAATGTGCTCATGGTTGACCTTTATCGCCTTTTTTACTTTTTTTAGTTTCGATCGGTACTAAAATTGTGTGAACGCGGTCAGTTGAGTTTTCATCTTTTTCGGCACTGATTAGCTGCTGCTCTATATCGTAGGTAATGCTTTTAGCATTTATTTTTTGTCCCGCTTGCGATACTTGTGCATTACCAACAAGCGTTAAAAAACGCTTAGATACATCATAACGCACTTCGTCAGCACTGGCGCTCATAGTCGTGCCATCTGATTGCTTTTCTTCAAAGTGCGCAGGGCTACCTGTGGCAATTAATAATTGTTTATTATCACCAAGTTCATCACGTTTGTGTACTTCTAGGCGATCGGCTGTAATGCGGCGATTACCGTGAATAATCTCAACGTTTTTCTCAAAAATACCCACATTAGCTTTTAATTGACCTTCTTGCTTGTCGGCACTTATTGAAATTTGATTGGCAGCAGGTTGCGTGTTTTGTTCTGCAGCACTACTATTAAACGCTAGTATAAGTGTAGGAATTATAAGTGATTTTAATATTTTATTGGTCATAATATATGGTTCGCGTATGGTTAATTAGTTTTATCACTTCGGTTTTCAAGTCGGCTTCTAGGCCTTTACCGGTGATTTTTAAATTCGGTCCAGTGATAATGACGGGTTGCTCCGAACGCATTGTTAATAGCTTTATATCTACCTGAATATTATCAGCATTGATTTTGTCTATCATGGCGTTATCGGTTAAATTTTTGGCAACCACATTACCTTCTAAAATTAATTGTTTATCTTCGTATAATGTTGCTTCGTCTGCATTTATTTGCCACGTTTGTTGTTCGTTATATAAAGTAAAAATGGGTTTTTCGAAAAACGTGAAACCTAATTGCTGGTATAGCTCCATTTTAGCCGCAGTGACTTTGTGGCTAATTTTACCTTGCTCATCATAGGCTGTCTGTTTGAGCTCAATAGCTATGTAATCAGGCTTAGCAACAACTTCAGGCTCAGCCTGAGGCACAATATTTGTTTGTGTAAAATAAGGGTACCAAAGCCAAACCATACAGCTAATGAATAAAACGCTTAATATTATGCGCGCTGCATTCATGAACTAGTGCCTTGTGTAGTCAATGTTTTACCATTTTCAAGCATGAGCAAATCGGTGAGTTCTCTCACAGCACCAAAACCGCCAGGCATTTGCGTTACATAATGTGACAAACGCTTAATAAGTGGGTGGGCATCATTTACTGCAACGGCAAAGCCTACTAACTCCATAACAGGCATGTCAGGACCGTCATCACCAATATAAGCAATTTGTTCATCGCTAAGGTTGAGTTTATCTTTTAATTCTTGATAGGCAATGAGCTTATTTTCTTGGCCTTGATAAATATGCTGTACGGTTAAGCTGCTCATACGTTGTTGTACTATCTGTGAATGACGACCAGTAATAACAGCTACTTCAAAGCCACTGTTTATAAGTGCTTTAATGCCAAAACCATCTTTTGTATTAAATGCTTTTAGCTCTTCACCTTGATTGCCAAGGTAAATACGGCCATCAGAAAATACACCATCAATATCGCATATAAGTAGTTTTACTTTTTTAGCGCGTGCTTTTGCATCATCGCTCAGCGGTTGATAGAGTTCTTCAAATTGCATTTATAACACTCCTGCTTTTAATAGGTCTTGCATATTTAATGCGCCAATAGGTTGGTTTTTCTCATTGACGACGATTAGGCCATTTATACGTTTACGTTCCATAATATTGAGCGCTTCAGCGGCTAAAATATCTTGTGTAGCTGTAGTGCATGACTTAGTCATAACAACATCTATTTGTGTTGTATGAATGTCAATTCTTTGCTCTAAAATGCGACGTAAGTCACCATCGGTAAATAACCCTACGAGTTGCTGATTTTCATCAACAATGGCTGTCATACCTAACCCTTTAGCTGACATTTCTATTAGGGCATCTTTAACTGTTTGTGAAACATCAATAATAGGTGTATTTGCGCCGCTGTGCATAACATCTTTTAAAGTAAGTAATAAGCGCTTGCCTAAACTACCACCTGGGTGAGATAGCGCGAAGTCATCAGCTGTAAAGCCGCGAGCTTCTAATAATGCAACTGCCATGGCATCGCCCATCGCAAGCGTTGCAGTGGTACTTGATGTAGGGGCTAGACCCAATGAACAGGCTTCTTTTTCTACTTTAATACACACATGTACATTAGCAAGGGTCGCCATGGTTGATTGTGTATTGCCAGTCATTGCTATCATTTTGGCACCAAGTCGTTTTAAAACCGGAATGATATTTAAAACTTCGCTGGTTTCCCCTGAATTAGAAATAAGCATAACCACGTCATTTTTAGTGATCATACCTAAATCACCATGACTTGCTTCACCAGGGTGAACAAAAAACGCTGGGCTGCCAGTACTTGCAAGGGTTGCCGCTATTTTATTGCCAATATGGCCTGATTTTCCCATGCCAATGACAATAATACGGCCTTCACAATCGTACATTAATTGGCACGCATTATGAAAATTTTCATCTACATATTGTGCAATATCACTAAGTGCTTGGCGCTCAACATCTAAAACGCGAAGGCCTTGTTCAATAAAGTTTAGCGTTGCCATCATTTACCCTACTTGACTAAAAATATACCCTTGGTAACCCAAAAACGCTATTAGCAATAAGCCGCCTTCTACCCTATTGATACGCTGGGTGCCTCTAAAGTTCAATGACATAATAATAAGAGCAAGTGTTGCACCAATCATAATTAGTATATCTCGGCTTACTAACGATGGATCAATTGCTGAAGGATTAATAATACCTGCTAGAGGTAATACAGCTAAAATATTAAATATGTTTGAGCCAACAATATTACCTAGTGCTAAATCATCTTCATTTTTAAGTACACCTGCAACCGAGGCGGCAAGTTCAGGCAAGCTAGTACCAATGGCAATAATTGTTAAACCAATGACTAAGTCGCTTAAGCCGAAGTATTTAGCAATATCAACAGCTGAGCCGATTAAAAAATGAGAACTAACCGGCAGGAGTATCATGCCGACAATTAACCAAAATACCGCTTTTTTAGTAGGTACATCGTTTGGTACATCGTCGCAGGCTTCTGAGACAAATGGGTCATCTTGGTTTTTTGCACGCATAGATACAATGATTAACCCACCGATGAATACGATAAAGCCAACTAAAAGCGCAACACCTTCACTAAATGAAAAGTAGTTATCTGAGAACACATACCAAGTAGCTAAAGATACGAGCATCACTAATGGCATTTCACGTTTTAACGTACTAGATGAAACTGAAAGAGGGCGAAATAGAGCCGTGATACCTAACACAAGTAAAATGTTTGTAATATTAGAGCCAACAGCATTGCCAACCGCTGTGTCGGTTTTGTTAGCTAGAGCGGCAGAGGCTGAAACCATCATTTCAGGGGCTGAAGAGCCCATGGCTACAACGGTCAAACCAACAATAAGTGTAGGTACACCAAAGTTTTTAGCAAGAGCCGCAGCCCCATAAACAAACCTATCGGCACTCCAAACAAGAGCTGCAAAACCAAGAATTAAAATAACAAACGAGGTAACCATTGTGTTAAGCCAGTTATACAAAATACGGATGGCGCGAATAGTAACAAAAGCCAAGATGAAAGTATAAATAAAAGAGTAAGGTCAACTAGGTAACAATGTTGCTTTTAAACAGCTAATTTAAAAATTTAAGCCGGGGTTAAGCTGTTTTAAGCGAGTCTTATAATCCTTTTCATGGGTGTATTACAAAATCTTACGAATTGTTTTTTCCATCTTTGACAAAAAAGCTTTAAAATAGGGGCACTAGTGAACATTTTTATGGAGAGCGACTTGTCGCAATCAATAGTAGAAGTCAAGGATGTTAGCTTTTCGAGAGGCAATAGAACCATATATAAAAATATGAGTTTTAGCGTTCCTAAAGGTAAAATTACTGCGATTATGGGGCCAAGCGGAATTGGCAAAACCACTATGTTGCGTTTAATTGGTGGTCAGCTTAAACCAGATTCAGGTGATATTTTATTTGAAGGTGGCAGCATTCCTAAAATGTCTCGTAAAGAGTTATACGAAGCACGTACTAAAATGAGTATGCTTTTTCAAAGTGGTGCGTTGTTTACTGATATGTCGGTATTTGACAATATCGCGTTTCCTATAAGAGAGCACACAAAGCTAAGTGAAGACCTGATTCGATTAGTTGTGTTAATGAAATTGCAAGCGGTTGGACTACGTGGCGCTAAAGATTTAATGCCCTCTGAGTTATCCGGCGGTATGGCAAGGCGTGCTGCACTTGCACGCGCTATAGCACTTGATCCAGAGCTAATCATGTACGATGAACCATTTGCAGGGCAAGATCCTATTTCGATGGGCGTATTGGTTAAGCTAATTAAGTCGCTTAACGAAGTATTAGGTTTATCGTCTTTAATCGTGACGCACGATGTAACAGAGGTAATGAGTATTGCCGAACACGTTATAATTATCGCCGATCAAGGGGTAATTGGTTCTGGTACTCCAGATGAAATGCGTAATCATGAATCTCCTTTAGTTCAACAGTTTTTAAAAGGCTTGTCGGATGGTCCAGTACCATTTCATTTTCCGGCTCAGGCTTATGCAGACGAACTACTTGGAGAAAAAGCATAATGTTGGATTTATTTCAAAAGCTAGGACATAAAACGCTAGGACGCTTTGCGGCCCTTGGTCGTTCTGCTTATATGCTGTTTAGTGCATTAGCGCATGTTCCTAATTTTAAAAAAGGCACACCGTTACTTGTTCGCCAGCTCTATATGGTTGGTTCGCAATCGTTACTCATTATTATGGTGTCGGGTTTGTTTATCGGCATGGTGTTGGCTTTACAAGGTTACACCGTATTGGTTGGTTATGGCGCTGAGGATAGTTTAGGGCCGTTAGTGGCACTGAGTTTATTGCGAGAACTGGGCCCGGTTGTTACTGCATTACTATTTGCAGGACGTGCAGGTAGCGCTTTGACAGCTGAAATTGGCTTAATGAAAGCAACAGAGCAACTTTCATCACTTGAGATGATGGCAATCGATCCGCTAAAACGTATTATTGCACCGCGCTTTTGGGCGGGTTTTATAAGCATGCCATTGCTTGCATTGATATTTTCAGCTGTAGCAATTATAGGCGCTCATTTAGTGGGCGTAGATTGGCTGGGGGTTGATACAGGTAGTTTTTGGTCAATCATGCAATCGCAAGTGTCGTTTCAGCAAGACATACTAAACGGTATTATTAAAAGCTTTGTATTTGCCATAGTGGTGACCTGGATTGCGCTTTATAAAGGATATGACTGTGTGCCGACCTCAGAAGGGATCAGCAAAGCAACCACCGAAACGGTTGTTCATTCGTCATTAGCAGTTTTAGGTTTTGACTTTATTTTGACAGCGGTAATGTTTACCAGCTAATAGGGTATAGATAATGAATTCACGGAAATTAGAAATTTTAGTTGGTTTTTTTGTAGCACTTGGCATTTTAGCTTTTGCGATGCTTGCACTTAAAGTTGCCAATTCAGGTATTAGTGGCTCTGGCGAAACATATACGCTTAATGCCAAGTTTGAAAACATCGGCTCGTTAAAAGCGCGTGCGCCGGTAAAAGTAGGTGGTGTTGTAATTGGTCGTGTTGAATCAATTTATGTTCACCCACAAGAGTTTTTACCAGTCGTTAATATGACCATTGACGCACAGTACTTATGTCGTTTTTCAGACACAAGCTCAATCTCTATTTTAACGTCGGGTATTTTAGGTGAGCAGTACTTGGGTATTCACCCTGTAATTTCTCCAGATTCTGCTAAGCAACGTTGTTTAGGCGAAACAGTGACAGAAAACAAGCAAGATGAAGCAATTGACGATTTATTTGGTGTGGAAAGTAAAGCACTAGGTGATGGCGATTCAATCACTGATACTAAGTCTGCCATTGTACTTGAAGAATTAATCGGGCAGTTTTTATTCAACCAAGGTAGTGAGTAATTATTATGTTGAAAAAGTTTTTAGCTATTGTAGCAATTGGCACAATGACGCTAACTCAAAGCGTAAGTGCAGCAGATGTGAAATTAGTCGATCCTAATAAAATGGTACGCCAAGTTGCCGATAATACATTTGCGCGCATTAAAAAAGATCAGCCATTAATTGTTAAAGATCAAGAATACCTTCGCGTAATAGTCGAAGAGGAATTAATGCCTTATATCGACTATAAATATGCAGCACTTCGTGTACTTGGCAGTGAAGTATCTAAAGTACGTGCAATTACCGACGAGGCTGAAAAGGCCAAAGCAATTAAAGAAATTCAACGCTTTATTGGTGTATTTAGAGAGTACTTAGTTGCTACTTATGCAGGTGTATTTACTCAATACACAAACCAGAAAGTTGAGTTTGGTGCAGAGCAAGCGTTTAAAGGCAAAGACGTTGTTGTTGTTAAGACTAAAATTATTGAAGACGGTAAACCTGATATCAGAATCGATTTTAAAGTACGCGAAGACCGCGACGGTGAGTGGCGCGCGTACGATATGATTGCCGAAGGTATTAGTTTACTGGACGCAAAGCAAAGCGAGCTGCAAGGTATTTTGCGCCAGCAAGGTATTGATAATGTAAGTAACCTTTTAGAGCAAAAGAGTCAGCTACCAGTTCAGTTTAGAGGCAGTAACTCGAATGACTAAATTGGCAATAAGCCAAGTTGATGGACAACATTTTGGAGTAAGCGGTGAGCTTACTCGAAATTCAATTGGCGATGAACAGCTTCTGAACAATAAGTTATTAACTAAGCATAAAATCATCTATTTCGACCTAAGTGGAGTATCAAGGGTTGACACAGCAGGCTTAGCTTGGTTAATTCACTCTTTTGCAGAATTAAAGCAGCAAGGCATTCGCCTTGAATTGCAAAACCTACCTGAGCAATTGCAAAATTTAATGCAATTGGGTCAGGTTACAACCCTATTTGAGTGAGAGTTATGGAAACTAGCCAAGTCGAAACATTATTACGCGAAGAACTTCAATTAGCTGAAGTACATGTAAAAGCCAATGGTAGTCATTATGAAGTTGTTGCGGTAGGCGAATGCTTTGACGGTTTAAGCCGAGTTAAAAAGCAGCAGCTAGTTTATGGTCCATTAATGAATACAATTTCAGATGGGACAATTCACGCAGTATCTATTCGTGCATTTACTCCTGTAGAGTGGAAGCGTGAACAAAAATTCATTTTACCGCAATAACTAGGGCCTCCTAATGGATCAATTTGTAATTCAAGGTGGCACTTCACTTGCTGGTGAAGTGACTATTTCGGGCGCTAAAAATGCCGCACTTCCTATTTTATTTGCTTCACTATTAGCTGATGGTAAAAGTATATTTACTAATGTACCGCGTCTTCGCGACATAGTGACCACTGAAGCTTTATTAAAAACTTTAGGTGCAGATGTTAATTGGCAGGGCGATACGCTAGTAATTGACGGTGCAACGGTTAATAAAACATTAGCGCCTTACGACTTAGTAAAGCAAATGCGCGCCTCTGTGCTTGCATTAGGCCCTTTAGTTGCACGTTTTGGTGAAGCTCAAGTCTCTTTACCTGGTGGGTGCGCCATTGGTGCTCGCCCAGTTGATATTCATATTCAAGGTTTGGAGCGCATGGGCGCACAAATAAACGTTGAAAATGGTTATATTAATGCCAAGGTAAATGGTCGCTTAAAGGGCGCTGAAATTTTTATGGAAATGGTAAGCGTAGGCGCTACCGAAAACCTATTAATGGCAGCGGCCCTCGCTGATGGTAAAACCATACTTGATAATGCGGCACGCGAGCCTGAAATAATTGATTTAGCTAACTGCCTAATTGCTATGGGCGCTAAAATCACAGGTGCAGGTACTAGCCGCATTGAAGTTGAGGGCGTTGAGCGTTTAGCAGGCTGTGAACACAGTATTTTACCTGACCGAATTGAAACTGGGACGTTTTTAGTCGCAGCAGCAATGGCTGGCGGTGAAGTACTTTGTAAAAATACAGACTTTCATTCTCTTGAGCCTGTGATTGAAAAGCTACGTGCTACGAATGCACACCTAGAAGTACATAACGATAGTATTTATCTTGATATGCGCGGCCGAGAACTTAAAGCCGTGAATATTAAAACAGCTCCACACCCAGGTTTTCCTACGGATATGCAAGCTCAGTTTACAGCATTGAATGTAGTAGCAAATGGTAGTGCAACGATCACAGAAACGATTTTTGAAAACCGTTTTATGCATGTACCAGAGTTGCAGCGTATGGGCGCTAATATTCGTTTAGAAGGGCATACCGCAATTTGTGGTGAGACTGAAAGTTTAACGGGTGCGCAAGTGATGGCAACCGATTTACGCGCTTCAGCTAGTTTAATTTTAACGGGTATAGTGGCACAAGGTGAAACGGTTGTTGACCGTATTTATCACGTTGATAGAGGTTATCAGCGCATTGAAGATAAACTAAGTGCATTAGGCGCAAACATTAAACGTAGAAGTAGCTAAGTAGATAACTAGTTAAGCTATTTTAAAAAGGTCGGATACGCAAATTGCTATCCGACCTTTTTATTGACGATTGGTATTACTCTTTATTAAAGCTTTGTTTCAAGCTCAGCTACCACCACCATGATTTTTTCTATTTTCCCATCTCTGTATAGCTCAAATTCTATTTCTTTACCGGGCTCCGTATTACCTATTTTTTCAAGCACTTTTTGCGGGTTTGCTACCGAAAGCCCTGCAATTTTAATGACGATATCTTGCTCTTCAATGCCTGCTTGCCATGCTGGCCCCAAAGGGTCTAAATTAGTAATGCGCATGCCGGTAACCGGCGTTAGGCTGTCGTTTACTTCTTTACCTGTACTATCTACTGCTGTGCCTTCAAAGCCTAAATAGCCGCGTACAACGCGACCGTGACGAATGAGTTTACCCATCACTTTTTTAGCAAGTGAGTAAGGAACCGCAAAAAATATTCCTTGAATATTCAAGTTCTCACGCGTTTTAAATTGTGCAGAAGTAATGCCGACTAAATCACCATTGGAGTTAACTAATGCGCCGCCGGAGTTGCCCACGTTAATAGCTGCATCCATTTGCAATAAGTTATTGTAAGGGCTATCTGTAATTTTTTGCTTACCCGTTGCACTAATAATGCCTTGAGTGATTGTTTGCCCTAAGTTAAGCGGGTTGCCTATAGCAAGTACAACATCGCCTACATTTGATACATAGCTATCGTTTACGGGAATCACCGGGAGGTGATCTGCATTGATTTTAAGTAAGGCTAAGTCAGTAATGGTATCAAAACCAATTAGTTGCACATCAAAAAAGCGTCGGCCATCGGTTAAGATAACCATAATTTGGTCTGCATTATTCACAACATGGTAGTTAGTAAGAATATAACCATCTTGCGACATAATGACGCCAGAGCCTAGCTCTTGTACCGTGTTTTTTCTTTTATAACGAGGTTCTTTGGAAATGCTTTCTGAAAAAATAGTAACTACAGAAGGAGCTGCTCGTTTAACTGCATCAGAAAAACTCAGATGACTCGCACTCATCGCGCTTGGAAGGGGAACATTAGGAAGTAAGGCGGCTCGCATATTAGGGCTGAAAAAAACCACTAAAAAAGCAATACTTAGACCTGCAAATAAAGGGGGAAGAATAAATTTTATTAATTTCAGCACAGTTTTCTTATTATGTAAGTGAGCAATCTCTTTATGATGACATAAAAAAAATAACAGCGGCAAGTGCCACTGTTATTTTTATTACATTAATAGTGCTATTTATTACTGAATTAAAATAAATATAGACTCACGACCACGTTGCACGCCAAGTACGATATTACCTTTGGTGTTTTCGATAATCTTGTTCATATCACGAATAGTCTCTACTCGTTGACGATTCACTTGCATAATAATATCACCTTCTTCAAGGCCAACACGGGCAGAAGGTGAGCGAGGGTCTACAGACGTAACCTCAACACCTTTATTACTGTTTTTTTGCACGTTTTCAAGTGTCGCGCCTTGGAACGCAGGATGCAGCTCTTCGCCTGTCGCTGTAACACCTGATGCACCATCAAGAGTTACTTTTACCGTTTTAATTTTACCATCGCGGTAAATACCTAGTTTTATTTCGCGGCCTTCACCTAGCGTAGCAATTTTGCTGCGCAGTTCATGAAAGCCACTAATATCGCCGCCATTAATGCTAACAATTACGTCACCTGCTTTTATACCTGCTTTACTTGCAGCAGTGTCGTCCATTACTTGCATTACATAAGCACCTTGTTTAACGTCAAGTTGCTGCGCTTTAGCAAGGCCTGCATCAAGTGGGCGGCCAGAAATACCCAGCGAACCTCGGCGTACTTCACCGTGTTCAACAATTTGATCAACTAAGTTTTTCATCATGTTTGATGGAATGGCAAAACCAATACCCACGTTACCGCCAGAAGCACCTAAAATAGCAGTGTTGATACCAATCAATTCACCGTTTAAGTTAACTAATGCACCACCAGAGTTGCCTTGGTTAATAGCAGCATCGGTTTGAATGAAATCTTCGTAGCCCTCAATATTTAGACCACTACGGCCAAGAGCACTAACAATACCAGATGTAACTGTGTGGCTAAGTCCAAATGGGTTACCAATAGCGACAGCAAAGTCGCCCACTCGTAAACTATCTGAATTTGCGAGTTTTATTTCAGTTAAGTCATCAGCGTCTATTTGTAAAAGAGCGATGTCTGATTCTGTATCAGTACCAATTTTAGTTGCTTCAAATTCACGGCCATCTTCGAGGGTTACTACCATTTTTTCGGCATCTTGGATTACGTGATTATTAGTGACTACATAACCCTCATCAGCATCAATAATTACCCCAGAGCCTAATCCACTAAATTGACGCTTTTGACTGCGAGGCTGTTGCTGTCCAAAAAAGTATTCAAGCGGATCTGCACGGCGGCGTACTTCTTTTGAGCCTGAAACTTGGATACTTACAACACCTGGAGATATTTTCTCTAGCATGGGGGCAAGAGTTGGTAGTTGTTGACCATTTACTGCAATTGGCATTTTTGCATAAGACGCTACAGGGCTCATTAACAAGCTTGTAGATAGAATAGCTGCGCTGATAAGTGATAATTTCATTTTCATAGTCAGGGGTAACTCCACTTAAGATAAAGCAAAACAAAAAGGGCTACTTTACAGCAGCCCTTTTCGGTTTATTAAGATAAAACAACAAAGCTGTTATATCTAAAGACTATGGGGTCAAAAAAAAGTTCATCAAGATGCTTTAGAATGTTCTGAAACTTTATTTTGACCAGCAAATAAACCTGATTCACCTGATACATAATCAGCTGGTTGTGCTGCGGCTGTAGAACGATCGCATTGACGCTCTTTTAATGAAGCCTGCAGTTGTTCTGTTGTTTCTTTTGAAAAGAATGGTTCAGCTGGTGCTTTATTTCTATCTTCTAGAAGAAGCTGGTTTGTTTCTTCAACGTGACTAAGCAGTTGATCATAGTTTTCTTTCATTTTATTTACGAGCTTACCAGTATTCGCTAAATGATCAGCTACATCTTGGCGATACTGCTCTAACGCATTTTCAGCTTGCTCTGCTTGCTCTTTTAATTCATCTTGTTTGAACTGTTTTTTAGTAACAAATGCGCCAATAAAAAATGCTACAACAGCAACAATAACAATCAAACCTACCCACATAACTGTGCCCATAAAAACTACCCCTTTGGGAAAATAACTAACGAATGCCGATTCAATTATAAATCATACTAAGTGTAATATACCCCGAGTTATGATGCGTGTTAATATGCTTTGCAAATTAAACTGTGTTTTAACTGTAAATAGATATGACTCCTTGGCAAACATACCAACAAGACTTAAAGCGAGATGACTTTGTACACGACGCAGCACAAGAAAATGCTGTGCGCCATTTACAACGTCTATACGATGACCTAACTCAGACAAAGCCAAAACAAAAAGGCTTTTTTGCTAAGTTATTTAGTAAAGAAGAACCTGCGCCTGTAAAAGGTTTGTACTTTTGGGGGGGAGTGGGGCGTGGTAAAACTTATTTAGTTGACACTTTTTACGAATCATTACCGGGCACACGTAAAATGCGTGTGCACTTTCATCGATTTATGCACCGAGTGCATAACGAGCTTAAAAAGCTAAATAATACGGCTAATCCATTAGAAAAAATTGCTGACACTTTTAAAGCAGAAACAGACATTATTTGCTTTGATGAGTTTTTTGTACAAGACATTACTGATGCCATGCTATTAGGTGGCTTAATGGAAGCGCTATTTGCACGGGGCATAGTACTTGTAGCAACCTCTAATATAGTGCCAGATGAGCTTTACAGAAATGGCTTACAGCGAGCGCGTTTTATGCCAGCCATTGAGCTTGTTAAAAAAAATACCGAGATAGTTAATGTAGATTCAGGTATCGATTACCGATTACGTACTTTAGAGCAAGCTGAAATTTTTCATAGTCCGTTAGATGAAGATGCGGATAAGAACCTATTTGAGTACTTCGATAAGTTATCGCCAGAGCCAGGGCAATTAGATGAGCCGATAGAAATAGAAGGGCGAAAAATCAAAACGCGTAAAGTAGCTAAATGCGTTGTGATGTTTGAGTTTAGTGAATTGTGCGAAACAGCACGTAGCCAGGTCGATTACATGGAGATTAGCCGCTTATACAATACGGTGATTATTTCTAACGTAAAACAGCTAGGGCAAACTAATGATGATGCTGCTAGACGCTTTATTGCTTTAGTGGATGAATTTTATGAGCGCCATGTAACTTTAATTATATCGGCTGAAAAACCTATTACCGAACTTTATACCCAAGGTAATTTAAACTTTGAATTTAAGCGTTGTATTAGTCGTTTACAAGAAATGCAATCCTTAGAATATTTAGCTAGAGAGCATTTAGTTTAAATAAGTAAGTAAATGTGTAATAGGGCAACTATAAAAAAAAAGGTACATATATAGTACTTCTTATTTCTGAAATTTCTTGTGGAAAAAACAACCGGCGAGTAGCAATGTGTTTTAAGTGCTGGTATACTCCCGCGTCTGCCACGTTGCGTTCTATGTCCTCATATAGTCTAGCCACTTGTGAGCGGCGCAAAAGTCTAAAACTCGAAGGGGTTATAGCAAACTTAGAGCAGTAGTTAATATTAACTACTTGTGGTTTTAATTGAAAAACATTGGATTTTTATAAATGAAAACGTTTGTTGCTAAACCAGAAACAGTAAAACGTGACTGGTACGTAGTTGACGCTGAAGGTAAAACTTTAGGTCGCATCGCTACTGAAATCGCTCACCGCCTACGCGGTAAGCATAAAGCTGAATACACTCCTCACGTAGATACTGGTGATTACATCATCGTTATCAACGCTGAAAAAGTTACTGTAACTGGTAACAAATTCAAAGATAAAGTGTACTACGCTCACTCTGGTTTTCCAGGTGGCCTTAAGTCTACTACTTTTGATAAACTTCAAGCTGCAAAGCCTGAAATGATCATCGAGAAAGCTGTAAAAGGCATGTTGCCACGTGGTCCTTTAGGCCGCGCTATGTACCGTAAACTTAAAGTTTACGCAGGTACTGAGCATAACCATGCTGCACAACAGCCTCAGGTTCTAGACATTTAAGGAGCACCATCATGGCAAATCAATACTACGGTACAGGTCGTCGTAAAAGTTCAAGTGCTCGCGTATTCTTACGCCCAGGCACTGGTAACATCGTAATCAACAAACGCTCTCTAGAAGAGTATTTTGGTCGCGAAACAGCACGCATGGTTGTTCATCAAGCTCTTGAGCTAGTTGATATGACTGAAAAATTTGACCTTTACATCACCGTTTCTGGTGGTGGTACAACTGGTCAAGCTGGTGCTATCCGTCACGGTATCACTCGTGCACTTATGGAGTTTGACGAGTCACTACGTCCACAACTTCGTAAAGCAGGTTTTGTTACACGTGATGCACGTAAAGTTGAACGTAAGAAAGTGGGTCTTAAGAAAGCGCGTAAGCGTCCACAGTTCTCAAAACGTTAATCTATACGTTATCAAGAATTCAAAAACCCAGCTTATGCTGGGTTTTTTGTTTTCAAATCAAAAAGTTTACATTTGCTACTTAATTTAAATTTGTTTATAGCGGTCGCCATACTTGGTATTGCTGTAATTAATGATGATCAAATTTATCAATAACTGCGTATTAATCGAACGAAAGTTAAAAAACACTCAGATAGCTGCAAAAAAGTTAAATAATTATCGTAATTAGTTTAAATCCATCAGTTAATTGGTGGAATTTTTTGCTACAATTGGCGTGGAAGTAAAATGAGTGAGTTTAACGACACTATGTACAGTTTTTACTGTTTCCTCTTAGTGGTGTTGATCTCGGTCAGTATATTGTTTTTACAGAAGCGTTATTATAGTCGTTCGGCTTTATTCTCGAGCTAGCTTAATCAAATTTTTGATCAAGTCAGGTTTATTCGAGCATGGGGCTTTGAATAACCTTGTTTTAATCAAGGGTTTTAATTATGATCGCTTCTATTTTAAAAATTTCGAATAATTAACCTGCTGTAACTGATGTTCTCAATATAGCAAGTGTTGAGAATCATAGTGGAGATAAGTGGATGAGCAATGCGCCTGTAGACAATGGCCGACGTCGCTTTTTAACCATAGCTACCTCTGTTGTAGGTGGTGTTGGTGCGGCTGGGGCTGCTGTTCCTTTTATTGCGTCTTGGAATCCAAGTGAGCGAGCTAAATCTGCGGGTGCGCCTGTAGAAGTAGATATCAGCAAACTTGAGCCTGGACAATTAATACGTGTCGAGTGGCGTGGTAAACCTGTATGGGTTGTATCACGTACCCCAAAAATGCTTGAGCAGATGAAAGAACATGAAGGTCAACTTCGTGATCCGCAATCGCAAGAGCCACAACAATTAGAATCATCAACAAATGATTACCGTTCATTACGTCCAGAAATATTTTTGGCTGTAGGTATTTGTACGCATTTAGGATGTTCACCAGGCTTTTTACAAGGTAATTTTGGTGAGAAAGTAGAAGGGACTGATGACGGTTTCTACTGCCCGTGCCACGGTTCTAAATTTGATATGGCTGGTCGAGTATTTCAATCGGTACCTGCACCATTAAACTTAGAAATACCACCTTATACTTTTCTAGATGACACCACTATTTTAGTGGGCGAAGAAAGAGGGGTAGCCTAATGTTTGGTAAGATTATTGGTTGGATAGACGACCGAATCCCAATGACACGTGTTTGGAACATGCACATTGCACAGTATCCAGCACCTAAAAACTTTAACTTCTGGTACTTTTTTGGCTCACTAGCCATGTTAGTACTAGTAAACCAAATCCTAACAGGTATTTGGTTAACGATGAACTTTGTTCCGTCTGCTGAAGGTGCTTTTGCTTCGGTAGAGTACATCATGCGTGATGTAGAATATGGCTGGTTACTACGTTACTTGCACTCAACAGGTGCATCAGCGTTTTTCATCGTTGTATATATGCATATGTTCCGTGGCATGATCTACGGTTCTTACCAAAAACCGCGTGAATTACTGTGGTTATTTGGTATGTTCATTTTCTTAGCGCTAATGGCTGAAGCATTCATGGGATACTTATTACCATGGGGCCAAATGTCGTTCTGGGGCGCACAAGTAATCATTTCATTATTCGGTGCTATTCCGGTTATTGGTGATGACTTAACACTTTGGATCCGTGGTGACTACGTAATATCAGGTGCAACGCTTAATCGCTTCTTTGCATTACATGTAATTGCACTACCACTGGTTATTGTAATCTTAGTTTTCTTACACATTGTTGCTCTACACGAAGTGGGTTCAAATAACCCTGAAGGTATTGAGATTAAACGTAAGAAAGGCTCAGTAGCTGAAGAAGATAAGCCTAAATTTAAATTCCATGAGTATTACACTAACAAAAAAGACATTGTTGATGCGATACCGTTCCACCCTTACTACACAGTTAAAGATATTGTGGGTGTGGTTGGTTTCTTAATACTGTTTTGTTGGGTTGTGTTCTTTATGCCGGCGATGAATGGCTTCTTTTTAGAAGGTCCAAACTTCGAGGCAGCTAACCCACTTAAAACACCTGAGCATATTTTCCCGGTTTGGTACTTTACGCCATTCTATGCAATCTTACGTGCAATCCCTGATAAGTTAATTGGTGTTGCGGCGATGGGTGCATCGATTGTAGTACTTGCATTACTACCTTGGATAGACCGTGGTAGAGTTAAATCGGTTCGTTACCGTTGTGGTTTCCATAAATGGAACATTGCAGGCTTTGTTGTAACTTTCGTTCTTCTTGGTTGGGTGGGTGCAACTCCACAAACTGATATGAAAACGATTATTTCTCAAATCTGTACTGTGACTTACTTTATGTTCTTCGTGCTGTTGTTTGTATACAGTAAGAACGAAAAAACTAAGCCATTGCCAGAGAGGTTAACGAAATGATGAAGAAGCTTATTATTGGTTTATTTGCTTTATCAGTAAACTTGTTGCCTAACATGGTTATGGCAGCAGGTCCGTCGGTTCCTTTAATGGAAGCGAATAACGACCTTACTGATCAACCATCTTTACAACGCGGTGCAAAGTTGTTCATGAACTACTGTCTTGGTTGTCACCAAATGCAGTATCAACGTTATGAACGTACTTTTCGTGATATCGGTATCCCAACAGAAGTTGGTTTAGAGCAGTTAATTTTTGACGGCTCTAAAGTAGGTAGCCATATCACCAACGCAATTACAAAAGACGATGCAGCAAAATGGTTTGGTGCGGCTCCGCCGGATTTAACTCTAATTGCACGTGTAAAATCACCAGATTATATTTACACGTACCTAAAATCGTTTTATAAAGATGAATCTCGCCCGTTTGGAGTTAACAATATTGTTTTTCCATCGGTAGGTATGCCTCATGTTCTTCAAGAACTACAAGGTTTACCAACGCCTATCACTAAAGAAGTAGAAGAACATGGCCACACTGTGACCAAAGTTATTGCTACTGAAACTGATGGTACGGGTGAATTAAGCGTAGATGAATACGACCAAGCGGCTCGTGATTTAACAAACTTCCTTGAGTACGTGGGTGAACCTTCACGTCTTGAATCGGAAGCGCTAGGTATTAAGGTAATAGGATTCTTAATAATTCTATTTATCTTGGCATTTATGCTTAAGAAAGAATACTGGAGAGATGTTCATTAAGTTGAACATTTTTAAAGGTAATTTTGCAATAGGGGCTTAAGCCCCTTTTGCTGTTTTAGTTATTTAATGGAGGTATAGGCATGGCCGTAGCTGCCAATAAGCGCCCTGTAATGACCCTTTTTTCTGGTGCTAACTGTATGTATAGCCACCAAGTACGTATTGTACTTGCGGAAAAAGGTGTAAGTGTAGATATTCATTTGGCTGAAAAAGATAACTTGCCAGAAGCACTTCACGAAATTAACCCTTACGGCACAGTGCCAACACTGATTGACCGTGAGCTTGGTTTATACCAGGCAAACATCATCATGGAATACCTTGATGAGCGTTTTCCTCATCCTCCACTAATGCCTGTTTACCCGGTAATGCGTGGTCGTAGCCGCTTAATGATGCATCGTATTGATACTGATTGGTACAGCCTAGCTGACAAAATCAGTAACAACACGTCAGATGCTGCTCAAGCTCGTAAAGAGCTAACAGAAGCATTACTTGCTGTAGCACCTATTTTTAGCGAAGCACCTTACTTTATGAGTGAAGAGTTTAGCTTAGTAGATTGTTATTTAGCTCCACTATTATGGCGTTTACCAGAGTTTGGTATTGAGCTTAATGGTGCAGGTTCTAAAGAGCTTAAAGAGTACATGATCCGTTTATTTGAACGTGAGTCATTCCAAGCCTCTTTAACTGAAGCTGAGCGTGAGATCCGTTTATAATGACGCCTAATCGTCCTTATTTATTACGTGCTTTTTTTGATTGGATAGTCGATAACGAGTGTACACCGCATTTAGTGGTAGACGCTGGGTTTGCAAATGTACAAGTGCCAACACAGTTTGTTCAAGACGGACAAATTGTTTTAAACATAAGTCCATCAGCGGTCACACAGTTTTCGTTAGACTTAACCCAACTTAGCTTCAATGCGCGCTTTGGTGGTCAGCCAATGCAAGTGTATGTGCCTCTAGGTGCTGTGCTTGCAATATACGCGCGTGAAAATGGCGAAGGAACAGTCTTTACTGCAGATGAGTTTTTAGAGGACGAAGACGATTTTGTGCCTGAGCTTGAAAGTGTTGATTCATCAGCTGAATTTATTGATGAAACACCACCAGAAAAGCCACAGAAGAAAAAAGGCTCTCATTTACGCGTTATTAAATAATAAGTAAATGCAAAAAAAAACCGCTTAATAAGCGGTTTTTTTATGTCTGTATTTTGTGTTTACATATATTCAAATACTTTAATTACCCGCTCTACGCCAGATACATTTCGGGCAATGTTTACAGCTTGAGTAGACTCAGAGTCAGATACTAAACCCATTAGAAATACTTCAGCGTTTTCAGTAACTACTTTAATGTTATTACTGCTAATGTCTTTTGCTGTTAGTAGCTGAGCTTTTACTTTAGAAGTCAACCAAGAGTCATGCGTTTGTGTAGTAATACCAATATTTGAGCCAATACGAATTTGGTTATGTATCTTACGAATACCTGAAACGCCCTCAATGGTACGCTGTGCTTCGTTTCTCATTTCTTCATTAGATACTTGGCCTACAAGTAAAACAATACCGTTAACGCTTACAGCGCTTATATTGGCAAACTTTTCAAGGCGTTCTATTTCGCTAAGTGCAATACTCGCTTTTATTTCAATATTGTTATCGTCAATTTGAGAGCCAATGGTACGGCGATCGTTCGCTGCAGTTACTGCACTGGCTGTACCTGCAACAACAGCAGCTGCGCAGCCTTGTAGTAATACAACAGTACCTAAAACAATAAGAGAGCGTTTAAACATAATTTTCATCCTGAGGGAAAAGCGTTAAATCAACCAGTTCGCTTAAACAATGTAAGTTAACTAAATGGGATTCGATAATGCGGCTAGGGCGTTTAGATGGGGATCTAATTTCAACATCGTTAGGGCCAAGTAGGCCAACCAACTCGCCACCATCATCACCAACCATAACTATGACCTTCATATCTTTAGTTAGTGCAGCTTCAACGGCAGAAATAACATGTTTTTCGTTACCGTTAATAGCCAGTACAAGCAATAAATCACCTTGCTGAGCAAAAGCGCGGACTTGACGAGCAAATGTATCGTGATCGTCTACCTGAGTACTTTGTCCAAGGTTAACGTTTTCTTGCGATAGAGCAATTGCGGGTAAACAAGGACGCTCGGTTTCATAGTGATTAACCAATACACCCGCCATGTGCTGGGCGAGCATGTGGCAATTTGCAGTACCGCAGCAAATGAGTTTATTTCCGTTGATCAGACTTTGTGCAATAGTAAATGCAGCTGACTCAAGCGCACTAGGTAGCACTTCACCAGCAGCGATTTGAACTTGAATGCTTTCTGTAAAAATTTCTTTAATTGTGTCTTGCATAGCCTACCAATAATTTATCTTTGTATTTGCGTTTAAAATACATTTTTAAGCCAATTAATATTAGGAGATGCTTCTCCTGTAATGGCTACATAATCAATTCTTAGTGCTTGGTTAGTTAAATTTTTAGCTGCTAAGTAATGATAAATACTACGTTTTAATCGAGCTTGTTTTTGTGGGCTAAGTGCATAGTTGGCACCGCCACGGGCATTATTTTTGCGAAACTTGACCTCAATGAATACAAGGGTGTCGCCTTCTTTCATAATGACATCAAGCTCGCCAAAGGGGCAGTAATAATTACGTTCAATGGGTGTTAAGCCCTGAGTAACTAAGTATTTTTGCGCTTCAAGCTCATAATACTGGCCTTTTTCGCGACTATTGTGCCACAGCTCTTTAAACCACGACATGCCGCCCCCTTAACTTAATAAAGTTTAATTTATAGTTTGTATATCACCCGCTGATTGCATAAACAATGGTACCGGGCGTTGTGTTTCTAATTGCACCGGCTTAATGCGACGGTTTGTATATTGAGCCCAGTCGAGCATACGTTCTATATGGCCGCTGGTATTAACAGATAGCTTACCGCTTAAGCCACTATATTGATTGCCTGGCATTACGCTTAACTGTCTAATGTCATGTAATATTGATACTGCATCGTATGCCATTGCAAATAAGCGTTGGCTAATATCAATTTGCTCTGGCCATAGAGAGTTGTACTGCAGGCGTAAATTATGTTGTTTAATTTGTGAATCAAGCATCCACGGTAATTCAGTGAAGTATAGGCCGTCTAAGTCGCCTTTGTCTGTACTGTCAATTTGTTTACTATGACTTTTAGAGCTTGCATAAAGTGGGATACGATCAGCAAATGTACTGACGTTTACATCAAGGTAAGGTTTAATTAAGCGAGTTTCTATGGCATCACCCAAAATATAAATAACGTCTATATCACTGCGTGAACGCGTTTCGTTTTCTACTTCTTGCTTAAATAATGCTTTAACTGTTTGTATGCGATCTTTTGACTTATCAACTTCTAATAAGCTGGTAATTGTGTTTGGCATATCTTTTTTATCGTTATAAAAACCGATTTGTGGTTTGGTTTCGCTGTAGCGTTGCCACTGTAGGTTAAAATAATCAACTAAACGTTGGCCATTTGCATTATTTGGCGCAAGCAGCATAGGCTTTTGATAGCCCTTAGTTAAAAAGTGTTCCAGAGCTTGTTGTACTTCGTGCTCAGGGTTCAATGCAAAGTAATAATGCTGAAGCGAAATGCGCTCACCATCAAAGGTGTTTAAATGCAGTACCGGAGTATCAATAAGAGTTTGTGCATTGGCTAGTTTATCAATATTTGCTTTAAGTAGAGGACCAATTACAAAATCAGGCTTTATTTCTTCAAGTTGCGCTGCGATTTCCTCAGTGCTTAGGTTTTCATCAATAAAAATAGTGTCGTTGATAGTTTGCGTATCAAGTGCAGCTAACACACCCGCTTTAAGCGCATCACCTAAGCGTTCGTTAGGGCCTGATTGTGGAAACAACACAACTAAACGCTCTATATTAATAGGGGCGAGCTCAGTAAGCATTTCGTCTTGTTCAGGTAAAACAGAAAAAGCCGGATGCCCAATATAGCGCCTGCGCCAATTATTAATTGCTTGGTCTAGCTCCACGCCGCTACTTGCATATACTTGATAGTATAGACCAAGGTTTACCCAGCCTTGCTGGATAACCGAACCACGGTTAAAACGTTCAAGCGCATATGAAGAGAGCTGTTTTAAGTTATCCCACAAATTTTGATTGAGCTGAGGGATTTCTATATTGTTTTTTGTGGCTGTTTCAGAGGCTCTAAAAAAGTAGGGTGCAGCTTTTTTAGGAAAATTTTGCGATGCGTAAATGCTGGCCGTTAAAAACTGATGCCAAGCAAAATGCTCAGGTTGAGTAAGTTGTCCGTCTAGCGACTGTAAAATAACCAAAGCTTGATCATTTTTATTCTGTTGTTTTTGTGCAAATGCAATATAAAGACGGTTCTGGATTTGATCAACACTTGCGGTTAATTCAAGCTCATTCCCAATTATCTCTAATAAAGGCCAGTTTTGCTCACTAATTGCTGCATCACGGGCGCTATACAATAACTGTATTTTATCGGCACCTTGGCGGTTTTGCGCCAATTGATAGATAGATTGCGCACTGGTTGCCTGATTTTGCAGTGCATTAGTGCGGTTACTTACGTTATCGCTGTTTTTAGTTGGTTTTTCGGTTGTGCTACACGCCGATAACCCTGACAATATAATTAATAGACTAACTAGTTTAAGTCGCACAATGATTTCCCAATACGTTAACGCGATTTGCTTATATTACTGACTGACGCAGGAGACCTCAATGTTAAATGAGGAGAATTCACAGAAAATTGGCACTCTTTACATTGTTGCCACCCCAATTGGCAATTATGACGACTTAAGTCACCGTGCCATTGCGACATTATCGCAAGTTGACTTAATAGCTGCTGAAGACACTCGCCATACCGGCAAGCTACTTAGCCACTTTGGAATTAAGGCAAAAACGTTTGCATTACACGACCACAACGAAAAGCAAAAAGCACAACAAATTATTGATCAACTTAATCAAGGTTTAAATATTGCTTTAGTATCTGACGCTGGTACGCCACTAATTAGTGATCCAGGCTACGCGGTTGTAAATCTATGTCGCGAACAAGGCGCTCATGTTACACCTGTTCCAGGTGCATGTGCTGCAATTACAGCCGTATGTTGTTCAGGCTTACCAACCGACCGTTTTCAGTTTATTGGTTTTACGCCAGCTAAAAGCAAAGCTCGCCAAGACTTTTTTACCGAAGCTGTTAACTCAGGCATTACCAGCATAATGTACGAAAGTACGCACCGTATTATGGCAAGCCTTGATGATTTAGCACTAGCACTTGGCGACGATCAACACGTTGTGTTTGCTAAAGAGCTAACCAAAACCTTTGAAACATTTTTTAATGGTAGTGTAAGTGAGCTTAAACAGTTTTTAACTGATGATCCTACCAAGCAGCGCGGCGAGATAGTGCTGATGCTTGCGGGCAAACCAAAGCAAATAGACGATGTTCCGCCTGAAGCGCGCAAAATGTTGGCACTTCTTGAAAGTGAAATGCCAATGAAAAAAGCCTGTGGCGTTGTAGCCGAATACTTTGGTATGAAGAAAAACGCTTTATACAAAACAATTATTGAAGAAAAAGAGTAAATTTTACTGCGCTTGGTATTAGCCTCATGTATACTGCGCGCCGAGTCAGCCAAGATGATCGCTGCCTGTGACGAAAATGATCAGGGGGAGGAAAGTCCGGGCTCCATAGGGCAGAGTGCCAGCTAACGGCTGGGGGGCGTGAGCCCACGACAAGTGCAGCAGAGAGGAGACCGCCAACTTCGGTTGGTAAGGGTGAAAGGGTGCGGTAAGAGCGCACCGGGCCGCTAGTAATAGTCGGTTGCAAGGTAAACTCCACTCGGAGCAAGACCAAATAGGGTTCTATCATTTTAAATAATGAACGCGTGGCCCACGTGAGAACCGGGTAGGTTGCTTGAGCCATAGAGCGATTTATGGCCTAGACGAATGATTATCACTTTCTTCGGAAAGGACAAAACCCGGCTTATAGGCTGACTCACTCATTCAATAAAAAGCCCGCAGTTAACGCTGCGGGCTTTTTTGTGTCTAAATTTTAGTTAATACAATTTAAGCATCTTTAAATAATATTTTTACCTTGTTCTGGGTCTCTTGATTGCTCTGCTTGTTCACGTATTTCGTCGGTATCACTGCTCACATCATCAAGCGTTTTAGTTTGATCAACAGTTTCATTTTTTTCGCTTTGTATTTGCGATGGTTGTTTTTCCTCTAAGCTAGAAACATTTTCACTAGGGTCGGTGAGTATAATTCTTTCTCGTGCGTCATCAGGCATACTGATGTTTTGTTTTGTGAATTCATTGACTAATTCGCGCATAAGCTGGGAAGCTACTTTTAATGGACTGTGTTGCTCGCTATTAACCCAAAAATACAAAACGAAGTTAATAGTAGATGAGCCTAAGTTTTTTATTAAAACTTGCGCGGGTGGATCGCTAAGCACCGCATTTTGTTGATTGGCAATATCTAGGGCGAGGGTTTGTGTGCTGCGTATATCGTTATCATAGCCAATACCAATTTCTACTTTTCCGCGCATTTTTGGATTGGCAGTCAGGTTTTTAATGGTATTTTTATATACCGTCGCATTGGGTATTTGAATATGATTGCCATCGTAATCAACAAGTGTGGTTGCTCTTGCGGTTACTTTTTTAACAACACCTAAACGATTGTCTACTTCAATTACATCGTCGATTTTGAAAGGCCTTTGTATGCTCAGTAATAAACTAGCGATAAAATTCTCAGCTATGTCTCTAAAGGCAAAACCTAATATAAGTCCTATTAGTCCCGTGCCACTCATAATGGCAACAGCAAACTCGGTAAGCCCTGCTAAGCGCAGGAATAAGTACACGCCAAATAAAATAATTAAAGTGCTTATGCTGCGCCTTACAACTAGATGAACTAGTTTACTGTCAGTCATGTAGTCAATAGGCTTTATAAGCAATCGAGAAAGTGGCCCTGCAATTAAATAGCTTAATGCTAAAAGTATTATACCGAGTAATAGTGTGGGTAATATTTGCGCTGTTGCATGAAGTAATTGCACAGCTTGTTCATGAAAAAACTGCCACGTAAACACATCGCCTTGAAAACTTTGCGTGCTGGGAGGCGTATTGTTTAAAGCTATAATGTTTGATTGGCTACTAGGCATGGCTTATCGTCCGTGTTTGGTTTTTATAATCGTTAATATTAGGTAACAGCAAGTTTAGTACCAAATATTTTATTTAACTTGGCAAACATTTTGCTGTAGTAATGTAATACAAATATTGAGGTTTAGAATGAAAGAAGCTAAACGAGGACAGCAAGCTGAGCAGCCTGGTCATATCCCTTTTATAGGTTGGTGGGATATTGTTAAGCGCATTTTTAAGCAAATGAGTGAAGATAACTTATCTATAGTGGCAGCGGGTGTGGCATTTTATGCGTTACTTGCTATTTTTCCGGCCATTGCGGCGATGGTATCTGTGTATGCGTACTTTTCATCCCCTGCAGATATAAGTGATCATTTAAGTAAAATAGTTACTTTGCTCCCACCAAGTACCAGTGAACTAATTTTATCTCAGGTTTCTAGCCTTGCAAAAACATCAAGTGCAAGCTTGAGCTTAAGTGCAATCGGTACGCTTATACTTACTATTTGGAGTAGTTCTAAGGGCAGCCAAGCACTTATTACTGCGTGTAATATTAGTTATCGTGAATATGAAAAGCGTTCATTTTTTAAAGCTCAATTAGTACGCTTTTTATTTTCGGTAGGAGCGATTGTAGTCGCAATTTTTGCGCTATTAATTATTGGTATTTTACCTATTGTACTTAATTTAGTGGGACTAAAAGAAAGTATAGATTTATTAATTAAACTCATTTCTTGGCCATTATTGGCTTTTACCTTTAATTTCGCATTGGTACTTTTATATCGTTATGCCCCACATCGTAAACCGGCTAAATGGCGTTGGATCACAATGGGGTCG
Source organism: Pseudoalteromonas sp. LC2018020214 (assembly GCF_016598755.1). Taxonomy (NCBI): domain Bacteria; kingdom Pseudomonadati; phylum Pseudomonadota; class Gammaproteobacteria; order Alteromonadales; family Pseudoalteromonadaceae; genus Pseudoalteromonas; species Pseudoalteromonas sp. LC2018020214. The sequence continues at coordinate 706,962 of NZ_CP066804.1, forward strand.
TCTATTGCTACCGTGCTTTGGATTTTGGCATCTATAGGTTTTTCTTTTTATGTGTCGCGTTTTTCTAGTTATAACGAAACGTATGGCTCACTAGGTGGTGTAGTGATCATGCTGATGTGGTTGTATATCAGCGCTTATATAATCACATTAGGTGCTGTAATTAATGCAGCTACTGAGCAGCAAACAGGTAAAGATAGCACTGTAGGACCGGCTAAAGAGCGTGGACAGCGAGGCGCCTATGTAGCAGATCACCTCGATGTAAAAAATGAATAGCTATTAGCTAGCTAAGTTAGTGAGAGCCGTAAGCTGCTCTTTAAACTCTTGTGCTGCAGGACCAAGCCTGTCGTTGTCGTTGCACATTAAATATAAATTAAGAGTACGGGTTGTACCTTGGTCTAAATTAAGTGGGATGAGCGTTTTATTTTCAATTAAATGTGCTATTTGTGTTTTTGGTAGCCAAGCGTAACCCAAATTTTGACTAACCATATCAATAGAGTTGCGTAAATGGCTGACTGTCCAGCGCATATCAGCACCTAACCAGCCATCATTGTGACTGGTGTGGGTTGCTGAGTCGCGAACTACTATTTGCCGGTGTAGCTTTAAATCACGAAAGTTGAGCTGTTCAGTCTGTTGGTGTAATACATGGTCTTTATGCGCAACGGCTATAAACTCTATATCGCATAACGTACTGCAACTAATTCCATAGATAGGAATTGATGAAATGGCTAAATCAACCACTGAGTTATGTAGTAATTCGTTTGCACCGGTTAGCACGCTTTCTACTAAATCAATCTTTAAAAGCGGGTAAAGTTCACTCGTTTTAGCAAGTGCCTGGTATAAAATGGTGTGTGGAAAAACTTCATCAACAGCTATTTTTAACGTGCTTTCTACGCCTTCGCTTAGTGTGCTCGCTACCGATTCTATTTTAGTTGCTTCTTCAATTAAAAATTCAGCTCTGCGTAAAATTAGTTTACCGCTATCGGTTAAAAATGCTTTACGACCTTTTACTTCAAGCAACTTAATTTGCAAGGCGGCTTCAAGTTTTTGAACAGCATGGTGTACGGTTGACTGACTTTTATGTACAGCCGCACTTGCGCCTGCAAATCCGCCGTGATCCACAACCGCTTTAAACATTCGCCATTGCTCTAATGTTGCTTTTGCCATTTTTAAATCCTGTTACTACTTATATCTGATTGCTTAACTTGACCGCGCAGACGCATTATTTATTGCGTAACAGTAATTTTTTGTTTATTTATTTTAATAAAGCGACTTTTTTATCAGCTAGAAGTGCCATAAAGCTGCTTTTATTTAAAGGTCTTGAAAATAAATAACCTTGTCCGTAATCACATCCGGCTTCAAGTAATAGCTGCATTTGTAATTCAGTTTCAATTCCTTCGGCGATTACTTTTAAGCCCAGTTGATGCGCCATAACAATTATTGCTTCACACAGTGCAAGTTCTTGACTGCCTACTTGGATATTATCAACAAAACGTTTATCTATTTTTAAATAATCGGTATCCATTTCTTGTAAGTAAGCGAGTGACGAATATCCTGTACCAAAATCATCAAGGGCAAGCTGCATACCTGATTTTACTATTTCTTTTAAGCGACGTTGCGTTAATGCTTCGGGGTTAATCATTAGGCCTTCAGTTATTTCTGCCACAATTGAGGATGCAGGTAATTTTGCAGCTTTTAGCATATCGTACCATTCATCTATACCACTTTCTGGCGTGGATAACTGTACTGGCGACACGTTTACACTTATTTGAAAAGTATCATCGGTTAGGGTTTTTATATCGTTAAGCGTTTGCAAGGTTTGAGCAAATACAAATTGGCCAATTGCATTTATTTGCCTGGTTTCTTCAGCAAGTGAAATAAATGCGACAGGGCTAATTAGGCCTTTTTCGGGATGTTGCCAACGAATAAGTGCTTCAGCTTTATGAATATGTAAATCATTCAAAGCAACTATGGGCTGATAAAATAACTCAAACTGTTCAAGTTCTATGGCACTTCGTAAGTCTTTTAATAGCACCATGCGTGCGTGTGCATATTCGCGCATGTCAGCAGAGAAAAATTCAAAACAGTTACGCCCATTACTTTTTGCTTTATACATAGCCTGATCGGCTGCTTTTAAAAGCTGTTCAGTATTTTCACCATCATTAGGGGCGCATGCTATGCCCATGCTGGCGCTAATAAATAACTCTTCGTTTTCAAGATGAAAAGCCGACGATAGGCTAAGCAAAATATTACTGGCAATTTGATTAATATGACGCGTACTTTTTATACGATTAAATACAATAACAAACTCATCACCACCAATACGTGCCACAAACTCAGCATTTTTTGCCGACTGAACTATGCGTTGCGATACGAGTTTTAATAAGTTATCGCCATAGTGGTGGCCTAATGTGTCATTAATATCTTTAAAGTGATCTATATCTAAAAGCATGACAACCAATTGATTGTCGGGAGTAACAATGCTTGAAAATCGTTGACTTAATCGCTCCTTTAACTCTAAACGATTTGGTAAGTCAGTTAGGTGATCATAGTGAGCTTGTCGCCAAATTGTTTCATCGGCTTGTTTTTTCTCAGTGAGGTCTGTGAATATCGCGATTCGACGAATAGGTGCGTTGTTTGTATCATAAACCGTATCGATTGTGAGCCACTCAGAGTAAAGCTGCCCGTTCTTTTTGCGGTTAATAACCTCGCCTTGCCAGCGGCCTGTTTGCTGTAATTCAGACCACATTTTATTGTAAAAATTCTTATCATGTTTTCCTGATGAAAGAATTGAAGAGGAGCGCCCAATAACTTCTTCTTTATTATATAAAGTCGTTTTGCAAAACGCAGGGTTTACATCAAATATTATACCCGCTGGATCGGTGATTGCCATGCCTTCACTACTGTTGTTATATACTAGCGAGGCAAGGTGAAGTGCTTCTTCATTTATTTTTCTTTGTGTTATATCTCTTAGCACAACAACGTATTCATTTTTACTTTGCATTGCACTAATACGCGCTTCAAAGCTGCGTTTAGGATCTGATTTTTCGAGTGTAAATTCTAAATTACTCGAAACATCAAGCTTAGATAACTGCGATAACAAAAGCTGCACATTGTTGTGAGAAAGTATTGATGATAAATGAGGTGCTGCAGTGCTGTTTGGGTTTACTTGAGGCTTAAATTGCCCCGTTATGTTGAGAATATCGCCATGGATGTTAATTCTAACGTAACTGTCGGGTAGAGTATTAAGCAAGCTGGTAAGCTCATCGTGCTTGTTTTTTAAATTAGCTTCAGCTGTTAACCTAGTTTGCGCCATTGATTTAAAGCGCTGATAGAGAGTATTTAGCTCTGGATTATTTGGCTGTGTTTTTTGTGACGGCATTTCGCCCTTAGCCAACACGTTTGTTGCGTTTGTTAGATTATTAATTGGGTCGATAATGCTGGTTTTAAGCAGCTTACGTGCAATTAAACATAGCACTAGCAGTGATAAAATAAACACACCAATCGCTATAAAAAAATTATTATTTATTTGCTTTAAAGCATGCGTAATAGGAAGTGCAATATGTATATTTAAGCTGTTATTACTCGGATCTTTATAAATAGTAGAGTGATGAAGCATTCGATCTTCACCCTCAATCGATTTTATTTTTGTTGATGCCTCATTATCAATCGAAGAATCACTTGCTAATAAAGTCTTTGCAATATTATCGCCAAGGGCTGCAGTTGTTGGTGGGTAGCGCGCTAAAATTTTTCCATTAGAATCAGCGATTGCAGCAATAGAGCCAGTCGGCAGTTCAATATTATTAAAAGCATTGTTCCACCAGTCAAGCGCAACAACGATAACTACAACGCCCTGAATTACATTTTTTTTATTAATGATAGGCAACGCAAAGTTAAGGGTGTTTTTTTGCAGGCTTCGGTCGTGCTGAAAATAACCTACCGACAATTGGTTACTTTTTAAGGCATTTTGAAAATACGCACGATCTGCAATATTTATTGTTTTGGCTAATCCGCTTGTTGTACATATAACAATGCCATTTGGATCTATAATCCCGATATTGGCAACATGCGCGTAAATAGCTCTAAATTGTTTGAAATAATTAGGGCAGGACGTTGCTAGATTTTCTTTTTTACTTTCCTCTTTAGCCAAATAACGCGCTAAACGGTCAATATCATCGACTAAATACTTTTGCTGCAAAATTAATTGCTTAGCAATGTTCTCTACTTTTTTTTCACTTTGCTCAATAGAATGGTGGCGTTCAAGCAGCAGGGTAAAAATAATTACAGCTGTGCCTGGAATACTTAGCAATATAAGTAAACGATAAAGCTGATGTTTGAGAGAGTAAGTAAAAATAACCATTCCTTAGTTTTGTATTTTGCAATAACAATTGTAGCCAAATTCACTCCAAATAACCATAATAATTATAAGGTTGAAAATGTAACCAATGAATCAATGTTATTCTGTTTTTTAGAACTTTAAGCTCGATTTAAAGACATAGTTGTTTTGTTTAATGAATGATTTAATAGCCTCATAAACTTATTCTTTAGAGTGAATTAAAAAATGAAAATATCAAAAATACTTACAGCTTATGCAACTCAAGATGGCGATGGCGTGAGCATTAGCCGTATACCTGGGTTTGATGGTAAATATTTAGATCCATTTTTGATGATTGATGAACTCAAGTCAGACGACAAAAAAGATTATATGGGAGGCTTTCCTGAGCATCCGCACCGAGGAATTGAAACGTTTACTTATATTCTAAAAGGTGGCTTTGAACATCGTGACCAAATGGGTAACAAAGAAGCAATTAAAGCAGGCGATGTGCAATGGATGAGCACAGGGCGCGGCGTCATGCACAGTGAAATGCCACTCGCTGATGCTGTTGACGGTTTGCATGGCTTTCAAATTTGGATAAACATGCCAAGCGCAGAAAAAATGCGTGATTCGCGTTATCAAGATACGACTAAAAACCCAGCCCCTAGTTTTACAAATACGCAAGGCGTGACGTTAAAAGCACTTGCGGGATCGTGGCAGTTCGAAAGTGAAACGCTTGCAAGCGAGCTGCAAAGTTTAGCTGCTAATGCGGCGCTCGCTGATATTACATTACCTGCTGGTAAAAGCACTTATTTAGAGCCTCTTAGCCAACAAAAAGTAATGCTTTATATTCATAGCGGCTCACTAATAATGAGCGACAATCAAATAATACCAGCGGGTAAACTACTTATTTTAGAGCCAGGCAGTGATATTAATATTAGCTCTGAGCACGGCGCTGGTGTTTTGGTTTTAGCAGGCGATCCGCTTAATCAGCCAATTGCTCATATGGGGCCGTTTGTAATGACGACGCAAGCTGAAGTACAGCAAGCAGTGCGTGATTATCAAAACGGCGAGTTTGGCAAAATATAACGGTATTTTTAGGAGAGTTTTATGGGATTATTAGTTAACGGCCAATGGCAAGATAAATGGTACGACACAGATTCAAGTAACGGTAAGTTTGAACGTGAAACGGCGCAGTTACGTCACTGGGTAACTGTTGATGGTAGCGCTGGAATAACGGGCGAGGCCGGTTTTAAAGCACAAGCGAACAGGTATCATTTATATGTATCACTTGCGTGTCCTTGGGCGCATCGAACGCTTATATTTAGAGCATTAAAAGGGTTGCAGGATTTAATTACGGTGTCGGTTGTTAGCCCTGATATGCTTGATAGTGGTTGGGCTTTTGATACGCAAAACCACAGTACTGGTGATGCTTTATTTAATAGTAACTACTTACATCAAGTGTATACAAAAAATAATCCTAAGTATTCCGGGCGAGTCACCGTACCCGTATTGTGGGATAAAAAGCTAAATAAAATTGTCAGTAATGAGTCTGCCGATATTATACGTATGTTCAATAGTGCATTTAATGAATTAACAGGTAATAACGATGATTACTACCCAGAGGCACTACGACCAAAAATTGATGAATTAAATGCGTTGATTTATCCAAATATAAATAATGGTGTTTATCGTACGGGATTCGCAACAACTCAAGATGCATACGAAGAGGCGTTTAACGATTTATTCAAAGCACTCGATAAAGTAGAAGGGATACTGAGCAAGCAGCGTTATTTAACAGGTAATAGGCTCACCGAGGCAGATTGGCGATTATTCACTACACTCATTCGGTTTGATAGTGTGTACGTTGGCCATTTTAAATGTAATTTACGCACAATTGAAAGCTATCCTGCATTAAGTGGATACCTCAGAGAGCTATATCAAGTTAAAGGAGTGGCTGAAACAGTTGATTTTTATCATATTAAGCGTCATTACTATTTTAGTCACACAATGATCAACCCAACACAAGTTGTGCCAAGTGGTCCAAGTATTGATTACTTATCTGATCACGGTAGAAATGTTTAGCGCTTAAGCTATCAAGTTCACTAGCCAGCCGTATTTTCTTACGAAGCTGGTTTCGCTTTTACCCGCTTGTACTGCTGCACCTGCGATAAAGGCACTTGAAAGCCCAACTTTGGTTACGGCAAAACGCTTTAGTCTATATTGGAACGCTGCATGATGTTGGCGTTTCAATTCACTGCGCGTATCCATTTGCTTACTTAGAGCATCAACGTTTTCATTAGGTGCTTTAATTAAGTAGTTAACTAACATACTAATTTCCTTGTAAGTTAAATAGCTGCTTTAAACTTTTAAGTGTTTTACTAAAGCCAATTTTATTGCTTAAGTAAACTGTATTTTTCCAAAGCCATATTAAACAAGCAACTTGTAGCAAAGTAGCTGTTGCAATACTTAGCCATACCGACCCAAAAACATCGTATACACCGTATCCAACAGCACCTAGAAATCCTGCCCACAACAAAACCAAACCACTGGCAAAGCATCCTAAAAATATAGTAATCAATGCAAGCGATCTAAGCGATAACCGCCATTCAGCTTTAGCAAGCTGGTGGGTGATCTTTCCTTGAGTTTGGTAATCATCCTTGAGCTGCTTAGAATACTCTAAAAGCATTGCAACATGATCTTGCCAATCGTCCTTTTGGCTATGTTGCTCAGTAGTTTGGTCTTGCGCATTACCATCCTTGGTTGCTGTTGTTTGTGGGTTATTCATCACTAATTACTTACGACGAAGTAGTGATGTGATTAGCATACCCGCAGCAAAAGCAATACCCGCCGTTGCTAATGGGTTTTCAGAAGCAAAAGCACGAGTTTTTGCAGTACATTCACTTAATTTTTCACGTGCAATAAGTTGTTTTTCGCTTAATGCATCTGCTGAGCTAGAAGCTCCTTTACGCACACTGCTTTCAGCTGTTGCAGCTTTACTAGAAAGTGCATCTACAGCATCGTGCGCCGCTGATGTTGCTTTCTCTGTAAGAGGAGATTCAGTATTTGTTAGTTTAACGTCAGGCTTAACATCTGAAGTTGTATTTGGTTTCGTATTCGTTGCAGTAGCCATAATCAATCCTTAATAAGTTAAAAATTTAAATAGTGATTTAGATGATGCAATGATTAAACCAAACTTGTTATTTATTTTAACTGACTGAATTTGATGGGTTTTGTTTGTATTTTTTAATTTTTAATAATTAGTATTTTAAAATAAACAGTAACTATTACTACACGGCTAGGTAAATTTTACAAAGAGGATAAAAACGCCTTAAAAATTGTAAATATTCATTGGTTATTCAGTAAGCAATGCATGTAAACAGAAAGTTATAAAAGCAAAGCTGATATTTTTCTTTACCTCAATCCCACTTTTTCCCACGTAATTCAAACGCTTCGCTTGAGCCCTTATTTTTTCTAGCTTTGAGACTCACTAAAGCTGGTCAGCTTACTTGACAAAATGGCTTGTCAAGCCCTAAACTGGAGCACTGTGGTAAAAAGTGGTTTTTAGTGGATCTCATTGGATAAAATAAACAAAAAATTGAATAAAACAATTTCAAAGTAGGTTTTTTATGTTTCGTGGCGCGAGTTCACTGAGTTTGGATGATAAGGGGCGTTTTGCGGTACCGACAAAGTACCGAGAATCTCTGTTGTCTGAAGATCAGGGGACAGTTATTTGTACCGTCGCATTAAATGAACCGTGTTTATGGTTATATCCATTGGCTGAGTGGCTCGAAATAGAAAGCCGTTTAGCGAAAATATCTAATATGAATCCACGAGCTCGACGAATGCAACGTATGTTGCTAGGTAACGCTACAGAGTATCAACTTGATAAAAATGGTCGAATTTTGCTTGCGCCGTCATTACGTGCCCATGCATCTCTTGGCAAAAAAATCATGCTGGTTGGTTTGATGAATAAGTTTGAAATTTGGGACGAGGCGCGTTGGCACGAGCAAATGCAGCAAGATACTGAGCTTGAAAGGCTTGGTGATTTTGAACCTAACCAAGATTTAGATAATTTTACACTCTAACGGCACAAAAAAAGGCACACAATAGCTAATGACAGCGCAATTTGAACACGTATCCGTATTAATGGATGAGACCATCGATGCCCTTGCAATTAAGCCAGACGGTATATACATGGATGGTACATTTGGACGTGGTGGCCACTCTGGGCAAATTTTAGCACGCCTTGGTGATGAAGGTCGCCTGCAAGCAATTGACCAAGATCCACAAGCAATACAATCAGCTGAAAAATTTGCTGATGACCCACGTTTTGCAATTGCACATACTCGCTTTTCAAACTTATACGAAGTAGCACAGCAAAACGATCTAATTGGTAAAGTGGATGGCATTTTATTAGACATTGGTGTTTCGTCACCACAACTAGATGACGCTGAGCGTGGCTTTAGTTTTATGAAAGACGGCCCACTCGATATGCGTATGGACCCTACAACAGGTCGCAGTGCAGCACAGTGGTTAGCAGAGGCTGAGTTGGATGATATTACCCACGTAATTAAAAAATTGGGCGAAGAAAAGTTTGGTAAACGCATTGCACACAAAGTACTTGAAGTTCGTGAGCACACGCCAATCACAACTACCAAGCAGCTTGCTGACCTTGTTGATGAAGCTGTACCGGTAAAAGATAAGTTTAAACACCCAGCTACCCGTACTTTTCAGGCTATTCGTATTTACATTAATAGTGAGCTTGAAGAGATTCAAACTGCGCTACAGTCTGCAGTTAAAGTGCTAAAGCCAGGCGGACGTTTAGTGGTGATTTCGTTTCATTCTTTAGAAGACCGTATTGTAAAACAGTTTATTAGAAAACAGAGTAAGGGAGAAGCATTACCCAGAGGTCTGCCTTTAACTGATGCACAAATAAATAAAAATCTGACGTTAAAAGCAGTGGGTAAAGCTATTAAGCCAAGTGCTGCAGAAGTAGAGCGTAATCCACGTTCTCGTAGTTCTGTACTTAGGATTGCACAGAGGTTGGGATGAGTAAAAAAGCGAGCTATCGGCAACCTAATTTATTCTTTGAAATATTAAAAGGCCTAGGAGCTAATAAGCTAACCTCGGCCTTGTTGGTTGTGATATTCGCTTCTAGTTTAGCTGTTGTGCAAACAACCCACTTAGCTCGTGGCCAACTTATACAGCAAGATCAATTATTACAAGAACGCGATGAGCTCGATTTAGAGTGGCGCTACTTACTTGTTGAAGAAGAATTTTATTCGCAACATGCACGCATTGAAGAAGTAGCTACATCACAATTGAAAATGAAAAGACCTACGAGTCAAGATGAGCAGGTAATAATAGTACAATGAGAAATAGAGGCAAAAAACCAGTCACTAATTTAATCACATGGCGCTTTATGCTGGTGTGTGCAGTTGTGTTTATGGTGTTTGTAACACTCGTATCTCGCGCTGCTTATTTACAAGTAATAGAACCTGATAAAGCACGTTCAGAAAGTGACAAACGTACCGTGCGCGTTGAAAAACTACATGTGCAACGCGGGATGATTTTTGACCGTAATGGTAAAGAGTTAGCGGTAAGTGTGCCTGTGGTAAGTGTATATGCTGATCCTAAAGCATTGCACAAGTCGCTTGTTTCTAAAGTAATTAAACAAGCACGTAAAAGCGGCGAAGATCATTTATCTTTAGCTGAAAATACCGCTGAGCTTGATAAGCGTACTGCACTTTATTATAAAAACGATTTACGCTGGCGTGAGCTTGCTGATGTATTGCGCATTGATCCTAAGAAGATTAACTCTCGACTATTAAACGATCCCTCGCGTCGCTTTGTTTATTTAAAGCGCCAAGTTACTCCTGCTGTAGCAAATTATATTGGCGATTTACGCCTACCAGGTATTCATTTACTAGATGAATCTAAACGCTATTACCCTGCAGGGGAAGTTACCGCGCATGTTATTGGTTTTACTAATATAGACGGTAAAGGCATTGAAGGCATTGAAAAGCTATACGAAAACGCTTTAACGGGCGAGGAAGGCCGCCGCACTATACGTAAAGACGCACAAGGGCGTGAAGTAGAAGTGCTTGACGAGCGTGAGCGCGTAGAGCCAGAAAGTATAGAACTAAGTATTGACCAACGAATTCAAGCTATTGCCTACAAAGCTGTAAAATCAGCTGTACTGACTTACAAAGCCACATCGGGCTCAGCTATGGTAGTTGATGTTAAAACCGGTGAAGTGCTGGCAATGGTAAATAGTCCTTCATTTAATCCAAATAACTTAAGCGATGCTGCACCTCATAAGCGTCGTAATCGCGCAATTACAGATTTGTTTGAACCAGGCTCAACTGTTAAGCCTCTAGCCATTTTGGCTGGGCTAGACTACGGCGCCATTCAGGCAGATGACACGATTGATACCTACCCAGGTTGGATGCGTTTAGGTGGTAGTTTAGTTAGAGATACTCGTAATCACGGCGAACTAACACTGCGCGAAATACTAAAGTACTCCTCAAATATGGGGGTTGCGAAGGTTACTCAGTTAGTGCCTAAAGATTACCTTGTTGGCTTATATCAAAAAGTAGGCTTTGGCAGTGACACCGGTACTGGAATGGTAGGTGAAAGCAGCGGTTTGTTTTATCCAAATCGTCGTTGGTCTGACTTTGAAATTGCAACTTTATCATTTGGTTATGCAATTTCGGTAAGTACTGCGCAAATGGCGCGCTTTTATACCATGTTAGGCGCCGGTGGTGTTAATCGACCACTGACTATTTTAAAGCAAGATAATATACCTGAAGGCGAACGTATTTTTAAACAAAAAGACGTAGAAGCCGTAGTCCACATGATGGAAAGTGTATTTGAAAAAGACGGTACTGCTCGCAACATAAAAGTTGATGGGTATCGTGCTGCCGGTAAAACAGGTACATCTAAAAAAGCCGTAGCAGGTGGTTATGGTGATGAATATGTAGGTTATTTTGCAGGTGTAGCACCGGCAAGTAATCCTCGTTTAGCCGTGGTAGTTATGATTAATGAACCAGGTGGTGATGTGTACTATGGAGGTGCCACCGCTGGCCCTGCATTTGCAGAAATCATCTCTAACGCATTAAGAATATTAAACGTAGCGCCTGACAAGGAAGAGGTTGCGTACGTACAAGGTAAAGATAACGATGCGTGATTTAAAGGATATTTTAAAATACATCGAAATAGATGCGCCCTCGCAATTGGTTAAGCATTTACGCCTTGATAGCCGTGAAGTAACTCCAGGTGATGTATTTGTTGCTATTAAAGGCCATACACTTGATGGCGGACAATTTATTGCTAAAGCAATTGAAAATGGCGCAATAGCTATCATTGCTGACAGATTATGTGAATTTGAAAGCAGTTTTGAGCCACTGTATTTAGTCTCAGAGCTTGATAAAAAGCTTCCAGAATTAGCTAGTCGCTTTTATAGCCAACCAAGTCAGACTCTTGATTTAATTGGTGTGACAGGTACAAATGGTAAATCTACCACCACAGCAATGATTGCCCACTTAGCACAATTTTGTAGTACTGAGTCGGCTATTATAGGCACTTTAGGTTATGGCCATCCTGATAACTTAATTCCACTGATAAACACTACGCCTTCAACAGTTGATTTACAGCATATTTTAAGCGATTTAAATTCGCAGCATAAAAAGCTGGTAGCCATGGAAGTATCATCTCATGGGTTAGTGCAACAACGCGTTGCTAAATGTCAGTTTAAAGCGGCTGTGTTTACTAATCTTTCGCGCGATCACTTAGATTACCATGGTGATATGGCAAGTTACGGTGATGCGAAATTAATGCTTTTCCGTGATTTTGAACCGCAAGTTGTAGTGCTCAATCAAGATGACTTTCAAGCTGAGCAATGGCTTGAAAAGTATGATTTTAATAACCTAATTTGTTATGGCCGCAAAAACTTAGCTCCTAAGAATGCCCGATACGTTTATTTTTCTGATGTTGAATATTCAAGTGAAGGTATTTCAGCGCAGTTGTCGACAAGTTGGGGTGATATTTCAATTAAATCGCCTCTGTTTGGCGAATTCAACTTATATAACTTAACGGCAGCGCTCGCTACATTACTAGGGCTAGGTTATCCGCTTGAGCAACTAGTTGCTGGTTGTGCGCAGTTACAGCCAGTCGCTGGTCGAATGCAAGCATTTAGTCAAGCTGGCATGCCAACGTGTGTTGTTGATTACGCCCATACACCCGATGCACTTGCACTTGCATTACAAGCATTGCAGTTGCATGTGCCAGGTGGTGTAAGTTGTGTATTTGGTTGCGGTGGCGACAGAGACAAAGGTAAGCGCGCATTAATGGCGCAAGCTGCAGAGCAAAACGCTAATAAAGTGATTATTACCAGCGATAACCCTCGATCTGAAAATCCTGATGACATTATTGCAGATGTAGCAGGCGGTCTAACCCATCCTCAAAATGCACATTTAGAGGCTGATAGAGCAGCTGCAATTCGTTTTGCTATAGAAAACGCTACAGCTGATGATGTTATTTTGATTGCAGGTAAAGGCCACGAAGATTATCAAATTATAGGCGGTAAGCGAATCGACTTTTGCGATCGCCGCTATGTACAAGAACAACTAAAAAAAGCAGTAAGAGGGATAACACAATGATCCCAATGGATTTTGATTGGTTAGCTAATGTGCTAACAACCGATTATCAAGGTGATAATCAACAGGTGCTTAATATAAATACTGATACTCGTACAGTGTGCGATGGCGAAGTGTTTTTAGCACTTAAAGGGCCAAATTTTGATGGCCATAAATTTATAGCTGAGGCTAAACAAAAAGGCGCTATAGGCGTTATTGTTCAGCACAAAGTTGATGTAGATATTCCACAATTTATAGTAAGCGATACACGTATTGCACTAGGTACAATTGGCACCGCTGTTATGGCACAAGTGGCGCCTAAAACAATTGCAATTACAGGGAGTGTAGGCAAAACCACCGTAAAAGAAATGTGTGCGGCAATTTTGTCGGTTCACGGTGATGTATTAGCTACTAAAGGTAATTTTAACAACGATATTGGCGTCCCACTTACGTTATTGCGCTTAGAGCCTCAACATCGTTTTGCTGTTATTGAGCTAGGTGCAAATCACTTAGGTGAAATTGCTTACACTACTGCAATGACAAAGCCTGATGTGGCCGTTGTATGCAATGTCGCAGCAGCTCACTTAGAAGGTTTTGGTAGCTTAATGGGCGTTGCAATAGCTAAAGGTGAGATTTTTGATGGCCTAAAAGATGACGGTGTTGCCATTGTTAATTGCGATAGTGAATTTAGCCAGTATTGGTTAGATAAACTTGAAGGGCGTAATGTTAAACGCTTTTCTACAACCGAAAAACTAGATATTTGGGCAGAGAACATCACGCTTGATGCCAATGCACGTGCAAGCTTTAAGCTTTGCACTAAAAACAAGCAAGTGCCTGTTACTTTGGCACTACCTGGTAAGCATAATATTAGTAATGCACTTATCGCTGCGGCGCTGACCAGTGAATTTGATGTAACCCTTGAAGAAATAGCCAATGCACTTGCCACAATGGGTGATGTAAAAGGGCGCGTTAATTTAATTGAAGTGTCTGATTTACTTACCGTGGTTGATGACACCTATAATGCCAATGTTAAGTCGGTAAAGGCTGCGATTGACTTGTTAAGTGATATGCAAGGTCACCGCATTTTAGCACTCGGAGATATGGGTGAGCTTGGTGAAGATGCACGTAAGTACCATCAAGAAGTTGGCGAGTATGCACTTGAACAAGGGATTGATGAGTTATTTACATTAGGCGTGTTAAGTAAATACGCAAGTGATGTGTTTGAACTCCCTAATCGTCACTTTTCGAGCCGCGAACAGATGCAGCAAAAAATTCAAGAAAGCATTAATAAAGTGAATAAAAAAACAACAATAGTAGTGAAAGGATCGCGCAGTTCTCGCATGGAATTATTAGTAACCGATTTAGTTAATGGCCAGCAACAAGCCATCAATGGAGTATCATAATGTTAGTTTGGCTGGCAGAGTATTTAACACAGTATTTTAGTGGTTTTCATGTTTTTTCGTATTTAACGCTACGTGCCATTTTAGGTATTTTAACTGCGCTAATTATGTCTCTTTATTTAGGGCCTAAGTTAATTCGTGGTTTGCAACGTATGCAAATAGGTCAAACAGTTCGCGACGATGGTCCGCAATCGCATTTGTCTAAGTCGGGTACACCGACTATGGGTGGCTTACTTATTTTAGCGGCTATTTTTACCAGCACGCTACTTTGGGCCGATTTATCAAATAAATATGTGTGGGCAACACTGTTTGTAATTGGTTCATTAGGTATTGTTGGCTTTGTTGATGATTACCGTAAAGTTATTCGTAAAGACCCAAAAGGTTTAATTGCTAAGTGGAAGTACTTTTGGCAATCGGTCATTGCATTAGTTGTAGCTACTGCTTTGTACTTTACCAGTGCTCAAGCATCTGAGACATCTCTTGTTGTTCCATTTTTTAAAGACGTATTACCGCAATTAGGTTTGTTTTATATTGTGCTCACGTACTTTGCGATAGTAGGTACATCAAACGCGGTAAACCTGACAGATGGTTTAGATGGCTTGGCGATTGTGCCAATTATTTTGGTGGCTGCAGCATTGGCAATTATTGCTTACTTAACAGGTAATATTAACTTTTCGGCTTACTTACATATCCCACATTTACCGCTAGCGAGTGAGCTTGTAGTTGTGTGTACTGCCATTGTGGGCGCAGGGCTTGGCTTTTTATGGTTTAACACTTACCCAGCACAAGTATTTATGGGCGATGTTGGCTCATTAGCACTTGGTGGTGCATTAGGTATTATTGCTGTTTTAGTACGCCAAGAATTACTGCTTATTATTATGGGCGGTGTATTTGTAATGGAAGCACTATCGGTAATATTACAAGTGGGGTCGTATAAATTGCGCGGTCAACGTATTTTTAGAATGGCGCCGATTCATCATCATTATGAATTAAAAGGTTGGCCAGAGCCTCGCGTTATTGTGCGCTTTTGGATTATTTCTGTTGTGCTAGTGCTTGCTGGCTTAGCTACTTTAAAGATTCGATAAATGCAGTATTTAAACGAGATAAAAAACAAACAAATAACAGTGCTCGGACTCGGTGTAACCGGTCTGGGCATTGTGCGTTTTCTATTATCTCATGGCCTCGCCCCCAAGGTCGTTGATAGCCGAGCAACCCCGCCGGGGATTGATTGGTTAAAAGAGCATGCGCCAAATCTAGATACCCACTTTGGTAATTTAGATGATGCTGAGCTTTGTTCAAGCAATATGATTATTATAAGCCCTGGGCTTAGCTTAAAAATACCAGCTGTTGCAAATGCAATTAACGCAGGTGTTGAAGTGATTGGCGACGTTGAGTTATTTGCTCGTATTAATACAAAACCAGTTGTTGCTATTACGGGCTCTAACGGTAAATCAACCGTGGTTACGCTCGCTTATGAAGTATTAAAAGAAGCCGGCTATAAAGTTGCTTTGGGTGGAAATATTGGCACAGCGGTGCTTGATTTACTCAACGATGATTTTGATGTGTATGTACTTGAGTTATCTAGTTTTCAGCTAGATACCACAACGAGTTTAAAACCTGTAAGTGCAACGGTATTAAATGTGTCAGAAGATCACCTTGACCGATACGACAGTTACCAAGCTTATATAGACTCAAAGCTATGTATTTATGACGGTGCAGAGCTTATTGTTGTCAATGCAGACGATATTCAAACACATCCAGTTGAGCGCGGTACAACTCCCCTAATCAGCTTTGGTGCTCAACAAGGTGATTACCATTTAGCGCAGCATAATGGCGAAACTCATTTTATGCTTAAAGGCGATGCCTTTTTACCTGTTGATACGCTTGCGGTAGTGGGTAAGCACAATTATTTAAATACGCTTGCAGTAATGGCGCTTTTAAGTTCGTTTGAAGTAAGTAAAGATCAATATAAGAACGCGTTAGGTCAATTTAATGGGTTGGCTCATCGCTGCCAATTTGTAGCTGAGCTTAACGGTGTAAAGTATTTTAACGATTCAAAGGCAACGAATGTTGGAGCGACCATTGCTGCAATAGATAGCTTGGCTAGTGATGGTGAAAACCTGATTGTTATTGCAGGTGGCGATGCTAAAGGCGCTGATTTAAATGCACTTAAACCCTACATAGAACAGCATGTAAAAGCATTAATTTGTTTTGGTAAAGATGCAAGTGACTTAGCTGCGATTACCAATAAGAGCTATTTAACTAACAACATGGAAGAAGCCGTTGCTTTGGCCAACGTACTGAGTAGTACAGGCAATATTGTTTTGTTAGCACCTGCATGTGCCAGCATTGATATGTATAACAACTATATGCAGCGCGGTGATGACTTTATTCAATGTGTTATGGCAGGGCAACTATGATTGCTTTTGCCGATATAAGAGATGCATTAACACCAAAACCTTCAGGTCAGTTGTATGATGTACCGCTGCTATACTGCGTAATTATGTTAATTGGTGTTGGTTTTATCATGGTAACCAGCGCTTCAATGCCGACCGCTGAGCGGTTATTTGATGACCCATACCATATTACTATTCGCCACAGCATGTTTTTGGCAATGTCTTTTGTGCTTTTTTGGATAAGTGTTTGTGTGCCAATGGATTGGTGGAAACGATCCAACCCTTATTTATTAATACTAGGCATGGTGCTGTTAATTGCGGTATTGATTGTTGGGCGTGAAGTGAATGGTGCTAAACGATGGATACCTATTGGTCCTGTTGGTTTTCAGGTTGCTGAGGCCGCTAAATTATACTTTTTTAGTTATATTGCGGGTTATTTGGTAAGAAAACGCGAAGAAGTACAAGAAAATATTAAAGGCTTTGCAAAGCCAATAGCTGTATTTGCAGTGTATGCGCTGCTTATTTTGCTGCAACCCGACTTAGGCACAGTGGTTGTTATGTTTGTAACAACGGTTGGTTTACTGTTTTTAGCTGGCGCTAAATTATGGCAGTTTTTTGTACTTATTCTAACTGGCGTCGGTTTGGTTGTATTACTGATTATTGTTGAACCATATCGAATGGCGCGTGTTGTTGGCTTTTTAGACCCTTGGGATGATCCTTTTGGTAAAGGTTATCAGTTGGTTCAATCGCTAATGGCTTATAGCCAAGGTGGTTGGTTTGGCCAAGGCTTAGGTAACAGTGTACAAAAACTACAATATTTACCTGAAGCGCATAACGATTTTATTTTTGCTGTAATAGGTGAAGAACTTGGTTTAATAGGCGTTGTAAGTATTTTAATGGTATTAGCTACTTTAGTATTTAGAGCGTTATTAATAGGCCAACAAGCGCTTAAGTGTGGCAAAGAATACGAAGGCTATTTTTCGTTTGCCATTGGTATTTGGTTTGCATTTCAAACCATGGTGAATGTAGGTGCGAGCGCGGGTATTTTGCCAACTAAGGGTTTAACCCTGCCATTTATTTCTTATGGTGGTTCAAGCTTGTTAATTATGACCATTGCCACGGGCATTTTATTGCGCGTTGATTTTGAAACCAAAATGGCAACCAAACAAGCCACCTCACGTGGAGGCAAGCGATGAGTAAAAAATTAGTAGTAGTGGCTGGTGGAACTGGCGGACACATTTTTCCTGGCATTGCAGTGGCTGATTATTTAAAACAGCAGGGCTGGCAAGTAAGCTGGATTGGCACACCAGATCGAATGGAAGCAAGCGTTGTACCTAAGCATAATATAGATATTGATTTTATTAATGTAAAAGGTGTTCGTGGTAACGGATTAAAACGTCTTATTAAAGCCCCATTCATGGTAGTTAATGCAGTATTGCAAGCGCGTAAGGTATTGAAAGAACAGCGTCCTGATGTAGTACTCGCAATGGGCGGTTATGTTACGGGACCCACGGGAATTGCCGCAAAGAGTTTAGGTATTCCGT
Source organism: Pseudoalteromonas sp. LC2018020214 (assembly GCF_016598755.1). Lineage (NCBI taxonomy): Bacteria > Pseudomonadati > Pseudomonadota > Gammaproteobacteria > Alteromonadales > Pseudoalteromonadaceae > Pseudoalteromonas > Pseudoalteromonas sp. LC2018020214. Next base: position 725,253 of record NZ_CP066804.1, read on the forward strand.
TAGTTATTCACGAGCAAAACGCTGTAGCGGGTATGAGCAATAAACTGCTAGCTAAGGTGGCTACACGTGTATTAGCAGCATTTCCAAGTGCTTTTGCACAGGGTCAAGCCGAGCTAGTAGGTAACCCAGTTCGCCAAAGCGTTATGAATATAGCCAAACGCGATGTATCAAGCCCTATTAATATTTTAGTGGTAGGGGGCTCGCTCGGTGCACAAGTGCTTAATCAAACATTACCTGAAGCATTTAAAGTACTAAATAATTCAGCTCCTATAAGCGTATGGCATCAAACAGGTAAAGGTCATTTATCTACTGTAGAAACAGCTTATAAAATGCAGGGCTTTACGGATGGTAATACAAAAATAGCTGAATTTATTGATGATATGGACGCGGCGTATAGCTGGGCTGATATTGTTGTTTGCCGCGCTGGTGCATTAACTGTTAGCGAAATTGCAGCGGCAGGTAAAATGGCTGTTTTTGTTCCTTTTCCACATGCCGTGGATGACCATCAAACAGCAAACGCACAATATTTAGTGATGGCTAATGGCGCATTATTAATGCCACAAGGGCAGTTTAATAAACAATCAATTGTTGAACTATTAAGCCCATATTTAGCCCAACCTTCATTAATTACTGAAATGGCTACAAATGCAAAAAAACAAGCCATTTTAGATGCCACAGCAAGCGTAGCAACGCACTGTGAGCAAGTAACAAATAAGAGAAAATAAGTGAAAGAAACGTCAGTACAAGAAAAACACACGCGCCCAGCAATGCGCCGAATAGAAACCATTCACTTTATTGGTATTGGTGGAGCCGGTATGGGCGGTATTGCTGAAGTACTCGCTTTTGAAGGCTACCGTATTACAGGTTCTGACATTGCTCATAGCGCTATGACAGATCGCTTAATTAAAGCCGGTGCTGAGGTATTTATTGGCCATCATGAAAATAACGTGAAAGATGCCAATGTAGTGGTTGTTTCAAGCGCGATTGATGAAACAAATCCTGAAATTATTGCAGCTAAAGCCGCAAGAATCCCTGTTGTGCGCCGCGCAGAAATGCTCGCAGAACTAATGCGTTTTCGCCACGGTATAGCCATTGCGGGTACGCATGGTAAAACAACGACAACAAGCCTAATTGCGAGTATTTATGGACAAGCAGGGCTCGATCCAACTTTTATTATTGGTGGCTTGTTAAATAGCGCAGGTAGTAACGCAAAAGTAGGCAAAAGTGATTTTTTAATAGCAGAAGCTGATGAAAGCGATGCGTCGTTTTTACACTTGCAGCCAATGGTCTCGGTGATCACAAATATTGAAGAAGATCACATGGATACTTATGGCGGCAGTCTTGAAAAAATGAAAGACACTTATGTCGATTTCATTCATAACTTGCCGTTTTATGGTTTAGCTGTTGTATGTATTGATTCTGAAGTTGCAGCTGAGCTTATTCCGCGCTTTGGTCGCCCAGTTATTACGTATGGTGAATCGAAGGATGCTGATTATCGCATGAGCGACTTTAGCCAATCAGCTAATACGTGCACATTTACAGTAACTAACAAACAAGGTGAGTGTTTAACTGCCACATTGAATATGCCAGGTAGACACAACGCACTTAATGCAACCGCTGCGATTGCTGTTGCAAAAGATCAAAACATTGCGAATCATGCAATTTTAGAAGCGCTGCAGAAGTTTGAAGGCATTGGTCGTCGTTTTCAGCACTATGGTGAATTTGAAAACGAGCGGGGCAACGTGATGTTAGTTGATGATTACGGGCATCACCCTTCAGAAGTTGCAGCAACAATTGCAGCAGTGCGTGAAGGTTGGCCTGATAAGCGTTTAGTAATGGTTTATCAACCTCATAGGTTTTCTCGTACACGCGACTTATACGAAGATTTTGTAAAAGTTCTTGCTGATGTAGATCAGTTACTATTGCTTGATGTGTATAGCGCTGGTGAAGATCCTATTGTAGGGGCCGACAGCAAAAGCTTATGCCGTAGCCTTCGCCAACGTGGCAAAGAGCCGCTTCACGTAGCAACAAATGCTGAGCTTGCAGGTGTTTTGGCCGCAAATTTACAAAACAATGATTTAGTATTAACCCAAGGCGCTGGTAATATAGGTCAGTTAGTTAAAACATTAGCTGCAACGGGTATGTCGATAGAAAAACTTAAGCAAGGTGAAGTATGACTCAGGTAAACACACAATTTGGTAAAGTAGCGGTACTGCTAGGTGGTAACTCAGCAGAGCGTGAAGTGTCTTTACGATCGGGTCAGGCTGTTTTAAATGCGCTGCAAAATAGTGGTATTGATGCAATTGCATTTGACCCACAAAGTCGTTCTTTGTGGGAGTTAAAAGAATTAAATGTAGATCGCGTTTTTATCGCTTTGCATGGCCGTGGTGGCGAAGACGGCACAGTGCAGGGTGCACTTGAATTTATGAACTTGCCTTACACGGGCAGTAATGTACTCGGTTCAGCACTTGCTATGGATAAAGTACGTTGTAAGCACTTATTTAAATCAGCGGGTTTAAGTACTGCACCTTATACCGTAGTTGATGCTAAAAAAGGTTTTGATGCTGCAGCCATTATGGATGAGTTTAAAAAGGTAATGGTTAAGCCATCGCATGAAGGTTCAAGCATAGGTATGGCGCAAGCAAGTACAACACAAGAGCTTGAAGATGCACTAGCTAATGCATTTAAGTTTGATAACCAAGTACTTGTAGAGCAGTGGATCACTGGTCGTGAGTTTACAATTACGGTACTTGGCGACGATGTACAACCAGTCATTGAGATGACGACACCTAATGGTTTTTACGATTACCAAGCTAAGTATCAATCAAATACAACCCAGTATCATTGCCCTGCAGATTTATCAGAGCAAGATACTAAGTACTTACAAGCCATATCGCTAGATGCGTTTGATTTAGTGGGTGCAAGTGGTTGGGGTCGTGTTGATGCTATGCAAGACGAGCAAGGGAATTTTTACCTGCTTGAAGTAAATACAGTACCAGGCATGACTGAAAAGTCACTAGTACCGATGGCTGCAAAAGCGAACGGGGCAACTTTTGAGCAATTAGTTGTTCGCATTTTAGAGCAAACGCTTTAATATGCATCCCCTTTTAGAAAAAGCTCAACAACTAAAACAGCAACTTAACTTTAATTGGTCGCTGATTTTTGGAGTGAGTTTTTTTCTGGTTGTGGTTATAGGCTTAGTACAAATAACCACAGGTGTATCTGATTGGTTAGTTGAAAATAAAGATGCTCAAATTAAGCACCTTACAGTGCAAGGGCATCCCAAATACACAGATGAAACGGCAATTATAAAAGCAATTAAAAAAGCCGATTTAAGTAGTTTTTTTGAACTTGATGTTAAGCACGTGCAGCAGCTAGTTCAAGACTTGCCTTGGGTTGCTACCGCTTCGGTACGTAAACAATGGCCTGATACTATACAGGTGTATGTAGTTGAACATGAAGTAGTTGCCCACTGGAATAGCGACTTGTTGCTCAACCAAAGTGGCCAAGCATTTCAAGCCAGCAGCGATAAGTTAGATGATAACTTACCGCAGTTATATGGCCCAGAAGGTAGTGAAGAAGAGGCGTGGGTTGCTTTTAAGCAATTTGATGAAATGCTCAGAGTTAATGGTTTAACATTAACAAGTTTGGCATTATCGGAGCGTTTTTCGTGGCAACTTTGGCTAGATAACGGGATTCGCTTAAATTTAGGGCGTAAAGATAAAGCCAAGCGTGTACAACGTTTTATAGACGTTTATCCACGAATGGAACAACGTGCAGATGCACAAGTAGATACAATCGATTTACGGTATGATACCGGCCTTGCAGTAAGCTTTAAGCCAATGCAAGAAGAACAATTACAAAATAAGAGTAAGGCATGACTAAGTCAGCAGAAAGAAACCTAGTAATAGGATTAGACGTTGGCACCTCGAAAGTGGTTGCCACGGTAGGTGAAATCACCGCAGATAACAAGCTCAGCATTGTTGGTGTGGGCAGCCAAGTATCTCATGGTATGGATAAAGGCGGCGTTAACGATTTAAACTTAGTGTCTGAGTCTATTCGACGAGCAATAGACGAGGCCGAGTTAATGGCTGATTGTCGTATAAGCTCTGTGTATTTGGGGATTTCTGGCAAACATATACAGTGTCAAAACGAAAGTGGTGTGGTGGCAATCAATAACACCGAAGTCACTGACGAAGATATTGAAAACGTAATACATATTGCGCGTTCTGTGCCTATTTCAGCAGAGCGTAAAATGCTGCATGCATTGCCGCAAGAATACAGCATCGATATGCAAGAGGGCATTAAAAACCCACTAGGCATGAGCGGCGTTCGTATGGAAGCGCGTGCACATATCATTACGTGCTCAAACGACATGGCAAAAAATATCGAAAAATGTGTAGAACGCTGTGGTCTTGAAGTCGATCAACTTATCTTTACTGCACTTGCGTCATGTTATTCTGTACTAACAGATGACGAAAAAGAGCTAGGTGTTGCAGTACTTGATATTGGTGGCGGCACTATGGATATCACCATTTATATCAATGGCGCACTTCGTCACTCTGCGGTTATACCTGTAGCGGGTAACCAAGTTACTGGTGATATTGCAAAAATATTTCGCACACCTATATCACATGCTGAGTCACTCAAAGTACAATACGCATGTGCTAGTAGCCAAATGGCAAGTAGCGAAGACACAATTGAAGTACCAAGTGTAGGCGGGCGACCAGCAAGATTAATGTCGCGCCATACATTATCTGAGGTGGTAGAGCCTCGTTTTAGAGAATTATTTGAGCTTGCGATGGAAGAAATTCGTCGTTCAGGCTTAGAAGACCAAATTGCGGCAGGTCTCGTTATAACAGGCGGAACTGCTAAAATGACTGGCGCTATGGAAGTGGCAGAAGACATCTTCCAAATGCCAGTAAGAATAGGCAAACCAATCGGGATGGTTGGTTTGACAGACTATGTAGATGATCCTTCGTACGCAACCGCTGTTGGTTTGTTACAATACGGGCGTACCATGCAATCGATGAATGCACAAAAGTCGAAAGCAGAGGATAACAATAATTGGTGGAACCGCATTACTAAATGGTTCCAAGGCGAGTTTTAAGACTCAAGTCGGAGAGTAAACATGTTTGATATAATGGAACAACACAGCGAAGAAGCTGTAATAAAAGTAATCGGCGTGGGCGGTGGTGGCGGTAACGCTGTTGAGCACATGGTAAAACAACAAATAGAAGGCGTGCGTTTTATAGCCGCTAATACGGATGCGCAAGCATTACGTAACTCTGCTGCCGATATTACAGTTCAACTAGGCACGCAAATAACCTCTGGGTTGGGTGCGGGCGCAAACCCTGAAGTAGGCCGTAAGTCGGCTGAAGAAGATGCAGATACAATTCGTGCCAGCCTTGAAGGCGCCGATATGGTATTTATTGCAGCCGGTATGGGCGGTGGTACAGGTACTGGTGCAGCACCGGTAGTTGCTAAAATTGCTAAAGAACTCGGTATTTTAACTGTTGCAGTTGTAACACGTCCTTTTGATTTTGAAGGTAAAAAACGTGCAGCAGCCGCTGAACAAGGCATTAATGAATTGTCAGAAATTGTAGATTCACTTATTACAATTCCTAACAATAAATTGCTTAAAGTTTTAGGGAAAGGGACTACACTTCTAGATGCCTTCGCTAAAGCTAATGACGTATTATTTGGTGCGGTACAAGGTATAGCAGAGCTAATTACACGTTCTGGTTTAATTAACGTGGATTTCGCCGATGTTAGAACTGTAATGTCTGCAATGGGTACTGCAATGATGGGAACGGCGTCTGCGTCAGGTCCTGATCGTGCACAAGAAGCTGCAGAAGCCGCTATCTCAAGCCCACTACTAGAAGACGTTGATTTAACAGGTGCTAAAGGTATCTTAGTTAATATTACCGCTGGTATGGACATTGCGATTGAAGAATTTGAAATTGTTGGTAATCACGTTAAAGCACTTGCGTCAGAAAACGCAACGGTTGTTGTTGGTGCGGTAATCGACCCAGAAATGACTGATGAGCTACGTGTAACGGTTGTTGCAACTGGTTTAGGCGGCGATCGTCGTCCACAGTTTGGTATTGTTGATAACGGCTTTAAAAAAGCATCAGGTTCTGATGTTGCAAGCACATCAAACCAAACGAGCAGCATGTACGTACCAAGCTTTGCAAGCCAAGATACAAACGCTGAAGAAAACACGACTAAAGAGCAAGCGCAAAGCAAAGAAAAAGCGCCTTCAACGAGTTCAAGTAGTTCAAGTTCTTCAGCGCAAAATAGTAAAAAAGCAGATAAATCAGAAGGTGGTGATTATTTTGATATTCCCGCTTTTTTACGTAAGCAGGCAGATTAACATTTAATAATACTTTTGTTTGAAATATGTACAAATATTGAAAGGCAAAAGGATTTATGTTAAACTCCGCCGTCTAACTGTAACTGATTTAAAAGTGAGCATACCTATGATTAAACAGCGTACGATTGCACAAGTAGTCAAAGCCATAGGAATTGGACTTCATAAAGGTGAGAAGGTCACAATAACTCTCCGACCTGCGAGCGCAAATACTGGGATTGTATTTCGTCGTGTCGACCTTGATCCGGTTGTTGATTTTGAAACAACACCTGAAGCCGTTGGTGATACGCAGTTGTGTACCTGTTTAATTAACAAAGATGGTGTTCGCTTATCAACTACTGAGCATCTTATTGCAGCTGTTGCTGCAATGGGGATTGATAATCTAATTGTAGAATTAGATAGCTCAGAAGTGCCTATTATGGATGGTAGTGCATTACCATTCATATATCTGTTACAAAAAGGCGGAATTGAAGAACAAAACGTTGCTAAACGCTTTATCCGTATTAAAGAAAAAGTACGCATTGAAGAAGATGGTAAGTGGGCTGAAGTTGAACCATATGATGGTTTTCATATCGACTTTGAGATTGCATTTAACCACCCAGCTATCAATGAAAGTCGCCAACGTATTGGGTTGGATATAACAACGCAAAGCTTTATTGAAGAAATTAGCCGTGCGCGTACTTTTGGATTTATGAAAGATATTGAATACATGCATGCAAACAACCTAGCGCTAGGTGGTAGCATGGATAGTGCTGTGGTACTTGATGAATTCAAAGTTTTAAATCCTAATGGCTTACGTTATAGCGATGAGTTTGTTAAGCACAAGATATTAGACTGTGTTGGTGACATGTTTATGACAGGTCATAATCTTTTAGGTAAAGTAACAGCATTTAAATCGGGTCATGATTTAAATAATAAATTACTACGTAAAATTATGGCTACAGAGTCAGCATGGGAGTGGGCAACATTTGAAACGCCTGTGACGATGCCTGCACCCGGTCTTGAGTTAGCTCCAGCCTAAAAGCAGTAAAAGAACAGCTCGCAAACAGTTATAAAAAATGACGCTAATTAGCGTCATTTTTTTGCGTAAAATTTACTCTATTATAACTCTAAAAGATCTTGTAACTGATTTAAATGAGTTACTGAATAGGTTGGTTTTATTCCATCGGCTAATTGCTCACCAGGGTGTTGTAACCAGCAAGTATCAATACCTGCATTGTTGCCGCCAAGTATGTCGCTTGCAGCAGTATCACCCACCATAAGTATCTCGCTTTTATCAGGGTTACCCATTAGCTCAAATGTGTGCTCAAAAATCGCTTTGTTTGGTTTTGCTATACCCACAAGTTCAGATATTACTAACCATTCAAACATATCTTTTAAGCCAGTATGCTCAAGGCGTACGGTTTGTAAGCGGGCAAATCCGTTAGTAATAATACCTAATCGAGCATTTGGCTTAAGTTTATTTAAAAGCTCAATAGCACCAGGTAATGGCTCGCAAATTTGCGCCATAGCATCTAAAAAAGCATCGTTTAGCTCTTTTGCGGGTACATTAAGTTTTGAAGCCCATTCATTAAAGCGTGTTACTTGTAAGTAATCTGCGCTAATAGTGCCATTTTGATAATCAACCCACAGCTGCTTATTGGTTTTTTGATAATGAACATAATCGTCTTGGCTAAAATCTACGTTGTAAGCTTTAAACATGCGAGTCATGCCCGCTAAAATATCAAACCTAAATAAGGTTTCGTCTGCATCAAACAATACATAGTTGTATTTCATTAAACTTCCTAAATTAATTTGTTTGGCTGTAGAGATCTACGTGTAGAAAGGGCGCCATAGCTAAAGTGAGTGCTTGTGTATAGGTGCTTTCGCGCGTGGCGTAATTGTTTGTAAGTAACCCAATAGCGCCCCCTTTTTGTTTAACGTTGGTGGTATTAAATGCTTTGTCCATTACATCGCCAAGCTCTTCGCCATTAAGTAATGCGTTATAAAGCACTTGAGGCAAGGGGAGGTTGCTGCTGCGCCCTACAACCTGATTTAAGGCATTATCAATAACTACGTAAGCAAAGGTTGCTGCACCATAGCTAAATTGCTCTGCACCACCTTCCATTGCCACGTAGTAGTGAGCTTGGTAATGCTCTTTGCAATAATTAACACGGTTTTGTGCGCCAACACGTGTTTCTTCTTCGCCAATAGGTTGATCTGGCACATTGGATGGAGCATCAACACCTTGGCAATCAATTTCATGTTCAGGGAAATACATTGCAAAAATATGTTTAGCAGCGTTAATTTTTACAGGGTTTTTAGAACCCACAATAATTTTTAATGAGTACAACACAATGTCCCTTATTGTTACTAAAATCAGCAGTGTACGTGAGAGAGCTCAATCTTAGAAGAGGAGTTAAATAGGTATATCCAAAGGTGCTAAGTTTTCCAGTGCACGCTTTTTCAAAATAATATCTTTAATAAGTGGAGTAAGAACCAGCTCCATAGCTAAGCCCATTTTGCCCCCTGGTACTACAAGCGTATTAATACGAGACATAAAACTGCCTTCGATCATCCGTAAATAATAAGGAAAATCAACATCATCAATACCCCTAAAGCGAATAACTACAAAGCTTTCATCAAGAGATGGAATATCTTTGGCGCTAAATGGGTTTGATGTATCAACGGTCGGCACGCGTTGGAAATTAATATGGGTACGAGAAAACTGCGGGGTAATATGATTTATATAGTCATCCATACTGCGCACAATAGAGCCCATAACCGCTTCGCGAGAATGGCCTCGTTCGGATGTATCGCGTATTAATTTTTGAATCCACTCAAGGTTAATAATTGGAACCATGCCTATTAATAAATCGACATGCTTTGCAACGTCTACATCTTGATCAACTACACCACCGTGTAATCCTTCATAAAACAAAATGTCAGTATTATGGTCAAGATCTTGCCAAGGTGTAAATGTACCTGGTAATTGATTGTACGGAACGGCTTCATCAAAGGTGTGTAAGTAGCGGCGTAACTTTCCTTGACCTGTTTCGCTATAGTTTTCAAACAACGTTTTTAAAGCGCCAAAGTCATTGGCCTCTCGGCCAAAGTAACTAATATGTTTACCTTCTTGTTGTGCTTCTCGAACTTTTTTATCCATTTCGGGGCGAGTGTAACGATGAAAGCTATCTCCTTCGACAAAAGCCGCTTGAATATTAAGGCTACGGAAAATATGTTTAATTGCATTCGTTGTGGTGGTTGTACCCGCACCAGATGAACCCGTAATCGCAATAATAGGATTTTTAGCTGACATGTTAATTCTCTTTTTTAGGACCAGGTTTTATAACCAGACTAAACTTAACATTATTTTAAGTCGTTTGGGTATCTTAAGAGTTGACTGACTTAGCTCAAGTGACGCCATCAGCAAATAACGTTATCATGAGGTGCTTAAAATTAAAACGAGAGAAAGCATGAAACTTATTAAACCATTACTTGGATTATTTTCTGTAGCAGCGCTGAGCCCAATAGTGGTGCAGGCTAGCATGCCAAAAAGCCAAGTATTACTTGCTGATTTAAATACACCTTTCGGGGTACAAGTTAGTATAGTGAGCGATAAAAATAGTTATAACAACCAACCGCACTTAACAAGTACAGGTTTATACTTTACTCATGAAGTAATTAATAAAGGGCAAAGCCAAACTGATATTGCTTATTATGATTTCACGTCAAAAAAAGTTACCAATATAACTAACTCTCCTGTAAGCGAATATTCACCAACGGTTATGCCAAGTGGTGGTGCGATATCAGCGATTGTTGTAGAAGCTGACGGTAAGCAAAAATTGTGGCAATACCCACTCAAAAATCAAGATGCGCCAAGTCGTATTTTTGATTGGATTGAACCTGTTGGATACCATGCATGGGGTGTCCAAAATGATTTAGTGATGTTTATTTTAGGAAAGCCTCACACTCTTCAATATACTTCTGTTGCACAAGCGAAGGGGGAAATAGCTGCCAGTAATATTGGCCGAACGCTTATTTATAACAACTCAATGGCTGCATTTTTATTTAGTTACACTAAAAACGAGCAACACATTTTAGCGAGTTTTAATCCACAAGATAAACAAGTTGAAGACCTATTAAGGTTACCGGCTCAAGTTCAAGATTTTATTTTAAAAGATAATACGACCATTGCTTATGCTATTAAAAACCGCGTTTATCAGCGTAAACTTGATGGAAGTGATGAAGTATCGCAATGGCTTAATTTAAGCACCTACTGCGAAACAAATATAACAAGAATGAGTTACAACAATGAAAAACTCGCTTTTGTATGTGATATAACAAAGTAAAGCAGGCAAATAAATTCAGATTTTATTGTGTGTATGCGTTAATCTAATACGCAAATTAACTAATAGGGATTACACGTGGCTTATAGTGCAGACGAGCTGACAGAACAGCTCATTAAATTACAGTGCAGAAGTAATTTTAAGATTAAAAATATTGCAGAGTACATGTTAGTAAACTCTAAAGAAGCATTTTATACCCACAGCGAAAGCGGCAAGGGTAAAATAGTAATTCGCCCAGCATTTGAAGTATTTAGCGATGATTTTAATGATATAGGTGGCGTAACACGTGCGCAAGGGTACTTCCATAGCAGTGAGATGACACGCTTTCCTACGCGCATTTTTAAAAGCGCCCAACCTATTCACTACGGTGTTGCGTTTAAAATAAATTCTGAGCAAGCAGCCAAAGATTTTATAGCCAAGCTAACTATGATTATTGGTAATTAATTTTATATAAAAAGTAAAAAGCCGCTGAATTTATATTCAGCGGCTTTTGTATTTTTATAGCTCAATAAACCTAATAATTACTTACTTTTTAAAAAGCTATTAACCGATTCAAGTTCACGTGTTTTAAGCGCGATACAATCGTTTGTGCTTTCTTCAAGCTTACTTAGTGTACGAGCGTAACCAGCTACATCAGCTACTTTTTCGTTAAAGAAGGTTTTTGTTGTCGCTAAGCTTTCTGCATCACAGCTTGCAGTTGTAAAGTACGGCAAGTTAGGAATAAAGAAAGGCGGTAAACTTGCTGTTACTTTATCGTAGTTACTGTAAACCCAATCAATAAATAATGCCTGGCGCTCATCTGTGTAACTTTGACCTGACAAAATAGTACGCATGTCAGATGCCGTTACTTCATCCGTTAAGCTATAAGCTAATACCGCTTTTTGTAACTCAGGTTTACCAAAAAAGCCCATAGCTGCAAGCATGTTTGTGCGTACTTGCGGATCTTTAGTCGTTTTGAACGTCGTCATAAACTGATCAAGTAGCGCTTTGTCACCATGAAAAGCAGCAAGAGTTAAGTACGTACCCGCTAAGTATGGGTCTACTTTTTGTGGATCATTTAAATAAACTTGCGTTTGTTCTTTGGCTTTATTGATGACGTTTTGATCTTCACCATCAAAACCTAAGCGTGATACAACGGCTGCACGAAGTTGTGCAATAGCTCCGTCTTCACCCGCTTTTGCTTCTAAACCATATTTTTTAGCTGCAGGCGTTACTGCACCGCGAATAAATTCAGGCCATAGGTCTTTATTGCTATCGTCTTTAAAAGTACGTTGTTGCGATACTAAGTAACCTAGCGCGGTATTTGCTACGCGAGGGTGGCTATCGCTTACGAACACTTCAAGTGTTTGCATTAACTTAGCAGCAGATATAACACCAGCATCAAGTAGCGCATCAGTAGCCGATAGTAACGCTAAGCGTTCACGGTCACTCAGTACGCTTGGCGCCTTTTTAACAAGTGCGCTAAATTGTGCATCATCCATTACCCAGCGGTAGTAGCCTAATGCACCTTGGTCAGGATAAATCCACTCTGGTTCAAAGTCTAAATCTAGTGTTTGGCTTTGTTTATTAAGTAAAACGTTTGCTGTTTTTACTTTATCGCCGGCACCATATTTAATTGCAACTGGTACATTCCATAACTGCTCTGGCGCATCAACGCCTGCGTTTACAAAGCGGCTTTGTGAAATAGTTACTTTGCTACCTTGTTGAGTTACTTTAACTAGTGGGAAAGAAGATTGCTCAATAAACGATTTTAAAACACTCGCTACGTCTTTATTTGACGCTTTACCAAGTGCTTCCCATAAGTCGGCTGCTTCAGCATTTTTATATGAAAACTCTTTTAAGTAGCTTTGAATACCTTTTTGAAATGCATCTTCGCCAATCCAGTTTTCAACCATAGCAAGTACTGAGCTGCCTTTACTGTAAGCAAGACCTAAACCGTCCATAATGTCGGCTTCAGTTTTAATTGGCTTACGAATAGGCTTGGTGCTTAGGCGTGCATCAAGTGCCATTACGTTGTTTTGTGGCAGGTCTAAGTGCGATTCAAACTCAGGGTTAAGCTGCTTAGTAATTTTTGCAGCCATCCAGCTAGCAAACGCTTCGTTTAACCATAAGTCGTTCCACCATTTCATGGTTACTAAATTACCGTACCATTGGTGAGCAAGTTCGTGAGCAATAATTGATACATTACGCTGTTTTTTACTGCGTGTTGCTGCAGCTAAATCAACTAATAAAATATCTTCTCGGTAGGTTACTAAGCCGGAGTTTTCCATTGCGCCAAATGGAAACTCTGGTACCGCTACTGAGTCTAATTTTTTGTAAACGTAAGGAATACCAAAATACGCTTCAAGTGCACCCAGTACTTTTGGCATGTTTTCTTTTGCGTATTGGGCTAAGTGGATTTTACCTTGAGGGGTAATTACACGGCCAGGAATTGGCATGCCTTTAATATCTAATTCTTCAAACGGGCCAACAGCCATCGCGACTAGGTATGAAGGAATTGGCGGCGTTTTATCAAAGTAGTGTGTGGTCATATCGCCATTAACGATTGCTTTAAGCTCAGGCGTATTTGAATATACTTTTTGTGATGTAGGCGCAGTAATCGTTAACTGAAATGGAATTTTGTAACTTGGCTCATCAAAAACAGGAAATGCACGGCGTGCATCACTCATTTCAAATTGAGTAAATAAATAAGGTGTGCCTTGGTCTAACGTTTTGTATAAACCAACACTTTGACGGTTATATGGCGCTGAAAAATCAACTTTAAGGGTGTATTTACCTGGTTGAATTTGCTCATCACAGCTAAATTTAACTTTACCTGTTTTAAGCATTTCGTTGTTTAAGTCACAGTTTTCGTCGCCAAGCAGTTGCGCCATTTTAACAGCGTAAGCTACGCCATTTAATTCAATGTATTTTGTTGGTTTTAGTACTTCTAGGGAAATCTCAGTCATCCCTGTGAATGTATCTTGGCTCGGATCGAGTGTTAACGATACCTGTTGTGAACTTGGTTTTGCGAGTTTTTCAATAACGAATTCGTTAGCGTTTGCAGCACCCATTGCCAAAGCAACGCTCACTGTTAAGAGGCTTTTAAGAAACATAGTGATCCCTAGATTGTTGTTGTTAGAAACTACCCTAAATAGGCTTTTTTATGCTCATATTATTAGGGGGTTAGATATCCTAACAGTTTTTTTTAATAGAGTAATTGATTATAACGATGACTTTAAGGGGAAATAGTAACAAAGTTTGTCAGTGGCTTTCGCGTGTTATAAAACGCTGCCAATGCAGGTGTGAGTTAATAATACGTATTTTTTGGATCACGTTATTTAATAAAAGCACGTCCTTAAATTCATTATGTGGGTATTCGTTAAATCCCATGAGGTAATTAAAGGCGTCTTTAGAGTTGGCTTGCAGAGCATGTATACGCACTTGTTGCTCAAAGTTAAGACGAAGGCTGCTTATTGCTGTTTTCATACCGAGTTGATCAACGTTTGGTATATCACACTTTTGTAAATAGCCGGCTCGCTCACCTTCACCTGAAAACCAAATACGGACTTTTTCACTGTATCTGCCAGTTTTAGCGGGTAAGTCGAACATTAATCGTTGTTGATTTTGTGATTTTATGAATGCTAAATATTCATTAAACCCGGCATCTATAAGTGCCTGATGCACAGGAACTAAGCGAGGTTTTATCTTACCGTGAGTATGAAAATTAAAACATAAGACATCTTTTTCAAGAGACAGATCATCAAGCGTTAGATAGCCAATTTCATCGCTATATGCACCACTGTAATATGCAATTAGAGGAAGCCAAAAATGCCAGTGTTTTGGTTGCTCACGTGCAACTTTAAAATCACCGTATATATATCCATTATAAAGAGTGTGCAGTTCCATGGCTGAAAAGGGCCGGCGACCAAGATGGGTTTTCAACGTAATACCTTGAAAATAATGATGTGTTTTATTTTATACCCAACTAGCAGTAGATGCTAGTCGGGTTTTATCCGCTCTTAAAATAAAGCGTATAAAGTATTACTCACTTAAAGCGCGAGCTAAACCAGTAGGTTCAATCTCTGTACATACTTGGTCATCATTCCAGTTAATGCCAACAAGTGCGTTATCTTCATTTAAATCTTCAACCCATGCATCTAAAAATTCATCAAGATTTATTTCTACAGGGCTGTAGTCTTTCCACTCTTCTTTACATTGCGCTTTAGCTGCTTCTTCACTTTCCCAAAGCAGTAGTACGTCAGTTTCGTCAAATTGGTTAGAATCGCACACTACAAAGCCATTATCTTCTGCACCAAGTGCCCAAATTACTTCGCTAACACGTACTTTTTCTACAAAGTTAACTAGTTGTGATTCAATTTCGATATCGCTCATGTGTTTACCTTTTTAAATTAGTGACGAGGATTAGTATCTATTGCTGCTTGACGCTTGCCATATTGCTTATGAAAAGCAACAAGCTCTGAATACTGACTAAAGTCAGTTAATTCACGAAAGCAAATCCAATCAAGCAGGCAGTATAAACTGATGTTGAGGTATTCACAGCTTTTAAATTCTTCATCGCTTAAATGGGTATTTAAAAAGCTTAATGTTTGTTCAATTCGTTCGTTTTGCAAATTAAAAAAGAGTTTATCGCTTTTGGTGTCAAATCCAGAGCGTTCACATAGCAGCATTTCTACTAGCGAATCGTTACAGGCATTTATAGTCGTAAGTAAGTGCTCTTGCGGCCACGTTAGTTTTGGTTGACCTGTTTTTTCAAGTAAATAGCGCAATATAGAATTAGAGTCACTAAGTGTTAAGTTGCCATCTACCAGAATGGGAATCTTTCGAGCTGGATTTTTACTGGCCATAGTAGGGCGATCTTGCTCAGAAAATATATCAAGACTCACAAGCTCTAGTTTACAGTTGTTTTGTTGTGCCCAAATTCTAATTCGGCGCACGTAAGGTGAAGGTACAGAACCAATTAATTGCATAATTACTCCATAAAAAAGCCGCATAAGCGGCTTTTATAAAACGTTACTTACGATACAGTTAAATTTATTCTGAACGGCTAGTAACTTCAAGTAAATGATAACCAAATTGAGTTTGCACAGGGCCTTGTACTTGGTTAATTGGAGCTGAAAACACAACTTTATCAAACTCTGGAACCATCATACCAGGACCAAACTCACCAAGAGCACCGCCATCTTGACCTGATGGGCAGTTTGAATGCGCTTTGGCTAATTCAGCAAAGTCTTCGCCTTGCTCAATTTTTGTTTTTAAGTCTAAGCATTGTGCTTCACTGTCTACAAGTATATGTCGTGCGCTTGCTACTGTCATAAAATCTCCCGAGTATAGTGTGGTGTTTTTTTAACCGAATTAAAATATCATTCTAGTTAGTTTCAACTAATTGTACCAGTATAAACTTATTTATCAGAAAGCACAGTTTCAATTGCAGCAATCATTTGTTCTGAATCAGGTGCTGCTTTGCTGTTAAACCGTAAAACCGTCTCACGATCAGCAGACACTAAGTACTTATAAAAGTTCCAATTTGGAGAGCTAGTTTGCTTATTCAAATATTTAAAAATTGGATTCGCTTTACTACCACGCACTTCGCTTGTAGCAAACATAGGGAAGGTTACACCATAATTTACAAAGCATACTTTTGCAGTTTCTTTTTCACTATCCTCTTCTTGAAAAAAATCATCAGAAGGGAACCCTAATACGACTAAACCTTGTTCTTTGTATCGTTGATATAGCGCTTCAAGGCCTTTAAATTGGGGTGTAAAACCACAGTTGCTTGCCGTGTTTACTATTAATAAAGGCTTATTTTTAAATTGGCATAAATCAATAGATTCTTTTGAGCGAAGCTTTCGAATATCGACATTGGTAAAATCTTGACAGTCTTGGGTAGAGGTTTGGTTGATAGTTGATGATGTTTCAGCGTGGAGTGGGGCATTAATAAATAAAGCCATTAATCCTATTATAATTTTTTTTAGCATTACATTACCTAAACTTTTCAATTGTTTGATTGGATAATCATACGCTAATATGAAACAAATTGATCAACCTTTGAATGACCTATGACAACCCGTTTAGCAACTATTGATGATCTTAATGAAATTGTAGCCATTTATAACGAAACCATTGCAGGGCGAATGGTAACTGCAGATACCGAAGAAGTTACTGTTGACGAAAAGCGTGACTGGTTTAATAGCCATAACGATAAAAGGCCTATTTATGTTTACTGCGAAAATAACCAAGTACTTGCTTGGGTAAGTTATAAATCGTTTTATGGGCGTCCTGCTTACGATGGCACAGTAGAGATGAGCATTTACATTACCCGTAAAGCACAAGGTAAAGGGCTTGGTAAAAAGCTAATGATATTTGCTCAAACACAAGCTAAGCAATTAAATATTAAAGTATTGCTTGGTTTTATTTTTAGTCATAATTTACCCAGTGTTAAATTATTTAAGCATTTTGATTTTGAAATATGGGGCGAGTTGCCAAGCGTTGCCATAATGGATAACAAGCCCTACAGCCTGACTATTTTTGGAAAGCATCTTAAATAAACTGTTTTTTGAAAGCTTGTAATATTTTTTTACAAAATAACGATAGGGCTTTATGCCAATTAAATAAAAATAGACTACGCTATTAGGATATTAAGTTTATTAATTTGAAGTGTGGCTTGATGATTCGAAAAATATTAATTATTGATAGTAGTAGTGTCATCGCGATGCGTGTGAAAGTGCTTTTAGAATTAATAGGGTGTGAGGTCGAATTAATTCATTTCAGCATGCTAGACATGTATACCAATATAGGCGATTACGACTTAGTTGTTGTTGCCCATGGTGTGCCTGTTGATTCTATAAAACCGCTTGTAAGCGAAGTAGCGCAAGAGCGCTTTATGCTGCTTGCGCCAAAAGCACAAAGCGGTGAACAACTAACTGCGTTTAGCGAGCTAAATCATATTGCGCCTGACGCAACCGTGGTCTACCCATTTTTTTCTAATAAAGAAATTACTTCTCTTTTAGAGAGCCTATTAGAATTAGGCTCTAACCATATTTTGCAATTACCTACTATTTTACTCGTCGACCATGTTCCTGAACGTCTCGAAAAAATGAAAAATAGCTTAATCGGTGCTCATATCGAGACTCATACTGCAACAACCTCCGCAGAAGCTTTAGAAATTAGTAAAGAAAAGCAAATAGATATACTGATAAGCGATTTTGTTTTAGATGACGGAACAGGTTTAGGAATTTTTTCAAATTTAAAAGTAACCCAACCGCATTGTCGTTGTTTGTTATTTACCTCACGCCCTGATCAAGTTTCAATGATCGAAGCAATTCGTCAAGGCGTAGAAGATGTACTCATTAAACCTTTAAACGATAGCTCACTATTACAATCAATACATAAATTATGGCAAACAGAGTTATTAAAACGTCATAACGCAGAGCTTGTAGAAAGGCTACAAGATACGGTTGATGCCCTGATTGAAAAAGACAGCCTACTTCAGGTTATTTATAAACATACGCCCGATGCAATTATGTTATTTGAAAAGTGCGGTAGAGTGATAGAAGCTAATGATGCTTGCTTGAGACTATTTAATTTACCGTTTAATGAACTCGAAGGTAAATCAGTATTTGATTTTTTAGACGATGATTCAATTTTAGGTATTAAAGATAAGATTTCGACATTAAATAGTAATCGACAATTTAGCTGCGATTTACGTTTATCTAAAACAGCAGGAGGTTATATACCCTTAGTTGGCTCTTTTAATGAGATAGATCACCATGGCGAAATAGCACTTGCGGTCATATTTAAAAATGTAACTCATCTTAAGCAAAAAGAGGATTTATTACTTGAAGCAAAAGATGTTCTTGAAGAGCAAGTAAGAGCGCGTACTTCACAACTCGAGCATGCTAAAAATGTGGCTGAGGCTGCAAACTTAAGTAAATCAGAATTTTTAGCAAACATGTCGCATGAACTGCGTACTCCTATGCACTCTATTTTAAGCTTTTCGCGTTTTGGTTTAAGCAAATTAGAAACTGGAGATTTTGCAAAAGAAAAACTCATTAAGTATTTATCGCGAATAGAGAGTAGTGGTGAGCGTTTACTGTCGTTACTAAATAATTTACTCGACCTATCTAAGCTAGATGTAGGTAAGTTTCCATTTAACCCTCGTCCCTATAATTTAGCGAATATTATTAAAACAAGTATTGATGATGTGTCTGGTACGGCAATGGAAAAAGAAATTGAGATTATATTTACCGCACAGCCATTACCTGTAATTGCACAATGTGATGAAGAGCAAATAAACCAGTTACTTCGAAACGTACTAGGTAACGCACTTAAATTTAGCGAGCCTAAAAGTAAAATACGGGTAAATTTAGAGTCAGATAATAAGCTTGCTACTATAGAGGTTACCGATAATGGGGTCGGTATACCAGAAGATGAGTTGGAGCATATTTTTACTAAGTTTGTGCAAAGCAGTAAAACAAATAGTGGTGCCGGTGGTACAGGGTTAGGCCTTGCATTGTGTAGAGAGTTTGTATCTTTACACCAAGGTGAAATCTCTGCACGTAACAACGAAAATGGTGGTGCAACTATATCTATACAAGTGCCATTAGAAATAAACTTAGACGAGCATTTAGCTGAAGATCAGTTAATACAACACAGTAATTAATTGTTTTTTGGCATACCAAGTAACTTTTTAAAGAATTTGAATGGATGATAAATTATGGCCTTAACTAAAATACTTGCCGTTGATGACGAACCCTTTAACCTTGAAATTATTGAGGAAATTTTAGAGGAGCTTGATTTTGAATTACAAGTAGCAACAAGTGGTCCTGAGTGTTTAAACATGGTTGAAGGTTATATGCCTCAGGTTATATTACTCGACGTAAGTATGCCGCAAATGAACGGCTATGAAGTATGTAAAGCACTTAAAGCAAATCCAAATACCGCACACATTATTGTTATGTTTGTTTCTGCTCGCGGCACTGTTGAAGAACGCATGGAAGGCTATTCTGTTGGCGCAGAAGACTATATTGTAAAACCTTTTGGCCATGACGAACTTAAATCTAAGCTTAAAAATTTAAATCAAGTACTCGTTGAAAAGCAAAGCCTAGAAAAGCAAGTTGAAGATGCAACATCAACTGCATTTAATGCAATGGCCAATAGCAGTGAAATGGGGCAAATAGTTAACTACGTTGAAAACATTGGCTTTATTAACGATCCTCAAGAGTTAGGTAAAGCGCTTGTAGATTGCCTTCAGTCTTTTGATTTACAAAGCAATGTAGAATTTAGAGAAAATAATGAAATTAGCCACTTTGCACTAAACGGCGTGTGTTCACCTATTGTGGTGGAGCTGTTTGAAATGCTGAAAAACAAAGGGCGCTTACATGAGTTTTCGCACCGAATTTTAGTTAACTATGAATTGATTAGCTTACTTATTTTAAATATGCCCGATCATGATCCTGATAAGCATGGCCGTATACGCGACCACGTATGTTTTATTGTCAGTGTTACCGAGCAGCAGCTACGCGCCATCATGACCAAGAAAATGCTTGAATCACAACGAGCGAAACTTAATGCCGTAGCAAGTACTGTTCATAGTAAGTTTCATAGCTTAATTAGCTTGTTGAATGAAAACCGTCAAAACAACGAAAAAGTGTTTAAACAGTTACAAGAAGAGCTCGAAGAACGTATCCCATCAATGGGACTGGATGAAGATCAGGAGGTGTTTATTTATAAAAAAGTAGATGAAACTATCCAAAACTCAGTAGCAAGAGAAGAGTCTGTTAAACAAGTCAAAGCAGCCTTTACAGAGATAGAACAAGATCTATCGTTACTTTTGAAAAACTAGTTACTTCGCAATATAAAGGTTTACTTAAGCGGTGCTATGCATCCCTTGGTAAGCCTTTTTCTACAATTCTAATTAACCTAGCTGTTTTACGAATTTGTAATCGTTGTTTATCGTTTTGCTGAGCAAGTGCCCATTCAATATGCTCTAAAACAAGTTCGCTGCATATTTGGCTTTTATCTTGTAGGGCATTAATAATAGCGGGGCTGAACTCTGCATTACCTAAACCAACTGCTAAATTACGTAACCAACGTTCGTGACCAATGCGACGAATAGGGCTGCCTTCGGTGTTTTTTAAAAATGTAGGCTCATCCCAGGCAAACAGCTCAAGTAAATCTTTATCTTTTAATTGAGTGCGAGGATGAAAGTCATTTTCGTCAGTTATTTGTCCATAACGATTCCAAGGGCATACTAACTGACAATCATCACAACCATAAACACGATTGCCTAATAAAGTTCGGTATTGCTCTGGTATTGGCCCTTGGTGTTCTATGGTTAAATACGATATACATTTACGTGCATCAACAACGTAGGGCTCTACAATTGCACCTGTTGGGCAAAGAGTAATACAAGCAACGCATTTACCGCAGCCTTCAAAGGTGTTTTCTGCATCAATTGGTAGAGGTAAATCAATAAATAGCTCGCCTAAAAAAAACCACGACCCAGCTTCTTGGTTAATTAATAAAGAATGCTTACCACGCCACCCTAAACCGGCTTTTTCGGCAAGTTGACGCTCAAGTACAGGGGCTGAATCTACAAAGGGTCTAAAGCCATACT
This sequence comes from Pseudoalteromonas sp. LC2018020214, assembly GCF_016598755.1. NCBI lineage: Bacteria > Pseudomonadati > Pseudomonadota > Gammaproteobacteria > Alteromonadales > Pseudoalteromonadaceae > Pseudoalteromonas > Pseudoalteromonas sp. LC2018020214. The sequence goes on from NZ_CP066804.1 coordinate 746,572, forward strand.
CGCCAACTTCTTGCTCTATTTTTTGGCCGAGTTTTTTTAAACGATTACGCATTAATTTATGGTAATCACGACCTAATGCATAGCGGCTTATATATGCTTTTTCTTTATTTTTTAAGGTTTTTGCAAAGCCAGCATCGGGAGGCAGATAATTCATTTTTACAGATATAACACGCTGTGTACCAGGCACTAATTCAGCAGGGCGGGCGCGTTTCATACCGTGGGCAGCCATATAATCCATCGAGCCGTGGTAGCCTGCATCAAGCCAACGTTGCAATTGGGCTTCGTGCTTAGATAAGTCAATATCAGTAATGCCCACTTCGCTAAAGCCAAGCTCTTGCCCCCAGTTTTTTATTTGCAGGGTTAGTTTTTCATAGTCTGGGGTAGGGTTGCTCACACGCTTTACACACTTAAATTAATAGCTGCGTAATTTACCATATTTCTCTGAGCCCGAAAACGGTTCTTAGTGCACAAAGCGCTTTAACTGTTGTTGGGTTTGTAAGCTTAGCTGTTGAGATTGCTCGCTATCGGCTAATGCCGTATCTATTTGTTGTTTAGCTTGCTCCCCTAAAGCTACGATTTGCTCTACCGATTGGTGAGTCGTACTTTGGGTGCCCTCAAGCAAATGTACAGCACTGGCTATTTGTTGCAGCTGCTGCTGGTTGTGCTCAAACTCACTAAGCATTTTAGTAAAGCCATCACAGGTTGCACTAATTGAGCTTTGTGCGTTATTAGAGTGAGTCATTAATTGCTCTGACTCTTTATTTGTCTCGTTTACCAAATCATTCATCTGACTTATAAAGTCGCTAATTTGCCTAGTTGCGCCACTTACCTTTATTGAAAGCGTGCGTACTTCGTCTGCAACTACGGCAAATCCTCTGCCAGCTTCACCCGCTCTAGCTGCTTCTATTGCGGCGTTGAGGGCTAACAAATTAGTTTGATCAGAAAACTCTTCAACCATTTTTAAAATACTACGAATGTTTTCACTGTTTTCTTTCAGTCCCGCAATTGTATTTGAAAAGCTACCTAGCATATTAGTAATAAGTTTTACCTGCTCTACTAAAGCAGCGAGTTCTGACGCAGATAGTTTTACAAAGTTAAGGTGTTCATTATTAACGTTATGTACGCTATCTGTATTATTTACTATGTCTTGTAAGCTTTGGGTTATTTGCATACTGGCATTAATAATACTGTGGCTTAACTGTATTTGTTGCTCACTTGATTGCTCAGTATTTTTCATCGATTCAGTGACTTGTGTATTGCTGTGTGCACTAGCTTGAGCACTGTTATATGTTGTGCTGAGTAACTCACTTAAATGGGCAGTAAATATATTGTATTGTGAACTTAAATCTTTAAATTCGTCATACGAAAAGTGGGGAAGTTTTGCTGCTAAATTTGCATCTTGTTGGTTTATTTCTATCAAAGTATCGCGCATAGCAGTAACAGGGCGAACAATTAAAAAACGCATATAAAAAAGAGTAAAAATAAAACCAGATATAATCACAAGCGTAAGCAGCCAAAATAGCCCTGTACTTTGCTGTTGTTCGCTTAAACTCTGATGCAGCCAAAATAACGTAATTGCTTGGAACAATAATACAAAACTTAAATTACCGACTATTTTACGGGTTAACGTAAAAAAGAATGTTTGCTCTATATAGTTATAAATTTTCATAAAACCACTCATTATGCTCAAGCCCTACGATTGTTATTTAAGTGAGGGGAATGTAAGTTAGCCTTTTTGTAACGACAACAAGTAAGCTTTGGTTCGCGCTGGGTAATTTGTAAAAATTCCGTCTATGCCATACTCAAGCATTAGCGCTATATCTTCTTCCCTATCGACTGTATAAGCATAAATCTTTAGGCCTCTTTTTTTTGCATCGTCGGCAAAAGCCTTATTTATAAAGGTTTTATCTGCATGTACGCTATAAGCGTTTAAATCACTAGCAAACTTTGCATAGTTAATTGGAATAGAAGAAGTAAGGGCGCCTATTTTAAGCCATGGTAGTCTTTTTTTAAGCCACTGTAGTTGATGGTGATCAAACGATGATACTAAAATATTGGCTTTCGATATTTTTTTAGCTTCAATGTTTTGTTCTAATTGAGCCACAAACCTTTCTAGTGCAAACGTGTGTTTAAGCTCAATATTTAATAAAGATTTATTGTTATTCCAATCAAACAGCTGCTGAAGAGTAGGGATTTTTTCACCATTTCCAGCATCAAGCTTAGAGAGCTCATGAGCGGTAAAGTTACTCACCCGGCCTTTACCGCTGGTGGTTCTATCAAGCCATGAGTCGTGTATTACCATGTAATCATCGAAGGAACTTTGAATATCTACTTCAATACCATCAACACCTACTTTTAACGCTTCTAAAATAGCGCTTTTGGTGTTTTCAGGAAAATCCCCACTGGCACCACGGTGTGCAAATACTTTCATTGTCGAGCCTTTTTAGTGATTGACCACGTTTCAAAACAAGCGGCACTAACTATGAGTGCTCCACCAACTAACGTCATAACAGTAGGACGTTCATGAATAATTACTATAGCCAGTATGGTGCCATAAAGTGGCTGCAAGCAAGAAATTAACCCCGCAGTTGCCGCTGATAAATGCTTTAAACTTGCTGCAAATAACGAGTGCGGTGTAGCTGTAAATATAACACCCGCTACAGCAATTAAAATCAGGTCGTGATTACTAACCTCATACACTGGTACTTCTATAAATGCACACAACATAATGCTTGCCACTAAGGTTTGATAAAACATCGTTTGCGGCCCGCCATATTGGCTAAAGTAGCGCTTATGAGTAATGTTTCTTATTGAAAAAAACAATGCCGATATCACACCTGTTATTACACCTAGGGTTACATCATCGCCTAAGTTTGCACTTGGTACTAATAAGTAAATACCTAAAACAACCACCGCTGCACTTATTATATCTTTTGCTTTTGGCCTGCTTTTATTAAATAAGGGTTCTAAAAACACCGTCATTACGGGATAGCTAAAAAATGCCAGCATTCCAATAGTTATACCGGCCATTTGCATACCAGCAAAATAGGTAACCCAGTGAATACCCACCGCAACACCTAAAAATAATGCAATAAGATAGTCTTTAGGTTTGTTGAGTTTAATTTGTTTTTTTTGAAAATAAAGCATGGCTAAAATAGCCATTCCTGCAATTGCAGTTCTGTAAACGGTAATATCTAAAGCATTTAACCCAATAAGTTTGGCAAATAGAGCGGTCCCGCCAAAAAGTAATACCGCTATGTGTAAATAAATTAAACTTTGTTGCTGAGGCTGCATTTAGTTTCCTTGTTGTACTTTTTGAATATATTAACATTGCTTAAAAATTCTTAAGATGAATTTTTTACCGCATGACAAAAGTCATTAAAGTTGATGACACTTCACACTCTTATTATTTTTGTACGCGGGCATAGTTACCTTACTCAACAGGAGATAATTATGAATTCTTTAATTTTAATCAGCTTAACTATTAATGAAGTGCTAGAGGCGTTAAGTTTTACGATTACGTACGCAGATTGCTTTATGCTGGTATGCATTTTTATGTTATTTATATTAATTAATAAAAATAGTGCTATAAGTAAAAATAATATGCCTGAGGTATTAGTATGAGCTCGTTAAGCAGCTTTTCTCAACAAAGCGATAAAGGTTTTTGGAAATATGGGCATTTAATTTTTACCGGCTTTTATTTACTCCCGCTAATAATTAATTTTGCGAGCTTTACAGTTAACCAAATTGTTATGTCTTTAGCCTTCTATGTTGCTTTTATTCTTTTGTATATAAAAGCAATAAACTGTAAAAGTGCAGGGGTGACTAAGTTATTTTTAGCCATGCTCTTAATTTGTTTTTGCGCTACTTTTTACACCACAGGTACGCCTACTTTATTTGGTTTCGTAGCTTATATAGCAGGCTACTCTTACAGCTCCCGTCAAAGAATTTATGCTGCGATCGCAATTATATTCACGGTTTTATTAAGCACATATATTGGAGATATAGGTAAGGTTCAATACTTTTTAGGCGTTGCTTTGATTCTATGCGCCACATTATTTAGTTACGGTATTGCAGCAAAAAGAGAAAGCTTATACAAAAAGCGCGAACAAGAAAGCGCTAACCAACTAGAGCAATTAGCAGCTATTGCAGAGCGAGAACGAATAGCTCGCGACTTACATGATATTTTAGGCCATTCACTTTCATCTATTGCTTTAAAAGCTGAGCTTGCTAATAAATTAAACCAAGGAGAGCGCTACGCTCAAGCAAATAGCGAAATTGCACAAGTGGCCGATTTGGCAAGGCAGTTACTTAGCGATGTAAGAAGCGCCGTAAGTGATTTAAAACAGCTTAATCTTGTCAGCCAAGTAGCACAGTTAAAGCAAAGGTTAATAGAGCAAGGATTTAACGTATCATTTAATGTGGTTTTAAATGCTCTGCCCGCTAAAGTAGAGGGTATAGCAGGCCTTATAATTAAAGAGGCAGTTACTAACTTATTACGCCATAGCAACACAAAAAATTGCGAAATAAACATAGAACAAACAGCGCAGCAGTTATTTATAACCGTAATTGATCATGGTCCGTGTAGTACATTGAATTCGGGCAATGGCCTAAATGGTATTAAAGAGCGAGCAGAGCAACTAAATGGCAGTGCAGCATTTACCTGTGGCGATAATTTTACTTTAAAAGTAGTGCTGCCAATTACAGCTAAGGATTTATAATGATCAGAGTATATTTAGTGGAAGATCAGGCGCTTGTGCGCGACGCAGTAGCAGCATTGTTAGGGCTTGATTTTAATATTGAGATTATTGGGCAAGCAAGTAACGGGCAGGATGCACTTAATGCAATTGAGGCACTTGATAGTGATTTACATCCCGATATAATTTTAACCGATATAGAAATGCCAACCATGAATGGTATAGAGCTTAGCGAAAAAATAGCCGCTAAATTTCCTGCTATAAAAATGGTTATTATGACTACATTTTCTCGTGCGGGTTATATTAGGCGAGCGCTTACGACAGGCGTTAAAGGTTTTATTTTAAAAGAAGCACCAAGTGAAGAGTTAATAAATGCGCTTAAAAAAGTAATGCAGGGACAAAAGGTAATTGACCCAGAGCTTGCTATTAATGCATTGGACGATGCAGATCCACTTACCGATAAAGAACGCAAAGCTCTTAAACTTGCAAGCGATGGCCTTAAAACAAGCGACATAGCCAAGCAGTTATTTATTAGCGAAGGGACTACGCGTAACTACCTATCGGATGCCATTGCAAAATTAAACGCCACTAACCGCATAGATGCTGCACGTATAGCTAAACAAAAAGGGTGGCTTTAATTAGTGGGTTTATAAATTATAAGCAAAGTATTACTATGATATGTAAAAGTAACGAACAGCGCTTAAAATTAGCTTAAAAAGCGCTAAAAGAGGTTTTAATGGCAAATTTAATAGAACTAACAACTAAAAATAATATCGCTATACTCACCATGAATACCGCTGAAAACCGCCACAACCCAGCGTTTTTGGCTGAGTTTAATTTACACCTAGACCACATTGAAGCAGAACAAAATATTAAGTCAGTTATTTTAACGTCTTCAAGTGATAAAAACTGGTCATTGGGTATCGACCTTCAATGGATGTCTAATCCAAGTATTTTACCTGCAGCAATTTCAGACTTTATGATTCAAATAAGTGACTTATTTAAACGCATAGTTACTTTTCCTATGCCTATTATTGCTGCGTTAAACGGGCATACCTATGGTAATGGTTCTGTACTTGCGTGTGCGTGCGACTTTAGATTTATGAAATCAGACAAAGGCTTTTTTTGTTTTCCTGAAGTGGATGTAATGGTGCCATTTGTTCCGTCGATGTTTCCTATAATTAATAAAGCTATTTCGCAAACCTTCTTTAATCGTCTAGCTATGTCAGGAGAGCGGGTTGGGGCACAGCAGTTACTAGAGAACAAAGTAGTTGAAGCTGTGTTTACAAATAACGACGAACTACAAGCGGGTGTACTTGAGTTTGCCCAGCAATTTAATAAAAATCGTTGGATTTACGCTCAAAATAAAACACAAATGAATAAGCAGATTTTACTTACGATGAAAGAAGAAGATCCAAGCTTTATTGATAATATAAGTAAACTGCTGTGGAAAAACCTACAAAAAAAATAGTATAGGTTTTAGCATTGCTACGAGATGACTAAACACTATGCAGTTAAGGGATCGTTAAGTCCCATTGCGCTAGATTTTTAAACTATACAGTAAGGTAAAAGTGCTTTCTTAAAAGTTTAATAGCTTTTACCTGTCTCATTATAACTATATGGGTTAAAATACCTACATAACCAACTAACAAGATAGTGAATGTCAAACCAAGATCCAAATCTCAGTCGAGAACAAGAAAAGTACGAAAACCCAGTCCCTAGTCGTGAGTTTATACTTACTCACCTTCAAGAGCGTTCAAAGCCTGCTAACTACGCGCAATTATGTGAAGAACTAGCAGTAAACGATGACGAACGCCAAATAGCATTTAAACGCCGCCTTCGCGCTATGGAGCGTGACGGACAGCTGTATTTCAATAAATTTAAATGCTACGCCCTAATTGACGAAGCCGGTTTAACCAAAGGCAAAGTAATAGGCCACAGAGACGGTTTCGGCTTTTTAGAAGTTGAAGGCGAGAGTAAAGATTGGTTTATTGCTAAGCACCAAATGAATATGGTGTTACATGGCGACATTGTACTAGCTAAAGGCACTAAACGTGGTTCTGGCTCAAAATGCGATGCACGTATTATAAAAGTGCTTACTAACGAGCGCGCGCCAATTGTTGGCCGTTACTTTGTTGAGCACGGTGTTGCTGTTGTAGTCGCTGAAGACCCGCGCATAACGCAAGATATAATGATTTTACCAGGCAACGAAAACGGTGCCCGCCATAACCAAATGGTGCAGGTTAAAATTACGCAAAATCCAAGCCGTAACATGAACGCGGTAGGTAAAGTTATAGATGTACTTGGTGAGCATTTAGCCCCAGGTATGGAAATTGAAGTTGCACTGCGCAATCACGATATTCCACATGTATGGCCAGAAGAAGTTGAAGCACAAGTTGCTCACCTAGGTGAATTTGTTGAAGAAGCTGACAAACAAGGTCGTGTAGATTTACGTGATTTACCACTTGTAACTATTGATGGCGAAGATGCACGCGACTTTGATGACGCCGTATATTGTGAACCTAAAAAATCAGGTGGCTGGCGCTTATGGGTTGCTATTGCCGATGTATCGCATTACGTAGGAATGAACACGCCGCTTAACAAAGAAGCAATTTTGCGTGGTAACTCAGTGTATTTTCCTGAGCAAGTTATTCCGATGCTACCAAAAGTGCTTTCTAACGGATTATGTTCGCTTAATCCAAAAGTAGATCGCTTATGTATGGTTGCCGAAATGACCGTGTCGAGCGCGGGTAAACTTTCGGGTTATAAGTTTTACGAAGCGATAATGAACTCGCACGCACGTTTAACTTACACCAAAGTAAATGCCATTTTACAAAACGACGAAAAACTACGCGAAGAATACTCAGCGGTTGTGCCACATTTAACTGACTTACAGCAAATGTACATGGCACTTAAAGCTGCACGCCAAGACCGTGGTGCCATAGAGTTTGAAACCCTAGAAACACGTTTTGTATTTAACGCTCAGCGTAAAATAGAATCAATAGTGCCTGTTATTCGTAACGACGCGCACAAACTCATTGAAGAATGTATGATTTTAGCCAACGTATCAGCGGCTAAAATTCTTGAAAAGCACGAAGCAAGCGCGCTTTATCGTGTGCATGACGAACCAGATCAAGAAAAACTAGGTAACTTTACTAAGTTTTTAGGCGAGTTAGGTATTGAAAGCACATTAAGCGACGAGCCAACACCAAAAGAAATAACGCAAGTATTAGCGCGACTAGGTGACCGCCCAGAAGCTGAACTTATTCAAACTATGTTACTGCGTTCAATGAAACAAGCTGTATATCAGCCAGATAACATTGGTCACTTTGGTTTAGCGTTATCGGCTTACGCGCATTTTACATCGCCAATACGTCGTTACCCAGATTTAGTAGTACATCGTGCTATTAAAGCAGTAATAAAAGCACAAGGTCAGCAAACGTCTGGCGAATACGCTTATACCGACGATGAAGTTGATCAACTAGGTGAGCAGTGTTCTACAACAGAGCGCCGCGCCGATGATGCAACTCGCGAAGTAGCTGATTGGCTTAAATGTGAGTTTATGCAAGACCATGTAGGTGAAGAGTTTGATGGTGTTATTTCATCGGTTACCAATTTTGGTTTGTTTATTCGTTTAGACGATTTACAAATTGATGGGCTTATTCACGTTACTAATTTAGGCGACGAGTTTTTTGCGCATGATGCTGCAAAACACACCCTAATAGGTGAGCACTCTCACAAAGTTTATCGCCTTGGCGATAAAGTAACAGTTAAAGTTGCGTCGGTTAGTTTAGACGATCGCCGTATAAATTTAACGCTTAAAGGCGATGTTGCACAAGACAGATACTCACGTCGTCGAGCACCAAAAAAAGGTTCAGGTAAGTCTGAGCATGCGCCAGCAAGTGTGCGTTCGCAATTAAAAGCAGGCAAAGTACCAGGTAAAAAGTCGCACAGCGATGACAAACCAAAAGGTAAAAAAAAGCCAGCAAATAAAGATAAAGGCAAGCCTGCAAATAAGTCTGCAACAAAATCTGCAGATAAAAAAGCAGCAGACACTGCCGTAAAGAAAAAACCGAAGAAGAAGGCCGTTAAAAAGCCTAAAAGAGCAGGCAAAAATGCCCGCAAACGTACTAGCCCAGGAGCAGACAATACGTGAGTAATGAATTAATTTTTGGCTTTCATTCTGTTGAAGCAATTTTAGAAAGCGAACCAGAGCGCTTTGTAGAAATTTACGCCCTTAAAGGTCGTGACGACAAACGCTCAACTCCGATTATTGATGAAGCACGTAAATTTGGTATTTCAGTACAGTTTATGCAGCGTAAAGCCCTTGATAGCAAATCAAAGGGTGAGCAGCATCAAGGTATTATTGCCAACGTAAAAGCAGCGCCAACGTTTAATGAAAAAGATCTTGATGCGATAATCGCTCGTGAAGACACACCGTTTTTACTTGTGCTTGATGGTATTACCGATCCGCATAACTTAGGTGCATGCCTACGTAGTGCAGACGCGGCAGGTGTTCACGCTGTGATTGTACCTAAAGATAAGTCTGCTAAGCTTAACGGTACTGCACGTAAAGTGGCCTGTGGCGCAGCCGAAACAGTACCGCTTATTCAAGTGACTAACCTTGCACGTACGCTTCGCGAAATTAAAGATGCAGGCGTATGGGTTGTAGGTACCGCTGGCGAAACTGATAACCACGTATTTGATGCAAGCTTAACGGGGCCAATGGCTATTGTTATGGGCGCAGAAGGCGAGGGCATGCGACGCTTAACGCGTGAGCATTGCGATATGCTTGTTAAAATTCCAATGGCGGGTACTGTTTCAAGCTTAAACGTATCGGTAGCCACGGGTATTTGTTTGTTTGAAGTATTACGCCAACGTAACGCAAATAACTAATATATAAAACGATAAGTTTTATGTATTAAAAAGCCGAGATTGAAATTCAATCTCGGCTTTTTTGTGTCTGTAATTTACGCTTTAACTTTGTAAGCTTTGGTAAACGGTTTAATAACAAGGCAATAATTTAGATGTGTAGTGGTCTTACATAAAAAATTATTAACGCTGTTAGTGAACCGTTTAACCAGCTTTCAATTTAGAATGAGTAAGTGTAGCCCATCTGTACAGTACGTGGCTTACCTGGCTGAATGCCACCGTTTGAGCGGTTAGCAACGTATGTTTTATCAAACAAGTTATCAACGCTTAGGTATACTTTTTGATTTTCATCGATTAAGTATTTAGCAGCTAAATCCCATACTACGCGGCTATCAATTGCGTTTAAGCCCGCCTCAGTTAAGTTAGCATGCGCGTCAGATACGTAACGTATTTGGCTGTTAACTACAAACGCAGAAAACTCAGCACCTAACGATAACGCTACTTGGTTTTCTGGTACGTAAGGCATTGCATCGCCTTTTTCTACCGCGCCCCAAATTTCTGAATCAAAATCGTTTTTAAACTCAGAGTCTGTGTAGGTGTACGTTAATTTAACTGGGAACATAGCTGTATCAGTTGCAAAAGTACGTGCTGCACTAAATTCAAAGCCCGCTACTTCTACTTCACCGTAGTTGTATTGGTCGCCAATGTTGTCGTCGCTACAACCAACCGCTGCAGTACAGTTACCGTGCATGTTGTCGTAATCTGAGTAAAAGGCAATTACTTCACCGCTAAAGCCATCCATATTGAAGCGAGAGCCAAACTCAATGTTTACACTTTCTTCTTCTTCTTGGTCAGCATTACCAGGTGCTGCTGGTGCATAACCTTTTTGAATGCCCGCAAGTAGCGTTACGTTTTCGTTAAGTGTGTAAGTAGCACCTAGTGACGGCACTAAAATTTCAGTGTCGTTCGACACATCTTTAGTTAAACCGTTGCTGCGTGTTGGATCTGATTTAGACCACTCTTCACGCGTAATAGTAATGTCTTCATAACGAAGACCTGCACTTACTACTAATGTATCAATTGTCCACTCGTCTTGAATAAACAAGGTACTTGCTTCTGCGCTATCTACGCGGTTGCTATCAGAGCCCGGAACGCCTTGCTCTGTAAGTGTTAAGCTTAGGTCTTGATTAAGTGTGTATTTGTCTTCCCATTGAAAACGATCCATTTCGTCTTCGTGGTAACGTACGCCAACAGTCACATAGTGATCGCCTGCAGGAATATGTAATTCAGACTGAATACCTTTAGCTTGGTAGTCGCGGTTATTAGCTTTAACGCCAATACCTTCAATGCCTTCGCTTGTTGGGTTTGCTTCAAATTCACTGTATTGCTCAAGGTAGCTTTCGCTTACTTTGCTGGCTTTATACCAGTTACGATGAAAATCGTTTAAGTAAGCCGTAGCTAAAAACTCATAGCCATCACCAAAACGGTACGCATAGTTAAGTTGGTATGCGTTGTGGCGCGTATTCATTTCATCGTTTTGCGATGCAGCATAACGACGATAAGGACTTTCTTGATAGTCTTCGTCAGTTAAGCCCATGTATGTTTCGTCTGATGTTTCGTCAGAGTACTTAATTTTTAGCTCAAGATTATGCGCATCGTTTTGACCAAACGTATGGCCAAACTTTAATAGTAAATCTGTTTTTTCAAAGCCGGTGTTGTCATTGCCTACTGGCAGCTCTTTAAAGCCGTCTGCGCCGTAAGTAAATACTTCAATTAAACCTGCTGTGTTATTTTTTTCTTTACCAAAGTAAGCGTGGCCTTTGTAGTAACCGTCGCTACCAAGGGCTGCATCTACCATACCTTTTGAGCTATTTGGCTCAGTTGGTAAGCTGCGCGAAAGTAAGTTTAAAACACCACCCGTAGTACGCGGGCCGTACTTAACTGAGGCTGCGCCTTTTAATACTTCAATAGATTCCATACGACCCATAGTAGGGAAGTAGTATGCAGAAGGTGCTGAATATGGTGCTGGTGCAACTAATACACCGTCTTCCATTACTGATATTTTATCGTTACGGCCAGTACCTGTACCGCGCATACCAATATTAGGACGAAGGCCATAACCGTCTTCTTCTTGCACGTAAACGCCCGGAACAGACGCTAAAACGCGAGAAATATCGGTAAACTGGAATTTTTGAAGCTCTTCTTCAGAAATAAACGTAGCCGAACCAGGAATATCGTTAATTGCTTGCTGAGAGCCAATAACAGTAATTTGTTCAAAGCGTTGTTCTTTATTGCTGGTGTCTTTTGCTATTGCAGTAGCACTAAAAGACAAAGCAACCGCAGTTGCCAAAGTAGATACTAAAAACTTAGGGTTCATTGTGTTCCTAATCATGTCAATTATCTTAATTGGCGTAATTTGAACACGTTAACGAATACGAATCAATGTTATTAACTATTTAATTATTCAGTTTAATAGAACTAAAAACACCTGCTTATGCAACTTAATTAACTAAATTATTTCTTTTGTATTATTTTGTAATTGTTTTACTAACTATAAAGGCTGAACGATTTATATGTGCTACGTAAGCGCTAGCCCAAGCGTAGAGCTATAAATTCAGCGAGTTTATCTACCGCATTTTCCGACTCACCCGAACTTTTAACCAAGCTAATACCAATATTACCAAGAGCTGGTAAATGCTTGGTTTGAACTTGATAGTTAAGCTCACTCGGTACTGTACTTTTGGCAAGTACCGTAATACCTAAGCCTTCTTTTAATGCTGCTATAAGGCCGGTTAAATCGGCGTTGCTATAAACTATTCGGTATTTAATGCCTGCACTTTTTAATGCATCAGTAGCACGGCGACGATAAATACACCCCTCTGGTGCGGTAACTAGGGTAACCACCTCATTATGCGCAAGTGACAGGTCGCCCACCCACACTAGTTCGTCTTGCATAAAAATAGGAAACTTATCAGAGTTGAGTCGCTCATTTAGCGCAAGTACTAAATCAAACTGATCTTGCCTTGAGGCCGAAAGCAAATGCTTACTTAAACGCGACTTAACCTCTAACGACACCTCAGGGTAGAGCGCCACAAAGTCGCCAATAATAGAAGGTAGTATGCGCGCTGCAAATTCGCTCGGAATACCCAAGCGCACTTTACCTGCGATGTTTTCTGAGGTGAACTGCTGCAAAATAGCATCGTTGTGTTGCATCATTTGTTTTGCCATAGGCAATAATAGCTCGCCGTATTGGTTTAATACTTGGCGCTGCCCTTGTTTTTTAAATAGTTTATAGCCAAGCACGTCTTCTAAACGCTTGATTTGCAAACTTACAGCAGGTTGCGACAGGCCAAGTAAATCGCCTGCTTTAGCAAAGCCACCTATTTCAACTACCATTACAAAAGTACGTAAACCGTCTGTTGATATGTTTTTCATATTTAAAATTACAATTTATATAGCCATATATATAAGTATTATTTATCAATTGATAAATAATTACAATTTGTTGTTGATAGGCGTGGGCAATATACTTTTGTAATCGAAAATACACAGGTGTTTGTTATGACTTTTAACCCAATAATGTTTGCCCGCCACAGCAACGCAAGTAGTGCGGTTACTAACGCTTTGCAAACTAACAACAATCACGTTGTAATGGATTTTAGCGGCACCGAAACCAGTGTATTTTTAAGCACTATTTTAGGCCTTGATTTAACTAAGCTTACCGCCAGCGGTTTAGGCTTAAAAGGCACGCTTGATGGCGACTATAATTCTGACTACAGTTTTGCTGTTTATTACTTTAGCGAAACCGCCTTTAGATTCGTACTACCACACAACGCAAGCCTTCAACTACAAGCGCTTATAAACGAGCAGCAATTACGTTTTGATATTGATTATGTAGTACGCACCGACCTAGCAAGCTTTATTTTAAGTGGCGACAACGCATTTGATACCCTAGTTAATGCTTTTAAATTAACACCAGGTTTGCGCCTTTCTGACGCGCAACTTTGCTACGGTGCACAAAGCGGTGATGTATTTATTACCGCCATTGATAAAAACGACGAACAACACTTTGTATTAGTAGCTAAACAACAAGAATTACAAAAATGGCAAAGCTACATGCAAGCGCAAGGCTTTGCACTTATGCATAGTGAAGCCGCATAACGAATAAAAACAACAGGCGAGCATAACAATGTTTACCTGTTTTTATATCTATTTAAGCCACGCCCTAAACAGGGTTAATTTAAACGTGAAGGAATGTTATGACTTCTAAAACTGTACTACATGCTAAGCACCTAGAAGCGGGCGCAAAAATGGTTGATTTTCATGGCTGGGAAATGCCAATCAACTACGGCTCACAAATAGAAGAACACAATAGCGTACGTACCGACGCTGGTATGTTTGACGTATCACACATGACTATTGTTGATATTGAAGGGCCTCAAGCAAAAGCATTTTTACGTAAGCTAGTAGCTAACGACGTTGCAAAATTAACCGTACCAGGCAAAGCGCTTTACACAGGCATGCTTAACGAGCAAGGCGGTGTAATAGACGACTTAATTATTTATTTCTTTAGTGAAACGTTTTACCGCCTAGTTGTTAACTCAGCAACGCGCGAAAAAGACCTAGCGCATTTAGCTAACGTATCGAGCGACTTTGACGTAACTGTTACAGAGCGCCCAGAGTTTGCAATGATTGCAGTACAAGGCCCTAACGCTAAAGCAAAAACAGCCACTCTTTTAAATGCTGAGCAACAAGCCGCTGTTGAAGGTATGAAGCCGTTTTTTGGTGTTCAAGTAGGTGATTTATTTATTGCCACAACGGGTTATACTGGCGAAGACGGTTACGAAATAGTAGTACCGAACGACCAAGCAGCCGATTTATGGCAACAACTGCTAGACGCAGGTGTTAAGCCTGCTGGTTTAGGTGCACGCGACACGCTACGTTTAGAAGCAGGTATGAACCTTTACGGCCTAGATATGGACGAAAGCGTATCACCACTTGCAGCTAACATGGCATGGACCATTGCATGGGAACCAGAAGATCGCGACTTTATTGGCCGTGACGTACTTGTTAAGCAACGCGCAGAAAAAAGCACTGACAAACTCGTTGGCTTAGTGTTTGAAGAAAAAGGCGTTTTGCGTAGCGGTTCTAAAGTAATTGTTGACGGTGGGGTAGGGGTTATTACCTCAGGTACTTTCTCACCAACACTTGGTTTTAGTGTAGCCCTTGCACGTGTACCACGTTCAACAGGCGATACAGCTCAAGTAGAAATGCGTAAAAAATTAGTAAACGTTAAAGTAGTAAAGCCTAGCTTTGTACGTAACGGTAAATCAATAATTTAAATAATTTGGTTATATCAATCAGTGTAATTACAGTGATTGATATCCTCCCAATATAAACCAAAGGACAAATAAAATGAGCAACATTCCTAGCGAGTTAAAATACGCACCTTCACACGAGTGGGTTCGTAACGAAGGCGACGGTACATTTACTGTTGGTATTTCTGAGCATGCACAAGAACTTCTTGGCGACATGGTATTTGTTGAATTGCCAGAAGTTGGCGACGAAGTAGACGCTGGCGAAGACTGTGCAGTAGCAGAGTCAGTTAAAGCAGCATCAGACATTTACGCACCTATCAGTGGCGAAATTGTTGCTATTAACGAAGAACTTGAAGACTCACCTGAAACAGTAAACAACGACGCTTACGGCGACGGTTGGTTATTCCGTATTAAAGCATCTGACGAGTCTGAGCTAGACAACTTATTAGACGCTGAAGGTTACTCGCACACTATCGACGAAGAATAATTATTCTTTGTAGATAACTAAAAGCCCCGCGTGTTTTATTTAGATATCGGGGCTTTTATGATTTTACAGTTAACTTTTCCATACAAAGTGGGCTGTTAAATCATAAGAACTTTAAGTTATTGCTGTTTACCCATCAGCAGTAGCCACATTTTTTGGATCATAGGAATCTGGACACATGTCAAACGCCAAATCTCTTGAAGAACTAGAGCAAAAGCAAGATTTTATTCGCCGCCATATTGGGCCAAGCCCAGCACAAGTAAGCGATATGCTAAGTGCTTTAGAAGTATCGAGTGTGCAAGAGCTCATTGACCAAACTGTACCGGCTAGCATTCGTCTAGAGCAACCGCTAACAGTTGGACAAAGCCGTACTGAAGTTGAAACACTAAGCTACTTAAAATCAGTAGCAAGCAAAAATAAAGTTTTCAAATCGTACATTGGCCAAGGCTACCACCCAACTAACGTACCGCACGTAATTTTACGTAACGTACTAGAAAATCCAGGTTGGTATACAGCGTACACACCGTATCAGCCAGAGATTGCACAAGGGCGTTTAGAATCATTATTAAACTTCCAGACTATGACCCTAGATTTAACTGGTCTTGATTTAGCAAGTGCATCACTACTTGACGAATCAACAGCCGCTGCAGAGGCTATGGGCCTTGCAAAACGCGTATCAAAAGCTAAAAAAGCAAATGCCTTTTTTATTGCCGACGACGTACATACACAAACAATCGACGTAGTAACAACGCGTGCCGAGCAGTTTGGTTTTGAAATAATTGTAGGTAAAGCAGAAGATGCCGTAAACCACGACATTTTTGGCGCATTGTTCCAATACCCAACTACATCAGGCGAAGTGGTAGACATAACTGACCTAATTGCTGGCGTACAAAGCAAAAAGGCCATTGCCTGTGTTGCTGCCGACATAATGAGCTTATTACTATTAAAAGCACCGGGTAAACTAGGCGCAGACGTAGTACTTGGTTCGGCTCAACGTTTTGGCGTACCTATGGGTTACGGCGGCCCACACGCTGCATTTTTTGCAACACGTGACGCATACAAACGTTCATTACCAGGTCGTATTATTGGTGTATCTAAAGACCGTTTAGGTAACGACGCACTACGTATGGCAATGCAAACGCGCGAACAACACATTCGCCGCGACAAAGCCAACTCAAACATTTGTACAGCACAAGTATTACTTGCCAACATGGCAGCGTTTTACGCGGTGTACCACGGCCCACAAGGCTTAAAAACTATCGCGCAGCGTATACATCGCTTTGCTGATATTTTAGCAAGTGGCCTAAAAGCTAAAGGCATCGCACTTAAGCACAGCACTTGGTTTGATACGCTAACAGTAGTAAGCGACAACAAAGACGACGTAATAGCGCGTGCAATTGCAAAAGGCGTAAACTTTGCAACAAACCACGAAGGCGAGTACTCAATTTCGGTATCAGAGACAACAACACGCGCCGATATTACTGAGTTATTCGATATTATTTTAGGCGAAGGCCATGGCCTAAGTGTTGACGCTATTGCAGCAGACGTTGAAGCAAATGGCAGCGAGTCAATTCCTGCAAGTTTAGTACGTGATGACGAAGTACTAACGCATCCAAACTTTAACAGCTACCACAGCGAAACAGACATGCTTCGCTACATTAAGCGACTAGAAAGCAAAGACTTATCGCTTAATCACTCAATGATCTCGTTAGGCTCATGTACCATGAAACTAAACGCGACTGCTGAGATGATCCCAATTACGTGGCCTGAGTTTGCAAACCTTCACCCATTCTGCCCGCTGGATCAAGCAGAGGGTTACCAAATAATGATTGGCGAGCTACACGACTGGCTTGTAAACATTACCGGTTACGATGCAGTATCACTTCAGCCAAACTCTGGTGCACAAGGTGAATACGCAGGCTTAATCGCGATTCGTAAATACCACGAGTCACGCGGCGATGCACACCGTAATGTATGTTTAATCCCAAGCTCTGCGCACGGTACTAACCCTGCATCAGCCCAAATGGCGAGCATGAAAATTGTGGTAGTTAACTGCGACAAAAACGGTAACGTAGACATGGCAGACCTTAAAACGAAAGCTGAGGAAGTGTCTGAAAACTTATCGTGCATCATGATCACATACCCGTCTACGCACGGTGTTTACGAAGAAACAATTCGTGAAATTTGTGACATTATTCATGAGCACGGCGGCCAAGTTTACATGGACGGCGCTAACATGAACGCGCAAGTTGGCGTAACAAGCCCAGGCTTTATTGGCTCAGACGTATCGCACTTAAACTTGCATAAAACGTTTTGTATTCCACACGGCGGCGGTGGTCCAGGTGTTGGCCCAATTGGTGTTAAATCGCACCTTGCGCCATTTATGCCAAACCACAGCGTAATTAACGTACCAGGTACTAACATTGGTAACGGTGCGGTTTCGGCAGCGCCTTATGGCTCAGCTGCTATTTTACCTATTTCATGGGCTTACATTACCATGATGGGTTCAGAGGGCTTAAAACAAGCTACTGAAATGGCCATTGTTAATGCTAACTACTTAACGCATGAGCTAAGCAAGCACTTCCCAATTTTATACCGTGGTCGTAACAACCGTGTTGCTCACGAATGTATTGTTGACTTACGCCCGCTTAAAGAGCAATCAGGCATTACTGAAATGGACGTAGCTAAGCGCTTGCAAGACTACGGCTTCCATTCACCAACTATGTCGTTCCCAGTAGCTGGCACATTAATGATTGAGCCAACAGAGTCTGAATCAAAAGGTGAGATTGACCGCTTTATCGAAGCAATGGTGTCAATTAAAGGCGAAATTGAAAAAGTAATCTCTGGCGAATGGTCAATCGAAAACAACCCGCTAGTGTTTGCACCGCATACACAAGGCGACGTATTAGGTAACGAATGGGACCGCGCATACGACCGTTTTTACGCTGCATTCCCAGTGCCTGCAGTGGCTAAAAACAAGTTTTGGCCAACCGTTACACGTATTGATGACGTGTACGGCGACCGTAACTTAGTGTGTTCATGCCCTGCGGTAGAGACTTATCGCGACTAAGAGACAGACTAATTTTTGAACTTTAATGGGTAGTAAGTTCCATTATAGTTTGGGGATTTATCAAAATTAAAAAAGCCGTTGCAGCAATGCAACGGCTTTTTTGTGTGTGGTGATTCGCCATAAATAGTATGGCGTAGGTAGGATAGAGAGAAACGAAATCCAACAAATCACAAATATACTTACTCGCTTAAAAGCCAAGAGTATGTGTTATTAGTTGTAGGCGCTTAACTTGCTGACGCGCGGGTGGCAGCCCAAAAGTTATAAATAACATTGTGCACTCGTAGCCTTTAGGCTACATTTATTTAGCAAGTTGAATAAATTGGAGTAATTACTATGACGCTACAAACATCAGATTTTAACCCGTTTGACTATATGGAAACACAGCAAGAAATTAATACATTTTTAGAAGAGTGTTTAGCTGATGATGATCCAAATACCTTTATTGAAGCACTTGGCTTATTAGTTAAAAAACATGGCGTGAGTGATATTGCTAAAGCAACGGGGTTAAACCGTGAAAGCTTATATAAAGCAGTTAACGGTAAAACTAAACCACGTTGGGAAACTATTTTTAAAGTGATGAAAGCACTTAATTTTCGCCTTACAACACAAGTAGCATAGGCTAGGTAGAGTGAAACGAAACCTAACCAATCAAAAATATACTTACTCCCTCAAAAACCAAGAGTATGTGTTATTTATTGTAGGCGTACAGCTTGCTGGCGCGCGGGCGGCAGCCCGAATAAATATTTAAATAGGTGTTTGAGGTTATCATCACAGATAACGCGAATACGTTTGGTACTTTCTAAAGATTAGAAACCTTATTCAAGGTTTTGTCGCGCTGGCTTGGTGAGCCAACGCGGGTCTATAGATTTTCAAATTTTACTCTGCTGCAAGTAATTCATCCTTGAATCTGGGTTACTGTCGGCATCCATGCCTCCACTTCCTCATACTGCGAAGCTGCGCTTCGGTTATTCGTCACCTCTCAGCGCACCCGAACATCACGCTTAATCCTTCAAACCACAATTGATGTGAACGTAAACGGCGAAGATAGGCCATCCATGGCCTAGTTTCGCCTTATCGCGCATCCATGCGCGATATTACTCATCAATTGCTTATTTTCGGGCGTGATGACGGGGAAGGGTGTTAAACGTGAGGTTAGTGTTTGGTCTTGGCAAGAAGCAAGACTGACCCTCTGTATTTCCTCTAGGTTGAGTGAAACGAAACCCAACGAATCACAAATATACTCACTCGCTCAAAAGGCAAGAGTATATGTTATTAGTTGTAGGCGTTTAGCTTGCTGACGCGCGGGCGGCAGCCCGAATAAGTATTTGAATAGGTGTTTGAGGTTACTATTACAGATAACGCGAATACGTTTGGTACTTCTAGAAATTAGAAACCTTATTCAAGGTTTTGTCGCGCTGGCGACGGCAGCGAAAGAGGGGCTATAGATTTTCAAACTTAACGCTGCTGCAAGTAATTCATCCCTGAAGCTGGGTTACTGTCGGCATCCATGCCTTCACTTCCTCATACTGCGAAGCTGCGCTTCGGTTATTCGTCACCTCTCAGCGCACCCGAGCATCACGCTGCTTCCTTAAAACCACAATTGATGTGAACGTAAACGCCATGAAAGCACATCCATGTGCAAGCATGGCTTTCATTTCATCCATGAAATGAATTACTCATCAATTGCTTATTTTCAGGGCGTGATGATGGGGAGGGGTATTAGACGTGATATTGGTGCTTGGTCTTGGCATGAAACAAGTCCTGACCCTCTGTATTTTATTTTACGCAGAACTATAAAATACAGAGGTTATTGAGTTCTGGATGAAAAGTAAGGTCACAACTCTAGTGATTTTGTAATATTTATATATAGATCTTTCTTTATTTGTATACTTTTTAATTATTAGCTAGTGTAAGGTATTTTTTATCGATTTTTATTAAGGAACTATGAATGTATCAAATGGATGAGAATAATGGCGGCGGAGTAGGAGCAAAGAAAGGTTTTTTCTTTCAAGACTACGTTGCAACGCTATTTGCCTCAGAGATGCTTCTTGATAATCGAATCAGTGGAGTGGGCTGTGAAATCGGAGATGACATAGATCTTTTTCACCCAAAGAAAGTCGTTACGCACGTACAGGTAAAAACAGGTACTGTAGACAAGGACTGGAATTTGACGGAGTTAAAAAAGAGTCGCAATTTAACTCAAGATAAGAAACCAAAAAGTTACTCATCTATATTACACAAAAGCTTGGAGCTAGACAAAGATACGAATCTGACAAGCAAGTTTATGATGGTTACTGATCGTTCAGTAAAAGGGCCTTTATGCTTTTTAGAGATACCTTTAGGGAACCGAGTGACCAAAACTGGGCGGAAGAAATTAGTTAACTCTATCAACTCGGCATTAGGGAAAAACTTTATCTCTAAGAATGGCAATAGAGGAGATTATTGGGTTGATAACACATTATGGCGAGTATTCTGTTCTATAGAGCTAGTTATCCTTCAAGTTGAGCACAATTTACGAGCTGCAAGCGAAGAGTTATTAAATTGCGTACTTACAAATGAATCAGTGAAACAACTCGGTGAAATTTTATGCAATAGAATTTATCGAAAGAGTCAATTATGTAAGAAAACGTATTCAGCTCAAGATAAAACTCTATCTCGAAACGAGGCTATAGACCTGTTACGCGACTTTGCTCTGAAGAATACTTTACTACCCAAAGCTTATCCCGTCGTTGACTTAGCAGATATAGTTACTCCGTTGTTTGATGAACGTGTAGAGAACCGGAGAAAACAAGGGTTCGTACAAGGATTTAATTTTAATGCATATAGGTATGATCATGTGATAGACATGCTCGTCGATTGGGTTGATGAAGTATTTCTTAGGCCGTCGGAACTTACGGCAAATTCTCAAGTAATAAGCAAGTCGACGGATCTTCGTTCTAGAATTACGCAGTTTGATTTAAAAGTAGTTGTATCTAGAACAATCTTGAACAGCATTATAAGAAAGCAGCATGTTGCACAGCCAATACCAATGGTTATGTTTGCTGCAAATAGTGATAAATGCCTGAAGTTTGATTCTGTACACATAGTGCGTGGAAATGATGATAACCATGAATTGTGGGTTGGCGTAACTGAATTTATAGAGAATAGCGATGACATTATTGAGGTCATCGAACGTTTGTGTGAAAAGATGAGTGAACTAGTATTTATTGACATGGACAAAGATCGACAAATAATTCTGGAAGGTAAAGATGATAAGTATCTGTTTAAGCATGATATTGATACCATCCTAGATACTTCAAATAGTTTTTCTTCTCACCTAGAACGATTCAAGTTTGTTGTTTTTATTTCTTACAGGCTACCTTCATATGACTACAAAACTAGTGAGGATGTTTTAACCCAAGAAATAAAAGATAAAATCAAATATATGTATGATTTAATGATTACTAAGAGTTCTTTCTTCAATCAAATTCGGCTAGGGTTCTATGTTTTTCCAACCCCATGTAACGATACGATATTAAGTAAATTGAAAGGCAAGATATCTTCATGAGTATTGACGTTAAAGATAGTATTAATCCAATTGTTTACCTAAAAACTGCTTCAGAGCTTCTATCTAACCCAATAAGTGCTGCAAGTGGGCGTGATATGGTTATACGGGCGTTAGATGAGAGGAGTAGATACTATCGCTACGAATCAATTCTGAAACATTTAGTTAAGAAGGCTGGATTGTTTCCTTACCTTCAGAGTGAATTTGATGAGCATGATTTTGAAGACATTGTAACGATTGAAGCAAACAAACCTGTGGCAGGTCATGATATTGTGTTTCATGCTACTCAGACGCGGGTTTTTAACCAGTTACGTGATAGCAAAAACGTAGTACTGAGTGCCCCTACTAGTATGGGTAAAAGTGAAATACTAGCAAATATACTTAGTGTAGATAGATATCATACGGTTGTCCTAATAGTCCCTACTATAGCGCTCATTGATGAGACAAGAAAAAAGTTGGCAACCTCATTAGATGGCTTATATCGGATAATTCACCATAACAGTCAACACTATGATGATATCGTACCCACAATTTTCGTTCTAACTCAGGAGAGAGCCAACCAAAGAAGTGATATTGAGAGTGTGGACCTTTTCATTATTGACGAATTCTATAAGCTGGGTTTTAAGTACAACAATGAAGGCCTACTGAAGTATGACGAACGAGCTATATCTCTAAATATTTCCTTGTCTCAGCTACTTAAGAAGTCTAAGCAGTGGTTCTTTATTGGACCCAGTATAACGAACGTAAAGGGCTTATCACGTTTAGTTGGAGACTTTAATTTTATTTGTAGCGACTTTCGGACTGTATCAGTCGATATTAAGGATTATGATATTGCTCCAACCGATGCAGAAATGAAGAAAAAAACCCTGCTAAAAATTTTAAAAGAGTGCGAGGGAGAAAAGACGATTGTTTACTGCCGTTCTCCAAAATCCGCTAATAAACTAGCTCAGTTATTGATGACTGAAGGTGAGTTTGAAGAGCAGTATAAAGGTGAGTTTATCGATTGGTTGTCGAAAACCTACGACCCTAGATGGAACTATTGTAAAGCTTTGAAGCATGGGGTTGTATTGCATCATGGTGTATTGCCACGAGCGTTTCAGCATTTCTCTGTTGATATCTTTAATAGGTCAAGGAGACACAATGTCTTAATCTGTACGTCTACAATTATAGAAGGAGTAAACACCCGAGCTAAGAATGTTGTTATATACGAAAATTATAACGGGATTGAAAGCATAGATAAATTTACGCATAACAACATAAAAGGCAGAGCTGGGAGGATGTATAAGCACTTTGTTGGTAGAGTATATTGCCTGCAATCTCAACCTGAAGATGACGCCTCTGATGAGTTGGTTATTCCAATAGGAGATGAAGACAGTAAGTGCCCTTTGAACTTATTGGGCTCTATAGATAGTGAGCATTTATCTTCAGGAGGTTTAGAGGCATGGGAAAATTTCAGTCAAGAGACTGATATACCTATAGAGATAATCCGCAATAACTCTTCATTTGAGGTAGAAAAGATAGGCTGTTTGTTAAAGACATTAGAGAATGTTCAGCTCTTTGATTTTGAATTATATAAGCGGTTGAATTTTTTTAAGATGCCAACCACAGAAGCACTATATTTTATTATGGAACAATTTGTCGAAGCTAGAAAAAAAGTACTGACAAGAAATGGCTTTTCAGTAACGCCAAAAGACGGAAAAGATCCTGTAACATCCATTTGTGGGAAATTTCGAGCATTTTTAGCGGCGGACTCTGTTGAAGGTTATCTCAAACAACAGATGGAATGGAAACACGAGCAGCTTCTAGAAGGTGATTATTCTCAAAATGAGTTTGATGAGCAAATGTCAGGTGTAATTGATGATGAGCTCAAAATCATCTCAAATGTTTATGGGTTTAGTTTCCCTAACTTTTTGTCATTATTTGCGGATATTTTGTATTACTTGAATAAGAAAAACATTACAGGCTTGACCTTTGATTACAGCCACATAATTAGTGACATGGAACATCAGAAGCTTACTGCGGGTTATGCAGCTATACATGAAATGGGTGTGCCACATCAAACACTCAAACTTCTTCGAGAAAAGCTGGTAAATGTAGATGACACATCCGTGGATGATATTAGCCTTGCAATCAAGGCCGCTCAGCCTTTAATTGAATCTTTCGGCCGAGTTGATAAATACTTCATAAATGCGGCAAAGCTATAATTCCTCTAGAGAACCTAAGCAGTAAAGTCGGCAGGACCAGCTCTTTCTTTTTGCCTTTTGAAATTAAGGAAAAATGCAAAACCTGCCCCTAGTAACCCCATTTATAAAAGGGCAATGTTATTGCCCTTTTTTATGCGCTTAAATTTGTTTTTATAAACTATAGCGCTACTAAGCTTTGCTCTAGCATTGCCTTTATTTGTTTTACTATTTTAGCTTCTGTTTCAGGTTCGAATTGTTGTATACGTGGGGTATGAATATGCCCTGTAGGTATACTTGAATTAAGCGCATCGCGCAGGCGAATACTTCGGTACGATATTTCGTTAGACAAGTAACCACCGCCGCCGCCATTTACCGCAATACTATTTTTAAGCTCGCCGTACGAACCCGCTTTATAGGTTTTTTCAAGCGTGGTGACTTCGTGATTGTCGATAATTTTATAAGGGCCTTTGGCTTGTTGCATGTAAGTTACAGGCAAGCTAAATTTTACAAACTCGTTGCCCGGGAGTGGTCGGCCATTAAGTTTTGGTATTACTGGGCTTGTTTGCGTTCCACCATACACAATATTGGCATTATCGGGGGCGGTTACGCTGCGGCGTTTACCCGGGAAGTGTTCTAAATCAAATTCTGTTCTGCCCATACTTACGGTTACTACCATGTCTACATTATTAAGTGCGTAGTAGGGGGCAAGTAGTGATTCTATTATACCTTGATCGAAGTCTTCGTAGCGTACAGGCACCATAACGGTGTTAATTTCTGCACTCACGCCGTTGTAATTAATAACTTGCCCGTCGAGTAATAACGCCGCAACACCTGAGGGGTTACTTTGGTTTATATTTCTATCGAGTAAAAAAGGGTCAAAGCCTGTAAGTAATATTTTTTTAGTGCTGCCTGATGAAAAATCAAGGTCGGTACGTCCTCTGCTGCCTTCCTCAAGTAGGGTTAATAAAGTATTTAGTTGAGCCTGCGTAATTAAAAATTTAGGTGATGTTGTGCGTATTACTTTACTTGAAAGCAGGCGCGCCCAGTAGAGCTCTCGGTCGTCGTAATTATTAGTTTTTACTATACGTTGCTTGGCGTTTTCCCACAGTTCAAAGCTAAAGCTTTGTACTAATATTTTTGCACTTTTAAAGTCGTTTAAATCTTTAAATTGTTGCTCAAAACTTGATACTTGTGGGGTAAATGCATTTAAAACATTTGGCATTGCTGATTGGGCTTTGTTGATACGCTGTTCTTCAACAGTTAAAGGATTACTTAAAGCAGCGAATGAAGAGGCAATTAAGCTGGTCGCTAATAATACTTTGATCATAATACTCCTAAGATAAAGCTATTGTTTTATGTGTAATTTACTATCCTACTATTGCTAACTTAGGGCAACCAATTAACGTTGAATCGACTGAAATTTGCTTTTGTTGTTTGTTATACAATTGCACTTTTAACTTAATTGCGTACTGTAGTGGTATTGTTGTTGGAGAAGGTAGCGGGTATTTAGGTGGAAAATATTTCTCATAAAAAGGAGATAAATTGGAAGGGGTTTTATATGAAAAGGTTGAAAAGTGACTATTGATATCGAACTTTTTGGCTTACTTTTATTTGGGATTGGTCTAAGTGTCATTTTTATCATTCTTTTACCGTTAGCCTTTTATTTAAAAGGGAAAAAGCTCAGAACAGTTGAAGATATTTTAGAGTCAGGAAACCGCTATTATTCTCTAAATATTTTTATAGCGCTTCATGGTTTACTTCATTAGGCAGTGTATTTTTATTTGATTGTTATGCAAAACGTTATAATTTATTAAATGATAGAAACAAGGTACCAGCTCAAGTCTCCATACTATTTAAAGTGTATTTTGTAATTTTTATGCTTTGCGTACTTTTAATTTTTTTACCTATATTATTTTGTGAATAATTACTTTAGCCGATAGAAAAATCAAAGGGGCACCCATTAGAAAGTTCCGGTTAAGCAGGCAGCTGTGTTTTCTTGATCTTTTTATTCAAAAACCAAGTGTTCTTATTATTTAAACTCAATTTAAATATGACTACGCACCTAGTAATGGCGTCGATTGGTGTGAATATGCACTTTGGATTAGGCAAATAGCACTATGAAAGTATATATACCAATACGTTAGGAGCCGATTAGCTTTCGTGAGTGTCGCCCTACTGGTTTCTTTATTAGCCATGCGAGGGCCATCGTTGTACCGACTCCAACAATCATATTTGCAATACCTAATAAGCCGATAATGAAAGCATCTCGATGACTTTGAATATAGTCTTGCAGGCCCATAATTAGAAAGCCAACGAATAACACATGGTAAAAGTAAATAGAAAACGAATATTCACCAATGTTGCATATGGCTTTGGGGAGACGTGTTTCAATATTTTGAAGCCACTTTAAGATTAGTAAACAAGCTAAGATTTTTTGAATGTAGAAAAGAGTTTGTCGGGATGAATACCATCCATCTACTTTATATTCATTAATATATTGGATAAGGATGGCTGCGCTGATTAAGGCAGTAAAAGCGATTAACCACGTTTTATATTGATTGACCGTAGCCATTGTCTTTTCGTAATGACTCCCTATTATCATTCCGAAACAATATGCACCACAGAAATACACCAAACTCTGCATGCTTAAAAAATCAGGAAAGGCGCTGCGAGATATAATTAAGGGCACACATGCAAAAAGAAGCATAAGCTTTGGCGCGCGTTTATTCACAAAATTTAGCAATGGTGTCAATATAAAAAGTACCAATAAAATCGGTATGTACCAAAATTGAATAGCTGCGGTTGCGGATACTAGATTTGTGGCGACAGTGGTAATAAACGATATATCGGTTGCTGCACCATCAGCAAGGTAATATTGCCAGTACACAGCTGTCGCTATTGTGCTTGCGACAACATAGGGTAAAACAACATTTAGTGCTTTACTCTTATAAAATGAAATCCATCCTTTATTCTGTAAAACTTTGCTGAAAAGTAATCCCGAGATAATGGCGAAGTATAGTGTGCTGCCGTGAAACAATAATTCAGTTGAGTAAAACAGCGCTTTTAAACCGAGAGAATCTAAATCGCCAGTCCAAAAAATAGCAAATGACCACGCATGAGCTGCGACAATACTTAAGATCGCAATGCCTCTAAAGGCTTGTAAATGATAAATATGTGAAGACATAGGCAGAGTCATCTATCGTTAAATATACGTTATAATTATGTTACTGCTCAGGTGGTGCGATAGATACCCACTACATACGTATTCAGGGCTTACAAATTTAAACGAGGTAAATATTACTACTTAAAATGTATCGCCAAAATGCCACCTTGAGGTTTATGTATCTGTGTTTGATGAAGTTAAAACATTGATATTCAATTTTACCTACAGAAAACGCGTTGCTAACTAAGCTCAATGATACAAAGCGAGCCGTGTTATTAAAACGATTTACCAAAGGACTATACGGTGTTTATCAACAAAATAAACAGGTTGTTATTAGTGATTTAAGAATGGGGGAGAGGGCAACTATGTGTTTTCGTTTGTGGTTGCTGAACAAAAAGATCAGCAGTTGATCTTAGGACAATATGAGAAATTGAGTAATTAATTGCCGCTATATAAGCTCAAGCAGATTTTGCTCGTATTACAGACTCAAATATCGATTTATAAACGAGCGCGGTAGTATCCACGTTTTTTTACTGTGGATATTAGTTAAGGGTTACCTGCTATTACTTAAGCTTAGTTTAATCATCTGGCCCTTTTAAGGTAAACACTAAATGTTTACGCATATCTTTTAAAATCACGCCTTTTTTAAGCATTGCGCCGCTTAAGCGTTTTTGCCATTTTAATAAATCAGGCTCTGCGGCTGCTAAGGCTTGCTCGTTTTCAAACTGAAAACACAACAGTAGTGAACTTGGAAATAAGTGATATTCCACATCAAACCAGCATTGCAACATACCAGGTAGCTCAGTGCGGCCTTGCTCTTCTAATTTTTCAGCAGTATTAAGTACAAGCGCTTGCTGTTTTATTTGCACTGCAGAGAGTTTTTTCATTATTAAAATCCAAGTTAGCGGCTAAAAAGTGCAGCCGGAATATGGGCATTATACGCAAGCTTGTAGGCAGGCAACAACTTTGAAAGGGAGTTAATGTTCAATAGAGTGTATTTGCTTAAAATTTAGGAGTGCATGTTGGAAGGCGACTTTGGCTTTTACAACTTGCGTAGGTCGGATAAGCTTCGTAGCCGTGCCATCCGACATTTCAAATTTTATTACAGAGCCTTAATTTGGACATTTAACTCTATGGTTAAATAACCTTGTTTGAGGTCTTTTTAAGTTGCTTGCGACAACTGGGGAGTGGTTGTCGCAAGGCGCCTTTAGCGCCTCACCACATTACGCTTAATACTTATAAGAGGTATTAATAGGGAAGGTTTATTTGGATCGGCGCTTGTCTAGTACATAACGTACGGCCATTCTTGCAACACCCGCACCAATACCTGAGACTACTGCCCATGTAACGGCCTCTTTAAGATCTGTTTCTTCGCTTGGTCTATCTTTTGGAGCTGGTTCGTTGGTAACCTTTTCCCACGATTTTTGTAAAGTTTTCCTTGTTAACATACCTGCTGATGCAGCGGCGAGACCTATACCTATTGTCGTAATTAGTTGTTTATTACTCATAATGTTCTCCTTTTTATAATTAACGGCAGCGTTATTTATGTATAACTCTTTAAGTAAGAATATTTATAACAGCAATTTATGTACCGATAGGCTGAGGCGCTTTTAAATCAGGGCGTTCTTGTTTTATGCAAATTAGTCGTTTAAAACCACACTCACATCACACTTTCACCACATTTACACACAAGCTAAATAACCATTGTAGAGCGTGCGCAACTCTGCTCAAAATCTTCTTTTTAGATATTAACTCTGCAATTTAACTTACCTTCTAGGCGGCTTATCGCACTCATTGCTGTACAGATAGTAAACACTTTCACCCTATGCTTTAATATTAAAAAACAAGGGAGGGCGTTATGAGTAAAAATCGATTTTTATTTAATAAATACGTTTTGGTAATGGCTGTGTCGGGCACTTTGTTTGCACCGCTACCAGTGCTGAGCAACGATAAGGGGCCAGTAGTTGAGCAGCTTTGTGCTAGTTGCCATAGTTTAACTAACCTTGAGCGCAGCGCGGGTTATAGCCAGCAGGACTGGCAAACATTAATAAGCTATATGGTTGATGCGGGCGCAGATACCGCGCTTAATAAAGATATAAGTGCTTATTTAGCTGAGCATTATCCTGTTAACACTAAGCGCGAGTCTAAGGTTGTTACGGGCGATTTAAAGCTCAATTTTAAGTACTGGCAAGTGCCAACGCTTGGGCAACGGGCTCGCGATCCGGTGCAAGGCAAAAATGGCATTATTTGGTGGGTTGGCCAGTGGGGTAATATTTTAGGCAGGTTAGACCCTCAAACCGGCGATATGAAAGAGTACACACTGCCAAGTGGCACCTATGCGCACAGTGTGTCGCTTGATAAAAATCAAACCCCTTGGTTTTTAGGCAATAAAAATGGCACGGTTGGATATTTAGACTTAAAAACCGAAAAATTTAAAGTGTTTAAAATGCCAAATAAAAATGCCCGCGACCCGCATACTGGTGTATTTGATGAAGCCGGAATATTTTGGTTTACCCTCCAGCATAGCAATATGATTGGCAAGCTAGACCCTACAACTGGCGATATTCAATTGGCTACTTTACCCACTAAAGGCTCACGCCCATATGGTATTAAGCTCGATTCAAAAGGCACGCCGTGGGTGTCGTGTAATGGTAGTAACTGTTTGGTTAAAGTTGATAAAAATACCATGGAGCTTAGTGAGATTAAACTCCCAGGCGCTAAAACGCATACTAGGCGATTAGCCATTACACCTGACGATATGGTTTTTTATGTTAACTCTGGTATGGGTAAACTTGGCCGCTATAACCCCAAAAACGGTAAAATAACGCAGTGGGATAATCCCAGTGGTGAAAACAGCCACCCGTATGCAATTGAATATGCAGATAACGCCATTTGGTTTAACGAGTCAGCCAAGCGTCCTGAAACCTTAGTAAGGTTCGACCTTAATACCGAAACCATGCAAAGCTGGCAAATTCCGAGTAAAGAAGGAGTCTACTCTGGCTTAATTAGGCATATGCGCATGGGGAATAATGGGTTGATCATTCATCAAACAGCGACCAACCAATTAGCTGAAATTACGTGGAGTAAGTAATAATTTATTTTATGTTAAAGCTGCGTACTGCTTACTAGTAAGTTTTCTTATATTAGGTAGGAGTTTTTTACAAAGCTTAGCAACTTTTACCTTTTAAATAAGTAAATTGATACAATAATTTATGTAAGGCACTGATTTTTAATAGTTAAATTTTTGGTTCGGGTTTTGCTTTGTAGTAAGTGTATTTTCTTAAATAAAATAAAGGAGTTATTATGAGTACCGTTATTACTGGGTTATTCGAAAGTGCATCACAAGCAACACTCGCAATTTATAGATTAGAAGCTTTAGGTATTAATGAAGCTGACATAAGCATTGTAGCCAACGACTCATACGCAAAGGAAGATTTTGCTGTAGACGAAGGTACAAAAGCCGCTGAAGGTGGCCTTGTAGGCGCGGCTTCAGGTGGTATTCTTGCTGCAATTATTGGCGGTTTTACTGCAGTAGGTACTGTAGCAACAGGTGGTACGGGCTTATTAGTTGCCGGACCATTAGTCGCAGCATTTGCTGCTGGTGGCGCAGGCGCCGCAGTAGGTGGTACTTTAGGTGCTGCAATTGGTGCATTTATTCCTGAGCACGAAATTAAGTATTATGAAGATGCCATTGAAAAGGGCTCTATATTAATTGGTGTT
Organism: Pseudoalteromonas sp. LC2018020214; assembly: GCF_016598755.1. NCBI lineage: Bacteria > Pseudomonadati > Pseudomonadota > Gammaproteobacteria > Alteromonadales > Pseudoalteromonadaceae > Pseudoalteromonas > Pseudoalteromonas sp. LC2018020214. The sequence continues at coordinate 777,623 of NZ_CP066804.1, forward strand.
AAGTACGATAGTGACAACAAAAACGCTATTGAAGAAATACTTAACAATGCAGGCGCAAGTAACGTTTCTACGGCTTAATGCTAACTAATTAGTTTCAAAATTAATTAAAAAGGTGAAACTTAGTTTCACCTTTTTTTCGTTTTTAACGGCGGAGCAATTATAAATATTAACGTAATTTTTTGTCATTAAATAAACTCCATATATAAGTAAATTGGTTTTAAACATGCTTTGATTATAGAAAAGACTTATTTAGATAGGCGCTTTTTATTACATGTCGTAAGGCCTCCCTAACAACACCAACTCTCGAGACTACCGCCTATATAATAACGGCCTTTTTAATAGCTACTTTTTAACTTGGCTTGTCTTTTTGGGTTGGATCGTCGGTAATCTTCTTTTATGAGTTTTGTAAAGTTGCCATTCTGTTTGTAAATATGCCTTGGTTTTTGCTTAACTTTTGGGTGAAAGTCAGTTTTTTTAATTAATTAGCTATTTATTTAAACGTAATAAAAACTATAAATTTACTTTTTAATCAATAAATTAAAAATAAATAATACATAAAATCATGTTTACGCGTAGGGCTGGTATATACATTGAAACTACTTGTTTAATAGTCGCTTAATTTAGCGTTATTGCTTTATTAATTTGATACTAAACGAGGAGATGACGATGAATTGTTTGCAGTTTGATTCAAACGCTAAAAGACCTTCAACCCGTGTTTTAAAACCAGCTTTTGCGATACTACTTACCGGTGTGTTACTACAAAATAGCGCACTGGCTAATGTAAAAGTTCAAATGCACCAAGTAACTAAGTCAGGCCAAGGGCAATCACTAGGTACTATTACACTAACAGAAAATGATAACGGCGTTGTTTTTACACCAAGTTTAAAAGGTTTAACACCGGGGCAGCATGGTTTTCATGTTCACCAATTTGCTAGTTGTGAACCCAAGGAAAAAGGCGATAAAGTTGTGCTGGGAGGCGCCGCTGGTGGGCATTTCGATCCAAAAGCTAGCGAGCATCATGATGCTCCTTGGGGGGATGGCCATTTAGGCGACTTACCGGCGTTGTATGTAAATGAAAGTGGCCAAGCTAAATCGCCTGTTTTAGCACCAAGGCTCACGCTTGAAAAACTTAAACAACACGCAGTAATGATTCACGAAGGAAGTGATAACTATGCAGATAAGCCAAAGCCATTAGGTGGCGGTGGCAAACGTGTTGCTTGTGGCGTAATTGAGTAAATATAAGGAGAAAGTTATGCCATATAAAAATCGTGATGAATTACCTGAGTCGGTAAAAAGTAACTTACCTAAACATGCTCAAGAGATATATCAAGAGGCGTTTAATAGTGCGTGGGATACCTATAAGGACCCTAGCGATAGAAAAAACGATGATGACCGCGAAACAACAGCGCACAAAGTAGCTTGGTCGGCGGTTAAAAATAGTTATAGCAAAAATGATAATGGAAATTGGGTAAAGTCGAGTAATTAGTTTTGATCAAACTAACAACAAGGCTGAAGTATTAAAAAGCCGCTACAGCTGATTTAACGGTTTTTTATATACTCGTTTTATATTTACCTGTTTAAACAATACTTTACGGCGTGTTTGAGTGAAATTGGTAAGCAAAACCATAAGTACTGCTTTAAACACGAATGTGAGTTTAGTTTAAACTTGCGTTATTATTTATTTGTATTGGCCAATCAGAGAACACTTTGAATTATTTAGCTCATCTTTATTTAGCGCAGCCCACAGCCGATTCTCACTTTGGGAACCTGTTGGGTGACTTTGGTGGAAAAAGATATGTAAAACACTTACCAAACACAGTTAAAAATGGCCTCGATAACCATTATTTAGTTGATAAATTTACCGACTCTCACCGCGAAGTAAAACACGCTAAACAATACTTTTCACCTGAGCGTAAACGCTTTGCTGGTGTGGCTATTGATGTGGTGTTTGATCATTTTTTAATTGTGCATTGGCAGCGATTTAGCAAGCAACCTTTAAGTGATTTTAAGTACACCAGCTATCAGCTTTTGAATAATCGCATACCTGTTATGCCAGCGCGAATGCAGCACGTTGTAACAAGTATGACTAAAAACGATTGGTTTAAAGAGTACGAAACCGTTGAGGGAGTAGGGCTTGCGCTCGATAACATAGCCAAACGCATTCGTTTTACGAACACTTTTGCGGGCGCGGCTGATGATATAAAGCGTAACTACAATGAATTAGAAAACGTGTTTTTAACGTTTTTTCCGGAGCTGGTTAAGCATGTGAATGAGTTTGACCTTGAAAGCACTTAAAAAAGTTAGATAAAGAACTTTATTTAAAGTTTTCATAAATTGTTAATCTTTTGTGATAAGTTAAGGTGAAAAAAACGCTACTCTAATACAAATTAATCTTTGAGTGTTTTTAATGAATCGCAATTATTTAGTTATTGTGGGCTTTGCCGTTTTATCGGCATTTCTATCTGGTTCTGTATTAGCTTTTGACTTCGACTTAAAATCGGTACGAACCACTATTTCAAACCCAAGCACTAGCCACGCGCTAATAAACGATGACTTGGCGCAGAGTAATCAAAAAACACTGTTTTCGTTAGAGCCCATAAATAACCAGCGTGTGGGTGTGTTTTTTGATATTAACGATATTGAAATTGGCTACTCTGCCGATATTTTTGAAGATGATGTTGAAACAAAAACACAAGATATACTGCTCTCGTATAGAAAATTTAAAAATTCTAAAATCACATTTAACTATCAAACGCTTGAAGGGCTGCAAAGCACGGCTAGCAATTTAAGCGGCAATCAAACGGATCAAATTTTCTCGCAAAATACACGTTCAACCAAGTTTGAGCTATCTGGCCAACACAACTTTTATACCTTCAATAATAAAGCGTCTTTGTTTGAGCATTTTTTTCTTAATAGGCCAAAGCTAAGTAACAAATTTGATATGTCGTTAAGTATTGTTGGCGCGTGGTCTTTCAAGCATGTATCTCTTGAGAATAAAGATAATATTGTGTTTCAGGCTGATTTTTTAAATTCGTCTGCACCACAGGTCACTAAGTTAATTTCTAATTCGTACGGGGCGAGTATTGGCTCGCTTTTATCATTTTCGTTACCGCATAATGTTCACGTATTTGCTGAATACAAAGTAGGTAAAGGGCATATTCAAAACACAAACCCTGGGTTGGGGTTAAAAGATTCGGGCGCCGAAAAAGTTGAAGCATACGGCGGTGGAATTTCTTGGACTTCCGACAATAAAAAACTTATGGTCGTACTACGCGCGTGGGAGCAAACAGGCCGGCATATAGATACTTCTTTTGGTGATTTGTCAGTAATTAAGTTTTTTTAGTATTGATCACCGAAATAGTAAATTTACCAGGAATACTATGAGTAAGAATAACGCAGTACCTCAGGCTTATGTGAAGCAAGAGGAAGGTTACCGAATTAAAGCCTTAAGATTATACCCTTGGGTATGCGGGCGTTGTGCCCGTGAGTTTGAGTACTCTAATTTACGAGAGTTAACGGTGCATCATATAGATCATAACCATAGTAATAATCCAGAGGATGGCAGTAACTGGGAGTTATTGTGTATTTATTGCCACGACAATGAGCACAATAAATACCACGAACATATTATGTATGGCGGGTCGACTACAGAGCGAAAAGTTGAGGCTGCAACACATTCTCCATTTACCGATTTAAAAGCGATGCTTAGTAAATCAAAGTAGCTACTATGATTTCAACTGTTTGGATAAAAACAAGGTTGTTACATCAGCTACTTTAATAAGTGACAGTTTATCTGCATGGCTCCATGAAATTTTTGAGCCAACACTTTCACAACAAATAACACCTAGCGGTTTGTTATCAATAAAGTAGATGTAATCAAGCAAGGAGTAAATGTTTGATGGTTCAAAATAAACCTTGGTTAAGTTTTTAGTGATTTCGTGGTTTCTCGCATCTGATGCGTCTAATACTTTATGCTCTAAAATATAGTCAAAGTATGCAGGAAAGTCTTCAGCTTTTAAAACTGCATTACTTACTATCTCATTTTTTTCATCAAGGAAAATTAAGCTATTAATGGCAGTATAGTCGTGATTAAACAACCATAGACTGACTCTGTCGGCATTTGAAATTAACTTTTTTAGCTCATTGCATATCTGTTTTAGCTTACGTTCACTCGTAATGTTTGGGTTACTAACTTTAACTGCTAAATTTTTGAGATTTGAGTTTTTTGGATTATAAACATTGAGCAAGCTATTTAAATGATCTTTATTAAATGGCTTCGTTAAATAGCCATCCATACCAATGTCTAAATAGTGTTTAATATCTGGTTTCATGGTGTTGGCTGTCATGGCAATAATTGGCGTTGTTTTACCTGTTTGTTGCTCTCTAATTATCTTAGTGGCTTGCACTCCATCCATCACTGGCATTTGAATGTCCATAAAAATTAAATCAACATGGTTGGCAAAAAAGTAATCAACGCATTCTTTGCCATTTTCGGTAAATATTACTTTCGCATTATGAGCTTGTAGCATTTTACTTACGACAACTTGATTTACTTTATTGTCTTCGGCAACCAAAATAGTGCACCCTTGTAAATCGGTTATTTCTTTATTTGGTTTTAATAATTCATCGAGTTCTGATGTTTCAAAGCTTTGTTGGTAAGTAAATACAGAACCTTTATCTTCTTTACTCGTGAAGTTGATTTTGCCATTCATTAAATCACTTAGCTTGGTGCAAATGGAGAGGCCAAGGCCCGTGCCCCCGTACTTTCTAGATGTAGATGAATCAGCCTGATGAAACTCTTGAAATAAATTTTGCTGCGCAGCTTTACTAATACCAATACCCGTATCGGTTATTTCAAATACAATATTTTGCGTGTTTAAGGAGTTCTCTTTTACAGTGACTTTAAACTCTACCTGGCCTTGTTGTGTAAATTTAATCGCATTTGAACATAAGTTATTTAAAATTTGAGAAACTCTGACAGGGTCGCCTTTTAAGGTTGTGGCGATATTTTTATCTATAGATGGAATAAATTTTATGCCTTTATCTGTGGCTTGTTTCATTAGTGGATTAATTACATTGTTAATGACTTCGCTCAAGTTAAAGTTAATATTCTCAATATTTAATTTACCCGCTTCAATTTTTGAAAAGTCTAAAATGTCATTTACAATATTTGAGAGTATATTCGCGGAGCTTAAAATACTTTTTAGGGCGTTATCTTTTTCTATATTTGAAGTTTCTGCTAGTCCAAACTCAGCTAAATTTAAAATGCCGTGCAGCGGGGTTCTTAGCTCGTGCGACATATTTGCTAAAAATCGACCTTTTAGAGTGTTAGCTGTGTCAGCTTCTTTTTTTAGTTCTTCAAGATTTTTATTATGTATTTGTTGCTGTTTTAATGCAGTGGCCAGCTTTCTGTTGTTTAACCTGAGCTCAAGTTGCGCGATAACTTCTTTGCCAAGTATTTTCAGTGCGTTAATTTGTGTTTGAGTTAGCTTTTTAGGCTGGTCGCTGATAACACATAATGTACCAATTGTGCTGCCACTAGGTGTAACTAGCGGTGTGCCCGCATAAAACCGAATGTTTGGATCGCTGGTTACTAGAGGGTTATCATAAAAACGTTCATCAAGTAGAGCGTTTTGTATTTCAAATACTTGGTCTTGCAGTATTGTATGAGAGCAAAATGCGATATCTCTTTCGGTGGAGTCTACATCGATACCATACTTTGATTTAAACCACTGCCTTTGTGGATCAACTAAGCTTATAAGTGATATGGGGGCTTCACAAATATCAGAAGCAAGTTGAGTTAAATCATCAAATACTTTTTCGGCTTCAGTATCTAATATTTCATACTCGTAAAGGGCCTTTAATCTAGATTCTTCGTCAGCTGGTATTTGTGCTTTTATCATAGTATTGCTCAATATTTATATAGATTCACTATAAGAGTAATTTAGTGATAATGACAACTTTAACATGTAGAACCGGCTAAAAAAAAGACATTGCATTTTGCTACTCTATTATTATTTTTTGAAATGTTTTTTCTATTGTGACTAATATTGGTTTTTAAACTCGTATTTTAAAATCTGCTCTAAATACTTAAAAGTAACTTTGCTAAGGTTTTTAGCTAGGTAAGCTTTTATTAAAAAGGCCGAATCCCATTTAATGATTCGGCCTTTTTAATATTTAGGTTAATAACAATAAGAGTTATTTTTTCTTTTCGCTTGGTGCTGGTTGGCCATAATTAGGTGAACGAGGTCCATATAATAAGCCGTTGTAAACATCTGAAGAAAGTAAGCGTGTTGAAGTCATTGCTGCGATTTCAAAGCCTTTATCGGTTACCGTTTCAGCAATTTGATTGATTGCTGCAATAACAAGCATACCTACAAGGCCACCACCGCCATTACTTTGTTGTTCAGCTGAAGAGGCTCTTGCTTTGCCTTGCCATAATTGCTCGCCAGTGCGTAAATCAACTAGTGAGGCTGACACAGTTACAGCTGTTTCGCTAGAAATTACAACATAGCTAGTGCCGTATTCTTCAATAGTGATGTAAAGCGCAGAGTCTGCACCAAAAATTTCATGTAATTTATTCACCGGTACTTGGTGTACGTCGCTTGCAACAGTGAGGCCATTACCTTTAAAGGTTTGATCAACTAAAGCTACAGGAAAAACATAAAAACCCGACTCAGCTATAGGCGCGACCATTTGAGTCATCACACTGTATGGTGCAATTACTTCAGGTGTATTATTTAGCGGAGGTAAAATAATAACTGAGTGAGGGTCTGCTTGTTTAAATGCTGTGTAGTTATGTGCTGGTGGAGGTGAAACACAACCAGCGAGTAATGCGAGTAATGCGATCGCTGTGTATGATTTTAAATTAAGCATATTAAGCGCCTTTCGCAGATTTTAGAAGGAAGTCGATGTAATGAACTGATTCTGGGAAAAGTGATTTCTCAGTTTCGAAGTGAGTAGTGCCTAATGAAGGATTACCCGTTTCAAAGTACAGCATACCTAGGTGAGCATGTAGGCCAGGTGCAACATTCTTACTTTTGTTTGCGGCATCGGCAATAATTTGCTCAAGCATACTAATTTGCTCTTCGGCTGTTACGTCATCTGCTTTTAAATAGGCGTATACGGCAGTGCTATAGTCGCCGTAATAGTAAATAGGTTCTTTCGTTGAGTTACAACCCGTTAGGGCTATACAAACAAATGCTAAGGTAATTAGCTTTTTCATTATTTATTGCCCCATTGGCCAGCTTCAAGACCAGTAACTAACTTGTTAACGACTTCGCGAATAGCTAGGTCAAGTACTTTGCCATTTAATGTGGCATCGTATGAAGCTGTGCTACCAAAACCAATAACTTCACGTTCTGATAGGCTGTATTCACCAGCACCTTGCACTGAATAAATAACTTCTGATGTAGTAACATCAACAACATTTAGCGTTACTTTAGCATAAGCAATTTGCGATTTACCTTTACCCAATAAACCAAAAAGCTGGCGATCGCCAATGGCTTTACGGCCAAACTCTGTTACATCACCAGTTACAACAAATTTAGCACCGCTAAGAACTTGTTTTGTACCTGTTAACTTTGCCTCTTCCGCAAGGGCTGCCATATTGTCGCGATCAAGCACACTAAAGCGATTTGTTTGTTGTAAGTGGCTCATTAGTGTTGTTTTTGCTTGGCTGCCTAAACGGTCTTGGCCTGATGAAAATATACCATTTTGAAAGCTCGAACGGTTTACAAACTGACCTACGACTAGTTTGCTTTTTGTACCTGAGTAGGTTGTGTTATAGCTAGCAACAGTTGGTGTTTCTACTACTTTTGATGATGTTGTAGCACACCCAGCTAAAGACGAAGCTGTAATTGCAGCGATTACAATTGTTTTAATGTGGCTTTGGTTAATTCGCATAAATTTTTGTCCATATAGATAATTGCAGAAATTTTTATTGATAGGCGCTTGATTTTTATACTTATAAGTCAATTACTTATTTCAAGAGTCCATTCAACTTACTTTATAAACAAAAGTCGATGTAAATACAATGTTATTTATGTTTTATACAGATGCACACAATAAAAAAGAATAAATTCTTTGTAATAACAATGCTAATTCATTAGTTTTTAAATTATTGAAAGCCTTTTTCTATAGTTGATATACAGGGACATTTATTGCGCGCTGAGTTATTAATTAGTAAATTTATTCAATTAACTTTAATTTTTAAAACCAATCGGCTGCAACTTGTAGTGGAGTAGGGTTGCCTTTTTTAGATACCCAAAACACTAAGGCTTGCTTTGTTGGCGATATTTTTTTAGCGCGAGGCATGGTTAAGTCAGTTAATGATAATTGCTGCTTGGTCTGCATGTTATTTTGCTCGTAGCCAATAACAACAAAGTCGTGTTTTAACTTATGGCCTGCGTTTTCGCCGCTGTGTATTTGTGTTTCTATGCCAAAGCCTAACAGAGCTACATGGGCTATTAAGTTTTGGTTAGTATTATCTTCGGTATTAACAGTATCGTATTCGAGATTAATTTTACTGTTGTTTATAGTCGCTTTTAAATTACCTAAATAACGGGCTTTAGCTACAGGAATAGCTTGTTTATAAAACCAACCTTGCCACCCTTTGCCGTTAACCATAAATCCTGGAGTAGCTACAATCCTACTTTTACCGAGTGCCTTATACGTGCGTTGTCTTTTACTAAAAACAGCAGAGGCAAACGGGTCTTTCCATCCTAAATAATCCCAATAAGTAACATGAAAATTAATAGGGATTAAATCAGTCCATAGTTTTTCATCATCTGTAAACGTTGAAATCCAGCGCTCTGCTGGTGGGCAGCTACTGCAACCTTGCGATGTGTAAAGCTCTAAAAAGGTAGTCGGATTAGCTGTACTGGAAATAGTTACTTGCTCAGCAGCTTGGCTTTGAAAGCAAAAAATTATTAACCCAACAAGTGAGATTAAAAATGGACGGGATATTGCTTTAAAAGGCATGTTACTTCTCGCAAAGGCTGATATTGCATTCAGCCTAAATGATATTTACGAATGAAGTATCACGAAATACTCACAATTAAATCACGTTTTAACTGTGTATTTTATTTAGCTGCTCAATTATTGAAATACTTTACATGACTAAATTTTATTTTTAGGAAATATTATACTTAATTTGATGGTTTGTTAGTTGAAAGCGTCAACCTTTAGTGTGTAAGTGTTTTTTTTATATAGAGGTTATCAAATTTTGAGTTTTTATTTAGTTATTGGCAATAAAAGTTGCGATATTTATCAAGGTTATATTTACCTAATAAATATTATGCTAATTAGTTTTTTAGCCTTTTTATCTAGAAATAAGGGGGGAGTGAGTTGTTTTAGGAAGTATCGCTTCGTTTTATTATTTTAATTAAGTTAATTATTTGTGTTTTATTTTTTTATTGTTCTGATAAGTGGTACGGTATTGTGTTGCTTAAGTTGCTATCCTGTTGTTTTATTTGACTTTTAATTGTTGCCTTTAAGTGTCATTTAGTTAAAATAAGGTTTCAGTATAACTTTTTATTGGGTCAAAACACCCGATTTTAGTTTTAAACGGATGTTTGATTTACTAAAAATCAGTAAATTTCAAAAGGATTTATTAAATGAAAAAGACAAAGTGCTTTGCATTGTGTTTAATCGCAACCTCTATTTTAACTGCGTGTGGCAGTGATAAAGACCCATCTAGTACTAGTGAAACACCTAAAGTAGTAGCCAATACAGCACCTTCAGTAAATGCAGGAGCTGATCTTATCGTAGATGAAAATCAATCTATTTCATTTACAGGAACAGCTGAAGACTCAACCGGTACAATAGTAAGCTATGCATGGCAGCAAACCTCTGGGATTGATTTAGAGCTTAGCGGCTTAGATACAAGCACCCTTTCTTTTACAGCGCCAGAAGTAGATGAAGAGCAAGTTGTTGTATTTGAATTAGTTGCTACTGATGATGGTGGTTTGACTGCATCTGACTCTATTTCAATTACTATTAAAAATGTACTAGTAGAACCAACATTGAGCTTAAACGAAAGAGTCACTGTTGAAGAAAATACAGAAGTAGAAATTACAAGCATAGCAGAGGATTCTAATGGCTCAATAGTGTCGTATGCTTGGCAACAAACTGACGGCATTATCATTGAAATTGATAACTTAACTAATGATTCTTTAAAATTTATTGCTCCAGAAGTTGATTTTGATACAACGTTAACTTTTGACTTAACAGTGACAGATAATGATGGTCAAACAGCTACAAGTAGTGTTTTTGTTGATGTGACTAATGTTGCCGCAAGTGTTATGTCTATACCTGGTGGTAGTGAAAATATTGTTATAGATGGGCAAACCGTTGAAGCAGCGCTGAATGAAGTATTAGTACATTTAAACGATGATGTTACAGAAGCTGAATTAGAAGCTGTTTTTGATGAGATTAGTAATAATGATGCTGGAATCGCAAGTTTTGATGATGCATTAAAAGTATTACAGATAAGAGTTAGAGAAGGCGCTTCTGAAAATAGCTTGATAACAAAAATTGGGGAAATGGGTGGCGTTAGGCATGCAGGTTTAAATACTGTTATAGAGTCAAAAAACTTAAGTCTGATTAGTAATTATAATCATGTAATCAAAAATAAAAACACTGTAATACAATATATTGCAGAGGAAAGCACTGATGAGTCTCTTTTTTCTGGAGATTATTGGGTTAAAGCTGTAGCCGCAGATAAAGCATGGGATGCATTACAAGAACGTACTTTAGCGCCAGTGACATTAGGTGTTGTTGATACCGGTATAGGTGCAGGACAAATTAGCATTGAAAGCTCTCGCTTAACTCGTCTACGCGCACAAGAGAATGGCCAATTTGGTGTTGTTGAAGGTGATGATACAGAAACTGATAGTTCTCATGGGTTGTGGGTATCTAGCTTTATTGCAGGACATAACACGAGTGAAGGCAGTGCTGTGTATGGTGTTGATCACAGTGCCAACTTAATACATACCGATATTTATGTTAAGCGTTGTAAGGATGGATCAACTACTGAAGAGTGTTCATCTGAATCTCCTATTAAAACTTATATAACAGATTTAATAGCAGGAACTAAGGCGACTATAGATAGCGGTGCGAGCATTGTAAATATATCTTGGGGTGATACAAGCACTTGTGCTGACGACTCACAAGTTAGATTAAAAAGTAATAGAAATTGGCGTCTACAACAAACTAACTTAGTGGAATACGCAAAAGAAAAAGATGTATTACTAGTTTATTCGGCTGGTAATAACTGTGAAAAAAATGATGATCAACTTTTAGTTGATATCAATGATATCGCCCAAGATGCTTGGCAAACAAATACATTGATTGTAGCGGCAACAGATGCAGATGATAAAGAAACTGATTTTACACGTATGGGTAACGTCGTAAATATTGCGGCTCCTGGTGATCAAATGGGGTGGGGGAATACTGATGGTAGCTTAGGCGTAGGTACATCATTTTCAGCCGCTTTAGTAACAGGCTCTGCAGGGATTGTGAAAGGAATTAATAGTTCATTAAAAGCAGCGGAGATTAAAGATATTTTAGTTGCTACATCTTCTAATTTAACGCTTTCTGAAGAGTCAAAAGCTCTAGGCACAACCGGTCCTACGCAGTTACTAAATATTCACTCTGCAATACAAACAGCCGATTTAACTGTTGATTCTGTTTTAGATGTTAAGGCACCAATTGCTTTATCTAAAGGGGATAAAACTACTTCGCAGTTAAGCTTTACCTTACCTGAAACTACTGTGACAGCAATTGATGTCATGTTTTTAATTGATGTTAGCGGTAGTTATACTGATGATATAGCCAGCTTAAAAGAGCAAGCTGACAATATATTAGAAAACTTATCTGGTCGTGGAATTAATGTTGCTTTTGGGGTTTCTGCTTTCTCAGACTTTCCTATTGATGGATACGGCCATGAATACGATGGTGATGAAGCGTTCTATTTATTACAGTCGGTGACTACAGATATAGATGCCGCAAAAACAGGAATCAATAATTTAACCATTTATTCAGGTAATGATTATCAAGAATCACAGTTAGAAGGTTTGTACCAAGCTGTAACTGGAGCTGGTAGAGATATAGACAACGATGGAAATTATACTAGTTTAGGTGATATTGAACCTATGAATATTGGTTGGCGTGAAGGTGCTTTAAAAGTTATTTTATTAGCGACAGACGCGCCATTTCATGATTCAGATATAGATGAGAATTACCCGGGTGCGGGCAAAACTGAGGTCATCAATGTATTACAAGAAAAAGGTGTGACTGTATTTGGATTGCAAAGCGGCTCAATTGGCTTAGCTACAGATGATTTAGATTCAATTGTGTTAGCTACCAAAGGACAAACATTTTTATTGTCGTATGATAGTAACGAAATTGCAGCGGCTATTTCTTCAGCTCTTGATGAGGCTTTAAAAGAAATCGATCTCTCAATTGAAGTGATTTCAGGAGAGCAGTGGGTTGAAACTGTTACCCCTGTATTAATTGAGAACGTTAAACCAAATGAAGAAGTGACCTTTGAAATTAATTTGAAAGGGATTAAAAATGCCTCTCTTGAGGAATTAAATTACGAAGTGATACTTTGGATAAGAGGTGATGGTAGCGCAGTTGTAAGAAGGGTTGTAATTCCTATTACAGTTCCAACTTTAGCCGATTAATTTAGACAAAATTAAATGATTAATAAAGCCGATATTGAGCGTTGCTCAATATCGGCTTTTTATTTAATGGGCCAAATATGAGTAGTGCTAATACTTGCCATGCTTTTAGTTTGTTGCTTCTGCAATTGATTTTTAGCATATTACTTCTTACAAAAGTTTATTTTTTCTTTAGCATAAGTGATTTTTACGATTGAAGTATCACGAAGTACTCACAATTAGATCACGTTTTAACTGTGTATTTTACTTAGTTAAAACTTAATTTGAACACCCGCTCAAGTTGTGGTTTAATCATTGCTCAATTATTGAGGAACTTTACATGATTAAATTTTATTTTCACCATACTCCTAACCCAATGAAGGTTGCGCTCTTTTTAGAAGAAACAGGCTTACCGTTTGAACTTGTTCCTCTTGATACTTTAAAAGGTGAGCAACATACACCTGAATTTAAAGCAATTAATCCAAACGCTAAAGCGCCAGCAATTGTTGATGGTGAAACGCGTGTGTTCGATTCGAATGCTATTTTAATGTACCTTTCTGAAAAATATGGGAAGCTTGAAGGCAAGGGCGATGACCGCGCTGAAATGCTGTCGTGGTTAATGTTTATCGCATCGGGTTTAGGTCCGTATTCAGGGCAAAGTGTACACTTTAGACACATGGCGCCAGAAGGGCTTGATTACGCGGTTAATCGTTATTTACGTGAAGCGCAGCGCCATTACGAAGTACTTGATACTCACCTTGAAGGTCGTGACTTTATTGTGGGTGATACATATACCATTGCTGATGTATCTGCATGGGGCTGGATTGATAAAGCAACGGTTGTATTAGGTAAAGAGGGTTTAGCACCGTACCCAAATCTTAAGCGTTGGTTTGAAAGCATTGATAGCCGCCCAGCGGTTGCACGCGCACGCGCAATTGGTACTGATATAGCCTTTAAAAAAGAGTTTGATGAAGACGCTAAAAAAGCGTTTTTTCCTTCAAACTACCCAAAAGTATAAAAAGTAATTAATACTAAACAGCAGATCAGTTAGCTGATCTGCTTATTGTATTTTATTGCTGTGTGAGCGGTTCTTTATTTTCGTCTGACTCAAACAAGCTAACCTCTTGCGTGTGCTTGCTTACGCTATTTCTTTTTAGGGCGATGTATAAATCTGAATGAATATATATACCTTCTTTTCCTGACTTCATTCCTGCAATATCAAACCACGAAAGTAACTGACGTTTTCTACCTGCAAGCTCAAGCCTTATATCGCGCTTTTTAAATATAACGTCGAGATCTGCAAGCATGGCCATTACACTTAAATCTAAATGAGTAAAGCAGGGCACAGCGTCAATTATTACACATTGAGTGTCGTCTTTTTGCCTTGCGTATTGCTCAAGTAATCTGCGTTTAAAGTAGCTGGCATTAAAGTAAGTTAAAGGTGAATTAAAGCGATAGATAAACACGCCTTGCACCGATTTTGCTTTATCTGTGGCGTCTAAGCTTCTTACTACACCGTTAACATCTACGCCTAATATGTTGTCTGTTGGGCGCATAACAGTGCGAATAAATTGAAATAACCCCAGTAATACAGCAAGTGTGATCCCTGGTATAACGCCAATAAATAACACAGCAAGTAAGGTGGCTGAGGCGAGATAAAATGCGTGTTTGTCTTTTCGTTTTAATTGCCAAACCGCTTTTAAATCGAGTAAATGAACAGAGGCAATAATAAGTACAATACCTAGCGCTGCGCTTGGAATAAATTCAAGTGGGGCTGTTAAAAATACAGCTATGAGCGCAATAATAGCTGCTGCTATTATTGATACTAACTGTGTTTTACCACCTGTTGCATCGTTAACAGCGGTGCGTGAGTCGGCGCCACTGACTGCAAAACCTTGCGAAAGAGCTGACGCTATATTGGCAATACCTAACGCTCTAAATTCTTTATCGGCGTCTATGTCGTAGCCATTTTTAGCAGCAAAGCTGCGGGCAGTTAGCATCATACTAACAAAGCTCACGATGGCTAAGTTAAGTGCGGGTACCACCAGCTCACGAATAATCCCTAAATCAAAAACAGGGGTATTAAAAACGGGAAGCCCGCCAGTTACGGTGCCAATGGTTTTTATATCAAATTGTTTTAAATCAAAAATCCATACCAAAAGCGCACCAAAAGCAATAGCAAACATAGATGCAGGCCACGTGGGCTTTATCCGTTTCATGGCAAAATAGACCACCAGTGTAAACAAAGCCATTAATAAGGTTGGAACGTGTGTTTGCGCTAGGTACGTGGGCACACCACCGAGGCGTTCAAGTAAGTAGCGCTCATCAAAAGTAAAACCAAATACTTTAGAAAATTGACCAACAATAATAGTGATAGCTACGCCGTTTAGTAAGCCCATTAAAATAGGTTTAGATAAAAAGTCGGCTAATACACCTAACTTAAATTTACTGGCTATAAAGCACCAAAAGCCGGTCATAGCGGTCATGGTGACAACAAGTTGCCAATGCTTAAAGCTGTCACCTGCAGCAAGAGGTGTTACTACAGCGGCAATAACGGCGCAAGTTGCGGCATCAGGGCCGACTATTAATTGTTTTGAAGTACCAAAAAGTGCATATAGCATCATTGGCAGTATGCAAGAGTATAACCCTACGGCGGCGTTAACACCGGTTAGTTGTGCGTAAGCAATGGCAACAGGTAAAGCCACTGCAGCTACTGATAGCGCTGCCCTTACATCATCAGCAAACCATTGGCGTTCATAGTGCAGCAATGTATTTAAACCGGGCATAAAATTATATAAACGCGACAGCACTTTAGTTTTCCTGCTAATAGTTACAACGTTTTGATAGTAAATTTAATATTCAAATAAGTATAGCTAGGTGGGTGTGTTTTTTACGTAATATAAAGCCACTTTTTTATAGACGTAAAAAAGCCTGCATAAAAGCAGGCTTTAGTTTCTAGGGAAAATTAAAATTTAGCGCGAATACCAAAGCTGTAACGGCGATCCGCTTCAGTGTACTTCCAAGCACCACCTAGTTCAGATAGGTAAATAGAAGGCTCGCCCGTTAAGTTGGTCGCATTACCTACTAAGGTCACGTTTTCGTTAATATCCCAACTTGCTGAGAAGTCTAACTGGCCGCGGTCGTCACGGTAGTTATTACCGTAAACAGTACCTTCTGCTGAAATACTGCCGTCTGAGTTAATATTTTCTACACGTTTCTCGTTTTCAGTATCTAAGAAACTGTCACGGTAGTTATAAGCTAGACGAGTAGAGAAACCTTCGTATTCCCAAAATACTTGTAAGTTATACGTATTTTTAGAAATATCTAATAACGGGTTACCGTTTGGTTGCTCGCTGTCTGCGTATGTGTAGTTTGCGTTAATGCCTAAGCCAGAAAATGCACCAGGTAGGTCTGTAAAGAACTGTTGATAACCAACTTCAAAGCCTTGTACTGAGCCGTTTTCACCATTTACATTTTTAACAGTATCGATACCCGTTAGTCCTGCGTCACGTAAGCCTGCAACATGGTTGAAGCCATCAGCATCTACTGGGAAGTCAGTTGCATCCGAGTAAACTAGGTTATCTTGTGAAACACCTGCAACTTCAAGCTGACATACTTGGTTCCATTGAGTTACGTTTTGGCCTGTTGAAGTGCTTGATGCCGCTACACAGCTACTTTCGTTACTTAAGAAAGATTCAACATCTTTATAAAATACTGCGAAAGAAATTACGTTACCTTGGTCAAAGTAATGCTCTACAGATAAGTCGTATTGCGTTGCACGATATGGTTCTAAATCAATAGAGCCTTGCGTTGCACCTGTAATGTCGTTATTAACGTCAAATGCAGGGCTTAGTTCGCTAAAGTCAGCGCGGCGCATAACTTTTGCAGCAGCAAAGCGGAATAATGTTTCGTCTGAGTAGTTATACGTTACGTTTAAGCTTGGTAAAAAGTCGCTGTAGTCATTGTCGCCAGTTACTTTTTCGCCATTAAGAAATACGCTTGATTCTAAATCTGTAGTTACATAACGACCACCCACAATTGCAGTGATGTTATCAAAGTCTAAGTAGGCTGATATATACACGGCAGCTGTATCTTCAACTACGTTGCGGTATGCGCTTTCTTGGAACTCTTGGTTATCTGAAAGGCTACCTGTTGACGCCAAGTTAGTACCTGCAAGTAACTGCTGAAGCTGAGCGTAAGTATTGGCCGGGTTAGATAAACCGTTGTAGCTTAAAAAGGTTAGTAGGTCGTTTTGTCCCGAATGACCTAGTTGGTCAAAAGAGTTGTCGTGGCTAACTGTTGTAAAGCTATTTGAAAAAGCAGCGTTGTAGTCATCAACCCATAAAGTGGCTAACGAACCGTCTGAGTCGTTAAATGCATTTTTATAAATGTCTTTAATTTCTACTTTGTATTGCTCATATTCGTAATCGCGGTTAGTAACACGTACACCCGCTTTTACTTTAGATACCCAGCTTAAGCTGCTGAGTGGCTCAAACATTTCAACATCAAAACGAATAGCTGTTTCGTCATTGTCTGTTCTTCTATCTTCACTTTTAAACGTACGAAGTGCTAAGTTTTGTGGGTCAGTAAATGCATTAGGATCTGAATGAATGATGCTTGGTAATTTATTACCGTCTTGCGAGAATGCACCATCATATAAATGATTTGTTAGCTGAGTTCCGCCACTTGCTTCAAATGTTGATTTTTCGATTGGGCGAAGTGTAAATTCAGAGTCAGGTCTTACGCTTTCTGATGATGCTACCGCAATTTCACCAGAGATTTTGATGCTGTCAGTAAGGTTCCACTCTGCACCAAGTGCATTTGAAAACGAGTCAGTTTCACGAAAGTCACTGTATGTTTTAGGAATACCAAACTCGTTTGTTAACGTGTAATTATTTACGCCGTTAGCATCTTGAGTTGTATTTGCATCTGTTGATAACGAACCTGCGACACCTAAAATAGAGTTACCAGCTTGTTCACCTGAGCGCTTTGTGCCGCTTAAATCAAGATACACCATGCCATTACCAGATTGTGGTGCCCATTGAAGAGATAAATTTACAGCAGTTCGTTTACGTTGTTCTACATATTGTTCAACACTGTGCTCGTCTCTTACGATAGCGTTGCCACTAGGTGTATTACCTTCTTGGCCATTAATTTCGATATCTTGAGGTTTAACACGGCTAGATGTTTCATCTTGGCGAATTTCGCGATCTTGGAATGAAAACATAGCAATGGCACCAAAGGTACCCATTTCGTCAAAGTCCCAGTTGTTACCAATTGAACCACTAAAAATAGGTGCTACTTTTTCTGTTTTATCAGCGTATTCGCCATCTAATGAAACTGCGCCTGTTAATTTATCTAACTCTAATGGGCGAACTGTCTTTAAACTAACTGTTCCGCCTAATGCACCCTCAATCATATCGGCAGTAGGAGACTTAACTACTTCTACTGTTTTTAAGAAGCTTGATGGGTAATCTTGCAAGCTAATGCCGTCACGAGAGTCACCAATAGTAGAGCGACCATTTAATTCAACACGGTTTTGAGGTAAGCCACGAATAGAAACACTGTCACCCACACCAAAATCGGTATTAATAGATACGCCAGTAATACGTTGCAGTGCTTCTGCAATATTATTATCAGGTAACTTACCAATGTCTTCAGCAACAATTGCATCTACAATACGTCCGTCAGTACGCTTAAGCATAGCGGCGGCTTTCATACTACCTAGCATGCCTTTTACTTCAATTACTTCGATGTCTGCAGCTGCCGTTTCTGAAGCTGCGGGAGCCTCTTGCGCTGCAATATTTGAAGAAGCCATTAGTAAAAGGGCTGCGGCACTGATTGCTGTAGAGCTACTTCTTTTATGTTTATTAATTAATGTTGAAGTAATTTGATTGAGTTTCATGTATCTCTCCCGTTTGGGTACGACTTGCGTCATTGTGTGTGTGTTGTTACTTGGTTTGGTTAACCAATTTAACTGTTGCTTTCCTGTAGTGTGTCATACAGGTGGTATGGTTGAAATTAATCCAATTCAACTTTATTTACAACCTTTGTTTACCAAAATTTCACAATGCGTATTACAAAAACCTCTTTTATTTTGCTTATATTTAATAAATTTAATGGCTTATAGCATGTTTTTATTTTTTGTATTTTGAATGGATTTTATTGAAGTATCTTTACCAAAGGCATTTTTATATATTATTTGTACTATTTAATACATTTGTTAGTACTATTTTTAAATTTTATGCCGTACTTTTATACGTGTTTAGTTTACTTTTTAAGTGATATTGAATTGGAAGAGCGACCATTAAAAGTTCGAAATGATTTATAAATTTGCGAAATAGTGGAGAGGTTAAAATAATTAAAAATCATTTTGGTAATACCAATTTTCTATTGTTTTTATATTGATTTTGTACTAGCTGGGGTGGGGGCGATAAGCTAGGTAGTGATAAATAGATTTTTACGCAAAAAAAAGCCCAGCATAATAATGCTGGGCTTTCTTACTTTAGATGTATTAGCTCTGTAATTCGCCTGTAGATGATTCTAAATGTGCTCGTATGAACCACTGAAATTGCTCTAAATCGGCTAGTTGGCTGGTGATCATATCTTCAGAGACCGGATCTAGCTCAGAAAGAGTCTCAATTGCTTTGCGGTGATCGGCATTAACGCCGTTATATACTTTATCAAGCGCAGCCAAATGCTCGGTGACTAGGCCTTTGCCTACAGGGTATTCGTCCCAAGTACGGCGATCTACAATTGATTTTGGTGTGCCAACAGGTACTGCACCAAGTGTCGCAATTCGCTCTGCAATTGTATCTGTCATTTCGCGTACAATGTCTACTTGCGGGTCTATCATTTCATGTACGCCAATGAAGTTAGGTCCCACTACGTTCCAGTGAATATGCTTTAGAGTAAGCTGTAAATCTATCAATGCAACCATGCGGTTATCGAGGGTAGCTATTGTTTTTTGAGCTGATTCGTCACTCATACCTGGCGCGGTAAATTTAGTTGTTTTGTTTGATTCGTTATTGTTACTCATAATTTCTCCTACATTAAGTAATGTGTTGCTCATATAATATGTTGCGTGATGAGCGTGACTTAAACTTAATAAAGCAACTGCTATGCCGTAAGTTGCTTTATTTTAAAAGTGATTAAAAAACAGGTGGTTATGTTTTTAGTTAAGGTTTTTAAGGCTGCAGAGGAGATTGGATTTTTGAAAAGCCTGCATATATTTGTAAAATATGCAGACTTTAATTTAATAACGCTTAAGTGTATTTAAACGTTGGCTTTATATTCGTGCACTTTTAAAACATCGAGCGGCACTATTTCTAATGATTTTTTATTTGTGGATTCAAGTACCACCGGTGGCGCAACGTTTGCTGAAATAGCATGAAGCCATCTTAGCGCACACAAGCACCATTTATCACCGGCTTTTAAACCTTCAAAATCGTAAAGAGGGTTCGGGGTTATTAAATCGTTACCTTGTGATTTTGAAAATTGTAAAAACTCATCAGTCATAATTGCACACACACTGTGATTGCCAAGATCTGATTCTGGTACATAACAAAACCCTTCACGTGTGTAGCCACCATTACCGCAACATAGTTTTAAGCGTGTGCCGAGTACATTAAATTGATTCGCCATGAAATACCTTAATTTGTGGTGTTTAATAAATTTACTCTATCAGGAGTAACTCGCTTGAGATAGCTATAAAACTTAAAAGAGGGAAGGACTACACAAACTTAAGCCGCAGCAAATTGCGGGCTTAGTATTGTTTATTATTTAATACGCAGCGCCATACAATCGCTATGACCGTTTATGATCATGCTTTTATCAACACGCACGCCACCACCAGAGTATTTACCGGCGGCTGTAAAACTACATATTTGTACAAAGTAGTCGTCTACTTTAGGCAGTGCAAATAGTTGTTGGTATATTTGGTCTTGCTCTGCAAAGTGCCCCATTGTTTTTTCTATAACTTGTTGCTGTTCATCAACAAGTTGAATATTAGCGCCACAGCGTCCTACTATTGGTTTAACTACATAACCGGTTTGTAATAACTCGTCGTTAAGCTCAAACGCGGTATTAAGTAAATATTTATGATTAGGGAATAAGCTCCATAGTATTGGCAAAATAGCTTTGTTACTTGGAATTAATGTCCACAGCGGTTCAAACACCATCACGTTTTTACGCAGTAGTACATCGACTAAGCGCGGCGTTTCACCAGCTTTGAATTGTGGTTCAAAGTTATCACCTAATGATTGGTCGGCTTCACACTCTTCACGAATTTGATCAAGTGCGGTTTCCCACGACCAGGTTTTCCATACATAACTCAGTTGTGCGCCATCTGCATCTACTATGTTGCCTGACTCATTCCAGCTAAGTTTGCTTAAGCCAATTACTAACTTACATTCAAAGCCAGCGGCTTCAATAGCTTCTTTCATAAATAATGCGTGGTAATGTTCTTCTGGTTCATCATCTTGCAGAATATGAACAAGACCTTTTACTTCACTTTTACGCCATGCTTTTACGAGGTCTTTAAATAAATTTTGGCCTGCATCTACACCTGTTTTAACACTAAAGTGTTTTGCCCACTTTCCCTGAACTTTGCCGCTTTCCATGTAACACGATGCCGAATCGCAATTGTATTCGTAAACTTTTAAACCTGCTGCTGTTAAGGCAAAGTCAAACCGGCTGGTTATTAATTGGTTTAAGCGGTTATCCCACGATTGGCGAATTTTATTAAGCACAACATCGGGTAAATTAAACTTTTTTAATAACTCAGGGTGCTGCAATACATAGTCGGTTGCATGCATAAATAAGCCATGCAGCTCATTTGTTGCATGCTCAATGCTTTGCTGCGCCGTTTGAGATATCGCAAAGTAATTATGCTGTTCTTCATCTACTGATGTAAGTTTATGGCCTTGCATCATTTCTACGTAGGCAGCTTCATCGTCATTCGCAATATTTAACCATGACTTGTTTGCTTGGCCTGTATCTACTGCTTTATGGGCTTCTATAATAAATAAATCAGTGTTTAGCTCAGACGTTGGCTCAGCATATTCTGTTTCATCAGTTTGTGTCATCCAGCCTAAAATAGTGGCGTCGCTGTAAGAGCACTCAATCCAATAGTCGCCATCTTTAGTTACTTTTGCTTTTAGTTCTCGGCACCAGTTTTGATTTGTTGGCCATATTTGATGTCCTACATTTTGCTCAGCAAGGCGTATTTTATCTTCATGCACTTCAACAACGACAGCAACATGGCCTGTTTCTTCAAACTCGCCGCCTTCTTCCCATATAAGTAAACTACCTACTTGAGGGTGATGTTTAGCACCATTTTTAAACGCGTTTAGTGGCAGTCTATTTTGGCTATTTACATCGCGTACTGAACGCAGCTCAAAAATATCGTAAGCCATGGCTATGTCATCAAAAATATAACCATGGTTGAGGTACATCCATCTACGGGCAAACTCAACGCATTGCCATTTATAGCCCATGTAAATACCGTCTAGGTAACTACGATAGGCGCTACGATTAGGATAAATGCTTTCGTCAGCCGTATCATAATCAGATGAGTAAACAGCAACATTACCAGGTGCATAACCTAATAAAGTACCAAAATCACTAACAGGAGCAGAAGATTTCATAAACAAAGATGTTAAAAATAAGGTGTGATAATTTGCTGACTATATGAGTCAAACTGCGTTATAGCAAGATATTACTGGGTATAATCTTTAATTAAATATTGGTGCTAAATAGGGCTTAAAATTATATTTTATTAATCCATCGTTTTAAAAGCAGTAGTTAAGAAATCCCTCCTTCAAAGTGCTTATACATGTAAAACTGAACCTATATTCGTACTTTGGTTAATTTTTTGTTAAACTGTTGCGCTTGGTATAGCAAAACTAGCTAAAATTAGTTAAAAGTTTTTAAAACAGGAAAAATAATGGAAGACATAATAAACAACATTGATATTAATCAATATTTACCCGCTGCAATTACGTGGGCAACCAACATATTACTAGCAATTGCAATTTTGCTTGCGGGCTTATGGTTAGCGGGCAAAGTACGCAATTTAATTATTGGCTTGTGTCATAAATACACTCATCTTGATGACACGCTTTTTCGCTTTTTAGGCAGCATGGCTCGCTACATAATATTAGCGTTCGTTATTATTGCTGTGTTAAATCGCTTTGGTGTACAAACAGCCTCTATTATTGCTTTGCTAGGTGCTGCGGGGCTTGCTATAGGCTTGGCGTTACAAGGTGCAATGTCGAACCTTGCCGCAGGCGTTATGTTGCTAATATTTAGACCTTATAAAGTAAATGACTTTATTGAGGCTGCAGGGCGTTTTGGTAAAGTAACAGAAGTAGATATGTTTACTACTATTTTACAAACGTTCGATAACCAACAGGTTATTATTCCAAATAGTCAAATTTGGGGCGCGCAAATTATAAACCATTCACATCATCCAATTCGTGGTGTGGATATGCATTTTGGTGTTGCTTACGGTGAAGATACAACGGCTGTACGTAAAGTTATAGATGCCGTACTTGCAGCGCACCCACACATATTAAAAGATCCAGCGCCTTTTGTTGAAGTAGAAACACTTAACAACAGCTCAGTAGACTTTTTAGTAAGACCTTTTTGTAAGGGCGAGCATTACTTCGATATTCTTTACACGGTGCCAGAGTTAATTAAAAAAGCACTTGATGAAAACAACATCGAAATACCTTTCCCACATCGTAAAGTTATTTTAGTTAACGAAAGCAAAGATTAACTAAATTTAAAACGGTTTAAACCTAAGAGCACTTTTAAGTGCTCTTTTTTTGTGTGAAAAAGTTACATACCTGTGTAACCTTTTCTTTTATAAATCACCTCAAATACTACATTGTTATCTGTACAGCCCTTTTTTGCTAGGTTGGATGGCTGGTCTTTATTTTGCATTTGCATAGTCGCTTTTAGCTTTAAAGCTCATAAAAACTATTGACCCATTAAATCAAACTGTATGAAGGACTAAACATGGCTGAATCATTTAAATACTCAGGTAATAAAGGGCATGGCGGTGAATTGCATCAAAAAGCGTCGGATGAACACCCTACCATGACCACCGCGCAGGGCTGCCCTGTAAGTGACGATCAAAATTCATTACGTGCAGGCAAGCGTGGCCCCGGATTATTAGAAGATCACATAATGCGCGAGAAGATCTTTCACTTTGATCACGAACGCATTCCTGAGCGTGTAGTGCACGCCAGAGGCTATGGTGCACACGGATATTTTGAAACTTACGACACGCTTGAAGATTTAACCTGTGCAGATATTTTTCAGCGAAAAGGTGAAAAAACCCCAGTATTTACTCGCTTTTCTACGGTTGCAGGTAATAAAGGGTCTCCAGATTTAGCACGTGATGTACGTGGTTTTGCGGTAAAATTTTATACCCAAGAAGGAAACTGGGATTTAGTGGGTAACAATATACCGGTATTCTTTATTCAAGATGCGATGAAGTTTCCAGACTTAGTTCATTCAGCTAAAGCCGAGCCTGATCGTGGTTTTCCACAAGCGCAAACAGCACATGATAACTTTTGGGATTTTGTGAGCTTATCGCCTGAGTCAATGCACATGGTTATGTGGGCAATGTCTGATAGAGCTATTCCACGCTCTTTGCGCTTTATGGAAGGTTTTGGTGTTCATACCTTTAAATTTATTAATGCCAAAGGTGATGAGAAATTTGTTAAATTTCATTGGAAACCAAAAGGCGGAATGCAATCTGTAGTATGGAACGAAGCACTTAAGCTAAACGGCGCGGACCCTGATTTTCATCGCAGAGACATGTGGGAATCTATTGGCAACGGCGACTTCCCTGAGTGGGAGTTAGGTGTACAGGTGTTTGATCAGCAATTTGCTGATGAATTTGAATTTGATGTTTTTGATGCCACCAAGCTTATACCTGAAGAGCAAGTACCAGTGCAAATTGTTGGCCGTATGGTGCTTGACCGTGTTGTAGACAACTTTTTTGCAGAAACAGAGCAAGTAGCATTTTGTACTCAAAACATTGTACCGGGGCTCGACTTTACTCCCGACCCGCTACTGCAAGGTCGTAACTTTTCATACTTAGATACTCAAACCAAGCGTTTAGGTGGTCCTAACTTTACGCATATTCCGGTCAATGCGCCTAAATGTCCAATGCGTCATTTTCAGCAAGATGGCCACATGGCAATGCACAATCCAAAAGGGCGTGTTAATTATGAGCCAAACTCATGGAGCGCAGGCGAAAACAACCCGCGCGAATGCCCAGTACATGGCTTTAAAAGCTCAAAGGAACCTGAAGTAAGCGGCGGTGACAAACTGCGTTATCGCTCAGAAACATTCAGCGATCATTACAGTCAAGCTCGTCAATTTTATTTAAGTCAAACAGAGGTAGAGCAGGCGCATATTCAATCTGCGTACGTGTTTGAGCTGTCTAAAGTTGAGCATTTGCCAATACGAGAACGTTTGGTATCGCACTTGTTAAATATTGACGAAACCCTCGCAAATAAAGTTGCCGAAGGACTTGGCTTGCAAGAAATGCCAGGCCCAGCTGAAGCAGCAATGCCAACTCGTAAAGACTTACCTGTATCTGATGCGTTAAGTATTTTGAAAAATGCGCCCAACACCTTCAAAGGCCGTAAATTAGGTATTTTAGTAAGTGATGGCTTTGATGCAGAAATTTTTGAATCGGTTACCAATGCACTTAAAAGTGAAGGTGCAAACTTTGAAATTATTGCCCCGCAAGTTGGCGGTGCTGAATGCAGTAAAGGTAAGCACTTTAAAGCTGATCAGGTTATTAATGGTGGTCCATCGGTTTTATACGATGCGGTACTTGTACTCACCACCGAAGATGGAGCTGAAAAACTAGCTGCCATAGCAGAAGCTAAAGACTTTGTAAGTGATGCGTACGCACATATGAAATTTATAGGCTTTACAAATGAGGCTAAGCCTTTATTTAAAGCGGCAGGCCTTGATGGAAAAGTAGATGATGGTTGGATAGATTTAGCGGCACATTCAGCCGATAAATTTATAAATACATTGCGTAATTTAAGATATTGGGAGCGTTAGTAAGCTCAATAATTAAAAAAACCACAGCATGTAATTGTTGTGGTTTTTTTTAGCTCACCTAGTTAAGGTATTAGTTCAAGCCAACAATAAAAAATTGGATATATTATGAAGCTTAATGGCGCTTGTCACTGTGGCAAAGTGGTATTTACGGTCAACTCAAAACACCCTTATCCTTACAATTTATGTTACTGCTCTATATGCCGTAAAACCGCAGGGAGCGGCGGGTTTGTTATTAATTTAAACGCGCAATACAGCACGCTTGAGGTTACAGGGCTTGAACACATAACTATTTATCATGCAAAAATAGGCGATAAAATCAGCCCTGCAGAGCGTCATTTTTGTAAGCATTGTAGTGCTAACTTGTGGTTATACGATGCACGTTGGCCTGAGCAAGTTCATCCCTTTGCAGGTGCAATAGATAGTGAGTTACCCATACCGCCAGAGCGCACTCATTTAATGCTTGGTAGTAAAGCAAATTGGGTAAATGCGCCCATTAATAAAGGTGACAAGCAGTTTGAAGAATACCCTGATGAAAGTATTGCTGCTTGGCATAAGCGTTTAAACCTCGAAAAGTAACGCAATTTTTTGTATGAGCTAAGCTTAAATTTAGGGGCAATTAAACGCATATTTAGTTAATTAAATATTAAAAATCACCGCGTAAGTAAAGGAGAATATTATGGCAGTCTCAGCAATACCAAAAGGGTTTCATTCAGTTACACCTTATTTAATTATGAATGACGCACAAAAAGCGATAGATTTTTATTGTGATGCATTTAATGCTGAACACGTAATGCAGATGCCTTTACCTGATGGTGGAATAGCCCATGCAGAAATAATAATTGGTGATTCGCATATTATGCTTTCAGATAATGGTTCTGAAGAGCATTTAAAAAACCCAAAAGAGCTCGGTGGTACAGCGCTAAGCCTTATGCTTTATGTTGAAGATGTTGATACCGTATTTAAAAAAGCAATTGAGCTTGGTGCAACACTAATAAGACCCGTACATGATCAGTTTTATGGTGATAGGACCGGCACACTACAAGACCCATTTGGTCATATATGGATCATTGGTACACACAAAGAAGATGTTAGTGACGAAGAGTTAAATAATCGAATTGGGAATATAACAAATCAAGAGCAAGACGCATAATTCGCATGCTAATTAGATTTATGTACCTTTCTAATTACATTGATGGCTTTAATGGAAGGCTTGTGGCTTTTGCTTCAACTTAACTAGGTTTTACCTTGTTATCGACACGGTTTTCTTACCTAAAAGTAGCTCACTTAGTAAAGCGAATTGGTATAGATTACTAGTTAAATTTTAGGCATAAAAAAACCTCAGCCAATAATTAGCTGAGGTTCAAAAAGTGGTACCAGCGGCCGGACTCGAACCGGCACTCCTTTCGGAAGGGGATTTTGAATCCCCCATGTCTACCAATTTCATCACGCTGGCATAATTTTTCTTTAATCTTTTAAGCATAAAAAGATAAAGAAAAACCACTTAAAATAAAAAGGATACTTGTATACCTCTTATTCTGTATCCGCATTATACAAACAAAAGAGGGGGCGGCAAGCCTTTTCTTTTATTTGTATAAACAACTGGTTGATAATTAATCGTTTATAGCAAGGAGACTCCACCGGTAAATTTTTTAAGTCTTTTTGGGCTGATATATAAAGCGAATATCTTGGTTTATGAGTGCTATTAAACTGTTATGCGATTGAATAAATAAGCAATTGAACTATTGATAATAGTGAATCGTATTATAATAATTATTCCTGCTTTATGCCGATTTTGCGCTTGATTCAGGTATTATTTGTACAACAAGGTTTTTAAGACATTAAATATGACTCAATTAAGTGCCAAGCAAAATATTCAAGCGATTGTGAAAGCCATAAAAGCGGAAGAAGCATCACTTCGCCAAAAGCATCCATTACTTGTACATCAAAATACCTTAGGGTTGATCATTTTATTGCTGTCGCTTAGTGCATTAATTGGCGTTGGGGTTTTATATTATTTGGCCCTAATACCCGCTTGGGTGTGTATAGTGCTTGCGGCTATTGCTGCGTCTATTTCCCATGAGTTAGAGCACGACCTTATACATAAACAATACTTTAGCAATCAGCCGTTTATGCATAATTTTATGATGCTAACAGTATGGTTAATGCGGCCAAATACTATTAGCCCATGGTACCGACGTAAAATGCATTTACACCATCACAAAGCCTCAGGCACACAACAAGACCTAGAAGAACGCTTGGTGGGAAACGGTATTAAAAATCCATTTTTACGTGCGCTAGTTATTGTAGATGGGTTATTAGGGCTAATTATTTCTACTAAACGTTTTAGAAAAGAAATTAATGGCTTTAGTTTTTCGAGTGTTTTTAATGCGGGGTTTCCGATAGCGACTGCGTATTTTGCTATTTTATATAGCGTTATTGTATTTCATATTGTTGATTTATTTATACCACTTTCGCTTAATTCGCCTAGCTGGGTACTAAGTATAATGAACGTGTTTGAATTTTTAATGGTCGTGCTCATTGTGCCTAATATTATTCGTTCAAGTTCGCTTAATTTTGTTACCTCAAGCATGCATTACTATGGCGGCGTTAATAACATGCTTGAGCAAACTCATGTACTAACGAGTCGTTTATTTATGCCGTTTCACTTATTTTGTTTTAACTTTGGTAAAACACATACCATTCATCATTTTGTGCCAAATCAGCCGTTTTATTTACGCCAAATGCTAAGTAAAAAAATACTTAAAGTAATGGCGCAGCATAACGTGCGCTTTAACGATTTTGATAGCATTAAAAATGCGAATGCTTATAAAGCCTAGATAAAGCTAAGTGCAATTAACGCAGTGAAAACAGACAAACATTATTACATGAGTGGTTTAATTGCTAATGTTATAAAAGGCTTTCTGCTGACGCCATTGTTTGTATAATTCTTGGCATAGAGACGAAGGCATATAAATAATCCTTAGCTCTAAAGTGGTTTGTCTTTATCTTCTCGTGTTTAGAAAGTTAAAGCAAAATGACGCCAGCGTGATGAAAGTGGTAGGCGTGGGGAATTCAAAACCCCCTAGCGAAAGGTGTGTCGGTGCGAGCCTGCCCGCTGGATGAATTAATTACTCTTACTACATTTGAATGTGCTTATGTGAGCTTTACTTAGCACTAAAAGCTCCGTACGCTTACTTACCCTCTAAAAACGCGATGAACTCTCCAGCCAATACATACCAAATATCATCTTTATTTGAGAGTGTCTGAATAAGCTGCTCGGCGTAATCCCAGTTATTGTTTTTTGTATTTTTATCAAACTCCCACGAATGGCCCCAAATCATCATCACAGTGAGTTTATTGCTGTTTAGCGCTAAGTATTGCTCTATTAATGGCATTGCGTTTGAGTGGTGAACGGTTGGGTGCCACGCCATGTAGTTAGTAGGGAGTTCAAAATTAAGGGTGTCGTTTACTGTTCGGGCATTAGTAAAGCCAGCTTGCTTTACTAATTTCATCGCAGCTTTATCGTACGAGCCTAAAGGGTACGCAAATGATTGCAAAGGGCTGCCTTTAATTGGCGATAAAATTTGCTTATCACGGGCTAATTGTAATTTCAGCTCTGCTGTATCTAAGTCCGCAAAGCCGGGGTGTGAGTAACTATGGCTTGCTATTTCATGACCTTTATAAAGTGCTTTTACTTCACTTTGTTTAATATATTCGCCTTCTTTACCGGTAAAGGCTTTCATCCATGGTAGCTTTTTAGCAAATAATCCTGAGTTTAAATTAAATGTGCCAACAACCTGGTATTTATTAAATAGCGCCACGAGCTTTCTGTCTTGTGTAACGCCATCGTCGTAACTAAAAATAACGGCTTTAGTCGCGCCGTTAGGGTAGCTTTTTGCAGGCACTTTATTGGCTGTACAAGTAAAGCTTACCGCCATTAACATACCAATTAATAAGTACTTCATTTTAATGTCTTCATTATAGGTGCAAGTTGCTTAACCCAGAGGGCATAGCCTGCCTCGTTTAAATGGGTACCATCGGTAGTGAGCGCTTCATTAAGCGTGCCTTGTGCGCCTAAAAATGCTGGGTGTAAGTCTATGTAGGTAAATCGTGCGTGCTTAATTGCTTTAATTTGCTTGTTAACCGTTTGCGCCATTTGAGTTATAAAATCGCGATGATCTGGCAAAATACTTTGTACATAAATTTGTGTATTAGGTAGCGCCTCATTGAGCTGAGTCACTACTTTTTCGATATTTTCACTTATCGACGATAGGTTTTTTACTTGCTTTATATAGTGAAAATTAAAAATATCGTTTACGCCAATTTTTAAAAATATAGCTTTAGGAGGGGCTGCTTTTAATTCGTTTAAACGCGCTAAAACACCGTAGGTCATATCGCCACTAATACCGCGGTTTCTTACGCGTAGGTCGTTAAACCTAATGGCCCAATTTAATCCCTGCTCAGTAATGCTATCACCAACAAATACAATATCGCCTTTACGTAAAGGTTGCAGCTTAAAGTGCGCTGTGCGCTCGCCATAGTGGTTTTTTAACCACTGCGACTGAAAAGGAATGAGCGTTTCAGCATTGGCTTTAAAACTAATTAAAGCCGTCCACATTATGAACGCGATAAATATAAAATAGGTGTATTGGTGTGTGTTAATACTTGGTTTATAATTCATAAAAAGCTGCGCTTATAGACATACTAATTTTTCAATGTATCTATAAACGCCGGATTTTGATATATGTTGCATTCGTATTCAGGCTTTGTTTTTAAACATTCCTTTTATTAAGCCTGCTAGTTTGGCTACCCCTAAAGTAAGTAACATCGGTACGCCTATTAAAATAAGCTCTTTTACAAAAGGTAAAATATACATCAATATCGGTGCTATATTTGGCTTTTCTCCTTCAGGTGAGCCGTGGCTATAACCTTGTAGGTTTATTTGCATAGCCCAATCTGTTCGCTCCAAAGTCACCAATATCAGGCTTACTAAAACAGATACAATTAAAACGATGCTGGTGCGGGTTTTCCACTGTTGTTTTAAGTGCTTCATTATTTAGCCTCCTTTGCAAACATACGTTTGGTTAGTTTTACAATCCACCCCAAATTAAGAGCTAAATGAACACCTAGCATTGGCATAATAAAAGTGGCCGAATCATGATGTATCTTTGACCAAAAGTCTTGAATATTTAAACTAATATCAAGCGCAGGTAGTAAAGCAACCGACACTAAAAAACCACTCACAAATACCAGTAACATCATTATATAAAGTAGGTAATCCCACACTATGTTAAAACGTTCTCGAGCACTTAATTTAGATAATAAGCGCTTAAAGCTGCGCTGTATCCAATCCCAATGTAGTAATAAGTGAATTGAAAATGGCACTATAAAAAACAAACTAAGCCA
Organism: Pseudoalteromonas sp. LC2018020214; assembly: GCF_016598755.1. Lineage (NCBI taxonomy): Bacteria > Pseudomonadati > Pseudomonadota > Gammaproteobacteria > Alteromonadales > Pseudoalteromonadaceae > Pseudoalteromonas > Pseudoalteromonas sp. LC2018020214. The sequence goes on from NZ_CP066804.1 coordinate 808,789, forward strand.
TTCATGTAAAGGTACGCCCGTCGCTTGTGGTGCGCTTACTAGCATAAAGCTTATAAGGAGTAGTGCATCCATTACATAGCGGAATTTTTGTAAGTTTTGCTTCCAGTTAGACATTGTAATATGACCCTAATTTTTAATTACTTTTTGATTGCCACTATTTAAGGTACACCCTCCTTAAACAGTAAAAGGCTCAATAAAATATTGAGCCTTAAATTATTACTGAGCTTTTAAATTAAAAAACGTACGACGCGCTTAACTTTACATTGCGACCTGCTTCGTAATCTTGCACGGTGTCGCTTGAGTATGACGCGTGTGAGTAATAGGTTTTGTCAAAAATATTTTCAATACCTAAGGTCATGCTAAGTGCTTCAAGCTGACTTGGTAGCCACTGCATGCTGATGTTATGAACTTGATAGCCTACTTTATGGATATCAGCACCGCTTGATACCGAATCATCCGTTCTGTTAATTAGGCTGGTCCAGTTAAACTTTAAATCATACTGCGGGACTTCGTAGCCTAAATTTAATGAAATACTATCGCCTACTTCGTAGCGTAATTGTTCATGCGTTTCTAACTGTTCTGAATCAGATTTCGAGTAGCTTAAACGCGCACTAAAGAGCGCTTTACGAAGTGAAAACGTGGATTCAAAGCCATCAATATCGTAATCGCCTGAATTTGCGTACGTACCAATTGGGCGACCTTTACCTATAGCCCAGTTATCTATGTAATCTTCAATGCGGGTTTTAAACACATTAAGTGAAAAGCCTAAAGAATCTAAGCCCAATACATTACGTTCTTTGAAGGCAAATCCGATGGCGTTATTTACACCTGTTTCTGCTTTTAGGTTTTTATCAAAGTTAGTGCTGTAATCAACGTAACTTTCACGAAGGCCAGGCCCTTGAAATAACTCAGTAGAGCTTACGCTTATGCTCCAGTTATCATTAACAAGGTATTTAGCAGCTAAACCAAACGTTAGTTCGTTCCACGATTTATTTAATGAATCGTTAGTACCAGCAGAGTACATATCTACTTTAAAATAGTTGTAGCGCACGCCTGGGGTCACAAATAACTGTTCGGTTAGGGCTATTTCGTCTTCAATATAAATAGCATGAGAGTCAGCTGTGTCTTTGTTAGTTTGAACGTGGTTTGCAATACGTTTTGATACTTGCTCATAGCCTTCACCGCCGTAGCGCAATGTATGGTTAAAGCCAGCAAGAGCAATTTTTGAAGTGGCAAGCGCTGTGTAACCTGTATGCTCAGAGTTGCCTTCTGTGCCTAATGCAATATAGCTCAATTCGTTACGGTAAACGCTGGCACGCAGAGTAATTGCATCGCCTTTATTTAGCTCATAAGCAAGTGATGTACTTGTGCGAGTGTAGTCAATATCTTCTGTTTTAGCGTTTGAGTCTTCAGCAAAGCCAGCACCAAAGTTAGTTTTTACGTAGTAATCGCCTTCGTCGTTATATCTATCGTAAGAAAATACTAAACGATTGCTTTCGTTTACATCCCAACCAAGTTTGAATATTCCGTCAATTGTACGACCTTCGTTACCGGTTACTTCTTTGCCATTGCCGTTTTCAAAATTATTTCTGTCTGTTGAGGTGTAGTAGGCTAAGGCATCAACATTATCAGTTAGTTGGCCATATAATGCGGCAGAGCCTCCAGCATAGTCGTTAGTGCCTAAATTTGTATATAAACGAGCACCAAAACCTTGCCCTGGCTCTAGTAAATCTTTAGCGTCTTTGGTTTCAAAGGCAACACCGCCTGAAAGGCCTCCGGTAAGCACTGAGTTAGTACCTACTTTTATATCAACCGCTTTTAAAATATCAGCGTTAATTAATAAGTTACCCGAGTGATGAAACATGTTGTTGTTTTGGCTAATTCCATCAACGGTAATATTTAAATCTAGGTCGTCAACGCCACGAATATTAATGCCTTGCACTATTGAATGCGAGCCACCCACATCAATACCAGCTTGGTCGCGTAATAAGTCGCTTAAGTGATTTGCTTGTTTTCTTTCAATGTCGTCTTGTAATAACGAATTGTTAGTAATAGTTGTGCCCCATACTTCGATTGTTTCTGATGTGTTGGGAGTCTGTTCGGCCAAGCTAGCGAATGACATACTGGCGCATAAAGTACTGACAATAAGAGGGAGAGACTTTTTATTAAATGGGAGCATATTTATCATTGTTGATCTTTTATTTAATTTTTAACATTATTAAGAATGATTCGTATTAAATAGATCGTAATGGTGAATGGCAATTCAAAGAATATGCTCATAATGAATAGCGGTTATTTATATTTTAAATACTTTGCTTTTAACTAGCTCTCTAAACCATTGGCAAACAGGATCATTATGATGGCGTTGATGCCAATATAAATAGACTTCATCGTGCTCTAAATCTAGTTCTGGAGGGACCACTCTTGCAACTACATCATGATGGCGACAAATATCATTAGCAAAATGGTCCGGTACAAAAAATATTAAATCGGTATTTTGTGCAATGGTGCCAATACTATAAAAGTTTTTTAAGCGTATTGGCGTATTAACATTATCAATCCCAAGTGCTGCAAAGCAGTGGGCAATAGAAAGTGACTTTTCTCCCTGAATCGATATTTGTCCAAAGTTACAGTTACGTAATAATTCAATATTCAGCTTTGTATTAGCTAGTGGATGAGTACTTGCCATTATTAATTTAAAGTCGCGTTCAAACAACGCTTGGCGATACAGTTTGTCCTCAGAGCTTGTAGGCTTGTGCCCTGTTATTACAAAATGAGTTTCGCCTTTTAGTAAATCTGAAAATTGCGGTTTTGGTAACGTGTCTATTTCAAGAGTGATATTAGGTGCTTGTTCGCGCACATCTTTAATAATGGTTTCTATTAGTAAGTGCATTTGTGGTGGCAAGCCAAATAACTTAATAATGGCTTGGCTGGTTTTAGCATCAAAGGTTTGCTTATTAACCAGTGTTTCGACCATATTCAAAATAGAGTTTAAATCTTGCTGAATCGACTGTGCTTTAGGCGTTAGTTCATATCCACCGGCCATTCTAATTAGTAATGGGTCGTCAAATAAACTACGTAACTTACTTAAAGACCGACTAATTGAAGGTTGGCTCATACCTAACGTCAACGCAGTATTACTAATGTGTTTTTCGTTTAATAGCTGTTTTAAAATAATGAGTAGGTTTAGGTCGAGCTGATTTAAATTCATAATTTGGTTTTATAATTAGCCTGTATTACAAGCTGTTATCCTAGCATTTATATTTGAGAAGTACGTATAGGTCTTTTATTTTTAGGAATTTAAACATGACTCTTAAAAATGAAAAACAACGTTAATTATATATGAAATGTATAAAGTGATTTGCTATTTACCCTGATTATCAAACCTTAAAGTAAACAATATACTGGTTGTATCAAATTAAACTAACAGGATACAACACAATGAAACCACTTTATTTTGCAGCAGCGCTGCTAGCAACAGGGTTTTTTAATAGCGCATTAGCTGAGCCTACAAAACCAGAATTATTAACGCCTGAGTTATTAGTCGATTTACCTAATACCTTTAATTCGCCAGCCAGTAGCGATATGGATAAAGAGGGCAATGTATATATTACCTCGCCAAACTTTCATAACGATGCACTGATTAAAATTGGCGAGATGCAAACACCTGCTGCGCCCCGTATAGGCATGCTTGATAAAAATAACAATTTTAGTAATTGGTATACTTTTACTAAACAAGATATGGCGCCATCAACAGGTAAAATTGCACCTATGGGAATTGCATTCGGCCCAGATGGCAATGCTTACGTAGCTGATATGCAAATGTGGTTTGATGGCAGTTATAAATCGCGAATACTACGTATTAATGTCGTAAATGGAAAAGCTGTAAGCACGGATGTTGTTGTAACAGGGTTATTATTTCCTAATGCAGTGGTATTTAAAGGCGATGATCTGTTTATTTCAGAAACAGTATTAAAGCTTGAAGGTACTAAGCAGTTAAGTGGTGTGTATAAGGTTGGCATGAGTGAGTTAAATGATCAAAAACCAGCGCATATAAAACCTTTTTTAAGTACTCAAAATCATGACTCACATCTGTTTGATACATTTGCCTCTAACGCGACACTTAAGTTTGGCGCTAACGGCCTAACATTTGATGGAGAAGGTAATTTATACACTAGCATTATGGAAGATGGCAGCGTAATTAAAACCACTATGAACGAGCGCAATGAAAAAGTTAAAACAGAGCTATTTGCAAAAGGCCTAGTTGCAACCGACGGTTTAAAGTGGGACAAGCGTACTAACAAAATTTATATTACAGACTTATTTGCTAACGCTATTTATAGTATTGATATGCAAGGTAAATTAGAGTTACTGGCACAAAATGGCAATACCACAGGACTTCATGGGGAGCTTGATGCTCCATCTGAATTAATTGTTCGTGGTAAAGATATTATTATTATGAATTTTGACGCCGTGTTCGACAGTCCTAATATGGTTAACAAAAAAGCTGACAATCCACATACTTTATCGGTAATTAAGCTTAAATAACAGATTGCTAGCTGTTTAAAGTTACTAATTTAAATAGCTGCTTAGAGCAGCTATTTTGATAACAGGGCTTCAATTAATAACCTGGTTGAATTGTTACATCAAGCAATCTGCTTTAGCTCTAAATATAGTCGACTACATCAAAAGCTTTACCTGTTTGGTTACTGTCAATTGCGTGTCTAAATGCTTTAGCGGTATCAGCTGCGGTTATACCATTGGTGCTATCCATACCCATTATCTCCATCGTTTCCTTTACAAAATGAGGACTTACGGTATTTACGCGTAATATGCCTTCAAGTTCTAATGCCGCCGCTTTAGCGAATGAATCTAGCGCTGCATTTACCATGCTTACAGCTGCTGAACCAGGCGCAGGATTTTGTGCTAAAAAGCCTGAAGTAAAAGTAAAACTACCGCCTTGATTAATGTACTTAGTTGCCACATGAAATAGTGTAATATTACCCATTAATTTATTACCTACAGTTGTTGTGTAATCTTGCTCACTTATCTCGTTTATAGGTGCGAAGGCAATTAAACCTGCAGTAGATATAACCGCATCAACATTTCCTACTTTTTTAAATAATGCTTCTATAGAGGCTTTATCTTGAATGTCTACCGTGTGTTCGCTGTTTTTAAAGCTCGCTTTAATAACTTGATGATCATGAAGGTCTGCCGCTATTGCTGCCCCGACTATGCCTGATGCGCCTATTAATAATACTTTCATTTTTATTACCTTTAACAATGTATTTTGTGAATGTAAGGTAATAATAAACTCATCAGTAAAGGTGAAAAATAACAAATAAATAATATTATTTGTGATATTTTTAGAATAATAGCCAAGTGTAATTTAGCGAGTAAGTAATGGATTTATTAAAATCAATTCAGGTATTTGAGCAAGTAGCCCAGCAGCAAAGCTTTAGCCGCGCTGCCGAGAGTTTAAATTTAGTGCCCTCAGCCGTTAGCAGGCAAATTAACGAGCTTGAAAAATGGCTCGATATTAGGTTAATAAACCGTACTACACGCTCATTAAGTTTAACCGAAGACGGTAAAGCATATTTACTTAAGCTCAGTGATATTCGTGCACAAGTCACCGAACTTCGCCGCTCCAAAACACAGCTACAACAAATCAAAGGGCTTATAAAAATTACAGCTCCCATAATGATTGGGCAATATATGCTGCCGGTTGCATTAGCTGAATTTAAAGATCTGCATCAGGGCGTTGATTTAGCAATTTCACTTATGAATCGTAAAGTAGAGCTGGTGGAAGAAGGCTTTGATTTAGCTATACGCGTAGGGCACTTAAACGACTCAACAATGGTCGCGCGTAATATTGGTAATATGCACTTTAAAACGGTAGCAAGCCCTCACTATATTAACACTCACGGCATGCCCAGTACGCCTAAAGATCTTAAAAACCATCAATGTTTAATAAATACCGCAGTAACTAATGCCAAGCGATGGTCGTACTTAATTGACGGAAAAAGCACAGTAATAAAAGTAGCTGGTAGCCTTGAAGTTAACGATTCTCAAAGCTTAAAAGCCTTTGCTATAGCTAATCAAGGTATTGCTCAGCTGCCTAGTTTTTACGTTGATGCGGCAATTCAATCCGGTGAGTTAATAGAAATATTAAGCGATTATGTGCCAAGCCCATTACCCGTGAATTTACTCTATCCATCGCAACGTTTATTAAGCCCAACTGTCCGCGCTTTGGTGGACTATTTAGTGCCATTTTTAAATCAACAAAAGCAAAAGTGGTAGGCTTAATTAGCGCTAAAACTTCAAACTAAAAATAGATAAAACCAGTGAAAAGTGAAGTGGCCCTTCATAGTTGGGCATCTAGCTTAAATGGGATTGATTATTGTAGAGCCTTCAGTAATAGTGGTTATAGAGCAAACTAATTATGTTCTCAATAATACATAAGGGCTCGTGCTCATCAATATTATAAAACCAATAAATATAATAAGGACAAACAGGATGAAAAAATCACTAATTTCAATAGCGTTGGGCTTTGCTGCCCTTAGTGCGTTTAATGCCAATGCAAACATTGATCAGCAAGTGAAAAAGGTAGAGCAACAGGTTATTGATTGGCGACGTGATTTTCATCAAAACCCCGAGCTTGGAAATCGCGAAACCCGCACAGCAGGTATTGTCGCTAAGCACTTAAAGTCGCTGGGTATGGAAGTACAAACAGGGATTGCTTATACAGGTGTTGTGGGGCTATTAAAAGGTGCAAAGCCTGGCCCGACAGTAATGCTACGCGCAGATATGGACGCGCTGCCAGTTACTGAAAAAGCAGATGTTGATTTTAAATCAACTAAAACCACTAATTACCGTGGTGTAGATGTAGGCATAATGCATGCTTGTGGGCACGACACGCACGTTGCTATGCTAATGGGCGCTGCACAAGTGCTTGCAAACATGAAAGATGAGCTACACGGTAATATTATGTTTGTATTTCAGCCTGCAGAAGAAGGCGCACCTGAGGGGGAAGAGGGTGGCGCTGAGTTAATGCTTAAAGAAGGCATATTTAAACAATACAAACCAGAGGCTGCTTTTGGGTTACACATAACATCTAGTTTGCACAGCGGTAAAATTGGTTATAGAAGTGGCCCTGCAATGGCCAGTGCAGACCGATTTGAAATAACTGTACATGGCAAGCAGGCACATGGCTCTGCACCGTGGACTGGGGTTGACCCCATTGCCGCAGCTGCGCAAATAGTAACAGGCGTAAATCATATTGTTAGTCGTCAAATCAACATTACCAAAGAGCCCGCTATTGTCTCGTTTGGTAAGATAGCGGGTGGGGTACGTAATAATATTATTCCTGAAGAAGTCGAAATGGTAGGCACAATTCGTAACTTTGATATGGATAACCGAGCACAAATATTTGAAAAAATAAAAACCACAGCCACGCACATTGCTAAATCGTCAGGTGCTACTGCAGAGGTACACATTCACGAAGGTTATCCGGTAACGATTAATAACCCAAAGTTAACTGCGCAAATGTTACCTAGCCTTAAAAAAGCAGCAGGTAATGGAAACGTAGTTGAAATGGGAAAAATAACCGGCGCAGAAGACTTTTCGTTTTACGCATTAGAAGTGCCGAGTGTGTTTGTATTTTTAGGCGGCACACCAAGTGAGCAAGATTTAAATACAGTGGCTAGTAATCACTCACCTTATTTTTATGCCGACGAATCATCGTTTAAAGTAGGCACTAAGGCGCTTAGCCTGTTAGCTGTTGATTATTTAAACGCACATAAAAGATAGCTTAAACACACCACGTTACGCTATTAGCTTAACGTGGTATTGCTGTTTGATTTAAAACATCGGATCATGTTTTTAGCACTTGCTCAACTTTTAAAAAATCACTCTCAAAAATTAAAAATCTAACCGAACATACACATGAACCGGCGAGCAGTTTTTTTATATTTTAAAAATAATGAATCGATATTGCCGGTCTTATATCTCGATTCAATCTTCATAAGCATTAAGGATTTAAATAATGGAAATTACTGGAAGCTGTTACTGTGGTGAAATTAAATACCAAGCAAAGTCTCAAAATAACAACGCACTTGTTTGCCATTGTAGCGATTGCCAACGTATGTCGAGCGGCCCATTTAGAGCAGTTATAATTGCAGAGCCAAATTCGGTCGTGTTTACCCAAGGTGAGCCAAAAGAGTTTGTTAAAACAGCGCAAAGCGGTAACAAGCGTGCGCAAGGTTTTTGTGGCACATGTGGTACAACACTTTATGCAACTAACGAAGCTAAAACTGACCGTGTATATGGCTTGCGTATTGGTGCAGTTGATCAGCGTGATCAGTTTACGCCAACAGCACAAATTTGGGCTAAGTCAACATTGAGCTGGTTGAGCGGCTTACACGAAGTGCCTGCGTTTGATACAACCCCACAAAACTAGTTAGTTGGGGTTATCAGTATTACTTTTTTAGTAAGCGGTTTGAAATTTATTTAACCAAATGACTGTCTACTTATAAGTCAGTCATTTGGAGAATAATATGTGTAGTTCACCTAAAAGCAGCCGAGCAGTGAAAAAAACAGCCATTAGTTTTAATGATGAGCTTACTCAAGAGCAGCGCTTGCGTTTTGCTGCAAAAGCTAATTTAGCACAAGAGCGCCGTGAACAGCGCGAAGCAACTAATAAACGCTATGAGCAAAAGCACGCGAGTAGTAAACCTTCGTCTGGTTTATTTTCGTGGTTACAGCAGCTAGTTAGCTGATTTAGCTAAAGTAGTGTTTTTACCACTGCCCAAACCACATAAAGCACACAGTACTCCGGCAATAGCGCACAACCACAATGGCGCACTCCAACTGCCTGTTGTAGTGTGTAATGCACCAGCTAGCATAGGACCAATAGCCGCGAGCAAATAACCTACGCTTTGCGACATACCTGAAAGCGACGCTGCTTGTTGCGAATCATCGGTTCGTAAACTAATAAACGACAGCCCCAATATAAAACACGCTCCAGAGCAAAAACCCAGCATTAGGGTCCAAACAAAAGCAAAGCTAGGCATGTAAAGCAGCCCCAAAGCACTGAGTGCACTCAACATGGCTAAAATAAAGCTAAGCGCGCTTTGATCTTTTAATTTGGCAAGTAACGGAATTAATATTAAACCCGGTAATGCAGTCGCTATTTGAAAAGCCCCATGATAAGCACCTGCTTGAGTAGCTGAGTGACCGGTTTCGGTTAATATGCTTGGTAACCACGTAATAATTATATAATTTAAAAACGAGTTTAAGCCCAGCAGTAGGGTAATTTGCCATGCTAGTAAATAACGCCATACACTTTTTGACGTGTCGGTGTGTTGAGCAATACTGACAGGTTTTGTGTGCTTACTTAATTGCGACATCCATACAATAATACTCGCCAAAGTAATAAGAGCTGATGAGCCCAGCGCAAGTTGCCATCCTAATCCGTTTAACTGACTAAGCGGAAATACTAAAGTAGAAAACCCACCCGATACCACGCCCATAGTAAGCACGTAGGCTGAGGTCATTAACGCAACCTTTGCAGGGAAGTCGCGCTTAATTAAACTTGGTAATAATACGTTTGCGATGGCAATGCCCACACCAATAATAGCGGTGCCTACAAAAAGCATAGCTGAGGTATTTATTACCCGCGCTGCAACCCCTGCAAGTATAAATAACAAAGCCACAAACAAGGTGCGCTCTAACCCTTGCTTTTTAGCAAGAGTTGCGGCCATTGGCGATACAACCGCAAAGGCAATGAGTGGCAATGTTGTTAAAAAACCAGCTTGCGATGCGCTAAGCCCAAAGTGATTAATAATTTGTTCAAGCACAGGTGCAATACCTGTAAATGTGGCGCGTAAATTTGCGGCAATAAGTAATATGCCAAGCACAAGTAATATGCCAGCAAAGCGTGATTTAGGTGTGTTATTTAACAAAAGGGAAGACCATTAAAGCTAATACTTAATGGGCGCTAGTATAAAGGCTTAGCAAAAACTATAATTTAGAGATAATGACATTAAATAACTAAAAACAGACAAAACTATGTTTGATGCAATTGGTTGGGACGACATTAAAAATTTTGAAACTATGGCGCAGCCCATAATAGCCAAAATAGAGCATGCCCATGCAAGTCACGAAATACCACTACATACTCATCCAAAAGGGCAATTAATTTTAGCGCTACATGGTTATGTAACGTGTGAAGTGTCGGCAAAAATGTGGATGGTGCCTACGCACAGTGCAATTTGGATCCCAGCACAAAAGGTGCATAGTAATAGGGCGTCTGATAACGCGCAGCTTTGTCATTTATTTATTGATAGTAGTAAAAACGGTATGCCGTTAAATACCTGCACGTTAGCCATTACGCCGCTGGTTAAAGAGCTAATGTGCGAGTTGGCTGGGCATAATCAGCACTATACTTTAAATAGTAAAACAGCGCGTTTAGCTCAGGTGTTATTTGATCAACTTATTGATATGCCCGTACAACCACTTGATTTTGTATTATCTAAAAACGAGGTAATTCAAACTATGAGCGATCAGCTTATAAACAAGCCAAATAACCGAAAAACACTACCACAATGGGCTAAGCAGTTTGCATTAACAGAGCGTACATTAGCGCGGTTAATTAAAAAAGAAACAGGCATGACATTTGGAAAATGGCGTACGCAATTGCATATAATTACAGCCTTAAAAGCGCTTTCTGATAAGCAAAGTGTGCAGCAGGTGTCGGAGTTATTAGGGTATGAGTCGGTGAGTGCATTTATTACTATGTTTAAAAAGGTAATGAAAAAGTCGCCCATGAAATACATGAGCGACTTAAATCAGCTAAATTAGCTTAGCTCTTAAATAAGTTTAGTCCTTAAATAAGCACTACCACGTATAAGTTGCCGAAAGCATCGCGTTACGTGGTTTGCCAGGGAAGTATCTGTCACCGGTGAAACTGGTGTAATCGGCGCGCTCCGCATAAGCCTCATCAGTTAAGTTAATAATACGAGCAAGTAGCTCAAGATTATTAGTAACTTGCCACTGAGCGCGCAGGCTTAAAACATCATGCCCTTGGTATTTATTTAAGTTTTCTGGGTCGGTGTAGTAGTTACCAACGCGGTGCCACTGCAAAGCAAATTGCGCGTTGTTTAATGCCTGCCATGTTAAATCGATATTAGCAATATTACGCGGCGCGGTATCTATGTCGTTGCCGTTTATATTTAAACCGTTAAGTATTTGGTTGTTAGTATAAGTATGCTTTGCGTGAGTGCCTGCAAAGTTAAGCGCAAGCGACTTGGTGAGCTGGTAGTTAAGCTCAAGCTCAATACCACGATGACGAGAGCTGCCATTATTTACCGTAAAAAAGTCGCTATCGCGGTAAATCGTATTGTGTTTACTCATAGCGTAAACCGACACGCCATAACGTAGTTTTTCGTAAATCCCTTTAATACCCAGCTCTGCGTTATTCGCTATTTCGGCGCTTAAATTTGCAGTGGTTTGCTCGCGTTGTAATTGGTATAGCTCAGCCGCTTGTGGCGCTCTGTAACCGCGAGAAAAGTTTGCATAAAGCGTGTTATTTGTATTGTACTGATAACTAACCCCAAGCTTTGGCGATAGATTACTAAAACTATTTTTTCCACTTTCAGGGCGGCTGTATCGGCAGCCACCAAAGCCGCATTCTGTGCCATCGTCTTTTGTTCTACCTGCTAGCATATTATTGGTGTAGTCGTACTGCATATGCTCGTAGCGCACACCTACGGTAAGTAACCACTTATTTAATTGCCAATCAACCGATGCAAAAGGGGCATAAAGTGTGGCGTTTACATCGTAATCGTAATGCTTACCTTGTGGCACTGTAGCAACTAAAAATGCAGAACCTTGAGTGGGCTCATTTTGGCTTTGAGTAAAGTCGGCTTGCGTGTATTCGCCATCAAGCCCTAGGTTTATTTTTATATTACTTTGTAAATTATGTTGATAAAGCGATTGCACACCAAAGCCGGTTTGGCTGTTTGTTTCAAGCGGTGTGCCGGGTAAAAAGTGCTTAAAAAAGTCCATGTTTTGGTCGCGAAAATATAACGTAGTAGAGAGTACATCATTGTTATTTAATTGCCATGTTGCATTGCTCCATGCTCTAAATGCGCGTGCTTTTCTAAATGCGTCAGGGTCAAAGTTTTTTTGCGCGAGGTCTTCGTTTTTATAGCTTTCAAAGCCTGTAATAAATCCAGCCGTTTGCTGATCAAGATTTGTATAAGTAAGGCCTGAGGTAAGTAATAAATTATTATTTGAATAGCGATGGCGAATATTTACTTTTTGTTGCTCTACGCTTTCGTCGTCGCGGTAACCGCTATCGTCGGTAACACTTGCGTTAATGCCGATACCGCTGTTGCCGTAATCTTGTCCTGCGCGTAATTTGTAGCGAGCATAACCGTATGAGCCATAATCTAAGCCTACTAAGCCACCGCCTTGTGTGGTGTCGGGCGTTATTACATTAATAACACCATGCACGGCGTTTGAGCCATAAAGTGCAGAGCCAGGGCCTTTTAGTACTTCAATGCGCTGCGCCATTTCGCTGTGCGCCTCAAATAGCTCGTTTATGTTACAAAACCCAGCGGCTCTCAGTGGTATGCTATCCTCCAAAGTCAATATGCCACCACAAGCGCCAGCGCCCGAAAGTACCGGAGAGCGAAGTGCGGGTAAGTATTCTTGGCCATTTCCGCGTTGAATATTAGCTCCTGCTACACGTTGCAGGGCTTCTTCAATATGGGTAGGCGCTATGCTATTTAGCTGCGCTTCGCTGAGTGTACTTATTGATAAAGGGAGTGGGGTAGATAGCGCTTCAATACGTGATGCCGTAGTTGTTATGGTTTCTATTGCATCGTTGTTTTGATTATCAGCAAACGCAGCGTGGCTAAAGGGTAATATCAGCGGCAAAAAATAAGGTTTCATACATTCCTTGAAAGTAATCTATATTGCATTGCCTCTATAATATGCGGTTTTAATATGCATTTAAACTTGTTGCGTTAAAGCGTACGCAGCCTATAAATCCGATACGTAATTGATAAAACAAAACAAGCCACAGCAGGAACCACCAAAGCCAGCACTAAGTAATGCTTAAATAAAACGTAGCCGGTTATACCGCCTAGTAAAAAGCCTGCAATAATGAGTAAAAACATAACGCCTTTACGGATATCAAATTGCTCACCTTTAAGCGCTTTGCCTAGCATTAAACCAAGGTCAGTAAAAATACCGGTTAAATGTGTCGTACGTATAACTGCACCACTGTAATTAGTTGCTAGCGCATTTTGTAACCCACACGCAGCAGACGTTAAAACAATGGCGTATACGAATGTGTTTTTGAGTAAATAAGCACTCGCAAGTAGTAGCAATCCTTCAATAAAAAGCAAAGTGTCGTAATGACGACCAAGTTTTAATGAGCCACCAGAGAGCAAAAAGCCCGACAGTGCCGAACCCAACATAAAGCTAACAATTATTGAAAGTAACAATAAGGCAGTACTGGGATTAGTTATTGCTTTAATACCAAGTAAAGTAACAGAGCCAGATACATGCGAAATAGCCTGGTGCTCAAACCCTAATAAGCCTACAGCGTTTACTATGCCCGCTATAAATGCGAGCGTAAACGCGCCATATTCAACCCACTTTGGTAGTTTTGTAAACATTGGTTATCTCTTAACGTGTGCAGTGTTAATTATTGAGTTTGTGCTTTAAAACGCTTTATTTGCTCATCAACTAATTTTGTATCTATTACGCCACGCTTAAAAGCAATGTAAGTAGGAAACGTAAACTCATTGAACTGCCTAGCGTATACGTTTTTAAATTCCTTTGAGTACCACAAACCCGCTTGATAGTTAGTTATTGCGTATTCAACGCGTTTTTTTTCTAGCAGCTCAAAAGTGTCTTTAGTTGAAAGTGAACGAAGCAGATTATTCTCATCAAGGCTGTACTTTTTAGCAATAACCTCAGGCAAAGCAACGCCGCGTAGCATCGCTATTGGGGTATTTGATAAATCATCAGTGAGCAATTTATCTTTGTTTAAAGCAAATAAACCATACTTAGTAGTATGCAAGGGCACGCTTGTAAAATCTAAATACTTTGCTCGCTCTTTTGTATTGGCCAAAGAGAAATAGCAGTCGTAGTAGCCCAGCGCCATTTCTTTTTTTACGCGCGCCCATGGCAGATGAATTACGTCAATTTTAAGATTTAAATTACGCTCAATAAAGGTTAAATATTCAATATCTAAACCTGTGAACGTATCGCTTTTCTCATCAAATATAGTAAAAGGCGGGTAGTGAGTTGTTACGCAGCGCAAAGTATTACTTGGCGCTGCAAGTAATAATGAAGGTAAAGTTAAAGCTAAAAACAGAAATATTGCGCGCATAAATAAAAATTCGATATCTTTTAAAATACATATATTGAACGCCAATTATACAGTTACTGAGCTTAATTGCATTGATCTAAGTATTTTTACTTAGCGTATAAGTTAAATTTTGTGAGATATACCATGTTTAACGCAGAGCAGGAGTCACGCATTATCGAAATGGCGTGGGAAGATAGAACCCCTTTTGAGGCAATAGAGCAGTTATACGGATTAAAATACCCACAGCTGGTGGTATTTATGCGCGAACATATTTCAAAAGGCAGTTTTAAAGTGTGGCGTAAACGCCATGCTGGTCGTAAAACAAAACACTTAAAATTACGCGATCCCGCTATTATGCGAAGCCACTGTAAAACACAATATAAACAACGTTAAATAAGTGTAAGCTGTTTCATATGATGTTCAGCCGTGTTTGTTAATCTTTAGCTATTAATTATGCTAGAGATTATTTATGAGAGCACTAACATACACAGCACTAACATACACAGCACTAATAGCATTGGCTTTATGTTCAATAAGCGCAGACGCAAAACCGCATAAAGATAAGCATGGTCATAAACACGGCCATAATAAGCATCATTCACATAAACACAATGACAATGACTACCTTTCTAAAAAAGAGGCAAAGCAGTTAATTCGCGCAGGTTGGACGCCACCAGGGCTAAGTAAAAGCTACCACCGAGGCGACTATTTAGATCGTAAATTATATAAACGAGGTAGAGTGATTGAACGCTCTAGAGATAATGGTACAGTGAGTATTGAAATAGACCGTACAGTTATTCACATGGTGCACGACACCCGAGAAATACTTTCAATTTTAAGTCGCTAAACTAACTTTATAAGGATATTAAAATGCTCATTGCGCTGGCTATAATTATTGGCTTTTTTTTATTGGTTACCTTGTTGCCTATGTCGTACAGCCAGCATTACTTAGTGCGTAGCTGCGACTTTGTGCGCTTACAAGTATTTTATATTGCCAGTTTTGTAGCCGTTACATCGTTGTTTTTATTATGGCAAAGTAGCGCAATAGGTTATGTATTTATAGCCTTAACCTCATTACTTATAATGATTTTACAAGGTAAATGGATTTACCCGTATACGTGGCTTGCTAAAAAAGAAGTGCAAAGCGCACCAAAGCATATAGACCACAGCGTACGAATTATGTCGGCAAATGTACTGATGTCGAACCATAAAAGCGAGCAGCTAATTAGCCTTGTAGATGAGCACCAACCCGACCTACTTATTACACTTGAGAGTGATAGCTGGTGGGAAAATAAATTATCAGTCATTAAAAAAAATTACCCGTATTACATAGAATGCCCTAAAGATAATCGTTACGGCATGCACTTATACAGCAAGTTTAAAATACTCGATGCACAAATATGTGAGCTAATAGAAGAAGATATTCCTTCAATTCATATTCTGTTTGAAAACAATGAAGGCCTGCAAATGCAAGGTCACTTTATTCACCCCGCACCACCAAGCCCGACAGAGGAAGACTCATCACGTCCGCGCGACTCTGAGCTAATAATGGTGGCTAAAGCACTTAAAAGCCCAACACGACCTACCATAGTTGCCGGAGATTTAAACGACGTAGCATGGTCGCGTAGCACCCGTTTGTTTATGCAGATAAGTGGCTTTTTAGACCCTCGAAAAGGCCGTGGTTTTTATAACACCTTTCATGCAAGTTACTTTTTTATGCGTTGGCCGCTCGATCACTTATTTCACAGCGAAGGATTTAAAGTAAAGCGTATTAAGCGCTTAGCTAAGTATGGCTCTGATCACTTTGCGCTACTGACTGAGCTTTCTTACGAAAACGCTAATCAGCAATCATTAGAAGATAAATCCGATGAGCTTAAGCAAGAAGAAATTCAAGAGCTTGCTATGAATAATGCAGATAAGCGAAAAGTGCCGAGGTTTGAGGAAGAGTTATAGCTATTAGGCAGTGTAGGTCGGATAAGTGGCGAAGCCACGCCATCCGACAAAAATAATGAATTGGCTAGCAACAACACGACTACCACGTTTATGTTGTCGAGTGGCTAGAAAGTGCCATGTATAGTCTTTGATAGTTTACCAGGTGCAGGCCCACAATTAGCACCTCGATTATGTTTCTTTTTCGTCGATTCTTTTGAGAATAATTAGAAATACATCTAAAGCTTCTTGAACCAAATTTTGATGTGCATGCTGATCAATGAGTAAATAAATAAGATGATTACGGTATGCAGAACTCAAGTGCTTTGTAAGGACTTCATCGATGTTAGTAACTTTAGAAACTGAGGAATTTGATGCATAAAGCATTTTATTTCTTTCATTTGCAATTTCTTGAATGTATTTGAATATCGAGTCAATGCCACGATCAGATGCTATTTCACGAACTTTCAGTAAATAATCGGTTGCTTTTCCGTTAGGCTCTACAGAGACAAGATTTAGTGGTGGCTGTGGAACAATGCATATCTTTTTGTCTCCATCTTCACCAATTGGCATTCTAACCCACAGTTTTTCTTTTTTGTTTCCGTTTAAAGAGTCAAAAAAAAGCTCCAATGGAATTTCATTTTTTAAAATACCCAGCGCGCCACCAATTAAATCAAAGAATGGTGAAATACCTGATTTGTGTTTGTGATCCCAAGATTTCAATTTATTAGCATTAGCATATCGTCGCTTTTTTAACGCTGCAAATATTGCCGTTGCTGACTCTTCCTCTGCGGTAATTGCAACAAAAGCTGCTATTTCTGGCATACTTTCACGCAACAATACGGAGCGTTCCATGTGTCGGATGCTAGATTTCACTGCAAAGCCACCATAACCAGAAGTGGAACTAGCTTCTTTAAGTACTTTTTTTTGAAAATCGGTTAAATTCATAGATTCCATTTGAAACATAACGGCTTATTGAACACCATTTTGGTGGTTTATAACACACCAAAACGGCGTATATTACATATCCTGATAATTTCACCAATAATTACTTTTGTAAACATGTGATTAAAACAGCTCGGAATTAGGCATGTTATTTTGCCCCAAAACGGCGTTTAATAATGTTATTGGACAAAATTAGATTCTACTCAAAACACAGGAATAAACTTAACTTTTTCATTGTCCGGTTAGCGCTCATTGTTGCCTGTCAGGTTAAGTCTAGTGAAATAGATTGCATTGCATAGTTAAAGTTTTTATATTGTTCGGCAATATTTTATTGGGTGCTAATAAAGCACTGCGTGCAAAGGAAAGCATGTGAATTATAAAAAAATGTACTACCCAGTTAAGGCGCTTGCTGTTTTATCTTTAGTTGCTGTTGCTATTAAGTACTGGATGCCAACTGAAATTGGCTTTGCGTTTATGCTGTTGCCTTATTTGCTTCTATATTTTTTAGCTAACGCTAAAAACTATAAAAATAAACGGCTCATTTTTATTAGAATTATAGCTGCATTATGCACTATTATTTTAGCGCCAGTACTTGTCTTTGGTATTGAACCTGACCCTCAGGCTGGGATTGGTATTATGTTTTTGCTGATAATGCAGCTAGCTGCAATTAGTGCCTCTGAATTTATTATATTATTCTTTTATGTTGATAATGATTAAAAAGCAAACTGCTCATTTAAAGTTAAAAAAAAACCTAAAAGCGGTTACCCGCTTTTAGGTTTTTTAATGTATTAGGGCTAAATTAGCTATTGATCATAATACATTTGATATTCACAAATTCGCGCATACCAAAGCCTCCGTGCTCTCGGCCGTAGCCACTTTCTTTAACACCACCAAACGGTAGGTTAGGTTGTGCTAAACCGTAGCCGTTAATATTGATCATGCCTGTGTCAAAGTATTTTTTAGCTAGTTCAATGGCTTTTTTCTCATCTTTAGAGAAAATACCGCCGCCTAAACCGTAGCGAGAGTCGTTAGCGATGCGCATTGCATCGTCGTTGTCTTTGGCTTTAATAAGCGAAGCTACTGGGCCAAATAATTCGTCGTCATAGGCTGGCATACCAGGGGCTAAGTTATCTAATAGAGTAGGTGGGTAGTAATAGCCTGTTTGCGAAGGTATTTCGCCGCCCGTAACTATGTTTGCACCTGCTTTAACTGATTCCATGACTTGGTCGTGAATCCCGTCGCGTAAATCTTCACGTGCCATTGGACCTAAGTCTGTGTCATCAGCCATTGGGTCGCCCATTTTCATGGCTTCAAATTGCTCTTTAATTTGCGCTTTAAAGTCATCGTAAAGTGACTCTACAACAACGAAACGTTTAGCTGAAACACACGTTTCACCGTTATTGATCATGCGCCCGGTTACACAGGTTTTAACTGCAAGCTCTAGGTCTGCGTCATCAAGTACTAAGTAAGCGTCGTTACTACCAAGCTCTAACACTGTTTTCTTAACGTGTTTACCAGCTTCTTCTGCTACTTTTTTACCTGTCGCATCACTACCGGTAAAGGTTACGCCGCTAATTGCTTTGTGCGAAATTAAAGAACTGGCTGTTTTGCCGTCGATAAGTAAATTGTTAAAGCAATACTCTGGGAAACCAGCTTGTTTAAATAGCTCTTCTATTTTTTCAGCCATGCCAAATACATTACCAGCATGCTTTAATACGGTTGTGTTACCCGCCATGATGTTAGCAGCACTGTAGCGAATTACCTGATAAAGCGGAAAGTTCCACGGTTGAATACCTAATAGTACACCTGTTGGTTGGTAGCTGATAATTGCGCGGCCGCCGTCCATATCACGTTCTTCGTCAGCAAGTACTTGTGGGCCTTGTTCGGCTGTATAACGACAAATTCCTGCACATAGTTCAACTTCTTGAAAGCCTTGCTCATAAACTTTACCCATTTCTTCGGTCATGAGTTTTGCAATAGCTTCTTTTTGATCTTCAAAGAGTGAGGCTAACTTATTAAGGCATTTTGCACGTTCAGTGAATGACGTTAATCGCCATTTTAAATATGTTTCGTGAGATTTTTCGATTACCTGTTCTGCTTCCTTTTGAGAAAGTAGTGTATAGGTTTCAATGGTTTGCTCAGTTGCGGGATTAATCGTTTTAACTTTGTTACTCATTTCTATCTCCTTACAAATTTAGTTATTTAAAAGGTGCAAGGCTAGAGCCAGTTTTTATCATAAGTTGATTTTGTTTTTATCCATCTGATTTTATTAGTTAAATTTATATTTTTGTTGAAGGGGGTATTTTTTAAATATAAAAATTGAAGTGCTCGAGGCAGTAAAATATTCTGGGCGTTGCAAAATTTACAACACCCTCTGGGGCAAACACAGAGCTTTATATTAGCTCCTTTGCAATACGCTTTAATAAGTAAGTTTCTCGTAAAATAGAAAGCCCTTGTTTTTCACTGTTAGCAATGGTGCGCTCGTTATGTGCAATTGCGTCGTTAATATCAACCCATTTGGCTGTCATGCCATTTTGCTGCTCGTAATGCTCTAACTGCGCTTTGCCAAACTCGTCGGCAATACTGCATACAAAGCAATACGATTTAATATGAATAATATCAAAATCGTCTTTATACCAAGGGCGATACTCTTCATAGAGTCCAAAAGCTTTAACTACACTTATTTGTTGTGCACCGGTTTCCTCGCTTAGTTCGCGAATTAAGCCTTGCTCAATACTTTCGCCGTCATCTACTCCACCGCCGGGCAGGCTGTAGTCTTCATAACGGTTTGTATACATTAAAAGTATTTTATTATTTTTAATTACAATGGCGCGAGCTGTTAAGCGTGTAAATTGAGTACCTTGGTCAATATTAATACCTGAATGTATTAAGGTTTTTAATTGCTGCATTTCGTCTCCTTTTTTAGGTTTTTAATAATAATAGTTGCTACCATTCTATAAATAGAAACGATTTTAATTATTAATCATAATTTGTGATCGATTTTTTTCAGCATACGTAAATATTAGGTTGGTAACATTAATAGCATTTAATCGCTTAAGTTTATTTTAAAAATTAGATTCTGGGCGCACCTTTAAATTAATATCAAGGATGCGTAGAATAAGAAAAAAGCATAGGGATTTATCATGTTAGACATACTTTTAGTAGATGACGACGTTGAATTTAGTGACGTTGTTTGCCACATAGTCGAATTCCTCGGCCACAATATAAGCACAGCTACCAGTTTAAAAGAAGCACATCAATGGTTTGAAAATAATGCCTTTGATCATGTGCTGCTTGATTTTATGCTGCCTGATGGTAGCGGTTTGCACTTACTTGATCACTTAAAAACGATTGGGCAATCTCCAAAAATTACACTTATTTCGGGCCACCCTTCAGTTAAAGGTATTTTAGCTGATATGTGTGAGCCAAATGTAGGGCATTTATTAAAACCATTACAACGTGAAGATTTAGAACTCGTTTTAAATGGCCCTAAAAAAGCAGTTAAAAAAGCAAAGTCGAGCGGTATTGTACGCCACTTTGGCGGTTTAATTGGTGAATCTGAGCCAATGCAAAAGCTTTACAACATGATTGAACGCGTAGCTAAAACAAATGCTAACGTGATGCTTATGGGTGAAAGTGGTGCAGGTAAAGAAGTAGTGGCTCAAGCTATTCATAACGCAAGCCAGTGCGAAGGGCCATTAGTTGCTAGCAACTGTGGCGCACTTTCAAAAGAGTTAATTGGTAGTGAGTTATTTGGCCACGAAAAAGGCGCATTTACAGGCG
This sequence comes from Pseudoalteromonas sp. LC2018020214, assembly GCF_016598755.1. Lineage (NCBI taxonomy): Bacteria > Pseudomonadati > Pseudomonadota > Gammaproteobacteria > Alteromonadales > Pseudoalteromonadaceae > Pseudoalteromonas > Pseudoalteromonas sp. LC2018020214. The sequence goes on from NZ_CP066804.1 coordinate 829,832, forward strand.
CAATTGCACGTAAAGAAGGTGTATTTGAGCAATCAAATAACGGTACTTTGTTTTTAGACGAAGTAACTGAAATGCCAATTGATATGCAGCCAAATTTACTGCGAGTGCTTGAAACTAAAAAGGTAACACGCGTAGGTGGTAACAGAGAAATACCAACCAATTGCCGTGTTATTTCAGCTACTAACCGCTCGCTTACCGATTTAGCACAAAATAATGTTATTCGTGAAGATATTTACTTTAGGTTGGCTGTTTTTCCTATTGATATACCGCCACTTCGCGATAGAAAAGAAGATGTACCTTTATTAGCAAAAGCCTTTTTAGATCAACTTAATGACGAAAACGGCACTGCCTTTAGTTGGACTGCCGCACAGCTCAAAGAGCTGCAAAGCTATGAATGGCCGGGTAATGTGCGAGAGCTCCGCCATGCTATACACCGTGCATTTATTATGAGCGACCCACAAACTAGCGACATTACTTTACCTGATAACTTAGAGTCACCTTTTTCGCGCGTTAATAATCAAGCTGCCGAAAAGCCTGTATCAGCAGGGCAAACAATTGAAGAAGTTGAAAAAGAACTTATTCATGCAACGCTTGATAAGGTGCAAGGTAATAAAACGCTTGCTGCACAAATGCTGGGTATTAGTACTAAAACACTTTATAACCGCCTTAATGCATATGGCGGTATTGGCGAATATAAATAGATTTGAGGAAGGGCATGACATCCGATAACCAAACAGAGCAACTCAATAAATTAGTACACGATGCAAGAGGGCCGCTAAATCGTATTTCGATGAATGCTGAGCTGATTAAATTGGTACTTGAAAACGATATGCCAAAAGAAAAAGCGTTAGATGCACTTGATAAAATTATCAATAATTGCCAACAGTGCAGCGAAAGTTTGCAAAAAATATCAGACTCTCAATAAATATTAAGTGTTGTATAAACTTTAATTCGGGAAGCTAAATGAGCAAGAAAAAACAGCAAAGTAAGGCGAATATCACTTGGGCAACATTTATGGTGGTTGTGCTAGGTATTATTGTGGGCAACGCATTTTTAGCATTGAATACGATTCAAGGCTTAACACAAACCCAAAAAAGTTTAGACAACACTAGCATGCTAACCACTGCAATTGAGAAGCTGCATCTATCCATAGTGCAGGCTGAGTCAGGACAGCGTGGTTATTTATTGACAGAAGAGTCTGATTATTTAACGCCGTACTACGATGCTGTAGGCCAAATTGAAGCGCAAACAGGTCATGTCAAGTCGCTTCACTCTGAGATTGACGGTCAAGCTGAGCGTATAGCCCAGTTGTTAGTTCTTGTAGATAGTAAAATTAAAGAATTAAAACAAACTGTAAACCTTGCGCTAGATGACAAAGAAAGACGTGCGTTGTATGTATTAAATACGCATAAAGGAAGAAAGCTTTATAAGCAAATTAGAGAGTATGTTAATGAAATTCAAGACCGCGAATTACTCTTTAAAGTAAGCCATTTTTCTAAATTAGCACAGATTAAAAATGAAGCTAAAATTACATTCGCTATAACAGCAATAACGAGTGCGTTACTGATTATTGGTATGTTTATTATGACGCGCCTTAATTTAAGAAATGCAGCACAATATCGTTTTGAGCTTGAAAAACAAAACGAAACATTAGCAATGAAGGTTTCTGAACGGACACAAGAGCTAACATTATATTCAGATGAATTGAGCCGTAGTAACCGAGAGCTTGAAGAGTTTGCTTTTGTAGCAAGCCATGATTTACAAGAACCTCTTAGAAAAATCCAAGCCTTTAGCGACCGTCTTGAAACCATGTTTAAAGATGAATTGGGTGAAAAGGGGATGGATTACATTGGGCGCATGAAAAATGCAGCGCAGCGTATGTCTAATTTAATAAACGACTTATTAGAGTTTTCGCGAATTACAACGCGTGGTAAAGATTTTGATGACACGAATTTAAATGAAGTTGTAGCTGATATATTAAGTGATTTAGAGATAGCGATAAAAGAGTCTGAAGCACAAATTGATGTAGATGATTTGCCAGTTATTCAGGCAGATAAAAGCCAAATGCAGCAGCTGTTTTTAAATTTGTTGTCGAACGCTGTTAAATTTAGGCGTCCCAACGTAAACCCACACATAAAAATTAGTTATCAAGATGAAGATATTTTCAGCTCTGATCATAATACTCATTTAAGTTTTCAAGTTATTACCATAGAAGATAACGGTATTGGTTTTTCACAAGACTATGCCGATAAAATATTTGTACCGTTTCAGCGCTTGCATGGACGCTCACAATATAAAGGCACGGGTATTGGCCTTTCTGTATGTAGGCGTATTGTGGAGCGCCACGGCGGAACAATTACAGCCCAAAGTAAAGACGGTGAAGGTGCAACCTTTATTATAAAACTACCTGTGGAAGCTGAGCTTTTCACATTGCAAGGAGAGGCTTAAATGCCCTATTCAAAAGTAAAACCGATTACTATTTTAATGGCAGACGACGATGAAGATGATCGTTTGTTAACACAAGATGCCCTTGCTGAAAGTCGTGTACTTAACGAGCTTCATTTTGTTGAAGATGGCGTTGAGTTGCTTGAGTATTTAGAGCGTAAAGGTAAGTTTGAAGACAAAGCAGTTTCGCCGCGTCCTGGACTTATATTACTTGATTTAAATATGCCTAGAATGGATGGCCGTGAAGCGCTTGAAGCTATAAAAGGAAACCCTAACTTAAAGGGAATTCCGGTTGTTATATTAACTACGTCTAAACAAGAAGAAGACATGGTTAAAGGGTATAACTTAGGTGCTGCATCTTACATTACAAAACCAGTAACGTTTGATGGTTTGGTTGATTTGATGAAAACGCTAGGAAAATACTGGGTAGAATTTGTAGAGCTACCGACAACATTTAACGATTAATGGAGATTGTATGTTAGATAAAGTGACTCAGTTGCTGCTTGTAGAAGACGATGAAGATGATTACATACTCACCTGCGACTATCTGGACCAATTGGATTCACACACGTTTAACATTCAATGGATAAGCTCCCCTGAGCAGGCAATTGCAACGCTTAGCAAAAATGAGCACGACATTTGCCTGCTTGATTACCGCTTGGGTGCATCGAATGGTTTAGATGTATTAAAAGAAGCAATTGCCAATGGCTTTAGCGGACCCATTATTATGCTTACCGGGCAGTCAAACGACGAGTTAGACTCGGCGGCGCTTGATGCCGGTGCAGTAGATTACTTAATTAAAACAGAAATGAGTTCGAGCCGCTTTGCACGTGCTATTCGTTATGCTTTGGCACGTAAAGATGTTGAAGGCGAGAGAGTAGAGCGCTTAAAAGCTGAAGCCGAAAACCGTTCAAAAGATCGATTTTTAGCTCATTTGAGCCATGAGTTACGTACTCCTCTATCGTCTATTTTAGGCTACACCGAACTGTTAATGCAGAGCGATTTTAGTCAGCAAGCTGAAAATGAATTGGGTGTTATTTATCGAAATGGTAAACACTTATTGAGCTTGTTAAACGACGTGCTCGACTTATCTAAAATAGCAGCCGATAAACTGGAACTTACCCTAAGCGAAGTTAACCTTGATAGCATGCTTGCCGATGTATACACGCTAATGCGCGTATCGGTGCTTGATAAAGGTCTTACGCTGCGCTTTGAATCTCATCAGCCATTACCTTTGGTTGCACGACTTGATGCAACAAGAGTTCGTCAAATTTTAATAAATCTAATAAACAATGCGGTTAAATTTACCGATAAAGGCGAAATTGTTGTTAATGCGTGGACGCAATGGGTTGATGATCGCGAAATGCTATTTTTTAGCATTAAAGATTCAGGTATGGGCATTGCCCCTGAAAAACAAGAACTTATATTTAAGCCATTTGAACAAATAGCCGATGTAGAATCACGCTCTGTAGGTGGCGCAGGCTTAGGTTTGGCAATATGTGCTGAATTGTTAGCGCGTATGCACGGTGATATTAGTTTGCACTCTGAAATAGGCAAAGGTTCTACATTTACGATTTCGGTATATCCAGGTGATATTAGCGAAGTAGAACGACAAGTACTTAATTTTAGTAGTGCCCCACAATTACAAAGTAAATCGGCTCCATGCAAAGTGCATGGGCGAGTGTTAGTGGTTGATGATTTACGTGATTTACGCATGCTAGTTGGTCATATGATCAGTACCTGTGGTGCGCGCGTAGATTATGCCGAACATGGCCAGCAAGCACTTGAAAAAGTACGCATAGCAGATGCGTATAAAGCGCCTTACGATATTATTTTTATTGATATTCATATGCCTGTGATGGGCGGCAAGGAAGCTACCATAGAGCTTAGAAAAATGGGCTACAAAGGCCCAATAATTGCGCTCACTGCCGCTACGATGAAAGGCATACATGAGGAGCTTGCTGCACTTGGTTTTAACGATGTAATACCAAAGCCTGTTGATAGCGCGGCTTTATATCAATGTTTGCAAGATTACTTGGTAGCGCCAGAGCATGCACCGCAAGCGAAAGATATAAATTGTAGTAATGGCTTAACCGAGAAAAAGCAGCGCTTTTTACTTGTGGAAGACGATCACGATGCAGCGCAAATTACGCAACTACTTTTAGAAAGTTTAGGCGTTGAAACCGTCATTGCGTCTAGCTGCGCACAATGTTTGCAAATACTTAATCACGACCAGCAATTTAATAAGGTATTGTTAGATATGCATTTACCTGATGGTCGTGGCGTTGACTTAGGTCAGCAAATTAATGAACGATATCCAGATCTACGTTTAGTGATTGTAAGTGGCGCAGAGCCAGATCCAAGAGAAATAAAAGATTTAAATATTGACCGAGTTTTACTTAAACCTATTAATTTGAGCTTACTTGAAACGCTTATTAGCTAGGGACTATTTACTCTTTGTTGCCTACATGGATGTAGGTAAGGGGCGTGAGCAGGACGCGGAAGCTTTGCTCGGTTTTTACTTATTCTTACAGGGATGTAAGTCAGTAGAATAACGCAGGAGCAGTTATCGAGCCCACTAGGTTACAAACCTCGCGCCGCGATTAAATAGCCCCTAGATTGAACAAATTTTAATCCTGAAAGGTCAACAGGTCCAATAACTGAGACATTATTTATATGCATTCAATAAAGTTAGTATCTGAAGAATTAACACCATCAAAAGTAGTGTGTGTTGGTCGTAATTATACAGCACACATTGCAGAGCTAAATAACGAAACGCCAGATCAAATGGTTTTATTTAATAAGCCAAATAGCGCAATTACTAATACGTTATTTGCAGCTCACAACGGCGATACGCTGCATTATGAAACCGAGCTATGTTTTGTAGTTAAAAATAAAAAATTTGTAGGTGTTGGACTAGGCCTTGATTTAACTAAGCGTACTGTGCAAAGTAAATTAAAAAATAAAGGGCTTCCATGGGAGCGCGCTAAAGCGTTCGACGGCTCTGTAATTTTAACTGATTTTGTAGCGCTAACTGATGCAATGAAGCACTTTACCTTTGAACTTAAAATTAATAATGAAGTGATTCAGCGAGGTGATACTCATTTTATGCTGCACAACCCTGACTCAATTTTACAAGAAATTAGTGAATTTATGAGCTTAGAAGACGGTGATGTAATAATGACAGGTACACCGTCGGGCGTAGGTGAGGTAACAGCTAAAAGTATTTTTGCAGTGGCGCTTTATGCTAATGATCAGTGTTTGCTTGAGCATCAGTGGCAAGTAAGTAAAAATTAATGACTTGCTGTTGGTAGTGTTTATCAAAGTCAGTAAAGGTGGTTTTAAGCCAATTATGCTGACTTTGTTGATACTCAGGCGATTGAAGTACATTATTTTTTAATGCGCGGTTAATTTTTTTAAGGGCTTGCTCTGCAAAATTATTAGGTGCTTTAGCCGCACAGCCTATTGCTCCTCTTATAAATTGAATGTCATTTTCTGCAATTGGCACACTTTCTATATTCGTATACTCCCCTTGTTTATTAAAGTAATCAGCCATAAACGGGTAATCAATTGAGTAGTCTAAAAAGCCGTGACTCAAGCGTGCTATAACAGCCTGACTTTCATTTTCGCTACTCCAACTTAACGAAGACTCTTTATCTCGTTTTGTATTTTCAATAATTGTATTAATTTTAGTTGTAAATTTACGAGCAGCCGCTTGCCCGTATACATATTGCGGGTCGGTTAATAAATTAATAAGGTGAATAGGCGAGCCGTGCTTTTCTTCTAATTGCGGCTTTAGCTCTTTAGTCGTGATAATTGAAAATGGGGGATATACCGTTGTTGGATTTGAGTAGTTAAGCTGTTGGTTATTATTTTTTTTATAAATAACACACGGAAAACATACATTTTTTCCTTCATTTAAATATTTATTTATACGCTGCTGAGGAACAATTAAGCGGGTATGTTTTACATCAGTTATGGTTCTGATGAGTTGCTCGGTTAGGTTGTCGCAAATTCCACCTTGTGGTGCACTTTCGCTTTTAGCTATATGAAAAGGGGGCGTGTAACTTTGCAGCCAAATAATTTCTTCTAGAGGCTGTACTTTTTGCTCAACAGCGTACGCGTTAAATACAATTAATAAGCAAAATGCATAGTATCCGTTTTTCAGCATTGATAAGTGTTCGTTGAATTAAGAAAACCTAATAAAAGTATAGTGTTGGTTGTAGTAGGGTCAAATATTTTAGTCAAAAGCAACCTCATTCAAGGCTGCTTTTAACTCATACATGCTTAATAAGGCATCGGGTGGTTTCTAAATATAGTGTTAATCTCACTAAGAATTTCGTCGTTTAGCGTTATGCTAAATGCGTCTATATCTTCCTTTAATTGAGCTATAGATGTTGCTCCAATAATTGAAGAAGTTACGCCATCTACTTGGTTACACCATGCTAAGGCTAGTTGTGCTGGAGTAATATTGTTTGCATGAGCCAGCTCAACATATTGCTTAGTTGCTTGCTCTGCATTGGGTGTATTTCTAAAAATACCGTTACGCTGCATGAAGGTCCAACGAGAACCTTCAGGGCGAGCACCGTTTAGGTATTTACCCGTTAATAAACCGGCTGCTAAAGGCGACCACGGTAAGTAGGCAATATCTTCGTGTACACATTGTTCTATTAAATACGGCCAGTCTTTAGCGTGCGCTAAGCTAAACTCATTTTGAATAGATACCATACGCGGTAAGTTATGCTCTTTGGCCAAACTTAAAAACTGGCTTATACCCCATGGCGTATCGTCAGATAAACCGCAGTGCTTAATTTTACCTGCTTTAACACATTCATTAAGGCCTTCTAGAATATCAAGCATACTAGCTTGTTGCTCTTGTGTATTTACGTCGGTAAATTTAAGAGTGCCGGGCCATTGTCTGCCAAAGTGAGGGGTAGAGCGGTTTGGCCAATGTAGTTGATATAAATCGATGTAGTCTGTTTGAAGTCGCTTAAGTGAATCATCCACGGCTTCTATTACTGTTTGGCGAGTAATATTGCCGCCATCACGTACCCACGATAATCCATTGCCTGCAATTTTTGTAGCTAGTACCACTTCGCTGCGCTTTTGCTGATTACGCGATAGCCAATTGCCAATAATTTCCTCGGTTTTACCATAGGTCTCTGGCGAAGGAGGCACAGCATACATTTCGGCTGTATCAATAAAGTTTACGCCTTGCTCTAGCGCGTAGGCTATTTGTTCATCAGCGTCGCTTTGAGTATTTTGTTTACCCCAAGTCATACTCCCTAGGCACACTCGAGATACGTTTACGCCACTGCTACCTAGTGGGTTGTATTGCATAAAAACTCCTTAACTAAATTAGTTTTGAGCATGGCTGATTAAAGCCGATAAAAGAGGCTCGGAGATTGGGGCTTTTTGCCCTGTAGTAAAATCAAACATTACAACTTTAGATGCACCCGTAGTCGTTATTGCTTTTTGTGCATGGCTGTAAACGGTGTAGTTCATGGTAAAGCGATCTGTTTTAAGATCTGTAATTGTAACGCCTACAGTGAGTGTGTCGGGAAAAGTTACTGGGCGTTTATAGCGAACGTTATTTTCGCTTATTACTGGGCCCACACCGTTTGGGCTTATTGTGTCGAACAGATTTATTTTATTTAAAAAGTCGATTCGGGCTATTTCAAAGTAACGTAAATACACTACATTATTTACGTGTTGTAGCGCATCCATATCAGCCCATGCTACGGTGATATCGGTATGAATAGGGTGCTGATCTTTAAACGTTTGCATTATTTATTGGCCCTTGATTTTCAAAGTACTTAGATTATCAACATGGTGTTACGAGCTCAAGGTAATTAATGGCATGTTTTTTTTATAAGATGATTGTACCTGTTTAATTTTAGGTCTACAGTTAAATTACACAGACAAACACAAAAACACACAAAGGTAAAAATATGCAGAATATAATTAATTGGTCCTTAGCTTGTTTGGTTTTTATAGCTTCTTTTACCTGTTACGCGATGGGGAATGAATCTGGCGCTATTATTTTAATGTTGGCAGGATTTTTATTTGAGGTTATGTATTGGCTACGTGGTTATAAGAGAACGGAGGATAATAAACACTTTTTTTAATCGTTAACTAGGGCCTGTTGACCTTTCAGGATTAAAATTTGTTCAATCTAGGGGCTATTTAATCGCGGCGCGAGGTTTGTAACCTAGTGGGCTCGATAACTGCTCCTGCGTTATTCTACTGACTTACATCCCTGTAAGAATAAGTAAAAACCGAGCAAAGCTTCCGCGTCCTGCTCACGCCCCTTACCTACATCCATGTAGGCAACAAAGAGTAAATTGCCCCTAGGCAGAACCCTTCGGGCAGCGCATGTTTGGCATTTATGCTACGTTATCGCCTATTTATGGGGAATAACCACACTACATAGGCTCTGCCTTGCCTAAATACCAAACATACTGCTGCAAATTTAACCTCGAAAGATAAACAGGCCCTAGGCTTGCTTATCGCATGTGATTCTATAATAATGACTGTATAAATAACCAGTTGTTGTTGTGGTGATGAAGAAGTTTATTCACATAGACATGGATTGCTTTTATGCAGCAGTAGAAATGCGAGATAATCCAAAACTTGCATGTGTACCGCTTGCTATTGGAGGCAATAGCCGACGAGGCGTGCTCTCGACCGCTAACTATATAGCTAGAGAGTATGGCGTACGATCGGCTATGTCGAACTATCATGCTAAACAATTATGCCCCGATTTAGTTATTGTCCCAGGGCGCATGGCTGTATACAAAGAAGCTTCAAACCAAATACGTGAAGTATTTAGCCGCTACACAGACTTAATTGAACCCCTGTCTTTAGACGAAGCCTATCTAGATGTAACAGACAGCACCGCTTGTAAAGGCAGTGCCACACTTATTGCACAGCAAATAAGAGCCGATATTTACAATGCTACAGGGCTCACTGCATCAGCAGGTATTGCACCGATTAAATTTATTGCCAAAATAGCCAGTGACGAAAACAAACCGAATGGTCAATTTGTCGTTTTGCCTGATGAGGTCGATGACTTTTTAGCGCAATTACCGCTGGGGAAAATTCCAGGAGTGGGCAAAGTAACGCTCGAAAAGCTAAATTTAAAAGGCTTATATACCGGCAAGGATGTACGTGAAAAAGGCGTTAACTGGATGCAGCAACATGTGGGTAATTTTGGTGTGTCGCTATATCAAAAATGTGCAGGTGAGTATGTTGGTAAAGTATCCACAGATCGCATAAGAAAATCGCTGAGTGTTGAACATACCTACGAGTACAACAAAACGAGTTTACAGGAGTGCTTAGATGAGCTGCCAAGGTTGTTAGAGGAATTAATTTTAAGGCTTAATAAACAGCAGTTACAAAATCGTATTAATAAATTGAGTGTTAAGGTGAAGTTTGCAAATTTTGTAGTGACCTCTGCCGATCAGGTATATCACGAGCTAAATACAGAAATATTTGTTCAACTACTTACTAAGGCCTACCAGCGAGGGCTACAACAGCCTGTAAGATTACTTGGCATAGGCGTTGGGATTAAAAACGAGCCAGAACAAAACTTTCAACTTAGTATTCTCGATTAAGCTGTAAAGCCTGTAACTCCAAGTTGCCATTTATTGACAGGTTATGTGATTAGCTCATCGCTCCTTACTGGTCTTCAATATTTAAATCGACGATAATAGGGGCTTATGTTTTCTAACAGGACCTTATTTATGGCATACCCTCAAGCGGTTAGTGCAAGCCTTGAATGCACATCTCATGATGCGCTTATTATTATTAGTGATGACTTTTCTCTATTACCAAATAACTCATTACGTGATGCTATTTTAGCTCAAGCAAACGTAGATTCTCGCATCGGTAAGCAAGTTACTTTATTAGTAATTGAAAACAAGCGCGTTGTACTTGCTCCAACCGGTCCGTTAAATAGAGATTACGACGACGTGCGTCGTTATTTTGATGCTGCTAAATTAGCAATTAACGAAGCAAAAGCGTCGGGCAGTGTTAACCCTGCATTATTTTTACCAAATTTAAATGGCGATAGCCGTTATCAGCATGCTTTAGAAGTTGCTTATTTAGGCGCTTGCCAAGCCTTATGGCAGCCATTAGAAGCGCGTGAATATCACGGTGAAAGCATTGAACCTATTACACAGATTGGTTTAGTTGGCGCAAGCGAGCAAACGATTAAAGCTGTTAATGCCATTGCAGCTGGCCAATATGCAGCGCGTGACCTGTGTGGTACTGAACCTGAGCGTATGGCTCCTCCACGTTTTGCTGATTACTGCGTTGAATTGTTTAAAGGCTCAAACATTGCAGTTGACGTAATTGATGATATTGCAGCTATTGATAAAAACTATCCAATGCTAAGTACAGTTGCTCGCGCATCGTATGCAGTTGAGCGCCATCACCCACGTGTTGTTAAGCTTGAATATGTACCAGAGGGCGAAATTACTCGCACACTTATGTTTGTAGGTAAGGGCCTTGTATACGATACAGGCGGTGCAGATTTAAAAGTAGGCGGCCATATGGCAGGCATGAGCCGTGATAAAGGCGGCGCAGCTTCTGTTGCGGGCTTTATGAAAGCCGTTGCTGATTATCAGCCTAAAGGCGTTAAAGTGGTATCGTACTTAGCTGTTGTTCGCAACTCTATTGGCTCAGATTGTTTTGTGCCAGATGAAATTATTACTAGCCGTGAAGGTGTTCGTGTACGTATTGGTAATACCGATGCAGAAGGGCGTTTAGCAATGGGCGACCTGCTTAGCGAAATGAAAGATTTAGCTAAAGGTGAGGTTAATCCAACGTTATTTACTGTAGCTACATTAACGGGTCATGCAGCTCGCGCAATGGGTCCATACGGTGCGTATGTTGAAAATGGTCCAGCTCGTAGTGCTGGTGTTTCACGTCAAATAGCTGACCTTGGAGATTTGTGGGCCGATGGCGCTGAAGTATCGCGTTCACGCCGTGAAGACTACGACTTTATTAAACCACGTACGCTAGCTGACGATGTTTTATCTAGCAATAACGCAGCATCTGCCGTTACTGCTCGTGGACATCAGTTCCCTATGGCGTTTATGGCTATTGTTGGTGGGCTTGATAAGCACGGTAACGACTCTGCACAACCTCTACCTTATGTGCATATGGATATTGCAGGTAGCGGTGTTGAAGGCGGTGATTGGCAGCATGGTAAGCCAACAGCTGCATCAGTAACGAGCTTGTTTGCACGTTATTGTTTGTAAGCTAAAAAATTACATGTAATAAAAAAGCCCTGTTAATTCAGGGCTTTTGCATTTTATGAGAACGCTATCGATTAATCTAATTTAAAACGATTAACTACGCTCGAAAGACCTTCGCTACTTTGTTTAAGGTTATCACTGGCATCGGTAAGCTGCTTAGTATTATTTAATGATTGCTCAGTTGATTGAGATAGCTCATTAATACGCAAATTAACCTCGTCGGCAGCTTGCGTTTGTTGCTCTGTGGCACGTGCTATTTGGCTGTTCATTTCGGTAATAATTGAAACAAGTCGTTCTATTTCATTAAGTGAAGTATTGGCTGATGACGCCTGCTCCACGGTAGAAACTGAAAGTGCTTGGCTTGATTTAACTGCTTCTACTGCTGCTTTTGCACCTTCTTGTAGTTTAGTGATCATGGTTTGAATTTCGTCAGTACTTTGCCCTGTACGACTGGCCAGTGTTCTTACTTCATCTGCAACAACAGCAAATCCTCGACCATGCTCTCCTGCGCGAGCAGCTTCAATGGCAGCGTTTAATGCCAGTAAGTTTGTCTGCTCCGATATACTTCTTATTACATCAAGCACAGAGCCTATATTATGGCTCTCGTTGGCTAAATCTTCTGTTACACGGCTGACTGTTTCAATGTTGCTTGAGAGTGTTTCTATTGCTGTAATTGTTTGCGCAACCACATTTTTACCCGTTGATGCGTTTTGTGCTGCATCCTTAGCTGCTTGCTCTGCTGCTTCAGCGTTACGGCTCACATCGTGTATTTGGTGAGTCATTTGCTCCATGGCAGCTGCAACTTGGGTTGAACTATCGTTTTGAAGCTCAATAAATGAGTGGCTTGTTCTACTTGAGTCGTCAACTGTATGCGCATGTTCGCTTACATCGTTTGCACTTTGTGCTACATGAACAAGTGACTCTCGCATTTTTAGAGCAAATAAATTAAATGAACGTGATAGTTCAGATATTTCATCATTACCGGATTCATTTAATTTACGGGTTAAATCGCCTTCGCCTTGTGAAATATCTTTCATCATATCGGCCGCTAAGCGAGTCGGTATTAAAATACTCTTACCTATAAAGTAACTAAGTAAAATAACAGCAATAATCATAATTATTGCACTGATGACTATAAGGTTACGTTGCTCACTAAATGCTTCGTCAATTGAATCAAGGTAAACACCCGAGCCAATAATCCACTGCCATTGATTAAAACCTTTAACAAATGCGATTTTTTCAACCGGTTTATCTTTACCTGGTTTTGGCCATTTATAAGGGATAAATCCCTCGCCAGAGCGTTTAACTATATTTACCATATCAACAAACAATGCTTTGCCGTCAGGGTCCTTGTTATTAGTTAAATCTTTTCCATCAAGCGCAGGTTTTATAGGGTGCATAACCATTGTTGGCTGATAATTGTTAATCCAAAAGTAATTGGTTTTGTCGTAGCGCAGTGCTTTTATTGCATTAAGTGCTTGTGATTGAGCTTGTTGTTGAGTGAGAGTGTTATCTTGTTCAAGCGCATAATAGTGTTCGATTATACTGTACGCCGTTTCTACTACATTTTGTGTTTTTATGTATTGCTCGTCTTTTAGCGAACTATATTGATGAGTTAGGCTTGATATACTAAGTATTATTAGTCCAAATACAACGATGGCTATTAACAGTGAAAAACGCTGGGATATACTAAAACTTCGTAGATTAGGCATACATTTATCCTCAAAAAGTGTGCGCTTTAGCGCATAGAATAAGCGTAGCTAAAAAAAGAGTTTAATCTAGGCTTAACGCCTATTAATGCAAAAAAAAGGCTGATTTATCAATCAGCCTTTAGTCTGTTATTACTTTACTTGCTTATTTAACGTCAAAATGACGATTAAAGAAGTTTGTAATTGTTTGATGTAAGTGTGTTTGCACTTGTTTACCGCGTAGGCTGTGCTTAGATCCTGGGTAGGTCATCATTTCAAACTGTTTTTCGTTATCTTGCAGTTGTTTAAATAACTTAGTTGAATGCGTAAACAATACGTTGTCATCAGCCATTCCATGGTAAATCATTAATGGGCCTTTTAAGCCATCAGCATATGGAAATACTGCGCTGTCTTCATAGCCTTTAGCATTTGTATCAGGGTGACCTAAATAACGCTCTGTGTAATGTGTATCGTATAGAGCCCAATCGGTTACTGGAGCACCTGATACGCCGGCTTGAAAGTAATCGCCCGCTTTAAACATAGTCATAAGCGCCATGTAGCCGCCGTAGCTGTGGCCATAAACACCGATACGTTGTGGGTCAACGTAATCAAGTGTACGTAAAAACTCTACGCCTTTAATTTGATCGGCAACTTCAACCACACCTAAATGTTTATAAATAGCATCTTCAAACTTTTTACCACGGTTGTACGAACCACGGTTATCCAGTTGAAAAATCACATAACCTTGTTGCGCCATGTACTGAAAGTACAAGTTTTTGCTGCGCCAGCTATTCGTCACTCGTTGAGCATGCGGGCCGCCGTATACGTTAACAATAACAGGGTGCTTTTTGCCATCAGCAATGGTGCTAGGCTTAAATAAACGGTAATGCATAACTTGACCATCATCGGCTTTAATTGTGCCGTATTCTGGTTTTGTTAAGTCGCTTAAATAAGGAGTAAGGGGGTGGCTACTATCAAGCTTATTTTCTTCAAGCCAGGTAATGAATTCACCGTTTACTTTACGAAGCGCTGCTGAGTTTGGTTTATTATCAGAAGAGCTATTATCGATAAAGGTTTTATTGTCTTTTGCTAGCACAACATTGTGGTACTGACCTTTTTCGGTAATACGTTTAGAATCGCCTTTTTTAAATAAAGGCGCGCTGTATAAATGGCTTTCAAGCGGTGTATCTTTTCGACCGGCAAAGTAAACAATGCCTTTTTTCTCATCAATACCTTTTAAGCTATCAACAGCCCAATCACCAGAGGTGATTTGACGAACAAGTTGACCGTTTGTGCGATACAGATATAAGTGTTTAAAACCGTCGCGCTCAGATGCCCATACAAAATGTTTTTTGTCTTTTAAAAACTCAAGATCAAAATGTAGGTTAATCCACGTTTCGCTGTTTTCGGTCAGCGCTACTTTTTGGACTTTAGTTTCGCTGTTATAAAAACGCAGTTCTAATTTATGTTGCGAGCGATTTTGCCATTGGTACGACAGTGTATTGCCGTCTTTTAGCCATTTAGCGCGTGCAATGTAAATGTCTTCATCTTTACCTAAATCAATCCAATCTACTTTTTGGTCGTTTAGCTTAACCACACCAAGTTGAATTTTAACATTATCGGTACCTGTAAACGGGTAGCGCTGGTTAAATAATTTAACTTCGTCAGCGTAAATTTCGTTACGGATAGCTTCTTTTACAGGGGTTTCGTCAACGCGGGTATAGGCAATTTTAGTTTCATCACCTGACCACCAGTAACCTGTCATACGGCTCATTTCTTCTTGAGCAACAAATTCGGCCATACCATTTTTAATTACGCCGCCGCCATCTTTACTAAGCTGAATCTCTTTACCTGATTCAAGCTCTAAAGCATAAAGGTTTTGCTCTCGAATAAACGATACGTAGTTACCTTTAGGTGAAAAGCGTGCATCGGTTTCAAATGCTTCAGTGTCGGTTAGTTTTTTACTTTTAGCTGAGGCTAAATCGTAATAATAAAGGTCTCCATTGAGTGGGAATAAAAGTGCTTTGCCATCTTTAGACCATTTGTATTCAAGTATGCCTTTACCAAAAATACGTTGGCGTTCGCGGCGTGCTTTTTCTTCATCTGATAGGTTTTCTGGGCCTGAAAATAACTTTGCCGAATCAACTAGCACACGGTTGGTGTTATCTTTTAGATTGTATTCCCATAAATCGTAGCGGTTGTAGTCATCGCTTTTGCCTTGTAGGTAAGTTACACGGCTGCCGTCAGGCGAAAATTTAAGTTGTACAGGTGATTTACCAGAAAGGCTCGGATCGTCAAAAATTCGCTCCAGCGATAAAGGTTTTGCTTGAACACTAATAGCGCCAACCATTAACGGTATAGCTAGTGAGAGGTGTTTTATTTTTTTTAGCACAAGGTTGCCTTAGCTTATTATAAATATTGCTTTGATGGTAAAGCCAAGCGTGTGCAACTGCAACTAAATGCTATAAAGTGGCGATTATCAAAGACAAAGTAGGACATAGCAATGACTCACCCTGAATTTAAACTAGCGCCAGAACTTAAACGCGACTGTATAGAACTTGCCGATTGGCCGTTGTGTAAAGTACTTTTATTGAACGACAGCTTGTATCCGTGGTTTGTATTAGTGCCTAGGCAGGCTAACTTAAAAGAGATAATTGATTTATCTGAGGATGATCAAATTGTTTATTTAAAAGAGTCAGCCAAGCTAAGTAAATTATTAATGGATGTATTTAAACCTGATAAATTAAACATAGCGGCTTTAGGTAATATGGTGCCGCAATTGCATATTCATCATATTGCGCGTTTTACGAGTGATGCTGCATGGCCTGCGCCAATATGGGGTAAACACCCAGCAGTGCCTTATACAGATCTACAAATCACAGAGCTAAAAAAAGCGCTGCATTTATAAGCTGCAACGCTTTTTTAGGGTTTAACTAAGTTTAATTAAACTTATTTAAGCCCTAGTACTTTCTTACCTTGTTTAAATGTTACATCTACAGGGATATTAGCTTTGCTTAGTTTTTCTAAGTCTTTAGCAAGTTCTTCTTTAATGTCGCCATGCGTTGCAATTAGTTGATCTACTTTTTCATAATCGCCATCGCCTTGTAAGGTTAAAATTAAGCGAGAAAGCTTAGCCATTGCAATGCTCATTTTTTCCATATTAACGCGGTATAAGCCTTCTTCATTTTTAGAAAAAGCACCTTCTTGAGCAAAAAAGTTAAAGCGGATCATATTTGCTTTACCATGCGCGCTTGATGCGCCAAAACGAACTGAGCGGAATATACCTGCCATGAAGGTCGTGTAATAATCTTCAAGAGTGCCTTCAGTAATTTCGCCTTTTTTAAGTAACTGTTCAATCATGTATAGACCTAAAATATCGGCTTTACCTTCTTCAAGGGCACTTGCGTGTTCCTGTAGTGATTGACGAACAGTACCTTTACCTGTGATTGTATTTTTAATACCTAAACCGTGAGCCACTTCATGGAACATCGTATTGGCAAAAAATGCGTCAAAAGTAATGTGTTTACGCTGCTCTGGTACAATTAACTGCTCTGAAATTGGCACTAAAATTTTATCAAATTTAGCACGCATTGCGTTTTTAAGTTGCAGACGACGAGTTCCTTTTTCTAGCTGTACTTGCTCATCGTTTGGTAAGTTAATTGCAATTGTTTTACTACCCGCGTTTGAATGCCCAGCGTAGTAAACAACATCATATGCATTTAGGTCGGCGTCAGAGCCTGGTACTTCTTGTTTGTACTTAGCATCTACAGGTAAGCCTTTTTGAAGCTCAGGTAAAAATGCTGCAAACTTAGCTAAGCGTTCGCTCCATTTTAAATCTTTGATAAGTACGTAAGATTCATAAGCTGCGCGGTAACCAAATAATTGATCTTCATAAGTTTCAATTGGACCAATAACCACATCTACTGGGTTATTTTTCATATCCATCCAAGCAAAGTCAGATACTTGGAAGTCATCTTTTTGTAGAGCATCGGCACGCAAGTTTAGATAGTTAGCAAATTCTTTATCGTCAGCAAGTTTGCTTGCTTCACGTAAAATATCAGCGGCTTTTGCAAGCTCATCAGCGTATTCTTTTGAATAAGGCACGCTGTAAAGCTTACCTTGCTCATCACGCTTAATTACAGAATAAAGCCCTGTTTTATCTTCAACGTCTGCATTGTTTAACTCTTCTTTGGTTATATCAGCAGGGTAAAACTGTGCGCCAAGAGGTTTTTCTTTATAGCTGGATAAAAATGCTTCATCACCATTTAAACGATCCCATGGACCATAGTTAATATCAGCAAATTTACGTACTTTTTCATCGTTTAGTTTTGCTAAAAAAGCATCTTTATTTTCACCAAATGCTTGCTTCCAAAATAACTCATCCATTATTTTTGAAGCGTCAATAAGCTTTGCAACCATTGCTCGTTGATTATCGCTTAAGTGCGATAAATCACTTTGTAAGCTAAAGTCGGTGTAAATATCTAAACGTTGTGTATCTGCATTAATAAGCTTAGGGCCTGACTGTGCACTGCTTTTTTGAGCAAGCTCTACGGCTGTGTTGTCGGTAGAAGACGGCGCTTGTTCAGAACATGCGCTAAGAAAAACAACACCAGAGAGCATAATTGCTTGGCTAATTTTATTTAAGATCATTATATTGCCTGTTAAAAAGTAAGTTTAATAATTTGTACTGCTTTAGTTAAATATTAAGTATGTACAAACGCTTCCTTATTGTGAGTGCATTAAAGCAAAACTAAATGGTAAATAGCAAGTATTTGGCGTTGTAAGGCAAGCATGAGCGGTAAAGCATTATAAATAAAAATAAACTTCTATAATTTTCTTAACTTTATCGGTAAGTTAGACAATACTAATTATATTACTAATACGAAAATTAACTGCCTGAGTTTGCAGTTACTTTACAGGCTGAACACAAAAGGATGGCAGCTTTATGTCTACAGAAAACGCTTTATTAACGATTCTAGTCGATAGAATAAATAACGATACGTTGGTTTTACCAACGCTACCTGAAGTAGCGATTAAGGTTCGCCAAGCTGCAGATAACCCAGATGTGAATTTAATCCAAATGTCAGATGTAATCTCACAAGACCCAGCGCTTTCAGCTCGTATGATAAAAGTAGCTAATAGTGCGATTATGGGACGTTCTGTAAAAGTATCTAATTTACAACAAGCAGTGACTCGTATTGGATTACGTCAAATTAAAAACATTGCTACAGCTATGGCTATGGAACAATTATTTGTATCAAATAATGAGCTAATTAAAGGCTACATGGGTAAGGCATGGCAAAAAACATTAACTGTTGCTAGCCATTCAATATCACTCATGGAATTTTATTTAAAAAATAGTAAGCACACGTCACTAAACCGCGATTCTATTACACTCGCCGCACTTGTTTATAATATTGGTGTATTACCAATTTTAACCGAAGCTGAGCGCCACCCAGAGGTATTTGCTAATCCAAGCTTTTTGGCTCATGCAATTCAAAAGCTGAGTGGAAAAATTGGCTCATCTATTATGCAAGCGTGGGAATTCCCTAAAGAGTTTGTTGATGTAGCTCAGAGCTGGGCTGACCCAAGTTACAAACCTGAAAAAGTAAGTTACGTGGATTTTATTCGAGTAGGGGCTATTTTAGAGGGCACGTTACAGGTTTCTGATAAGTCTGCAGCGCTGCAAACGTATATAGACAAAGGCGTTATACCGTCTATGCAGCTATTCACAAGTGATGAGTACAACGACATGCTAAAAGATGTGAAAAACATGTTTAGCTAAACATGTTTAGCTAAACATGTTTTATTACACAAACAAAAAGGGTTAACTTGCGTTAACCCTTTTTATTTCTATTGAATAGCGTCTAGTACTATTCCATCGGTTCTGCGAGTAGGGTATAGCGATTCAACCACAAAGCTGGGAATAAACCCTTTAGCTGATGACACCACTACTTTAGATTTAGCGCCAATAATACGAGCATTAACAATAACACCGCGGTTGGTGTATGTAAGCGTCCCAGTTAAAGTGTATTCAATATGTGGGTAGCCTTTAATATCTTTGCCATTACGGCTAAATGAAAAATCACCCATCGGCGTCACGTGCACTGTGCCTGTGTGCTTATAATCAACAACAGACAAACCAAACTCTTGTAATTCAGTAATAAAGCTTTCAGCTAAATGATTGCCAAAAATATTAGTAGTTTGCAGGTTGTCGTCTAAATTTACAAACGAAGTTATAGCGATAGGCGTGCTACTATTTATGTAATTCATATTTTCAATTAGCTTCATTGCTAATTGCTCTGTGTAATTACTTAGTAACTTACTGCTGTTAATTGGGCGGTAATTATTTTCTGGAAATTGCCAATTACTCACGCGCGGCTGATTATTTTCAGCATAGCGATTATGGGCATGATTATAGCCAATATTGTTATGTGGTGCATGTCCATTGTAAACAGGATGGGTAGAGCAAGCTGAGAGTGATAGTGTAAAAAGTGCCGATAAAGTAAGAGTTATTTTTTTTGATAACATGTTTTCTTCCTGAAACATAAGGGGATTTTATAAATACCCCTCCTTATCGACACACTTTTTGATTACTTTAATTAAATTTAATAATTAATTTGTTTATTTTTAATTATGGTGCCTTTGTAACCTCTTCTTTTTTATAGCGAAGCTTACCTGCTACCCATGTTTGCAGTACGTTTGTTTTGTATATCTCCTCAACAGGTACTTTAAAGTAGTCTTTATCAATTAAAATAAAGTCGGCCCATTTACCTTTTTCTAAACTACCCACCTTAAATTCTTGATGAGCTGCATAGGCGCCACCAAGAGTAAATGCACGTAATGCATCTTCGCGGCTTAGTACTTCACTTGCGCGCCAGCCGTTTTCCGGTAGTTTGTTATGATCCATGCGTGTAATGGCTGAATACAAACCATCAAATGGATTTGCAAGCTCTACAGGGTAATCAGAGCCTGCTGCAACAACCGAACCTTGCTGTAAAAATGTTTGCCACGCGTAGGCGCCGCTTAGTTGTTTTTCAGTTAAACGCTGCTCTGCCATATGCATATCTGAAGTGGCATGCACCGGCTGCATTGAAGGGATTATTTTTAACGCTTTAAAGCGAGGGATATCATCAGTGGTTACAATTTGGGCGTGCTCTATTCGGTTTCGTAGTAATATACCGCCCGTTTTTTTAAACACATTTTGATAGGCATCAAGTACTACTTTATTTGCTTTGTCGCCAATGGCGTGAGTATTTGCGCTAAAGCCGCTTTTAAAGCTTTGTGTAAAGAGTGCTTCGAGTTTCTCTTGTGTTTCAAGCATTAAACCATGGTGACCAGGTCTGTCTGCATATTCTTCAATAAGTGCTGCACCACGAGAGCCCAATGCGCCATCGGCGTAAACTTTAACACTGCGAATTTCCATAAAGTCATTTTTGTCGTGGTACCGGCCTGCCTTTAACATTGTGTCTAAATCAGGGCTTGCACCACTTAACATTGCCACAATACGTAGTGGTAAATTACCAAGGTCGCCGCGCTCTTTGTAAACCTCCCATGTGGTTTTATCAATACCTGCATCGTGAGTAGAGGTAATACCTAAACTTAATAAATGTTTACCTGCTGCATCAAGTGAGTCACTTATATCTTGTTTTGAAGGGGCTGGCATATGCTGGGTAATTAGCGATTCTGCTTTGTCTACAAATATACCCGTAGGATTGCCAAATTCGTCTTTAATTATCTCACCGCCTTCAGGTGCTTTTGTTTGGGCGGTAATACCAGCAAGTTCGAGCGCTTTTGAATTAACCCAAATGGCGTGGCTATCAACTCGAGAAAGCACCACAGGTCGATCGTTAACTACTTTGTCTAAATCTTTAGCCGTAGGAAAGCGTGTATCAGCCCAAAGCTCTTGGTTCCAGCCTCGTCCTATAATCCAACCTTGTTTGTTATCGGCAAATACTTTTAGTTTATTCGTTACTTCATCAACCGATTTTGCACCGCGTACATCAAGTTGCGATAAATTATCGCCAAGGCCAATAACGTGCCCATGAGCATCAATTAAGCCTGGTAATAAGGTATTACCGTGCGCGTCAATTAGCTTGGCATCTGGGTAGCTATCTTTAAGTGTATCGCTACCTAGTTTTACTACCTTGCCATTTTTAATAACGAGGGTAGTAAACTGCTGTACTTCACCTTGATATAAAGGGGTATAACCATTGGCGTTATAAATTACTTTTGTTTGTGCAAGAGTGTAACTAGAACTAGCGCAAAGGCTGGCTAGTATGAGTGGTTTGATTATTTTTTTGAGCGACATAAGGCATTATTTTTTATTGTTAGTGCGTTAACACTAGCAAACCCAACTTTATAATACCAATATGTGAGACAAATTATGATGAAGAAAAAAGCAGTAAAGCTAGAACATAAAATATCTAGCTTTTGAAAGGGTTTATTTACTAGCGTATAAACTGTATTCACTTAGCGTTAGCTTGCCGTCTTTGTCTTGATCGTAGCTTGAAAACCGAGACCACAAAGCGGGGTCTACAGCGGTTTCTGAACGTGTTAAAAAACCATCCTGGTTTCTATCAAGTTTTTCAAATTGCTCTGCAACATTGTTGCTTGCAGCAAAGCCTAATGTGCTAAAAATACTAAACGCAAAAAGCGCTATATAGCTTGTTTTTTTCATGAAAAATACTCAGTAGAGGTTATTGGTAAGGTAATTTTTAAATTCGATTAACGAAATTTGGTTATCTTGGTTTTTGTCCCATTTTACAAATGTGTTTAATAGTTGTGGTTGGGGATCAAGTTCGTCATGCGTTAAATAGCCACTTTTGTCGCTATCGAGGTGATCAAAGCGTTGCTTTACATCAAGTGCAGCGGCATCAAAGCTTAATAGCATTAAGATGCTTATAATAAGGGGAAATATCTTCATGGTGTTCCTTCCAAAAGATGTATTTAAAGTTTGTGGCTAAAATAAAGTGAAAAGGAAAAGCACTTGCCGTAATTTAACTCCCAACATTAAATCCTTTTACACACTCCCTCAGGGATTATGGCAAATGCTTTTAATTCCAGTTTACCTATAACAAGCTTAAGTAAAGCTTAATCAGTAATTACTCATTAAGGTTTAAAGCTTTCAAATTCTTTTTTTGAGACTTTTTCATCACCGTCTTCATCTAAGTCGGCAAATTGTCTCATTACTTCCTTGTCTTCCTTTGCTTCTGCAATTGATATTTGTCCGTCCATGTCTTTATCTAAGTGGGCAAAACGCACATTTGTTGGCGATGCAATTACGGTGGCACTAATTGCTAAAAACATTAATGAAAAAGCGGCTATAAGTTGTTTCATAATCACGTTCCTTATTAAATGAGTTTATTGAATAAATTTTTTGAATTCATCTAGCGACAATTGCCCATCTTGATTAGTATCAATTTGAGAAAAATTCTCGTGTAACACAGCATCTTCACCTGCTTCGGCTTCACTTAATGTGCCGTTACTGTCTTTATCAAGTTCGTTAAAAGTCGCGTGAACGTCCATTGCGTGTGCATTAGCGCCTAAAAAGCCTAAAGCCAGTAATGATGAAATTACTAAAATGCGTTTGTTCATAATTATTTCCTTATTGATTAAAGTTATTACTCCTATTACAAAAATGGTGCCAATAATAATTGTTGTTATTTTTCAACTGGTTATTGTTTTAGCTTTAAGCCAGTGAGAAGTTTTTACTGGGTTTATTGTAATTTTTGTGCGCCTTTTGCAACACTATTTAGTGAGGTTGAAAGGGAGTTTATTAAAATCAAAGAGTTACGTTGTCTCTATTTGGCGACACATTGTTTTGTAGTGCTGGCTGTTAATCGTATTAAATATAATTGCTGGTTCAGCTAGTGTATAAGGTAAGCACTTAATAATAGAACGCTTAACTTAAAAGGACTAAACGAAATGCCAGCAACCATAGCTAAAAAATACCAAGCAATGCTTAACTGGCGGCCTAATTTAATTGGGCAATTTGCAATGAGTATGCTGCTTTCGTTACTGCCGCTTTCTATAGTGGTGATCGTATTTTTAAATGCGCTTAATAAGCAATTAGCGGTTACTCAAAGTATTGTGAGTAGCAACTACCAAGTTACCAAATCGTTTAACACTTTAAAGCAAGAGCTCAACAGCCTTGAGCGCGCCACTAGGCAAAACTGGGTATTAAAAAGTGAATCGCTAGATAAGCTCATTGTCGATAAATGGCAATCATCCCTACAAAGCATTGATGAACTCAAATTTGTAAACACGAATAAGGAGTATATTCACCAATGGCAACGCTTATATACCACCTTACAAACCGCGCATGTAAAACTCGTTGAGCAAAAACAACAACAAGCTGAGCTATTTGTGCCAGTGAGCGATTTAGTTGCTGAGCTTACTTTATGGTTACGTGATAAAAACGAAGCGCAAATTACCAATAACCAAAATGAGCTTACAAGCCTGCAAGCGTCATTTATAAACTGGCTGGTGGCACTTATTCCACTGACTTTAATTGTTGGGGGAGGTTTTTTATGGCGCATAAGTGGGCGGCTAAAAGGGTTAACTACGGTTATTGATAAGCTTGGGCAGGGGCATTGGCAGCAAAAAATATCTGTGAAAGGTTCAGCTGAGCTTGTTGAGCTAGGAGAAAAACTCCAATGGGTACAAGAGCAGCTTCATATGCTTGAGCAGCAAAAAGATACTTTTTTACGCCATGTAACTCATGAGCTAAAAACGCCGCTTGCTTCAATGGTTGAAGGCACTGATTTATTAACTGATGAAATAGTAGGCCCAATTACCGCTGAGCAAAAAGCGGTGCTTGAGCTCA
Organism: Pseudoalteromonas sp. LC2018020214; assembly: GCF_016598755.1. Lineage (NCBI taxonomy): Bacteria > Pseudomonadati > Pseudomonadota > Gammaproteobacteria > Alteromonadales > Pseudoalteromonadaceae > Pseudoalteromonas > Pseudoalteromonas sp. LC2018020214. The sequence goes on from NZ_CP066804.1 coordinate 854,056, forward strand.
TTAGCCAATCTATGGTGCGCCTTCGTACAATGATTGACAGTTTGCTGAGTTATAATGCGATTCGCACCAGTAAAGACAGCTTAAGCGAAGTTGAATTTAGTCTTCTTATTAATAAAATTAATAGCCATTTTGAGCATCGCTTAACTGCGCGTCAGCAAGCTCTGCAGTGGCAAAATACTTTACCTAACAAACCGCTTGCTTTACCTAGTGAGCTTATTGAGATGATTTTAATTCAGCTTATTTCAAATGGCTTAAAATTTTCAGAGGATAAGCAAAGCGTTACTATTAATTTAGCGCTTGAGCAAAACCAGCTTTGTATCGTTGTGATTGATAAAGGCTGCGGTATTAAAGAGCAAGAAAAAACTCAAATTTTCAGCGCATTTTATCAAGGTAAACACAGTAAAAATGTTACGCTGCAAGGCAGTGGACTGGGTTTAACTATTGTAAAAGAGTCTGTTGAACAGCTAAGAGGTACACTTAGTGTTGAGCATAACGAGCCACATGGTTGCCGGTTTTCAATTAAAATTCCCATAACAAAAAATCTAGGAGTTAATTAACATGCGCTTGCGTTTAATCGCTATTTTATGTGTGCTCAGTAGCAGCATGGTTATATCAGGTTGTGAAATTAATAATGGGCAAGAAGAGCGTGTGTCAATTACACCTGCACCTGTGGTCGATACAAAAAAAGCGAACGATAAAAACAGTAACCCTAGTCCAAAGCCTAGACCAAAAATTGAGCCAAGCTATCCTCCTGCAGAGCAGGTTATTGCATGGCATGCTAATCAGTGTGGTGGATTCAAATTGGTACCTAGCAAAGATGTTTTTACAGGCGAAAACGAGCTTAAACGCTTTTTTAAGTTCATGTGCTTAAACATAAATGATGATCCAAATACGGTAATGACTCAGTTGTTAAAGCTCGATCTTGCTTACTTTTGGCCTGATGACATAAAGCAATATTTATGGCTTCAAAAGCAGCAAGTAACTATGCAAATAAATGCTAAAAAAGAGCAGCAAGCACTTAATAATAAAATGCAAGAAACCCTCTCATCGTTAGCAACGATTGAGCAGCAACTTTTACTACGAGAAGAAACGAAGGAGCAGTAACGATGGCCGCAACTAAAGTACAAGGTGCAAAAGTATTACTCGTAGACGACGACGCTAGCTTATTAAAACTGCTCGCTATTCGTATCGAATCAAAAGGATACGAAGTAACAACCTGCGAAAGCGGCTTAACCGCACTACAAATACTTAAAAGCCAAGTGTTTGACGCCGTAATAACCGACTTACGCATGGATGAAATGGATGGTATGGCACTGCATCGTCAGCTGCAAAGCCGCTACCCAGCATTACCTGTCATTATGATGACAGCGCACGGCTCAATTCCTGATGCCGTAGAGGCAACTAAGCAGGGCATTTTTGCATTTATAACTAAACCAGTGGATAAAGATGAGCTATTTGACAGCCTTGCTAAAGCGATAGAAATTCATGGTGTTAACGCCGATGAAGCTGCACCTAAAAGTAATATAGTTACGCGCAGTGGTGCAATGCTGCACTTGTTAGAGCAAGTAAAACTACTTGGGCCAACGCAAGTTAATGTACTTATTTCGGGGGCTAGTGGTACTGGTAAAGAGCTACTCGCACAGGCGATTCATCAGCATAGCCATGTAAGCAGTGGCCCTTTTGTTGCAATTAACTGCGGTGCTGTACCTGGGGAGCTTTTAGAGTCTGAATTGTTTGGTCATAAAAAAGGCTCGTTTACGGGTGCAATTAAAGATCACCAAGGTTTGTTTCAACAAGCACAGGGTGGCACGTTATTTTTAGACGAAATTGGCGATATGCCGCTTAACTTACAGGTTAAGTTACTGCGCGTATTACAAGAAAAAACAATTCGCCCAGTAGGTTTTCAAGAAGAGATAGCAATTGATGTACGCATAGTGTCGGCAACACATAAAAATCTTCCTGAAGCTATTTTAAACCAGCAATTTAGAGAAGATTTATACTATCGCTTAAACGTAGTTAATTTAAAATTACCGCCACTGTGTGAGCGCCGCGAAGATATAAGCTTATTAGCACAGCACTTTAGTGCAAGCATTGCTAAGCGCATGAACCAGACTGAAAAACACTTTGCAAGCGATGCTATGCATGCACTTGTGCGTTACGACTGGCCAGGTAATATTCGCCAATTACAAAACGTAGTAGAGCAGGTTGTAGCATTAACACCGAGCGATGTTATTTCAGAGCATTTAGTGTTAGCTGCGCTAAATAGTAACGAAACAAACGTAGAACCATTATCACTAAACGACGCTAAAAAAGAGTTTGAGCGCGACTATGTAATTAACACTTTAAAAATGGCAGGTGGTAACGTAGCTGAAGGCGCTAAGCTTGCCAAGCGCAACCGCTCAGATTTTTATAAGTTGATTAAAAAGCATAATATTGATGTTGATAATTTAGGTTAAGGAAAAGCATGCAGTTATTTATGGTGTATTTAGGTGGCCGGATTCAAGGTTGCCACATTGAAATGCATGATATTCGTTTTGTAGTAGGGGAGAATATAGAGCAAACCTATTCAAAGTTAAAAAGCCAATGGGTAGGCGACAGAAGTAGTGTTCACATGGATAGCTACATGGCAATTAATCATATTGATGGCTTTAAAGTAGAAGTTGTTGATAGCTATGTGGAGCAAAATAAACAACTCTATTTTGTAAATTTAGGCGCTTACAGAAGTGATTCAATGGCTGAGCAACATGACTTTGCGCTGTATGTTGCAAGCAGTAGCCATGAAGCTAAAGAGCGAGCTAAAAACGATTTGCTCGCAGGGCTTAGTCATATTCATAACGATGATTTACATGATGTGGACGATTGCTTTGCCATTGATTTACTCGACAGCCAGCTAAACATTAAGCTCACGCCTAGTGGGCAAGCTCAAGCAATTAAACCAGATTGGTTTGGGTACCACGTACTTTAAATAAAGAGAGCGCTCTAAAAATATAAAGCAGGATTAAGAATCCTGCTCGTTTTGCTCATCTTTTTCGCTTTTAGCCGCCATTTTAAACGCCACAATAACCAACCCAAACATAGCAAACGGCAGTGCTGCCAACATGTATTCAACCACATTACTGTCTTGAAAATTTGCTTGTAGTAAAAAGTGACCCGCCACACACATCAAAATAACCACTAATAAAATGGGTAGTAACATGAGTTCTTTTTTTGATGAATGGTTTTTCATTAATTATGAGGCTATAGCTAAAAATAATGCGCCATTGTAATGAGCTTACTTAAGCTTGGCAAATACCGCAGAATTTTTTAATTAATGATATGATTAGCGTCAAACAATTGGGCAAGTGTTATTGGGAATAAAGTGAAAAGTAACTTAAAACAAGTTTACCTCGTTGGCGGTGCAGTGCGCGACAAACTGCTAAATATAAAATCAAAAGATAACGACTATGTAGTGATTGGGGAAACACCAAAAACGATGGAATCGCTTGGTTTTGTGCCAATAGGTAGTGACTTTCCGGTTTACTTACACCCAAAAACAAAAGAAGAATATGCACTAGGGCGCACAGAGCGTAAAAGTGGCAAAGGCTATACTGGCTTTGTAGTTGATGCCAGCCCAACGGTAACGCTCGAAGAAGATTTAGCAAGGCGTGATTTGACCATAAATTCAATGGCGCTTGATGAACACGGTAATATTATTGACCCGTTTAATGGCCAAACTGACTTACAAAATAAAACACTGCGCCACACCACTGAGGCATTTGTAGAAGACCCTGTTCGAGTACTGCGTATTGCCCGTTTTTTAGCGCGCTATGGCAGTGATTGGCGTATTCACCCAAGTACCTATGCATTAATGCGCGAGCTTAAAAATAAAGGTGAGCTAAATCATTTAGTACCTGAGCGCGTGTGGCTTGAAACCGAAAAAGCACTGGGTGAAAAGCACCCTGAGCTTTATTTTGAAGCATTGCAAGGCTTGGGTATTTTTCCAGAACTTGAGCGCATGGTTAATGTACCGCAACCGGCAAACCATCATCCTGAAGGGGATGTATTTGTGCATACTATGTTGGTACTTAGACGTGCAGCGGATTTGAATTTTAACTTAGAAGCACGTTTTGCTGCACTTACCCATGATTTTGGAAAAGCGCTTAGTTTTAAAAAGCATGGAAACCTACGTGGGCACGAACGCGAAGGTGTTGCAGTTATTGAGGCGTTTTGTGAGCGCTTAAAAGTGCCTAACCGTTTTCGCGATGTTGGTGTACTCACCAGTGATAATCACACCCTTTGCCACACGATTGATCAGTTAAGGCCGCAAACCATTCACAAGCTAATAGTGACTAACCTAAATGCGTTGGTACACCCAGAACGTTTTATAGCGTTTACCCAAGCATGCCAATGCGATGCACAAGGGCGTGGTGAAACACTGGTCGATAAGCCATACCCGCAAGCAGCTAAGCTGCGAGCAATTCATACTGAACTGCAAAAAATGGATAAGAAACAAGTAGTGCAAGATGCACTTAAAAATGGCAAAAAAGGCCCTGAAATAGGCGAAGAAGTAAAACTTGCAGAAATAAACTGCATTAAAGCATTTTTAGAACATGAGAAGTCCCAAGCGTAATAAAATTAGACTAAGTAGTGCGATACGCCTTGGTTTTTAGTCGCGTCGTGCTTTCTTAGCTCTTTGTAATTGGTGTTTTTTGGTTTTACCTCTTCAGACTTGGGCTTTTTAGAGGGCCTGTATAAGTCGAAAATAAAGTCTAGTTCTTCACGCTCTAGTGATGGTTTCATGAGTATTCCTTCAATTTAATACTTTAATATGATGTAGGGTATGGTCATTCGACTGAATAAAAAGTGAATAGTTACATTTGAAGTTGTACTAAATTGTAACCGGCAGCTTTTAAGGGATGAGAGGGGGTTATTTGTTAAATTATATAGAGTTAAGATAAATTAAAGTAACTCTTTTTAACTAAAAATATACAGCTTAATTTATTACGTACTTACTATTTGCATATAATGCTGTGGCTATAAATATAACGGTACAAATATAACGGTATAAATACAGCCCTAACTATTAGCTAACGGCAGTGTTACGGTAAACACGACACCATCACCTTGTTCGTTGTTTTGCGCGGTTACACTGCCTTTATGGTAGTCGCACACCAGCCTTACAATATAAAGACCTAACCCCAAATGTGGCTGTTGCTGCATTTGCTGGCTACGTACCGAAACCATAGAGTCAAAAATATGCTCAGTTAATCCTTCAGGTAAAGCGGGACCAGTATTACTCACTGTTAATGTTGCTTTATTTTCGCTCTGCTTAAGGCCTACATTAATAGCCGTATTGGCTTCACTAAACTCCAGCGCGTTATTAATAAGTTTATCAAGCAGCTGAGCTATAAACTCCGGTGCACCTTGCATTGGTAATTTGCTTTGGCATACATCAAGCGTAAATAACTGGTTTGGGTAAGTAAGCTGATAGCCTTGCATACAGCCATTTATTACTTTTTGTAAATCAAAAGGCTCAGGCTCGTTGCTTTGAATACTCTGCTCAAGGCGGGTGGCTTCGCTCATGGTGGTTATTATTTTACCTAAGCGTTCAACGCCTTCACTGGCGCGGTCGAGGTATTTTTGACTCAGCTCGTTTTGTGGCAAGCTTTGTAAGTTTTCGAGTGATGAGCGCACTACGGCAACTGGCGTGCGCAGCTCATGCGACAACCGTGACGACATATTTTCTAAGTAATCGGTATAGCCGCCAAGTCGGCTTACAATATTTGAAAAACTACGTGATAGGTCGCCAATTTCATCGTTAGCATCACTGTAATTAATACTGCCGGTAACACGCCCTTGTGCATCAATTGCTTGCTCAGCGGTATCGCGCAGCCGCCTAATTCGGTTCGATATACGTGAGGCAAAAAAGAATAAAGTCACAGTACCAATTAGCATCACAGCTAAAATAACGTTAAAGAGCTTTTCGAGCGATTTGTTACGCAGCGTACGTACGCCGTTTGTGGTTTCCTCTGCTATTACCGCGCCAATTACTTGGTCTTGAATCCAAATAGGGTAAGCGGCCGATAAAATAACGGCTTTACTGTCGGGTGTTAATCGCCAAGACGATGCTGGTTGTCCTTTTAATGCTTTCGCTAAATGTGTGCCCTGCATAGAGGCTACATCGTGCAGGGTATCTAAAAACTCATTTTCGGGGCGCGTTAATATTTTATAGTAAATAGGGTGTAAGTAATTTTGCTCAAAGCGCTGCCACCAAGTTTCAGGTGCTTTATTAGCAAGCCCATCAGCCCATACGCCATCTGCATTTTGAATAGTACCCGATTGCGCAAGTACGCGATGATGGTTATCAACCACCCAAATGCGGCTACCACTGTGGCCCATGCCTTTTAAAATACGGCTAATTTCTGGAGAAGGGACTAATACTGAGCCTAAATCGTTTGGGTTATTTAAATTTGAGGTCGACATTATTTTAGGTTCTAACAATGCCTCTTTACTATCTACGTCAACAATAGCAAAGCCAAGTTTGTTGCCTAGCATGCTAATAGGAAAGCGCAGCTCTACGTTATAACCTGATTCGGTGCTTTCAAAATAGCCCTGAATTTTTGTAAAAGGGGCTTTGGTATTTGCATCAAACGCATTAACCCAGCCATCTTGGCGTGGCGCAATTATATAGGTATTAAATTGGCCGTCAGGTGTTTTTAAGCCAATTTGTAAATAATCGTTATTGGTAATACTTAAGCTATTTTTAGCGCGATAAATAAGGGTATTGTCGGTTACTTTAAATACGGCGTATAAGTAGTTATCAAACTTTCCCACCATATGATCAAACGATAAGTCACTGGCTTGATGTTTGTTATCTGTTTTTTGTAAGTAGCGCTTATCGTAATGCCAAAATAGCGGTTGATAGCTGTCCCAATCGTTAAGTTTACCGTCGAGCTGAATAGGGTTTTTAAGATTATAAGCGTATAAATCGCGGCCTTTTACTACTTGGTCTAAAAAGTTAGTTTGCTCGTCAAATAATGCAGGGCGCTCATGTAATGCAGTAGCAAGTGCGCGAGTGGTGCCTACGAGGGTTTTTTCTTGGCCTTGGCGTAAAAACTTTTCCATTTCCCATACGTACTCGTAGCCAAGCCACGGTAGCAAAAACAAAAAACATGAAAGTAATATAAATTTACTGCGCAGACCAAATCGTAGCATTACTGTTGTTCCCACCGATAGCCCATGCCATACACGGTATCTATACAATCAAAGGTGCTATCGAGTGCTATAAACTTTTTACGAATACGTTTTACGTGTGAAGTAATAGTGCTGTCGTCTACATAAATTTTTGCATCGCTCATTAAATCGTTACGGCTTTTAACATGGCCTGGTCGCTGGGCGAGTGAATGCAGCATCCAAAATTCGGTTACGGTTAAATCAACTAATTGTTGCTGCCAAAATACCTGCATACGTTGCGTGTCGAGCGTTAACTGCCCGCGTGTTATGAGGGCGTTTGCATCAGCGGGTTGTTCAAGTGCTTCCATTCGGCGAAACAGCGCACCAATACGTGCAGCTAAGTGAGCCAAGCTTATGTCTTTTGTTAGGTAGTCGTCGGCGCCCATGCGCAGGCCGCATACAGTATCTATTTCGCTATCGCGGGCGGTTAAAAAAATAATAGGCAGTGTTTTAGAAAGCGAACGCAATGTTTGGCACAGTAAAAAACCACCATCTATTTCATGGCCTAGGCCAATATCAACAATGGCTAAATCGGGCAGGGCGTTTTTAAATGCAGCTTCAGCGCTGGCGCGATTTTCAAAGCCACTTACTTGGTAGCCCTGTGCGCTCAGCATTTCTATGTAGTTTTCGCGGATTGCGGGTTCATCTTCAACGATGGCTATTTTTTTCATTTTAATCATTATCCTATCGGCTCTGTTGTGCACTATATCGAAGTTTTTAAGCTAAGTAAGGTTAAAAAGGCAATTGCCATTTTTTTGCCACAATTGCTCAGCAGTTTGCCATTTTTGATCCCCTTTGCTGCCACTTGAGCTTGTTTTAATACACCCATCAAAACAAAACATCACAAATTAAAAAGTAAGTTTAAGGATCAAATCATGAAGAAGACATTAATTGCGTTAACACTCGTTGCTAGTTTTTGTACTCCAGCAATTGCCTCAACATCTAACACGCCATCAAAAGAAGCCCATAAAGAAACGGCTATTGGGCTAGGTGCAGGCGCTATTATTGGCGGCGTAGTGGGCGGGCCAATTGGTGCGTTTATTGGGGCATTTGCCGGTGGTTTAATAGGTGATTCAAAAGTAGCTGATAACAAAATTGCAGAGCAAGAGCGTGCAATTACGGTTATGAAAGAAAAAACCAGCGATTACCAACACGTGCTTAACCACAATAATATGTTAGAGCAACAGCTAGAAGTGCTTGCCAATCAAAATGAGCAGTTAACTCAAGTTCAAATTAATAACTTATTGGCGATGACGGTGCAATTTAAAACAGGTTCAAGTGTTATTGCCCCGCATTTTGCACTGCAGTTAGACCAACTGGTTACCTTGTTAAACAACCAACCACAACTCGCACTTGATTTAAGTGGCTTTGCCGATCAACGCGGCGATGAGCAAGCTAATCTTTTACTTTCTAAAGCGCGTGTAAATGCCGTGCAAAGCTACTTAATAAAACACGGTGTGAGCCACAAACGCTTAAGTACGCAGGCATTTGGCGAGCAGCAAACATTGGCTAACAGCAACTCGGTGGAAGATAACTTTTTTGATAGACGCGTAACGCTTACCACTCGCTCAATGAACCCTGTAAATGGCCAAACGGCGAGTAACTAAATCTAACTGAATCTAAGTAAAACAAAGCGTTCGATGGAGTGATTTTATGTTGAGTAAACCGACCAAAATGCTTACTAAAGTAAGCATTTTTATATTCATAGCGATTGTGCTGTTAGCTAGCTTTAAAAGCCATGCGCAATCACCCAAGTTAGAGCTTTTTGATAGCAATGGTGCGCCAGCAGGCCCCGCAATAATATTAAAAAGCGACGCCAATATGACCTTAACTGGCCTAATTAATCATGTTGTAGTTACGCAAACCTATCAAAACGAAAACCCGTTTGCAGTTAACGCGCGCTACGTTTTTCCATTGCCAGATGAAAGCGCTGTGCACGCCATGACAATGCGTATAGGTGAGCGAGTCATTAAAGGCCAAATTGATAAAAAAGTGGAAGCCGAAAAAAAATACGAGGAGGCTAAAAAAGCAGGCAAGCAAGCGGCCCTTGTACGCCAACAACGTGCGAATATGTTTATTACGAATGTGGCTAATATTGGCCCTGGGGAGCAAGTGATTATTGAGCTTGAGTATCAAGAAATAATTGACTACAGCAGCGGTACATTCGCTATTAGGTTTCCTACTACCATTACACCGCGTTATCACGCGATTAGTGGTGAGGTTGAGGTTAGTACTCAAAATCAAGAGCACGTTAACTCACTCCCAACGGGATGGTTAAGCCCTGTTTACAGCATTCAAAGCATCACTCAAAATAGTACTCAAAATGATAACGTACCAAGCAGCCAATTTAGCTTAAACATTGATATAGACGTAGGCTTAGAGCTGGTGGATATCAGTTCTAAATTTCATAATGTTGATGTGCAAAACACTGCGTTTGGACAATATAAAATAGCGTTAAATGAGACAAATGCAGTTAATCGCGACTTTGTACTTGAGTTTAAACCGCTGCAAAAAGAGCAAGCTCAGGCCGCTTTTTTTACTCAGCAGTTTGAAAATGGTGACCGATACGGGCTTGCTATGCTAATGCCACCAGGGGATCACTTTACACAAACACAGCGCTTACCTCGCGAAATGGTATTTGTAGTTGATACGTCAGGCTCTATGCACGGGCAATCTATGGAGCAAGCTAAAAAAGCGTTGTTTTATGCACTGTCATTACTTGATAGCGACGACAGCTTTAACATTATTGGTTTTGACAACATAGTAACTCCAATGAGCGATAAACCACTTATAGCCAGTGACTTTAATTTACGCCGTGCAGAGCGATTTATTTATAGCCTAGAGGCCGACGGTGGCACTGAAATACAAGGTGCGCTTAATGCCGTACTTGATGGTAGCGAGTTTGATGGTTTTGTGCGCCAAGTTGTATTTTTAACTGATGGCAGCGTAAGCAACGAAGATGCATTATTTAAAAATATTCAAAGTAAGTTAGGCGATAGCCGCTTATTCACAGTGGGTATTGGCAGCGCACCGAATAGCTTTTTTATGCGCCGAGCGGCAGATATAGGCAAAGGCTCATTTACGTTTATAGGCAGCACAAGCGAGGTGCAACCTAAAATGCAGCAGTTGTTTGATAAGCTTGCACATCCGGCTATTACTAGCTTGGCGCTAAGCGATGAAAGCGGTAATAGCTTAGATTTTTGGCCATCACCACTTCCTGATTTATATTTTGGCGAGCCTATCATGGTCGCTATAAAACTTAATAATGCTAAAAATGTGGTACTTGCTGGGCAAACAGCACAAGGGCCTTTAAGTATTAAATTAAGTACACAAAATAGCTCAAGCGCTCAAGGTATAGCAAAACTGTGGGCGCGCCAAAAAATCAAGTCATTACTTTTATACAACGAGCAAAGTACAGTTAAAGATGAAGTACAGGATCTTGCGCTTACTCATCAATTACTTAGTCCGTTTACTGCTTTTATAGCGATTGAACAAACTCAAATAAAAGAAGTGGCAGAGCAAACGGCGCAAGCTACTAATGCATTACCACAAGGTATGGCAATGCGTTTACCGCAAACCGATGGGCAAAGCAGGTTACATATATTACTAGGCTGTATTTTATTATTGGGATTTAGCGTGCTTAAAATAAATCGAGGGCTTAAATTAAGCAGGGCACGTAAATGAAAAAGTGGCTAAGCGTGGGCTTACTAATAGCTGGGCTTGGATTATTTGGTCACGGCGCTTATATGCAGGCAAAAGCGTGGCTTGCTCAAGTATTAATTGAGCAAGCATGGCAAGAGGCGCTTAAATCACCCGGCACTAAAGTAAAACCGTGGTATTACGCCGACAGCTACGTTACTGCAAAGCTTGATTGGCCAAGTCATAATAAAACATTAAGTGTATTGGCTGGAGCGAGTGGCCGTAACTTAGCGTTTGCGCCTAGCCAATTTTTACCCGCAGGGGAGCTTGGCGGAAAAGAGTTTGGAAACGAAAAGGGCGCGCTAATAGCCGGGCATAACGACACCCACTTTGCATTTTTACAAAACGCCAAAGTGGGGGAGGCGTTTACTTTGCAACTGCAAAGTGGGGTGATTCAAAATTATAAGGTAACGGGGATTGAGGTTATTCATCAATCCCAAAACACATTTTTACAAACACCCGGGCTGTATTTGCTTACCTGTTACCCTTTTGATTCGCTTGCCTCGGGTACTGATTTAAGATTGCTTATATCTGCGCAAATGTCTTCGCCCGATTCACTAAGCGGTATATCAACCATAAGTTCTTGATGGCGCTGGCTTACCATTACGCCAATAAATACCACAAATATGCTCAGCCATTGCCAAACGTTGAGCACTTCGCCCAAAATAATAGCTGACAAAATAAGTGTAAAAATAGGAATTAAATTAGAGTACGCAGCAGCGGTTAATACCGATACCTTGCTAATTGCATAGTTGTACATGCCATACCCGCCAAGGGTTACACACGAACCTAAATACAAAATGCTCATAAGCGCGGTTAAGTCGTGTTGGTTTTCGCTTGGTAGGTCGATAAAAAACAAAAACGGCGCAAAAAACAAGCTGCCGCTAATACCTTGCAACGCAATTAAAGTCAGGGGCGAGTAGCGATTAGCTAAATGTTTAATACTTACGGTATAAAATGCAGCGCACACCATAGCCATAAGCTCTAAAAAGTTACCTAGTAACGGATTAGGTGCTTGGTCGGTACTTGGTGAAAGAAGCGTAAGTAAAATACTGCCGCCAATACACAGCGTAAAGCCGACAACAATGGCTTTGCTTATATGTTCTTTAAGTAATACAAAGGCAAGCAGCGCAATAATAATAGGCAAGCAAGAGACAATAACACCGGCCTGCGAGGCTGATGTGTATTCCATTGCATGGCCTTCAAATAAAAAGTACAAGCAAGGCTCAGCAAGCGACATACCCACTAAATACTTCCAGTCACCTTTTAAGTACTCAAACCGAATAACGTAGCGCCATAAACAAAGCGACAAAACTAACGTAGTGAGCATGCGTAAAAATATCACCAATGCAGGGTCGTAAATGGCAATGGCGTATTTGAGCGCAATAAAAGAGCTGCCCCATAAAAAGGTGGCAATAATTAAACATAAACTGGCAGGCATAGAGAGTAATTTACATAATTTAATAAAATCAGATCCTAGCATGAATATTTTTAACTTGTTCAAAAATACCGAGCTGGTATAAATTAATTCATCTTTAATTAATCAGTAGTAAAAAGCACATGCAAAGGGAACAGGTAATAGTTGCAAAGCTTGGTACAAGCGTACTCACTGGCGGCACCGATAAGCTAGACAAAGCACATATGGTTGAATTAGTACGCCAATGCTGCGAGCTTAAAAAGCAGGGTCATCACGTTATTTTAGTATCGAGCGGCGCGGTTGCTGCTGGGCGCGAACAACTATTAAAACCCTGTGGCAGAAGCTTAATTGATAAACAAATGCTTGCTGCAATTGGACAAGGTCAACTTATTCATATTTGGCAGAGCCTATTTGCTTTATACGGTGTAAACGTAGGGCAAATGCTACTTACTCGCGCCGATGTAGACGACAGAGAGCGCTACCTTAATGCCCGCGATACACTCAATGCGTTATTAAATTACGACGTTGTACCCATCATTAACGAAAATGACGCAGTCGCAACCAGCGAAATAAAAGTAGGCGACAACGATAATTTATCGGCACTTGTCGCTATTTTGGCTAATGCTAATAAGTTACTGCTACTTACCGATCAAGAAGGGTTATTTACCAGCGATCCGCGCACAAACGCCGATGCCACCCTCATTGGCGAAGTAACACATATAAACGATGAGCTGCGCCAACTTGCTGGTGGCAGTGGCACAAATTTAGGTACTGGCGGCATGGCGACTAAACTGCAAGCCGCTGACATTGCAAGGCGCGCAGGTGTTGAAGTTATTATTGCTAAAGGCGCAGGTAAAAACGTTATTTTAAAATGTATGAGTGACGAGTTACCTGGTACACGCTTTTTAAAACTCACCGCCCCAAAAGATGGCCGTAAAAAATGGCTACTCGCTGGGCCTAAAAGTACCGGCCAAATTGTTATAGATGCAGGTGCTATTAGTGCCCTTCAAAATAAAGGTGCAAGCTTACTTGCTAAAGGCGTTACTAATGCATTTGGACGTTTTGAAAGAGGCGATTTAATTGATTTAATAGATACTAAAAATCAAGTGATTGCACGTGGCTTAACGCGTTTTAGTAGCACCGAGGTAAATAAAATAAAGGGTGCGCATTCTAGTCAAATAGGCCAATTACTCGATTACGATAGTGGCGCAGAAGTACTTCATAGGGATGATATGGTATTGCTATAGCAGCACTTTTAGTAAATTAAATTACGTGAGTGTAATTCTCGCAGTATTACACTTTTTTGATTGTAAATTTGTGCTAAAATCTGGCTCCTTAAATTGTTGTAAGCAGAGCACAGAACATGAAATTAGTTCGTTGGTTTTTAGGTTGTATAATCTTATTCTTTAATTTTGTATTTACTCCTCGCAGTAAAAAGCGTGCAAGCGACGAGCAAGCACAGCTTGATCAGCAAACCTCACAATTTAAACTGTACCAATTTAAAGCATGCCCGTTTTGTGTAAAAGTACGCCGCGCTATTAAGCGCGAAGGCTTAAACATAGAAACGCGTGATGCAAAAAATAATGAGCAATATCGTCAAGAGCTTCTTGAGCAAGGCGGCAAAGTTAAAGTGCCTTGTCTGCGTATAGAGAAAAATGGCCAAGTACAATGGCTGTATGAATCAAACGATATTATTGCTTACTTAAACAAAGTAGCTGCATAAACCACTTTTATTATCTCACTTATTTAAAGAGAATTTACCATGACAATTCGCACCCGTGTTGCCCCGTCGCCAACTGGTGACCCGCATCTTGGCACCGCTTATATCGCCTTATTTAACTACTGTTTTGCTAAACAACAAGGCGGTGAATTTGTACTTCGTATAGAAGATACAGACCAAGTACGTAGCACGCCAGAGTCTGAACTTGCGATTATGGATAGCTTACGCTGGTTAGGGCTTGAGTGGGATCATGGTCCTGATGTGGGTGGCGAATTTGGTCCTTACCGTCAATCTGAGCGTAGCGATTTATATAAAAAATACGCGCATCAGTTAGTTGACGATGGTAAAGCGTTTTACTGCTTTGCAACAAGCGAAGAGCTTGATCAAATGCGTGAAGAGCAAATGGCAGAAGGCTTGCGCCCTAAATACGACGGTCGTGGTTTAAACCATACAGATGAAGAAATTAAAGCAAACTTAGCGGCAGGCAAACCTTACGTTATACGTATGAAAATCCCAAGCGAAGGCACATTTAAGTTTAACGACTACCTACGAGATGAAATTGAGATCCCGTGGGAAAACGTAGACATGCAAGTTCTTTTAAAAGCGGATGGTTTCCCAACGTACTTTTTAGCGAACGTAGTTGATGACCACCATATGCAAATTAGTCATATTTTCCGTGGCGAAGAGTGGATTAACTCAGCACCTAAGTTATTAAAACTTTACGAAGATTTTGGTTGGGAAGCGCCGGTACTTGGTCATTTACCATTACTACGTAACCCAGATAAATCAAAGCTATCTAAGCGTAAAAATCCAACGTCTATTAACTACTATAAAGAAATGGGTTACCTACCAGAAGCCGTGCTTAACTACTTAGGTCGTATGGGTTGGTCAATGCCAGATGAGCGTGAAAAGTTCACACTTAATGAAATGATTGAAAACTTTGACATGAAGCGCGTATCGCTTGGTGGCCCAGTATTCGACGTGGATAAATTAAGCTGGTTAAACGGCATGTGGATCCGTGAAAATCTAACCGACGAGCAGTTAATTCAGCGCTTTGTTGATTGGAAGTTTAACGGTGAAATGTTAGCTAAAGTATTACCAGAGGCTAAAACGCGTATTAATACCCTTTCGGATATGGTTGAGCTGGCAGGGCACTTTGTAGGTGGTATTCCAACTTACGATCCTGCGCTATTAACAGCTGGTAAAGCAGACGAAAACGTAATACGCCAAGCCCTACAATTTTTTGTATGGCAGCTTGAAGGCTTACGTAGCTTTGATAAGCCCGCTATTTTTGCAATTGCAAAAGAAGTGGCTACATTTCACGAGCTTAAAATTAAAGACTTTTTAGAGCCAATTTTTGTCGCAATTACAGGCAAAACATCAAGTACGTCAGTGCTTGATGCAATGGAAATATTAGGCTCTGACTTATCACGTGCTCGTTTACGTGTAGCGCTTGCTCATTTAGGTATTTCTAAAAAGCAGGCTAAAAATATAGAGCGTGCGTACCGCGAATACCCAAGTGCATAATTGCTAAACAATGTACTTTTAAAAGCCGAGCTTAGTAAAATAAGTTCGGCTTTTTTGTTTCAGGCTGTTTAGCTATATGACATCGTATTTTGATATTGTTTAACTAAAGTATTAGTACTTAGCCCAATGATACAATAGGGAATATAAACTCATAGGAGGCAGTATGATTGCACCTGTAAAAAACAAAGCCATTTTTAGCAGTAACACATTTTCGATAAACCTTGTTACTTACCCAACCAATCATAGCGTAATGAACCATATTGACCCTGTGCAGCAAGGGCGCTATTACAAGCTTAATTTTGTATTAGAGAAACCTAAAGCGGGTGGGGTATTTAAATGCTCAAAATGCATTATAAATTTATTTAATCGCGTGTATTTGTTCAGACCCGATAAGTACGAACACAGCGTATCTAAAATCGAGTCTGGAAAGCGTGTGCTACTGAGCTTTGCGCTTAATATATAATTTGCACTTTTACTTATTAATAGTCGTAGGCCTGTCCGGTGCATAAAACAGATAAGTCGCAGTACGATACAGACGTTTCACTACAAGAATTAATAGTAAAAGCATTCCCGCCCCTGCGCATAGCATCAGCTTTAAGTAAATCAATCGCGTTTGATTTAGAGCGATTGTAACTTACATTATTGCTGCCCATACCGTCGCCATCACAGCTTTCACCTTCTATTCGGCCTAGGAGTGTTGCGCCACTTTCGTGTGCTTCTTGGTCGCTATAAAATTGCTGTAAATCTCTTTTATTAACGTAGGTGCCAATTTCTTGAGATAAAACACCGTTGTCTATATTTGTATGATAAGTCATTCCTGAACAACCAGTTATTGTGGCCAGCACTGTTATTGCCATTATAAAACGTAGCATATTTATTAGTCCTTTAATTTATTATTTAAAGTAGTAAATTACTAACAAAATCAAATGCTGGCAATGTTTGCTAACGGGTAAATTGTTAGCATTTGTAAATGTATTTAGATTTTACTGAGCATAGGGTAAGTAAACAAAAAGAAGTGGCAAACATTAACTAACCAATGACATATAATAGCCCACGCTAAGCGCTGCGTTTTATAAAAAATATAGCTATATCCTAAGCCTGCAATAAATGAAACCAATACATAGTTAAATCCTCCAGCAAAATGCGCCAAAGCAAACACTGCTGCTGTCATTATTGGGGCAAGTAGCGCTAGGCGAGTAGATGTGATTATTTGGCTAAGTTTGGTTTGTAATAAACCTCTAAACAAAGCTTCCTCAGCTACACAGGTAAATAAAAGATTAATAGCAATAAAGGCTAACCAAAAGTTGGGCACTTTTGGGTGAAAGCTTACAAGTCCAAGTGTTAAAGCCGCAGTGAGCGAAGCTAAAACAGTAGCAATAATTATAAAAATAGGTTGTTTAACGTTTAATGGGCCTGCTTTATTAGAGTCTGCTTTTAAAGCTTTTTTATTCGAATAAAAGTAAGCACAAAGGAATAACCCAGCCATAGCTTTATCAAAATTAGCATAAAGGGTAAAAGTAATCGCATCGTTTGTAATACGCTCATCTATAACAATAGGGAGGTTATTAAAACCAGGCACCCAATGAAGTGCTAATACCAGTGAGGAAATTATAAAAACAGTACCTAAAATAGCGCGTATTATTGCCCGCTTTGCATTTAGCACACAGTAGTATAAAACAACGTAAAGCCCAGTGCTGAGCAGAGCATACAAATTTATATAACCTTGAAAATACCCACTTACTACACTTAAAGCCATTAAGTAGTGCCAAAGGGGTTGCCGCATTATTGATATTTTGTAGTGCGGAAAAACACATATAATTGATAGTGCTAATAAATAAAAGGTCATTGTTTTTTATTACTCTGTTTTATTTAGCCATTAATCTAACAGATTCGACCTCTCAATATTTTTTTTCTGGTAATATAGATAGGTTATAAGCAGTTTAAGCAGTGAACAAACTATGTTAAGTCCTTTTTTTCAGCAGCATGCTGATTATGTTTCTATCTCTCGTGAGCAGGGTTGTCGCTTCGCTAAATGCGTTGCTGACGATTTTAATCCACTTCATGACAAAGATGCCAAAAAGTTTTGCGCGCCAGGAGACTTACTTTTTTCATTGGTACTAGACCGCTACGGTATTAGTGAACAAATGGAATTTACTTTTGCCGGTATGGTTGATGAAAACACCAAACTACATTTCCCTGAGGGAGCCGATGAGTTTGATGTTACCAATGGCGAAAAAGTAATTTTAAAGGTAAAGCGCAGCGGTAAAACCAGCCAATGCCCAGCACTAACTAATAGTCTAATAAAAAATTATGTTGAGTTTTCTGGTACAACTTTTCCGCATGTAATTATTCCATTAATGGGCAAGCAAGAGGTAATGATAAACCCTGCGCGCCCAATGGTAATTTACGAATCAATGCTTATCAATCTTGATAACCTTGATATTACAGCGCCGACACTTGAATTTGCAGAGCCTAGTTTTGAGTACGCCGGTAAGCGCGGAAAAATTACACTACGTTTTAACCTGTTAGAAAACGGCGTTAAAGTGGGTAGTGGTGAAAAGCACATGGTGGTTTCGGGTATTCGCGAATACTGCCAAGCAACAGTTGACGATTTAATAGCGTTTTACAACGAACGTAAAGCGACACTAAAGCCAGCTTAAAGCTACAGTAAATTATAAAAGGCGCTAAATACAACGGTTATTTAGCGCCTTTTTTATTGTTTTTGCGCTAAAGCGAAAGAGAGCAATCACGATTAAATACTTTTCTGGACTGGTTAATTTACGCAGTACAGTAATATGCGTACAATAGCGCTCTTTGTTATTTTAAAGCTAAGCCTATGTCTGCCACTACGTTCTCATCACTTAATCTCGACCCGTTATTATTAACAGCGATTGAGCAAAATAATTACACTCAGCCTACCGCAATTCAGATTAAAACTATTCCGCCTATTTTAGCCGGAAGTGATGTAATGGGCAGCGCGCAAACAGGTACGGGTAAAACCGCCGCCTTTGTTTTACCTCTATTGCATAAGCTTTTAAATACCCCTAAAAAAGATGAGCAAGGCCTTGTCCGCGTTGTAATTTTAACGCCAACACGAGAGCTTGCTCAGCAAGTATTTGCCAGCTTTGAAAAGTACGCACAAGGTACCAATATCAATGGTGCTTTAGCCTATGGTGGTGCAAGTATTGGCCCTCAAATTAAAGCACTTAAAACAGCGCAAGTTATAGTGGCCACACCAGGGCGTTTGCTTGATCATATAGTTAAAGGCAGTGTGGTACTTTCAAGCGTAGACTCTTTAGTGTTTGACGAAGCCGACCGCATGCTTGATATGGGTTTTATTGATGAAATTAGACGTATATTGCGACATATACCGGGCGATCGCCAAACTTTACTCTTTTCAGCTACGTTTGATGACAGCGTGTTTGAACTCAGTAAAAAACTACTTAAAAACCCAGAGCTAATTGAAGTTGATAAACGTAACTCAGCTGCGGTTGAAGTAGAGCAAGTTATTTACGCTGTAGATGAGGATCGTAAGCGCGAACTTGTATCGCACATGATTGGCATGAAAAACTGGCGCCAAGTGCTTATTTTTACTCGCACAAAACAAATGGCCGATCAGCTTGCTAAAGAAATGTGTAAAGATGGGTTAAAAACCGAATCAATCCATGGCGATAAATCGCAAGGCGCACGTGACCGTGCATTGCAAAACTTTAAAGAGGGTATTACACGCGTACTTGTTGCAACCGACGTCGCTGCGCGTGGTTTAGATATTTCTACACTTAGATACGTAATTAATTTTGAGCTGCCTTACATTGCTGAGGATTACGTACACCGTATTGGCCGTACAGGTCGCGCTGGTGAACAAGGGCTTGCTATGTCATTGGTAAGTCTTGATGAGCAATGGCTGCTAGAAGAAATTGAAGTATTACTCGATACGCGTTTAACGCCGCAGTGGTTAGAAGGTTACGAGCCTGACTTAAATAAAAAGCCCAAAGATAATCGTAAAAATACTAATAAATCTCGAAAAGATCGCGATAAAAAACGCATTACAGGTAAAAGAGAGCCAAGTAGACGTCGTAAATAATAGCTTTTACTTTACTTTTTTGCCTATACTGGAGCTATTAAATAGCCGAGGTAAAGTTAATGTTTGAAACTGATAAATGGGCATTCTCTGGTGTTGATGGCCAAATATCTTTGCATAAATGGCAAAAAACAATGGACCTTATCACGGGGCTTTTTTCAGCCCCGTCTGGTTATATAGTTCAGGCAACAAGCAAAGGCTATCGCGTTGTTATTAGAAATAACGAAGGTGGCTCAAGCTTTGAAACCAACCCGATACTTCCCCCTCAAACTCCTCTTTTTTGTCGGCACGTCGCTGAAACTAATAATATTTTATATGTTAATGATGCAAGCAATAACGATGCATGGAACACTCTCCCAGAAGTAGTTGAGGATGGCGTTGAATCCTACCTAGGCTTACCTATTCATTGGCCTGAAGGCGAAGTATTTGGCACGTTGTGTTTAAAAGATACTAAAAAAACAAGCTATACCGATGAATACTTTGAGCTCATAGAGCAACTACGCGATTTAATTGAAGACGACCTAGCGCTTGTGTATAGCTATGAGCAAATGCGCGAAATAGCCATGTTAGACTCATTAACAGATATTTATAACCGCCGGGCACTTAGCTTACTCGCTCAGCAAAAGCTAAATTTAGCACTGCGTTTAGGATTCGACGTATGTTGCTTGTTTATAGATATAAACGACTTTAAAAAATTAAACGACACCTTTGGTCATGAAGTAGGTGACAAAGCCTTAATTATTTTGGCAGATACGCTAAAAACGCATTTAAGAGATGCCGATATAGTAGGGCGCTTAGGTGGCGATGAGTTTGTTGCAGTAATGCAATTAAGCGATAAGAGTAAAATTAATTACATCATGGATAAAATATCCTCTGAGTATTCAAAAGCTTTACTCAAAGAAGACGTTTGCGATTTATCGCTCAGCATAGGTTATAGTTTTACTAATAAACAAAAGCAGCCCTTTGAAGCGCTATTGAATGATGCAGACCACGCAATGTATAAAAATAAACAAGCGTATAGGCTCGCTAAAAAAGAACAATAATAAAAGGAAGTTCGTCATGACTCATGCCACAAAAACTTGGCTGGTTTTTTCTGCGATAGGTTTTATTTTTTCATTAGCAATAATAAGCTTATTTGAAGCGCTTCCTAGCATTAGATTTATATCTGATGAGGGAATTATTTTTGGTGTTATGTGCTCATCGATGGGGTTTGCCTTAAAAAGGCTTGAGAGTAATAACCAAAAATAGCTTTCATGGATAGCTTAAGCTGCAAATTTTTACTTGTACTTATTAATTTATTTTTCAAAGTACGGACATAAAAAAGCAAGCCATGAGGCTTGCCAAGAAGGGTGTTAATTAGCTCTTACCTAGCCTTTAAGCTATTAATTTTTCAGCAAGGTTTAATTCCATAATAGCTTTTAATAAACGGTATAAGTTAATTGATGCGTCAATTTCTTCTTTACGGTTTGTTAAGCTTTCAATATTTAAGCCCAGTGGCACGTCTAGGTGCGCACAGCTTTTAAGTATTAAGTCGAGGTTTTCGCGGCAAATACGGACGGATTCGCTTAATGTATTGTCTGCATCGAGCATGCGCCATTTAGTTGCCTCTGGCACTGATATACCCAACCATTGCATAAACTCTAAGGTTTTTTCGCCGCCGCACGGGGTAAACGTTAATATAATACGTTGAGGTGTAATACCCTGTGCTTTACATGTACGTGCGTAGCTAGTGATTAGCTCTATAGTCGCTTGTGCATCGTAAACAGCTTGCGATATAAAAAACTGACAACCTTGTGCTGTTTTTTCTATTAATCGTTCGTGCTCATTTCGTTTACTTGAATGGCGCTCGGCAATAGTAACGCCACCTAAAAAGAAATCATCTGATTGCTCAGCCATTGCTTTATACGCATCTGGCAGGCTTAGCTTTATATCGCCTATCGATGATGGGCTACCTACTAAAACAACATTTTGTAAATCGTAGTCGTTTTTAGTTTCACTTAGCCAATCTTTAAATTCGCCTACGCCACGCTGCGCCACACTTTTATAAGTAATTACATCTTGTGCAGATAAATTACGAAGTAAATGGCTGTATTCACGCGGATCAACGGTTTGTTTAAACGCAAATGGACGGTCTTGATTAGTTCGGCTGCTTTCGTCTTGAATGTCGTAAATTATCACGCCGTCGTATTCAATTTCGTGTAAGCGACCTAATAGCTTTTCTGCAATGGTTTTTAATTGCGCTTTATCGGTGCCAATTTTAGGCGGGGTAGTACCAATAAGATAAACACCTTGGTTGGTGTCCACTATCTTCTCTTTTAGTGATAAAGCCATAATCCTCATTCCAGCTAAGTTTGTTTTGATGGATTTAATATAGCAGCCATTTAGACGTCTAGATAGATTTATTTAATGAAAGTTTTTCAATTAACATGATGTTTATTCATAGTGCTTGTTCCCATAATTTATAATTGACACAGTTGTTTACATAATAAATTCCCTTGGGGCTCTTATATTTATTGGCTTTGGGGCATAATTAAAGAGTTAAATCTGACAACAAATTTGCTCAATTTAAAAAGGGACAACAATGAAATTTAAATTATTAGCAACCAGCTTAGCGGTATCGCTGGCGTTAACAGGTTGCGCCATGCAACAAAACCAAAGCACGCAAACAACAGCACAAAAAGAACAAGTAAATAAAGCTGATGACCGTGTTTTTTCGCAAGATTACTTAATTGAAGAGCTAGAAAACGGCTTACGTGTCATGGTTGTTAAAACCGATTACCCTGATGTAGTGTCGCTGCAAATTCCGGTATCGGTTGGGTCGCGTAACGAAGTTGAAGAGGGTAAAACAGGCTTTGCTCACTTTTTTGAACACATGATGTTTAAAGGCTCACAAAAATACCCTGAAGATGTGTACTCAGACATATTAAAAAATTCAGGTGTTGATAACCGCGCTTATACAACAAACGATTACACAAATTACCATTTAAACTTTTCGAAGCAGCACCTTGATAAAGTACTTGAGCTTGAAGCTGATATTTTTCAAAACTTAACCTACACCGAAGAGCAATTTAGAACCGAAGCACAAACGGTAAAAGGTGAGTACTTAAAAAACAACGCGAGCCCAATTCGTAAATTATTAAGCGCTGTACGCGAAGAAGCGTTTGATAAGCACACGTATAAACACACCACTATGGGCTTTTTTAAAGACATAGAAGCCATGCCTGATCAAATGGCCTATGGTAAAGAATTTTTTGCTAAGTTTTATAAGCCTGAGTATGTGTCACTTGTTATTGTGGGCGATGTAGACCCACAAGCAACAATGGCAATGGTTAAAAAGCATTGGGGCAGCTGGAAAAAGGGTAACTATGTTGCTGACATTAAAGCAGAACCTGTTCAACAAGCACCAAAATATTTGCACCAGCAAGATGAAGCGCTACCAGGACACTGGTTACTTGTATCGTACAAAGGCGCTGCGTGGGAGCCTGCTAAAAAAGACAGAGCGGCACTCGATTTAATCTCACAGCTTTATTTTTCTAGTAATTCAGATTTATATCAAGAGCTAGTGGTCGACAAACAAATTGCTAGCCAAATGTTTACCTATAACCCAGAGACCAAAGATCCGGGTTTATTACACGTATTTGTTAAAGTAGAAAACGCAGACGATTTAGCCACTGCGCGCGATGCCATTAACCGAACTTATGCAAAAGCACGCACTGAGCTTGTTGATGAGCAAAAGTTGAGTGATTTAAAATCGAACCTTAAGTACAGCTTTATTAATGGCTTAGATTCGTCGCAAGCGATTGCATCAACCCTTGCAAGCTACATGCATTTTGAGCGCGATCCTGAGGTTATAAACCAGCTGTATAAATCGGCAGATAACATTACCAGCGCAGATATTAAAGCCGTTGCTAATAAATACTTTACTGATAACGCACGTACCACTTTAACGATGTCGGCACTTGATAAAGCCCCAGGTTTCGAGCAAGAAGTTGATTTAAATGCGCTTACTGCAAAGCTTGAACAAGCACCTGCGAAGCCTGCATTTAAAGTACTTGATAAAACCAATAGCTCGCCATTAATCGATGTTAACTTTTTATTCAATACCGGCGCGGCTGCCGACCCTCAAGGCAAAAAAGGTGTTGCTGCGTTAACTGCGGCTATGCTTGCACAAGGTGGCTCAGAGGCGACAAGCTATAAAGATATTCAAAAAGCACTTTATCCGCTTGCAGGTAGCTTTGGTTATCAAATAGATAAAGAAATGCTGTCGTTTCAAGGACGTATTCATAAAGACAATGTAGCGCAGTGGTATTCACTTGTGAGCGATCAATTATTAAACCCAGGCTTTAGAGATGACGACTTTAAACGCCTTAAAAAAGAAATGATCGATGGTATTAAATCAGGCTTAAAAGCATCTAACGATGAAGAGCTAGGCAAAGAAGTGCTATACAGTGCGCTTTACAAAAATCACCCTTACGAAAGTTACAACTACGGTGATATTTCGGATTTAGAAGCGTTGACGCTGGATGATGTTAAAGCATTTTATAACAGCGAGCTTACGCAATCTAAACTCACGGTTGGCTTAATTGGGGCTGTGCCTGCAAACCTTAAAGCTAAAATGATGAGCGATTTTGCAACGCTACCAAAGGGTGAGCAAAGCCGTTTAAGTATTCCTGATGCGCCAGCGCTTAAAGGTCATCATGCAACTATTGTAGAAAAGTCAGCGCAATCGACGGCGGTATCGTTTGGTTTCCCTATTGATACAATTAGAAGTAGCGAAGACTGGACAGCCCTTTGGCTTGTGCGTTCGTACTTTGGTGAGCACCGTAGTTCTAACAGCTTTTTATATGAGCGCATTCGTGAAACTCGCGGCATGAACTATGGCGATTACGCATACATTGAATACTTTCCACGTGGTATGTTTCAAACCAAGCCAGATGCAAACCTAGGGCGCTCTGAGCAAATATTTCAAGTGTGGTTACGCCCACTTCGCTCTAATAACGATGCGCACTTTGCAACACGTACCGCCTTGTTTGAGCTAGATAAGCTAATTAAAAATGGTATGAGCGAAGATGACTTTGAAGCTACGCGTAACTTTTTAATTAACTTTGTGCCGCAAATGGTGGCAAGTCAAAATCGCCAATTAGGTTACGCACTTGATAGCGAATTTTACAACACAGATAGCTTTGTAAGTTACGTAACTAATAAACTTAAAACGCTAACGCTTGCTGATGTAAATCGCGTTATTAAAGAAAACTTACAAACAGACAATGTTCACTATGTATTTATTACTGGTGACGGCGCTGATATGCAAAAACGTTTAGCATCGCAGCAAACATCGCCAATGATTTACAACACTAATAAACCTGCCGAATTAGTGGCTGAAGATAAAGTGATTGCTGATTATAAATTAGCAATTCCTGCAAAAAATATTGAAGTGATGAAAGTCGATAAAGTATTTCAATAATTTAAGTGTTTTTTAAGCGTTAAAATAATGCCTCGGTGCTATAAGCATCGAGGCATTTTTATTATTTAATAATGAAACTCAATAAACAGTTATACCTAATAACCAGAACAAATAACTAAGGGATTAACACCTTAGTGGTTAAATCCGTTAGACTTGGGAAAAGGCTATTTTATATCAACTTAAGGCAGTGCAGTATTATGCGTCATGCAATTTGGCAACAGCTTCGCGACGAAGCTAACGATGTAGTAAAACGTGAACCATTATTAGCAAGTCATGTTTATTCATGTGTTTTAAATCATGATTGTTTAGGTTCGGCATTGAGCTTTATTGTTGCTAATAAGTTGGCTGATGCGGTGGTATCTGCATTCACTATCCGAGAGCTGTTTGACCAAGCATTTGTAAAATGTGACCGTATGCTATCTTTTGTTGCTGAGGACATTAAAGCTGTAAAAGACCGCGACCCTGCATCAGAAACCTATCTTACGGTTATATTAAATCTAAAAGGTTTTCATGCTATTCAGGCGCACCGTTTGGCTAATTGCTTGTGGCAACAAAACCGCAAAGAGTTAGCGCGCTTTATTCAAAGCCGTAATTCTGAAGTGTTTGGGGTCGATATTCACCCTGCATGTAAAGTGGGTAAAGGCATTATGTTTGACCACGCAACCGGTATTGTTATTGGTGAAACAGCGGTAATTGAAGATAACGTATCAATTTTGCAATCTGTAACGCTTGGCGGTACAGGCAATGAGCAGGGCGATCGTCATCCCAAAATTAGAGCGGGCGTATTAATTGGCGCCGGCGCTAAAGTACTGGGTAATATTGAAGTAGGTGAGGGCGCACGAATTGGTGCGGGCTCAGTTGTACTTAGCAATGTTCCACCACACACAACCGCTGTTGGCGTACCCGCTAAAATTATTGGTCGACCGGATTGTGAGTGTCCGGCGCAAAGTATGAACCAAAATTTTTTAGCAAATCCTGAGCCTGAAAACGAATCGCACACGAGTGCAATGTTATAAGTAATTAAAAATAATAAAACTTAAAAGGAATTAACATGAACAAGAATAGTTTATTGGCTCTAGGGATTGGGTTTATTGCGGGTGTAGGTTTAACTTGGAGCTACTTTAACGCAGCTTCAAGTCATCCAGAATCTGTTAAGTCGCAGCCAAGTTATGAAAAACAGCAAAAGCTTCATACTGAACAACAAAGTAATGAGGTATTAAGTAATGCAGACTCTGTAGTACCTGAGCAAGTCGCTAGTATAGAGCCCGCTGAAGACACGCCTACAACCAATTCAGAAACCCAAATGCTTGATGAACTACCTTTAGAAGAGCAAGTAACTCAGCTTAAGCAGCAACTCGCCGAACAGAAAGCGGCGCTCAAAAGTGTTTTAAAGAAAATGAGGAGCCCTTCAGATTTTGAGCAGATTTTACGTGATAAATTTGAAAAGCAAACGCGCGACGAAGAATGGGCTTATCGTACTGAAATGGCATTACAAGATTTTTTATTAACAGCTGATTTATCAATTATTCCTGACGTTGTTAGTGCAAAATGTAAAAAAACAGTATGTGAATTTGAACTTGCCGCTCCTACTGATAACGACAGATTTGGTAATGCTCAATGGCGAGAGTTAAACGATAAGTTGATGGAACAAGAGTTTTGGCAACAATTTAAAAGCACTACCTCCACATCGAGCGATAGCGAACTTAAAATGTTGCTAAGTACAGAGCTTTAAATAATTTGTGATTCTATAGAGCCATCGACTAACTCTGTGACTAAAACATCGCCTGTTTTAATTTGCCCCACAGATTTAACTACTTTCCCTTGCTGTGTTTTAGTGATGCTATAACCGCGCGCTAAAACATTAAGCGGACTTACCGAGTCTAACCTGCTTGCTTGCAGTGCTAAGCTATTATTCGCTTGTTGTAACTGATGCTGTATAGCTTGGTGTAGCCTAGCTTGTAATTGCGAGAGTTGATGGCTTGCTGAAGTGAGTTTTTTATCAGGTGATTGGCGCATCAAACGCGGCGTTAAGTTATTGAGTGTGCGTTCTTGTTGGTATAAACGATTACGCATAGCTTGTTGCAGCGCAATGCTTAGCTCATCCAAACGTTGTGATTTTTGACTCAGCTGATTACGCGGATGACACAAATTAAGGCGGTGTTGTAACTGCGTTGCTAATGCGCGTTTATCGGCAATACCGTGCTTAAACGCGTTAGATAAACGATTAACTAATTGTGTTACTTTGTTGTGTAACTCTTGCGTATTTGGGCTTACAAGCTCAGCTGCGGCTGATGGAGTTGCTGCACGAACATCAGCAACGTAATCGCTAATGGTTGTATCTATTTCATGGCCTACTGCACTTACTATAGGTAATTCACTTTCAAAAATAGCCCGTGCGAGCTGTTCGTGATTAAAGCACCATAAATCTTCAAGTGATCCGCCGCCTCGTCCTAAAATAAGTACGTCTACTTCATCACGAGCATTAGCTAATTCAATTTGATTAATTAAATGTAGGTGTGCTTCTTTGCCTTGTACCATAGCAGGGTAAATGATTACTTCTAACTGCGGCGCACGGCGTTTAAGTACCGTTAAAATATCTTTTATAGCAGCGCCGGTTGCTGAGGTAATAACACCAATACGATTAATATTTTGCGGAAGTGGTTTTTTATACGCAGAGCTAAATAATCCTTCGGCGGCCAAACGCATTTTAAGCGCATCGAATTCTTGTTTTAGCTGACCTTCGCCGGCCGGTTCCATATGCTCAACAATAAGCTGGTAGTCACCGCGAGGTTCATAAAGTGATACACGTGCTTTTACTGTAACTTGCGCGCCATTTGTAGGGCGATAGCTTTGGTTGCGATTATTCCCGCGCCACATAGCGGCTTTAATTTGTGCTTTATCGTCTTTTAACGAAAAGTACCAATGTCCAGATGCAGGGGTAATAAAGTTAGAAATTTCGCCCGTGAGCACTAAAGATGCAAAACCTTGCTCAAGGATTGTGCGAATTTCTCTATTAAGGCGCGACACGGTGTAAACCGTTTGCGAAGGCTTCGAAAACATAAAAAACAACCTAAAACTATTTATTGCACTACTTTATCATAAATATTTGCGAAATATTATTTACTCATGCCAACAACGCTGTTAAAATTTGGCCGCAATTCCTTATCTTAGATCCACATGTGAGAAGTTGCCAAAATGCTTAGAATCGCTAAAGAAGCTCTTACCTTTGATGACGTACTTTTAGTACCTGGTCATTCTACTGTTTTGCCACACACGGCAAATATTTCAACTCGCTTAACGCGTGGTATCAAACTTAACTTGCCGCTTATTTCAGCATCTATGGATACTGTTACAGAAGCTCGTTTAGCTATTGCCCTTGCGCAAGAAGGTGGTCTTGGTTTTATTCATAAAAACATGACTATTGAAGAACAAGCGAAAAACGTACGTAAAGTTAAAACCTACGAAGCAGGTATTGTTTCATACCCTGTAACGGTTACTGCCGATTTAACAATTGCAGATGCAATTGAGCTTTCGCACGAAAAAGGTTTTTCAGGCTTTCCGGTTACCGACAGCAATAATGTGCTTGTAGGCATTGTTACTAGTCGTGATATGCGTTTTGAAACTAAGCTTGAACAGCCTGTTTCTACCGTTATGACTAAAAAAGAAAAGCTTGTTACCGTTAAAGAGGGCGCAGCACGCGAAGAGATTTTAGGCTTAATGCACGAACACCGCATTGAAAAAATCTTAGTTGTTGATGATGAATTTAAACTCAAAGGCATGATCACAGTAAAAGATTACCAAAAAGCCCAAGACAAACCTGACGCATGTAAAGATGACCAAGGTCGTTTACGTGTAGGTGCTGCTGTAAGTGTTGGCGCAGGTACTGATGAGCGCATTGCTGCATTAGTAGAAGCGGGTATTGATGTTTTACTTATCGATACATCGCATGGTCACTCTCAAGGCGTTATTGACCGTGTTACTAAAACTCGCAAAGAGTACCCAGACTTACAAATTATTGCAGGTAACATTGCAACAGCTGAAGGTGCGATTGCACTAGCTGATGCCGGAGCGGATGCAGTTAAAGTAGGTATCGGCCCTGGTTCTATCTGTACTACACGTATTGTTACCGGTTGTGGCGTTCCACAAATTACCGCTATTTCAGATGCTGTTGAAGGCTTAAAAGGTCGCGGCATTCCTGTTATTGCTGATGGTGGCATTCGTTTTTCTGGTGATATTGTTAAAGCACTTGTTGCTGGTGCATCGTGTGTAATGGTGGGTTCTCTTCTTGCTGGTACAGAAGAAGCACCAGGTGAAGTTGAATTGTACCAAGGCCGTTATTACAAATCTTACCGTGGTATGGGCTCATTGGGCGCGATGGATCAAAAAGAAGGTTCATCAGATCGTTACTTCCAAAAATCAAATGAAGCTGACAAGTTAGTACCTGAAGGTATTGAAGGTCGCGTAGCTTACAAAGGTCCTATTGCAACGATTATTCATCAGCAAGTAGGTGGCTTACGTAGTGCTATGGGCTTAACGGGTTGTGCAACAATTGAAGAGCTTAATACAAAACCACAATTTGTACGTGTTACTTCAGCGGGTATGGGTGAGTCGCACGTTCATGATGTGCAAATCACTAAAGAAGCACCAAATTACCGCTTAGGTTAAGCAGCGTAATTAATTTAATATACTGGGCTTGCTTTGCAAGCCCTCTTTTTAGTCGTTTACATTAACAAACGGCATTTAGCATCAGACTTTACGAGATACTCCATGAGCAAAGATATTCACGATTCACGAATTCTCATTTTAGACTTTGGTTCACAATACACTCAATTAATCGCCCGTCGTGTGCGTGAAATTGGTGTTTACTGTGAACTTTGGGCATGGGATGTGACTGAAGAGCAAATCCGCGAGTTCAACCCACAAGGTATTATTCTTTCTGGTGGTCCAGAATCAACAACACTTGAAAACAGCCCGCGCGCTCCTGAGTATGTATTTAATGCAGGCGTTCCTGTGCTAGGTATTTGCTACGGTATGCAAACAATGGCAGCTCAACTTGGTGGAAGTGTACACAGCTCTGATAAAAAAGAGTTTGGCTACGCACAAGTTGAAAAAGTAGGCAGCTGTGCATTATTTGATGCAATTGAAGACCATATTACTGATGGCGGCAACGGCGTACTTGACGTATGGATGAGTCATGGCGATAAAGTAATGGACATTCCAGCTGATTTTACAACAACAGCTAAAACATCTACTTGTCCACATGCTGCAATGTCTAACGAAGAAAAGCGTTTTTACGGCGTACAATTTCACCCAGAAGTAACGCATACTCATCAAGGGTTACGTTTGCTTGAGCGTTTCGCTATTGATATTTGTGGCTGTGAAAAATTATGGACTCCTGCAAAAATCATTGATGATGCTATTGAGCGTATTAAAGAAACTGTAGGTGATGACGAAGTTATTTTAGGTCTCTCTGGTGGTGTTGATTCATCAGTTGTGGCTATGCTTATTCACCGTGCAATTGGCGCAAAGCTAACATGTGTATTTGTTGATAATGGTTTACTTCGTTTAAACGAAGGTCAGCAAGTGATGGACATGTTTGGTAATAAATTTGGCTTAAACATTGTAAAAGTTGAAGCTGAAGAGCAGTTTTTAAATGATTTAGCTGGTAAGTCAGACCCAGAAGATAAACGTAAAGCCATTGGTCACACGTTTATTAATGTATTTGATGAGCAAGCCAAAAAGCTTAAAAATGCGAAATGGTTAGCGCAAGGTACAATTTACCCTGACGTTATTGAATCTGCGGCATCTGCCACAGGTAAAGCGCATGTTATTAAATCTCACCACAATGTGGGCGGATTACCAGATGACATGAAAATGGGCCTTGTTGAGCCATTGCGTGAATTATTCAAAGATGAAGTGCGTAAAATTGGTCTAGAACTTGGTTTACCGTACGACATGCTTTACCGTCATCCTTTCCCTGGACCAGGCTTAGGTGTACGTGTACTTGGCGAAATCAAAAAAGAGTACTGTGATTTACTACGCCGCGCAGATGCGATTTTCATCGAAGAGCTACACAAAGCTGAGCTTTACCATAAAGTAAGCCAAGCGTTTACTGTATTCTTACCAGTTAAATCGGTAGGGGTTATGGGCGATGCACGTAAGTACGATTGGGTTGTATCACTTCGTTGTGTAGAAACAATCGACTTTATGACAGCACGCTGGTCACATTTACCATATGAATTTTTAGGTGTGGTTTCAAACCGTATCATTAACGAAATTGATGGTATTTCTCGTGTAGTTTACGATATTTCAGGTAAACCACCTGCAACTATCGAATGGGAATAATTGATTTTAGTTTTAATTAACTAATTTTAAGTGATTAAAAAACGGCGAATTAGCATGCTAATCCGCCGTTTTGTTTATTTAAAAAGCAGTTAAACTAAAAGAGTGATTTTTCTCTTTACCTTTGGCGAAACTTCTCTATAATTCGTCGTCATTGCAGGGGCGTAGTTCCAATTGGTAGAACAGCGGTCTCCAAAACCGATGGTTGGGAGTTCGAATCTCTCCGCCCCTGCCATTTCTTCTTTACATCGTTTTTATTACTTCTTATATTGTTCAAATGTCTAATCTACTGAGTTGTTATGCATCCACGTTACGCAGCTATTTTTGATATAGAAAATCTTGAACTCAATCAGCATTATTGTCCTCAAGCAAATGACCAAGCTAATACTTTATCGCAAAGCACGATAGCTAGTTCTTTAACGCTAAATGAGCAACTACTTGCAGACATTAAACTCAGTGCAGAACCTATTATTATAAATAGCGTTGTACAGGGCAGTGAGATGCAATTAAACGACAATCAGCTTACATTGCCAACCCCACAGCTCAACGCCTCTGAGAAGCGCGCTTTATGGGCTTTAATGAGTGAACACCTTGATAAACTTTAAATCAGTAGATGAAACTGCAATACCTCAATTAATGGCCATCGAAACAGCATGTCATAGCCATCCGTGGACTTTAAATACAATGAGTTCATGTATAGGCGGGCGCTATTTTAATGTTGCCGCATTTGATGAGGTGAGCATGATTGGTTTTTATATTGGTGAAAAAGCAGGGCCTGATTTTACGCTTATGGATATTTGTGTAACACCAAGCCACCAGGGTAAGGGTATTGCAAGGCAGTTGTTAGCCCAGTTTATTGAATATGGTGAACAGCAAAATGCTGAAAACCTCTTTTTAGAAGTACGCGAATCTAATACGCGGGCTATTGCGCTATACGAGAACGCTGGCTTTACAGAGATGTCAGTGCGTAAAAACTACTATCCAAGTGATAATCCGGCCAAAAATGGCTTTGAAGACGCTATTTTAATGGGCATGGCATTAGGTTTAAACTTTTCATAGTTTAAGTCGGTGGTTAGCGTTTTAATCATAGAGCACTAACGCACCGAACTTGTACTATTTTGTAAGTTTTCTTTTAGGTTACTTTGCCACTAATTGCTTGCTCAATGGCTGCTATTAATTTATTTACTAGCTCGTCTCTTGGCACTTTATTGTTACTTTTTAAATTTTCTTCAAGTGCCGCAGCGCTGTGATAAATTTCATCAAAATTAAAGCACCCAGAACTACCTTTAATACTGTGCGCTATACTTCTTAATGCTTCCCAGTCATTACAATGTTGCAGAGTTTTAACTTCTTCTAAATAAGTAGGTAAGTTGGCTAAATAGTTATCAGTAATTTGCTGAAACTTTTCGCTTTTTAATAAGCTGTCCCACTTATTTTGATTATCCTTTTCAAGATGTAGGTAGCTTACGAGTACATTTTCCAGAGCATCTTTATCAATGGGTTTAGCGAGTGCTTTGTTGCAGCCAGCTTCTAGGTAAGTACCTATGTCGTGGTTCATTACATTAGCAGTAAGGGCAATAATAGGGCCATCGTATGCTGCATGACGAAGCATTTTAGTCGCTTCTAATCCGCCCATTACAGGCATTTGCATATCCATTATAATAAGCTGATAGTCATTAACGAGTGCCATTTCTACAGCTTGTGCGCCATTACTAGCAATATCGGGTTCAAGGCCCCAAGTTTGCAGTAATAATTTAATTAATAGTTGGTTATCAGGGTTATCCTCAGCGACTAAAATATTAGCCTCAAAGTTATTGGTCGCAAACGATAAGAGAGGGTCTTTCTCTGGTATTAACTGGCTTTCTTGCGTTAAAAACTCAAGCATGGGTTGATCATCAGATAACTGACACGACACCCTAATTGTAAAGCGGCTACCAACGCCAACTTCACTTTCAAGCGTTACATCGCCACCAAGTAACAGTGCTAAATTTTTAGAAATACACAACCCAAGGCCTGTACCACCAAAACGACGTGTGGTTGTGGCATCGGCTTGCTCAAACGGTTTAAACACACGCTCTATTTGATGCTCAGACATACCAATGCCGGTATCTTTAATTACAAATTCTAGCTTTTGACTTGCTTGTAAATAATGCACGCAAATAGACACACTGCCATTTTCGGTAAATTTAACAGCGTTATTTGCAATATTTATAAGTATTTGTTTTAAGCGGGTCACATCACTATAAATGGTGCGAGGTAGCGGCAGTTGGTAATCAAT
The DNA here is from genome assembly GCF_016598755.1 of Pseudoalteromonas sp. LC2018020214. Lineage (NCBI taxonomy): Bacteria > Pseudomonadati > Pseudomonadota > Gammaproteobacteria > Alteromonadales > Pseudoalteromonadaceae > Pseudoalteromonas > Pseudoalteromonas sp. LC2018020214. Next base: position 887,796 of record NZ_CP066804.1, read on the forward strand.
ATTAAGGGTTAATTGTTTTTCTTGTGCCAGTGGTTGAATAATCGATTCAATGTCATGCACAAGCTGCACTACGTTTAACGCAGACAAATCGACAGCTAGCTTTTCAGCTTCAATTTTAGATAAGTCGAGTATGTTATTTATTAACTCTAGTAAGTGTTTTGAATTACGTAAAATAGTGCTTAGATGTTGTTTGTCGTTGGCTACTTTGTCGTTGTGGAGTAATTGCTCTGTAAAGCCCATAATAGCCGTAAGTGGCGTTCGTATTTCGTGACTCATATTAGCTAAAAAACGACTTTTAAGCTGATTAGCTTGCTCGGCTTGGCCAATTGCAAGCTCTAGTTGGCTGTTCATGGCTTCAAGTGCTTTAGTACGACTTTCTACTTTATCTTCAAGGTGGTGTTTATATTCTTCAAGCTGCTGCTGGTAGTGTCTAATTTGATTAACCATGTGGTTAAAGTCGTTAAACAAAACACCCACTTCGTCATTTGTATGAGCTGGTAAGTGCACCGACAAATCGCCATCACCAACACGGTGGCTTGCAGCACCTAATAATTCAATTGGGTTAAGTAATAAATTACGTACCACTATAAAAATTAATATTGGCAGGGTGATTATCGAAATAATAACAATTAAGCCTGTTATTAAGCTTATGGCTTTACCTGATTGATAAAGCACACCTTTGGGAATGGTTGAAACGTAATAATATCCACCGGGCATTTGTACGGCAAAAATCATTCGCTCTATTTTATCTATGCTTGAGAGTTCAATGGTAGAAAGCATGCCTATATCGGCAAGATCGTGTACTTGGTTAAGTTCATATTCGCTTATGTATTGGCCGCGCATGTTGTAGTCGGAGCTAAATAAAATTTTCCCGTCTTTGGTCAACATTAAATTAAGTGTGTTGTTATATGGCGCTTCTAAAATACTGGAGTTGAGTATTGAAGGCTCTATATGTATTACAATAAAACCAAGCTGCTGTGGACGTTTCAAGTAGTAATCAACGCTGTCAATTCGTTGAATGAAATATAAGCTCGTGGTGCCATCGTCCTTTTGAATCATAAATTGCTGTGTACTTAAATTACTTTGCAATACTCGATTAAAAAATGGATAGCTTTTAGGCGCTGTTGTTAGGTTATTAGAGTAGTAGGCATCACTTTTCCCACTTGCTGAAACTAAATTAATGCTAATTATATCTGGATAAGCTTCGCTGTAACTGGCAAATACATCCATAAGCGCGCCAAGTTTTCGGGTGTAATTACCGTTGGCGCTAATATCGTTTGCTAAAAAGTCACTAAGTACTGGCGAATTTGAAAGTAGTTTTGCAGTAGAGTGAAAAGAGTCGATATAGTTGAATATTTTTTGCTGTTGTTGCTCAACAAAACGGCTCATTATTAAATCAGCTTGTTTTTGTGTTGAATTAGTGACATTGGTGAGCGTAAAGCCACCTAAAAATAGCAGTGGTAGAATAACAAGAGGTGTTATATACCATAATAATCTTATACTTAACTTACTGGTTTTCATGACCAAACGACTTATCCTCCATGCAATCTGCCAATAATATGCGTTACGACCTGATTACACAAGCTTATAGCGGTCTTGGTGGCTAAATTACAATCATTAGTTGCATGATCTTTAGCTCTTTTTTTTATGTTTAAGTTATTTAAATTTAACAAATTACACTGAATAATATCAATTCAGTGTTTAAAAAACTTACATAGTTTTACATTTTTTAAAGTTACGAATTTATTGCCAAATTGGGAAGCATCTTTTGTAGAGCGAAATTTGCACACAAAACACTCCACATGCTTTTATATTTTTGCCAAGCTGCTCTCCATAGTCGATTTACTGCCACGAGTTTATATATTGATGCATAGGTGAAATAAGGCTGTGAGGCTGAGAAGGCATAGCAAGGTTTAATACGATGATTTTGAGTGTTTGTTTAAAACGAACACGTGTAAGAAATACGCATTCGTAATAATGTTATTACCTATTAAATAATTACATATTTAACAGCCGTATGAGCGTACTAAAAAGTCGATGGTTATTTCAACCCATCGATCAATCGCATCTTTAGTTATTGGTTTATCCGGATGAGTTAGATATAACAAATGCAGTTCGCTGCGCATTAACGCAACAAATACATCGGTAGCTTCTTCAATGCTAATAGTTTCAAAGTTAAGCTCGTTTGAAGCGACTGCATCTGTTAAGTACTTAGAAACTTTACCTTTAACTACAAGCGGACCTGAGTTGTAAAACATATGACCAAGAGCAGGAAAGCGGGGAGCTTCAGCTATTACGACGCGGTATAGCGCCATTGCAGATTCCGCCAAGGCGACTTGTAAGTAGGCATACCCTAAGTGGCGTAAGTTTTCAGTTAAGTTGCCCGGTTTAAAAGTAATATTATGAATTGAAGCCGTAAATACTTCGCATTCACTTTTTATGACTGCTAAAAATAATGTTTCTTTATTTGCAAAGTGAGCGTAAACCGTCGATTTTGATACCCCTGCTTCACGTTGGATCATATCAGTAGTTGCACCGTTAAACCCATGAGTTAAAAATATTTTACGAGCTGCTTGTAATACTGTCCTTGCTTTTGCGCCAAGCTCTAGCTCACTAGGAGGCGTAGTGCTTTGGGAATTAGTAAGCTCTTTTGTCATTACATTTCACCTTGACATGATATTAAATTACGAATAGCATACCAAACCGAGCGGTACAGTTCAATTTAAGCTTTGAGTTTTCTGTAACTAGTCCACTTCAGTAACGCTAATATAACTTAGCTAATTGTTTCTAAAATACATTCATGATTGTGAGCTTGCTAATATTGATTTGTTGAATTTTTCTGTTAATAAGTCAAACCGAGCGGTACAGTACATGTTTGTTGCATTGTTAAATTTGGGATATCGAAATGGCAATTCTGCGTTTTAATAAAAGGCTTTTTAACTATTCACGGCACACAGCCATAGCACTTACGTCAATTGCTATTTTATCGGGGTGTGTTGTAGGTCCTACATTTGAAGAGCCTAATGCAAACATAAATAACACGGTTGTAACGCCTACAGCCGACTTTGGCCAAGGCGAGCAAAGCAACAAAGCTGAATTAGTATGGAACTGGTGGACTATATTAAACGACCCTATTTTAACTGAATTAGAGCAAAAAGCGCAGCTGGGTAATCTTGACTTACAAATGGCTTCAAGTCGAATTGCACAAAGTCGAGCTGCGTTGGGTATAGCATCATCAGAGCGTTTGCCAAACGTATCTGCTGGATTTGATTACAAACGTGAAGGTCTTAGCGAAAACGGTAAATTTGTCGCACTTGGTGCGCCACCAGATGCTGATAACTTTTGGCAGCTAGGGTTTGATGCCAGTTGGGAGCTGGATTTATGGGGTCGTAATAAACGAATAGAAGAGGGCGCAATCGCTATGTTGCAAGCGTCATTATTTGAACGTGAAGCTGTGCGGGTCAGCCTCGCGGGCGAAGTTGCTAAAACCTACTTGTTGCTGCGAAGTGCACAAACACAATTAGAAATCACACATGAAAACAAAAGCATTGCAGAGCGTGTATTAACCCTTGTGCAAAGTCGTGAAAGAAATGGCGTAAGCACGCGCTTTGAAACTATTAGCGCCCAGGCAGAACTCGCAACAATTAATGCGGGATTACCAGAGGTAACACAGCGTCGTAATGCTTTAATGAATGCACTTGCATTATTAATTGGGGAGCAACCGCGTGCATTAAATGCTTTATTAGCAGCACGTATACCACAGCCACATATTCCTACTGGCATACCTAAGGTGATCCCATCTGAATTTGTAAAACGTCGCCCAGATATTTTACAAGCTCAGGCAAATTTACACAGTGCCGTAGCCGCTATTGGTGCAGCACAAGCAGATTTTTACCCGCGTATTACGTTAACGGGTACATTAGGTGTTGAAGGTTATGCGCAGCACGATTTATCAACGTGGGACTCACGCGTATTTTCTGTTGGGCCCAATGTATATTTGCCTATTTTTCAAGGTGGACGCTTAAAGTCACAACTTAAATTAACAAAAGAACGCGAGAAAAATGCGGCATTAAATTATCGCCAAACAGTACTCAAAGCATGGCATGAAGTAGATAACGCAGTAGATGGCTGGGCGGCACAGCAAAACCACCACGATAAAGTAGAAATAGCATATAACTTTAATAAAAAAGCACTACATAGCGTTGAGCGAGCTTACCAGCAAGGTGCTGCAGATTATCTTAGTGTACTCACTGCACAGCGCCACTTACTGGCAAGCCAAACTAATTTAAACAATAGCGCCACTAATGCATCACTTGCGGTGGTTAGCTTATATAAATCACTAGGTGGAGGCTGGAATCCTGATGTTTTGCCTAAAAAAACATCAGCGAGAAATGAAATAGTTGCGGAGGGGGAGTAATGAATGCAGCCACAATTAATGTGCCCATACAAAACGCGGATCCCATTGTAAGACCCGCAGGACCTTCTAAACAAGCAATTGCCGGGCTCTTAGGTATTTTTATTGCGGCAATGATGGCTGGTTTAAATAATCGTGTCGGTTCTTTAGGTCTTGTTGATATTCGTGGCGTGTTGGGCGCAAGCCTTGATGATGCATCGTGGCTATCGAGCGCTTACACCGTAGGAGAATTAATAGCAATGCCGTTTGCTTCATGGTTTGCTATTACGTTATCGGTTAGGCGTTTTCATATTAGTATGGTGACAGTATGTGGTTTTATAGCCGCAATATTGCCGTTTATTCACAACTTAGATTTACTGATCGCTTTACGCTTTATCCAAGGTGTAAGCAGTGGCGCGTTAATCCCTATTTTAATGATGGCCGCACTTAAGTTTCTACCTCCTCATATTCGTTTACATGGTTTAGCTTTATATGCAATGACTGCTACATTTGCACCTAATTTAGCTATTTGGTTAAGTGGCCAATGGGTTGATGGGTTATCTGATTGGCGCTTAATTTACTGGCAAGTTATTCCATTGTGTCTTGTAGCCGGCTCTCTAACAGCATGGGGCTTACCAAAAGAAGGTGTTAAGTATGCTCGCTTTAAAGAAGGTAACTGGTTAGGTCTAATATGCGGGGTTTCATCACTTGCGTTAATTGCTACAGCTCTCGATCAAGGAGTTCGGCTTGACTGGTTTAATTCATCACTTATTACCGTATGCTTTAGTGCTGGAATTGTTTTGTTTGGATGTTATTTGTTTACGGAGTGGCATCATAAAACCCCATTTATGAAGCCTCAGCTAATCGGTAAACGTAATTTAGGTATTGGCGCGGTGATACTAACGTTATTGTTGGTGGTTTTTATGTCGGGTTCAATGCTTCCTTCAGTTCATTTAACAAATTTACATAACTATCGAGCATTACAGTTAGCGCCTATTGGGTTGCTTATTGCTTTACCGCAGTTAGTGCTGGGATCTGTTGTTGCACTTTTTTTATATAAAAAATGGGTTGATGCACGATTTGTTATGGCAATAGGCCTGTTCTTAATTTCTCTTGCTTGTTTTAGTGGTACTCAAATAACGCCGCAATGGCATGGCGATCAATTTTTAACAGCCCAGTTATTGCAGGCATTTGGCCAGCCAATGGCCGTTGTCCCTATATTATTCTTAATGACTAGCGTGTTAGACCCAAGTGAGGGCCCGTACTTTTCGGGAACTATAAATACCTTACGTGTTTTTGGATCGCTAATTGGTGGTGCAGTTGTTGGACAGTTGATCGTTGTTCGAAGTCGTTTTCATAACGAAATGTTATTAGATCATGCTTCACTAGCTGGTAACTCTCTACCACAAAGCGCAACACCTACGGAGCTTGGTAGTGTTATTGCTCAGCAGTCTTTAGTTTTATCTATTGCTGATGCGTATTTAGTGTTGGGAATTATAGCCCTTGTCTTAATTCCGTTGGCACTGTGCATGGACTTTGTACCTGCACCGAATCTAAATAAATCTTAAACCTTATTTTTAAAATTGAGTAATAAATTATGGCATTATCAAAAGCAGTTAAATTTACCGTGGTAGCAACCTTATTTGCTGTTGTTGCAGGTAGTATTGTTTATTTAAATACACCAGAGTCATCGGCTTCAACGCAAACAACAGATGACGCATATATACAAGCCGACTTTACGTTTGTATCGCCTAAAATATCAGGTGTCATAAATGAGGTATTAATTAAAGATAATCAGCGTGTAGAAAAAGGCGATGTGTTAGCAACGATTGATGACCGCGATTATGTAGTTGCTATTGACGCAGCTAAAGCACGGGTTAATAGTGCACAGGCAAATATTAAAAGCCTAAAAGCAAAAATTATTTATCAGGAGTCTGTAATATTACAAGCAGAGGCCGGTATTGAAGCTGAAAAAGCAGGGCTTGAATTAGCAAATGTAAATCTAACTCGATACAGTAATTTAGCGTCTGATGGCTCGGGCACTGTTCAAGCGCTTCAAGAAGCACAAGCAAAGCTAGCAATTCAAAAGGCTAACTTACATAAAAAAGAAGCAGCACTAGTTGCAGCAAAGCAGCAAACAGCTATTTTAAATGCTGATCAAGATAAAGCAAAAGCATTATTAGCTCAGTCAAATGCCTCATTAGAAGAAGCATTATTAAAGCTCTCTTACACAAAAATTAAAGCACCTGTTAGCGGTATTGTTGGTCAAAAGGCTGTGCGTGTAGGTGGCTTTGTAAGCCCAGGTAAGCCACTTCTCGTTATTGTGCCACTGGATAAAGTGTTTATAAGTGCAAATTATAGAGAAACACAACTAGCTAATGTAAAAGTTGGTCAACAGGTTGAAATTAAAGTTGATGCATTGCCAGGCGTGACATTAAAAGGACACGTTGACAGTCTAAGTCCAGCAAGTGGTGTAAGTTACTCCACTATTGGTGCACATAATGCAACAGGCAACTTTACTAAAATAGCGCAGCGCCTACCGGTAAAGATTAGTTTAGATGCTAAGCAGCCTTTACTTAGTCAACTACGTGTTGGAATGTCGGTTGTACCTACTATTGATGTTGTTAAGTAACTACTCATTTTTATTTAAGCGATCTACGAGCAAATTGTAGGTCGTTTAAATATCGCTTGCTGTACACATTTATTTTAAAGCTAAGATATTTTTAAGTAGATAGCACACTTTTATACCGACTCCTGTTACAATTGCCATTATTAAAAAATCAACTATTGACGCTTTATTATCAGCTGTTTGCAACGTGAAAATCAGCGAGAATAGTAGTTAATTACGATCAACATAACGGGTTTACTCGCAGACGCTTATTAAAATGCATTCAACCCCGCATATAAACTAAAAGAATTTATCAATGGCAGACCAGACTATTATCAATGAAATCAGCAAGCGAAGGACCTTTGCTATCATCTCTCACCCGGATGCTGGTAAAACAACGATTACCGAAAAAGTATTGTTATTCGGACAAGCTATTCAAAGAGCTGGTACTGTAAAAGGTCGCGGCTCTAACCAGCATGCTAAATCTGACTGGATGGAAATGGAAAAAGAGCGTGGTATATCAGTTACTACGTCTGTAATGCAATTTCCATATAACGACGCACTTGTTAATTTACTTGATACGCCAGGACACGAAGACTTCTCTGAAGATACGTACCGTACATTAACGGCAGTAGATTCGTGCTTAATGGTTATTGATGCAGCTAAAGGTGTAGAAGACCGTACCCGTAAGCTAATGGAAGTTACACGCCTGCGTACCACACCTATTGTTACGTTTATGAACAAATGTGACCGTGATATTCGCGACCCAATGGAAGTGCTGGACGAAGTTGAAACCGAGCTAAATATTGCCTGTGCACCCATTACTTGGCCAATTGGTTGTGGTAAAGAGTTCAAAGGTGTTTATCACATTCATAATGATGAAGCTGTTTTATATAAAACGGGCCAAGGTCATAAAATTCAAGATGTTCGCACAATTAAAGGCCTTGATAATCCAGAGTTAGATATTGCCATTGGTGAAGACTTAGCTGCGCAGTTACGTGATGAGCTTGAGCTTGTTATTGGTGCATCAAACGAATTTGATTTAGATCTGTTTTTAGCCGGTGAGCTTTCGCCAGTTTATTACGGTACCGCACTTGGTAACTTTGGTGTTGATCACGTGTTAGATGGTTTAACTAAGTGGGCGCCAACGCCATTACCACGTGAAACCGAAGACAGACTAATTGTTGCAACTGAAGAAAACTTTACCGGGTTTGTATTTAAAATTCAGGCCAACATGGACCCTAAACACCGTGACCGTATTGCATTTATGCGTATTGTATCGGGTAAGTACAGCCAAGGCATGAAAATGAATCACGTGCGAATTGGCAAGCAAGTGAGCATTTCTGATGCGGTAACCTTTATGGCGGGCGATCGTGAACGTGCCGCAGATGCTTTCGCTGGCGACATTATTGGCTTGCATAACCACGGTACAATTCAAATTGGTGATACGTTCACGCAAGGCGAAAAACTTAAATTTAGTGGTATTCCTAACTTCGCCCCTGAACTATTTCGTCGTATTCGCCTTCGCGATCCGCTTAAGCAAAAGCAATTGCTAAAAGGTTTAGTACAGCTTTCTGAAGAAGGGGCTGTACAGGTATTTAGACCACTTATTAATAACGACTTAATAGTAGGCGCGGTAGGCGTACTTCAGTTTGATGTGGTTGTAGCGCGTTTAAAAGCAGAATATAACGTTGATGCTATTTATGAAGGCGTAAACGTGAATACGGCACGCTGGGTAAGCAGTAATGACGTTAAAAAGTTTGAAGAATTTAAACGTAAATGCGAAAGCAATTTAGCTCTCGATGGCGGTGATAACTTAACTTACATTGCACCGAGCCGTGTAAACCTTAACTTATCGGTAGAACGTTACCCAGAAGTAACGTTTAGCCATACACGCGAAAACTAGAGCTCATTTACAAGAATTAAAAGAAAACCTGCTTTGGCGGGTTTATAAAGGTAAAAAAATATGAATATTCGTACTATTTTAATTGAAAAAGCCATTGCAGCTATGGTCGGTGCAGGCTTACCTGAAGACACAAACCCGGCAGTAACGCAAAGCACGCGTCCACAATTTGGTGATTACCAAATTAATGCAGCCATGGGCGCAGCTAAAAAAATGAAAAGCAACCCGCGTGAGCTTGCACAAAAAATTATTGATAACCTTGATGTAAGCGATATTGCACAAAAGACTGAAATTGCAGGCCCAGGTTTTATTAATATCCATTTAAAGCCTGAGTTTTTAGCGCAAAGCGTTAAAGCGGCTAACAATGATGCAAAACTAGCTGTAAACGAGCACGCTAAGCCACAAAAAGTTGTTGTTGATTATTCATCACCAAACCTAGCTAAAGAAATGCACGTAGGCCATTTACGTTCAACTATTATTGGTGACTCAATTGTACGTGCGCTTGAATTTAGAGGCGATACGGTTGTGCGTCAAAATCACATGGGTGATTGGGGTACGCAATTTGGTATGTTAATCGCGCATTTAGAAGATCAAATTAGCCAAGGCGTTGACTTAGATACTGTTGCGCTTGCTGATTTAGAAACTTTTTACCGCGATGCTAAAAAACGCTTTGACGACGAAGAAGGCTTTGCAGATAAAGCACGTGACTACGTTGTTAAATTACAAGGCGGCGATGCGCATTGTGAAAAACTTTGGAAACTATTTATAGCCACCTCAGTTAAACACTCTGAAGAAGTATACAAGCGTTTGAATGTAACGCTTACTCAAGCCGATATTATGGCTGAAAGCGCATACAATGCAGAGCTTAACGATATTATTAGCCTACTTAAAGATAAAAACATTGCCGTGGAGTCGCAAGGCGCGCAAGTGGTGTTTTTAGATGAGCTAGCTAATAAAGATGGCGAGCCATCAGCGTTTATCGTACAAAAATCTGGCGGTGGTTTTTTATATGCAACAACAGACTTAGCGGCATGTGACTATCGTTCAAACAAATTAGGTGCTGATCGCATCTTAATTTTTGTAGATGCACGTCAAAATCTACACTTTAACCAAGTAGAGCTAACAGCGCGTAAAGCTGGTTTATTAAGAGACGAAACAAGTTACGAGTTTTGCCCGTTTGGCACCATGATGGGCGCCGATAATAAACCATTTAAAACACGTACTGGCGGCACAGTAAAACTTGCTGATTTATTAGAAGAATCAATTAACCGCGCAGCAGCAAAATTAGCTGAACGTGAGTCTGATTTAAGTGATAGCGATCGCAGCGAAATTGCACGTAAAGTAGGTATTGGCGCAGTTAAATATGCCGACCTTTCTAAGCACCGTACCAGTGATTACATTTTTAACTGGGACAGCATGCTAAGTTTTGAAGGCGCAACAGCTCCTTACTTACAATATGCTTATACACGTGTACGCAGTATTTTCCGCAAATCAGGCGTTGATGCTGCTACATTAAATTCAGACGTTGCAATTGTTGAGCCTCAAGAAAAAGCACTTGCACTTAAGCTACTACAGCTCGAAGAAGTACTTGATTTAATGATCAGCGAAGCAACACCGCACGTACTATGTGGTTACTTATACGAGCTTGCAAGCTTATACATGACATTTTACGAAGCTTGCCCAGTACTTAAAGAAGGCGTAGAGCCAAGCGTGCGCGATAGCCGTTTAGTGTTGTGTAATTTGGTTTCTAAAACACTAGAAACGGGATTGGATTTGCTAGGCATTGAAGTTATGGAGCAAATGTAATCACCGTCGTATTTTAACCTAATACTGCGTTATCCACCCCGACTTACCCTAATCACATACAAACCGTATGCTCATAGGGATAAGTCGGGTTGGATGCCTTGTCTTAGGCTAAACTACTTAGGTGAACCGTCTGCTGCGTGTAGTTCGCTTTAGCTGCGTTGGTAAAACTATTTAGCCTAAGTCACATACAAACCGTATGCTACTTGGCATAAATAGTTTTACCGCCTTGCTAGCACTCCTACACTTGCAGAGATGTGTAGTTTGCGTTGTAGGTTGGGTTGAGTGAAACGAAACCCAACGATACACCTGAGACTCTATGTTTACTGCTATCGAATACACTCGAGACTCGGTGCTATTTCTATCGTATACACCTGAATCTTAATATTTGTTATTACTCAATATCTATTGTTTTAAGCGCGCTACTCTAAGCTCTTTTCTAAGTCTTTATTTAAAGGATTTGTTATGAAACTCGAAGATATCCGCCGTGAATACCTGCAAGACGCGTTAAGCGAAGATAACTTGCAAGATGACCCATTCAAGCAGTTTGAAACATGGCTTGAGCATGCTGTAGCAAGCCAATTACCCGACCCAACAGCGATGGTTGTAGCAACTGTTGATGAAACCGGTCAGCCTTCACAGCGTATAGTGCTTTTAAAGCATCTGGATGATAACGGCTTTGTATTTTTTACCAATACAGGTTCGCGTAAAGCGCAGGAGCTTAAAGGCAATAACAAAATTTCCTTGCACTTTCCGTGGCATCACATGGAACGCCAAGTTATTGTTTATGGCGAGGCTAAACCATTACCAACTTCTGCTGTGGCAAAGTACTTTTTATCTCGTCCTAAAGAAAGCCAATTAGCAGCGTGGGCATCAGCGCAAAGTCGTCCGGTGTCATCACGTAAAGTACTAATGGAAACCTTTGCTAATATGAAAAATAAGTTTGCTAAAGGTGAAATTCCATTACCTGATTTTTGGGGCGGTTATTGTGTAGTGCCCACTAAAATTGAGTTTTGGCAAGGTGGGGCGCATCGTTTACATGATCGTTTTATGTATCAACGCCAAGCAGATAATAGCTGGCAAATTACACGCTTAAATCCTTAATAAATAGATGAGTAAGTAACCGTGCAATTTATTGACTCTCATTGCCACCTCGATTTTAGTGAGTTTGATTCAAGTCGTGAATCGCTCATAGGCGAGTGCGTCGCAAAGGGAGTTAATCAGTTTGTTGTACCGGGTATTACGCTTGCTCAATCGCATACTCTTATAGAGCTCAAAGCAACCTATCCAAGTATAAAAATAGCGGCAGGGCTACATCCTTACTTCTTAGAGCAACATAAAGAATCGCACATAGAAGCGTTATTTGACTTTGCAACTACAAATAAGCATCAGCTGGTGGCTATTGGTGAGTGTGGGCTTGATAGAAGCATTGAAAACCTCTCTAAACAAACTTATTTATTTGAACAGCAAATAAAGCTTTCTAATGAGCTAAGCTTACCGCTCATTGTACATCACAGGCAAAGCCATGATTTAATTGCGCAAGCGTTTAAACGTTGTAAGCCAAAAAATGGGGGAGTGATTCATGCATTTTCAGGTTCAATCCAACAAGCGAAGTACTATATCAAACAGGGCTTTAAGCTTGGCGTAGGCGGTGTTATTACCTATGAACGTGCAACTAAAACCCGTGCTGTTATTGCCGCTATTGAGCCCGAGTACTTAGTGCTTGAAACAGATTCACCTTCAATGCCGTTAAGTGGCTACCAAGGGGAGGTTAACACGCCATTACATATACCTGATGTGTTTGACGCGTTATGTAGTTTAAAGCCACATAATGAAAGAGAGACGCTTGCAAAGCAGCTTTATGATTCTTGTTCAGATGTTTTTTGCATATAGCGGTTTACCTGCCAACGTTTTAACCCTCGGCCTAACTGCCACGTAAATATACAAGCAATCACTAGCATTAGTAAAACCTGCCTGCCTAAGTCATGAAAATGATTATGGCTGTCGGATATTGCAGCGCGAGTTAAATAAGTAATAGATACAAAACCTATAGGGCGGTCATCATCGCTTATAACAGGTTCCATAAAAGGTGTTTTTAACTTACTTATTCCGGGGGTAGAATCAGAAAGTTGACCATAAACATGATGCGACTGCCAATTGTCGCTACTGGCTAATAAAATACCCTGTTGATCGTAAATAGTGGCCGAAAGCACGAACTCATCTTTACTTATATCGTTACAAATTGCATTGAGCTGGGGTTTGTTTTTTTCGATTAAAGGTGTTTTAACATTTAAAGCCATAAACTGAGTGAGGCTTTTTGCGGTGCTGTCGGCGCTATCGTACAGTAACTGGTGACTCTGAAAACTACTATTAACACCCACCCAGCTTAGTAATACAAAACAGCCAGCCGCAAGAATTAAGCGAACGAGTCGCTTTCTTTGGGATGCGCTTATAGGGTTTTTAATATGGTTATTTTTCATAGTCACCGTTTATGCTACTGACAGCATTTTGATTTGATGTTACAACTACACTAACTATAACCTTAAACCCCACCTGATGGCGAATTTAGTGTTGAGAATAGCAGTTTTGAGATGCCAACTATCAGGAAAATAAAAATAAACACGGAGATCCCATGTCGCAAATCAACATGGCACAGCAAGCTGCTGAGCAACCATTACAACACTTAACTCTAAATAAATGGTTTAGCTATAGTGGTGGTGTATCTACACCTCTCGATTATATTCCAAACAAAGCATTAGGGTTATTTAGCATCGCATTTGCAGGTGATTTTGCAGAAAAACACATTGCCAGTATTGTTGACTTTTTAGCGACACATAACCAAAAAGTCACCGCTATATGCCAATACCAACCTGATTTAGGGCTTGCACCAGCACTGTGTTTTTACGCGCAAAATGCAGATAAAACTATAAACCCGTTAGTACTACGAGAATTTTCAAACACGCTTGATTGTCAATTAGTGCAAGTTGCTACGCCGCCTAATTTATATGAGCCTGGTTTATTGGTTATGGATATGGATTCAACTGCAATAACTATTGAGTGCATAGACGAAATAGCACGCCTTGCGAACGTATACGATGAAGTTGCTTCTGTAACTGCACTTGCAATGGCGGGTAAACTTGATTTTAGTGAGAGTTTATATCAGCGTGTAGCTAAGCTTGAAGGTATTGAAAAAAGCTTAATTGAAGAACTGAAAAGTACATTACCATTGATGCCTGGTATTAAAATACTGTGCCAAATTTTAAAGCAACATAACTGGTATTTGGCGATTGCCTCAGGTGGTTTTGTGCCTTTTGCAGAGCGTGTACAAGAGCTGATTAATTTAGATGAAGTGCACGCTAATGTGCTCGAATTTGAAGACGACAAGCTAACAGGTAAAGTACTGGGTACGATTGTCGATGCGCAGCAAAAAGCGGTCGTATTAGAGGTGCTTCAGCAAAAGCTAGGGCTTAAAAAAGCACAAACTGTAGCTATTGGAGATGGCGCAAATGATTTAGTGATGATGGCAAAAGCAGGCCTAGGTGTGGCCGTGCATGGTAAGCCTAAAGTGGTTGAGCAAGCACAAGCGGCTATTTGTGAAGGGTCATTATTGCAATTGTTGTATATGTTGGCTATTCCGTTAGAAAAACAACCAACACTTTAAAATAAATTAAGTTAAACCGCTTAACGTAAGCGGTTTAACCAAATTAGCTTACGGCGGCTCATTTGTGCAACTTGCTCTTTTTTAAGTTCTAAATGGCTTAGCGCTTCTTCAGTTATATCTACTACATCACCCACACCAGCTACGGCCCATAAGGCTTCTTCTAAATCTTTAGCTTTGTGCATTGCGTACTGACTTACGTATTTTAGCTCATTAGAAAGATAATCAGTATCGGGGCGACCTGTGCGCGATATATACAAACGCATTACGAATATAAGTTGCGATGTAATGCCTTTACTAATTTGTTTATAAAAGCTTGAGTAGTCTTCACCTAAAGCGCATTGGCTAACAATAGCCTCTTCAATACTGCCTTTTCGAGGGTCGAAGTTAATAGCAAGTGTAAAAGCAAGTGGTGCATCTTGGCGGCTGCGATCTTTGATATTTGGTGTTATTACATTAATAATTTGCTCTTCAGTCAGAATGCTCGAAAAGTCAGTTTTGTTACTTAATAAACCAAAGTTTTGCAAAATTACGTGAATAGGGCTGGCGTATAACCCATATCCAATTGCGCCGGTTTTAAAGTGTGCAGCTTCTTTGTGTAAATATAGCGGAAATTGGCAAACGCTTTTTGTAACCATATTTCTAAGTGCGGTAGATAAGCCTTCTACTTTAGGTGCTTCTTCAGATACTTTAAGTTTGTCTTTATTACCTTCTATTAGCTGAGTGAAAAAGGTCACGCCAGCATGGGGTAAATCAGCAATACGATTTGCTTTTAGGTTAATAGTAGTAAATGACTTACTGATGGCCATTACTTCGTACTTTAGTTCACTAAGCTTATGCTTTTTAGTTATTTTTTGAAGTTCAGGGAATGCTAAAAGTACTATATCGCCTTTTTTAAATGTGGCAGGTTGTTCGCACTCTAACTGCAAACCCATTACCGAAAAGTCACGTGTATAGCCATTAAATACCTCATCATTAATAGTAACACTAACTGGTGTTTTATAAAGATAGCGCTTATGCGAGCGTAAATTTACGTATTCAAGTGGCACAATATCTAAGTAGGGTGGTGTTTTGTGTTTTGCGTGGCCAAAGTGCTTAAGCTGATTTACTAATGCTTTATCAAAAGTAAGTTGTTTATAATTTTCTTGCTCAGCTTTATTGCCAATATTTGTAAGTACAACAATATACTTAACATCTTTTATAAGGCCTTTTACACGAGGTGAAGGTGGCTTATTTAATTTTTCTATATTTTCACCGGCACTATTGGGTAGTGAAAGCGGTATAAAAGAATCATCTGGATGACTTGGCATTATTTGTATTTTAAAGCACTGCCAGCTCTCTTTTTGGCTACCAAAACCTAAAAATAGATCACGTAATTTAGGGTTGTTATTTAACTCTGTACGCGTCGCTGAGTAGTAATAAATTTTACCTGATGATATATGTGTAAATGTATAGAGGTAATCTTCTTTTACTGCGGTAATTTGAGTTAGTAATTGTGTAATACGCTGATGATTAAGAATATTGTACAAGCACGGTACTTTTTTTTCATCGGTAAAGTAGCGCTGAATAAAAATATTATTTTCAGTGGTAAGGCTGAGGCTTGGGTAATATTGCTCCTTTTTTTTACTTAAAAACACATATAATGACGTTACGCGAGGAATGTAGTACTGCTCATACCCCTTTGATACTACAGCATCGAGCGTATTATCTAGATTTACTTTATAACGACGCTTATTACCATGAATAAAACTTTCTAAAAAGTCATTAAAGGCATCGTTGTTTTCTATATAAGTGCGCTTTAAGCGGATGTGATTAAATTCACGAGAGATATTTTCTACTGCAACAACTTCGTATTGAATACCGTTTTTTAGGCCAAGTTCAAAGTCTTGCTCAAGGCCTACTAAGCGCATTGCGATGAGTTCGCCTTTTTTTATAGAGTAGCGCGTTGCAAGCTTAACTTTACAACCGCTTAAAGATATATCTGAGGTGCTAGCAGCAATGTTCTTTTTATCTTTGTAATCAATCGTTACTTTTATTGAGTAATTCATCCGTTCTTCACGGCGGCTCTCGTAAGAGGCAAACTTAATTACTTCAGTGTTTAAGTTATTTTCTAGCTCTTGTAACTCTGATTTTTCGGCTGCTTGTTTTTGTAATACGCGGTGGTTATTTTCTGTATTCATTACGGCTTCGTAAACAGCTAAGGTGTATTCACCATGTTGTTTAAGCGCTTTTTCAAACACTTCAATGGCTGTGTCATCCATAAAGTGTTGCTTGCCGTTATGCTCATATGGTTTTACTTGGCCTGTCACTAATCCACGAAGATCAACAAAACGTGCCACTGGCTGAGATAAACGCGACATTTCCATTTTCATTAAAAATTGCTCAGGTTTGGTTAACCCTGCGGTTTTTGATTTGAAAATTAGATCAAATTTAGCGTTGCCTAAATATGTTTTTAACTCATTCACGAGGTCTTCGTGTTTGAGCATTATGTCATCAGCCATTTATAAAACCATCACCGTCTAATTGAAAAAGTAGGTATACTGTTAAGTCCATTTATTAGAAGTTCAATAAACGTTAAATCGCTCTATGTTATTAATATAGGTACAATTATTTGAGTTACTACTGTTTAGCTCTTGTTATGTATGTGTTATTTGCCATTTTATTGGCAAGTTACTTTAAACTATTACAAAGCAAAAAGTATGCCCTAAATTATAGCTAAAAAGAAACACCATGTGTATTTATTGATTGTGACGCTAGATTTTTAAGCAGGCAAGAGTTTGTTGCTAAGTAAATGCCTGAAATGGCAAAATAAGCGCTTAATAGTAAGAATTTTTTTAATTAAAGAATAGTAGGTAAAGTTATCAATGGCTAAAGCGGCAAAAGTAGAATTTGTTTGTACCGAATGTGGCATGAACTATCAACGTTGGCAGGGTCAATGTCGCTGCGGTGCGTGGAACACATTAGCGGAATTTAAGCCTTCAGCAGGGCACAGTAAAAAAGCATCAATACGAGCGAACGTTGGTGGTTATGCTGGTGGTGTTGGTGGTGGCTCTAAAAAAATCAATGATATTGCTACATCAGAGGCTGAAAAGCAGCTAACTGAAATCGGCGAGCTTGATCGCGTACTAAGCGGCGGGGTGACTACTGGCTCTGTTAATATAATTTCGGGCGATCCGGGGGCGGGTAAGACAACTTTGCTATCTGACTTAGTGGCGAGAATGTCACAACGGATGCCGTCACTTTACTGTACGGCAGAAGAATCTTTATCGCAGTTTAAAAACAGGGTAAATCGTTTAAAGTTAAACTATAACCCGGACGAGCTTTATTTACTTTCTGAAACGAGCGTTGAAACCATCATCGAAGAGCTCGAGAGAAATAAAATTAAGTTTGCTGTTATTGACTCTATTCAAGCTGTTGTAACCGATACGGCAAATGGTAGCCCAGGTTCGCCTTCGCAAGTAAAAAGCGCCGCCCAAGCATTAACTCAGTACTGTAAGCAAAATGATGTAACCATGTTCATTATTGCTCACGTAAATAAAAATAACGAAATAGCAGGCCCTCAAACACTTGTACATATTGTTGATGCGCTTTTACACATAGATACCAACGATGGGCAAATACGAACCCTTAGGGCAAATAAAAACCGCTTTGGTGATATTGATACTGTTGGCATTTTTAAAATGTGTGAACGTGGAATGTTAAGCGTTGATAATCCAAGTGAAATATTTTTATCGGGTTCAACTACCGACTCACCTGGCTCTACTATTACCTGTATTCGTAAAGGGAATCGTAATTTATTGCTTGAGATTCAATGTTTAACTACCGAAACAGAAGCTGAATTTCCGCAGCGTGTTTGTGTTGGTTTAAATATGAATCGTATAAAAATGCTGACCGGTATATTACGTAAGCATACTAAAACTAAAATATTTCACGATACGTTTTTTAATATTGTGGGTGGTTTAAGAATTGATGAGACAGAAACCTGCATCGATTTAGCATTAGTAACCGCGTTACTTAGCAGTTTAAACGAATTTGTTGTACCTCGTACCACGTGTATTATGGGAGAACTTAGCTTAAACGGCGATGTACGCCCAATAGACAGTGGTGTACCGCGTGTTAAAGAGGCTGCACAACATGGTTTTACAGAAATATATATTCCATTTCGCAATTACCATAAATCGATGGAAGGGCTAGGCGCTAAAATTACCCCTGTAAAAACCGTACATGAGTTATTTAGTTTGATTAATTAACACTTATCGGTGATGTTCTTCAGTGTTACTCTTAAGTTGAGACACTTTATAGAAAGAATTAAATAAGGAAATGACATGAAAAAATTAGTTATAGTTGCAGCTCTTGTGGCCGCAGGCGTGGGTGGTGTTAGTTACGCAAACTACGTAGCAACTCAAGAAGTGCGTGCAGAAGTAGATAAGCAACTTGCTTTAGTAAGCGAGCAAACTGGCGCTACATTTAAATACGCTGGTTTATCGGCAAGTGTTATTTCAAAGAGTGTAGAAATAACAAACATGGAAGTAATAAGCCCTGAAGGTGACAATGTTGCTAATATTCAAAGCATTGAAATAACTGGTTACGAGCCGGATAAAATATCACCACATACATCATTTGATGTAAAAAGCTTTCAGTTTGATAAAAGCTTCGTATCAAAATTACCAGCTGATACAAACGAAATGTTAGCGTCGGCAAGTTACGACTTACATTCATCACTTGATTACGATGAAGAGTCTGGCAATAGTGATGTAGTAGTTAAGCTTGATGCAAAAGACATTGTTAGTTTTAATATGGATATGGGTTTAGCTAATTCAAAAGCGTTAATGGATGCTTCATTAGCTATTAGCAAGGCGCAGCAAGAAGCGGGTGATCAACCGCTGACGTATGAACAAGAATTACAGCAGCAAACACTTGTTATGCAAGCAATGAGTAAATTAGAGCCGCGTAATGTTAGCTTTGCCTTAAATAACCAAGGTAAATTAAAAGATTTACTATCAAGCGAGCTTGAAAAGCAAGGTATGACGCTTGAGCAAATGGGAATGACGCTAGAGCAACAGTTACAACAAGCTCCTGTAACTGAAGATATTGCAGAGGCTTTAACCAGCTTTGCGAAAGGTTTAAATTCATTCAGTGTGTCTGCAAAGCTACCTGAAGGTAAAACTATGATGGAAATTAACCAACAAGTTATGATGCTAGTAGGGCAACCTGAAGAACTAGTTAAGTTTATTAACTTAGAAGTTAAAGGTGATTAGGCCTTAGTTCTGTATTAATAAAGGCGCCAATTGGCGCCTTTATTGTAATCTTATTAGTTAAAGCAATTTGCTTTTATAAGATCAGTGATTATTTGTTGTGATGGTTTTATTTTTTCCATCGCTAAAAATTCATCAGGCTGGTGTGCTTGGTTAATTGAGCCTGGGCCCATTACAATCGTTTCACAACCGAGTTGCTGGATAAACGGCGCTTCAGTGCAGTAATTTACCGCGACCGCTTTTTGCCCCGCTATTTTTTCAGCCATTTTTACTAAAGCACTGTCGGTGCTCCCACTAAATGCCGGTATTGGTTCATGTAAATCAATAACGCTCACCGCATTTGGGTATTGCTGATTTATCTCTTTCGTTGCATCGAGTACTAATGCTTGTAGTTCTTGTACACTTAAACCTGGTAATGGGCGCATATCTATATGCATTTCACAGCAACCACAAATTCTATTCGCGTTATCGCCGCCATGAATATTACCTAAGTTTAATGTTGGATAAGGGATTTCGAAGTGGTTTATTGAATACTTATGCTTTAATTGTTCTTTTAAGATCATCAATTTTGTAATCACTTTATGCATTACTTCAATGGCGTTAAGACCACGTTCGGGATCGGAGCTATGCCCAGAGCGACCAACTACTCTTATTGCTGTACTCATATGGCCTTTGTGCATAAATACTGGCGTCATATCAGTAGGTTCGCCTATTATACAACGCGCAGGTTTTAAATTAGGGTGCTTACATATTTGTTGTGCACCAGCCATCGTTGTTTCTTCGTCGGCGGTGGCAAGGATTAAAATAGGCTGAGTTTGCTGCTTTTCATCAAGTTCACTAATCGCTTGTAATACAAAAGCAAAAAAGCCTTTCATATCAATACTTCCTAGCCCATACAATTTGTTATCGAGTTCGGTAAGTTTAAATGGATTATGGTTCCAACGACTGTCATCAAAAGGCACTGTGTCGGTATGACCAGCTAGCATTAATCCGCCATCACCTTCTCCGCGTTTTGCTAATAAATTATAGCGCCCTTTACCTCCTTCTAATTCTATAATTTCACACGTAAAACCGATTGTTTCGCACCAACTGGCTAGGAGTTCAATTACGTTTTTATTGCTCATACACAGGTTGTCTTCAATCGCACTAATAGAAGGGGCTGCAATCAATTGTTGGTACATGGAAATAAACGAAGGCAAAGGCATAAAAAAATCCAAAATTATTATTCAATTTAATTGCATAACAATATAAAAGTATTTATGATGAATATCAATTCACTTTTTAAGCATAAATATATTAAAAGTAACGCCATGAAAATAATGCGACGATAATCAAAATTCATTAATAAAAAAGACTTAATTAGCGTCTAAGCTAGTTTAAGCGAACATTATAGATAAGTAGTAATTAATTTTAAGATAACGAGTAACAAATGAATGTAGTGATTATTGGCGCAAGCGGATACAGCGGCGCAGAGTTAGCAAGTTTAGTTGCTAAGCATCCAAACTTAACTTTAACAGGCTGTTATGTATCTGAGGGTAGCTTAGATAAAAATAAATTGCTAAGTGATTTATACCCAGAGCACCTTGGCTTACTAGACTGCCCTTTACTTCCTCTTAGCGTATCAGCTTTTGATGACATTCAAAGTGATGCTGATTACGTATGCTTATGTACCGATCACAAAGTAAGTGTTGATTTAGCGCCGCAATTTTTAGCTATGGGTAAAAAGGTATTTGATTTATCTGGTGGCTATCGTTTAGCAAACAATGACGACTACGTTACTTACTATGGTTTTGAGCATCAACATCCAGAGCTTTTAAATGAAGCGGCTTACGGTCTAGCTGAGTGGAACCATGATGCTATCGCTAATGCAAAGCTAATTGCTGTTGCAGGTTGTTACCCAACAGCAGCGCTTAATGCGTTAAAACCGCTTAAGCAAGCAGGCTTATTGAGCAGCGAAAGTATTATTATTAATGCGGTTTCGGGCGTTACAGGCGCAGGGCGTAAAGCCAGTGTAGGAACGCATTTTTGTGAAGTGTCGCTTGCACCTTATGGTTTGTTTAACCATCGCCACGGCCCTGAAATTGAACAACACCTTGGCCACAAAGTGTTGTTTACACCGCACTTAGGTAATTTTCCGCGCGGTATTTTAGAAACTATTTATGTACAGCTTAAGCCAGACGTTACCAAGGAAAACGTTGCATCGGCTTATCAAGTACTTTCGAGCGAGCCATTAATTCGTTTATTAGGCGATAAAGTACCTTCAATTAAAGGTGTAGCTAAGCAGCCATTTGTTGATATTGGCTGGCAGCAACAAGGAACGCAGTTAATTGTGATGTCTGCTATTGATAACTTATTAAAAGGCGCTGCTGGACAAGCTTTGCAGTGTATTAATATTTCTATGAATTTAGATCATACCACTGGTTTAAAAGGAGCGTTTTAAATGAGTAAAAAAACGTGGGTAATTAAACTAGGTGGTGCAGTCCTTAATACAGAAAATGCAGCAAAAGCGTTGTTTGATGTATTAAGTGAGCAAACAAATGATGAATTTGTCATTGTACATGGCGGTGGCGCTTTAGTTGATACATGGTTAAAACAAGCGGGTTTTGCCAGTGCTAAACACCAAGGATTACGTATTAGCCCAGCAGAGCAAATGCCTTATATAGTGGGTGCACTCGCAGGTTGCGCTAATAAACAATTAATGACTCAAGCTATTAGTGCTGGGCACAAGCCTGTGGGCTTAAGCCTTTTTGAGGCAGGTGTTACTGCCACTCAAAAGCTAAAAGCGCTTTGCTTAGTGGGTAAATGTAAAAGCAACGACGATTCTATTGTTAATGATTTACTTAAAATCGGTCGCCTACCGATTGTTAGCTCTATAGGCTTTGATGAGCAAGGGCTTTGGTACAACGTAAATGCAGATGAAGCAGCAGCGGCTATTGCTAGTAACTTAAATGCTGAGCTTATTTTTATGACGGATGTTGAAGCAGTGCTTGACGAAAATAAACAGCCGTTACATCAACTTGACACAAAACACATTGATACTTTAATTACAAATGGAGTAATTGTGGGCGGGATGGAGGTCAAAGTTAAGACCAGCCTTCACGCTGCCCAACATTTACGACGCGGTGTGTATATTTCCAGCTGGCAAAAGCCAGAAAATTTAACTGCTCTGCTACAAGGCGAGCATGTCGGAACTAAGATTACACCATAGGTTTATTATGTTTGAGAATTTTTTAACGGGTTTAGAGTTAGACCAAGAAGGCGCACTTAATTTATTAAAGTTAGCGCAAGATATAAAAGCAAAACCAGAAAAATACAGCAACGTATTAGCGGGAAAATCAATCGTAACATTGTTTGAAAAACAAAGTTTACGTACTCGCTTATCGTTTGATATAGGTATTAACCGCCTTGGTGGCCATGCAGTTTATTTAGATCAGCAAAATGGCGCTATGGGGGCACGTGAATCAATTAAAGATTTCGCACTTAATATTTCTACTTGGGCTGATGGTATTGTTGCACGCGTAAATCAGCACAGCACATTAACTACATTAGGTGAATACGCATCAGTACCGGTAGTAAATAGTTTGTGTGATTTATACCACCCATGCCAAGCTCTTGCTGATTTTTTAACGCTTCAAGAAGTTCACGGCGATGTGAGCGAGCTTAAAGTGGCTTACTTAGGTGAGGGCAACAATGTAACTCATTCATTAATGCTTTTAGCGGCAACGCTTGGCACTGATTTTGTTGCTGTAACGCCAAAAGGCAGCTCGCCTGATTCGCAAATCCTTAAAAAGGCAGAGCAAATAGCGGCAATGAATGGCGCATCAGTGATGGTAAGTGACCGTGTTGAAGCGGCTGTGGGTGCAAACGTTGTATATGCAGATACTTGGGTATCAATGGGTGATACAACACCGCTTGAGCAAGTTAAAGAAAAATATATGCCTTATCAATTAAATCAGGCATTGCTAGATCAAACAGGTGCAACTACGGTATTACATTGCCAACCGGCACACCGTGAATTTGAAATTACCTCTGAGGTAATGGATGGTCCAGCATCGAAAATTATTCAACAAGCAGAGAATCGCATGCACGCGCAAAATGCTTTGCTAGTTACATTACTAAATCCAAATTTTGTTAAGGAACACCTATGAGTTCAATTAAAAAAGTCGTTTTAGCCTATTCAGGTGGTCTTGATACATCGGCTATCGTGCCATGGTTAAAAGAAAACTACGGTTGTGAAGTTGTTGCGTTTGTAGCGGATGTAGGCCAAGGCGCAGAAGAACTTGAAGGCGTAGAAGCTAAAGCAATCGCTTCAGGTGCTTCAGAATGTTACGTAGTTGATTTAAAAGATGAAATGGTAAGTGATTACATTTACCCAACACTTAAAACGGGCTCAATTTACGAAGGTACTTATTTACTAGGTACGTCTATGGCGCGTCCTATTATTGCTAAAGCACAAGTTGAAATTGCACGTAAAGTAGGTGCTGATGCACTTTCTCATGGTTGTACTGGTAAAGGTAATGACCAAGTTCGTTTTGAATCATGTTTTGCAGCCCTTGCTCCAGATTTAAAAGTAATTGCGCCATGGCGTGAGTGGGACTTATCGAGTCGTGAATCATTACTTGATTACTTAGCAGAGCGTGACATTCCGTGTTCAGCATCTGCTACAAAAATTTATAGCCGTGATGCTAACGCTTGGCATATTTCGCACGAAGGTGGTGAGCTTGAAGATCCATGGTGTCAACCAACTGAGCAAGTATGGACTTGGACTAACTCTCCAGAGCAAGCACCAGATAAATCAGAACTAGTAACTTTAAAAGTTGTTGAAGGCGAAGTGGTTGCTGTAAATGGCGAAGAACTTAAACCATATGACTGTTTAGTTAAATTAAACGATATTGCATCGCCTCATGGCGTTGGACGTGTTGATATTGTAGAAAACCGTTTAGTAGGTATGAAGTCACGCGGTTGTTATGAAACACCAGGTGGCACAGTAATTATGGCTGCGCTTCAAGCCATTGACGAGCTAGTGCTTGATAAAGCAAGCCGTAAATGGAAAGAAGTACTAGGTGGTGAATTTTCACATTTAGTGTACGACGGACGTTGGTTTACACCACTTAAAGATTCTATATTAGCCGGTGCAGAAGCACTTTCTAAAGTGGCAACAGGTGAAGTGGTACTTAAGCTATATAAAGGTCAAGTAACTGCGGTTCAAAAGCAATCACCAAATAGCTTATACAGCGAAGCATTTGCTACATTTGGCGAAGATGATGTATATGACCAGTCACACGCTGAAGGCTTTATTCGTTTATTCTCGCTTTCAAGCAGAATTTCAGCATTGGCTAAAAAGTAAATTATTTATAGCCCCTTATAAAAGGGGCACTACAGGGTTTGGAGAGATTTCATGGCATTATGGGGCGGACGTTTTTCTACGGGTCCAGATGAGGCGTTTAAGCAATTTAACGACTCTCTTCCCTTTGACTACCAGTTAGCAGAGCAAGATATTATTGGCTCTGTGGCATGGGCTGGTGCACTTGAACAGGTAAATGTACTTTCAAGTGATGAGCATACAAAATTAGTTGCTGCATTAAATGAGCTACTTGAAGAAGTTAAAGCTGATCCACAATCAGTTGCTACTTCAGGTGCAGAAGACATTCATTCACATGTTGAAGCTGCTCTAATTGAAAAAGTAGGTGATTTAGCTAAAAAATTACATACAGGCCGAAGCCGTAATGACCAAGTTGCCACCGATTTTAGACTATGGTGCCGTGATACAGCCGATCATTTACTAGATGCCATTGCACAGCTAAAAGGCGAGTTTGTAGCGCTTGCAGAGCGAGAGCTTGGCACAATATTACCAGGTTACACGCATTTACAGCGCGCACAACCAGTATTGTTTAGCCACTGGTGTATGGCGTATGTAGAAATGCTAGAGCGCGATGAAAGCCGCCTGCAAGATGCTAAAGCGCGCATGAATTTTTGCCCATTAGGCAGTGGTGCATTAGCAGGTACAGCTTATCCGATTGATCGCCAAGCATTAGCCCACGGATTAGGTTTTACAGCGGCTACAAAAAATAGCCTTGATGGCGTATCTGATCGTGACTTCGTGTTAGATCTTTTAAGTTGTGCGTCTATTTCGATGATTCACTTATCTCGTATGTCTGAAGATCTGATTTTTTATAATTCGGGTGAAGCCGGATTTATAGAGCTTGCTGATAACGTCACGTCAGGCTCATCGCTCATGCCTCAGAAAAAAAATCCTGATGCACTCGAGCTTATTCGCGGTAAAACCGGACGTGTATTTGGTGCATTTAGCGCTATGATGATGACATTAAAGGCACTGCCACTTGCATACAATAAAGATATGCAAGAAGACAAAGAAGGCCTGTTTGACGCTATGCCAACATGGCTTGCATGTATTCATATGGCGCAAGCATGTATTAAAGGCGTAAAAGTAAATGGCGATAAAACGTTAGCAGCGGCAAAAGGCGGCCACGCTAATGCCACCGAGCTTGCTGATTACTTAGTTGCTAAAGGTGTGCCATTCAGAGAAGGGCATCACATTGTGGGTGTACTTGTACAGCTTGCGATTAGCGAAGGTAAAACGCTTGAGGAGCTATCACTTGAGCAGTACAAATCAGTAAACACTGTATTTGAAGACGATGTTTACCCAGTACTTGAAATTGATGCGTGTATAAAAGCGCGTCAAGCGCTTGGTGGGACGTCTATTGAGCAAGTAACTAATGCTGTTAAAGAAGCCAAAAAAAAACAGCAAATAACGGTACGTGATGCAAATTTAGATGATGTAGAGGCAATAGCCACACTTATACAGCACTGGGCAACGGTAGGCGAAAACCTACCTCGTGCAAAAAGCGATATGGTGCACTCTATTAACGAGTTTGCAGTTACTGAAATAAATGGAAAAGTGTCAGGTTGTGCATCGTTATACATTTACGATACCGGCCTTGCTGAAATACGCTCATTGGGTATAGACCCAAAAAGTAAAGTGACGGGGCAGGGTAGACAGCTTGTAGAGCACCTACTTGCTAAAGCCAAAAAATTGGCACTTAACCGAGTTATTGTATTGACCCGTGTACCCGATTTTTTTGAACAGCAACGTTTTACTTTTTGTAGCAAAGACTCTTTGCCTGAAAAAGTAATGAAAGATTGTGAACTTTGCCTTCGTAAAGAAAATTGTGACGAAGTAGCAATGGAATATATTTTGAAGCTAAGTACACGTGCGGAGATCCCGTGTAAATACGTAGCTTAAACTCCCTGGATACAAAAAACGTACGGTTATCCCTGTGCGTTTTTTTATATTTGCAGTAAACTGGTCGGAGTTGTTTAGTTTGATTATATTTTTTGAGTGAATTTTAATGCGTCAAAAAAAGTTGGCACATTGGTTGCTTTGTATAAGATAGATAGCAAAATAGCTATCACTGCTTAAAACAGGTAATGCATTTATCTACATAATAATGTGGTTAAAAGTTTCACCAAATATAATTAAAACTTTTATAAGGATCAATAACATGCAAGTTTCAGCTAATAGCCAATTACAAATGCAAGCATACAACAAAACACAACAATTAAAGCCTGCAATGGAACAAACTGCTAGCCCTAAAACCCTACAATCTGATACAGTGAGTTTCTCTCAAGAGGCGATGACTGCTGCGAGTACTGATTTACAGCGTGGTGGAATTATAGTTCCTATAAAACCTAAATAATAAAAGGTTATGAATGTTTTTAACTGAGTTCTTTGGCTTTTTCTCTCTATCGGCCTTTACTATGTGGGGGTTTTTGATGGCCTTCTTTTTTAACGTATTTATTTACTCGATAGGCCTAAAAAGAGAAACAACACTATTACTCAGTTCTTTTATTATGATGGTTTCTTATACTGTATCAGACTATTTTTTTAATTGGTTGTCACTTAAAAGCACTGTTTATCTTGACTGGGCTCTTTATGATTATGCCACGGTTACTGCTTTGTTTCTAGCATACAAACTATTAAAGAAAACATCACCGTCTATGATGTATATAACTTCAGGACTAATAATAAATTCAATTTTTAGTTTGCTGATGTACGGTGATATATTTATAAATGAAACTAATGAACCCTGGTTCTTCTGGGATGTTTATACATTCACAGTTAATATCGTTGACTTTATTATGATTGTTGCATTAATAGTAGATCGAGATTTCCTAGGTCTTCATAAGTTAAAAAACAAAACCCTTAGCTACTTCAAATCAAACGATACCCACAAAGTAATCTAGTTTTAATGTACGTTACTGAACCCCTAATGGTTTATGTACAAGCCTTCACTCAGTGGGGCTTTTTAATGGCCTTCCTGTATTGTTTGACCTCTACGATAAATAAAGAAAATAAGTCTCCTGTTTATTTATCTGCGCTTATGCTCTGCTCATATATTTCTAGTGGTTATATAAACTTATTAGAAGGTTTATATTTAAACTCGATGCTCTACGATTTTGTTACTATTTTAGCTTTATTAATTTTAGAGTACTTTAAAGTACTTCACCGCTCTATGGCTTTTCACTTCATCATCTTTGCGTTAATAATAAATGCTGTGCTTACCTTAATATTACATTACGATCTATACGTCTTGTATAACTATGAGCCTTGGTGGTATTGGAGTGTTTATTCTATTGGTGTAAATATGTTCGATGTTTTAATGATTTTGTCACTAGTATTCAACAAAAGTCTCAAAAATAATGGATAATATTCTAGTTAATCCAGCAATTTCTTTTTACATAGGTGCATTTGTACAGTGGGGCTTTTTAATGGCTTTTTTGTACTCATTAGTTATAAGTATTAACAAACCTCGAAAAGAAGCTGTATGGTTATCATTTGTTATGTCAATTTCTTACTCCTCAAGCCTGTTTATAGATATACAACACATATCGTATCTTCAGCTCTTTTTGTTTGATATAACAACTATTTTCGCCATTATTATTTTAAGGTTGTTCATTATTGAAAATCTTATATCGATCTACTTGTTGTTAGGGTTGATTATAAACTCATCATTATTTCTTGGTATGTATATAGATGTGTCAGTTTTTAATAATTACGAACCTTGGTGGTTTTGGTTTTTTTATTCAATTGTTATTAATTTAGCCGACTTTATGATGCTAGCTATATTTTTTATAAACAAAGATTTTTTAGCTTTAGCTGCAATTAAAATATGGTTCCACAATAGTATTATGAAAAGGAATAATAGTGGTAGCTGACATACTTTGGGCACTGGTAGATTTAGGATATAACGTAGCAATACTATTTACATGGTTCTTCCTAATCGCATTTTTATATAACCTATCAGCGAGTATTAATAAAAATGATAAAAGTAGAGCGCATCTTTCATTTATAATGATGGTTTCATATATATCTAGTCTTTTTATGGATCCACTGATTGAAAATCCTCACCTAAATTACTTCTATTATGATCTTGCTACTATTAGCGCCCTGATACTTTGGCGATTTATATATAAAAAATTAGTACCAATTGCTTTTGACTATTTAATTGTAGGGCTTTTTATTAATGCATGTTTATTTTTAGGTATGCATTACGATATTGAAATTGCAGGTACTCTTTACTATTGGTGGTTTTGGACAGTTTATATTTTTGGAATGTATTTTGTCGACTTTACAATGGCATTGGTATTAATCATCAATAAGGATGTTTTAGGCTTGAACAAGCTTTTAAGGTGTGTTGGAAGGTTAAGTTTAGATCGCTGAGGCAGTAAAGCTCAACTTAAAAGAAGAGTGATTTTGTGCATTTTTTTATGATGCCGTTATATGTTAAGCGGTACAATAACGTTTTATATAGTGTTGGGGTGAGATGATTGAGCTACTTTTAAATACAAATATCTCTTTTTATATAGGTGCTTTTGTACAGTGGGGCTTTTTGATGGCTTTTCTATATTCTTTAGTAAGCTCTATAAATAACGCAGATAAAAGCATTGTTTGGCTATCTTTCATCATGGCACTTTCTTACTCTTCTAGTATTTTTATTGATATGGATTCGATAACTTACTTCGATTTTTTCTTATTCGATAGTATTACTCTATTTGTTATTATTTTATCTGGTTTTTTTATAAAAATTAGCGGTGTATACATTTATTTATTATTTGGTTTAGGTATAAACACTTTATTATTTTTTGCAATGTATATAGATAATGATGTTATGCACCATTATGAATTTTGGTGGTTCTGGTGGGTGTACATAGTAGGTATAAATTTTACAGATTTGACCATGGTTTTAGTTTTCTTTATAGGTAAAGATGTTTTAAAACTTGCTTGGTTAGAAGGAAAGCTAAATAAAGTGTTTAATAAAAGGGCCTATTAGTAATGGATTTCAGTGCTAACAGGCCTTATTTATTATTAACTGGCACCACAGCCCAGTTTAGTTTTTAGAGCTTCGACAATTACAGGATCTACAAACTCGCTTACATCACCATTGTGACGTGCTACTTCTTTAACGAGCGTTGATGAAATAAATGAATTTCGCTCTGCGGGTGTTAAAAATACACTTTCTAAATCAGGATTCAGGCGGCGGTTCATGTTAGCTAATTGAAATTCATAGTCAAAATCAGATACAGCCCTAATACCACGAATAAGCACATTAGCATTGTGATCGCGCGCAAGGTCAGCCAATAAGCCAGAAAAACCAATGACCTTAACATTATCTAAGTGACTTAAAATAGAGTTTGCAAGTTCAACACGTTCTTCAAGGTTAAAACAGGGTTTTTTACTTGGGTTGTTCGCAACCGCAACTAATACGGTATCAAACATTTTAGCTGCACGTTGAATAAGATCTGTATGACCATTGGTTAGTGGATCAAAGGTGCCCGGGTAAATTGCAATAACTTTCATAATGTTCACTATTTATGATTTTAGCGCTAGTTTAACAGTGTTTATGCCACAAAGCAGCCTAGCTAATAAAGCATATAAACACTTACTTTCTTTGAACAGGTCAGTCCAAGGTTTGAGTGTTTTAATGATTCATATTTGTTTATACTGTTTACCTCTTTTGAGTGTAATGTAGCCTATAGATAATTTGAGTATTAGCATATGAATACCAAGGATAAAATAATACACACCAGTATTTTGTTGTTTAACGAAAATGGTGAGCGTGCAATAACGACAAATCATATTGCATCAAACTTAGGGATGAGCCCGGGTAATCTTTATTATCATTTTAAAAATAAAGAAGACATTATCCGTCATATTTTTGCGTTGTATCGCGATCATTTAAATACTCACTTTAAACCTATTAATAAAGATGATGATGCATTTAATCATTTAACGGCTTATTTAGATTCGTTATTTGAATTGATGTGGCGTTACCATTTTTTTTACGACAATCTTGGCGATATACTCGCCAGAGACACTGAGCTAAAACAAGCTTACATTGATTTTCAGTTAGAATTATTAGAGCAAGTTCGTAAAATTATTCTAGGTCTTCGCGATAGTGAAATGATTGCTATTGATGAGCAAGATGTCATTGATTTAGCCCATACACTAAAGTTAACTGTTAGCTTTTGGACGCCTTATATTAAGGCTCGTAGGCCAAGCGGTACCCTTGCTGAGCAAGATATATATCACGGTATTTTAAAAGTACTTACATTATTTAGAGCGTACAGTACCGATAAAAGTATTGATAAAATGAACCTATTACGCGAAAAATACACTGAATTAGCACAACAAGCCCCAACTGTTGTTTAGCCGTTGTCCTTTGGCTGTTTCCTAGACGCTGAATTTTTTGCTATAATCGCGCGCCAAATGCCTGGGAGCGCGAATTCCCGCAGTCTAAGAGTGAACTATGCTTAAATTTATCGTCAAACTACATCCTGAAATAGCCATCAAAAGCCGTTCGGTCCGTAAACGCTTTACTAAAGTGTTAGAAAATAACATTAAAATTGTATTGCGACGTCTTGACGAAAAAGTACAAGTAAGAAATAACTGGGATAATATTTCAGTTGTTACAAAGCTTGAAGATGCACAAGTTCGCCTTGATTTTATCGACAGCCTTAAACGCATACCTGGTATCGTTCAGTTTATTGAAGTAACTGAAACGCAATTTGAAACTCTCGATGATATCTATCAAAAAACAATAGCGTTAGTGGGTCACACAATTGTGGGTAAAACTTTTTGTGTGCGTGCTAAGCGTATAGGCCAACACGACTTTACCTCGACTGATTTAGAGCGTTATGTTGGTGGTGGGCTAAATCAACATATTGAAGGCGCAAGCGTTAAGCTTAGCCGTCCAGAAGTGACAATACGCTTAGAAGTAAAAGACGATAAAGCTTACATTGTTTCGCAAACGCATTTTGGTATGGCGGGCTTTCCACTACCAACGCAAGAAGACGTGCTTTCGCTTATGTCGGGTGGTTTTGACTCTGGCGTAGCAAGTTACCAAATGATTCGTAAAGGCGCACGTACGCACTTTTTATTCTTTAATCTAGGTGGCGCAGCGCACGAGATTGGTGTTAAGCAAGCGAGCTATTTTTTATGGAAAAAATACAGCTCAACACATAAAGTGAAATTTATAACGGTTGATTTTGAACCTGTTGTTGCTGAAATTTTAGAAAACGTTGAAAACAGCCAAATGGGTGTTGTGCTTAAACGTATGATGATGCGAGCAGGAAGTGTAGTGGCTGAAAAGTTAAACATTCAGGCGCTTGTCACTGGTGAAAGTATTGGCCAAGTATCTAGTCAAACATTAGCGAACTTAAGCGTGATTGACCGCGTTACCGAAACGCTTATTTTACGCCCGCTAATTCAAAATGATAAACAAGAAATTATTAATCTTGCTCGCCAAATTGGTACAGCTGAAATGGCTGAAACGATGCCTGAATATTGTGGTGTTATTTCTAAAAAGCCGACAGTTAAAGCCAAAATTGAAGTAATAGAAGCCGAAGAAGAAAAGTTCGATTTTGATGTGCTAGATACCGTAGTAAATAACGCGCGCATAATGGATGTACGCGATATTGACGTAGAAGCCAAGCAAGAGCTAAAAGAGGCTGAGTCGGTTGCTGATTTACCTGCAGGCTCTGTAGTAATTGATATTCGCTCACCAGAAGAAGAAGAAGCTGCACCGCTTGCAATCGATGGTGTTGAAGTGGTGCATTTGCCGTTCTTCCGTTTAGCTACTAAGTTTGGTGATTTACCAAAAGACACTGACTACTATTTATATTGTGACAGAGGCGTAATGAGCCAACTACAGGCACTTATGCTACACGAACAGGGCTTCGAAACTGTAAAAGTTTATCGCCCGTAAAGTTAAAAGCTTATATAAGCGTGGTTTATACCACGCTTTTTTTTGCCTGAATTTTGACTAACAACTCATCGTTGTAAGGCGTTGGAATACCGTGAAATTTACCTTGTTGGCTAATATAGCCACATATAGCTGATATTTCAGTTTCTCTATTGTGAGTTATATCTTGCTGCATTGATGAGTAATTATTTGCGGTTAACTCCATTATTTTATAAGCGGTATTGAGAGCTTTAATTAATGGGATATTAAGCCCTTGAGCCTTTGCAATATTGCATGCTTCAGTGAGTGCATTAAAAATTATTGTATTGTACTTAGGTGCACGTAATTCGCCATTTTTTACATTACTTAAAGCGCTTAATGGATTAATGGCAATGTTGACGAGTAGCTTTTCAAAACGAAGCTGCTGAATGTTATTAGTAAACTTTAGGTTGGGTATTACTTTAAAAATATCAGCTATTGGCGCACTATTTTGAAGTGCAAGCTCATTACAGCCACCAATAACGCTTTGTCCTTCACCTGTGTGTTGCACAATATATTGGTTTGATTTAAAGCCCGCTATGCTTGTCGTTAAAAAGTAGAGTGCTTGATGAGTGCTTAGCTGGCTATTTACCTCATCAACATTACCCATTCCGTTATGCGAAAGTACAACAGAGCAATGTGTTGGTAAAAATGGCTTTATTTGAGAAAACGCATCAAGCACTTGAAAAGCTTTAACGGTAAATAAAATTACATCAAATTCAGTTGCTTTATCTAGCTGATTTAATGAAATAAATTTTGCGTCAACTTTTTTTGATGCACCCTTACCTCTGCTGTAAAAGCGGGTGTTTGTTGGGTTTTTACGAGTCAAAACACTGACATTATGCGATGCGCTCAAAAAGTGGCTCAGCAATAAGCCAATAGCGCCATCGCCAACGATTAAAATATTAGCCATGTGGGTTCTTTTTTCGAGGTGTAAAAATTACTCTAAGTAAAAAGTAGCTTGCAGCACCTGCAAAATCAGCAAAAAAATCACCAAGTGATGCTTGCCTATAAGGAAGTGCGTCTTGCATTATTTCTATCGAGGCGCCATAGCCTGCTAATAAGAGTATTTGAGCATATAAAGGAAGCTTAAAAGCCTTATCCATTATTATGGCTAATATAAAAAAAATCCCAAAATGGGCGACTTTATCAACATGAGGGAATAAATTTACAACGCCACCTTTTATTTCTTTAGCAAATAAAAAGGTGAAAGCCACTATGCTGATTAAAAAAACTGCTTGATAAACACGCCTTGTCACGACAAATCCTAAAATCGCTTAAAAAAGAGGCGCAAGTATATCAAACTAATTTAGTATCGCACCTGAACAAGATGCAGAAAAATGTAAAGATTTATAATTTTAGCGTTATAATTGCCACATAAAATTAAGATTAAATAGTTAGGAGTATACTAATGCCTTCATTTGATATTGTATCTGAAGTAGAAATGAACGAAGCTAAAAATGCGGTTGATAACGCAAACCGTGAACTAGAGACTCGCTTTGATTTTAGAGGCGTTGATGCATCTATTGAGCTAAACGATAAAACAATTAAGCTTAAGGCAGAAGCTGACTCTCAAGTTATGCAGTTGTTCGATATTTTAGCGGGAAAAATTTCAAAGCGCGGTATGGATGTAGCTAGTTTAGAACTTCAAGATATTAGCCGTGCAGGAAAAAATGTATTTCGTAACGTTGGGTTAAAGCAAGGTATCGAAAAAGACATGGCCAAAAAAGTGGTTAAAGCCATTAAAGATTCAAAAGTTAAAGTACAAGCTGCTATTCAAGGCGAAGAAGTACGTGTGACAGGTAAAAAGCGTGACGATCTTCAAGAAGCAATGCAGGTAGTGCGCAGTGCCGATTTAGGTCAGCCTTTTCAGTTTAAAAACTTTCGCGACTAATTTATAAACTGTTTTTAATAAAAGAGCTTTAATTTGTCTATATTTGCAGACAGATTAAAGCTACTTAATTTTTTACAACTTTCCCACCTTATCCTCTCGTAGTTCTGCATGTATTAATCCATTTTTTGATATTTAAGCTATTATATTTAATTGAATATAATAAAAATTTCACCCTAGAAGGTATTAAAATGAGACCCCATCAATTATTTCTGTTATTTGTTTTGCTTATATTTACCAAGCCAAGCTTATCAAAGCCAGTTGATATTGATGTATTGGTCGAAGATGGCTACTTTCCGATTATTATTAACGCGCAAAAAAAGCAAGGCTTTGCTCCTGAGTTTATTAATATTTTAAACGACGCACAGGAGGAATTTAACTTTATACTTATTTCTTTACCTGTAAAAAGGCTTACTTTGTCTGTTGAAAAAAATAACTTCGACGTTTTATTTTTAATGGCAATGCAATGGTTGCCACAAGCATCGCAGGAGAATATTGAAAAAACTGAATTTTATACCATCACCAAAAACGAGATTTATACACTCAAAGAGAATGCATCAGAACAAACTTATTTTGAAAATCTGGACAAATTAACCAAAGTTGGGGTTTTAGGGTACTCGTATCAATTTGCAGGATTTAATACAAATGCCGAATACTTGAGAGAAGAGCACCAGGTAAGCCTTACAATCGATGAATTCAATGTAGTTAAAATGCTGCTATTAAGGCGCGCTGAAGTCGGGGTTTTAAACAGTATTGCTTATCAGTATTTTAAAAAGCAGAATATCTTAAATATGGATTTACTATTTAAGAGTGACGTACCAGATGCAGTGTATGAAACACATTTTTTGATTAACTCACAATCAAATAAAATATCTAGTCGCAAAATGGATGAAATATTAAATTTACCTACTACACAAATGCAACTTCAGAAGCTACTTGATAAGTACGGTATTCCGTCAAGCTATAATAATACAGCACTGAACTGAAATAGCTTTTAGCTATATAGACGTCCATTGACATTTGTAAACAAAATGCTCACAATGACGGCATATTTTCAAGGTGCTTGCTAGCCACTTCATGTAATGATTTTTTTAGCAGGATAATCGGGAAGTTGGTGCGTTTTCATGATGACTACAAGCCCAACACTGCCCCCGCAACGGTAGAGTATTGCATGTTTTTATGTGCTTACTGAGTCCGGAGACCGGCCTTGATGCAATCTTACTTACTTAAATCTTTGCGGTGGGCAAAGGTAGGGGACCTCATGTTAAACAAAACAACTCTAGGCGTTGCAATTTCTGCTGCGCTTTCATTTTCTGTGTCTGCTGCAGAGCAATCAATTGAAAAAATAACCGTTACAGCTAATAAGTTCGAGCAATCAATTAACGACGTTTTAGCGAGTGTAAATGTTATTGAACGTGCTGAAATAGAAGCTAGTAACGTACGCGATTTACCTACACTTTTAAGCACGCGAGTGGGCTTTCAGGTTAATCCAAACGGTGGTTTTGGTCAAAATACAGGTGTGTCACTTCGTGGTACGGGCTCTGGCGATACGTTGATTTTAATTGACGGTGTACGTACAGGCTCAGCAACACTAGGTCAAAAAGCACTAAATAATGTTCCTCTAAATAGTATTGAACGCATAGAAATTATTAAAGGCTCTCGCGCGGCTGTTTATGGCTCTGATGCACTCGCTGGTGTTATTAATATTATTACGCGTGAGTCAGATAACTTATCCCTAAGCGCTACATTTGGTTCTGACTCTTATCAAAATTATCAAGTTGCAGGCTCTGTAAAATCAGATGATATAACAACAGCATTTAACGCAGGCTTTGAAAAAACAGATAACTTTGATGTACTGCAAGGCGTAGCACCAGATGAAGATGGCTATGAAAATAAAAACCTTGGTTTTAAAGTTAACTACACCGATACACATTACGGCGACTTTAAGTTATTAGGCCAATACAGTGAAGGCTATGCAGATTACGACAGTAGCTTTAGCCCAGCAGACAGTACGATTGAACGAGATGATTTTAAAAACTATCAACTTTCTGCAGGTTGGAGTAAAAACTACACTAACCAAACGCATAGTATTGATTTAGCGCTTTCAACAGATGATTCAGATAACACTTATGTTGATTTTTTAGTTGGGCCAACAACAAGTACCTTTATAACTAAACGTACACAAATTGATTATAACGGCCAGTACTTGTTATCTAATGAACTTAACATTAGTGGTGGTATTAATTGGTACAACGATGATGTATCTCATAGTTCGCAACTATTTGTTGAAGACAGCCGAGATGTACTTGCCGTGTTTGTAGGTGCTTACTACGATGCAGATAAAGTATTGGCTAATTTAACTGTTCGCCAAGATGACGACGAGCAATTTGGCGATGAAACAACGTATACCGCCGCTGCGGGTTATCATTTATCTGAAGATGCAACATTTCGTATAAGCCAAAGTACTGGCTTTAAAGCTCCTACATTTAACGATTTATATTATCCACTTTATGGTAACCCTGATTTACAACCTGAAAAATCAGTAAACCGTGAGTTAGGTTTGAGTGTAGATTTTGATATCGCGCAAGTTGATATTGCAGTATTTAGAAACGATATAGAAGATAAGATTGATTACGATGCAAACTTTGCATTGGCTAATATCGATGAAGCACGCTACGAAGGGGTTGAATTTAGCTTATCTCAGCAGTTTTTTGGTTTTGATAGCAACCTTAACTTTGCTTACTTAAGCGCTGAAGACGAAGAAACGGGCGCAGAGTTACGTAATGTTGCTAAACGTACTTTTAACTGGGAACTTGCAAAACAGTTTGGTGCTTTTGATGCAAGCTTAGACATGCAATACCGTAGCGACCGACAAGGTGCTGTGACTCGCTTAGGCTCTTATACACTTTGGAACTTAGCGGGTAATTATCAAGTAAATGAACATATTGAAGTTTCGCTTCGTGTAGAAAACTTATTTGATAAAGAGTATAACGCTGTTGATTCAAACGCTGATTTTACAACGGGTGAAGTGTATTACTACAACACGCCAGAGCGTCGCTTTTTTGCAGGCGCAAGCTACCAGTTTTAACGGTATTTATTAATATTAAAAAGCCCGACATATGTCGGGCTTTTTAATGTGTAGCTAAGTTTAACTACTCAAATTAGCTAGTCAGCTAAGAACTCTTTAAATACGGTTTCAAACTTGTGTAACTTAGGTGCTATTAAAATACTACAGTAACCCTGCTGTGGGTTTTCGTTATAGTAATCTTGGTGATAATGCTCTGCTGGGTAATACGTAGTGGCAGGGCTGACTTCTGTCACGATTGGCTCAGCAACATGGCTTTGCAGTTGAGCTATCATTTCGTTGGTTTGCTTAAGTTGAGCTTCATCGCGATAGTAAACCACACTTCTATATTGTGTGCCTATATCGTTACCTTGGCGATTCAATTGTGTTGCATCATGCAGTGTGAAAAACATTGCTAAGAGTGTTTCAAAGCTAACTACAGTCGCGTCAAATTCAATTTTAACAACCTCAGCGTGACCGGTTGTGCCTGAGCATACAGAATCATATGTTGGGTTATTTGTTTCACCGCCGGTGTAGCCAGAGCTTACGGTTAGTACGCCATTTACACGTCTAAATGCAGCATCTATACACCAAAAACAGCCGCCACCAAATGTTGCTACTTGCGTTGTTGAGCTCATAAGTATTCCTAAAATGTATATGGGGTTTAAGGGCGAGCATAAATTGTATGCGCCGCAACAACAAGGTTACGGCGCAATTAAGAGGCTAGATCTCTTCGAAAGGTTTTTCAGCAGCTTGTTTGTCTAATTTTTGCTGTAAAAACTCAGGTGATTGAGTGTTACGTGCAAGTGCATAATATGCAGCAGGTACAACAAAAAGAGTTAGTAGGGTCGATACAATAACCCCAGTAAACACGACTACACCTATCACCATACGGCTTTCAGCGCCCGGACCTGAAGCAAGTACTAAAGGTACCGAACTCATAACCGTAGTCAGCGAGGTCATAATAATAGGGCGCAAACGCTGAGTTGCTGCTTGCAAAATAGCTTCACTAAATTCAACGCCTTTATCGCGCAGTTGGTTAGTAAATTCTACAATCAAAATACCGTTTTTAGCACTTAGCCCTATGAGCATGACAATACCTATTTGGCTGTAAATATTTAAAGTAAGTCCTGTAGCCCAAAGTCCGAACATAGCGCCCATTAAACCAAGTGGTACGGTAAGCATAATGACGAACGGATGCATAAAGCTTTCAAACTGCGCTGCCAGTACTAAAAAGGTAACGGTGAGTGCAAGTATAAATACGTAGGTCATCGCTGATGCGCCTTCGTAATAAAGCTGCGACTCGCCTTTGTAATCTACGGCGCCATCTATATCGTTTTCTTGCGCGGCTACTTCGTTTAAAAAGTTAAGCGCTTGCTCAAGCGTATAACCGTCGGCTAAGTTGGCGCTTAATGTAATTGCGCGCATACGGTTATATCGGTTTAAGCGCGATGCGGTTGCTTCTTCTTTTAAGCTGATAAGGCTATCAAGTGGGACTAGTTCACCGCTTCGTGATTTAAGGTATATATTTGAAATGTCAGTAGGGTTAGTAAAGTCTTCTTTAGTCCCTTTTAAAATTACATCGTATTCTTCACCACGGTCAATAAAGGTTGTAACACGGCGCTGGCCAAGCATTGTTTCAAGTGTACGGCCTACATCAGATACAGAAACGCCTAAATCAGCGGCCTTGTTTTTATCTATGCTGACTAAAAACTGCGGGAAGGTTTCTTTATAATCATGATCGATTCTTACTAAACCTGGGTTTTGTTCAGCACGCTTAATTATACGGTCACGCCAATCGGCAAGTTGAGCGTAATCATTGCCTTGCAATACAAACTCAATAGGGCGAGATGAACCACCACCGCCAATACCACGGCGCATAATGGCAAATGCACGAACATCGGTAACTTCTTGCATTTTAACGCTTATTTCGTCCATTACTTCCCATGTTGAGCGTTTGCGCTTATCCCAATCGGCCATGCCAACAATTGCAACACCGCCGCTGCCACCCCAGCCAGGTACTCGAACAAGTACGCGACTTAGCTCACCTGCTTGCGAGTAAGGCATTAAGCGTTCTTCAATTTTAGCCATATTAGCGGCATTATTTTCATAACTTGCGCCCTCAGGGCCGCTCATCATAATAAAGAACGTGCCACGGTCTTCTTTTGGCGTTAGCTCAGAGGGAACTTGTAAAAACAATGAGTAACTAACAAAGCCCGCTAATAATAAGCTCACCATTAAGCCCCATTTACGGGTTATGTTAGTGGAGAGCGAATTACGGTAACTTACTTCAATTTTAGTAAACTGGCGGTCCATCCATTGGCTAAATTTATTTGGTTTGTCTGATACTTTAAGTACTTTAGAACACAAAGCTGGTGCAAGTGTAAGCGCTGTAACACTTGAGAAAAATACGGCAGCACTTACCGCCATTGCAAACTCAGTAAATAATGCCCCTATACGGCCATCCATAAACACCAATGGCACAAACACCGATATTAGTACAAGCGTGGTTGCGACAATGGCAAAACCAACTTCACGCGCACCTCTATATGCAGCTAGTAATGGCGGCTCACCTAGTTCAATACGACGGTGAATGTTTTCAAGCATTACAATGGCATCATCTACTACTAAACCAATAGCCAGTACTAAGGCAAGTAAAGTTAGTAAGTTGATTGAGTAACCCATTGCTAATAAAAACATAAAGCTACCAACAAGTGCGACCGGTACGGTAACCGCAGGAATAAGCGTTGCTCGTATATTGCCTAAAAACAAAAATATAACGAGTACGACTAAACCCATAGAGATGGCAAGTGTGCTGTAAACTTCATTAATTGATTCTTTAATAAATACAGATGAATCGTAGCTGTCTTGAATTGTGGTGCCTTCAGGTAGGTTACGTTTGATTTTTTCAAGTTCGCTGCGTGCGTTATCTACTACGGTAAGCGTGTTTGCTTTAGCTTGTTTTACAATTCCTAGGCCAATCATGTTGCGCCCGTTACCACGAAATAAGCTTTCGTCATCGGCAGCTTCTAATTTTACGTCGGCAACTTCACCTAAACGCACTAAATAACCTTCTTCACCACGTTTAATAACAAGGTTTTTAAAATCGCGCTGATCTTTATAACTACGTGCGGTACGCACGGTAAAGTCGCGATCTATTGATTCTATTTCGCCAGCAGGTAATTCAACGTTTTCTGTACGCAGTGTATTTTCAATATCGCTTGAGGTAATACCGCGTGCAGCCATTGCTTGGCGGTTTAGCCAAATTTTCATAGCGTATTGGCGCTCACCACCAATACGCACGTTAGATACACCATCTACTACGGCTAAGCGGTCAACAATAAAGCGCTGCGCGTAATCAGAGAGCTGTAACGAGTCCATTGTTTCACTGTTTAATACAAACCAGGCGATTGGGCTTTCATCACTATTTGATTTAGACACTTCTGGTGGGCGTACCTGATCGGGTAAACTATCAAGTGCACGTGCTACACGTTCACGTACATCGTTAGATGCAGCATCTATGTCGCGGTTAATATCAAACTCAATGGTAATGTTTGAGCGCCCATTACGGCTCGAAGAGTTAATACTTTTAATACCTTCAATACCGGAAATTCGATTTTCTATTATTTGCGTTATTTTGGTTTCTATAATTTCGGCAGAAGCACCTGTGTATTCAGTGCTGATATTTACTATTGGCGTTTCAATATCAGGGTACTCACGAAGTGGCAGCATAGTAAATGCAACCAGACCAAAAGTAAGAAGTAGTAAATTAATTACTATGGCAAAAACGGGGCGTTTAACGCTAGTATCAGTAATTTTCACGTATTACCCCTTTACGCTTACTTTACTACCAGAGCGAATTTTTATTAGCCCTTCAGTAACAATTTGCTCGCCATCATTTAAACCTTCATCGATAGCAACCCAGCCATTATTTCTGCCAGCAACATGCACTTCAACCTTATTGGCTACTCCGTCTTGAATTTGAAAAACAAAGTGTTTGTCTTGTAAAGGTATAACTGCTTTTTCTGGCACCATTAAAGCTTGGTTACTGCTTAGCTCAAGTGCTGTATTTAGTAACATACCAGGGCGAAGTAATCCTGATTTATTAGCAAAACTTGCAGTTACTTCAACACTGCGTGTTACCGAATCAATACGCGAGCTAATATGCGTTACCTTGCCGTTAAATGTCTGCCCTGGGTAGGCATCGTTTTGGGTAAGTACTTTCATACCCATGTTTAATTGTGCTAAATATTTTTCAGGTACTTTGAAGTCAACTTTAATAATACTAATATCATCAAGTGTGGTGATTATTGTTGTGTTGCTTACGTAGGCACCAACTGATATTTCACGCTTACCTAATAGGCCCGAAAATGGCGCGGTAATAGTCATTTCATTTAACTTTGTTTTAGCGCTTTCTAGTTGAGCTTCAGTGGCATCAACACGAGATAATTGTTCTTCAAGTAATGACTTTGCCGTTGATTGCGAGCGTGAAAGTTCGGTAAGGCGATCTAACTGACGTTTTTCCTCACGTAAGTTAATACCGAGTTCTTTAACTGCAAGTTGCTCTTGTTGGCTTTGTAACTGTACTAATTTTTGTCCTTTACTGACTAAGTCGCCATCTTTAAAATATATATCTGTGACATAATCGTTTTGCGCACTTTTTATATAAATAGCTTGGTTTGCACGTGCACTACCGATGGCCTCTATCATCACTGCGTTTTCCTCAGAGGTAACAGTATGAGCCGTTACCTGGGTAGACATTTGAGATGAATCAGCTTGTTCGCCGTGGCTAGCGGGTAAATATAAATAAACGCTAAATATTAAAAGTAACGTAATAATAAATGGAAAAAGTGCTTTACCTGATTGTCTTGAGTACATTGATTTCATACCTGAAAATGAATTGTAAGTATTGTACGAAATAAGACCGTGAAAAGACGGTTATGTATCTCATAAATTTGTGCGTTAAGCGTAAAAGTAAATAAGATTTATTCATTGTTCCTATTTTGTTGAGGAAAAAGCGGTAATGTATGAAATTTAAAACTAGCTGTAACTTATGTATAACAACAAGAAAGGTCATAATTTGGGGCATTATTATGTTTGTTTTTTATATGGTGTTTTACCGATATGGATAAATCTGACAATGTCATTAAGTTTCGGGCACAAGGCGC
This sequence comes from Pseudoalteromonas sp. LC2018020214, assembly GCF_016598755.1. Lineage (NCBI taxonomy): Bacteria > Pseudomonadati > Pseudomonadota > Gammaproteobacteria > Alteromonadales > Pseudoalteromonadaceae > Pseudoalteromonas > Pseudoalteromonas sp. LC2018020214. The sequence continues at coordinate 930,840 of NZ_CP066804.1, forward strand.
GCGAAACGCAATTGAGGTGATTGTTGTAGGTGCTATAGGCTTAGTCTTTATTATGTTATTTAATTTACTGAGGCCGGGTGAGATTAGCATACTTGAAATATTTTTAGTGAGCTTGTGCCTTGTGGCTATTTTTATTGGATTTTTAAAATCTCAAGAACCATACCATAGCCTTATATTAAGCGAATCTGAGCTCGTTTATTGCCACAAGTACGGAGCTTGGTGTATGCCTCATAGTAACTTTCATCACAGTGGAATACCCAAAGTAGAAGATGGCTTTGACTATTTAGAATTAAATGCGGTTGGCGTTAAGGTAAATGATATAGACGACTTTTTATCAAGCATAGCGCCTAGAATAGCAGGGAAATTATTAATAGAGCAGCGTAATTTATTTATGCAAGTTGTTCAAAAACATTGCAAAAATGGCAATTGCCCATCAGAATGGTTAATAGAAGATACACATTACACATCCCATAAAGGGATAAGCTATACTGGGCTTATAGCCATGTTTGCTAATAGAACTAAGCACCTTCAGCAGCTAACAGGTTACGATTTATTATTGCCTGCCAGCGTGTTAGATAGAGATATTTGGGCATTTAGTGCTAACTTAAATAAGTGGAAGCGCGAGCCTAGTCAGTTTATAGCGTCGCAGCTTAGTAATTAAGCTACGACTGTAGGAAAGAAAAATGAGTCAAGACAGAGCCTTTTTAAAAAGTGGTCGAAACACCATAATACATAAAGATAAAAAGCATGATTTAGTGATTGTAAACTCTGAAATTCATCCTCGAATTAAAGTAACGCAACATGGCCTGGAGCCATTTAAAGAAGAATTACCTAAAAACCGCCGTGATGCAAAAGAGCGTTATTTAGAAATGGTTTATGTAAGTAGCGCTGATGTATTTGGCGAAGAAAAGCAGTTGCTGTTTATTCAAGCTCTAGACGGGCGTGAATACAAAATAGATTACAGTAAAATCGGTACAAAGTTGTTTGTACGCATTCATCAAGATACATATATGTAGTACTTTAATGGCATCTTTATTGCTAGTGATTACACTATAGTAATTATTTGACATAATAAGGTGCTGCGTATGAAAGCGTTTGCTTTAATCCCCCTCATTTCGTGTGGTTTACTGAGTGCGTGTGGAGGCGGTGGCGGTGATAGCGATAATACAGTTGTTGAAACGTCTGTTAATGCTGGAGCCGATTTACAAATTATCGAAAAATCTGAATTTACCATCACAGCACAAGGTTCCCCCGCTGATGGTACGTTTTCATGGCAACAAGTTAGCGGCCCAAGCATAGAAGGTTTTCCGCTTGAAGGCGCTGAGCAAACACTTACTGCACCTGACGTAAAAACTGATAGTGAAATAATATTAAGAGTGAGCTATCAAAGTACAGGTAGTAGCGCTGTTAGTGACGACATTTCTATTTCAGTGAGCTCTAATAACCAACTACCTCTTGCTGTTGTTACACAAACATCTCCTGAAACACTTCCCTCTGTATACAAAGATACAGTGACTTTGAGTGCCCTAGAGTCGAGCGATCCTGATGATAATGGCCAAATTGATAGTTATTTGTGGCAATTGCTATCGGGTCCTGATTTAGATATTGAGAGTTTTAATGAATCGACTCTTAGTTTCTCTCATCCACTACTTGAAAGTAACGTGAATTTATCTTGGCAGCTAACTGTCACTGATGATGAAGGTGGCGAGGCGAGCACTCAATATTCAATGACCCTCAACAAAACAAATGAGTTAGTGGATGCAAATGCAGGCGCAGATCAAAATGTCGAAGAGTTTGAGCAAGTAACGCTTGATGCTACAAATAGCGAAACCGTTACCGATACCTATAAGTGTGAATGGCAACAACTTACCGGTAATACCGAAACATTAAGCAATAGCGACCAATGTATAACGACATTTTTTGCCTCAGATGTTGATACTGAGTCTACATTGAGCTTTGAAGTCACGGTAACCGATTCAAAGGGGCGCACCGATACAGACTCTTTATTTGTTGATGTATCACCCAAAGCACTTGGACTCATCAACGATAGTGGTGTTGGTGAGTGTTATAACAATACTCAACGTATTAATTGTGAGAGTGATGACTTTCCAGCGCAAGATGCAGAGCTTGGACGCGATAGCTATGCAAACCGCTTAGATAAAGTTGGCAAAGGTAATTTAGCGTTTGATTACACTAAACTTAATCAGTTTGCTGATGAAGTTGGTGATGATAGTAGTGACTTTACCTGTATACGCGATAATGTTACTGGGCTTGTATGGGAGGTGAAAAGTGTGGCATCTGGCACGGTACCAAATACTTCGTTACGTGATGGTCAAAATCATTACTTTTGGGATGTAGGGAATACGACTTTTACCGATACCAGTACCGCCAATTCAACGTGTCCGGACAATACAAGTTGTGGAGTACAAAGTTATATAAACGAAGTTAATGATTTAGATTTTTGTGGTGGTACAAACTGGCGATTACCTACTTATACAGAGCTTTTGGGCTTAATTGATTACGGTAAACAAGGGCAAAGTATATTAATTGATGAGGCATTTTTTCCTAATATGCCAAGTGAAAGTGCATTAAGCCATTTACGTTACTGGACCTCTCAAACAGCAGCTGATGGTACCAGTTTATCTCAAGCGTATATCATTGATATGAGTGATGGTAACGACCTTGCTTATCCAAAAGAAAATACTGCTTATGTACGTTTAGTTAGAAGTCGTTAGGAGAAAATAATGAAATTAAAATTACTCTATGCACTAGCAACTATAAGCTTGAGCTTTAATATTGCAGCGTCGCAAACGTGCTACGACGGTGCAGATACCACAACACCGACAGATAGATTTACCATAAATGCAGATGGCACAGTGTCTGATAGTGAAACAGGCCTTATGTGGCAACGCTGTAGTTATGGGCAAACTTATAATACAGAGACACAACTTTGTGAAGGCTCAACACCTTCTCTTACTTGGCAAGAGGCACTACGCGGTGCTAAAAATGATACAACCGCAGATTACGATGATTGGCAAATGCCTAACATTAAAGAATTGGCGAGTATTTTAGAGCACAGTTGCACAGAGCCGAGTATTAATGAAGACGTATTTTTGGGCACTAAGCTTCAAAACTATTGGTCAAATACATCGGGTGTAAGCACGATGAGCTCAGCGTGGGTTTATCAATTTGATAGCGGGTTGAATAGCTTACATGCTAAAACCAGTAATGTGTATTTACGGTTAGTGCGCTACGAAGAGTAAAATGCATACTAAGATTAGACAGACAAAAGTGCAGCCTTAAAACAGCTGCACTTTTTTTGTTTTACATAAATTTACGTTATTTCAATAATAAAGCGCTTACAACGTTGTCACTCAGCGCATTTTTTTGCCATTATAGGCCGTGATTTAATTACGAAGGAACATCACGGTGTATTTAAGCTATTTTGGCCTGAACGAAAAACCTTTTTCGATCTCGCCCAACCCTCATTACTTATTTTTAAGTGAACGACATAAAGAAGCCTTAGCACACCTTACCTATGGATTAGGTGAAGACGGTGGTTTTGTATTATTAACAGGTGAAGTAGGTACAGGTAAAACTACAATTACCCGCAGTATGTTAGAGCAGCTTCCTGAAAACACTCAAGTAGCGATGATCCATAACCCAGCGCTTTCAGAGCTGGAGTTATTAGCCAGTATTTGTGATGAGCTCAATATTAGTTACGATGTTCATAATGCGACGCTTAAAAGTCTTACCGATATTATAAAAAAGCATTTAGAGACTAATAATAAATCGGGCGGGCACACTATACTTATTATCGACGAAGCACAATTACTTGCCCCTAACGTGCTTGAGCAATTACGTTTGCTGACAAATATAGAAACCGATCATAAAAAATTATTACAAATAGTGTTGGTTGGTCAACCTGAGCTGCAAGACCTTTTGAAGCGCAACGAATTAAGGCAACTTGCCCAGAGGATAACGGCTCGTTACCATTTATTACCACTTACGCAAGGCCAAACAGTCGCTTACATAAAGCATCGGTTACATATTGCAGGGTGCGATAAAGGAATCTTTTCGATGGATGCCATGCAAGCTGTTCATCAATTAACTGGCGGTGTGCCACGATTAATGAACTTGGTCTGTGAGCGTGCTTTAGTTGGGACTTTTGCAAAGCAGCAGTTGATAGTTGATAGCGATATAATAAAAAAATCAGCCCATGAGTCATTACCCATGGATTTTGTAGCACCGGTTAGCGAAGCTAACAAAGCAACGTCATTTGTACCCTATAGCCTTGTATTCGCTGCTTTATTTGCCGTAGGCATTGGGCTTTCATTTATTTTATAGTTAGGTAAGTTATGTCTTATTTATTAGATGCGCTAAAGCAGTCGCAGCAATCAGATATGAGTGCTGAACAGTACGACTTACAATCTGAGCAGTTAAAGCAACAGCAAGCACTTAAGCGTTATAGACGATTAGCATTAGTATTTGGTACAAGCTTAGCTGCTTTTATTGCGGTAGCGGGTGGCTTTACCGCCGGAAAGTGGTTTCAAAGTACGACTTTATTAAACGCAGCGGAACCCGCTGTAATTAAGGTGGTGGAAAGCGAAAAATCATCGCCTAACAAAGACGTTAAAGAGGAAGATGCTGAAGCTGAAGCTGAAAAACAGCAAGTAGCTAAGTTGGAGCCTGCTAAAGTAGCTCCAACAAATACTGCAACGATTGAAGGGCAACTTGTGCATGTGCAAACCCCCAATGGTGTACAGCAAATGTTATTAACCCCAAATGGTCAGTATATTCCTATGCCGTCGAGCCAGGTCACGAGCGCAGCAGGTTATAATCAGCAAAACATGCAACAAGTAATGCCTGTTCAAAATTATAATCAGCCAGCGTTTAACCCACAAAGTAATTACAATCCAAACAATCCAAACAATGCACAAAACACTGCGGTATTTGGGCAAAATCAAAATACCGCATCGGCTCAACTTGATATGAGTAAATATAAAGTATTGGGTAAGCCAATTAATGGCAGCACCCAATCCCAACAGACGAGTGACCCTGAGCTTGATGCCGTGCCTACAACTCTTAAAAATGCATTTGCGCAAGCTATACAAGATGTCGAAAAAAACCAAGATTATGAAGTTACTCAAGCGTCAAAAACGTCATCACGTGTTGAGCCTGTAGAGTTACTACCAGATGGTTTGCAATCAATGTTACCTAGTATTAAATATCAAGCGCATATATATTCATCGAGTGCTGATAAACGCTGGATCAAGCTAAATGGCCGAGAATTACACGAAGGAGAAAGCATAGGTGCTCTAACAGTCACAGAAATTACACCTGAGCAAAGTGTGCTAGATTTTGATGGTTATGAGTTTAGCTTAAAAGCTTTGCAAGACTGGCCGCAGTAAGCGCTTAGTTATCATGTTGAGAGCTCGGTAGAATACCGAGCTCTCAATAGTGCTTAGGATAATATTGAATTTTTATAAAAGCGTTCTAAATCAATATTATATTCTTTAGGTTTAACCGCTGACTCAAGAGTGTCTACAGTTTTTTTATTAGATAAATCAATATCTTTTACTTCGGTGTAGCGGCTATGCTTAGCGCTGTAAAATGTTTTAACGACAGGTTTTAGTGGTGCCCCCGGATTACTCTCGGTGACCAAACCTACTCTTTGGCTCGATAACCTGACAAGCGTTCCTACCGGATGGATGCCAATACATTGAATAAATTTATTAAGCAGCACAGGATCAAAGCTATCTGGGCACCCGTCTTTTAATATTTTAAACGCCTTTATTGGCTCCATGCCTGCTTTATAAACACGTTCTGCGGTAAGTGCATCATAAACATCTACAATTGACGCCATACGCACATACTGACTTATCTCGTCACCTTTTTTACCAAACGGGTAGCCTTTACCATCGAGTCTTTCGTGGTGCATACCTGCAATATCTACCGCGATTCCTGTTAAGCCAGAGTCTTCTAATATCTCTTTACTGAAAAGCGAATGCATTTTCATTATTTTAAATTCGTCGTCTGTAAAGCGCCCAGGTTTGTTTAGCACTTCATCAGGGATTTTTATTTTACCAATGTCGTGTAATAGCGCGCCGGTAGTCAGCTCAACAATAGTATCTTTCTCTATATTTAAGTGTTTTGCAAAAATACCCATTAATATTGATACATTAATTGAGTGCTCAAGTAGGTAGGCATCTTTTTGGCGCATTTGAGTAAGGCAGGCTAGGGCATCTTGATTTCTAAAAACAGAATCCATAAAGCCACTTGCCAGTTCTCTAAACGGCGCTATATCTATATCACGGCCAGCTTTTATATCTTTAAATGCTTTTATTTGCAGTGTTTTTGCTTCGTCATAAAGCTTTTTTGCTTTTCCCATTTCTTGCTCAGCGCTGTTTATTTTTTGCCAAGGATCACGCTTTATTTTTGTTGTAGGTGTAGCGATAGGATCTTTTTCAGGGACTGAATCAATGAGGGTTTTATCTGGGTCGATTTCTACTTCTAAAATACCTGCTTTTATCAGGTTATTAATACCAGCTTGAGTTTTAACCCAGCCTTGGTTTTTAATTTTAATACTGCCAGTTTGTTTGGTAACGCTTTGCACAAACATACCTGGGACTAACTTAGTAATAGGGATGGTTTTCAATTTTACGGCTTCAGTTGTTAATCTACTTTTAAACTAACAAACTTATACGTAACGACCAAATAAAAAAGGCACTTTACAGTGCCTTATTTTATTTTTTAGTAAAAAAGCATTAGCTTAATTATTCATCATCTTCAACAAGCGTCATTAGCGAGGTATTACCGCCTGATGCTGTTGTATCAATACTAATTGTTTTTTCAGTAATTAAGCGCTTGATTAATGTATCGTAATACTCAGAGCTAATTACCGGTAAAATTGCGCCTTTACGCTGTGCAAGCTGTTGGCTAAAGTAGCCTAAACGAGACGAGCGAGCAGCAACTACCGCACCAGCTAAATGAGGGTGAGCCAAGATAGCTTGTAACTGATTAGGTTTAGCTACTTGGAAAACACCTTCAGCAACACCTGTAGAGATAAATTTATCTTTAAAGGCAACAGCTTCATCGTAAAACAGCTCAGACGCTACAGTAATTACCGTATTACCTGCGGCAATAGCGGTAATGATAGACAATGCCCAGAAGTTAAATGATGTGCTCTTATCTGCATAACACACTACACAACCACGCGCTTCTAGATGAAGTGTATTAGACTCACCCGTTGGCCCTGGCAGGGTAGTAAATTTACGCATGTGCTTTTCAAGGCGGTTAAGCTGTGCACGAGCTTCTGATAATGTTAATGCTAAATCGTCTGCTAAATCGTCGATAATTTCTACCGTCGCGATTTTAGCAAGCAACTGACGCACAGCTGAAACACGGTCGTTTAGTGGTGTTGCACGCCAGATTTTTTCATCGCGCATTGAGTTAGCCATTAGCTTTTTAACTTGCTCATTTGCACCGCTATAGTGGTGTAAATCAAGCTCATCTGGCGTCAGGTTTGTCATTTGCACGTTATCTGGTGATGCCTTTTCTTTTACTAAACGTTGAAGGTAGTTAGGGCCACCGGCTTTAGGGCCAGTACCTGATAAACCACGGCCACCAAATGGTTGCACACCAACAATAGCACCAATCATGTTTCGGTTAATGTAAACATTACCTGCACGTGACATTTTAGCAAGGTACTCACAGCGCTCTTCAATACGTGAATGTACACCCATTGTTAAGCCATAACCTGTGTTATTAATTTGATCCATCACATCATCAAGTTCGCTCGATTTAAAACGCACAATATGAACACATGGGCCAAATACTTCACGTTTAAGTACTGATAAATCTTTGATTTCGTATAAACGAGGTGCAAAAAAGTATGCGCCATTTTGCGTGTTATCCGGGATTTTACACTCGTAATGAAGTATAGAATTACCTTTTAAGTACTCAACGTGCTCGTTTAAGTTTTTAAGTGCTTTTTCATCAATTACCGGACCAACATCAGTTGATAGTAACGATGGGTCGCCAATGTGTAGCTCAGCTAGAGCCCCTTTAAGCATTTCGATAATGCCATCTGCTACGTCATCTTGAATGAATAAAACACGAAGAGCAGAACAACGTTGCCCAGCACTTTGAAAACCAGAACTGATCACATCGTCAACTACTTGCTCAGGAAGCGCCGTTGAGTCAACAATCATACAGTTTTGGCCACCTGTTTCTGCAATTAACGGTACTTGAATATCGTTACGTGCAGCAAGTGTTTGAGAAATTAATGTGCCTGTTTCAGTAGAGCCTGTAAACATAACCGCTTGAATGCGTTCATCAGGAACAATTGTTTTGCCTACTTCAGAACCACGAGCAATAACCGGTTGAACAACATGCTCAGGTAAACCAACAGACAGCATTAGTTCAATAGCACGAAGGGCGATTAAACTTGTTTGCTCAGCAGGCTTTGCAATTACAGTGTTACCTGTAACAATCGCAGCGGCAACTTGGCCTAAGAATATTGCAAGCGGGAAGTTCCACGGGCTAATACATAAAATAACGCCACGGGCTTCAAAACGCTCATCTTGCGATAGCTCCTCAGCGCGCGCCGCGTAGTAACGGCAAAAATCAACCGCTTCACGTACTTCATCAATACCATCTTGCGCTACTTTACCTGCTTCTTTAATACAGATGGCAACAAGTTCGTCGTGATGACGCTCTAAAATGTCAGCAACGCGACGCAGTAAGTTAGCTCGCTCTCTTACTGGTGTTTGTGACCAGGATTCAAGTGCGGCTTCTGCGTTAGCTAGTAATACTTTCATCTCTTCGCCAGTTTGCAATTTAACGTGGCCGATGATTTCTTTGTGATTTGCTGGGTTTTTAACAGCTAATGAGCCTTCAGGTACTTGGCTTTGCTCAATTAAGTGCTCGTTAAACCATGTTTCAAGATTCTCTTTGAAAGGGGTAATAACGTTAATGTCGGTTAAATCCATGCCTTTTGAGTTAGCACGTTCTTCACCGTATAAATCAATTGGCATTTTGATTTGCGTATTGTACTTATTACGCAAGCCTTGCAATGTTTCTACAGGGTCTGGAAGTAATGATTCAACAGGTTTTGTTGTATCAACAATTGCGTTTACAAATGATGAGTTAGCACCATTTTCTAATAAACGACGAACAAGGTACGCAAGGAGGTCTTCATGTTGACCAACTGGGGCATACACGCGGCACTGAATTTTTTCTTCGTTAACGATTTGGTCGAATAATGACTCACCCATGCCGTGCAAACGTTGAAATTCAAAACCTGTATTGTCGCCTTTGGCTACTTCTAAAATAGTTGCGGCAGTATAAGCGTTATGTGTAGCAAATTGCGGATAAAGCACATCGCGCGCTTCAAGCATTTTAATAGCACACGCTTTGTAAGAAACGTCTGTTGTTGCTTTACGGGTAAATACAGGGTAGTGATCTAAACCATCTTGCTGTGTGGTTTTGATTTCAGTATCCCAGTATGCGCCTTTTACTAGACGTACCATCATCTTGCGACCAACGCGGGTTGCAAGGTCAGTTAGCCATTCAATTACAAAAATAGCGCGTTTTTGATACGCTTGAACCGCTAAGCCAAATCCTTGCCAATCACCAAGATCTTCATCACTGAATACCGCTTCAATTACATCTAATGAAATATCTAAACGGTCTGCTTCTTCTGCATCAACGGTAAAGCCGATATCGTATTTTTTAGCGGCAAGAGCAAGTTCTTTTAACTTTGGTACAATTTCTTCCATCACACGGTCTTTATGAGTGAACTCATAGCGTGGATGAATAGCAGAAAGCTTAACTGAAATGCCAGGGCTCTTAATTGGACCACGACCATTAGCCGCTTTACCAATTGAGTGTATAGCATTCATGTAGCTGTCAAAGTAACGCTTCGCATCTTTCATTGTGCGCGCGCCTTCGCCTAGCATATCGTAAGAATACACATAACCTTTTTGCTCGGTTTCGGCAGCACGTTCAATTGCCTCGTCAATGGTACGACCCATTACGAATTGCTTGCCCATAATTTTCATAGCAAAGTTTACAGACTTACGAATAACTGGCTCACCTAAACGACCAATGGTCTTTTTAAGCATGCCGAACTGTTGTTCTTTAGTTTTGTCTGTGTAGTTAACCATTTTACCGGTAACTAATAATCCCCAAGAAGATGCGTTTACAAATAAAGAATCGCTGCTTCCTAAATGAGAGCTCCAATCACCTTTGGCTAACTTGTCACGAATAAGTACATCTTGAGTTGCTTTATCTGGTACGCGAAGCAGTGCTTCGGCCAAACACATTAATACAACGCCTTCTTCACTAGAGAGTGAAAATTCATTTAAAAGCGCATCAACACCGCCTTGCCCATCTTGCTCTTTACGAATGTTCAAAACAATCTGGCGGGCTCTTTCCCAGGCACGACTTCGTGCTTTTACGCCTACTTCTGCAAGCGGTAAAATATGATCAATAACTGCATTTTCATCTATGCGGTAAAAGTCACGGATTCTTTGTCTGATAGGACAAGTAGTAGTTAAATCGCCGTTGAATAACATAAGCAACCCTCAGGATGTTAAGAATTAAAGTAAAATTAATTACCAATAAATTACCAGTGATATTGTGAGTGCATTCTAATTAAAATTCAGCAGAATATGCTGGTTAAATTTCGCGATTTACGATAATTTACAGGGTATAAATTTAACTTATCCGCATAAAATTCTGTTATGACAATTCCAAATAGATTACGCATGCTAGATCGTATTGATTTAGCCATACTAGACGTTCTTCAAAAGAACGGCAGAATTTCTAATGTTAACCTCGCAAAACAGGTTAATTTGAGTGCCAGCCCGTGCCTAGATCGGGTTAAACGATTAGAGCAAGAAGGCTATATTGAAGGCTATTATGCCAAGCTTAGCGAAGCTAAACTTAATCAGAGCTTAGTAGCGCATGTTCAAGTATCGCTTGTTGCTTCAAATACAGCTGTATTTAAAGTATTTAGAGAGCACATATTAAGGATAGAACAAGTAGTCGAATGTGACATGGTTGCTGGTGGTTATGATTACTTATTAAAAATTCGCGTTTCTAATATGGAAGAATACAGACAAGTTCTTGGCGACTTAGTAGATATTCCCGGCGTGGGTACTCATCATACTTATATGGTGATCGAAAAGATTAAAAAGGACGAAGGATTGCTAATCGATATTTAAGCTTTTCTCAAGTAATAAAAAAACCGCAATTGCGGTTTTTTATTTTAGTAGATAAATGCTATACCAAATAGTTAGTACATCATCTTATACATAATTTATTACGCCCTTCCGACTTCGCCCTGTATAAGGCAGTATCCGCCGCGCATATTAATGCCTCAGATGTTCTGTATTGATTATTGTATTCACACGCTAAACCCTGACTTACACTTATTTTTACATTCGCTGGTAAACCGAGATCTCTAAAATTAATGTTGAGTATTTTTTCCTGAATACGCTTAGCAATCATTTGTGCATTTGAAATGTGCGAACGAGGCAGCACAACAGCAAACTCCTCACCACCATAGCGTGCTACTAAACTGTCTTTAGATGGTAAGCACTCTTCAATTGTACGAGCGACTTTTTGAAGGCACTTATCACCTTTTACATGGCCAAAGTTATCGTTAAATAATTTAAAGTAATCAATATCGATAAGTATAAAGCTAAGAGGCTGCTTGTTAACTATGCACTCTTGCCAATTTTTAATGATGGTTTTTTCTAAAGTACAACGATTAGCAATACCAGTGAGGTGATCAAGTTTGGCTACGTTTTCCAGTACTTTATACTTTTTAACGTGCTTTGAAATATCATGCATTATACAAATAAAAAGTGGGGTACTTGCGACTACCGATTCGGGTAAACATGATATAGATAACTCAACATCTAAACAGTTACCATTGTTTTTTCTTATTTTAACTTCTTTTGGACCATGATTGAGTGGTGTTTGATAGTTGTTTTTCCAACTTTCAAACATGTATTTATAGTCATCGCGATACTGTTCTTGTAAACAATCTTGCCATTTTTTACCTATTAATGAATCAGACGTTACATTGAAAAAACGCGCTGCAACGGGATTTACTGATTCAAACACCCCATCTGCATTAACAATAAAAATAGCATCGGCCATGACATTAGTGACATTAATAATTGCGCTTATTTTTTCATTGTTAACGGTATTAGAAATGCTGCTGATTAATGCAGATACAGCGCTGTCGGTATTGTTTGCTCTGCTATTTTCATTATTGTTAGACATGGTGTTGCTCATTTTTATTGTTAATGAAACTTTATGTCTAGCAGTTTATTCAATTTATCGTTTTTAAACCTTTCGGTAACCTTCTGATTTAAGTTGTTGTTATTTATGTTTATTTAAGGGGCGTTTTTAAATAAATTGCACCGCAATTAATATGCCTGTGCAATTTAAAAATAAGCATTACTAATTAGAGTTCTTTTTCATTCTTAACTTGAGGATCTGCGCTTTCATATTTATTGCCATTACACTCAACGTTAAAGATTAAGCATACAGAGCCATTATTTTCATCTGTGTCGGTAATGATAATTGTGTGGCCGTTGTCACTTACTTTATAGCTGAAGTCTTGGGCGCATGGTTTTTGTGTGTCGATATCGGTGATAGTAGCGCCAGTAAATACGAAACCATTTTGAATTGTGGCATCGTCTAAATTGTAGTTGCCAGCGGTTTCAGTTGTTACAACACCACCGCCAGTAGCGGGTTCGCCATTTTTTGTATAGCTAAAAATAGCTTTACCGTTGTTAAGTTTAATATTTACTTGAAAGTCGACATTTTCTAGGGTGTTATTCATATCATTTCCTTTATGAGTAATTATAGTTGGAAGTTCGTAATACCTAATTTAACTAGGCTTGTTTTTATTTCTGATATCTCGTCTTCCCTGTTTAAACAGGTATAAGCTTGTACTAGTGGGTATGTTATTTTTACGCTCTGACTTATTTTTGCAGCTTCAGAAATAGCTTTGATAGCACTTAAGCAAAATTGCTCTCGCTGTTTATTAGTTGTAGCTAAGTTTGCTTTGATTAAGTTTATTCTTGTATATACTAAGTAATCACCAGTTTTAGTTAGGTTGGCTAATTGATGTTTGTAGTTTTCATTATTCTCAAGCTCAGTTAATAACTCCTGCGCTTTGAGTGGTGATTGTCTATTTATAAAATATTGAACCAGTGTAATTTGTGTATTAATAGTGCTGGTATTTTTAAAATTTTGAGATTTTGAAAAATTAATTATTTTTTCAATTGTTGAGTCAGTAGCTTCATCAGTAGATAGCATTAGTGAATGTGCTAAAGAGCGATAATACATAAGCTGAAATTTATTGTTTTTTGGATCTTGTACTAAAGCTTCATTGATAACTTGATTAGCCAAGCTGGCTTTTTTATGGGCCATCCGTTTATCACTCAAATAGCTCAGTAAATAACTTTGTTGCATATATAGGTTTGCTGACGTGTAAAAAAGGCTTGCATCACTAGGGTAGTCAGCAATCAATTTTGTGATTACGCCAACTGCACCTTCCAATATATTAACTGCTTCATTAAAGTTACTTAGCTTCTCTTCTGTTTTTGCAAGCCAACTAATCGTATCGGATTTATCTCGAAGTAAATCTTTGTTATTAGGTTTCAGTTTAAGCGCTTTATTTTTAAGTAAAAGTGACTCTGCAAAGTTCTTTTTTGCAGCGCTGTAGTTGGATTTTTCTATGTATAAAGAACCTAAAGAATTAGATGAATACGATAATTCCATAATGGAGTTAAAATCATTGGCTGCCAGCGCATACATTTTTTTACTGTAAGCGTGGTATTTTTTAAACATTTGCTCAGTAGCTTGATGATCATTTTGATCATAAGCTAATTGACCTAGCCAAAAGGCATTGGCGCCTGCAAGCGTTAGTAGCTCTAAGTTGTTAGGCTGTATTTTTAATAATGCCTCAAGGCGGGTGCGGGCGTTTTCAAAGGCGGTAAAGGCTTCATCGGTTTTACCGCGCGAATAAGCTACTTCACCCATTGCTTCGAGGGTTTGTGCGTACTGAAAACGCTTGTTAAATTGTGCTTTATTATCGCTAAAGCTAAAAAGTGAACTTGAATCGTCAGTTTGATCAGTAAAATACTCAAGTGCTTTATTACTAATACCATCAAGTAAGTCCATACGTTCAACGCTACGTAATTTATCGGCAAAGTCGCCGACCATAAACCCTAGTAAGCTTTCGGCCTCAAGCTGCTTTTTTTGCGCATGCTGTTGGGCTTTAAAACTAGTGAAGCTCATTAATAACGCGGTAAATGTAAGTAAGCACAATAAAGCAACGGTCACTCGTTTTGCTCTTATTTTTGTTTTTGTTTTTTTTACAGAGCTTTTGATAAGAGCATGCTCGTTATCATCTAATTTAAACAGTTTGTCGTTAAGTAATAGCTGCGCTTCTTGTAGCGGTTTACCTGGCGCTAGGAGGTAAGCACTACTTTTACCTTCATCTAACCAATTTTGTGTTTGATGTTGTAAACGACTTCTTATTGCTAAGGCATCTTTATGATCATTAATCCATTGTTTTGCGCGCGGCCATTGACGCAATAATGCCTCGTGAGCAAGACTAAAACAGGCTTCTTGGTTTTGTAAATGCGATACAAATAAACGGCTATCGACCATGGCTTGCACAAGCTCTTTTTGGCTTGTGTTTGTTAATGTTTGCCAGCGGGCAGCGCGGCTCGTAATGGTTTTACCATCTGGGTTTAAAGTGATCAGTTGTGATAATACGCTTTTTAGTTGCTGCTGTTGCTCATTACTAAGGTCAATAAATATATCTTCTGCTTTTTTGCCTATGGCGCCCTCAATACCCCCGAGTTTTTTGTAAACACTGTGCAGTAGCTCGTTATTATCACTGCGCTGTAAGTACAGCTCTTGCAATGTGTATTGCAGCATGGGCAATGCATCGGGGTTATTGGCGGTATCGGCGCACAATATTTCATCCAGTGGTGTTTGAGTTTGTGGGTCATTGGAGAACGTTAAATTAGCGGTTAACGCTGGCAGGCGAATAATTTGTTGAAGCTCTTGGCGGTTTGGCGGTGTTAAATCGTAGTGCGCGCCATGAGCTTTGCCTGCCATTAAACTTGGTTGTTCAACCACTAAAGGGTAAAAGTCGTTACGACACGCACTAAATACAATCACAGCTTTAGAGATTGCTAAGCGTTCAATAACCGATAAAAAATGGCTGCGTGTTTCGCTACTAAATATAGGAGAAGAAAGCAGTACTTCTAAGCGGTCAATAAATAAAAATAACTGGGGTGTTTTAAGTTGTGTAGAGGCTTTACTAAGTGCGGCTTGTATGGCGTTAATTACGCCATCTATTGCCAATTCTAGTTGCTCTGCAAGTGTTTGCGCGCTTAATCCTTCAAACACAGGCTGGGCGTTTATATCCCAATCAAGTAATGCAGAAGCTAAGTCTAGAAAAAGTCTATTTTTATGCACATCTGCAAAGTCGATCTGGGTGTAGGAAATAACCCCGATGCCATTATAGCCTCGCTCATCTAGCAGTTTTGGTAAAATCCCAGCATTAACAAGCGAAGATTTACCCGTACCGCTAGGGCCAAGTATTAAGCAAAAAGCACGACCGTAATTTACTTGGCTAGATATCCTTTCCAGTAGGGTAGCTATAGATTGGGTACGGCCAAAAAAAACGTGGGTATCATTTGGGTTATATGCACGCAGGCCTAAGAAAGGGGATCCTCCCTGCCATGTACTCTTAGTGCTTGGGATAGGATCTGCTAACGGAAAAGATAATTTTGCAATAATGCGGTAGCCACGTTTACGGATAGTTTCAATGTAATGTGGTTCATTGGCTTTGTCACCGAGCGCTTTTCTTAGCTGAGTGATAGTTTTATGTAATGGATTATCGCCAATATCAGTATTTTTCCAGCATTTATTGAGCAATTCATCGCTGCTTACAATGTCGCCACTTTGTTGACACAAATGCAATAAAACTTCCATCGCTTTGGGCTCTAACTGTTTGGCTTTACCAGTGAGTTGAATTGAGTTAGTTGAAGGTGTTACTTGCCAATCGCCTAGGTAGAAGGGGTTGCGCATCATCATTACTCATTATTGTTTTTTTATTATTAAAATTAAGTGCGTATTGATATTTATTAACACTATTTATATGGCAAATAAATCTATAACACAACTATTTGAGTTTATTCTGAGCAGAGGGGGGTAGTAAAGGATGAGCTTGCAGATATGCAAGCTCAAAATAAATTAGCTTTCTAGGTCGGCTTTGTTAATTGTAATGACGCGTTGAGGGAATGGAATTTCAATATCAGCGTTATTAATTGCTTTATAAACACCACCGTTAATAGCCAGTTTGGTTTCGATAATTTTAGTAGTAGGCACCCAATATCGGTAGCTTATTGTAACACCGCTATCGGCGAAGCGTTCAATACCCACTTGTGATAACGGATTTTGTGCGACTAATTCATGTGCTTTAAGTACGTCTTCAATGAGGCTAATCGCGTTATCAGAGCATGCACTATAAGCTATATCTATTTCACCTTTGACCAATGAGTAACTAAATGAGTTATGAAGTATTTCACCCACTATGTGCTTATTTGGAATAGTAATTTCTACTTTTTCTTCATTGATTAAAATAGTGTAGCCAAGCTCAATTGTTTTAACTTGGCCGCTTACATTTTTAACTTCAATAGTATCACCAACAACAAAAGGTCGAGTGGCTATAATGGCAAGGCCTGCACCATAATTAGAAAGCATTCCTTGCAGCGCTAAACCAGCACCTAAAGATGCAGCACCAATGGCTGCTACAAATGGCGTAACGCTGATACCTATTTTGCCAAGTGCAATAATTATAACCATTACAATGAGCAGTACTTTTACCACGCTACTGACAAAGTTTGTGAGCGTAATATCAACGTTATGACGGGTCATTAACGCGGCTACAAATTTGGCAAGCTTTTGTGCTATCCACAAACCAATGAGGACGATAAAAATAGCGCCAACAATTTGCATACTGTAGGTAACCATATACTCAGTAAGCATGGTGTAATATTTTTCAAACTGTTCGATTTCAGAACTGATCATAAAGCGCTCTATGTTAGGGCTATGTTGTATTTTTCCAACTATAGCAAAATGTTGACTAAAAATGGATATAACAGCGGCACTATAATCGCTGTTAATAAAGCACTTAGTGCCATTGCAACTGATGAGTAAGCGCCTACTTTTGGATGCTCAGCAATAGCAGCAGCGGTCCCAATTGCATGGCAAGCTGTGCCCATGGCAACGCCTTGAGATTCGTGATTAAAAATATTAATGAGTTTAAAAAGCATAAAACCAAATAAAGCGCCTAGTAAACCAATAAAAATAACTAAAGCCGCAGCAAGTGAGCTAATCCCTCCTAACGAGTCGGTAACAATTAAAGATATTGGGGTCGTCACACTGAGTGCGGCAACAGATGCACTTAGCTGTGCAGGTGCGTTAAATAATATGCTTAGCAAAAATGCCACAACGGTTGCGTTAACAATGCCTAAGCTACATGTTGCGACTATGAGTAATAGATTTTTTCGTACGTGTGTAAACTGCTGATATAAAGGAAGCGCTAGAGCCACAATTGCGGGCTCTAATAACCAGCTTAGTAATTTGCTGTGCGTGGCAAATTGCGTATAAGGCAAATTTAGATTAACGAGTAGTAAAGCGATAATACTAATACTTAAAAATACGGGGTTGGTGAGCGATTTAAATACGCTGTTTTTTATACTTTGGTTTACGGCCCTTAGTGCTAAAAATAATACAATAATAAAAGGAATACTTAGCCACCATAAATTAGGCTGTAGCTCTGAAATAGCGGAAAAAGTAAAATTAGTCATTATTTTCTCTTCCCTTAAAGTACGCAATTACACTGCTAACAAGCAATAAGGTAGTTATAGGGACAAGCACCACAACTGATGCTAAAAATGCCCAGTGCGATTTTATAAGGCCGAGATGTTCAATAAATCCCACGCCAGCAGGAATGAAAAATATAGGCATAATATTTAAAATAGGGGAGGCGCATGGTTTTATATGTTGCTCTTTTACAATACCCGACAAGAGTAAAACTAATAAAATAACCATAGCGAGTAACGGTGCAGGAAAGCTTCCACCAATAAAGTGCATAATGAGTTTAGCGCAGGCTAAACATAGTAAAATAATAGCGCTACTGAGCAGATATTTCATCAAAGTGGCTCACAGAAAAGATAAGAGCTTAACTTTAACAAATCAAACTCTTTTATGCATTGTGCAATAGTCTACCAGTGCTTTGTATTTGCGTAGGTTATATCCGCTTTTCCTTTTGCTTTAGCAATTGCTTTTTTAGTGTTTGGGTTTAGCAATAAGCGAATTTGGCTAAAGGTTTCTTTAGCGAGTATTTTTCGTTGGTTTGGTTTATAGCTAAGTTGTGTAACACGTTTAATAGCAGCAAGCGTATCGGGTGAGCGCTCAAGTAATGTATTGAGCATGTTTTGCGTGGCTTGTTGAGTATCATCGGTAAGCTGAGTAACTAAACCTAGCTCATTTGCTTGTTGTGCTGTGATTAGGTTTGCGTGGCTTGCAAGCCAAAGGGCTTGGTCACGCTTAACTAAACCGCTCATCATTACATTTGCGCCCATATCGGGGCACAACCCCCAACGCGCTTCCATAATGGCAAGCTTGGCATCAATATGAACAATCCTGTAATCGGCACCTAGTGCTATTTGTAATCCTCCGCCTAAACAGTTGCCATCAATTTGTGCAATAACGGGCACGCTGAGTGATTGCCAGCCTAATACTACTTTTTGCGCTAAATTTTGATTGCCAGGTAACCATTTAAGTAATAATTTTATAATATTCAATGGTTCCGCCATTACGGCTGATATATCAAGGCCTGCACAAAAATGCTCGCCATCGCCTTTTATTACTACAGCACGAATACTGCGATCTCTTTTTATGTTTTTAATGGCTTTGTTTAGCTCTACAAACATTTCAAAGCTTAATGCATTTTGTTTTTTTGCTCTGCTAAGCGTGACGGTTGCAATGCCATTTTGTTTTTTTAGTTTTATCATTACACACTCCTCTGACCTGTTAGTTGAGCTTATGTTGTTATAAGAATTAAGTAAAGTGACGGTATTTTATAAATAAATGGAATTTATTGCTAAAGCTGTAGTCTTAAAGGGTTAGATTTAGATGAGAAAAAGCTAAGCAATTAGAACTTGAGATAATAAAATTTTTTACGTTGTTATTTTAAGCTTAAATTAAAAAAGTAATCTTGATATTCAATGGGTTAGTTAAATTGTTATTTATTGTTTGAGTTGTATGCTGAATAAAGCATGACTCAGTTACAAAAAAGTCAGTGTTTTACGTTTTTTTTTATCAAAATGATGATGAGATTTGATAATATAGCGCAACTTAAAAGCTTAAGGTTAAGCACATATGTCGGGTCCACGTTTATATACGGTAGAAGAAGCTACTCACCAAGCTTATGATATTTTTTTAGAGCTAGCGCCAAATAACTTGAGTGATAAAGATGTTGAAGACTTTAATGAGTTTAGAGAAGACCTAGGCTTTATTGAAGAAGACGAGCCAGACGATCAGTGGCAAGATTTTGTTGCCCTTGAGATAGAGCCTGAGCACTTTATTCAGGTGCTAGTTGGTTTAGAATTTGAAAATGATGATGTTTTGTTTGCTAAAATTTTGATTAGTCGTGATAAAGATGCTCCGTTTTGTCATATTTTATGGAAAGAGAGTGAATAAGCAATACCGCTTATTTTTATAATTGTGTGCAGAGAGAGTGTTGTGCGTAAGTATTTATTTTTAATTTTTTTAATAATTAGCTGCCCAAGTTGGGCTGTTGATCCATTTGAAGATTTTCATGAATATGGCAAGCTCTCTGATGAAGAAATTCATGAGTTACACAAAGGTGATATGCTTTACGGTGATACTGAATTTGGTTTTATTCTAAGTAAAGGTAACACCAATTCGACCAGTTTTAAGCTCAAAGGTAATTTATACCAAGATTTTGAAAAGTGGCGTAACCAATTCAAAATAGACTCTCTTTATAAGCGTGATGAGAACGATGAAAGCGGTGGCACTGATGTTACAGCTAATCGTATTTTTGTATCAGCGCAAGGTAACTATAAAGTAGGTGTTAAAAACTCCTCATTTTTTATTTACGGTGATTACGAAGAAGATGAGTTTAGTGGACTTGATTTTAAAAGCACGGTGGCGACAGGCTATGGTGCGCGTGTATATCAAGGCTCTAAAAACAAAGTAGATATTGATATAGGACCTGGTTTATACCGTTCAGTCGCCGATGAAGATTCGGATGTGAGCGAAGATGAAATTGATAAAACCGGTTATTTAGTACGTGTAGCAATGCAGTGGGAACGCTTAGTTTCTAAGCGTACTCGTTTTAATCAAGATGTGAGTATAGAGCAGTCGCTTTCAGGTCTTAATTCTCGCTTAAAATCGGAAACCGCACTGATAAGCCAAGTGATTGGCGCGGTATCACTCAAATTTACCTACATGTATCGTTATAATTCAAAACCCGAAGATGATAAACTCAAGTTTGACTCAGAGCTGAGTGCTACATTGGTATACAGCTTTTAAGTATTTATTTAATTTAGAGAATATTATGTATCAGCATAAACAGTATGCGGTGTTTATCTTTTTTGTATTAGCGTGGATTGGCGGTTTTGTGGCGCTTGCGTGGAACTTGTTAGGCGCTGATGGACCTTTAATAATATTTACTGGGATTTTAGTGCTGGTGGGCTTTTTGTTCCATGGCCTAACAGTAAAAGTAGATGATAAAAATATTAGCTGGGCGTTTGGTCCAGGCGTTGCTGGGCAAAGTATTGAGCTTAGCGAAGTAGCAGAAGCAAAAGCAGTTCAAAACTCTTACAGGCACGGTATTGGTATGCGAATTACTCATGATGGTTGGGTGTATACA
Source organism: Pseudoalteromonas sp. LC2018020214 (assembly GCF_016598755.1). Taxonomy (NCBI): domain Bacteria; kingdom Pseudomonadati; phylum Pseudomonadota; class Gammaproteobacteria; order Alteromonadales; family Pseudoalteromonadaceae; genus Pseudoalteromonas; species Pseudoalteromonas sp. LC2018020214. The sequence continues at coordinate 951,853 of NZ_CP066804.1, forward strand.
GTATCTGGCTTTAGTGCAATACAGTTAACGCTCAAAGATGGCACCTTGTATAGAGTTGGTACCAACGATCAAAAAGCTTTACTAGCTGCTTTAAAAGAAAAAAAACGTATCAATCGCGCTGCCTAGTAAGCCAAAAGCTGAAACGGTTAAGCGTAACAATATGATATAAAAAAAGCGCCTTAGGCGCTTTTTTATCTGTTTAGCAGTGCATTAGTGGTCGTGGCCACACCCACCTTCGCCATGTACGTGGCCGTGAGTTAATTCATCTTCTGTCGCATCACGTACTTCTAGTATTTCTACATCAAAGTTAAGTGTTATACCTGCAAGTGGGTTATTACCATCTACAATCACTTCTTCATCTTGGATATCGATGATCATTACTGATTGGTCACCATCATCTGTTGATGCACGAAATTGCATGCCAACTTCAATTTCCATACCTTCAAACATTGATTTAGGTACTGCTTGCATTAGGTTTTCGTGGCGCTCGCCGTAACCTTCTTCAGGTTCAACCTTTACGCTAAGCGTGTCGCCTGGTTGCTTGCCCAGCAAAGCATTTTCCAGGCCTGAAATTAAATAGCCTGTGCCAATGATAAAGTGTAGTGGCTCACCACCGAACGAGTTATCAATGCTATTGCCATCATTATCCATTACTGAATAATGCATTTTTACCACTTTGTTTGCCGCAACGATCATAGTCATTCCTATTTATTCATCTTCAAGAGAGTAGGGTAGAGGCAGAATGCTTAGCTCCACCTGAGGTGTGTGTTTTGCACGAAGTACCTGAGTTACATCAGTATCGTTTGGCAACACAACGAGGCCTGTTAATTTATTTGTTTGCTCATCAAAGCTTTGTGCAATAAGTTTACCTGCACGGCGCCAATTTTCGCCTAATTGGGTTTCTAAATCAGGCTCTGAAAGAATCCCTTCGCTTTGCCCTGAAACGATATACATTGCACGTTTATTTTTACCAAGGTACTTCATACGGGCTACGGTTTCTTGACCTGTATAACACCCTTTTTTGAAACTTATACCGCCAATAGCATGTAGGTTTACCATTTGAGGAACGTACTCGCCAATTGCATCTGCACTTAGCTGAGGCTCACCGGCAAGCATCGCTGCTTGTTGCCAAGGGGCTTCGTTATCAAGTGTGGATACGTTATCAGGCATGCTAAATTGGTTATCAACCATTATTAAAACACGGTTATCAGCTAATTTTAGCGCTTTACCATTCGTAAAATCACACGCGCTTGCATCGCCTTCAAAGCTAATATCAAGTTGTGCCAGTACATCAGATAAATCATCACCAATTAAACCAATTAAACGCTTTGAGCATTCAGTAATATCAACTTTTGCAAATACAGCGTATTTTTTAAGTTCAGCTAATGATTTTTCAACTTCAGCTTGGCTACCCGCAAGGTAGTAACTATCTTGGTAAGAAAATAATTTAAATACACCCCAAAGTTTACCTTTGGCGCTGCAATGGCCAGCCCACAAATAATTACTGCTGGTTAATTTATTTAGATCTTGAGTGATTTGTCCGTGCAAATAAGATAATTTATCAGCACCGCAGAGGCTAATAAGTTGATGAGATAACGGACATGCATAAACGCTCGACATAAAAACCTTCTTTGCAATATAAATGAAGTGACATAATAACGCAGTTGTTACGTATGGTACAGACAAGCGCTTATTGGTGCGGGTTTATTATTTAATGAGAGATTAATAGCTGCTAAATAGGCTTGTGTTTGTTAAACTCGAGTCAATTAAGTATGAGGTTTAAAATGGTTGAAATTCATAGTAAAGCACGTATTCGTTGGGCTTGTCGTCGTGGCATGTTAGAGCTAGATGTTTTGTTTATGCCGTTTGTAGAAGAAGCATACGACTCTTTGAGCGCAGAGCAACAGGCTATCTTTCAGCGTTTGCTAACAGAAGAAGACCCTGACTTATTTGCATGGTTTATGGGTCATGAAGAATGTAAAGACGAGCAGTTAAACGGTATGGTTTCGCTGATCTTAGACCGAGTTCGTGTATAGGTTTACGGTTACAAATAATAAAGCTGACCACAAACCAATTGTGGTCTTTTTTTGTATGCTCAGTTTTATATTATGTTTATTTTTAGATTCACTATTAGCTATGCTTTTTTGTTTAATACTAAATGCACTAGCTGGCTTGATAATGTGGCGCAAAGTATTAGCAATTCACCCAAATGAGGGAATTATAATATTAGAACCAAAGTTATTTAGGTTTGAGGGCGAGAGCTTAAAAATTCAGGGTGAAATAAGTAACAAAAGCCGATTTTATGGTAATAATATATGGCTTCATATTAAAGGTTTTAGTAACAACCATTGGCTTATAATTTCAGCCAATGGCGTTAATGAGCAAAGTTATGCGCGTCTAAAACGTGCCACTGTCGGCGCAATTAATTGCGTTTTGGAGTCAAAATAGTCGGCGTTGGGTTTTCACTTTGTTCAGGGTAATCAATAGTGTAATGCAAGCCTCTGCTTTCTTTTCGCTCCATAGCACTTCTAATAATTAGCTCTGATACTTGCACTAAATTACGAAGCTCAAGTAAGTTGTTACTTACTCTAAAGTTTGCATAGTAATCGTGTATTTCTTGCTGTAGCAACTCAACTCTATGAAGCGCTCGTTCTAAGCGTTTAGTAGAGCGTACAATACCTACATAATCCCACATAAATAAACGTAGTTCATGCCAGTTATGGGTAATAACAATTTCTTCATCTGAGTTACTAACACGGCTCTCATCCCAATGAGGAAGCGCCATCGGCTCTGGTGCATGTTCAATTTTACTTAAAATATCTTTAGCTGCAGCGTGGGCAAATACAATGCACTCTAATAGTGAATTACTTGCCATACGGTTTGCACCATGCAAGCCTGTGTAAGCAACTTCACCTACAGCATATAAGTTATCGAGATCTGTTTTGCCGTTAAAGTCAGTCATTACACCACCACAGGTATAATGCGCAGCAGGCACAACTGGGATTGCTTCTTTCGTTATATCGAGGCCTACACTTAAGCATTTTGCGTAAATAGTAGGAAAGTGCTCAATAATAAAGTCTTTATCTTTGTGGCTAATATCTAAATAAACACAATTAGCGCCTAAGCGCTTCATTTCAAAATCGATTGCGCGTGCCACTATATCGCGTGGAGCAAGCTCTTCACGGCTATCAAAGTCTTTCATAAACCGAGTGCCATCAGGTCGCTTTAAATAAGCCCCTTCACCGCGCATGGCTTCGGTAATTAAAAAGTTTTGTAGCTCTGGATGGTAAAGACTTGTTGGATGAAATTGATTAAATTCCATGTTGGCAACTTTACAACCTGCACGCCAAGCCATTGCAATACCATCACCACTTGATACGTCTGGATTGGATGTATATAAATACACTTTACTTGCACCACCGGTTGCAAGAGCAACAAATTTAGCTGAGATGGTTTCTACCTTTTTAGCTTTTTTGTTCCACACATACATGCCTTCAATGTGTGAACCTGTTTTTCCGGCGCTTTTATCTGTGATTAAATCAATGGCGTTGTATTGCTCTAAAAGCGTTATATTTTTATGAATTTTAACTTGGCTGATAAGTGTTGTTTGCACCGCTTTGCCTGTTGCATCGGCTGCATGCAATATACGGCGATGGCTGTGACCACCTTCACGAGTTAAATGAAAACGCTCTTTTCCTTTGCTATCAAACTCCATATCAAAGGGTACGCCTTGGTCGATTAACCACTGTAGGCAATCGTGGGCATTGCTGGCGGTATAATGAACAGCGTCTCTATCGCATAAACCGCCGCCTGCATCGAGTGTATCTTCAACATGAGATTCTATGCTGTCGTTTTGTTTATCAAATACAGCAGCTATACCGCCTTGGGCATATAAAGTAGAACCTTCGGTAAGCGCTCCTTTACTGATCACGGTAACGTTACAATAATTAGCTAGAGATAATGCAAGTGATAAGCCTGCTGCGCCGCTACCTATAATAGCGACATCTGCAATGTGATGTTTATTTTGGTTCATGTCAGAGGTACTTTGCGGTTACAATGCTCATATAGAGCAATATTTGTTTTTAATATCTGTAGTTGTATCATATTTGTCATACTACTACGTAGTGATTTTAAAGGCTTAGCGCCGTTATTATCATCTATTTTATAAAAAAATAATATTAAGCAGAACTTTTTATTCATAAAGAGGTCAGAGTATTTGTGAACAATGACGACAATATGAATAACAAGCAAAAATCAGACATAGGAGTACCGGCTCGAATGAGCGAGCAGGAATTAGATTTAGTGCTAGTAAAAAGGGTCCAGCAAGGAGATAAAAACGCCTTCAACCTATTAGTAAAGAAGTATCAAAACAAAATTGCAGGTTTGATCTCACGTTATGTATCTAACCAAGGCGATATTGCTGATGTAGCTCAAGAAGCTTTTATTAAAGCTTACCGTGCACTTCCTAACTTTAGAGGTGACAGCGCCTTTTACACGTGGTTATACCGTATTGCCGTTAATTGTGCTAAAAATTACTTAGTAGCCCAGGGGCGTAAGCCGCCAGCAAATGATATAGACGCTGAAGATGCCGAGTTTTATGATTGTGCTGATTCAATGCGATCGAATGCATCTCCTGAAAACCTACTTTTAAGCGAAGAAGTACGCGCTGTTATTTTTAATACGATTGATAGTTTGCCTGAAGATCTTAAAACCGCAATCACCCTTAGAGAAATAGAAGGGATGAGCTATGAAGAAATAGCAGTGGTAATGGATTGCCCAGTCGGGACTGTGCGTTCGCGTATATTTCGTGCCCGTGAAGCAATAGATAACAAATTAAACCCATTAATAGGCGAGTCTTAGTATGACAAAAGCACACCTTAACAAGTTAGATAACGAAGCGTTATCGGCATTACTTGATGGCGAGCAACATCTAAATGATGCAAAAATTGCAGAGCAAGATGTAACTACGTTTGGCCGTTATGCGTTAATTGGTGATGCGATGCGTGCTCAAAAAAATAATAACGACATACATATTGATATTAGCGATCGCGTTGCATTAGCACTAGAAAGCGAGCCTGTTTATGCTGACTTTAGTCAGTCAAAAACACAGCCTCGAGCAATCACTGAAACAGTACAAGATAATAAAGTAGTCGCTTTTAATTGGCGCAAACCAGTTGCTCAATTAGCTATTGCAGCAAGTGTAGCGATGTTTGCTATTGTGGGCGTTAATACGCTTCCTCAAAGTAACAATGAGCAGCAAAGTGAAATTCCATTACTGCAAACCACACCGCTAGCAGGTATGGCCTCGCCAGTAAGTTATTCGTCTGAGCCTGCGCTTGAAAATGCTGAGCAAGGTTTACGTGAACTACAGCAACAGCGTATTGGTGCGTTAGTTCTTGAGCATCAACGCCAAGCACGAGTTGCGAATTCTTTAGAAACAGCGCAAACTAATACCAAAGCGTCTGAGGAAAAAAACTAATTAAATGAAAGTAATCACTTTTGTTCTGTCGTTGGTAGTAAGCTTTAATGCATTTGCCAACGACACAAATCCTGCCAAAGATTTATTACTCAAAATGGCTAATGCCGTTCACACCCGTAATTTTGACGCCTCGTTTGTGGTTGTCAAAGGTAAAACAATGGAACCCTACCGATGGGTGCATGCTTTACAAGGTGACACCGAACTTGAGCATTTAAGTTTACTTAACGGTGCTGGGCTTGAAATGGTCCGTATCGATAATCAAGTAACTTATTTTGAACCTCAGTCTGAACCATATTCTCTAAAAACAGATTCAATAGCAGGTCCAATCCCTGAAGTACTTTTTAAAGATATAGATCGCTTAAGTGCGCATTATGATTTTGTACTAGGCGGAAAAGGTCGTATTGCAGGGCGTGCAGCGCAACTTGTTCGAATTGAATCTAAAGACGAGTATAAATATAATTACTGGATTTGGTTGGATATGGAATCGTCGTTGTTACTAAAAGCCGCGTACGTTAACCATGAAGGTGAAGCCTTAGAGCAGTTACAGCTTACACACATTAGCGTGACAGAGCAGCCAGCCGGTATGCTAGTTGAAGTGCTCAATCGAAACTTTCCAACGCCTTTGCCAAACAATGCACTTATAAATGAAGATAGTACTGCCACAAACTGGAAAATCAGCTGGTTACCAGATGGCTTTGAGTTACTAAAATCAGACAGACATAAGCTCGATTTAAATAACGAATTAACTGATTATTACTTGTTCTCTGATGGTTTTGTTGAGGTGTCTGTATTTATTCAGCGCCCATTACCAGGTAAGCGTTTAAGTGGAGCACTCACTTCTGGTGCAACGACAGTATATGTGCATAATGGCGGTAATTTTGATGTATCGGTTGTTGGTAATGTACCGAGTATGACCGCAAAAGCGATTGCAGAGTCAGTTACTCGCGCACTATAGACGATTCCGTAAGGATTGTTATGATTGAACAAACCCTCACTGTTGTGGCCCTCGATGGCCACATTGCTCATTTAGAAGCACAGCAAAAACAAGCTTGTGAAGGCTGCAATGGTCGTTGCGGCTCACAAGTGTTTAGTAAATTATTTGGCACTGCAAAAAAAACCTTTCCTTATAAATTTGAATCCTCTGTAGAAATAGGGCAAAAGGTCACTTTGTCACTAGATGATAGTCATGTTGTTAAGCATGCTTTTGCGGTTTACATGCTACCGCTCCTTTTGAGTCTTGTTTTTGCATTTGTTACGGCGCAATTGTTTATGACTTCCGAAGGCTGGCAGATTTTAGCTGCTGCTATAGGTGGTGTTACTGGCTTTTTTATAGCTAAAACTCGCGTGAAATCTCTAAAGCACGATATAAAAGTTATAAAAATTCACCCAATTAGTATCCCTTTAACTCAAATAGATGGTGATTGACGCCAATTAAATGTAAAATTGCCGTTTTATACCAAAGTAACTTGGAAATACAGGGAATCGTGGTTTTTTAAATTATTTTATCTGGCTGAATTATTTAAGTTAAGTAAATATAACTTATTGTTATTCAATACATAAAATGGTTGTAACCCATCTTAAAAAGCGTAAGTACAGTTTGTTATATACAAATTTAGCTTATGGCATCCTAAAGCAAGTATTTTCAAGTCACTTAGGTATTCATATTTAGTCCATTAAAATAGAAGTATAGAATCCAGTTTATGAAGCATATCCGTAATTTTTCGATCATCGCCCATATTGACCATGGTAAATCGACCCTTTCAGATCGTTTGATCCAAGTTTGTGGCGGTTTAACCGACCGTGAAATGCAAAAACAAGTTTTGGATTCAATGGATATTGAGCGCGAACGTGGTATTACCATTAAAGCGCAAAGTGTAACGTTGAATTACAAAGCGAACGACGGCGAAACCTACCAACTTAATTTCATTGATACTCCAGGACACGTTGATTTTACGTATGAAGTTTCACGATCTTTAGCTGCTTGTGAAGGCGCGTTGCTTGTTGTTGATGCAGGCCAAGGCGTTGAAGCACAAACTCTAGCTAACTGTTACACCGCTATTGAAATGGAATTAGAAGTAATTCCAGTACTTAATAAAATCGATTTACCGCAAGCGGATCCTTTACGTGTTGCAGAAGAAATTGAAGAGATTATTGGTATTGATGCCCTTGATGCAGTGCAGTGTAGCGCTAAAACAGGTGTAGGTATTGCCGAAGTTCTTGAAATGATCGTTAAAGATGTACCGCCGCCAGTAGGCGACAAAGATGCACCTTTACAAGCACTTATTATCGATTCTTGGTTTGACCCATACCAAGGCGTTGTATCACTAGTGCGTATTAAGCACGGTGAATTACGCACTGGCGACAAAATAAAAATAATGTCGAACGAGCATATACATACTGCCGACCAAGTAGGTGTGTTTACACCTAAGCAAACCAACACCGGTATTTTAAGAACAGGTGAAGTAGGGTTTGTTATTGCTGGTATTAAAGAGATACATGGTGCGCCAGTAGGTGACACTATTACTCATCAAAAAAATGCAGCTCCACTTCGCTTACCTGGCTTTCAAAAAATTAAGCCTCAGGTTTATGCGGGTATGTTCCCAATTGCATCCGATGAGTATGAATCGTTCCGTGATGCACTTAATAAATTAAGCTTAAACGATGCGTCGTTATTCTTTGAACCAGAGAATTCAACTGCACTAGGTTTTGGTTTCCGCTGTGGCTTTTTAGGTATGCTACACATGGAAATCATTCAAGAGCGTTTAGAGCGTGAATACGATATTGATTTAATTACAACAGCACCTACGGTAATCTATGAGATAGTTACTAAAGAAGGTACATTTCAGATTGATAATCCATCTGATTTGCCTGCAGTAAACGATATTGTAGAGATTCGAGAGCCGATTGTTGAAGCTAATATTTTGGTACCACAAGAATACCTAGGTAACGTTATTACTTTGTGTATTGAAAAACGTGGTAGCCAAACAAAAATGACTTATCACGGAAAGCAAGTAGCTGTAACGTACGAGCTACCTATGGCTGAAGTGGTGATGGATTTCTTTGATAAATTAAAATCAACTAGCCGTGGTTTTGCGTCGCTTGATTATAACTTTAAACACTTTCAAACATCAGATATGGTGCGTGTTGATATTTTAATCAATGGTGAGCGCGTTGACGCACTTGCGATAATTGTTCACAGAGATGGTGCACAGTCTCGTGGTCGCCAGTTAGCTGATGCGTTAAAAGAGCTTATCCCACGTCAAATGTTTGATATAGCGATTCAAGCTGCTATCGGACAACATGTTATTGCCCGTACCACGGTAAAACAATTACGTAAAAACGTAATTGCTAAGTGTTACGGTGGTGATGTGAGCCGTAAGAAAAAGCTACTTAAAAAGCAAAAAGATGGTAAAAAACGTATGAAGCAAGTAGGTAATGTTGAAGTGCCTCAAGAAGCGTTTTTAGCTATTTTAAAAGTTGGCAAATAAAAACAAAGGATTATAAATGGCTGGTTATTTTTCAGTTTTATTGGTGTTATTAACTTTAGGCTCAGGCTTAATATGGTTAATAGATCACTTAATGTATGCACCTAAAAGACAGGAGCGCTTAGCGATAGCGCAAACGTCTGCTGGAGCTCCGTTAGATGAAGAAACGGCGGCATTAATTGCACCAGAACCAGTACTAACAGAAACAGCAAAGTCGATTTTCCCGATGATTGCAGCAATTACTATTTTTAGATCATTTATCTTTGAACCGTTTCAAATTCCATCCGGTTCAATGATGCCTACACTATTAGTAGGTGATTTTATTTTAGTGCAAAAGTATTCATATGGAATAAAAGACCCTGTTTGGCGTACTCAATTAGTTGATATTGGGCAGCCTGAGCGTGGTGATATTGTTGTTTTTAAATACCCTTTAGATGAAAATGTTGACTATATTAAACGTACAATTGGTTTACCTGGCGATAAAATTGTTTATCGCGATAAACGTTTATATATTCAGCCAAATTGTAAAGAAGGCGAAACCCAGCAGGGTGAGCTTTTATGTAATGAATTCAATAAAATTGATTTTAAACTAATTAATGATAACGAATTTAAACAAGGCCCAATGCCTCTAGCTCGTGTAAATGAAAATTTAACAACAGTTACGCATGATATATTAATCAACCCACAAGCGCCTGAGAGAAAAGGGCGTTACTACCAGCAACCGGGCACGCCTTCTGATGAATGGACTGTTCCTGCTGATCATTATTTTATGATGGGTGATAACCGCGACAACAGCCAAGATGGTCGCTTTTGGGGCTTTGTACCAAAAGAAAACTTGGTGGGTAAAGCTGTCTTTATATGGATGAGTTTTGAATTTGAGAATGGCCCTGATGATATTTTACCAGGATGGGTTCCAACTGGTGTTCGCTTTGAGCGCCTAGGTAATATTCAGTAACGATGAAAAAAAATGTAACAGAATTATATAAAAAAATTGGCTATGAATTTGCCGATCAAGGTTTACTTGAGCAAGCAATGACGCACCGCAGCCACAAAGGCCAGCATAATGAGCGACTAGAATTTTTAGGCGACTCTATTTTAAGCTTTGTGATTGCCAATGCACTTTATGCCAAATTTCCTAAAGCGCGTGAAGGCGATTTAAGCCGCATGCGCTCAACGCTTGTGCGTGGTCAAACACTTGCCGAGTTTGGTCTTGAATTTGGCCTAGGCGATTATTTACGCTTAGGGCCGGGCGAGCTTAAAAGTGGCGGATTCCGTCGCGAGTCAACGCTTGCTGATGCAGTAGAAGCTATTATTGGCGCTGCATTTTTAGATTCAGGTATTGATAGCTGTGGCGATCTTATATTGTCATGGTACGAATCACGATTAGATGCTATTTCACCAGGGCTTAACCAAAAAGATCCGAAGACCCTGCTGCAAGAGTATTTACAAGCCCGTAAATTATCTTTACCGGGTTACACTGTGGTTGATACTAAAGGCCAAGCACACAATCAAACATTCACGGTCGAATGTATTGTTGATGGAATGGATAGCATAATTTCTGTAGGTAGCTCGCGCCGTAAAGCCGAACAAAAAGCTGCTGAAAAAGCATTGAAGATACTTAAAAATGAACCTTGATACCCTAATACAGCCTCATGAAGGTGATGTAGATACGTTTTGTGGAATGGTTGCTATTGTAGGGCGCCCAAACGTAGGTAAGTCGACTTTGCTTAATGAAATTATTGAGCAAAAAGTGAGTATTACCTCACGTAAACCACAAACCACGCGTCATCGTATTATGGGTATTCATACCGAAGGTAAACACCAAGCGGTATACATAGATACACCAGGTCTACACGTTGAAGAAAAGCGTGCGATTAACCGTTTAATGAACCGTGCCGCGTCTAGTTCTATTGGTGATGTTGAGCTTATTATTTTTGTAGTTGAGGGCACTCATTGGAATGCCGATGACGACATGGTACTTAATAAAGTATCGCAAAGTGGTAAGCCGGTATTATTGGTTATTAATAAAATAGACCAAGTTAAAGACCGTGACCTTGTGTTGCCTCATATGAAGTGGTTAAGTGACAAGTTTGATTTTGTTGGAATTATGCCAGTATCGGCAACGCAAGGTAAAAATGTTGATTTAATCAAAGCAGAAGTAACTAAACGCTTACCTCCTTGCGAATTTTACTTTCCGGAAGATTATGTAACTGACCGTTCAATGCGCTTTATGGCAGCTGAAGTAATTCGTGAAAAACTAATGCGTTTTATGGGCGAAGAATTACCGTATTCTGTAACTGTTGAAATTGAGCAGTTTAAATGGCAAGACAACGGTATTTGGCATATCAACGGGTTAATTCTTGTTGAGCGCGAAACACAAAAACGCATGGTTATTGGTAATAAAGGCGAAAAGCTAAAAACCATTGGCCGTGAAGCCCGTAAAGACATAGAAGAAATGCTTGATAACAAAGTATTTTTAGAGCTTTGGGTTAAAGTTAAGTCGGGTTGGGCTGACGATGAACGTGCACTAAGAAGCTTAGGTTACAGTGAAGACTAAACCAAGCAGTAGCTTAGTGAATGGATAGCGACTTCTACACCGCGTATTTATTACATCGGCGTCCTTATAGTGACTCCCAAGTAATGTTAGATATGCTTGTAGAAGGCGTTGGTCAGCTAAGAATGCTGGCCCGAATTAGTGGTCGCCAGGCCACTAAACATAAAGCACAACTTCAGCCGTTTCAGGCACTGCTTGTTAATTACAGTGGCAAGTACGATTTAAAATATATCAATAAGTTTGAACTGCATGGGAACTCGCACTTTTTAAAAGATGATGAGCTTTATTGTGGTTTTTATTTAAATGAGCTTACTAATCGTATCGTTCCTGTTAACGAGCCAATTGAACAAGTATTTGAGCTATATAAAACTCATCTATCAAACCTAAACAGCGGGGCCAATTTACAAGAAGTGCTTCGCTCATACGAGTTTCAACTATTGGAATTACTCGGTTATGGCGTGGATTTTAGTTTTGACGCCAGTGGTGAACCAATAGATGAAAAGAAGACGTATAGTTATTTCCCCGAACTTGGTTTTTTAGTACAAGAAGATACGCGTTCTGGATTTAGTGGCAAACAACTCAACGCCATAGCAAATCATGACTTTAGCCAAAGTGATGTGCTATATATGGCAAAGCAATTAAGTCGCTATTTATTAAAACCCTTATTAGGTAGTAAACCATTAAAAAGCCGCGAGCTATTTATGGCCTCTCAATAAACGTAATTTTACAGGTAAGAAAATGAAAGATATTCTTTTGGGTGTAAACGTAGATCATATTGCAACACTTCGCCAAGCGCGTGGAACAAGCTATCCAGATCCCGCTCATGCAGCCAGTGTAGCAGAGCATGCAGGCGCAGACGGTATTACGATTCACTTACGTGAAGACAGACGCCATATTCAAGATCGCGACGTTTATGTAATGGCTAAAACCATTCAAACTCGTATGAATCTTGAAACCGCTGTTACCGATGAAATGATACAAATAGCGCTTGAAGTAAAACCTGAGTACGTGTGTTTAGTACCTGAAAAGCGCGAAGAATTAACAACCGAAGGTGGCTTAGACGTAGCCGGTAATATAGATAAAATTAAAGCAGCAACAAAAACGCTTACCGAAGCGGGTATTAAAGTATCGCTATTTATTGATGCAGATAAAGCACAGTTAGATGCAGCCAAAGAATGTGGTGCTCCTTATGTAGAAATACACACAGGCGCGTACGCTGATGCCACAAATGATACTGATTTACACAAAGAGTTAGAGCACATTCGTGAAGGTGTTAAATACGCAGCAAGCTTAGGTTTGATTGTTAACGCTGGCCATGGTCTTCATTATCATAACGTGAAACCAATCGCTGCAATGCCTGAGATTTATGAGCTAAATATTGGTCACGCTATTATTGCTCGTGCAGCGATAGATGGGCTCGATAAAGCCGTACGAGACATGAAACGATTAATGATTGAAGCAAGAATGTAAGATAAGCAAACATAAGCATTTAAAAAGCTTAATTAAAAAACGCGGTAAATACCGCGTTTTTTGTATCTAAAATTCAAAGCTTATCTTTGTAGTTCGGTCACACTTGCATCCGCAAGTAGGTTTTCAAGCTCATCTTGTAACTCAAATAATTCAGGTTCAATATTCTCTAACAAGCATTTATTTTTAAGCGATGTTTCGATTGTTTCTGCGAGTGATTTAAGTTTAGGTACACCAGTGTAACAACATGCACCATGAAATTTATGAACAATACTTAACACTTGCTGGCAATCGTTACTCTCTATTGCTTTAGCAAGTAATGTAAGGGTCTCAGGGACACTTAAAAGTAGCATGTTAAGCATCTCTAGCGCTAACTCGCTCTTTCCGCCAGCACGCTGCAGGGCTTGTGCCCAATCAATTCTACTACTTTGAAAGGGTGCAGGACTTTGCGGTGTATCTGTTTTAGCTTTGTCACGATTAACAGGAGTCTGTGGGCTATGGTCGCTAATAATTTGTTTAAGCATATCTTCATCAATAGGCTTAGTTAAATAGCCTTTAAAGCCATCTTTTAGTAGTTGCTCTTTTTCGCTTTGAAGGGCATGTGCCGTTACAGCGATAATGGGTGTATCTTCATTAAGTGATGATTCTTGTATAAGCTTACATGCGGTTATACCGTCCATAATTGGCATTTGTATATCCATAAAAATTATGTCGTATTTATGACTTTTACTTAAGCTGTATGCTTGTGAACCATTATGAGCCGTTTCTATTACTTCAATCTGTTCACTTAATAAAGTATGGAGAAGTTTTAAATTGGCATCGTTATCATCAACAACCAATACTTTTAACGGCAGCAAAGCTTGATCGTTTTGTTCAATATTATGAGTCGGGTGGTCAAGTCTGTAAGGTGCTGCAAGTACTTCACATAACTTACGGTGATTAAGTGGCTTACTTAAACATGCATCAGCTCCGCTGCCTATAAAGGCTTCTCGCATATTGTGCGATACAGTATTAAGCATTAAATATAAGTAATCAGTAGATTCACGCACGGCTTTTACATAGCTTTTTAGTTGCTGCATATCATCAACTGATGCCATATGGCCAATTAAGCAAACGTCATATTTATGTTCAGTATTTTTTATAGCGTCTAAAAAGCTAGTTTCGTTAAAGCATGCCGTAACGTTTGATTCCCACTGGGTTAATAACGAAAGTACGGCATGGTGCGTATGCTCATGTGGCTCTAAATATAAGATACGCTTACCAATGAGCGATTTAGTCGGTAAGTCATTTGTAAATACGTGATTTGGCAAACTAAACACACTATTGAATGTAAAGCAGGTACCGTTACCAGGCGCAGAATTTAACGTTATACGACCACTCATTGCTTCAACAATATGCTTGGTAATAATAAGACCAAGGCCTGTACCACCAAACTTACGTGTAATGCTTGAGTCTGCTTGCCCAAATGGAGTGAATAAAGAGTCTTGCTTATCCATAGGTATACCCACGCCAGTATCTGTTACTGACACAAGTAAAGAAGTGCGTTCGTCGTCGAGTAACCGATGGCTTATGTCGACCTTAATAGAGCCTTTTTCGGTAAATTTAATCGCATTACTTAATAGGTTTATTAAGACTTGTTTAAAGCGAGTGGGATCGCCTGTTAAGTCATCCGGTACTTGTTGGTTAATGTAAATGGATAGCTCTAATTGCTTATCGTGTGCGCTAGGAGCGAGTAGTGTCATTACTTCATTTACAGCATCACGAAGTTGAAACTGAATCGACTCAAGCTCCATTGCCCCGGCTTCTAGTTTGGAGAAGTCTAGAATGTCGCTAATAATAGTCATTAAACTATTTGCTGAGAGCATAATAGTGTCGAGGTAATCTTTTTGATGTTTATTCAGCGGTGTTTTATAAAGCTGGCGTGTAAATCCAATAACACCGTTTAACGGAGTACGAAGCTCGTGACTCATTTTAGCTAAAAAGTCTGATTTTACACGGTTAGCATCTTGCGCTTCTTTTTTTGCAAACGAGAGCTCTATATTTGACGTTTCGTATTGCTCTAGTGTTTCGCGGTAGTCGCTTGTTGCTTGATCAATATTTTTTTGCATTTCATCTTTTTGCATCACCATAGTGTGAGCAATGGTGTTTAAGCCTTCTCGAAGTAACTCAAACTCACCAATCATGTTGTCGTTAAGGCCAGTACTTCTTTTACCTTCAACTAACTTGTCGGTTGCAAGTACTAACTTATTAAGCGGCGTCATAAACATGCGGCTTAACCTTAAAGCTAAAATAGCTGCAAACACCAACGATAAAATAATTACAATACCGCTAATTAATAAAGCTCGTTGTTGCCCTATAACAGCTTGGTCTTTGTTTAGCTGTATAATAACGGTGCCTAGAGATGACTGAAAAGCCGACGGGTCCCATTTAGAATCGTGACTTGTATGGTTAATAATGGGGGTGAAAAATGTAACAAGCTCATCTGACTTTTGCACATGGGTGGTTTTTAAATTTATGAGCGTTTTTTGACTAATTAACTTTTCAAATGAGCGGTGATAATTACTGGTCATTAATAGCGCATTATTTTTATCAAAAATTGCAATCGACTTAATTGTAGGGGAGTGCTTGTTATGTGTGTAGCTTATAAGGCGATTCAATAGCTGTTTGTTTTTTTCGAGCATGGGTTGCTCAAGCGCAATAGCAAGGGGCTCAGAAATAGTAGTGCCTTGCTGATATAAAATTTCATCAAGCTCAATGTAACGATTTATTGTAAAATAGCCACCAAGTAGTAATCCTATGATCACCGTTGGGATCAGGGTCAGTGTTAAAACAGAATCGCGTAAGCCTAATTTGGTCATAATGAGAGCGTTTTATCGTTATTAGTATGGCTTGAGTATATACGGTTCAACACGCATTCTAAAGCATCTAAATATAGGTGCTTCATAAATAAAGTTAAGGTAATGCCTAATGGCGCAAATTTTTAAAGCGAAAAAAAAACCGTTAAAGCAACAAACACTAGAATTAACTATAACGGGAATGGATCATCAAGGGCGTGGCATTGCTAAACATAACAATAAAGTATGTTTTGTAAGCGGTGCATTACCAAACGAAACAGTCAAAGCAACACTCGTCGAAGATAAAGCTAAATACAGCAGTGCAAAAGTAATTAAAGTTATTCAAGCGAGTGAATCAAGAGTAGATGCTTTTTGTGAGCACTATAATCAGTGTGGTGGTTGCCAATTACAGCATTTAGAAGTAAGCCAACAAGTTGTAGAAAAACAAACTGCAGTTACTCAGTTATTTAGTAAGTTTGCTAAATTAAACAGCTTAAACTGGCAAACCCCATTATTAAGTAAACCTGTGCATTACAGACGCAGCGCTCGTATAGCTGTTATGTTTGATAAAGCAGCTAAAAAAATGCGCGTGGGTTACAGAGCAAGTGGCTCAAAAAATATTGTGAGTATTAATAAATGTGCAGTACTTGATGAAGTATTTACAGATGTTTTTACACTTTTTGATGATTTAATTAATCAACACAAAGCACTGCACAGTATAAGCCATTTACAGTTATGCCAAAGTGATAAACAAAACTTTGTTGTTATTCGTCACACTAAAGCAATTAATGATGATACAAAGGCTTTGGTTGAGCACATAACAAAAAGCCAGCAATTTGAAATTGTATGGCAAAGCGAGAGCGATGCAATAGAACATTCACACTTAGCCATGCCATTTTATTATCTTAAAGAATTTGATCTAAAATTTGAATTTGGTTTAGGTAATTTTATTCAGGTAAATGCACAAGTTAACGAAGCTATGTTAAAGCAAGCTGCAAATTGGCTTGATTTAAAAGGTGATGAAAATTTATTGGATTTATTTTGTGGTATTGGTAATTTCTCATTAGTGTTAGCAAAACAAGCAAAATCTGTAATTGGTGTAGAAGGTGTGACTTCAGCGGTTGCAATGGCTGCTCAAAATGCGCAAACTAACTCTATTACCAATGCGCAGTTTCATTGCTTTGATTTAACCCAAAGCATACAGAGCGCCCCATGGTTTAGCAAAAACTTAGATGTGCTTGTACTTGATCCTTCTAGGACTGGTGCTATGGCTGTATTAGAGCAATTACCTTTAAAGCAGTTTAAAACTATTTTATATGTCTCTTGTGACCCTGTTACTTTAGCCCGTGACAGCGCAATTATTTCGCAAGCAGGCTTTGATCTTAATAAAATTGGGCTAATGAATATGTTTCCTCATACAGGGCATATTGAAACTATGGCGTTATTTCAACGGAGGTAGAACGCATTATGGTAGCTACACGACAATCACATCAACAAGATGAGACAACAGATTTTAGCACTCGGCTTTCATTTCTTGCCTTGTCTGAAGAAAAAACAGAGCTACTTACTAAAGCCCAAGCGCTCTGCGTAAAATGTGATAGTGAAAGCAGGCAAACTACTGCAATCGAAATGGTTGAAATTTTAGCTGAGCTAAATCTCGACCCCGAATCGTTAGCTACTGCGTATTTAACCCCGTATTTTTTAAACGACTTAATATCGCTTGAAACCATCGAAGAGCAGCTTGGGAATAACATTGCCATGCTGCTAACTGGGGTTGCACAAATGGCCACTATTAGTACTTTATCGCATCAAGGTAAAGGTACTATGCAAGTTGATAATATTCGAAAAATGTTATTAACCATGGTTGAAGATGTGCGCGCCGTGGTCATTAAGCTTGCAGAGCAGGTATGTCATTTACGCAATGTAAAAAATGCGGATGAAGAAGACCGCGTCATTGCCGCTAAAGAAACTGCTGATATTTTTGCACCATTGGCAAACAGATTAGGAATAGGGCAATTAAAATGGGAACTGGAAGATTTATCGTTTAGATATTTGCACCCAGGCACCTATAAAAGCATAGCCAAACAACTTGACGACAAACGCCTTACACGCGAAGCCTACATGGAAGATATGGTTGAGCAAGTAAAAAGCCGTTTAAGTGAAGCGGGCATAGAAGCCCAAGTTTATGGTCGTCCTAAGCACATTTACAGCATTTATAAAAAAATGCAGCAAAAAAACTACGAGTTTGATCAGCTTTTTGATATTCGGGCTATGCGTATCGTCGTTGAACGCCTGCAAGACTGCTACGGTGCGCTTGGTATTGTACACACCAATTGGCGTCATCTTAATAAAGAGTTTGACGACTATGTAGCAACCCCAAAGCAAAACGGCTATCAGTCAATTCATACCGTGGTATTTGGACCTGAAGGTAAAACGGTAGAGATACAAATTCGTACCAGCGACATGCATCAAGATGCTGAGTTAGGAGTGGCTGCACACTGGATGTACAAAGAAGGTGCATTACCAGGGCGCGGCTCGGGTTATGAGCAAAAAATCAGCTGGTTGCGTAAGCTACTCCAATGGCAAGAAGAAGTTGTTGATGGTGGCGATTTAGCAGAAGAGCTTAAAAACCAAGTAGTAGAAGATCGCGTATACATATTTACCCCAAGCGGCGATATTATCGATTTACCACTAGGCGCTACACCGCTTGATTTTGCTTACTACATTCACTCAAATGTGGGGCATCGTTGTATTGGTGCAAAAATATTCGGCAAAATAGTGCCGTTTACGCATCAACTTACAACAGGGGATCAGGTAGAAATACTCACCCAAAAACAACCAAATCCAAGTCGTGATTGGTTAAACCCGTCATTAGGATACATTAAGTCATCCCGTGCTAGAGCTAAAATCCATCACTGGTTTAAACAGCTCGACCGCGACAAAAACTTAAGTGCGGGGAAAGAAATTCTCGACAGTGAATTACAAAAGCTCAATTTAACATATAAAGATTTAGAGCCAGCCATTAAGCGTTTTAACTTTAAAGAGCTGGATGACTTAATGGTTGCAATTGGTGCGGGCGATGTTCGCCTCAATCAAATGCTTAACTTTGTAAGTGATCGGACTGAAGATGAGCCGGTTATTCGTATTAAAGCGCCTAGCAAAGTAACTGGTGATAAAAACGGCATTGTGGTTGATGGTGTTGGCAGCTTAATGAGCCATGTAGCCAAGTGCTGTCGCCCAGTACCTGGCGATGAAATAATAGGTTATATAACGCAAGGTCGAGGAATAGGTGTTCATAAGGAAGACTGTGATTCGTTTAATAACTTAAAAAACCAGCATCCTGAGCGTGTTATTTCGGTAAGTTGGTCTGATGATATTAACGGCTCGTACGCACTAAGTATTAAAATAGAAGCCACCGATCGTTCAGGGCTGATACGCGATATAAGCTCAGTACTTGCTAACGAAAAAGTAAATGTTTTAAACATGAACGTAAATACGGTTGAAGATAATCAGTTAGCTATATTTACAATGCAAATAGAAGTACATGACTTATCGGGGACTAACCGTGTTCTTTCTAAATTACACCAAATTGAAGGTGTACATGATGCCAAGCGTGGTCATTAATCATGAATGATAATACAGCGCTTACACAACTTCTTAGCATAATGAAAACGCTGCGAGATCCCAAGAGCGGTTGTCCGTGGGATCTCAAGCAAGATTTTAAATCTATTGTGCCGCATACGCTAGAAGAAGCGTACGAAGTTGCCGACTGTATTGAATCAGGCAACTTAGATGAGCTTAAAGGTGAATTGGGTGATTTGCTATTTCAAATAGTTTTTTATGCGCAACTTGCACAAGAGCAAAATCTATTTGATTTTAATGATCTAGTAGAGCAATTAAACGATAAGCTTACCCGTCGTCATCCGCATGTGTTTGGTGAAAAAAAAGAGTTAACAGACGATCAATTATCGCAGCAGTGGCAAGCAATCAAAGCACAGGAGCGAAGTGCTAAAGCGCAAACCGAATCCCCTTCTTTTTGGCAAGATATCCCTGGCAATATGCCAAGCTTAAGCAAAGCCAAAAAAATTCAACAACGCGTGGCTTCCCTTGGCTTTGATTGGCCAACGTATCATGGTGCACTAGATAAAGTGAGTGAAGAAGTGCTAGAAGTAAAAGAAGCGATTGAGCAAGACCCGCTATCTGATCATACAGCGGAAGAGCTCGGCGACTTACTTTTTGCCACTGTTAATGTTGTACGCCATGTTAAACGAGATCCCGAACAACTGCTTCGTAGCGCTAATGATAAGTTTTCAGCGCGTTTTGAAAAGGTAAACGCTTATTTGCATGCGCAAGGTAAAAGCTTAGATACAGCAACCTTTGAAGAGATGGATAGTGCGTGGGATGCGATTAAAAAAGTAAAATAGGCTTAATGTTAAATAGTGCACATTTTTTGTGCGCGTATTAGCTAATTTTAGCTGGATTGATAAGCAGTGTTTTGGTACAATTTCGCCCCGTCTTGATGATATACCCTTAGGCTCTTCTTTGGGTGTTATATTCCTTTTAATTCCTGATATTCTAGGGTTCGCATGAGTACAAAATTTATCTTCGTTACTGGCGGAGTTGTTTCTTCGTTGGGTAAAGGTATTGCCGCAGCTTCACTGGCCGCTATTTTAGAAGCCCGTGGTTTAAATGTTACCATTTTAAAGCTGGATCCTTACATCAACGTTGACCCAGGCACAATGAGCCCAATTCAACACGGTGAAGTTTACGTTACAGAAGACGGCGCAGAAACTGACCTTGATTTAGGTCACTACGAGCGTTTTATCCGTACCAAAATGACTAGTCGTAATAACTTCACACAAGGCCGTGTATATGAAGACGTATTACGTCGTGAGCGCCGTGGTGAATACCTAGGTGCTACTATTCAGGTTATTCCACATATCACTAACGATATTAAGCAACGTGTATACGACGGTGCTGAAGGTTATGATATTGCTATTGTAGAAATTGGCGGCACTGTAGGTGATATTGAATCACAACCGTTTATTGAAGCAATTCGTCAGATGGGAACTGAAATTGGTCGCGAACGCGCGCTATTTATTCACTTAACGCTAGTGCCATTTTTAGGCCCTGCCGGTGAAGTGAAAACGAAACCAACTCAGCACTCTGTTAAAGAGTTGCGCTCAGTAGGTATTCAACCAGATATTCTTATTTGTCGTTCAGACCGTAAACTACCTAATAATGAGCGTGCAAAAATCTCATTATTCACAAACGTAGAAGAAAAAGCGGTTATTTCACTACCAGATGTAGACAGCATTTATAAAATTCCTGCGTTATTAAAAACACAAGAATTAGATAACTTTGTATGTCGTCGTTTTCACTTAGATCCACCAGAAGCTGATTTAGCTGAGTGGGAACAAGTACTTTATCAAGAGTCTAACCCAACGGGTGAAGTGACCATTGGTATGGTTGGTAAATATATTGAATTACCAGATGCGTACAAATCGGTTAACGAAGCATTAAAGCATGCAGGTCTTAAAAACCGCCTAACAATCAACATTGAATACGTAGATTCACAAGACTTAGAAAGCAAAGGTGTTGAATTACTTTCACACTTAGATGCTATTTTAGTGCCAGGTGGATTTGGCGGACGTGGTGTTGAAGGTAAAATTTTAGCAGCTAAATATGCACGTGAAAATAAAGTACCATACTTAGGTATTTGTTTAGGAATGCAAGTAGCATTAATTGAATATGCACGTAATGTTGCAGGTTTAACGGATGCAAACTCTACAGAATTTAATGCAAATTCAGAAGCACCGGTAGTTGGCTTAATTACTGAATGGCTAGATGCTGAAGGTAATGTTGAAACACGTAGCGAAAAATCTGATTTAGGTGGCACTATGCGTTTAGGCGCACAAAAATGTCATTTAACGCCTGGTTCTAAAGTACATGGAGTATATGGCAGCGACGAAATTGTTGAACGTCATCGTCATCGCTACGAAGTAAATAATAACTTCGTAGAAATACTTGAAAAAGCAGGCTTAAGCTTTACTGGTTTATCAGAAGATAAAAAACTGGTAGAAATTATCGAAAATAAAGATCACCCATGGTTTATTGCCGCGCAGTTCCACCCGGAATTCACGTCAACGCCACGTGATGGTCATCCGTTATTTGAAGGGTTTGTAGCAGCTGCGCACATCCACCAAAAAGCGAATTCGTAATTTTAAAAGCCGTGCATATTGCACGGCTTTTTTGTTTTAAGG
This sequence comes from Pseudoalteromonas sp. LC2018020214, assembly GCF_016598755.1. Taxonomy (NCBI): domain Bacteria; kingdom Pseudomonadati; phylum Pseudomonadota; class Gammaproteobacteria; order Alteromonadales; family Pseudoalteromonadaceae; genus Pseudoalteromonas; species Pseudoalteromonas sp. LC2018020214. Next base: position 973,935 of record NZ_CP066804.1, read on the forward strand.
GCTGACTAAGCTATATAAAACGTAGTAAAGTTAGCTGAACTCACCATTTTGGGAATATAGAGGAATCAAGATGTCAGAAATCGTAAAAGTAATCGGTCGCGAAATTATGGACTCGCGTGGTAACCCAACTGTTGAAGCAGACGTACATTTAGCAGATGGTTCTTGGGGTCGTGCAGCAGCACCTTCAGGCGCATCTACTGGTACTCGTGAAGCATTAGAGTTACGCGACGGTGATAAATCACGTTACTTAGGTAAAGGCGTATTAAAAGCAGTTGGTTATATTAATAAAGAAATTGCTGATGCTTTAGCTGGTCAAAATGCATTAGATCAAAACGCTGTTGATAAAGTGATGCTAGATTTAGATGGTACCGAAAATAAAGAAAAATTAGGTGCAAACGCAATCTTAGCTGTATCACTAGCAACTGCGAAAGCAGCTGCACAGTCTAAAAAAGTTGAGCTTTATGAACATATTGCTGACTTAAATGGCACACCAGGTGTTTACTCTATGCCACTTCCAATGATGAACATCATCAATGGTGGTGAGCACGCAGATAACTCTGTAGATATTCAAGAATTCATGATCCAACCTGTTGGCGCTAAAAACTTCCGCGAAGGCCTACGTATGGGCGCTGAAGTATTCCACAGCCTTGCTAAAGTGCTTAAAGCTGATGGTCACTCAACAGCGGTTGGCGATGAAGGTGGTTTTGCACCTAACCTTGCATCTAACGAAGCGGCTCTTGCTGCAATCAAAGTTGCTGTTGCAAACGCAGGTTACGAGCTAGGTAAAGATATTACTTTAGCGATGGATTGTGCTGCATCTGAGTTTTACGACAAAGAAGCAAACATCTACGATCTTAAAGGTGAAGGTAAAAAATTCACTTCTGAAGAATTTAACTTCTTCTTACAAGATCTTACTAATCAGTACCCAATCGTTTCTATTGAAGATGGTCTTGATGAGTCTGATTGGGATGGCTTTGCACACCAAACTAAACTAATGGGTGATAAAATCCAATTAGTAGGTGATGATTTATTTGTAACTAACACGAAGATTTTAAAACGTGGTATCGATAACGGTATTGCTAACTCAATCTTAATTAAGTTTAACCAAATCGGTTCTTTAACTGAAACTTTAGCTGCAATCAAAATGGCTAAAGATGCTGGTTTTACTGTTGTTATTTCTCACCGTTCTGGTGAAACTGAAGATTCAACAATTGCTGATTTAGCAGTGGGTACTGCTGCAGGTCAAATCAAAACAGGTTCACTGAGCCGTTCTGACCGTGTTGCAAAGTACAACCAATTGCTACGTATTGAAGAGCAATTAGGTGATAAAGCACCGTACAACGGTCTTAAAGAAGTTAAAGGTCAGTAATTCTATTTAATATAGAATCTAACTTTTAATTTAGATGATAAAATCCTCGCCTATGCGGGGATTTTTTATGCCTGATACTTTTTCCAAAGAGATGAAAATAAATTGTAGACTTTAAGCTTGTTGATGTACGCAGCACTAAAGAGTGGAACACAAAAGTATAACGCTTTATTCATACTTTAATTTCTTACGCACTCATAGTTGAAACTGCTGCTTTAAAATATCACCTGTAAAACTGGTTTTTAAATAAAAACCACGGGGTAGGGTTTTAATTATTTGCCCATTTGGGCCAATAGCATCAGTCACTATTTTACTATGAGCAGCTTTAGGGCGTATTTGCATAGCATCGCCTAAATGGCCTGATATTTCGTCGACTCTACCTAGCGCAATTAGCTCCATTTGCTCTTCCCAGTCGCGTTGTAACAAAGCGTCTTGTTCAGGTGAAGGCTGCCACAAAAAGCCGCTGCCGATGGTTCTGTCAAACGGCGCAATATCACGTTCGCTTAAAATTGGCAGCCATAAAACATGATTTAGTTTTTTACGCACAGAGCTGGTATGCCACGTCATTCCCGTCACGTTCATTAAAGGTGTAACCGATACAAACGTAGTTTCCAGTGGCCTACCTTTATAAGAAATAGGCAGTGTTTTTAGCTCAATTCCTAAATCTTCAAAATCGGGGAGGGGTTTTGAGCCCGCAGTAGCACCTAGTACGTATTCAATTAACTGACCAGTCCAACCTTTTTCGCGTAGTAAATCATCAGGTGTTTTAAAATGGTACTGGTTTGCAAGTTGCCCAAGTGTTAATCCGGCAATACTGTTAACGCGCTGCATTAAGTCGTTTATTGAGTGTGGTTTTGTAGGTCGCATATTCTTAATTTCGGTTGTATAAATACCATAGCCATGATAGCAAATAGGCTAAGCCGTGGATATCTTTAGGGTTGTACGTTTTTTGCCCGCCTGTTGTTTGTGTTAATTTTGCACATATTGAAATTAAGCTACTTTACTTTAAGTTACTGACTCTGCAGGTTTTTTTAAATGTGCACGTTCAGTTTTGATTAAGCCATTTAAAAGTTGTAAGGATAAATACAACTATATGAACATGTTTATCCACAGAATCTGTGGAGAAGCTAAGTTTTAAGATCTAATATTGTGGATTTGTTTGCAAAATGAGCGTGTTTTACAAAAGTTATGCACAAACTGTGAGTAACTAGAGGAAAACAAGAACCGCAATAGCTTTGCTGAGTTATTTTCTAAATATTTACCTATTCTCTATTAATTTATCAACATACTAAAAGCTCAAACTTAGCTCACTAATTGGCTTGGGTATAATAGTATTTGCCGTATTGCGGCTAATGTGGAACAATCATTAAAAATCGACTTACAAATGAGGCACTAAGGTGATTGATGCCGAAGGTTTTCGTGCCAATGTCGGAATTGTGATTTGCAATAATCAGGGACAGGTTTTTTGGGCCAGACGTTATGGTCAACACTCTTGGCAATTTCCCCAAGGTGGTGTTGATGATGGCGAAACTGCAGAACAAACCATGTACCGTGAATTACACGAAGAAGTAGGGTTGCGACCAGAAGATGTAGAAATAGTCGCAAGCTCAAAACATTGGTTACGCTATAAATTACCCAAACGATTAATCCGCCGAGACTCTAGTCCGGTGTGTATTGGGCAAAAACAAAAATGGTTTTTACTAAAATTACGCTGTAAAGACGAAGATGTAAATTTACTTAAAACCCATCATCCAGAGTTTGATGATTGGCGCTGGGTAAGTTATTGGTATCCTGTACGACAGGTTGTATCGTTTAAACGGGATGTTTATCGACGAGTAATGAAAGAGTTTGCTCCTTTCGCTATGCCTTTTAATAAGAGAGAACAACATAAAGATCATTGGCGAAGTAAAAGGTAGTAATTTCTCGATACAATAAAGGAGCAGGGTATGCTGGCTACACTGAGATCTATTGCGGAGTCTGTATCGCGACAAGCGAATTTAGACAGCGCATTAGTGTGCTTTGTGCAAATGGTTAAAGATGCCATGAAAACCCAGTGCTGCTCCATTTATTTTGCAGATTACAGCCAAGACAATTTTGTACTTATGGCAACCGAAGGACTAAACCCCGATGCGGTAGGTAAGTTTAGAATTGGTTTTACCGAAGGTTTGGTTGGCCTAGTAGCGCAACGCGAAGAGCCTATTAATATTGCATTTGCTAAATCGCATCCTCGTTTTAAGCTTTCCCCCGAAGTAAATGAAGAAGGCTACAACGCTTTTTTATCTGTACCCGTTGTTCATCAAAAAAAAGTACTGGGTGTTATTGTTGTTCAACAAAAAATGGCACGTGTATTTAGCCAAGACGAAGAGTCGTTTTTAATAACGCTTTCTGCTCAACTTGCTTCACAATTAGCGCATGCTGAAATTAAAGAAATACTCCGCCAAGATGAGTCATCTCATCAAACGTCTGTTTTAAAAGGCGTATCGAGCGCGCCTGGAATAGGTATAGGGCAAGCATTTGTTGTATTACCAAAACTCGATTTTAAATCTATTGAGCTTTTAAAAGACAGTGACGTTACTGAGCAGCGCCGTTTGTTTACTCAAGCTGTAGCTGCAACACGCAAAGAATTTAATACCCTATCTATGACGCTAAGCGATTCTATTCCGCACGAAGCTCTTGCGGTATTTGATGTGTATCAACAACTGCTTGACGCTAAAAGTTTAGGGCATAATGTTGAAATGCAATTACAAGAAGGCTGGTGTGCTAAAAGCGCCCTAAAAATTGTAATAGAGCGTTTAATATCTCAATTTAATGCCATGCAAGACCCTTATATAAAAGAGCGTGCTGTTGACGTTAAAGACATTGGTCTTCGCGTATTACATCATCTTGTAAATACCGAGCACGCTGTTAAAAATTATCCGGCCAACACTATTTTAATTGCTAATACCTTAACACCCGCCATGCTAGCTGAGGTGCCAAAAGGTCACTTAACAGGCGTTGTAAGCGTAAATGGCTCTGCAAATAGCCATGCTTCTATATTAACGCGTGCGATGGGGATCCCTGCCATTTGGGGTATAGAAGATTTACCTCTACTGCAGTTTAATGGCAAACCGATGATTTTAGATGCATTTGCTGGGCGTTTATATATATCGCCTTCGCAAATGTTGATGGATGAATACACAGAGTTACAGCATCAAGATAACCTACTTAATAACCGCTTTTTAGCAGAGCAAGACTCAGAATCAATTACGCTTGACGGTGAACATGTTAGCTTATTATTAAACGCAGGCCTTGAGCTTAATACCGAGCAAAGTAGCGCGCATATTTGTGACGGTGTGGGGCTTTATCGAACCGAAGCGTGGTTTATGCAAAAAGGTCAGTTTCCTTCGCAATCAGAGCAAGAAAACTGGTACCGAGAAGTACTAACTAGCTATCATCCTAATCCTGTGGTTATGCGTACATTGGATATTGGGGGCGATAAGGTACTCGATTACTTTAACATTACCGAAGAAAACCCATTTTTAGGTTGGCGTGGCATTCGTATTAGCCTTGATCATCCAGAGTTATTTTTAGATCAACTAAAAGCGATGCTTAAAGCAAACATTGGTTTGGGTAATTTAAAAATAATGCTCCCTATGATCAGCGGCACTGAAGAAGTTGATGAGTCACTTGCGTTATTTGAACAGGCTTATTTTGAGTTAAGTGAAAAATACCCAGAGCAAACCATAGAAAGACCCGACATAGGTATAATGCTAGAGGTACCTTCAAGTGTATTTATGCTTCCAGAGTGGTCAAAAAAAGTCGATTTTTGCTCAGTAGGTAGTAACGATTTAACACAGTATTTATTAGCAGTAGACAGGGCTAATGCACGAGTTGCCGAACTTTTTAACCCTTATCACCCGGGCGTACTCAGGGTACTAAATAAAGTAGCGCGCGAATGTGAGCAATATGAACTGCCATTTAGTTTGTGTGGTGAACTAGGCGGCGATCCTGAAGGAGCTATTTTGCTTATTGCCATGGGTTACAGGCGCCTTAGTATGAATTTATCATCGCTTAATAAAGTTAAATGGGTACTTAGACGTTTAAATGTTAGTGACATGGAACAACTATTAAGTGAATGCTTAGCGCAATCTACAGCCAAACAAGTACTACGTTTAACGCGAAGCTTTATGCTAGAGCATAAATTAGGTGATTTGTTTTACACTCCTAAATAAGCTTATACGCCTAATTAATTGCAATACACAGATGCTATTAGTTTTATAATCCTTTAATATATAAACCTTAAAAGGGTATTTGAGATTACTATGTATGACTTAGGTTTGTTAGTCGCAAGCTGTGCACTACTAGGCTGTATTGTTGGGTTTTTAGCTGGGTTACTAGGCATTGGTGGCGGTTTAATTATCGTTCCAGTTCTAAGCACTCTGCTACTCTCATTTAATGTAACGTCAGCTGATCATGTATTAGTAATTGCTATTGCAACCTCACTCGCTTCTATTTTATTTACTTCAACGTCTTCAGCGTTGGCTCATCATAAAAATGATAATGTACCTTGGGATATAGCCCCATGGGTTATGTCGGGCGTGGCTTTAGGTGCACTTATTAGTGGCTTTGCAGCAAGTTTAATCCCTGAACAAATATTGCGTACAGTGTTTGCTATAAGTGTTGTATTTATTGCAGCAAGAATGGTGCTATCCGCGCGTAATAAACCGATGTCAGATAAACCGTTACCGGCAGGTCCTATTTTAGGTGGATTTTCTGCGATAATGGGCGGATTATCAGGTTTAATTGGTATTGGCGGTGGTGCTTTAATAGTACCTATGCTTAATTATTTCTCGGTTGATATAAAAAAAGCAATTGGCTGCGCAGCCGCGTGCGGAATTGTTATAGCATTATTTGGCTCTATTGGTTACATCAGCGCAGGTTGGCATGTTACCGATTTAGAGCATGGTTTTGCTGGGTTTGTTTATTTACCTGCATTATTTGGAATTGTTATTACCTCGTGGTTTGTTGCGCCTATTGGCGCCAAAGCAACTCACTATTTACCTGTTAATACAATTAAAAAAGTTTTCGCGGTGCTGCTTGTAGTTATCGCAATTAAAATGGTTTTTAGCTAAAGGTTTATTTTTTATGGCACTTGAGTTTCCTCAAATTGATCCAATTATTTTTTCTGTTGGACCGCTAAGCGTACGTTGGTATGGCTTAATGTATTTAATAGGTTTTGCATTTGCGATGTGGTTTGCAAATCGTCAAGCATCAAAGCCAAATTCGGGTTGGACTAAAGAGCAAGTAAGCGATTTACTGTTTTACGGCATGTTAGGGGTAATACTAGGCGGGCGTATTGGCTACGTATTGTTTTACCAGTTTAGTTACTTTATAGAAAACCCACTGTATTTATTTAGAATAGACCAGGGCGGTATGTCGTTTCATGGTGGAACACTTGGCGTTATAACTGCCGTCGCAATTTTTTCGTGGACGCGTAAAAAGTCGCTTCTTCAAGTGGGCGACTTTGTTGCACCACTGGTTCCTGTAGGGCTTTTAGCTGGACGTATTGGTAACTTTATAAACGGTGAATTATGGGGCCGAGTTACCGACGTGCCATGGGCAATGGTATTTCCAACGGGCGGTCCGCTTGCGCGTCACCCATCGCAATTATACGAAGCATTTTTTGAAGGCCTAGTGCTGTTTTTAATCCTGCAATGGTTTATTAAAAAGCCACGCCCAGCAGGCAGTGTAGCCGGTGTATTTTTATTAGGCTATGGCGTGTTTAGATTCTGTATTGAATATTTCCGCCAACCTGATGCACAATTAGGTTTATTTGCAGACTTTATTTCAATGGGACAAATACTTTCGTTACCTATGATAGTGGGTGGTTTAGGCTTGTTAATTTGGGCATATAAGAAACCACAACACGTTACACCAGCTAAGGCATAATAAGAAAAGCATGAAACAATATTTAGAATTATGTCAGCGTATTGTTGACGAAGGGCAGTGGGTCGAAAATAAACGTACAGGTACGCGTTGTTTAACCGTTATCAATGCTGATTTAGAATACGATGTGGCTAATAATCAGTTTCCGATGATCACTACACGCAAAAGTTACTACAAAGCAGCGATTGCTGAATTGCTAGGATATTTACGCGGGTACGACAGCGCTGAGCAGTTTCGTGAAATTGGCTGTAAAACATGGGATGCTAACGCAAACGATAACAATGCATGGCTTAATAACCCTAACCGTAAAGGTGAGGATGACATGGGGCGTGTTTATGGCGTACAAGGCCGTGGTTGGCAACGACCAGATGGCTCAACGCTTGATCAGCTTTCAAAAGTTATTAATAACTTAAAAAATGGCATTGATGACCGTGGTGAAATAATCACGTTTTATAATCCAGGTGAGTTTGAGCTTGGTTGCTTGCGCCCGTGTATGCATACACACACTTTTTCGTTACTTGGCGATACGCTATATTTAACATCATATCAGCGAAGCTGTGATGTGCCACTTGGCCTTAATTTTAATCAAATTCAGTGTTTTGTGTTGCTTGCGCTAGTGGCTCAAATTACAGGCCACAAAGCGGGTAAGGCGTATCATAAAATTGCTAATGCACATATTTACGAAAACCAACTTGAGCTGATGCGTGATGTGCAGTTAACGCGTGAGCCATTTGCATCACCTCAGTTAAAAATTAATCCAGAAATTAAATCATTAGAAGACATAGAAACGTGGGTAACACGAGACGACTTTGAAGTAACAGGCTATCAATGCCACGAAGCGATTCAATACCCATTTTCAGTATAATAAAAGATTAAGGAAAACATAAAATGAAAGCAGTGATCCCAGTAGCAGGCCTTGGTACTCGTATGTTACCAGCCACTAAAGCAATTCCTAAAGAAATGCTGCCAGTGGTAGACCGTCCTTTAATTCAATATGTAGTAAACGAAGCCGTTGCTGCAGGCATTAAAGAAATAGTGTTAGTAACTCACTCAAGTAAAAATTCAATCGAAAATCATTTCGATACGAGCTTTGAACTAGAAGCTACTTTAGAAAAGCGTGTAAAGCGGCAACTACTTGCCGAAGTGCAAGCAATCTGCCCTAAAGACGTAACCATTATTCACGTACGCCAAGGTGAAGCAAAAGGCTTAGGCCATGCTATAAGTTGTGCTGCGCCTATTATTGGTAACGAACCGTTTGTAGTTATTCTACCGGATGTAATTATTGACGATGTAGAGAGCGATCTTAAAAAAGATAACTTAGCAGAAATGATCGCTAATTTTGAGCAAAACAAGCATAGCCAAATAATGGTTGAGCCAGTACCAATGGATGAAGTAGATAAGTTTGGTGTGGTTGATTTAGGCGATGTTGACCTAAAGCAAGGTGAAAGCTCAGCAATCTTTAATATGGTAGAAAAACCGCCAGTAGACGAAGCACCATCTAACTTAGCTGTAGTGGGTCGATACGTATTAAGCGAAAACATATGGCCGTTACTTGCAAAAACTCCGCAAGGAGCAGGCAATGAAATTCAATTAACTGACGCAATTGCGATGTTAATGGAACACGAAAAAGTAGATGCATACGCTATAAAAGGCCGTAGCCACGATTGTGGAAGTAAAATTGGTTATTTAAAAGCGACTATTGAATTTGCACTTCGTCGCGATGAATTTGCTGATGAATTAAAGTCATTTATTAAAAAACTGATTTAACAGTTAATGTAAATCATGAAAGGCGCCTATATCGGCGCCTTTTTTATGAGTTTTATCAGGGCCTGTTCATCTTTCGAGGTTGAATTTGCAACAGGCTGTTTGGTATTTAGGCAAGGCAGAGCCTATGTAGTGTGGTTATTCCCCATAAATAGGCGATAACGTAGCATAGATGTCAAACATGCGCTGCCCGAAGGGTTCTGCCTCGGGGCAATTTACTCTTTGTTGCCTACATGGATGTAGGTAAGTGGCGTGAGCAGGACGCGGAAGCTTTACTCGGTTTTTACTTATTCTTACAGGGATGTAAGTCAGTAGAATAACGCAGGAGCAGTAATCGAGCCCACTAGGTTACAAACCTCGCGCCGCGATTAAATGGCCCCTAGATTGAACAAATTTTAATTCTGAAAGGTCAACAGGCCCTAGAATAAAATAAGGAAAGGAATAGCTCTAAAATAAAAGTTTTTAAGTCATTACAGACATATTGTTATTTATGTTGTAAAGTTTGTGTTAACTGGCATTGAATTTGTATTAAATAATGCTCTCAAGGAAGGGTGGGAGTATGCAACGTTGTGTTTTACAAAACACTGACAAGCATGCGAAGAGCTAAGTTTTATAGCTCACAGCTTAAATAAAGTTAAACGCTTTCTTGTGAGAATGTTTAACTGAAATGTAGTGAAAAACACTGCTTTCAGGACAGCAAATACATGTTTATATATAAAAAAAATAACATTGGGCTTTTACTTAGCTTGCTAATGCTTTTATTTGGCACAGCATGCAGCGTTACGCCTGAAATAAAAACCATTGACGAACAACCTCAAAGTAACTCGCCAGACTACGTGTCAATTACAGCCTTGGAGCTTGCTCAACTAAAAGATGCTGCAATGCAGTGGCAACAAGCACGCGAAGGTATAGAGCGAATTTTAAGATTAGAAAAAGAAATAACTTACCTCGTAAATCATATTGATATTATAAACAGCAAAGCTATTGCGCAGTCTAATCAAGGGTATAGCAGCAAGTCTGTACGCTCACCTCGAAACACACGTAATGTTAAATCACGCCAACAAGTTAAACAAAACTACAGTAATAAAAAACAAGCTGTAAAATTAAATAAACCAAAACATGTATTTGCTTTGCAGGTAGCTTCGGTTGACTCAGAGCAAGGTGTGGCTAAAGCATGGCAAGAGCTAAATACTAAAGCAGCACCGTTGTTTAGAGACAAAATATTGACTAACGTAGAAACCGCCAAAATAAACGACAAAATGTTTTACAGGCTAAAACTTGGCTCTTACCAAAACTTTAAAAATGCAAAAGCAGACTGTGACGTATTCAAGCTGTATAAACTCGATTGCATAGTAAGTAACTACACCGATAAGCCAGTAAGGCTGTAGTTAAGAAACTTGCTTAAAAATTGTTTATCCATAAAATACACCCTTCATAATTAAATACGTTTAGGGGATAAACAACCCCCTAAACAACGTCATTTTAGGGAAGTTAAATGTTATTAAAATGGAGTTTAGAATGCATGATGCTAATGGGTGTACTTGTTTTATCTGCATGTAACTCATCTCAACAAGTTAAAGTGACTCAAGCAACCCCGCAACCGATTCTTATTCAAAAGTCTGATTTAGAGCAGCTCAAAATTTCTGCTGCACAATGGGAAAGCTCTCAACCAAAAGTAGAGGAGCTACTCAAGTTAGAAAATAAATTAACGCAGCTTGCTACTAATCTAAAACAACTAAATGATTCTGATGCTCTAAATACTCGTGTAAATGATGAAGTTAATAACGAAAGTATATTAAAAACCCACACGGCATTGTTTGCTTTACAAATTGCCGCTTTTAAAAATAAAAATGCATTGCAAAAGAAGCTCAGCGAATTCCAAGAAAAAATACCACAAAATATTATCTCACCCACTGAGATAAATGTAGAAACCGTAAGTGTTAATAACACAACTTTTTATCGATTGAAGTTAGGTGCTTATAGTAATTCAGCGGACGCAAAAAGTGATTGTTTAGCCCTTATAAAGCAACAAGTAACATGTTTTGTTAGCTATTATGTTCAACAACCTTACAGAAGTACGATATAGGCATACAAATTGCTTCATCCTCAGTATGTTTTGAAGAGGATGGCAATTATGCGCCTTTTACTGCCTTTATTATTTTTAAATTTAGCTGCTTGTAACTTGGTGCCACCACCAGAACCAAGTGTGCCTACAAATGCACCTAAAGCGGCCATGGCTCCTTTTACGGTTAATGATTATGTAGTTAATTTAACGTCGCAACTTAACCACCTAAATGGAGCGTTAAATGCTAATGCACGTGTTGGCGTTAGTAGCTTCTTTTATGCAGATGCACTAGATACAAAATTAGTGACAGGGCAGGCCTCAGGCTTAAGTCAGCAGATCCAAGAAAGTCTGCTTACACAATTTACTCAACTGGGTTATCACACCGTTGAGTACAGACTTGGGAATAACCTCTCTTTATCAGAAAACTCAGACAGTATTTTAAGTCGCGATTTAAGTAAATTACGAAACCGCCAAAATATTGACTTAGTTATCACAGGAACAGTGACTCGTCAGCAGCATGCATACATAGTTAATGCACGGCTTGTGAATATTGAAAATAAACAAGTGCTCTCTGCGGGAAGTACCGAGATCCCAATTAATGTAATGTGGGGCAATGAAAAAATACAGCAACGCGATGGCTACTTATACCGCAGCGAATACTAATCAGGAGCACAAAATGAGAAACCTATTAATTACCCTCTGTTTACCTTTGGGCTTTGGCTGTTCGCATATACTAAATGGTATGAATACAGGTACAGACGAGGCCCAGGTTCAAAATAATAACCAAACAATGCAACTCGTTAATAATCAGCGTGATGTTGCAGATCCAGTATCCAATGACCGTTTATTTCAATCGGACTTTGCTCAAAAAAATAGTCATACTAAGCCGACTCCGCCAATGCGAAAGAACATAAATCATTATGTACGCGGAATAATGCAAGACATGGTTGAAAATCTGCAATATGTTAATGGAAAAACACCATTAGCTGTTTCAAGTTTTGTATTTTTAGATGATGATTTTAATGACAGTAGTTTACTGGGTAATCAAATATCAGAAAGTTTTATGCACGAGCTACATAATTTTGGTATACCCGTTATTGACTTTAAAACAACCGACTACATGCGTGTTACAGCTGAAGGAGACTTTGTATTTAGTCGAGATTATTTAGAGCTTAACCAAGATCAAAACTTTAAATACGTACTCGCTGGAACATTAGTGAGTAGTCAAGGAGGAGTCCTTGTAAATGCACGTATTATTGGGCTGCAAAGCAAAGCCGTAGTAGGCACTGCGCAAGGTTTTATTCCGCAGTCAGTTGTTGATGCACTTAATAGTAACTACCGCACTGATGGCATAATGCTTAAGCAAGCAAGCAAGTGAGGCTAACTATGTCGTATATACTAATTACTATCGTTGGATTTACTACTTTAATTGGGTTAACAGGCTGCTCAATGACGCATAATAATGAGCATAACGAAAGCACAACACGAACAGATTACACAGTAAACGGTGGTAATGATCAGCTTAATATTGCTTATAATAATCAAGCGATACAATCGCAAGTTGAATACGATCCATCTCAGCAGTTCACACCACTTAAGCACCATAAAACACTTGCTAACTATGTAGAGCAAATGGCACTTGATCTGGTTGATACGCTTGAGTATGAAAGTGATACCGACACCAATATTAATATTGCCGTTACTACCTTAGTAGATCTTGATTCATCGCTTACTAAAAGCAACCAATTGGGTAATCAAATTTCTGAAACGTTAATTCATCAGTTACAAAAGTTTGGTTATGGCGTGGTTGATTTTAAAACAACCCAAACAATAGATGTAAATAGCCGTGGTGATTTTGCTTTCTCGCGTGATATTGAAAAGCTTAGCGAAGAGCAAATGGCGAGCCATGTATTAGCGGGTACATTAATTTATCGCAGTGATGCTGTTGTTGTAAATACACGTGTAATTAACGCGCATACAAAAAAAATCGTCGCGAGTAGTCGAAAACTAATCCCAATTTATGTACTAAATAAAGAAGATATATACTTATCAAGTAATTAAGTTCAGTTGTCGCTTGATATAAAAAACCAGATGCCGTTATAATTCACACCTCTAAGCACACAGCTTATTTGTGGCCTCTTAGTTAAATGGATATAACGGCCCCCTCCTAAGGGGCAGTTGCAAGTTCGATTCTTGCAGGGGCTACCAATTAAATCAATGATTTATATCTTCACTTCCCTTCCTTATACTTTGTGTATAGCGTATATGTAGTCGTGTTGCGCTTTTTTAATTAAAGGCGCTTGAAGCTTCTTTTTCGTATTCTTCACGCTCTGTAATCATGGCTTCAAAGTCAGCTTGAATCTGTGCTAGAACGGTTGGTGGGTTAAGTCGTTTGATTCTTTTAAATTGAATGCTTTCTTCTTCATCATAGGCGAGTATTGCTAAAGTGATTTTTTCGCGTTCAATACCATTTGAAAATATTCCTTCTGCATCTAATTGTATGAGTACTTTCTCCATAGTTGTAAGCCATTGATGCCAATTATCCATTGCTTCTATATCTGATTGAAACAAATCAATGCTGTTTTCTAGTTTTTGACACTCTAGAGTTGTTTCATCAAAGTATTCGGAATAATCCTCAAGCGTAGGGTAGTCTTCTGGATTCCATTTAGCCAAGTAGAAACTACTTACATCATTGCTGTACTCTTCTTCAAATACTTTTTTTAAACCCGATAAGGTATTAAACATTGGAAGTAGTGAGTAGCTACCTGTGTGGTAAAAGCCCATTACATAAAGATCGTTACCGTATTTTTGTATAATGTTTTTAAATGCTTTTTTGGTATCTTGATAAAGTGTTTTTTCGAAGTTTTTAGTATCTAACATGAGGCCATTATTTCTTTTATGATTACAGAAATTTATATGAAAAAGAGAGTGATTAAAACTCTCTTTACTAAAATAAAATAACCAGAGCTATGATATGACTCTGGTTATTGTAAATTAATATTAACCATCACTAGTAATTTTATCGATTAACTCACTAAGCACGGCTTCAGCTTTACTTGTTTCTACTTGGCAAGTACCTGCATTTAAATGGCCGCCGCCGCCGTATTTAAGGCACAGTTCGCCAACATTGGTGTTTGAACTGCGGTTAGTGATTGATTTACCTATGGCATACACTACGTTTTGCTTTTTAAGGCCCCACATTTTATGAATCGAGATATTGCAGTCGGGGTACATGGCATAAATAACAAATCGGTTTGTGGCGTAAATTGTTTCTTCTTGAGTTAAATCAAGGACCACTAAGTTTTTATGGACGGTAGCGCATTGAGAAATTTGCTCTTTGGCTTTTTCGTTATGCTCGTTATATAAAGCAACACGTTCGGCTACGTCTTCCATTTGTAGGATTTCTTCGATGCTCTGATCTTTACACGCATCAATCAGTTTCATCATTAATTGGTAATTTGAAATTTTAAACTCGCGAAAACGGCCTAGTCCAGTTCGTGCATCCATAATAAAGTTCATTAATACCCAATCAGTTGGGTTTAATATTTCGTCTTTTGAAAACTGAGCAGCATCGCCTTTGTCTACCGCGTCCATCATTTCAACAGAAATATTTGGAAGTTTTTCAGCGCCGCCATAATAGTCATAAACTACGCGAGCTGCTGATGGTGCTTTTGGGTCAATAATATGGTTTTTTATGTCGCTTGAGTTGCGAACGGTTTCACTAAGGTGATGATCGAATGCTATATGACAGCCTGCAACGTAGGGGAGGTTGGTCGTAATGTCGTTTTCGGTAATGTCTATTTTGTCATCTTGCATGTCTTTTGGATGAACAAATAAAATATCGTCAATTAGGTCTAAGTCTTTGAGCAATACGGCACAAACTAAGCCATCAAAATCGCTGCGAGTGACTAGTCTAAATTTATTATTGGGCATAGCTATTCCATCTTTTTAATTGAATTATCAATTAAGTGTAACAGCTAAATTTTTTTTTGAGAGGTCAGCTTAAAAAAATTATAAAAAAAAGCCAAAACGTTAGTTTTGGCTTTTGCTTAGCAAGTTTGTATGTGTGGTAAATAGGTTATGCGCCTGGGCCACATTCCATACATGAATTTACAATGTCTGGGCCAAATTTAAGTTTGGCGTTTAAGTCGCGAAGGGCGGTACGTAACCCTTCTTCAATTACTGGGTGGTAAAATGGCATATCAAGCATTTCTGGTACGGTCATTTTGTTTTGTACAGCCCAAGCTAATAAGTGAGCGATGTGTTCGGCTTGTGGGCCAATAAATTCTGCACCTAAAAATAAGCCTGTACCTTGCTCTGCATATACACGCATATGACCTTTGTTTTTAAGCATTACTCGGCTACGGCCTTGGTTTTCAAAGCTTACTTCGCCTACTTCAAAACAACCGCATGGGCCTAATCGGTCAGTAATTTGCTTGTAGCTTTCGCCGACCATGGCTATTTGTGGGTCGCTAAATACAGCTGCAATTTTTGCTCTGCGCAGACCTATACGTACATCTGGGAAGCGCCCTGCATTTTGACCTGCAATAGCACCTTGGTCAGATGCTTCGTGTAACAATGGGAGCATGTTACTTGCATCGCCGGCTATAAATATGTTCGACTCACCACATTGCATTGTATGTGTGTCTGCGTGCGGTACGCCGCGTTCATCAAGTTCAATGCCGGTGTTTTCAAGGCCTAGTTTATCTACGTTAGGTACTCGGCCTGTGGCTGCAAGTACGTAGTCAAACTGTTCGGTGTGTTTTTCACCTTGTTTGTCGGTGTAAGTTAGCTGTGTTTTGTCGCCAACTTGCATCATGTCAGATACGTTTGAGTCGGTATCTACAAAAAATTCTTCAGCAAAAACAGTATTCGCGTAGTCTTTTACTACTGGATCTGTAAGTGGGCCAATTGCGCCGCCTACACCAAATAGTTTTACATTTACGCCTAGTCGGCTAAGTGCTTGGCCAATTTCAAGACCTATTACACCAGGGCCAAATACAGCGACTGATTCTGGTAGGTCATCCCAATCAAATACATCGTCGTTTATAATAAGTTTGTCACCAAAGTTATTAAATACGCCAGGGTATGAAGGGCGTGAACCGGTGGCAATTACAAAGCGTTTTGCTGTTATAATTGTATGGTCGTCTATTTGTATGCGGTTTGCGTCTAAAAATTTAGCGTAACCACGAATTTTATCACCATCTGGTAATTCATCTACGGCTTCTACTACGAATCCTACAAAACGATCTCGTTCACTTTTAACGCGTGCCATAACTGCTTTGCCATCAATGACTGGCTTTGAGCTATGAACACCAAATGCAGGTGCCATTTCAATTGCGTGTGCGGCTTCGGCGGCTGCAATCAATAACTTGCTTGGCATACAACCAACACGTGCACATGTGGTGCCGTATGGACCTGATTCGATCATTAATACATTTTGTGTGAACTGTTTAGCATTACGATAAGCACTTAAACCGGCAGTGCCAGCGCCTATAACAACAACATCGGTTTGCAATTCTTTCATAGTGGTATCCTTTATTATTTTCAATCTAAGCGATGAGATTGATATAGAGGGGCGCGTACGCCCCTGCTATTTTTTACTTAATTAAGCAAAGTATTTTTCTAAGTCGTCTGAACCACCGATGTGTTTACCACCAATGAATATTTGTGGAACAGTGTCACGACCAGATACAGCTTTTAGACTTGTTAGTGATGCGCCGGCACCCATAACAATCTCTTCATATGCGAAGCCTTTTTCTGCAAGAAGCTCTTTTGCTTTTTTACAAAAAGGACAGCCAGGTTTAGTAAAGATGCTTACAGGTTCTGGTTTAGCTTGCTTAGGGTTGATGTAATCAAGCATTGTGTCTGCATCAGATACTTCAAACGGGTCACCTGGTAAATCTGGTTCGATGAACATTTTGTCAATCACGCCGTCTTTAACCAGCATAGAGTATCTCCAGCTGCGCTTACCAAAGCCTAGGTCGTTTTTGTCTACTAACATGCCCATGCCGTCAGTAAATTCGCCGTTGCCGTCTGGTAATAAAGTAATGTTTTGCGCTTCTTGATGTTCAGCCCATGCGTTCATTACAAAGGTATCGTTTACTGATAAACATACAATTTCGTCAACGCCATTTTGCTTAAGTACGCCCGCTAATTCGTTGTAACGTGGTAAGTGAGTTGATGAACATGTTGGTGTGAATGCACCAGGTAGTGAAAACACTACAACCGTTTTACCTTTAAAAATTTCATCTGTTGTTACTGATTTCCATTCGTTATTTTGACGAGTTGCAAATGTAACACTTGGGACTGTTTGACCTTCGATATTGTTTAACATAGTTTTTGTTCCTCTTGATTTGTTGATAGCCATTATGGCGAACAATTAAATATAGTTCCAATCGTTTGTTTGTATTAAACTGATAGTTATAAACTATCACGTAGAGCTGAATATGAACTTAAAAGATTTTGAATATGTAAAAGCAATAGCGCAATACAAGCACTTTCGCAAAGCTGCCGATGCATGTTTTGTAAGTCAGCCTACATTAAGTGGCCAAGTAAAAAAACTCGAACATGAGCTTGGCGTTACTTTATTTGACCGCTCAACTAAACAAGTTACGTTAACAGCAAAAGGTGAACGTTTGTTGACGCAAATAGAGATTATTTTAGAACAAACGCAAATACTCAAAGAACTTGCTGCTACTTCTAATGAGCCTCTACAAGGTAAATTAACTATTGGTATTATTCCTACCATTGCGCCTTACTTGTTGCCTGCGTTATTAACATCAATGAAAGCGGCATTTATTGATAGTCAGTTTTCGTTTATTGAGATGCAAACAGCAACAATTTTAGAAGCTTTAAATAATGGCGAACTCGACTTTGCTATTTTAGCCGATGTGCCAGAGCTTATTAATTACCATACGGTTGCTTTATACAAAGAAGATTTTTTAGTGGCGGTATCACAAGATAACGCGCTTTCTAAGCATAAAAAAGTGGCGTTGAGCGACCTTCAAGGATGCAGCCTACTAATGTTAAGTGATGGTCATTGCTTTAAAGATCAAGCCCAAAAGTTTTGTTTTTCTGCGGGAGTCGATGTATCTAACCAGTATAAAGGTAATAGTTTAGAAACATTATTAGCGTTAGTGGCCATGGATGACGGTATTACATTTGTACCAAAACTGGCATGTACCGACCGTGTAGGGATTGATTACTTGCCTATATTCCCTAATCAGCAGCGTAATGTGGTGTTTGCATGCAGAAAGCATTATCCGCATTTATCTGGTGTAGAACAATTGGGCGAGTGGTTATCGACTCACCCTAATTTAAAAGCTAAATTAACTAAAAAAGTTAATTAAATATTTAAAGGTTTTGGCTGATTATTTCTACAACATCGTTAATTTGCACGCCAGGTAGTGGTTTATCATCAATACTGACTGCTACTGCAGTTTGCTGATAAAGCTGCTCTACGCGAATTTTATTAAGCGTGGTGATGGTGTGCGGCATAACATTACCTGCCGCGTCGGTTAAATAGTTATGGTGCGCAATGCTTAGCATTTGGCCTTTTTTTAACCCATGAGCTTTACCTAAGTTAATAACGATTTTGCTATTTTCCATATGCATTATTTTACCTTGAGTAGGTAAACACGCCATAGCTGCTTGAATGTCATAACTTACTGATTGGTTGATATCAGTTATGCTTTGCCCATAAGGCGATTGCCAAAACCTATCACTATTAACGTCAACTATGGTTGTTTTTTCAAACGGCCATATTGCTTGAGTATGGTAACTATTTTGCCAAAGTTGCTCATAGGTAGTGCCATCAAATAATACAAATTCAATGTTGTAACTGCGCTCATACGCCTCGTCTTGCCAAAATGCATAATCGTTATTGAGTTTGTCGCTAGTTGAAAGGCTCGTTATTTGGCTAAGCAGTACATATTGAGCGTTACTGCGCGAAGATATTTCTTCTAATTGGGCATTTGAATAGTCGTGCTGCTGCGAAAAGTACTTATCAACGCTTATTGCATTATTATAGTAAGCAATAGGTACTGCGCTCATTTTTGATTTTTGCAGGGAAGTAAAAATATTTTTGCTAATCGCTTTGCTTACGTCAAATATTTGACCCATTTTGGCGTGTTCACGATGAACAAGTTGGCTTTGTGTAACGGCCACAAACTTATTAAAACTATTTTGTGGGCATTGCTCTGTTTGAGAAAAAATATCGAGTCGTAATGTAACGGCAAATTTATTGTCGTATTTATTTTCGCTGACCAGTTCAATTTTTTGAATTTCTCCGTGGCTGCTAATTTTTAGCTGATCTTGCATCAACACGCCATCTACCAAGGTTTGCACAGAGCTAACCCGTGCGCCAGAGAATACTAACGCCTGTGTAATCGCATCTTTTATAGCGGCAGATTTAGCCGCGCTTGTATCACCATTTTGGACGTTCGCGTGACCCGTTGATTCATACCACTGTGCTTTAGTAAAAGGGGAGAACGTTAATAATGCCGTTGCGCTTAATCCTGCAAATGCCAATGATAAAAACGACTTCATACTTTTACTCCAATTAAACGTTAGCTATTAACTAGGTAGAGCAAGGACTGTACCAATGTTATTTGGTAATTATTAGTAATGCCATAAATGGCATTAAACGTGCATATGTACTGCTAATTACTATACAAGGGCTAAATGCTATGCGAGCAATTTCATTACTTATTACACTTGGGTGTTTAACCTTAGGTGGTTGTAGCAGCGTTTTTGATAAGCATGTTGAATATAAATATGTAGAGCCAAATAATTACCCCGTCTTAAAAGCGATAGGGTATGCGCCTATTAGCTTGCAAAAAGGCGCTAACGCGTCGCAAAAGCAACTTATGGCCATTAAGGCTTCTAAGCTTGAAGCTTACCGCGAGCTTACTGAGCAAGTCTATGGGCAAAAAATTACCGCAGGAACAACGGTGGAAGGCTCAATTGCTCAAGACGATTACTTAGAAAGTAAAGTGCAGGGGCTTATTAAAGGTGCACAAATAATTAAAACTTACGCAGTAGATGATACTTACGTGACCGAGCTTGAGCTTAATATGAAGCGTGTGCACGATTTATACATAGGTGAAGTAAAACCACGCGAAGTTAAAAAAGTAACGTACTACTAAAAAAGTTATTCAAAATATCTCATCCTCTTATATTGAGTGCTATGCTGTTGTTAGGATTAATTTTAAGCAGATTGCGTAGTGCTCAACAGATGTATTTTATTGCCACTTATATTAACAGTGGCTCTGTAAATGGCGATTAAGCCAAGTCATTTAAATCCTCAATTATTTATATGGTGCAAAGCCAATTTGCGCTACCTATTGCTGTTTTTTGTACTCTCCAGTGGTGTGCTTGCAAGCCGACTAACTATTCAATTTAATACCTTTATAGAGCTCATGGGTCAAAAATACGGGCCTGCGCGAGCGGCGGTTGCACGCAACTGGCAAAGCATGTTGGTGCAAACTCAAAACAAGCCAGAGCAACAACAAATTCTTATTGTTAATGATTTTTTTGCGCGTAATTTACGCTACCAAACAGATATTTTGCTTTGGAAACAAAACGATTATTGGGCAACCCCTTTAGAAACATTAGGCAGAGGCCTCGGTGATTGTGAAGATTACGCAATAGCAAAGTATATAAGCTTAAGAGCGTTAGGTGTGAGCGACGACAAGTTACGCCTTATTTATGTAAAAGCAAAAATTGCGGGCACTAACAAAACGCAAGCGCATATGGTGTTAGGTTATTTTGCTACACCAAACGCTCAGCCACTTATTTTAGACAGTTTAATAACAAAGGTTTTACCTGCTGCAAAACGTGTAGATTTAAGCCCTGTTTTTAGCTTTAACAGCCAAGGTTTATGGGCTAATAATTCAACCAAAAGTGTAGCCAGCCCAACAGCAAGACTTTCACGCTGGCGTAAAATTTTGGAGCAGACAACCAAAGAAGGAGTTATGTGGTAATGGCATCATTTTCCTTATCTAAGTATCTTAAAAAACGAAAAATAACACTCAGGCAAGAGCTATGGATTGCATTATTAATTGTTATTTTTGTGGGCTTTATAAGTAGTGTTTTAATTAGTACTAATTCGGCTAAAAGTTATTTTTCGACCCAGCTGTACTTAAAAAATGTAGATAACGCCAGCTCACTTGCGTTGATGATCAGTCAATTAGACAAAGACCCTGTTGAGCTTGAATTATTAGTTTCAGCCACATTTGATACCGGTCACTATAAGCGAATAGAACTACAAAACCCTAATGGTGAGGTGATTGTTAAACGCACATTTACCGATGAGCTTAAAGCGACGGCTCCACAGTGGTTTAGGGCAATGTATGGATTAAATGTTCAACCAGGGGTTGGGCAAGTAAATAATGGTTGGCAGCAATTTGGTACTTTATTTATAGAAAGCCATAGTCAATATGCTGAGCAAGCCTTATGGGAAAGTGCGCTTAAACTATTTTTTAGTTTTTTAATTGTCGCTTTTTTTGCTTGTATAGTTAGTGCTTACTTTTTAAGTAGGATATTAAAACCACTAGATGATGTTGTGTATCAGGCTAATGCATTTGGTGAAAAACGTTTTATTAAATCCACCGTCCCTCGTACATTTGAGTTTGCACGTTTAGTGCAATCTATGAACCAATTATCTACCCGTTTTAGTCGTATTATTAAAGAAGATAGTAAACGTTTAGAAGAGCTTAGATTTAAATCACAACATGATGAGCTAACTGGTTTAGCAAATAGAGAATACTTTGGTGCAACGCTTGAGGCCCACTTACAAAAATCGAAAGATCATGCCCATGGCGCCTTGTTTTTATTTCGGGTTGTAAACCTAGATAAAATGAGCGAACAAATTAGCCGTGTAGAAATGGTTAATTTCTTACGTCGTTTTTCGCAGGTTTTAATCGAGTTTTTAGAATCAAATGAAGCACACTTTTCAGAAAACTACATAGCCCGAATATCACATAATGACTTTACAGTACTGTTTAGTGATACTGATGATATTGAGGTATTGAGTGAAAAAGTAGTTAGGCTTCATGAATCTTTTATTGAAGAGTATAAAAATATTGAATTAGCTATACCGCATAGTTGCACTTACATACAAAAGAATGACACGCGGTTTGATGTATTAAAACGAGCCGATGAACTTTTAAAATCAGCCGATAATAAACCAGGTGTTCAAGCAAAAGTAAGTGACAATAAACAAAAAAGCGAGTTATTTGATGATGCAACAAGTTGGCAAAATGCAATAGAAGAAGCTCTAGATAACAAAGCGCTAGAAATTAACACATACCCAGTAACGAGTTTTACGGGGCAGTTGATGCAAAATCAATTAGGACTGAGCCTAGAGCTTGGCGGGCAAGTATATAGGGCAGGTTATTATTACCAATGGGCTAATCGCTTAAAGTTATTAGCGCGTTTAGATTGGGGATTAATTAAGGCGTTGGTTGCTCAGTATAGTATTGAGCCACCAAGTGAGCTGATTTCGGTTGAGTTATCTGCCCAAACATTACTTGATGATGCTGCGCTTGCTTCAATTCTTACCTATCTATCAGCATTTCCTGATTTAGCCTCTAAAATTTGCTTTGATATACGAGAAAGTATTGCCGTCAGCGAAATTAAAATATTTAAAGGCTTTTGTGAAGATGTAAGGTGTATGGGCGCTAAGGTGGCGTTAAAACGTGTAGGCCCTGAGTTTACTAAAATTGAAAAAATTCAAGAGTTTGGGCTTGAAATGATTAAGGTTGATAGCGTTTATGGGCACAATATTAGTTACAGCCAAGATAACCAAACATTCCTGCGAGGGGTGTGTACGTTAGCGCACTCTATTGGTATTAAAGTGGTCGCACAAGGTGTTACCAGTCAAGATGACCTCGATACACTTATTAACTTAGGCTTTGATGGGGTTATTAAAGAGTAAGTAGTAGGCATTAACCGTGCGGTTAATGCCCTTTTACAACTAACATTAATTGGATGCGGTCGCGTACTTTTAGCTTATTAAATATAGAACCCATATGCTCTTTAATCGTACGCTCTGTAATATTTAAAGACTCTGCAGCCTGTTTATTAGTAGCGCCAGTTACAACAATATCAACTACTTGGCGTTCTCTTTTGGTGAGTAAATCAAGCTCGCATGTGCTCGCATATTTAAACGGTGTATTTGATAAAGCTCCCACTAAATTAGATAGTAATTGTCCTGGTAACCATATTCCGCCAGAACAAATTGTCTCAAGTACTTGTTCAATAATTACTTTGGTGGCGAGTGCTTCTACGTATCCTTTAGCTCCTGCTTCAAGCGCACTCCTAAGTTGATTTATTTCAAGTTCGTTGGTCATAACAATAACGAGTAAACGTTGTTGAGAATACTTTTTAACGAGCTCAAGCCAGTTCGGTGTACCGGCTAAAACCCAAATAATACTTGATGCCGTTACTCTGTTTGGTTCTTTTGTGCATATTAAACAACCAGGAAACGCTGCTCGCCAGTGCTTCGATTCAAATTCAGGCTGTGTAATAAAAATACTTTGGCGCATTATTTCTCCATTTATTAAATGCTTAACGCTCTGTCATTGCTTGCGATGTAGCTCTAAGAACTGGTTTTAAAAGATACTCAAGTACGGTTTTTTTACCGGTAATAATATCCACTTGAGTGGTCATTCCTGGAATAATAGTCAGCTCTTTTGAAAAGTTATTTTTGGTGGTTTTTAGTTGCACCAAATAAAAGGTATTCTCACGGTCATCTGTAATGGTATCGGCGCTAATATGTAAAACCTCTGCCTCAAGGCCTCCATATACGGCAAAGTCGTAGGCACTAAATTTTATCATCGCAGATTGCCCAGGGCGTAAAAATGCAATGTCTTTAGGCGGAATTTTTGCCTCTACTACAAGTTGATCGTCAAGCGGGACAATTTCCATAACATCACTACCGGGCTGTAAAATACCGCCAACAGTATTAACTAATAATCGCTGTACAGTGCCTTTAACAGGAGAACGTATTTCGGTTTGAGTTACTTTATCGGCCAAGCCAGATTCAGTTTCTTTAATTGAATCTAGTCTAAGTAGCGCTTCGGATAGTTCATTGTTCCAACGGTTAATCATAACGAGTTCAACTTCGGTTACTTTATTTTTAGCTTCGTTAATGGCCGAAAGGCTCCTATTTATAACTGCCTTGGTTCTGTTTATCTCGCCGTTTAGATCAACTATTTGGCGCTCTAAACGAATAATATCTATATCTGAGATAGCGCCCGTGCGTAACAATGGGCGAGTAACAGAGAGCTCTCTGTTTGTTAAGCGCAGCGCGCTCGTATGCTGCTCAAGTGCCGCTTTGGCTTCAATATAATCTTGGTGTCGCTGCTCTAGTTGGCGTTTGTGAATACTTACTTGTTGCTCTAATTCTTGGCTGTTACTCAAATAAAGAGAACGTTCATGTTGCACAACTCTAGGCGCATTTTTAATAACAGATTCACTAAATACGAGCTCCTTTTTTTGAGTGAGTGCTCTGAGTCTCGCTACTTTTGCGCTTAACGACTCAACTTTGGATTGGTTTTCTCTAAAGCTAGAAATAAAGCGGGTAGGGTCTATTTTAATGAGTACATCACCCTCATTTACTATTTGCCCCTCTTTTACATTTATTTTTTCGACCATACCACCATCATAAGATTGAATAAGTTGTAATTTATTGGAGGGAATAACACGCCCCTCACCACGAGCAACTTCATCTAAATTAGCAAAGCCAGACCACACAATAAGGCATATAAACGTTAAACAAATTAAATAGAGCAATAACCTAGCGCTTGCTGGCTCCTGTTGCATTTTTTCCCACTGCGCATCGACTACCCAGTCTTGGCTGTTAGGCGGAGAAATCCATCCTTTAAATAGTTTATTAAATATTGATTGCTTGCCTTGTTTTCTTGCTTCTATTGCTCTGCTAACAGATTCAAAGGAGCGCTGTTCAAGTGGTTTTTTATTGTCACTCATGAGGCTTGCTCCACTGTCTTATTATTTAACGCTGCAATTACTTTTTGTTTTGGTCCATCAGCAACTACTTTTCCGTTATCTAAAACTATAATTCGGTCAACAAGCTCAAGTAATGATGAGCGGTGAGTCACCACGATTAAGGTTTTATCTTTAGAATAACCCTTTAAATTATTAATAATTTTACTTTCACTATTATGATCTAGTGATGAGGTTGGCTCATCTAGTAATAGTATTGGAGGGTCGTTAATTATGGCTCTTGCCATACCTACAGCTTGGCGCTGCCCACCTGATAATTGACGACCTTGCTCGCCTACTTGTAAATCAAATCCGTCTGGGTGCGAATTAATTAAATCAAATAATTGGCTTCGCTCACAAGCTTCAATAATTTGCTCGTCTTTGGCATGCCAAGCACTCATGGTGAGGTTGTCTTTCAAGGTTCCATAAAACAGAGCAACGGTTTGTGGTAGGTAGCCAATATTATGACGAAGCTCAGCTGGGTCAATTTGATGTATATCATTATTGTCCATCAAAATTGATCCTGAACAGGGGTCGTATAGTCCTAAAATAAGCTTTTCTAATGTACTTTTACCTGAGCCATTACGTCCTAAAATGGCGACTTTTTCACCGGCTTTAATTTTAAAACTAACGCCGTTGAGCGCATTATGAGATTCGTCAGAGTATTTAAAACATACATCTTTAAATTCTATATCGCCTTTCAAAATAGGGTGGCTTAACCAATGCTTACCAGGTGGACGCTCGACCTCTTTTTCCATAATCTCGTTCAGTGATTGCATTGCTATTGCGGCATGATGATATTGTGCTAAAACAGCGGCCGACTGCCCGATTGGGCCCATAGCACGAGACGATAATAGGTAGGCTGCAATTAACCCGCCTTGAGTTAGCTCACCTTCAATAACGAGGTGCACGCCTATTATCATTATTATTACGCCTACGCATTGCTGTATCCATGATGCTGTATTTGATATGGAGCTTGAAACGAGTCGGCTATGTGCGTTTACTTGTGCAATGTAAATGGTCGACTTTTCCCATATAGACTGTGTTTTACACTCTGAGTGAAAGCTCTTTACATCTTCAATATTGGTTAAGCTTTCGACTAATACTGCATTTCGCATTGAGCTTGCTTTCATTGTTTGTTCTGAAAGAGCCTCAAGTTTGCGGTGTGCGGCTATAGCGTAAGCTAATAATATAAGTGCGCCCGCGATAATAGGTAAACTTAGAGGTACGCCAATAATGGCAATAACAATTAAATACAAAACTACGAATGGTAAGTCGACTAATGCGACAAGTGTTATGGAGCTAAAAAAGTTACGTACAGCTTCAAATGATTGAATGTTGCTAGCAAAGGAGCCTGCGGATGATGGGCGGTTTTTTAGTTTCATACCTAATACCCGCTCCATTATTACAGCCGATACTTTGACATCTATTCTACTGGCAGCAAGCTCTACAAAGTAGCCTCTTACTAAGCGCAAAACAAAGTCAGCAGTGAGTGCTATTAAAATGCCAATGGCAAGTACCCATAAGGTTTCTGTTGCGTGGTTGGGCACTACGCGGTCATATACGTTCATTACAAATAAAGGCATAGCAACCGACAAAAAGCCCAAAGCAACAGCCGAAATAATTACGTCTTTATAAAGTGAGCGGCATTCTTTAATTACTCCCCAAAACCATCCGTCTTTTGATAGTTTTTCAAGTACAGGTGTTCGCTCATCAAATGCAAACTCTGGTTGAGCATAAATAACTAAACCTACACTGTTAGCAGCTAACTCATCAATGCTTTGTTCGATAACTGATTCTGTAAGTTCTGGGTAAATTACACTCACCAACTGTTTATCGTAATCAATAGAATTAATAACACAGGCTTGGTTATCTTTTAAAATTAAGATGGCAGGTAGCAGTGCTGTATTAATTTTTTGTAGTGGCTTATTAACTACTTTTGATTTAAAGCCAATGCGCTTTGCTGCGCGCGAAAAACCTGATGGAGTAAGATTTCCATCAGTTAGAGGAAGTCCATTTAATAGTGCTTCTCTTGAAAACTCTTTACCATGATGACGACATAAAACTGCTAGGCAGTCAACGAGGATGCCACCATGATCAAGTACATCGTTTAATTCCATACACCATCCAATGTTATGTAGAACTGCATACGATTGTTACTAGTAAACCTAAACTCGACTTAAATATTTCAAGTCGAGTCTAGGTTATTTACATAACGTTAATTGACTTAGATATCAGTAATTACAGCTTCGATACGTCGATTCGCAGCATTTGCTCTTACTGATATTTCGTTTACACGTGGTTGATCGATGCCATACCCAAACGATTTAACACGTTTAGGTTCTACATCGAATTGCTTAATCAGAATTTCAGCTACGGCAAACGCACGTTTTTCTGATAGTTTACGGTTGTATATACGGTCTCCATCTAAAGAGGCATGACCTTGTATTTCAACCTGTTTAGTTGGGTTCTCTTTTAAAAAATCTGCAAGCCGACTAATTTCTTGAATATATTGAGACCTTACATCGCTTGAATCAGCAGAAAAAGGAATACCAATTTCTATATTTGAGGTTGATGCGCTATAAATTGTGCAACCAGATAAATCTACATTTGTACTCAAAGGTGTGCTTGGGCAAGTGTCTTGCTCATTTGGTACACCGTCACCATCATCATCGGTAAAGCTGCTTGCTGTCGTGTCGGTTTCCAGCGGTATATCTAAGTACCTTGGCATAGCCGTTACACTCATGTATGCATTATCTTGCTTAGCTTTTTTTTGAAGAAATGCCTTGCGGCTAAAGGTGGTTGCTACATCGTAACTCGGACAGATATTTTGTGCGTTATGAACAATAGGGTCGTCAGTTAGCTCTTTTAATGTAGGGTATTTATCTGACATCACGTTAAGTGCTGGCAGTAATTTCCCCATTTCTTTTAGCATAGTTAAAATAGCTGATTGACGGTCATAAAGCGCCACTATGTATGAACGTGTTGATTGAAATGATTCGTTTTCGGCATCAAGTACGTCTAGTAGAGTTCGTTGGCCTATATCGAATTGATCCTTATATGCAATTTTAACTTTAGTTGATGATTCGCGGTGTTGATCAAGCGCCGGTAACTTTTGCTCTAATATAGTAACGTTGTAATAAGCAATTTGCAGGCTCTGACGAATATCAATACAAGACTGATCGCGTTGATATTTTGCAATGTTTATATCCTGATAGGCTTGTTCTAAATTGGCATTATCAAGACCACCATTATATAAATTATAGCTAATATCGATGCCGACTCGCGCTTCTGTTCTGGTTTCATTTTGACCAAGTTCATCTCTATCTTGGCTACCGTAGCGGGCAGATAAATCTACGTTAGGATGAAACGCTGCTTTTTGTGCTTTTGCGTTCGCTTTTTGTGCTTCAATATTATACAAAGAGGCGTAAAACGAAGGGCTATTTTTGTAAGCGACGTCTAGCGCTTGATTAACTGAAATTGGTATATTTTTTTCATCAAGGTCAGCTTGCTTTATGTCGTTCATAGGAAGCTCTCCTACAACCCTTAAGTAGCGAGCGCTTACATCATGTAAATTTGAGTACTCCGTTAATACGTTAGATTGTGCTAAAGATAAGCGCCCACTAATTTGTTCTAGGTCGGCAGCGCGCGCTACACCAGCTCCTACACTTTGTTCTATTTGTTGATATACAGACTCGTGCTCTTGTAAATTTGCTTCTGCAAGTTGTACTAACTCTTTGAATTTTTGTACGTCAAGCAAGGCTATTGAGGCTTCAAGTGCTGTTTGTTCTGTTTGAGAAATAAGCTCAAAGTACCTAATGAGTTGAATGCGTTTAAAGCGATCAACAGTATTAGAGGTCCTAAAACCGTCGTAAAGCATTTGAGTAACACTTAACTCGGCCGTATTACGGTTATATTCTTCTTCAACACCGTAATTTCTTCTTTCATACCCCGCGCTTGCTGATACATCAACACTTGGTAAATAACCTGAGCGGGCTGCATCTACTCCATAAATCGAAGATTTAAAAGCATGCCATGCTTCTTGTACTTCAGGATTGTTTTCAATCGCTTTACTTGAGACATAGGTAAGTGGCATTGCTGATTGTTCATTTGCATGCACATAGTTTAGTAGAGTTGCGGCTGTAATCGTTAGTCCGATTAACATAGTCCCTTGATGTTTCTTAAAAGTGTTTTTTGTAATCATTTCTTCCTCTTAGATCCTGTTAAGACCGAAAATACTCCCTTAAGTATTTAGTAAAGGAATACTATTTTTGCAAGTAATCGTTTTGGTTAGCATAAAAAAAAATTTCTACCACTTTCTTGTTGATTTTTTATTTTTGAATTTTTCTTCTAAACCTGTACTTGAGTACAGTATCTATGTGGCTTTTTTGTCCTACCTTTAACTTATTAGATTGTTATTTTAAAAAGTTTGAGGGTACCAAAATGGAAGCAAATCAACTGGTAGTTATTGATATTCAAGGTTCGGCAGGTGTGGTGTTGGATGATGGGTCAGTAAGAGCATTAAATGTTGGTGACACTATCACAGTGGGGGATTTAGTTGTTACTGCTATTAAATCGTCTCTACAAATTGATGTGCAAGGTGAAACCTTATCTATACCCGCAAATCAAAAGGTAAAAATAACACCAGACTTATTAGCGAAAGAAGCCAGGGATTCTAGCGAAACAACTGTTTTTGATGAAAGTTTAGATGAAGCAATCGCAAGCTTAGATTTAGGGGCAGAGCAAGACCCATCAACAGCGGCTAATTCTGATGTAACAGATTTTTTAGATGCGTTAGAAGGTGATGGGGACATTTTAGATAATTTAGAGGCAACAGCCGCTGGTGGCGGTAACGCTGCGGGTGCAGATGGAGGCAGTTCGTTTGTACAGCTAACCCGAATTTCTGAAAGTGTTGATCCTAGTAGTGTTACTTTTGATTCATCTTTTGATCAAGGCGCTACTGAAGCTTTTAATTTAAGAGATACCTCTGACGGTATTGTGCCTGATTCAACTACTGCTTCTATTTCACTTAATGAGCTAGGTATTACTAACTCATCACAACCAACAATCACCGGTACGAGCGATAACTTAATTGGCGAAACGGTTAATGTAACGGTAACTGATGTTGATGGAAACTCTCAAGTAGTTAGTGTTGTAATTGGCCCTGATGGTACCTTTGAAATAACCCTACCAACACCAATTGCTGATGGCCCTGTAACGGTTGTTGTTGAAGCGACAGATCCTGTTGGTAATCCTATAAACGACACTATTTCAATTGAGGTTGATACAACACCTCCACTTATTGCTATTGATCCTGTTGCCGATTCTGCTTCGCAAACAGTGACAGTGACAGGGACAGTATCTGGTTTGAATACTGGGGATAATGTATCAGTCACGTTAACGGATAGTGCAGGTACGGTACAAACAATAGTTACTCAAGTTGATGCTCAAGGAAATTGGGTAATTACTACCACCTCACCTTTATCTGAAGGGGAGTTTAACGTAAGCGCTGTTGCGATTGATGCAGCTGGAAATCAAGCTATAGACCAAGCTTTAGCGAATGTAGATTTAACTGCTCCGGTAATCACCGTAAATGTAACTGATGAAACAAATAACTCAACACCACCACTTGTTGGAACAACAAATGGTGTTCCTGAGGGCACGCAAGTAACAATTACTGTTACAGATAGTGCAGGACAAATACAAACATTAACTGCAGTTACCCAAGCTGATGGAAGCTGGAGTGTAGAAGTAGGGACTCCTTTACCTGAAGGTGATTTTACTGTTGATGCACAAGTAAGCGACAGTGTAGGAAACTTAGCATTAGCAAGTGATTCAGGAGTAATTGATTTAACGGCGCCTTCGGTACAAATTAATAATATTAACGACACTCAAGACACCACGCCAACGATTACAGGTAACGCGCAAGATGTACCTGCAGGCTCTATTATTAGTGTGGTTATTACCGATTTTGATGGTCAAACTCAAACATTATTAACCCAAACTAACGCTGATGGGGATTGGTCTATCGACGTAACTACGCCATTGGCTGAAGGGCAGTTTGAGGTTGATGCAAATGTAAGTGATGCTGCAGGTAATCAAGCCCAAGCAAATAACCAAGGTGTTGTTGATTTAACAAACCCAGATATTACCGTGACTGCAATTGCTGATACTAACGATACTACACCAACATTTGTAGGTAGGGTGGAAGACGCTCCTGCGGGCTCTGTTATTACAGTATTAGTAACCGATATTAACGGTAACGTACAAACTTTAACTACTTTATTAAATGAAGATGGCACATGGAGTGTTGATGCTAATGACATCTTGCCAGGTGGTGAATTTACCGCAACTGCGTCAGTATCAGATGCTGCGGGTAATGAGGCATCTGCGCAAACAAACGGCGAAATAACGTTTGCTCCTATCTCAATTCAAATCGATGCAATTGCTAATACTAACGATACCACTCCATTTTTAAGTGGTAACACCGGTAATGTGCCTGCAGGTACAACCATCACTTTAACTATTACTGCAAGCGATGGCAGCACATTTACATTACTGGCAGTGACGCAAGAAGATGGTTCGTGGTCTGCACAAGTAACAACCCCTCTGCCTGAGGGCGACTTTACTGTAGTTGCAGCGGTTATAGATGACTCGGGCAATGAGGCGCAAGCAAGTGCAGTAGGTAATGTTGATTTAACTGTAAGCATTAATTTTATTATAGATACTAACGATACAACGCCAACAATTAGCGGCTCTACCCAAGACGTAGAGCCTGGTGCGGTAGTAACCGTTACATTTACAGGAAGCGATGGTGTAGCAGAAACCGTGCAAGTAGTTACTGGTGCTGACGGAAGCTGGTCAATTGAAGCAAGTAATGAATTAGTTGAAGGCCAGTTTAGTGTTATTGCAACTGTAACTGATGCTGCGGGTAATACAGCTTCTGCAAGTGAAACTGGAGAAATTGATTTAACAGATCCTGTAATCAGGATTAATCCTATTGAGGATACGAATGATGTAACTCCATCAGTAAGTGGCAACGTAATTGATGTACCAGCAGGAACAGAAGTTACCTTAGTAATAACTGACAGCGAAGGCAATGAACAAACACTCACAACAATTACAAATGCCGATGGTACATATACAGCGGATATTATTGCAGATCTCAGTGAAGGAGATTTCACAGTAACAGCGAGTGTTAGTGATACTGCTGGCAATAGCAGTACTGCAACTGTTACAGGTACAGTTGATTTAACTGCACCAAGTGTGACTATTAACAATATTGCAGATACAAACGATACAACACCTACTCTTACAGGCTCTACCCAAGGATTAGCATCGGGCAGTGAAGTAACTTTAATTATTACCGATAGTTTAGGAGCAGAGCAACAGTTAGTGACTACTATAAGTGCTGATGGTACTTGGAGTATTGAGATTCCAACTGCTTTAAGCGAGGGAGATTTTACAGTAACAGCTAATGTATCTGATAATGCGGGTAACGCAGCTCAAGATTCACAATTAGGCTCAGTTGATACCACCCCTCCTTTAGTTGTAATAAATGACTTTGCTGATTCAAACGATACAACACCTATATTTAGCGGAACAACGAGTGATGTAGCACCGGGTAGTCTTGTTAGTGTTTTAGTTACTGATGCAAATGGTGAGTCACAAACATTGACGGCGGTTGTTTCAGAAGATGGAACTTGGCAAGTAGGTGCAACTCAAGCTGTTGCTGAAGGCGATTTTACAATTACAGCAACAGCAACAGACGCTGCGGGTAATGAAGCAAGCGATACTGTTAGTGGAACAATTGATTTATCAGCTCCAATTTTAGCAATTAATACAATCCCAGATAGCGCCGATACTACTCCAACAATTTCAGGTTCTGTACAAAATGTACCAGCCGGAACAACTGTTACGTTAATCGTTACAGATGCTGGTGGTAATACACAAACAATTACAACACAAACGCTAGCCGATGGTAGCTGGACAGTCGATACTACTAATGAGTTAGCTGAAGGTGACTTTAGTGTTAATGCCATCGTTAGTGATGAAGCAGGTAACCAAAGTGAAGCTTCTGCACAGGGAACTATCGATAATACCGCACCAAATATTACGATTGATGCACTGGCGGATAGCAACGATACAACACCAACTATTTCAGGCACCGCAACGGGCGAACCAGAAGGCACGGTTGTTACTATTATAGTTACGGATGAAGCAGGTAACCCACAAACCATAACCACAGAAGTACAAGCCGATGGCACCTTTAGTGTTGATGTACCAAATGAATTAAGTGAAGGCGAATTTACCGTTGAAGTATCGGTTACCGATACCGCAGGTAATGAAACTACCGCAACAACAACGGGAGAAGTCGATACCACAGCGCCAATGATCACGATAGATGCACTGGCTGATACTAACAACACTACCCCAACTATTTCAGGCACCGCAACGGGCGAACCAGAAGGCACGGTTGTTACTATTATAGTTACGGATGAAGCAGGTAACCCACAAACCATAACCACAGAAGTACAAGCCGACGGCACATTTAGTGTTGATGTACCAAATGAATTAAGTGAAGGCGAATTTACTGTTGAAGTATCGGTTACCGATACTGCGGGCAATGAAACCACAGCAACTACGACTGGTGAGGTTGATACTTTAGCACCGGTGATCACGATAGATGCACTGGCTGATACTAACGACACCACCCCAACTATTTCAGGCACCGCAACGGGGGAGCCAGAAGGCACGGTTGTTACTATTACAGTAACTGATGACTCTGGTAACCCACAAATCATTACCACTGAAGTACAAGCTGATGGCAGCTTTAGTGTGGATGTACCAAACGAATTAAGTGAAGGTGAGTTTACGGTTGAAGTATCGGTTACTGATACTGCGGGCAATGAAACCACAGCAACTACGACTGGCGAGGTTGATACTTTAGCACCGGTGATCACGATAGATGCACTGGCTGATAGTAACGACACCACCCCAACTATTTCAGGCACCGCAACGGAGGAGCCAGAGGGCACGGTTGTTACTATTACAGTTACTGATGAAGCTGGTAATCAACAAACTATTACCACAGAAGTACAAGCCGATGGCAGCTTTAGTGTGGATGTACCGAACGAATTAAGTGAGGGTGAATTTACTGTTGAAGTATCGGTTACCGATACTGCAGGTAATGAAACTACCGCAACAACAACGGGAGAAGTCGATACTGCCGCGCCAACAGTTATTATTGACCCCGTAGGTGATACTAACAATACCACCCCAACTATTTCAGGCACCGCAACGGAGGAGCCAGAGGGCACGGTTGTTACTATTACAGTTACTGATGAAGCTGGTAATCCACAAACTATTACCACAGAAGTACAAGCCGATGGCACCTTTAGTGTTGATGTACCAAATGAATTAAGTGAAGGTGAGTTTACTGTTGAAGTATCGGTTACCGATACTGCAGGTAATGAAACTACCGCAACAACAACAGGCGAAGTCGATACTGCCGCGCCAACAGTTATTATTGACCCAGTAGGTGATACTAACGACACCACCCCAACTATTTCAGGCACCGCAACGGGTGAGTCAGAAGGCACGGTTGTTACTATTATAGTTACGGATGAAGCAGGTAATCCACAAACTATTACCACAGAAGTACAAGCCGATGGCACCTTTAGTGTTGATGTACCGAACGAATTAAGTGAGGGTGAATTTACTGTTGAAGTATCGGTTACCGATACTGCAGGTAATGAAACTACCGCAACAACAACAGGCGAAGTCGATACTGCCGCGCCAACAGTTATTATTGACCCCGTAGGTGATACTAACAATACCACCCCAACTATTTCAGGCACCGCAACGGGTGAGCCAGAGGGCACAGTTGTTACTATTACCGTAACTGATGAAGCAGGTAATCCACAAACTATTACCACAGAAGTACAAGCCGATGGCAGCTTTAGTGTGGATGTACCAAACGAATTAAGTGAAGGTGAATTTACCGTTGAAGTATCGGTTACCGATACTGCGGGCAATGAAACCACAGCAACTACGACTGGTGAGGTTGATACTTTAGCACCGGTGATCACGATAGATGCACTGGCTGATAGTAACGACACCACCCCAACTATTTCAGGCACCGCAACGGGGGAGCCAGAGGGCACGGTTGTTACTATTACAGTTACTGATGAAGCAGGTAACCCACAAATCATTACCACAGAAGTACAAGCCGATGGCACCTTTAGTGTTGATGTACCGAACGAATTAAGTGAGGGTGAATTTACTGTTGAAGTATCGGTTACCGATAACGCAGGTAATGAAACCACAGCCACAACAACGGGAGAGGTTGATACCACAGCGCCAATAGTTACTATTAATGCACTAGGCGATACGAGTGATACAACACCGACCATTTCAGGCACGGTTAGCGGGGAGCCTGCTGGTTCAACCATAACTTTAACAGTGACCGATGCTAATGGTGCAGTACAAACAATTTCAGCACAAGTAATTGCAGACGGAAGTTGGACAGTAGAAGTACCTGCGGCTTTAGCTGAAGGGACCTACTCTGTAGATGCAAGTATTAGTGATAGCGCTGGTAATGAAGGCACAGCAAGTGCTTCAGGCACAATTGATACAAGCGCATTGACTATTACCATTGATGTTAT
The DNA here is from genome assembly GCF_016598755.1 of Pseudoalteromonas sp. LC2018020214. Classification (NCBI taxonomy): domain Bacteria; kingdom Pseudomonadati; phylum Pseudomonadota; class Gammaproteobacteria; order Alteromonadales; family Pseudoalteromonadaceae; genus Pseudoalteromonas; species Pseudoalteromonas sp. LC2018020214. The sequence goes on from NZ_CP066804.1 coordinate 1,009,732, forward strand.
CGGCGAAACTAACGATCAAACCCCTCAAATAAATGGTGATACTTTTAATGCACAAGTTGGCTCGCCGGTTGAAGTTCAGATCACTGACTCTGCGGGTGCAGTAATTACTTTAACTACAACTGTTGATGAAAACGGGCTATGGAGTGTGACTCCGCCTGCCGATTTGGCTGAGGGCACAATTTTAATTAGTGCAACAGTAACAGACCTAGGTGGTGGAACTGCGAATGCAGAGCTTGATGCTGTAATTGATATTACGCCTCCAACCATACAAGTAAATGAACTAGAAACAAGTAATGATACAACACCGGTTATTTCTGGTAACACAACTGACGTAGTTGCAGGCACAGTTATAAATTTAACGGTTACTGATTCTCAAGGGGTTGTTCGCACATTTAGCACAACAACAGATGCCGATGGTAATTGGAGTGTTGAACTTTCCCAAGAGTTGGCCTCGGGCGATTACTCTGTAGAAGCTGAAGTATCTGATGCTGCAGGAAATAGCGCTTCAGATACTGCTACAGGCATTATAGATACATCAGGACCTAGCTTAACCGTTAACTTTGATACTGTAACTAACGACTCAACACCTACTATTTCAGGCACTAGTGATGCAGACGTTGGTACCAGTATCACAGTTGTTATTACAGATGAAAATGGAGTTGAACAAACACTTAGCACCACAGTAGATGCAAATGGTAACTGGGAAGTAACGCCACAAACAGATTTAAATGAAGGTGATAACACCATAGAAGTGAGTGTATCTGACGAAGCAGGAAATACGACAACAGTTACAGATACAATTACGTTAGACACGCAAGCGCCAACACTCACCATTCAAAACGTAGGCGATGTTAGCGACTTAACACCAGAGCTTCAGGGCACCAGTAATGAAATTGGTGGCACTGTTACACTCACCATCACCGACAGCGCAGGTGCTGTGCAAACCATTGAGACCCTAGTTGGCAGCGATGGCCACTGGAACATTGAGATTCCAGGTGCCCTTGCACAAGGTGATTTTACTGTAAGCGCGAGTATTACCGATGCGGCAGGCAACGAGAGCACAGCAAACAGCAGTGGTAATGTGGATACTATTACACCGGTTGTCACCGTTGATGCACTGGGCCTTGGCAACGACAGCACCCCAGTTGTTAGTGGTACCTCAACAGAGCCTGAAGGCACCGTTGTAAACATTGTTATTACCGACAGTAACGGTGATGAACACCCCATCACCGCCACCGTGGATGCAAACGGTGACTGGCAAGCAACCAGCCCTGAATTACCAGATGGAAGCTACACCGTGCAAGCCAGTATCACCGATGATGCAGGCAACACCGGCGGCGCAACACAAACGGGCAACCTAGATACCTTAGCGCCGACACTGACGTTAGACACAGTCGGTGCCACGAATAACAGCACGCCAACAATTAGCGGGACATCGAACGCGCCAGCAGGCACGGTTATAACGATTAACGTCACGGATGCAGATAATACAGAAACGTTTACCGCCACAGTGCAAGCCGACGGCAGTTGGTCAGCAGATGTACCAAACGCGTTAACTGATGGTCCACTCACTATCGAAGCAAGCGTCAGTGACAGTGCAGGCAACACCACCACGTTAAGTGAAACCGCAACACTCAACACCACGGCCCCAAGTATCAGTATTAATGCATTGGTTGACACGAACGACACCACCCCAACCATTAATGGTACAAGCGATGCGGCAGATAACACCACCATCAGCCTAACGTTTGAAGACAGTGCAGGGAATATTACGACTGTTGATACGACCGTCACCGGTGGGGTATGGAGCGTTGATGCACCAACTGATTTAGCCGAAGGCGAATATACTGTCACCGCACAGGTAAATGATGGTCTAGGTAATATTGGCAGCGCCACCGAAACAGGTCAGATAGACCTTACTGGCCCGAGCCTTGTTATTACAGACAACGGTGTAGGCAGCGACACCACGCCAACAATTGCAGGTACCAGCGATGCACCGCAAGGCAGTGAAGTAACCATTGTTGTCACCGACAGCAGCGGCGCAGCGCAAACAATGAGCGCCACCGTACTAGCCAATGGCACGTGGTCAATCCCTGTACCGATAGCACTCGCAGAAGGTGCATACACCATTAGCGCGAGTGTTGAAGATGTGGCAGGCAACGACACCATCGCCACAGGCGCAGGTGAAATAGATACCACTGCACCGACACTTGTACTTACCAGTCCAGGCTCAAGTAATGACATCACCCCGACACTCAGTGGCACAAGCGATGCGGTTGAAGGCACCGTTATTAACTTCACGGTAGTGGACGATCAAGGCAATACACAAACCTTTACCACCACTGTGGATGCTGATGGCAACTTCTCGGTGGAAGTACCGACTGCCTTGGCAGAAGGACCATATAGCATCGAAGCAAGTATTAGCGATGTGGCAGGAAACAGCACCGATATTACCGGCAACGGCACCATTGATACCACAGCACCAAGTGTGAGTGTAGATGCGCCAGTATTAACAAATGACAGCACGCCCACAGTGACAGGCACCAGTGATGCACCTAACAGCACCATCACGGTGACCTTTACAGATGCAGCGAATGCAGTGCAAAGCATTGATGTACAAACCGATGCCAATGGTAACTGGAGTGCGGCACCAACGACTGATTTAGCCGAAGGTAATTATAGTGTCAGCGCCAGCATCATCGATGCCGCAGGCAACACAGGTACAGGTACAGACAGCGGCGAAGTAGACGTAACTCCACCGGCACTTGCCTTTACACCAACGTTTGAACTTGGTTTATTGGTTACCCTAAGTGGGACGTCTGACTTGCCAGCAGGCAGTGAAATTACTATTACCGAGCAACTGGTAGGCGGTGGTATTGGTGCAACATATACCACTACAACAGATGCGGATGGCAACTGGTCATTAGTCGGATTAGATGTATCGTTACTTGATGTTGGCTCAGTGATCGCAACAGCGACCGATGCCGCAGGTAATACCCGTACAATTAGCTCAGATGACTTTGATAATACACCGCCTACGCTGACGGTTGACGTGGATGCACAAAGTAATAGCAACACGCCAATCATAAGCGGCACAAGTGATGCGGGCGAGGGTGCAGAAGTGACGATAGTCGTTACCGACAGCAACGGCAACCCACAAACCATCACCGCCCTTGTTGATGCGGATGGTAATTGGAGCGCCACTCCAACCACACCATTAAGTGAAGGTCAAAGCACCATTGAAGTGAGTGTACGCGACAGTGTCGGCAATGAAACTACAGTGAGTGATACCAGTACCATCGACACGCAAGCGCCAATACTCACCATTCAAAACGTAGGCGATGTCAGCGACTTAACACCAGAGCTTCAGGGCACCAGTAATGAAATTGGTGGCACTGTTACACTCACCATCACCGACAGCGCAGGCGCTGTGCAAACCATTGAGACCCTAGTTGGCAGCGATGGCCACTGGAACATTGAAATTCCAGGTGCCCTTGCACAAGGTGACTTTACTGTAAGCGCGAGTATTACCGATGCGGCAGGCAACGAGAGCACAGCAAACAGCAGTGGTAATGTGGATACTATTACGCCAGTTGTCACCGTTGATGCACTGGGCTTGGGTAACGACAGCACCCCAGTGATTAGTGGTACTTCAACAGAGCCTGAAGGCACGGTTGTAAACATTGTTATTACCGACAGCAACGGTGATGAACACCCCATCACCGCCACCGTGGATGCAAACGGTGATTGGCAAGCAACCAGCCCTGAATTACCGGATGGAAGCTACACCGTGCAAGCCAGTATCACCGATGATGCAGGCAACACCGGCGGTGCGACACAAACAGGCAACCTAGATACCTTAGCGCCAACACTGACGTTAGACACAGTCGGCGCAACCAACGACAGCACGCCGACAATCAGCGGGACATCGAACGCGCCAGCAGGCACGGTTATAACGATTAACGTCACGGATGCAGATAATACAGAAACGTTTACCGGAACAGTGCAAGCCGATGGCAGCTGGTCAGCAGATGTACCGAACGCGTTAACTGATGGTCCACTCACTATCGAAGCAAGCGTTAGTGATAACGCCGGTAATACCACTACATTAAGTGAAACCGCGACACTCAATACCACTGCGCCAAGTATCAGTATTAATGCACTGGTTGACACCAACGACACCACCCCAACCATTAATGGTACAAGCGATGCGGCAGATAACACCACCATTAGCTTAACGTTTGAAGACAGTGCAGGGAATATTACGACTGTTGATACAACCGTAACGGGTGGAGTATGGAGTGTCGATGCACCAACTGATTTAGCCGAAGGCGAATATACTGTCACCGCACAGGTAGATGATGGTCTAGGTAATATCGGCAGCGCCACCGAGACAGGTCAGATAGACCTTACTGGCCCGAGCCTTGTTATTACAGACAACGGTGTAGGGAACGACACCACGCCAACGATTGCAGGTACCAGCGATGCACCGCAAGGCAGTGAAGTAACCATTGTTGTCACCGACAGCAGCGGCGCAGCGCAAACAATGAGCGCCACCGTACTAGCCAATGGCACGTGGTCAATCCCTGTACCGGTAGCACTTGCAGAAGGTACATACACTATTAGCGCGAGTGTTGAAGATACCGCAGGCAACGACACCACCGCCACAGGCGCAGGTGAAATAGATACCACTGCACCGACACTTGTACTTACCAGCCCAGGCTCAAGTAATGACATCACCCCGACACTCAGTGGCACAAGTGATGCGGTTGAAGGCACCGTTATTAGCTTCATCGTGGTGGACGATCAAGGCAATACACAAACGTTCACCACCACGGTTGATGCAGACGGCAACTTCTCTATAGAAGTACCGACTGCACTGGCAGAAGGGCCGTATAGCATCGAAGCAAGTATTAGCGATGTGGCAGGTAACAGCACCGATATTACCGGCAACGGCACCATTGATACCACAGCACCAAGTGTGAGTGTAGATGCGCCAGTATTAACAAATGACAGCACGCCCACAGTGACAGGCACCAGTGATGCACCTAACAGCACCATCACGGTGACCTTTACAGATGCAGCGAATGCAGTGCAAAGCATTGATGTACAAACCGATGCCAATGGTAACTGGAGTGCGACACCAATAGACACATTAGCTGAAGGTAATTACAGCGTCAGCGCCAGCATTACCGATGCCGCAGGCAACACTGGTACCGGCACTGACAGTGGTGAAGTAGATGTTACCCCACCAGATTTAGCGTTTACACCTACCTTCTTATTAGGCTCATTGGTGTTATTAAACGGTACCTCTGATTTACCGGCTGGCAGTGAAATTACCATTACTGAGCAACTGGTTGGCGGCGGTGTGGGCGTAAGTTACACCACAACCACTGACGCCAATGGTAACTGGTCACTGACTGGTATTGATATCTCATTACTGAACTTAGGCTCAGTGATCGCCACAGCGACCGATGCCGCAGGTAATACCCGTACAATTAGCTCAGATGACTTTGATAATACACCGCCTACGCTGACGGTTGACGTGGATGCACAAAGTAATAGCAACACGCCAATCATAAGCGGCACAAGTGATGCAGGTGAGGGTGCACAAGTGACGATAGTCGTTACCGACAGCAACGGCAACCCACAAACCATCACCGCCCTTGTTGATGCGGATGGTAATTGGAGTGCCACTCCAACCACACCATTAAGTGAAGGTCAAAGCACCATTGAAGTGAGTGTACGCGACAGTGTCGGCAATGAAACTACAGTGAGTGATACCAGTACCATCGACACGCAAGCGCCAATACTCACCATTCAAAACGTAGGCGATGTCAGCGACTTAACACCAGAGCTTCAGGGCACCAGTAATGAAATTGGTGGCACTGTTACACTCACCATCACCGACAGCGCAGGCGCTGTGCAAACCATTGAGGCCCTAGTTGGCAGCGATGGCCACTGGAACATTGAAATTCCAGGTGCCCTTGCACAAGGTGACTTTACTGTAAGCGCGAGTATTACCGATGCGGCAGGCAACGAGAGCACAGCAAACAGCAGTGGTAATGTGGATACTATTACGCCAGTTGTCACCGTTGATGCACTGGGCTTGGGTAACGACAGCACCCCAGTGATTAGTGGTACTTCAACAGAGCCTGAAGGCACGGTTGTAAACATTGTTATAACTGACAGCAACGGTGATGAACACCCCATCACCGCCACCGTGGATGCAAACGGTGATTGGCAAGCAACCAGCCCTGAATTACCGGATGGAAGCTACACCGTGCAAGCCAGTATCACCGATGATGCAGGCAACACCGGCGGTGCGACACAAACAGGCAACCTAGATACCTTAGCGCCAACACTGACGTTAGACACAGTCGGCGCCACGAATAACAGCACGCCAACAATTAGCGGGACATCGAACGCGCCAGCAGGCACGGTTATAACGATTAACGTCACGGATGCAGATAATACAGAAACGTTTACTGCAACAGTACAAGCCGATGGCAGTTGGTCAGCAGATGTACCGAACGCGTTAACTGATGGTCCACTCACTATTGAAGCAAGCGTTAGTGACAGTGCAGGCAACACCACTACGTTAAGTGAAGGCGCAACATTGGATACCAATGCACCGAGTATTAATATTGATGCATTAATGGATACAAATGATACAACGCCGAATGTGAGCGGTACCAGCAGTGCAGCAAATGGCACTATTATCACCGTCAGTTTCACGGACAGTAATGACATAACAAACACGGTACAAACAACTGTTACAGACGGTATCTGGAGTGTTGAAGCTCCTGTTGACTTGGCTGAAGGCAGTTATGAAGTTGAAGCGAGTGTTACAGATGGAAGCGGCAATACAAGTATAGCAACAGAAAATGGCGTAGTGGATACGACCATTCCTAATATTGCCGTAAATGATGTAACAGTGACTGATGACACAACACCTACGATCACCGGCACAGCGAATGCGCCACAAGGCAGCACCGTGAGCGTTGAAATCACCGACAGTAATAATATTACTCATACCGTAACGACCACATTAGGGGTTAATGGCACATGGAGCGTAGCTGCCACGCAAGTGCTGGCTGAAGGCACCTTTACAGTGAGCGCCAGTGTGAGCGATGCCGCAGGCAACGAAGCCACTGCCACAGGCACTGGTGAAATAGATACCATTGCACCGACCCTTGTACTTACCAGTCCAGGCTCAAGTAGCGACATCACCCCGACACTCAGCGGCACAAGCGATGCGGTTGAAGGCACGGTTATTGACTTCACGGTTATGGACGATCAAGGCAATAGACAAACCTTTACCACCACTGTGGATGCTGATGGCAACTTCTCAATGGAAGTACCGACTGCCTTGGCAGAAGGACCATATAGCATCGAAGCAAGTATTAGCGATGTGGCAGGAAACAGCACCGATATTACCGGCAACGGCACCATTGATACCACAGCACCAAGTGTGAGTGTAGATGCGCCAGTATTAACAAACGACAGCACGCCCACAGTGACAGGCACCAGTGATGCGCCTAACAGCACCATCACGGTGACGTTTACAGATGCAGCAAATACTACTCAAAGCATTGATGTACAAACCGATGCCAATGGTAACTGGAGTGCGGCACCAACGACTGATTTAGCCGAAGGTAATTATAGTGTCAGCGCCAGCATCACCGATGCCGCAGGCAACACAGGTACAGGTACAGACAGCGGCGAAGTAGACGTAACTCCACCGGCACTTGCCTTTACGCCGACCTTTGAGCTTGGCTTATTAGTCACATTAAGTGGTACGTCTGACTTGCCAGCAGGCAGTGAAATTACCATTACCGAGCAACTGGTAGGCGGTGGTATTGGTGCAACATATACCACTACAACAGATGCGGATGGCAACTGGTCATTAGTCGGATTAGATGTATCGTTACTTGATGTTGGCTCAGTGATCGCCACAGCGACCGATGCCGCAGGTAATACCCGTACAATTAGCTCAGATGACTTTGATAATACACCGCCTACGTTGACGGTTGACGTGGATGCACAAAGTAATAGCAACACGCCAATCATAAGCGGCACAAGTGATGCAGGTGAGGGGGCACAAGTGACGATAGTCGTTACCGACAGCAACGGCAACCCACAAACCATCACCGCCCTTGTTGATGCGGATGGTAATTGGAGCGCCACTCCAACCACACCATTAAGTGAAGGTCAAAGCACCATTGAAGTGAGTGTACGCGACAGTGTCGGCAATGAAACTACAGTGAGTGATACCAGTACCATCGACACGCAAGCGCCAATACTCACCATTCAAAACGTAGGCGATGTCAGCGACTTAACACCAGAGCTTCAGGGCACCAGTAATGAAATTGGTGGCACTGTTACACTCACCATCACCGACAGCGCAGGCGCTGTGCAAACCATTGAGACCCTAGTTGGCAGCGATGGCCACTGGAACATTGAAATTCCAGGTGCCCTTGCACAAGGTGACTTTACTGTAAGCGCGAGTATTACCGATGCGGCAGGCAACGAGAGCACAGCAAACAGCAGTGGTAATGTGGATACTATTACGCCAGTTGTCACCGTTGATGCACTGGGCTTGGGTAACGACAGCACCCCAGTGATTAGTGGTACTTCAACAGAGCCTGAAGGCACGGTTGTAAACATTGTTATAACTGACAGCAACGGTGATGAACACCCCATCACCGCCACCGTGGATGCAAACGGTGATTGGCAAGCAACCAGCCCTGAATTACCGGATGGAAGCTACACCGTGCAAGCCAGTATCACCGATGATGCAGGCAACACCGGCGGTGCGACACAAACAGGCAACCTAGATACCTTAGCGCCAACACTGACGTTAGACACAGTCGGCGCCACGAATAACAGCACGCCAACAATTAGCGGGACATCGAACGCGCCAGCAGGCACGGTTATAACGATTAACGTCACGGATGCAGATAATACAGAAACGTTTACTGCAACAGTACAAGCCGATGGCAGTTGGTCAGCAGATGTACCGAACGCGTTAACTGATGGTCCACTCACTATTGAAGCAAGCGTTAGTGACAGTGCAGGCAACACCACTACGTTAAGTGAAGGCGCAACATTGGATACCAATGCACCGAGTATTAATATTGATGCATTAATGGATACAAATGATACAACGCCGAATGTGAGCGGTACCAGCAGTGCAGCAAATGGCACTATTATCACCGTCAGTTTCACGGACAGTAATGACATAACAAACACGGTACAAACAACTGTTACAGACGGTATCTGGAGTGTTGAAGCTCCTGTTGACTTGGCTGAAGGCAGTTATGAAGTTGAAGCGAGTGTTACAGATGGAAGCGGCAATACAAGTATAGCAACAGAAAATGGCGTAGTGGATACGACCATTCCTAATATTGCCGTAAATGATGTAACAGTGACTGATGACACAACACCTACGATCACCGGCACAGCGAATGCGCCACAAGGCAGCACCGTGAGCGTTGAAATCACCGACAGTAATAACATCACTCATACCGTAACGACCACATTAGGGGTTAATGGCACATGGAGCGTAGCTGCCACGCAAGTGCTGGCTGAAGGCACCTTTACAGTGAGCGCCAGTGTGAGCGATGCCGCAGGCAACGAAGCCACTGCCACAGGCACTGGTGAAGTTGACACGACTGCACCGACACTGCTCCTAACGAATCCTGGTTCAAGTAATGACATCACCCCGACACTCAGTGGCACAAGTGATGCCGTTGAGGGCACGGTTATTAACTTCACGGTAGTGGACGATCAAGGCAATACACAAACGTTCACCACCACGGTGGATGCCGATGGCAACTTCTCTATAGAAGTACCGACTGCACTGGCAGAGGGACCATATAGCATCGAAGCAAGTATTAGCGATGTGGCAGGTAACAGCACCGATATTACCGGCAACGGCACCATTGATACCACAGCACCAAGTGTGAGTGTAGATGCGCCAGTACTCACCAACGACAACACGCCAACTGTGACAGGCACCAGTGATGCACCTAACAGCACCATCACGGTTACGTTTACAGATGCAGCGAATGCAGTGCAAAGCATTGATGTACAAACCGATGCCAATGGTAACTGGAGTGCGACACCAACGACTGATTTAGCTGAAGGCAACTACAGTGTTAGCGCCAGCATTACTGATGCAGCAGGCAATACCGGCACGGGCACAGACAGTGGCGAAGTGGATATTACTCCACCGGCGCTTGCCTTTACGCCAACGTTTGAACTTGGTTTATTGGTTACTTTAAGTGGTACGTCTGACTTGCCAGCAGGAAGTGAAATTACCATTACCGAGCAACTGGTAGGCGGTGGTATTGGTGCAACATACACCACCACAACAGATGCAGATGGCAACTGGTCATTAGTCGGATTAGATGTATCGTTACTTGATGTTGGCTCAGTGATCGCCACAGCGACCGATGCCGCAGGTAATACCCGTACAATTAGCTCAGATGACTTTGATAATACACCGCCTACGCTGACGGTTGACGTGGATGCACAAAGTAATAGCAACACGCCAATCATAAGCGGCACGAGCGATGCGGGCGAAGGCGCGCAAGTCACTATTGTGGTGACTGACAGCGATGGCAACCCACAAACCATCACCGCCCTTGTTGATGCGGATGGTAATTGGAGTGCCACTCCAACCACATCATTAAGTGAAGGTCAAAGCACCATTGAAGTAAGTGTACGCGACAGTGTCGGCAATGAAACTACAGTGAGTGATACCAGTACCATCGACACGCAAGCGCCAATACTCACCATTCAAAACGTAGGCGATGTCAGCGACTTAACACCAGAGCTTCAGGGCACCAGTAATGAAATTGGTGGCACTGTTACACTCACCATCACCGACAGCGCAGGCGCTGTGCAAACCATTGAGACCCTAGTTGGCAGCGATGGCCACTGGAACATTGAAATTCCAGGTGCCCTTGCACAAGGTGACTTTACTGTAAGCGCGAGTATTACCGATGCGGCAGGCAACGAGAGCACAGCAAACAGCAGTGGTAATGTGGATACTATTACGCCAGTTGTCACCGTTGATGCACTGGGCTTGGGTAACGACAGCACCCCAGTGATTAGTGGTACTTCAACAGAGCCTGAAGGCACGGTTGTAAACATTGTTATTACCGACAGCAACGGTGATGAACACCCCATCACCGCCACCGTGGATGCAAACGGTGATTGGCAAGCAACCAGCCCTGAATTACCGGATGGAAGCTACACCGTGCAAGCCAGTATCACCGATGATGCAGGCAACACCGGCGGTGCGACACAAACAGGCAACCTAGATACCTTAGCGCCAACACTGACGTTAGACACAGTCGGCGCAACCAACGACAGCACGCCGACAATCAGCGGGACATCGAACGCGCCAGCAGGCACGGTTATAACGATTAACGTCACGGATGCAGATAATACAGAAACGTTTACCGGAACAGTGCAAGCCGATGGCAGCTGGTCAGCAGATGTACCGAACGCGTTAACTGATGGTCCACTCACTATCGAAGCAAGCGTTAGTGATAACGCCGGTAATACCACTACATTAAGTGAAACCGCGACACTCAATACCACTGCGCCAAGTATCAGTATTAATGCACTGGTTGACACCAACGACACCACCCCAACCATTAATGGTACAAGCGATGCGGCAGATAACACCACCATTAGCTTAACGTTTGAAGACAGTGCAGGGAATATTACGACTGTTGATACAACCGTAACGGGTGGAGTATGGAGTGTCGATGCACCAACTGATTTAGCCGAAGGCGAATATACTGTCACCGCACAGGTAGATGATGGTCTAGGTAATATCGGCAGCGCCACCGAGACAGGTCAGATAGACCTTACTGGCCCGAGCCTTGTTATTACAGACAACGGTGTAGGGAACGACACCACGCCAACGATTGCAGGTACCAGCGATGCACCGCAAGGCAGTGAAGTAACCATTGTTGTCACCGACAGCAGCGGCGCAGCGCAAACAATGAGCGCCACCGTACTAGCCAATGGCACGTGGTCAATCCCTGTACCGGTAGCACTTGCAGAAGGTACATACACTATTAGCGCGAGTGTTGAAGATACCGCAGGCAACGACACCACCGCCACAGGCGCAGGTGAAATAGATACCACTGCACCGACACTTGTACTTACCAGCCCAGGCTCAAGTAATGACATCACCCCGACACTCAGTGGAACAAGTGATGCGGTTGAAGGCACCGTTATTAACTTCACGGTGGTGGACGATCAAGGCAATACACAAACGTTCACCACCACTGTGGATGCCGATGGCAACTTCTCTATAGAAGTACCGACTGCACTGGCAGAGGGACCATATAGCATCGAAGCAAGTATTAGCGATGTGGCAGGTAACAGCACCGATATTACCGGTAACGGCACCATTGATACCACAGCACCAAGTGTGAGTGTAGATGCGCCAGTATTAACAAACGACAGCACGCCAACTGTGACAGGCACCAGTGATGCACCTAACAGCACCATCACGGTTACGTTTACAGATGCAGCAAATGCTACTCAAAGCATTGATGTACAAACCGATGCCAATGGTAACTGGAGTGCCACTCCAGCGACAGACTTATCAGAAGGCAACTACAGTGTTAGCGCCAGCATCACTGATGCAGCGGGCAATACAGGCACGGGTACTGACACTGGCGAAGTGGATATAACCGCTCCGGATCTTGAAATTATTCCATCGTTTTTATTAGGTAATTTAGTTTCTCTTTCGGGGGATTCTGATCTACCAGGGGGTTCTGTGATCACTATCACAGAGTACCTAGTTGGTGGGTTAGTTGGCGCAACTTATACAGCCACGACAAATCCTGATGGCACGTGGGGGCTTGCAAACATAACAGTACCTTTACTAAACCTTGCCTATGTGACTGCCAGTGCAACGGATGCAGCTGGTAATGTCAGAACAATCAATACACTTGATTTTGATAACGTAGCGCCAGACCTAACAGTTAGTGTCGATGCTTTATCTAATGACAGTACGCCAGTAATTAGCGGCACCACCGATATGGGGCAAGGCACTGTAATTAATATAACCGTGACTGATAGTGAAGGAGAAAGCCAAGCGTTTACTGCGACAGTTCAAGCCGATGGCAGTTGGTCAGCAGATGTACCAGCAGAGCTAGCGCAAGGTCAATACACTGTTGTTGCAGAGGTTAGAGACAGTGTTGGTAATTTAACAACGCAGCAGGCTCAAGGTGAAATAGACAGTGTTGATCCTACATTAATTGTGAACGAAGTTAACGCGACAATAGATACAACACCTACAATTTCAGGCACAAGTAATGAGATAGGTGCAGATGTAAGCATTATTATTGGTGGTCAAACACTAACAGCAACTGTGGGTACTGATGGCAATTGGCAAGTAGATGTCCCCGTAGCACTTGTTGATGGTGATTATACGGCGCAAGTAAGCATTACCGATGACGCTAATAATACCAGCAGCACGACTATTGATTTAACAATTGATACCCAAGTACCTGTTATTGTACTTAATGACACAACTGTATTTAACACTAATACACCAATTATAAGTGGTACTTCAACTGAACCACAGAATACGGTGGTCGATATAGTTATTACAGATAGCAACGGTGATATACATACTTTAACCGCAATAGTTGATGCTAGCGGCGATTGGCAAGTTACGGCGCCAAGCTTGCCTGATGGTAATTATGATGTAGAGGTAAGTATTACCGATGATGCTGGCAATCAAGGGGTGGATACAGGCTCTAGCTTTATTGATACTCAAGCACCAAGTATTACTATAAACGCATTAGGTACAATTAATGACAGCACGCCAACTATTTCAGGCACATCCAATGAACCTGAAAACACGAGTATTACAGTAACTGTGACCGATGGAGATAGTACCGAGACTTATACAACTGTTGTTGGTGCAGGTGGTGCTTGGACTGTAGATATTACAGATGCACTGACTGATGGTGAAGTTACAGTTTCTGCAAGTGTTACTGATGCCGCAGGGAATGAATCAGTTGCAAATAGTACCGCAATGTTAAATACCAATGCGCCTACAATTAATATTAATACAATTGTTGATACAAACGATCAAACACCAGCAATATCAGGCACAAGTAGTGCGGCAGATAATATAGAAATCACGGTTGTCATAACTGACGTTAATAACGTTTCACATACTGTAACTACAACTGTGGTAGGTGGGATCTGGAGTGTTGATGCGACAGATATTCTACCTGAAGGTGAATTTACTGTTTCGGCAAGTGTAACTGAAGGAGGCTTAACGAGTAATACAACAGGTAGCGGTGTTATCGATTTAACTCCACCAGCCCTTAATATTACACCGCTTACAATTTCAAATGATACAACGCCAACAATTTCAGGCACAACTACAGCTCCACAAGGCGCCATAGTCGCTATTTTAATTACAGATAGCTTAGGTGCAGAGCAAACGGTTAATGCTACTGTTGGTGCAAATGGCACATGGTCAGTCGCTGCAAGTACTGAGTTGAGCGAGGGCACTTACACGGTTTTAGCTTCAACAACAGATACTGCAGGGAATCCTGTAAACATAAGTATTACAGGGGAAGTTGATATAACAGCGCCTGTTGTGACTATTAACGATATTGCTGGAAGTACCGATCTAACTCCAAGTATTTCAGGGAATGTGACAGGTGCCATGGTAGGTGATGCAGTTGCTGTGGTATTTACCGATGCACTCGGGAATAAGCATACTGTAAATACAACAGTTCAGACTGGTGGAATATGGTCTGTAGAGGCAACTAGCTCTCTATCACAAGGAGATTATTCAGTTGAAGTATTTGTTACTGACAGCGCGGGTAATACCGGGGACGCAACAAATACAGCAACCATTGATACAATTGCTCCCGAAATTAGTATTGATCAAAGTTCATTAATACTAACTCAAGATAGCACTCCATTGATTACAGGTACGTCTAACGAGGCAAATACAAACGTTATTGTTACCTTTACTGATTCTGCTGGAGTTTCTCATCAAATTACCGTGCAAACGGATGCTAATGGAGACTGGCAAGCCGCTGCAGACAACGAATTAGCAGAAGGTGTTTACAGTGTTTCGGCAACGATTACTGATAGCGCAGGAAATACCTCTGTTGATAGTAAAACGGGTGGCGAAGTAGATACAGTAGGGCCAGAGCTTACTATTGTGCCTTCGTTCTTGTTAGGGCAGCTTGTATCTTTATC
This sequence comes from Pseudoalteromonas sp. LC2018020214, assembly GCF_016598755.1. Classification (NCBI taxonomy): domain Bacteria; kingdom Pseudomonadati; phylum Pseudomonadota; class Gammaproteobacteria; order Alteromonadales; family Pseudoalteromonadaceae; genus Pseudoalteromonas; species Pseudoalteromonas sp. LC2018020214. The sequence continues at coordinate 1,025,002 of NZ_CP066804.1, forward strand.
TGGCACCTCTGATTTAGGTGAAGGTAAAACAGTCACTGTTAATTTAGAATTAGCAGGTGATTTGGCTAACTTAACATACGATGTAACCACCGATGCCAATGGCGATTGGGTGTTATTAGGCCTGGCAGTTAATATTATTGGCCTATCCGTTGTTGAAGCCTCTGCAACCGATGAAGCGGGTAACACCACTACTATAACGACTGCAGATGTAGATGCCTCAACGCCATTACTTAATGCGGTAGTCGATTTTGTAACTGGCCAGGGAGATTTGCCGATAATTAGCGGTACGACCGACCAAGCACCAGGCACTGAAGTGCTAGTTAGAGTGGTAGATAGCGATAACATAGCACAAGATTTGGTTGCAATAGTGCAGGCAGATAATTCATGGGCTGTACAGGTTCCTCAATCACTTGCTGAGGGCGTGTTTACTGTAACTGTAAATGTATTAAGTGAAGTAGGGATCACAGCTACAGAGCTGCTAAGCAGTGTAGTAGATACCATCTCGCCAACGCTTAATTTGCAAGTGATTGGTACAACGTCAGATTCTACTCCAATTATTCAAGGGACTAGCGATTTAATTAATGGTGTGGTAGAGATTCAGCTGGACGGAGGCTCAGTACTAACAACAACAGTGAATGCAGCAGGGCTATTTTCACTGGAAGTTGATGCGCTGACTGAAGGACAGCATGTTGCCAACGTGAGTATCACTGATGATGCCGGCAATGTAGTAACACAAACGCTCGAGTTTGTTGTTGATACGTTAGTGCCTGTGGTAGATATTTTACCGTTGAGCATCAGCAATACTGACATTCTAACTATTTCTGGTACTTCTGAAGAAGCTCAAGGCACAGACATTGATGTAACTTTGATAGATAGTAACGGGAACGCAACAGTATTTGATGCCCTTGTTGGTAGCGATGGCACGTGGTCATTAGTAACCACTAGTCTACCTGATGGTATATATAGTGTATTCGCAAGTATTACTGATGCTGCGGGTAATGTAGGCCAGTCTGTTACTGAGCAAGTGACGATTGATACCATACCGCCATCGTTAGAAATAGACGCCTTTGGTGTACTTAATACATTAACGCCTACTATTACTGGCACCAGTGACGAAGAAATAGGTAGCTTAATTACGGTTAATGTTACCGACTCTACAAACACACTTTATGAAGTTACCACAACGGTATTAGGAGATGGCACGTGGTTTGTTGTTACCCCTTTACTTGCTGAGGGCGATTTAACCATAGAAGCTATTAGTATTGATGATGCTGGAAATATAGCCACAGTAACGCAAACTGGCACTGTTAGTACCACTTTACCGAGCCTACTAATCAATCCAATAATAGATACAAGCGATACAACCCCTATTATTAGTGGTACTACCGATGTAATAAACGGTAATGTAGAAGTTGTTATTACAGATAGCAGTGGTAATGCAACAACCTATAATACTCAAGCTATTGCTGGTGTATGGACATTAATACCGAGCACGCCACTAGCTGAAGGTGCTTTTACAGTTGATGCGACAGTCGAAAACTTTGGCCTTACAAGCTCTACAAGCCTTGATGGCATAGTTGATTTAACACCGCCCACAATTGAAGTTAATGAACTTGCAGTTACGAATAACTCACTGCCAACAATTACAGGTACAAGTGATGCTCCAGCAGGTACAACCATAAGCGTAGTACTTACTGATGCTAATAGTGATTCGCAAACATTAACTGCGCAAGTGGCAGGTAACGGAACTTGGTCAGTCACAGCTGTTACGCCGCTTAGTGAAGGCGGTTTTACTGCTACTGCAACAGTTAGTGATGCTGCAGGAAACTCATCAAGCGATACCATGGTTTCAAGTACTGATTACACAGCACCTATTGTATTTATAGACTCTATTGCAGTAGGCCAAGATACCACACCGACTATTACAGGCTCGGTAACCGGAAGTTTTGCGGGAGCTGCAGTTATGGTGATGTTTACTGACGCACTAGGTGAAACACACAATGTTTCAACAACAGTAAACACAGACGGGTCGTGGATTGTTACAGCTTCGCAGCCTCTTAGTGAAGGGAATTACAGCGTTGATGTAAGCGTACTTGATAATGCAGGTAATATTGGCGAGCAATCAATAAGCAGCATAGTTGATTCAGGCATAGTAATTAACTCTGGTTTAGAATTAACAGCCGATAGCACACCTAAGATCACCGGTACCGCAGGAGCAAATGAAGATATTACCGTAAGCTTTATAGATGAAAGCGGTACTGTGGTAACCAAGGATACAACAGCGGGTGAGACAGGTGTATGGAGCGTATCACCAGACAATGACTTACTTGATGGAGCATACACTGTAACGGCTACCGCTACTGATGAATCTGGAAATGTTACTTCAAGTGGAAGCTTATCTGGGTTAGTGATTGACTCAACGCCGGTAGACTTCGAAGTGTCTAACTATTACTGGGGCTTTCTAGGAATAGGTTTAACTGCAGAAGGCACAGTAGAAGAAGGAAATAGTGTATATGTTGTAGGAGCAAACCTACTTGGCCTTGAGGTGTTAAACCTAAACTTAAATGTGCTAGAAAGCGCTAGAGAAATTCAACCTGATGAGAATGGAAATTGGAGTTCATTATTATCAGTTCTTGATTTAGGTTCTTGGTCTGATTATCGTTTTATCACAGTTGATGAAGCCGGTAATTATTTAATTAAGGATATTAATGACAATATTATTGACCAAGGAAACGACCCACAACTTGCTAGCGCAGGAAGCAGTGCAAGCGCTGCTTCCGGCGACACAATTCCTGAATCATTTAGTGAGGAGTCGGCTTTAGGCGATACAACCCCTAATGAAGTTTCAAGCAACAACGTATTAAGCACTGAAACGATTGATTTAGGTAACTTGAGTGGTCTATCAACACCTGAGCAAACGGTGCAAGTGAGTTCGGCGGAGCCACTTAACATTAATGACGTAATCATTAACGAAGATGCAGAGCAGCTTATAGCGCTAAATACACTGGTTGAGGATGAAGGCTCTGCAATTGCTTATACTCCAGCTCAAAGTGGGGGAAGCATTGATGCAGCAGCACCTGCGGTTGATGTACAAAATCAATCGGAAGAGATGATTAAACACTTAATTGAAGGTAGTAATAATCAAACGGATATTTAATATTAATAAAGCCCTCTTAATTATTTTTTAAGGGGGCTTACATTATTAAGCAAATTGATATTATTTATAACGAAATTTAAGAACAAAGGACATTAAAAAAGCCTTATTGATTTATCAATAAGGCTTTTTTAATGTAAAATTTTGGGCTTACGCTTTTAGATTACGAACCAGTTTACTCTCGGTATTTACAGATTTACCGGCTTGGTCGTAGGTCATTGACGTTGGTGCGCCAATTAATATCTCTTTTAATTGTTTAACACTAAGTTGCGCTTGACGGGCAGCATGAGCATTAACATTATTTTGTTTTTGGCATTGTGCAAGTTGAGTTTTAACTTGGCTTATTAGCTCAGATATTTCAGGGCTTTGTGTATCGTTACTGGCAATTAGCTTACTTAGCTCTTTATCTAGAGTGCTTAGCTTAGTTAAAAAAGACATTTTTTGTTGGGCAATTTCTTTTAGACCAGCACCACGTCGTGAGGCAATAGCAGTAAGCTCATCGTTTAATAGCGTGTGTAAAGAGTCTAAACAACTTACTTGTTGGTTTAGCTTTACGCTAATTAAACTATTATGATCAGCCATACACGTTAAACTCAAAATCAGCTAAGTTTTTAGCAAGCTTTTCACTGTCCACTTGGTATTTACCTTCAGTTATTGCTTTTTTTAGCTCAGCAACTTTATCGCTGTCAAAGCCAGGCGATTGCTGTGCTTTATCTTGAAGCGTTTTTAATTGCTGCGCTTGCGGCGTTAAACTTACAGAATCACTTGCAGCTTTAGGCGAAGGGGCCTGAGCAGCTTGTGTATTTGCGTTATCTTTTTTTAAATCAACTTGTTGCTGCTTTGCATTTGTTAACGCATTAGCTTGTTGATTACTGCCATTAACTTGATTAACCATAATAATAAACCCGTATATTACCCAACTTATGCCATCTTATCGGCATATACGTAGGATACTTTAGTATAAATCTAAATTAAATATTCACCTGAACAGACTCTACACCATCTACTCGCGCATTTAAAACTTTACCTGATTTTTTGTTTTTTATTTGTATCTGTTCGCCCAAAGTACCGTCTTCTAAAGCAATACCTGTGGTTTTAATTCTAAGACCCCTCAGGTTTGCGTAAATATTAACAGAGTCACCTTTACACACCATGCAAATTTGGTTTAGTAATACTGGCATACCACTTCTAATATTTCGTTTACTTCTACTACCTATTAGCATTGTGGGATCATCTAAGTACTGTATTCGTACAAAGTGAGTTGGTTTCATTTCAATACTTAAATGCGATTTAGTTATTACTTCACCGCGGGTTAAATTAGCAGTGGCAACAACAACTGGGGCCATTTCAACAACTCTTACATGAACGTATTGAGCCCACGTTGGCGCATCATTGCACTTGGCTTGTAAGGTTACTTGGCGGTTAAATGGTGGCTCATCGGATGTTGATAATTCAAGCTCTGTATTACAGACACGATCAGGAATGCGACTGTCTAAAGGCAGAGCACTTAATTGAGTATTAGTATTTTGTAATGTACCAATTTGCTTAGCTATGTAAGCAACGGCCATGTCTTGTAATAAATCTTTACTAAACACTTTAGCTTGCAAAGGGAATACAAAGCACAAGCTAGTAACAAAATAAAAAACACTGTATCTTCTGATTTTTTTTAACAAACTCATAATGTTTCGACTATGCTTATGGTTTCAAACAGGGTATAAATATTTTGCGTCAAAAAGTAGACGCACCCGCGATGTTATGTAGCTTTATAAATAGAAAGCAATTATCGTTCCGTATTATTTGTTTTCTTTAGGAGATTTGAATGGCAGGCATTTTAGACTCAGTAAACCAACGCACACAGTTGGTTGGGCAGAACCGCCTAGAATTACTTTTATTTAAGCTCAGAGGGCGTCAGCGTTTTGGTATTAATGTATTTAAAGTGAGAGAAGTGCTGCAATGCCCTCCACTAACAAGCATGCCAAAATCTAATCCGTATATTCGTGGTGTTGCACATATTCGTGGTCAAACCATTTCGGTTATTGATTTATCAATGGCTGTAGGTGGGCGCCCAATCGACAACATTAAAGACAGCTTTATAATCATTGCTGAATACAATCGCTCTGTGCAAGGGTTTTTAGTGGGCGGAGTTGAACGCATTGTAAATATGAATTGGGAAAAAATAATGCCACCGCCATCAGGCGCCGGACGTTATTCATATTTAACGGCAGTGACCGAAATCGAAAATGAATTAGTCGAGATTCTCGATGTAGAAAAAATTCTCAACGAAATTTGTCCAGTAAACACAGAAGTAAGTGCTGAAGTTGCACAAAGTGGCGATATTCAAAGAGATTTAGGCGAACGTATCGTATTTATTGCAGATGACTCTGCTGTTGCCCGTAATCAAGTTAAACGAGCCTTAGAGCCGCTAGGTGTTCAAACAGAGCTTGCTAAAAATGGTAAGGAAGCTTTAATTAGGCTTAAAGAAATAGCAGAGCTTGATTGTAAAAATGATATTACAGAGCGAGTAGCATTACTTATCTCAGACGTTGAAATGCCAGAAATGGACGGCTATACCTTAACAGCTGAAATAAAAGCAGATCCCAAACTTGCACCTTTGCATGTTATTTTGCATACCTCTTTGAGTGGTGTTTTTAACCAAGCGATGATTGAAAAAGTAGGGGCAGATGACTTTATTGCTAAATTTAACCCAGATGAATTAGCAACAGCGGTTAAAAAGTGGGTTCATTGTGATTAACAAAAATAGGTGCTACTAACTTGAATAATAAAGATTTGCAGCAAAGTGAATACGACCAGTTTCGTTCGTTTTTAGAGCAGCAATGCGGCATTGTTTTAGGTGAAAATAAACAGTATTTAGTTAAAAGCCGACTTGCTCCGTTAATGACTCGATTTAATGTGGGATCTTTATCGGAATTGGTTAGTAAAACTCTCGGGCCTCATGAGCGGCAATTAAGAGCCGCTGTGGTTGATGCAATGACCACCAACGAAACTTTGTGGTTTAGAGATCAATACCCATTTGAGTTACTCCAAAACAAGCTTTTCCCAGAATTTAAAGATTTAAGAAGACCTTTAAAAATTTGGTCTGCTGCCAGTTCGTCAGGCCAAGAACCTTACTCAATAGCTATGTCGGTTGCTGAATTTAATGCTAAGCAACCAGGTGTGCTTCGTATGGGGGCACAAATTATTGGTACCGACATATCTAATACCATGCTTGATATGTGTAAAAATGCAGAGTATGACGCGTTGGCACTTGCCAGAGGGTTATCTGCAGAGCGTCGTAAAAAGTTTTTTAAAGACAGCGGCAACGGTATGGCACAAGTAAACGATACAATAAAAAAACAAGTTAGTTTTAGGCATTTAAATCTGCTTGATTCTTACGCGTTAATGGGCAAGTTTGATATTATTTTTTGCCGAAATGTACTAATTTATTTTGCGCCTGAAATAAAAGCTAAAATTATTAACCAGTTTGCACAAGCGTTAAATCCAAACGGTTACCTATTTTTAGGCGCGTCAGAGTCCCTAACTGGCCTAAGTACTGAATTTGATATGGTTAGGTGCAACCCTGGTATTATTTACCAAAAGAAGTAATTAAGCTAACTCCCTTCCCTAAAACGACGCACCTAGCGTCGTTTTTCTATTTAGATACATAGTCTTATAAAAATATAGCATGCTCTAATATTAATGGCTTATTTTTTGCTTTATTAATGGGTAAGTCAATTTTTTGGAGAAGGTTATGGCTATCAGTTTTGATAAAGCATTAGGTGTGCATCCGCAAGCCATGTTGATCCGTTCACAGCGAGCAGAATTAATTGCAACTAATATAGCTAACGCTGATACGCCTGGCTATAAAGCAAAAGATATTGATTTTGCCTCTGCTTTAAAAGCGGCAAGGTCAACCCAGCAAAGCGGCAATACTATGGTAAGAACTAATGATAAACACATTGGTGGAGGTACTCATAGTATGGGCAGTTCAGAATCATTTCGTTTGCCAAATCAATCAGATACTGGTGATGGTAACTCGGTTGATATACAAGTGGAACGAAACTTGTATACACAGAATGCTATGGAGTATCAGGCCAGCTTGCAGTTCTTAAGCGGCAAATTTAAAGGCCTGAATAAAGCTCTCGGTAGTCAAGGATAAAAATTATGAGTTTATATAATGTTTTCGATATTGCAGGTTCGGGTATGAGCGCACAAAACGTTCGCTTAAATACGACAGCTAGTAATATTTCTAATGCTAATACCATTAGTTCATCTCAAGACAAAACGTACCGAGCGCGCCAACCTGTATTTGCGGCTGAGCTAACAAAGGCTTCAGCATCAGTAAGTAACCAGCAGGGCTCCGCAGTTGGTGTTAAAGTTTTGGGCATTGTTGAAAGCGATGCGCCATTGCAAATTGAATATAACCCAAACCATCCAAGTGCGGATGAAAATGGCTATATCTATAAACCCAACGTTAATGTTGTAGAGGAGATGGCAAATATGATTTCTGCCTCTCGTTCTTACCAAACAAACGTGCAAGTTGCTGATGCAGCTAAGCAAATGCTAAGTAAAACACTGTTGCTAGGGCAGCGGTAACCGAGGGTAGGTTATGAGTAACGATATTAGTACATCTTCATCCTATTTAGACTCTTTGCGTTGGCAAGAATCGCAAGTAGCGACCAGCGACAATGAGAGTGATGCGTTAACGCAAGAAGACTTTTTTTCTTTGTTAACTCAGCAATTATCGTATCAAGATCCCAGTAACCCTGCGGATAACGATCAAATGATTGCTCAAATGACTAGCTTTACGATGGCGCAAGGTATCAGTGATTTGAATTCAAATTTTGATACGTTGGCTACTTCGATGACATCAAACTCAGCCCTGCAAGCTTCAACGCTTGTTGGCAAGCAGGCTTTACTAGAGTCAAATACTGTTGATTTAAATGAATCAGGTGATGCTAAAGGGTCTATCGTTGCTGAAAGTGCAGTTGAAAGCTTAACACTTAGTGTAACTGACGCTTCAGGACAGCTAGTGAGAACAATTGATATGGGTTCTCAGCCTGCGGGCGCTGTTCGCTTCGCTTGGGATGGTAATAATGAAAGCGGTGAGCGTTTACCTGAAGGGGAATACACATTATCGGCACAAGGTAGTACCAATGGCCAGTTTTCTAGCTTGCCTATTGCAACTTTCAAAAATATTGAAAGTGTAAACATTAACGGCTCAAGCGGCATCATTGTGAACACCAAAGAAGGTGCGGTTAGGTTAACCGACATTGCAGAAATCGCGTAACAAATTTAATATTTCTTGCCTGCCAGCAGGCCACAGATTAACAGGTTAGAGGTGAATTATGAGCTTCAATATTGCATTAACCGGCCTAGCTGCCGCACAAAAAGATTTAGACGTAACTGCAAATAATATTGCAAACGTAAATACAACAGGTTTTAAAGAGTCACGCGCTGAGTTTGCCGATGTTTACGCTTCATCAGTATTTAGCTCTGGTAAGACTAAAAATGGTGATGGTGTTCAAACCGCTATGGTTGCACAGCAGTTTCATCAAGGCTCACTGCAATTTACAAATAACTCACTTGATTTGGCTATCACTGGTGAAGGTTATTTCGCGATGAGTGAAGACTTAGGTTCTCAAGATTTTTCTTACACTCGTGCAGGTGCATTCAAATTAAATGAAGATAATTTTGTAGTAGATGCCAAAGGTAATTTTTTACAAGGTTTCCCTGTTGATGAAGCTACAGGTGCCACTACATCAGTAAGTTTGAGTACTTCATCACCATTACAGATACCGGATTCGTCTGGTTCTCCTCGCGCAACAAGTAAAGTGTACTCATCATTTAACTTAGATTCACGAGAAACTCAACCTACAGTAACTCCTTTTGATTCAAGTACGAGTGCTTCTTATAATAGTTCTACATCAACTACAGTTTATGACTCATTAGGTGAGCCACATGTTTTACAGCTTTTCTTTGTAAAGCAAGACCCAACGACAACACCAAATCAATGGCAAGTTTATGGAACTTTAGACGGGAAAAATTTTGGGACAGATGGAGTTGAAACAGTCGCAGGTTCACATACTCCTATAGATACTTTTGAATTTACATCAGCAGGTTTGCCTAATGTAACATCACCGGCTACAACTTTTGATGATATAGACTTATCTTCTGATGCGACTACAGGTTTGACTTCTCTTTTGACTAATGGTGCAAGTTTTCCTGATGATGTGTCAGTCAGTTGGCGTGATGAAGCGGGAACCAGTAATAAAGTTCCCACTCAGTATGCAGGTAACTTTGAAGTAAAAGCGCTTGAGCAAGACGGTGCTACTGTTGGCCGTTTAGCCGGTATTGATATTGGTACTGATGGTAAAGTAGTTGCATCTTACAGTAATGGTGACTCAACTTTTCTAGGTCAAGTCGCTATGGTTCGTTTTTCTAACTCACAAGGCTTACAGCAAGTCGGTGATACCGCTTGGAAAAAAAGTTTAACATCTGGTGATCCAATTGCAGGCGAACCAGGATCAGGTACTTTAGGATCGATCAATTCATCAGCGCTTGAGCAATCAAATACAAACCTTACTAATGAACTAGTAGACTTAATTACTGCACAGCGTAATTACCAAGCAAACTCACGTGCGCTTGAAGTTAACTCAACTATTCAGCAAAGTATTTTGCAGATTCGATAAGCTAAACCCCATTAAATATATTAGGCTGCACTTTTGCAGCCTTTTTTGTAAGTCCTCTTTGTAAGCCCTTCTAAAAACCTCTCAATGTTGCGTCAAATTTAATCTGGCACCTATTTTGCATTTATAAGTTCAGAGATTTTTTATGTGAGTCGATACTATGGACAAAATGGTCTACATTGCGGCCTCTGGCGCTAAGCAAAGCCTACAAGGGCTTGCGCTTAAAGCCAATAATTTGGCGAATGCAAATACAACAGGATTTAAAGCTGACTTTGCCCAGGCGCGTTCTATGCAAGCGTTTGGCGAAGGTTTGCCTACACGTGTATTTTCAATGCAAGAGCGTCCGGGTTCAAACATGGTATCGGGTGGCATTGTGCAAACCGGGCGAGACTTAGATATCGCAATGAGCGATAACGCATGGCTTGCTGTGCAAGATGCCTCCGGTAATGAAGCTTACACAAAAGTGGGTACGTTAAACGTTACTGCTCAAGGCATGCTTGTAACCAGTCATGGTCGTCAAGTTATTGGCGAAGGGGGACCTGTAATTTTACCCGTCCCAGTCGAAAAAATAGGGTTTAGCCAAGATGGCGCTATTCAAGTTCGACCACAAGGCGCTCCCGCTAACTTTTTAGAAGAAATCGACACGCTTAGAGTGGTAGAAGCAAATAGCTCACAGCTCGAAAAAGGTAACGACGGTTTATTTAGACCAAAAGCAAATGTAACAGTAGATACCTCTGCCAATGTAAAAGTTTTAAGTGGTTCGCTTGAAATGTCGAATGTGAATCCGGTTCACGAAATGGTCGACATGATAAGCCACCAGCGCCAATTTGAATTACAAGTGAAATTAATGAAAACAGCTGAAGAAATTGACGAGCGTCAAGATCAGTTATTACGCATAGTTTAACTTTAAAGTGAGGACACGATTATGAATCCAGCATTGTGGATCAGTAAAACTGGGCTAGACGCTCAACAAACCGATATATCGGTTATCTCAAATAATTTAGCGAATGCGAGTACCGTAGGTTACAAAAAAAGCCGCGCTATATTTGAAGATTTACTTTATCAAAATATTAATCAACCGGGTGGTCGTTCATCGCAAGATACCGAAATGCCGTCGGGCTTAATGTTAGGTGCGGGTGCTAAAGTTGTAGCTAACCAAAAAGAGTTTACGCAAGGCAACATGTTGACCACCGAAAACTCACTAGATTGGATGATTTCTGGCGAAGGTTTTTTTGAAGTACTGCAACCAGATGGCAATATTGCTTACTCGCGCAATGGTCAGTTTACTACTGATGGCGATGGACGAATTGTAACATCGGGCGCAGGTTACGTTATTCAGCCAGAAATGAATGTACCTGATGACGCGCAATCAATTACGGTTTCGCAAGACGGCGAAGTATCTGTGCGTGTTGCAGGCCAAGCCGATAACGTTGTAATTGGTCAGCTGACTATTAGTGACTTTATTAATCCATCGGGTCTTGAGCCAATTGGTCAAAACCTTTATACCGAAACGGCTGTAAGTGGTGCGCCTGTACAAGGTAATCCTGGTGTTGAAGGGTTAGGTAGTATTATTCAAGGCTCACTCGAAACTTCAAACGTAAATGTGACTGAAGAGCTGGTAAATCTAATAGAAACTCAGCGTATTTACGAAATGAACTCAAAAGTAATTTCGGCCGTTGACGAAATGATGAGTTATATCAATCAACAGCTTTAATAGAGTAGGGGGAATTATGCGTAATATTATTTTATTTGCAGCGGGCACATTATTTTTAAGTGGCTGTATGTCTACGCAAAATAGTGAGGTAGTGCAGGACGACCCTTACTACGCACCTATGTACCCCGAGCCTATTCTAGAGCCGCTGGTAGCCACAGGTTCATTGTTTAATACTCATACATCAAACGACTTATATTCTGATAAAAAAGCGCTACGTACTGGCGATATAATTACGGTTAAATTGCAAGAGTCTACTCAAGCAACAAAAGCCGCTAAAACAGAAACAGACAAAGAAACTGACGCAAGCTTAGACCCAGTGATTGGCTTAGGTGGTCTACCTGTAAATATAGGTGGCGATAGTATTCAGTTTGGTATTGGTAGTGATTCGTCGTTTACGGGCGATTCAAAATCTAACCAGTCAAACAGCTTAGTGGGCGATATTTCGGTTAATGTAATGCGCGTTTTACCTAACGGTAATTTAGTTATTCGCGGCGAAAAATGGCTAACGCTTAATACCGGTGAAGAGTTTATTCGTTTAGAAGGGCTAGTACGCCCTCAAGACGTAAGCGCCGATAATACGGTTGAATCAAACCGCATTGCTAATGCACGTATTCAATACTCAGGTAAAGGGCAAACGCAAGAGGCGCAAAGTCCTGGTTGGCTTACACGTTTCTTTAGCAGTTCGCTGTTTCCATTTTAGAGGGTAACAACATGAATAGCCTTAAAGCTTTATGTTTAGTTGTGTTATTAGGTTGGCAGTTTACTGCCAGTGCTGAGCGCATAAAAGATGTGTCTATGGTTGAAGGCGTACGCTCTAACCAATTAGTCGGTTATGGCTTAGTGGTTGGTTTACCAGGCACTGGCGAGCAAAACTCATACACACAACAAAGTTTTAGAGGCATGTTGAACAGCTTTGGTATTACGCTGCCTTCAACTCAAAGTCCTAAAATTAAAAATGTTGCCGCTGTTGCTGTGCATGCAGAGTTACCCGCATTTAGAAAGCCCGGGCAAACAATAGATATTACGGTTTCTTCTATTGGTAGTGCAGGCAGTTTACGTGGCGGTACTTTACTACAAACTTTTTTAAAAGGTGTAGATGGTAACGTGTATGCAATTGCACAAGGTAGTTTAATTGTCGGTGGCTTAGGCGCACAAGGCCTTGATGGCAGTAGAGTTGTAATTAACACCCCTACAGTTGGCCGTATACCAAATGGCGCTACAGTTGAGCGCGCCGTAGAAAGCCCATTTATGCAAGGCGATTACATTACCTTCAACTTAAACCGCCCAGACTTTACAACGGCAAAACGCCTAGAAAAAACAATTAATGACTTAGTTGGCCCAAATAGCGCACAAGCAATAGATTCTGTTTCTATTCGTGTTATAGCACCACGCGATGCATCCCAGCGTGTATCGTATTTATCGACACTTGAAAACTTAGAATTTAAACCAGCTGACATGGCCGCTAAAATTATAGTTAACTCGCGCACCGGTACAATTGTCATTGGCAAAAACGTTAAGCTTCAGCCTGCGGCTATAACTCATGGTGGCTTAACAGTAACAATTGCAGAACAACAAAACGTGTCACAACCAAATCCGCTAGCAAACGGTGATACAGTTGTCACGCAGCAAAGTATTATTGATGTAAACCAAGACGACTCGCGCGCCTTTGTATTTAACCCTGGTGTAAGCCTTGACGATTTAGTTCGCGCAATTAACGAAGTAGGCGCAGCGCCTGGTGACTTAATGGCTATTTTAGAAGCACTAAAAGAAGCTGGCGCAATTAACGGACAGTTAGTTGTTATATAAATAACCCAGGCCATTAAATAACGTATTACTTAAGCCCTATATTTTTGAAATTAGGGCTTTTTATTTACAGCAACTTAAGTTTATTATTTTTATCTTCCTTGTTTTATCGGTAGTGGCTTAATTTTTGCATTTTTAACTGCATTATTCATTTTGTGTCAAAAAGCCGATGGAAACTAATCATCTCGATAAACAAAACTTTTTTGATTTAGGCAACTTAGATTCACTTCGTAAAGAAGCCTTAACGAGTGGCGATGCATCAACTGATGCCTCTAAAGCTGCGCTCAAAAAAGCGGCCGCACAATTTGAAGCTATTTTTACGCAAATGTTGCTCAAAGGAATGCGCAAAGCTAACGAAGCATTTGAAGACAAAGACAGCCCATTTAATTCAAGTGGCGTAAAGTTTTTTGAAGAAATGCACGATCAGCAACTTTCAACAGAGCTTTCATCAAATGGCTCGTTAGGCCTTGCCGATTTAATAGTTCAGCAGTTATCGCCTGAGTCTAAAAACTTTATGCCAGGCTCGGTGCTTAGAACAACTAACGATATTTTTAGCGATACGCAAGTCGGTTCTGCTCTTCCTCATGAGCAAAAAAATAAGCAACCCGATCTTATCGTTAAGAGTACTAAAGCCGATATTGCTGAGCCTAAAGTCGATACTGCAGAGTCTAAAACCGATAGCCCAACATTTAAAAATGCAGAAGAGTTTGTAAGTTCAGTGTGGGAACACGCTAAAACTGCAGCGCAAAAAATTGGTTTAAATCCTGCGGTAATGGTTGCACAAGCGGCACTTGAAACCGGTTGGGGTAAGCACATTATTAACAAAAGTGACGGTGGCAGCTCAAATAACTTATTTAATATTAAGTCAGATAAAAGCTGGGAAGGCGATAAAGCAAGCAAAATAACGCTTGAGTTTGAGCAAGGTACACCCGTTAAAAAACAAGCCAGCTTTAGAGCCTACGACTCAATTAAAGACAGCGTGAACGACTTCGTTGATTTTTTAACGCAAAACCCACGCTACAAAGAAGCATTACAAAATACAGCTAAACCAAACGACTTTTTAGATTCATTACAAAAAGCAGGTTATGCAACCGATCCAAATTACGCCAGCAAAATAAAAAAAGTGCTCAATAGCAGTCAGCTAAAAGACATTGCGGCAAACGTGATCCGCCAAGGAGTAGAGTAACATGTCGTTTAATTTATTAAACATTGCCAGTTCTGGGGTTAGATCAAGCTCGGAGCTACTGCAAACGACAAGTAAAAATATCGCCAATGTAAATACCGAAGGCTATGTGCGTGAGCGTACAGAGTTTACTACTATGGTTGACAACCAAGTAGGGCGAGGCGAAACATACCGATTACTAAACGAGTTTGCTCAGTCACAGCTAAATCGTGACACCTCTAATAAATCGTTTTTCGATCAGTTTATTACTGAGGCTAATCGAGTTGATACTATTTTTTCTGAAGAGTCGAACAACCTTTCGACTGGTATTAACTCTTTATTTAATAACGTGCAAGAAGCGCTAAATCAGCCCTCATCTACTGTTGCTCGCTCATTAGTAATGACAGATGCGCAAAGCTTAATTGATCAAATGGATAGGCTTTCGGGCATCGTGCTTGATCAAAAAAGTATAGTAAACGAGCAGCTCGAAATATTTTCAGATGAAGCAAACTCACTCATTCAAAGTATTAGCACGCTAAATCAAAATATTGCAGCAGTTAATGGCACTAATAACGCCGCAGATGCCAGCTCTACCTATAACGAACGCGATAAAGCAATACGCGACTTATCAGAGCTAATAGACATTGAAACGCTTGATGGTCCAAATGGCGAAAAACTCGTTTTTATGGGCACAGGCGAAGCGGTGGTTATGCAAAATGGCGCATTTAACTTATTTTCGATGACAGGGGATCCTGATCCTAATTTTAAAGAATTCACGCTTGATGTTGATGGTGGCAAAGCTGTGCCGCTTGAAGTTGATGTAAGTAAGCTTAAAGGCAAAATTGGCGGCTTACTTGCTTTTAGAGATGACATATTAGTCCCTGCGCAAAACCAAATTGGCCAAATGGGCTTAGCGATAGCTGATGCATTTAACGAGCAAAACAAATTGGGTATGGATGCAACGGGCCAGCTAGGGGGTAATATTTTTAATATACCTACCGTTGGCGCTTATGCGTATCAAGCGAATACTGGTGATGCTGGTATGACTGCAACTGTAGAGCCCGGTAAAGGTAGTGAACTTCCTGCTAGTGACTTTATTATTACTTATACCAGTGCGACATCGGTTTCTATTCAACCAGTAGATAATAAAGGCGAGCCGCTAGGTGATCCATCAGTTGCAGATATCCCAGCTGATGGGATCATAAATGCAGACGATATTCGAAATGCAGTCCCTTATCAAGCGGCAACAGCTACAACATCAGAAGTGTTAGCAACGGTAAAAGACTCCTTCGGACTACAATTAAATATAGATACAACCAAAACAGGTAACGTGGGAGATCAGTTTCAAATTAAACTTAATTCCGACTCGGCTTCTAGCATCACGCTTGCAACAGGGCGCGGCGAAGATTTAGCATTAGCTTCACCTATCCGTACATCTAACAGTATAGATAATACAGGTACTGCAACTATTTCAGTGGGTACAGTTAGTAGCGTTATTTCAGGTGGATTTACTTTAGAAACACCTCTCACTACACCGCCTATACCAGTTAATCCACCAGTACTTGCTAATGGTGATATTAAAATTGTTAAAGCTACAGGTACCAATGATTATTTAATTAGCGATGGTAGTGGCACTGATGTGGCAGTAACTATAGCGCCCCCAGGTAAAAACGTTTTAGCAGGTCTTGGTGCCCCTTATGATTCATATGGTTTTGACTTTGATATAGAAGGCACACCAGCAACAGGCGACACCTTTACACTTGAGTTTAACGAAGGTGGCTTTGACGATAACCGCAATGGTTTAAAATTAGCTGACTTACAGAATGGCGAGTTAGTCCGTTTAAATGTAGAAACAACAGCAACGGCCGACAACCATAAAACCTTTAACCAAGCTTATTCAGGATTAGTGAGTGATATAGGTGTTATAACTGGCCAAGCAATCACAAGCGGTAGTGCGTTTAATGCATTAGCAGAGCAGTCTGAGGCATGGTATGAATCACTATCGGGTGTAAACCTTGATGAAGAGGCCGCAAATTTACTGCGTTTTCAACAATCATATTCAGCATCAGCACAAGTTTTAGCAGCAGCTCAAGAAATTTTTGACACCTTATTAAATGCGGCGAGGTAATTATGCGTTTATCTAATAATTTAATGTACCAAAACAACATAAATAAAATACTCGACAACCAACAAGGTGTTGCCAGCGCGCAAGAGCGAGTAACAACAGGTGAAAAGTATTTAACCACCTCAGAAGCGCCAGCTGCTATTTCGCAAGCTATGTTGTATTCAAATAAAATACAAACTAATGAGCAATACACTAAAAATATCGATCAGCTAAATGGGCGCCTAGAAACTGAAGAAAGCGTATTACAAAGCATAAATAGTAATATTCAACAAGCGCAAGAGCTGACTATTCAGGCAGGTAATGGTGTTTATACTAAAGACGATTTAAAATCGATTGCATCAGAACTTAGTGGCATTCAACAAACGTTAGCTAACTTAATGAATACCCGTTCAGAAGACGGCAAATTTATATTTTCAGGTTACCAAGACAGCACGCAGCCTTATCAGCTCGAATCAGGTGAATATAGCTATAAAGGCGACCAAGGTCAGCACCAAATTACAATAGCTGAAGGTGTATCAATTAAAGCGAGTGATAACGGCTTTGATACGTTTGAAAAAACAGATGCCAGACTAAATGTACTCGATAATAAAGCAGACATACCAACAACAACACCGACCAATAATATTACTAGTGGCACTGTTTATGTTGATGGCCAAGCCGAGTTCGATAAGTTCCATCAAGCTCAATACAATGCTGATCCAACGACTCCAGTTTCACCTACAGCAAATACTTTTAGTGTAGTTACAACCGCTGGTGCGACAACAAACGATCCAGATACATACGAAGTTTTACAAGATGGCGTGTCGCTTACCCCGCCTCAAACTGGTGAAGTTACAGATGATACAATTGAATTTGCAGGTATGAAAATTCAATTTGAGGGTAGTGCGCCTGGTCAACTAGATTTTAGCCTTGAAAAGCCAGGCAAAGAAAACGTACTCAATACACTACAAGCACTTATTACCGGCCTTAACGATGGCACACTTGAAGGTGATGACTTTCAGCAAGTACTTGCTGATGGCTTAGTGCAATTACAAAATGCGAGTGAGCAAGTGGTGTTTACCCAAGCAAGTTTAGGCGGTCGTATGAACGCGCTTGAAAGAGTAAGCGATTCAAACTTAGCACTCGATATTCAAAATAAAAGTAATCGCTCTAACTTAGTTGAAGTTGATATGGCAGAAGCTATTAGCGAACTCACTAAACAAGAAACGGCACTGCAAGCATCGCAAGCAACTTTTGGCCGTTTAACTAACCTTTCATTATTCGATTACTTATAAGCAAGTTTTAAGCAGATTGTAAGCAGAAGTACCTTGCCGCTTTACCTACTTTAAAGCGGCAATAACTATCTACAAAATCGCGGCAAAAATTGGCTGCAAAACCGCGGCAAAAAAATGTCACCCCCTTCTAAATAACTTCACTAATTATTTACAATTCAGCAGAACCTATTTTTGTCTATAAAAACAATCGCTTAAAAATAAATTAAAGTTGGCACAGTAAATGCTTTTCTTATTGTAAGAAATTATCGAACAGTGGTTCCTGTTAAATCGTGTTGAACCACACTCTGTTTAAACCTAGGAGATGGTAAAATGGCATTAACAGTAAATACTAATGTGTCGTCACTAAACGCACAACGTAACCTTAATAAATCAGGTGAAGGCTTAGCTACTTCAATGGAGCGTTTATCATCAGGTATGCGTATCAATAGCGCAAAAGATGATGCGGCTGGCTTACAAATTTCTAACCGTTTAACTTCACAAATAAATGGTTTAGCTGTAGCCCAACGTAATGCCAACGATGGTATCTCAATGGCGCAAACCGCTGAAGGTGCAATGGGCGAATCGACCAATATATTACAGCGTATGCGAGAGCTTGCATTACAATCAGCCAATGGTTCAAATTCAAAAGAAGACAGAGATGCATTACAAAAAGAAGTAAGTGCGCTGCAAACTGAATTAACCCGTATCGCAGAAACCACTTCGTTTGGCGGACAGCAGTTGTTAGATGGTAGTTACGGCACCAAATCATTCCAAGTAGGCGCAAATGCTAATGAACTCATAAATGTGACTCTTAAAGATATTTCTGCAGATCAAATTGGAGGTACTTACGCTGCTTCGAATGATGCAGGTAGTTCTTTTGGCATTGATGCTGCTGGAGCTGTTTTGAATGACTCCGGTAATTTAGCTCAATCAATCTCGATCACGGCTGCGGGGAAAGCAGAAAGCGTAACTATAAGTGCTAACTCAAGTGTTACAGAGACCGCCTCTATCATTAATGCAACCGGAGCTGATGTTCGAGCAGAAGCTGTTGCTATGGTTGATATTGAGGTTAACGCTTCTCTAACAGGAACGATGTCGATAGGCGACCATGAGATAACGTTATCAAATGAAACTACTGATAGCTTGGCCTCTAAGCTTGAAGAATTGGGTTATACAGTTAATTCGAATGGGACTACTATTGAACTCGATGCTAGAGGAGTTGATGGCATAATAATCCAAGGAGACGACTCCGCTAGTAATGATTTCTCTATTACTTCTCGTGGTGGAACCCCGACTGCTGGGGCTGTAACAGGTGCTGATGCTGCTGCTAGCTTCACTTCATCGCTTGAGTTCTCATCAGAGAAAAGCTTCACTGTAGCTAATACTAGTGGGCAGTTAACTGCAGCTGGTCCAATATCGGTTACTGCGACAGATGTTCATGTAGATCAAATTGATATTTCTACACAAGCAGGGTCACAAACGGCAATTTCAATTATTGATGCTGCAATAGCTGATATTGATAGCCAGCGTTCTGATTTAGGTGCGGTTCAAAATCGCTTTGGCCACACTATAAGTAATCTTGCTAATATATCTGAAAATGTATCTGCATCACGAAGCAGAATTCAAGATACTGACTTTGCAACCGAAACCGCACAAATGACTAAAAACCAAATTTTACAACAAGCGGGTACGTCAATACTCTCGCAAGCAAACCAAATACCACAAGCAGCCATTAGTTTATTAGGTGGTTAATTATTAGTTCAACTAATAACTAAATATATAAACGCACTTTATTAAGTGCGTTTTTTGTTTTTAGGTTGTTAAAACCACTAAAAGCATAATATTCAAACCGTATTTTAAATCAATTTAAAATAACTAATCATTTAAAACAGTCAGTTAGCTTTTTCTAAGTAAATAAACTAATTTATTTTTAAAATACTTCTAAAGATAATTTATCTCCTGCCGTTAACTTAATCAGTACGGAGCTGAGCATACATTTGTGACAGCTCTTGGTTAAATTAAAATAGCAACATTACGAAAGTAATCAGGAGTTTTATTATGATTTCAGTAAACACAAATGTATCTTCACTAAATGCTCAACGTAACTTGTCTCAATCAGGTTCAGACCTTGCAACATCAATGGAACGTTTATCATCAGGCATGCGTATTAACAGCGCAAAAGATGATGCGGCAGGCCTACAAATTTCAAACCGTTTAACGTCACAAGTAAACGGATTAGCAGTAGCACAGCGTAACGCTAATGACGGTATTTCAATGGCGCAAACAGCTGAAGGCGCTATGAGTGAGTCAACCAATATACTTCAACGTATGCGTGAACTTGCGCTTCAATCTGCGAATGGCTCAAACTCTAAAGAAGACCGCGACTCACTGCAAAAAGAAGTATCAGCACTTCAAACAGAGTTAACGCGTATTGCCGAAACGACTTCGTTTGGTGGTCAACAATTGCTAGACGGCAGTTTTGGAACTAAATCATTTCAAATCGGAGCGAATGCAAACGAGCTTATTAATGTTTCGCTCAAAGATATTTCTGCAGACAAAATTGGCGGTACTTATGCGGAAGCTACTGCTGCAGGATCCTCATTCGGCGCTTTGGGTGCAGCAACAGGTACATTAGCTACAGCAAGCGCAGAGACCCTAAAGCTAACAGCTGCAGGTAAGGCTGTTGATGTACAAATTGCAGCTGGTTCATCAGCGACTGAGGCAGCAAATAAAATAAATGCCTCAGGCTCTGATGTTCGGGCAGCAGCTGTAGCTGAAATTGACATTACGCTAGCTACAGCTACAACAGGTACGATTTCAATTGGCGACCATGAGATAGAGCTAAATGGTGATACAACAGCCACTTTGCAAACAAAGCTTAAAGACTTAGGCTATGACGCGGAAATGAACGGCTCTATTTTGGAATTAAATGCGTCAGGAGTTGATGGCATAGTCATTAACACAGATGATACGTCTACAAATAGCGTCCTAGTTAATACAAGAGGTGACACCACAAACAGTACTGCAATAACTACAGATGCTGCAGCAAGCATTACTTCTGCACTAGAATTTTCATCAGAAAAGTCATTTCAAGTTACTGGTGGAGTAACTACGGCTGCTACTGTAACAGGAACTGCTGCGAAAGTAACAATTGATAAACTCGATATTTCTACTCAAGCTGGTTCTCAGAGCGCACTATCTATAATTGACAGTGCAATTGCAGAAATAGATTCACAGCGAGCTGATTTAGGTGCGGTTCAAAACCGTTTTGATCACACCATTAGTAACCTAGCAAACATTTCTGAAAACGTATCTGCATCACGCAGCCGTATTCAAGACACTGATTTTGCAACTGAAACTGCAGAAATGACTAAAAACCAAATCTTGCAACAAGCGGGTACATCAATATTATCGCAAGCGAATCAGTTACCACAAACAGCACTTAGCTTATTAGGTTAATAAGTTAAAAGTAATAGCTTAATGGTTAGCTAACTAATACATAAAGTCAGTATTAGTATTTTAAAAAAGGAGGTGGCTTTAGCTACCTCCTTTTGTGGTTTAAGAATATAAACTAAGCTATTGTTGGTTTAATTAAGTGAAAATAGGAATCTGTTATGAATACAATTTCTTCAAACGCAGAGGTTACAACATTACCGACTCCCGTTGCTGGTGATGATAAGCAAGTAGGGCAAGCAGCTCACACTTTAACTGAGCGAGCGATTGATGATGTAAAGCAGACGGAAGTGCTCAATCAACAAAAGTTACAGCAAAATCAATACAAAAATAATAACCAAGATGAAAAAGCTCAGCCGTTAGAGCGCGAACAACTAGAACAAATGGCGCAACAATTGCAGGATTTTATGGGCGAAATGAACCGAAGTTTACAATTTAAGGTTGATGAAGATTCAGGTCGCGATGTTATTAAAGTACTCGATAAAGACAGCGGTGAGGTTATTAAACAATATCCTTCTGAGGAAGTATTAAGTTTGGTGTCTAAACTCTCTGAGTCGGCAGGTATTTTAATTGATCAAACAGTTTAGTCGGTAGTTTGCATTACTAATATTGAGTTAGTTTATTTTTGAGTATTTAAGAGGTGAAGTATGTCTATTACATTTAATGGCTTAGGTTCTGGGTTAGCGGTGTCAGATATTGTTGATGCACTAGTTAATGCTGAACAAGCACCTGCTGAAGCTCGCTTAAATACTACAGAAAGTAAGTTAACAACGGATATTTCTGCTGTTGGGGCACTTAAGTCAGCACTTGAAAAAGTACAAACCTCAATGGAAGCATTGGGCGATAGTGATAACTACCAAAAGCGAACTGCATCTGGCAATGATGATTTTATATCTATTAGCTCAGATAAAGACGCTCAGCCAGGCAGTTACAATGTAAAAGTAGACGCATTAGCACAAGCGCATAAGTTGTCTTCCACTGCATTTGCAGCAGACGAGGCAATTGGAGCTGGCGTGATTACAATCGGTTCTGGTGCAAATAGTTTTTCTACGGTTTTATCGGCTACAAATACACTAGAAGACTTACGAGACCAAATTAATAACGGCCCTTTTACTGGCAGTGATAGCAATGACTCTGTTATTGCCACTATAGTAACCAGTGATACCGGTCAGCATTTAGTGCTCACTAGTAAAGAAACCGGCGAAGACAACGCAATAACAATTACCGTACAAGACGATGACGGCAGTAATACCGATACAGGTGGATTGTCTCGATTAGCTTATGATGTATCAGACGCAGACCCTGCTAATCATACAACTAACATAACGCAAGTTAACGCTGCTCAAAATGCACAAATAACAATTGATGGCACGTTAACTGTATCAAGCAATACAAACAAATTTAGTAGTGTTATTGACGGTGTAGATGTGACTGTTAAAAAGTTACATAGTACCGATGACGATTTAAGCGATATATCAGTTACTGAGAATAACAATAATATTAAAACAGGCTTAAATAGTTTTATTGAAAGCTATAATGAATTATTGGAGCTTAGTAATAACTTGGGTGCCTCAAGTGAAGCTGGCGCTGGAGTTATGGCTGGGGATTCATTACTTCGTGGTGTTATGTCAAAACTACGTAGTGAAATCACCGAATCAGTTGATTTAGGCGATGGTAATTCATTATCGCTTTCGCAATTAGGTGTTGAAACAGATCGCTACGGTGTTTTAACGCTAAATACAGAAACACTCGATGAGCAAATAGATGCAGATGTAAATTTAGTGCAGCAGTTTTTTGTAGGTGATGACGATGATGGTTTTGCGCAGTCTTTTGATGAGCTAATGAGCTTTTATACAGATTCTGACGGCATTATCCAAAACCGAATTGATAGTAAAACAAATCAACTCGATGACATAGATGATCAGCGCGTGAGCCTTGCTAGTAAAATGGAGTCGCTATCGTCTCGATTATACGCTCAATATAATGCGATGGATTTATTAGTAGCGAGCCTTAATAACACCAGTAGTTATGTTCAAGCTCAATTAGAGAACATGCCAGGCGTAGTTAGGCAATCAAATTAATAGCTGAGTTAAATGTATTACAGAGTCAATAAAAAACCGCTAAGTTTAAACTTAGCGGTTTTTTATTGTGTATTGCTCTTTAGTTCAAATAGTAAGATATAGCCATGTATTTAGTTAGCATAAAGGTAGTTTATTAAACCCATTTACTAGATGGCTTTATAAGCTTTTATCGCTTTTCCTGACTTTTTATGTTTAATAATAGCTTTTGACGATTCATTTTTAGCACTATTCGCTTTTACTAAAATAGTATTTATACGAAGCTGAATTAATTCTAATTGCTCTGTACTTGGACCTTCGCTACGTTCGCACCATTGCTTTATTTCAGTATTTAAAGCGTCTAAAAGAGGCTGAGCTTCGTCTGCGTTATCATCATTTACTAACACTTCAATTTTACTAAGCAACGTTTGTATGAGCTCAGAGCTGTTTGTTAGTTGCTCTGAAGATGTTGGCGAGTCCATAATTTAAATTAAACCGCAGGACTTCGTTGATCTAGCGGAATGTTATCCCAGCCTTCTTTAATTTCTTTAACAATACTTGATACTTCCACAATTGCTTCAATATCGTTGTTTATGTTCGCTTGCGTTAAACGGCGTTGGCAGTAATCGTAAAGTGCCAATAAATTGTTAGAAATACTAGGGTCTTGCTCTACTTCTAAATTAAGTGCGTCTTGCAGTGCGCCAAATAATAAAACACAGGCTGAAATATTTTCACCTTTTTTTTGTATTTCTTTGCGCTCAATAAACCCTTTTGTTGCTGCTAAGCGACCGATTATATTACTGAATATAAGGTTTATTTGTTCATAAGGAGCCATTTCGGCAATACTACTAGCACGAACTTGACCGTATTTTTTTACTGAGACATGAGCCATGGGAAGATCCTAAAATTTAAAACAATAAAATTATGTGAAAGCTAATATAAAAATGTAATAAAACTTTTATGAGAACAAAGCAATATTAATGCCAAGCATTTTCACTTATTTATGTATCGGCATTTGTAACTTCAACTTAAATTTATAATTGAGTTTATTTACTAACAATAGCATTTTTATTGCCGAGTAAATTAATTTTTAGAGCTAAGTTATAGCTAGGTAATAACTAAGTTAAAACTATAACCCATACTTAATGATTAACTATTAAGTATGATTGACTTAACTAGCCCGTCTGTTTTTTGGCGTTTATGTCAAAAAACTGCCGCTATCACTTGCATCCATGCTGAACTGGCTTACAATTTAACTAATTATACAAATTAGTGAAAGTACGGCTCGCTAAATATGATCTTGATTTTAGATAATAATAACAACCGCGCAATAGGATTAAATGCTTCACTTGGCTTTATTGGTGAAGCTGCTCAACTATTAAGCGAAGACTGCTTTGAACAAGAATGCAAAAAATATCAGCAGCAAGAATGCATGATTATTTTAGGAGCGTTGCAATCACTTGACCACGAAAGCTTAATTAAACGCTATCCAACATTACCGTTTTTATTAATTGGCGAAACGCTAAAACCATTATTAAGTATAGCTAATGTAGTGGGGCTTATTTGCGAGCCATTTAATCACGAAGTGACAACGCAGTTACTTCACGATTGCCAGCAGTATCAGCGTATGCTGCCTAATGAGCATAAGCATACTAAACCGCATAAAATCTTTGATGGACTTGTTGGTGAAACAGAGGCCGTAAAAGATGTTCGCTTTTTAATTGAACAAGTGGCAAAAACCGACGCTAATGTTTTAATTTTAGGTGAATCAGGCACTGGTAAAGAAGTGGTTGCCCGTAATGTACACCTGCTTTCAAAGCGTATTAATGGACCGTTTGTACCAGTTAACTGTGGTGCTATACCGGCTGAGCTGCTCGAAAGTGAACTATTTGGCCACGAAAAAGGCGCGTTTACTGGTGCTATATCGGCGCGTAAAGGGCGGTTTGAACTAGCTCAAGGTGGGACGCTATTTTTAGATGAAATAGGCGATATGCCACTGCAAATGCAAGTTAAGTTGCTGCGAGTATTGCAAGAACGAAGTTATGAACGAGTTGGTGGTACAAAGGCTATTCAGGCTGATGTACGCGTTATTGCAGCCACGCATCGTAATCTTGAAACAATGATTGAAGAGGGCAGTTTTAGGGAAGATTTATATTACCGCTTAAATGTATTTCCTATCGAAAACCCATCACTGAGTGAACGTGCTGATGATATTCCGCTGCTTTTAAAGGAGTTAATGCGCCGTGTTAACGACCAGACTGGTTCTACCGCTAAGTTTACCGAGCGCGCAGTTGAGAGCTTAAAAGAACATGCTTGGCCTGGTAATATTCGTGAACTTGCTAATTTGGTGGAGCGTATGGTTATTATGTTCCCTGACAAAGTGGTCGATATTCCTGATTTACCTAACAAATATCGTTACATTGAAGTTGAAGCCTACGAGCCAGAATACCCTGAAGAGTTAATGGAAAAAGACGCCTTTAACGACATATTTAGCACAGGCTTTAGTGATTACGAAACTGAGCCAGACGCTGAGTTTAGCCAAACGGGTAGTGGGCTATTACCTGATGATGGTATTGAACTTAAAGATTATTTAGCAGAGCTTGAAATTAGCTTAATTACCCAAGCGTTAGAGCGCTATGATTACGTTGTAGCTCGCGCTGCAGAGATATTAGGGGTTCGCAGAACAACACTCGTTGAGAAAATGAAAAAGTATAATCTTTCACGAGATTAGAAGTACGAAAATGGTGAAATACTTTTCGTTATTTATTATTCATTTGTGATCAATCACTTTACGGGCTTTGCCCGTCACGCAAGCAAGCTTGGCGTCTACAAGATAATCGTAAACTTAAACCTTGGCGGTAGACGCTGAGCTTGCTCGCGTGAAAAGCGAAGCTTTTAATCATTTAAATAAAACGTTATTTCACAAAGAGAAAAACGAAGGTAAATGAGAAACCATAGTCAACTTACGCTTTACTTCTCTAAAGCGCAGCGTCTCTTAACCTCTTTGTGAACTAATCACTTTTATGGTTATAAATCACTTACTCACTAGAAGCCTTAATAATTTCTTCTTTTCTAAAACAATCATTACTATGATCGTTAACCATACCGCAGGCCTGCATATGAGCGTAAACCGTTGTAGGGCCTAAAAACTTAAAACCCCGTTTTTTTAAATCTTTAGCAAATGCAGTTGATGCCTCTGTAATTGCAGGATAATCCTCAGCGTTATTTAAATTACTTATAATCGGTTTATTATCGACAAACTGCCATTGGTAGTTACTAAAACTTCCAAATTCTTTTTGTATTTCTATAAAGCACTTTGCGTTGTTAACAGTTGCCGCAATTTTTAATCGGTTGCGCACAATACCCTCATCAAGCATTAATCTCTCAATGTCATCTTGTGTGAATTGTGCCACTTTATCTACATCAAAATTAGCAAATGCTTTTTTATAACCGCTGCGCTTTTTTAAAATTGTGTACCAGCTTAAGCCTGCTTGCGCTGATTCTAGAGTGATAAATTCAAACAGCTTTGTATCATCATAAAGGGGGACGCCCCATTCTTCATCATGGTAAATAACGTAGTCGGGTTTAGTGGTGTCGAGCCACGGGCAACGGCACTTTATTTGCTCACTCATTATTATTCCTTTTTGCGTGCGTCATTTTTATGTCGCTCAAATTATTGATGTAACTTAATGATAAGTATGTAAATAAATTTTGGTATAAATCGTGCATTTAGACATGTATCTACATCAATTCGAGATTTGATTATGGCCCTTGCTAGCGTGCTAAAACCACAGTTTTTTTCTGCAAATCAGTATAACCCATGTTTACTTCAAGAGGAGTACATTGGTGAATTAAGCGATCTGCGCAAGCAAGCAAGTTGGCTTTCGCACTTGGTTGATACCATGCCAGCAGGTGTGGTTGTACTTGATGGCAAAGGGTTGATTGCAAAAGCGAATCAAATAGCGATTGATATGCTTGGCGAGCCACTTGAAGGCGAACGCTGGTTTAATGTTATTCAGCGCTCTTTTAGGCCACATCAAGATGATGGCCATGAAGTGTCTTTAAAGGACGGGCGCCTAATAAAGCTTGATATTACTGCTTTAGCACCAGAGCCTGGGCAACTTATTTTAATGACGGATTTAACCGAAACTCGCCGCTTACAAAAACGTGTTGCACATATGCAGCGATTAAGCGCGCTGGGTAAAATGGTTGCATCATTAGCGCATCAAGTACGCACGCCGCTCTCAGCCGCTATGCTGTACGCTGCTAATTTAGGGTCTAAGCGCTTACCCGAAGCATCTCGCGATAATTTTCAAACAAAGTTAATGTCGCGTTTAAAAGATTTAGAAACTCAAGTAAACGACATGCTGTTATTTGCTAAAAGTGGCGATCAGCAAGTTGTTGAGCAAGTTTCAATGCAGCAGCTTTTAACAGAAGTTAAAGCGGGCGCTGATGCGATGGTCGCACTTAATGAAAGTGAATTGGATGTAAGCTTACCAGAACCCGATATACAAATAGTTGGTAATAAAACGGCATTGGCCAGTGCTATTCAAAATCTTGTGCACAATAGTATTCAAGTTATTGGCGGCGGCGCAAAAGTAAAAATTAGCGCACAAAGAGATTTAAAAGATTTAGATATGGTTCGTATTAGTGTGAGCGACAATGGCCCAGGTGTTGATTTAAGCCAAAGCGATAAAATTTTTGAACCATTTTTTACTACAAAAAGTCAGGGCACAGGTTTAGGGCTTGCTGTAGTGAGTTCGGTGGCTAGTGCGCACCAAGGCCGTGTTGATGTGACTAATAATACGCAGGGTGGTGCCTGCTTTAGCTTGTTACTGCCTATTAAGGCAACATCTAAATTAGAGGGGTCATTATGAGTAACACTATTTTAGTTGTCGAAGATGACGCAGGGCTTCGTGAAGCCTTAATAGATACCCTTGAAATGTCGGGTATTGAATGTGTTGCAGCGAGCAGTGCTGAGCAAGCAATGTTACTGCTTAAAAAGGATCAATTTTCGCTTGTTGTAAGCGACGTGCAAATGGGCGCAATGAGTGGACTGGATTTACTACGCAGTATTAAATTAAACCACCCTGATTTACCTGTATTGATGATGACGGCCTATGCCACAATTGACGATGCGGTAGAGGCCATGCGCCTAGGTGCAATTGACTACATGGCAAAACCATTTGCACCTGAAGTGCTGTTAAATATGGTGAGCCGTTATTTGCCTGAAAAAGAAAAAGAAACCGACGGCCCCATTATTGCTGATCCAACTAGTATTCAATTATTGGAGCTTGCAAGTAAAGTAGCACGCTCTGATGCAAGTGTAATGGTACTTGGTCCAAGTGGTTCAGGTAAGGAAGTACTTGCGCGTTATATTCATGATAAGTCGAGCCGATGTAATGAGCCATTTGTAGCGATTAACTGCGCGGCTATTCCTGAAAATATGCTCGAAGCCACGTTATTTGGTTACGAAAAAGGGGCTTTTACGGGGGCGATTCAAGCATGTCCGGGTAAGTTTGAGCAAGCACAAGGCGGTACTATTTTACTTGATGAAATTACTGAGATGGACTTAGGACTACAAGCTAAACTTTTACGCGTACTGCAAGAACGTGAAGTAGAGCGTTTAGGGGGGCGTAAAACAATTCAGCTTGATGTACGTATTTTGGCAACCAGTAATCGTGATTTAAAAGAAGCTGTGTCTGAAAATCAGTTTAGAGAAGATTTATATTACAGGCTTAATGTTTTTCCACTTATGTGGCGACCATTGTGCCAACGCCCTGGCGATATTATTGTATTGGCTAAGCATTTAATTGAGCGCCATATAAGTAAAAGCAAGGAGCCTATGGCGTATTTAGATAAAGCTGCCGAGCAAAAGTTACTGGCTCACGCGTGGCCTGGTAATGTGCGCGAACTTGATAACGTTATACAGCGTGCACTTATACTGCGAAGTGGCGATACAATAAACGAGCATGCTATTTTTATTGAAAACTTAGTATCTAATAACTTTGTTATGGAGCCTTCATTGGCACCGGCGCAAACTGTATCGCCAACAGAATTAGCTCACGCAGATAAAGGTGTTGATAAAAGCACGTTAAGCTCTGCATATTATGATGAAAAATCGCATGCAGAGTATGAGCCTAAACAAGGTTTGCTAGCGGCAGATACCGGTAGCTATAAAGATGAGCTTAAAGACAAAGAGCATCGCATTATTTTAGAAACCCTTGCACGTTGCCAAGGTAAGCGTAAAGACGTTGCCGAAACGTTGGGCATAAGCCCACGAACTTTACGTTATAAACTAGCGCAAATGCGCGATTTAGGTATTTCACTTCCTGCATAACCTCCTATAAACCCTAAGTTTGCGCTGTGAGCTTAGGGTTGTCAAAACTCTGACTCACACAAATTAAAGTTAACTCGTTGTATTTTAATGATTAATTATTTGGCATGCTTTGTGCTTTATTACTTATAAGAGTTCACTGCGTGTCAGAGATAAATTATGAAAATTCAAAACAGTGCTGTATTTCAAGAAATGCAATCAATGGCTTTAGAAGCCGGCCGTAATAATCAAACTAATAAACTGCCAACTCAGGTGCAGTCTACTTCTACAGCACAATTTGGCGACATGCTAAGTGATGCAATAAATTCAGTGCACGGATTACAACAAGATGCCGCGCAAAAAGTAACAGCAGTTGAGATGGGGGATCGAAGTGTATCCCTTGCTGAGGCGATGATTGCTTCTCAAAAATCGTCAGTTGCTTTTGAGGCTACAGTACAGGTTCGTAATAAACTTGTTGAAGCTTATAAAGAAATCATGAACATGCCTGTTTAATTAGGTAGTGGAGAATTATTGTGGCGCAATCTAACCAATCTACAGACCTAGCACTTGCTGGTGGCGGTATTGACCAAAGTGGTGGTGATGATCAACAAGAACAAAAGTCAGGCTACTTAAGTGCTTTAAATGGTGTTGATGTATTGCGCCAAGTAACATTGGTTATAGCATTGGCTATTTGTTTAGCTATCGCGATTTTTATTATTATTTGGGCTCGTCAGCCAGATATGCGCCCGTTAGGCAAAATGCAAACAGAAGAGCTTATTCAAACATTAGACTTTTTAGATGCTCAAAAAATTGAATACCAACTAGATGGCAATGTTGTATCGGTTGATGAAAGCGAATACCAAAACATTAAACTGCTAATGACCCGCGAAGGGTTAGAGCAAGGCCCTGCATCTGGCTCTGACATAATTATGCAAGATATGGGCTTTGGTGTAAGCCAACGCTTGGAGCGTGAACGTTTAAAACATGGTCGTGAACAGCAATTAGCACGCACCATTGAAGAGCTAAATAACATTACTCGCGCCAAAGTATTGTTAGCCATCCCTAAAGAAAACGTATTTGCCCGCAGAGAGAAAAAACCATCCGCTACTGTTGTATTAACACTTAAGCGTGGCCGCTCACTTGACCGTGAAGAAGTAGACTCTGTTGTTGATATGATTGCTTCAGCAGTACAAGGCTTAGAGCCTGCACGTGTTACGGTTACTGACCAAAATGGTCGATTATTAAACTCAGGTTCGCAAAGCTCATTAGCAGCACGCTCTCGTAAAGAATACGATTTAGAACGTAAGCGCGAACAAGAGTATCTTGAAAAAATAGACAGTATTTTAATACCGGTTGTTGGGCTTGCAAACTATACAGCTCAAGTTGATTTGAGCATGGACTTTAGCTCAGTTGAGGAAACTCAAAAGCGTTATAACCCAGACCTACCAGCGGTTAGAAGCGAAACCACATTTGAAGAAAACAACATTGGTGGTTTAGCTGTTGGTATTCCTGGTGCGCTTACAAATCAACCACCGCTAAACTCAAACATTCCTGAGGTTGCGGGGCAGGGCGGCGCAGGCACAGCTACGTCACCAACACGTAGCCACAAAGAAGCAACACGTAATTATGAACTCGATACAACAATTTCTCACAAGCGCCAGCAAAGTGGTGTAATACGCAGAATAAGTGTGTCAGTTGCTGTTGATTACGTCCCTAAAGTGGGAGAAAACGGCGAAACAACAATGGCCCCGCGCTCGGTAGAGGCATTGTCAAATATTCGTCGCTTACTACAAGGTGGTGTAGGTTTTGATATGCAACGTGGTGATGCACTTGAAGTAGTAACAGTGCCGTTTGTACGTGAAGCAACAAATTTAGCAATAGAAGTGCCACTGTGGGAACAAGACTGGTTTATGAAAATAGCCCGCCTTGTACTAGGCGCCTTAGTTATCATTGTATTGATAATGGCAGTAGTAAAACCAATGCTTAAGCGCTTAATTTACCCAGACGATACACTAGAAGAATACGACGAAGATGCATTAAGTTCAGGCGTAGATATTGGCGACAATACACTTGATATGCTAAATAAAGACTTTGATTCTGCTTCGGTTGGTTTCTCAAGTGATGGTACACTGCAGTTACCGGATTTACATGGCGACGAAGATTTACTCAAAGCAATTCGTGCCCTTGTAGCTAACGAACCAGAACTATCATCACAAGTAGTGAAAGCGTGGTTAACAGAAGATGACTGATCAAGAACAAAAACAACTCCCGCCAGCCTTTGATGTTGATAAGCTAGATGGGGTAGATAAAGCCGCTATATTACTTTTGAGTTTATCAGAAGAAGATGCCGCGCAAATCCTTAAACACTTAGAACCTAAACAGGTGCAAAAAGTGGGTATGGCGATGGCTGGGCTACAGGATTTATCTCAAGCTAAAATAAGCGCTGTACACAACTTGTTTATAGAACAAATTCAAAGCTTTAGTACCATTGGTTTTCAGTCAGAAGACTTTATTAAAAAAGCGCTTACAGCAGCACTTGGTGAAGACAAAGCCGCTAGCCTTATTGACCAAATTGTTATGGGCTCAGGTGCTAAAGGCTTGGATTCATTAAAATGGATGGACTCTAAGCAGGTAGCAAACATTATTCGTAATGAGCATCCGCAAATTCAAACTATTGTATTATCGTATTTAGAGCCAGAACAGTCAGCTGAGATTATTGCTCAGTTCCCTGAAAAAGTGCGTTTAGATTTAACAATGCGTATTGCAAACCTTGAAGAAGTTCAGCCAGCAGCACTGCAAGAGCTAAACGAAATTATGGAAAAACAATTTGCCGGCCAAGCAGGTGCACAAGCCGCTAAAATGGGTGGCTTAAAAGCAGCTGCAGATATTATGAACTACCTAGATACCAATGTAGAAGGGCAGTTAATGGACTCTATCCGTGAGCATGACGAAGAGATGTCGCAGCAAATTCAAGACTTAATGTTTGTGTTTGAAAACTTAATGGATGTTGAAGACCGTGGTATTCAAGCAATCCTACGAGAAGTACAACAAGACGTATTAATGAAAGCAATTAAAGGCACAGACGATGCCCTTAAAGATAAAATACTGGGCAATATGTCTAAGCGTGCAGCCGAAATGCTAGCTGATGATTTAGAAGCTATGGCACCTGTTCGTATAAGTGAAGTAGAAGCGGCGCAAAAAGAGATTTTATCAACAGCGCGTCGTTTATCTGACTCAGGTGAAATTCAGCTGGGCGGCGGCGGTGGCGAGGAGTTCTTGTAAGCCATGAGCAAACTCAAAGGGCGCACACTTCGGGCTGATGAAGCAGATGAATTATTAAAAAACTGGGCTATTCCAGATGTAGCACCAGATGAGAGCAGCTTTGGCAATCGCTCTACGGCTTACGGCACACCGCTTAGTGATCTGTATAAAAAAGAATTAGCTGAAGAAATGCCAATTGATGAGCCACAAGAACCAGAATTGCCTGCGCTTACTATGGTTGAGCTTGAACGCATTAGGCAAGACGCCTACGAAGAAGGCCTTAAGCAAGGTCATGAGCAAGGCTACATAGACGGTTTTGAAAAAGGCGTTGGCGAAGGCAAAGAGGCAGGCTACAAAGAAGGCTTAGAGCAAGGCAAAACCAAAGGCCTTGATGACGTAAAACCATTAATTGAAGAGCAGTTAACAAGTTTAAAAACTATTTTAGAGGGACTTACTGCACCGCTAGATAAAGTAGATGAACAAGCCGAAAGGCAATTAGTACAACTTGCTAGCATGTTAGCGGAAGCTGTTATTTATCAAGAAGTAAAAACATCGCCAGGTGTGATTTTACATACGTTAAAGCAAAGTATAGATTCTCTTAATGCCGAGCAAGAAAAAGTACGAATTCATTTAAACCCCGAAGATTTAGAGCTCATAAAAGAGAGTTACGGCGAACAAACCATTATTGATAATAACTGGCAATTAATGGCAGAGCCCACTCTTGAGCGCGGTGGCTGTGAAGTTAAAACAGCGCAATCATCACTCGATATGACCCTTAAAACACGTGTCAAAGAAACGTTGGATAGTTTTTTGCATAATAGTGGTATCTAACTATTTTATTGGCGTGTTATGTCAACTCAACGTGCACCTTTAAGCGAACGCTTATCTCAATATCAACAACATATTAAAACCCCAGCGCCTGCTGTGGCAGGTATTTTAACGCGTGTTGTTGGCCTTACCCTTGAGGCTAGAGGTTTACGTGCTCCCGTTGGTAGCCAATGTAAAATAGAAACTATGAACGGCTTTGTAGACGCCGAAATAGTCGGTTTTAACGATCAAACTCTGTATTTAATGCCTAATGATCATATCTCTGGTGTACTTCCTGGTGCGCGTGTAATTCCTCAAGTTAATAACTTAGGTTTACCTGTAGGGATGAGTTTACTAGGGCGCGTGGTTGATGGCTTAGGGCGACCGCTAGATGGCCTTGGTAAAATTAATGCTGAGCATCATTTAAAGTTTGCACAAAATACTATAAACCCGCTTTCAAGAAGACCAATCACTAAGCCTATGGATGTAGGTGTGCGTGCTATTAACTCGGTTATTACAGTAGGGCAAGGCCAGCGCATGGGCTTGTTTGCAGGCTCTGGTGTGGGTAAATCAGTACTTCTCGGTATGATGACCCGAGGTAGCGAAGCCGATGTAATTGTTGTTGGCTTAGTGGGGGAGCGTGGTCGCGAAGTAAAAGAATTTATTGAAGAAATACTCGGTGTAGAGGGGCGCAAACGTTCAGTTGTAGTTGCAGCGCCCGCTGATTCATCACCGCTTATGCGTTTAAAAGGCTGTGAGAGCGCTGTAACTATTGCAGAGTATTTTAGAGATCAGGGTTTAAACGTATTATTGTTACTCGATTCGGTAACGCGTTATGCAATGGCGCAACGTGAAATTGCACTTGCTGTAGGCGAGCCGCCTGCGACAAAGGGTTATCCGCCTTCGGTGTTTGCTAAATTACCTGCGCTGGTGGAACGTGCTGGTAATGGCGGTGAAGGGCAGGGTTCAATTACCGCCTTTTTTACTGTGTTGAGTGAAGGCGATGATATGCAAGACCCTATTGCTGATGCAGCGCGAGCTATTTTAGATGGCCACATTGTATTATCGCGTGATTTAGCCGACAGCGGGCACTATCCCGCCATAGATATAGAAAAATCGATTTCGCGTGTTATGCCTCAAGTCGTTTCTGAACCACACATGCAACAAGCCCGTGTACTTAAGCAAGTTTATTCAATGTACCAACAAAACAAAGATATGATTACTTTAGGTGCTTATCAAAAAGGGACCGATCAAATGCTCGACCAAGCCATAAATATGATGCCAAGAGTAAATGCATTTTTACAACAAGGTATGCGAGATGTCATTAGTTACGATGATGGTCTGCAAGGTCTTGCTCAGTTACTAGGACAAGCATAATGGCTAAAAATAAACTCGATTTATTGCTCAAAATTGAAAATGATAAAGAAGAAAATTTGCGCATGAGTTACTTACAAGCCAATCAAAATTTGCAAGCAAATCAACAAAAACTGCAAGGTTTAAATAACTTTAGACTTGAATACTCTCAGCAGTTACACCTAAAAGGTAAGTCGGGTTTATCTAGTGCAGGGTTTGGTCAGTACCATGCTTTTATAGCTAAAATTGAAGAGGCAATTCGCCAACAAGCAAGTACAGTAAATACCGCTAAGCAAGTTGTTACTCAACGTAAAACGCTATGGCTTAAGCAGCAAATTAAAGCTAAAGCAGTTGCCAAATTAATCGAGAATCAAAAACTCAAAGCAAATGCATTAATGGCTAAAAACGAGCAAAAAATGTTAGATGAGTTTTCAGCTAATCAGTTTTTTCAACGTCGGAAAGCTTTGTAATTCAGGCACGTTAATTGCTTTGTTACTTAGTGGTATTTAACTTTTGGCGGTATGCGGTGGCATATTGCCGTAATGGTATTAGGTGATTTATGGCGATGAACAACATTTCGTTTTTAGTTTCTTCTGAAAAAGATTCACTGTTAGCTTTTAAAGACAATAGCTTAGCTAATGGCGAAGGAAATTTAGGCGAGGAATTTTTAAGCCAGCTAAATGAAGCGCATAACTCTATGGGGCCTTTGCTTAAGGGCAATAAAAATCCCGATGCCGAAAACTCGATTGCCATACCTAAGCATAAACAGCCAGAAGAAAATGAAAATCTGAGCGTAAAGCTAGATGAAATAACAACAGACGAAGTTACTTTTGTATCTGTTGAGATGCTTGATCAAATTAATTCAGCACAAGCAATGAGCACCTCGATTAATAAGCCGTTCGATGCAACTAAAAGTATAGAATCAGAAAATGCAGAGTTAGAAGCTACACAAGCAGAGAATACAGACATAGAAAACACAGAAATAGAGAATTCAGAATTACAAAGCACACGAGTAATTGCATCCACTAATACAAGTGATGAAGTATCGCCTGAAGAAGCGAATACAGCCAGTGTAGTGCAAAATCTAATTGCCACTAATGTAGACTCTAAAACGGCTAAATTAACTGATTCAAAAAGTGATAGCTTAAGCTCAGCATCTTTGAATTCATTACCATTAAATGAAGGCAAGCATCGTAAAAGTGATGTTGCCAAAGCTATTGAAAGCCCATTAAATTCTATAAATAAAAAGCCCGATGACAGTCTAGGCCCTATAGTTGATGACACTGAATTAGTTTCAATGGATATAAAGGATCAATTAGCTCAAGATAAACCTGTCAGTAAAAGTGCAAAGAATATAGTGCTGCCAACAGCAATACTTACAGAAGCTCCATCTGTATCGCCACCTCCTTTAACTGAATCACAAACGACACAAGCAAGTTCACAGACATCTGAGAGTGAAAAAGGTGTAGCAATAGATACTCTAATGACGAAAGATGCGAGCTTAATTAAAGCTAATAGCGTTATTGCTAGTTTAACGCCTGAGCAACGCTCACAACTTAACGCGCAAGTTACGGTATTAGAGAATACTGATTCAACAAATAGCGTAGCTAGTAGTACTTCAAATCTTAAGCAAATGCTTGCACAATTTATTACTGATAACGAAAAAGCGCAAAGCACGGTAACAAAACATCCTTTTAGCGCAGAAATCAATTCACTTAATACAACTGAAAAACAAAGTTTATTAACGCAATTAAACGCTTATATTAAAACAGAGCAGCCTAAAGGTGAGCAGTTGTCAGTGCTTAAGCAAACAGTTAATGAGTTAAAAGCTTCTATTGAAATAGGGCTTGCTGATACCGCTAAATCAGACTCAAAAACGTTTGTGGCGTCAGAGACTCCTAATACAGTATATAATCCACAAAAGTTAAGCTTAAAGGCATCGACAAACGAAGGCGCGGATTTAAATAAAGCCGCAATAACCCCAACTAAGCGTGATGATTTATTAAAATCATTTGAAGAGTTACAAAAAGATGGGCTTAGAAAAATAACGGCAGAACAAACGCCTGCACGCGTAGCACAAGTATTTACGCAAATTACAGCCGCTATAAATACTCAACAAATGAGCACATTAAGCCAATACGACTCATTAAATTACGAGCAGAGCTTACTTGATACCCAAGTAATACAAACTCAACAATTACAAAGTACATCACAAGTTAAGCAAGTAAGTATTGATCCAGGTGTAATGCAGGCAATTAATATTGTTAAAAGTGATGCAGCTAAATTACTGCAAGAGCGCGTTAGCTCAATGCTGAGCATTAATAATAAAGAAGCAGAAATTCGCCTCGATCCTCCAGAAATGGGCAGCATGCAAATACGTATTCGTAGCGATGCAGAACAAGCACATATAAACTTTGTTGTACAAAACCAGCAAGCAAAAGAAGCACTTGAGCAATCAATGCCGCGCTTACGTGAAATGTTAGCGCAACAAGGACTAGAGCTTGGTGAAAGCACTATTTCTTATGGGCAATCAGGTGGTGAAACAGCTGAGCAAAGTGAGAGTGGAGCCCAAGGTAATTTGGCTAATAATAAGTCAGTTAATGATGAAAACGACGAGCAAGCAAATAACACTGCACAAAGTTCTCGACAACAAACTTCATCATCAATAGATTACTATGCCTAAGTACTGCTATTATAATAGTTAAAACAAGCAAGTACCTTTGCGATTAAAGGAATCATGATGGCTGAAGAAGCAAGTTTAGAAATCGAAGAAACCGGTAAAAGTAAAAAGAAACTAATAATAATCATATTAGCTGTACTAGTTATTGTAGGTGGTGCAGCGGGTTACTTCTTTATGTCAGGTTCGGGTGCGTCAGTTGAAAGCTTAGATGAAGAGACTGCAATATCAACAGATGCAGCTTCAGCTGAGCCTACTGATTCAGCTGAAATTGGTAGTGCTTTATATGTGGCTATGCCACGCCCATTTGTATTTAATGTGCCAGGTTCAAGTCGCGATAGAATTGTACAAATTAAAGTGCAGTTATTAGTGCGTGGTGAAGTAAACGAGGAAACAGCCAAAAAACATATTCCACTGATAGAAGGTACGCTATTGAGTGTATTTTCTACTACAACTGCTGATGAGTTAAGTACGAGTACGGGTAAAGAAACACTTCGTTTTTCTGCACTTGAAAAAGTCCAAGCGGCTTTAAATGATGTTGAAGGCAGCAAAGTAATTGAGCGGGTATTGTTTACCGGCTTTGTGATGCAATAAGGGGTTAGCGTGAGCGATTTATTATCCCAAGACGAAATTG
Source organism: Pseudoalteromonas sp. LC2018020214 (assembly GCF_016598755.1). Lineage (NCBI taxonomy): Bacteria > Pseudomonadati > Pseudomonadota > Gammaproteobacteria > Alteromonadales > Pseudoalteromonadaceae > Pseudoalteromonas > Pseudoalteromonas sp. LC2018020214. The sequence goes on from NZ_CP066804.1 coordinate 1,063,457, forward strand.
ATGCTCTATTACACGGCGTTGATGACGTTGAAGAGGAAGATATACACGAAGGTGAAGATGGCGGGGGGAGTACGCTTCAGTACGATTTTTCTTCGCAAGATCGGATCGTGCGTGGTCGTATGCCGACGCTGGAAATTGTTAACGAACGCTTTGCTCGTCATATGCGAATTAGCCTATTTAACATGATGCGTCGCACCGCAGAGGTGTCTATTAACGGCGTGCAAATGATTAAGTTTGGCGAGTATATTCATACTTTATTTGTTCCAACTAGTTTAAATATGGTCCGTTTTAGGCCTTTAAAAGGCACAGGCCTGATTACCATGGAAGCACGACTTGTGTTTATTTTGGTAGATAACTTTTTTGGTGGTGACGGGCGTTATCATGCAAAAATAGAGGGCCGAGAGTTCACCCCAACAGAGCGCCGGATTGTACAAATGCTCCTTAAAATAATCTTTGAAGATTATAAAGAAGCATGGGCACCGGTTATGGATGTATCGTTTGAATATCTCGATTCAGAAGTAAACCCAGCTATGGCGAATATTGTAAGTCCAACAGAGGTTGTGGTTATTAGCTCTTTTCATATTGAGCTTGATGGCGGTGGTGGCGATTTTCATATTGCACTTCCGTATTCGATGCTTGAGCCAATCCGAGAGCTTTTAGATGCGGGTGTTCAATCTGATACAGAGGATACCGACTTACGTTGGAGCAAAGCACTTCGCGATGAAATAATGGATGTTGAGGTTGATATGTCGACTCAGTTACTTGAAGTTGATTTGACCTTAAAGCAAATTATGGAATTAAAAGCGGGTGATATTATTCCGGTTGAAATGCCTGAGCATATAACCGTATTTGTTGAGGAACTCCCTACATTTAGAGCCAAGATGGGTCGCTCTCGCGATAATGTTGCGCTTCAAATTAGTGAAAAAATTAAACGACCTGATTCAGTTAAATCTGAGCTGCATGTATTTACCAAAGGCGGCAAGAAAATTGACTCAGATGCAGAATTAGCAGAACTAGAAGATGATTTACACCTCTCTGACGGTGTAGACTTAGACTGGTAATTGATTAAAAGGTTAAAAGTATGAGCGATGATCAAGACACAATGGATGAATGGGCAGCAGCATTAGCAGAAGCCGAAGGTCCAGATGATAGTGGCGAAGCACATGTTGCAGAGCTTGATGAGTTAAGTGATTCAAAACACGAAATGAGTGGTGATGAAAAACGAAAACTCGACACTATTTTAGATATCCCCGTTACTATTTCAATGGAAGTAGGGCGCTCTAAAATCAATATTCGTAACTTACTGCAACTTAATCAAGGCTCTGTTGTTGAGCTTGACCGTGTTGCGGGTGAGCCGCTAGACGTGCTAGTTAATGGTACTTTAATCGCTCATGGCGAAGTAGTTGTAGTAAACGACAAATTTGGTATTCGCTTAACTGACGTGATAAGCCAAGTAGAGCGGATCAAAAAATTACGATGAGCTTATTAGTTGCTTTAACGACTACCGTTTTTTCAAAAGCAGATGTGGCAACACCCACTGGGGATATACTCTCTATGGTGCTGTCGCTTGTAATGGTGCTAGTACTGATTATTGTACTGGCATTTTTTGTTAAAAAGCTTAACCCTAATTTAGCAAATAGTGATGAGTTTAAAGTAGTTAGAAGTCTACCTTTAGGTTCTCGCGAGCGTTTAATGGTTGTTGAGATAGATAATGCTCAGCATTTGCTTGGTGTAACTCCCCACAGTATTAATTATTTACACAAGTTAGAAACCCCATTAAGTGAAAAAGAACTGCCTGAACTCGCTAAACGATTTGGTAAACTTTTAAACCCGCAATCAAACCAAAATAAAAAGAATTAAACCTATGACAAAGTGGCTGCTTATTATTTTTGCCATGGTGTTTGTACCAAATGTAAGTGCAGAAGGAATTGATGCCCTTACTATTACAACAAACGCTGATGGCACACAAGATTACTCAGTAACGTTACAAGTTTTAGCAATTATGACGGCGCTGAGTTTTATACCGGCCGCCATAATTATGATGACCTCTTTTACACGAATTATTGTTGTACTCGCCATTTTGCGCCAAGCAATTGGCTTACAGCAAACACCGTCAAACCAAGTGTTATTAGGTATGTCACTTTTTTTAAGTATTTTTATAATGGCGCCTATTTATCAGCAGGTAAACGAGCGAGCTATAGAGCCTTACTTAAATGAGCAGGTTACATCAGTAGAGGCTTTAGAGCTTGCTAAAGAGCCAATGAAAGCATTTATGCTTTCACAGGTGCGTTTAAAAGATTTAGAAACGTTTGCTAAAATTGCTGGTTACGATCAGCTAAATTCGCCACAAGATACGCCATTAATAGTGTTAATACCGGCCTTTGTAACCAGCGAACTGCAAACGGCATTTATAATTGGGTTTATGTTTTTTATCCCATTTTTAATTGTTGATTTAGTGGTCGCTTCGGTCTTAATGGCGATGGGTATGATGATGCTTTCTCCCATGATAGTGTCCTTACCGTTTAAAATTATGCTGTTTGTACTTGTTGATGGTTGGAGCTTAGTGATGGGGACTCTAGCTAAAAGCTTTGGTTTAGGGACTTAGTATGCAAAGCATTAACATGACCCAACAATAGGAGTACAACATGGAACCGGAAATTTTTGTTGATATTCTAAGTGACGCGCTGTTTTTAGTTATTAAATTGGTGTCTGCAATTGTAGTCCCAGGCTTAATTATTGGTTTAGTGGTTGCTGTATTTCAGGCGGCAACATCAATCAATGAACAAACGTTGAGCTTTTTACCTCGTTTATTAATTACCATTAGTGCGCTAATTGTAGGTGGGCACTGGCTTACTCAAGAACTGATGGATTTTTTTACTCGCCTAGTATTACTTATTCCTGAAATTGCAGGTTAAACGTGGAATACCCCTTTGCTGTCGTTATTCAATGGTTGAGCGATTTTTTGCTGCCCCTGGTACGCATTAGCTCAATGATTATGATTATGGCTGGTTTAGGTGCTAAAAATGTCCCTACGCGTATAAAAATGGGGTTATCAGTTGTTGTAACTTTTCTTGTTGTTCCTGTTCTACCGCCCGCTACATTCACTAATTTATTTTCGTTTGAGATGATTTTAGTCGTTATTCAACAAATGCTGATTGGTGTTGCTATTGGTTTTGCATCTATACTTTTATTAAATACTTTTGTGTTAGCAGGGCAAATACTTGCGATGCAAACCGGTTTAGGTTTTGCTTCGGTTATTGACCCCTCTAATGGCGCAAGCGTCCCAGCGGTTGGCCAGTTTTTCCTTATTTTGGCTACCTTGTTATTTTTTGCTTTTAACGGTCATTTAATGATGATTCAAATGGTGGTACATAGCTTTCAAGTGCTACCTATTGATGGCACATGGTGGTCTGTAGATCATTACTGGGACATAGTGACCTGGGGCGGCTGGATGTTTACTACCGCACTGGTACTCTCACTTGCACCGCTTACCGCAATGCTCGTTATTAATATGTCGTTTGGGATTATGACGCGTGCAGCGCCGCAATTAAATATTTTCTCTATTGGTTTTCCGTTTACCTTGGTAGCGGGACTTATTATTATTTGGGCGACACTAGGTAACTTTGTTACTCAGTTTGAGTTTCAATGGTTAAAAATGGTTGAGCTAATGTGTACTTTAGTTGGTTGCTCACCTTAGGAGAAAGTCATGTCTGAAGACTCAGGACAAGAAAAAACAGAAGAACCCACATCCAAAAAGCTTGAAGAATCTAAAAAGAAAGGCCAAATAGCACGCTCAAAAGAGTTAGGTACCATGTTTGTGCTTATTTTTTCGGCTATATCGCTTTTGATGTATGGTCCTGAAATTGGTAAAGGTTTATACAATGTAATGGGCCGAACCCTTAGCTTAAACCGCAACGAAGCCTTTGATACCACTAAAATGTTTGCCGTGTGGGGAGAGGTTGCAGACGCGTTAATGTTTCCTATGGCTATGTTTGTATTAATTATCGTTTTGGCTGCATTTATTGGTAATACGTTACTCGGTGGTTTTAACTTTAGCTGGGAAGCTGCTGCACCTAAAGCAAGTAAAATGTCGCCAATGAAGGGCTTTAAGCGGATGTTTGGCCCACAAGCGGCCATTGAGCTTGTAAAGTCACTCTTAAAATTTGGTTTGGTTGCAAGTTTTGCTGTGTTTTTAATTAATACTTATTTTGATGAAATACTGCATTTAAGTTTAGAAAGTGCACCGGGTAATATTATTCATGCCTTAGAGATTTTAGGGTGGATGTTTTTAGGCCTTTCGTGCACTTTAATTGTTATTGCCGCCATTGACGCACCATTTCAAAGTTACAACCATAACAAACAACTTAAAATGACAATGCAAGAAATTAAAGATGAGTATAAAAATTCTGAAGGTGACCCACAAATAAAAGCGCGCATTAGGCAAACACAAAGGCAAATGTCGCAAAACCGCATGATGCAAGATGTTCCTGACGCTGATGTTATTGTTACCAACCCAACTCACTACTCTGTAGCATTAAAATACGACACGGAGCGCGCAGGTGCGCCTATAGTGCTTGCTAAAGGCATTGATGAAATGGCGATGCAAATTCGAAAAGTAGCAATAGGGAATGAAGTACCTATATTAGAATCCCCCATGTTGACCCGAGCGCTTTATCATACGGCTGAAGTAGGAGAGCAAATACCCGATCAGCTATTTACCGCAGTAGCGCAAGTTTTAGCGTATGTATTTCAGCTTAAGCGCTTTAATAAAGGGCGCGGAAAACGTCCAACTAAGCTCAATAAAAAGCTGCCAATCCCCGATGCCTACAAGTATTAAACCGTTAACAGAGTAACTTGGAATAGTTATTGCAAATTCTACGTAGTGTCAATTTTTTGAAATTGTAGAATTATGAGTTTTAAAGCGGTATTACAACAACTTAACAGAGATAAAAAAGACTATGCCAAAGGGGTAGGTACACCTTTGCTTGTGCTTGCTGCCTTGGGAATGGTGATTTTACCACTACCGCCATTTTTACTCGATATCCTTTTCTCGTTTAATATTGCTCTCGCATTAGTGGTTTTACTTGTAACTGTTTACACGATGAAGCCAGTTGAATTTGGTATTTTCCCCTCTGTATTACTAATCGCTACAATTATGCGCTTAGCACTTAACGTTGCCAGTACTCGAGTTGTATTACTTGAAGGCCATAATGGTGGTGATTCTGCCGGTAAAGTAATTGAAGCGTTTGGCTCAGTTGTTATTGGTGGTAACTACGCTGTTGGTTTGGTTGTGTTTTTAATCCTGATCATTATTAACTTTGTAGTAATTACTAAAGGTGCTGGTCGTATTTCTGAGGTATCTGCGCGTTTTACCCTTGATGCAATGCCGGGTAAACAAATGGCAATTGACGCCGATTTGAACGCAGGCTTTATCAGCGCAGAACAAGCGCGTGACCGCCGCGAGGAAGTAACTCGCGAAGCTGATTTTTACGGCTCAATGGATGGTGCGAGTAAATTTGTAAAAGGTGATGCGATTGCAGGTATTGTTATACTAATCATCAATATTGTTGGTGGTTTATTTGTCGGTATGATCCAGCACAATTTGAGTTTTGGCAATGCAATGGAAGTATATACATTACTTACCATTGGCGATGGCTTAGTTGCTCAACTCCCTTCTTTACTGCTTTCAATTGGTACCGCGATTGTTGTAACACGCCAAAATGAGTCGCTCAATATGGGGGACCAATTTAAGAAACAACTAGGCAACGAAAAGTCACTCTTTATTGCATCTGGTATTTTGATCATCATGGGCTTAGTGCCTGGTATGCCGCATATTGCTTTTTTAAGTTTAGGTGCGTTACTGGGTTACTTAGCTTACTACACACAGCAAAGTAAATTAAAAGCTGCTGCGGCAGAAGCTGAAGAGGCCGCTAATGGCGGAAGCGTTGCAACGGGTGTTGCTAATAAACAAGAACAAAAAGAACTAGGCTGGGATGACGTTCAACAGGTTGATGTAATTGGCTTAGAAGTCGGTTATAGATTAATTCCGTTAGTGGACCAATCACAAGGTGGTGAGCTACTTAATCGTATTAAGGGTGTGCGTAAAAAGCTTTCTCAAGAGCTTGGTTTTTTAGTACCTCCGGTACATATACGCGACAACTTAGAGCTTGACCCTAATGCTTACAGAATAACGCTAATGGGTGTTTCAACCGGTGAAAGCGAGCTTAAGCATGGCGACGAGCTAGCGATTAACCCAGGACAAGTATTTGGTCCAATTAAAGGGGTTGAAACAAAAGATCCTGCGTTTGGCCTTGATGCAGTATGGATCAAGCCAGATCAAAAAGATGAAGCACAATCACTAGGTTATACCGTAGTAGATTCAGCCACGGTAGTTGCCACTCATATTAGCCAGTTATTAACTAACAGTGCAGCGTTATTACTAGGGCATGAAGAAGTTCAAAACCTACTTGATATGCTTGCTAAAAGCCATCCTCGCTTAGTGGAAGGACTAGTACCTGATGTATTGCCATTAACTGCTATTGTAAAAGTACTACAAAATTTATTAAATGAAGGCGTGGCTATTCGCGATATGCGCTCAATTGTTCAAACCCTTGTTGAGTATGGCCCACGTAGTCAAGACCCTGATGTATTAACGGCTGCAGTGCGTATTTCACTACGTAGATTAATTGTTCAAGATGCGGTGGGAATGTCATCAGAAATCCCTGTCATAACCTTGGCGCCTGAGTTGGAACAGATGTTGCATCAGTCATTACAAAATGCAGGCGATGAAGGTGCCGGTATTGAGCCAGGACTTGCAGAGCGACTTCAAGTGTCATTGACACAAGCGCATCAAAATCAAGAAATGGCCGGCGAACCTTCTATATTGCTAACGTCAGGAATGTTACGCACTGTGTTATCTCGTTTTGTTAAGTACACCATTCCAGGATTGAGAGTGATGTCTTATCAAGAGGTACCAGACGAAAGACAGATCAAAATTGTAAGCTCGGTAGGCCAACAATAAGATTTTAACAGGGGTTGAATCATGAAAATTAAACGTTTTTTTGCTAAAGATATGCGCACAGCACTTAAAGAAGTTAAAGATGAGTTAGGTGTTGATGCGGTTATTATGTCAAATAAAAAACTGGCTAACGGTGTAGAAATTGTAGCGGCAGTTGATTATGACAAAGCAGCCCCTAAATTAGCAGCGCAACCACAACGCCCTGCAGAGCCGCGTACTCAGGCGCCACAACAAAGCATGCATAACTTTGTAAAACCAGAGCCACAGCGTGCCAAGCCTGAGCCTCAAGCAAAAGTTGCTGACAGCCTACAAGCATTATTAGAGCGTCAATCACCGCGTCCTCGTTCTCCTGAGCTTGCATCGATGTTTTCACAATCGGGTATTGATACTACTGATAACTATCAAGAACCTGATATGGGGCAGCGTACTAAAAATATGTTTGCTCCTGAAGCTGCTGCGCCAGTTCGTCCACAAACTCAAGCGGATAGCTTAGGTTTTGATGATTTAGACCGCGACTTTGATGATTTAGATAGCCCAGTAACCACTCGCCAACAAGCACCTAATAATGAAAGCGAAGAAATGACAACAATGCGTGAAGAAATGAACGCAATTCGTCAATTACTTGAGCATCAAGTATCAGGCTTGATGCAACAAGATATGGCGCGTCGCGATCCAACACGCGCTTGTATGGTTGACCGTTTAGTCGGTATGGGTATCGATAAAGAAGTAGCACAGCAAATGGCATGTTTTGTACCTGATGATGTGTCTCGTAAGCAAGGTTGGAAAGCATTGTTAACTATGGTCGAAGATCAAATGCAAACAACCAATAATGAAATACTTCGCCAAGGTGGTGTATATGCGTTAGTGGGTCCAACAGGTGTGGGTAAAACAACGACTGTTGCTAAGCTTGCAGCTCTAGGCGCACAAAAATATGGTGCCGATAAAGTGGCGTTAATAACCACTGATACATACAGAATTGGTGCTTATGAACAACTTGCAACATATGGTCGTATTATTGGTTGTGGTGTTAAGCAAGTTAAAGATGCTAATGAATTAGCTGAAGTTTTATATCATTTACGAAATAAACGTCTAGTATTAATTGACACAGCAGGTATGAGCCAGCGAGATTTACGTTTAACTGAGCAATTAAACACGTTAATGCGTAACCAACGTGTAGATATTCGCAGCTACTTAGTACTTAGCGCGACAGCACAAATTAATGTATTGCAAGAAACTGTACGTCACTTTAAAAAAGTACAGTTAAGTGGCTGTATTTTCACTAAGTTAGACGAATCATTAAGTTTGGGTGAGATTATTAGTATTGCGATTCAAAATCGCCTTCCAATAGGGTATCTTACTAATGGTCAACGAGTACCAGAGGATATTCGTGTTGCAAATGCTGAGAAACTAGTTAAAAAGGCTGAGCAATTATATTTAAAAAGAACAAAAGAACAACATTCAAGGCACCAAGCAGTGGCGCCAAGCACAGTAGGGATGTATGATTAACACAGTATTAGATCAAGCAAGCGGCCTGCGCAAAATGAGTCAAAACAATAACAACGGCGTAAAAGTTATCGCTGTAACCGGTGGTAAAGGTGGAGTAGGGAAAACAAATGTTTCTCTAAATACAGCTATTGCACTTGGGCAGCAAGGTAATCGAGTATTAGTGCTGGATGCTGACTTGGGTTTAGCAAACTGTGATGTGATGCTTGGTTTACGTGTAGAGCGTAACTTGTCACACGTCTTGTCTGGTGAATGTGAGCTTGATGAAATTTTAGTTGAAGGCCCTGCAGGAATTAAAATTGTACCCGCTACATCGGGTTCGCAAAGTATGGTTGAATTATCACCATCTGAGCATGCTGGGCTAATTCGTGCGTTTAGCGAATTGAATACCGAATTTGATATTTTAATTGTAGATACAGCTGCTGGTATTTCAGACATGGTACTGAGCTTCTCGCGTGCAGCGCAAGATGTAATGGTTGTTGTATGCGATGAGCCTACATCAATCACCGACGCTTACGCACTTATTAAAGTATTAAGTCGTGAGCACGGCGTTTATAAATTTAAAATTGTTGCCAATATGGTGCGCAGTATGCGTGAAGGCACTGAATTGTTTGCAAAGCTATCTAAAGTTACCGACCGCTTTTTAGATGTATCAATGGAACTAGTAGCAACGGTTCCTTATGATGAAAATATGCGCAAAGCAACACGTCGTCAAAAAGTAATAGTAGAGCTCTTTCCAAATTCGCCAGCCGCTCTTGCGTTTAAAACGCTGGCAACAAAAGCAGTTAAATGGCCAATACCCAACCAACCATCTGGGCATTTAGAGTTTTTCATTGAGAAACTAGTAAACGGTTAATTATGACAACACTGGTGAATAGAGCTATGGGATATCAATCAACACAAAATTTAAATGTGATTGTTGAGAAGCATGCATCACTTGTTAAAAAAGTGGCATGTCATCTAATTGCTCGATTACCACCTAGCGTTCAACTTGATGATTTAATTCAATCAGGAATGATAGGTTTAATAGAAGCTTCGAAAAACTTTGATGCAACAAAAGGCGCAAGCTTTGAAACTTTTGCCGGTATTCGTATTCGCGGTGCTATGCTTGATGAAATGCGCCGTGGTGATTGGGCTCCTCGTTCAGTTCACCGTAAAAACAGGCAAGTTGCAGAAGCAATTACTGAGCTCGAAAGTAGTCTGAACCGCGAACCAACGGACATAGAAGTTGCTGAAAAACTTGAAATTTCGCTCAATGAGTACCATCATATTTTAAATGATGCGAATACGAGTAAAATATTAGGCATTGAAGACCTTGGTGTAGATGAGGATGTTATTACTCCTGTAGGCCAAGATTTAGCACAAGATAAACCTTTTAATAATGTTAAAAATGATAGGTTTAATGAGTCTTTGCTAAGTGCAATTAAGTCATTACCAGAGCGTGATGCAATGGTGCTTTCTTTGTACTACAACGATGAAATGAATTTAAAAGAAATAGGACATATACTCGATGTAAGTGAATCGCGTGTAAGTCAGATACATGGTCAGGCGATGATTAAGCTTAAAGCTAAAATCAATGACTGGATAAATTAGTAGTAAGTAAACAAAGGTTAATACCTCACTGGGGGATGTTTTGGATAAAAACATGAAAATTCTTGTAGTTGATGATTTTTCAACGATGAGACGCATTATAAAAAACCTGTTACGTGACTTAGGTTTCACTAACGTTCAAGAAGCTGATGATGGGTCTACAGCTTTGCCTATGTTGCAAAATCAAGTGTTTGATTTTGTAGTTACGGATTGGAATATGCCTGGAATGCAGGGTATTGATCTTTTAAGAGCAATACGTGCAGACGAGAAGTTAAAACATATCCCTGTATTAATGGTAACGGCAGAAGCTAAAAAAGAACAAATAATAGCTGCGGCGCAAGCTGGCGTGAATGGTTATATTGTTAAGCCATTTACGGCTGGAACATTAAAAACTAAATTAGAAAAAGTATTTGAACGCTTAGGCTAATGATGGGGGAGAGGCTTATGCCAGCACCAGCTGCGCCTCAAATAACGTTAGAACAAGCTCGTCAGCTCGTTGTTTTTTTAGAAAATGATGAGCAAGACAAAGCAAATCAGTTGATTTTAGAGGCTGCTTCTAAAGAGCAGTCTGAATTATTTGCTGAAGTTGGAAAGTTGACTCGTCAACTTCACGAAGCTCTTAAAAGTTTTGAGCTTGATACTCGCTTAAGTGACATAACTACAGATGCGATTCCAGATGCTAAAAAGCGGCTTAATTATGTTATAGAAATGACAGAAAATGCGGCTAATAAAACAATGGATGCAGTGGAAGCGAGTCTTCCTATAGCCCAACAGTTAGCGGACGAAATATCTCATATCAAACCGACATGGGATCGTTTAATGAGCCGCGAGATTGAGCTTGGTGAGTTTAAGCAACTTTGCCATAGCATCGATAAGTTTATGAACAACTCTCATCATAAGACTGATGAGCTTCAAAGCTTAATGACAAATGTACTAATGGCTCAAGACTATCAAGACTTAACAGGTCAAGTTATTCGCCGTGTTATTGAACTTGTTAGGGAAGTAGAAGAAAGTTTACTTCATCTTTTAACTGCGTTTGCTGAACAAGACGACAGTAACAGCACCGCGAATAAAGTAGAACAACAAAAAATAAAAGAACCAGTTGCCACACAAACTTTAGCAGGTCCTGAAGGCCCTATTATTGATAAAGAATCGCGTAATGATGTTGTATCTGATCAAGATGAAGTTGATGATCTTTTATCAAGTTTGGGCTTCTAAGAGGAGAGTAACTGCATGTTTGAAGTCGATGAAGATATTTTACAAGACTTTCTTGTAGAGGCTGGAGAAATCCTAGAGCTTTTATCTGAACAGTTAGTTGAGCTGGAAAATAATCCAGAAGATACCGAGTTACTAAACGCTATATTTAGAGGTTTTCATACTGTAAAAGGTGGTGCAGGCTTTTTAGCTATGACAGAACTTGTAGATGCTTGTCACGGTGCTGAAAACGTATTTGATTTACTACGTCAAGGCGTGCGAACAGTCAACTCAGAGTTAATGGATGTTATTTTACAAGCACTAGACACCATTAATGAGATGTTTGCGACTATCCAAAACAGAGACAAGCCTGAACCTGCAGATCCTGAATTACTTCATACTCTTCATATCTTAGGTCTACCTCCAACAGAAGCCGAAGCCACTGAAGCCTCTTCACAAACAGAGGTTGAACAACCTCATAATGAAGTGGTGGATACACCGGTAGCTGATGATGAAGATCCGTTTGCATTTGATGAACTATTTAGCGGAGCGCCTTCGGTTAGCGATGCTGAAATAGATGAAATCACTGAAGACGAATTTGAAAGCTTACTTGATGAGCTGCACGGTAAAGGACAAGGTCCTGCAGTTGAAAAACCAGTAGCAAGTAGTAGTGATTTTAGTGGTGATATTACTGATGATGAATTTGACAGCTTATTAGACGAGTTACATGGTGTTGGCAGTTTTGGTGAAGTTACGAGCAAACCTGAACAAAATGATGCCAATAAAACACCTGTAGAATCTGCTATACCAGCTGTAAATACAGTTAATTCATCAGATGATGAAATTAGTGATGACGAATTTGAAGCGCTTCTTGACGAACTTCATGGTAAAGGCACTGCTCCTAAATCGATAGAAAGTGCGCCAGCTGCAAAACAACCTGAACCTGTTTCACCGCCAGCTAAACAAGTGAGTGAACCAGTAAAAAAAGCTGAGCCAGCTAAAGCTCCTACTCCAAAACCAGTTGAAAAAGCGCCAGAGAAGCCAGTAGCTAAAGTACCACCAGCAGCTCCAAAAAAATCAGCGCCACCAGCAGCAGAGACCACTGTTCGCGTAGATACAAAACGACTCGATCAAATTATGAATATGGTTGGTGAGTTAGTTCTTGTACGAAATCGTTTGGTTAGTTTAGCGACTAACTCAGACAGTGAAGCGATGGGTAAAGCAATCTCTAACTTAGATGTAGTGACTGCGGATATTCAAGGTGCGGTTATGCAAACGCGAATGCAACCAATTAAGAAAGTATTTGGTCGCTTCCCTCGCGTTGTACGCGACTTAGCACGTAGCTTAAATAAAGATATTGATTTAAAACTTATTGGTGAAGAAACCGATCTAGATAAAAACTTAGTTGAAGCACTTGCCGATCCGCTTGTGCATTTAGTTAGAAACTCAGTTGACCATGGTATTGAAATGCCCGCTGTTCGTGAAGCTGCAGGTAAGTCTAGAACAGGTAATGTTACTTTATCAGCGTCTCAAGAGGGCGACCATATTTTGCTAACCATCAAAGATGATGGTGCAGGTATGGATGCTGAAAAACTGAAAAAAATTGCAATTAGTAAAGGCGTACTCGATCATGACCAAGCGAGTCGACTTTCTGACACCGAAGCATATAACCTGATTTTTGCACCTGGCTTTTCTACAAAAGAAGAAATATCTGATATTTCAGGCCGTGGTGTAGGAATGGACGTAGTTAAAACTAAGATCACGCAACTTAATGGCTCAGTAAGCATTCAGTCTGAACTTGGTGTTGGTACTATTTTAGAAATAAAAGTACCACTTACCTTAGCTATATTACCGACATTAATGGTCGTTGTTGGCGCACAAACATTTGCGTTACCACTGGCTGGTGTTAGTGAGATATTCAATTTAGATTTAACGAAGACGAATGTAGTTGATGGGCAATTAACAATTATTGTGCGTAAAAAGGCGATACCGTTATTTTACCTTGAGCATTGGTTAGTAAAAGGCTCAGATCGTTCTCAGCGAAAATCTAAAGGTCACGTCGTTATTGTACAAATTGGTACGCAACAAATTGGTTTTGTTGTTGACTCATTAATTGGCCAAGAAGAAGTAGTGATTAAGCCGCTTGATGCGTTACTTCAAGGAACGCCAGGTATGGCAGGGGCTACAATAACTTCAGATGGCGGCATTGCACTGATTTTAGACGTTCCAAACATGTTAAAACATTACGCAGGCTAATAATAAAGTAGGTATATATTTAATATATACCTACGCATAAATTTAATAAGAGAGCTAAATGGCCGTTAAAGTTTTAGTTGTTGATGATTCAAGCTTTTTTCGCCGTAGAGTAAGCGAAATCCTTGAGCAAGATAGCGATATACAAGTTATAGGCTTTGCTGTTAATGGCAGAGAGGCTGTTGAGAAAGCAGCTCAATTGCGTCCTGACATGATCACCATGGATGTCGAAATGCCTGTGCTTGATGGTATTAGCGCAGTTAAAGAGATAATGGCGAGTAACCCAACTCCTATCTTAATGTTTTCATCACTTACACGTGATGGTGCAACAGCAACGTTTGATGCGTTAGATGCTGGCGCAATGGATTTTTTACCGAAAAAATTTGAAGATATTGCACGCAATAATGAAGATGCAATTAAGCTTTTGCAAAGTAAAGTAAAAGATATAGGGCGAAGACGTTTACCGCGAACATTTAGAGCGGCAACACCAGTTAAACCATCCATTTCAACTAAACCAACAAGTTCACTTTCGCAAAGAGCAAGCACATCAACAACTCAAATCAAGCAGCCTGATAGAAGCTTTCAAAGAGCTGCGCCTGCTGCATCGACAAGTTCAAATGTTGCCTCAATGCGAGCAAGTGGAAAACAATATCAACTTTTAGCTATTGGTACTTCTACAGGTGGTCCTGTTGCTTTGCAAACTATATTGACTCAATTGCCTGCTAATTTTCCTCACCCTATTTTACTTATTCAGCACATGCCAGCTGCATTTACACCCGCGTTTGCAGCGCGCTTAAATGGTTTGTGCCAAATAAAAGTGAAAGAAGCACAACAGGGCGATCGCTTACAACCAGGAACTGCTTATTTAGCGCCTGGCGGGCAGCAGATGATGGTAGAGGGGCGTGGAGCTAATAGAACGCTGCGCGTATTTGAAGATCATAGCGAGAGAATAAGTTATAAACCAAGCGTAGATGTAACGTTTGCTAGTGCAGCTAAAGCGTACCAAGGTGATGTACTTGCTATTGTTTTAACAGGTATGGGCGCTGATGGTCGTGATGGTGCAAGAATGTTAAAACAAACGGGGGCAACTATTTGGGCACAAGATGAGAAAAGCTGTGTCGTTTATGGAATGCCCCAAGCAATTGCTAATGCGGGGCTTTCAAGTGAAAGCTTAGCATTGAGCGATGTTGCAGCGCGTATAATGAGAGAGGTAGGTTGTGGATAAACTCTCAATATTTGGACTATTGGTAGCACTCAGTGCAATAGGTCTAGGTTATTCTTTAGAAGGCGGTGTTGTTTCAGCTTTATTTAATGGCCCTGCGCTTATTATTGTACTAGGTGGCACGCTTGGCGCTGTTATGTTGCAAACCTCTGCTAGCACATTCAAAAAAATGATAAATATGAGCTCGTGGGTTTTTGTTGCACCACAATACGATATTGAAGACGCAATAGAGCAAGTTAAACGATGGTCTCATAAAGCACGTCAAGAAGGTTACTTAGCGCTTGAGAATGAAGCCTTAGCTCACCCAGATGCGTATGCAGCAAAAGGTTTAAGCTTACTTGTCGATGGCTGCTCAGAGCAAAAACTACGTGACACACTTGAAATTGATTTACTGCTAGAGCGCGATCGTTTGCTTGAAGCCGCGCGTGTTTATGAAGCAATGGGGGGTTACAGCCCTACCATAGGTATTTTAGGTGCGGTGCTTGGCTTAATACAGGCAATGTCGTTTATTACCGATCCACAAATGCTTGGCGCCGGCGTTGCAACGGCATTTATTGCGACCATTTATGGTGTTGGCTTAGCTAATTTATTGTTTTTACCTATGGCAAATAAGTTAAAACAGCGTGTAGAGCAAAAAATGCTTTACCATGAAATGCTTGCTGAAGGCGTTATTGCAATAAGCATAGGTGAAAGCCCAGTAAATATAGAATTAAAGCTTGAAGCCTATCGTGTAGAGCGCCCTAATTTAGTGGACGAATAACATGTTACGCCGACGACTTCGTCACTCTGCTGCTAAAAGTCAACATACCGAACGTTGGCTTGTATCGTATGCCGATTACATGACTATTATGTTTGCTTTTTTTGTGGTTCTGTATGCGATAGCGATTAATAAAGAAGAACAATTCCAAATATTGTCAGATTCCCTTGAACAGGTTTTTGATAAGTCAGCTCGCCAATACTCCCAGCAAGGTGAAGGTGTCAACGGTAATGGAATATTGACAGATAGAGTGACACCTGAACAAGAAGTTCTTTATGGCGAAAGTATATTAAAAGAAGAGCAAGGTCCTGAGCTACTCGACGGCCAAAGTGATACAAGCAACATCCAGCAAAAGTATTTAGGCAAACCTCTTGATAGTTTACTAATTAAATTACAGTCAGCGCTTATTGATGAAATCCGTGATGGAGAAGCCAGTTTAGAGCTTAACCAAGATTGGCTGATTATAGAGCTAAGCTCAGGTATGTTATTTTCAAGTGGTAGTTCAGTTGCACACTCTCGAGCAAAACAGGTCGTCAAGATTGTTAAAGATATTATTGCACCAGTAGATAACTATGTAAGAGTACGAGGTTATACTGATGATGAAAGTATTCGTAATGAGATATTTCGTTCGAACTGGGAACTGTCGGTAGCTAGAGCCACGTCAATTTTAGTAGAGCTGGAAGCACTAGGCATTAATTCAGCTAGAATGGCGATAGAAGGTTATGGCCAATATTCACCTTTTGCAAGTAACGATACAGAACAAGGGCGCGCAGAAAATCGTAAAGTTGTTATCGCACTTTCTAAGTATGGATTACCGCCAAAACAAGAGGTTAAAAGTGACGGGCAAGCTGATGAGCCTGCAGTGATTGAACCTGAAATTGAACTTCCTTCAGATGACGATACAATAAAAATAATTCGTTTGCCTCATGGCGGTATTCGCATAACAACGCGCAATGAACAGTAATTAGGATGTAATGTGAAGATTTGGACTGTCGCTAATCAAAAAGGAGGGGTTGGTAAAACAACAACCGCAGTGAGCCTTGCCGGTATTTTGGCATTACAAGGTAAACGTGTATTGCTTATAGATACAGACCCTCATGCGTCTCTCACTTATTACTTTGGCATTGACTCAGAGGATTTAGAAGTCAGTGTGTACGATATTTTTGCCCGTGGTACAAGTATGCAAAGTGAAGAGATACTCCAAGCTTTATGTCCATCAACACTTCAAAACCTGGATATTTTACCTGCGACTATGGCAATAGCTACACTTGATCGAAGTATGGGTAATAAAACAGGGATGGGGTTAATACTAAAAAAAGCGCTTGCAAAAATTAGCGAACATTACGATTATGCCATTTTAGATTGCCCTCCAGTTTTAGGGGTGTTAATGGTCAATGCGCTTGCAGCAAGTGAGCGAATTTTAGTGCCAGTGCAAACGGAGTTTTTAGCACTCAAAGGGCTTGATAGAATGATGCGTACTATGGATTTGATGCAATCCTCTCAAGCAAAAGATTATCAATATACTATAATTCCTACCATGTACGACAAACGTACCAAAGCATCGTTAGAAGCATACAAAACATTGCAAAGTACATATGGTGATAAAGTTTGGCCAGGTGTGATACCGGTGGATACCAAATTTAGAGATGCAAGCTTTGCACAAAAAGTACCTGTAGAGTATTGTCCTCGCTCGCGCGGTGTATACGCATATAAAGCACTGCTAGAATATTTAATTGAACAAGGTTAATGAATGAGTAAGCAATTGTTTGCTAATGAAAAAGTAATGAAACAATACCTAGGGGCTTTGTTATGTGAAGATGAGCCTGTAGATAACCTTGAGCCAGTTGCAAAATTACTTGAGCAAATCCCAGATGATTCACAACATCATATTCATTCAAAACCTAAAGAACAATTAAAAGCAGCAGAGAGTACATTTGATAATGACTTGCTCAATGTTGAAATTGAGCCAATAGCTGAGCCAGCGTTTGAAACTGAAAAAGTTAATGAAGTGGTTGACGAGGAAGTAATAGCACCTGCAATTACTACTATAGAAAAGCCAGAGCTGGAGATTGTAACTACTAGCCAATCAGACTATTTTGATGGTGAATTTCAGGCACTGTTTTTTGAAGTTGCTGGCTTGACCTTGGCTGTGCCATTAAAAGCACTCGGCGGAATACATCAATTAGGTGAAGTAAATCATTTGTTTGGTAAGCCGAAATGGTTTAAAGGCGTTATGCTCAACAGAGAAGAAAAGCTTAATGTTGTTGATACTGCGCGTTGGGTTATGCCAGAAAAATATGATGATAAATTAGAGGCATCTTTAGATTATCAATATTTGATTACACTAGGTGATAGCCAGTGGGGTTTATTAGCTGAAAAGTTGATAAATAACATTACATTGAGTAAAGAAGATGTAAAATGGCGTACAAATAAAAGCAAGCGCCCATGGCTTGCTGGCGTTATAAAAGAAAAAATGTGTGCTTTGATAGACGTAGATAATTTAAATATATTATTAGAGAAAGGCTTAGATAGCCGTCAGTAGTAATGACCATTACGGGGTAATAGCATGAATCAAGATAAATTACTGTCAGCAAATAAAAACGCAGATAATAACGATGAAATTTTACAGTGGGTTACGTTTAAGCTAGAGGAAGAAACCTACGGCGTAAATGTAATGCAAGTACAAGAAATACTTCGTTATACAGAGATAGCTCCTGTACCAGGTGCACCTTCATATGTGATTGGTATTATTAACTTACGCGGCAACGTTGTTACCGTTATTGATACTCGCGCACGTTTTGGTTTGCTAGCTGCTGATGCAACTGACAACTCTCGCATCTTAATTATTGAAGCTGAAGAGCAAGTTATTGGCATTTTAGCCGACAGTGTATCGGAAGTGGTTTACTTGCGCAGCTCTGAAATCGACAGTGCACCAAATGTTGGTACTGAAGAAAGCGCTAAGTTTATTCAAGGTGTTTGTAACCGCGATAATGAATTACTGATTTTGGTTGATTTAAATAAGTTACTCAGTGATGACGAATGGGATGAGTTAAGCGATATATAAGCTTTACCAAATAAATTATGGTGTTACTTAGTATAGCTATATCAGCGTTAGCGGTAGGACTTATATCGCTGGCGTTAATTATTGCATTAAAAAATAAACACGCGAATGAAATTAATGCTGTATCGCAGCAGCTTAAAGATAGCTCTGAGCAGACTCATATTTTGCGCAGTGAAATTTCGGAGATTAGAACCGGGCTCTTAAGTATTGGTAAGCGAGTGCTTGAAGTCGAACAACAAAACCAAGATTTAATGCAACAGCAAGCGGCGCAAAAATACGATGACCCTGATGCTAAAATTTACTCTCGTGCTGTAAAAATGGTTGAGTTAGGTGCAGACCTTGATGAAGTAATACGCGAGTGCGAACTACCACGAGCAGAAGCCGAATTACTATTTTCATTACATAAACAAAAAGGTGCTTAGCGCCTTTTTTTATGTGCGGATAAATTGGCTCAAGCCTTAATATTTAACTTACCTTGAAAATCCTGCCAACCTGGCGGAAATTGACCTCTTAATACATACGAAAACGCAATAAGCTCTGCAATAACATAATAAAGCTCTTTAGGAATTTCTTCTCCTAACTCTAAATGCGACAACGTTTTAGCAAGTGCTGCATCTTCGTGGATCATAATTCCTTTTAGTTTAGCCGCTGCAATTATTTCATCAGCTAATTCACCAAACCCTTTAACACTTACAGTGGGTGTGTTTCCAGCTTCGTACAAAAGCCCAATGGCTGATTTATTAATCGGTGTTTCATTCATAGCTAAACCTTAATATTAATAATTGCGTGAGATTTATAGAATGCCTGATTGTTGGCATCGCCTCTCTTTAAGTTGAGCTCCCCAACTTGTAAGCCATGTTTAGCTAGTTTTGATCTTAAATTATCTAAGTGAGGGTGAGCAATTGCACTTACTTCTTGGCTCGAGGCTAATAGCTGGCAATCGAGTGCTTTATCCATTAACTCAGCAGTAATTTGTAGCTGCCCAAGTTGGGCATAATCAAAGTTTAATCTGACAAACCATACATTTTTATCTTCTAATTTACCGGCGCTTGGCTTTTTATACTGTCCAAGTGTTATTTCTGTTTGGGCTGCTTCTGGAGGTAATCTCATCGGTAATAAAAATTGTGCAAGCGGGTTTGTGTCTGGCTGTTGATTTGGTGTTGAGACACTTACTTGGGTAAGTGTGTTTTTAACGTGTACGATTTCGCTGGCCAAAGCTTGTACTTGAGCTTGTTGAAGCTGTTCAAGCATTTTTGCTCCCGTGTTACCCATTTTAAAAGTAGGTATAAGCACTTGTAAGAGAGCATCTAAGCCAGTTTGATTATTAAAACTGATAGGCGTTACTGATTGGCTAATCAGAGGCGCAGCTAAAATACTCACAGCCACCTGTTCAAGCCCTTTAGTGAAACTACTTTGTAGCATATCACCCGCTAGTTGAGTGGGCTGTAAAGTAGCAAGTATCTCACGCTGTATGGTTGCAGGGTTTATGTTATTACTTGAAACCATACGGTTAAATGCCTGATTAATTAAGCGAGTTAAATCAGGGGTGTCTTTTGTTGCCTTATCTGTAATATCAGTAATTTGACTGCTTAAAAGTTGTTTATTGTAAGCCAGCCTATCTGTAGGGGTTGTGGCATCAGGAAGCTTTAATAATGTACTTAATAGTTTTGCTTCTATTGGTTGTAGCATTTGACTACGAGAGGGCGCATTAGATAACGGCTCAGTTAACAAGGTAATGCTTTTACTGTTCACTGTGCTTGTGTTGTTTTGATTATTATCGTTTATTGCAAGCTGTGCTGAGGAGGTGGTAAGTCCCTTAGTGACTACTTCATTGGTAAGGTTAACCAAGGCGTTCGGTTTACTGTTTTCACTAGTAATAAGGGGTTTTAATTGGCTTGCTTTTAAATCACTTGGCTTAGCGCTCGCCACTTCACCTGGGGTAGTATTATTTGTTATTGGCGTGTAGGTTGTTGCTGTGTTTGCAGGTGTTTGCCAAACACTAACACTTCCTTTTACTAGTTGCGTTAATTGTACAATCGGCGGGAGCCTTGAAAAGTGCTCTGGCAAAATATTGCTCGTATTGTTATTTAACGCAGTACTCACACTTTGAGTAATGTTAACTCTATTTAGCGGTGATTCACTCAGTTGTATAGCTAAAGACGTTTTTTGTTGCGCGGGCGAAGTTGATAGCTGCGTTAACTCAGATTTACTTACTGTAGCAAAAGGCTTATTTTCAAAATATTTAACCGCATCATTAATTCGCGTTTTTAAATCACTAAAACTACTTTGTAGCCACGATTTTATTGGACTATTTAGGGTCAATAATGGATTTACTTTTACATTACTTGCAGAAACGGCTACTTCAGGTGCATTGCTTTTTTGCGCTAAAAGTAACTCGTTGAATGGTTTTGAGAATGAGTTGTTAAGCGTTACTTTTATATTGTTTGTATCGGTTTTAATAAATAATTTATCTGCCTGGTTCACTAAATTTACTTTAATAGGTGTATTCGGTAGTTCGGCAAGTTGTTGATTAGTGATAGGTGTTGTAAATGAACCTGACTTTTGAGGATGAGTTAAAATAGCCAGTTTTGGTGTTACTTGAAGCTGCGCACTGGGTAATAAGGCCGCGAGTAAATTAGTAAGTTTAGTTTGGCTAAGTGGTTGCGAGTGAACCGTATCAACAAAGCGGTTAATAACATTAATCTGTGCGCCTTTATTAGTCGTACTAACAACTACTTTTAAAGGCTGTTCAGTTGTAAGTAACTGGGCTACGTCTTTATTTATGGCAATACTTGCGTTGAGTTTATCAATAACTAACTTGGGAGACGGGGATACAGCAACTTTTACATCCATTGGTTGGCTTTGTAC
The DNA here is from genome assembly GCF_016598755.1 of Pseudoalteromonas sp. LC2018020214. Classification (NCBI taxonomy): domain Bacteria; kingdom Pseudomonadati; phylum Pseudomonadota; class Gammaproteobacteria; order Alteromonadales; family Pseudoalteromonadaceae; genus Pseudoalteromonas; species Pseudoalteromonas sp. LC2018020214. The sequence continues at coordinate 1,084,923 of NZ_CP066804.1, forward strand.
CTCAGTGCCCGTGCTTACATAATTTAACAAGCGCTGCAATTGTACCGGCTGATTTAAAGTAAGGGTTGTACTGTTTGGCGATATGTTGAGCTGCTTACCATCAGGGCTGATTTGTATGTTAGCACTGACTATTTTTTGCAGGTTTTGTGGTGTGCTTGTAGTGCCAAGCCTTAATGTTTGCCAATGCTTATCAATAAATACATCAAGCGTAATCGAGTCTTTCGAAAATTGGATGTTTTTAGCCGCAAGTACCTCACTAGGTAACTGTGGTAACTCATTGGTCTGGCTGTGAGCAGATTGATTGATAACCAATGAGTTAGATAATGTTATTTGCGTTGGTGTATTCATTATTTTAAATCAAGTTTTTGTTAATCGATTATAAAGCAATATTCGTATTACCCTATCATTATGGTAGACTAACGCCTAATTTTTGGCAGAGAGAATCGTCATCTTGTTACACATTAAGTCCGTCACCTGCATCAAGCAAGATCGTTGTTTGTTTGCGGATCTTAATTTTAGCCTTAATAGCGGTCAAATCATGCAATTAGCGGGTCCTAATGGGGCTGGTAAAACATCGCTATTGCGTATTATTGCTGGCTTTTCTGTGCCTGATGAAGGGTCTGTTCTGTTCCAAGAACAACCTATATCTAAGTACTATGAAGAGTATGCCAGAGAGCTGCTTTTTATAGGGCATAAAACAGGTGTAAGTACTCAGCTTAGTGCAGTTGAAAATGTTCGCCACTGGTTACAAATCAATGGCTACATAAATGAGCCTGATTTATATCCTATTTTAGCGCAACTTGGCCTTGTTGGACTTGAAGATGTACCCGTTAGAATGCTATCTGCTGGACAACAAAGACGTGTAGCGCTAGTTAGGCTTTGGTTAAGTGATGCTAAATTATGGGTACTTGATGAGCCATTTACCGCGCTTGATAAAAGCGGTGTCGCCTTTTTACAGCAGCGATTTACTGAACACTTACAAAGCGGTGGTGCCATTTTATTAACGACCCACCAAGACTTAACGACCCACTTTAGTAACTTACAAACGGTTACATTGGAGTATCGCCACTAATGACTCGTCAACACTCTTATTGGTTGCTATTTAGTGCGGTATTTACCAAAGATGTAAAACTTGCGTTTCGCCAGCGCGCCGAAATTGTAAATCCTATTTTATTCTTCTTAATTGTAATTTCATTATTTCCGTTAGCAATAGGGCCTGAGCCCGGTCTACTTGCGAGAATGGCGCCAGGTATTATTTGGGTTGCCGCATTACTCTCTACCATGTTGGGTTTAGATAAGTTGTTTAGGGATGATTTTAACGATGGCTCGTTGGAGCAGTTAATTGCATCCTCTTATCCATTATCGCTAACCGTACTTGCTAAAGTGGCTGCTCATTGGGTGGTAACAGGTTTACCGCTTGTATTAATGACCCCGTTGTTTGCGTTGTTGTTAAACCTAGAAAGTACGGCGTTAACAGCAACCGTTTTAACATTATTATTAGGCACACCATTATTGAGCTTTATTGGCGCAATAGGCGCTGGGCTTACTGTGGGATTACAAAAAGGGGGTATTTTGATGAGTTTACTCGTACTGCCTTTGTATATTCCTGTTTTGATTTTTGCAACGTCGGCTATCGATACCAGCACCATGTCGCTGGATTATAGTGGGCAGCTTGCCATCCTTGGTGCAATGTTACTTATTGCTATTATTAGCGCACCAATTGCCATATCGTCAGCTTTAAAAGTGAGTGTAAGTTAATGTGGAAGTGGTTACATCCCTATGCTAAAGCAGAGCGTGCATACCAGTTATGCAATACGTTACTGCCATATTTTGCCGTAGTTACCGTAGTTAGTATGATTGTTGGATGGGTATGGGGGCTTGGTTTTGCACCTGCCGATTACCAACAAAAAGACAGCTACCGTATCATTTTTATTCATGTGCCTTCTGCCATTTTATCTATGGGCGCCTATTCCTCAATGGCTATTGCCGCCATTGTTGCACTTGTATGGCAGCTACGAAATGCCGAGCTTGCTGTTATTGCTATTGCGCCTGTTGGTGCATGTATTACTGCTATAGCGCTAATTACTGGCGCTGCTTGGGGCAAACCTATGTGGGGTGCTTGGTGGGTATGGGATGCACGTTTAACGTCTGAGCTTATTTTATTATTTTTATATCTTGGCGTGCTTTCGCTTTACCATGCATTTGAAGATAAGAAGTCAGCAGGGCGTGCGGCTTCTATTTTAGCAATTGTTGGCGTAATTAATTTACCTATTATTCATTACTCTGTTGAGTGGTGGAATACGTTACACCAAGGTGCAAGCATTACAAAGCTGGATACAAAAGCAATAGATCCAAGTATGTTTTGGCCTCTTATGGTTAATATTTTAGCCTTTGCTGCTTTTGTTGGAACAGTGACTTTAATTCGTCTTAAAAATGAAATTTTACAACGAGAAAAGCACCGACCGTGGGTGCGCTCGTTGTTAAATAAGGGGTAATTATGCAGTTTGACTCTTTTTCTGATTTTATTGCAATGGGAGGTTATGGATTTTATGTCTGGCTTTCTTTTGGTACATGCGCACTTATTTTACTCGGTATTTTAGTGAACTCTTTGAGAGACACCAAACGTATTATGGCTTCAGTTGAGCAACAAATAATACGTGAAGCGCGAATTAAAAAAGCTAAGCAGGAACAAATCTCATGAATCCAAGACGTAAAAAGCGCCTATTGGTAATCATTGCCGTACTGTTTGGTATTGGTGGGTCAATTGGTTTAGTGCTTTATGCACTGCAAGAAAATATTAATCTTTTTTATACGCCAAGCGAATTAATTGATGGCAAAGGCCCTAACAAAGAAAAACCACATATAGGTCAAAAGTTACGTATTGGCGGCATGGTTGTGCCAGGAACGGTTGAGCGTAATGAACAAAGCTTACAAGTAAGCTTTAAGTTGATAGATACAGGCCCATTAGTGACTGTGCGTTATCAAGGCATATTGCCAGACTTGTTTCGTGAGGGGCAAGGCATTGTAGCGCAGGGCGTATTAGTCGAGCCTAATGTTATTGAAGCATTTGAAGTGCTTGCAAAGCATGACGAAGAATATATGCCAGCAGAAGTTGCAGAGGCAGTTAAAGGTATTAAGCACGAAAAACCAAAATACAACTTAGATAGTGGTAATTAGCTATGATCCCAGAAATTGGTTATTTTTCTTTAACGCTTGCCATGGTGCTAAGCGTTTTACTGTGTATTTTTCCTCTTTGGGGCGCGCATACTGGTAATCTTCGATTAATGCGTGCGGCTCCATCTTTAGCAATAGGCCAGTTTGCTTTTGTACTAATCTCATTTGCTGCACTTATTTATGCAAGTTTAACAGACGACTTTACCGTATCTTACGTAGCGTATCATTCAAGTAGTACGCTGCCTTGGTACTATAAAATTACCTCTACGTGGGGCGGTCATGAAGGAGCTATTTTATTATGGTTAGTAATGCAAGCGGGTTGGACTGCTGCTGTAGCAGCGCGTTCTAAATCATTACCTTGGGTATTACGTGCTCGCGTACTGGGTGTACTTGGTTTTTTAGGTGTAGGTTTTATGATGTACACCTTACTGCTTTCAAGCCCGTTTGAGCGCCTACTTCCTTATTTTCCGGTAGAAGGGCGTGATTTGAATCCGCTGCTTCAAGATCCAGGTATGATTATTCATCCACCATTACTGTACATGGGTTATGTGGGGCTGTCGGTTGCTTTCTCTTTTGCTATAGCTGCATTGTTAACTGGTAAACTTGATAACACATGGGCTAAATGGTCACGCCCGTGGACGATGACTGCATGGGGTTTCTTAGGTTTAGGTCTTACTATTGGTAGCTGGTGGGCGTATTCAGAACTAGGCTGGGGCGGCTGGTGGTTTTGGGATCCAGTAGAAAACGCAGCGCTTATGCCTTGGCTTGTTGCAACCGCATTACTGCATTCATTAAGTGTGACAGAAAAGCGCGGTATATTTAAATCATGGACAGTATTACTCGCAATTGCAGCATTCTCTTTAAGTTTGCTAGGTACGTTTATTGTACGCTCGGGTATTATTGTATCGGTACATGCGTTTGCTACAGACCCTGATAGAGGCTTATTTATACTCGCCTTTTTAGGCATAGTTGTCGGTGGTGGCTTGGCGTTATATGCAATGCGTGTGTCACAAGTTCACAGTGAAGGACGATACAAGCTGGTATCGCGCGAAGTGGCGTTATGGCTCAATAATATATTTTTAGTTGTTGCTACATTAATTGTTATGTTAGGTACATTGTTGCCAATGGTTCATAAAGAAATGGGCTTAGGTAGCATTTCTATTGGCGAACCGTTTTTTAATAAGATGTTTGCAATAATTTTAGTACCGTTTGCTATTTTGATGGGTATAGGACCACTTTTACGTTGGAAGCAAAACAAATGGGCTTTTTTGCAAAACAAAATATTAATGGGCGTATTAGCAAGTGTTGTGATTACCTGCGCTTGGTTGTTCTCAAGTTACGATTTAGTAAAACCACTTACGTTATTAGCGACAACACTGGCGGTTTGGATTGCAATATCAACAGGGATTGATATTTACACCAAAGCAGCTGTGCACGGGAGCTTAAAAGAAGGCTTAAAACGCTTTACTGTAAGTTACTGGGCTATGGTACTTGGGCATATTGGTATTGCATTTATTATTGCGGGCGTAACACTTACCTCTGCTTATTCAGTAGAGCGTGATGTATCGATGAAACCGGGTGAAATAGCACAGCTTAATGAGTATGAATATCGCTTTGATGGCGTTAAAACTATTCGTGGGCCAAACTACAGCGGTCATGCGGGCGTTGTATCTGTGCTTAAAAATAATGAGCTAGTAACACGTTTACACGCCGAAAAACGTAAATATGACATTGGTATGCAGTTTATGACTGAGGCGGCAATAGATGCCGGTTTTAAACGTGATTTATATTTAGCATTAGGTGAGCAATTAAGTGGTGATGCATGGTCACTTCGCATTTATCATAAACCATTTGTACGCTGGATATGGATTGGTGGCGTGCTTATGTCATTTGCAGGTTTCATGATTTTGTTTGATAAACGTTACCGTACATCAGCTAAAACAGCCCGTAAAGATGTACCGGAGAGTGTTTTATGAACCGTAAAATTTTAGCTATTGCGCCGCTTTTAGTGTTTGCTTTTGTGTGTGTATTTTTATACCAAGGTCTTTTTGCCAACCCTCGTGAAATTCAAACAGGGCGGTTAGGTCAAGAAATGCCAGCATTTAATCTACCTGATTTAATGCAAGACAATAAGCAGTGGACCAACGAGTCGTTAAAAGGTGAAGTTTACTTATTAAATGTATGGGGTACGTGGTGCCCAACATGTTTAGTCGAGCTTGGTTATTTAACTAAGTTACGTGAGCAAGGCGTTAAAATTATTGGACTATATTACGTACAAGGTTACGACGCTGATTTTGATGGCCCGTTTGATATGCAATCACTTCGCAGCGAAGTCACTGATATGCTGCAACGTGCAGGTGACCCTTACCAATTTAATATTTTAGATTTACACCGTACTTTGTCGTTGGATTTAGGCGTGTCGGGTGCGCCAGAAACTTTTTTAGTCGATAAGAACGGCACTATTTTGTTACATCACACCGGTGATATAAATCCGCGAGTATGGCGAGCTAAATTTGCGCCAATTATGCAGGAGCTTAAATAATGAAGTGGTTACTACTTACGCTTAGCCTTTTTGTAAGCATGGGTGCGTTTGCACAGCAAGATCGCTATCAATTTGATAACAACAAACAAGCAATATTGTTTGAAGAGTTAACCAAAGAGCTACGTTGCCCTAAGTGTCAAAATCAAAACATTGCGGACTCCGACGCTGTTGTTGCTAAAGACTTGCGCGATAAAGTGCTCGTATTGGTTAAAGAAGGTAAAAGCAAAGACGAAGTGATTGATTATATGATTGACCGCTTTGGCTATTTTGTTCATTACGACCCACCTGTTACACCAGCGACTTTAGTGCTGTGGGTACTACCGGTATTAATTGTAATTGTTGGCTTTGGTTTTATTGTTATTCGCCAACGAAAAGCATCAGTAAAACAAACATGGAGCAGCGACGATGAAATGCTGCTAGCGAAGCTAATTGAACAAAATAAACGTCAGGAGCAAAGCTAAATGATTTTAATGTGGGCGTGTTTTGCCTTACTCACACTGGTTGCTCTTAGCTTTGTTATGATACCTTTTTTAAAAAAAGAGCGTGTTCAAACGATTACTCATAACGCCAATGCTGAATTAATTAGTATTTATGAGCAGCGTTTAGTCGATTTGCAAACTGATTTAGATAATCAACGCATTGATAGCGTAAATCACGCAGAATCAATTGTTGAATTAAAACGTCGCTTATTGAACGAGCTATCACCAGAGAAATCACTTAACAGCAAAGGTAATAACCGTATTTTTGCTTTAACAGGCGGTGCATTTGTTCTTGCACTTACAGGGATTTTTTATAGTTTTACAGGCAGTCAGCAGCAAATTTCGGCTTGGCATGACGCAATGGATAATTTAGCTGATTATGGCGAGCGTGCTGTAATGCAAAAAGGTGAGCCGCTTAGCCAAAATGAGCTGCAGGCTTTTGCATTGGCGCTTCGTACTAAACTTAGCCGCTCTGGCGATGATGAAGTTGCTTGGATGCTACTTGGTCGAGTGGCTATGTCGCTTAATGAATTTGACATGGCGCAGCAGTCATTTGATAAAGCACTACGTATGAACCCTGATAATATGCAGGTTCTTATTAGTTACAGTCAGGTTTTATTACTTGAAGGTAGCGAAGCTAATATGACTCGTGCGGCAGGTATGCTTTCAAAAGTGCTTAACGTTGAGCCTACTAATTTAGATGCTATTTCGTTACTAGCGCTGATAGCGTATGAGCGTAAAGATTGGCCGCAAGCTAAAACTGCATTTGAAGTTTTATTGGCGAGCATGGAAAAAAATGATTCACGTTATAACATGATCTCAGAACGTATTGCTGATATTGAGCAGCAAATGCAAAGTGAAGGCTCAGTTATGCCAGTGACTACTACAACGGCTGCTATTGCAGTTACAGTCGACATTGCAAAAGAGCTTATTGATAAACAGCCAAAAGACGGTATTTTGTTTATATTTGCAAAAGCTGCAACTGGCTCACCTATGCCATTGGCTGCTGTTAAGCTGACTAAATATTCATTTCCAATTACAGTTGAGTTGAGTGATAGTAGTGCAATGGTTGCAGGGCTTAACTTATCTAGTGCAGAAAATATTATTATTTCGGCGCGTATTTCTATCGATGACTCTGTTATGCCAAGCTCTGGTGAGCTAGAAGGTCATTCACAGGCGTTAAAGCGTGAAAGTGTAAGTGACTACCAACTTCAAATTGATACATTAATACCTTAAGGACGTTAGATGTTAAAACACAGTTTTACTTTTTTATGTTTATTGATACTAGCCGGCTGTGCTCAAGTACCTCAAAGCAAAGTAGATGACAGAGATCCGCTGCAAAGTATTAATCGTCCATTATATGACTTTAATATGGATGTACTGGATGCTTATTTATTGCGCCCAGTTGCTGTAGGTTATGTTGAAGTAACGCCTGTACCGGTAAGAAACGGTATTGTTAATTTTACAGGTAATATCACCGCACCTGTAGATATGATCAATGCGGGTTTGCAAGGTAAACCGGGTAATGCAAGTGTGAGCTTAGCACGCTTTTTAGTTAACTCTACTGTCGGTCTGTTTGGTATCTTTGATGTTGCAAGCTCACTAGGTCTTGAAATAGTCGATGAAGACTTTGGACAAACGTTGGGTGTATGGGGCGTAGGTGATGGCGCCTATTTAATGCTACCAGGTATGGGGCCAACAACAGCACGTAACCTGACCGGTGATGTAGTCGACAACTTTGTATTACCTGAAGTTGCGCTAACGACTCCACAAACTATTTTAGTATTTGTTTTAAAAGCAGTTGAGGCGCGTGCATCATTAATCCCACAAGAAGGGCTATTAAATGATTCACTTGATCCGTACTTATTTGTAAAAGATATTTACTTCCAGCGTCAAATTTATGAGCTGTACGATGGCAATCCACCTATAAAAGAAGAGCCAACTGATTTTGATGAAGACTTTTTAGAAAGTTTATAATTGAAGCCACTGATAAAAACGCCAGCTATATGCTGGCGTTTTTATTTACTGTTTATATAGAACCTGAACTTTGGCTAGAGAAAAATAGACTTAAGTATCATTATAATTCAATATATTAGTAAATACCTTAACCAGAGTTCGGGTTACTTATTTTTCGTTAACTATTAACTGCATTTGCTCATTAACCCAAGTGAGTGCTTCATGATAGGCATCAGGAACTTTTTCACCTAGGTTTAGCTCTTTCGTTAATTCGTTTGCGGCTGACCAGTTAGCTTGTTCATAATACTTAACTAAGTTTAAATATTTTGCTAGCAAGCCTTCATCGTTTAATAACGCTGCTTTTATGTCATTCGAAAGTGGAAGCTTTTTCATAACGCTTTCCATACTCTCATCTAAAATAGCATCCATAAGAGACATCATACCGGTTAAAAATGCCATGCCGGTATCTTTAAATTGTCCATGGGATATAGCGAGTAACTCACCAAAACGAGCGCGCGTAAGCGATAGCCTAATTAGCTCTACAGGTTTATCTGCTGATACTTGCGCTGCAAATAATAATGATAGTAGCTTTTTAATTTCGTTAGCGCCAAGCACTATAAGGGCTTGCTTAATGGTACTTATTTCAGCACGCCTTGCAAAGGCAGCAGAATTTGAATACCTAAGTAATTTGTAAGATAGGTTTACATCACGCTCAAACACATCAGTGATTTTTTTAAGATCCATATCAACGCTTGATGTTTCGTAAAGTAATTCAGCTAATGCCATTTCTGAAGGCGGTAGAGCCTTACTTTGTACCATTTCCGGTTTGGAGAAGAAAAATCCTTGGAAATAATCAAAACCAAGCTCTAGAGCTTGTTGGTAAATTTCATAGGTTTCTACTTTTTCGGCAAGTAACTTAATATGCGAGTGCAGTTTTAAATCATTAAGAACCGTTTTTATTGTATCTATATCAGATGCTAAAAAGTCTATTTTAATAATATCAATAAATGGATAAAAGTGGCGCCAAACAGGCTGATGAATATAGTCATCAAGAGCAATAGTGTAACCTTTATCTTTTAGATCTTTCACTATGGCTAATAATCGCTTCCCAGGTTGCACAGTTTCAAGGATTTCTACAACTACAGTATCTTTGCCCAATAGTGTTGGGTAGCCCTTTGATAGCGTTTCTAGGGTGAAATTTATATAGGCGGGTTTATTGTCGGTTAAATCTTCTAAGCCGAAATTAAACTGACTACCTTCAATTAGTCGTGTAGTTGCCTCGTCACCGTCTATATCGGGAAATACGTTATCAACGCCATCGCGAAATAAAAGTTCATATCCGATGAGCTTTTTATCTCTGTCTAAAATAGGTTGGCGTGCAGCGTAAAAATACATAAACAGTTCCGTAAGAGTAATCTAATTAGGTATTGTAATAATATATGGCAAAAGACTCAAAATAGCATTACGTATATTTGCTAGATTAATAAATTATCATTAAAAATTAAGGTGTTTCTAGTATTTAATTTATTATATTTCACCAATTCGCTTTAAAATTATTCAACATGAGTATTTTTGTATCAGGTGAGGGCAACAAGTTGGAGATTTTATTATCAAGCATGATATAGTCAGCGAGAATGGTTTTTACCCCAATAGTGTCTTAACTATAAAATTTTAAGAGTCATTATTTGGATTAAAGCCTATTATTATTAATTATGCGGAGGCTAATTTGGAAACAGGAATGATTATTTCACTAGCATTATATTTTATTGTAATGTTAGGTATCGGACTATATGCATATAAGCAATCTACTGACGATGTATCTGGTTACATGTTAGGTGGACGAAATCTATCTCCAAGTGTAGCTGCACTGTCTGCAGGTGCATCTGATATGAGTGGCTGGATTTTAATGGGCCTACCTGGTGCGATGTTTGTTACTGGTTTTAGTAGTACATGGATAGCAATTGGCTTGGTGATTGGTGCTTGGTTAAACTATCTGTTAGTTGCACCGAGATTACGTGTTTACACTGAAAAAGCAAATGACTCTATAACCATCCCAGATTACTTTTCAAATCGCTTCAATGATAAATCCAACCTATTACGTGTTGTATCAGCTGTGGTAATTATTGTTTTCTTTACTCTTTATACTTCATCTGGTGTTGTCGCTGGTGGTAAATTGTTTGAAAGTTCATTTGGTTTAACTTATGAGATGGGTTTATACATTACAACGGGCGTAGTTGTTTTATATACCTTGTTTGGTGGTTTTTTAGCTGTAAGCTTAACTGACTTTGTGCAAGGTTGTATTATGTTTATTGCACTTATTCTAGTACCAACGGTTGCATACTCTTTGCTTGAACAACCTTTAGAATCAACTTTACATAGCGTAAATCCAGATATGCTTAACTGGATTGGTGCAGGTTCTGCATTAGGTATTATTTCTGCAATGGCTTGGGGTTTAGGTTATTTTGGCCAACCACATATCATTGTTCGTTTTATGTCGGTACGTAGTGTTAAAGATATGCCTAAAGCACGCCGTATTGGTATGACATGGATGATTGTTGCTGCCATTGGTGCTGTTGGTACTGGTATATTTGGTGCAGCTTATACTTATGAGAACAACATTGTAGTTGAAGACCCTGAAACAATTTTCTTAATTCTTTCTGAATTGCTGTTCCACCCACTTATTGCTGGCTTTTTACTTGCTGCAATTTTGGCTGCGATTATGAGTACTATCTCATCTCAATTATTGGTTAGTTCAAGTTCATTAACAGAAGATTTCTATAAAACATTCTTACGTAAAGATGCCAGTGATAAAGAGCTAGTTGCTGTTGGCCGTATAAGTGTTGCCGTAGTTGCTATGTTCGCTATTTATTTAGCTTACGACAGAGATAGCTCTATTTTAGACCTAGTAAGTAATGCGTGGGCTGGCTTTGGTGCTGCGTTTGGACCACTTGTATTGTTTAGCCTTTATTGGAAACGCATGAACTTTGCTGGTGCGTTAGCTGGTATGTTAGTAGGCGCATTTACTGTGCTAATTTGGATATATGGACCATTTACTATCAATGGTGAAAGCTTAAGTAGCTTTATGTACGAAATAGTACCTGGCTTTATTTTAGCAAGTATTGCAATTGTTGTTGTTAGCTTAGTAACAAAAGAGCCTGAGCAAAACATCACTGCTTTATTTGATGAAGTAGAAAAAGAGCTTTAATTAGCAATTACTATTTATTTTAAAATGAGTAGTAATTAATACCAATCTGCAATAATACTTAATCATTTTGCGGGGCTAAACGTGTTGCTATCGGTGTTAAAAAATTCTCATTTAGAATAACTAAATATCGAATTTTTGCCTAGCTACCAACACGTTTTTCCACCCTCAAAGAGATCACTTAATTAAGCGAATTGGTATAATAAAAAAAGGGAGCAACTTAGTTGCTCCCTTTTTTATTTAGTTTGTCCCGTTCGAGGAGGGAACATTCTATGAATTAACTTACTTTTTTATCGTTGTTATCTTCAATTGATGCAACGTTATCTGACTTTTTACTTTTTGCTGGCGCTTTGGTAACAGCTGGATCTTTGCCACCTTTTAATATGGTCATAAAATCATCTTTGCTTTTCGCTATTTCTAAAGCAAGTGATTCAATTTGTTGCTCACTAAGCGGTACGTCTACCTTTTCTAGCATCAGCTCAAGTGATTCTGCTATATCGAGCATCTTGTCATAAGCATCCGCTTCTTTTTTGGTAGTAAACGTCATACGCTCGACTCCGTTTCGTTCTACAACATATTTAACAACAACAGCCATGATTTCTCCTGCAAAATTGCTTGGCACCGTGGTTTTTAAAAAACCATTAGATTACTGTTTTTATGTACAGTAATGGTTTGTAAGTAAATTTGCAAGCGCGAAGTATTAATTTTTAGGTGTCTTAAATTTGACAAAAAACGGTAACTTTACTTTAGTTAAGCAATCACTTTGTTGTACCAGCTGCATTTTCAGGATTTCGGATCATAGTGATAATGCGTTTAGGTACACTTTAAGTGATGAACTCTACAGTTCCTTATTTATTGATTTCCTGAGCAATACTCAAAATTAAGAAAAGAAGAATAAGGGCAAGTTTAATGAAAACGTTAAAAAATTTACTCATCATAAGTTTATTATGTTTACTACCCGCGACTACCGCGTACGCACAATTATCAGAAGTAACTAAGCAAATGCCTCAAGCTGAGGCAATTAGTATAAATAATGCTGATACAGAGATGCTTGCTAAGTTACCAGGTATAGGTAAGAAAAAAGCGCAGGCAATTGTGGATTATCGTGAAGAAAATGGCAAATTTAAAAGCGTTAGTGATTTATCGCAAGTTAAAGGGATTGGCAAAAAACTTTTAGCTAAATTAGAGGGGAAACTTTCACTTTAATATTTCTAAATAGTAATCAGGGTGCTAGGCGCCCTGATTAAATTGTTTTAGTGCATCGCTTAAGTGCTTTTTAGCAAAGTTAATTTCAATAGGTGTAGTTAATAGTGGATAGCACAATCCGCCAAGTATCAAAAATGGTATTAATATCCAACCTTTAAATACAGTGAATATTAAAAATAGTGGGCTAAGTAATAGCAACTTTATAATACGCAATAGAACTTTATCAGTTGGCGATAGCTTGCTTAATGCAAGCGCAATTACGTCTTGACGCTGGCGTACTTTTAAATGCTTAAGCTGGTCTAATTGGCTTGAAAAAAATGTAAACATATCAAATCGACTTTTTAATTAACAAACGGGCAATAATTATAATAAATAGCGTTAGTGAGAAAATCCCAAATATCACTTCCATCCAAGCAGGCATGCTCATGCCAACAAACTGCCAATCTATATTTCCACAATCTCCGGTAGCTTGAAAAAAGCTAGGTATCCATTCATGTAGTGGCATAAATGATGGGAAATTTGGTTCAAACTCGCAGCTAAATGCAAAAGGGTCTGTGGTGGTTTGCATATCAATATGTTCGCGAGCAATTAAGTATCCCCAAACACTCGATATCCCCCAAATAACATACGCTATCATACGCACAGTTTTACTTTGTGGTTTACTCGAGCCTACAATCCCTGCGCCTAATAAACCCAATACTGCAGTGCGTTGATATATACACATTATGCAAGGCGCTAACCCCATTTTGTATTGAAAGAAAAGAGCGGTAACTTCAAGTAAAAAAACGATAGCTGTAAATAAAAGCCACGGGGTTCGTTTGGTAGGTAATTGTGCAAGCCAGTTCATAAAAATTCCGCGTTTTAATAGGACGTTAGATTATGACGTAGGATAAAGTATGCAGCAACAAAAAGGAAAAAAAAGCTACCGAAGTCGCTTTTTATAAGATGAAATTAATGACTACTCAATTCAGCCTTAGCAAAGGTTAAAGACGTTCTATTATTTCCCCATCGATACATAAGCTCAGTTATATTGCTTACTTATACTAAGGTGATGCATCATCTAAAGAATTTTTTATGGTTGTACTTTTTCTTATGGCAAGTGCGGGATAAGTTAATTAAGCTCAGGCGCTGCGTAAATAAAAATATCTCCATAATAACAATGTACCTACAATGAATATTGCTTTAGATATTCATGCATTGTAGCTAAATTAGAGAAACCCAAATTTAATTATTTATTAATTTTAAATTTCTACCCATTTGCTTTATTAATATATATTACTTTACTTGTTAGTTGTGCTTCGTCTGGTACAATCAGTCAGTTATTCGTGTAAAACGATGAGTGTTGATTAATTCGAGTGGGAACTGGATGAGAATTTTTAAAGCGAAAAGCCCAGCAGGATTTGCTGAAGAATATATAGTTGAGTCCATTTGGAACGGCGATTTCCCTCCAGGTTCAATTTTACCTGCCGAGCGAGAACTTTCAGAGTTAATTGGTGTTACAAGAACAACCTTGAGAGAAGTGTTACAGCGTTTAGCGCGTGATGGTTGGCTCACAATCCAGCATGGTAAACCTACAAAAGTAAATAACTTTTGGGAGACGTCAGGCTTAAACATTCTTGAAACATTAGCGCGCTTAGATGAAGACAAGATGCCAGAGCTGACAGATCAGCTTTTATCTGCACGTACTAATATTAGTGCTATTTATACACGTGCTGCAATTAAGTTAAATCCTGAACGCGTGATTGAAATTTTATCGCAAAGCCATGAGCTAGAAGACACCGCACAAGCATTTGCTGACTATGATTATAAAGTGCATCACGAATTAGCCGTTGCGGGTAATAACCGTATTTATGTATTAATACTTAATGGCTTTAGAGGCTTTTATTCAAAGATTGGTTGTCATTACTTCTCTGATGCCGGAACTCGTGAACTTGCTCGTCAGTTTTATAAAGATTTAACCATTTTGGCAGAAAATAAAGAGCATGATGGTGCTATTTCTATGATGCGTAAATATGGTCATCAAACGGGTGAGATTTGGCAAAAAATCCGTGGTGATATGCCCTCAGATATAATGGACTAAGTCTAAGCGAGAAACCTGTATTTGCAGGTTTTTTTATATCTGTAAAATTTAGCGCCACCGTACATTAAACTCTAAAAAGTTTAATGTATAAACCACTTCGATATTTTTAAAATTTCTACTTAGTTACAACGCAACTTACCCTTTAAAATAGACCTATTATTTAAGCAGATTAGTGCAAGTTGCAAGTGTTCGTTATTTTCGATTGCTCACATCGTTAAATGCGATTGTTCTTTTGTAGTGAATAACTTTAGAATGCCAATTAATTATATGTATGCGCTATTGGTTTTTAATTTTTAGCGCCCATATAAGTACCAGCATTGCGAAAGCAATTGAAAACAAACTCAAAATATTTGGAGAATAAAATGGGTGTATTAGTAGGCCGCCAGGCACCAGACTTTACCGCTGCAGCTGTTCTTGGTAACGGTGAAATTGTAGATAGCTATAACCTTCATGAAACAATTAAAGGTAAAAAAGCAGTTATCTTCTTTTACCCACTAGATTTCACGTTTGTATGTCCTTCTGAACTTATTGCATTTGATAAGCGTTTTGAAGAGTTTCAAAAGCGTGGCGTAGAAGTAATTGGTGTTTCTATCGATTCACAATTCTCACATAACGCATGGCGTAACACTGCTGTAGCTGACGGCGGTATTGGTAAAGTTCAATACGCACTAGTTGCAGACGTTAAACACGAAATTTGTAAAGCATACGACGTTGAGCATCCAGAAGCGGGTGTTGCGTTCCGTGGTTCTTTCTTAATTGATGAAGAAGGTAACGTACGCCATCAAGTAGTGAACGATTTACCACTAGGTCGTAACATCGACGAAATGCTTCGCATGGTTGACGCGCTAGCGTTCCACACTGAGCACGGTGAAGTATGTCCTGCTGGTTGGACTGAAGGTAAAAAAGGTATGGACGCAAGCCCTGAAGGCGTTGCTAAGTTCTTATCTGAAAACGAAGGCGAGCTATAATTTAGCCCTTAGTTTTAAATAAAAAAACCGCCAATTGGCGGTTTTTTTATTTGTAGCGTTAGCTCACTTTAAAATAAGCTCGCAAAGTTAAAACGAGAAACTAACTTTAGTGTAGAAGTATCGGCCTCTAGGGTTGTGTACACCTGAGGCATAACCGTATAGATCAGCGTCGCCATCACCAATTGCAAATGGTGGCTCTTCATCAAATAAGTTATTTACACCTAACGATACTTTAGTTGAGTCAGTAACACGATAAGATGTTTGTAAATCTACCAATGTTTGCGAATCAATCATACGTGATGTATTGCTATCAAAGTCTAAATTACCGTCAAAATCAATATCTGGGGTATCTTCAAACTCACCTACATAACTGATGTTTACGTTTGTATTAAACTCGCCAATTTCCCAGTTTGTAGAGAAAATCCAGCGGTGCTCTGGATAGCCATACTCACCGGTGTAATCGCGGCCATCTTTTTCAAATTTATCTTGGTATGCCCATTCTAAATTAAATTTCAATAAACCTAAGCCATCAAGTGAGTGATTGTAGTTAGCTGAAACATCAACCCCAGATACTTCTTGCGAAGAAACGTTTTCAAATGTGCTGTAAATTTTTTGAATTGTTCCTAAGCTATCGCCACCTGTAGGTGTTAAGCGTACACATACAGTACTATCTTGGTTATTACACTCAGAGTTATAAATTGGCCCAAACTCTTGCTCATCAATTTTGTTATCTTGAGTGATGCTCCACACATCGACACTTAAACCAAACTCAGCAGAAGGCGCCCAAATAAAGCCGACATTCCATGATTCTGATTCTTCAGCTTCAAGGTCAGGGTTACCAGCAAATTCAATGTTGTAATCAAGTGCATCACAATCAAGGCCTGTTGCCTCACATCGGTATGTATCTACAAAGAATTGGCTTTCTTGAGATGGACCCAAACCAACTTGTGCCAAGGAAGGCGCTCTAAAGCCTTGTGCCCAAGAGCCACGCACTGTGATTTTATCAGTAGGCGCCCAGCGAAGAGCTACTTTAGGGTTTGTTGTTGTACCGAAGTCACTGTAGTCATCGTAACGGCCAGCAAGTTGTAGCTCTAAATTATCAGCAAGAGGGATAGAAAACTCGACATAGGCAGCGTATTGTTCACGATCTGCAGATGCAGATACAGACTCTGTGCCAAATATTAAACCACGTTGAAATTGATCATCAGGAATGTCATTAACGTCTTCTTCACGGTACTCAATACCTGCAGCCATCATTACTACATCATCGCCAAAACTAAATGCTTCGCCTGTAATGTTTGCATCAAAGGAGGTCATGTGAGACTCACCACGACGCACTAAACTTGTTGTAATACGATCAATTACAGCAGGGTCGTTGTATGTGCCACCAAATGGATTGTAGTTTCCTGCATCAATTTCTTGTTGTAAGAAATCAGTACGCACCCAACCTTGTGTTCTATCACCTGTTTGAAGAGATTTACTTCGGCCTTTTTGTACAGCTGTTTCCCAGCTCCAGTCATTAAATTCACCTCTAAGCCCTGCAACAAAGCGAAGAGTATCTGATTCAATATCCCATTGGCGTGCGCCAGCATCAACTGTACGGTAACGACCAATTTGAATGTCTTCACCAAATGGATTGTTAGGGTGGCTAGCTGGGACAGTTAAGCCTGCATCTTCATCAAGTGGAGTAGGGGCTCCGGCCGCAACAGACGTATTGTGCTGTACTGCCATTTCTAAAAAGCCCGTAATGCCATTATCAAAGTTATATTCAAATTGAGAAATAGCACCCACGCGTTCAGACGCTGGTGCGATATAACCGTAAGGGCCGTAATCAAATAAACAACTGCCGCTTGAAGTTGCATTTTCAGCAGGACAAGCCGGATCAATTGTTTTAACACCGTCTACATAAAAATATCCAGGGAAGCCACGAGATGAGCGAAAATCTTCACCACCATAAGGTGATTGATTTGCTGTACCTAAGCTGCCCATTTCATCAGAAGAAAGAGATGTATTTTTGAAGTAATCGATAATAACTGACGCGCTACTTTTCTCGCTAGTAGTACCCCATACTAAACTTGCTGTTGTTTCTTCATAATTGGGACCATCAGTACCACCGTAGCCCAAATTAACTTCAACACCGTCAATGTCTTTTTTCAAGATAACGTTTACAACACCCGCCACTGCGTCTGAGCCGTAGATAGCTGAAGCACCATCTTTTAGTATATCGATTCGCTCAATGGCAGAAACTGGGATACTGTTAATATCTACAAGTGAGTTTGTGATACCTTCGGCAAATGCACTAATAGATACACGACGGCCATTGATTAGTACGAGCGTAGCATCAGCACCTAAGCCACGTAAACTAACAGCAGCAGAACCATTTGCAGTTGAATCTTGGTTGTTACCACGTGTTGAGAAAGTACCGCTACCCGCGACAGGCATTCTTTCGAGGAGTTGTTGTAGGTTGTCATAACCCATGTTCTCAATATCAGCTCTTGCGATTGATTGAACCGGAGAAGGTCCTTCGATATCTGAACGTTTGTTCGTGAGCCAGTTACTTCAATGCGCTCTACTTTTTTAGCTTCTTCAGCAGCGTAAGTTGTTGTTGTAAAACCTGCTGAAAGTGCGATTGTAGCACCTGCAATTAAGCTAGGTGTAAATGCAATTGATTGCTTCATCCTTAAGTCCTTGTTGATATGTTATAAATTTAGTTGCTCTATACCAATCCTTTTTAAATTGTTAAATAAATCCCATATTTAAGCGGATTGATATAACAAGCGACGACGTTAATATTATGTAACTTAAGCGTTGGCAATTAGACTGAAATGTGATTTTAGTATGGTTTTTTGTATGCTTTTGGATGATTTTAAAGCAGATGTTATGCGCTGAAGGAGGTTGAAATAGGCGCACATGCTTTATTTTGGAAATAACAAATACAGCCTAAATGCGAGTAATAATTAAATTAATTAATTCACAATAAAATTGTAGTAAATTATTTACATGTATAATCTGAATGAATAGTAATCTTATTGTATATTAATAAAACAAATAATAGTTGGCTTTTTAATAAAAAAAACGCCTAACTTGTTAGTTAGGCGCTGTGCTTATACTTTGTGTTTCATTAAACGTTCTTTTTCGCGAGACCAATCTTTATTTTTCCCGTCGTCACGTTTATCGTGCAACTTTTTACCTTTTGCTAGATGAAATTCAAGTTTCACCCAACATTTTTTCCAGTACATAGCTGTAGCTATTAATGAATAGCCATCTCGCTCTGTTGCACCGAGTAGACGGTCAAGTTCGCGTCTGCTTAATAGTAACTTACGATAACGCAACGGATCGCAAATTACATGGGTTGATGCACTATTAAGTGGCTGGATTTGCGCGCCAAGCAAAAATGCTTCGCCATTTTTAAGATGAATATAAGTTTCGGTGATGTTTACCTTACCTGCTCGGATACTTTTTACTTCCCAGCCTTGTAATTCAACACCTGCTTCAAACTTATCGTGTAAAAAATACTCATGTCGCGCTTTTTTGTTTAGCGCGATGGTATTACTTGTCGATTTTGATGAATTTTTCTTAGCCATAGTGCCCTATAATATACGTAATGTGAGATGTTTTACATCGATTTTTTAATAATGCTTTTAAAAATTAAGCTTTAATTTAAGCAGCATGAAAATTTGGGGAAACGCGCAAAGCTTGCTAAAATTCGCCCACACAGTTGGGAGTGAGTATGCCACAAATAGAAAAAAGTGCGCTGGTTATGTACAGCACTAAAGAGATGTTTGATCTAGTTAATGATGTAGAAGCTTATTCGCAGTTTTTACCAAATTGCTCAGACTCAAAAATTGTTTCACAGCATGATAATAACATGACCGCGAGTTTAGAAATATCCAAGGCGGGTATAAAAAAGTGGTTTACCACCGAAAACACCTTTGTTGATGAGCAAACCGTGTTGCTAAGCCTTGTTGATGGACCATTTAAGACGTTAAAAGGGCGCTGGCACTTTCAAGAGCTTGACGCCAAAGCATGTAAAGTTCACTTGCAACTAGAATTTGAATTTTCAAGTAAGTTAATAGAGCTTGCCTTTGGTAAGATTTTTAACGATGTTGCAAAAAATATGGTGAGTGCATTTACTCAACGTGCAAAACAGGTTTATGGAGCGAGAGCATGATTAATGTTGAGGTGGTATTTGCGTTACCAACCACGGCAACGTGTTTATCAATTGAAGTGCCACAAGGGACTACAGTAGAACAGGCTGTTATTCAGTCAGGTATTATACAAAAGTGCCCTGAGATAGATGCTACATCGCTAACTTTAGGTGTGTGGAATCGAACTGTAAAAGCTAACTATGAGTTAAAAGACGGTGACCGTATAGAAATATATCGTCCATTAATTGCAGACCCTAAAGATGCGCGTAGAAAGCGTGCAGAAAAAGCTAAAGAAGAGGGGCGTGCAAATAAAATAACGGGTGGCCGCCCACTCGAAAAGTAACGAAGATCGGTATAAACGTGGAAAATTTAACGGATTAAATCACACGCTAACGTTGTTTAAAATGGTAAAAGCTTTTAAATAAACCAATAAAAAAGGTGAGCCATGCTCACCTTTTTTTACCACTTGAGAAATTTATTGCTCGAGCGGTGTAGTAAAGTTTTCAGGTTGGTCATAATCACCTGAGATTGAAACTAACTTTTCATTTTCAAAGTTAATTACTAACTCTTTATTTTGCTCGTTTTTACGGCCCTTATTAAAGCTGTAAATATAACGCCAAGTATTGTTATCAAAGGCGTCCTCGGCAATAGGTCTGCCTAATACGTAAACAACTTGCTCTCGAGTCATATTTACACGAAGTTTTTCAACATCCGATTGCTCTAAAAAGTTGCCTTGTGGGATGTTAATTCGGTATACCCAGCTAGAGCAACCTGCTGCTGAGCTAAGTGTTAAAGCAACGATAAGCCAAAGAGAAAAAGTTTTTAACGACTGCATTGTTAGTTGTGATCCTTATTTTTTATAATCTGCATGATACCGATTAGTCACTGAAGGTAAAACCCTTTTAAGCAATTGTTTTCTGTTAAGGGCGTTAAGGTAATGTTTTGACCATTAATAATGAAAAAAGTTTACAGCACATCGAAACGAATATTTTAAAAACGGAGTCTACTTGGTTTTTATATATAGTTGAGACACGATTTGGTCATTGGTACACAGGGATCACGACTAATGTTGAAAAACGCTTTGCAACTCATCAAGCCGGCAAAGGGGCCAAAAACCTTAGAGGGAAAGGGCCGCTTTTACTTATCCATCAACAACAAGTTGGTAATAAAAGTGAAGCAAGTAAACTTGAGTATCAATTAAAAAAGCTTTCTAGAGCCAAAAAAGAAGCATACGTTTTAGCATTTAATACCGGCGACACTAAAATCATTTAGTTAATTTACTTAGATTAAACCGTATTCGCTGTGGGCAAAAGCTAGCTTTTAATATAGCTTTTGCTCACAAAGGAAATATAGCAGTTATAGCTGCTTAGCGATGTTTTTCAAAGGTAGCGACAAGTGCATCGAGTGTTTGAGCGCTGTTTGCCAAGTCACTAATAGCTTGCTCTGTATTGATTTGCTCGCTCATTGCTTTATCGCTAATTTCACTTATTTGCTCTATGTTACGACCTACATCAGCAACCACATTACTTTGCTGCTCAGTTGCAGTTGCAATAAGCGTAGCCATATCGTTTATTTGATTAGCTGTTTCGGCTATCGCATCGAGTAATTCTACTGAGCTTTGCATGGCTCCAACGCTTTGCTGCGCTTTATCTTTTGATTGGCTAATATCGTTAACTACATCATCAGATATTCTTGTAAGCTCTTCAATCATAGATTGAATTTCGGTGGTTGATTGCGATGTACGGTTTGCCAGAGCGCGTACTTCATCAGCAACAACAGCAAAGCCTCGACCGTGCTCACCTGCGCGAGCAGATTCAATTGCCGCGTTTAAAGCAAGTAGATTAGTCTGATCCGATATCCCTCTAATTGAATCCACAATACTTGCTATATCAACCGTTTTTTTAGAAAGCAAAGTAACTTGCTCTGTTATGCCATCAATATCGCTAGCTAGGGCTGATATAGTTGCCTGGCTTTGTAATACTTGTTTGTGGCTTTGAATGGTGTTCTCACGGCTGTTATCGGTTAACTTAGCTGTATTCGCTGCGCTTTGTGCTATTTCTTGCACTGTAGCACCCATTTCGTTGATAGCTGCTGCGACAGATATTGTTTGCTCTTTTTGATTATCAATTGCTTGCGAGTTTCGTTTTGCCTGTTCAAATACATGATCAGAACTTTGGCGAATATCGTGGCTTTCACTGGCAACTTGAGTAATAGCTGTTTCTATTTTATTTATAAACTGGTTAAAGCCATTACTTAGATTGTTGAGCTCTGGTTGGCTTGATTCTGGTAAGCGGTACGCTAAGTTTGCATCGCCAGAACCTAAGCGTGAAAATAACTCAGCCATTTTAGAAAGTGGAGATGAAAGAGAGCGAGCAAGTAAGTAACTAATCAAGCTAGCAACTAACGCGGTGATTACTGTAAAAGTAAATATTTGCCATTGTAGGGTGTTTACACTTGCGAATACTTCACTTTTTGGTACTTGAGCTACAACATATAAGTCAGTGTTTTTAATTGGGGTTGCAGCTATAAGAGTAGGTTCGCCATTTAAGTTAATTTCTTCTAGTGCAAAGCCATTACTATTAAATAGTTGGTTGTGGATATTTGCAGTATATAAATCGTCAATATTTGCTTTTGCTACTTTATTGGCATCTTTATGAAGTTGAATTAATCCATTTTTATCTGCAATAAATACAAAACCTGTCTGCTCAATTTTAAATTGCTGTAATAGCTTTTGCATATCAGTGATGCTTTTTGCAAGACCTGCTAAACCAGTACCATTAGCCTGCTGATGATTTACAAACATTTTCACATCATTGGCTGACTCTTGATAAATACTGATAGAGTAAGGTTGTTTTGATTGTTTGAACGCAAAAAACCAGCCATCGGCTGCATCATTTTTTAACACACGCAAAAACCCATTTTGGTTCCAGTACTGTGCAGTGTCTCTATTTGCCCAAGATGCTGTGGCTAAATCGTATTGCTGGGCAACGCGATTTAATTCTTTTAATAGTAATGTATCGTCTTGGTTGTTTGATTGAGCCCATTGTAAAATAAATTCGTTTGATGATAGTTGCTGAGCAGCACCAAGTAACTCGTTGATTTCACCGCCTATGTGATTGCTGATTGTTTGCAGTTTACTAGGTAGCTCTGACTCGATCATACGTTGCTCAATTATGTCTTTAGAGCTGTATAAAGAGGTCAAGCCAATCAGTGCCGCTACGCATATAGCAATAACACTGCCTAAAGCTGTGATTTTTTGAGTAATAGAAAGGTTTTGTATCGTCATGATATTAATTAATTTTACAACTGAGTAGAGGACTATACTAGCACATTATTTATTTAGAGCTAGATATTGCCTACTGTGAAATGAATAGAAGGTAGCGTGTTATGGTTAAAGTTTTATGAATATGCATAAAAAAGCCCATAAGCAAAGCATATGGGCTTGGTTTCTAACAAGCGAAACATTTATCGTTTAGGGTTAAACAATCTTTTTCATTGCTGACATGTAGCCACGTAATTTAGCACCTACTTTTTCAACTGGGTGTTCACGAAGGGCGGCGTTAATTTGAATTAATGTTTGGTTATCAACTTGGTTACTGTGCTCGCCAAGGCCTTTACCAATAACATCTGTATCAATTTTTTTCATAAAATCTGCAAGTAATGGCAAACATGCATGGTTATATAGGTAACATCCATACTCTGCAGTGTCAGAAATTGTACGGTTCATTTCAAAAAGCTTTTTGCGTGCAATAGTATTAGCAATTAATGGCGTTTCATGTAAAGACTCGTAGTAAGCTGACTCTTCAATAATACCGGCTGCTGTCATGGTTTCAAAAGCAAGTTCAACACCTGCTTTTACCATTGCTACCATTAAAATACCGTTATCAAAAAATTCCTGTTCTGAGATTTCTACATCGCCAGCAGGGGTCTTTTCAAAGTTAGTCTCTGCTGTTTCAGCGCGCCATTTAAGTAAGTTTACGTCATCGTTATTCCAGTCTTCCATCATAGTGCGTGAGAAAGTGCCGTCGATGATGTCATCTTGATGCTTATTATAAAGCGGGCGCATAATTAGTTTTAGCTCTTCGCTTAGTTCGAACGCTTTTACTTTTGCAGGGTTTGAAAGGCGGTCAAGCATGTTTGTAACGCCGCCGTACTTAAGTGCTTCGGTAATTACTTCCCAGCCGTATTGAATTAGCTTTGATGCATAACCCGCATCAACGCCTTTTTCTATCATTTTATCAAAACATAAAATAGAGCCAGTTTGTAACATGCCACATAAAATGGTTTGCTCGCCCATTAGGTCTGACTTAACTTCAGCAATAAATGATGATTTAAGTACACCTGCACGGTGTCCGCCAGTCCCTGCTGCATACGCTTTAGCTTGTGCTAAACCATGACCTTGAGGGTCATTTTCTGGGTGAACAGCAATTAGAGTTGGTACACCAAAACCGCGTTTGTATTCTTCACGTACTTCAGAACCAGGACACTTAGGCGCAACCATGATTACAGTAATGTCTTCACGTACTTGCATGCCTTCTTCAACAATATTAAAGCCATGAGAGTAGGCAAGTGTAGAGCCTTTTTTCATAAGCGGCATAATTGCACTTACTACAGCAGTATGTTGCTTATCTGGTGTTAAATTAAGTACTACATCAGCTGTTGGGATTAGTTCTTCGTAAGTGCCAACAGTAAAGCCGTTTTCAGATGCGTTCAAAAATGATTGGCGACGCTCAGAAATAGCTGATGCGCGTAATGTGTAAGAAACATCTAAACCAGAGTCACGTAAGTTTAAGCCTTGGTTTAAACCTTGTGCGCCACAGCCTACAATAACTAGTTTTTTACCTTTAAGTGCATCAACGCCATCGGCAAATTCGCCTGCGTCCATAAATTCACATTGCGCTAATTGCGCTAATTGCTCGCGTAAAGGTAAGGTATTGAAATAATTCGCCATTGTTAGTGTCCTATAAAGTCATGTTTGTTAGATGCGCAATGTTTACTGCGCTTACAAACACCATATGTAAAATCGTTGCTTGCGTAAAATGATATATTTGAATTAAAGTGTTTCATAATATGAAATACAGGGGGTTGGATGGAACATAAGCACTTAAACTACTTTTTAGCGTTGGCTAAAACACTTCACTTTGGGCGCGCAAGTGAGCTTTGCCACATAAGCGCACCCACTTTGAGCCGAAATATAAAACATTTGGAAGAAGAAGTTGGAGTGGCATTGTTTATCCGCGATAACCGAAGTGTTAAATTAACGCGTGAGGGGGAGTCCTTTATTGATTACGCAACGGCAACGCTTGCTAATTGGCAACGTTTTAAAACGAATGTAAAAGACCCACAACAGCATATTTACGGCAAAGTAAGTATTTATTGTTCTGTAACTGCATCTTATAGTTTTTTACATCAAATATTAGAACAACTTCGTGCGCAGCATCAGTACATAGAAATAACATTAAATACAGGCGACCCAGCACTTGCTATAAATCGTGTGCTTGATGGCCACGAATTAATGGCAATTGCAGCTAAGCCTAATAAATTACCGTCGCAAATTGCCTTTGTTGATATTGGGCACTCACCACTTTTATTAATTGGCCCAAAAATTCAATGTCCGATCACACAAAAGCTTACACAAAATAGTGATGGCATTAATTGGTCTGATTTAGAGTTTATTGTCCCAGAACAAGGTTTTTCTCGCCAAAGGTTAGAGCACTGGTGGCGCAAAAATAATATTCACGGAAAAATCTACGCTCAAGTTGCAGGACATGAAGCAATGGTATCTATGGTGAGCTTAGGGTTAGGTGTCGCTATGGTCCCTAAAATAGTGCTAGATAATAGCCCGCTGCAGGATAAGGTACAAATACTAACACCAAAAATGCAAGCACCTGAAGGGTTTGATATCGGTTTGGCGGTATTAAGAAAAGAGTTAAATGACCCTGCAATCAGTGCGTTGTGGAATATTGCGCAAACTTTAGAAGCAAAAGCAATTTAATATGCACACAGAGCAAGCAAATTAGTTAAATAGTATTAATATAGGTTGCGTATGAGTTTACTATTACTTAACATTGAGTGCTAATAATAAAAACAATGACGCTTGAGAGTTTATTTATGAACCACGCCGTATCACTTGCTCATTCTGCTCAATGCCTTAAAAAGGCGATTCCTTTGATGGTAAAATACCGCATGCCGGTTACGCCTATCAACTATGCAATTTGGTACTGTTACATTCAAGGGAGTAACCCTTCATTAAATGCTGAATTAGACCATGTTATTGCTGAGCAACAAACATGCTCACAAGACAAAGCAAAAGAAATTTTTGATAAGCATTTAACGCAAGACGATCTGGCTTTCTTTCAAGAAATGACTGAAAAGTTCCATACAACTATGGAGCAAGTCCAGCAAGATATAAGCACCACGCTTGAGCATTCCAAAAGCTTTACAACAAGTTTAGTTGATTCACAAAATGAATTAAATATGCTTGCTGATGTAAATTCTTATAATGAAATATTAGGTTGTGTAGAGCGCTTAACCGACGATTCTATTGCTATGCAGGATTATGCTAGAGAATTTCAAACTAAGTTAGCTGTTGCTTACAACGAAATAAAAGATTTAAAAGAAGCACTTAACATTTCAAAAGAAGCAGCTGATACCGACACGCTTACGGGGTTTTATAACCGAGGTAAGTTTGATTCAGATATCGTAAAATTTTGTTTTGAATACTCAGAGAAAGCACAGGAAGATTCTCTTGCCGTACTAATTATGTTTGATATTGATCACTTTAAACGTTTTAACGATGACTTTGGTCATCAAAAGGGTGATGAAGTATTGAGGTTAGTTGCCAAAAAAGTGAGAGAGAATACAACTGAAACAGCAAATATATATAGATACGGTGGCGAAGAGTTTTGTATAACAGCTTATTTTGACACTATTAACGATATAATAGCGTTTGCCGATTGTATACGTTTAGCTATTGCGAAATTAGCGATTCGTAAAAAGCATGATGTAACAGCTAAACGTGCTATTTCTGCAAGTTTTGGTTTAGCTATTTTACGTCCATTTACTAATAGCTCAGTTTTAGTTGAGCGTGCAGATAGAGCCTTATACATTGCCAAAACACATGGACGAAACCGAATAGAAATAGCCCCTGATATTTAATAAGCATCAGATGCTTGATTTATTACGGCTAAAGCCGCTATTAACTTTGGTAACCTAGTAGGCTGTAAGGTTAATAAAATAAAGTTGTTAGAGTTGGCTTCCTGCAGATTTTATTTAAATTAAAGCATTTGCCAGGTTATCCCTCATTTCCAAAGTTTCTCAAAGCACTACTAGCTTAGCCAACGCACATAACTAATTTGAAGGGTTTGTCACTTTAAAAACATAAAAGTTAACATTTGTGTATACAAATTGTGAATAATTGTAACCAGCTAGAGCTAGTTTAAAAAGACCTTGCTAGTATGGGGAACTTACTTAATTTAATTCTTTGATGTACGCTGATGCGGTATTCCTTCTCCTTATTAACTGCTCTATGTTTTAGCACTTTGTTTGCTTGCCTTTCGGTGCAAGCAACACAGGCAAGCAAGCATGCTGACGATTATACAGAGCAAGATATAACAACCGATCGTCTGCATTTGAGTTTAAGCGTGGGGGCTGGAGTTATAACCAACCCTTTGCATGGTGGAGATAATATTCCCCTTGTGCTTATTCCACAAATTGCGTTTTATGCAGAGCAATGGTTTTTTGATAATGGCCGCCTTGGCTATTCATTTTCACAATCCCCAAAGCATCACTTTAATCTAGTTAGTGAACTCAACTCTGAATCTCGCTTTTTTATAGACTGGCACCCTAAAAATGTATTTGCATTGCAAAGTAGTGTACTTAACAATCAGTTTGCAATGCAAAATGAAGCCTCGTCCTCTCGCTACGCTGATATTGATAATTTGCATAAACGGCAAATTGCCTTGGATGCGGGTATTGCATATCACTATGTAAATGAAGACCATGTTTTTTCAGTTCAGGCTCTGCATGATATAACCGATGTTTATCGAGGTGTACGCGGTGCATTGCAGTGGCAATATCATACTGTGCTAGGAAAGCTTAAAATAAAGCCAACACTTGGAATAAACTATAAATCTGCGGAACTAAATAGCTATTTTTATGGACTTAATGAGGGTGAAACTCAATTTGGCAAAATAGACGTTGGTAGTAGTTGGCAAGCTTATGCTAAAATCGACGCCCGTTGGCCACTGAGTAAGGCTGACTCTCTTCGTTTTCATGTAGCATATTACGACTATTCGGCTATGGATGGCAGTCCGCTCTTTGAACGTACTTATTCAATGACTGCATTTATAGGATTCGATCGTACTTTTTAATATGAAGTATTCAATATTAGTTGTGTTTATTACCACTTTTTTTAGTGGTTTTAGTGTGGCACAAACCCCTGTTTTTAGTGTTTCTCCTAAAGTCTGCGTGGTTTCCGAACAGCAGGATTTTTGCGATCTTGATTTACAGTTTAAATGGCTATTAAACACCTATAGTGATGTCTGTTTGTATCAACAAGAACAACTACTTCAATGCTGGCAGCAGCAGCGTTCTGGGCAATTTAATTATAAAGCGCGTGTTCAGGTGGAGACCATATACTCCTTAATCAATCCTCATACGGGTGTGTTAATAGCAAAAACACAGGTTGAAGTACAAAGCGCCCATGCTAAAAAAAATAGGCGTAGGCTTCGCTCTCCGTGGAGCTTTTTTTAATTTAGGAGCAACTAATGCCAAAAATTTTACTTGTTGAAGATGATCTCGGTTTACAACAGCTAACAAAAGATTACCTTGAACATAATGGCCTTGAAGTCGAAGTGTTAGAGCGTGGTGACGAAGTGTTTAATTACCTAGAAAACAATACACCCGATTTAATGATTCTAGACGTTATGCTGCCAGGTAAAGATGGCTTTAGCGTTTGCCGCCAAGTAAGAGATAAATTTACTCTACCAATTTTAATGTTGACTGCTAAAGGTGAAGACTTCGACCAAGTACTTGGTTTAGAACTTGGTGCAGATGATTATGTAATAAAACCAGCAGAGCCGCGTGTATTACTAGCGCGGATCAATGCATTACTACGACGTGGGCAACCAATAGTAAAATCTAGTGAAGAACTGCAGTTTGGTGATTTAGTCATCGATAAAACAAGTCGTATTGTAAAACTAAGTGATTCAGAGATTGTATTAACTTCGCACGAGTTTGAACTACTATGGCTACTAGCATCAAATGCGGGTGAAGTACTAAGCAGAGAGCATGTGCACCAACATATGATTGGCCGCCAATACGACGGACTTGATAGAACTGTGGATGTACGTGTATCTCGAATTCGTAAAAAATTAGGCGATAATAGTGATAAGCCGTATCGCATAAAAACTGTATGGGGACAAGGCTATTTATTTGTTTCTGATGCGTGGGATCTCTAGAACTATTTAAGGTTAATCGGCTGTAATGGGAAAACTGTTTACCAGCTTATACTTATATATCATTGTTTCATTATTTGTTGTAAGTGGTGTTATTGAGCAGCTGTGGCCCTATGAAGAGTCACAGCAGCAGGTCTTCTTAGACGATGAGTTTGGGCAATCACTCTGGTTGCTTTCGCAAACCCCAAATGGTCTTAAAAAGCTAAAGCATAACTTTGAAAGTAAAGTGATTGAACGACGGGATTTAATACTCCCTCAAAAACAACAATCGCAGCTAAATAAAAACCACTACTTATATTTGTATGATAAGCAACAACGCATTGTTTGGTATGTAGATCTCGGTAATGATTCATTACTTCAAGTAGGACCGGTAGGTGTATTAACGCAGCAATCATCTTCAGTTTGGCCGTATTTATTACTACTTATTATTGTAGGTATACCAGTTGGGCTATGGAGCTTTTTACTCTGGCGTGACTTTGCAAAGCTACGTAAAGCGTGTGAAGCGGTAGAGGGTTTGCAAGACTTTCAACTAAATGACTCTTCTAAGTCTTTCTTTTTACCTATAACTGATACACTAAAGGTAATGCAGCAACGTATTGAGTTTTTGCTTAGTGCACAGCAAGAACTTACCTCATCGGTATCGCATGAGTTTAGAACGCCATTAGCACGTTTAAAGTTTGCAATTGTAATGTTACAAGATCAAATGCTTGATGAAAAAGGCGAAAAATACCTAACCAATATGCAAACTGATATTAGTGAGCTTGAGTCACTAGTCTCTGAAATGCTTGAATACGCGCGATTAGACTCTCAACAACCAAGTTTACAGCCAATAAACTGCGATTTAGCTGGGCTGGTAAAAACCACTGTTGAAAAGCTAAATTTTGAAGCTAGAACAACACTCTCTATAAACCTCCCTGAGCATTTAAATTACTACTGTGATAGCCATTTTATGGCGCGAGTATTTCAAAATTTAATTGGCAATGCGCTCAAATATACTCATCAGCAAGTCAAAATTTCATTGCTACAAGAGGCAACTCACATAGTATTGATTGTTGAAGATGATGGTGAAGGGATTGACCCCGTTGAGCGAGAAAACGTATTTAAGCCTTTTACTCGATTAGATAAAAGTAGAGGCAAGGACACTGGTGGCTTTGGTTTAGGGCTTGCTATAGTGGCTAAAATTGTGTCGTGGCACCAAGGAGAGTGTAAAGCAGAAAGCTCAAGCTTAGGTGGTGCTAAATTTATTGTATATTTACCTATCAAATTTAAGACATAAAAAAAGCGCCTAAGGCGCTTTTTTTGCGGTTAAAAACCAAAATCAACAAGTAGCAATATAATAGACCGCAAGTATTTAAAAAAGTTCTCAATTATTTTTTATTTTTTTCAAGTAATGGCATTAACATTTGCTCAAGGCCATTTAGTTTAACCTCATACATCATCGCTAGTTGGCTACCAAGTTTTGAGTCAGGAAATCCCTGCTGTTTGAACCACACCAAATAAGGTTCTGGTAGTAGTAATAAAGGGCGCCCAGCATATTTCCCAAAAGGCATCGTTGTATTCACAGCTATTTTTAATTGTTTTGGATCCATAAGAGTTACTTAGGTTTTAAAGTCTGCGTAAGTGTAAGGGATTTTAGAAATATAAAATAGGCTGTGACGGGCAAGAAACAGCCTATTTTGCGAGGGAGTAGGCCCTCTGATTTAATAATTTTTTGTTGATTAATATAAACCTAGTTGAACTTTAATTAGCTGGGATCTAATTAAGTTATTATTAGAACATGGGGTTTTATTTAACCAACATGGATAGTCTACCTGTTTTTTATGGTCGTGGTGAAATGGCTTGTAAAGGAATGTAAATAGAATTGCTTTTCATTTAAAAACTAATAACAAAGCCTTAATGATTTTAAGGCTTTGTTATTTATAGACGTTATAAAAAGTGATTATTCGTTAAATAGCTCTTGTTTAACGTGCTCAGCAAAACCACTACCTGCCTCTAAGTAAAAGTTATAAGTAGAATGAACACCCATTTCTTCTAGCTCTTTTTGTTGATCAGGGTAGTTTGCAATAGCTGTTACTTGGCCTTTATAACCTGAGGCTTGTAGTTGCTCTAGCGCAAAAATATTTTGCATATGCTTTGGCATTGCAAGCATGACCATTTCTACTTGCGAATGATTTACTCGTTGCCAAAAGTCAGGATCTGTTGCATCAGCAATTAATACGTTGCGGCCTCTGTTAACGTGTTTATCTACCACTTCAGGTTTTATATCTATGCCTGCAACAACATTTGGGTGAGTCGCGTTGATTGTCTCATAAGCACCAGTACCAATACGTCCCATACCAAAAATGACTATTTTAGTATCGTTTAGGTTAACGGGTAGCTCTTCAGCTAAACGAGTTTTGCTTTCAAACTTTAATAGCCAGTGCTCTATTTTTACGTATAGCTCGTTTGAGCGCTTATTTAACGGCGAGGCAATTACAAAGGTAATAGAAACAGCAATTGCCATTACGGCCAGCCACTCTGAAGTGATCATGCCTGTGCTAGCCGCTACTGCACATACAATTAACCCAAATTCACTGTAGTTAGATAAACTAAAGGCGGTAAGTAATGATGTACGCGCGCGTAGTTTGAATATATTTGTGAACACGTAATAAAGCGCTATTTTAATAGGTAAAACTAAAACAAGTATAATGGCGACGATTAATGAGCTAGTGGTTAGCTCTGCGCTCAAGCCAATACTTAAGAAAAAACCGACTAATAATATGTCTTTTAAATTAAGTAGAGATTTTGATAGTTCTCCTGCTTTTTTATGTGGTGCAAACATCATCCCAATTATGAGTGCGCCTAGGTCGCCTTTTAATCCTGCAAATTCAAATGCATGATAACCAGCAACTAAAGCAAAGAAAAAACCAAATAGTGGTAATAGTTCACCATGTTTAGAGCGATTTAATACGCCATACATGACAGGTCGTAATAAAGGCAGAGCAATTATTAATGCAATTGCCCATACATTTGGAATTTTACCTGTACTAATCGCTAAAAAGATAACAGCAAAGATATCTTGCATGACTAGTATACCAATGGCTATTTTACCGTGTAGGCTTGCCATTTCTCCGCGTTCTTCAAGCACTTTTACTGCAAAGACAGTACTTGAAAAGCTAAGCGCAAACCCAACTAATAAAGCACTTTGCCAACTTAAATCAATAAACAGTGGAATAGCGAAAACACCAAGCAATAACATAAAGCCACTAAAAAGCGCGCTGCTAAAAATAATATGCAATGTTGCAGGCGCCCACACTTGGGGTTTAATTAAACTGTTTACCTTTAGCTTTAAACCAATACTAAAAAGAAGAAGGGTTACGCCAAGTGCTGCTATTGTATCGAGCAACTCTGTACTTTTATAACCCGATAAATTTAAAGCAAAACCTGCTAATAAAAATCCAATAAGAGGAGGCAGCTTTAACTGATAAACAGCAAAACCACACACAAACGCGGCGGCAAAATAGATTAGTTCCATAATTCTTAATATCACTTCATTTGGGGTTGCAGTGTAACGAAAAATTTATACCATTGAAAATAAAAATAGACCTAAAAATGAACGCGTCTAATCAGATACTTGCCTATCTGTGTATAAAAAATGCGCATCAAACATATATTTAATAGTAAATAGTATGTAAATAACATTTTTTCACTGACATTGGCTTTTAAATATGGTTAAGATGCGATAACGAAGAAGTTTAAGCGAGAGCAAATAATAGAACCGCTCAGCTTAAGGAGAAATATATGTTTAAAAAGATTTTAGCGTCGGTAGGTATTGGTGCTGCAAAAGTAGATACTGTTTTAGAGACTGAACACCTACAACCTGGTCAGCTTTTTAACGCACAAATAGTCATTACCGCAGGTGATGTTAGCCAAGATATTGCAGGCTTAGATTTATTACTTATGACCCGTGTTAAAGTGGCAGGTGATGATGGCGATTATTTTACCAATCATGTGATTGACCAATGGCGAATTACAGATATAGGTACAATTGAGCCGGGCGAAATTAAAAGTATTCCTTTTGAAGCACGCCTTCATTCTGAAACACCTATTACAGAAATTAATGCAGGTTACAATCAATCTCATGTGTGGCTTGAAACAGGTTTAGATATTGATTTAGCACTTGATCCGAGCGATAAAGACCATTTACATATTTACCCTAATGAAGCTGTTAAAACGTGCATGCAGGCGATGGAAAAGCTAGGTTTTAGCTTAATGAAGGCTGATGTAGAAAAAGGCCATTTGCGCGCTTCAACATTTCAATCGTTATCGGGTTGTTATCAGGAACTTGAATATAAGCCAAATAGCCGTAGTTTATTTGGCATTCAAGAGATCGAGTTGTCATTTGTACCAGAGGCACATAAAACACATGTGCTTATAGAGCTAGACAGGGCCTTTAGAGGCGATGGTTATGTAGATTTAACCATAGAGCATGACCACGTGAATTTATCGCAGTTGTGCGACCAACTAGAGCGCTTATTTGCTTAATATAAACTAACAAGTGAATAATTTTATTAAACCCGGCCTAGGCTGGGTTTATTGTTTATAGGATTTAAAATGCAATTTAAATGTGAGCAGTTTAATGCTTTAGATGCGCATACTCTTTTTACTATTATGCGAGGACGTGTAGACGTATTTGTTGTAGAGCAGGCGTGCCCTTACCCTGAACTTGATGATGTAGATATTGATTTAAATACACAGCATTTATATACATTAGACAATGGGCGGCTACACACTTATGCGCGATGCTATGAAAAAAATGAGCAATACAGCGCAATAGGACGCGTGCTGGTAAGTAAAAGCGCGCGTGGCAAAGGCGACGCCACTTTACTTGTAAGTAAAGCTATAGAGTGCTGTAAAGAGCGGTGGCCTGAACGAGATATTTATATTGGCGCACAAACCTACTTACTTGATTTTTACCGCTCCTTTGGCTTTGAAGATTACAAAAGTGAATATCTAGAAGACGGTATACCTCATCAAGATATGATTTTAAAACTCACTCAATAAATCCAATT
This sequence comes from Pseudoalteromonas sp. LC2018020214, assembly GCF_016598755.1. NCBI lineage: Bacteria > Pseudomonadati > Pseudomonadota > Gammaproteobacteria > Alteromonadales > Pseudoalteromonadaceae > Pseudoalteromonas > Pseudoalteromonas sp. LC2018020214. The sequence goes on from NZ_CP066804.1 coordinate 1,119,187, forward strand.
TAAGTAGCTATAAAAAAGCCCACTAATGTGGGCTATTTTATTTAAAACTATTTTAAGGCTAAGGTATCATTTAGCTCAATAGTGAATGTAAAAACACCATGCCAATAGCAAGTGGACATACAAACTTAGTATACCAAGGCCATATTTTCCAAAACAATGTATTGTGAACCTCTGGGTTACCCTCTTGAATTGCTTTTAGTAATGAGCCTCTATACCAAATCCAGCCTACAAATATACAACACATAAGACCAAGTAAAGGCTGAGCTACTTTTGTAGTGAGAGTGATTACTAAGCCAAATAAGCTGCTAAGGTTACACACAATTGTAATGCTGACGACAGCGATTAGCGCCCCAATTAACCACGTTGCTTGAACGCGTTTCATCCCAAAGCGCTCTACGGTGTATGATACTGGCGCCTCTAACATTGAAATAGATGATGTTAAAGCGGCAATACTCATTAACGCAAAAAATGAAAAGCCCACAAATAAGCCAACTTCGCCCATTCCATCAAATAAAGCAGGGAGTACCTGAAACACTAATGTATCTTCAGAGAGTAGCTTACCCGTTGTGGCCGAGAATATTTCAACGCCTTGAGCTTGTGCTACATACATGGCCGGAATAATCAGTAAACCTGCAACAAAGGCTATAAATACATCAATAAGGGTCACATAGGCACCTAAAGAAACGAGGTTTTCTTTTTTACTAATGTACGATCCGTAAATAATCATTACGCTAGTGCCAAGCGATAAAGAGAAGAAAGCTTGACCTAGTGCACTTACTAATAGTTTTGCGTCAAAAATAGATGAAAAGTCAGGAACTAAGTAGGCTTTTAAGCCTTCCATAGCACCATCTTGCGTCATTACGTAGGCAATAAGTGCAAATAAAATGCCTAAAAGTGCAGGCATTAAACGCTTAGACCACTTCTCAATACCGTTTTCAACGCCTCTACTTATAATAGCGACAGTTAGTACGATAAAAATCATAGTAAATATAATATTTCGAGTAAGTGATTGCTCGCTTAACCATGTAGATGCTGTGTTGGCACCAACTAAAGTGGCTATGGGTTCAGCTGTGGCGCTGAGCATCCAACCGGCAACAATGGCGTAAAAGCTTAGTATAAAGCCAGCGCATAAAATACCGCCAAAACCAACAGCAAAGGCAAAGTGTTTTTGCCATGGCTTATTAGATATTTTTTGAAGTGATGACACTGCGTTTGCTTGGCCATGACGTCCAATCATAAGTTCAGCCATTAAAGCGGGGTAGGCTAAAAAGAACGCAAGGACTAAATATGCGACTAAAAATGCAGCACCGCCATTACTTGCTGTTTGTGTAGGGAATCCCCAAATATTGCCCAAACCAACGGCAGAACCCGCGGCGGCCATAATAAAACCAAAGCGAGAGCTAAACTCGCCTCTAACTGCGCTCATATTATTGTACTTCTCTATTGTGTGACGGCGGTGACAATCTACTGGAAATGTAAAAAAATAAAAAGTGCTTATTTGCTGATCTAGCACAAATTAATAAGTAAAGTGTATGTTATAACCATCGATTTTAATTGTTGTTATTAAGTCGTTTAAAATAACGAGTTGATTTTGTTTAATAATTGTTAATTACAGTCTGTAACTATTGCTTTACGGATTATGGTGCTGTGCAATAGTGAGAGTAAAGCACGCACCACCTAACTGGGTGCTTTTACTTACTTTAACGCTGCCATGATGCCAATCAGCTACTTTGGTAACAATGGCTAAGCCAAGGCCATAACTCTTATCGGCTCTATTACGGTGATCTTCCTCTCTAAAAAATGGGCTAAATACATTACTAAAGTTCTCTTGTGCGATACCAGGGCCGTCATCTTCTACCGTTATTATAAGCTGTTGCTCGTGTAACTTTGCACTGAGGTAAATATGTTGGTTTGCAAAATCACATGCATTAGTTAATAAGTTAGTAATTGCACGAGCCAGCCAGTGAAGATCTGCATTTATTATTTTATCTGTACTATTGAGTTGTACGTTGAGCATTTGCATTTCAAGTTTTGGTGCAAGTTGAACTAAAATATCTTCAAGGTAGGATTTAATATTGGTTGATGAATAGGTTAGTTTATTCGCGTTTTGCTCTAATGTAGCAAATGCTAAATAGCTACTAAGCATCGATTCCATATGATCTAAATCGTTCTCCATACGGGTTAAATACTGTTTTACTTTTTGCTCATCATGGCTATCTAATGCCGCATCTAAACCAAATCGCAGGCACGCGATAGGGGTGCGGATGTCGTGAGACAAACTTGAGGCCATTAGTTTGTTTTCGGCGACAAGTTTCTCTATTTGGCTAGCCATGCGGTTAAAAGTAAGTTCTACATCTTTTATATAGGTAAAGTGCGATACCTTTATTCGGGCTTGAACATTACCAGAGGCAAACTTTTTAGCGGCTTCATTTAAGACTGTCAGCCGTTTAGCTAAGGGCGCGATAATAAACCCCATAAATACACATAGGCCTGCGTAAAATAGTAGAGTTAATATAATGTCGTTATGCTGCTCGCTATCAAAAATTTTATCTAAACGCATTGATAAGTGAAAAGGATTTAAAACGTCGCTACTATAAAGCATATAAAAGCCTTGCTGATCTTCTAAAATCAGCCCACCTGGCGTGTGCATTTGTAATAATAAAGAAGGTGGTAAAGCGAGTGACTCATTTGGCTTGTAGTCAATTAAAACATCAAACTCTCGGGCTAGTTGTTTTACATAATCGCTGCGCTCAGATGTAGGTATGTTAGCTAACTGCTTATTAAAACCCATGATCATTTTACTTTGCTGACTAAATTCATCTTGTGGGGTATGCGCTTGTTGACTAAAAGCATCAATAAGCCAGCCCAATACCACAATAGATAAAAGTGCACTGCCTAGAAGCGATATATAAAACTTTTTCATTTATTTATTCATCGCTCTATTACCACGCGGTAGAAACAAGTAAATATCCACGGCCCCAAATAGTTTTAATTTTTTCAGGGTTTTGTGGATCATCATTAAATTTTTTACGAAGTGCAGAAATAAGTACATCAACACTTCTATCAAGCCCGTCGTACTCTCTACCTTTCGTCGCTTTAAATACGGCATCGCGTGAGACAACTTGACCTGCATTGCTTGCAAGGTAGTGTAATAATAGATATTCGGCGCTTGATATGTTTATATCTTGCTCGTTAAGGGTCACATTTCTAGATTCGGTATTAATACTAAGTGCACCAACTTGAATAACGCTTTGGCTAACCTGTGGCTTATTTGGCTCATTGTTTTGACGCAGTGCTGCTTTTATGCGCGCTAGCAATGCACGCGGACGCACCGGTTTCATTATGTAGTCGCTTGCGCCAACTTCTAAACCAATAACTTCATCCATCTCTTCATCGCGTGCGGTGAGCATTATAATAGGCGAATTATAAAAGCTACGAAGCTCTCTACATACGCTTATACCATCTTGCCCCGGGAGCATAATATCAAGGAGCACAATATTTGGGTTTAACGTTTTGACCTGGCTAACAACTTCGTCACCACGATGACAAACATGCGTTGTATAGCCTTGCTCTGTTAAATATTCAGCAACCCATTGCGCTAGTGATGCATCGTCTTCAACAAGTAAAATAGTGCCGTAGTTATCCATAAAATATCCCTAATGCAATTGGTATTAAAATAGTCGCCAGCGGCGTTTTTTTTGTCTGTTTTGATAAACCCATTGTAGTTTTACTTCTGCTGTACTGATGACTTTGGATGTATTGCTATCAAATAGTTCAAATGAAATACTTTGCTGTGAGTCAAAAGCATAATTAAAAGTACCACTTTGTTGCTTTAGCCAACATTGCATAATGTACTTTGAAGTTGCATCGCGTAAGCAGTAATTACCAATGATAGGTTGCTCCCACGTAAGTGTAACATCGGCATAGCAATTACGCCCTTCGCGCAGTGCAACGCAAGTGTCGGGTAGTGCTATGAGTGCTTCAGGGGGGTCCTGCGCTTTAACAGTAAAGGTACTGGGAAAGATCAGTAATACCCAGATCCATCTAAAATACATAACGTAGGCCTACCTTGGCTTTATGTTGATATCCTTGGGAAATAATTGGGCTGTCGTCAATTTCTTTTGAAAACCATGTAGTAAGCCAACCGGATAAAAACACCCAATCTTGGCTTATTGGATATTCAGCATGGAACTCAAAGATAATACTAGTACTGGTATTGCTGGTATAAATCGGGCGAAGGCTGGTGGCTTCATCGCTATCAATGCCAAAGTAATAATTGGTAAAGTCAGCAGAGTAGGCGCTTAAACCAACACCAGACCTAAACTCCCAGTTTCGCCATGGCAAAATGTGGCTAAAAAAGCTATTTATAACCCAGCCATTATGGGCACCAGATATGTCATGAAGGTATTCAAAGGAGAATTGTGAGTTTTCAAATCGGCGCGAGAGCCTAAGACCAACATCAAAATCGTAATTACGTTTTTTAATACCTTGGAGTTCTTTTATAACACCGTGGTTATAAAACCCGAGGCCTTTTTCGTCAAACCCGGCTTGAGTATTTGTGCCAAGTATATCTAAGCCCCAATCAAATTTATCTATAAGGCTGTAACCAATTACAAGGCCACCGCTGAGTTGATTGTGGTCAAAATCAAGATAAAATTTATCGTAAGAAACAGCAAGACTTAAATCAAGCTCAACGCCCTTATCGTAAGATTCGATACCGATTAGGTAAGAATCTTCAATATAAAAGCCCGCACCGGCACTCCAATCCCACGCAAAGCCTTGGGTTGGTTCTAACGTATTGTCTGCATAATAGCGATTACTTGCCATACTTGTGGTGCTAAAAATAAAGCAAAAAAGCAATGTTATGCTCAGTAAAGTATGGTTAAGCAAAGTGTTTCTCATCCCTATGGGGCCTAATTATTATTTGTTATTAAGCGTAGTATATTGTTAATTCGTTCCTTTAATCTGTAAAAAAATGTAGTAAGTGTTAGGTCTGTTGAACTTTCAAAGTTAAATTTGCAGCAGTCTGTTTGGTATTTAGGCAAGGCAGAGCCTATGCAGTGTGGCTATTCCCCATAAATGGGCGATAACGTAGCATTAATGCCAAACAGGCGCTGCCCAAAGGGTTCTTCCTAGGGGCTATTTACTCTTTGTTGCTCGGTTTTTACTTATTCTTACATGGATGTAAGCCATTAGAATAACGCAGGAGCAGTTATCGAGCCCACTAGGTTACAAACCTCGCGCCGCGATTAAATAGCCCCTAGTTTGAACAAATTTTAATCCGTAAAGAACAACAGACCCTAATTTACTGAACTTTAATTTTATCGATTAATATACTGCTTAAGTAAAACTGCATCATAGGCGTTAATGCGCTTACTTCTGTTCTGTTACATGGACCACTAAGCTTGGCAAGGCTAGATAACTTTGACAACGTTTTGTACTGAGGAATTTGAATGTCTTTTCCAAGTCTTTCCATGCGGGCTTCATCAGTGTTTTGCTGATGGACAAAAGCGACAACCTCAAGCTCATTAGTTATTTTTTGCTCTTCGGTGAAACTATAAACTAGTGGCTCACGATGAAAACTTGCACTATCAATAGAAGATTTAGCAAACCAAACAACATCACCCGATGCTTTGTGTGTGAGGCGCATACTTACTTGTGCGAATATTGCAGCACATTCCTGAGTTGGGTATTGCTGAGCAATATCTGAATATAATGTAAAAGGGTTCTCAGGTTGCTTTATTGCGTACTTAACATCGTCAGTGAAAGTTAAATCAAGTTGCTGAATAGTTAGTGTGTAGTCGCTGTTATTTTTAGTGGTTACTTTTAGCTGTTTATCGTTAAGTGCTTGGCTAATTTGCGATAAAAGTTTATCGGTTACACTTGCCTTATCGGTAATAATTTTTACTGTTTGGTTTCTAACTACCTTATGTGCAGGAAGTTGAACGGATTTAACTTTTGGGGATGAGTGTTCTGTGGTGTACTCAAGCTGGTAGGTCTGACTTTTTAATGTTGGCTTTAATGGCATAGCCAGTGGCTCGGCCGGCTGCTTTGTAAGAGTACAACCAGTTGATAATATAACAAAAAGTGACACAACTAAAAAACGCATAAGTACTAAACACTCACTAAAAACCAAATAATCGTCGTATTGTACGTTAGTCCAAACAAAACTTCATGATATTATCTACATAGATGTAGTTAAAAAGATAAAATTTATAAAAATGAAGTATCTCAAATCTTTATTGTATAGCCTACCTGCTTTGTGTTTGTTGTTCAGCTCTGTGAGTTTTGCAGCAAAAGCAGATCCTGATTGGGATGCATTTGTAAAAAAGTACGGCCGTTATGCGCAAAAAAAACTGAAAAATAAAGGCATACCAGGCGCTGCACTTTCGATTGTAAGTACAAACAACTCAGACTACATCCACACCATGGGTGTAACTAAAACCCGAAATGGACAAAAAGTAAATAAGCATACCCGGTTTAGGCTCGCGTCTGTTTCTAAAACATTTGCAGGCTCGTTATCTGCTAAATTAGCCAATGAGGGTTTACTTAAATTAGATAAAGCTGTTAGCGATTACATAACTGAGTTCAAAGGGACTGTTTATCAAGATGATTTAAAGGTATTTCACCTTCTAAGTCATGCAAGTGGGTTGGTGCCTAATGCGTACGATAATTTGATAGAGTCTCGTATGGATTACCCCAGTATTGTTGAAAAATTACTTAGTGTTAAACCTATTTGCAAACCAGGCGAATGTTATGGTTATCAAAATGTTATGTTTAGCCTTATAGGTAATGTGATATTACAAAGCAGTGGTAAAAGTTACGCGCAGTGGTTACGAGAAACTATTTTTGCGCCTTTAAAAATGAGTGATGCCAGCTTAGGTTTTGAATCTATGGTTCAGGATGAAAATTACGCATTACCACACGTGCGCGGTACAAAACGTTGGTATAGCGCTAAGCTTAAAAAAAATTATTATAAAGTGGGACCTGCAGCGGGTGTAAACGCAAGTGCAAGTGACATGGCCATTTGGTTAAAAGCCCAGCTAGGGCAATACCCTGATGTTTTGTCATTGGATACTCTCGCAAAGCAAACGCGTCCTTATACACATACAAAAAAAGAAATGCATCGCAGGGTGTGGAAAAAACACCTTAATGAGGCTTATTACGGACTAGGTTGGCGGGTTTATAATTACGCTGATGAAACGCTTTACTATCATAGTGGCTGGGTGCAAGGATATAGAAGCGATGTGGTTGTGTTTCCCCACTTAAATGTTGGTTATAGTTTAATCGTTAATGCTGAAACCGGCGTAATAAATGAATTAACAACTGAATTTATCGACAGGCTATTAGAATACAAACGAGGTGAAAAAATATGAATAAAATAATATTAGCAATCACTTTTTTAGCCTTGTCATTTAATTGTAGTTTGGCATTTGCCGCACCTGATGAGGTATATTTGTTTCGTCATAGCGAAAAGTTAACTGGGAAAAACCCAGCGCTCTCAGAAGAGGGTAAGGCACGTGCAAATAATTTAGTTACTTTGTTTAAAGAACATCAAAATATACATCTTTTTAGCAGCAACTATAAACGCACGTTGCAAACAGCCGCACCTTTGCAGGCACATTTTAATACCAAATTAAATGTGTATAACGCAGGTGAGCTAGGTGATTTAAAAAATGAGTTACTCAAACTAAAAGGTGTAGTTGTTGTTATTGGGCACAGTAATACGATGCCGCAACTGGCTGAACTACTCTCCAATGAAAAAGTGCCAGCTATGAGTGAAACACAATTTACTCAGTATTTTATATTGCATAATAAGCCCAGAAGTAATGGCACTGATTATGATGTAACGCACCATACAATGAGCTTTTAAAATAAAAAAGTGTTATATAACAAAAAACCAGCATTGAGCTGGTTTTTTAATTTAAACGTACTAAATCCTTTAAATAGGATTAATTAGTTACGTGGTAAATGTATTTTTTTCTCAACACTTTGACGATAAAGCACAATAGTGTGGCCTATCGTTTGTAGCTTAGTCGCACCAGTTTCACGTACGATTGCTTCAAAAATAAGTGCTTTTGTTTCACGATCATCAGTTGGAACTTTAACTTTGATTAATTCGTGAATTTCTAATGCACTTTGAATTTCGACTACTACGCCTTCGGTTAAACCGTTAGAACCTAGTAAAACTACAGGCTTGAGGCTATGTGCCTGACCTTTTAAAAACTGCTTTTGTTTGTTTGATAATGTCATGTTTATACAAATTTTGCTGAATATGGCTTGAATTAAGGGTATTCTAACGCCATCTAGAGAATATTACTAATTAGTTGCGTGTTAATTTATGACAAATAAAAAACAGTCAGCCAGTTCACAGCGATGGCTGAAAGAACATTTTGATGATAAATATGTTCAAGAAGCGCAAAAAAAAGGCTGGCGTTCCCGAGCGGTTTTTAAATTAGATGAAGTACAAAATAGAGATAAGTTACTTCGCCCTGGTATGACCGTTGTTGATTTAGGAGCAGCTCCAGGAAGCTGGTCACAATATTTGGCAGAAAAAGTAGGTGACAAAGGTCAAGTAATTGCCTGTGACATATTACCTATGGACTCACTTGCGGGTGTTGACTTTTTACAAGGCGACTTTCGTGAAGAAGCTGTGTTAAATGCGTTGCTAAAACGTATTGATGGTAAAAATGTTGATGTGGTACTCTCTGACATGGCACCAAATATGAGTGGTAATAACTCAGTAGATCAAGCGGGTAGTATGTATTTGGTAGAACTTGCGCTGGATATGTGTAGTCAAGTACTAAAGAAAAATGGCGCATTTATTGTTAAGGTTTTCCAAGGTGAAGGCTTTGATCAATACTTGCAAGATGTACGTAATAGTTTTAAAGCAGTGAAAATACGCAAACCTGATGCCTCACGTGCCCGTTCTCGGGAAGTATATATAGTAGCGACTGGATACAAACTGTAGTACAGTTGCTTGGCGTTTAGTTGAATTTAAATTAATTGGATACAAGAGGTTAACCCCTTGAGCGATATGGCGAAAAATTTAATACTATGGCTGGTGATTGCAGTTGTGCTGATGTCAGTCTTTCAGAGCTTTAATGGTGGCGAGCAAGTTGAACGTCAAACAAGTTACACTCAATTTGTTAAAGATGTCCGCAGTGGCTCTTTACAAGAAGTTATTATCGACCGCGGTACAGGAAATATTACTGGTACTAAAAGCAGTGGTGAGCGTTTTCAAACAACGATGCCAATGTACGATGAAGACTTAATAAATGACTTACTTAAAAATGATGTAAATGTGAAGGGTGTACAACCTGAAGAACAATCATTCTTAGCGAGCATATTTATTTCTTGGTTCCCGATGATACTGCTTATTGGTGTATGGATATTCTTCATGCGTCAAATGCAAGGCGGCGGCGGTAAAGGCGCTATGTCATTTGGTAAGAGTAAAGCTCGTTTAATGAGCGAAGATCAAATTAAAACAACGTTTGCAGATGTTGCTGGTTGTGATGAAGCGAAAGAAGATGTTACCGAATTGGTAGACTTTTTACGTGACCCTTCTAAGTTTCAGAAGCTTGGCGGTAGTATTCCTAAAGGCGTACTAATGGTTGGTCCTCCTGGTACTGGTAAAACGTTACTTGCAAAGGCTGTTGCGGGTGAAGCGAAAGTACCGTTTTTTACAATTTCTGGTTCAGATTTTGTTGAAATGTTTGTCGGTGTGGGTGCGTCACGTGTACGTGATATGTTTGAACAAGCTAAAAAAGCGGCACCTTGTATTATCTTTATAGATGAGATTGATGCGGTTGGTCGTAAACGTGGCGCAGGTATGGGCGGCGGTAACGATGAACGTGAGCAAACACTCAACCAAATGCTAGTAGAAATGGATGGTTTTGGTGGTAACGAAGGTATTATCGTTATTGCGGCAACTAACCGACCAGATGTTCTAGACCCTGCATTACTTCGTCCAGGTCGTTTTGACCGCCAAGTAGAAGTTGGTTTACCTGATATACGTGGTCGTGAGCAAATACTTAAAGTACACATGCGTAAAGTGCCATTAGGCGATAACGTAGAAGCGGCTCTTATAGCGCGTGGAACACCTGGTTTTTCTGGCGCTGATTTAGCGAACTTAGTAAACGAAGCTGCACTTTATGCTGCACGTGGTAATAAACGTGTTGTAAGTATGGCTGAATTTGACGCTGCTAAAGATAAAATCATGATGGGCGCAGAGCGCAAAACCATGGTGATGAGCGAGCAAGAAAAAGAAATGACAGCATATCACGAAGCAGGCCACGCAATTGTGGGCCGTATGGTTCCTGAACATGATCCAGTTTACAAAGTATCTATTATCCCACGTGGTCGTGCGCTAGGTGTAACAATGTACTTGCCTGAACAAGACCGTGTTAGTCATTCAAAAGAGCTTTTAGAATCAATGATTTCAAGCCTTTATGGTGGCCGTATTGCTGAAGCGCTTATTTATGGTGCTGACAAAGTAACAACGGGTGCAAGTAACGATATTGAGCGCGCAACTGATATTGCACGTAAAATGGTTACACATTGGGGTTTAAGTGAAAAGCTAGGTCCATTGCTTTACGCTGAAGATCAAAACGAGATGTATATGGGTGGTGGCGGAAGCCGTGCATCTAGTATGTCGGATGATACAGCTAAAGTAATTGATGCTGAAGTACGCTTGTTTTCAGATCGTAACTACCAAAGAGCAGAAGAAATATTAAAAGAAAATATTGATATTCTTCACTCAATGAAAGACGCGTTAATGAAATACGAAACAATCGACGCTAAGCAAATTGATGATTTAATGGCGCGCCAACCAGTGCGTGAGCCGCGCGATGCTCATGACCGCCATGAAGCTAAGCCGGTAAAAGAGCAAGAGCCAGTGCTTGATGAAAGTCAAAAAGCGGATGATTCATCGAAAAAAGATGAAACAAACCTTGATGATAAAGCTGAGTAATCGTTAAAATAGCTAGTGAAAGCCCCGAATTTCGGGGCTTTTTTGTATCAGCTATTTAGAAAAAGAATAAAGGTTGGCAATGACTAATATATTAAAGCTTCCCAGAGGACGTACGCTCAATATTGAAAAGCCTGTTATTATGGGAATATTGAATGTAACGCCTGACTCATTTTCTGACGGCGGGCAGTTTTTAGACCCCAAAATAGCGCTAAAGCGCGCAATGCAATTGTTAGAGGATGGTGCGCAAATTTTAGATATTGGGGGGGAGTCTACCCGGCCCGGCGCGCCAGATGTGAGTTTAAAAGATGAACTTTCCCGAGTAATTCCTGCTATTAAAGCGATACGTGAGTACAGTGATTGCGTTATTTCAATTGATACTAGTAAAGCGCAAGTTATGGAGCAAGCAATACTCGCTGGGGCAGATATAGTCAATGATGTAAGAGCTCTACAAGAAATAAACGCCTTAGAAACGGTTGCGCAGTATGAAGATGTAGCAATTTGTTTAATGCATATGCAAGGGCAACCTCGCAGCATGCAGTGCGCACCTCATTACGACAATCTGTTTGCAGATATAAATATGTTTTTTAGTGAACGTATTAAAGCATGTGAAACAGCAGGGATTAAGTTTGAGCGACTTATTCTAGACCCTGGTTTTGGATTTGGAAAAACACTTAGCCATAACTATCAAATATTGGCTAAGTTTGATGATTTTAATAAGTTAGGTTTGCCATTATTGGCCGGATTATCTCGTAAGTCGATGATAGGTAATCTATTAAATAGAGAAACAAATGAGCGATTAGCGGGCAGCTTAGCTGGTGCGTTAATCGCGGCGCAAAATGGCGCAAAAATTATTCGTGTACATGACGTTAAAGAAACCGCAGATGTACTTGGTGTATATCAAGCCTGCGAGAAAGGATTTGTATAATGAAAGAAAGAAAATATTTTGGTACTGATGGCGTACGTGGTCTGGTAGGAACGTCACCAATTAATCCTGAGTTTGCAATGAAGTTGGGTTGGGCTGCCGGACGCGTATTATCACAAAGTGGCACTAAAAAAGTAATTATAGGTAAAGATACGCGTATTTCGGGCTACATGCTTGAAACTGCACTTGAGGCTGGTTTAATTGCCGCTGGTATTGATGTTGTATTACTGGGTCCAATGCCGACACCTGCAGTTGCGTATTTAGCGCAAACATTTCGTGCAGAGGCAGGCATAGTAATTAGTGCCTCACATAACCCTTATTACGATAATGGTATTAAGTTTTTCAATGGTCAAGGTTTAAAGCTTGATGACGCAGTAGAGCTTCAAATTGAAGCGATGCTTGATGAGCAAATGACATGTGTTGCTTCAGATAAACTAGGTAAAGCTTCGCGTTTAGTTAGTGCAGACGGCCGTTATATAGAGTTTTGTAAGAGCCAGTTCCCCCAAGGGTTATCTTTAGAAGGTCTTAAAATTGTTGTCGATTGCGCAAATGGCGCTACATACCATATAGCTCCTTCTGTCATGCGTGAACTTGGCGCTGAAGTTATAACACATGCATGCGAGCCTAATGGCGTTAATATAAATCATGAATGTGGCGCTACTCATGTAGATACTCTTAAGCGCAAAGTGCTTGAATTTAAAGCTGACGTAGGTATTGCATACGATGGGGATGGCGATCGTGTAATGATGGTTGATCATAATGGTCGTGTATTTGATGGTGACGATCTAGTTTATATTATTGCTTGCCAAGCTGCCGAAGATGATATGTTGGGTGGAGGTGTAGTTGGCACTGTAATGTCTAACATGGGTCTTGAAAATGCTTTAAAAGCGAAAGGTATCGAGTTTGCTCGCAGTAAAGTGGGTGACCGCTATGTAATGGAATTACTACAGCAAAAAGGCTGGAAAATTGGCGGTGAAAGCTCAGGCCATGTATTAAATTTAGATTTAATTAGCACGGGTGATGGCATTATATCAAGTTTGCAAGTACTTGCAGCTATGGTTGCACAAAACCGTACACTACAAGATTTGGGTGCTGGTTTTACTAAATATCCAATGAAAATGATTAACGTGCGTTATACCGCTGGAACAGATCCGACAAAAGCGCCAGAGGTACTTTCAGCTGTAGCAGAAGTTGAGCTTGCTTTAGGCGAAAAAGGACGAGTTTTACTGCGCAAATCAGGCACTGAACCTGTTGTTCGTGTTATGGTTGAAGCCGAGCAGGAAAAAATTGTAATAGACAGCGCTCAAAAAATTGCAGCTGTTGTAGAATCTATGAGCAAACAGACTGATTAATAACAATAACCTCTTGTAACTTTGGGCGAGAAAAGTTAATATCTCGCCCGCTTTCTAATGTGGAGTGGAAAATGGCAATACGCAAGGCGATGGTCGCAGGCAACTGGAAAATGAATGGTTCGTTAGAGCTAGTTAAACAAATGTCTGATGCTATTAACGATGTAAAATCACAAGAGATGGACATTGTTTTATTTCCTCCATTCCCACTTGTACCAGCGATGATAGCTAGTGGTGTTTCTACAGGCGCTCAAACTGTTTCTGAAAATACACCTGGTGCGTTTACCGGTGAAGTAGATGGACAGCTTCTAAAAGATTTAGGTGCAACTTACGTACTCGTTGGTCACTCTGAACGACGTAGTATTTATAACGAAAGTAATGAAACTGTCGCTGAAAAGTTTGCTAGAGCACAAGAAGTTGGGTTAACACCAATTTTATGTGTTGGCGAAAGTGAAAGTGAGCAAGAAAACGGTCAAACCGAACAAGTAGTTGCTGCACAAATTGATGCAGTAATTGAAAAATTAGGTGTAGCAGCACTGAAAGATTCTGTGATAGCATACGAGCCCGTTTGGGCCATAGGCACAGGTAAGACTGCATCGCCAGAGCAGGCACAAACTGTTCATAAATTTATCCGTGATAAAATTGCTGCACTTGATAGCACTTTAGCACAAGGGCTTTCCATCTTATATGGTGGTAGCGTTAATGAAAAAAATAGCGAATTATTATTTGCACAAACAGATATAGATGGCGGCTTAATTGGCGGCGCAAGTCTAAAAGCAGAATCTTTTACTGCAATCTGTAACAGTGCAAAAGGGACTGTATAAGATGTACGAAATTTTATTAGTAGTTTATTTAGTTGTGGCTTTAGCTCTAGTTGGAATGGTTTTAATTCAACAAGGTAAAGGCGCAGATATGGGTTCTTCATTTGGTGCTGGTGCATCAGGCACGGTTTTTGGTTCGTCAGGTGCTGGTAACTTTATGACAAAAACAACCACAAGCTTAGCAACAGTATTTTTTGTTTTAAGCATTGTGCTAGGTAACCTAACTGCAGGTCAAATTAAAAAGACTGATGAGTGGGAAAACCTAGAAGCTGCTCCTGCAGTGGAAACTGTAGTTCCTGTTGAAGAAGATGTTCCGGTAACATCTACGAAAGAGCAAAGCTCTGACGTACCGAACTAATTTAGCGTAATGTTATCGTTAAACGATTTATACTCCTCAAATAAATCATATGTTTAACAAATAAGCGAAAGCTTAAAAATGCGGATGTGGTGGAATTGGTAGACACGCCACCTTGAGGGGGTGGTGCTTTCGGGCGTGGGGGTTCAAGTCCCCCCATCCGCACCAAATTTAGAAACCAGTAACAGAAATGTTACTGGTTTTTTTGTGCCTGCGATTTAAATTGAATGTTATTTGTACTTTCTTTTTTAAAGAGCAATTAGTTATGTAAAATTTTGAATTATTTGTAAAAAAAACTAGAAATATTACAAATTTAGTTAACACTTATGAGTAATAAGCCGATAATAGATTTAGACAATAAAATAAGGTATTCACAATGGCTTCAGGCTTCTCTTTTCAAAATCTCAGCATAAGTAAAAAAATACATGCGATTACGAGTATTGCTGTCGTTGCATTTTTAGTGATTGTTCTGATCAACTATTTTGCTATGAATGATAATAGAATTGCACTTGATGAAATGGAAAAATCATCCTACAAAGTTGTTAAGTTAACATCAGCTAATGTTGGCATTTTAGAGAAGCTGGACGAACTTTACACCCAAGCCGTAACATTTGGTGAGCAAGATTTAGTCGAGAAAGCATCTGACACATACAAGCAACTTGAGTTGAATATTATTGCGATAGAAAAAATAAATGCCTCTTACATTCACAGTGACACTAAAGAGCAGCTCGCAAATTACGAAAAAATATCAGCGACTATCGCAAATGGCATGGTAAATGGAACAGCAGATTTTAGTGAAATTCAACAACAAGCACAGAGGAAAACAGCGCTTTATACCGATGTCCTAGAAAAGTTTAAGGCAGCACAAGTCAAAGCTGACGATCGCTTTTTTGAACTTGTTGCAAGCACAAAAGACCGTTCTGATTACGCCCTTACGTTAATGTTAGTTGTTTCTATTGTATCGCTTATTTTATTACTCTTTATGGCTATTTGGATAGCTAAGCGAATTGCTTCTTCGGCAAGTGATGCGGCAAATAATTTAAGCTTATTAGCAAGTGGTAAAGGCTCGCTAAGCACTAAATTGACAGTTAACTCTGAAGATGAAATAGGTCAAGTATCTATAAACTTCAACTCTTTTATTGGCATATTGAAAAAAACGGTGTTAGAAATTATCGCGGTTTGCGAACCGTTAATGGAAAACTCTACTCGTTTAGTGCAGGGGATGGAACAAGCGGAGCGTGCAACGACCAAACAAACCACTGATGCTGAGATTGTAAAGCAATCGATGGAAGAGATGAAACAGAGTGTAGGAGATATCTCTCAATCAGCTGCAAGTGCTTCTCATGCAGCGCAAACGGCAGAGAAAGAAGTTGAGCAAAGTCGAACTCAAGTACGAACATCAGTAACCGCTTCTCGTACGTTAAGTGATGAGATTAATCACGCTGCTACAACTATCAATAAATTAGCAGACGATACAAAAAATGTGTCGCAAATATTAAATGTTATTACATCAATAGCGGAGCAAACAAATTTACTTGCACTTAACGCTGCCATTGAGGCTGCTCGTGCTGGTGAGCATGGCCGAGGCTTTGCTGTTGTCGCTGATGAAGTTAGAGAGCTTGCATCGCGAACTGCTCACTCTACAAATGAGATTCGAGAGCTGTTGACTACTTTAACTGAAGCGGCTAACGAATCAGTTACTGCAATGACGACTGCAAGAGATATGGCTACAGATAATGCAACTGCAGCAGAAAAAACGGGCATTTCTATAGAGAAAATTGCAGAGCAAATGCTAGAAATAAATGGGATGAACTCACAAATTGCTGCTGCCACAGAAGAGCAAACATCAGTTGCTGCTATGGTTGTAGAAAACGTGACAAATATGCACGTATCATTTGAAGATACAATGGACTCGCTAACGGCTGTGAGGGATGTAGCTAAAAACCTTCATTACCTTTCAGATAACCTATTAGATGCCACGGCTAAATTTAAAGTTGAGTAATGTAACTACACCAATTCGCAGTAATGCTTATTCATTTTGAGAGGGCAGGTCAGACGCTAGCTGTGTTAAAATTTCTTATTTAGAATACTAAATAAGAAATTTTTGCCTTGCTATTGAACAGTTTTTCTCCCTCAAAATATCTTACTTAATTGAGCGAATTGTTATTAAAGTTTAGTTATAAAAAAACCACCGATTAGGTGGTTTTTTTAATTTAATAATAGCAATTAAAAGGTAGCAATCACTTTAACTTTGTCAGTTGCTTTACTGCTATCTATATAGCCGATTGAATCACCATTAGCGGCAACAAAGTCAATGACAGCTTGATCTGAATCAAACTTTTCAGGCGGTGTTCCTTTACCTGTAAAAACAAGTTTTGACCAATAGGCATTTAATTGGCTGCTCGATTTGCCTACCACTTTAGAATTGAATTCATCAGCAATAGCGGTACCGTTTTGAGTTGCTGGGTTGACTTTATTGCCGTTATCAAACGACTTGGCCTTTCCTAAGTAAATTTTCTTAATAGTCTCTGCATCAAGTGCATTTGCATTACTAGGATTTACAATTACTGCAACTTCAGCCAAAGCACCGAAAGAACATAATGAAAGCGCACTAGCTAGGATTAATTTTTTCATATTCCGCTCCAATTAAAATACTAAATCAACACCAACGGCGACTATATCCGTTTCAGTGTCAGTGATGTCATCATCAAATCGACTGAAGTCAATTTTAAATGCAGCTGAAGGGTGGAAGTCATAACGTGCGCCAATTGTGTATACGTTACTCTCTGCACGCATGCTCTCGAGGGCAAAGTTCACAGTAGTATTTAATAAAGGAATTGATTCAAGAGTATTAAAACGTGACGAATCATGCTTATCATCATTTTTTTCATAGGTGAAGTGAACAATAACATCATCTATACGATAACCCGCAGAGGCATAGTATTGTGATTGTTCAGCCAAAATACTTCCCTCTACTTCAAACTGTGTATATTCAGCATCAAATAAGAAGTTATCATAGTCAATAGAGAAGCCAATACCAACAAAAGTTGTTTCATCTTCGTCAGTAATCAGATCATTTACTGTACTGGTTAAACCGTTAGTATTGAGTACATCAATAATTCCATTTAAGGCACTTAAGTTACTTGAGTCACTGCTATCAATAGAAATGCTAGTGTCGGCCACAATATATGCAGCTCGTGCACTGAACCAGTCGTATGATAGGCTCCAGTTTATACCGCCTAAATTATTTAACTCAGCAGGTAAGCTATCTCCAAATACATCTATATCGCCATCAAAAGCGCCGTAAAACCCTTGCAAAGTAGAGTCCCAATCTCCTAATTGATTGTTGTAAACAACACTCAAGCCTTCATAAGTCGAAAATGGGATACCGTATACTGAGCGAGGTGGACGTACCCAGCGATAAGCATAGCCAACATCCAAGAAATCTGAGTATTTATAGAAGGGAACACGCATTTTACCAGCGCTAAATTGCAGTTCATCGCTGTATTCATAAGTAACATATGCCCATTCGAATGTGGCGTCAAAGTCGTCCTCTCCACGCGCAATAATTTGAGCCGTAGCCGTTAGCTTCTCTTGAAGATCAGCAGATAGTTGTAAAGCGAACTTACTCTCATTTTTAAATGAGATATCGTCGTCATATCCGTATAAGGTTTGATCACTGTCTAGGCTTTTACCACCCACGATAGATGCAAAACCATTAATACGTACTTCAGCGCTTGCATAGCTAGATGCAAGTACAGCACATACAGCTACTGCTACAGATAGCTTTTTCATATGTATTTCCTATTTGTTATTTAGATGTTGATTTCAATAGGATTATAGAAGTGATAGTGTTTTTTATCTAATAAATTTAGGGAGTTAATAAAAATAAATTTAGTAACGGCTTTTTAATTTTGTAACATATATATTTTATGTATGTATTAAAAACAGAATAGTATGATTTTATTAGAATAAATTTTAAATCTAGTTAATAAGGCTTTTTTAAAGTGGCGGGAATATTATAACTAAATTTTCTTTTTACGTTCTTTGGTTAAGGAGTTAGAACGAATGTTGCTGGTAATTACAATGGCTATTATCAAGTTTGCTTAATCGGTTTTTAACTATTAATCTTATTTAAGTTTTTTTGACACCAAAGCAATGCTTGTTGCTTGTTTTTTACAGCGATTTTTTGATACACCTTGTGTAAATGTACACGAACTGTAGCTTCACTGATAAATAAAGTGTCTGCAATTGCGCTTGAATGTAAGCCAGAAAATAATAAGTTTAATACTTTCATTTCTTTGCAGGTTAAGTTATTTGATTGCAGCGTAGTTTGTTGTTCACTCGCTAGCATTTGTCTCATCCAACCATCAGTTACCGCACGTGGAAACCAAAGTTTTCCTTGTTCTATTGCTTCTAATCCTTGCTGCAGTAGTACTTCGTCAGTGCCTTCATAAAACAAACCTTTTAAATTAGGCCACTCTTTTAATGCCAAAACATCACCGTCTTTGGGCACGTCAAAAATAACGAGGCCTTGATGACCGTTTTTTAGCATAAACTGATTTATAAGTTCATGGTTTGTAATAACGTTTAAAGCTTGATAATTAACAAGTAGGACGTTGAAGTCAGCTGCAACACAAAAAAGTGACGTGTAATTTGGGCTGGTGAAGCATGTGGGGCTTTTATTGGCTGTATTTTCAATATTCATAATATTCTATCCATAGACTACATTTTAGCACTATATTCTTATTTTTAGTTAATTTCAATGATTGCTGAATGTGTTTTAGCTCTTTTTTTATACACTTAAGTACATGTATAAGTATATTTTATGCGCTTTTTAAAATGGTATTTATGCGATTTTTTGTTTTAAAACAGTTTATTACTGAGGTAAATATCAAAGGGGTTTATTTATGATAATTCATTTAAAGCTAACAATGCTTAAATTACTGTCATTTTCTATGAATTTATTTAAATAATTTTATACATTTATTCACAATAATGTCATATAATACCTGTCCAGAGGAAAGATGCTATTTAGCGTCTTTTTTTATGCCTAAAATTTATATTATCAATATAAAAGCATAACAAAAATCACACGGTATCCTTTGGAGAATATTTTGAAACTACGCACACTCTCACAGTTAAGCCTAGCAATTGTCGCTGCACTATCTACCTCAGTAAATGCTGAAGAAGCCAAAACAACAGCAAAACAAGACGCGTTTGAAAAAATCGAGGTCACAGCTCGTAAACGTACAGAGAGCTTATTTGAATCTCCAACCGCTATCACATCAATTGGGGCGAACCTAATTGATAAAGCCAATATGAGTAATCTTGAAGATATTGGTAAATATGTTCCAAACTTAAACATCACCCGTTACGGTGTTGGTAATGCAGCACATGCGTCTGTGTTCATTCGTGGTATTGGTCTGCAAGATCACATAATAACTACTGATCCAGGTGTAGGCGTATACTTAGATGGCGTTTATTTAGGTCGTCAAATGGGTTCTAATTTATCATTACCTAATGTTGAGCGTGTTGAAGTGCTTCGTGGTCCACAAGGTACTTTATATGGCCGTAATACGTTAGGTGGCGCTGTAAATGTAATTACAAAGCAACCTGGTGATGAAGGTATTGTAACTACTTCAGCTAAGCTGGGAAGTCGTGGACGTATTGCTGGTGATGTTTATTTTAATAACTCACTAAACGATGAACTAAGCATGTCTGCGAGTGCATCCTACAAAACACGTGATGGTGTTGGTGAAGCTGTTAATTTAGCAAATCCAGAGAAAGAAATTGGTGAGGAAGAAGAATTTAGTGGTCGTGTAGCCCTTAAATGGCAAGCTAACGGCGATTTAGCATTCACTTTTTCTTTAGATGGAGTTGATAATGAGTCAGGTCAATCGCCTTACACAATTGAATTAACTGACCCGCTAGATGCAAACGATGTGTTTAATGGCGACTTCCCATTATTGACTCAAGATTTAATTCCATCAGACCCTGATGATTTAGGCACAACCGTTGCAGGTATTGAATCAACTTCTTACTCAGGTTGGGGCACATCGTTCTCGGCTGATTGGGCAATTAACGATACTTATACTACTAAGTTTATCTCAAGCTACCGTACATCTGAGTATGAAGGTGGCCTAGATGACGATGCATCACCTTTAAACTTATCTGAGTTTCCAGAAGAGGGCGGAGCTGATCAGTACTCGTTTGAAATTCAACTAAATGCAACATTTGATAATATGGACTTTGTGTCAGGCCTTTACTTTTTTAATGAAGATGGCTTTACACGTTCAGGCCCATTTGTATTCAGCCCATTTAATACACCCAATGGCTTATTGAATGACGGAGTGACAGAATCATTTGGTGGTTACGGCGATTTTGAAATTAACCAAGAAACTAATTCTTACGCAGCCTACTTTAATGCAAGCTACGATTTAACTGACGATTTAGCGGTAGGTGGTGGCCTTCGTTATTCAAAAGATGAAAAAGATGCAAATGCTACATTCCCATCATTTCCTACTCGTAAGTATGTAAGTGCAGATTTTGATGCAGTTACCTGGGATGTAAATGCATCTTATCAGCTTAGCAATAATATGAATGTGTATGGCCAGATTCAAAAAGGCTACCAAACAGGTGGTTTTCCACCGCGCCCATTTGGTGGACCAGACCAGTTTGTATCATTTGACGAAACGAAAGCGATTAACTACGAAATGGGTCTAAAAGGCCAAGTACACGAAAATGTATCTATGATGCTTGCGGTATTTGTGACTGATTACACTGATTTAGCATTACCGTTTTCAGACCCAACAGCAGGTGGCGGTTTCGTTACAATTGTAGAAAATGCGGGTCAGTCTAAAGCACAAGGTATTGAGCTTGAAACAACAGTCGCTATTACTGATGACTTTACTATTCGCAGTGCAGTTGGTTATTTAGATTCTGAAATAACAGAAGTGGCTGAGGGTGTACAAGGTATAGGTAAAGGCGATTCACCAGCACTTACACCACGCTGGACTGTCATGGTTGCACCTTCTTACTTTATGGATTTAGAGAGCGGCGCAACACTTGCGTTTAATGCTAACTATTCGTACCGAAGCGAGATGCAAGGGCAATCAGTTTATAACCAAAGTGAGACAATAGATTCTCGTGAACTAGTTGGTTTTAATATTTCCTACACTAATCCATATGGCGATATGGAAGTTACACTGTATGGTGAAAACGTTCTAAACGAAGTTTACGATGTTGGTCGTCTTCAACAATCAGGTTTTGTTGGCGTAATGCGCAGTAATGATCGAAGTGAATTTGGTTTGAAATTCAAAAAAGATTTTGAGCTATAAACTAAAATCAAGTAAATGTAATTGAAGTTTATTTTGCATAATAAAGGCCGAATCATGCTGTGATTCGGCCTTTGTGTATTCAATAGTAAGGTTATTATTTGCATCGTTTAAATTCCTAATTTTAATTGCTGATTTAAAACAATCCACATCCCCATTTTTGAGTGTTTGTATTAACTAAAATGCGCCTTTTTAGTTTGTGTAAAGGCTAGGTTGTTCGCTACAATGGCGCCTCTTAATTGCCAAACGGACTCTGTAATGAAAATTCTTGCCGATCAAAATATGCCTTTAGTTGAGCAGTACTTTGCAGACTTTGGTGAGGTTGAGCGTTTTGATGGTCGTAAATTAACGCCTGAACAATTAATAGATGTAGATGTTCTTCTTACTCGTTCGGTGACAAATGTTAATCATGAGCTTTTGGTACAAGCTAACAAGTTGAGCTTTGTAGGTACTGCCACAATCGGCATTGACCATATTGATACGCAATTACTGCATGATAGAAATATTGCTTTTACAAGTGCACCTGGTTGTAATGCTGTTGCTGTAGCTGAATATGTAATTAGTAGCTTATTTGCATTAAGCCAAGAAAATGCGCGTCCATTGTGTGGTCAAACAATTGGTATTGTAGGGATGGGCAACATTGGTACATGTTTGGCGCAAAAATTAAAAGCATTAAACGTAGTTGTACTGCTGTGCGATCCGATTAAGCACGAACAAGGCTTATTACAAGAGCATGTAGCGCTTGATGAGTTATTAGCGCAGTCAGATGTTGTTACTTTTCACGTTCCCCTTGTTAAAAGTGGCGAGCATAAAACACTGCACATGATGGGTAAAGAGCGTTTAAAAGCACTTAAGCCAGGAAGCACGCTAATTAATGCAAGCCGTGGCGATGTAATTGATAACCAAGCATTGCTTGAGGTAATGGAAGCTGGGGCTGATTTAGATTTAGTACTTGATGTATGGGAGAAAGAACCCAATATTTTAACTGAATTACTAGAGCATGTTCGTTACGCTAGTGTGCATATTGCAGGGCATACACTTGAGGGGAAAGCTCGTGGTACACAAATGTTGTATCAAAAACTGTGTCAGCTCAAAGGTGTTGAGGCGATTAAATCGTTGGATGATTTTTTACCAACACCAGCCGTTACAAATGCAACTGTTACGCAAAGCCTTAATGAGCAAGATATTGCCCGTTTAGTGCATTTAATTTATGACGTTCGCCGCGATGACGGAATATTACTTCGTCGTCTAGAGAGCGACGGCTTTGATAGTTTACGTAAAAACTATCCTATAAGGCGAGAATTTAGCACCTTATTTCTACAAGGTGATAGCCCACAACTAGCAGCACTTAGCCAGCTTGGCTTTAGCATAGCTGAATAATTATTTAACTAACGATGTTGTTTTAATGTCGTTTATAGAGGAAGAAATATGTCGCAAAAATATAACGTTGCCGTACTTGGCGCTACTGGTTTAGTAGGCCGTCAAATCATTGAAACGCTAGCAGATCGTAAGTTTCCTGTTGATCAGCTTTTTTTACTTGCTAGCAGCCGCAGCGCAGGTGAAGATATAAAGTTTCGTGGTGAGACCATTGAAGTACTTGACGTTGAAGGCTTTGACTTTAGCCAAGCGCATATAGGTTTGTTTTCTGCTGGTGGCAGTGTATCTGAAAAATATGCTCCTATTGCTGCTGATGCCGGCTGTATTGTAATCGATAATACATCGCACTTTAGAAATGATTTTGAAATCCCACTCGTGGTGCCAGAAGTTAATGCTTCAAGCCTAGCTGATTTTAGAAATCGTAATATTATTGCTAACCCTAACTGTTCAACTATTCAGATGATGTTAGCACTTAAACCAATTTATGATGCTTACGGAATAGACCGTATTAACGTATCTACATACCAAGCTGTATCGGGTGCAGGTAAAGACGCGGTTGATGAACTTGCAAAGCAAACAGCTAATTTGATGAATGCACGCCCTATGGATAATAAAGTATTTCCAAAGCAAATTGCATTTAACGTTATTCCTCAAATTGATAGCTTTGAAGATAATGGCTATACGCGCGAAGAAATGAAAATGGTAAACGAGACTCATAAAATTTTGGGTGATACCACTATTGCAGTGAACCCAACGTGTGTACGTGTTCCCGTATTTTTTGGGCACTCAGAATCAATTAATATTGAAACGCGCATGCCTTATGACTTTGAACACGTTAAGCAACTTTTAAAAGACGCGCCTGGTGTCGAGCTAATTGATGATGAAGGTGACTACCCAACAGCAGTGTCTGACGCTAGTGGTAACGATACTGTGTATATAGGTCGATTACGTGCTGATATTTCTCATCCTCATGGACTAAACATGTGGGTTGTAAGTGACAACACTCGTAAAGGTGCTGCAACTAATAGCATTCAAATTGCAGAAGAGCTTATTGCCAATTACATGTAATAGTTAATTGCGCTAAACATGCTTTTAAAGCGGTAAACAGTAGTTGTTTGCCGCTTTTTGTTTATATGGCTTGTCAAATTTTTGCCGTTTAATTTTAAAAATACAAAAACTGATTGATAACACTCAATAAATTAATATTTATAAAGATGTTTTAAGGCATTTATTTTCAAGGTGTTGCGATGGATATTACGCTCTAACTGGTTTATAGTTTGTAATTGGAATAGAGCTTGCAATAAAAATAGATTGTAATAATAAATGCGAGTCAGTCATTTGGCTGATAATAGCAATAATAAACAATATTTATGCACTTAAGTTTTAGGTGTTTTATTAATATTTAAATATTAAAGGATCAGCATGCGCGGTTTAGCTACACTTATTATATTAGCGTCTGCATTGATAGTAACGCCAGTTTACTCTCAGGACAGTACCCAATTAAAGGGGCCTAAAGGCGTTGACTATGGTGCGCAAGGGCGATCAATTGGGCCAATTAAACCAACTGATACGCTTTGGCGTATAGCAGCTAAAGTGCGCCCAGACAATTCTGTCAGTATTTATCAAGTTATGCAGGCTTTGTATAACAAAAATCCCGATTCATTTTTAGAACAAAATCTTAACCACATTCAAAATGGTGCCTATTTAAAAATCCCTACCTTAGCCGAAATAAAAGCTGTAAATACGCAGCTCGCAAAGCAACGCTCTGAGCAAGATGATGCATTATGGGAAAAGAAAAAAAATGGCACGCTTACACAAAGCGAAATTAACTCAGCGCAAACAAAAGTAACTCAAGCGCGTAAAATTGATGTAGACGATGCTAAAAAAGAGATACAGAAAGAATTAAATGAAATAAAAACAGAGCAAGGTACTAAGCTAGTTGAGTTACAACAACAGTTTAAAAGCTCAGTTAGTAATGTAGAAGAGATTTTAGTTGAAAATAATAATCTTAAAAAACAGTTATCAGGAATATCAAAAGAGCTCGAAAACTTACGTTTGCAATTAGGACAAGACAGCGAAATTCAAAATCAGTTAAAAGAACTCATTGTTAAACAAAACGAGATTATTGCCCAACAAAAAAAACAAGAAGTAATACCAAAAGAGTCATTTGATTTTGGCTCATTATTTTCAAATCCCATAGTACTGGGCTTGTTAATGTTTATTCCTGGGTTACTGATTATTTTTGCAATCGTTATGTTTTTACGCAAACGAGCAAGTAATCAAGAAGAGCCGCAAAACGATGATGACTTTTTACCACAAACCCCAACCTATGCTGGCGATGATGATTTAGGCCCAAGCTTAAATGACGATCCAATTGTACCTGACCCTTTAGATGACTTGAGTGTTCAATTAGATGATAGTCTCGAAAGTGATATGTTGCCTAATGATGATTTAGACGACGGCTTAGATGATTTTTCTGGCGACGAAAATTTACTTGATCAGGATGAGCTCGAAAGCTTGCTAAGCGATGACATTGTTTTTGATGATGAAAATACCGATGACGATGATGAGCTCGATATTTTTATGCAGCAAGGGTTTGATCAACCTTCAGATGAAAACGCTGAAGATATAGATTTAGACTTATCTGATGACTCAATTAACAATGATGAAATCCTAACTAATGACGATTTAGATAGCTTGTTTGATGAAGACGATAGTCTACCTGAATTTGATGCACCGCAAACAAGCGAAGCTGTAGAGGATGACAGCTTAGAATCTCATGATGAAATGGCGGCTTTAAGTGAAGAGCTTGCAGATGAAGATAATTTTGATATAGATGAATTATTAGATCAAACATCAACAGAATTAGATACCTCAAATAACACTTCAGCTGAACTTGATACAAGCGACGATTTTGATTTAGACGATATAGATAGTTTAATTGATGAGGCAGCAGTTGATACTGCAAATGATTCATTAGTTGAGGAAAGTGACGACTTTGATTTAGACGACATAGATAGCTTAATTGATGAGGCAGCGGATGATACTGCAGATGACTCATTAGTTGAGGAAAGTGACGACTTTGATTTAGACGACATAGATAGCTTAATTGATGAGGCTGCAGTCGATACTGCAGATGACTCTTTAGTTGAGGAAAGTGACGACTTTGATTTAGACGACATAGATAGCTTAATTGATGAGACTGCGGTTGATACTGAGAATGACTCTTTAGTTGAGGAAAGTGACGACTTTGATTTAGGCGACATAGATAGCTTAATTGATGAGACTGCGGTTGATACTGCAAATGATTCATTAGTTGAGGAAAGTGACGACTTTGATTTAGACGATATAGATAGCTTAATTGATGAGGCAGCAGTTGATACTGCAAATGATTCATTAGTTGAGGAAAGTGACGACTTTGATTTAGACGACATAGATAGCTTAATTGATGAGGCTGCAGTAGATACTGTAGATGATTCATTAGTTGAACAAAGCGATGATTTTGATTTAGACGACATAGATAACTTAATTGATGATGAAGTAAAAAATTCAGATGTAAGAGATTCAGAAATTGATAATGCATTGGCAGACTCAGTTGAGGATTTAGCAGATGCTCAAGAAGAATTAAATGTTGATGATATTGAGTCGCTTGCTTCATCATTAAATGAAGAGCCTGAGCTTTACGATGAGCCTGCGCTTGAAGAAGAGCCTGAGCTTGACGATGAGCCTGAGCTTTTAGCAGAACCCGAGCTTTACGATGAACCTGAACTTGAAGAAGAACCAGAGCTTGTAGAAGAACCAGAGCTTGTAGAAGAACCTGAGCTTAAAGAAGAGCCTGCGCTTGAAGAAGCCCCTGAGCTTGACGATGAACCTGAGCTTGAAGAAGAACCTGAGCTTGTAGAAGAACCTGAGCTTGAAGAAGAGCCTGAGCTTGTAGAAGAACCTGAGGTTGAAGAAGAGCCTGAGCTTGAAGAAGAACCTGAGCTTGAAGAAGAACCTGTGCTTGAAGAAGAACCTGAGCTAAAAGAAGAACCTGAACTTATAGATGTAACGGTTGATGATTTTTCAGATACATCAGAGTCGCTTCTTGATCCAGAAGATGCGCTTGAAGAATATACAGATGATACTTTAAAGAGCGTTGATGAGCTTTTAAATGAGCTACAACAAGCGACGGATGATGACTATATAGAAACACCAGATTGGTCATTAGATGAGCTTGACGACGATCTTGAAGAAATAGAAGTAGATCTTGGTGACGATCCGTTAGCGGGCGACGATGACTCAGATCTTACAAAAGTTGAAGAGCAGCTAGATAGCGATCTTATAACGCCAAGTGAAGAGTTAGATGAATATCCTGAACTTGAATTAGATGATGATCATTCATTATTGGATAATGGACCTTCGTTTGAGCCGCAAGAACCTAAAGAAAATGCACCGAGTGAAGAAAATGCAGTAGCACTTAGTCAAACAGAGAAAGATCTCGCAAATGCGCTTTCTGAAAATGCTAACTTAGATAGCTTAGAAGATGATTTTGATGATGAACTATTAATTGATAATGACTTCTCTGAATCAGAAGCTAAGGTTGAAGACGAGTCGTTTGATGATGATTTACTGCAAGAAATTAATGACGGAATTGATTCTGTTGAACCAGTTAGTATAGAAGAGGATACCAAACCTCTTAACCTTGATGAAGTTCAAGAAACACTAGAAAGTGAGTTGCCATTTACCCCCGAAGAATTACAAGGTGATGATTTAGACGGTGATGCGCAGGGAGTCGCTTCCAGCCAAGCTGAGCAGGACTTATCAAATGCGCTTTCTGAAAATACTGATTTAGATAGTTTAGAAGACGATTTTGATGATGAAATTTTAATTGAAGACGATTTTTCTGACTTAGATGTTGAGTTTGACGAAGATACTTTAGAGCAAGCGCTAACTGATGAGTTATCAGACGAGCAGCAAGAGCAAACAAATGCAGAGCGCGAAGCACAGTTAACAAACTCAGATGAAGCAGGTAGCACTGATATTAGCTCTGACGATGAACTTGATGAAGAGTTTATGTCAAATTTGACGCAAACTGATTTTGATTCATTACTTAGTGAGTTAGCGGAGCCTGAAGAATTAAGTGCTGAGGATAGCAGTGAATTTGATGTCGACTTTGACAGCTTGCTAAAAGAAGACTTAGAGGAAGATGACACATTAACTACAAAAGAGCCACTTGTTGAAAGTAGTGATATTGAGCAACTTGATAATGATGAATTTGTAGATATAGATTCATTATTAGAAGAAAGTGAAGAGGCTGAACTTGAACACGAACCTTACACCGACGTTAATATGGATGTCGGTTTGAGTGAGTTTGATGCATTACTTGCTGGTGATAACCCAACCGATGTTGATGCTGAAAGTGGTGGCTACTCAGCTAAACTAGATTTAGCGCGTGCTTATATTGAAATTGATGATTTTGATTCTGCGCTCAAGGTCATTGAGGATGTCATCAACAAAGGCCCAGAAGAAGTTCAAGAAGAGGCACTTAGTTTAAAAGCGAAACTAAAATAACAAATTGTTTTAAAAAACCCTTAATTGGTTATTCTAATTAAGGGTTTTTTTATGGAAGTTAGTTTAATTATAACAAGGAAAAGCAACGCATTAATGAAGCGAATTTTATAGTATGTAATTGTTATAAAAGAATAATTTACATCGTGATTATTAAGTTATTTGATTCATTAAAATGATCATGTTTTTAATAAAAAGGGTATTACCGCACACCTCCTTTTATTGCGTCGAGAGATAGCATAAAATGCCGTGTTCATTAGCACAGTAGGTAAAGCAGTAATTATGCGAGTAGCACTTGGAGTTGAATACAACGGCGTACGCTATAGTGGGTGGCAACGTCAATCACATGTAAATAGCGTACAACAAGAAGTAGAAAAGGCATTGTCGCGTATTTGTAATCACCCAGTTGAAGTAGTATGTGCGGGGCGAACTGATGCGGGTGTGCACGGTACAGGTCAAATAATACATTTTGAAACTGAAGCTTCGCGTGACATGGTCGCATTTACAATGGGTATGAATACCTTATTGCCTAAAGATATTGCTATTCGCTTTGCACAACCAGTTGCTGTCGATTTTCATGCTCGTTTTAGTGCAACCGCTCGCCGATACCGCTATATTATTTATAACTCTCCTTTTCGAGGAGCAGTGTTAAGCGAAGGGGTTACGCATTTTCATCACCCATTAGATGAAGTTAAAATGCAGGAAGCCTGTCAGTATTTGATCGGGACACACGATTTTACATCTTTTCGAGCGATCCATTGTCAAGCGAATACACCGACTCGCACTATTCATCATTTATCGGTACAGCGCCAAGGGTGTTACGTTATTATTGATATTAAGGCGAATGCGTTCTTACATCACATGGTACGTAATATAACGGGGAGCTTGATGGATATTGGCATACATAAGCAACAGCCTATTTGGTTGAAAGAATTACTTGATTGTAAAGAGCGTGCTAAAGCAAGTGCTACAGCTAAAGCTGCAGGTTTATACTTAGTTGATGTCGATTATCCTGAAGAGTTTAATATTCCTAAAATGCCTTTAGGTCCATTGTTTTTACCTGACGCTGAAATTTAGTTATGGTTGTCGTTAGTACTTTTTATGAACACTTTTAACTACTAAGACCAGTTTTTTATACCGCGTTAGTGTAATTCATGTTTTAATTGAAAAAATTTGTCTGCTAATTGCTATTGGCAGGCTCGCGACACAGAACAGCATTAAGAGAGTTGCAAATGAGTTGGCTAGAAAAAATCTTACCTAAAACGACAAAATCATCAGGTCGTAAAGAAATCCCAGAAGGTGTTTGGGCTAAGTGCACATCGTGTGATTCAATTTTATATAAAGCTGAATTAGAAAAGTCATTAAACGTATGTCCTAAGTGTGACCACCACATGCGTGTTAGTGGCCGTAAGCGCCTGGAGCACTTTTTAGATGAAGGTGACCGTCAAGAGCTTGGCACACAACATGAGCCTAAAGACATTCTTAAGTTTAAAGATTCTAAAAAATACTCTGATCGTATCAGTGCAGCCCAAAAAGCAAGTGGTGAAAAAGATGCACTTGTAGCTATGAAAGGCCGATTAAAAGGCATTCCAGTTGCAGCAGTAGCATTTGAGTTCTCATTTATGGGTGGCTCAATGGCTTCTGTTGTTGGCGCTCGCTTTGTTGATGCTGTTGATCAATGTTTAGAGCATAACATGCCGCTTATTTGTTTTTCTGCATCAGGCGGTGCACGCATGCAAGAAGCGCTTATGTCGCTTATGCAAATGGCTAAAACAAGTGCTGCACTTGCAAAAATGACTGAAAAAGGTCTTCCGTTTATTTCAGTCATGACTGACCCAACTATGGGTGGTGTATCTGCATCACTTGCTATGCTGGGCGATATTAACGTTGCAGAACCTAAAGCGTTAATTGGCTTTGCGGGTCCTCGTGTTATTGAGCAAACAGTTCGCGAAACATTACCTGAAGGCTTTCAGCGTAGTGAATTTTTGCTTGAACACGGTGCAATTGACATGATTATTGACCGCCGTGAAATGCGCGATACCCTTGCACGCATTTTAGCTAAATTTATGAACTTGCCTTCTACGGAACAAGAGCATAGAGTAGCGTAAATTTCAGCTTTACTGATTACACGCTATGACAAAAAAAATTCCTAGCCAATCATCAAGCCTTGATGATTGGCTTTTTTATTTAGAAAGTGTTCACCCAGCTAACATTGCTATGGGCTTAGAGCGAGTTGCTAATGTTGCTAACAATATTGGCCTGTTAAACACTCCAAGTAAAATTATTCTTATTGCCGGTACAAACGGTAAGGGCACCACAGCACGCTGCTTAGAGTCGCTATTGCTAGCGCAAGGTTTCAGTGTGGGTACTTACGCATCTCCACATTTAATTCGTTATAACGAGCGTGTACGAGTTAATGGGGAAGAATTGGCAGACCAATTTCATATAGATGCTTTTCACCAGCTTGAGCAAGGCCGTAAAGACACTGCTCTGACTTATTTTGAATATGGTACTTTGGGGGCGTTGGCAATTTTTAAACGCTGTAACGTCGATTATGTATTACTAGAGGTTGGTTTAGGTGGGCGCTTTGACGCCACAAATATAGTCACTCCCTTTGCAAGCGTGATCACCACTATAGACTTAGACCATAAAGAGTACTTAGGTGATACCCGTGAGTTAGTGGCTTATGATAAAGCCGGTATTTTTCGTGAAAATACGCCCGCTATTATAGGGGATTTAAATATTCCTCACACAATGACTGATTACGGCAAAGAAATTAATGCCAACATGACGCTGTCGGGCAGTGACTTTATTTTTAAAGAAAATGCTGAGAGCTTTAATTGGCAATATAAAGAACATAATCTTGAAATAGATAAGCCTGCAATACCGTGTCAAAATGCAGCTACCGCATTAACTACGCTAAGTGTTTTAAACTTATTACCTAGTGAATCAATTATACGAAGTTGTTTAGCTAATTTAGTTGTCGAAGGGCGCTTTCAACAGTTAAGTGTTGAGCCTTTAGTCTTTACCGACGTAGCACACAACCCTGAGTCGGCGCGTTATTTAGCCAATAAGTTATCAAGCTATAAAGATAAAGGCTTTAAAATTCATGCATTAGCCGCTATGCTTGCTGATAAAGATAAAGCGGGTGTATTTAAAGAAGTAAGTCACTTGGTCGATGAGTGGTCATTAGCGAGCTTAAGTGGCCCGCGAGGCGACACTGCAAGTAATTTACAAAATGCACTGCACGAATTGTCTCATCATAATACTATTAATAGCTATGATAGTGTGGCACAAGCACTGAATGTAATTTTACCAGAACAACAAAGTGATACTATGTTGATTATATTTGGTTCATTTTTTACAGTTGCTGGCGCTATTAATTACTTTAAAAAATAGAGAGGATGTCGGTGAACTCAAGTTTTATTAATCGCTTAGTCGGAACAAGTATAGTGGTGATCGCAGCAATTGTGTTTATCCCTAATATACTCGATGGCGAAAAAGTGCATTATAAAGAAGGCTTTAAAGCGATCCCAGACCGCCCTGAGTTCAAAACAATCGATCTTCAAGAGTCAATTGATGAAAATATGGCTAATGCTGAGCCACTAAAGCAAGATGAAATTGAACACATTCAAGCTGACGATGAAGCTTTTGAGCAGCAAAGCGCGATGGATGAGAGTGATTACGCTGTGGAAGATAAAGTTGTTGAAGCAACTATAGAACCCAAAGCTACACCAATTACAAAAGCGCCTGTTCAAGCTAAGCCAGAGCCAATTGCACCACGTAAAAGTGATGAAAACCTAACGAGTATGGCCTATGTTATTCAATTAGGTAGTTTTTCACATGTTGCAAACGTTAAAGCATTACAGGCTAAATTAAAGGCTGAAGGGTTTAAAACGTTTACTAAACCGATTAAAACCCCAAATGGGACACTAACCAAAGTATTTGTTGGTCCTTCGCTTGATAAAAGTGAATTACAAAAGCAGCTCCCCCAGCTCAAAGAGCTTACTAAATTAAATGGTAAAGTTACGCAGTACGAAGTAACAAAATAATTTTAAAAAGGCTTGTATAACAAGCCTTTTTTTTATTTATTTATATTTTTTTTATCATTATCTTTATCTCACAATACCTAGACTAGAATGTTAATTTTTTGTATTAACTACAACCCAGTAATCTCCCGTTTAAACTTGCATACTAACGATGTTTGGGTATAGAATGCGCCCCAAATTAGCGACTAATTGGTTCTTATGATCTGGGTTGATTACGCCATTATTGGCATCATTGTATTGTCTACCATCATCGGTTTAATACGCGGCTTTGTAAAAGAAGCAATGTCATTAGCGGTATGGGCTGGCGCCTTTATCATCTCTAGCTTATTTTACCAATATTTAGCTTCCTTCCTAACAACCATTTCTGAACCCCTTTTAAGAAATGCGGCGGCCATAGCCATATTATTCTTTGCGACGCTACTGTTAGGCGGTTTACTAAACTACATTTTAGGTGAGCTCGTACATCGTACTGGTTTATCGGGTACCGACCGTGTCTTTGGCATAGTGTTTGGTGCTCTACGAGGCGTGTTGGTCGTGAGCGCGTTACTCTTCTTTCTTGATGCTTTTACTGGTGCACCCAATACGCACTGGTGGGGCAATTCTATTTTGATTCCAGAATTTGGCTTTGTTGTTGAATGGTTCTTTTCGTACCTAGAAAACAACTCGAGCTTTTTAAATTCAGTAAACCGTTAATCGGCGAGGATAAATTACATGTGTGGTATCGTTGGAATAGTCGGAACATCCCCTGTCAATCAGGCGATTTATGATGGCTTAACTGTTTTGCAGCACCGTGGTCAAGATGCCGCGGGTATCATTACCATTGAGAATAATACGTTCAGCTTACGCAAAGCAAATGGCTTAGTGAAAGATGCCTTTCACACTCGTCATATGAAACGACTACAAGGTACGATTGGTCTTGGCCATGTGCGCTATCCTACAGCAGGGTCTTCAAGCTCATCTGAAGCACAGCCTTTTTATGTTAACTCACCGTTTGGTATAGCGCTTGCCCATAATGGTAACCTTACTAATGCAGAAGCTTTAAAAGAGCAGTTATTCTCAGAAGCACGTCGTCATGTAAATACAACATCTGATTCAGAAATCTTACTCAACATCATGGCACATGAACTAAGTAAATCTGATAAGTTGCATTTAGACCCTGAAGATATATTTACTGCGGTAACCGAGGTAAATAATAAAGTAAGCGGTGGTTATGCAACAATTGCTATGATTATTGGTCACGGTATTGTTGCTTTTCGCGACCCGAATGGTATCCGTCCACTTGTATTTGGTAAACGTGAGACTGCAAAAGGCACTGAGTACATGTTCGCCTCTGAAAGCGTTGCGTTAAAACCGGACGGCTTTGAGTTTGTACGTGATGTTGCCCCTGGTGAAGCTATATATGTTACAGAAGAAGGTGAATTTCATTCACTTAGTTGTGCAGATAAAGCATCTTACTCGCCATGTATTTTTGAATTTGTTTATTTTGCTCGACCTGATTCAACAATAGACCGTATGTCTGTTTATGCAACACGCGTAAACATGGGCACAAAACTAGGCGAAAAAATTGCACGCGAATGGGCTGATAAAGACATTGATGTAGTTATTCCAATCCCAGAAACTTCATGCGATGTAGCACTGGAAATTGCACGTGTGCTTGATTTACCGTATCGCCAAGGTTTTGTTAAAAACCGTTATATTGGTCGTACATTTATTATGCCTGGCCAAGAGATGCGTAAAAAATCAGTGCGTCAAAAGCTAAATGCAATTGATCGCGAGTTTAAAGGCAAAAACGTATTATTGGTTGATGACTCAATTGTTCGTGGTACAACATCAGCACAAATTGTTGAAATGGCTCGAGAGTCTGGTGCTAAAAATGTTTACTTTGCATCCGCAGC
This sequence comes from Pseudoalteromonas sp. LC2018020214, assembly GCF_016598755.1. Lineage (NCBI taxonomy): Bacteria > Pseudomonadati > Pseudomonadota > Gammaproteobacteria > Alteromonadales > Pseudoalteromonadaceae > Pseudoalteromonas > Pseudoalteromonas sp. LC2018020214. Next base: position 1,153,814 of record NZ_CP066804.1, read on the forward strand.
GCCTGAAATACGCTTCCCTAATGTGTACGGTATTGATATGCCTTCAGCAGCTGAGCTTATTGCTCACGGCCGTGAAGTGGAAGATATTAACGCAAGTATTGGCTCTGATGGTTTAATCTTTCAATCGTTAAAAGATTTAATAGCTGCGGTTAGCCAAGAAAATCCTGAAATTACTAAGTTCGAAACCTCTGTATTTGATGGGCAATATATTACAGGCGACATTGATCAAAACTATTTAAACCGTATTGATGAGCTACGTAACGATTCAGCAAAAAGCACCCGCGAAAGTGCGATGTCTTCAAGTTTAGAGATTCACAACCAAGACGAAAACGAAGCTGATTAATAATTAGTTAATAAAAAGTCGTTACATAAAAAAAGGAGCTAATTAGCTCCTTTTTTGCGAAGGAAAGAAAGGGAACATTTCTATCAAACACGACTCTTTATTAGCTAAACTTTATTAAGTAAACATTGGACTAACAATCCCATTTGTCCAAAGCATAGCTGTTACAGCTAAAATAATAACTAGTAATATTAATCCACACGTTACAACCGAGCTGGCATAAATAAAGCCACGCTCTTGTGGAATATGCATAAGTATTGGTACGCCGGTATAAAGTAAGTAGACCGAGTAAGCTAGTGCAATAATTCCAATACACACTACAAACCAAAGTACAGGCCAAAAGGCGGCAAGCGCCGACATAAACACAGGTGTTGCAGTATAAGCTGCAAGTTCAAGTGTTTGTGTAAATGTAGGCTTAGAGCCAAATGTAACGGCCATCCAATGAGCCAAATACGCCAATGCAAAAACACCCGCTATTAAAGCAAAATACATTGCAACTGCAATTAATAGCGCACTATCGTGCGTTAAAAATACAGGATTGCCTGCGCCTATACTCCATCCTAAATAAACAGATGAGTAATAACCCATTATTGAAGGAAACAAAGCAATCAGTAAAATATGCGACAAACTATAGGTTAAACTTTCATGGCGATTATCTATTGTTTGCCATTCTTCAAGTGGGTGAGCATAAATGCCCCAGAGATGATTTAGTATCATAGTGCTTACTCCATAAAAGGAACGTATTACTGTTTTGGTTGGTTTATTTTTATACAGTCTATGTACAGTTATGGTTCACTTATTTTGCAAAGTCAAGTTAACTCACTATTAACATTTTGCACAGGTTAGGGCTTTGATTTATCCCAAACAAAATTTCGTGTTAAAATAATGCTCTATCAAATTTATTTAGTAATGAGCAGTCAACGTGCCACATAGCCAACTTTTAGAGCCGATCAATAACTTTTTAGTGTGTACAACCCCGCAGCAGTGGGTGGAGCAGGCAATTAAAAAAGAGAACTTATCAGTAATCTTAATCGATCACTTAATTTGTGAGTTAAAAGCGGCTCAAAGTGCGATGTTTTTAATACGTAAATACGCTGTTGATAAAGAGGGCAGTGATGCCTTACTCGAGTGGCTAAAGCCATTTGAAACGCTTATTTATAAGCGTGAAGGAAATTGGCGTGATCTCGCTGCTAAAAATAAGCTAACTAAATCAATAATTCCTAAATCTAATTCGCCATATGGACAAGATTTAATTGATAAAATGGTATTGTTGATAAAAGAAGAGTTGCATCATTTTTACCAAGTGCTCGAAATTATGGACGAGTACGGTGTAGAGTACCAAAGCATTACACCATGTCGTTATGCAAAAGGCATGCTTCGTCATGTTAAAACGTTTGAGCCAAACGCCCTTGTTGATAAATTAATTGTAGGCGCTTACATTGAGGCGCGTTCGTGTGAGCGTTTCGCAAAGCTTGCGCCGCATGTTGACAAACGTTTAGGTGATTTTTATATTTCGCTGCTGCGCTCTGAAGCCCGTCACTACCAAGATTATCTAACTTTAGCGCAAGAAATTGCTGATTTTGATATTACCGAACGAGTTAAAGAATTTGGCGAGATTGAAGCCGAATTAATTTCATCACAGGATGAAGATTTTAAGTTTCATAGTGGCCTGCCAATAGCATAAAGCTAATTTTCTTTTAAAAAATTAATGTATTCAGCTGTTTTTTGATTGCTGAAATTGTGTTTTTTCATGATTTCAGCAATGCTTCCGTTTTCAATTATTATATCAATCCCTCTATTAAATTTTTGTAAGTACTCTTTTGCTCTGTAATTTGATTTAGAGACAACTAAATATAGTTTATGAGAAGCAAGATCTGGCAATAAGTACTCAATTTTATTCTTATCTAAATCAACTTCGTTATTATGCTCAAGCCAATACTTCCCTACTTCTTTAGTGCCTGCGACCAAATCGATACGACCTTGTTGTAGCAGGTATAAACTTGTAGGAAGGCTTTTAGTAGATGTTATTGCCAGCTCAGTATTTCTTGTAAACTCTTGGCTTACAAAGGCATTATCTTCTGTACCAATACTATAAGGTGTTAATGATTGGACTGTACCATCGAAATTAATAGCACTCTCTTTGCGTTTAAAAATTCCTGAATGAGCAACTGCAAGTGGGCGAGAGTAGTAAAAAACTTCATTTCTTTTTAATGAATAAAAAGCGCCTAAAATAGCTGTTTTTCTCTTTTTTTCTAATAGCTTTAGGGCGCGGTCCCATGTCGTAAACTCGGCTTCGCTATTAATGCCTTGAGTTTTAAGGGCTGATTGAGTGATTTCGTATAACCAACCGTTATCAGGAAGGTTTTCGCTAAAATAGGGAGGGTAGTTTTCAGTAACAATTTGCCATGTTTGCTCGCTAAATACTTTGGTAGGAATGGCAATTACTACGATGAAAATTAACAGCTTAATCATTAAACCTCTCACTATTATTCAAATATATAGTTAAATAATAGTCAGGATTTTAAATTATGCGAAAGGCGTGCTAATTAATTCTTGTGATTGAGGGGTAACGACTAAATAAGAGCCTTGGGTATACCAGTCACCTAGCACTGTACGAGTAAGCGTTTGTTCATTAACTTTATAGGTATGAACATTAGGGCGGTGAGTATGACCATGAATCATATTAGTAACGTTATGTTTGGCAAAGGTAGCAAGCACGGCTTCATCTACAACGTCTAAAATTTCGATAGGTTTATCAGCTTGGCTCAACTTACTTTTTTCGCGGGCATTACGCGCTATTTTTTTACGATACCAAAGTGGCATTGCAAGCATTAATTTTGGCCACCACCAACCACGGCTTTTTTTACGAAATTTTTGATACTCAGTATCTTGAGTACACATTTCGTCGCCATGTAAAATAACGGTAGGCGTACCATATAAATCAATGACAGTTTGTTCTTCGAGTAAAGTCATTGCGGCCATGTCTGCATATTGCTTGCGCATGATGAAATCACGGTTGCCATGTATAAAATAAACAGGTGTCCCACCATCATTAACGGCGCTTAAATACTTTGCTACATCGGCACTCAGCGCTGTAATGTAGTCATCTCCAACCCATACTTCAAAAAAATCACCCAAAATATAAAGTGCATCTACATCTTTATTTAGTATATGCGTATTTAAAAAGTCAAAAAATGCAGCGCTAATGTCGGGGCGGTTTTCGCTTAGGTGTAAATCTGCAATAAAGTAAGTTTGGCGAGTCATAGGTCAGTCTTTTCGATATAAATAAAGCGGGCGTATACACATTGCGTAAATGCCCGCTGATACTCCACATTACGTGGGTAAACTTACTATTAGCTAACAGTAACGCTTTCGATGATCACATCTTCAAGAGGCACGTCTTGGTGAAAACCAGTACTACCTGTTGCTACGCCTTTTATCTTATTTACTACGTCCATGCCTTCTACTACTTCAGCAAAAACACAGTAACCCCAGCCTTGCGATGTTTCGCTGCTGTGGTTTAAAAAGTCGTTGTTATTCACGTTAATGAAAAACTGCGCTGTAGCTGAATGAGGATCAGGCGTACGCGCCATTGCTAAAGTACCTATCTTGTTAGATAGGCCATTATTAGCTTCATTTTTAATTGGGTCGTTAACTTCTTTTTGTTCCATACCTGGTACAAAACCACCGCCTTGAACCATAAAACCATCGATTACACGATGAAAGATAGTGCCGTTGAAAAAATCAGCATTTGCATACTCTAAAAAGTTTTTAACTGTGTTTGGAGCTTCTTGCTCAAACATTTTAATGGTGATGTCACCAAAATTGGTGTGTAGAACAACCATGTGTTTTCCTATATCTGGTTTAAATATTGGCGCTATTTTATCGTAGTTGGCTAAGATTAACAAAGTAGATGTTTGGTTTGTTATAAAGCGCTAGAGCAGGGGCTTTTCAAGTGGTAACATAACTGTTCAAGTAAATAGTCAAGGACTCAAGGTAAATGGTAAATATATACAACACACTCACGCGACAAAAAGAGCAATTTAAACCTATGGTCGAAGGCAAAATCGACATGTATGTGTGTGGTATCACCATTTATGATTACTGCCATATTGGACACGCTCGTACTTTTGTTGGTTTTGACGTTATTGTGCGCTATTTACGTCATATTGGTTACGATTTAAAGTATGTACGTAACATTACAGATATCGACGATAAAATAATTAAACGCGCAAATGAAAATGGTGAGTCAATAAACGACTTAACTGTGCGCATGACTAAAGCGATGCATGAAGATTTTGATAGCCTAAATATGCTACGCCCAGATATTGAACCAACAGTTACAAGCCATATGGATGAAATCATCGCTATGGTTAAGCGCTTGATTGAAAAAGGCCATGCCTATGTTGCAGCTGATGGCGATGTTTTGTTTGATGTATCAACGTTTGAGCAATACGGTGCGCTTTCTCAGCAAGATTTAACTATGTTGCAATCAGGTTCTCGTGTTGAAGTAGCGCAAGATAAAGACGATCCACTTGATTTTGTGTTATGGAAAAAAGCCAAAGCAGGTGAGCCATCATGGTCATCACCGTGGGGTGATGGGCGTCCTGGTTGGCATATTGAATGTTCGGCAATGAGCTCAAAACACTTAGGAGAGCATTTTGATATTCACGGTGGCGGGTCTGATTTACAGTTTCCACATCATGAAAACGAAATTGCCCAGTCGTGCTGTGCAAACAACGGCAAGTATGTAAATACATGGATACATACTGGCATGGTGCAAGTAAATAAAGAAAAAATGTCTAAGTCGTTAGATAACTTTTTTACTGTGCGTGAAGTTTTAAAAGCATACGATGCCGAATCTGTTCGTTACTTTTTAATTTCAGGGCATTACCGCAGCCAATTAAATTACTCACAAGAAAATTTAGACCAAGCGCGCTCATCACTTGAACGCATTTATACAGCGCTTCGTGATGTCGTACCGGTAGAATGCGATTTAGAAGGCAATGAGTTTGTTGCTAAATTTAGAAAAGCAATGAATGATGACTTTAATACACCAGAAGCACTACCTGTGTTGTTCGAACTTGCTAAAGAATTAAACCGCGTAAAAGAAAGTGACGCAGGTCAAGCTGGCAAGTTAGCGTTTATACTGCGTAGCCTTGGTGAAGTGTTAGGCGTTGCTCAACAAGCACCGGAAGCTTTTTTACAAGGTGGGCAAGATGACGACGAAGTTGCGACAATTGAAGCATTAATTGTAAAACGTAATGAAGCACGTGCTAGTAAGGACTGGGCTGCTGCTGATGAAGCACGTGATGCACTTAATGCATTAGGTGTAATACTTGAAGATTCAGCTGGTAAAACAACGTGGCGTAAAGCGTAAGCGTTTAAAGTAATTCAGGTCAAACTAAAAAGGGGTTGCCAAATGGCAACCCCTTTTTTAATTATTTAACAGCTTAGCTGTGATACTTTTCACACGCTTCAAGTGTGTTTTCAATTAAGCTTGCGACAGTCATCGGGCCAACGCCACCTGGTACAGGTGTAATAAAATGCGCTTTTTGTTCGGCCACACTGTATTGAACATCACCGACTAATTTACCCGTATCTAAGCGGTTAATGCCCACATCGATAACAATAGCGCCCTCTTTTATCCAATCTCCCGGTATAAATTCAGGTTTACCGACAGCCACAACTAATAAGTCAGCGCGGCGAACATGTGTTTCTAAGTCTTGAGTAAATTTATGGCACACAGTGGTAGTACAACCTGCTAATAAAAGCTCTAACGACATTGGACGACCAACAATATTTGACGCGCCAACGACAACTGCATGCATCCCTTTATAACGTACACCCGTTGAATCAAGTAATGTAATTATACCTTTAGGCGTACATGGGCGAAGGGCAGGCATACGCTGTGCTAATCGACCAATGTTATATGGATGAAATCCATCAACATCTTTATGTGGGGTAATACGTTCTAAAATCTTTTCAGCATCAAGACCTTTTGGCAGTGGTAACTGCACTAAAATTCCATCAACTTCGGCATCATTATTTAGCTCGTCAATTAAATCTAAAAGAGTTTGCTCTTGTGTGTCTGCTGGTAAATCAAATGATTTAGAGATAAAACCTACTTCTTCACAGGCTTTACGTTTTGAACCAACATAAACTTGGCTTGCTGGATCAAGTCCTACAAGTACTACTGCAAGTCCTGGTGCACGTAAACCATTTGCTACACGTTCACTTACGCGTTCTGCTACAGCGCTACGTACTTGTTTTGCGATTGCCTTACCATCAATGATGTTTGCCGTCATGGGTGACCTTTAATTGGGGTTAATTAACTAGATACCGATACTCTAAAAACGAATGCATAATAAAATAGGGGTAAAAATGCTAATAAAGAAAAATACGCTCTTTATTTAACTCGTTTTATAATGTGCCTACTATTTTCGCAGAAAAGCATAGCAGCGCCAAGTTGCTTTTAAGGTATATAACGTTTGAGCTGTTAAATAGTTTAAAATTCAGCCGACTATTGTAATATTTAACCATTGTGCACTAAAAATGAGCACTTGATTGGTTTTCTTAAAAAAACGTTTGACCTAACCCCGTCAAATCACTATTATGCACCCCGTTGTCAACGAGGTCACTCGCTAGCAATAATAAGTTTCGGCGATTAGCGCAGTTTGGTAGCGCACTTGGTTTGGGTCCAAGGGGTCGCAGGTTCAAATCCTGCATCGCCGACCATTTTTTTATAATTTTTTATAATCGAATAGCTTATTGGTAAACTATGAAGTTTTCGATGCGCCCATAGCTCAGCTGGATAGAGCAACGCCCTTCTAAGGCGTCGGTCGAAGGTTCGAATCCTTCTGGGTGCACCATTTGAAAACATGTAAATATAGCGGTGATTGTAGCTCAGTTGGTAGAGCCCCGGATTGTGATTCCGGTTGTCGTGGGTTCGAGCCCCATCAGTCACCCCATTTACAACGAATATCGGCGATTAGCGCAGTTTGGTAGCGCACTTGGTTTGGGTCCAAGGGGTCGCAGGTTCAAATCCTGCATCGCCGACCATTTTCTTAAAATGGTCTTAAACTCTCAGTTTAAGTGTTCAGTATGAAAAAAGAAGTTAACTCTTCAATGTCGGCGATTAGCGCAGTTTGGTAGCGCACTTGGTTTGGGTCCAAGGGGTCGCAGGTTCAAATCCTGCATCGCCGACCATTTTCTTATCCAATAAGAACAATAAGTAAACTCCTCTAAGTTATAAATCTAAATCTGTTAGCCTATAATTCTATTAAATAATTTCTATTTTATTCTATTTAGTCCGTAGTTAGCCTGTTTTTTATTCAGTTAGTCTTTATAGTCCCTTATCTAGTCCAAATAATTGCCCCCTATACTCGACTATCATAAATATTAGGTTATAATGCCGCGTCTATTGTTTAACATAGTGCCCGAAGGGCAAAGCAGCAATGGTGTCTCATGGTAGCGACGGATGCTTTTAAGTGTGAAAAACCGCTTAAACTTTATCAAGACTCATGCAGAACACTTTGTTTGTAAAGGAAGGCGAACAGTCGCCAAAATTGAATATTGAGGTAAATCATGCAAGTTTCTGTTGAGACGACCCAAGGCCTTGAGCGCCGTATAACTATCACCGTTCCTTCAGAGAACGTTGAGACCGAAGTAAAAAAACGCCTACAACAACTGTCAAAAACACAGCGTATAGATGGTTTCCGTGCTGGTAAAGTTCCAGTATCTGTAATTAACAAGCGTTTTGGCCCTGCAGTTCGTCAAGAAGTTGCTGGCGAAGTAATGCAACGTAATTACATTGAAGCAATCGTTTCTGAAAAAATCAACCCAGCTGGCGCGCCTACATTCGCTCCTAAATCACTTGAAGCAGGTAAAGATTTAGAATTCTCAGCAACGTTTGAAGTTTACCCTGAAGTTGAAGTTCAAGGTTTAGATAAAATTACTGTTGAAAAACCAGCAGTAACAGTAACTGACGAAGATTTAGCTAACATGCTAGAAACACTTCGTAAGCAACACGCAGCGTGGGCTGATGTTGATGCAGCTGCTGGCGAAAACGACCGTGTAACAGTTGATTTCGTAGGTACTATCGACGGTGAAGTATTTGAAGGCGGCAAAGCTGAAGACTTCCCATTAGAACTTGGCCAAGGTCGTATGATCCCAGGTTTTGAAGATAACATCGTAGGTAAAAAAGCAGGCGAAGAAGTAGTTGCTGATGTAACTTTCCCTGATGATTACCACGCTGAAAACTTAAAAGGTAAAGCGGCTCAATTCACTATCACAGTGAAAAAAGTTGAAGCGCAAGAATTACCAGAATTAAGCGAAGAGTTTGCAACTAAATTCGGTGTTACCGAAGGCGGCGTAGACGCGCTTAAAGAAGAAGTTAAAAAGAACATGACACGTGAGCTAGACCAAGCGGTTAAAGCAAGCGTTAAAGACCAAGCAATCAAAGGTCTTTTAGCTAACAACGAAATCGAAGTGCCTAAAGCACTTGTTGATCAAGAAGTTGATGCTCTACGTCAGCAAGCAGCTCAACGTTTTGGCGGCGACGCTCAAAACATGCCAGAGCTTCCAGCTGAATTGTTCCACGAGCAAGCTGTAACACGTGTTAAAACTGGCCTTTTATTAGGTGAAGTGATTAAAGCTAACGACATCAAAGTTGATGATGCTAAAGTTGAAGCATTAATCGCAACAGTAGCTTCTGCATACGAAGATCCAACTGAAGTAGTAGAATACTACAAAGGTAATGATCAACTTATGCAGCAAATGCGTAATGTAGCAATGGAAGAGCAAGCTGTTGAAGCTATTTTAGCTAAAGCAGTTGTTACTGATGTTGAAAAAGCATTTGATGACATCATGAATCCACAGCAAGGTGCTTAATAAGTCATTGACTTAAGCTCTCGCTAACGATTAAATGGCTCGTGTTACTCTGTTTATACAGCGTGCCCGGGCCATTTTAGTTTTTGGCTCTAAATTTGCGAAAAACGATAACTATGCTTCCTTATAATAAGGATAAGTATAAGCGCATAAGGAATTAAATAAGTATGAATACTGGTATTACAGATCCCCTAAATGCATTGGTCCCAATGGTTGTTGAACAAACACCAAAAGGCGAGCGCTCGTATGATATTTATTCGAGATTATTAAAAGAGCGTATTATCTTTTTAACAGGTCAAGTTGAAGACAACATGGCAAATCTGATCTTAGCGCAAATGCTATTTTTAGAATCAGAGAACCCTGATAAAGATATCTTTTTATATATCAACTCACCAGGTGGTTCAGTAACTGCGGGTATGGCTATTTACGACACAATGAACTTCATCAAACCAGATGTAAGTACAATATGTGTAGGTCAAGCTGCAAGCATGGGTGCTTTTTTACTTACTGCTGGTGCTAAAGGTAAGCGTTTTTGCCTACCAAACTCACGTGTGATGATTCACCAACCATTAGGTGGTTTCCAAGGTCAAGCATCTGACTTTGAAATACACGCTAAAGAAATTCTGTCTATTAAAGATAAGCTTAACCGCTTAATGGCTGAGCATACAGGCCAACCATTGGATATTATCTCTAAAGACACAGATCGTGATAACTTCATGAGTGCTTCGCAAGCTGTAGATTACGGTTTGGTAGACTCTGTGTTTACAAATCGCGACAAAAAGTAAGCGCTTGGTAAACAGGACTACCTGTTTGCCACTTTGAGTTACTATGCGAAAACCAATAAATTTTGGTATAGTTAAAGCGTATTGAAATAGCCGCCAATAATTTTGGTGGCCAACGTAATAAAATGAGGTAGCTGAATGTCTGACACTCCTACAGACGGCGACAAAAGTAATAAATTGTTATACTGCTCTTTTTGTGGCAAAAGCCAACATGAAGTGCGTAAATTAATTGCAGGCCCTTCAGTATACGTTTGTGATGAATGTGTAGAGTTGTGTAACGATATTATCAGGGAAGAGATCAAAGACATTGCTCCTAAGCATGATACGTCTGACAAACTACCTGTACCAAAAGAAATTCGTAAACACTTAGACGATTATGTTATTGGTCAAGACCATGCTAAAAAAGTATTGTCTGTTGCCGTTTATAATCATTATAAACGCCTACGTAACCAATCGACTGAGCAAGACATTGAATTAAGTAAAAGTAATATTTTGCTTATCGGCCCAACAGGTAGTGGTAAAACATTACTTGCAGAAACATTAGCGCGCCTACTTGACGTGCCGTTTACTATGGCCGATGCCACTACATTAACCGAAGCAGGTTATGTAGGTGAAGATGTTGAAAACATCATTCAAAAGCTTTTACAAAAGTGCGATTACGATGTTGAAAAAGCACAGCGCGGTATTGTCTACATCGATGAAATTGACAAGATTTCTCGTAAATCAGATAACCCTTCAATTACGCGTGACGTATCAGGCGAGGGCGTTCAACAGGCGCTACTTAAACTGATTGAAGGCACCGTTGCTTCTGTTCCACCGCAAGGTGGTCGTAAACATCCACAGCAAGAGTTTTTACAAGTAGATACATCTAAAATCTTGTTTATTTGTGGTGGTGCATTTTCAGGCCTAGATAAAGTAATTGAGCAACGTAGCCATAAAAACACCGGTATCGGTTTTGGCGTTAGCGTAAAAGAGTCTGCGGCGAGTCGTTCTTTAAGTGAAACATTTAAAGATGTAGAGCCAGAAGATTTAGTCAAATATGGCTTAATTCCTGAGTTCATAGGCCGTTTGCCGGTAGTGGCTACGTTAACAGAACTTGATGAAGCAGCTCTTGTACAAATATTGAGTGAACCTAAAAACGCGATTACTAAACAGTTTTCAGTATTGTTTGGTATGGAAGACGTTGAACTTGAGTTTCGCGATGATGCCTTAGCTGCAATTGCCCACAAAGCAATGGAGCGTAAAACAGGCGCACGTGGTCTTCGTTCGATTGTTGAAGGTGTATTACTTGATACTATGTACGAACTTCCTTCAATGGATGATGTAAGCAAAGTGGTTATTGATGAAACCGTTATTAAAGGTGAGTCAGATCCAATCTTGATTTATGAAAATAATAAACAAGATAAAGCTGCATCAGAATAGTTTTTAAGCTATTTGAATGGAAAAAGGAGCCTTAGGCTCCTTTTTTTATAATTAATTTAATCGAGTTAGGGAAAATTGTTGAACTTTAATTAGGTTATCCCCATATACTTGAGTAATCTTTAAAATAAATGAAGTGCGAAGAGAAACTATAATGACGCTTGAGAGAACCGACCGAGTCGAAATCCCAGTCCTTGCACTGCGCGATGTTGTGGTATACCCGCACATGGTGATCCCGCTTTTTGTTGGCCGTGAAAAATCAATAAAATGCCTAGAAGCGGCAATGGACAAAGACAAACAAATTTTCTTGGTTGCACAAAAAGATGCAACTGTAGATGAACCAGAGCAAGATGATATTTATCGTATCGGTACTATTGCCACTGTACTTCAGTTATTAAAATTACCAGACGGTACAGTTAAAGTTTTAGTCGAAGGTACACAGCGCGCACAAATTGAAGAATTTGTAGATAACGATGACTTTTTTGTCGCTAATGCTCAATTTATTGAATCTGATTCTGTAGATGAACAAGAGCAAGATATTTTTATCCGAAGCGCAATTAGCCAGTTTGAAGGCTATGTAAAGCTAAATAAAAAAATTCCACCTGAAGTACTAACTTCGGTTTCAGGTATTGATGAGCCAGCACGTCTTGCCGACACAATGGCAGCGCATATGCCGCTTAAAGTACCTGAAAAACAAAAAGTGCTCGAAATTTCAAGTGTCACAGAACGTCTTGAATATTTAATGGCACTAATGGAAGGCGAAATAGACTTATTGCAAGTTGAGAAGAAAATTCGTACCCGCGTTAAAAAGCAGATGGAAAAATCTCAGCGCGAGTATTACCTCAATGAGCAAATGAAAGCCATTCAAAAAGAACTTGGTGAGCTTGATGATGTGCCTGATGAATTTGAAGCGCTTAAAAAGCGTATTGAAGATTCTGGCATGCCTGATGAAGCTAAAGAAAAGGCAACTACAGAGCTCAATAAGCTTAAAATGATGTCGCCAATGTCTGCAGAAGCAACTGTAGTGCGTTCATACATAGATACATTAATTAATGTGCCATGGAAAAAACGCTCTAAAGTGAAAAAAGACTTAGCAGGCGCACAAAAAATTCTCGATAGCGATCACCACGGCTTAGATAAAGTAAAAGAACGCATTATTGAGTACCTCGCAGTACAACTGCGTACTAATAAGCTCAAAGGGCCAATTTTATGTTTAGTTGGACCACCAGGTGTTGGCAAAACATCACTAGGGCAATCTATTGCACGTTCTACTGGTCGTAAGTATGTTCGTATGGCGCTTGGCGGCGTACGTGATGAAGCTGAGATTCGCGGTCATCGTCGTACATACATAGGTTCAATGCCAGGTAAGCTAATTCAAAACATGACAAAAGTGGGCGTTAAAAACCCATTATTCTTATTAGATGAAATCGATAAAATGTCATCAGATATGCGTGGCGACCCAGCATCAGCATTGTTAGAGGTGCTTGATCCGGAGCAAAACAGTCATTTTGCCGATCACTATCTTGAAGTCGATTACGATTTATCTGACGTTATGTTTGTAGCAACATCAAACAGCTTTAACATTCCTGGTCCATTATTGGACCGTATGGAAGTTATTCGCTTGTCGGGTTACACCGAAGATGAAAAGCTAAACATTGCAAAAGAGCACTTAATTACTAAACAAGTTAAACGTAACGGCTTAAAAGAGTCTGAAATAGTTATCGAAGACAGCGCAATTATTGGCATTATTCGTTATTACACACGTGAAGCGGGTGTACGTAACTTAGAGCGCGAAATTTCGAAACTATGTCGTAAAGCCGTTAAAAATATCTTACTTGAAAAAGACACTAAAATAGTGACCATCAATCAAGATAACCTAGAAGACTTTTTAGGTGTGCAGCGCTTTGACTATGGCAAAGCTGAAGATGGCGACCGTATTGGTCAAGTTACAGGTTTAGCATGGACAGAAGTTGGCGGTGATTTGCTAACAATTGAATGTGCGGCAGTGCCAGGTAAAGGCAAGTTAAGTTACACCGGTTCTCTTGGCGATGTAATGCAAGAGTCGATTCAAGCGGCAATGACGGTTGTGCGTAATCGAGCAGATACTTTCCGTATTAACAGCGACTTTTACGAAAAACGTGATATTCACGTACACGTACCTGAAGGCGCAACACCAAAAGATGGTCCTAGTGCGGGCGCAGCAATGGTAACGGGTCTTGTATCTAGCTTAACGGGTAATCCTGTACGAGCAGATGTTGCTATGACTGGTGAAATTACACTACGCGGTGAAGTACTTCCGATTGGTGGCTTAAAAGAGAAGTTATTAGCGGCGCATCGTGGTGGAATTAAAACAGTGATCATTCCAAAAATTAACGAACGTGACTTAAAAGAGATACCAGACAACGTGCTGGCAGGTCTTGATATTCACCCAGTTACTTGGATTGACGAGGTGTTAAAGCTTGCTTTAGTGCATCCTGTTGAGAGTTTTTCGGTCGAAACACCTAAAAACCAAGAAAAAACATAAAAAAAGTGCTTTTTAGGGCTTTTCAAATCTAAACGGTATGATAAGTTAAGCACTGGTTTTCAAGCCTAGCCCTTACGGGGCCTAGGCTTAAGAAAAATATAATCATGTGGGCATTAAAAGTTTGCTCTAAAATTTTCAAAAAAGTGATGTTAGTTTAAAAAACCATCGCTCTTGATAATAACAATGAAAGAGGATGATATTGTGAATAAATCTCAATTAATCGATCAAATCGCAGCTGATGCTGACATTTCTAAAGCGGCTGCAGGTCGTGCACTAGATTCATTCATCGAATCTGTATCTGGCGCGCTAAAAGATGGCGACTCAGTTGCACTTGTAGGTTTTGGTACTTTCTCAGTACGTGAACGTGCTGCACGTTCAGGCCGTAACCCGCAAACTGGTGAAACTATCCAAATTGCTGCTGCAACTATTCCAGCTTTCAAAGCCGGTAAAGCGCTTAAAGACGCAGTAAACTAATCACTGTTTTAAACACATTAGTTATGGCGAGTGTAAAGTTACTGATTCACCACAACAGATGAGTTAAGTAACTTTTCCGCCAGTTACTTCAAGTGAAAAAGCGTATCTGGTAAGATACGCTTTTTTTACATGTGACAAGGTAAAATACCTTGATCAAAAAGAGATAAACAAATGCTTGAGAAAATCAGAGAAGGTTCGCAAGGACCTGTAGCCAAAATAATTTTAGGCGCGGTGATTTTATCTTTTGCCTTAGCAGGGATCGGTAGTTACTTAGGTCAAACCACAGAACAACCCGTTGCTGAAGTAAATGGAATTAAAATTAGTCAAACCGATTTTAACCGTGCTTACCAAAATGAACGTAGCCGTTTAGAGCAACAATTTGGTGAATACTTTACACAAATTGCAGCTGATCCAAATTACATGGCACAAATTCGTCAAGGTGTAGTTGACCGCTTAGTACAACAAGAATTGCAATCACAGCTAGCGGCTGATTTAGGCCTTCGCGTAAGCGACGAAAGTGTACGTAAAACAATTTTAGAATTACCATACTTTCAAATTGGTGAAAAATTTAATAACGACCGTTACCTACAAGTAATTCGTCAAATGAATTTTCAACCAGATGCTTTTCGTGAATATTTACGTAAAGATATGACACGCAGCCAGGTAGTATCTGCTGTTGCAGGTACAGACTTTGCCCTAGAGAGCGAGCTGAAAAGCGCAATTGCTCTTCAGCAGCAAACTCGTAGTATTGATTACGTAGTTGTAAACAAAGAGGCACTTGCGGCGAATGTTGAAGTATCAGATCAAGAAGTATCTGATTACTACGACTTAAACGCATCTCAATTTTTATCTCCAGAGCTTATCTCAGTAAGTTACATTGAGCTTAAAGCAGCAGATATCAATGTTGAATCGGTAACCGAGGATGACGT
Source organism: Pseudoalteromonas sp. LC2018020214 (assembly GCF_016598755.1). NCBI lineage: Bacteria > Pseudomonadati > Pseudomonadota > Gammaproteobacteria > Alteromonadales > Pseudoalteromonadaceae > Pseudoalteromonas > Pseudoalteromonas sp. LC2018020214. Next base: position 1,169,171 of record NZ_CP066804.1, read on the forward strand.
TAAAGCGTATTATGAGCAAAACAAAGCACAATACGTTGAGCCAGAAAAGCGTCGCGTATCACATATCTTAATTGATAACAGTGAAGACGATGATGCAGCAAAAGAAAAAGCCAATGCTCTTCATGCACAGCTAGAGCAAGGTGCAGACTTTGCTGAGTTAGCACAATCATCGTCTGACGATATTGTTAGTGGCGAAATGGGCGGCGATCTTGAGTGGATTGAGCGTGACGTAATGGACCCTGCATTTGAAGACGCGGCTTTCGCGCTTGAAAATAAAGGTGATATTTCTGACGTTGTCACTTCTGAGTTTGGTTATCACATAATTAAACTTACTGACATTCAACCACAACAAGTTAAAGCGTATGACGATGTTAAAGCTGACTTACGTGCTGAATTAGAACAAGCTGAAAAAATAGATGCATTTTACGAAAAGCAAACTGAAATGGGTGCACTTGCATTTGAAATTTCAGACCGCTTAGATGATGCTGCAGAAGTTGCTGAAGTGGAAGTTAAATCTACACCTCTTTTAGCACTTAATGCTCTACCAGAGCCGTTAAACAGCCCTGCAGTTGTCACAGCACTAACATCAGTTGATTTACTTGAAGATAAAGTAAATTCTGAAGTTATTGAGCTTGGCGATGAGCATGCAATCATTGTTCGTATTAACGAGCACAAAGCTGCTGCTACTAAGCCGTTAGACGAAGTAAGCGAGGAAATTAAAGCGCGTTTAGTTAATGAAAAATCATCTGAGCTTGCTAAAGAAAAGGCACGTAGCTTATTTGCAGAAGTACAAGCAGGTAAGAGCTTAAACGATGTTGCTAACGAGCAAAGCTTAACACTTCGCCAAGAAGCTAAGTTAACACGTCAAAGCTATACTGTTTCACCTGCTATTGTGACTCAAGCTTTTAAAATGGCTCACCCAGCGGATTCTGCGGTAGTCGATCTCGTTAATTTAAATAATGGTGATGCAGCAATTGTTGCGCTTAAGTCGGTAACAGATGCACAAGTTGCAGCTAATATTGACCCTCAAGCAAAACAAAGCATTACTATGGCGCAAGCTAATAAAAACTACATGGTATTTATTGAAGCGCTTAAAGCCAATGCTGAGCTTAACTTACCAACGGCTACACAAACTGTTGAGTAATTAATTTTAGCTCATAAAGAAAGGCGCTTTTAAAGCGCCTTTTTTATTGTCTTTTAATTACCTCTGGCAATAAACTCAATCCGATTGCCGCTAGGCTCTCTTATCATCATATGTTGGGTTGGGCCGCTACCTAAGTTTTCGGGTGCAAACTCTATAATAATATTATTTTGCATTTTTAAGTGTTCATGTAGCTCGCTTAACTTTTTGATACTTTCAACACTGAGTGCTAAATGGTGTAAGCCCACATTTTCTGCACGATTAAACTCCACACGTTTTGCATCGTTTTTCACGCGCCATAATGTAATGGTTATTTTATTGTTTGATAAAAAATAAGCAGGATAGGCTGGGTCATTCCCTAGCGTTTTAAAGCCAAGTACATCAGTAAAAAATGCTTTGGATGCATCTAAGTTTGATACGGTTAAACCTAAATGATCAACGCCACCAACCCAATTTGTATCAGCAATAGCTGAGGCAGATAGAAGGAGTAATGAGGAAAGGCTAAGTAGTAACTTTTGTTTAAGCATGAGATCTCTTGTTAATTAAATACAATTAACAAGAAGACCTAGTTAAATACGGTTATCTTACAAAAAGTTAGGTATTTATAATCTGCTTTAGCAGCTTAATAAACGCTGCGTTACTTTTGATTGAGGGTTTTGAAAAACATCTTCAGTAGGACCGTATTCAACCACTTCGCCTTTATCAAGTACAACTACAAAATCACTAATGTGACGTACTAAACTTAAATGATGAGTGATCATCACATACGTAAGGCCTGTATCGCTCTGCAGCTTAAGTAACAAGTTTACTATTTGCGCCCGTATAGAGGGATCTAAAGACGAAACAGCTTCATCAAGTACAATCACCTTAGGATCTAAAATTAATGCACGAGAAAACGCTACACGCTGTAACTGCCCCACGCTAAACATATGCGGGTAGTAGTGTTTATGATCGATTAACAAACCCACCTTTGAAAGCGTTGCATCAATCTTTTCAGTGCGTTCACTAGCATCAAGCTCAGTATTATATTGCAGGCAATCATCAAGCATTTCGCCAATGGTTAAGCCCGGGTTGAGCGATGCAGCTGAATCTTGAAAAATCATACGAATATGGCGACATTGATTATCGCGTACGCCATTATCTTCGATAATATTATTCTCGAGCAAAATTTGCCCGCTATCAGCGCTATCAGCTCCTGAAAGTAGTTTTGCTAACGTACTTTTACCTGCGCCTGTTTCGCCAATTATGGCAATGCTTTCACCTTTACCTACGCAAAATGAAATGTTTTTAAGGACTTCAAACTTTTTACGTGAAAAAAGCCCAGCTCGCACATTAAAGGTTTTACAAAGTGCTTGTACTTTTAACAGTGGCTGCATTACTTCATGTCCTTAATTAACGGGAAGTGACACGCATAACTATGCCCATGATGTTTAGTCAGGGCTGGTGTAACCACACAGGCTTTTTGCGCTTGTGGGCAGCGCGGCCCAAGGCGACAGCCAATAGGCAAATGTTGCAGAGTAGGGATAGTCCCTTTAAGCGCATAAAAAGGTTCTTTATGTGCTAAGCCTTGCTCGTAGTCTGGCAAGCTTTTTAGTAATGCTTGCGTGTATGGATGGCGAGGCTGTTTAAATATTTCATGGGTTGGGCCTGCTTCAACCATTTGCCCGCAATATAAAACATGAATGCCATGCGACCAATGTGCAATCTCTTCAAGTTCATGAGAGATCATCAAAATAGACATGTTTTTTAGTTGGTTTAAGCTTTTTAGTAACCTAAATACTTGTGCGCGAGTTGTGCTTTCAAGTGCCGTAGTGGGCTCATCAGCGATTAAAAGCTTAGGCGTTCGAGCAATGGCCATCGCAATCATTACTTTTTGACATACGCCTTCTGAGAGCTCATGAGGGTAACTACTTAGTACCGCTTCGTGGTTTTTAATACCCACCTTATGAATAAGCGCTTTTACTCTGTCTTTTCTCTCTCGGTTGCGTTTTAAAAAGAAACCTTTAGTTGCGACCTCTGGGAGTGTTTCGGCAATTTGGTCAAATATTTTAGCGGTTGGGTCAAGGCAGCGACTTGGGTCTTGATAGATCATCGCTATATCTTGGCTTACTATTTTACGGCGTTTCTCTGGGCTTAAACGCATTAGGTCTACGCCGCGCCAATGAATACGGTCGGCAGTAATGTCCCAGCGTTCGTTTAATACACCAATAATCGCTTTTGCTATTAAGCTTTTGCCAGAGCCAGACTCGCCTACAAGCGCATGTACTTCACCTTCTTTTAAGCTAAAGCTCACTCTGTCTACGGCTCTAATTACAGTTTCAGAGGTACGTAGTTCAATTGTTAAGTTACGAACATCGAGTAATTGCATTTAATCAGCCTTACGTGCTTTTAGCACTTGTCGCAGGCCATCGCCTACTAAATTAGTAGATAACACGGCTAAAAATAACAGTACACCAGGTAGCGCTACAGTCCACGGCGCTAAATAAATAAGGCCTAGATTTTCGGCTAATATTGCGCCCCATTCGGTCGTTGGTGGTTGAGCCCCTAATTTTAAAAATCCCAGTGCTGAAATATCTAATATCGCAGTAGAAAGCGCCATCGTGAATATAACCACAATATGCTCATAAATATTAGGGAAAATACCGCGCGATATAATATGCCAGTTAGACGCGCCATCGAGTCTAAACGCAGTAATGTAATCTTTACTTAATTCATCAACAATTAGGTTGCGCACCGAGTGAATAAACTGCGGTAGTAACGCTAAAATAATTGCCCATACGGTATTCATTAAACCTGGGCCAAGTATGGCGATTATTATTATGGCCAATAACAAAGAAGGAATAGAAAGTGTAATATCAAGTAAGTGATTTAAAAAGCTTGAACGCAACCCTTTACTGATCCCTGCAAAAGTCCCCACTAATACACCAAACAGAGTCGTGATCAGGGCAGCTACAACAGAAAGTCCAAACGTATATGTTGCACCATTCATTAAGCGCGAAAGTACATCACGGCCTAAATCATCGGTGCCTAAAATAAAGCGTACATCGCCCATTTCTCGCCATGAAGGCGGTATGAGTAGTGCATCACTATGCTGTTGGTTTACGCCATAGGGCGCTAAAAAAGGAGCTGTGGCGGCCAATAATGCAAACGCCATAAATATCCATAAACCAACCAAAGCTGGGTGATTGTTTTTAAATTTGCGCCAAAATCGCGCAAGTGGCGATTTATTCGACTCTTCAGAAAATAAATTAAACTTTGCCATGGGCCTGATTCCGCGAGAGTGGATCGAATAAAGTGTAAGTAAGCTCAGCTGTAATAGAGGCTAAAATAACAAATAAAGACACCGCCATTAATCCACCTTGAATTGCAGGAAAGTCACGCTGATAAATACTATCGATTAACCATCGGCCAATACCCGGCCAAGAAAAAATAACTTCAGTAATCATCGCAAGTGTTATCAAAGTGCTAAATTGCAAACCAATTTGCTTAATTACCGGTAGTAGTGCATTACGCAGTGCATGGTGCATGATAAGTTGACGACGGTTAAGGCCTTTTGCCCTAGCTGTTTTAATAAAGTTTTGATCCATTACCTTAAGCATAGACTCGCGAGTAAAGCGCACTAATACCGTGGTTGGATACATGGCCAGTACAATAGTAGGGAGTGTTAAATGGCGCAGCGCATCAACAAAGGCCATTCCTTTATATGGAAACCCAGCTAGAGCAATATCAATTAATATAAACCCTGTACTGGCGGGTATTTCGTAAAGGAGGCCCATTCTGCCCGACATAGGAAACCAGCCAAGCTTTAATGAAAAAACCATTATTAACAACAATGCGAGCCAAAACACAGGCATTGAATAACCTACCATAGTGACAGAGTTTATAAGTTTATCGGGCCAGCGTTTATGATAGCCAGAGCCTAAAATGCCAGTAGGTACACCAATAACAACCGATACAATTAATGCATATACGCTTAGCTCTAAAGTAGCCGGTAGTAAGTCAATAATATGGCTAAACACGCTGTTACCAGAGGCAAATGAAAGCCCCCAATCGCCTTGAAATATTCTCCCTAAAAAGGCAATGTATTGCATAAAGTAATTGCTGTTGTATAAATATTTATCTTCAAGCTCACTATGCTGTGCAAAGTTACCACTTGGTATGCCACTTAAATTACTTAGCGGATCACCGGGAAATAAATACGCCAGTGAAAACGTAAATACGCTGAGCATTAGTATCATAAAAAAGAACAAGCCAAGGCGACGTAAAATATAATCTAAGATCATTATTTCTTCCTCGCATTAGCAAGCGAAATAGCACCAAACGGGCCAAGTGTTATGCCTTCCACATCAGCGCTACTTGCTTGAAAGCGCAAGCCATGAGCAATAGGTAATAACGGCAACTCTTTAATAATTAAGCTTTGTGCGTCTTCGTAGTATTTTTTACGTTTGTTTAAATCAGTGGTGTCTAGTGCTTTAGTAAGCAATAAATCAAATTGGGGATTACACCAGTTTGCAGGGTTTTTACCACTAAAAGTAGCGGTGCAACTCAGCAGCGGGCTAAAAAAGTTATCAGGGTCGGGTGTATCTGCGGCCCAACCAAGTAATACACTGTCGTGTCGATGTTCGCCAATACGTTGAATAAACGTATTCCACTCATATTCTACAATACTGACGTTAACGCCTACTTTGCGTAAATCACTTTGCATAAGCTCAGCCATTTTACGTGCGTTGGGATTATAAATACGACTCACAGGCATAGCCCATATCGTCATATCAAAGCCATTAGGCAACCCTGCTTCAATAAGTAACTTTTTAGCAAGTTCTGGATCAAACGTAGGTATATCTTCTTGTGGCTCAAATGCCCAAGAGGTTGGCGGCAAAATAGATTGTGCGCGAGTACCGTTACCGTAATAAACCGCCTGCATTATTTTATCTACATCTATTGCGTGCGCAAGCGCTTGGCGTACGCGTAAGTCGTCAAACGGGGCACGCTCTGTATTAAATGCCCAGTAACCTATGTTTAAGTTTGTTTCTTTTTCGACGTTTATATCATCACGTTGCGCTAAAATGCTCAATTGTGCACTACTTGGATGAGCCGTTACATCGCACTCTTTAGTCAGCATTTTTGCTATGCGCGTAGTGCCGTTAGGGGTTATATCGTAAACCAATTGCTCAAGTGCAACGTCATGCTTCCAATAAAGTGGGTTACGGTAAAAGCGCACAAGATGATCCCGGCGGTATTCTTTATAAATATACGGGCCGGTGCCAATAGGGTACTGATCAAATAAGTTTTTTTGATTATTTTTCTTAAGTTTCATGGCGTATTCTTCTGAAAGCACTACGGCAAAGTCGGTAGCCATATTAGCTAAAAAACTACTTTCAGGATTAAACAATTCAAAACGGACTTGGTAGTCAGACACGCGCACAATTTTGCGAATAAGTTGATCAATTCCTACACTTTGAAAATACGGGTAATCAGCATCGCCCACAAAGTGATATGGATTATAGACATCGAATAATCGGCTAAAGGTGAATATAACGTCGTCGGCGTTAAAGTCTCGCGATGGGGTAAAATAAGAAGTTGTATGAAATTTTACATCTTTACGCAAGGTAAAGGTAATCGATTTACCATCTTTGCTAATTTTCCAATCGGTCGCCAGCTCACTTTGAAACTCTGCCGTAACAGGGTCAATGCTAATTAAGCGGTCGTATAATTGGTTAGCAATTATATCAATAGTTGAACCGGTGGTCGTGACTTGCGGATTAAACGACACAGGGTTAGCTTCAGCGCAATAAACTAAGCCTTGGTTTTTTTCTTCTATGATTTCTTCTTTGCTATCAAGGCAACCAACTAAAGTGGTGGTAAGCAAAACAAGTAATAATTTATGCACCCGCATAACCTCTGACTATTGTTGATCCAACAAGTTGTATTTTTTAAGATAACCACGTAATTGATGATACGTTAAACCAAGTACTTCTGCAGTTTTCTTTTGATTAAATTGGCTATGTTCGAGTGCTTTATTAATCATGTTTATTTCAAAGTCGTTTGAACGCTCTTTTAAGCTGCACGGAAATTGAATATCAACGGCTGAATCATTGCTTGTTTGAGTAATCGGCGGCGCAACAACAATAGGCTCTGCATTAACCGTTTGAGCCGCTACAGGTGCTTTAATACGCGCTTTTGGTCTAAATGGGCTATCGAATGGGTCTAAAATAATCTGGTGAACGGGAATATGTTCACTACCGTGGCGATACAAACTGCGTTCAACCACATTTTTAAGTTCACGAATATTACCAGGCCAATCATAACTGAGCAGTGTTTCTGTTGCGCTTCGGGTAAAACCGCTAAACAGTTCCCACTCTAAATCGCGCGCCATATTCATCGCAAACTGCTCAGCAAGAAGCATAATATCGTCTTGGCGTTCGCGCAGTGGTGGCAGGGTAATTACATCAAAGGCAAGGCGATCGAGTAAATCACTTCTAAATTCACCTTGCTCGGCCAAATAAGGAAGATCTTCGTTTGTCGCACACACTAAGCGGGTATCTACTTTTACAGTTTGTTTGCCGCCAACACGTTCAAACTCACCGTATTCTATAACGCGCAGCAGTTTTTCTTGTACCATAGCTGAGGTATTAGCTAATTCATCTAAAAACAGTGTGCCGCTGTTAGCGCGTTCAAAACGACCTTCGTGACGTTTACTTGCCCCCGTAAAAGCACCGCTTTCGTGGCCAAATAACTCACTTTCGAGTAGGTTTTCGTTAAGCGCTGCACAGTTAAGCTTTACATAGTTTTGATCCCAGCGTTTTGATAAAAAGTGTAAGCGTGCTGCTATTAGCTCTTTACCTGTGCCGCGTTCACCAATAATAAGTACCGGTTTATCTAAATTAGCCAGTTGCGATACCTGATCTAATACAGACAGAAAGCTATCTGATTGGCCGAGTAAATTATCCTGTTGGCGATATTGGCTCATATTTCCTAACTCTTGGTCATTTTTACTAACAGTTAGTGTATTTCATAATTAGGGATAACTAAAGAAATTTGTATATTTAGTTTAACATAATGAAAATAAAGTGTATTTTAACTTTTAAAAAGTTGGCAAGCATATTGATACTAGTTATAGCAGACTAACTAAGTTTTAATTACAGAGGTAAATGTTATGGGAATTTTTTCACGTTTTGCAGATATTGTTAATTCTAATATCAACGCCATTTTAGATAAAGCAGAAGACCCAGAAAAAATGGTTCGTCTGATTATTCAAGAAATGGAAGATACGCTTGTTGAAGTACGTTCTACATCAGCTAAAACATTGGCTGAGAAAAAAGAAATTGTACGCCGTTTAGATACACTTAAAGCGCAGGTAAGTGATTGGCAAGATAAAGCCGAACTGGCTTTAAGTAAAGATCGCGACGATTTAGCGCGTTCAGCCTTACTTGAAAAGCAAAAGTCGGCAGATGCCGTTGCTTCAGTAGCGAGTGAGCTTGAACATGTAGAGTCTCATATTGAGAAATTACAGCAAGAAGTAACGACGCTACAAGAAAAGCTAGCAGATGCTAAATCTCGTCAAAAAGCGATTATACTTCGCCAACGTTCGGCTGAGTCGCGCCTTGAAGTGAAAAAGACACTTGATAGCTCAAAAGTAGAAGAAGCACTTAACCGCTTTGAGCGTTACGAAACCAAAATTGATGGACTAGAATCTCAAATTGAGTCGTACGATTTAGGTAAAAAGACGTTAGCGGATGAAATTGCTAACCTACAAAAAAATGAAAAGATAGATGATGAGCTAGCCGAACTTAAAAAGAAGTTAGCTGATAAATAATTACATATAAAAATATATGGGGCCCTTGTGCCCCAGCTTAAAAACATCAAAACGGATTGTCAGGAGAGGATTATGTTTGATTCAGATGTAATAATTGTTCCATTTGTTATGTTTATGATTTTTGTTGCCCCGCTGTGGTTAATTTTACACTACCGTAGCAAAAAACAAGTAAGCCAAGGGTTAAGTGAACACGAACACCGCCAGTTACTTGAACTAGCGCACAAAGCTGAAAAAATGGCTGATAGAGTAGAAACGCTAGAAGCATTGCTTGATCAAGAGTCACCACAATGGAGACGCAAAGTATGAGTGCCAAACGCGAATTATTAAGAGACCCACAACGCGGTAAAATAGCTGGAGTATGTGCGGGATTAAGTGACTACTTTAATATGGAGTTATGGTTAGTTCGCATTATATTTGTTAGTGCGGTACTGCTAACGGGTGGCCCATTATTTGTGGTAGCGTATATTGCAGCCTGGTTCATTTTAGATAAAAAAGAGCCCGCAACAGCGCAAACAAAAAGCTCAACTAAACATGACGATCCGCTAGAAGTAAAATTTAAAGTATGGCAAAAGGGCGAGCCGCCGCGCCGCGCATTGCAAGATTTAAAAGAGCGTTTAACGCGTGTAGATACTCGCCTTCAAGATATGGAGCGCCATGTAACTTCAAGCGAGTTTACGGTGAGCCGTGAAATTAACAAACTTTAAAGGATTTAATAGCACCTTATTTGCAGCGTGATAAATTACGGCAAATTAGGTGCAAGACACTTTATGAGCCAATCATTTGCAAAAAAGACCTTTAAAAGCATTAAAGGCAAAGCACAAAAAGCCCTTCATCGCAGTTTAGACCAACACGTAAAGCTTGCCGTAACTGGCCTAAGTGGTAGTGGTAAAACTGCCTTTATTACCGCGCTTGTTAAACACTTAACAACCCAAGCGGACGATAAAAACTTACCTTTTTTTGATGTAATGCGCGAGCACCGCCATGTGGCCACTAAAGTTGTGCCGCAAGAGGCGTTAAAAGTCCCTACGTTTAATTATACCCGCGCGCTAAATTCATTATTACCAAGCGATGGGGTGCCTACATGGCCTGCATCTACCGAGCGTATTAATACGCTACGCTTAGCAATAAAGTATCAAAGTAATGCAGGGCTGCGTGGGCACTTTTCACCGCAATCAACGCTTTATTTAGATATTATTGACTACCCGGGTGAATGGCTCCTTGATTTACCTATGCTTGAGCAAAGCTATTCTCAATGGTGCGAGCAGCAATATCCGTTATTAACTCAGCCTTCGCGCGTAAACACATCAAGTGATTTTTTAATGGCCGTTGAGCAACTTGACTTAAACGCTCCCGTTGATGAAAACGCACTTGCTCATATTGCTCAGCTTTATCAAAGCATGTTAGTCGGGCTTAAAAAAGACACCAAACTTGCCATGTTACAACCTGGGCGCATGCTAATGCCAGGTGATTTACAAGGCGCGCCATTGTTATTGTTTTTTCCGGTATCGGGTGAAATAAACAGTGACGATGTCGTTGCGGGTTCTAATTTAGCGCATTTAATTAAGCGTTTTAACGCCTATATAAAAGAAGTCGTAAAACCATTTTATAATGAGCATTTTAGGCACTTCGATCGCCAAATTGTACTTGTAGATGTACTTAGTGCGTTAAACGAAGGGCACGAAACACTCCAAGAGCAAAGCAGTGTAATAAACCAATTACTCGCACACTTTAATTACGGTGAGTCGGGCTTTTTTAAACGTTTATTTAAGCCAAACATAGACAAAATATTATTTGCAGCTAATAAATCAGATCACATAAGTGCAAAACACCATAAAGATTTAGCACTACTACTTGATTCGCTCGTGCATGAGCAAAGTAATCATTTAAAGTTTGATGGTGTAAAAATAGAAACCATGGCTATGTCGTCAATTACAGCAACGCAGCCGCGCCAGATTACCGACAAAGGCCAAACGCTTGACTGCATTTACGGTAAACCGCTAAACGAGCCAGATTGGCTTACGTATTTACCGCCGCAACCTCCCTCGCGAATGCTTAATAAAAATGAGTGGCCAGCACAGGGATTTGAGTTTTTATCGTTTTCTCCAATGCCGAGCCCCGATAAACAACTAAAACATATTCGATTAGATCATGTCATGCAGTACCTGCTAGGAGACAAATTAACATGAGTGAGTCAAACCAACCATTTCAAACAGGGCGTCGTATAGATACGCAAAGCATTGAGCAAAACGAACCCGTTTTAGAACCTGCAAAAATTATTCAGCACGGACAAAGTGATTACGAAGAACTTGAAGATGAAGCACTAGAGCCAGAAATAGATCTAGAACCTGTATACAAAAAGTCAAAGTGGCAAACACTTAAAGGTGTTTTTGCTATTAGTTTTATAGTGCTGGTGCTTTTAGAGTTTGCGTACTCGTTAGTATTTGCTTTCGAGCAGTCAATTATTTTAGGCAGTGTTTATTTAACCGCAGTTGTAAGTGGCGTGCTGCTAATTGGGCGCTTATTGTGGCGAGAGTACCGAATGCTGCGCAGTTTAAAGCGTAACCAATTGCACCGAGTGGAAGCCGACAGGCTTTTAAACAGCGAGCAAGTAGGCGGTGCATTACCTTGGCTCGAAAAGCTTAATAAACATCAGGAGCTTGATAACTTTGAAACCTTTAAAAACCAAGTAGCGATGCATCACAGCGACAAAGAAATAATGACGCTGTACGCCAACAGTTTATTAATAACCCAAGACACCAAAGCTAAAAAGCTTATAAATCGTTTTGCGACTGAATCTGCACTGCTAGTTGCCCTAAGCCCACTTGCGCTGGTGGATATGATGGCTGTGCTTTGGCGTGGTACTAAGTTAATTGAACAAATTGGTAAAATTTATGGCATTGGTTTTGGCTACGCGAGCCGTATAAAGCTGTACCGTATGCTGATAAAACAAGTAATGTTTGTAGGCAGTGCAGAGCTTGTATCTGACCTTGCTGCAACTGCACTAAGTGCTGAGCTTTTAGGTAAGCTTTCGGGGCGGGCAGCGCAAGGGGTCAGCGCCGGTATTTTTACAGCGCGTATTGGTTACAAAGCAATGGAGCTTAGTCGCCCATTACCACGGCTTGAAAACAAACGCAGCTTACTAAAAGGCACTGTGCAAAGCATCGCAGGTAAAATTATGAGCCGTAAAAAGGCGGAACCAACGCAGTAAAATACGAGGGCGTGTTGATCTTTGATGGTTGAATTTGCAGCAGTGTGTTTGGTATTTAGGCAAGGCAGAGCCTATGAAGTGTGGTTATTCCCAATAAATAGGCGATAACGCAGCATAAATGACAAACATGCGCTGCCCGTTGGGTTCTTTCTAGGGACGATAAACTCTTTGTTGCTCGGTTTTTACTTAGCCCACTAGGTTACAAACCTCGCGCCGCGATTTAATCGCCCCTAGATTGAACAAATTTCAATCCGCAAAGGTCAACACGCCCTGGTGGCAATATTTGTGTACAAACGTGCGCTGCATGGTTTTTACACAAATAGCCATCTGAGCATCCGGCATGCTTGCTGTTTGTAAGCGCATACGTTTTGATTGTTGAATCGCAAAAACATAATAATCAAAAAATGAGCCTACAATGAGCAAGCATCATATAAACACCCAGTGTATTCACGGACCACAAAAAGCAAACGACCCGCACGGCGCACTCACTTCTCCTTTGTATCAAACCTCTACCTTTCATTTTGAAAATGCCGCACAAGGTGCTGCGCGTTTTGCAGGCGACGAACCTGGCTATATTTATACGCGCTTAGGAAACCCTACAACCACAGAGCTTGAGCAAAAAGTTGCTCAACTAGAGAGCTGTGAAGCAGCTGCTGCAACCGCAACAGGTATGGGGGCTGTATCAGCCTCAGTACTGAGCTTTTTATCGCAGGGAGATCACCTTGTTGCCTCAAGTGCTTTGTATGGTTGTACCTTTGCGTTTTTCTCGCATATGTTGCCGCGCTGGGGGATCGAAGTCACTTTTGTTGATATGACCAACGAGGACGAACTACGCGCTGCCATCAAACCTAATTCAAAAATGATATTTGTAGAAACGCCAATTAATCCCACTATGGCGGTTATTGATTTGGCACTGATTGGCGCAGTTGCTAAAGAACACAATTTAATTAGTGTGGTCGACAACACCTTTTTAACGCCGCTACTGCAATCGCCTAAAAAATACGGCATCGACATTATAATGCACAGTGCGACCAAGTACTTAAACGGCCACGGAGACGTAGTAGCGGGTATTGTATGTGGATCGCTTGAGCACATAACACACATTAAAATGACCGTATTAAAAGATATTGGTGCAACCATAAGCCCACACGATGCATGGCTAATTAATCGAGGCCTAAAAACACTCGCTATTAGAATAGAACGCCATTGTCAAAGCGCACAAACAATAGCGCAATATCTAGAAGCTCACCCACAAGTAAGCACCGTATATTACCCGGGGCTTAAATCGCACCCAGGTTATAAGTTTATTGGTAATCAAATGAAAGCCGCTGGTGGTGTTATTGCGTTTGAAATAAAAGGCACGCTACATAATGGCGCTCAATTTATTGATAGTATGAAACTTTGTACACTTGCAGTAAGCCTCGGCGACGCTGAAACACTAATTCAGCATCCTGCATCTATGACTCACTCGCCTTATACGCCAGAGGAGCGAGCCGCCGCTGGAATAAGTGATGGGCTGATCAGGCTCTCGGTTGGGCTTGAAGATGTTAACGACATTATTAGTGATTTAGACCAAGCTTTTACTAAAATTGGTTAGATGTACTTAATTGTATACACATAAAAATAAGCTGCAGGCCTTTATTTAAAGGTCTGTATTTCTAATGTGCCACGTGTGTAATTTTAACTTTACGATCTAGTTGATCGCGCTAAATACTGATGTTAGCCTATCTATTAAACTTTTCTTCACTTTTGCATAGTATGGGGTCATTCGATATTCAATAGACTTGAGTATCACACTGACACCGATTTAGGGCTCACACCCAAGAAGGTACTTATGGCTAAAGCAAGTAAATACACATCCAAAACACCAGACGAAAATGGTGTTATACATTGGAGTGATGAAGAAAATAAAATTTGGTCTGAGCTTGTAGCGCGCCAACTTGCGTGCATTGAAGGCAAAGCCTGCGATGAGTACATGCAAGGGTTAAAAAAGATTAACCTGCCGCACGATCGTATTCCGCAGTTAAGCGAGCTAAACGAAGTGTTACTAGCCACTACCGGTTGGCAAGTTGCACCAGTACCTGCGCTTATCGACTTTGATGAGTTTTTTAGATTACTGGCAAACAAGCAGTTTCCGGTAGCTACATTTATTCGTAGCCGCGAAGAATTTGACTACCTACAAGAGCCAGATATTTTTCATGAAATATTTGGCCATTGCGCCATGCTAACTAACCCTGACTTTGCCGAGTTTACGCATAAGTACGGGCAATTAGGTTACGCAGCGCAGAAAAAGGACCGTGTATACCTTGCGCGTATATACTGGTTCACAGTCGAATTTGGTTTAATGCAAACCGAACATGGCCTGCGTATTTACGGCGGCGGTATTTTATCAAGCCCAGGAGAGACTCAGTACGTATACTCAAATACGCCAGAAATCAGTCCAATAAATGTGCTTGATGTACTGCGTACGCCGTACCGTATTGATATTATGCAACCACAGTACTACACCATAAATTCGATTCATGATCTGTTTGATATATCACAAATGGATATTATGACTTTGGTTGAGCGAGCTAAAGAGCTTGGTTTGCACGACCCAAAATTTCCACCAAAAGAAAAATTAGCCAGTTAAATATTAATGCTACAAAAGCTAAAAGTAAGGATTTAGAATGTCTTCATTAAGTGCACAAAAATGCGAAGCCTGTCATGTAGATGCGCCAAAAGTATCTGACGAAGAGTTAGCACAATTAATTACTAAAATCCCAGACTGGGTACCAGAAGTACGCGACGGTATTATGCAGCTTGAACGTGTTTATAAATTTAAAAACTTTAAGCAAGCTATCGCGTTTACTAACAAAGTAGGCGACATGGCAGAAGACGAAGGCCATCACCCAGGTTTATTAACCGAGTGGGGCAAAGTAACGGTTACATGGTGGAGCCATTCAATTAAAGGCCTACACAAAAACGACTTTATTTGCGCAGCTAAAACAGACGACGTATTTAACACGCTGTAATTAAAAATTAATTGAGCAAACTAAAAAGGCACTTTTCAGTGCCTTTTTTATTGCATTAATTGTGTATTAAATACGATGCTTATTTAAGATTTATCGCTATTTAACATGTCATCGTGCTCGGCCATATCCCAAGGTAGCTCACCTGGGCTGTTATCTAAAAAGTGTAAGTAACTCTCAAATTGATCAAGAATATCCTTCACAATATCATCTTCACTGTAACCATACACATCGTAAGATTGCCCACCACGACGTAAGAAAACATCAGCCTTGTAATGCATTTCGGTCTTATCAATATTGGGCTTTAGCTCTGAATAGGCAAAGCTTGGCATTGGGTGTTCGGTTAGACGAATGTCATATACAAAATCAACATGCTCATGGCGTAGCACAGTTAAATGAGCACGGCCTAAGTCGGTATCAAAATCAACCTCTGCATGCCATTGTCGAGCTTTTAATTCAGCCTGAACGGCTTGCATTGCTTGTACCACCACACTACTAATGAAGGTGTGTACTTTTTCTTTATTGGGGTAATTAACCATGGCGGCTAAACGGCGCTTCCAATGAGATAAGTTGATATTACGGCCATTGAGCGCATGTGCTTGTAAACTAGTATCGCGATGGCCTTCAATAATGAGTGCTCGCCAAAGCCCAGCGGTTGCAATAAGCATAATAATCGCAAAGGGTAAGGCACTGGCTATAGTCATAGTTTGTAGCGCACTTAACCCTCCTGCCACTAATAAAACAGCAGCCACAGCGCCCTCTAGCACAGCCCAAAACACGCGTTGCCATGCGGGCGTATTAATATTACCGCCAGAGGCGAGGGAATCAATAACTAATGATCCTGAGTCAGACGAGGTTACAAAAAAGGTAATGATTAGAATAACGGTGAGTAGCGAAATAATAAATGATAGCGGTAGCACCTCAAATAACTGAAACAATGCAACAGCTTGGTTGGCTTGAACATCAGTAATTAAAGTATTGAACCCTTCATTCATTATTAGATTTAACGCGGTATCACCAAACACAGAAAACCACAAAAAGGTAAAAATAGTCGGAACTAACATCACTCCTACAACAAATTGCCTGATGGTTCTGCCGCGGCTAATTTTGGCGATAAACATGCCAACAAATGGCGCCCAAGCAATAGTCCAGCCAAATATAAATAGTGTCCAGTTACCAATCCAATCACTACGGCTATATGCTTGTAAATTAAAAGTACGCTCAACAATACCGCTTAGGTAGCTGCCGGTATTTTGTAAAAACGATTCAAGGATATGAATAGTAGGGCCAATAAAAAATACAAAGGCCATTAATGACACTGCAAGTGTCATGTTTACAATAGATAAGCGCTTTACACCTTTATCCATACCAGCCACTACAGAGAAAGTAGCCGCTGCGGTAATAATGGCAATAGCAGTAATTTGTACAGTGGTATTAATAGGAATACTTGGCCATAAATAATGCAGCCCTGCATTAATTTGGGTAACGGAAAGTCCTAGTGTTGTAGCAATACCAAAGAGCGTGCCTAATATGGCAAACACATCAACAGTGTGACCAATAGGGCCATATATTTTATCACCAATAAGTGGATACAACGCTGAGCGAATCGACAGTGGAAGGCCATGGCGAAATGCAAAATAAGCAAGGACTAAGCCGACAATCCCATAGATTGCCCATATGTGAAAACCCCAATGAAAAAATGCAATTTGCATAGCTTGCTTGGCAGCATCGACGGTTTCTGCTGCGCCCGCGGGCGGAGATGCATAATGGAGTACGGGCTCTGCTACACCAAAATATAGTAATGCGACTCCGTAGCCGGCCGAAAATAGCATGGCAAACCATTCGGCGAAGCTGTATTGTGGCTGCGCATGATCAGGGCCCAGCTTAATATTTCCCCAACTTGAGACTGCAACACAAACGATGAAAACTAAGAAAATCGCGACTGATAACATATAAAACCAGCCAAAGGTTTCTGTTATCCACTTGAGGGTGATACTAAATGCTTGCCCTGCAAGTTCAGGATTGCTACTTGTACCAATTACCAAGAGCAGAATAATAAACACTGCAGGCAAAAATACAGGTAGTAAAATAGTTGAGCGTAAAGCAGTTTTTGTCATATTAATCCTTAATATTGATTGCTAACTTTCAATTATGCTTTACTACCTTATTATATCTTGGGTGCGTTGGCTAATTCAGTCTCTTGTTTAAGATTATCAAATTTTATTGTTGCTACTTATCAAGGTTAAACTAAAGATTAACATTACTTGGGATTTTAAATATGGAATACGTTTATCACTACACTTCTGCAGATGGTTTAAAGGGGATTTTAGAGAGCAAAAGTTTATGGGCTACTAACGCAGAATATCTAAATGATTTTAGAGAAATAAAGCAAGGTATTGATAGAATAAAATCACTCAGAGGGAGTTTGTCTGAGTTTTCACAAATCAAACTCGAAGAAATTTATGCCAAACACAAAAATATACCTTTAGATGTTACCCAAAAAGAAATGCGAAGTAAGGACGTGCATCTCGCAAATCGTTTTTTAAATTTTCTATGGAATATAATTGATAATAATACCATTGATGAAATTTATACCACTTCATTTACAACTAAGCGTGATAGCCTAAACCACTGGCTAACTTACGGGTCAGAGCAAACTTCATATTGCATAAAGTTTAATAAAGAAAATCTATTTGATGATGAGTACTTTAGGCAAAGAAAACTTTTGAGTGGCTATGATGATGTTGATTACCAACCAACTGAGGAAATGCTTCATTCTTTAATTGAAGAACACTATCTGCCTGAGGTTTTAAGTTATGTGTTAGATCCAAATTTAAATGGAAATGATCTAAATGAAAAATGTGCTATTGCTGCAATTGAAATTTTTAATGAAGCGATTTTTAAGATTGCTAGCATAAAAGATCAAGCGTTCGAATATGAAGAAGAGTATCGTTTTACTCTTTTTTACCCTGGTTTAGTCTCATTAAATGAAAATACTGAAAAGGGTTATTTTGATTTTATAGACTCCTCTAATATTGATTTTATAAAGCTTGAAAATGGAGTGAAAGAGTTTTTTCCTTTATGCTACAGAACCCTAAAGTCTGGCATTATAGCCCCATATAGAGCGATACCTTTTCCTAAAAATTCAATTGAAGAAATTATAATAGGACCATCAGAAAATAATGAGTTAGCTGTTAAAGGCTTAAAGTCTTTTTTGAGTTCATTGAATTTTAATGTAGAGGTGTCCAGGACTCAAACTTCATTTAGAAGAATTTAAAAAGCTCTAGACCCAAAGGGCTTAGAGCTTTTCTATATACAATTAAAGTTTAGCTAAAACACTTAACTTCAACGTATCGTTGGGTTTCGTTTCACTCAACTTAACCTACGTGTTACTCATCAATTGAGCGAAGTAGGGCGTTAATGCCTACTTTTTCACGTGTTTGCTTATCTACTTTTTTAACGATGATTGCAGCGTAAAGGCTGTGGGTGCCATCTTTTGACGGTAGTGCGCCTGGTACAACTACTGCGCCTGCTGGTACGCGGCCGTAGTGAATTTCGCCAGTTTCACGGTCGTAAATACGGGTGCTTTGGCTGATGTAAACGCCCATTGAAATTACCGCGCCTTCTTCAACAATTACGCCTTCCACAATTTCAGAACGTGCGCCAATAAAACAGTTGTCTTCAATGATAGTTGGGTTAGCTTGTAGAGGCTCTAAAACGCCGCCTATGCCTACGCCACCTGATAAATGTACGTTCTTACCTATTTGTGCACACGAGCCTACAGTCGCCCATGTATCAACCATAGTGCCGTCGTCAACGTATGCGCCAATGTTTACGTACGATGGCATGAGTACGACGTTTTTACCTACAAAGCTGCCTTTACGCGCTACTGCGTTTGGTACTACGCGCATACCACCTTGCTGAAATTGCTCTGGCGTGTAGTCGCTAAATTTAAGTGGTACTTTGTCGTAAAACTGGTTTACGCCGTCGTTCATTGGTTGGTTGTCGCGAATACGAAACGACAGTAAAACTGCTTTTTTAAGCCACTGGTGTACAACCCATTCACCCGATATTTTTTCAGCAACGCGTGCTGCGCCGCTATCAAGTAAATCAAGTGCGTCAATAATGGCTTGTTTTACGTCGCTTGATACTGTGCTTGGGCTAATGCTATCGCGGTTGTCCCATGCGTTTTCGATCATCGTTTTTAAATCTGACATGTGTGTCCTCTATTCTGTTTCGGCGTTGAATTTTTTACGTAATGCCTGATGAATTTTTGCTTGCTCTTCATCAGTCAGCGCTTGGTATTCGTTATTAGATACGACAAAGAAATCCTCTGCACGTTCACCCACCGTGGTAATACGGGCAGCGTGAATGTGTAGTAAATGCGCTTGGAAAACTTCGGCTATTTTGGTTAGTAAACCTTGTATATCGACGGCTTGAATTTCTATTAAGCTACGGTCTTTGCGTGCATGTGGGCGCAATACAATTTTAGGTTTAATATTAAAATCTTTAAAGCGTTGAGAACGGCTCTTTTTAAAGCGAATTTTTTTACGCGGATCGCTAAGTGCTTGCTCAAGCCCGCGTTTAATTGACTGCGCTCGACCACTTGCAATAGGGTCGCCACTTACTTCAAGTATTACAAAACTAAACAGGACGTAACCGTCTTTTGTGGTCAGTACTTGCGCGTGTTGTATTTGTGCTTTTTTAGAGCCAATTACACTCACTAATCTCGCAAATAGCGCACCAGAGTAGGGGCTGTATACAAATACTTGTGTACCCCCATGCATTGCTTTGTTAGATACAATTACACTGGGTTGGCTTAAATCGGTGCTAGTTAATAAATGCTCACTTTGCCACGATATTTGCTGTTCGCTAAAGGCGGTAAAGTAGTTGGCTTTAAAGCGGCTCCAAATTAAATCAATTTTATTTTCAGGGTAACCTAAGTTGAGTAGACGTTGTTTAGCTTGGTGCTTTTTATCGCGAATTTGGTCGCGCTGATCCATTGGGTTTTCAAGCCCTAAGCGTAATGCGCGTTGCGTGTGCAAGTACAACTCACGCAGTAGGGTGTTTTTCCAATCGTTCCATAAGTTGTCGTTGGTTGCACGGATGTCGGCAACGGTTAAACAATATAAATAGTCGAGTTGGCGTTCTGTTTTAATACGTGTTGCAAAGTCTTTTATTACAGCAGGGTCGTTAATATCTTTACGCTGCGCGGTAACCGACATAAGTAAATGGTTACTTACAAGCCACGCAACTAATTTTGCATCAGAGGATGAAAAGCCATGTAATTTAGCAAAGGCTATAGCATCAACAGCGCCAAGTTCTGAGTGATCTCCCCCTCGTCCTTTAGCAATGTCGTGAAATATACCGGCTAAATAAAGTAGCTCTGGTTTATCCATGCGAGTGACTATTTCACTACAAATAGGAAACTCGCTAATGCCTGTTTTATCAAAGTATTCGTAAATATTTTTGATTAATTTGTGAGTATGCTCATCTACGGTGTAGGCGTGAAACAAATCGAACTGCATTTGTCCAAATATATTACGCCACTGCGGTAAGTAGGCGGCAAGCATGCCGTGCTTGTGCATAAGCGTAAATGCGCGGCCCATACCATTAGGGTGTTTAACTAAGCGTAAAAAGGCTTCACGACAGGCTGCATAATCTTGTAAATCCCCCAATAAACGGCGGCGTACTTGGCGGATTGTACGTATAGTGCTTGGGTAAATATGCGTTATTGCAGGGTTGTCTGCTATGTGCTCAAACAATACAAAAAGTTGGTCACGTCTAAAAAATACAGATGGATCTTTTACGCGTATTTGATGACCCACTTGCTCAAAGTTTCTGTCGAGTACTATCACCGTTTTTTCACTACTTTCGGGCATGATACTTTGCTCAAAGTATGAAAGTAGCATTTGGTTAAGTTCACGAACGCGGCTCATTATTCTAAACAAGCGCTTCATCATACGCTCAACAGAGGCTTTACCGTCGCTACCAAAACCTAAAATTTCGGCTGCTTGTGGTTGATGATCAAACAATAAGCGGTTTTCAGCTCGACCTGCGGCTAGATGCAGTGCAAAGCGAATATTCCATAGGTTTTCTAGGCACTCTGAAAGCTCTTGAAACTCTTCATGGGTTAAGTAGCCGTGACTTATTAACTCTTGTAGGGTTTCGGTTCTAAAGTGCTTTTTTGCAACCCAAATAATAGTTTGCAAGTCGCGCAGGCCACCGGGGTTTTCTTTAATGTTTGGCTCAAGATTATACGCGGTGCCGTGGCACTTTTTGTGACGTAAGTTCTGTTCTTGAACTTTGGCAGTAAAAAACTCACCGGAGCGCCATACGGGTGTTTCTAGAATATGCGTTTTGAGTTTTTCAAACTCAATATGATTACCAAAAATAAGGCGGCTTTCAAGTAAGCTGGTGGCAAAAGTAACGTCTTCACGTTTTTGCTCGATGGCTTGTTCTATCGTGCGCACGCTGTGGCCAATCTCTAAGTTGAGATCCCATAGCATGGTGACAAACTGGCCTATTTTTTCGCATATTTCTTCGCTTGGCGGTTTAGTTACAAGCAATAAAAAGTCGATGTCGGAGTAGGGATGTAGCTCGCCACGTCCGTATCCGCCTACTGCTATTAATGCTAAATCAGGTTCGCGCGCTAAGTCGTAAACATGAAAAAGCTTAATTAGTAGGCGGTCAATAAACTCAGCCCGGGCATTAATTAAATTCCCAACCGGTTGTTTAGAAAATTCGTTATGTAACCATTTATAAAAATAGCTAGAACAATCGCGATAATCACTAAGTTGCTCAGCATCGCTGAGCAACTTTTTTACTTTGTTGGGTAATGCCACGTGGGCTGGCTCCTAATTTCTTATTTATTATTAGTGTTCTATGATCCTGTCGATAGTATCATCTGATCGTAGCGTTAAAATTTCAACACCATTTTCAGTCACTAATAAAGTATGTTCCCACTGTGCAGACAAGCTGCGGTCGCGAGTTACTACAGTCCAATCATCTTTAAGTAGCTTACATTGGCGTTTACCCGCATTAACCATTGGCTCAATTGTTAAGCACATGCCCGCTTTTAAAGTTTCGCCAGTACCCGCTTTACCGTAGTGCATTACTTGTGGTTCTTCATGAAATCCTGCGCCAATACCGTGGCCGCAATATTCACGAACAATAGAGTAATTAAAACTTTCGGCATATTTTTGAATAGCAGAGCCGATATCACCTAAGCGCACACCTGGTTTTACCATTTTAATAGCAAGGTATAAGCTTTCTTGTGTTACTTCTGCAAGACGCTTAGCTTGGATGTTTGGTGTACCAACGTGGAACATTTTAGAAGTATCGCCGTGGTAGCCATCTTTAATGACAGTTACGTCAATATTTACGCTGTCGCCTTCTTTTAATGCTTTGTCATTTGGAATTCCGTGACAAATAACATGATTAACTGACGTACAAACTGATTTTGGAAAGCCATGATAATTTAACGGAGCAGGGATTGCTTGTTGCACATTAACAATATAATCATGACAAAGTGTATTTAGCTCATCGGTGGTAACACCCGGCACTACATGAGGGCCGATCATTTCAAGTACATCGGCCGCTAAGCGCCCAGCTACGCGCATTTTCTCTATTTCTTCAGGGGTCTTGATAATAGCGCTCATTGAGGCTCCAAAGTTGAGTTTCTAACATTTATCGCCGAACAAATTTTGCACGCGACGTTGAGTATTTAATTTTAATATGGTATAAAGCGCGCCGTCTTTTTACAAATAAATTCTTAAATGATTTTTTGTATTTAAGGCAAACACAATTTTATTTTAACACACACACGTATCGTCACATACACTTGGGTGCATTTGAAGTTTAATTACTTCGGTGTTGGTGCTATGGGATATGTGGAGGCCTAACCCTAAACAACTATAGAGGATCTATAAAATGGCAAACGTTTCAATGCGCGATATGCTTCAAGCTGGTGTTCACTTTGGTCACCAAGCACGTTACTGGAACCCTAAGATGAAGCCTTTCATCTTCGGCACACGTAACCGTGTACATATCATCAACCTTGAGCAAACTGTACCAATGTTCAACGACGCACTTAAGTTTTTATCAAGTGCTGCAGCAAACAAAGGTAAAGTTCTTTTCGTTGGTACTAAGCGCGCAGCAAGCGACGCAGTTAAAGCAGCTGCTTTAGAAAGCGATCAGTTCTTCGTAAATCACCGTTGGTTAGGTGGTATGTTGACTAACTGGAAAACTGTACGTCAATCAATCAAGCGTCTTAAAGACCTTGAAGCACAAAGCCAAGACGGTACTTTCGAGAAATTAACTAAGAAAGAAACGTTAATGCTTAACCGCGAAATGGAAAAGCTTGAAAAGAGCCTTGGTGGTATCAAAAACATGGGCGGTCTTCCAGACGCGCTTTTCGTTATCGATGCTGACCACGAGCACATTGCTATCCGTGAAGCAAACAACCTAGGTATCCCTGTTGTTGCAATCGTTGATACTAACTCTAACCCAGACGGCGTTGATTACATCGTTCCTGGTAACGATGATGCTATCCGTGCTGTAAGCCTTTACACTAGCGCTGTTGCAGCTGCTATCACTGAAGGTCGCGAGAATAACATCGTTGCTCAAGCTGAGAAAGACGATTTCGTTGAAGCTGAGTAATTAGCTATCATCAAGTCTTCATCTTTTTAAGGTGAAGACTTGTTATTCTTGTAGAGCGGGTAACCCGCTTATCTAAACCAGATTTCAGATTTCAGATTTGAGGATTTACTAATGGCTGTAACTACTGCCCTAGTTAAAGAATTACGCGAGCGCACAGGCGCTGGCATGATGGATTGTAAAAAAGCGTTAACTGAGACTGATGGCGACATCGAGTTAGCGATTGAAAACATGCGTAAAAGTGGCGCTGCTAAAGCAGCTAAAAAAGCAGGTAACATTGCTGCTGAAGGTACTATCATCATCAAGCAAAACGCTGGTGTTGCAGTACTAGTAGAAGTTAACTGTCAAACAGACTTCGTTGCAAAAGACGTAAGCTTTTTAGCATTTGCTGATAAAGTTGCTGAAGCTGCAATTGCTGACACTCTTACTATCGAAGACTTACAAGCTAAGTTTGAAGAAGACCGTGTTGAGCTAGTAACTAAAATTGGCGAAAACATCAACGTACGTCGTCTGCAGTACATCGCTGGTGAAAACCTAGTTGAGTACCGTCATGGCGACCGTATCGGTGTTGTTGTTGCAGGTGTTGCTGATGAAGAAACACTTAAGCACGTTGCAATGCACGTTGCTGCTTCACGTCCAGAGTACTTAACTCCTTCAGACGTACCAGCTGACGTTGTAGAAAAAGAAAAGCAAGTACAAATCGAAATCGCGATGAATGAAGGCAAGCCTGCTGAAATCGCTGAGAAGATGGTTGTTGGTCGCATGAAAAAATTCACTGGTGAGGTTTCTCTTACTGGTCAAGCTTTCATCATGGAACCTAAAAAATCTGTTGGCGATATTCTTAAAGAGAAAAACGCAACAGTTACTGGCTTTGTACGTGTAGAAGTTGGTGAAGGTATCGAGAAGAAAGAAGAAGATTTTGCTGCTGAAGTTGCTGCTCAAATTGCAGCTGCTAAAGGTCAGTAAGATTAACTATTTGTGATGCAAAAGGAAATTAGATGCAATTAAAGTACTATTTGGTTTTGCTTCACAGCTAGAAATTCTTTAAAATAACCGCGCTTTTATGTTTAACATAAGCGCGGTTATTTTTTATCCATAATTCAATAAAAGTTGGCCCCTATACTATGACTATCAATCGCAAACCTATTTTTAGACGTGTTCTTCTCAAATTAAGTGGTGAAGCTTTAATGGGAGACGAAGGCTTCGGCATCGACCCTAAAGTTTTAGACCGTATGGCACAAGAAATTAAAGAGCTAGTAGAGCTTGACGTAGAAGTGGGTTTAGTTATTGGTGGAGGTAACTTTTTACGTGGTGGTTCACTTGCAGAAGCAGGTATGAACCGCGTAGTAGGCGACCACATGGGTATGCTTGCAACGGTTATGAATGGCCTTGCAATGCGTGATGCGCTACACCGTGCATTTGTAAACTGTCGTTTAATGTCGGCTATTCCGCTAAATGGTGTATGTGACGCTTATAACTGGGCTGAAGCAATTAGTTTATTGAAAACTGGCCGCGTTGTTATTTTTGCAGCGGGCACTGGTAACCCATTTTTTACTACCGATTCTGCAGCGTGTTTACGCGGTATCGAAATTGAAGCGGATACAGTAATTAAAGCGACTAAAGTGGATGGCGTGTACAGTGATGATCCTGTTAAAAACCCAGAAGCGACGCTTTACAGCCACTTAAGCTACAATGAAATCATTGAAAAAGAATTAAAAGTTATGGATTTAGCGGCATTTACTCTAGCCCGCGATCACAATATGCCATTGAGCGTATTTAATATGAATAAATCAGGCGCGCTAAAACGCGTAATTATGGGTGAAGAAGAAGGAACACTTATTTCTTCACAAGCCTCAGATGAAATAATCAAATAATTAGGATTAAACCGTGATTAACGATATTCAAAAAGACGCGCAAGCGCGCATGCAAAAAAGTGTAACTGCACTAGGTAGCCAATTATCTAAAATTCGTACTGGCCGTGCACATCCTGCAATCCTAGATGGCATTATGGTGTCGTACTACGGTGCACCAACGCCTTTAAACCAAGTTGCTAACGTAACAATTGAAGATTCTCGTACACTTGCTATTGGTGTATTTGATAAGTCTTTAGCGCAAGCTGTTGAAAAAGCAATTATGGCGTCTGACTTAGGTTTAAACCCTATGTCGGCAGGTACTGTTATTCGTGTACCACTTCCTCCACTTACAGAAGAGCGTCGTAAAGACCTAATCAAAATTGTACGTGGCGAAGTTGAAGGCGGTCGTGTTGCTATTCGAAACATTCGTCGTGATGCTAATGGCGATGTAAAAGGTTTATTAAAAGATAAAGAAATATCTGAAGATGAAGCGCGTCAATCAGATGATGCGATTCAAAAACTTACAGATAGGTTTATCAAAGAAATGGATACTCTATTAGCTGCTAAAGAAGCAGAGTTAATGGAAATCTAAGTAGGGCCTGTTTATCTTTTGAGGTTGAATTTGCAGTAGTGTGTTTGGTTTTAAGGCAAGGCAGAGCCTACGTAGTGTGGTTATTTCCCATTATTAGGCGATAGCAATGCATAAAATCTAAAAACGCGCTGCTCAAAGGGTTCTGCCTAGATTGAATAAATTACAATCCTGAAAGGTCGACAGGACCTATTAAAATTATTAGTTTTGAAACGCCGTCTAGGGTATACTAGGCGGCGTTTTTTTATGGGATACTCGATATTTATGGTTCTAGATGCTGACACAATTTCACAGCAATGTTTACCCAAACATGTTGCTATCATCATGGATGGGAACGGACGTTGGGCACAAGCTAGAAATAGACCTCGTGTGTATGGGCATAAAAAAGGCGTAGACGCAGTTCGTCAATCTGTTCAGTTTTGTACTAAATTAGGGATACAATCGTTAACCTTATTTGCTTTTAGTAGTGAAAACTGGCGCCGCCCTGAAGACGAAGTAAAAACTTTAATGGAGCTTTTCTTATTTGTTTTAACAAAGGAAGTTAAAAAGCTTCATAAAAACAATGTAAAACTGACCATTATTGGAGACTTATCACGATTTTCTGAAGGATTACGTAGCAAGGTAGACGCTGCGCATAAGCTGACTGAAAATAATACCGGATTGCGCTTAAATGTTGCAGCTAATTACGGTGGTCGTTGGGATATGGCTAACGCGGCTAAACAACTTGCTTTGCAAGTTGCGCAAGGCACACTCAACGCAGAAGATATTACAGAAGAGCGCTTAGCACAGCATATGAGCATGGCAGATCAGGCTGAACCTGATTTACTTATTCGCACTGGTGGCGATGTTCGTATTAGTAATTTTTTACTATGGCAAGTTGCTTATGCAGAACTTTACTTTACCGAGACACTTTGGCCTGATTTTAATGAAGCAGCATTTGCTGAGGCTATAGCGTGTTACGTTGCCAGAGAGCGACGTTTTGGTTGTACGGGCGAACAAATAAAACAATTACTCGCTCAAACCTAAATAGAATAAGGGTCACATTTTGTTAAAACAACGAATTTTAACCTCACTTGTGCTTGCACCATCGGCATTAGCTTTGGTTTTTTATACACCGCTTACGTTATTTAGTTACTTTGCCGGTGCAATAGTATTATTAGGCGCATGGGAATGGTCTGCGTTTATGGGTTTATGCGATAAGCTCAAACGTGGTGCTTTTGTTGTATTGATTGCAGCCTTACTTGGCCTGCTTAATTTACATTGGCCTATTGAATCACTATGGGAAAATGGCAAGCTAGTAGGTGATGCAAATTACTTATTTACGCTTTCGTTTGCTTGGTGGATTGTTGCTAGTTATTTAATTTGGCGCTATCCAGAAATGGCTAAAGCGTGGAATGAAGGTTTAGTAATGCGCGGCATTGCAGGTTTATTAACACTTGTGCCGTTATGGCTTGCACTAAATACGCTGCGCAGTGCGCAATATGCTGAATCAACACATTTTGGCTCTGTACTTATTTTAGTCGTATTGGGTATTGTTTGGAGTGCAGACGTTGGTGCTTATTTTTCAGGTAAGAGCTTTGGTAAGCATAAACTTATGCCAAAAGTGAGCCCTAATAAAACAATTGAAGGGTTAGCAGGCGGTGTAGTCGCTTCTATCATTTTTGTTTTAGCATTTTGTCACTTTACCGATGTTGATTTAGGTGTTTGGCCTATCTACGCGATAATGACTGCATTTATTGCATTGTTCTCTGCGGTAGGTGATTTACTGGAAAGCATGTTTAAACGTGAAGCCGGTTTAAAAGATAGCGGCCGTTGTTTACCTGGGCACGGCGGTATTTTAGATCGCATTGACAGCTTAACGGCTGCAGCTCCAATGTTTGTAATGTGCTATGCGTGGACTCTTAGTTTATGAGCCAAAAGCAATTGCTGGTTATTTTAGGCGCAACAGGTTCAATTGGTTTAAGTACACTAGATGTTGTATCGCGCAATAAAGAGTTATTTGATGTTTTTGTTTTAGCTGCAGGGCAAAACGCAAAAAAAATGGCTGAGCTGTGTATTGAACACGAACCACTTTATGCGATTATGGCTACCCAGCAAGCCGCTGAGCAGTTATCTGCTTATTTAGCTAATACACCATGCCAAACGCTTGTTATGCACGGCGAGCAAGCAATGTGCGACTTATGTGCTCACCCAGATGTTGATGTCGTGATGTCGGCAATTGTAGGTGCCGCTGGTTTACTGCCAACATTAAGTGCAGTAGAAGCAGGTAAAAAAGTACTCCTTGCTAATAAAGAATCGTTAGTTATGTCAGGTCAGTTGTTTATTGATAAAGTTAAACAACATAAAGCGACCTTGCTGCCAATTGATAGCGAACATAATGCTATTTTTCAATGTCTACCTTCTTCGTTACAAAGTGCCAAAGGCGATCAAAATTTACAGCAACATGGCGTAAGTAAAATTTTGCTTACCGGTTCTGGTGGCCCGTTTTTAACGCGCGATATAAACACACTAAAAGATGTAACTGTAAGTGAAGCCGTGGCGCATCCTAACTGGTCGATGGGTCAAAAAATATCAGTAGACTCGGCCACTATGATGAATAAAGGCTTAGAGTTTATTGAAGCTAAGTGGTTATTCAATTGCGACACCAGTGATATAGACGTAGTGATTCATCCACAAAGTATTATTCACTCAATGGTGCAATATCATGACGGTTCTATTTTAGCGCAAATGGGTAACCCTGATATGCGCACGCCAATTGCCCATGCACTTGCATACCCGGAGCGAATTAATGCAGGCGTTAAACCGTTAAACTTCTCTGATATATGTGATTTCTCATTCACCAAGCCTGACTTTTCTCGCTATCCAAATTTACAATTAGCGATTGATGCGTGTAGTGCAGGGCAGGGCGCGACTACAACGGTTAATGCTGCAAATGAGATAGCAGTAAGTGCATTCTTAAACGGTAAAATTGGTTTTACTGATATATACAAAATAAATGCACAAACGCTTGAATCTGCAACGTATACCAATGTACAAAGCTTAGATGAAATTTTAGAGTGCGATAAATTAGCGCGTATTAGCGCTTCAGAATTTATAACAAAAGTGGCGCATTAATATGTTTGATTTTTTTTGGAATCTTGGCTCATTTATTTTAGCGCTTGGTATTTTAGTGGCCATACATGAATATGGCCATTTTTGGGTTGCACGAAAAATGGGCGTTAAAGTGCTGCGTTTTTCAATTGGCTTTGGTAAGCCACTATTAAAATGGCACGATAAATATAATACCGAATATGTGATTGCGGCTATTCCATTAGGCGGTTATGTAAAAATGCTTGATGAGCGTGTTGATGACGTGCCGGCAAACCAACGTCATTTATCGTTTAACGCTAAATCTGTACAAGCACGTATTGCCATAGTTGCAGCGGGTCCAATGGCCAACTTTTTGTTTGCCATTTTTGCTCTTGCTGTAATGTATATGGTGGGTGTGCAGTCGGTAAAGCCTGTGGTAGGTAGTATTACCGAGGGTAGCCGGGCAGAGCAAGCGGGCATTATGCCTTCTCAACATATTATAAAAATTGGTGATGATGATATAGCGACCTGGCAAGATGCCACGTTTGCACTTATGTCTAATTTAGGTGAAGAAAGCGTTGAAGTGATAGTGCGCGATAAAAACCTTCAACCACGTGTTAAAACGCTTAATTTAGAGGGGTGGAAACTAGATCAGCAAGACGTGCCACCATTAAGCTCGTTAGGTATTGTACCGTTTAGACCTCAAGCAACTTTAACAATTGCCGCCGTAACTAAAGACTCAGCTGCAGAACACGCTAATTTACAAGTTAATGACACAATTTTGGCTGTAAACGGTGAAACAATAAGCAATTGGCAGCAATTAGTTAATCTTATTACGCAATCAGCTAACAAATCTTTACAATTTAGTGTAAAAAGACAAGATACTATAAAAGCCATTACAGTAACCCCTAAAGGGCGCATTGATAATAACGGTATTGAGCAAGGCTTTTTAGGCGTTGCTCCTGTTGTACAGCAATGGCCTGATGGTTATGTAGAGACTAGACATTACGGCCCGCTCGATAGTATCGTGCGAGGCACAAAAGAAACGTGGCGCTTAATTACACTCAGTTTTGACATGATTGGTAATTTAATTACAGGCCAGGTTTCGGTTAAGAATTTAAGTGGCCCTGTGGGCATTGCAGTAGGCGCTGGAACTAGCGTAAGCTATGGGTTAGTGGCCTTTTTAAGCTTTTTAGCCTTAATAAGCGTTAACTTGGGTGTATTTAATTTATTACCCTTACCAGTGCTTGATGGTGGACACTTAATGTATTACATAATTGAACTTTTTCGTAAAAAGCCGGTCTCTGAAAAGACACAAGAGTTTGGTTTTAAAGTGGGCGCCCTGTTGCTCATTTTTCTAACATGTTTCGCTTTGTTCAATGATGTATCGCGTTTGTAGTTTTACAGCGTGGCAAATTACTAATTAGAACACGATTGTAAAGCACCACTTTAGTAGGGTGTTATGCGGTAATACAGTTGTAAAGGATAAAGATAATAAAATGGCTATAAAAAAACATTTGGCAGTAACAAGTTTATTGGGTGCAAGTTTTGCAGCCCTAGGCCAAAACTCCTTTATTGTTGAAGACCTGAAAGTTGAAGGTTTGCAGCGTGTAGCACTTGGTGCAGCGCTAACACATATTCCTATTAACGTAGGCGATAATGTTGATGACTATACGATTTCAAAAACAATAAAGTCACTTTATCGTTCTGGGCACTTTGATAACATAAAAGCCCTTCGTGATGGCAACAACGTTATTTTTAAAGTAACGGAACGTCCTACCATCAGCTTCATTGAGTTTGAAGGCAATAAAGACATTAAAGACGAGCAGCTTAATGAGTCTCTTGATCAGCAAGATATTCGCCAAGGTGAACCACTTGATAAAACCGTTATCGATAGTATCGAAAAGGGCTTAGTTGAGTTTTTCCACAGTATTGGTAAATACAACGCTAAAGTAGATATCAGCATTACTAAATTGCCTCGTAACCGCGTTAAACTTAAATTAGAGTTTGATGAAGGTGATGCAGCTTCTATCCGACAAATTAACTTAGTGGGTAATGAACTTTTTTCTAATGAAGAGCTTCTTAAACTTGCTGAATCGCAGCAAGATTTACCTTGGTGGCAGTTTATGGGTAGCGATCGCTACCAAAAGCAAACCATTGAAGGCGACTTAGAAAAAATTCGTAGTTATTATTTAGACCGTGGTTACCTACGTTTTAATATCGATTCAACGCAAGTATCAGTGAGCCCTGAACGTGAATCAGTTTACGTTACAGCTAACTTAACTGAAGGCGTAAAATATACCGTTAAAGGCTTTGACTTTATTGGTGACTTGCTTGGCCGTGAAGACTTAATTAAAAGTGTTATCCCACTTAGAGCGGGTGAGCTTTACAATGGCTCAGTCGTTACTTCGTCAGAAGAATTTATTAAAAGCTATTTAGCACGTTTTGGTTACGCTAACGCTGAAGTACGTACAATTCCAGAAATTGACGACGAAAAGCAAGAAGTACAACTAACACTATCGGTTAATCCAGGTAAGCGTGTATATGTTCGTCGTATTATTGTTGGTGGTAACCAAAATACAGCTGATGAAGTACTTCGCCGTGAAATGACACAACTTGAAGGCGCCTGGTTATCTAATCAAAACCTTGAGCGTTCAAAACTACAAATTCAACGTTTGCCTTACATGGAAACTGTTGATTTTAACGTAGTGCCTGTACCAGGTGTGGATGACCAAGTAGATGTAGATTTTACTGTAAAAGAGCAATCAGCGGGTAGCTTTAATGCTGGTCTTGCTTATGGTTCTTACTTAGGTCTGCAGTTTAATATTGGTGTAACAGAATCTAACTTTTTAGGCACAGGTAACCAAATTGGTTTAAACCTTAACACGTCTACAGGTTCTGAAAGCTTAAGCTTATCGTACACAGACCCATACTTTACGCCAGATGGTGTATCGCAAGGCAGTAGCATTTTTTACAGAAACTACGATGCAAGTAAATTTAGCCTTGTTGAGTACAAATCAAAAAGTTATGGTTTAGGCACAAATATTGGTTTTCCAATTGATGCTGTAAATCGTGTTAACTTTGGCGCCCGTTGGATTAAAGAAGAGCTTTCGGATATTGCAGAGTACGAGCAAACGCGTGTACTTCGTGAAACATTCTTAGATCCAGACAACCCAGATGCAGGCTTTGACTTTACTAAGTATGAGCTGAGTGTTGGTTGGTCGCGTATTACAGTTAACCGTGGTTTATTCCCAACAGCGGGTTCGCGCCAAACTCTAAACTTAACAGCAACAACGCCTAACTCAGATCTTCAGTACTTTAAACTGAATTACGATTCGCGTTTTTACTGGCCTATATCAAATGACCACCGTTGGGTATTCTCAACGCGTGCAGCGCTTGGTTATGGTAATGGTTATGGTTCTACAAACGGGTATGAGCAAACACTGCCATTCCAAGAATACTTCCGTATAACGGAAATGGAACTTCGTGGCTTTGACCGTAATACAATATTACCACGTGCTGTATCGCGTATACCGCAGTCTATTCCGGGTACGCCAGGTGCAGACGGTACTACAACCGGTAGCATTGGTGGCGCATCAGAATTTGATATTCTAGTGCCACAAGGCCGTATTGGTGGTAATGCTAAAGCAGTGGCAGGTATGGAGCTAATTGTTCCTACGCCATTCTTAGATGAAGAAAATACCAGCTCTGTACGTACTAGCTTCTTTGTTGATGCTGCAAACGTATGGGATACTGAGTTTAACGTAGACCGCTATCAAAACTTAGGCGTTGATGAACGTGCTAAATTAGATGACTATTCAGACCCAATGCGCTTTAGGGTTTCAACCGGTCTTTCATTACAATGGATCTCTCCAATGGGTCCAATGCTGATCAGTTTTGCGTATCCATTGCAAAAAGAAGAAGATGACGATACGAAAACCATCAGCTTTAACATTAGTAACACTTTCTAAAGGAGTTTTTTGTGAAAAAATTATTTAAATCAACAGCTGTAGCAGTTTTAGCA
This sequence comes from Pseudoalteromonas sp. LC2018020214, assembly GCF_016598755.1. Classification (NCBI taxonomy): domain Bacteria; kingdom Pseudomonadati; phylum Pseudomonadota; class Gammaproteobacteria; order Alteromonadales; family Pseudoalteromonadaceae; genus Pseudoalteromonas; species Pseudoalteromonas sp. LC2018020214. The sequence continues at coordinate 1,202,540 of NZ_CP066804.1, forward strand.
ACTTTAATGATGGGTACTTCTGTGAATGCATTTGCACACAAAGTAGGTATTGTTGATATGCAGGAAATCTACAAGCAAATTCCTCAAATGGCTAAAATTGAACAGTCTTTACAAACTGAGTTTGCTGAACGTCGTCAAGAGCTTGAAAAGTTACAAGGCGATATTCGTTTTGAAGCTGAAAAATTTAAACGTGAAAGTACAACTATGAGCCAAGCTCAAAAAGATGCACTACGTGATAAAATTCAAGGCATGCAAAAAAATCTTGCTGAACAAGGTCGTCCTTTAGAGCAAGAAATCAAAGCGCGCCAAAACCAAGAGCTTGCTAAAGTTCAAGGTGTGATAATCAAAACAATTGAAGAAATTGCTAAAGACGGCGACTTCGACGAAGTTAAAGTAAAAGACACAACAATTTACTTTAACCCTAAAGAAGTAACTGATCTTTCGTCTAAAGTTGTAGCTGCAGTTAGTAAGAAATAATCACTCTATGCAAAATTATACGCTTTCGCAAATTGCGGAACTTCTAGGCGCCGAACTTCAGGGTGATGGCGCTTTAGAAATAAAAAAAATAGCGACACTTGCAAATGCCCATTCTGGGCATATTGCATTTTTAGCGAACTCAAAATATCGCTCGCAACTTGAAACTACTCAAGCTAGCGCTGTAATAGTAAGCCAAGCCGATGCTCAGTACTTTAGTGGTAGCAAAATTATTGTTGCTAACCCGTATGTAAGTTACGCAAAATTAGCGCAATTTATGGATACAACACCACGCTCAGCCTCGACGGGTATTCATCCAAGTGCTACGGTTCATTCAACAGCGATTGTTAGTGACAGCGCCGCTATAGGGGCTAATGCAGTCATTGAAGCTGATGCGGTGATAGGTGACAATGCGCAAATTGGTCCGAACAGTTTTATCGGAGAACGTGTTAAAATAGGCTCTGGCACTAAGCTTTGGTCTAGTGTGACTATTTATCACGATGTTGAAATTGGTTCAGATTGTTTGTTTCAAGCAAATAGTGTTGTAGGTAGTGATGGGTTTGGCTATGCGAACGAACGCGGGCAATGGGTAAAAATACCTCAGCTTGGTTCAGTGGTCATAGGTAACAAAGTTGAAATTGGTGCAAGCACGACAATTGATCGTGGCGCACTGGACAATACCATTATCCATAGCAATGTTATTATCGATAATCAGTGTCAAATAGCGCACAACGTTGAAGTTAATTCAGGCACCGCAATCGCGGGCTGCACCGTACTTGCAGGAAGCGTTACCATTGGCAAAAACTGTCAAATTGGTGGCATGGTTGCAATTAATGGTCACATGTCTGTATGTGATGGTGTTATAATTACCGGCATGAGTATGGTGACAAAATCAATCACCGAACCAGGTATTTACTCATCTGGTATGCCCCATACAACAAACAAAGAATGGCGTAAATCAATAGCTCACTTGCGTAACCTTTCAGACATGAAATCTCGTCTTAAAGCGCTGGAAGCATTGGCTAAGTCATAACGTTGAACACTAATAAGGATGCTATTTTGGCAAACGAATTAAATAGCCTTGATATTCAAGAAATTTTAAGTTTATTACCGCACCGTTACCCGATGCTATTAATTGATCGTGTTATTGATTTTACACCTGGCAAATCTTTACATGCTATTAAAAATGTTTCTATAAACGAACCTATATTTACTGGCCATTTCCCAAATCAGCCAATTTTTCCTGGTGTGCTAATATTAGAATCAATGGCGCAAGCCACGGGTTTATTAGGTTTTAAAACAGTAGAAAATCGTAGTGAAAACGAATTATATTTATTTGCTGCTGTTGATAACGCACGTTTTAAACAGCCAGTGATCCCAGGTGATACAATGCACCTTCATGTTGAGTTTTTAAAAGAACGTCGCAACATTTGGAAGTTTGCAGCAGAAGCTAGAGTCGACGGCAAAGTAGTGTGTAGTGCCGAAATTATGTGTGCGAGAAGAGAGTTTTAATAGTGATCCATTCTACAGCAATAATCGAACCTGGCGCTAAACTAGGTAACAATGTCTCAGTTGGTCCGTATAGTTATATTGGCAATGATGTTGTTATCGGTGATAACTGTATTATTGAGTCTCATGTTGTTGTTAAAGGGCCATCAACTATTGGCTCTGGCAATCATATTTTTCAGTTTGCGTCTGTGGGCGAAGCCTGCCAAGACAAAAAATACAACAACGAGCCAACCACATTAATCATGGGTGATAACAATGTTATCCGTGAATGTGCCACTATTCACCGTGGTACAATTCAAGACCAAGGCGTTACTAAAATTGGTAGTAATAACTTATTTATGGCTTATACACACGTTGCACATGACGCAGTAATTGGCGATAACGTAATTTTTGCTAACAATGCAAGTGTGGCTGGCCATGTACATGTAGGCGACTGGGTTATCTTAGGTGGTAATTCGGGAGTTCATCAGTTTTGTAAAATTGGTGCTCATGCCTTTATTGGTATGTATTCAGGTGTTAACAAAGATGTACCACCTTTTGTTACTACCATTGGTATGCCAGCAGGTCCTGCCGCTATCAATAAAGAAGGCATGAAACGTCGTGGTTTCGAAAGTGATGAAATTATGGCTGTACGACGTGCATACAAAGCGTTTTACCGTAAAAGCTTAGGTGCAGACGAAGCGATTGAATCGCTTAGTGAAGATGCTGAAAAGTACCCTGCTGTGAAATTGATGGTCGACTTTGTTAAAAGCTCAGAGCGCGGCATTGTAAGATAATTCGCGCGTTTTGCTCTAAGCATAAAAAAACCACCCTAGATGATAAATCGAAGGTGGTTTTTTATTGCCCACGGTTTAGACCTAATTCAGTTAATACTCAGCGAGCTCAAGTTAGTATGCATCTAATTTGTATAATAAAAGTCATCCTATGCGTTTACCTAAGTTAGTTGTCACTCTTTTTATTACTTCAGCGTTAGCCGCTTGTAGTAGCCAACCTATTGTTAAATCATCTACTGGAGAGGTTACTCAAGTTGGTAAAGCATCTTTTTATGCTGACAAATATCACGGGAGAACAACTGCCAACGGAGAGCGCTTTAGCCAACAAGCCGCCACAGCAGCCCATTTAGAGTTCGACTTTGGCACTAAGGTCGTTGTTACCAACCTCGCTAATAATAAATCAGTCACGGTAAGAATTAACGATAGAGGCCCGTATGTGCGAGGTCGTATTATTGATTTATCAAAGAGTATGTTTAAAAAGATAGCCGACCCTAAAGTCGGCGTTATTGATGTATCAGTAACGGTTTTAAAACCGGGTAGTTAGCGCAACATAGTCGGGATAAGTGTTACTGAGCTCTTTATGAGAGCCTTGTGCGACTACTTTACCGCCTTCTAACCATACAACATTATCCATTTGAGCAAGTAGAGCGGGATCGTGCGTAATTGTCAGCACGCTCGCGTTATCCATAACATGCATTATTGCTTGCATTACCCCTTGCTTAGATTGATTATCAAGACCCTCAGTTGGTTCATCAAGTACTAAAATAGCAGGGTTTTTAAGTAATGCTTGGGCAATGGCTATACGCCTAGATTGGCCTTGCGACACGTTACGCCCGCCAGTGCCTAAACGTGTTTTTAAACCTTCTTTTAGCTCATTAAACCATGGGCTCAATTGAGCTAATGCGAGCGCTTCAATCATTTGCTCTTTAGTTGCATTTGGCGCGGCATAACGTAAGTTTTCACTTAATGTGCCATCAAAAATATGGTGCTGCTGGGCGAGTATATTTATAACATTTGCGCGTATATCATTATTTAACGAATGTAAGTCAACAACGCTATTTTGATTGTTTAGCGTTATGCTGCCTTGTTGCAAAGGCCATAAACCAGTAAGTAAATTTACAAGCGTCGTTTTACCGCTGCCGCTTCTACCTACAATCGCTACTTTTTGCTGAGGCATTAGTTCAAAACTGATATTAGTTAGCGCTGTTTGTTCACCATATTGGTAGCTAATATTGTTAAGTACTAACTTGTGATTTTGCGCGCTAAAGTTTTCATCAATGTCTACATGTTTACTTTCAATTTGCGTACTAGCTGCTTTATCTTCAAGTGTAAACAATCGCTCTGCTGCTTTTAAAACACTCGGAAGCTCTATAAACGCGTTGGGTAGTAGTAATACGCTTTCAAAGCTTGCCAGTACAAATAAACTTAACATAGCAAGTTCTACATTTACCATACTGCTTGCGTAAACCAGCGGCACAATGGTTACTACGCTAGCAAGCATGGCTAATTGAACAACCAACAAGCTTAATCCATCTGAGTTTGCCAGTGCTTTGTGGCGAATAAATAATTGCTGATTGTACTGCTCGCTTAATTCGTCGCACTTATTAAGTTGCTGCGAACGGGCTTGATAAATACTAAGCTCTCTAAGGCCTGTAAGTGTATCTGAAAGCTCAGAGCGAAGTTGTGCACTAAGTTGTGTTTCTTTATGGCTGTTTTTAGTGAGCTTTATGCTGAGTAGGGCAGGTATAACCACACCAATAAGTATAATGCCAGTAAAGCAAATAAGGGCGACGTTGCCATTATAGGCCGACATAAACAGCATGATGATTGGCACACTTAAAAGAGCGACCAGCATAGGAAGTAAAACGTTTAAATAAAATTTGTCGAGTGCGTCTACATCGTTTTGTAATCGGTTAACTAGATCAGCGCTGCGGCTCATTGCTAAATCAACATTGTTAAGCTTGCTTAACGTTGCAAATACATTGGTACGTATTTCACTTAGTAATAAAAACGTGGCGTTATGAGTAACTAGTCGTTCGCCATAGCGCGATGCTGTTCGCACAATTGCTAAAAAACGAATCGTGCCGGCAGGAGTAAAATAATTCATTTGTACGCCCGCAATACCAGCAGCGGCCATTGATGCTAAAAACCAGCCAGATATAGCCAACAGGCCCACATTAGCTAATACCGTAATCGTCGCTAAAAATGTACCCAATAGCATAGCTTTATAATGAGGAGCACAAAGCTTTAGTAAGCGAATAAAATTACGCATGCGCCACCCCTTGTTTGGCCGTTTTTAGTAAGTTAGCAAATACACCATTTTGTGCTGCAAGTGTTTCAAAGTCACCTTGCTCAGCTATTTTTCCATCGTGCATCACAATGATATTGCTGGCATGTTTAACCGTATTTAATCTATGGGCAATAACTAACACTAGGTTGTTTTTAGCGTACTCATTAATAGCATCTTGAATAAGCAGCTCTGTTTGACTATCAAGGTGCGCAGTGGGCTCATCAAGCACTAAGACTGGTGCTTGTTTTATAAATGCGCGAGCCAGTGCAATACGTTGTTTTTGACCGCCAGAAAGCCCTTCACCTTGCTCACCTATCAGCGTGTAAAAACCATCGGGTAGGGTATTAATAAATTCAAGCACACCAGCTTGTTTTGCCGCGTGTTCAAGCTCTTGCTGTGTGGCAGTGGGTTTGGCCAATTTAATGTTGGCAGCAATGGTGTCGTAAAATAGCGTCGCTTGTTGTGGTATCCATGCAATATTATTTTGCAAGTAAGTAATATCGGTTGTACTTAAACTCTGATCATTAATAGATAGGTTGTTAATCACCTCAGGGTGAAACCCTAATAGACAATCAAACAACGTACTTTTACCTGAGCCACTACTGCCCACAACTGCAATTAAGCCTTTATTTGGCAATGTTAAATTTATATTTTTAATCCCTTCGTTACTACCAGGGTATATAAAATTAAGGTCGGTAATACTTATTGAATTAATTGTATTTAAAGTTAAATTGTTTTCAGGTGCGCTTGTAGTTACTGACGCATTTTCGTCACTTGGCAGTGGGGCATTTAAAATCGCAACCATATCGGCCGCCGCACTAATACCTTGTAAACGTGCATGGTAATGACTACCTAGTTGGCGCAGTGGTAAATAAAATTCAGGCGCTAAAAGTAGCACCACAAAGCCAGTGGCAAAATCAAGAGTGCCAAAAAATAGTCTAAAACCAATAATTACGGCAACGAGTGCCACGCTAATAGTGGCTAAAAACTCAAGTGCAAATGATGATAAAAACGCGATTTTTAAAACATCGAGTGTCGCGTGTCTAAAATCATCTGAAATTTTAGCTATTTGTTTAAGCTCGGTACATGTTGCATTAAATAGTTTTAGCTGAGTTAAACCTTGCACGCGGTCAAAAAAGTAATTGCCCAGTACAGCAAGTTGCTTCCAGCGTTTTTGGTTTAAAGCTTCGGCTTTAGAGCCTACTAAAATCATAAAAAAAGGAATAAGTGGGGCGGTTAATAAAAATATCAGCCCAGCTTTATAATCTGTCGGAAAAATAACTACCAATATTGCCAGCGGAATAAGCGCGCTGTAAGCAACACCTGGCAAGTATTTAGCATAATAGTCGTGAAGTGCTTCAACGCCATTATGCAGGGTATTTAATGTAGCGCCTTGGCCGTGTTGTTCTATATAACTAGGCCCAAGTAAGCTGAGCTTATGAAGAAGTGTTTGGCGCATAGCCGATTTTATTTTAAGCGCAGCAAATGCACTTAAGCGCTCACTTAACGCTAAAAACACCGCGCGCAATAAAATAATGCCTGCTAAGGGCCATAATAAATGAGTGACTTGGGCTAAATTATTACCTTCAAACATTACATTATGAATAGCTTGAGCCAGTAAATAAGCACCTGCAATCATCAGTAATGCGTTAAAAGTACCCAGTGCAATGCTTAACTTTAACCACACTGCAGCGGGTTTACTTTGACGCTTTAAAAAAGCGCGCAGTGATTGCTGCTGCGCGCGATCTGGTCGGGGGTTAGTCGTCATCTTTTGTGTTGTTAGCATCATTTAATAAATCGTGCATGGCTTGTTCATCATCAGCAATGCTGTTTTTATTTTGATGAAATTCGTACCACATTACATTTATTACACCTAAGGTACAGGCCAAAAGTACACCTAAAATCCAAGCGAAATACCACATTGTTTAGTCTCCTTAGTAGCTACCATGAGTGTTGTTTTCAATTTCTTCAACCGTTACTCTGCGCCACATTTTTACGTAACACCAAGTGGTATAAGCTAAAATAAGTGGAACAAAAATACACACTGCAACAAACATTACATTGAGCGTTTTATGGCTCGATACCGCATCCCAAATTGTTAAGCTAATATTTGGATTATTGCTTGATGGCATAATAAATGGGAACAGTGAAACACCTGCTGTCATAATCACGCCAATTAACATTAAGCTTGTTGAAATAAGTCCAAGTGCTGGCTTATTTAATTTAGAAAACACAAGTGCACTTAATGCCATTGCAAAGGCTAAAATAGGGAAGGTCATTGTCCACGGACGATCGCTGTAATTACTTAACCAAGCACCTTGCGCTGTAGTGACTACTTTAGCTAGAGGGTCTGCATGACTTTGTGTATCAGCCATAGATACAACTTGGTAACCCGTTAAGTTAGCCACCCAAAAACCAGCTGCAGCAAATAACACGATAAACATAATAAGAGAATAGCGACCATATTGACCCGAACGCTCTGCGACCACACTTGCTGTTCTAAGTTGTAACCACATACCTGCATGCGCAACTAACATGGTAATACTCACTAAACCTGCAAGTAATCCAAATGGGTTAAGCAAGCCAAAAAATGATCCTTGGTAGCTAACACGCATAAGGTTATCAATATTAAACGGTACGCCTAAAAATAAATTACCAAACGCAACACCAAATACTAATGCTGGAATTGCGCTGCCTGCAAGCAAGCCCCAATCCCAGTTATTGCGCCAGCGTTTTGAGTCTACTTTACTGCGGTAATCAAATCCAAGTGGTCTAAAAAACAAAGCAAAGAGTACTAGCATCATGGCAAAGTAAAAGCCCGAAAATGCAGCTGCATAAACCATAGGCCACGCCGCAAATAACGCGCCGCCTGCAGTTATAAACCATACTTGGTTACCATCCCAATGCGGGCCAATTGTGTTTATTACTGTGCGGCGCTCTGAATCTGTTTTACCAACGAGGCGGAGCAACATAGCAACGCCCATATCCATGCCATCGGTAATAGCAAAACCAATAAGCAGTACACCAATGATCAACCACCAAAGCATTTTTAATGTTTCATAATCAAAAATCATGATTGCTCTCCTTCAGTTTTATCAGCTTTGTTTGGTAATTCAAAATGATACTTACCAGTATGTAGCGAGCTTGGTCCTTGCTTAACAAAGCGGATCATCAACCAGCCTTCAACAATGGCTAAACCAGTATAGAAAATAATAAACCCAGTTAAGCTTATTAAAATATCGTTTACTGTTAGTGACGACGTGGCTAAAAAGGTCGGCAGTATTTCAGATATAGCCCAAGGTTGGCGACCATACTCGGCAACAATCCAGCCAAATTCAATCGCTATCCAAGGTAGTGGAATACTCAATACGGCAGCCCATAACAACCAGCGTTTTTGCTCAATAACACGGTGTGCGTTGTAGTAAAATGCCAATATAAATACACCTAGCATGGCCACACCACAGGCAACCATAATCCTAAATGACCAAAACATAGGGCCTACTTTAGGAAAAGAGTCTTTAACTGCTTTTTGAATTTGTTCTTCAGTAGCATCTACAACATCTGGTGTGTAGCGCTTAAGTAGCAAGCCATAACCTAAATCATCTTTTAGAGTATTAAATTTGGCAATATTATCTGGCGTATCTTCACCGTTTCTGAGTTTTGTAAGGTATTCATAAGCAATCATACCGTTGCGAATACGTACTTCATGTTGTTTTTCTAGGTCGTTAATACCCGTTACTTGCTCATCTAGTGAGCGCGTAGCAATTAACCCAAGTGCGTAAGGTATTTTAACCGCCGCATGTGTTACTTGCTCTTCTGAATCAGGAAAACCAAATGCGGTAAACGCAGCCGGAGCTTCTTCTGTGTGCCATTCGGCTTCAATTGTGGCAAGTTTTACTTTTTGGACTTCGCCTACTTCGTAGCCTGATTCGTCACCGAGTAAAATTACACATAAAATTGACGCTAAACCAAAGCCTGATGCGACTGAAAAAGAGCGTTTAGCAAATGCTAAATCACGACCCTTCAATATGTACCAGCTACTAATACCAAGCACAAACATAGACGCTGCTACATAACCTGCCGATACGGTATGAATAAACTTAACTTGGGCTACAGGGTTAAACACAAGCTCTGCAAAACTGGTCATTTCCATGCGCATGGTTTGATAGTTAAATTCAGCGCCTACTGGGTTTTGCATCCAACCGTTGGCAATTAAAATCCACAGCGCCGACATGTTAGTACCAATGGCCATTAAAAAGGTCGCGCCTAAATGTTGGCGTTTAGAAAGCCTGTCCCAGCCTAAAAAGAACATACCTACAAAGGTCGATTCTAAAAAGAATGCCATTAAACCTTCAATTGCCAGGGGGGCCCCAAAAACATCACCTACGTAATGGGAATAATAAGACCAGTTAGTACCAAACTCAAATTCCATGGTAAGGCCTGTCGCCACACCAATAGCAAAGTTAATACCAAACAATTTTCCCCAAAACTTAGTCATATCACGATAAATTTCGCGACCGGTCATAACATAAACCGATTCCATAATAACTAAAATCCAGGTCATACCTATCGTTAACGGTACGAATAAGAAATGAAAGAGAGCGGTAACAGCAAACTGTAATCGCGATAGATCCACAAAGGTTTCATCTATCATTATTGGCTCCTTGAGAGTGACGGATTAACAGGGCAACATTTAATTGGCAAAGTTAAGGTTTAATGAACTTTCAGTAATTACTGAAAGTTTGTAATAGTATTTACTTTTGTGCAATTTTTGTCAACATACATATTAGTAAAACTTAATATATATTTCCTATGCTACATCAGTATTAAAAACAAACAACATAAAGCCTTAACTTAGGTGATAAAAAACCAGTTATTTAAAGCGTTTAACCAAACAGTAAAACACGGTAAACTAACAAGCATGAACGCCTGGTTTACTTGTGAAATAAAATCAAATGAATAAAGATAAAAAACAACTACGTATTGGTATTGTGGCAGGTGAACTGTCGGGCGATATTTTAGGTGAAGGCTTAATTAAAGCTCTTAAAAAACACTTTCCGGACGCTATTTTTGAAGGAATAGCAGGACCTAAAATGCAAGCGCAGGGCTGTAAAACACTTTACGACATGGATGAGCTTTCGGTTATGGGGCTTGTTGAGGTGCTAGGGCGTTTACCACGTTTGCTTAAAATACGTAAACAACTCGTGCAGCATTTTGTAGATAACCCACCTGATGTATTTATAGGTATTGATGCACCGGATTTTAACTTACGTGTAGAAAAGCCACTTAAAGATGCGGGTATTAAAACCGTGCAGTATGTAAGTCCGTCTGTTTGGGCGTGGCGCGAAAAGCGCATTCATACAATAAGTGCAGCCACTAACTTAGTGTTAGCATTATTACCATTTGAAAAAGAGTTCTACGATAAGCACCAAGTGCCATGTACATTTGTGGGGCATACCTTGGCTGACGACATAGCACTTGAGCACGACGATACTAAAGCACGAGAAGAACTCGGCTTAAGCCTTGATGACAAAGTACTGGCGCTGCTACCTGGTAGTCGAGGCTCTGAAGTTGGTTTGCTAAGCGAGACTTACATTAAAACAGCCGCGCAGTTGCAAGCTAAAAACCCCAATCTTAAAATTGTGGTGCCGTTGGTTAACGAAAAACGCAAAGCGCAGTTTAGTGATATATTAAACGCTACCGCACCAAACCTTAATGTTAACCTGCTTGATGGGCAATCAAAATTAGCGATGCAAGCTGCTGATGCTATTTTATTAGCCTCGGGCACAGCAACACTTGAAGGTATGCTTTATAAAAAACCAATGGTTGTGGGCTATAAAATAAAGCCTTTGAGCTATTGGATTTTTAAAACTTTATTTACGTTTAATATTAAGTACTTTTCGCTGCCTAATTTATTAGCCGACGAAGAGCTAGTGCCTGAGTTTTTACAAACCGAGTGTAATGTGACTAACTTAACAAACGCACTTACCCCTATGCTCAACACAGATAACAAAGAGCTAAAAGCACGCTTTTTAGCTATTCACGAAAAAATCAGATTAAATGCCAGTGAACAAGCAGCCAATGCTGTGGCGGAGTTAATAAATGCAAATTGATAGACCCAATGTATCCTTAATTGCTGGTGTAGATGAAGTAGGGCGCGGCCCGCTTGTTGGTGATGTAGTCACTGCCGCCGTCATTTTAGATCCCACTAAACCAATTGCAGGTTTAGCAGATTCTAAAAAATTAACGGATAAAAAACGCCAAGCACTTGCAGTTGAAATAAAAGAAAAAGCATTGTGCTACGCGTATGGACGCTGCAGTCCAACAGAAATTGATGAGTTAAATATTCTACACGCAACGATGCTTGCCATGACTCGCGCAGTAGAGGCATTAAGCACACAACCTGAATTTGTATTTATAGATGGTAATCGATTGCCAAAACTCACTATGCCAGCACAAGCTGTTGTTAAAGGTGATAGCTTAGTGGCCGAAATTTCAGCAGCGTCTATTTTAGCTAAAGTAGCACGCGATGACGAAATGCTTGAACTTGATGCACGCCACCCAGAATATGGTTTTGCAGGGCACAAAGGGTATCCCACTAAAGCGCACTTTGCAGCACTTGAACAATACGGTGCAATTGACGAGCATCGTAAAAGCTTTAAACCTGTGCAGCGCGTTTTGGCGCAAGCCAATGGTGAGGGCTAAGCATGGCTGCTCCTGATTTTGTTCATTTAAGAGTTCATTCAGACTTTTCGATGGTTGATGGCCTTGCTAAAACAAAGCCAATAGTCGCAAAAGCGCAAGAGCTGCAAATGCCAGCCATTGCAATTACTGATCAAATGAATTTTTGTGGTTTAGTGCGTTTTTATGGCGCCACGCATAATGCAGGTATTAAACCTATAGTGGGTGCTGACTTTTGGGTTCGTAGCCCAGAGTTTCCTGATGAGCCAAGCCGCTTAACCATATTAGCCAAAGACAACGACGGCTATAAAAATATTACCTTGCTGATATCTAAAGCGTATCAGCGTGGGCATGTATTTCATCGCCCTGTGATTGACCGCGAGTGGTTAGTTGAGCTAAAAGCAGGCTTAATTATTCTCTCAGGCGCTAAAGACGGTGACTTAGGTAAAGCGTTATTAAAAAATAATCCGACTGTAATTGAATCGGTTGTTAGTTTTTATAAGCAGCATTTTAGCGATAACTACTACCTAGAGCTTGTTCGCACCAATCGACCGCTTGAAGAAGATTACTTGCACATGGCGGTAGAGCTTGCTGCTAAAGAGCAGCTACCGGTTGTAGCGACCAACGAAGTGGTGTTTTTAAAGCCCGAAAACTTTGAAGCGCACGAAATTCGTGTTGCTATTTTTGATGGTTACACGCTCGATGATAAGCGCCGCCCTAAACGGTTCTCTGAAGAACAATATCTAAAAACACCTGAGCAAATGGCTGAGTTGTTTAGCGATATTCCAGAAGCCCTACAAAATACCGTAGAAATCGCTAAGCGTTGTAACGTAACTGTGCAATTAGGTACTTACTTTTTACCTGATTACCCAACCGGCTTGCTTAAAATTGAAGACTTTTTAGTTAAAGTGTCACAAGACGGCCTAGAAGAGCGACTACAGTTTTTATTCCCCGACGAAGAAGATAGAAAAGTAAAACGTGTTGAATACGATGAGCGTCTTGCAATTGAGCTCGGTGTAATCAACCAAATGGGATTCCCAGGTTACTTCTTAATCGTAATGGAGTTTATTCAGTGGAGTAAAGATAATAATATTCCAGTTGGACCTGGTCGTGGTTCCGGTGCGGGTTCGTTAGTTGCGTACGCGCTTAAAATTACCGACCTTGATCCACTTGAGTTTGACTTACTCTTTGAGCGATTCTTAAACCCTGAACGTGTATCAATGCCCGATTTCGACGTCGATTTTTGTATGGATAGACGAGACGAAGTAATTGATCACGTGTCGGCTTTGTATGGTCGGGATGCGGTTTCGCAAATTATTACCTTTGGTACCATGGCTGCAAAAGCGGTAATACGCGATGTAGGGCGAGTGCTTGGCCATCCTTACGGGTTTGTTGATCGAATTTCAAAATTGATTCCGGGTGACCCCGGTATGACACTTGCCAAAGCGTTTGATGTAGAACCGCGCTTGCAAGAAGCCTACGATGGCGACAATGAGGTAAAAGACTTAATCGACATGTGTCGCATCCTTGAAGGGTGTACACGTAATGCCGGTAAACATGCGGGTGGCGTAGTAATATCGCCAACCACTATTACCGACTTCGCTGCGCTTTATTGCGACGACGAAGGTAAGTTTCCAGTAACACAGTTTGATAAAAACGATGTAGAAACAGCCGGCCTAGTTAAGTTCGATTTCTTGGGTTTACGTACACTGACTATATTGCAGTGGGCGGTCGATATGACCAATGTGCGCATGAAGCGCCAAGGTAAAGACCCCGTTGATATAAACACCATTCCACTGGATGATAAAAAAAGTATTGAGTTGCTACTTCGCGCCGAAACGACTGCTGTATTCCAGCTAGAGTCGCGTGGTATGAAAGACTTAGTACGCCGCCTTAAGCCCGACTGCTTTGAAGATATGATTGCACTTGTGGCCTTGTTCCGCCCAGGTCCACTGCAATCAGGCATGGTAGATAACTTTATCGACCGAAAACTGGGCCGCGAAGAAATCTCATACCCAGATGCGCAGTATCAGCACGAAAGCTTAAAACCAATACTTGATCCAACCTACGGCATTATTTTGTATCAAGAACAAGTAATGCAAATTGCGCAAGTACTAGCAGGTTACACGCTAGGTGGCGCCGACATGCTGCGTCGTGCAATGGGTAAGAAAAAACCCGAAGAAATGGCAAAGCAGCGTTCAACATTTGAAGATGGCGCAAGAAATAACGGCATTGACGGCGAGCTTGCGATAAAAATCTTCGACTTGGTAGAAAAGTTCGCAGGTTACGGTTTTAACAAATCTCACTCAGCAGCTTACGCACTCGTATCGTATCAAACATTGTGGATGAAAACGCATCATCCTGCAGAGTTTATGGCTGCGGTAATGTCGGCCGATATGGATAACACCGACAAAATAGTTATTTTGGTGGATGAATGTGAAAACATGAAGCTCACCTTATTACCACCAGACGTAAATGCAGGTGAGTTTAAGTTTACAGTAAACCTTGAAGGTGAAATTGTTTACGGCATTGGCGCGATAAAAGGCGTAGGTGAGGCACCGGTTGAAGCAATTTTAGAAGCGCGTGCAAAAGGCGGCCCATTTAAAGATTTATTTGATTTTTGTGCCCGTGTTGATTTAAAACGCTTAAATAAACGTGTTACTGAAAAATTAATTTACGCAGGTGCTTTGGATCAATTAGGACCAGAGAAAACCCAATCTGGGCGTGCTACATTACTAGCTAGTTTAAAAGATGCTATGCGTGCGGCCGATCAACACAACAAAGCTGAGCAATTAGGACAAAGTGACTTATTTGGTTTATTAGCCACTGAGCCTGATGAAGTTGAACAAGCTTTTATTAAAGCCACAGGGCTTACTGATAACGAGTGGTTAGATGGCGAAAAAGAGACGCTAGGCCTTTATTTAACTGGGCATCCAATAAATCAGTACCGCCGTGAGCTTAGGCATTACACTAGCGGAAAAATAGTTGATTTACAGCCAACTAATCGTGATGTGTTTGCAACGGCCGCTGGTTTGGTGATTGCTTCTAGAGTATTAATTAATAAAAAAGGAAATCGTTGGGCCTTAGTAACTTTAGATGACAAGAGTGCACGGATTGATGTACGCTTGTATTCAGACGAGTTTGAAAAGTACCAAGATATGCTCCAAGTTAACAATATCTTGGTAATATCTGGACAGGTCAGCTTTGATAACTTCTCCGGTGGTATTACAATGACCGCCAGAGAAATAAACACCATTGCTCAAGCGCGTGAAAAGCGTATTAAAGCGATTAAAATGACGCTGAACATGGTGCAAATCGAGGCAGGTTTCTTCGATAAATTACAAAAAGTACTCGAACCCTATAAAATGGGAACGTGTCCGATCAAGGTTTATTACCAACGTCCAGATGCGTTGGCGCAATTAACTCTTGGGATCGAATGGTGTGTTACGCCAAGTGACGACTTAATCCATAAGTTATCACTAATGGCTGCGCAAGATGTAGAACTAGAATTTAACTAATTAGGTAGTTTAGAGCATGAGCCTCAATTATCTTGATTTTGAGCTTCCAATTGCAGAATTAGAAGCAAAAATTGAAGAATTACAAAGTATCAGCCGCGCTGGCGAATTAGACCTTGAGTTAGAAGAGGAAGTCAGCAAATTAAAAGAAAAAAGTGCCAAACAAAAACAGGAGATTTTTTCTAATTTAGGCGCTTGGCAAGTATCACAGTTAGCACGTCATCCGTTGCGTCCTTACACTCGAGATTATATCGAGCGCATTTTCACGGAATTTGACGAGTTTGCTGGCGATCGTACTTTTGCTAACGATCCAGCTATTTTAGGTGGCATTGCGCGTTTAGATGGCGAACCGGTAATGGTTATTGGCCAACAAAAAGGTCGTGATACTGCTGAAAAAATTAAACGTAACTTTGGTATGCCAAAGCCAGAAGGTTACCGTAAAGCATTACGCTTAATGGAAATGGCTGAGCGTTTTAAAATGCCAATCATGACCTTTATTGACACACCAGGTGCATACCCAGGTGTTGGCGCTGAAGAACGTGGTCAATCTGAAGCAATCGCACGTAACTTAAAAGTAATGGCGTCACTTAAAGTGCCGACAATATGTACGGTTATTGGTGAAGGCGGTTCAGGTGGTGCATTAGCGATTGGTGTTGGCGACAGAGTTAACATGTTGCAGTACAGCACTTATTCTGTAATTTCGCCTGAAGGTTGTGCGTCTATTCTTTGGAAAAGCGCTGACAAAGCACCGCTTGCAGCAGAAGCAATGGGTGTAACCGCAGAGCGCGTTAAAGAGCTAGACTTAATCAACAACTTAGTTGATGAGCCACTAGGTGGTGCACATCGTAATTACGATGCTATGGCACGTAACTTAAAAGTACGCCTTAAGCGTGACCTAGCAGACTTACAAGCACTTACGCTTGAAGAAATGCTTGATCAACGTTACAAACGTTTAATGTCGTTTGGTTATTGCTAAACACATTAATTGTTAAAAAAAAGCCGCTTATGCGGCTTTTTTGCTTTAAAATGCTCAGAGTTTTTATATAAAAGTGCGGCCATATGCATACAACAGCAGTTTATCAGCAATTAAAAAAATCACTAAATAGCTATATTGAGCAAGGTAACACTGTTTTTACTGTGGCGCTTTCTGGTGGTGTTGATTCTGTGGTGTTGCTGCATTTAATGCGTGCTTTAAGAGCCGATAACCCTGCAATTGATGTATCGGCTATTTATGTTCACCATGGCTTGAGCCAGTATGCCGATGACTGGCAACGCTTTTGCAAAAATGTATGTATTGAGCTTGATGTGCCTTTTAAAGTCGCAAAAGTTGTAATTGAGCAGCAGTCGCGTACGAGCCTTGAAGCCCAAGCTCGCGATGCACGTTACAAAGCACTTGATGAGCTAAGCTCACAAGGCAGCATTGTTTTATTGGGCCAACATTTAAACGACCAAGTAGAAACGTTTTTACTGCGCTTAAAGCGTGGCTCGGGTTTAAAAGGGCTTGGCGCCATGCACCAAGCGCGTTTGCTGCAAAGTAGCCGTGTATGTTTTAGGCCATTGTTAAACGTAAAGCGAAGCGATATAGAAGCGTTTGCAGCGCGCTTTAGTATTAACCACATAACTGATGACTCAAATACAGATGAAAGTTTTGACCGTAACTTTTTACGCTCAAAAATAGTACCTGTGTTAGCCGAGCGCTTTACTGGGTTTGAACAATGTACAGCACGAAGTATTGAGCTACTACAACAGCAGCAAACACTACTTGATGAGTACACTCAGCTTGATTTAAATAAGTGTATTAACGAGCACCAAGCACTGTGCATTAGCCAAATAAGTGAATACAGCTCAGCGCGTATTGCAAATATAGTACGTGCGTGGCTTGCATTATTTACACAAGTCATGCCATCGCAAAGGCAGCTTGAGCAAATTATTAATCAAGCAATGTGCGCAAAAAACGACGCACAAATGCGTATTGATTTGCTCGATGGGCAAATACGTCGTCATCAAGGTTATTTGTATTTTGTAACACCAAATGAAGTATTAACAGATATTGAGCTAAATCATTCACAGCTAAAACTTGCAGACGGGCGCTTATTAATTAAAAGCATTGGTTTTGGAGTAAGACCTCCACACTCAAATGAGCAAGTAATAGTGCGCTTTAATTGCAATAGCGCACGTATTAAACCATTTAAAAAGCCTGGTAGTAATACAGTTAAGCATTGGTTTAAAGATGCAAAAATAGCGCCGTGGCTACGCGCCAGTGTGCCACTTATTTTTTATAATGATGAATTAGTTCAAGTGGTTGGTTATTTTATAAGTGCTAAGCATGTTGATGAAAATGGTATTTTTTGGGAGTGTAAATAAATGAGTAAACAGCCGCATGTTGGCTTATCGTTAGTAACAAAAGCGCCAATGGGTATGCTAATAACAGCGCTTATTGCTGTTATCGCTAATGTTTTACTTGAGTTAAATATAGTCACGTTAGGTTATGCAGTCGCTGGTGGGATTGCATCTGCAGTACTTTTATTAGCTTATTGGTTAGGTAAAGGTGGATTGTTTTTTATTTTAGGCGTGAGCTTGCCACTGCTTTTAGTATTATTTACACCGCTTGCTACTATTACTGCATTACTTAATTTAATTAGCGGATTCTTTTTTGGTTTTTGTGCTGCGTTGTTTATTTATAAATTGGTAAGTGCAAAGCCTAGCGGGGGAAGCTAGGCTTTTTTATTTAATGCAGTTAAGTAAAGGCTAGTATGCTTTTGCGCAGTTTCTACCTGATGCCTTTGCTTTGTATAAACCTTTATCGGCTCGAGCAAATATCTCAGTTTCGCAATCTTGGCTGTTAGCTAAAGTAAAACCAATACTGGTTGTTACTTTGTATTTAGACATTAATGGCGATTTTCTTACTAAGCACATGATACGCTCAGCAATCACTTTATTAGTTGTAAACTCAGGGTCTTCAATAAGTAAAGCAAACTCATCACCACCAAATCTAAATACCGAATCAGTGCCGCGTATACTACTACACAGTACTTTTGAAAATTCTTTAAGTGTATCGTCACCAATTTTATGGCCGAAGTTGTCGTTAACTTGTTTAAAGTTATCTAAATCAAGCAACATTAAACTAAATGGACGTTGATAACGGCGACAGTTTTCAAGCTTTTGAAGTAAAAAATCATTAAATTGACTACGATTATTTAAACCGGTTAACGCATCCTTTGTGGCAAGCTTTAGTACTCGGCTATACATCATCGCATTACGAAGTGGATAAACCAGCGCAGTATGCAAAGTATGTAGCTTTTTCTCAATGGCTTGACCAAGCGGGAATTTACTAAAATAAATTAGCTGCCCTAAGTGGTCTTTATTAATCGCTAAATCAAAAATATAGGGTGTACTATTTGTATCACTTTGTGATGTTTGAGCAGTACCTAAAGTTGATTGAAACTGCAATCCAGAAAAATTGAGCAATTGTTTTGCAAATTTAGCGTAAATAGCCAGAACATCCTCGATCACTAAGCTTGTTTGTAGCTCTGCGACGAGTTCATGCGTTTCAGTTATTTCATTTGTAGGTGAGTGTTCAGCCGAAAACGGCAAAAAATCACCGCGACCAGACACACGCTGCGTCAAAATATGGACGTTTTCCATTAAATTCTCCCCCGAGGGTGTTACTTTGCAATAACTAAGCTATTTTTGTGCCATATTTTAAAATTGCATGAAAAACATATGGTTGTTATATTTACTTACAAGCTACTAGTTTAATTTAAACGCGAGGCTGCATTTGCAAAGTATTAATGCTCAAATTTTTGGCTTATTAGTCGCGGCAGTTCTTTTTGTGTGGTTTTTTAAGCGCATTGGCTTGCCGCCTATTTTAGCGTACCTAGCAACGGGGGTTTTAGCCGGTAGTCATGGTATTGGCTGGCTTGCACAATCTCACGAAATAGAGTTTGTAGCTGAACTGGGTATTGTGTTTTTGTTATTTAGTTTAGGGCTAGAATTTTCTATTTCTCGGCTAATGGCAATGCGAAACCTAGTATTTGGTTTGGGCTCATTACAAGTAGGTATAACCAGTTTACTCTTCATTATTATTCTATATTGCTTAAACTTTTCATTACTCACCAGTTTTACCATCGGCACAATTATGGCGCTTTCTTCAACCGCTGTAGTAGTTAAGCTATTAAAAGAAACGGGTGAGCTTAATCAGCGCCGTGGGCAATTAGCCGTTGGTGTTCTACTTTTTCAAGATATTGCTGTTGTTCCTCTATTAATAATACTTCCTTTATTTGCATCAAGTGACTCTCAAAGTATTGGCTGGGCTTTAGCGTTTGCCCTAAGTAAAGGCGCATTTGTATGTGTGCTTCTTTGGGCAATTGGTAAATGGGTATTGCCCATTGTGTTTAAAGAAATAGCGCAAGTACGAACCGATGAGTTATTTGTACTTACCACCATATTAGTCGCGTTGTTTGCAGGCTTTTTAACGTATATGTTTGGCTTGTCTATGGCATTGGGCGCTTTTTTAGCGGGAATGATGTTAGGTGAGAGCCATTACAGGCATCAGTTAGAGGCCGATATACGCCCATTTCGCGATATTTTAATGGGGCTATTTTTTGTTACTGTAGGTATGCAGCTAGATATTTTATTTGTACTGGGGCATATCGTAATAATTATTGGTGCCTTGCTGGGTTTACTGGTATTAAAAATTGCAGTGGTAGCCTTTAGCGCGCGGCTAATGCATGAGCGAAACCAAGATTCACTCGCCTGTGGCATTATGCTGTGGCAAATGGGGGAGTTTGGCTTTGTACTTATTGCACTTGCTGGCCAGCATCAATTATTAAATTCAGAGCAAGCTTCATTTTTAATTGCCCTTGGTGTGCTTTCAATGGCATTTACCCCATTTTTGATTGATAAAACGCCATTTATTTTAAAGCGTTTAGGCATACTCGATCGCCCAAGTTTGGCGCTCGAGAGTGAGCCACAAAGTAGTACGCTTTATAGTGACCATGTTGTTATTTGTGGTTTTTCGCGAGTTGGGCAAACTATAGCGCGTTTTTTAAAGCCCGAAGCAATTGACTATGTTGCGATTGAAAGTAACCCAATTTTAGTACAAGAAGGCAAAGCGGCGGGTGAGCCTGTCATATTTGGCTATGTTAAACAAAAAGATATTTTAAAGTGCGCAGGAGTAGAACGAGCTCGCTTGGTTATTATTACTTTTACAGAGTTTGATCATGCACAAGTTGTTATTGATGCCATAAAGCAAATAGCACCCAATGTTAAAATACTCATTCGTACCCGTGACGATAGCCAGCTAGATTATTTAAAAGAGCTAGGTGTAACCGAAGTAGTACCTGAGTCGTTAGAGGCAAGCTTAATGCTCGTGTCGCATGTGTTGTCTATGTCGGGAGTACCGATGACGCGTATTGTGCGAAGAGTAAGTAAAGAGCGTCGTAATCGTTATCCGTTAATGCAAAGCTTTTATGCAGGCTATTTTAAAGATAACGAAGATACATCAAGTGACCGGTTAGAGTACTTACATGTGGTTGCTCTGCCTGATAAAGCTTATGCAGTTAATAAAACAATCGAAAATCTAAATTTAGAAAAGCGTCGAGTACTGGTAAAAGCACTGCGCAGAGAAGGGGCCGAAATAGACACGCCATCAGCACAAACAACCTTATTGGCTAATGACGTTTTAGTGTTACAAGGTAAACCAAGGCGTGTTGAGCGGGTAGAGCACTACCTGCTCGACGGAATAGAATAACGTTTCTGTTTGGGCTTAATCTAGTTCTAAAAACGTGCGTATCTCCGGTAATTTTTTCATACCGTCTTCATAGCCAATTTGCATTAAATGCTGGGTGTAGCGTTTTTCAAACAATAGATAACTGGTTAAGCTCGATTGCGAATGCTTTTTAACACCTATGGTACGTAGCAATACTTTAATAGCCCAAGGCATATCGTCGTAATACTGCGCTGCAATAGCATTAAAGTTTTGCGATGGGTTAATTACAAAGGTATCTATTTGTTTAAGTTCTTGATGTTTGTCACGAGCGGGTAATAGCCCTAATGTTCGGTTAACACGAGCCAAACGCTCTAAATCCGATTGCATAGTGTCGGTAAATACACTGTCTAGTAAATGCCCTGCAACAGCTGAGAGTCCAGGATAATGTGGCGAATAACCCGGCGGGTGTAATTCTTTAGGTTGATCGACCCCAATAATAAATATTTTTTCAGCGCCTAAATGAATCGACGGACTCAACGGAGAAAGTTGATGTATAGAGCCATCCCCAAAGTAATGGTTATAAATATTTACACTTGGAAACACCATAGGAATGGCACTTGATGCCATTAAGTGCTCAACATTAATACGAGTTGCGCGGCCTTCGCGTTTAGCACGTTGCCACGATGTTTGCGTATTAGATTGAAAAAATGCAACCGAGTCACCCGTTGTATAACTTGAGGCTGTAATAGACAGCGCATCTAAATAATTACGGTGTAAATTGCGCTCAATGCGGTGTAAATCTAAAATCTCGTTTAATAAACTACGCAGAGGGCGGTTATTTAGTAAGCTCGCTGGCGGGTGGTTAATATGCTCTGACTGAAAGCTCGTTAAGATATTGCGAGCAATATGACCAAACACGCTTAAAAAGTCACTTTTATAGACCATAGAGGTTGAAAAGTTTTTCCAAACTGATTCGAGCTTTCGTACAGCCAAATGCGCACAAGAAGCGTAACATGCCAATGCAGCTGAGTTAATAGCGCCAGCGGAGGTGCCATTTATTACTCTAAATGGCAATGGAGCAGTACGAGGCATACTATGAGCTAGCGCTTTTAGCACACCGACTTGATAAGCAGCTCGTGCGCCACCACCTGTAAGTAATAAGGCAGTTTTAGGTTTTTGTGGATCAACTTGCTTGATTTTCATATTGGTGGTTAAACTGTTCTACGTCTTTACTTTATTTATTAACTGTAAGTCTTTAAGCTAGAAGAATCAAAGGATAACTGCCCTAATGCTTATTACATTATTTAATCACCCAATTTAGTAGGTAACTTACTTTGCTATAATTGCCGTAATATAAAATGTCATAGTATTTGTGTAAGAATGAATTTAATCCACTTAGCGTACTCTAAGTGATATCGCATTTTAATTTTTATGGAGTTCGTATGTCAGATAAACCAGAAGCATCAGATGTTCAAAAACGTCCACCTAATAACAATATTCTTTTCGCCGTTATTATTTTAATAGTCGTAGCATGTGCGGCCGCCTTCGTATTGCTCACACCAAGT
The DNA here is from genome assembly GCF_016598755.1 of Pseudoalteromonas sp. LC2018020214. Taxonomy (NCBI): domain Bacteria; kingdom Pseudomonadati; phylum Pseudomonadota; class Gammaproteobacteria; order Alteromonadales; family Pseudoalteromonadaceae; genus Pseudoalteromonas; species Pseudoalteromonas sp. LC2018020214. The sequence continues at coordinate 1,225,057 of NZ_CP066804.1, forward strand.
GACGAGCAAGAAACACGCACTGAGGTAGAGCCCACAGTTAAAGAGCAACCTATGATGGAGCTCAAACCCGAGAACGACCCAGTGGTAGACGCGCCATCTGTAATGCCAGAAAAACCAGCCGAGCTTGAAGTACCAGCACAAAGCCCGAGCGAGCCAGAGCCTGAAGTAGAGCCACTACCAACGCTTAACGAAAGTGATGCAGTTGTGGTTGCTAAAATGGATGAGTACCTAAGCGACTCAGTAATGAGCCTAATGGTAACCGATGATGTAATTCGCCGTGGTGTTGTATTTGTAGATAACCTAGCTAAAGGTAAGGTAGCTAAAAAGCACACGCCTGTTGTACAGCCAGAAGAGAAATTTAGCGTTAATGAAGGGGATATCCTCACAATTAACCCTAACAGCTACGAGCGTTATACCCCGTATGTGAAAATATTTACCAGTATGAGTGCAGCGCAAGCCGTTCGCATGTACGAAGAGTACAAGCCACTTATTAATAATGCATACAGTGAAATTGGCTACGGCGATGATGAGTTTAATCAAACGCTAACCGATGCAATCGATTTATTACTTGATACGCCAGAGCCTGAAGGTGACTTGCCGTTACTTCGCGACTCAGTGACGTATCAGTATGCGTTTTCGGAGTGGGAGCAATTACCTGCTGCGCAAAAACAGCTTTTACGTATGGGTCCAGAAAACATGAAAAAAGTAAAAGCAGCACTTCGTAATATAAAAGCGCAGTTAGAGAACAATTAATACGCACTAAAACAGCTAAATACGTCGCGATTGTATATGAAGTATGCAATCGCACTTTCTTTTTAGATTATCCCTTGAATAACAGAGCAAAAGTAGAGATAATCCTTCCCGCGCCAACCAAGGCCCTCAATGGTAGTCTTATTGGTCCTCTCGCAACACTAGCAGGCGAACCTGGTCAGGCCCGGAAGGGAGCAGCCACAGTTTGTGACGTGTGTGCCGAGATGTGGCTGGTAAGACTGCCACCCAAATTCCTCATTTGGGTGTTTAAACTAATAAATTTATCTCCTCAAAAATAATTCCTCTAATTAAATAATACTATTTATTTATAGATTACTTTATAAATTCCTTTATAAATTATTGTGTTATTTTTGTAAAAAATATTACTAATAACTACATGATAATATTAATTAAAAGTAAATTAACCTCCCTTTTAAACATGTTGCTCATCCTCGATTCGTAAATACGACTTAAGTCTAGATTGTGTAGTACGAAGTTAGGATTAGAATAATGTGAAATTTAGAAAGGGGCTCAAAATGAACTTGGAACGTATTCGCAATAGTAATCTACACAATAAAGTTATGTCTGCTGAGCAGGCTAGTCTGTTTATTAAAGATGGAATGACTGTAGGGATGAGTGGTTTCACTCGTGCCGGAGAAGCTAAAGCAGTACCCAGAGCATTAATTGAGCAAGTCAAAAAAAATCCAATCAAAATAAACTTAATGACGGGTGCGTCATTAGGTAATGATCTCGACAAGCTATTAACGGAAGCGGGAATTTTAGCGCGTCGTATGCCTTTTCAAGTAGATAGCACTTTACGTAAAGCGATTAATAACGGCGAAGTTATGTTTATTGATCAGCATTTATCTGAAACGGTTGAGCATCTACGCAATCATCAATTAACCATGCCTGATGTGGCTGTTATTGAAGCCGTCGCTATTACCGAAAAAGGGCATATTGTGCCAACGACATCGGTAGGTAACTCAGCCAGTTTTGCTATTTTTGCCAAACAAGTCATTGTTGAAATTAATATGCTGCATAACCCGAATCTTGAAGGTTTGCACGATATATACATTCCTTCGTATCGTCCTACTCGCCAACCAATGCCGTTAGTTAAAGTAGACGACCGTATTGGTAGCACTGCTATTCCTATCGACCCTGCAAAAATTGTTGGTATTGTTTTTACTAACCAAAGCGACTCGTTTTCTACCGTTACCGACCCTGATGAAGACACCGCATCTATTGCGCGCCATTTAGTTAACTTTTTTAAAGAAGAAGTGGCTCAAAATAAATTGCCAGCTAATTTAGGACCGCTACAAGCAGGCATTGGTAACATTGCAAATGCTGTGATGATGGGACTACTCGACTCTGACTTTAAAGACCTAACAATGTACTCTGAAGTACTACAAGATTCGACGTTTGACCTAATTGACGCAGGTAAGCTTAGTTTTGCATCGGGCAGCTCAATTGTGTTGTCTGAGCGTTGTAACGCGCAAGTATTTAATAACTTAGAGCAATACAAAGACAAGCTAGTGCTACGCCCTCAAGAAATTTCGAACCACCCTGAAATAGTCCGCCGTTTAGGAATTATTGCCATAAACACTGCACTTGAGTTTGATATGTATGGCAACGTAAATTCAACACATGTTTGTGGCACGCGAATGATGAATGGTATTGGCGGCTCTGGTGATTTTGCACGTAATGCTCATTTAGCAATATTTGTGACTAAATCAATTGCTAAAAATGGGGCTATTTCAAGCGTAGTGCCTATGGCGAGCCATGTTGATCATAACGAACACGATGTTGATATTTTAGTAACCGAGCAAGGCTTAGCTGATTTACGCGGTTTAGCGCCGCGTGAGCGTGCTGTACAAGTTATTAAGCACTGCGTGCACCCAGATTACCGTGACGATATGTTAGATTACTACAATCGTGCATGTGAGCGTGGCGGGCATACCCCTCATTTACTCGAAGAAGCGTTTAGTTGGCATATTCGCCTTGAACAACAAGGCAGCATGAAAAAAATATCTGCAACAGATGCTCCAGTGCAACTGTCTGCATAAGCATTTTGGTTTATTAAAATTGAATTAGTTAGTTTTATACTTACTTTTGAACCGCACTAGTGTCAGCTCAATCAGCTTTGATTAGTGCGGTTTAATAAAAACTGTAAGTCCAAAATAATTTTATACCTACTCTTTGCATACCTTTCTTAATCACCTTCATTACTGTTATTTTATTCACTTAGGTTTAAGTGCTACTACCATTATTAAGTGTGTAATGTGATTATTAAAAATACAGGTACTAAATGGCATTTTATAGAGGATTACAAGAGCGACCTTACAGTAAAACCAGTTAAGGGCTTGGTTTATATTTTGCCTGAAGGTTTTGAGTCTGATTTAGCATATTGAATAAATACGTGCGTTAACTTTGTAGAACCTTTACTACCCAAACCTTTTAAAAAACGACCCGCACTCAAGTAAATTAGCGAAGTATCACCTTAATTAAAATAAGCACTGCAATCAAATTACTGGCGCTATGAGTATGAATGCTACATAATTGAGCGACTGCTCACTTATGCGTTTTTTACTTATGTATGATTCATACTGTTTCAAAAGACGCTTTAAATTTTTAGTAAATAAAAGAGAGAATGTAATGATTAAAGTAAGCGTACTATACCCAAAGAATGAAAGTGCTACTTTCGATATGGACTACTACTGTAAAACACATTTACCCCTAGTTGCAGAGTTAGTTGGTAAAGCGCTTATATCAAGTAGTGCCGATGCAGGTTTAGCAGGTGGCGCACCGGGCGAAGCGCCAACTTATATTGCTATGGGGCATTTAGTGTTTGAATCGGTAGAATCTTTTCAGCAAGCCTTTGCACCTCATCAAGAGGTAATAGCCGCTGATTTAGTTAACTTTACTAACGTGTCTCCAGTAATTCAAATTAGTAATATTGCGGGATAAATTACACGCTAAATACTAATTTAAGAACTACTTAATAACCCCTACCGCATTTAGTGCAGTAGGGGTTTTATTTTAACTGCAATAAAAGGGCTAGCGCTCTGTTTTAAGTAATATTAGTTCTAATATTTAGATGTATTAAAGTTGCTCCTGTGTTGATTATGAAAATGATAAGAGTTATCATTTAGCTTGTTGGCTATCTACACTTCTCCCAGGAATTATCATGTTTAACCCTAATTATTTGGCATTAAGTATTGCTGCGTCTTTTTCTGCTTTTTCTAATATGGCATTTGCAGAGCAAAATAACGATATTGAAAAAATAGAAGTAACTGGCCGTGCCCAGCAATTTTACCTAGAAACAGAAACTAAAATTGGTACCAAAACTAATTTAGATCTTATTAAGCTTCCGCAATCGGCTCAGGTATTAACCGAGCAACTTATTATTGACCAAGCCGCGCGCGACATTACCGATTTATACCGCTCAATTGCGGGAGTGAGTGAATACAGTTACTCAGGTGTAACTTTTCGTGGTTTTAGAGACGATGCCAATGTATTTTACGATGGCGTACGTGGCGACCCATATTCGGGCTTTGGTGTACCGCAGTTATTTAATGTTGAACGTGTTGAAGTTTTAAAAGGGCCTGCCTCTGCTTTGTATGGCGGTGGCGAACCTGGTGGGATGATTAATTACGTAACCAAAAAGCCAAGCTACACACAAAAACGCGAACTAAAGCTTACTTTAGGTAACTACAACACCCGTGGTGCATCACTTGATATGACCGGCGGTTTAAGCGATACAATGGCTTATAGATTGGGTGGTTACTATGAAGAGCAAGACAGCTTTCGTAACAATGCAGACTCAAAAAACACCGAGCTGACAGGTGGATTGTTATTTGATTTAAGTGATTCAACAACCCTAACCACAAGTGTTGACTACATTAAACAAGACCTAGGCGGAAACCGCTTACGTGGCGTACCGGTAGATGACAACGGTAACTTTTTAGTTGACCCAAGTTATAACGCCAATGAGTCGTTTGATTATCAAAATATGGAAGCTTTGGTGCTTCAAGCAGAACTTAGCCATTACTTTAATGATGATTTTTCGTTAAGTACTACGTTTCGTTACATGGATAACGAGCGAGACCAAGCCTACCATGAGTCGCAAAGCTGGGTAGATGTAAACGGTGATGGCGTTGCCAATATTGACGATGAAACGATTAAGCGTGAATACCGTAAGCAATTTCGTGCCAATAAAGAGGCAAGTGTAACCACCGACTTTGTTTATAACTTTGGACAAGGACAATTAACACATCAGTTTTTATTTGGTGGTGATTACCACACCGTTGATACCGAATATGACTACTTTCGCGCCCGATATGAGGCCGATGGCGTCGCTAATTTAAATATTTTTAATTTAAACTACGGTGAAACCGATCCAAGTACTTATAACCTTACCGACATGAACCGCGATGGCGTAGATACCGACCGATTTGGTGTATACGCGCAAGACGTAATTAGCATAGGCGAGCAGTGGACAATAATTGCAGGTTTGCGCTATGACCATTTTAAAGAGTTTAATCAAGAAACTGGTTTTAGTTACTCAGATAGCGACATAACGCCGCGCGTTGCTGTTACTTATCAGCCAGTAGAAAACACATCGGTATATATTAATTACTCAGAGAGCTTTAACCCTACATCGTCAGCCGACCAAGAAGATGTAGAAGGCGAAGGTAATTTAGAACCAGAAACCGGTAAGCAAACCGAGCTGGGTATGAAAAACCAATGGCTTGATGGCAAAATAATGAGCACCTTTGCAATTTACCAAATTAATAAAGAAAACGTGGTAATGAGCAACCCTGACGATACGGGAGCGGGGGATGGCATTGCTGCACTTTTAAATATAGGTGAAGTAGAAAGCCGAGGATTTGAAACAACTTTAGTTGGCGATTTGTCAGCGCACTGGACCGTAACGGCTAACTACGCGTACAACGATACACAAGTGGTAGACGGCGTAACGGGTGATACGCTTTCAAATACATTTGGAGACGGTTCGCGCTTTGCTAATGCACCACGCCACCAGGCAGGTTTATGGACTCGCTACGCTATTGATTCAATTGACTCATCAATTGCATTTGGTGCAAATTACGTAAGTGAGCAACTTAGTACAAGTGGTCAAAAAGTAAAACCATTTACCGTATTTGATATGAGCTGGACGAGTCGCTTTGACGACGTATTGCTGAGTGTAAATATTAATAATCTGTTTGATAAAGAATACGCGGTAAGTGGATTTAGTGAGCGAAATGGCCACTTTCCTGGCAGCCCTCGTGAAATTATTGGGCAAATAACTTACAAGTTTTAATACTTATTAGCGCGAGAGTTACTCGCGCTTTTTTTAAGTGTCGCCTTGCACCTTTTTACCACTATTAAATTTAGCGGTTTCTTGAGTAGTGTTAATAGCCGTAATAGGGAAGGGGATTACAATACCTTCTTTTTTATAGCGTTTATGCAGGGCTTTTATAAAAGCAGATTTTACCCAAAAGCGATTAAAGTATTCTTTAGCTCTAAGCATCACCGTAAAGTTAATGCTTGATCTATCAAAGGTATGAAAAACCACAAAGGTATTGTAATCATCAACGCCCCATTCGTGTGAAATAAGTATTTCACGAGCCACTTCAAGTGTTACTTGTTCAACAAATTCTAAATCTGAATCGTAATGCACACTTATATCAACAGGCACGCTTAGCTCTTTTTCAGGGTAAAAGTAATTAATAATACGCGACTTAGATAATTGGCTATTAGGTATAATAATCATATTGTTAGGTAGCATTTTAACCCATGTAGATCGCCAGCCTATATGATCAACAAAGCCTTGCTCCTTAGATTCAAGCTCAATAAAATCACCCACTCTTATGGGTTTATCTATTACTAGCTGCACGCCAGAAAAAAAGTTTTCGAGGGTAGGTTGCAAAGCAAGGGCAACAGCCAGTGATGTAATACCTAATGAGGCAATAATGGGCGTAATAGAAATACCTAACGTGCCCATTAATACCAGCAATCCCACTGACGATAATGTAACGCGTATCACGCCTTTAATTATGCTTTTTGAATTAAAAACCACGGCAGATTGTTTACCATAGTAATTAATAGTGCCAATAATAAAGCGGTCTAAAAACATAATAAGTGCAAGCAGCGCTAATACAATATTAATGCTATTAAAAGGGATCTGCTGAGAAATAGAAGTACTAATAATGAAGGTGTCGTGCTCTAAAATGGTGAGTAGCACAATAATTGTGCACAGTGTAAGCGGCTTAGATATTGACTCTATTAGTAATGTATCGAATATAAACGTGGTTTTTGAAGTCCATTTTTTTAGCCAGTACATTACAAAAAAACGAATTAAAAACAGTAGTATAGCTATAAGTAAAAGGGAGGACGCTGCGCCTAACCAAGGTGTGCTGTTAGAAAATTCCAGCGCTTTATTTAGCATAACTTAAACCTGTTCAATATAGTTTTATATATATTGCAGCAAGTTATGTACCTTTGTTTGGGTAAAAGTAGCTGCCGAGTTTAGTCGGCAGCAAATATTATACTTTTTTGGCTAACCACATACCGCCTAGCACGGCTGCAAAAAACAATAAAAACTCCATTTTAAGAGATACTAATTGAACCAAGCCCGGGCCTGGGCATATACCACTTAAACCCCAGCCTAAACCAAAAAGTACCGAGCCGATAATTAAGCGCGCATCAATATTTTTTAAATTACTTAAATTAAACGTTCCTGAAAGAAGTGGCTTCTCTTTTTTTGCAACCCATAACCATGTAAGCATCATTATTAGCATGGCAACAGCCATCACTATAATTAAGCTTGCGTCCCATTGATTTCCATACGTAAGAAAGTTAATCACTTTAGCAGGGTTTGTCATCCCGCTAATAATAAGTCCTAAGCCAAATATAAAGCCTATAACAACCATCATAATTGCTTTCATTATTTATCCTACAAGGTTTGCTGTAATGAAGGCGACAAGCATAAATGTGCATGTTGCAACCCAAGAGCGAGTAGAAAAGCGCGACATGCCGCACACACCATGGCCACTTGTGCACCCATTAGCTAACGTTGTACCAGCGCCAACTAAAAGCCCTGCAACAACAATAAGCCAAGACGGTAATTGCAATTCGCCTTCTAATAAAGATGGCGCAAATACCCTTACAGCGACTCCTGCCAACAATAGCCCTAAAATAAAGTATAACTGCCAACGAGAGTCTGAATTTGCTTTAGCGAATACAGACTTAACAATGCCTGATATGCCCGCAACTTTTCCGTATAAAACCAGTAATAACGTACACGCTATACCTATTAATGCCCCGCCTATTGCAGCCGATACTGGGGTGAATTCTGTTATCATTTTTAAATTTCCCAAACAATAGAAACGCCTAAACCGGTTTGTTTCATTTCGATTGATAATTGTTGATTAGGCGCTAAGTAGTTAGCACCCGTTACTTTTTTTGCTGGCGAATAAAAAGCCATAGCGTTTAATTGTACCTTGTTGGTAAAAGAATGGCTAAAGCCAGTAGTAAAATGCCACTCTTGAACGCCCGGGGCTAAAATATTAAGCAAAACGTTTGATGAAGGAATAGGTTGCTCGGTATAAGATACCCCAAAACGAATTTTTTGTTGCGATGTACGTTGCCACTGATAGCCAAGCTTATAAATAGTCATATCGTTCCAGCCAAACCCAGCGCCGGCATCAGCCCCTAAAGGTGCTGACATCAAGTTACTGATTGGATTTGCAATACTTTTTACTTCGCTGTAATTTATTTTTTGCCAATCAAATACAACCTGATTAGCTGGGGTAAGCTTATAAGCTGCACCAAGTTGAAACGAACTTGGCAGATCAAATCCGCCTTGCTCTGCAAACAAACCTTTATAGCTATCAAATTCTTGCATAGACACTGATGAGCGGTAACTTGCTCCCCAGCTTAATGACGAATTTATATCTTGGCTAATACCTAGTTGAATGCCTAAGCCTGTGCTTGTATCGGTGCCATTATTTGTAAGCGCTTGGGGTGATTGCGAAAAAGGAGCAAAGTTTCCAAGCCCTTGCGCTTCAAACTGTTGCACCACGTAAATAGGGGATACACCAAGGCGTGTTTGTTCATTCAACTCATAGCTTACTGTTGGGCTAATAAAGAGTTGTTTTAAATCAACGCCCGTTGTACCAGCGTAAAAAGTCCCCTCAGGAGAGGATTCTGCGCCGTACTCGGTATTCATACCGCCGTTGCCATACACTAATAAACCAATATTTACTTTTTCATTTAATTGATGGCCAATAGCAAACTCTGGAATTGCAAATACGGTGTTGTCGCTTTTTTGTGTTTTTGCTTCAAGATAAAATGCGCCAGGGTAAAAAGTATCTACTTTTGATGCAGTATATTTTCGTTCAGGTGAAAAAAGCTCTAAGCCCAGTGATAGCTCTGTTCCGTTAGGTAAAAAGGTTGCTGGATTATTAGCGCCAGACATTAACTCTTCTGACAGCGCTACACCTGCGCCAGCCATGCCTTTGTGGGTCATGCCATAGCCGTGAGTAAAATAACCATTAGTAGCAAATGCACTGAACGAACCTAACGCACACGTTAAAGCTAAGCCTGAAATTAACTGTTTTTTCATTTTAGTAAATACATAAAGTTGGAATGGGCGGACAATAGCTAATTTTTGATATTCTAAAAAGGAATTTAAATAGATTAGTTATAATAAAAGGTAATACGGCAATGGTTATAAAGTTAAAATAAATGAGCGTAGATTGCTATTCAGCCTTAACTTAAGTTAAAAGTTTCGCTAACGTATTGAGCTGTAGTGATATTTAAGTATGCAATCGGTAGCTATAAACTTTGGTAGTAAAAGCTTGCTGGTAAAAGGAGCGTTTACGTATTAACAGCAGTTTAAAATATATTTATTAATTAACGTTTAGCTCATCCAAACAATCACTCTTAAATAACGCCATTGTATGTAAAAGCAAAGCGGCGATTAATATCACCGCTTTTAAAAATCACATAGATTCGAGCGTTTTACCGCGTGTTTCTTTTATGTATTTAACGACAAAAAATATGCTTATAAGTGCCGATAACGCATAAAAGCCATAAGCACCGGCAAGTCCAATGTTAGCCAGCATTATAGGGAAGGTCATGGTAATTGCAAAGTTAGCAATCCATTGTGCGCTAGCCGCAACAGCAAGCGCTGCACCACGAATACGATTATTGAACATTTCGCCTAATAATACCCATACAACAGGGCCCCAACTTAAGCCAAAAAATACCACAAATAAGTTAGCCATAATAAGCGCAAACGTACCCATGTTATCGCTAAGGGCAAGTTTGCCTGCTTCATCAAGGCCTGCACTACCAAATATATAAGTAAGCGCGCTTAAGCTGATAAACATACCAATACTGCCTACTAATAGCAGTGGTTTACGGCCAATTTTGTCAACTAGGGCAATGGCAATAAAGGTCGATACAATATTAGTAGTACCTGCGAGTACATTTATAAATAGCGATTGCGACTCGTCAAACCCAGCGGCTTGCCAAAGCTCAGAGCCGTAATAAAACACCACGTTAATACCCACAAATTGCTGAAATACACTCAGCGCAACACCCACCCAAACAATTGGGTGTACTTTTTTACTGTTATCAATAAATAAATCGCGAATACTTGGCTTTTTATCGCTATGCAATGAGCGTTTAACATCGCTTATTTGCGCATCAACATTGTCGTTCGATATTTTACTAAATACCGCTTTTGCATCATCCACTTTACCTTGCGCCACTAAATAACGAGGCGACTCCGGAATAAACAAAACACCGACTAAAAACAGTACAGCAGGCACAAGCTCAGCCCAAAACATCCAGCGCCAAGCGGCTATATCAAGCATTAAAATATTTTGCGCGCTGCCTGCTGCATCAGCAATTAAATAGTTACTTAAAAAAGCAGCAAACAAGCCCAATACAATAGCGAGTTGTTGTAGTGTAGCTAAACGGCCACGTAGTGCTGGTGGCGCAACTTCTGCAATATAAGCTGGCGCCAATACCGATGCAGCACCAATACCTAAACCACCAAATAAACGGTAAAAAATAAACTCCGCAGAGCTTTCGCTAATGCCTGAGCCAAGTGCACTAATGGCAAAAATAATAGCAGTGATGATCATAATTGCACGCCGACCAAATTTATCAGCCAGCGGCCCCGCAGCAAGTGCACCTAGGGCGCACCCTAATAATACCGAGGCAACATTAAAGCCCGTAGCTACACTGCTTGAATTAAATGCATTACCGAGTGCCGACACCGTGCCGTTAATAACGCCCGAGTCAAAACCAAATAAAAAGCCACCAATAGCAGCAACGGCCGATATAAATATTACGTAACAAAGAGAGGTGTTTTCAGCTGTGTTGGCTGAGTGGGAAGGCGGTGTGTGCGTTGTCATTATATGCCCTGAAAGTTAAATTAAATTTAAAGGAGCATAATATCGTAAAGCGCTATGGCTGAATACATTTGTACAGGTATAAAGGGTTTGGCGAGTATAAATTAAGCCATTTTTAAAGGCTTTAGTTTAAGGGCTTTAATTTAAAGGTATTAGCTTAAAGACGTTAGATTCAATACTTTGAAATTAAGTAGCGCCTTTTAAATAACACATGCTGAATTTCAATAAATAATATGCTTTGTATAGGAAGTGGCTGTTTTTTCCAATCTTACTTATCTGTACCTTTAGGTGTGTTTTTGCAATTGCATAAACTGATATGAGGTTTAGTAATTGTTTACATGCGGTTATTTGGTGGTTAAGGTATATGCATTGAATATAGGAACATTGTCGGTTTATAAAACGACAAATATCGTCGATTAAGTTGTTATGTTTACTTCAAGCTCAGAGTGTTAATGGAATATTTATGCCAATAAAAAAATGGATTTTTCAATACGCTATAGCTCTACCAATTATTTTTTCTCTGTTGACAGGCGTTCAATACTTAAAAGGCAGAAGTCTAGAATACTCTATTGAATTCGGTATTTTGTGGGCCTTAGTATCGGTAACCATTTTTGCTATTAGGCGTTTCTACAATTATCGCAAAAATATTAATTGTGCTGTATGTAATGATATACCTAATAACAATCAAGATTCTGGTGGTAGGTAAACATAATAAGTAACAGTTGGCTACGTTTCGCTTCGCTACACAGTTTAGCCAACCATTACTTAGCCTGTTATCTAAGCGTTAGTTTTCAAATAAACTTATGGAGTCAATTTTGAGGTTATTTTGTCTTATTTTAATCATGTTCGTATCTGGATGTGCAAGTATTTATGGGATTACTGGTGCTGATGAAGGAAAAAGAGTCGGCAACTCCTTTAAGTACAATATTATCCATCCGGGCTTGGGTGTAACAATCATTGAACCATATAGTGAAAAATTAATTCCTATAGAAACTATTGGTAAAAGTTCTCCCTCTCCCTTAAACCATACGATAAAATTTGGGACTTCCGAAAATATGCATACGCTAAAGATCGTTGGGAAGTATGAGAAGGACTTGTATCTTGATGATGCATACTATGGTTCTATCTGGAATGGAGATGTACTTGTAAAAAATGGAGTACTATTTATTAATGGTAAAATTGCCGAAAAAATTGAAAACTAACAAGGCAAGTCATCGGAAAAACACTTGCTGGCTGCGTCAGAGCGCTCGCGTTTCCAGCTGCGTGGGACGTTATAAGCACGGATGGATATGAGAGCACTTTATCTACTTTTAATTTTAGTTTCTATAAATATAAGTGCTGATGCTTACTTTCCCAGCTGCTTTGAGTCCTCTACTTTTGAGAGATATGGGAAAAAGCTATTTATTACACCAGATGATTTGTTAAACCGTCCTAATTGGGACTTAGGTGATGGCGAACCACCAATATCAATTGGTAATGCAACAGAAAAAGTTATGTCATTTCTTCGTGATAAATACAGTGTTGAAGACGTGATATTTGCATTTGTTCACCTAAAGAGCCAAGTTTGTTTAATAGACCAGCAAATGCAAATAGTTTGGTTTTACGTTTTCGCTGCTGACACACCAATTAGTCTTGTTGGTATCTCAATGACTGGACGATTGATTGAGGCCGTAGAATGACATTTAAAAGAATATTTTTAGCACTATTCATAGTGCTAAACCCTCCTAAATCACAGCCTACCCCTTAAAACTCTCAAAGTACTCTTTTTGCAATTCTATAGTGAGTGCTTTAGGGCGAATGCCTTGTACTAGGCTGTATACTTCTTCTTTTATGTAACCTGCCGAATTTAAAATAAGCGCAGCGACCAACCCTGTGCGGCCTGTACCGCCTTTGCAATGTATGGCAATGGTTTGTTTGTGTTGTATGGCCTGTAATATGTCGGTTTTGTGGGTGTTCCAGCTTGATGTAAAAGGCTGTTTGGGTGCTTCGTCGTCATTTATAGGTAAATGAAACCAGGTTATATCGTGCTTATTGCACTCACTATTAATTGTTTCTACGTTGTTTTTTTCAAGTTCTTTTTGTGGCATAAGCGACAGCAGCACGTTAGCGCCAGCAGCTTTTAATGTAGCGATTGAGTCAGCTAGGTTTTGTGTTTTTGTACCAGGGCAAGGCGTAAAAATAATATTTGCGCCGTTATTAAGTGATAAAACATCGTACGGATGCGCGCTCATGGTAAGTCCTTTATTTTTAATGAATTTGCTTTAATAAGCTCACTATAGCGTGTTTTAGTTACAAGTTTAAGATTGAATAATAAGCACAAATGCTAGATACTGTTTTTATATACAGTTGTGGCGATATTATGAAAAAAGAATTACCAGCAAAATACTATTTAGCGCATTTTAGAGAGCTTATTGAGTTTGTAACTAGTAAATGTATGCATTTACTTGAGCCCAAACACAGCGAATTTATTAGTAAAATTAACCAGCTAGATGAGCAAAGCCAGTGCATGTTGGCGCGTGTGTATTCGCGAAAGCCTTATTTAGTGCAGGCGCAATCGCTTAATTATGAAGAAATAACCTCGCCGCATCAGGCTATTTATACGCTAAAAAAAGCGGGTATTTTATTTGAGCCAAACGAGCAGCATTATTCGCAGCTTTTAGCGCACTTAACCAAACCTTCTTTGGTTGAGTTGCTAAGTAATTACAGTGAGCAAATTAGCTTTAAAAAAAGCGCCGCTAAAGGCGCGCTGGTGGATATTGCGCATGAGTTTTTTAAAGCATGCCCACAAGAGCTTGCGCCACTTTATAGCCAGTACGTAATTAATAACCGCAGTGATTACTACGAGTATTTTGAGTTTTTATTTGCAGGTAAACTAAGCAGTGGTGATGTAAATCATCAAAACCGTTTTGTAATGCGAGACTTAGGCTTAACCGCTACGCGCGAAGGACACAGCGAGAGCTTGTCGCGCTTTGAAACACTTGACGAAGCGCAATCAAACTATTTATTAAACCGTTACCGGTTAGCATTTAAAAATATTACAGATGAGAGCGATTACGTCGCTTTAGCGTCGCAGGTTTTAGAGCAAGCTGCACATGGTGCAATAGCCGTTGTATTAAAAAACAAACTATTAGTTAGGCTTTATAGGCAGCTAAAAACAGTTGATAGCGAACTTGCTTTTAGTTTACTTGAAGGGTGCGCGGATGATAGCGAAGCACAAGAAATTCAAATAAGAGAGCAATACAGGCTTGGCAATAAAGAGTGGGTAAAAGCACGATTAGAAGCCATTATCGAAAACCCACTTACTGATGATTTACTTTATTTTGCTGACGATTTTTTAATGCGTAAGTTTAATAAAAAAACACGTTCGCGTTTAAGTGCCATGCTTGCCGACACCCAATGCGTGCTAAAAATAGATGAACTGTACCGAGGTGAAGTAGAGCAGGGCGTAAACGATTATTATACTCGCCAAGGTATGCAGGTATTTAATACCGAAAACACGCTTTGGCAAAGTTTGTTTGGTTTAGTGTTTTGGCATGAGTTATTTGTGGAGTCGCCTTATCCGCCATGCAATGAGTTTGATATTTATCCGCAAGTATTAAGGCTTGGTAATTTTTATGAAGCGCAGCAAACACAGATAAATGAGCGCTTAGCTCAGTGCCAAACGTCGCAAGCATTACTTAATTTAGTATGCAAAAATGCAGCGCAATACTTTGATCAGCCCAATGGCTTATTTAGATGGCGCAGCAATTTATTAGAGCCACTAGAAGCGCTTATTTTAAACAGCCCACTTGAGGCACTAATTGCGCACTTAACGGCTATGAGTAAACATTATTTACAGCTAAAAGACGGCTACCCCGATTTAATGGTCATTAATAATGGCCAAGTACATTTTGAAGAAGTAAAAGCTCCAGGCGATAAGCTTAGGCGCAACCAACTTACCACCATAGATAATTTAAAAAATGTGGGCTTTACGGTACATATTGCCGCAGTTAAGTGGTTTGTAGATCCAAACCGTGTTTACAGCGTAGTTGACATAGAAACCACGGGCGGCTTAAAAGGCGGCAACCGAATTACCGAAATTGGCATAGTTAAAGTGCAGCACGGTAAAGTCATTGATACTTGGACAAGCTTAGTTAACCCCGAGCGCCATATACCTGGCTTTATTACGTCATTAACCGGTATTAGCGACAGTATGGTTTACAACGCGCCTGTATTTGTCGATATAGTTAAGCCGCTATTAGATATACTCGCAGGCAGTATTTTTGTAGCCCATAACGTTAATTTTGACTACGGCTTTATTAAAAAAGAATGCGAGATGGCAGGGCACTTTTTTAAAATGCCAAAAATGTGCACCGTGGTTGAATCGCGCAAAGCGTTTAAAGGCTTAAAGTCGTATTCGCTTGGTAACCTTAGCAAGCATTTTAATTTAAATTTAACCAGCCATCACCGCGCATTGGCCGATGCAACGGCTACTGCTGAGTTATTATTACTTATTCAGCAATCCCAAATTAGTGAATAAACAGCAGCCTTACGTAAAAAGTAGTATGCACTTTTAAGTACTTAACTTACTTTAGCTAAGTGCTTTTTTCGTGGTAAAAAACCAGTAACCAGCATAGTGCCCACAATAACAAATAATGCGCCGAGTAACGTATTTGGCCCAATTTGCTCATCTAAAATTAAATGCCCCCAAAAAATGCCAAATAGCGGAATTAAAAACGTGACTGTTAACGCCGAGGTAGGGCCTATATCTTCGATTAATTTAAAAAATAAAATATAAGCAAGTGCGGTACACATTACTCCTAATACGAGTACACCAAGCATAACGTTGGTGCTTGGAACTTCACGCATTGGCATAAATAAGATAAGCGGCAATACCATAAAGCTTGAAGCCCACATTGAGCCATGTGCGTTATCGAATGGGGCCAGTTTAGGCGCGTTTTTAGTGTAATGCGATGCAATGGCATAGCAAAGTGATGCGCTTAATGCTGCGACTATGGCCCAAATTGATTGGCTATTTAACACAAAATGATTTTGCCCAACCAAAATAACTACGCCAATTAAACCCAGCAGTAAACCAATCACCATACTTTTATTGGGCTTTGTTTTTGTCCATAAAATTCCAACAACAACACCCCATATTGGTGTTGTAGAATTTAAAATTGAGAGTGTGGATGCGCTGATAGTTTGGGCTGCGTAAGCAAAAAATAAAAACGGCAGAGCAGAATTAAACGCGCCTATAATAAAAAAGTGTTTTTTATGTTGGACAAACGCTAAGCGGCGCTTTAAGTAAAGCGCCACAATAAAGAGGGTGAGTGCGGCAAAGCCAACTCTAAATTCTATTAACACCGCTGGGCCTAAGCTGTTAGCTGCCATTCGCATAAATAAAAATGACGCGCCCCAAATTGCAGCCAGAAAAAATAACCGAAGTAAACTTGCTAAGCTCATGATAGTATTTTAATTATACAAACAGGATTACACAATAGCAGGCTTTGCAAAGAGTGTAAGCCAGATTCGGTACTCGCATATAAAAAATAATAAAGGACTAGTTATGGCTAAATGTATATCGGTTGCAGCAATTTTGGCTGTAGGTTTATTAGGTGGGTGTGGGTCGACCCCTGTTAGCCTATACAGCGACAATACAATGAAGAAAAAAGAATACAATGGTATTAAAGCTTATAAAAAGGGGCTCTACGAGCAAGCTTTTTATGATTTAAAAGAGCCGGCAGCACTTGGCTATAAAAGTGCACAATACACGTTGGCATTCATGTTTTTAAAAGGCCAATACTTGGAGCAATCTACTAAACTAGGGATGGGGTGGCTAGGTGTTGCAAAAGAAGCGGGGGTTGAGAATTGGTCTGCGCAATATGATGCATTTTACAGTGCAGCGACTACGCAGCAAAAACAACAAATAGACGAAACAGTTGAATTATATATAACGCAATTTGGCGTTAAAGCACAAAATATGACCTGTCGGCGTTCGGCTTCGCCTAGGCGTACATTTGGTGAAGTTAAAATTGATTGCACTAAGCACGAAGGTAGCGTTACCGAGCACGACATACAAATAATAGAATAGAGTTATGACTTTTCTAGCTTCTTTTCAAAGTCGCTTTTAACTATTTCAAGTGCTTTAAGTACTTCTTCTGGAGCAACATCGTGTTGCTCTAGTATCATAATTAAATCTACTGCAAGTTTAATATGTGTAGGGGCTTGATCAAGTGGACTTGTCATTTAACTCTTTCTTTTTTGATATTTGGCTAATGGCAACGTTTATTGCGGTTTGTACACGTTGTTCCATATGTATGCGTTCTGATTGCGGTAAATAAAACGCCATATCTACATCGTAGCGAATATATCGTGGCGGGAGCTGATTTAGTACCGTACAACAAAAGTCAGCCATTACATCTTCATCATATTTTTCATCAAGTTTAAGTTTGATAACTTCCTCGACTACAATCTTTTCGTAATAGTTGTGTATGTCTTCGTGTAATCGCATATTCCCACCGCTTTAAAATAATCCGTTTAACTGAGTCTATACTATGGCTTGCTATAAATCGATAGCGGCTTTAAATAGTTGTTTATGAACATTAATTAGTGAACTCAAATTACGCTGATAACCTCCGCCTAGGCCGCACATTAGTGGGATTTGGTGTTGCTTACAAAAGTTGAGAGTAAAAAAGTCGCGTTTATATACGCCATTGAGCGATACATCAAACAAGCCTAACTCGTCTTTTGTGTAAATATCAGCACCTGCATTATACAAAATAATATCGGGGTTATGAATACGCACGCAAAAATCGAGTGCTTGCTCTAATGTAGCAAGGTACTCAGCGTCGGTTGTTTTAGCGGGCAATGCAAAATCGTAGGTGGACTCTTGCTTATTACGAGGGAAATTTTGCTCACAATGAATTGAGCAGGTAATAATTTGGTCATGATTTTGAGTGATTTGTGCTGTGCCATCGCCTTGGTGTACGTCGCAATCAAAAATTAAAACAGTGTCGGCTTGCTCTGTATTTATTAAATGTGCTGCTGCAATAGCTAGATCGTTAAAAATACAAAAACCGCTACCGTAATCACTGTATGCATGATGATAGCCACCACTTAAATTAGCCGAAAAACCATGTTTTAGCGCGTGTTCACTACTTTGGATGCTTGCCCCAACTGATAGTAATGTGCGCTCTACCAATTCATTTGAATAAGGAAAGCCCATTTTTTTTATGGCTTTATTGCTAAGCGTGCCGTTTAAAAAGTTATTTATATAAGTTTGATTATGACATAGTGAAAGTTGAGATTTGGTTGCTTTTTTAGGCTCTTGAAAGTGAATAGCCGAAACACCTAGTTTTTCTATTTCTGTTTTAAGTAACTTATACTTTTGAATAGGGAATCGATGACGTTCTGGGAGTATAAGGTCTGAATACAATGGATGATAATAAAGCTGCATAGTAAAGTGCGCCTTAACGCAGCTGCTGTTTTTCTACTTGTTGAATTTTATCTTCGGTGGCAGAAATTGCTTTTCTGCAGCGGCCTAATCGAGCGTGTGTGCTTAATATTTCAAGGTTAAGCTTTTGTGCTTTAGCAGGTGAGGCTTTATCCATTTGCATTTTTCGCTCTTCAATCATGAGCACTAAACGGCGTTCAAACTCATGGTTTTGTTTTAATTCGTCGTAAAGCTCATGGGATGATTGCATTATTTTTTGCACAGCTTGCTTATAAACGGTTTGCTTAGGGCGTGGTTTATAATGGCTTTTGTTTTCTTTAACCCAAATAGGGGTAGATTTAATAACATTGAATACAGCTTGTATTTGAGCTGCAATACGTTCAAGCGCGTAGGTATAAGCATGGCGATGCTCGCTTGGCGGTAACCTTGAAACTTCATCTTCTATTTCTATCACGTAATCGACTAGGTTCATGCTTTTGGTACTAAAAACTGCGCGGTCAAACAAGCTAGGTTGTGCTTGCATGTAACGATTTTTAGAAAAAAGTTTAGCTTTATCAAATTGCTCAGCTTGTTGTTTTAGCGTTGCAACTTGTTGACGTAGTTTATCTAAAGCCATTGAATGCATATTAAAAGTAAGCCTCGTAAATTAGTTTTAATGCTAAAAGTATAACCATAGTATTAAATACTGGGCGAATAAATTTGCTACCAAAACGTATTGCTGAATGCGCCCCAAACCATGCGCCTAGCATAATAAAAAAGCCCATTGTTATGCCAAGTAAAAAGTTTACATGGCCGAGTGCAACAAAGGTAATTAAAGATATAAAGTTAGACACAAAGTTCATTGAACGCGCTAAACCACAGTTAAGTAGCAGGTTCATTTTGTAAAGCATGCCATTAGAAGCAGTCCAAAATGTACCCGTACCTGGGCCTGCTAAACCATCAAAAAAGCCTAATGCTAAACCTTGTAGCCATTGTTTTATTTTCATCGCTTTGTTTAGTTTAGGAAGTTCATCGCCTTCGGTAGTACTTAAATTACCAAATAAGCTATAGCCAGCAACTAAAATAATAATAATCGGGAGTAGTTTGTTTAAAAAATCGATACTTAAATGATCAACAATAACAGTACCTATCAATGCACCTATTGCAGTGGCAATAATAGAGGCTGCCCAAAATTTAGGACTAAATAAGTTCTTTTTATAGTATGTATAGCTTGCCGTTAACGAGCCAAAGCTAGCCGCTAATTTATTGGTGCCTAATGTTAAATGTGGAGGTAAGCCAGCAGTTAATAAAGCGGGTACAGTTAACATGCCACCGCCACCGGCGATAGCGTCTATAAAACCTGCGGCAAGTGCAACAGCACATAAAACAGCCCAGGTTGTTGGATCGAGTGCGAGTTCAAACATTAATAATCTATTTGTCTTTTAAAAGGTGGTAGGGTGTCGAGCATGGCTTTACCGTATCGCTTAGTAACTAAGCGTCTATCGAGAATAGTAATACAGCCTTCATCACTCTCTTTTCGCAGCAGTCTACCACAGCTTTGTACCAATTTCTTTGCGGCGTCTGGCACGGTAATCGTTAAAAACGGGTTACCACCTTTGCTTTGTACAAATTCTGCTTGCGCTTCTTCTATCGGCGAAGTAGGTACAGCAAACGGAATTTTAGTGATTATTAAGTTCTCTAGATATTTACCAGGTAAATCAAGACCTTCCGAAAGGCTCTGAGTTCCAAATAAAATACTGCCTTTGCCTTCGTCTACATTTTTAGTGTGTAATTTAAGCAACGCTTCTCGCGACATCTCACCTTGTACTAATAAGTTAAAACCTTTTGTTCTAAGAAACTTTGTTACGTGGTCCATTTGCCAGTAAGAAGCGAATAGTACAAGGTTCGCTTTTTTATCATTTAGGTACTCTGGTAAAGTTTTAGCTAGGTGATCACTAAAGTCTTTATCGGTAGGTTCTACTTTAGATACCGGAATACGTAAAGTGGCTTGTTTTGGGTAATCAAAAGGAGAAGGTACTTTAATAAATTTAACGCCTTCTTCTTTAGCAAGCCCTGTTTCGTAAGCAAAGTGATCAAACGAGCCCAGTGCACTTAATGTAGCAGAGCACAAAACAGCGCCCGCGCATTCTCGCCACAATTTATCTTTTAAGTAATAACCGACCTCGATAGGGCAGTCGCTTAATAAGTGATCGTGATGGCTTTTATATTCAAGACGTTTTATCCACCGTGCATGGGGAGCACCTTCGCCTTTTTTTGCGTAACTAAACCATAGTTTGTTTAGTTGCTCTAAGCGGTTTATGTATTGACCGCTTTCGCCTAGTAATGGGTCGGCAACGTAAGGTTTTATATCGCCGTCGCTTACATCTTGGGTAAGGGTGTCGTGCATTTTGTTTAAACAGCGCAGCGCATCTTGCGTGGCTTCGCTTATGTCTTTTGCTTTACTGTGCAGCGATTCTGGAATTTCACCGTGCTCAAAGCGATAAGTATCGTCTTTTGAGTATTCAAAGTCGGCATTATCAAGAATATCGCGAACTACTTTTAAGTCTTTATTTGCGTCGTTAATACTGTCGCAAAGTTTAAAGTTTTGCCCAATGGCTCTTTGCCCTACTAAAACCTTCGCCATTTTCCCGCTAAACTTAGTGAGCTTATCAAGCCATTCTATTGTGCCTTTGATTGTGGCAGCAGCAGATGAAAAATCGCGTGTTATATGTGCTAAATGGTGCGCTTCATCAATTACATAAATGGTATTGTCGGGCTCTGGTAAAATTTTACCGCCGCCTAAATCTAAATCAGCAAGTAGTAATGAGTGATTAATTACCAGTACGTCCATTTGCATCAATTGATTACGAGCAAGCTGAAACGGACACGTTTGATGAGCCTTCATTTGGCGCTGACACGAATGTTTATCGCACGCTATTAAGTTCCACACTCTATCGGGTACGGTATCGGCCCAACTGTCTCTATCGCCTTGCCATTTTTTATTCACATAGGCGTTATATAGCTCATTTAAACACTTGGTTTCCATTGCGCTCAATGGTGAAGTAAGTGTTGGCATAAAGTCCATTTGTGTTTGGCTATCGCCATTTACAGCATTATGTAATTTGTGAGCGCAAATATAACGATGGCGACCTTTTACTAAATCAAATTTAAAGTCGAGGCCTGAATGCTTTTTAAAAAATGGGAGCTCTTTTGCTATTAATTGTTCTTGCAGTGCAACGGTTGCGGTAGAAATAACTAACTTCTTTTTTTGCGCTAAGGCAAGAGGCAACGCGCCTAAACAATAGGCAAGAGACTTACCGGTACCAGTGCCTGCTTCAATTACGCAAATGCGCTGCTTTTTATGGTATTCGCCAGCAAGTGTTTTTGCTATTTCGGCTACAAGATAATTTTGACTGCTACGAGGGCGATAATCTTTTAGGTTACTAGCCACATGCTGGTGTACTTGCCTAATTGTTTTTTTTAGTGAGTCAGAAAGCATGGGATGATTTACCTAAAGTATGTATATAATTACAGTGCTATGGATTTTAGAGTTATAAGAGTGTAACTACAAGAAGTGATGAGATTAATTTAGCAAATAAAGTATCTGAGTGTTTATTTAGGTTGGATGTATGGCTTTAAAGCATTTTGAATTAAGTAAAAACTTACATATATATGTATAAGGTTTAGTAATAGTGTACTTAACAGACGGTTTTATTGTTTCTTCTCATGCGTATGATACTGCAAGCGGCATATGTTACGAAGCATGGTTTTGCAGTGATAAAGGGCCTATAAAAACAACATCAGTTAACGAGAATGCGCTGTTTTTTATTAAAAGCAAAGATGCTGAAATAGTGAATGAAATATTAGCCGCTGAATCACTTACCTTTAATGTTAAAAGTCTTGGACTAAAAAACTTTCAGCAAGAAGAAATGTCGGCTTGTTATTTCAACTCACTAAAACATTTTTATTCTGCTGCTAAAGCTTTAAAGCAACGTGGAGTTGTATTATTTGAAGAAGATATTCGACCAATAGAGCGTTATTTAATGGAGCGCTTTATAAAAGGAGGAGCTTGGATAACGGGTAATGTTTTTTATCAAAATGGTTATACATTAGTAACAGAGGCAAAATTAAAAGCAAATGATGAGTATTCCCCAGCTCTTAATAAGCTCTCGTTAGACATTGAATGTAACGAAAGTGGCGTTTTGTTTTCTGTTGGACTTGTGGGCTGCAATTTAGATTGTGTTTTAATGATTGGCGAGCCAGATAGGGAAACTGAAAACCTAGAGTTTGATATTATTTGGTGTGTAGATGAGGCTGAGCTGTTAAGGGGGGTAGAGCATTTTATTAAGCTTAGCGATCCTGATGTCATAATTGGGTGGAATATAATTGAGTTCGATTTTTCGGTTATTCATGAAAGAGCTGAAGCACTAGGCATTAAGTTATTACTGGGTAGGGGAGATCAACCTTTATATGTTCGCAAAGGACACTTTACTCGAGTATCGATCCCTGGGCGATGTGTGGTTGATGGAATAGACACTTTAAAAAATGCTACATATAGCTTTGAGAGTTTTTCTTTAGCTAATGTTTCAAATCAAGTGTTGGGTGAGTCCAAATTAATCGACACGGCTAATAGTCTGCAGGAAATTATTAGGCAATTTAATGAAGATAAGCTTTCTTTAGCAAAATATAATCGACAAGACTGTATTTTGGTAAATAAAATTTTTGATAAATTAAAGCTACTCGATTTTTCTATTATAAGAACAAAGCTCACAGGATTAGAGCTTGAAAAAAAGGGCGGCTCTGTCGCTGCTTTTATCAATATGTATTTACCAATGCTGCATCGCAGCGGTTATGTTGCTCCTAATATGGGCGATCATGGGCTTACATTCGAAAGTCCTGGCGGTTATGTAATGGAGTCCATTCCTGGGCTTTATAAAAATGTCATTGTTTTAGACTTTAAAAGCTTGTATCCCAGTATTATGCAAACTTTCTATATTGATCCACTCGGACTGATAGAAGGTTTAAAAAATCCGAACCAGAGTGTGCAGGGTTTTAATGAAGCCCTATTCTCGCGCGATAAACATCACTTACCTTTATTAATTAAAAGCTTAGCCTCACAAAGACAGCTTGCCAAAGACAATCAAGATCAAATGCTTTCTCAAGCAATTAAAATAATAATGAATAGCTTATATGGTGTTTTAGGCTCAAAAGGATGCAGGTTTTACGATCCCAGGTTATCCAGCTCTATTACATTAAGAGGGCACGAAATAATGCTACAAACTAAAAAATGGATAGAAGAGCTTGGCTATAGCGTTATTTATGGTGATACCGATTCTACATTTATTAAGCTGGACGATGATTTAACTCACGACGAGTGTAATGAGATTGGCGTGTTTTTAGCTAAAAAGATAACTACAGATTGGGTTAACGAGATTAAACAAACGCACAACTTAACAAGTCATTTAGAAATAGAATTTGAATCTCTTTATAGCCCTTTCTTTTTGCCAACCATAAGGGGGAAGCTAGTTGGCTCTAAAAAGCGCTATGTCGGTAAATTAATTAAACCAAACGAGTCAAAATTAGTATTTAAAGGATTAGAAACAGTAAGAAGTGATTGGACTAAACTTGCTCAACAGTTCCAGTTCGAACTATTTACTAGTCTTTTTGATGGAAACTTGAGCATAAATGACCTTGTTAAAGACTATACAACAAAGTTATACCAAGGTGATTTTGATCATTTACTCGTTTTTAAGAAGAGACTAGGTCAAAACTTAATCGATTATAAGAAAAATATCCCCCCTCATGTTCAAGCAGTTAAAAAACACCAGAAAAAAAATAGCGAATTTACGGTCAATAGAGGTGAATTTGTTACATTTGTTTACACAACCGCTGGAGTTGAGCTGTATCAAGACCTTCATAGCTATGACTATGCAATTTATGTAGAAAAACAGATTGTACCGCTTTTGGATATGGTAGAGCCGATAATTAATCAAAATGTAAATGATTTGAAGAAGAATCAGTTTTTATTATTCTAATTAGTTTCTTAATTGGATGTTTTTGATTAAATAATCCACTTTTATGCTTATAAATCGTACGACAGCCCCGATTTCACTAAAAATATCATTAAAAAACCTTTTAGTGGTTAATATTTGATTAACAAAGGTTGGCTTTTTAGCTTTTTTTGTTTACTATTTGTTTTAGTCACTGTTAATGGCATGTGATAATAAAAAATAATTAAATAATAGTTGCTTCTATAAAGTTGTAACACCAGGGAGAATCAAATGTTAAATAATCAAGTTTCAAAGGCAGTTCGCTTAGCGATTGCATTTGGTGCAGTATCTACTGCTGCATTTTCGGCAAATACGTTTGCTGCAGAAGAAGAAGTTGTAGAAAAGGTTGAGCGTATTCAAGTAACTGGTTCACGTATCAAACGTACAGACCTTGAAGGTGCTTCTCCTGTAGTATCTATTACTTCTGCTGATATCAAATTAGAAGGTGATTACACCGTTGCTGATGCGCTTCGCTCAAGCTCATTAAATTCATTCGGTTCGTTTTCAGAACGATCTGGTAGTTCTGCTCAATCTCAAGCAACTATTAACCTACGTGGTGCTGGTTCTCGTCGTACTCTAGTACTTCTTAATGGCCGTCGTTTCCCAGGGTCACCAACATTAGGTGGTGCTTCTGCTAACCTTAATGCTATACCAATGGCTGCTGTTGAACGTATCGATATTATGACTGAAGGTGCATCTTCTATTTATGGTTCTGATGCAATGGCGGGTGTTGTTAACGTTATCTTAAAAGATAATTTTGAAGGTTTAACGTTTAATATCGGCGCAGGCCACCGAGATCAAGATGAAGGTACTACTTCTACAGAATTTTCTGTAACTGGTGGTGTTTCAAATGACAAAGGTAATATTACATTCTCTTTCGATCACCAGTCTCGTAAAGGTATTTCAGATGCTGACCGTGATTACACTAAAGCGCAATTAGGCGATTTAGATGGCGATGGCGATATTGAAGCATATACTGCTGATACTGTAGGTTGGTCATACTTTGGAGCAACTGTACTTTCACCAGATTTTGCTACAGCGTCAGCTTCACTACTATGTGATGATTTAATCTCTGAGTACGGTGAAGATACATTCCGTCGTGTTGATGCTAACGAAGATTGGGGCCCAGGTTCTGATTACTGTATGTATGCGTTTGCAAATGTATCTTACAATACAGCATCAATCGACCGTAACACTTTATATGTTAGTGCTAACTATGAATTAACAGATGATATTGAATTTTTTGCTCAAACTATGTTTGTACAAAACTCATCATTTGGTCGTTACGCTCCTCCTGCAGCTGCATGGGAAAATATGTCAGCTGATAACCCTCATAACCCATATGGTGAAGACGGTGCATACGGTTTATTCCGCTGGGTTGGTATTGGTACACGTGATGGTAATGTAGACGATTACAACCAAGATTTAACTGCTGGTTTACGTGGTGATTTAGATTGGAATAATGCTTCTTGGGAAGTTTATTACCACCACAATAAAGCTGATAACAAATCAATCGGTGAATACTACCTTTCTTATAGTGGTTTAGCGTACAACGAAGCTAATGATATTGACTTAGGCTCTGATGAAGGCATAGCCAACATGAAGTCAACTACATCACAAAATTCAGGCTCTACTTTTGACCAATACTTCGCTGGTTTAGGCTTTGATTTATTCGAATTACCTGGTGGTGCAGTTGCACACTATGTAGGTGTTGAATACTTTGAGCAAACTTACGAAGACATTTACGACGGTCAATCTGAAGCTGGCTTAATTGGTGGCTCTGCTGGTAACTCTTCAATGGGAGATCGCGATGTTACGGCTATCTTCTTCGAATCAGTACTACCAATTTCTGATACAATAGAAGTTAACTTAAAAGCTCGCTACGATGATTACTCTGACTTTGGCGACAATGTTGCTCCGGCAGTGTCTGCTCGTTGGCAGGTAGCTGATAACGTAGTTATCCGTGCTTCTTACTCTGAGTCATTCCGTGCTCCGGGTCTTGATTTACTTAATGCTGCACGTACTTTCTCTGCTGAATCTGCAATCGATTTCAATAATGGTTCTACTACATCACGTCAGTACAACACATATTATACGCAGAATTCAGAGCTTGAAGCGGAAGAGTCTGATTACGTCAATTTAGGTGTCGCTTGGGATGTAAACGATAACTTAAGCTTTAAGTTAGATTACTTCCAGCTTTCAATTGACAATGTAATTCAATCTAAATCTCTTCAAGGACTATTATCTGATGAGGCAGCTGGCTTAATCACTGCGGTAGGTGTTGATGCTGATACTGATAATGAAACTTTCTACCTTAAGCGCTCAGCTTCTGGCACTCTAATTGAAGCTGGTACTTCTTACTTCAATGGTGCAGGTTTTGAGATTGAAGGTTTTGACTTTACAATTAATGCAAACCTTGAAACAGAATTTGGTGACTTCCGCTTTAGCAACGTTAACAGCGTAACATTATCTTACGATTCAGAGGTTGGTGGTGTTGTACAAGACACTTCTGGTTGGTCTGGCCAACCTGACCTTAAGTCAGTTGCAACAATTTCTTGGTCATTTGAAGATCATACAGTATCGTGGAATTCAACATATACAGCTAGTACATCAGAGTTTGAAACAGCTCCAGTAGATACTAATGGAGATATTGTTGAAGGCGCTAAATACGAATCAGAAGGTTCGTTAGATAGCTGGTTAATCCATAACTTAACTTATAGCTATAACGCTGGTCCATACGGCGCTGTAACTCTTACAGTCAGTAACGTAACAGATGAAGACCCTGTACTTTCTTCAGCTGGTACATGGGATAACCAAGACCTTTACAACAACTTTGGACGTGATTACCGTCTAAACTACTCAATTAGCTTCTAATATTAATTAGAAACAGGTTGATATATAAGGCTGAATTTATTCAGCCTTTTTTTATGGGGATTTTTTATGGAAAATTATTGGAGTGAGTATTGGTCTCAAGGGTATTTAACTTCATTTGGGCAGGATATTAAAAAAAACTATACAGGCAAGCTCAAGCAGAGCTGGACAGGTTTTGCTACTGAGCTTAGTTCACAGTGTAAAATACTAGACATAGGCACAGGCAATGGTGCACTGATACAGCTTATACACGATAGTAGTAAAGATCAGCTGAGCTTTATTGGTATTGATAAAGCAACAGTGGCAAAGAGCGTTACAGGCGTGCCCAAATCTAGTCTTTTATCAAATGTCAGTGCGGAGTCCTTACCTTTTGAAAATAATGAATTTGATGCGATAGTGGCTCAATTTGCAATTGAATATAGTGAGCTTTTGATAAGCATTCCTGAATTATTTAGGGTATTAAAACCTGGCGGGTTATATCAGATTGTTTGCCATGAAATAGACTCAGATATAGTTAAACCAAATATGCTTATATTGGAGTCCGCTGTGCGTGTACGTAGTGACTTGTTAACTCCTTTAAAACAGCTAATTGATGGGCTGAAAAAAGATGATAATGTTCAGGTCGACAACTTGATAAAAACAATAAATAACCTTATCCAGATTGAAAGACAAGTACACCCTCATGCGGTTAATGGAACACGGTATCCTGACTTTTATCGGTTTATTTTGAATAATAGGAAAATTGATTTAGACCGCGCCTATCAATTATTTACCCAAGAACTCGAAGGGCTGATCTTTAGGTTAAGTGACTTAAAGCAAGCGGCGTTAAACTCTAAGGATATTAGCCAGTTGTTATTGTTAGGCGATAAAACATTTAAAGAGGCTTTAGTTGACTCTAATAATGAATATATCGGAACGCTTTACAAAGGACGCAAATAGCTAGCCCCATCACTCAAGTTTGTTCTGTTCTGTGCATCAATAATCTAGCAGCTTTGATGGTGCTCCAAAGGCCATGCGAGCTGCAGCTCCCGCTCCCCCTGCTTTTTGTCGACTTGTTAAACATTGTTCTTGGTCACTTTGTTATTTATAAATTTTAAATTACCTTGTTAGCACCTTTAAAAATGTTAATAAGTAGCAGTATTTTAGGTTTTATTCTTAAAAATGCATTGTTCCGATTGTTGGTATATTCATATTTTATCTTCTGTCCCTTTTATCGAAATAAACTAATATTAATTATATTTAAATTGATGTGAATTATTGGTTTTTAATGTGTTGACTATGTTTATATGTTGATACTAACATTAACAAAAGAAGCGATACTTTCACTTCTTAAGCTATTTATTTAATGGCTAAAATAATAAATATATAAATAAAATTATTTCAGGGAGAATCCAATGTTAAATAACCGAATTTCAAAAGCGGTGCGCTTAGCGATTGCTTTTGGTACGGCATCTACTGCTGTATTTTCAGCAAGTTCAATTGCTGCTGAAGAGGGCGTTGATAAGGTAGAGCGTATAGAGGTTACCGGTTCACGAATTAAACGTGCAGATCTTGAAAGCGCTTCACCAGTGAGCATTATTACTACCGAAGATATGAAAGTTCAGGGTATTTCAAATATTTCCGATGCGTTACAAAACCTTACCGCCCAGTCGGGCGGTTTAACTGCTGCTGTAAATAATGGCGGTAATGGTAATGCAACTGTTAACTTAAGAGGTATGGGTTCTTCACGTACACTGGTACTTGTTAATGGACGTCGTATGATTGCCTCTGGTACTGGTGCATCTTCTACCGTGGATCTTAATGCCATTCCTTTTAGCGCTGTAAAACGTATAGAAGTTTTAAAAGACGGTGCATCAGCTGTCTATGGCTCTGATGCTCTTGCTGGTGTAGTTAATATTATCATGCGTGATGATTTTGAAGGCTTTGAGTTAGATGCCAGCTACGCAGAAACAGGTGAAGGTGACGGTGACGAAGCTAGTTTAAGTAGCACCTTTGGTGTGAGTAGTGATAAAGGGAATGTTGTTGTAAACGTTGGTTTTTACGATCGTGGTACAGTGCGTGCTAGCGACCGTGATTATTCAGCATGTCCATACGCTGAAAGTGGCGGTGAGCGTTTTTGTGCCGGTTCTGGTAACTCTTTAGGTATGAATGCGATCTTAGATGATGGCAGAAGAGTTCAGTTTGAGCCTGGCGGTAACGGTTCATCAACTGATACTGGTTATCACACATATGTGGGTAGTGGCGAAGGCAACGATACCTATAACTACTCTTCAGCTTCATACTTATCTACGCCTGCAACTCGTTATAATGTGAGCGTGTTAGGTAATTATGAATTAGCAGATAACTTAAACTTTTTTGCAGAAGCGTACTATACAAACCGTACCTCAACGCAACAAATGGCGCCAGCACCTATAAACTACACATACAGTGTTGATGGTCGTAGTTGGGTATTAAGTCAAAATCCAGATGTTTACCCATTCTCAGGTTTGTATGATTTTGCAACTCCTGGCGACAATGTTGACATGTTACCACTGCGCCGTATGTCAGAAATGGGTGGCCGTGTATTTGAGCAAGAAGTAAATACTGCACAATTTACAACTGGTTTAGAAGGCTTTATCGCTGATCAATACGCTTGGAATGTGTTCTATACATATGGTCGAAATAGCGCTATTGACCGTTCTAAAAACTACATCAACGTAGATAAAATGATAGCGTCAGTAAATGAAAACTGTGAAGGTGTCTCGGTAACAGGTTCGTCTAGTGACTATACGGTTACAGGCAACGATGCATCAGCTCCATGTATTAACTACTTCGGTGAAGGTGCTCTTTCACAGTCAGATGCTGATTACTTGCGTTACACTGATCAGGGTACTTCAGGTACAGAAATGCACCACTTAGGCGCTTCAATTTCGGGTGATTTATTTGAAATGCCTTCTGGTGTTGTTGGCTTTGCATTTGGTCTAGAGCACCGTGAAGAATCAGCATTTAATCAACCAGATGCATTCTCTTCATCAGGTATCGGTTCAGGTAATGCAGTACAGCCAACTTCTGGTGGCTACAAAGTTGATGAAGCATATGTAGAGCTAGTTGTTCCGCTATTGGATGACTTACCAATGGTTCAGTCTTTAGATTTAGAAGCTGCGCTTCGCTACTTTGACTACGATACGTTTGGCTCAGATACTACTTACAAGTTGGGTCTAACTTGGCGTATGACAGACGAAGTTATGCTTCGCTCTGTATTATCAACAGCATTTCGTGCACCAAGTGTAAGTGAGCTTTACGGTGGTCAATCAGATAGCTTCACCAATTACACTGACCCTTGTACTGGTTTTGGTGGTGCTGGCTTTGATTCAAGATACCAAACAGCCTGTGCTTCTGATGCAGCATCAGGCCTAATCCCTTCTAATGGTACGTTTGCTCAAAACAGTGGTCAACTTCGTGCGGTTGTTGGCGGTAACCCAGACTTAGGTCCTGAAACTGCTGATACATTTACAGTTGGCCTTGTTGTTGAGCCTATTGAAGGCCTAAGCTTTACTGTTGATTACTACGATATTGAAGTAGATAACGTAATAAGCTCTGTTGGTATTACGACTAAGCTAGATAAGTGTTATAGCGCGGGTGAAGAAGGTGGACAAGGTGGTTCTTTTGCACTTTGTGAAGGTGTTGTACGTGATGCAACGGGTAACTTTGACGGTACTCCATCACTTGATCAAAACCTTTCTACTTGGAATCTATCGGGTGTAGATTTCAACGCTCAATATAGCTTTGACGCTGCAGGCTTAGCGTGGAGAGCTGATTGGGAAGCTTCTTACATATCTAAATGGGAAGTACAAGAGTTTGCTGGCGAGCCTATTCAAGATTACGTAGGTGTGGCATCAAGTGGTTCTGGCTCAATTCCTGAGTGGAAACATAATGTAAGCTTACGTGCAGCCGGTGATGATTGGACTGTTTCATACAAAGTGATGTATGTAGATTCGCTTGTTACGGAATCAGTTGCATTATTTGATGGAGACCCTGCGGATTACTATTCACCAGAAGCAGACTCGTTTGTATCGCATACACTAAGTGGTACTTACCAACTAAACGAGCATGTATCTTTACGCGGTGGTATAGATAACCTAACAGATGAAGAACCTCCATATTACAGCGATTATGATGATGCCAATACAGATACTACGTTGTATAAGTACATCGGTCGTAACTTCTTTGTAGGTACAACTATTTCATTTTAAGCATAAGCTTTAATGCTAAGGCCGGTATATTATCGGCCTTTTTATTATTTAAGAGAACATATGCAAAGCGAAGGCATGTCATTTCAAGATGTAAGTAACTTAATCCTTAAGGAAATTAATAATAATAATTTCCTTAAGGCATTAAAAATTGCTAATTCGATTAAAAGTAATGAATCAAGTATTATAGCGCACCTTCATCACTTAAAATCTATAGCGTATCAAAAGAAAAAAGATTATATACTGTGTTTATCTGAGATTGAAAAAGGCATTAAACTCAATCCACGTCACTTTCATTTAAATGTAAATAAAGCAAAGTTATATAACTTATTGGGTGAACCTGATAAGTCAATAAAACAATATTTAAATGTATTGGCTATATATAGTGGCGATATAGAAACACTTTATAATATCTCTGTTTTGTACTTTAAAAATAATGAATTTACTAAAGCAAAAGAATACATTGATAAAGCATTTGCACTATCACCTCAAAATGCAGTTATTCTCAGTGCAAAAATAAAAACATACTTAAAGCTTGATAAGTTTACAGAGGTCGATAGGCTTACAGATGATTATATTCGCAATTTTGGTGCTGATGCTAGTATTCTCAATAGTAAAGGGTTAGCTTTAAAAGCTTTATGCTTTTGGGATAAAGCAATTATAACTTTTGAGCACAGTTTAATATTAAGCCCAGGTTTAGTTGAAGCTAAAAAAAATATGGCCAGTTGCTATCACTTAGCCGGTAAGTTTAAAAAAGCCAAAGCAATATATACAGAACTAACAACCATCAACCCGCTAGATTTAGACAGTC
The DNA here is from genome assembly GCF_016598755.1 of Pseudoalteromonas sp. LC2018020214. Classification (NCBI taxonomy): domain Bacteria; kingdom Pseudomonadati; phylum Pseudomonadota; class Gammaproteobacteria; order Alteromonadales; family Pseudoalteromonadaceae; genus Pseudoalteromonas; species Pseudoalteromonas sp. LC2018020214. Next base: position 1,257,609 of record NZ_CP066804.1, read on the forward strand.
ATCATTGGCTAAACCAAATGTTATGGGAAACGGCAGACTCTGGTTTTCTATCCTCATATAGCCATGCTTTAAAAATAGTAGGAAAAAATACTGCACTTGAAGCTGAGCTTGCACAAAAGCTTTATACATCAGGTAAGCAAGCTGAAGCATACAAAATAGCAAAACAAATACTCTCTCAAAGCAATTGCCCTCAAAAGGCGTTTTCTATAGTGGGTGATTACGAACGTGAAAACAGCTTCTTTGATGAATCTTTAGAGACCCATTTAGCTGCAAGTAATAGGTTTAAGAATAATCACGCATATATAGAATTAGCCAAAAGCTATATAGCGATAGATAAACCAGCTCAAGCATTGGATATTATAAATAAGTTATTAAAACAAGATGAATATAACCAAGAGTTCTTGTGTGTTAGAAGTACAGCACTGAGATTACTAAAAAGCGAACTTTACTCATATCACTGCAATTATGACTTATTTGTTATGCAGGAAAAAATATCAACACCTATTGGCTTTGTTTCTATAGGCGATTTTTTAAGTGAGCTTACAGATACACTAAGGCAGTATCATTATTACCAAAACCATCCTTTAGAGCAATCTTTAGTGAATGGCTCTCAAACGGCAGAAAAGTTATTTGACTACCAACTGCCGATACTCAAATTACTTAAGCAGGAGCTATACGAGTTAACATCATGCTTTTTATCAAGGCTTCCAAAAGATAACCAACATCCTTTTTTAAAAAGAAATGTTGGTGATTTTAAAGTGACTGATTCATGGTCGGTAATTTTGAAGGGTAAAGGTTTTCATAAAAATCATTATCATAGCCAAGGCTGGATGAGTTCACCATTTTATGTATCTATACCGACGCTGATATCTGAATCAACCAATCAAGAAGGGTGGTTAAAGCTAGGTGAGCCTGGGTTTAATATGCACACTAAGCTTTTACCTGAGAAAACATTAAAACCCGAGGAAGGCAAACTTATTCAATTTCCATCCTATTTTTGGCATGGTACTAATAGCCTAACTAGTCAAATGGAACGAGTAACAATTGCTTATGACATACTCCCTCAACATACTTAAATTAAGGACAAACAATGAAACATCTCTATATCGTATTATTAGTAATTTTAGCTTCAGGTTGCACTAGTGCTTCAGCACTTAAGGCCAGTGAAAGTGATGGCAAAATATGTAAACTCGAAAAAACAACAGGTAGCAACATTGCAACAAGAGTGTGCAGAACACCTGAGCAAATTGCTTATCAAGAAAAAATGAGCCAAGAGGCTATGAGGGAGATGACCCGTGGCAGTGTAAAAATAGATAAATAAACTTTAAATTTATAAATTTAATATCTATTACTATACTTATTTTATGCTGACTTCCCATGCTAAAGTATTTTCTTTTATACCTTTTACTCAGGAGTAAAATTGCTCATGGAAAAAATAACTACTTAGCATTATACTAAGTAGGAATATTTAAATAATTCCTATCACACAATTTAGCGAGATATAGATGAAAGAAGTCCGATCTTTTATTAAAACAGCATCATTAACAGAGCTTGAAAAAGCTCAACAGCTTATCAATGATGCAATTTCAAAATATACCCAGCAGCAAAAAGCGAAACAGGAAGTTTTGGATCTTTTAAAAGAAAAAGGACTTACGCTAGAAGATTTACAAGATGGAGCATCAGACAAGCGCACTAAAGTTAAGCCTAAGTACCGCATGGAACTTAATGGTGAGACTATTGAATGGACTGGCCGTGGCCGTCGTCCTAAAGCGTTTGAAGGTGTTGAGCTTGAAAAGTTTTTAGCTTAAAGCTAAATATAAGAGAAGCTTCGGCTTCTCTTTTTTGTTTACCCCTCAATAAAATATAATTAAAGTTTAAAACTCCCAGCTATTATTTGCTAAAATCTCTTCACTCGAACCTATTTGTTTTCCCATGAGCTATAAACTAAGACCTTACCAACAAGAAGCCGTAGAACGCACCGTTTTACACTTTAGAAAGAGTAATGATCCTGCCGTTATTGTACTACCAACCGGCGCAGGTAAGAGTTTGGTTATTGCTGAACTTGCGCGTATAGCTAAGCAAAAAATATTAGTGCTTGCTCATGTAAAAGAGCTGGTAGAGCAAAATTCGCAAAAATATAAAAGTTTTGGTTTAGAGGCGAGTATATTTTCAGCAGGCTTAAAAGAAAAATCATTAAACCATCAAGTAACCTTTGCCAGTGTGCAATCACTTTCTCGTAATTTAAATAAATTAAATGAGCATTATTCATTACTTATTATTGATGAATGCCACAGGGTAAATGGGGATAAAAAAAGTCAGTACGGTAAAGTAATAAACAGTTTAAAAGAGTATAACCCTCAGTTAAAAGTATTGGGTTTAACAGCAACACCTTATCGGTTAGGAATGGGGTGGATATACCACCACCATTATCATGGTTTTGTTAAGGGTACTCAAGAAAGTCCGTTTAAAAGTTGTATTTTTGAATTGCCGCTCAGGTATATGATCAAACATAATTATTTAACGCCGCCTAACGAAGTTGATGCAGCAATTAGCCATTATGATTTTTCGTCCTTAGATAGCAATGCATTTGGGCAATATGCGACTGATGACATGAATGCGCTTTTAAAAAACAGTGAGCGCGCAACGCAGGCTATATTACAGCAAGTAATTCAATACAGTGAAGAGCGCGAAGGTGTTATGGTTTTTGCCGCCACGGTAATGCATGCCCAGGAAATATTAAGCTACTTGCCAGCTCATCAAAGTGCACTAATCACAGGTGATACGCCAAACACTGAGCGCGATAAAATCATTAAGCAATTTAAAGCTAAGCAATTAAAGTATCTAGTTAATATATCGGTACTAACAACCGGCTTTGATTCGCCACATGTCGACTTTATAGCTATTTTAAGACCTACAGAATCGGTTAGTTTATATCAACAAATTGTGGGGCGAGGTTTAAGGTTATCTGAATCGAAAACGGATTGCTTAGTAATAGATTATGCTGGCAATGGTTTTAATTTATTTCACCCAGAGGTAGGTGATAAAAAAGGCGATAGTGATAATGAACCTGTGCAGGTACTTTGCCCAGGCTGTGGGTTTGCGAATATATTTTGGGGTAAAACAGACTCCATTGGCAAAGTAATAGAGCACTTTGGCAGGCGTTGCCAAGGCCTGTTAGAAGATGATGATGGGCATAAAGAGCAGTGCGATTATCGTTTTAGGTTTAAAGAATGTGAGCAGTGCGGCGCCCAAAATGATATTGCTGCACGTAAATGCCATGATTGCGGCGCGGTAATGGCCGACCCTGATGATAAGTTACGCAATGCATTAAACTTAAAAGACGCACTTGTGCTTCGATGTAGTGGGTTATCGGTAACTCAAATTAAAGATGAACTTATTAAAGTAACGTATTTTGATGAAGATGGCGCAAGTTGCGATGAGGTGTATAACCTCGCAAATAAAGGCGGGCAATTTATATTTAATAAGCAATTTGGTCTACGAGTAGGACTTGGACAAACACCTATTAATTTTAAAACTGCAGCGCAAGTAGTAAGCGCACAATTTGAATTAGTACCACCAGATTTTGTTATTGCACGAAAAAGCAAAAAGTATGGCTGGAAAGTGGCTGATAAGCTATTTGACTATAAAGGCAATTTTAGGAAGGCAAATCAGTTAAGCCGTTAAGCTTAACTGATAGAGTACATTGGACTAATACAATTAAAAGGCAATTAAGCTTCGTCACCGTCCATTAATCCCCAGCCGTCACCATATCCATTAAAGCTATTAGCAATGCTTTCAATGTATTGCTCAGCTTGGCCTAAAAGGGTGTGCTCTGGCACCATTTGTACTTGAGTGATTACTTCCCAAACGCCAGTGTCTTTACATTTTTCAAGCTCAGCCTTTTGAACTAATGCATCAGAGACTATTTCTTTAGCAAATTTTTCAGCATCGGCTTCTTGTTCAAATAAAATAAAAAAATCGACTTGGTGCATTTTATTTAAATCAATGCCAGCAGCGGCTATTTCGGCTAAAAGTTGGCCGTTATCATCATCAGGGAATTGCATTAAAAACTCATTTAAAATTAATTTTTTATTCGTAGGCACTATTGTAACTAAAATATTGTCTTAACGCGTACTAATTTTAATTATGCTGATACTTATTCAAAGTTAAATTTACGCGTTAGATTGTCATTAAGTTAATGTGTTGCTCATTATGGCTATGCTAATATGCGCGTAATCAGCCAGTTTTATGTAAGATATTAAAAGTAAGGATATTTACTTGTTTATTAAGTTTTTACGTTGCATATGTGTTGTGAGCGCTTTAATTGCGACAAATAGCTATGCGGCAGAAAAAGTCATAGAAGATTACGAAATTAAAGGGTTAAGTGGCGATTTAGAAAATAACGTAGCCCTTTATCTCAAGCAATTAATTGGTGAAAAACCAACCCGTACACTTCGCCGTTATGCTCAAAAACAAGTACAAAATAGCATCAAAGCTCTTGGCTATTATAGCCCGACCGTCGAGGTTATTTATGATAAAGACGACAGCGAGCTAATTGTTAAAGTTGAGCGAGGTCCTGCAACTCGCATAGAAGCAATTAATATTACGCTAAACGGCGATGGCCAAAATGATACTCAATTACAGGCATTAATTAAAAATACCAACTTAAAACAAGGTGATGTTTTAAATCATGGTAGATACGACTCTGCTCATAAAAAACTAGAATCTATGCTATTGGAACTTGGCTATTTTGATGCAAAGTGGCCAGCGCGCAAATTAGAAGTGTCACTTAAGAAAAATAGTGCTGTTATTACTTTTGTAATTGATACTGGGGTTAGATATCAGTTTGGCGATATAAAAATTGCCAGTAATACGCCTGCTGAAAAATACATACGCTCGCTTGCGCCTTTTACTCAAGGTCAACCTTATAAATCAACACATATTGCTGACTATAATTTGGATTTATCAAGCACCCCTTATTTTGCAAGCGTTCGCGTTTACGCCGATATTGCTGCGCGTAAAAATGGCCAAGTACCTATTAAGGTAGATGTGTTGCACAAGCCTGCAAATAGCTATGAAATTGGCGGCGGCTTTAGTACTGACTTAGGGCCCAAAGTGCGTTTTAAATGGAGTAAACCGTGGATCACAGAAGACGGCCATTATCTCGAAACTAATTTAAATGTGGCGCAAAAGCAGCAAGATATTTCCATGGCTTATACCATTCCAGTTGATGATCCGAATGATGATTTATGGCGTTTTTCTGCTGGATATAAATTAGAGGATGAACTAACAAACGATACCTACAGTGAAATACTCACGGGGCAAATTCAGCGCCAATGGTTAACCGAAAATAAGTGGGTGCGTACAGCATTTTTACGCCGCGACCAAGAAACCTACCGCATCGGTGATGAAGAGGAAGAAAGCACCGAAATGTTAATGCCGGGCATTAGCTACGCCCGCAAAAAATCAAAAGGCGGCACGACTCCATACTGGGGAGAGCAGTGGCTTATATCTGCTGAGTTTGGTTTAGATGATGTGCTTTCGAGTACTAATCTGATTAGGGTGCAAATGCAACATGCGTGGTTACGTACATACTTAGATAAGCATTTAGTGTTTTTAAAAGCAAATGTTGGTGCAATGCTTGTTGATGATATTGAAAACGTACCTTACTCACTGCGTTTTTACGCAGGTGGCGATCAAAGTGTTCGCGGTTTTGCGTATCAATCAATATCGCCAAAAAATGATGATGGCGACCTCATCGGTGGTAAATATTTACTAACCAGTACAATAGAGTACAACTATCAGTTTGCTCAAAACTGGCGCGCAGCTTTATTTGTTGACGGTGGTACTGCGACGAATGATTTTTCTGATGATTTTGAAGTAGGCGCTGGTTTTGGTTTTCGCTATTTAACACCCGTTGGCCCAGTGCGTATAGACCACGCTTGGGGATTAACAAAAGAAAGTAAAAGCACACGTTTAAGTATTACCATAGGGCCAGAAATTTAATGTCAGTATTAAAAAAGATAACAGCCGCCGTAAGTGCTATGTTTGTCACGTTAGTTGTCGCACTATTTTGTTTGTTATTTACCGCACCCGGTAATCAATTTATTGCTTATAGTGCAAACAAAGCGGTAGATGGACTACATATCGAAATTAAAGATGGCCGTTTTATTTATAATGATGCCTTTAATGTGCGCTTTACTAGCAACGGATTGGATTTTAATGCACAACAATTGAAAATTGATTTGTTTTGGTGGCAGTGCGATGGAATTTGTATAGATAACTTAAGTGCTAAATCTATAAATTTAACATTACCAAAAACTACAGAGTCACAAGAAGAAGCCGCTGCAGAGCCGCTTGAAAAAATCAGCTTACCTTTTAATATTGCTGTAAAAAACATTGCGATCAATAAATTTACTCTAGAGCACCCAAGTGCAAACGTAAGCGTTAATAACTTTAAACTCTCAGCAAAAGCAGATGGTTCAAAGCTGACGGTTAAAAGCCTGAATATTCCCACCATACTTGTTGCTTTAAAAGAGCAAGAACAAGATGCGAAAACACTAACGGCGCAAAATACTCAAGCGCCTTTAACGCACCTACCCGCATTACCTAATATAGAATTTACTTCGCCACTTGATTTAGTTGTTGAAGACTTTGAAATTGCTAACATTACGATTGAGCAAAACGAAGCCCAGCATGTTATTGAAAACATCTCGCTGCAATTAAGTGTGGAAGATGCGGTTATTAATTTAGAGTCATTCTCAGCAAAGTATGAGCAGTGGCAGCTTAATACGCATCTTAACGCTGAGCTTGCAGGAAATTTGCCCGTAAAAGGGGATGTTGTTTTACAAAGTGATGAGCACCAAGCTAATTTGCAGTTGAATGGAGACTTATCAAACTTAAACCTAAATTTAGAAACGCAGGGACAATATCCGCTTAGTTTAACGGCAACGGCAAATTTAAAGCAAAAAAACTATCCGTTTGAGTTAAATGGCAAAATTAAACAGTGGCTTATTGATGCACAAAGTAATGAGCTTAAAGTGCGAAATGTAAGCCTCAATGCACAAGGTAACGCCGACGATTATCAGCTTAGCCTGCAGGGGAATAGCCAATTAGGCGCGTACCCAGCTGTTGACTTAAATACCCAATTAAAAGGCAGTCTCACCAAAGCAACTTTACAAGCGCTAAGCATTAAAGCAAACGAAAGCAGTGCAACTATAAAAGCCAATGTTGATTGGCAAAAAGGCATACAGGCTAACTTTAATGGCACGCTTGCTAACTTAAAAGCGCAGTACTTAACTGATGCCGTTACCAGTGATATTTCGGGACAGTTTAAAGGCTCGTTTAGTGCAGCTGACGACAAGTGGCAGCTACAAATGAATAATACAAAGTTAAACGGATTACTTAACGACGTGCCACTAGAATTTGCCTCGAACTTTAAGCTCGACAACACGTTAAAAGCTAATATTGATAGCTTTTATTTAAGTAGCGGCACCAATAAATTATCACTAAGCGGGCAAGTTGGTGATACTTGGCAGGTTGATGGCAAAGTAACGCTAAAAAGTGATGAAAAAGCTAATATTCCATTTACTGCTGACGGCAACGCAAATTTAAAAGTAAGGGGGGAAAGGTTAACGCCCTCTGTTGATTTAGCACTAATACTCGATCGCTTTATTTTTGATGAAATAAACATTAATAAATTATCAGTAAAAGGGCAGTTAGATACCGCAGCCGATTGGCAAACCGATGTTTCGGTAAGTGTTGGTTCGGCGCTTGTGGCCGAACAGCAAATTAATAGCGTTAAAATTGATATTAGCGGGGATAAAACAGATCATCAACTTACGGCATCTGTAGATGCCGAGCAAGGCAGTGTAGAGCTTGAAGTTAATGGCAAAATTAATAATACCACTTGGAATGGCGAGCTTAGTAATGTAACGCTCAGCGATAAAAAGCTTAGTTTTAGTAATACTAAAAATATTGCCATTATGGTTAATACGCAAAGTGGCGACTTTGATGTAAGTGCACATTGTTGGGCATCTGAGCAAAGTAAATTGTGCATAGACACCTTAGCGCAGTCAAAAAACCTCGGTCAGCTAAATGCTAAACTAAGCAATTTAGCTCTTGAGGAGCTTAAGCACTTTTTACCTAATAGCATTCGTACTCGCGGTAATATAGCTGGCGATGTTGCACTTAATTGGCAAAGCGGTGCGCTTAAAACATTACGCGCAAATATCGATTCTAGCGACTTAGAAGCGGTGCTTACCTCGGAAGAAGATCGTTTTAAATTACCAATCGAAACTCTAACTGTTAGTGCATTTTCTGACTCTCAAGTTGGCAAGCTTGAAGCTAATTTAGAATCAAGTGTGCTTGGTAAAATAAACACACAAATTGATATTGACGACATACAAAATACGCAAGCGCTTAACGGCACTATTAATATTGATAAAATACTCCTTTCAGACTTACAACCATTTCTTGAAACCCTCGAGCAGTTAAAAGGTGATATTAGCGGAAAAGTCGCGTTAGCTGGTACGTTAAAAGATCCTTTATTAAATGGCGAGCTTAATGTGAGCGATATTAGTTTAGAGGGCGAGCAATTACCTATAGCGCTGCAAAAATCAAATATAAACGTATTGTTTGATAAAACAACAGCCACAATAAAAGGCAACTTAAACGACAATCAGGGCGGTAAAATAAATCTCACCGGTGACGTTGATTGGCAAGGTGCGCAACCTGCTGTAAATGTTGCGGTAGTTGGCGAGCAGTTTTATGTACGCGCGCAGCAAGGGGTTACTTTTAAAGTATCGCCGGATTTAAAAATAGGCTTGGCTAATAATGCACTCAAGCTTGCTGGTGAGGTAATTGTGCCTTACGGTCGTATAATGATTGAAGAGCTCCCAGAGGGCGCGGTGCAAGTTAGCGATGATGAAATTATTGTTGATCAAAAAACTGAGGCCACCGAGACAGTCCCGTTTGATTACGACATAGATTTAAAAGTGATTGTTAAAAACGATGTAAAAGTAGAGTCGTTTGGCTTGGAATCAAAAGTTGCGGGTGATTTAGCGATAAAAATGAGTCAAGGTGCGCCAATTATAGCCACAGGTGAGCTTAACTTAATTGAAGGTACTTACTTAGCCTTTGGGCAAGATTTAATAATCAGCACCGGGCAAGTCGGTTTTAGCGGTTCAATTGAACAACCATTTTTAAATATTAAAGCAATACGTAACCCAGATACGACTGCAAACGGTGTGATTGCAGGGGTTACGCTCACGGGTAATGTTGAACAACCAACGCTTAAAATATTTTCTGAGCCTGCGATGGATCAAGCACAAGCACTCGCATATTTACTTAATGGCCAACCTTTAGGTGATGGAGAAAGTTCGTCAAGCGATGCTATGCTTACGCAGTTATTGCTCTCTCAAGGTGTTAGCCGCAGCGAAGGGGTTGTTTCTAAGGTAGGTGAAACCTTTGGGTTATCAGATGTAAGTTTAAGCTCATCAGGTAGTGGCGATAGCACCAAAGTAGAAATATCAGGTTACGTAGCACCCAGCTTACAAGTTAAATATAGCGTGGGTGTATTTGATTCGCTCAGTGAAGTGGCTGTGCGATATCAGTTACTTTCACAGTTATACATAGAAATAACGAGCGGGCTATACCAAAATGTTGATGTGCTATATAAGTTTGACTGGGAATAACCAAAACTATAATAATTATAAGGATATGAGTGATGAAAAAAATTATATTGCCAGCTCTGCTTAGTGTTTTATTAAGCGGTTGTGCCCAACAACTCGGTGATGATGTTGCTAATCAAGAGCTACCTTTATTGAGCGCGAGTGAGGTAATTGCGAGTGCAACAGACAATGACTGGCGAGTAGTGAACGCTCAAAATATTTTAAAGATAACGCTGCCAACGGGCGATGCGTACATTGAGCTTAATGAACAGCTTGCCCCAAAGCACGTTCAAAATATTAAAAAGTTAGCACGAGAAGGGTTTTATAAAAATACCAGCGTTTATCGGTTTGTTGAGGGTTTTGTAGCGCAAGGTGGCGACAGCTCGGGTAAAAAGTTAATTAAAACGGCAGATAAAACAGTCCCTGCTGAGTTTTATTTAACAACAAACAAACCACTTTTAATTACTGAGCTAAATGGCGACGGATATGCACCAGTTACCGGCTTTTTAAACGGCTTTGCAGTAGCTCAAAACTCAGCACATACGCAAACATGGCAAGTGCATTGTAGTGGCGTGTTTGCAATGGCGCGCGATAACGATATAAATAGTGCGAGCACGGAGTTTTTTGTAACAATAGGGCAAGGCCCGCGCTACCTTGATAAAAATATTACGGTGTTTGGTCGAGTGCTAGAAGGTATAGAGCATTTTAACCGTTTAGCGCGCACACCAACTGAAGGAAAAGCATTTAACCCAATTACTAATATACAAGTCCTTGGCGATGTACAAAGTGATAAAAGTATATTTAAAGTGATGAAAACAAACTCATCGGTGTTTAAAAACTTAATCAGTGCTCGTAAAAACCGTGTTGAACCATGGTTTGTTAAAGCACACAACTACGTTGATGTGTGTGGTATGCCCATACCCACTAAGCGCGAAGTTAATTAAAAAATATAAAAAGGAGCCTAGGCTCCTTTTTTTAATACTCATATTCCAGTTTAAAATAACCTACTGACGATTAATTTTAACTGCAAATGGCGTATCGTTATAATGTGTAGAGCGATACGGGTTTATATCAAGCCCGCCGCGACGAGTATAACGCGCGTAAACCTCTAACTCTTTAATATTAAGTTGTGTTGTTAAATCGCTATAAATACGTTCAACACACTGCTCATGAAATTCGTTATGTGTTCTGAACGAAATTAAATAACGCAATAACGACTCACGGCATATTTGCTCGCCTGTGTATCGTATAATTACACTTGCCCAGTCAGGCTGGGAGGTAATTAAACAGTTCGATTTAAGTAAATGGCTGTAGAGCGTTTCAGTAACTACTTCATCACTTTTTGCTTTAAGTGAATTAGCATCAATATCGTAATTATTAATTTCAATATCTAAATCATCAATACATTCACCAGGCAGCGCTGTACACGGTAAGCAATTGTAATCATCAGGATTATATAAAGTCACTTTGACAGGGCTGTTAACCGCGTTTGATAAGTCATCAATTAAGTGCTGTTTTACTACATCAATGCTTTCAAATCGGGTTTGGTTAAAGCTATTTAAATAAAGTTTAAACGACTTTGACTCAATAATATGGCTGCTTTGGCATTCAAAGGTAAATAAGGCTACGGCAACTTGCGGTTTACCTTTATTGTTTAGCCATGAAAGCTCGTAACCTGTCCAAATGTCTTGGCCTTTAAATGGAAGCTCAGCTTCGTCAATATTTAAAGCATCACGATTTAGTTTGCGCGCAATAGGGAAAAGCAAGCTTGGCGTGTACACATCTACATACTCAGTAGATTGGCCTAATACGCTACCTTTAAGGTCTGGAGAATTGCTGTAATCTGTCATGTTTGCTCTTAAATAGTTACAATAGGGACATTATATCTAATTTAAATGAGTTTCACAGTATGTCTGTTGCATTGCTTATAGAACAACTTCATCAAACATTTAGCGAAAATACCCTTAAAAGCACTACAAAGTACCCACTTATTGCGCACGACGAGCAATGGCCAAGCCCATGTGAAGTTGGTGAGGTTGACGAGCAAGGAAACATTCAATGGCAGGGGGCGCGTCAGCAACCTGCAGGTTCGCTTAATGATTTAGCCAGTGCACTTGAGCTTGAGTTTTCAAAAGAGCTTAGCGAGCTATACGGACATATGTACGGTGGAAGTATTTTAGCAAGTATTGATGGGCATCGGGTTGAATTACTACAAGCATGGAACGAAGAAGACTTTAATTTGCTACAGCAAAATATAACGGGCCACGTTTTAATGAAACGCAAGCTCAAGCAGCCAGAAACAGTATTTATTGGTTTAACAGATCAAGATGATTTACTAGTAAGTGTATTGCTGCACACTGGTGAAGTATGTTTAGAGTTTGTCGGCAAAAAAACACATCATGTACTTGCACCTAACATTAATGCTTTTTTAAAGGCATTAGAGGTTTAGAGTCTATTCAACAATCAGCTCGGTGCAGTTAGCACCAAGCTATTGTTGCTCATTAATTTAGTGTAATTACTGAAAATCCCACGATATATTAGACACTAAGCCACATGGCTCACACCTAAAGTCGAATAACCCAAACCACGATTCAGGTAATTTCCAGTCGCCATTACAACTAGGGCATTTTCGTTCAAGTTCAGACGCTTTATCTACCCCGCCTACACGGTATAAATAATAATAGGTTGGTTTTTTAGTTAAAAAACTAATCCGTTTTGTTATGTCTTTTCCGCGTCTGTATAAGTCGCTTTGGATACTCGATATTTCTTCAAGCGCCGGAAATTCACAACGGGTTGCGCCATTAATTTGAATTTGATCGCAGGCTTGCCAATCTTCTTGCCATTTTATAAGCGTTTTATAGTCACCATTAGCAATTGCCGGAATACGAAATAGCGGCACAGGCAAAAAGTCATCACCACAATAAAGCGGGCTGCACGTGTGCACATAGGTTGTATATAAAATATAACTTGATGGTTCTTTACAGCAATCAGCGCCGTTGGAGTGAATATCTTGTCCGATCACTTTTACTTTTGGCGCAAGTAGCCCAGCACTATGTAACTTTTCGATACTGTGCTTAACAAACGGGCTGTTATTTAGCGGGTGCATTGCATCTTCAGTAGGGCACATTACGCGGGTAATAAAAAATCCATCTTTTAAAACGGTTGGAAATTCTTCTCCCATTATTTGACCATTAAAACGCAGTGCATTTACTAAGCGATTTATTGCGTGTTCGGCTTGTTCTAGGGTGGTGTCTTGGTAGCAATCAAAAGTTAAATCAACAACGAACATTTATAGTCTCAAATTATTTTTGTTCTAGCAGCGCAAGAAGTTTATCGAGTTTTTGCTCAATTCTATCTAATTGACTTGTTTTAAGCTCAGTATTATCTGGCTGCTGTGGGTTTCTCATGAAGTTATTAATTGAATCAGGATTGTTTTTATATTGGCTTACTGCTGCAATAATCATCGGCATTGGAACCGGTTGCGCCAAACGGCTTTTAGTTAGTGCTACAGTAGGGGTTTTGCCTTCATCGAGAAGGGCTTTGATTGCATCAAATACAACTGAATTCATTAGATATATAACTCTTTAATAAAATAAATACGCAGCATATAAATGCTGCGCAGATGCTATGTTAGCAATAAATAAGGGAGGGTACATTAAATAAAATTACTTACTTTGACGAATGCGTACATCTAACTCGTCAATTACTTCACTCCAATCACCGTCTTGTGCAAGGGATTCAGCTAAAAAGTGCTGTTGTGCCTCATCCCAAAAAGAAGCTTCTTGGAGTAGTGTTGTGTCTTCTAATTCATGTGAGGCAATAAATGCATCTATTTGCTCATCACTATTTGGTAATCCAAGCTGTGCAAAAAGTGTGTTAATGTCGTGTTTTGTCGTATCCATGATATTGCTCCTTTAAATGAATGAAAATTCATACTAGTACCTAACTGTACCTCCTGCTAGTTAAACTCTCGCTGAATTTACGGTTAATAATTTTAGGTATATAGTTAGGTTTAAAGTTAAACAGCCTATAGCTAAAATAATAAAGGAAATACAATGAGTGTAACCACACCAGCTGATACGTTCAGCGTACAGTATTTAGCTGCAGAAGATATTAGTACTGCAGCGAGCCTAATTTATCAGGCTTATCATGACGATCCTGTATTACTAAACATGCTTAGCTACAATGACGAAAATAAATCAGTTTACGAAAAAAAATTACGATCATTAATTCGCGAAGAGCTCAGTAGTTTTTGGCAAGAAAAACAGCCATTAATTGGTTTATACCGCAACGATAAATTAAAAGCAGTAGCGTGTGTATTTGAATCTAATAGCCAATTACAAGCGCAGCGTTATTGGCACTGGCGTTTAAAATTAATGCTGAGTGCGGGCTACTTACAAACAAATCAATTAATAGATAAAGAACAAACAATTAGAGACGCCCTTAAACAAAAAGGCAATTACTATTTTTTAGCTTTTATTGCCGTAGATCCACATTTTCATGGACAAGGCTTTGGTCGTTACTTACTACGCGGGCTTGACGACTTAGTTAAATGTAACGCTGAGTCAACAGGGATGGCTGTATTTGTAACACGTAAGGAGCACATTGAATTTTTTAAAACTGAAAAGTTTGAAGCATTTAAACACCTTACTTTTAACCAAGTAGAGGGCGAGTTACTGTTTAAATCAATAATTGAGCCAACTATTTAAAATTATAATGTAAGCCAATGCGCCCAAACGGACATAAGACCGTGAGATATATCTCACATCATCGTAAGCATTGTCACTTAAAGGCTGCTAATAAGTAGCCTTTTTTGTTCTAAGTTATTGTTCTGCATTGTTTATTTTGTTTTTTCATTTTTGTGACGTTTATTTATTTAATGTTAAGTCCTATTTCTCCCCCCTGATTGCTTTAAACTTCTCTTTGTCAAGACGACATAGCTCAATGATTGAGTTACTGCCAAGGATACGGAATAGGCAACATAGCAGACGCTAGCAGGAAGCATAAAGGACAAGCTAAAACGGATACAAGGAAGAATAAGGAAGTGCATGAAGCACTTAGTAGCTAGGAGTTACTTTAGGATAATCACGGATGACGCTACAGGAAGTAGCAAGAGCGTTAGTTTACGCAGGACTGCCAAGATGGCAAGTGGACATTGCAGGATGCAAAAAGTGGCAGGAGCTACTTTAAAGGATTACCAGGGATGATGCTACGGGACGTAGCCAAACGATAGATTTCGTGGGTTTGCCAAGATGGCTATGGATATTGCAGGATGCAAAAGTGGCAGGAGCTACTTAAAAGGATTACCAAGGATGATGCTACAGATGTAGCCAAACGATAGATTTCGTGGGTTTGCCAAGGTGGCCATGGATATTGCAGGATGCAATGTGAGGGTAAACAAGGTTGTTTACTCGTTCAGGGGATGATAATACGGATTTAAGATAATGGATATCTAGCAGGATGCAGTCCAATTGGGGCGTAACTTTAGTTACGCCTTAGTTTTTTGTGTTGAATTAAATTTATTAATTTAAGACACATACTCTTAAAGTATATTCAGTTTTATATTTTATGCGGTGGAACAACCACACTTTTCAAAAACTCATTTTCCATAATTAACACACCTTGATAAGCATTTTCACCATCGCTTGAAAATTCAAATATAAATTCACTTTTGATGCCTGGCTTGCCGTTTTTTAAAAAACCAAAGCGGCGTTTTGTGCATGCAACACTCATCAACTGCACCTGCAATTGCTCACTTTGACGTTTAGCATGAACGTTCGCCGCTTCAGCAACCTTTCGGTTAAGCCAAAATAAGTAAATTACACTACCAATAAGTATGAACGTCCATAAACTTGCCATTTAAGAGAATAACCTTCCAATTGCACGCGCGAGGGTTTCGCTACGATTTTCTTTACGTAATAAGCCTAATAAATGCGGGCGAATAGTCGGTATTGCAACTAAGTCAGCAAAAATACTTGGAAACAATTCTTCAATTTTTTGATGATGCGCGCAATTATCCATAAATACATGTAAGCGTTCAGGGTTCTCTAATTGCTTAAAACACCGCCCAGCTATTGTTAGTAACACGTCAGAGTCGTGCCTCACTGGTGAGCTTAGTACAGTATCGACTAATTGAGCGCATAACCCTTGAGCTTGACCTTTTGAAGCTGATCTTAGTGCTGCGGTTATAGCCACTGTGTCGTTGTTACTAATTGCGGTCTGTGTGTAATCAACAAGTAATTCACTCATTGATGTTGGTATTTCAACGTGTTCAAGCATGGCACTGAGTGGTTGTAGTACTTCAATAGGTAAATGCGCCCATGCTTTTTGCAGATTACTTAAGTTTGTATCGCTGTCTAAGCGTAGTGCAAAATCGGCAATACCCTGTAGTGCAACACTTTGCCAATTATCAAAACCAATTTTACCGCTAAAGTACAGTTGTGCATGCTCGTAATACTGCGATGCAGGCTGTTTTAATAGTACTTTTACTTGGGCGTTAAATGCTGCTAATTTATTTGCGTTTGGTGTAAAAACATAAGGGTTATTATCAAGCTTTCCATCGGCTTGTTCGCCTGTAATTTCAGTGCCTAGCGCTTGAATAACCATATCAGCAAAGTGATCGCGACTAGCACTTACCAGCATACTTTGCTCATCAAGTGGAAATTTTAAAAACCATACATACGGTTCTTTACTGGCTTTAGTATCCCAAAATTGAATAGCGAGCCATGCATGACCAGCAAGTGGATAAGGGTAAGGCACTTGAGCTTGTTCAATAGCTAAAAATTGTTTTTTATCAAGCTTAGTAATGTGCCTGCCAATATCAAAAGCACGCCACTGAGTACCCGCACCATCTAAAAGCTGACCTAATGTAGCTATTTGATCACTCATTGTTTTCTCAACTGTTTTTACTGCAAAATTACATTAATTATACGTCATAGCCGCCTATGAGGGAACAGGGTATAATTGCATTACATATATAAAAGAGGGTGGTTATGTACCAGCAAACCCAAACTTATTTAGTGCAGCTAACGGCACTTTTACAAAAACACGCGCTTTGGCAAAGTGAGCCAATAGACGCTGAGGCACTGCTTTCAAATACTCCTTTTTGTCACGATACAATGGCGTTTGAGCAGTGGTTACAGTTTGTATTTATTGAAAAAATACAGCAATTAATAACACATAGGCAACCACTGCCGCGTAACTTTGCTATTGCCCCTATGGCGCAAATGACACTTGTGAATAAAGCCGGAAGCGATGAAATAATTGAATTACTAACAGCCCTTGATACCTTTTTAGGAGAACCAAATGAGTGAGCGTCCAGCGCCTATTGAATATGGCGAGCTGACTATTTTGTATCAAGATGAAAACTATGTGGCTATAAATAAGCCTTCAGGTTTATTAGTGCATCGCTCGTTTTTAGATAAACACGAAACCCAGTTTGCTATGCAAATGTTGCGCGACCAGCTAGGGCAACATGTATTTCCAGTACATAGGCTCGATAGACCTACGTCGGGCGTATTACTGTTTGCATTGAGCTCTGAAGCTGCTCGCGATATGAACCAGCTATTTATTGAAGGTACCATTGCTAAGCGCTATTTAGCCTTAGTGCGCGGTTTTGCACCAGAGTCGGTATTTTTAGATAAACCGCTTAAAGAAGAACTTGATAAAATAGCTGATAAGTTTGCAGATCAAGATAAAGCACCGCAAGAAGCGCAAACCCAGTTTAATTGCTTGCACCAAGTTGCATTGCCTATTCCTATTGGTAAGTACCCAACAGTGCGTTACTCGTTGGTTGAGTGTTTTCCAAAAACCGGGCGCAAGCATCAAATTCGCAGACACTTAAAACACTTATCACTGCCTATCATTGGTGATGTAAATCACGGTGATAATCAGCATAATCAATTTTTTAGAGAGCATTTTGAACTAAGACGCTTAATGTTATTTGCAACAGAGCTTAGTTTTGTGCACCCTTATAGTAATGAATCAATAACAATTAAAGCGCCACTAGGTGAAGACATGCTTGAAATATGTAAGCAGCTAGGTTGGCCAGAGCAAGAAAAGGATTATTAATGGCACATATTAGTATTTTTGTAGGCAGCGTTAATGGCGGTGCAGAGCGTTTAAGCGATGAAGTTGCAGCCACAATAGAGCAAGCGGGTCATACTGCTACAGTAATTACAGAAGCATCGCTTGATGATATAAAAAATGCATCGCATATTTTAATTGTTACCTCCACAACAGGCCAAGGTGATGTACCGGGTAATTTGGCCGGATTGTACTTTGCAATGAATAGCACTTTCCCAATGCTTACCGGTAAACCGTTTGGTGTAATTGCAATGGGTGACAGATGTTACGGCGATACATTTTGTGGCGCAGGGCGAAGCTTTGACGAGCTACTACGCGATTTACAAGCAAAGCCTGTGGGCAACCGCCTAGAAATAGATGCATGCGAAGATTTTGAACCATGGCCGGTAGCCGAGCCTTGGTTAAAAGCATGGCTGGAAAAATTACCTGCCTAATACTTTAATTTTAAAGTATTAAAAAGGAGCGCATGCGCTCCTTTTACTTTTTTAATATAGTTTTATAAATTAACTACTTCTGACATCTACTTTAAGTTTTAGCTTTTGGCGGGTTGTAAGTATTTTTGACCGGCTAAATTATTCCACTTAATAATTTCGTTAACGCTTAGATTAAACTTAGACGCAATACGTGCAAGTGAGTCACCACGGCGTACTTTGTATGTAATAGTACGGTTGGTACTTGCCGTTGCTTGTGGTTTATTAGCTGACTTATACACAGTAAGTTTTTGATTTAGGCGCAGTACAGAGTTTTTCTTTAGCTTATTCCATTTAGCCAACTCATCCATAGTTACGTCATATTCGCGGCTAATGTCCCATAACGTGTCGCCACTTTTAACTGTATGCGAAAGCTTTGTGCGAGTTGCTTTATTAGCAGCTAAACGCATCTGCTTTGGTAAATGCTCGCTATTTATAGCGCCATCAGTAAGCGGGACTAATAATTCTTGGCCTACTTTAATCGTATTTGATTTGAGTTTATTAAGCGATCGGATTGCACTTGAGCTCGTTGTAAACTTTTTGGCAATTACTGATAAGCTGTCGCCTCGAGCCACAATATAACGTTGCCAGCGTAATCTGTTTTTAACATCAGTGTTTGCTAGTTTTTGGCTAAATTGCTCTGCTTTATCTACTGGCAGTAATAAAAGAATGGGCCATTAGGATCAGTTGCCCAGCGGTTAAAACCGGGGTTTAATCTGTATAGCTCAGTAAGCGTCATATCGGCCATATCAGCAGCAAGTGCTAAATCTATTTGCGAGCCAACATCAACCACTTCAACCACTTGTATTAATTACTGGTTGCCATGTAACGTTAAAATCATCTGAGCGTTTTAATAAATCGGCAAGTGCTAATAACTTTGGTACGTAGGCTGTTGTTTCGCTTGGTAAATCAAGAGACCAAAAATCGGTAGGTAAATGCTTTTTACGATTTCTTTTTAATCGCGCGCATCAAGCGCCCTTCACCTGAATTATAAGCAGCAATCGCGTTAAGCCAATCGCCTTCAAGTGTTTTATGTAAATACGATAAGTAGTCAAGTGCTGCGCGAGTCGACTGCACTATGTCGCGACGACCGTCGTACCACCAGTTTTGTTTCAAATCGAATCGCTCACCTGTTGCAGGCATAAACTGCCAAATGCCCGATGCGCTGCGATTAGAATAACCAAACGGGTCAAATGCGCTTTCTACAATAGGCAGTAGTGCAATTTCGATTGGCATTTCGCGCTTTTCTACTTCTTCAACAATAAAGTGTAAGTAAGGTTCTGCACGTTTAGAAATACGATCTAAATAGGCTTGGTGGCGAGCGTAATAGTTACGTTCAGTAACAACAGGGCGGTTTTGCGGTATTTCGATAGAAAGTTGGTAGCGAATTCGCTCCCACACATCATCAAACACGGGAGCTTCTTGCTCATCAGAGTCAACTTGCTGATATTGTGCGTTTACCATCAATGCATTGTTAATGTCGTTAGGACTTGCGCCTTCGAGTTGTTGGTTTGCTTGCGTGGCAACTTGAGAGTCTGACTCTAATGTTGTCAGTGTTTGACAACCACTTAGCGCTAACGCCAAGGCTACTAATAGGGAGATTTATTCATAAATACCAATACATCGGGTAAAAAACTCGGCGAATACTACCTGTTATGAGTTAACATTGCCACTTAATGACATTTTAAAACGCAGAAATAGAATCATCACTATATCTTAAGTTAATGATTCTAATAAAATAAATATTAAAGTATTAGTTTTTGCATTAAAAATTGTCTTTGAACTGTCTCAGACTCGCAAAAAGTTTTCCAAGGTTCATTGTTTTTTGTAACCGAGATAAATTTCTCGGGCACTAACTCTATAATGGTTGGCAAATCGCTACGCATAAATGGATTTATTTTTAGCTCCTGTCCAATAGAGGTAGGTAGAGAAATTTGATTATTACTGCGTAATTCATCTACTTTTTACTGTACGCAAGGAGTTCTGGATTGCGTGGTTCAACTGCTTTGGCAAAGGCAAGATTAGCTTGCGTGTATTCGTGCGTGCAATACACAACACAGCTTGCAGGCAGCTCTCTTAGTTTATTTAAAAGATATCCACATTTGCTCTGGCGTGCCTTCAAATAAGCGCCCACATCCGCCGCTAAATAATGTATCGCCTGTAAAAGCAAGTTCATCATTTGTGTAACAAATATGATCAAGCGTGTGCCCGTGGAGTTGCTAAAATAGTAAAGTTAATATTAAGTACACTGATGCTTTGTCCATCAGTGAGTGCGTGAGTGACGCCTTTAAATGGACTATTTGCAGGGCCATAAACCGATATATCTGGATAGGCGTCAACTAATTCAGCTACGCCATCAGTGTGGTCGTAGTGATGATGCGTAATTAAAATGCCACCAAGCGTTAGTTTGTGCTCAGCTAAGTACGTTAATACGGGATGTGCTTGGCACGGATCGACTACCCATGCTTGGTTACTGTTATCGGTAGTTAAACACCAAATGTAATTATCAGAAAAGGCTTTAATTGCTTTGACTTGCACCATGGTAAATTGCTCTATAAAGTGACACTTATCGCATAGTATAACGAGCTCAAAAAATGAAACCAGCCCTTAGTTTTCAAGAAGGACCCAAACCACTGTCGTGGCAGCAGTTTCCTCATGGGGATTATTTACGCACAGATATTGAACGTAAAATGGAGCAATGGCTACCGCGTATGTTTGGCTATCATATGCTTAAGTTGGGTAATTTAAGTGGCGAATTAAACACAAGTATAAGTACGATTAAACACGTGTGTGTGTTGCAGAGCTGGGCCTTACACCGGGGTAGTTGCTGACATAGATGAATTGCCATTTTACGAGCACAGTATTGATGCTTGTATACTAAGCCACTGCTTAGAGTATCATTCCGACCCACATCACATTTTACGAGAAGCACATCGCACGCTTATTCCGGGCGGTTATATACTAGTGACTGGTTTTAACCCGTTTAGTTTGTGTGGGCTTGCACAAATGCTGCCTTTTAGTGGTCAGAAATTACCATGGACGGGGCGCTTTTTACCCCTGCGAGGGTTAAAGATTGGCTAAATTTATTGGGTTTTGAAATTGTAAGTGACGAACGTTTTATTTATTCATCACTGGCAAGAGGTAACAGGTTATCAAGATTTGAGTTTTGGCGGACTTTTGCAAAACAGTATTTAAAACCAATGGGCAGTGTTTATATGCTGGTGGCACGAAAAGAGTTGCGCCACTTACGCCAATAAAACCTAAGTGGCATGCTAGGCCGCAGTTTGCACCGTAAAGGGGCAGGGCTTAGACAAACGTCAAAGCAACACTTTAAATCGTGCGAGCAAAAAAATAATACCAATTGCATTAAATAAGTGATCTATTATAGCGCTAAAAAATAGCACATTAACAAGGCGAAAATTGTGACATGTAGTTGTTCTATATGAATAATTTTTAACGCAGTTAGTGAGTTATTTAATGCGATAGAATGAACATGTTTTTAATAAAATTGGTATAACAACTAGCTTAGAATAAATTTAAGGCTGGTAGCCTACATCTTCTAGTAAATCTTTACTGCCAGCGGCATCGCGCGCTAAATCGTCAACTATTTCGTTGTATTTATTGCCGCTATGCCCTTTAACCCACTTCCAAGTTACATTGTGCTCGCTACAGGCTTTATCTAAGCGTTTCCATAAATCGACGTTTTTAACCGGTTTTTAGCTGATGTTAACCAGCCACGCTTTTTCCAATTAGTGATCCACGATTCAATGCCTTGCTTAACATATTGGCTATCGGTTGTTAGGTTTACTTCGCATTCTCGAGTGAGTGATTCTAGGGCTACAATAGCCGCGAGCATTTCCATTCGGTTATTTGTTGTGAGTTTATAACCTTGGCTCATTTCTTTTTCGTGGCCGTTATAAATCATAAAAATACCATAACCGCCGGGGCCTGGATTACCTAAACATGAGCCATCGGTGTAAATCTCTACGGTTTTTTGCACTGTTTTACCTTGATCTTATGTACAATAAAGTGATTATAGAAAGATACCAGAATCAGGCTAAATCGATATGATATGGCACGTAGACAAATAGTTTTAGATACAGAAACCACCGGCATCGACCTAAACAAGGGCACCGTATTATAGAAATTGGTTGTGTGGAGTTAGTAAATCGCCGTTTAACAGGCAATAATTTTCACGTTTATATAAACCCACAACGACCAAGTGAAGAAGAAAGAAGCAATCGACGTTCACGGTATCACTAACGAATTTTTACGTGATAAACCGTTATTTCATCAAATTGCCCAAGAGTTTTTCGACTATATTGAAGGGGCAGAGTTAGTTATTCATAACGCACCGTTCGATGTTGGTCATATGGATAATGAATTTGCACTACTTAATCAGGGCTATCCTAAAACAGAGACTTTGTCAAGTTCTCGACACGCTTAAAATGGCGCGTGACTTGCATCCAGTCAAAAGAACAATCTTGATGCATTATGTCGTCGTTACGATGTAGATAACGCAAAGCGAACACTTCACGGTGCGCTACTGGATTCTGAAATTTTAGCCGATGTTTACCTTGCCATGACGGGTGGTCAAACAAAGCTGAATTTGAATCAAAACAAAGATGATGGCAGCGAGCAACAGAAAGGCGGTATAAAGCGTTTAAATAGTGATAGAGCCCCATTAGTTGTATTGCGAGCAAGCGACGCTGAGCAAAGCGCACACGAAGCACGATTAGATCTTAAACAAAGAAGGCGGCCAATGTATATGGCGCGCTGAATAAGGCGATTTAATGAAAACGATGTATTTTGTAACAGCGTTATGTGCCGCTAGTTTATTTACTGGCAATGCATATGGCGTAAAACAAGTAGAAGTGCTCAAGCGCGATGGGCATCAAAATGAGATCCCTTTACTTGATAATCGTTTTCGCATAGATAGCAAAATAGATGAAATAACACTGCTGTTTTTAGAAAATCAGGTGCACCTGCTGTTATTTTAGTGCGGCCCGATGGCAGTAAGTACTTTGCTACTGACTCAGTTAAAAACCCTAACTTAGATTGGTTTGACGAACTCAGCTACGATTTAGTTACCATAAAAAACCTATGGCAGGTCCTTGGCAAGTAATAGGCAGTATTTTGCCCGATAGCAGAATAGTTGTATTAGGCGAAATATCTCTTGAGGCAGAGCCTCTTCCTTCAATGTTGTTTAGGGGAGACAATAAAAATCACTGGGAAAATACTAAACGACGGTGAGCCAATTAACACAAACCTATTTAGGGATGTTGTGAGCCTTAATGTTGACTTTGTAAGTACCAACAATGAAAACTTTGCTAACTTTGGTGCAGGCATTCAAGAAGTAGCGGAATTTAAAGACGATGGACGTGGATTTGATGAGCGTCCTAAAAAGATGGTGTGTTTACCGGCGAGTTTACTTTAGATTTTCCTGCGGGTGAATGGACACCAGAGCTTTACGTGGCAACACCTCTGCTGCAGCGTCGCATTGTGCAAAATACAAGAAGTGCACGAGCCACCTTTTGTAACCGAAGTCGCGTTAGCAGAGCAAGACACAGACGAGCATCTGTTAACTATAAATATAGACCCAAGTATCGTTAAGCCAGAAACAGTCATCATCCGGGGAAAAATCTACTATCCCAATAACGAAGAGCAGATGTTTACCATAGATGCTACAGCTAAAGACTCACGTCAGCTTAGTGTTAAAAATTATGATTGGGGTAGATATAGTGTTGAACTGTCTGTTTTTGGCACTAATATTAATGGTCGTGAATTTATGGCAACGCTGCCAACGTATAAATTTGAGATAGAACGACCCATAGAAGCGGTGCCCGAAATTGATCCGGCAACGATTATTACACCAGATAAAATGATTGAGAGTGAACCTGCTGAAGAAAAAATGGCCACATCAACAATTATTAGTTTAATTGTAGGCTGCAATACGCTCATTTTATTACTCGGATGGTTGTTAATTCGTATATTTGTTCAGAAAAAACCGATTAAATTTAAAGTTAAGCTGCCTTTTTTAAAGAAAAAGAAAACAAGTGAAGGTGATGTTGCCGACACTGAAAAAATCAAGTCGGTAAAAATGGCTCAAAAATGACAGATCAGGTGAAATTTTAAACCTTTCGATGACAGATGACTAAAAACCTATAAAAAAACAAAAAGCCCTTGACGAAATAGGGGTTGGTTCGTATTATTCACGCCGCTGTCAGGGAGACCTAAACAGCAACGAAAATATGGAGTGGTAGTTCAGTTGGTTAGAATACCGGCCTGTCACGCCGGGGGTCGCGGGTTCGAGTCCCGTCCACTCCGCCATTTTCGTAAAACTTGTAAGTAAAAGCTGGAGTGGTAGTTCAGTTGGTTAGAATACCGGCCTGTCACGCCGGGGGTCGCGGGTTCGAGTCCCGTCCACTCCGCCAACACTTACACAACGTATGGTTGTAAAACATATTCTTATTATGGAGTGGTAGTTCAGTTGGTTAGAATACCGGCCTGTCACGCGGGGGTCGCGGGTTCGAGTCCCGTCCACTCCGCCAATAAGAAAAAATAACAGTTTAAATATGCGCTGGAGTGGTAGTTCAGTTGGTTAGAATACCGGCCTGTCACGCCGGGGTCGCGGGTTCGAGTCCCGTCCACTCCGCCAACTATTTAAACAATGTTATATTACAAAATTTGTATGCTGGAGTGGTAGTTCAGTTGGTTAGAATACCGGCCTGTCACGCCGGGGTCGCGGGTTCGAGTCCCGTCCACTCCGCCAACAAATTAAGTAATAACAAGTATAATGATATCTCTGCGGAGTGGTAGTTCAGTTGGTTAGAATACCGGCCTGTCACGCCGGGGTCGCGGGTTCGAGTCCCGTCCACTCCGCCATTTGATATCATGATTAAAATTAGTAAGTGCATTACCCCATGCACATACCACTGCGGAGTGGTAGTTCAGTTGGTTAGAATACCGGCCTGTCACGCCGGGGTCGCGGGTTCGAGTCCCGTCCACTCCGCCACTTGTTATTTCCTCAATAACAAGTTTATAAAATCCTTGATTAAATAATTTAGTAAAACATTCTTTGGCTATCAGCTATCAGCTATCAGCTATCAGCTATCAAACACATTCCTTGTACAAACCTGCTTATATTCCTTATTATCCGTATCAATACCTATATCAATCTGCCGATGCTCTGGGAAGTGCTTGTGCATTGCGCTGTATCCCTCCTCTCGTAACTTTGAAACTTTTACCGCAGTTAACTTAACGCCAGTTTTAACCCCAGTTCGCTTAATTAAGTAATCTATTTTGATGTAAGAAAAGCATGTCGATAATAAGGAATAATTCGTTATTTAGTTGTTTCGGCAAATGATCCTGCATTGCTCTATCTCCTGCATCCATGCAGTCGTATATCAGAGACTTTTAACACTGCTAGGCAGGCTCTAAGTATTATTGCTAATTGGTATAGTCATTAACTTTAGAGTGTTGTACTTGTAGAGCTCTTGAGAGGGTTTAAGTTTTACAGGAGTATAGTGATGAATTAAGGGTATTTAATCAATACAGAGCTTTTAGGGTTGGTTAGATGTCAGAGCTGCCTGTTATACCAAACTGTATAATTATTTAAACAATCTAACGAATTAAACTACTCCATCACGTTGTTAAAACTTTTTATTATGCACAAAAAAGCCAGCATGTTATATGCTGGCTTTTGGTCTGTAAATGCTTAGCTTAGTTAGTTAAGCAGCATCAGCTTCTTTTTTAACGCTATTACGTGCGGCTTTACCTGCAAGTAAGTCAGCAGGGTCAAAGTCATCAACGTTAATAACATCTAAACGAGATTGCTCAACAGCAGCTAGTTTATCAGCCTCTGCTTGGCTTGGCTTAATATGCCTGCTTCAAGCCCCATTTGCGCTACTTTATCAAGCTGGAAGAATGGCAGTTTAAGACCTTTCTCTTTACATACTCTTTCAAATAATGGCTCAACGTCTAGGATGTCTTTAAGCGTTTGCTCTTGACGACCTACAAGGTTAAGCGGCTCATTTTTTTAAGTATACGTAGCTTGCTAAACGGTTACGCGTTTCACTAGGTACTTGTAGTAGTTGCGCAAGTTTATGCTCAAGTTGGTCAGTTGGTTTACGAACAGGGCGACCAAACGGGAATAACAATACTTTTAACACGGCACGTAGTGGAACCGAAGGCATGTTATTAATTAAATCAGCAAGTGCACGTTGGCAATGGTAAAGGTGATCTTGGCAACTCCATTTTACTAGAGCAAAATCTTCTTTTTACGGCCTTCGTCGTTGTAACGCTTAAGCGTTGCAGACACTAAATATAAGTAACTAAGTAAGTCACCTAAACGTGCTGAAATACGTTCTTTACGTTTTAGTGAACCACCAAATACTGCCATGCTAATGTCAGACATAAGAGCAAGTGATGCACTAAAGCGTGACGCTATACGGTAAAATTCAGCAGTTTCGTCGTTGTACGGCACACTTGTAAAACGAGCGCCGGTAAGTGCAAGCCATTTAGTACGTACAAGGTTCGACATAGTAAAACCAATGTGACCCATTAGCGCTTTATCAAATACGTTAAGCGCTTCTTCGCGGTCTTCAATTTCGCACGCACCTAGCTCGGTAAGTACAAATGGATGACAGCGAATTGCACCTTGACCATAAATAATCATATTACGGGTCAAGATGTTTGCACCTTCAACGGTAATGGCAATAGGTGCACCTTGATAGCCACGACCTAAATAGTTATTTGGCCCAAGCATGATGCCCTTACCGCCAAGTACATCCATTGCATGAATAGTTGCATCACGCATTTGCTCTGTAAGGTGGTATTTAATAATGGCAGAAACTACCGATGGCTTTTCGCCGAAATCAACCGCACCCGTAGACATACTAACCGCAGCATCAGAGCTGTAAGCGTAACCAGCAAGTTTTGCTAGTGACTCTTCAACACCTTCCATTTTACCAATAGGTAAACGGAACTGACGACGAATACGGCTATACGCACCCGTTGCAACGGCAATCATTTTAATGCCACCGGCAGAATTTGACGGCAATGTAATTGCACGACCAACCGATAAACACTCAACCAGCATGCGCCAGCCTTGACCAGCCATATCTGGACCACCAATAATATAATCAAGTGGTACGAAAATATCTTTACCGCGAGTAGGACCATTTTGAAATGGTACGTTAAGCGGGAAATGTCGACGACCAATTTCAACTCCGGAGTGTCCGTTGGAATAAGTGCACAGGTGATGCCCGGCTCTTTATTGTCGCCAATTAGCCCATCTGGATCTTGTAACTTAAACGCAAGACCAAGTACGGTAGCCACTGGGGCAAGTGTAATGTAACGCTTATTCCACGTTAAACTAACACCCACAACTTCCTCACCATTCCATTGCCCTTTACATACCACACCGTAGTCTGGAATTGAGCTTGCATCAGAACCCGCTTCTGGCGAAGTTAATGCAAAACATGGAATTTCTTGACCGCTCGCTAGGCGCGGTAAGTAATGATCTTTTTGCTCTTTTGTACCATAGTGTTGTAATAATTCACACGGGCCTAAAGAGTTTGGTACACCAACAATTGACGAAAGTAATGTTGATTTACTTGTTAGTTTTTGAAGTACACAAGACTGTGCAAATGCAGAAAACTCTAAACCGCCGTATTCTTTTTGATGATCATGGCAAAGAATTTATTATCTTTTAGATATTGCCATACATCTTGAGGAAGGTCGGTTAGTTCGTGCGTTGCTTCCCAATCGTCCAACATGCTGCATACTACTTCAACAGGGCCATCAACAAAGGCTTGCTCTTCAATAGTAAGTTTAGGAACTGGGTATTGGTGAAGTTTTTTCCAATCTGGGTTACCGCAAAATAAGTCAGCTTCCCACCACGTCGTACCGGCATCAATAGCTGATTTTTCAGTATCAGACATGCTTGGCGTTACTTTTTTAAACGTAGCAAAAATAGGCTTGATGATATATTGCTGACGAAGGCCAGTAACAGAAAGAGGAACCGCGATGATCAAAAAGATCAACCAGCTAATTAAACCAAATGCACCCGCAAAGGTACCAATTAATAAAGTTATAGCCGAAACACCAAGTGCTGTGTTCCAACTTGCTCTGTGGTAAACCGCAGTGCAAAGCAACGCGATTAGAACCAGTGTAAATATGAGTGTCATTTTTATTCCTTAATAGAGGTCAGACCACCTCACTTAGAGTAGCGCTAGTAACAGTAATTTTCAAGTACATAACGATGTTAAATTGTAGTAGAAAGTAACTTAAATACGATATTTGATTACCCGACAGAGGAACGCTCAATAACTATCGTATAGTCAAAGCATTAACCGTAAGTAGTGTTAACGTAAAAATAAATAAATCTAATAGCAAAATGACACTTTTAAGTAAGTATAGCCGTTATAGCGGGCTGCAAATTAGTGTACGCTTAATACACAAATATAACGCTATTTATTTTAATGTATGGTTTTTAAGGGTTATTTTATTAATGTGTGAATTACTTGGCATGTCAGCCAATGTGCCTACCGATATTTGTTTTAGTTTTTCAGGCCTTTTAGAGCGTGGTGGTAATACAGGTCCACATAAAGATGGTTGGGGTATTACATTTTACGAAGGTAAAGGCTGTAGAACCTTTAAAGATCCTGAGCCGAGTTATCAGTCAGAAATTGCAAAGCTCGTCAAAGCATACCCCATTAAAAGTGTCTCGGTTATTAGCCATATTCGCCAAGGTAACCGCGGGAGAGTATGCCTTGAAAATACTCATCCTTTTACGCGAGAGTTATGGGGGCGCGAGCTTACTTACGCTCATAACGGGCAGCTATCTAATTATCATGATTTAAAACCGCAGTACTATCGCCCAGTAGGTAACACCGATAGCGAACTCGCTTTTTGTTGGTTACTTGATAAAATTCGTGAAAAATACCCAAAGCGTCCAAGTAATATGGCGTCGGTTTTTAGATACGCGGCTAAGCTTTCGCAAACTCTGCGTGAAAAAGGGGTGTTTAATATGTTATTGACCGATGGGGTGTTTGTTTTAGCGTATTGCACTAATAACTTACACTACATAACGCGCCGTGCGCTTTTGGTAAAGCAACGTTGATTGATGCCGACATGGTGGTTGATTTTCAACAAGAGACCACACCAAACGATGTAGTAACAGTTATAGCTACAAGGCCTTTGACGAATGATGAACGTTGGCAAAAAATGGAGCACTGGGAATTTGCATTGTTTAAAATGGGTGAGCTAATTTAGCCCACCTATTTTAAATACTAACTTAACTTAACTTAACTTTGGTTTAATTAAATTTAGTTAGCTTCTTGAGGTTGTTGTGCTGTTGCAGGCGCAACAGCTGTAGGCGCAGTAACAGTAAATGAATTCATTTGAACTTCAAACTGCTCCATACCTTTTTCGCCTTTCCACATACGTACCAGCATGTAATCCATTTCTGGCGCAAACCATGCAATTGCTTGGCGTTTATCGTTATCGTATAAACGCTTCACTTTAATGGCTTCTACATTACCGATAGGTAAGGAGATCATCTCTTTTTCAACAACTTCAAAGTTGTAGTCGCGGCGGTTACCTTTTTGTCTATGAGCGGGAATGAAAAGCTTGTTTCGCTTTTTTTTCAATCCTTCGCGCACTTGCACTTGGTACGAAATAGCATCCTGAAATTCATCAGTCCATTCGCATTTAAGTGGGTATTCACTAGCGCTGCTAGTCACTACTTTGTTTGTTGTATCAAAATCAATTTTGTAATCTTTATCTGGGCCTGTCCCTGTACGAATCATGTTGTAATGATGCGGGGTAACCTTGCCATCTTTAAAGGTAAACTTTGATGTTTCTTCACGAGAGTCAGAGAAAATCATCCACTCAATATTGCTGTGGTATGTAAGTAAGTTCATAAGTATCGTCGCCCGTTTTTTTGAGCTCACGAACAGCCTCACCATGATTTTTACCTTTGCGTAAAATATCGTAATTAGCTTGATACTGGGTCAATTCGCCTGCAATTAGGCTAGTTGGAAGTAAAGCGCCCGCACATAACAACAGGGCACTTATTTTTTTATTGTGGGTAGTGCGCGCCGTGTGCAGGAAGTTGTTTTTGTCAAGAACTGCATAATCTGCTTCCATAGTAAGTCTGTGTTCACTGAACCACTTGACCACCAAAGGATAAATTATATGCTCTTGCTCATGCACGCGTTTTGCTAATGTTTCTGCTGTATCATCCTTGAGTACAGGTATTTGCGCTTGAAGAATAACGGGACCGCCGTCTAACTCTTCAGTAACAAAGTGAACACTTACGCCATGAACATCGTCTTTTGCATCAATTGCTCTTTGGTGGGTATTCAGCCCCTGATACTTAGGCAACAAAGATGGATGAATGTTCAACATTTTTCCAACATATTTTTGCACTAAGCCGGGAGTAAGAATACGCATAAACCCAGCTAATACAACTAGATTTGGCATAAAAGAGTCGATAACGTTCATTAATTGCGCATCGTACGCTTCGCGCGAGTCAAAATCTTTATGACTGAGCACTTTTGTAGCAATACCTGCTTGTTTTGCACGCTCTAGGCCATAAGCGTCTGCTTTATTACTAATAACAGCCGCTATATGCCCGTTTATCTCGCCACACGTTCGCAGGCATCTATGATGGCTTGTAAATTAGAGCCACTACCTGAGATTAAAACTACCAGACGAGTCGGTGCCATTACTTAGCACCACCTACAATTTCAACTTGCTCTTCGCCAGCTGCTGCATCTTGAATTTCACCAAGGTGCCATGCATTTTCGCCCAAGTCTTTTAGCATTGTTAAGCTTTGCTCAAGTTTGTCTGCAGGGACTACTAAAACCATGCCTACACCACAGTTAAATGTACGGTACATTTCGTGTGAAGTAATATTGCCGTTTTCTTGTAACCATTAAAAATTGGTGGCCACTGCCAGCTATCACCTTTAACTACAGCTTTTGCTGAAGCGGGTAATACACGTGGAATGTTTTCCCAAAACCGCCGCCAGTAATATGCGAAAGCGCATGTACGTCAACGTTTTTGAATAACTCAAGTAAAGTTTTACGTAAAAACGAGTAGGCTCAAGTAAAGTTTCGCCTAAAGTTTTACCTTCAAAGTCAGCGCTGGTATCAGCTTTTGATACTTCAAGTACTTTACGAATTAAAGAGAAGCCATTTGAATGAGGGCCGCTTGAAGCAAGTGCAATAAGCTGATCGCCTGCTGCTACTTTTGTGCCATCAATAATTTTTGATTTTTCTACAACGCCTGTACAAAAGCCTGCCATGTCGTAGTCTTCACCATCATACATACCGGCATTTCAGCTGTTTCGCCACCAATTAGGGCACAACCTGAAATTTCACAACCTTTGCCAATACCTGTAACTACGTCAGCTGCTGTGTCTATATCTAGTTTACCAGTTGCATAGTAAGTAATCTAAAAAAAACAGGGTTCAGCACCTTGAACAATTAAGTCGTTTACACACATTGCAACTAAATCAATACCAACAGTATCGTTTTTTTAAGTCGATTGCTAAACGTAGTTTAGTACCAACGCCATCTGTGCCTGCAACTAATACTGGTTGCTTGTAGCCTTCAGGAATTTCGCAAAGTGCGCCAAAACCACCAATTCCGCCCATTACTTCAGGACGACGAGTTTTTTTAACTACGCCTTTAATACGCTCAACAAGTGCATTACCAGCGTCGATATCTACGCCCGCGTCTTTATAGCTTAGAGACTGTTTTTGTTCGCTCACAGGTTTTCCTCAAAATAGTTGTTTTGGGTTGCTTAGAAACGCGCGTATTTTACAACAATTGCAAGGTCGCGGCTAGCTCAAATGTAATTTTGAAATAATTAACAAGGACACTTGTCCGCTGTTTGTTGTTTAAATAAACAAAAAACGCCCGTAGGCGCTTTTTAGTATTAAAGGCGTTAAATTAACAGCTATGCTTTTGCGGTTAATATGGCTCGAAGTGGAGCGGGGTAGCCTTCAATTGTTTTACTTGTATCGTTTGGATCTAAAAAGTCGATTAACGATTCGTTTTCCATCCAGTCGGTTTTGCGTTGCTCTTCAAGCGTGGTAATAGCGCAATCTTTTATTTGCACATCTTTAAAGCCAACGCGTTCCATCCATAGTTTTAATGCTGCAGTACTTGGAATAAACCAAACGTTGCGCATTTTAGCGTAGCGGTCGGTTGGGACTAATACCGTGTTTTCGTCGCCTTCAATTACTAGGGTTTCAAGTACGAGTTCGCCGCACGGGCGAAGCTGCGCTTTTAACTGCGCTAAAAAGTCGATAGGTGAGCGACGATGATAAAGTACGCCCATCGAAAAACCGTATCAAACGCTTTAAGCTCGGGTAATGCTTCAACGCCTAGTGGCAGTAAATGTACGTTTTCGTCTGGATTATAGTGTTTAATTGCCTGAAACTGACATAAAAATAAATCAGACGGATCATACCCACTACAAACTCTGCGCCTTCACCGCGCATACGCCATAAATGATACCCTGAGCCACAACCAATATCTAAAACAGTGCGGCCTTTTAGTGGCTCAATATGAGGAAGCAGGCGGTCCCACTTCCAATCACTGCGCCACTCTGTATCTATTTCAATACCGTGCACACTAAATGGGCCTTTGCGCCATGGCATCATGCGTTTTAATAAATGCATGGCTTGCTTTTGCTCGCCATCACTCATCTCTCTGGGGCGCCAATTTCTACCTTAGTAGAAATATCAACATGGGAAGTTGCCACCTCAGGCAAGTTTTTAAGTACTTTTTTGCCATTTTTAGGCAAATCACCATGGCTAGCCTCGTTTTGCCAATGTTTTAATTGAGCAGGGAGGGTTTCTAGCCAGTGACTAAGTGGGCTTTGTGCGATAGATGCGTAAAATTGGTTAAACCATTGAGACATGGATGACTCTCTTTATTTAATTGCTACCATTGAGCAAAAATTAAAACATTGATACCACACTTGAGTTTGGCTAAAACCAATATCTTGTAAGCGAGTAAAGTGAGCGCTTAGTGTATCTGGGCGCATAACGTTTTCGATGGCGGTACGTTTTTGGCTTATTTCAAGCTCAGAGTAGCCATTGTGACGTTTAAAGTCGTGGTGCAAATCAATTAATAGGTTATCGCATTGCTCGTTTTCGGCTTTAATTTTTCGCTTAGCAGCAATACACCACGGGTTTTAAATTAGCGTATATTTTCTCAAGTACGGCTTGGCGCTGTGCGTGTGGAATAAATTGCAGTGTAAAGTTCATTGCTACTACTGAGGCGTTTTGAATCTCAAGCTCGTTAATATCGCCCAAAGTAACAGTAACGGGCACATCTGATTTAAAACCTTGTAAATGTACCTTACAACGCTCAACCATAGCTTGAGAGTTATCTACCGCTATTATATGGCAGTTATCGGTGCGAATATTACGGCGCATGCTAAGCGTGACTGCGCCAAGAGAGCAGCCTAAATCATAAAGATTTGAGTTACTTTGTGCGTATTCACCCGCAAGTTTACCCATAGTGCTTACAATGGTGGCATACCCGGTACAGAGCGCTGGATCATATCTGGAAAAACTTCGACTACATTTTGGTCAAAGCTAAAATCTTTTACTTGTTGCTCAGAGGCATAAATACTGTCTTTTATGGTCACGAAGGCAGTCTCTTTGTAAATAATGGCGCTATTTTAACATTTTATACTGGATAGTCAGTGATAAATTCAGTAGCTTGACTAGAATTATGAATAATAAGTACAAAAGAGAAGATTAAATGAGCAAAAGTAAGGTCATCAGCACAGACGATATATTAGCAACCCTTTGTCATTCAGTGACAGGTGTACTCACATCAGCCAGCGGCAATGGTATTAGCTACTCAGCCATGGTGCAAAAAAAATAACACGTACATGTATGCGACCAGATATTGGTTGTTTTGTTTTATTTGACGGCGGTTTTACAGGGCTCGTAATTACCAACTTTACCTCGCAAGCGGCGATGGAAATTTATGGCGATTACATGCGCAATATGGGAATGCCAGAAGATGAAATAGCGCATAGCCATTTATCAGACGACGTATCAAACGTACTAGGCGAGTTGATGAATCAAATTGTTGGCGACTTTACGTCTAAAGTGCGTGAGCAATTACATACCTCTATTACGCAAAACCAGCCAAAAATGATGGCAATAAATAAGCAAGTTCAAATATCGGTAGATACCACAATGGATCGCCCGCAAGCCCGCCGCGTAACATTCACCACAAGTAAGCAAAATTTTTTACTTGGAATTAGCGATGGATAAAAAAGAGTTCATTAAATTACATGACTTTGATATTGAAGCTCTAGACCCAGATGACATAATTGAAAACGAAGCACGTAAAAAAGCGGACAAAGAAAAATCATCTAAAGCAGTAGAACAAGATGATGGCGATGATGATTTTATGGCAGGCCTAGGGCTTTAAGTAAGTCTATTTACGTAGGTTGGGTTGAGAGAAACGAAACCCAACGACTGCTCAGCTATTAATCTTTAGTTATGAGTGTTCAGGTTAGTGATTAAAATAAAAGCGCGATTTATATCGCGCTTTTGCGTCATGTTAGCTTTATTTGAATAAGTAAACCTACTCTTTAAATTTATAGCCCACACTATAAACCGCAGCTATTGGGTTTAGCCCTGCTTGAACGTCGTTAATCTTTTTCGTATGTTTTTAATGTGTGTATCAATGTTGCGATCGGATATGTCGGTTGTGTCACTGTATACGTTATTAATAATATCTTCGGTAAAAACACGCCCTACGTGGCTTATAAATAGTAAAAATATTTTAAACTCGACGGCGGTAAAGCTAATACTTTTGCCGTTTAGGCGTGCTTCGTAATCGTCTTTGTGCAATTGGAAATTATTATGATTGATGATGTTGGTTTTAGGCTGGCTGGTTCTTCTTAGTACGGCTTTTATGCGTGCTATAACTTCTTTAGGGCTGAAGGGTTTGCATATGTAGTCATCGGCGCCGAGCTCTAAACCCAGTAAGCGGTCTATTTCTTCACTTTTTGCGGTAAGCATAATAATAGGCACACTTGAAAAGGCTCTAATTTGCTTACATAGCTCTGTGCCATCAACATCTGGCAGCATTAAATCAAGAAGTATTAAATCTACAGCGTTTTGTTTTACAAAACTAACTACACTTTGCCGCTATTAAAGTGCTCAGTTTCGTAATTTTGTTGCTTAGCATAGGCAATAAGTACCTCTGCAATGTTTTCTTGGTCTTCAACGATAAGTATTGTTTGTGATGCCATTATTTTAACCTAAAAGTGTCAGCGTTATTTTAACTTCTAGCCCACCGAGTTGTGAGTTGTGCAACGATATTTGACCGCCATGTGCCTCTACTATTTGTTTGCAAAGTGCAAGTCCTAAGCCCGAGCCGCCGTGCTCTCGGCTTCGAGACTTTTCAACGCGATAAAAACGCTCAAACAATTTTTGTAAGTCGTTTGGTAAAACACTTGGGGCTGAATCTTGTAAAATAAGCTCAATGTTATTGGGTCTTTTGTTGGCAAGTATTATTTGCCCACCTTTACCTTTATGCGTGTATCTGCAGGTATTTTCTAACAGGTTTGAAAATAATTGTATAAGGCGTTCTTCATCACCATTTATTATACATTTGCCGGCTTTGGTTAAGCTTTTGCTGTCTACATTTAATTCACGCTCTTTAAAGCGAGCGGTGTAGTTTTCAATTGATTGCTCAAAAATGCTTATTAAATCAGTGCGCGCATTGTTATAGGTTAAATTAACACTATCTGTTTGTGCTAGTTGGGCTAGGTCGTCAACAATGTGACTTAAGTTATCTACTTGGTTTATGAGTAAATTAATGCGCTTTGTGTCGGCTGTAAATACACCATCTTGCACAGCTAACAAGTGCGATCGTAGTACGGTAAGCGGGGTTCTTAATTCGTGGGATGTGTCTGACACCCATTGAAACCGCATTTGTTTTTTTGCTCAAGCGTGTGGGCTAAGGCATTAAAGTTGTTGGATAGGGTACCTAGCTCATCTTTACTAGAGGAGGTTATTCTGCTGGCAAAGTTTCCGTTTGTTAACTCATCGGTGCCAGTCACTATTTGCTTTATTGGTTTTATTAAATGGCGAGATAACACAATAGCCATAATAAATGCGAGCGCAATAACGAGTAACGTAATCATAAAATAGTTATGAAATTGCGCTGCTAAAAACGCTTTAGCTGGGCTACTTTGCACAAGTTTTGAAGGGACTAAACCTATCCAGCCTATAACGTTATTGTTTAATAAAATAGGCTCTATATGTGGGTTGTCGTTTAAATTCGCTCTACCAACAACAACTTTTTTTATTTTGATCATATAAACTTATACGTTGCCCTGTTTTAAGGAACCCGCAGGTAAGTGTACCCACAATAAAGAGGGCGTTGCTTTACTGCTATTTGGTTTGGGTGGGGTGCTTGTGTGTTTATTCGTTTTAGGTTCACTGGTTTTTTTGCGGCTCTACAATAGAGCGCCATAATTGCGTGTTTTGCGTAATAGGTTGCCAACTGCCTAATTCGCTATAAAGCTCAATAAGTTGCTGCTTAACCATTGCTACATGCTTTGTTTCTTCTTGTTCAACAAAGTCGTTAAACCCTGACGAAAAGGTCATGTATATAAACACAAACATAAGCCCAACTAGGGCGATATTAGTGATAAAAAAGCTAAAAAGAATTTATGTATTAATTTCACTGATTGGCAAATAGTAAAAATCATGTGTTAACGTACCAAGCAGTATTGCATATTGATTATGTGCCTACAATTAGCGTATTTGGGGAGTTGCTTACTAAAATCCTTTTTAAGTAAGCTTTTTAGATATGTTGATATTTGGACTAGAACTTTATTTTTGCGGTATCGCCAGCACCCAGTAACTTATATTGTGGTTTTACAAAGCTTGCGTGTACTGCACCTAAACTTTTAGGGAACGATATGGCAAGCTTATCTACTGTTGTAAATGTGTGCTTCGCTTGAAAAACAATTTCTAGGTCGTGCGCTTCGTTGTTGTTGCTGGTGGTAAAAGCGACGCGTTCAAACACGATAACTTGCTGATTTACACGTAAGCTCGTTTTTTGTTTAAGTGCATTTTTTACAAACTCTTCCTGTTGCTCTGCACTTAAGTTTGTAGGCATAAGCTTATCAATATCGCCCATAAGCCATGCTTGCTCGCTTTGCAGCGCTGAAATTAAATGCTCAGCATTAGTTAATACTTTAACCTCAACTTGCCCGTCTCTTAAAATTACTTGGGCTGTTGTGTTTTTTTTTAATACATGGGCGCTCACTTGAGCGCTCATACTTGTTAAAATACACGCGAGCATTAGCCATTTTAATTTTTTTAAAAATACATAATTACTACCTTTGTTCAATGTAACTTGTGCTCTTTTATTTATTGAGGTTGCTCAATAGTTGCTTTACAAATAAGGGTGTTGTCGGTTTCTAAGTCTTCGCCCCATATGAATTTTGCGTTTTCATCCCAGTTAATATCGTCGTAACCGTCTTTTGGTCCTACATCAGCAAAGTTGTGCTCTACTGCATTAGCCCAATTAGTATCGTCAAAGTTACTTTGCAGCCAGTTAGTTGGCGCTTCTTTTGACATAAACGTACAAACGCCTTCGCCCGCGACTGGATTTGATTCGCTTTCGCATAATTTGTTGAGCGGCGCTTTGTGAAGTATTTCGCATTTAAAGCTTTTATCGCTTACGGCAACTACTTTATTTGTATCGGTGTCGGTAAGTTGCATAATAAAACCGCCATCACCCATTTGCTGATTTTTAGCGCCGATGTATTCAAGCCCAGTGTCGTTTTGCTTAAAGTCTTTAATTATTAAATTAAGCTCAAGGGTAGTTTGCAGAAAACGTAATACTTTCGGCATTAAATGAACGCTCTGTAGTTATAGGCACAGAATCTTCAACAAGTAACTGCTCGCCTATGTAGGCTGTAAACCAGTTATCAGCCCATGCTTCTAGCTTTAAGTTATGCTTGCCTGTAATGGCAGGATTTGTATTTTGCTTAGTGACTGTAGGAGTAAGGTGATTTGGTGCGGACCTCTACAAAATGTACCTGTTTGAACTTTGCCACCATTACTGATGGTTTTTTTTGTTTAAAGCTATAGCAGTCTTTTCCCTGTGATGCAGGGCTGTAGGTGGTAAAGTAGTTCTCGCCTTTGTATGAGTAGCTCATTGTACGGCTGCCGTTTTCAGAGATTGTGTGCGTTAGGTTTTCAACGCCGCCTTGTGGCGGGCGCAAGTCGGCTCTTATTGAGTATCGCCACCAGTGGTGCCACTCTTGGTAATTTAGCTGTATCTACTTCACCTACTAAACTGAATAATATATACGGCGGCGTAGCTGATGCGAGTAGCGATAGCCAAATGTGTCGTCGGTTTGTCCGTTACATACATCAAGGTCACCTTTGGCAATTGCACTGCCGTCTGGGTTTTTACTGCCATACAGCGGGTAACCATCGTAAGCCCAACCAATAATGGCATCGCTTGTTTGGTTTTTCATTGTGTCAATCATACACGTTGGCGATACATGATAATGGTAGTCATCACCTCGTCCTGCGTGTCCGCCACATATATCTAACTGTCCGAGTGCTAACGTGTCGTGTTTTTCATCGTAGCTATTTACGTCCAACTCACCTTGCGAAGAATAGTCGTATATTGGTACGCCATTAACGGCAACACCTACGGCTGCATCAATTGTTGTTATTGTTTTTGCTTTTTCGGGTTTAGCTTTATAGGTGCTACGTAGTCTTTAGCTGGAACGGGTATTTGCTCGTTAGTACCTGTAATACCAGTCATTACTTCATGATCAGGATAAGTAGGTGAGGCAATATAAGCATATTGCTCATCGCACGTAACAGATACGCTTTTATCAAACCCTGCATTACTCACTGATTGTGTAATAGCATCGCAACGAGGTGATTTTACGTTAGCGGTTAAATATGATTTATCAGGCTTTGGTTGCTCATTTGGTTTTGGTCTTGTATTAGGTTTGTGTTCGGCGCTACTGGCGCTTCGCGAGTATTTAACCGTCATACTTGCAGTATCGAGCGTAATATCTTTTACAGCAGCGAGTAATGCTGAGCGATCTCACCTTTGTATCGCTATTAAAGGTAACCGGTGCAGATAACGCGTACACAGTATAAGTATAGCTTTTTTCACTGGGCCTTTAGAGCAAGGCGGCGCGTATTGGTTTAAATCGTTTATGCTATTAGAGCCCACTTCACCGAGAGTTTCGCCCGCTTTAATTTGTGTTTTATCGGCGGCAATATTGTACATGGTCCAATACCAATGCATTCCCTCTGGCGCTTTATGATCCATAATTAACGCATAATATTTGGTTGCCTTAGGTGCTCCACTCCAGTTAAGTGGGGGCTAATGCTTTGCCCATCGCATGTATAAGTAATAGGCAAATTACCGCCATCACTTACTTTTGAGCTGGTTAGAGTAAAATCATTGAGGTTTGATTGTTCAAGTGATTGGCTGTTTTGCTCGTTGCAGGCACTTAAGGTTAAGCAGCACAGTGCACTGAGTAAAATGGCATGGGTATTTTTCATCATTTAAAAACTCCAAAGATTAAATTAACTTTTAAGAGTGTAGTTCTCAAATGTAGGGCAATTATGTAGTTTTAAACTTTTTTTATTAAGGGCTGGCGTTAAGTTGTGAGCTGCTTACGGGGATAAAAGACTGGGTATGGAAGGAAACATTAACTTAAGCATGGGCTTTATTTTCACTCAGTTAAATAACGCTAAAATCCTTATTTTAAATAAGGATTTTTCACCCATTGCGACTACACACAAAAAATTCTTAAATCTAACTCTAGCTGGTGGTAACTCGGCTCCATATGGCAGCAAAGCTGATAAAAGCCTTTGTTGTGATCTTTTTTTTCTTTAAAGTGGGCGAGCTCATGTACCACTAACGCTTTTAATAATGGCTCGGGAGCGCGCAGCAAGTCGCTGTTTATCGCTAAATCGTGTTTACGGGTTTTACCTTGCATTCGATACGTATGTGTACCAAGTGCATTGGTGACCATGTCGCCTTGCTTTTTAAAAGCAGTGCGACCAAACGGTGGTGCATTTTTAAATATTGTTTTTAAGCTCGGTTGCATAGCTATAAAGTAGTTTATCGCTAGTAATGGTATGTGCTAGCGGATACTTTTTAAGTAAGTAGTCACATACCTTGTTGTTATCTATAAGGCTTAATACTTGCTCAACAATGTTAGCTGGGTAGCCGGTAAAGTAACGTGCGTATTCACTCATTATTGTTTCTCTGTCGTTTTACTTTTAAAAAAGTGCTGGCTGGTGGGCTTCTTTTTCGCCAGTAAATGGGTTTAATGCTTTGTGATCATAACCAAGGTCTTTGCAAAAACTGCCTTGCTAATGGC
This sequence comes from Pseudoalteromonas sp. LC2018020214, assembly GCF_016598755.1. NCBI lineage: Bacteria > Pseudomonadati > Pseudomonadota > Gammaproteobacteria > Alteromonadales > Pseudoalteromonadaceae > Pseudoalteromonas > Pseudoalteromonas sp. LC2018020214. The sequence goes on from NZ_CP066804.1 coordinate 1,298,272, forward strand.
GCTTCTCGGTTATCTGCCGTATGAAAAAACAAATAAGGGGTTTTTCCTTCATCAAGCCATTGTTTTACTTTACTCAGCCACGGTTTATAAAAGGGTTTATAGTCGTTTTGTAAATCGGCTATTACAAAGCGCGCCATAGGCTCTGAGCCAGTAGCTATTGCATGTACCGGTAAATGGGGCTTTTTTGCTGTGCATCTATTAGTGCTCGGTTGTTGGTTTTACCGCAAATAGGGCGCGAGTATCCATCGATATGCGATTTATGTTATGTGCCATTAATAACTGATTAAGTGCTATTTCGGCTTCGCCCTTTTGGAAAAACGCAGTATGACGTACCTCTACACCGTAATTAACCTCTTTTGGTAATAGGCTAATAAATTGTGCGAGTTTGGGTAAGTCACGGGGCCAAATGCTTTAGGTAATTGCAGCATGATTTGCCCGGTTTTTCCTAAAATAGGGGAGAACAAGTTAAGCCAATCAGTAAGCTCGGTTTGAACATTAGTAAGATGCAGCTCGTGGCTAAAGCGACGATTAAACTTAAACGTAAATTTAAAATCATCGGGTACGCTGTTTGCCCAGCGCAATACGGTACTTGGCGATGGGTCAGCGTAAAAGCTGGTATTGCCTTCAACTGAGTTAAAATGCTGGGCGTATTGGCTAAGCATATCGGCGTTTTTACATTGGCTTGAAAATAAATTGCCTTTCCATGCATTACTCGACCACTGCGGGCATCCAATATATAACATACAAACTAGCGCCTTATTATAAAGTGGCGATAGTGTAGCAAATAACAAAACGAGCTGCTGTAAATTCAGGGGCAAAAGCGGCACACGCCCTAGCATCTTGATACTACTTGGGTATAATGCAGGGCTTAATTTGATTATTTTTAGATTGCTAGCGGCTTTATTTGTATTGTGGTGACCTGTTTTTTAAATCACACGCCTTAAAACAAATAAATATAACCGTTTAAGCCTTTTATCTGACAGGAAAACTATGCGCTCTATATATTGCGGACAGCTAAATAAAACTCACGTAGATCAAGAAGTTGAACTATGTGGCTGGATCAACAAACGACGTGACCTTGGTGGACTTATCTTTGTCGATTTACGCGATAGAGAAGGTTTAGTACAAGTTGTATTCGACTCTGACATTGAAGAGTTAATGAGTTCTGCTAACACACTTCGCCAAGAATTTTGTGTTCAGCTAAAAGGTACTGTACGTGCACGCCCTGATAGCCAAGTAAATAAAGATATGGCAACAGGTGAAATTGAAGTTTTAGGTACTGAGCTTACAATTATTAACCGCTCTGAACCGCTTCCACTTGATTTTAACCAAGTAAACTCAGAAGAGCGTCGTTTAAAATACCGCTACTTAGACCTACGTCGTCTAGAAATGAGTGACCGTATTAAATTACGTGCTAAAGCAAGTAGCTTTGTTCGTCGCTTTTTAGATGAAAACGGCTTTTTAGACATCGAAACACCTGTACTAACTAAAGCAACGCCAGAAGGCGCACGCGATTACTTAGTGCCAAGCCGCGTTCATAAAGGTAGTTTTTACGCTTTACCACAGTCTCCACAGTTATTTAAGCAATTGTTGATGATGTCGGGTTTTGACCGTTACTACCAAATTGTTAAATGTTTCCGTGATGAAGATTTACGTGCCGATCGCCAACCAGAATTTACCCAAATAGATATAGAAACCTCGTTCATGAGCTCTGATCAAGTACGTGGTATGACTGAAAAAATGATCCGCGAGATGTGGCAAACATTGTTAAACGTTGATTTAGGCGATTTTCCAATCATGCCTTACAGCGAGGCAATGAGCCTTTACGGTTCTGATAAGCCAGATTTACGTAACCCAATGAAGTTAGTTGATGTTGCAGATTTAGTTAAAGACGTAGAGTTTAATGTTTTCTCAGGTCCAGCTAACGACGAAAAAGGTCGCGTTGCTGTATTAACTGTACCGGGTGGCGCTAAGCTTTCTCGTAAACAGCTTGACGATTACACTAAGTTTATTGGTATTTACGGCGCTAAAGGTATGGCGTGGATGAAAGTAAATGACCACACTGCAGGCGCTGAAGGTGTTCAATCACCAGTGGCTAAGTTTTTAAGCGAAGACGTAATTACTAAATTACTTGAGCGTACTAATGCTCAGTCTGGCGATATCATTTTATTTGGTGCCGATAAGCGCAACACAGTAAATGAAGCAATGGGCGCACTGCGCGTTAAGATTGGTGTTGACTTAGAAATCACTAACCTTGATAGCTGGGCACCACTTTGGGTTGTAGACTTCCCAATGTTTGAAGAAGATGACGAGGGCACATTACATGCTGTGCATCATCCATTCACTGCACCAAAAGATATTACTGCAAGTGAGCTTGAAGCAAACCCTGCTGCAGCTATTTCAGATGCCTACGATATGGTATTAAACGGCTACGAAGTGGGTGGCGGTTCGGTACGTATTCATAATGCAGATATGCAAGAAACTGCATTTAGAATTTTAGGTATTAACGAGCAAGAGCAACAAGACAAGTTTGGCTTTTTACTTGATGCACTTAAATACGGTACACCACCACATGCTGGTTTAGCATTTGGTCTTGACCGTTTAGCAATGCTTTTATGTGGTACCGATAACATTCGTGACGTTATTGCTTTCCCTAAAACAACACAAGCGTCGTGTTTATTAACTAACGCGCCTAGTAAGCCTAATATGGATTCGTTAGCTGAGCTTGCAATTAGTGTTGTTGAAAAAGCGATACACCTAGCGAAGAGTAATTTTTATTTAGCTTATTGAGCTAAATTTAAAAACCCTTAAGTTATATGCTTAGGGTTTTTTGTGGTTAAATTTGCAGCAGAGTGTATTTTAACCGAACAGACGAAAAAGGAATTATTATGTCGATCAATGCAACCTTATTTGGTGAGTTCTTAGTTTTTTTATTGTGCTGAGTATTCCTATTTTTGCTGTAATTAGCTACAAAATAGGTAAGCGTAAAAGTACTATGCCGGGGTTTTAGCTTTTGTGGGTGGCTGTTTAGCGCTATTTCCACTATTTGCTTTGATTTTTATTGCAGTGCTTGCGCTTAAAAAGATTTACCTAAAAATAGCGTCTATGCCCATTAAAAACTAGGTTAATAGTGTCAATTTCAAATAATAATCACTACTTCGACGAGCAATTTAATGCTTTGCAGCACGAAGAGCAACTAACTGAAAATTCTGAGTTTGAAGAGTGCACATTTACCGATTGCGACTTTTCAGGCGGGCAGTTTAAAAATTGCCGGTTTATAGAATGCAGTTTTAAAAACTGTAATTTATCGTCACTTAAATGGAACTACAGTTCACTTGAAAATGTAACTTTTAGCCACTGTAAATTAAATAGTCTGCAATGGACTGACGTGGATTGGCCAGCGCTTAGTATTAACGCACCGGTGAGTTTTAATTATTGCGAGCTCAGTAATAGTTCTTTTTTGAATTAACCCTCAAAGCCCTCAAATTAACACACTGTTTTGCCAAAAATGTTGATTTTAGACACGCTGATTTAAGGGGTAGTGAATTTACAGGAACAGATTTTCGCGATAGTGAGTTTTTTCAAACTAACTTAACAAAATGTGATTTTGTAGGTGCTACAGCATTTAATATAGATTTGAATAATAATATTTTAGCGAATGCTAAGTTTGATCGCTTCGAAGCACTAAACTTGCTTACCAGCCTTAATATAGAACTATGTGATTAATTTAGTTTAATATGATTACATATCTAGAAGCGGCAGCTTGGCTGGGCTTCTAGATACTGCGTGACTATGTAATTAACGGCTAGGGCCATTTTTATTACGTGCACTGGCAAGCTGTCTTGCGATTTCTAATAACGCAGGTGAAATATCTTCAGCGCCATCTTTAATTAGTTTTGTAACGTCACCTGATGAAAACAAACCGTCACGTGGTGATTTAATACCTAACTCACGAACAAAATCCTTCGTTTTACCTGTGCTGCCTGTTTCAATAAACTTAAAAATAATACGTTCATTGTTGTTTTTAGCAGGGGTTTTTAGTGTTTCGATTTCGTCATGTATTGCCGTTAGTTTGTCTTCTAAAATTTCTATACGTTCTTGAATGCTATTGTATGATTTCATTTATTGATCTTTTACTAAATATATTTAAACAATGGCGGCCATTATCGCATAGTTTGACAATAGAGAATGCAAACCTATAAAGTAAAAATTATTTTTAATTAAAAACAATAATTTATATAAGTTTAAATATGCAAAAAACACCTAAAAAGCTTTTATGTTTAAGCGCACTAGCTCTAAGTGCATCAGTTATAAGCACATCAGCAATAAGCGCAACAAGCTATGCAAACGATGGCGTTATAACTGATGAAAGCCGCAATCGCACTATTGCTATTAATATTACATTGCCAAGTAACAATGCTAAGTGTACAGCGCAAGCAAAATGCTCTGTAGCGTTTATTAACGCAGGTTACGGGATTAGCCATAACGGGTATACATTTGCCAGTAATGCGTTTAATCAGCGTGGATATTTAACAATAGCCGTTGCACATGAGCTAAAAAGTGACCCTGATCTTAATCGTGAGCAGCCTTACTTAACAACTCGCATGGAAAACTGGCATCGTGGCGTAGTAACGCTTAAGTTTTTAGTTAATGAGCTATCGAGTAAATACCCAGCATACGACTTTACAAAACTCACCTTATTTGGGCACTCAAACGGCGGGGATATTTCCGCATTATATGGCTCTATTTATCCAAACGAAGTTAGCCAAATTATTACGCTTGATCATCGCCGCATGTTGATCCCGCGCAATAAAAACATTCGCGTACTTACTCTACGCGGTAGTGATTACCCAGCTGATGCGAATGTGCTGTTAAACGATTCAGAGCTGAATAAGTTTCCTGTTACGCAAATAATGATAGAAAAATCGCATCATAACGATATGTACGATGGCGGGCCAAAATGGCTGGTGGATAGAATGAAAAAGAAGTAGAGGGATTTTTAGATAGTAAAAATTAGGTTTATAAAAGTTAAATCACAGCGCAGTGTTACCTGCGCTATATTAATTTCACGGCAGTTATTCTACCAGTTCACTTACAATAACTGGGTTATTGTGTAGTGTTTTATGCACTGGGCATTTGTCGGCTATTTCGAGTAAACGCTGACGCTCTGGCTCAGTTAAGTCGCCACGTAAGGTGATTTTACGGGTAATGGCTTCAAGGTTACCGGTTTGCTCACAATCGTCGCAATCTTTGTTGTAATCGCGAGTGTGATCAAGTTCTACTTTAAATCGCTCCAGTGGTAGTTTTTACGTGTAGCGTACATACGTAGTGTCATGGCCGTACAGGCACCAAGCCCCGCTAATAAGTGATGATACGGATCGGGGCCTAAGTTTTTACCGCCTACTTTTATTGGTTCATCTGCAAGCCAAGTATGATCTTTTGTACTTACGTGCTGAGTAAATACATGGTCTTTTTCTTCAACAAGTACATTTCCACCCGTTAAACTTGCCGTGTATTTAGTTTTTTGTCGTACTTAACATAACGGTTTGCCCACGTTGCAATTATTTGTGCAGCGTAGTCGGCATCATCGTTTTTATTTGTTAAAAGGTGATCGGCGTTATCTAGGCTAATAAAGCTTTTAGGATGCTTAGCTGATGCATAAATTTTTTCAGCTTCACTAATATTTACAGTCGCATCAATAGGGGAGTGCATTACTAATAATGCGCGCTTAAGTTTACTAATATGGCTTTTATCGTACTTGGCTATATCGTCAATAAATTGCTTTTTAATGGTAAATTCACGACCAGCTAAGTTAACTTTAGCTTCACCTGCTGCGTTAATTTCATCAAGGTGTGCTTCAAAGTTATGCGCTACGTGCTGCGCGTCTGACGGTGCGCCAATGGTTGTAATAGCCGATACTTCAGGAATATGCTCAGCAGCAGCAAGAACGGCTGCCCCGCCTAAACTGTGGCCAATGAGTAGTTGCGGCGGAGCAAAATGCTCACGTAAATGATTTGCCGCAGATACTAAATCTTGAATGTTTGATGAAAAGTTACTGTTAGCAAAGTCGCCATCACTATTACCTAAACCGGTAAAGTCGAAACGTAGTACGGCGATACCTTGTTGTGTGAGTGCACGGCTAATCCGTGTAGCTGCTGCAATGTCTTTACCGCATGTGAAGCAGTGTGCAAATAGCGCGTAAAACTTAACGTCACCAGAGGGAAGTTCAAGTTGGCCGGCAAGTTCTAAATCGCCGCTTTTAAAAGATACTTTTTGTCGCATGGGGAGCCTTATTTACACAAATAAAATATATTCTAATAGTAGACCAGAGATAGTTACTAAACCTTGCAAATTCAACGTTTTTTATTAGTTGATCTTGATCAAGCAAAGTGACGGTGACTATGTTTTGCGGACATATGTCCTTATGTTTTTGAGGTCATTTGTCTATCCTCACATAGCGCTATAATGAAGGCTTTGCTACTTTATATAAGTAATTTAGCACTATTAAAAGCAACTCACTTCACACAACCTATTCACTGGAACGTACAATGCAATTACCTACTGTTGATTATAAAGCTCCCGATGCGGCTGCACAATTTGTTGAATCGTTAAGAAATACTGGATTTGGCGTTTTTAAAAAACCACCCAATCCCACAGTCTTTAGTTGAGTCTATTTACAAAAATTGGCAAGACTTTTTTAACTCAGAGCAAAAGCACGACTTTTTATTCTCTAAAGAAACTCAAGACGGTTACTTTCCGCCTTCAGTATCTGAAGTAGCGAAAGGCTTTACAATAAGACATTAAAGAGTACTTTCATGTGTACCCTAAAGGTCGCGTTCCTGCCCAGCTTGAAGCTGATGTACGTCAATACTACCGTTTAGCAAGTGAATTTGCTGGCACATTATTAAGCTGGGTTCAGGCTGAAGCACCAGCTGATGTACGTGCTAAGTTTTCGATTGATTTAAAAGACATGATTGCCGATTCTGAGCAAACATTGTTACGTATCCTACATTACCCACCAATGACGGGTGATGAAGAGCACAGTGCTATTCGCGCAGCAGCCCATGGCGATATTAATTTATTAACTGTATTACCAGCTTCTAATGAGCCTGGTTTACAAGTTCAAAAAACAGATGGCGGTTGGTTAGACGTGCCATGTGATTTTGGTAGCTTAATTATTAATATCGGCGACATGCTACAAGAAGCGTCGGGCGGGTATTTCCCATCGACAATTCACCGTGTAATTAACCCAACGGGTAAAGCATCTACTAAATCGCGTATTTCATTACCGTTATTTTACACCCGCATCCAGATGTTGTGCTTTCAGAGCGCTACACGGCTGATAGCTACTTGCAAGAACGTTTGCGTGAGTTAGGTGTTAAGTAACTCTAATACTTAGAGTAATTCAGTATAAACAAAAAACGGCTTATGGCCGTTTTTTGCATTTTTAAACAACTTGAGCACAGGTTTAATTTTATTAAGCTATGCTCAATTGCTCGCAACGTAAATAATGGCATGCATTCTTAGCTACTACAGGTATAATGCGCGCAACTGGCTAACGTAGCCTAATTTAAAAGAGAGTTTATATGAGTTTTGAAGGTTTAGGTTTATCACAGTCTTTGGTTAATGCGGTTTTAGAAAAGGGCTATGAAACGCCAACGCCGATTCAGGCTCAAGCAATTCCTGCAATTATTGAACGCCGTGACGTTATGGCAGCAGCGCAAACAGGTACAGGTAAAACAGCGGGTTTTACATTACCACTTATTGAGCGCTTGTCGTCGGGTCCTAAAGCTAAAAGAATCACGTACGTACGCTTATTTTAACGCCTACACGTGAACTTGCTTTGCAAGTAAGCGAAAACGTTGAAGAGTACGCTAAGCATTCTGATGTGAGCTCATTTGTAGTTTACGGTGGCGTTAAAATTAACCCACAAATGCAGCGTCTTCGTAAAGGTGTTGATATTTTAGTAGCAACGCCGGGTCGTTTAATCGACTTACATAATCAAAATGCAGTTAAATTTGATAGCGTTGAAGTGCTTGTACTCGATGAAGCTGACCGCATGTTAGACATGGGCTTTATTCACGACATTAAACGCTTAATTGCTAAAATGCCTGCTAAACGTCAAAACTTGATGTTTTCGGCTACATTTTCAGATGAAATTCGAGCATTAGCAAAAGGGTTAATTAATGACCCAGTTGAAATTTCAGTTGCAGCAAAAATACCACTGCAAAAAGTGTTACTCAGTGCGTTTACGCGGTAGATAAAACACGTAAAACAGCATTGCTAAGCCACTTAATTCGCACTAACGATTGGCAACAAGTATTAGTGTTTAGCCGTACAAAGCACGGTGCTAACCGCTTAGTTAAACAAACTTGAACGCGATGACATTGTAGGCGCGGCTATCCATGGTAATAAATCACAAGGCGCACGTGTTAAAGCACTTGATGGTTTTAAAAGTGGTGAAGTACGCGTATTAGTAGCAACAGACATTGTTGCACGTGGTTTAGACATTGTTGAATTACCGCATGTTGTTAACTACGACTTACCAAACGTATATGAAGATTATGTTCATCGTATTGGCCGTACAGGCCGCGCTGGTGCAACAGGTCATGCGATTTCGTTTGTAACGGTTGATGATGCTGTTGATTTATACGGTATTGAACGCTTTATTGGTGAGCTTATACCACGTGCTGAAGAAGACGGTTTTGAGCCTATTAATCCAGTAGCTGAACGCGCATTAGATGCTCGCCCACTGCCGGCTAAAAAGCCTAAGAAAAAGCAGCCTTTTAATAAGCCTAAATCTGATAGCAGCAAGCCCTAACAGTAAAAAACCGAACAATGGTGGTAATGGTACCGGCCCACGCCGTGGTGGTTCTAAAAAAAGCCAGCTGCTAAAACAGATGACAGCGCGCAAAACCCATGGGCAAAGCGTGAATCTGTTGGCGGTAATGGCCAACGCCGTCGTCGCACAAATAACGATTAATCATTATTAATGATTATATTGGCGTTTAATTAATTTAGTTAAATGCTGATACAAAAAACGCGCTACTTCTTTTGAATAAATAGAAGTAGCGCGTTTTTTATTGCCTGTAATTTGTCATTAGCTGATTAAATAGTTAATACCAAGCCGACAAATAAAGTCACACTTACGCTAAGTAGTGTGCCGAGCATAACGTACTCGGTAAGTTTTTTATCTTTGCTTGCACTTAAATCACCAAACCTAAATACCGACTTTGCGGCAAGTAAAAAACCCAGCCCTGCAAATTGGTCAAGCAATATAAAGCTCAGCATAAGTACGCGTTCCAACATACCTATGTTTGCCCTGCAAGTGGTAAGCTACCAGTACTTGAAAAGTTACTTGTTAAACGCTCTAACATCATTCTTATAAATACTGCGCTGGGACTCAAAATAATTAAATAACCGCATACCACCCACAGTATGTTGGGATCAGTGAGCATATTATTAATTGCAGCCATAAAGCTACTGTTATCAGTTAGCCAAATACTGAGCGCAATAATAACGAGTATGTGCGCTATTTGATCTAGTAAAAAGGCACCACGCCTTTATTAGAATACGATTTAGCTATATCAATAAAGTAATGGCTCAGCATAATGCTCGCCGTGGCAATTAAAACACTGCTTAGTTGCTGCCACCCGAATGTGTATTCCCACAGGGTAATAATGAGTGCTTGTTTGTTACATGCACTAGTACATGAAAATAAAGCTTACTGGCTTTAAAGTGACGGGTATTTCTGTCGTTTACCCAACTCATAGGTTGCCAGTAAAAATCAGCGAGTAAGTGGCCAATAATAAGCGCGACCAGTAAAAGTGAAAATTCCATTATTCACCTCCTTTAATTATATTTTTATAACGTGTTGTGTGTGCTTAATAAAGCGCTCTATAAGTTGGTAGTGCGCTAAATTTAGTAGTTTGGTTACGTTTTCGCGACTTGTTTTAAGCTCTTTAGCCAGTGCCGCGTGGCTGTTGTCTGGTGATGTTAAATAGACGTACAGGGCATTTGCTTGTTTTTGTGTGATTTTAGTGAGCAATACGTCGGCAAAAGCTAAATTAAGATTTAAGCTTTCATCGAGCTGCTGCTCGTTAATATTAAAAACAAAGCGTTGATTGCCTATTTTATCAAGGCCTTGCCCAGAAAGAGTAAAAGCAGAACCGGTTGCTGTTTTTATATCGCTGCGTGGGTTATCTATTTGCCCAAGCGCCAAGCTTTGCCGTAGTTCATAACCTGACGATTTAAGGTGTAAATATACAAGTATGGCATTTTAAAAAGGAGCTCAGGATTATTAACTTGTAACTGAAAGGCATCGCCTCGGTATATATTCCAAAGGGTTTGCTCACACTGAAATGTTTCGCAAACTTTGCTCTAGTTGATAAAGCATGGCATCGTATTGCTGCTTAGGGATTGTTTGCGATTTAATAATATCGCCGCTGATCACACCAATCATAAAAATCTCAAAATGGTTACTTTTAATATGTAACCAATATTGGTTACATAAGGGCATGTAACTAATTTAGGTTACTTAAATATAAATTGCAAGGTACACTTATTTTATAACGTTACTTCTATTGCTATTAATCCTCACTAGGACACTAAATGACTTTACAAAACGAGCAGCAAAGCACGAAACCACGGGTCGGTATTTTTGTTGATGTGCAAAATATTTATTACACGTGCCGTGAGAGTTACGGGAAAAATTTTGACTACAATGCGTTTTGGCGAATGATGGAGGCGCAATACAATATTGAGTGTGCTTTTGCGTATGCAATTTATCGAGGAGATGAAAAGCAAAATCAGTTTCAAAATATTTTGCGTGCGATTGGTTTTGACGTAAAGCTAAAGCCATTTATTCAACGCCGTGATGGAAGTGCTAAAGGCGATTGGGATGTAGGCATAACAATAGACATGTTAGAGCAGGGTAAAAATCTTGATAAAGTTATTTTGCTTTCTGGCGATGGTGACTTTGCTTTGTTACTTGGGCATTTAAAAATCAATATAATGTACCGTGCGATGTATACGGTGCTGACAGGTTAACTGCTGAGGTATTAAAACAAAGCGCAGAGCAATTTCATTTAATTGATAATACTTTGCTACTTTAACAGTAAAAATAGTTAAAAAGTGCAAGCTAAGTGCCTGCAACATGAGAGATTTTTAATAAAAAGCCGTATAGATGAATTAAGCCTTATATAGGCTTTTTTTATTACTGTAATCAATTGGGTTTGCTAAATGATTATGGTAATTTTAAAGCATAACGAGTTACCAAGGACTTACATGCTTCATTACAGCAACATGCCACTAGATAGAGGCTCAAATTTTCGTAAAGACCCATCGTGGCTTAAAGCGCAAATGTCGGCGCAAAGTAAATGGGTTTTAGTTAAAAATAATCAAACCCTATTTATTAAAGATACCCCTAAAGTAAGCTATTTAACGTATCAACAAGTGGCACATTTAGATTTAACGAGTGCTATTTTTGTTGGTTTAAACAATGCTAAACATGGTGTGTTTGCATTGGATGTTTCTGATCTGGATGAAAGCGTACTTTCGCCTTTAATAGAGGGCGCTCAGTTTTTTGATATTCGCCAATATGGGCCTCAAGTAACCATTAAATATGCCTCAATAGCCGCCCTTGCGAGAGGGCTATGTTATTGGCATGCCACGCACCGTTTTTGTGGGCGCTGCGGTAGTAAAAACCGTTCAGTGGAAGCCGGGCATTCTCGTGTATGTGAAAACGAAAACTGTAAGCATCCTACATTCCCGCGCACCGATCCTGCGGTAATTATGGTCGTTACTAAAGTCTTTGCTGACGGAGTAGAACGCTGTTTATTAGGTCGCCAAGCTGCGTGGCCCACTGGTATGTATTCATCGCTTGCTGGATTTGTAGACCCGGGGAGACACTAGAACAAGCTGTTGCGCGTGAAGTTAAAGAAGAGGCAGGCATAGAAGTTGATAACGTACGTTATGTTGCATCTCAGCCATGGCCGTTCCCATCGTCAATTATGCTTGGCTTTTTGCACAGGCGACATCTGAGCAAATTAACGTAGATAAAGAAGAGCTAGACGATGCAAAATGGTTTAGTCGTGAAGACTTAGAGCAATTTGGTAATTGGCACGAAGAAGGCGAGCATTTAAAGCTGCCTAGAACCGATTCTATCTCTCGTTATTTAATTGAGCATTGGCGCACAAACCCTTAAGGATTAACAATGTCGAGTAAAAAAGTAATAAAACACTCAGCTGGTATCATCAGGGCGAAAAAACCTATACACATGGCGTAGTAAATCCCGTTGTACAGCGTGCATCTACCATTGTATTTGATACTGTAGCCGATTTAAAAGAAGCAGCTAAAACCCGTGGCGATAAAACGTTATTTTATGGGCGCCGAGGAACAACAACACACTTTGCGCTACAAGAAGCGATTACAGAACTTGAAGGCGGCGAAGGGTGTGCATTGTGTACCTTGTGGCGCTGCGGCGATCAGCCAAGTATTTTTATCGTTTTTAAAAACCGGTGATCATATTTTAATGGTTGATAACGTGTACGAACCAACTCGCGATTTTTGCGATAAAATTTTAGTGGGGCTGGGCATTACAACAACCTATTACCCGCCAACCATTGGCGCAGGTATTAAAGATTACATTCAGCCAAATACTAAAGTGTTGTTTTTAGAATCTCCGGCTCTATTACGATGGAAGTGCAAGATGTGCCCGCTATGGTAAAAGTAGCCAATGAGCACAACGTAATGACCATGCTTGATAATACCTACGGTAACGGTCTGCATTATCGCCCGTTAGAGCACGGTGTTGATATTAGTATTCAAGCTGCAACAAAGTATATTGTTGGCCATTCAGACGTGATGATGGGGGTGGCTGTTGCTAATAAAAAGTATTGGCCAACCTTGCGCGAAAACTCATACTTACTAGGGCAATGTACCAGTGCTGATGATGCGTATTTAGCACTTAGAGGCCTGCGTACAATGGGTGTGCGTTTAAATCAACATGAAAAAGCAGCAATAGAAGTAGCTAAATGGCTTGAGCAACATGAGCTTGTTGATCATATTCGACACCCTGCATTTGAAAGCTGCCGGGGCATGAGTTCTTTAAACGTGACTTTGATGGCAGTAATGGATTGTTTTCATTTGTTATGAAAACCGGCAATCAAAAAGCGATTGATGCATTTTTAGATAGCCTTGAGCATATTAAAATGGGCTTTTCGTGGGGCGGTTTTGAAAGTTTGGTAACGGCTAATTTAACCATGAAAGGGTTGCGCTCAAATACAGGTTGGGATTTAGGCCCGGTTATTCGCTTGCATATTGGTCTTGAAGATGTTGAAGATTTAATTAGCGATTTAAGCCAAGCACTTGAGGTTTATAAGCAGCATTTATAATTTATATCGCAATTTATGCTGTTACATTTAAATGTATTGTTACAAAGCTCACCATAGGTGGCTTTTTTTTTTTTGCTGGTAATTCAAGGTGTTTACACTTAGTGTGGATAAATACACAGAAAATAAAAAGTCATTAAGGATAGTCAATGGCAACACCATTACCGATAAACGTAGGGCGATTAACGCAAATAGCGGGATTTGAGCTTGTACGTATGTTTTTAACAAAACGTGGACTTATTGCATTAGCAGCCTTTGCATTGGTGGCTAATAATACTGCGCTACCCAATAGGGCAGGCAGTAGGCATTGTAAGTGCACCCGATTTTGAGCAAATAGCCCGTGATATATCAGGCTCCATTGGTTTAAGTAAGCTGCTTGATTGGCCTGAGGCCGAATTTGCTATGTACTGGTTAATAGCCTTATATAGCTTTCCCGTTTTTGGTTTATTTATTTGTAGCGACCAAACGGTAGGCGATAGAGAGCGCGGCACACTAAGGTTTTTATCACTGCGCTCCACTCGCTTTGAAATACTGTTTGGCCGTTTTTAGGGCAGCTAGGAGTATTAGCATGTTTGGTGGGTATAACGCTTGTAGCTACACTCGCGGTATTGGGTTTTAGAGAGCCAAGTTTACTGGCTGGTTTTGCCCGTGCGCTTTCTATTTTTTTATTATTAGTTATTCTGTGCCCATTTGTAGCACTAATGACGTTAATTAATACGTTTGCTCGCTCATCACGTTTATCTATTGTATTGGCAATTTTATATTTTGCAGCAGGCGGTATTGTAGTTGGTTTATTGCAATGGCAAATACCCGCATTAGGCCTGCTTGATTATTTATTTCCGGGTGTGCAAATAGAGCTATTAGCGGGGCAAAATTTACCATTATTGAGCGCTGTGGCTATTCCCCTTGTGCAAACTGCGGTATTACTAAGCGTTGCTCAAGGTATTTTTGCAAGGAGCTCACTATGAGACCATTAATTACAGCTAGCGGTTTGAGTAAATCGTATGGTGCAAAACTTGCGCTTAATAATGTGGACTTTGAAATTAACAAAGGCGCGCCAGTGGCACTTGTTGGGCCAAATGGTGCGGGTAAAACTACCTTATTTAGTTTGTTGTGCGGCTATATTGCGCCAAGTAAAGGCAGCCTTGAAATATTAGGGCACAAACCTGGTAGCGCTGCTTTATTTAATAAAGTAAGTGCATTACCGCAAGATGCACAACTTGACCCCCGTTTTAATATAGATAAGCAACTCGCCTTTTATGCAAAGCTACAAGGTATGGGGGCAAAGCAAAGCCAAACTGAGGCGCTACGTGTACTTGATTTAGTTGGCTTAAAAGAAATTGCAAAGCAGCGTGCAGGGGACTTATCGCACGGTATGCGCAAGCGCGTTACGATAGCGCAAGCACTTATTGGCGCACCACAAATTGTAATGCTTGATGAGGCAACCGCAGGCCTTGATCCGATTCATGCCAGAGAAGTACGTGAGCTGGTATCAGAATTAAGTGAACAGGCTACATTTATTTTAAGCTCTCGACTTAACTGAGCTTGAGCGACTATGCTCACAGGTACTTCATTTAGATAAAGGCGTACTAAGCGAGCATCAAACAAAAACTAATAATACAGATAAACACTTTTATACATTAATGCTAAGCGAGGCTTATCAAAATGTTGAGCAACAGCTTCAAGCAATTGCAGGTGTGAGCCGGGTGTATATGAGCCAACATAAAGAATATGTAGTTGAGTATCAGCCAACGAGCGATCCACTTGATATTGCACTACTGAGCTTTTGTCATCAACAACACTGGCAGTACCGGCAGTTAGTTAATGGTCATACGTTAGAGAATCAAATATTTAAACAGGAGAAAGTATAATGGGTTTACTTAGCGGACTTATGGGTAATGCAAGCGAAGTTGACGATTCTGATTTAGAAAAATCCTTGCCAATACATTAATTGACGGCGAGCAAGTAGAAAAAGCATATAAAGTAGTACGTGATATGTTTATTTTTACTAATAAGCGCTTAATCTTAATTGATAAGCAAGGTATGACCGGTTCTAAAATGGAAATGGTGAGTATTGCTTACTCTAAAATTACCAAGTTTAGTAAAGAAAGTGCAGGCCACTTTGACTTAGATGCCGAGCTAAAAATATGGGTTGGCTCAGATCCAACACCAATTAGTAAAGAGTTTAAGTCTGGCGATAATATTAACGATGTTTACCGAATTATTAGCCAACACGCGCTTTAATACGGTACATGTTTTAAGTAGTTGTTGACTAGATGTTGCAACTACTTTAATTTTACAGTTTACAACACTTCCTTACAATTAACTTAATAAATACAACTGGTTAGTTAAGTTTTCATTCAGTTTCCTAACGTTAGCATGTGCCTCGACTTTAGCAATACAGCTAGAGCATAAAAAGCAATGTACATAGGGAAGTCTTACAATGAAAAAATTAGCAGTTATTATTTCGAGCATTTTATTATCTAGCACTGCGGCTGCTGCAGACAGCTATAATTCAATTAGTAACCTAAGCTACAAAAAAATAGCGATAACAACGACACCGTTGCTGTAGATTCTATTTACTACTTATCTCCTAAAAAACTTTAGGTCCGTACGATCAGTTTGAATACATCAATAAACAAACTAACGTATATGGTGGCTACGCTGATGACGACTTTGGCGATTTAACATCGGTTGGTGGTGAATACTTCATTAATGAATTTGTTGTTGGCGCATCTTACGAAAACCTAGACCCAGATTCAGGTTCTAACAGTGAGCTTTATAAACTGACGGGTGGTTACTTTTTCAACCCTGATTTACTTGCAAAAGTAACACTAGTTGAAAACAAAGACGGCGACGATTACGCATTATTTGATTTAGCTTACAACTACATGCTAAACAGCACAGATTACGTAGGTGTTACACTTACATCAGACGACGATTTTGATTACCGTGCAGTTGCTGCTAAATACTTTATTGATTTACAGCAAGGTAACTACCTAACTTTTGAAGGTAAATACGAAAGCATTGATGACGCAGAAAACCCAATGGGGGTAGAAACTAACTACTACTTCTCAAAAGCAACATCTGTATTTGCTAACTACAACAAGCAAGACACTTACAGCTTTGGTGCTCAGCACTTCATCAATAAAAATATTGGTGTAAAGGTGGGTTACGAAAACAACGCTGATGATTCTGACAACGATGCGTACTTTGCTAACATGCGTTTTCAGTTTTAATTAAGTCCCTGATTTAGTTAAAACAAGAGTATTAAAAAGCCCGCTTAATTAGCGGGCTTTGTTGTTTTTAACTTAAATTAACCGTGGAAAAAGTTTTACCAGCCGCGATTACGGTCTTTGTTCTGCTCATCTAAGTAGCTTTCTTAAAATTAAAAAGTAAAAAATTTTTGAAAAATGAGAAAAATATAATTGAAGGAAACCACATTGGTGAGGTTTATCGAATAGTTTAGTTGTACCAATTTAACGACAGTTTGTACCTTATTTGTTACTTTTTAAGTTTATATAATGACATATTATTATTCTGTATATTTAAAGTTTTCTTAATGTTTACATTTGAGCGTAGTAATTAATAATTTAAGTGATTGTTTTTGCTTTTAGTTTGGCCTTCAATTCAGTTTTTGTTCATTTTTTGCTGTTAGGATGCGCCCCGACTTTGGCTAGACAGCTGAGGCATAAAAAGTAATATTTATAGGGAATTTAAAATGAAAAAATTAGCCGTTATCATTTCGAGCATTTTATTATCAAGCGCTGCAACCACTGCAATTGCCGCAGATACTTACCAATCAATCAGCCATGTAGGATACGTGGATGTAGATGGTGATGACACTGTAAGTGTTGACTCAACTTATTATTTTTCTCCAAAAGCGACGTTAGGTCCTTATGATCAATTTGAGTACATCAATAAGCAAACAAATGTTTATGGTGCATACAGTGATAATGATTTTTAGACATTACTAGCATTGGCGGTGAGTATTTTGTAGAAGATTTTGTATTAGGTGCACAGTACAATAATTTCGATAGTGATTTTGGCTCAAGCACGGATGTAATTGAACTTTCAGCTGGTTACTTCTTTAACCCAAACCTTGTATTAAAAGCAACGTTTGTAGATGTTGAAGATGCTGACAACCAGTTTGTGTTTGATTTGGCATATAACCACCAGTTAAACAGCACTGATTATATCGGCTTTACAGTAACAGCAGATGATGAGTTTGACTACCGTGCAGTAGCAGCTAAGTACTTTGTTGATTTACAGCAAGGTAACTACTTAACTGTTGAAGGTAAGTTTGAAGATGTTGATGGCGGTTCAAGTAACTGGGAATTAGCATCTAACTACTATTTCAGCAAAGCAACATCAGTGTTTGTTACAGTTAACAAGAACGATGATTACGCTTTTGGTGCTCAACACTTTTTCAATAATAATGTTGGTTTAGAAGCAGGTTACGGCAATAACTGGGATGATTCTGATTACGATGCTTACTTCGCAAATCTAAGCTTACAGTTCTAATTTAACTAAAAATTAGAATATGAATAAAAAGCCCGCTCAATTGAGCGGGCTTTGTTGTTTTTAATGTTTGAGCTTAATTATATTACCAGCCGCAGTTGCGGCCTTCGTTTTGTTTATCTAAATATGTTTGTAATGGTGCAAAGTAATCGAGCATTGCTGTTGCATCCATTTGCGGCTTACCTGTTACAGTTTCAAGCGCTTCTTGCCGGGGCGAGATGAACCCATTTCAAGCATAGCGTTTAGCCTATCCCCTGCTTCTTTTGAATTATAAATAGAGCAGCGATGAATGGCTTTATCGTTACCGGCAATTTCACATAAGCTGCGATGAAACTCAAATTGTAAAATATGCGCTAAAAAGTAACGTGTATAAGGCGTGTTACCGGAACGTGGTACTTAGCACCCGGATCAAAGTCGTTTTCGCTACGTGCGATAGGCGCTTGTACTCCTTGGTATTTTTCACGTAGTTCCCACCATGCTTTATTGTAATTTTCTGGTGCTACTTCCCTGAAAATACCTGCCAACGCCACTGATCAACCATTAAGCTAAACGGTACAAAGGCTACTTTATCAAGTGCCATTTTCATCAACAAACCGATATCTTTAGATTCGTCAGGTACTTGTTCAAGTAAGCCGATTTTTTAAGTAACCCGGTGTAACCGATAAGGCAATGGTGTCTCCAATGGCTTCATGAAAACCATCGTTTGCACTTTCTTGATAAAATAAAGGTTGTTTATTATAAGCGCGTTGATAAAAGTTATGACCTAATTCATGGTGAATAACTGAAAACTCTTCGCCTGTGCGCTGAATACACATTTTAATGCGTAAATCGTCTTTGCTATCGATATTCCATGCTGATGCATGACACTGCACATCTCTGTCTTTTGGTTTTACAAACAATGAACGCTCGTAAAATGTCTCTGGTAGCGCATCAAAACCCATTGAGGTAAAAAAGTTTTCAGCCCCTTTGACCATTTTAAGTTCGTCGTAATTATTTTGAGCTAATAACTCGGTTACATCGTAACCCGGATCGGCATTTTCTGGTGCAACAACATCGTAAATGTTACCCCATGCTTGCGCCCACATATTACCGAGTAAGTGTGCTGGTATTGGCTGATCTTGAGGTACTTTGTCGGTGCCGTACTTTTCACCTAACTTTGCGCGAACATGGCAATGTAGCGAGTTATAAAGTGGTTTAACTTGGCCCCAAATACGGTCAAGCTCAGTGGTGAAGTCATCAGCAGGCATATCGTATTTACTGCGCCACATAGCGCCCGTATCGGCATAACCAAGCTCCTTTGCACCTTCGTTGGTAAGTGCTACTTGTTGCTCGTAAAGTGGGCGCATGGGTTTTGATATTTCACGCCAGCCTTGCCATAAATCAAGTAGTTCGTTGTAATCTCGGCTGGTGGCCATTTTTGAGGTCATGTCGCCAAGGCTTAAACAGCTGCCATCTTCTTTACAGTATTTACCCTTACCGTATAGCCCGCCAAGCTCTGCGACAATTTGTGAAAGCTTCGCTGTTTTATCAGCGTCTTGTGGGGCAGGAAGTGTAAGTGCTAGTTTTAGTTTATCAAGCTTACGGCGAGCATCGTAATCAAGCTCTAGTTCGTCGAATTTTGCAGCTTCATTTGCTAAACGCACGACTGTTTCGGTCATTTTACGGTTAACTTCAGCCGATAGAGCAGATGTATCGTGAGTAATAAAGTTTGCGTAAATCCACTCTGCACGGCTCGATTCTAAATAAAGTGCACTCAGTTCTTTTTCTGTGTTTGTTATGAATGTATTTGCATCTTTAGCTGTTACAGCTTTTTTAGTGTGTGGTAAATCGGTAGTGTCGATAGATACTTGCGCATCGCAGGCCGTTAAAGCAAGAGTACTTGCTACCATTAAGGCGCTCATACTTAGTTTAAATCGAAAGGGGTCATGCTATTCCTTTAATTTATTGTTATTAAAACGTTGATAATAGCAGTGATGTTTAAAACAATAAAATGAATGCGTTAAGGCTCACGACTCGTCGTGCAATGATTGTATTTAAAGATGGGTCATAATTAAGTTACTATTTTCATTCAATGTGTAAGGAATGTGCGCATGTTAATATTTATAATATTGCTGGTCGTGGTGGTGGTTATTTTTGCGGTTAAAGATATTCGCCTAAACTTGATTAGTCGTCCTACGTTTAAAATGTTCAAAAAGGTGCTTCCGCCATTATCGCAAACAGAGCGAGAGGCGATGGAAGCAGGTGATGTTTGGTGGGATGGTGAGTTATTTAGTGGTAACCCAGACTGGCAAAAACTGCACCACTTTCCAAAACCAGAGCTTAGCGATAAAGAAAACGCATTTATGGCTAACCAAGTAGAAACCTTATTGGCGATGCTTGATGATTATCAAATTGTACAAAAAGACAAAGACTTACCAAAAGAAGTGTGGGATTACCTAAAAACAGAAGGTTTTTTTGCGCTGATCATTCCTGAAAAATTTGGCGGTCGTGAGTTCTCAGCAATTGCTAATTCGACGATAGTGTCAAAAATTTCGACTAAAAGCTAACAGCCGCAGTCACTGTTATGGTGCCTAATAGCTTAGGTCCGGGCGAGTTACTTCTTCACTATGGTACTAAAGAGCAGCAAGATCGTTGGCTGCCAAGTTTAGCTAATGGTACAGATGTTCCTTGTTTTGCACTAACGGGACCAGAGGCGGGCTCTGATGCTGGCAGCATTCCTGATTCAGGCGTTGTGTGTATGGGTGAGCACAATGGCGAGCAAGTAATGGGCCTGCGTTTAAATTGGTCAAAACGTTACATTACGCTTGCACCAGTGGCTACTGTACTCGGCTTAGCATTTAAAATGTATGACCCAGATGCTTTATTAGGTGATAAGAAAGAGCTAGGCATTACATGTGCTCTAATACCAACCGATCATCCGGGTGTTGAAACGGGTGAGCGTCACTATCCGCTTAATATGGCCTTTATGAATGGTACCACTTACGGTAAAGATGTATTTATACCACTGGACTGGATCATTGGCGGTCAAGAGTGTGCAGGGCGTGGCTGGAGAATGCTTGTTGAGTGTTTAAGTGCAGGGCGTGGTATATCACTACCGGCATTAAGTGCAGCAACTGGACATTTAGCTTCAAAAATGACATCGGCATACGCCATGGTACGCCAGCAGTTTGGTGTATCTATAGGGCAGTTTGAAGGTGTGCAAGAGGCACTTGCACGTATTGGTGGTTTAACTTACACACTTGAGTCGTGCAGATTAATGACCGCAGGTGCGATTGATTTAAAATTAAGCCCGTCGGTTGTAACAGCGATTGCTAAATACCATATGACTGAAATGGGTCGTACGGTAATGAATGATGCAATGGATATTCATTCAGGTAAAGGAATTCAAGTAGGGCCTAATAACTATTTGGCGCATGGCTATATGGGGATTCCAGTATCAATTACGGTTGAAGGCGCGAATATTTTAACGCGTAACTTAATGATATTTGGCCAAGGTGCAACACGCTGTCATCCATTTGTTTTAAAAGAAATGGAAGCCGCTGCAATGGAAGATGACGACGCAGCACTTGAACAATTTGATGGTTTATTAATGAACCATATAATATTTGCAGCAAGTAATGCAGGTATGGCATTTGTGCATGGCTTAACACGTAGTTATTTTGCTAAAGCGCCTGTAGGTGGTGAAACGGCTATTTATTATAAACAACTGAGTAGAATGAGCCGAGGCTTAGCTATTTGTACAGACGTTGCAATGTTAATGCTTGGCGGTGAGCTCAAACGTAAAGAAATGATATCAGCGCGTTTGGGTGATGTATTAAGTCATTTGTACTTAGCATCAACTGTTTTAAAACGTTATGAAGATGAAGGGCGCCAACAAGCTGATTTACCATTTGTAAAATATGCAATTGAGAACTCATTATTTGAAATTGGCCAAGCGTTTAATGGCTTCTTTAAAAACTTTTCAAATCCGGTTGTTAATTTTATCCTTAAACGTATCGTGTTCCCGCTTGGAAACCATTACCACAGACCAAGTGATGAAATAGCACAAAGTATTTGCGAGCGTATGACTCAACTGGTGTATTTAGAAACCGCTTAACGCATTTATGTTATGTAGATGAAAATGCAGGTACAGGGGTCATGGAAAGCGCATTTTTAGCTATGCATGATATGCAAGCGCAGTTTAAAGACTTAAAACAATGGCAGCGTAAGGGCAGTGTGCCTGCAACGCTTGATATTGAAGGTGCTATAAATTATGCGCTTGAAAATAAGTTGTTAGAGCAAACGGATGCTGATGCAATGCATCATGCTAATAAGCTACGTAAGAAAGCCATTGCAGTTGATAACTTTCAACTGGTGAGCTGTAGCGCAGTACTTTAAATACTAGGGCGTGTTGACCCTTCGTGGTTGAATTTGCAGCAGGCTGTTTGGTTTTTAGGCAAGGCAGAGCCTATGTAGTGTGGTTATTCCCCATAAATCGGCGATAACGCAGCATAAATGCCAAAACGCTGCTGCCTTTGTTCTTTCTAGGGACGATTAACTCTTTGTTGCTCGGTTTTTACTTAGCCCACTAGGTTACAAACCCCGCGCCGCGATTAAATCGCCCCTAGATTGAACAAACTTCAATCCACAAAGATCAACACGCCCTAGCTAAAGCGAAAAAGGCCTTACAAATGTAAGGCCTTTTTATGTTTAATTCATTTATTTTTAACGAGCGTAAGGGTCGGCAACAATTTTATCTATGTACCATTTTCCCTTTTTACGAAGCATTTTTACACTGCGCATTTCATCAATTTTATCACCATTTAAATAGCCGGTAAAAATAAGGTTTATTTTAGCGTTATCGCCGTATTGTTCACGGACGCTCATGTTGGTCATATCAACTTCAATGGTGACTTCATCGTATTGCATATTTACTAAGTTACGGGAAAACTGTTTAGCGGTGCCGTAGGATTTCATTATACGCGTAAGGTTGGGGTTGCCATGGTGCTGGCTTTTTGAAGGTCTTGCTGGTTATAAAGCGCATCAAAATAAGCGGTTGCTGTATCGCCGTGGAGTGTCGCCAAGTGTTTTGGTATCGTCACCACAGGCTGATAAAAATAAACAGATGACCAAACTTAATAAACTCGTGATTTTTTCATATTAATTATTATTAATTAGTTTTTTTAAAGTGTGTGGTTTATCTATGCAGATGTAAAGGTATGGCAGGCAATAAATAGAAAATTGGATAATAAATAATAAAAAAGGATGCCTAAAGCATCCTTCTAAAAATCTTAAAATTACTTATTGTACTAGTTCTTGTTCACTAAACTCTTCATCAAACATTGGGCTTGATAAGTAACGCTCAGTTGCACTAGGTAGGATAACAACAATATTTTTATCTGCGTTTTCAGGTTTTTCAGCAATTCGCTTAGCTGCAACAACCGCTGCACCTGACGAAATACCTACTAAAATACCTTCTTTTTCATTAACTGATGCGCCATTGCAATTGCGTCTTCGTTAGATACAAGCTCTGCGCCATCAATTAAGTCCATATCTAAGTTGCCGGGAATGAAGCCAGCACCAATACCTTGGATTTTATGAGGACTGGTTTAATTTCTTCACCGGCTAGCGTTTGGCTAATAACTGGAGAGTTAGTTGGCTCAACAGCAATAGACTTAACGTTTAGACCTTTTTCTGTTTTGAGGTAACGGCTAACACCTGTAATAGTACCACCAGTACCTACACCGGCTACAAAAAGTCTACTTTGCCGTCAAGCGCATCATAAATTTCAGGGCCTGTTGTTTCAAAGTGAATTTTTGGGTTTGCAGGGTTTTCGAATTGTTGTAATAAAATATACTTATCAGGTGCTGTTGCTTGAATTTCTTTTGCTTTTTCAATTGCGCCATTCATACCTTTTGCACCGTCGGTAAGTACTAGATTTGCACCTAATGCTTTTAATAGCTTGCGACGTTCTAGGCTCATGGTGTTTGGCATAGTAAGCGTTAACTTGTAACCACGTGCTGCTGCAACAAATGCAAGTGCAATACCGGTGTTCCCAGATGTTGGTTCAATAAGTTTCTTTACCTTCAACAAGCTGACCTGACTTTTCAGCTTCCCAAATCATCGATGCACAATGCGGCATTTGATACTAAAGCTTGGATTACGAGATTCAACTTTAGCGTATACATTCCCACCTGTAACACGGTTAAGTTTTACCAGCGGTGTATTACCGATGCTTAGTGAGTTATCTTCAAAAATAGTAGACATAATGTTCCTTTGGATGCAATCTGATCAACGTGTTAATAGCCTTTGCTACTAACTATATAAACACACTTTACTGTGAGTTTAAAAACTAAAGTAAAGTTTGGCTATAACATATATCTATTGGGCTTATAACCAGTCGAAATAAAAATCAATTATTAGCGGTGCTTTAGTTATTATAGGTGCGGGCTTAATTTAAAATTTAAAGAGTAAAACTTCGTTTAGTCAAAAATGTTCAAAAAAAGAGTATTGAAGCTGTGTTTGTTCAATATTTGTGCATATGAATGTAACTTGAATAGTTTTATCACACAATGCGTCTAAAACATGATAAAAACACGTATCTAAATTCAATTAAGCAATCACAATGAAATTAAATCTTAAAATTAATTGCCGGTATTTGGCCGGTATCCTAGTTGGACTATATGTACCTATAACTGGTGTTGAACTTTTTTATTCACAGTAAAAGAGCTGATTGGTCAAATTATCTCCTTTACCATTCCACTTATTATATTATTTTTTATTGCATCAGGTATTGCAGGCCTACCAAAAGGGTCTGGTCACTTACTTGGTAAAACAGTTGGGTTTGCTTATAGCTCTACAATTATTGCAGGTACGCTTGCATTTTTATTAGTAAGTGCTGTTATCCCTTTTTTAAGCGGTGGTATTACATTCGAGGCAGAAGTTGCTACAGAAATTGGCAGCTTTATTGATTTAGAAATTCCACCTCTGATGGGGGTAATGACCGCATTAGTAACTGCTTTTGTATTTGGTATAGGCATGAGCCAATTAGAGCTGGATACGCTTAAAAAGGTGTCTGATCAGGGCCGTGATGTGATTGACGGATTATTATCAAAAGTAATTATCCCTGCTTTACCATTTTACATTGCAGGTGTATTTGCCGAAATGACGGTAGCAGGTACTGTGGTAGATACACTGCAAACATTTGGCGTAGTACTAATTGCAGCGCTTGTTATGCACTGGTTATGGTTAAGCGTTTTATATATAGCGACAGGTGTACTATTAAAACGTAATCCAATCGAATTAGTTAAAAATATGCTACCAGCTTACTTTACAGCGTTAGGTACTATGTCAAGTGCAGCAACGATTCCAGTATCGCTTCAATCAAGTAAAGCAAATAACGTTAAAGAAGATGTAGCAAACTTTACCGTACCACTGTGTGCAACCATTCATTTATCTGGCTCAACTATCACTATAGTAACCTGTGCAATGGCTGTTATGTTTTTATCGCCAAGCATGGAAGTCCCTTCATTAATGGGTATGCTACCGTTTATTATGATGTTAGGTGTAGTAATGATTGCAGCACCGGGTGCTCGGTGGCGCAGTTATGTCGGCGCTTGGTCTATTAACAAGCATGCTTGGGTTTAATGAAGGCGCGGTTGCATTAATGATTGCACTTTATTTGGCACAAGATAGCTTTGGTACTGCGTGTAATGTAACGGGTGATGGTATCATTGCGTTATGGGTTGACAGATTTAGCGAAAAAAAATCGTCATCTTAAACTATTAGGGCGAGGCAATAATATTAGTTATTGTTTCGCTTTATGTATGTTACTGTGGCAAATTAATTTAATTAAATTGCATGTTGTTAGGTAAGTGAGGATGTTCCATTGATTAATGTACTTTTAGTTGATGACCATGAACTTGTACGAACAGGAATAAAGCGTATTCTTGATGATGTACGAGGGTTTAAAGTAATTGGTGAAGCTAAAACTGGCGAAGAGGCTGTACAGTTTTGTCGTCAGCATGCGCCAAACATAGTATTAATGGATATGAATATGCCGGGCATGGGCGGATTAGAAGCGACTAAAAAGATTTGTCGTTACTGCCCTGATGTAAAAATTATTGTGCTTACCGTTAACTGTGAAGACCCGTTTCCGAGTAAAGTAATGCAAATTGGTGCACATGGCTTTAACTAAAGGTGCAGGTTCTGACGAAATGGTGCGTGCCATTCGTTGTGTTCATGCCGGTCAGCGTTATATTGCCCTGAAATTGCACAGCAAATAGCACTTGCGCAAGTGACAGGTCGCACAGACGAAAATCCTTTTCAGAGCTTATCTGAACGCGAACTGCAAATTATGCTTATGATCACTAAAGGTGAAAAAGCACAAAATATAGCTGAGCGTTTAAACCTAAGTTCAAAAACAGTAAATAGCTATCGCTACCGTATGTTTGAAAAGCTAAATGTAGGTGGTGATGTTGAGCTTACCCATTTAGCAATTCGTCATAAAATGATTGATATAGACGTTTCGTACTAACTATAATTTATGTCTGAATTTGATCACGTACATTTTCTCAAAACGCTATCAAGTGAGCCGGGTGTATACCGCATGCTTGATAGTGACAAACAAGTTATTTATGTTGGTAAAGCTAAGCATTTAAAAAAGCGTGTGAGCAGTTACTTCAGAAGTAACATTACCGATAGCAAAACACGCGTTTTAGTGAGTAATATTTGTGACATCGAAGTCACACTCACTAATACTGAAACAGAAGCGCTGCTGCTTGAAAATAATCTAATAAAAAATACCAGCCTCGCTACAACATATTATTACGCGACGATAAGTCGTATCCCTATATTTTATTAACTAGCCATAAACACCCTCGTTTAGCGTTTCATCGTGGCAGTCGTAAAATTAAAGGTGAGTACTTTGGGCCTTTTCCGAGCGCGGGAGCGGTATCTGAAAGCTTGCGGTTAATGCAAAAATATTTCCTGTTCGTCAATGTGAAGATGCTTATTACCGCGCAAGAAGTCGCCCGTGTCTGCAATATCAGCTTAAGCGTTGTTCAGCTCCGTGTGTGAATAAAGTTACGGATGATGATTACAGCGAGCAAGTTGACTATGTCCGTAAGTTTTTAACGGGTAAATCTCACGAAGTTATTGCTGATTTAATAAAAAAATGGAAAGCCAGCCAGCCTACAATTAAATTTTGAACTGGCGGCAAAAGTTCGCGACCAAATAATGCTACTTCGTAAAATGCAGGAGCAACAGTCTATATCAGGTAATTTTGCTGAAATGGACGTAGTTGGTTTTGCTCATTTAAATGGTTTAAATGGTATTCATTTATTAATGATCCGCGATCACAAAGTATTGGGTAGTAAAACGTATTTTCCAAAAGTACCTAGAGATTCAAGCGAACAAGAAATATTAACTTCATTTTTAGGACAGTACTATTTAGCGCCAGGAGCAACAGGGCGTATTGCAAAAGAAATCATATTACCGTTTGAAATAGAAGAGAGCGGGGCACTCGGTGAAGCACTCACACAAATAAGTGAGCGCAAAGTAACACTTAAAGTAGTTACCCGTGGTGAGCGTGCTCAATACTTACAACTGGCTAATAAAAATGCATTAAACAGTATTGCAGTTAAGCAAAGTACCCAAGACTCTATTAATAAACGTTATGCACAATTAAAAGCAACACTGCGACTTGATGATATTACCCGAATGGAGTGTTTTGATATAAGCCACACCATGGGTGAGAACACTGTTGCAAGTTGTGTTGTATTTGACTCACAAGGCCCAAATACAAAAGAGTATAGGCGCTATAATGTAACGGGTATAACCGGTGGTGATGATTATGCTGCAATGGAATTTGCACTTAATAAGCGTTACAACAAATTAGTAGATGAAGACAAAATTCCAGACGTTATCTTTATTGATGGTGGTAAGGGACAACTTGGGCGCGCGGAGCAGTACTTTTCTAACTGGCCACATACAAAAATGCCTTTATTAGTAGGTGTCGCTAAAGGTACTAGCCGTAAGCTGGCCTTGAAACACTATTAATTGACGGTGGTCGAAAAACCATTCCTATGGATTCAGATGCACCAGCGCTACATTTAATACAGCATATACGTGATGAATCTCATCGTTTTGCAATTGCAGGGCATCGTAATAAACGCCAAAAAAAACAACGTACGCAATCACTACTAGAAGAAAAAATGGAGTCGGTTCCAAGCGTCGGCAAACATTATTAAAATATTTAGGGGCATGCAGGGAGTAAAAGCTGCTAATATAGAACAGTTAAAGAAAGTTCTGGGATCAGCCCTGACATGGCTGAGAAGATATTTAACCATTTGCATGACAAGGGCTAGCCCTACACATGCGAATATATAGCAAAAAGACATATCCAAGTAGTTATGTGGAATATTCCAAACACACTCACAACATTTAGACTTTTTCTTATCCCCG
Source organism: Pseudoalteromonas sp. LC2018020214 (assembly GCF_016598755.1). Lineage (NCBI taxonomy): Bacteria > Pseudomonadati > Pseudomonadota > Gammaproteobacteria > Alteromonadales > Pseudoalteromonadaceae > Pseudoalteromonas > Pseudoalteromonas sp. LC2018020214. The sequence goes on from NZ_CP066804.1 coordinate 1,326,627, forward strand.
TTTTTTTGGTGATATTTTATTTGCCTTATAGCTGGGCTTTTTGCTGCCGCCTTTATTTTTTGGCTTGCATCAATCACCGATATACTAGACGGTTATTTAGCAAGAAAGCTTGAGCAATCAACCCCTTTTGGTGCTTTTTTAGATCCTGTTGCTGATAAAGTAATGGTATGTGCGGCACTTGTAGCGTTATCTGATCAGTACCAGTCAATGTACATGACTATACCTGCTCTTATTATAATAAGCCGTGAAATTGATAATATCTGCACTTCGTGAATGGATGGCAGAGCAGGGTAAGCGTGGTAATGTCGCTGTATCAAACATGGGTAAAATTAAGACGGCTGCACAAATGTTAGCCATTATCGGTTTGATTTGGCAATATGATACATGGATGAACTATTTAAGTTTTGGACTACTGTACATTGCGACCTTTTTAACCTTGAGTTCTATGATGCAATATTTACGTGCAGCATGGGGTGAATTGACTAAAAATTAACTCTAAATGTATAATAACGCACCGTTTTAGATAAAAAACAAGCAAACAGTTCAAAACTAGCATTTTTGTATTGACGCGTTTAATAATCTCTGTAGAATGCGTCCGTGTTGAGAGGGCATAGCCCCGAGATAAACGAAACGGTAATTAATCAGTTACCTGAATGTTCACATAAATCATCATGTGCTAATTCAAATAACTGATAAATAAAATGCGGTACTAGCTCAGTTGGTAGAGCGCGACCTTGCCAAGGTCGAGGTCACGAGTTCGAGCCTCGTGTACCGCTCCAAGTTTATCTTAAGGTTAATACCCCGTACTGGGGCGGAATGGCAGAGTGGCCATGCACCGGATTGCAAATCCGTCTACCTCGGTTCGACTCCGGGTTCCGCCTCCATTTCAACACTCCACACGCTTTAATTAGCAAACTCGATGCCCGAGTGGTGGAATTGGTAGACACAAGGGATTTAAAATCCCTCGACTAACAAGTCGTGCCGGTTCAAGTCCGGCCTCGGGCACCACTTTGTGGTTTAATTGCATTACCAAGTGTAATTTATAAAATGGTTAATTTAGAATTAATATGATGCGGTACTAGCTCAGTTGGTAGAGCGCGACCTTGCCAAGGTCGAGGTCACGAGTTCGAGCCTCGTGTACCGCTCCATATTAGTTTTATCCACTTTTTTAAAAAGCAAACTCGATGCCCGAGTGGTGGAATTGGTAGACACAAGGGATTTAAAATCCCTCGACTAACAAGTCGTGCCGGTTCAAGTCCGGCCTCGGGCACCACTTTAAATTGTTTAACCAAGATAATTTAAAGTTGATAAAATAGTATTTTGCGGTACTAGCTCAGTTGGTAGAGCGCGACCTTGCCAAGGTCGAGGTCACGAGTTCGAGCCTCGTGTACCGCTCCAAATTATTTGGAAATATTTAGGCGGAATGGCAGAGTGGCCATGCACCGGATTGCAAATCCGTTTACCCCGGTTCGACTCGGGTTCCGCCTCCATATAATTTACTCCACACGCTTTAATTAGCAAACTCGATGCCCGAGTGGTGGAATTGGTAGACACAAGGGATTTAAAATCCCTCGACTAACAAGTCGTGCCGGTTCAAGTCCGGCCTCGGGCACCATCTTTACTAAAATCCTCAGATTAAATTCACTTAAATTCTAAATTGCTTCTAATTTTAAAACATTCAAAAATTATTCTTACTTAAATTCTCTAATCTTATTTTTAATACCTACTTACCTTTAAAATCTATTTCTTTTTATTATCTTAGAGTTTCATCATCATACATTTATAAAGCTCCTGTTTGTAATTAACCGTTATTACTTTTATCCCAGCTGGTTAATTAACTGAATTGGTATAATTAATTGTGAATAATACCAATCCGCAATAATACTTAATTATTTTGCGGGGCTAAACGTGTCGCTACCTGTGTTAAAAATTCTCATTTACGACTGCATGGATGCAGAAGGTAGAGCAATGCAGGAGCAATTGCCGAGAGCAACTAAATAGCGATTTTTATCCTAGCTATCAACACGTTTTTCCATCCTCAAAATAGATCACTTAATTAAGCGAATTGGTATAAGAGCACTTGTTTATAACAGAGCAAAAAATCAGAACGCTGGTTATTTAATTTTCTTGGCAATTACTCCTGCACCTAAGTTTTAACGAGGGGTGGCATTAATGAATGTAATAGAAGTGCGGTGTCTAAAATAAATTTAAGGTAGGATTATAAGGAATGCGTTAAGCACTTAGTTATACCAATTGCGAAGATTTTATAAGCGACCCTTGAGGATCGCTTATAAAGGATAAATTGTTATTGCAGTTTACTCTGAGCTTTGTAAATTGGATACTCGCTCAACAAGCCTTGAATAAGCGCAACACACATTAAAATAAGTACTATTGAAAACGGCAAAGCTGTAGTAACTACGCCCGACTGAAGCGCTTGCAATGCTTGCGAGCCACCAACCCAGAGCAATACTGCTGCAATCACGCCTTCGACTGTAGCCCAAAATATACGTTGTGGCACTGGTGCATCTATTTTACCGCCCGCAGTTATACCATCTATTACAAGCGATCCTGAATCAGACGACGTTATAAAAACACCAAAACGAGTGCTATAGAAATAATAGAAATAAAACTAGAAAGAGGTAACTGCTCGTATACTTGAAATAAAGTCACTGAGATATCAGTTAAACCATTTTGTCCAAGTGGGCCAACTTTATCTATAACTTGTGTAATTGCCATATTTCCGAATACGCCCATCCAAACCAAACTAAGAAGCGTTGGTAGGCCAATGACGACGAGTAAAAACGCGTACAGTGTGCCCCTTTGAAACTCGGGCAATAAACATCCCAACAAACGGCGACCATGATATCCACCATGCCCAATAAAACACAGTCCAAGAGTGCATCCAATCTTCATCGGGTCTATTGAATGGATTGCTCAAAGGTACAAAGTGCTCTACGTACGCCCCAAGGGTAAACCAAACAGCAGTAATTGCATCTGAGAAAGTAAGGGCAATAACAGCTAATAATAAAATAAATGCACAAATTAAATTAACATTGCTCAGTACTTTAACACCGCCCTCAATACCTCTAATAACTGAAAATATTGCAATACACGTTACTAAACCTATAACAGATATTTGAAAAGCAGTCCCGTAATCAGTGCCTAACAGATAATTTATCCCGCTGGTAGCTTGTTGAGCGCCAAGGCCTAGCGATGTAGCTAAACCAAATAAAGTAGACAGTACAGCGAGTATATCTATGATATGACCAAGCCACCCCCATGCGCGATCACCAAATAATGGAAAAAAAAACAGAACGTATAGATAAAGGAAGGCCTTTATTAAATGCAAAAAAAGCCAAGCTTAATCCAACAACAGCGTAAATCGCCCATCCATGTAAACCCCAGTGGTACATGGTTGCACCCAAAGCTAAAGAGTGTGCTTGCGGTGAGTTTGGCTCAACGCCCATAGGCATATGATACCAACCAGTATAATATGCAGTTGGCTCAGCAACTCCCCAAAACAGTAAGCCAATCCCCATTCCTGCTGCAAAGAGCATTGAAAGCCATGACATGTAACCATGTTCAGGACGAGCTTTACGCCACCCAACCGAATTTTACCTAAAGGAGAAAATGCTAAAATAACGCAAAAGATCACAAAGGCATTGGCTAGTAACATAAAGTAACTATCAAATTGATTAATTATTGCGTCTTTAGTCGAGGTTAGTGCATCACGGGTAACGGTAGGGTCAAAAACTAGGGTAAGTATTACAAATAAAACAACTAAGAAGGCGCTTATACCAAATACTGGATTATGGATATCAAATCCCCACTTTTGTACATTATCTTGCCCAACTTGGTAATCAGTAGTGTCTATACTGTATTTTTTTGTCATGTCATCCATCGGCTCTCTTTTTATAGATAACTTAATTCATATGTCCTACGTAATTAAATATAAAATAGTTTTAAAATTAATATAACTTTTTATTTATAAGCAATGAGATGATTAAGCGTAGTATTTGTTATTTTAGAACTAAAAAAGCGAGCCGTAGCTCGCTGATTATTTTCTATTCCCAGGCCGCTGGGTCAACCTCTTTAGCAAGTTTAGGATGCTTACTTTTGTCAAAGGTGGGTATTAAGCCTTTTTGCGTTGTTCGTTGTAATCTTTAGAGAGCCATACAACAACACCTGAAAGCATAAATAGCGCTATAACGTTTACAATGGCCATTAGACCCATTGATATATCTGCCAGCGTCCAAATTAAACCAAGCTCACCAACAGCACCAAACATCACCATGCCTAAAACAACAAGTCTAAAGATAAACATCCCTTTATTAGAGTTGTGTTCTAAAAACATTAAATTTGTTTCAGCGTAAGAGTAATTAGCCACAATAGAAGTAAAAGCAAAAAAAACAATATAGCAATGGCAATAAAGTAAGTACCCCAGTCACCGACATGTTCTTGTAATGCTGCTTGTGTAAGTTCAATCCCCATAACACCAGATTCAGGTACTAATTGCTGCGATAGTAAAATAAGAGAAGCAGTCGCTGTACAAATAACAATAGTATCAATAAATACGCCTAACATTTGCACATAACCTTGTGATGCTGGGTGAGGAGGGTAAGGCGTCGCAGTAGCCGCGGCGTTAGCTGCACTACCCATACCGGCTTCGTTTGAGAATAAACCACGCTTTATGCCTTGGATCATCGTGTGACACCGTATCCAATAGCACCAGCACCAGCTTGTTCAATACCAAAAGCACTTTTTATAATAAGCACTAGCACATCATCAGGTGCAGTAAAGTTAATGGCGCATACATAAAGTGCAACCAGCAGGTAAGCTAATGCCATAAATGGCACAACCATTTCAGCAAAGCGAGAAATTGTTTTTAGGCCACCAAAAATAATGATGCCAGAGCCAACAACCAAGCAAATGCCTACTATATACTTAGGTACATCAAACGCTACTTTCAAATGCAGCAATAGAGTTTGACTGTACTGCGTTAAATACTAAACCAAAGGCTAAAATTAAACATAACGAGAATAAAGTTCCCATCCAACGTTTGCCTAAACCGTTTTGCATATAATAAGCAGGGCCACCTCTAAAATTACCATCTGCATCTTTTGTTTTATAAGCCTGAGCTAAAGTACTCGGCAAAACTTGTAGCCATACCTATTAATGCAATAAGCCACATCCAGAAAATAGCACTGGGCCACCTAGGTATAAGGCAACAGCAACACCTGCCATATTACCAGTACCGACACGAGCTGCTAATGAAGTACAAAAAGCCTGAAAGGATGAAATTTCGTTATCGGCACATTTACGAGAACCAAACATAACTTTGAACATATGTGGAATTGCACAAATTGAATAAAGCCTAGTCGAAAAGTAAAAGAAGAGGCCCGCTGCTATTAATAAGTAGACGAGAACTTGCCCCCATAGAAGGGCACTTATACTATTTATTATGTCTGTCATGGATACTGCCTAAATACATGAGTTAAAAAAAGTGACCGCAACTTATCACATCAGGATAAAAGTGTTTAGTTTTAAAGTTCAAAAACAGAGTTATCAACAGGGTTTTGTGGGTAACTTGTGTTTATCGTGTGCGCTTGCTTGGAGCTTAATTTTAATTACTATTTTATGCAAATAACGCTTGCGTAAAATCCGCCGCTCCCTATAATGCGACCCCACTGAGACGGGAAACGCCGAAGCATAGCGAGGCACGAACTACTCAGAGAGTTAAATAAAACTTCGGTTTTAAATTGTCGAAAGAAAGTTTAAAACTAAGTGTTGACTCGAAAAATAAAGGGTGTATTATTCGCATCCCTTGAGACGCTAAAGCGACTCAAAACGTTCTTTAACAACAATATAAAGCAATCATCTGTGTGGGCACTCGTACAGATTGAGTTCTAACAGCCAAGCTACTTAGGTAGTGAGGCAAACAAATTAGAGTCTCAATTGAAACTGAGTGACCATATGTTATTAAAAGATTCAGCCTTGAGCTGTTTTGATTTCACTTTTTAAAAGTGAAAATAATAACGCACAGTCAATTCGTTTTTGGCAACAAAAACAAAAATTCAGAATTCATTGAGCTGTCGAAAGACATAAAACTTTTTAATTGAAGAGTTTGATCATGGCTCAGATTGAACGCTGGCGGCAGGCCTAACACATGCAAGTCGAGCGGTAACAGAAAGTAGCTTGCTACTTTGCTGACGAGCGGCGGACGGGTGAGTAATGCTTGGGAACATGCCTTGAGGTGGGGACAACAGTTGGAAACGACTGCTAATACCGCATAATGTCTACGGACCAAGGGGGCTTCGGCTCTCGCCTTTAGATTGGCCCAAGTGGGATTAGCTAGTTGGTGAGGTAATGGCTCACCAAGGCGACGATCCCTAGCTGGTTTGAGAGGATGATCAGCCACACTGGGACTGAGACACGGCCCAGACTCCTACGGGGGAGGCAGCAGTGGGAATATTGCACAATGGGCGCAAGCCTGATGCAGCCATGCCGCGTGTGTGAAGAAGGCCTTCGGGTTGTAAAGCACTTTCAGTCAGGAGGAAAGGTTAGTAGTTAATACCTGCTAGCTGTGACGTTACTGACAGAAGAAGCACCGGCTAACTCCGTGCCAGCAGCCGCGGTAATACGGAGGGTGCGAGCGTTAATCGGAATTACTGGGCGTAAAGCGTACGCAGGCGGTTTGTTAAGCGAGATGTGAAAGCCCCGGGCTCAACCTGGGAACTGCATTTCGAACTGGCAAACTAGAGTGTGATAGAGGGTGGTAGAATTTCAGGTGTAGCGGTGAAATGCGTAGAGATCTGAAGGAATACCGATGGCGAAGGCAGCCACCTGGGTCAACACTGACGCTCATGTACGAAAGCGTGGGGAGCAAACGGGATTAGATACCCCGGTAGTCCACGCCGTAAACGATGTCTACTAGAAGCGGAGCCTCGGTTCTGTTTTTCAAAGCTAACGCATTAAGTAGACCGCCTGGGGAGTACGGCCGCAAGGTTAAAACTCAAATGAATTGACGGGGCCCGCACAAGCGGTGGAGCATGTGGTTTAATTCGATGCAACGCGAAGAACCTTACCTACACTTGACATACAGAGAACTTACCAGAGATGGTTTGGTGCCTTCGGGAACTCTGATACAGGTGCTGCATGGCTGTCGTCAGCTCGTGTTGTGAGATGTTGGGTTAAGTCCCGCAACGAGCGCAACCCCTATCCTTAGTTGCTAGCAGGTAATGCTGAGAACTCTAAGGAGACTGCCGGTGATAAACCGGAGGAAGGTGGGGACGACGTCAAGTCATCATGGCCCTTACGTGTAGGGCTACACACGTGCTACAATGGCGCATACAGAGTGCTGCGAACTCGCGAGAGTAAGCGAATCACTTAAAGTGCGTCGTAGTCCGGATTTGAGTCTGCAACTCGACTCCATGAAGTCGGAATCGCTAGTAATCGCGTATCAGAATGACGCGGTGAATACGTTCCCGGGCCTTGTACACACCGCCCGTCACACCATGGGAGTGGGTTGCTCCAGAAGTAGATAGTCTAACCCTCGGGAGGACGTTTACCACGGAGTGATTCATGACTGGGGTGAAGTCGTAACAAGGTAGCCCTAGGGGAACCTGGGGCTGGATCACCTCCTTATACGATTTAGAACTTATTTGTTCGTAGTGTCCACACAGATGATTGTTAATTAGTGCGTGTTCTTCGGAATAACTAATTAATATGCTCTTTAAAAATTTGGAAAAGCTGATAATAAAATTCTGATAGATACATTGTATTTATCAAGAGTTTTCAAAAGTAAAAAAAAAAAGAATGGTAGCAGTACCATTCAGTGCCATTTAATTAACTCTTATGAGTTGATTGATTGGTATCTACTTTAGTATTCAATATTAACTTCTGGCGAAGTTAAACTGTCACAAAACAAAGACCCGTTTGGGTTGTATGGTTAAGTGACTAAGCGTACACGGTGGATGCCTTGGCAGTTGGAGGCGATGAAGGACGTATTAACTTGCGATAAGCCTAGTCAAGCTAGTAAAAAGCGCTTGAGACTAGGATTTCCGAATGGGGAAACCCACCTGCTTGCAGGTATCGTTAACTGAATACATAGGTTAACGAGGCGAACGCGGAGAACTGAAACATCTAAGTACCCGTAGGAAAAGAAATCAACCGAGATTCCGAAAGTAGCGGCGAGCGAAATCGGAACAGCCCTTAAGCTTATTATGTGTTAATGGAAGGCTCTGGAAAGTGCCACGATACAGGGTGATAGTCCCGTACATGAAAAGACATTTTAAGTGAAATCGAGTAGGTCGGAGCACGTGAAACTTTGACTGAATATAGGTGGACCATCATCTAAGGCTAAATACTCCCAACTGACCGATAGTGAACCAGTACCGTGAGGGAAAGGCGAAAAGAACCCTGTGTGGGAGTGAAATAGAACCTGAAACCGTGTACGTACAAGCAGTAGGAGCCCACTTGTTGGGTGACTGCGTACCTTTGTATAATGGGTCAGCGACTTATATTTTGTAGCGAGGTTAACCGAATAGGGTAGCCGTAGGGAAACCGAGTCTTAACTGGGCGACTAGTTGCAAGGTATAGACCCGAAACCCGGTGATTCAGCCATGGGCAGGTTGAAGGTTGAGTAACATCAACTGGAGGACCGAACCCACTAACGTTGAAAAGTTAGGGGATGACCTGTGGCTAGGAGTGAAAGGCTAATCAAACCGGGAGATAGCTGGTTCTCCCCGAAATCTATTTAGGTAGAGCCTCGGACGAATACTTACGGGGGGTAGAGCACTGTTAAGGCTAGGGGTCATCCCGACTTACCAACCCTTTGCAAACTCCGAATACCGTAAAGTAATATCCGGGAGACACACGGCGGGTGCTAACGTCCGTCGTGAAGAGGGAACAACCCAGACCGCCAGCTAAGGTCCCAAAGTCATAGTTAAGTGGGAAACGATGGAAAGGCCCAGACAGCCAGGAGGTTAGAAGCAGCCATCCTTTAAAGAAAGCGTAATAGCTCACTGGTCGAGTCGGTCTGCGCGGAAGATGTAACGGGGCTAAACTATGCACCGAAGCTGCGGATTCAGAATTTATTCTGAGTGGTAGGGGAGCGTTCTGTAAGCGGTTGAAGGTGTACCGGGAGGTATGCTGGACGTATCAGAAGTGCGAATGCTGACATGAGTAACGATAATGGGAGTGAAAAACTCCCACGCCGGAAGACCAAGGGTTCCTATCCCATGTTAATCAGGGTAGGGTAAGTCGACCCCTAAGGCGAGGCCGAAAGGCGTAGTCGATGGGAAACAGATTAATATTTCTGTACTCGATATAATTGCGATGGGGGGACGGAGCAGGCTAAACAAGCATGGCGTTGGTAGTCCATGTGAAAGTGAGTAGGTTGGCGACTTAGGTAAATCCGGGTTGCTATTAAGACTGAGACACGAGACGAGTCACTACGGTGATGAAGTTGTTGATGCCATACTTCCAGGAAAAGCCTCTAAGCTTCAGATTATATGGAATCGTACCCCAAACCGACACAGGTGGTCAGGTAGAGAATACTAAGGCGCTTGAGAGAACTCGGGTGAAGGAACTAGGCAAAATCGTACCGTAACTTCGGGAGAAGGTACGCTCCTATCTGTGATGAGACTTGCTCTCTAAGCGGACGGGAGCCGCAGTGACCAGGTGGCTGGGACTGTTTATTAAAAACACAGCACTGTGCAAAATCGCAAGATGACGTATACGGTGTGACACCTGCCCGGTGCCGGAAGGTTAATTGATGGGGTTATCCTTAGGGAGAAGCTCTTGATCGAAGCCCCGGTAAACGGCGGCCGTAACTATAACGGTCCTAAGGTAGCGAAATTCCTTGTCGGGTAAGTTCCGACCTGCACGAATGGTGTAACCATGGCCACGCTGTCTCCACCCGAGACTCAGTGAAATTGAAATCGCAGTGAAGATGCTGTGTACCCGCGGCTAGACGGAAAGACCCCGTGAACCTTTACTACAGCTTGGCACTGAACATGAAACCATGTGTAGGATAGGTGGGAGACTTTGAAGCAGCGACGACGTTGTTGTTGAGTCAACCTTGAAATACCACCCTTGTAGTTTTGATGTTCTAACGTTGGCCCCTGAATCGGGGTTACGGACAGTGCCTGGTGGGTAGTTTGACTGGGGCGGTCTCCTCCTAAAGAGTAACGGAGGAGCACGAAGGTTGGCTAAGTACGGTCGGACATCGTACGGTTAGTGTAATGGTAGAAGCCAGCTTAACTGCGAGACAGACACGTCGAGCAGGTACGAAAGTAGGTCATAGTGATCCGGTGGTTCTGAATGGAAGGGCCATCGCTCAACGGATAAAAGGTACTCCGGGGATAACAGGCTGATACCGCCCAAGAGTTCATATCGACGGCGGTGTTTGGCACCTCGATGTCGGCTCATCACATCCTGGGGCTGAAGTCGGTCCCAAGGGTATGGCTGTTCGCCATTTAAAGTGGTACGCGAGCTGGGTTTAGAACGTCGTGAGACAGTTCGGTCCCTATCTGCCGTGGGCGTTTGAGAATTGAGAGGGGTTGCTCCTAGTACGAGAGGACCGGAGTGAACGAACCGCTGGTGTTCGGGTTGTCATGCCAATGGCATTGCCCGGTAGCTACGTTCGGAACTGATAAGCGCTGAAAGCATCTAAGCGCGAAGCAGGCCTCGAGATGAGTTCTCACTAGACTTTTAAAGTCTCTGAAGGGCCGTTGAAGACTACAACGTTGATAGGCAAGATGTGGAAGTGGTGTGAGCCATTAAGCTAACTTGTACTAATTACCCGTGAGGCTTAACCATACAACGCCAAACGCGTTTTATGCGACAGTTTGACAGAAGTTAATATGACTAAAGTAGAAATTACTTAAAGAAAAACTTAAAAAATATTATCAGATATTTTCCAAATTCAGTTAATGCGCAGAAATACGTATTAACGCCCAAATTTGCTTGGTGACAATAGCGTTTTGGACCCACCTGATTCCATGCCGAACTCAGTAGTGAAACGAAACAGCGCCGATGATAGTGTAGCATTTACTATGTGAAAGTAGGACATTACCAGGCTTCAAATTGTAGAAAGCCCGACTAGAAATAGTCGGGCTTTTTTACGCCTGCAGAAAAGTGAAATACGCGCAATTAACACACATTCACATCAACACCCATCACGTAGGTCGGGGAGCTTAGCGACTTCTGACGTTAATTTAATTTTTTTATTTTTTATAAAAGCTAATTACTCTCATTTCCTTAGATAACAAATTTAATTTTGCTTTGTTACTGTCTTTGATTTAGGATCAAATCAGTTTAAAACCAAGAACTAACAGCCTGTGTATAGATTATTAATTAGCGCCATATCCATTTTATTTTGTTTTTCTGTGTCGGCAGTTGAAGTAACTGATCTATATCAAGATATTTTAAAAGTGGATGACAAATCACGAGATACTCGATTAGCTGCGAGTCGTAAAGCTTTGCTTAATGTTTTAGTGAAAGTAAGCGGTGATGAAACTGCGGATCAAAATAAATTAGCGCAGCAACGTACTAAAGATATTTCTGATTATATGCTTAAGTTTGAATATGACGAGAGAGCAAATGGACAATTGAAACTCGTTGTTAAATTTGAAGCTCGAAAGATCAACGCGCTAATCAAAGAGTTAAACTTACCTTTATGGGGAGTACAACGTCCATTAGTCGCAATATGGTTAGGTATTGAAGACAATTGGCGCAGAGAATTAGTAACACAAGAAAGTTATCCGCAGTTAGAGCAGTTAATTTATGACAAAGCAGGGCGTCGTGGTTTACCTGTTGTTGTTCCATTACTTGATTTACAAGATCGACGTCTAGTAGGCATTCCTGAGGTGTGGGGTAACTTTTCAGAACCAGTAGAAGAGGCCTCTAGACGCTACAGTGCTGAGCGAAGTATTACAGCTAGAATGTATAAAGAAGCAGATAGCGAAAATTGGATTTTAGATTGGCGTTTTACTAATGATGATCAATTTGATTCAAATCGATTAACCGGTGATAAGCAGCAAATAGTTAGCCAGATGATTGACACCTTAGCACGAGGCCTTGCAAGCGAGTATGCAATTGATCCAAATGCTTATTATGAACAAGCAACTGCTACGCTCACGCTAAAAGGCACACAAAGTTTTGTTGATATAGAATTATCGAAACGAAGATTATTGAGCCTAAGTGTTGTTACGCAAGTCAAAATTGTTCGTAAAACACCGGAATTTGTTGAATTTAAACTAAACCATACTGGTAACTTGAGTGATCTTAAAAAAGGGTTAGGGCTAGACTCTTCATTTAAAGATTATGAGGATCCACGCGCATTTTATCATGTTGTTGATAAAAATAGCTTAGAGTATCAATGGGTAACACCATAATGCTAATGTCTGAGCCGATGCAAATGGCACTACCGGTTACTTTACCGGATGACGAAACCTTTGCATCATATTTTGGGGGAGAAGACTCTTTGGAGGTTAATCACCTAAAAGATAGCTTTTCCAAATTAGCAAAAACGTTTCAGTATACATACCTATGTGGTTTAGGTGATTCGGGCAAGTCTCACCTTTTGTATGCAACCTGCATAAAAGCACAAGAGCGTGGCTTATCTAATATGCTGCTGTCTATGCGCGAAGTAATTGACTTTGGACCTATGGTATTAGACGGTTTAGAAGCGCTTGATGTTCTATGTATTGATGACGTGCATTTAGTTGCAGGGAATGATGCGTGGGAAAAAGCACTATTTAACTTTTTTAACCGGTTTAACGAACCCGGTAAAATGTTAGTAGTAACTGCTGATTTACTTCCTAGCATGCTCAATATATCTCTGCCTGACTTAGAGTCTCGTCTAACGTGGGGAACAACCTTTCAAATTCGTTCTATGAGTGATGACGATAAAGCACAAGCGCTTGTTAAGCGCGCTCACATGCGCGGCCTTGAATTAAGTGATGAGTGTGCACGCTTTTTATTAACCCGTTTAAGCCGTGATATGCGAGCTTTATTAGATGTACTCGACAAATTAGATCATGCATCTATGGCTGCACAGCGAAAATTAACTATTCCTTTTATAAAATCAACGTTAAAGCTGTAGTAGGTCTAGAATCTAGACCCTGCTTTCAGTTATCATAAGCTATTATCAGAGCGTGTTTACCTTTCCTGATTGGAATTTGTTTAACTTAAGTGTGCTTTAATCGCGTCGTGAGGACATTAGCATAGTTTTTATATGTAAAACCCGAACAACAAAGAGAGTAGCCTTCAAGATAAACACTTCAAACAACACGTGTTTGGTCTTTATTTAGCGTTATTGCATGAGTTATGTAGAAACTACAGCCCAATGCCTAACCTTATTTATTTGCCAATCACACAGTTGAAAGCAATCTTGAAAGGCCAACACGCTCTTAAGCAATCACCTTCTGTGAAAGATCAGGTATCGAATGAACTTAGAAAACATATTAGCGCAAGCACTTGAGGCGGTAGCCAGTGCCAGTGAAATAGCGCAGTTAGAAGATATCAGGGTTAATTACCTTGGTAAAAAAGGCGAAATCACTAGCTTACTTAAAACGTTAGGTAAAATAGCACCTGAAGAACGTAAAGAAGCAGGCCAAGTTATAAACCAAGCTAAACAAGATGTGCAAGTTGCTATTAACGAAAAGCGTGAATTGCTTGCAAGTAAAGCACTTGAAGAAAAGCTAGCTGCTGAAACTATAGATGTAACTCTACCAGGGCGTGTTATGCCTACCGGCGGTTTACACCCAGTTACGCGCACTATTGAGCGTATAGAAAGCTTTTTTGGTGAGTTAGGTTTTGAAGTTAAATCTGGTCCAGAAATCGAAGACGATTTTCATAACTTCGATGCGCTAAATATCCCAGAGCACCACCCAGCACGTGCTGATCATGATACCTTTTATTTCAATCCTAAATTAGTACTACGCACACAAACCAGTGGCGTGCAAATTCGTACTATGGAAACTGAGCAGCCACCACTGCGCATTATTTCACCTGGACGTGTATACCGTAATGATTACGACCAAACACATACACCAATGTTCCACCAGGTTGAAGGTTTAATGGTTGATACCGATGTTAGCTTTACTGAGTTAAAAGGTATTTTGCATGATTTTTTACGTAACTTCTTTGAAGAAGATATGGAAATTCGTTTCCGTCCTTCATTCTTCCCATTTACAGAACCTTCAGCTGAAGTAGATGTTATGGGTAAAGACGGTAAGTGGTTAGAAGTACTAGGCTGCGGCATGGTACATCCAAATGTACTTAAGTCTGTGGGCATTGACCCAGAAAAATACACCGGCTTTGCCTTTGGCATGGGTGTAGAGCGTTTAACTATGTTGCGCTATGGCGTAAACGATTTGCGTGCATTTTTCGAAAATGACTTAAAATTCCTGAACCAGTTCCGTTAAGAGTGAAACAATAAAATGAAATTTAGTGAAAAGTGGTTAAGAGAGTGGGTTAATCCTGCTATTGATACGCAAGCTCTTTCGGAACAGCTTTCAATGGCTGGTCTAGAAGTTGATGGTGTTGAGCCTGCTGCTGCCAAATTTAATGGCGTAGTTGTTGGTGAAGTTGTTGAATGTGGACAACACCCTGATGCAGATAAACTGCGTGTTACCAAAATTAACGTAGGTGGCGATGAGCTACTTGATATCGTGTGTGGTGCACCAAATTGTCGTTTAGGTATTAAAGTTGCTGTTGCAACTGTGGGCGCTGTACTTCCTGGTGACTTTAAAATTAAAAAAGCCAAACTACGCGGCCAACCTTCAAACGGAATGCTATGTGCTTTTGTTGAGCTAGGTATTAGCGAAGAAGGCGACGGCATTATGGAATTGCCAAGCGATGCACCAGTAGGCACTGATTTACGTGACTATCTAGGTCTTGATGACAATATTATTGATGTTGACTTAACACCAAATCGTGGTGATTGTTTAGGCATTAAAGGCCTTGCTCGTGAAGTAGGTGTTTTAAATAGCATTGACGTAAATGTATTAGATATCCCAGCGGTTACGCCAACAATTGATGACAAAGTATCAATTGAGCTAGTTAATGAAGATGCATGTCCTCGTTACCTTGGCCGTGTGATAAAAGGCATTAACCTTGATGCTGAAACACCACTTTGGATGGTTGAAAAATTACGTCGTAGTGGCGTACGTTCAATCGATCCTGTAGTTGATGTTACTAACTATGTATTACTTGAACTTGGTCACCCAATGCACGCGTTTGATTTAAATGCGATTGAAGGTGGTATTAAAGTTCGTAGTGCAAACGCAGGCGAAGAACTTGTTTTATTAGACGGTAATACCGCTAAATTAAACGACACAACACTTGTGATAGCCGATCACAATAAAGCACTTGCAATTGCAGGTATTTTTGGTGGTGAGCAATCAGGTGTTACAGATAAAACATCTGATATATTACTTGAAAGCGCATTTTTTAATCCTGTTGCAATCGCAGGGCAAGCACGTAGCTACGGTTTGCACACTGATGCTTCACACCGTTATGAACGCGGTGTTGATTTTGCTCTACAACACGATGCAATGGAACGTGCAACAGCACTTCTTCTCGAGATTGTAGGTGGTCAAGCAGGCCCTGTAGTTGAAGCTGTTGCGGCTGATAAGCTACCAAAAGTGACTGAAGTACGTCTTCGTCGTGCACGTTTAGACCGTGTTATTGGTCATCATATTGAAGATGCTAAAGTAACAGATATTCTTACGCGTTTAGGTCTTGATGTTAAAGTAGAAAATGAAAGCTGGAGTGCGGACGTACCAAGCTACCGTTTTGATATTCGCATCGAAGAAGATTTAATTGAAGAAGTAGCACGTGTTTACGGTTACAACAGCATTCCAAATGTTGCACCAACTGCAAAACTTAAAATGACGACACATAACGAAGCAACTATTGCGCTTAGCAAGTTCCGCAATACGTTAGTGACTCGTGGTTACCAAGAAGCAATTACATACAGCTTTGTAGACCCTAAAGCACAAGCTATTTTACACCCAGAGTGTAAAGCAATGGTATTACCGCATCCTATTTCAATTGAAATGTCAGCAATGCGTGTAAGTTTAATGCCCGGTTTATTAGCGTCTGTAGCTTATAACCAAAATCGCCAACAGCCTCGTATTCGTTTATTCGAACATGGTCTTAAATTTATAAGCGACGAAAGTGCAGAAAACGGTGTTTACCAAGTGCCGGTTATTGGCGGTGTTATAACAGGCCTTGTAAATGGCGAGCATTGGGTTGAAGAAAAACGTAATGTTGATTTTTACGATTTAAAAGGTGATGTTGAAGCCTTACTTGCAATTACCAATGACATTACTCGCTTTGAAATTAAAGCCGAGCAGTCAGATGGACTTCACCCTGGTCAATCAGCAGTAATATATGTTGATGGTAAAAAGGTTGGTTTTTTTGGTGCTTTACATCCTCAAGCTCAAAAGTCGTTAGATATCAACAACGCAACTTTTGTTTTTGAAATTGAAATGTCAGCAATAGAAAAAAGAAATTTACCGCAAGCAGAAGGGGTGTCTAAATTCCCTTCAAATCGCCGCGACATCGCGATTTTAGTGGCAGACAGCGTTAAATCTGGCGACATTTTAAGCGTGATCGAAAAAGTTGGCGGAAATCAATTGGTTGACCTAAACTTATTCGATGTGTATAAGGGCAAAGGTATTGAGCCAAATTATAAGAGTTTGGCGATTGCTCTAACACTGCAAGCGGTTGATAGAACACTCGAAGAGAAAGATATCAATCTAGTAGTTGATAACGTGGTGGCCGAATTGGCCGAACAGTTTAATGCATCGTTGAGGGACTAGATATGGCGCTTACTAAAGCCGACATAGCTGAACACCTATTTGAAAAGCTCGGGATCAATAAAAAAGATGCCAAAGATTTAGTTGAAGCGTTTTTTGAAGAAATCCGCTCAGCGCTAGAAAAAGGCGAGCAGGTTAAGCTCTCTGGATTTGGTAACTTTGATCTTCGAGACAAAAAAGAAAGACCAGGCCGCAACCCGAAAACAGGCGAAGATATTCCTATTTCGGCACGTCGCGTGGTGACTTTTCGACCAGGTCAAAAGCTTAAAACCCGCGTAGAAGTGGGCACAAGCAAAGCAAAATAAAAAAAGGCAGCGTAAGCTGCCTTTTTATTTGCCTGAATAACCTAGTTATTAAATTATACCAACCTGCATAAATCTTTGATCAATTTAACGAATTAAATAGCACTATAACGTCGTTAAAATATTTTTATCTAGAACAACTAGATACAAAAGTTTTTGCCTAGTTCTAGCGTAATTTTCTTAACGTTAAATAGACCCCATACATAAGCAGATTGGTATTAGGTTATTTTTGCGATTATAAATTAAAACTCTCGAGGAGATACAAAATCACCTGCCATTATTTGCTGAAATGTTTGCTCTGCAAGTACATCTAGGCTATCTAAGCTTTTACCATTTGCGACTAATTTCTGCTCAATTTCAAATACATCAATATTTTCAATCCCCGACATTTTCGCTACTTTAGAAAATATATATGCGTGCTTAAACTTATCATGTTTATAAAAAAGACTAATAAGTGATGTATACACTTCCGGATTCGGTATGTTGTCTTTTTTATTGAGCTCTAGAGTTTTATAAAGTAAATCAATGGTTTTTTCATCATCAAATTTAATATAGTACGATGCTAAAAAAAATTGCATTTCGGCACTTTGTGTTACACTTTTATCATTTTCTATAGCCAATAATTTAGTCAACGCACTTTGGTTGTTATTTCGTGACCATTGGTAGTAGAGCAAACCTGGGTGGTTTGTATTTTGGGTATCTTGATATAACCGAGTCATTTCTTTAATACTCGTTAATTGACCATCAATACGTGACGTTTTTTTAGCTTTTAACTTAATATGTTCAATTTTAGCGGCCAAAGTTATGCATTGGTTATAAGATTCAAAGTCCTTGAGTAATTGGTATTTATTTTCATCAGTAGGGTCTTTGTATTCTATGTAGCGTTTGATAATTACATCAGAACGCTCATCCTTGCAGTGACTGTCTTTGTTTAAGTCGCTACAAAAGCCAGGTGTTTCTTTGCACACTTGTGCGAGTGTTAACGGCTCTTCACACCCTGCCAATGTTAGCAAACCCAATAGTACACTTGCTTTTTTAAGCATTCCTTAACCCCAAATGAATATTTACTTTGTTATTCTAACGCAATCATTTAACGCCTAACAGTAGAGAATAACTTCAGTTTAAATTAGAATAGCCCTGCCTGAAGTGCATTACTCTCAAAATATAGTGCATTTTTAAAGGCTATCCGTTCAAAATGATAAACTTAGGTAAATAAAATGACCTCATCTCACGAGTTAGAATACACAAATAGTTGGCAAGAGCGCCAAGATTACGCAGAAAGCATGCAACCAATCATTGGTAAGCTTTACCGTAATCGTGGTATCGAAATCGCTGTATATGGCCGTCCTCTCGTAAATGCCAGTACTATCGATATTATCAAATCTCACAAAACCGTTGCTCAGTTTGAAGGCACTAAATTACGTTTGCGCGAAAGCTTCCCATTTTTAGAAGCTATCAGCAAAATGGAATTAAACTCAGCACGTATTGATATTGGTAAGCTTGCATATAGCTATTTGTTCACTGAAGCCGCAAAAGGTCGTTCAGTAGAAGAGTTTGTAAAAGATGAACTTGCAGAAATAACAGACTCACCAGCGAAAGAGCCACGCGATGTAGTATTGTATGGTTTTGGTCGTATCGGTCGTTTATTAGCGCGCTTATTAATTGAAAAATCAGGTCCATATTCAGATTTACGTTTGCGCGCTATTGTTGTGCGTGGTGGTAAAGATGGGGATCTTGAAAAGCGTGCAAGCTTACTGCGTCGTGATTCAATTCACGGTCCATTCAATGGCTCAATCACGATTGATAAAGAACGCAATGCAATTAAAGCTAACGGTAGCTACATTCAAGTTATTTACGCTAACTCTCCTAGCGAAATTGATTACACTCAATACGGTATCGATAATGCTTTAATTGTTGATAACACAGGTATTTGGAAAGACGAAGCGGGCCTTGGCCAGCATCTAGAGTGTAAGGGCGCTGCAAAAGTATTATTAACAGCTCCTGCAAAGGGTAATATCAAAAACATCGTATATGGTGTTAATAACAAAGATATTTTACCTGAAGATAAAATTGTTTGTGCAGCAAGCTGTACAACCAATGCAATTACACCAACGCTTAAAGCACTAAACGATAAGTTTGGTATCAATAATGGCCATGTTGAAACTGTACACTCGTACACGAACGATCAAAACCTTATTGATAACTACCACAAAGCAGAGCGCCGTGGCCGTGCCGCAGCACTTAATATGGTAATTACTGAAACAGGTGCTGCAAAAGCGGTTTCAAAAGCATTACCAGAGCTTGAAGGCAAGTTAACAGGTAACGCAATCCGCGTACCTACACCTAATGTGTCGCTAGCTATTTTAAATCTTAACTTAGCAACAAGCACATCAGTTGAAGAGCTAAACGCATTTTTACGCGATACAGCACTTCATTCAGACTTACGTGATCAAATTGATTACACTGCATCAACGGAAATTGTATCTACCGATTTAGTAGGTAGCCGTTACGCAGGTGTTGTTGATTCACAAGCAACAATTGTTGAAGATAACCGTATTGTTTTATATGTATGGTACGACAATGAATTTGGTTACAGCTGCCAAGTAGTTCGTTGTATGCGCGATATGGCCGAAGTGTCATTCCCAAGCTTACCTCGCTAATTTATTTGCAGTGACTTAAAAGCCAGCATGTTGCTGGCTTTTTTGGTCGTGTATTATTTTTAAAGCGTATGCCTTGTGATAGGCTTTAATTAAGAAAGTGCACATTCGTTTTACTATTTATAAAATAATGTCAGTTCTGTGAATTAATAAGCAGATAAACTTATTCAACCTAAAGGTTTTTTCATGAAAATCAGCAGCAATTTCGACAGTGGTAATATCAAAGTTATTGAAGCCACCGATCCTTTAAATATTCAATTAGAAATTAATAAAGATCACCAGTCTGAATTTTATCAGTGGTTTCACTTTCGTCTTGAAACAACACCTTACCAATTGCATAAGTTAAATATTAATGAGCTTGATAAATCAGCTTACCCAGATGGTTGGGAAGGGTATCAAGCCGTTGCATCATATGACCGCCAAACATGGTTTCGTGTACCATCAAGCTATGAAAATGGCACATTAAGCTTTGAAATTGAACCAGAGTGCGGCAGCGTATATTTTGCTTACTTTGCACCATACAGTTACGACCGCCATTTAGATCTATTATCTTGGGCACAAAGCCAAGGCGCTTGCCAATTAATAACGCTTGGTGAAACACTCGATGGCCGCGATATGAGTGTGCTTAAAATTGGTGAGCCAAGTGAAGACAAGAAAGCCATTTGGATCACAGCACGTCAACACCCAGGTGAAACAATGGCGCAGTGGTATGTTGAAGGTCTACTGCACAAACTTCTTGATGACGAAGACCCACATGCAGCTGCGCTCTTATCAAAAGCAGTATTTTACGTTGTGCCTAATATGAATCCAGACGGCAGCGCACGTGGACACCTTCGTACTAACGCTAAAGGTGTTAACTTAAACCGTGAATGGCAAACACCAAGTATGGAAAACAGCCCTGAGGTTTACTTAGTGCTTAATAAAATGCGCGAAGCTGGCTTAGATATGCACTTAGACATACACGGCGATGAAGCTATCCCATATAACTTTGTGGCAGGCAGTGAAGGTATTCCAAGTTACGATGAACGCTTAAAAGGCTTAGAAGATAGCTTTAAAGCTGCGCTTTTAACTATTACACCAGAGTTTCAAGATGAGCATGGCTATCCAAAAGATGAGCCAGGTCAAGCTAACCTAACTGTAGGTTCATCAGCCACGGCTGAAGAATTTAAAGCATTAACGTACACAATTGAAATGCCATTTAAAGATAACAACGATTTACCTGATCCAGATTATGGCTGGTCAGACCGTCGTTCGTATCAATTTGGTCAAGATACGTTAGCGGCTATTGTTAATGTTGTTGATGATTTAAGATAAAACGCTTATCTAAAAGGGTATCAATAGTTTTGATACCCTTTTTGCTTTTAATAAAACCCTTTGTATAAAAAAATAATAATCATATAGCAGCTTTATTCTTAAAACGTTTTCAACGCTTCTTCGCTGCGTATCATCACCGTATCGGTACAAATCAATCTACTTTCATTTAAATACTACAGATGTAGTGCCTTTCGCCAAGTGTGTAATTATATATTTTGAAAATTAAGTGTTAACAAAGTTAGGTTACTTAAGTTAAGATTAATTAAATCATGAGTCGGGACGGGAGAGGTAAAACCTTATTTCGTAAAGCTTATGTAGCGTAGTAGCTAAAGCAGAGTCTCGTAATTAAAAATAATAAATATAACTATAGAGGATATCCATGGAAGCTTTTGTAAGTGCTGTTAATGATGTTGTTTGGAGTAATGCACTCATCTATTTATGCCTAGGCGCAGGCTTGTTTTATTCAGTATTAACTCGATTTGCTCAAGTTAGACATTTTAAAGAAATGTGTAAGTTATTATTTAGTCCTAACACGTCTGATAAAGGTATCTCATCTTTTCAAGCCCTTGCAGTATCGTTGTCTGGACGAGTAGGCGTTGGTAATATTGCTGGTGTTGCTGCCGCTATCGGCTTTGGTGGACCAGGCGCAATTTTTTGGATGTGGGTTGTTGCATTTTTAGGTGCAAGTACTGCATACGCAGAGTCTACTTTAGGCCAAATTTATAAAGCAGAAGAAGATGGGCAATACCGTGGTGGCCCAGCGTACTATTTTGACCGTTGTTTAGGGCAAAAGTGGCTAGCTGTTTTATTTGCTGTTTCAGCGATTATTGCCTGTGGTGTTTTTCTACCTGGCGTGCAAGCAAATGCAGTAGGTAATGCGTTTACCCAAGTGTTTGGCAGTGGCAACATGGTTACTACTAGCTTTGGTGACGTAGGTAGCTTTAAGTTAGTCGCTTTAGCAATCATCCTTATTGTTTTAGCGTTTATTATTTTTGGCGGTATAAAGCGTATTGCAAACTTTACGCAAGTTGTAGTGCCATTTATGGCGCTTGGTTACATAGTACTGGCATTAATCGTAGTATTTTTAAATTTAGATAAAGTAGCTGATATATTCTATTTAATTATTAGTGATGCATTTACTGCGCAGGCAGGTTTTGGTGCTGCTATTGGTTGGGGTGTTAAGCGTGGTATATATTCTAATGAAGCTGGCCAAGGTAGTGGGCCTCATGCTGCAGCTGCTGCAGAGGTTGATCACCCAGCTCAACAGGGTTTAGTACAAGCTTTTTCGGTTTATGTTGATACCATTTTTGTATGTACTGCAACAGCATTAATGATTTTAATAACGCAGCAATATAATGTTGTGGGTGATTTACCAGCAGGACAGTTTATTGTACAAAATGTAGATGCAGCCACTGAAGTAGGCTCAGCAGCCTTTACTCAAATGGCTTTATTTAGTGTATTTGGCAGCTTTGGACAAGCATTTGTCGGTATTGCATTATTCTTCTTTGCCTTTACCACAATACTTGCTTATTACTTCATTGCAGAGACAAATATTGCTTACTTAAATCGTTACTTTAAAGGCAATATCCCGCTTGTCCTTGTGAAATTTGTGATTATGTTCATGGTTGCATACGGTATGGTTAATAATTCAGGTTATATCTGGACTATTGGAGATATTGGTGTTGGCTTAATGGCTTGGATTAACATATTGGGTATTTTAGCTATTTTCTTTGTAGCTAAGCCAGCTTTGTTATGTTTGAGCGATTATGAGGATCAGAAGAAAAAAGGCGGAAAAATCACATTTGATCCAGTTAAATTAGGGATTAAAAACGCCTCGTTTTGGGAAAAGCGTCTAGAGAAACAGTCAAAAGACGCTGAGTAATTAAACTTAGTGGGCAACTTAGAAAATTATAGCCCCTAAATCAGTTGTTGGTTTGAATTCAAAAAAGACAACGAGAAATAAAACAAGTACAATAAAGGCGCCGAAAGGCGCTTTTTTTATGCGTAGTATGGAGAGAAGTATGGCGATTATTCGTTGCCCAAAATGTGCAAAATCAATTTCAGATAAACATAAGCAATGTCCGCATTGCAAAAGCAACATTGCAGAGCTAAACGACGAGCAAGTTTTACAACTTCAGCGCGAACAGCGAATTAAAAAAAAGCAGATGTTTATAAATCACTCCTTTTTGGCGCTTATCTTATTTTTAGGTGGTTTTTTCTGCTTGTACTTTTTACAACCGCAAGAAGAAACACTTCAGTGGTATGCTTACACTGCCGCGATAGGCATAGGCTGTATTTGGTACCTTGTAAATCGTATTATTTTAGTGACTCTAAAAAAGAAAAAATGACATGAACATCGACAATCTTGTACAAAATATTACTCCCGAATTATTCGAACGCTTACAATACGGTGCTTCTACTGGCAAGTGGCCAGACGGTACCGTTTTATCAGATGAACAAAAGCAACAAACAGTGCAGTTGGTTATGTTGTATCAAGCAAAGGTGGCTCAATCAAACGAGCAATTTACGATTGGTGCTAATGGTGAAATGATCCAAAAGACAAAAGCTCAACTACAAAAAGAATTTAAATCAGACAACGAAATAGCTAGGTTTAGTGAACATGATCTTTAAGCACCTTTTTACACCTAAGTGGAAACACCCAAAGCAACAAGTACGTCTTGATGCTATCGAAAAATTAGACATTGAACGTGATGCAACCATATTAAACACGTTAGCACTTGAAGATAGCTCAGCTGAAATTCGCCGTAAAGCGCTGCAAAAGGTAAATAATTTGCCGCTATGGTGGAAAGCGTATAAACAAGATCAAGCATTAAAAGATATAGCAGAGCTGCAAATATCTAATGCTGTTTTAAATAGCGAAAGTACACTAACAGCGCAAATCAAAAGTGAATACATAGAGCGTTTTGCACCTGTTAAAACACTCGAAAAGTTAGCATTTGCAGAAAAAGAACTGCAAGTACGCGTTAAATTATTAAAACGTTTAGCAAATCCAAAATTAGTAGAAAAAGCATTTAAGGAAGGTAGCGAAGAGCTACAAACTCAGTTAGTTGAACTTGTTATTACCCATCAATTAATTAAGCCATTAGTAAAACATGCAAAAGGTGATGCAAAAGCAGCACTTGAAACGCATATTGAAAATGAGCGTTTAGCAATTGAAATGCCACTTCAGGTTGAAAGTGCAACACGTGTTATTTTAGCTAAGTTAAATGCTTTACGTGAAAAAACAGATTTTGGTGTTGTAAATTCACAAGCCGGCGAATTAATGGCCCAGTGGCAAGCACTTGAGCTTAAATGGTTAAGTGATGAGCGTGTAAAACTGCTTGATGAAAAATACATTTCTATTACTACTAAGTTAGATGCACACATTGAACAGCTAAAAGCAGTACATGACAAAGAGCAGCAGCAATTAGCGCAACAACAGCGTCAATTATTAGCACTTGCAACACTTGAAGCTCTAGGTGAAGAAATTGAAAATGCCTTACAGCTTGGTCTTGAAACTCCAGAGCAAATTCAACAAGATTGGCTTGATGCAAAAGTAGCGCAAGCTAAGCAAGCTATTAGCGAAACAGAACTTGCTAATAATGCACAATCAAAACTCGCTGTAAGCAAGTTAGAAAAACTATTTACTCAAGTTGCTAAATTACCCGAGCTAACAACGGCTATTAAAGAGTACAAACTCGCTTTTGCAGCATTATGCGAAATTAAGCCAGCAGAAGATTTAGCACAATACGATGCAACTCTAACTGAATTTAATAATGGCTTTAAAGCAGCGCGTAATCATTTGAATATTTTAGATGGCGCACTGCAAAGTACCTTTAAAACACAGTTAAATGGGCATAAAAAGCAATTTTTAGCACCAATGAATGAGCTAGTTAAGCCACTTGAAAAAAACCAAAGCCAAGCAAAGCGCAAAGCTCGTGATGTTAAGCGCCTAATTGAAGAAGGTCGTTTTAATGTTGCTTTTGGCGTGTTTAAAGGCTTTGAAGAGTTATTTAATACACTTACTGAGCAATATCAGCAGCCACTTGTGAATATAAAAGCAGACCTTGAAGCGCAACTTGCAGATGCGAAAGATTGGCAAAAATACGCTGCAGCACCAAAGCGTAAAGCTTTATTAGAAGAAGTAAGTGCATTAGTAAGCGAAGAGTGTACAGACCCACAACAACGCGCAGAGCAAGTAAAAGCGCTACGTAAACGCTGGAATGAGTTAGGTCGTTTAGATACAGATGAAGAAAAGCAACAAGGCGTGCAGTTTGATGAACAAATCGAGTTGTTATTTGCGCCTTGCCGTAGTTACTTCGCAGAGCAAGAAGTGCAACGCGAAGCATCAAAAGCACAACGTGAAAATATTATTAACGACATGCATGCGCTCCATTTACAGCCAACTGCTGAGGATGACTTTGATTGGAAACAATATGAAAGCCAATACAATCGTTTAAATAAAGCGTGGCGTAGTGTGGGTAAAGTTGACCCTAAAACATACCGTACACTAAACGATCGTTATAAAAATGAGCAACAACAAGTACTGGCTTTATTAAACGCATTTCATAAAAGTAATGCAGCACTTAAAAATGAGTTAGTAGAAAAAGCGCAGCAATTATCACAAAGCGATGATTTAGCCGCTGCTTGCCAAGAGTTGAAGCAAATGCAGCAGCAATGGCAAACCATTGGCTTTGCTGGTTTAAAAGCTGAAAATGCGTTATGGCAAAAGTTTCGTCAGTATAACGATGAAACATTTACCAAGCGTAGTAGTGAGTTTGAGCAGCAAAAACTCGAGCAAAACGAGTCAGATAAGCAAGCAATTGCAGAACTTGCTGAGCTTGAAGCAGCACTTAGTGATGTTAATCAAAGAGCGCAGTTGCACGACCTCGAAACAAAAGTGAAAGAGTACACGCAATTTAGATCGTTAGCGCCAAAGGTTACTAAGCTACTAGCTGCTATTGAAGACAAGCTTGCATTGCTTACAAGTAAATCTGAGCAAGCTAATTTAGATGCATTAATTACTGCACTTGAAAACAATGAAGCGTTACCAAGTCAGTATCAAGCACCGCTTAAAACAACATTAAGTAAAGAGCAACTTATTACTCGCATGGAAATACTAGCGAACGTAAGTTCAACCGATAAGTCACTTAGAATGGCAGAACAAGTAGCCATGCTAGATGACAAACATCGTGGCGATCATGCTGATTTAAACTATTATTTAAAACAGTTATTAGCGCTCAGTGACGGTTCAGTTGAACCTGACACACTAACGCGACTTAAAGCGACACTTGCAGCTTAATAAAACCAGCATAATATGTGCTGGTTACTATTTTACTAAGCCGCTTTAATAGCGGCTTTTTTATGTATCACTAATTCATAAACAAAAGGGTTCTCATGAGAATTTTAGTTATTATTGCAGCGTTATTTTTAACTGCCTGTAATACCACGCAAGGCATATCAGTATATTCATTTACCAACTCTGAGGTTGAATCTGTACTGGGTAAGCAATTACCAAAGTTAAGTGAAAAAGTAAGCTTAATGGGTTTACCCGTTCAGTTTGATGTAAACGACTTAAGTGTCAACATTGGTCCTGATAACCGCGATGTTGTTGTGCTTGGTGCCGATTCGAGCGCTGAAATTAATGCATTCGCACTTAAATACCCTGTGCGTTTAAAGCTGCAAATTGAAGGTAGCCCATTTTACGACAGTGAGAAAAAAGCAGTGTTTTTACGTAATATTAAATTACTTGATTCGAGTGTAGATGCCGGCGGTTTTAAAGGTAATTTAGGTGCGCTTGATAGCCAAGCAATGGATGTTATTAATGCTTTTTTAGCGGTTAACCCAGTTTATACATTAAACATGGATGACCCTAAAATGATGCTACTTAGTAAACTTCCACTTGATATGAAAGTGGTTGAAGGCGCAATTAAGCTAGTACCTCGTCTATAAGTAGATCTACCTACTTACAATATACGTATTAATTAGCCTGACTTTCAGGCTAATTAGGTTTTAATATTATGGCGGCTCCTCGTACTGTCCCCACTTCTCGGCTTTCTCGATTTGCAAAATTAGGCTCACTTGCCACAGGTGTTGCTACCAACATGTTAGTTGATGGTGCTAAGAGCGCGCTAACAGGTAAAGGTTGGGATAATAAAAGCTTACTGCTACAACCTAAAAACATTGAAAAACTAGCCACACAGCTATCACATTTACGTGGCGCTGCAATGAAGCTCGGGCAATTGCTCTCAATGGATGCGGGTGATCTACTTAGTCCTGAATTAGCTCAGTTACTTGCTTTACTTCGCTCAGATGCCAACCCAATGCCTCATAAGCAGCTTGTTGAAGTGTTAAAAGAGCAATGGGGGGATGAGTGGCTAGCGCGTTTTTCTCATATTGAGTTAAGACCTTTTGCAGCGGCTTCTATAGGGCAAGTTCATTTAGCTTATAAAGAAAATGGCGATCAGCTTGCTGTTAAAATTCAATACCCTGGTATTGCAAAAAGTGTAGTAAGTGATGTCGATAACGTTATTTCTTTATTAACGATTTCTCGTTTATTGCCAAAAGATCTTAATATTAAACCACTTATTGGTGAGGCTAAGGCACAGTTATTAGCTGAGGCTGATTATAAACGTGAGGCTCAGTACTTAATACGTTATAAAAATGCATTAGCAACTAATCCCCACTTTAAAGTACCCAACGTATATCCAGAGCACAGCACACAACAAGTGCTAACTATGGAATATATAAAAGCAGAACCTATTGAGAGCATTACAGAGCTACCAGATAGTCAAAAAAGCTTTGTTGCAGAGCAACTTATTGATTTGTTTTTTAAAGAAATGTTTGAATTTAAATTAATTCAAACCGACCCTAACTTTGCCAACTTTCATTATCAGCTTGAGACCCAAAAAATTGTTTTATTTGATTTTGGTGCAACGCGAGAAATATCAACCGAGCTTAGCTTAGCGTACTTAGCCTTATTTAAAGCGGGTAGCGAAAACAACCGAGAAGGTGTACTTAAAGCGGCATCACACATAGGTTATTTTAAAAATGACTTAGTTGACGAGTATAAAAACAACGTCATTGATTTATTTTTAATGGCGTGCGAGCCGCTAAGAGCAGAAGGGGAATTTGATTTTAAAAATAGCGAACTCGCGCTCAAAATTAAAAATGCAGGGCTTGCCCTTAGTGCGCAATCTCAACAATGGCATACACCGCCCGTTGATGCGCTATTTATCCACCGAAAACTTGCAGGACTTTATTTAATAGCCGCAAGGCTAGGTGCAAAAATAGATGTAAAAACGTTATTTAAGCACTATTTATAGCGTTTTAACTTACGCGTAAGTGCACTTTAAGTAATGAGTGCACTTAGCGTATAAAATCGCCATAATGCTCGCGATATTTCGCGAGGTGTATTTTATGATAAAACAATTTTTAAACGATCCTAAATTATTGCTAAACGCAGTTGGTGAGGGCATATACGGTTTTGACCTATTGGGTAATGCGGTATTTGTTAATCCTGCCGCTGAGCGCATGACAGGTTGGTGCGCTGAGGAACTATTAGGTAAAAAAATACACCAATATCATCACCATACTCATGCTGATGGCACACCTTATCCCGCTGATGAATGCCAAATTTACTGCACCATGTTTGACGGAAAGCGTCGTGAAGTTAAAAATGAAGTTTTTTGGCGCAAAGACGGTAGCTCATTTGCAGTAGAATACACCTCAACACCGGTTTATCAAAATGATAAGTTAATTGGTGCTGTAGCGGTATTTCGCGATATATCACTGCAACAGCAAACACAAAATGCACTGCAAGAGGCACTTACTCAAGTAAAGCACTTAAGTGAGCAGCTAAAAGATGAAAACAACTACTTAATTGCAGAGCTCAACGAAGACTGGCAAGACTCAGGGCTAGTTGGACAAAGCCATATATTTCAAACCATGTTAGATCAAATAAAACTGGTAAGTGAAACCGACAGCACAGTGCTTATACTTGGCGAAAATGGCACGGGTAAAGAGTTGGTAGCCCGTAACTTGTATAGGCTGAGCAAACGTAGCGAACAGGCCTTTATAAAAGTTAATTGCGCTGCATTTACCCCGAGCTTGCTAGAGTCGGAATTGTTTGGCCATGAAAAGGGCGCGTTTACAGGTGCCAATGAACGTCGTAAAGGGCGCTTTGAACTTGCTGATAAAGGCACCTTGTTTTTAGATGAGATAGCAGAGCTTCCACTTGAGGCGCAAAGTAAATTACTGAGAGTCTTGCAAGAACAAGAGTTTGAACGTGTGGGTGGCAGTAATACGCTAAAAGTAAACATTAGAGTCATTGCAGCGACTAATCGCGACCTGTGGGAAATGGTACAAAAAGGCACGTTTAGAATTGATTTGTATTATCGGCTCAATGTATTTCCTATAAAAGTACCCGCCCTTAAAGATCGAAAAGAGGATATTCCTTATTTATGCGCTAATTTAATTGCGCAGATAAATAAACGGCTCGGGAAAAACTTAAAAGGGCTAAGTAAAAAAGCAATTACGCAGCTGCAGGCTTATGATTGGCCAGGTAATATTAGAGAGCTGCAAAATGTACTTGAACGCGAAGCTATTTTATCTAATCAAGCGGTACTTCAGCTAAGTCAGCCTTTGCAAGCGGGTGGTGAAGTTATTATTAATCCTTCACTTACGCTCGATGAAGCGCAAAAGCAGCATATAACCTCTGTTCTTGTGTTATCGCACTGGCAAATATCAGGTGATAAAGGAGCAGCAGTTAAATTG
Organism: Pseudoalteromonas sp. LC2018020214; assembly: GCF_016598755.1. NCBI lineage: Bacteria > Pseudomonadati > Pseudomonadota > Gammaproteobacteria > Alteromonadales > Pseudoalteromonadaceae > Pseudoalteromonas > Pseudoalteromonas sp. LC2018020214. Next base: position 1,356,507 of record NZ_CP066804.1, read on the forward strand.
GGCTTACCTGAGAGTACACTACGCTCAAAAATGCGAAAGTTAGGGATCGCTAAAAATTCGTGATATATCGCGAAGTACGCTTTATATCGCGAGGTTGTTTTTTATTTTTTCAAAATAATTTCTTTAATATCAATTAAGTAGTTAAATTTTCAGTTTGGTCTGAAAGTTGCAAATACTTGCTTAATACCCGTCATTATGAAGCAAGTACTATGAAGTTTGATATTAAAGAAGAAGACATGATCATTAAGCCCTATAACACCGAAGGGCCAATTTATATCCGCGAGCAGAAAGGGTTTTTTCAGCGCATACGCCGTAATTTAGGCTGGCTGTTAATGCTAACTTTTATTGCAATACCGTGGATCCAATATAACGGTCAACAAGCTGTGCTGCTTGATGTGGCAACGCAAACCTTTACTATTTTCGGTTTAACACTCCTTCCTCAAGATTTTATGATTTTAGCCCTGCTATTCATGGTGGGGGCTTTTGCGTTATTTTTTGTAACCAACTGGCTTGGTCGGGTTTGGTGTGGATACACGTGCCCGCAAACAATATGGATGCTCATGTTTTCGTGGGTAGAGCAGCGCATTGAAGGCACGCGAAATCAGCGAATTAAATTAGATAAATCTCAGTGGACGCTAAGTACTTGGCGCAAAAAAATAACTAAGCACAGTGCGTGGATTGTTATTTCAGTTTTAACCGCCACCTCGTTTATGGCGTATTTTATTCCAGCAAAAAGTTTGTATATGGAAATGCTTACATTTGAATGGTCAGGTATTACGAGCTTTTGGGTGTTTTTATTCGCTTTTTGCACTTACGGTAATGCAGGGTTTTTACGCGAAAAAATGTGCACTATTGCTTGCCCTTATTCTCGTTTTCAGGCTGTTATGTTTGATAAAGATACGTTGCTTGTTACATATGATAACGAGCGAGGTGAAAGTCGTGGACCGCGTAAACGCAAAGCCGATCCAAAAGAGCTTAACTTAGGTGACTGTGTAGACTGTAACTTATGTGTAGAGGTTTGCCCGGCAGGTATAGACATTCGAAATGGCTTACAATATGAATGTATAAACTGTGGCTTATGTATTGATGCTTGCGACGATACTATGGAGAAATTTGGTTATCAAAAAGGCTTAATTAAATACGCCAGTGAAAAACAAATGGAAGGTAAAAAAACCAATCCATTTAGATTAAAACTAATAGGATACGGCGCATTAACGGCTTTGTTAATAATTTCTATGTTTGCATGGATGCTGCAACGTACACCAATAGAAGCCTCAGTACTACGCGATAGGAATGCGCTTTATAGAGTGAACTACGAGGGCCTGGTAGAAAACCCTTATACACTTACTATTATTAATAAAACGCAGCAAGCTCTGCATTACAGTATTGCCATAGAGGGCTTGCCAGAAGCAACACTCTCAAGTCCAAGTTCTACACTTATACAGCCAGGTGCAATGAAAAGAGTCCCCGTTACTGTAACAGCCGATGGTTACAATATTGCGCACAAAGTGAGTAAGTTACAATTTGTAGTAACAGCGCAAGAAGATGCCAGCATTACTATAACCAAAGACAGTCAATTTTATAAAAATTAGTACAGTATATAAGCTCTATATAAACAATGGCTTGAGCTTTACCTAGCTCAAGTCGTTGTTTAATTCATTTAAAATAAAATGCTTTGCCGATTCTAGGTTATCAAAAAGACAATCTTTGAAAGAAACGTCTCTTTTGGCGTTTTGCATTATTCGTTGCATTTGGCTTATAGCAATAGGTGATGTAAGCACAAACGCGCTAATTAAACAGTTATTCTGCTGCATGTTGTGGCTTATGGCTACCATTTCTTGCTCGGCCTGCGGGGTTGCAGCTACAACGTTTGATGAGTCACTTATATAACCCCATTTCTCGCCTTTAAATGATTGAATGGTTTCAAAAAGCGCTATTTTAAAATTACTTAAAAGCTCAAGTTCTAGGTTTCCGCTAAATTGTGCAATAACTATATTATTTTCAAGCGATAAATTAACGTGTCCGTTTTTATTTTTGTATTCCATTAATACCTCCTAAATTAGCTTTTTATCTAAATTTAGTTTAGCAGCCAAGAGGGTACAAGCGGCTGCAAACTTATTAAAGTGCTTTAATATAGTTAAGGGCGCTTTTAATAACCGCTACTTGCGCCAAAATACATTCTTCATCTGTGGCTGTTGGGCTATCAGGGTATACCTCTGTTGTGGTTACATAGGGTGCATCTGTAAAGCCCATACACAAACCTAAATCGCGTGCTGCGTAATTAATAACGCTAAATTGCTCTTGAGGGACGCCTATTAACTGGTTATTTTCATCACTCGGTGCAATGTGCGTGACCTTTGCTACATCTTCGATAATTACTTTTTGAAATTCAGGCTCAGGCTTATTGGTATCGGCCACTAAATAAAACCCATCAGGTATGTTCCAATTAGTGTTTGTTGTGCCTTCACGGGCAGCAAGTGCGGGTCTAAATTCACTGTTATCGCTGTCGGTTGTTTCGTGTAAATCAATATGAGCAACTAAGTCTACATCGAGTGATTTTACAAACGCCATAATAGCTGCTGACTCTTGTGCTGGGCTGCCTTCGTAAAATGAGCGGTTAGGATCAATAGCATCAGGGTTCCAGCGATTTATTGTTTCATATCCCCAAGGGCTAATGCAGGGCGCAACAACAATATTAAACTGCTCAGAGTGTTGCATAGCAGATGTTTTAGCAAATCTAAGTGCGCCATGTACGCCACTGGTTTCGTAGCCATGTACACCACCGGTGATTAAAACAGTTGGTTTATTGGCATTAAAGTTAGGCGTTTTTAATATATATAATGGGTAAGTACCAGCGGCGTAATTAAGCTCGCCGTATTGCTCTATATCTAAGGTGCTTTTAAGGTCATTAATTAGCGTTACGACTTCGTTTTGGTAACTGCGTTTAATGTTTTGGCGTGCTAACCACTGGGCTTTATCGTTGTTATTCCATTTTTTGCCTGGTGTGCCAATAGGGTATGTGCTGTTAGTCATAATAAACCTTTATATCAACTGTTATTTGTTCTCCTATAAATAAGGAGGGCAATTACAATTGGTAAAATTACTTAATAAAGGCGTAGCTTAACGCTGAGTAAATTAGCGTGCAAATTAAAACGTTAAAGTCATATTTTTAATAGCGCGTGATTGCTGGGCTTTAATATAACTTTGGTTTGCGAACTCACCCGAAATACTACCTACTCGTTCACGCTTTACACTAACGGTTAAACTACACGTTTTACTTTGATCTACTTGCGAGCTGCTAAACATATCTAAGCTTTGCAAATCTATTTCAAGGCGCGAAGTGCCAAGCGCAAAAAGCATTGATTGTAAAAGTGTTTCATTATTATTGTTAGTGCAGCTACTGCTAAGTTCTACTTGACTAGTACTATTGGGATCAGTGCCATCTAACTGAACTGTAAGGAGACTATTAATACTAAAAGTTTGGTTGTTACTCGGGGTTAAAATAATAAAATTTAAAGGTAGTTCCACACCTGAATTCGCATTTATGCCATCGTCTCGTTTAAATTTAATATCAAACTGTTGGTTATCGTCAGTGGCATTTATATACGCTTGGTAATCAACGTCTAAAAAGTCGGTATCTTTTGTAAGTACAATAGCAGTGTTATTAACAACAGCTTGTAATGAGTCGCTATCGCTTAAAACAATGTTTGAGCCATTAGCATCGCCCGCATTTAGTTCTGCGTTAACACGCGTGCGGTTACCGTCAGAAACCAGCTCAAAGCCTGCCCAAATTCCTTTTGTTTTTATTAAATTCGACTCTGTTTCTGATGTACATGCGCATAATAATAAAATTAAAGCAGTTGTGGTAATGCACTTTTTAAGCATGTTAGCTCCTTTTAACCACTGAATTAGCTATAAGTAATTGTTTAATTGCGGATATACCTAGTAAATATATTAAGTGTATTTGTGCATTGTTACACAACACGCTATTTGTAAATGTTTAAAATTGTTAATGGTTGTGAGTAAAATGCTAATATTAAGTTTTAAAAGTCAGCCTGCTAAGAGGTTGCTCGATAAATGACTACTATTTAGCGTTAAATGTAATATAAAAGAGTATGTTACAATCAAGTCAAAGCATATCTTCATATTGAGTATTATGGCGCAGTATATTGCTACTCCAAGTTGGCTAGGCCGTTTTTTTACCCGTATTAAACACGTAACTATTGAACAAGAGCGCCTTGTTGTGCATTTTAGAAGTGCTCCTTCGCGGACATTTTTAATTAAAGACTTTTATAATTACTCAATACTTAAAAATCGTTTATTTAGCGCCAAAATTAATTTGTGCGATAGTAGCAATACATCAATTAGCTTTTTAAACAAAGCGCAAGCTAAGTCTTTAAATACCGCCCTTAACACGCAATTTTCAGCCATGCTTGAGCAAAAAGTAAATAACGCCAAGGCTTTGCTAAAGCGTTATGCTTTAGATGAGTTTTTACGTGATAGTTCCATAAAAATACTTAATAACGAGGTATTTTTACTTGCTAAACAATACGCTCAAAGTACAAACACATGGCAACAACACTTATCGCCAAGCAGTATTAAATTTTTAAATATACTGAGCTCCACACCCAATACTCACGATGCAATCACACAGCTGCGCCATAAATATGAAAAAAAACAGCTAACTCTTAAAAATGACTTTTTTAATCAAGTAGAGTCAAATCCATTAACAACAGAGCAGCGCTTAGCGGTAATACGCGATAACGATAAAAACCTAGTATTAGCGGCAGCAGGCACAGGTAAAACATCTGTGATGGTAGCAAAATCGTTAGATTTAATAGCGTGTGATATTGCCAAGCCTGAGCAAATTTTGGTGCTGGCCTATAATAAAACAGCAGCAAATGAGCTTAAAGAGCGCTTTATTAAACGCGCCACGCATGCAAACTTGCATACCAAAGTACCCACTATTTTAACGTTTCATGCGCTTGGGCTTAAATTATTACAAAGTGCTAAAAAGCCAATCGAGTTGTCAAAATTTGCAACCGACCCAGTTCAATTAAATAGTTGGTTAACTGGGTGGGTAAGTAAAAAAATACAAACCGAGCCACAGTTTTTAAAAGCATTTGTAGATTTACTCCATGAGCCGATTGATATATTTAGCTTTAAAGATAATGCACAGTACGAGCGGTACGTACGCGATAACGAATACCGTAGCCTTGCGGGACATAAAGTAAAAAGTTATCAGGAAGTGCTTATTTCAAACTGGCTACATTTGAATTGCGTGGCGCACAGTTATGAGGTGAATTATCACTTTAATCAAGGCGCAGAGCTAAGTGGGCAATATCAACCAGACTTTTATATACCTCAATACGATATTTACTTAGAGCACTTTGGCATTGATAGGCAAGGGAATACTCGTGCCGATATAGATAAAAAACACTATAACGAGCAAATTGCATTTAAGCGTAAGTTACATAAAAAAAATGGCACCACTTTACTCGAGACCTTTCATTACAACTGGGTAGAAGGAAAGCTTGAGCAAACTCTCGCAAAGCAATTAAAGCAGCATAATGTTGAATTAGCACCTTTAAGTAGCGACGAAATATTTCATACTTTAAATAACTCAGGACAGTTGCAGCAAGGCATTGATAAGTACATAAAATGCTTACAAGCTATTCGTGTAGAGCAACTAAGTAATACGCAAATAGCGCAGCGCATCAAGCAAAGTGGTATTAAAAACTATCAACAATATGCAAACTTGTTAGTGCAAATTCATGACGCCTATATAAATGAACTAAGCACGCAAAATACCATTGATTTTGACGACATGATTATTCAAGCGACAAAGGCGATAGTAAGCGGAGATTTTAATGTTCCGTGGAGCCACATTTTAGTTGATGAGTTTCAAGATATATCAAGTGCGCGTATGGGCTTTTTAAATGCGATATTAAAATATGGTAACGGAATACGCTTTACTGCGGTAGGTGATGACTGGCAAGCAATTTATCGGTTCTCGGGTGGTAATTTAGCGCTTACTACACGCTTTAATGAATTAGTGGGCAGCCACTCACTTACTATGTTGCAAAAAACATTTAGATACAACAATAGCATTAGCGATGTAGCGGGGCGCTTTGTAATGCAAAACCCTGAGCAATATAAAAAGCAGATCAGCACACATACGCAAGTAACCACACCACAAGTTATTTTGTTAGACGATTTATACCAAGGCACTAAATCGATAGAAATAAAAGTACAGCAGAGCATAAGCACTATTCAAAAAAATGATGCATCAGCGAGCATTGCCATACTTAGTCGATACCGATACATGTTAAATAGCGTGCAGCAGCATTTAAAAGATAAAAAGCATACAAACCCTCTTTATTTTTGGACATTGCATAGCGCTAAGGGGCTTGAAGCCGATTACTGTATTATTATTGGTTTTGAACAAGGTAAATTAGGGTTTCCTAGCGATAATCAAAATAACGTGCTGGTGGAGTCGTTATTACCAGAGCAAGATGAATTCACTCACTCAGAAGAAAGGCGTTTGCTTTATGTAGGTATTACGCGCGCAAAACATAAAGCGTATTTAATTGCAGACCCTTATGCATGCTCAGCGTTTGTAAAAGAACTAGTAAATGACGATTATCCTATTCAAATCGGCTCCACGTTGTTTAACAAGTCGCAACTAAAGCAAAGAGAGTGTAATACGTGCAGCGACGGATTAATTGTGCCAAAAACGGGTCAGTATGGTGATTATTATAGCTGTACTAATACGCAGATTTGCGAAACTAAACTACGAGTGTGTAAAAGCTGTAGTAGCCCATCGGTTGATAAAAGCACGTATTCACAATGTGTGAATACAGAGTGTAAAACGCAGCATCCAATTTGTGAAAAGTGTGGTCGCGAAATGCGTAAACGTAAATCTAAGCACGGTGAATTTTTAGGATGCAGTGGTTTCGCGCTTAAAGAGGATAACTGTAAAAACACTCGAAAAATGAATGTTTAACGGCTAACGAGCAGGTTTACACCTGTCTATTTTATAGAACAATGTAAATAGAAATTATATTCATTTGATTGATTTTAACAAGTTATCAATGTCTAATAGAAGAATGAGCTTTAACTGTTGTTTATTATGCATTTTTTCAATAGGTTCTTTTTATTAAACGATCACTATTCAGCCCCTGATCAGGTTGCTAATTGGCGAATAAGTGCACTGCGCATTATTCTATCATTAGTAATGGTGTTATGTTTTGCTGTGGTGTGCCACACGTACGCAAGCGCTATTGAGTTTAACTTAATTTATATTGTTGTATTAACAAGCAGTTTTTTTGCGACTGTATGCGGTTTGCTTATAGCAAGTAAGCGTTTTTATCACTTCAGCGCTCATGTACTTTTAATCGCTATTGTAGCTGCTAGCGTGTCGATGAACTTATTTTTAACAGACTTAGAGCTTGCTAAAGTGGGCTCTATGTATATGTATTCCTGCCCAATAATCGCACTTATGCTACTTGGTTATAGAACAGCCCTTGCTTATGGCGTATTAAACATTGTACCGTTTTATATGATCATCAATAACGTTGATGTATCGGGCTTAACTGGCATTGCTCAACAACTTCCCGATGCCAGCTTATACATTACAGGGCTAATATTCTTATTTTTTAACATTTGTATTCCCCTTGCTGTAGCACGCACAATTGTGGCTGCTAAGCGTTTAAACAAAACAATGATAAGCGCTAATACACACCTTAAAGATAAAAATGAGCTTTATCGAAGCCTGTTCACCGAATCAAATAAAGCCAAAATTATTGTTGACGAAAATCTTGTCATTACTGATTTTAATCAACACGCTATTGATATGTTTGGTATAAAAAAAGAATTAAAAGAAGAATGCGTTAACCTTTCTCATTTATTTCCTACTTTAGTTTTTGACGCCCCTAATGCTCAAAATAAAATTGTGAAGTACAAAAAAAGCTATTTTAAAGCCTGCTACCAGCAAATAACAATGAATACAAACTACCGTGTATACGACTTTTACGATTGCACGCAAGAGCAGCTAATTAAACAAAATTTATCGATGATGGAACAAGAAAATAAACGTTTACGCTTTAGAGACTCGCAAACAAAACTACCTAATAGAGAATGGTTTGAGCTGCAATGCGACAGATTAACAAGCAAATACCAAAAAGGTTTTTTTATCGTTGTTACCCAAAGTGCAAATAGTGAATACTTAAATTTAAAGCTCACTAAAGCCGACTCTCAAGCATTACTTATTAACGCGTATAAGCGTTTAAAGGCGATGGCAGATGGGCCGTTGTTGTGTGCCCATATAGGAGTAGGAAAGCTTGCTTTTATAATTGGCGCAAACTCGCAAAACGAGCTTGAAGATAAGCTATTAATGCAAATAAAAAATACATTAGATAAAACTTATAATGTGTTTGGCACTAAGTGTCAGCAATCATTTTTATTTGGTTTTGCAAAGTATCCTGATCACGGAAAAAGCAGCACAACAGTACTTAGCAATGCGTGCGAAGCACTTAAAGTTGCAAACTGTAATATGCCTCTAAGTGGTTATAACGAAAAACAATCACAAGCTTTTATCGAAAAATACGAAATTTCGATGTTATTAGATGAAGCGCTTCAGCAGGGCGATTTGTCGGTACACTATCAACCTAAAGTAGATGCAACGGGTCAATGTATAGGGCTTGAAGCTTTAGCGCGTTGGAACAGTCCCATACTAGGTAATGTGTCGCCAGTGGTATTTATTCCTATTGCTGAAGAATACAGAATGGTCAGTAGATTAACCGATCTGATTATTCAAAAAGTCTGCGCACAAATTGCCAATTGGACTAAGGCGGGTTTACCGAGTGTGCCGGTGGCAATAAATATATCTCTAATTGATTTTAGCCAAACCGATTTCATGTCAAAACTGGTTAAATACCTTGCCGACTTTAACGTAAAGCCACCTCAAATAGAGTTAGAACTGACTGAAACCTCTCTTGAGGCAAACCAAGCGCATTCGCTAAAGCTTATGCAAACACTGCAATCGTGGGGTTTTACTATTTCGGTTGATGATTTTGGAGTGGGGTATTCTAATATTGCACGCCTTGCCGATTATCCTATTAACAAGCTTAAGTTAGATCGCTCATTAATCAGCCAAGTAACGAGCTCTACGCGTCAAAAAAGTTTAGTTAAAGCGGTGCACGTTATGTGTGAAGAGCTTGATATTAAGTGTGTAGCCGAAGGAGTAGAAACCCAAGAGCAAGTAGCAATAATGACGCAAATGGGGTGTAAAGAATTTCAGGGCTTTTACTTTGCGAAACCAATGCCAGCCGAAAATTTTGCAGAGCATGTTAGCCGCCATGGCTTAGTGTTTAACCCCAAAGAGATGACGGCTCAACTTTAAATGTATAGCAGGTATTTTATTACCTAGTTACAGAGCTGTTGGGCGTTTATAGTTATTTTGCACTGATGAATAACTCCTGCTCCCCAATGCTGTATATCTGATTGAGCAGTACAGCCTGCATCTTCAATTAAAGCAGTATTGGCATCACATAAAAGTAGCACTGCGTTATCATCTTGTACGTTTACAATAAGCGTGTATTCCCCAAAGGGTGCAAGTTTGCTTAAATCGTTTTTAACAGCAGCTTTTAACAATTCATCAGTTGTTGAATAGGATGTTTCACTAAATTTTAGTGTGCCATCAACGGCTGTAGCAATATCTTTTAATTGTGAGGCTAAGTCGGCCATCACTTCTGGATTGTTGTTTTTAGGAGTGTAGCAACCGCTAAGTAATACCATGAGGCTTATACAAAGTAAGTGTTTCATTTTATTTGCTCCATACCGTCATCGTGTTGTCTTCATCGTAGCCTGTATCTAGGTTCCAATTTTTAATTGCACTGTAATCAGTATCTAAAAATACGGCATTGGCAATAATGGTTATGTAGTGCTGAATGTTACTAACGGCAAAGTCAAAAATATCGTTGTAATGCATAGGCTCGTGCGGCGTTTTTAGTTGTTCAATAAAAGTGGGGTCTACTTCGTTTGGGCGAGGATAAAACAAGCCTAAATCAGCAGCAACATGGCGTGCACAGGCAAATAATCGATAGCTTTCTTCAACATTATTTACCACAAGCTGAAAACCGTTATGCCATGAATTAAAGTTAGGAGCGTGTTGTGCTGCGTAGCTTGGGTGAACCGTTAATAAAGCATGTTGCCAAATTTTTGCAATATCGGTATCAAAATTATCGTCTTTGTTAGTACAAGATCCAATATTTTGTTGCACGCGGTCAGCATAACCTAACTCACCTAAGTTTAAACGTTGCCAAATAAACGCGTCTTGATTCATTTCGCAGGTACGGTGCGCCGTTTGGTTTTGCTCATACGGGCCTACTTTTAATTCAACAACCGGATGCACCGTTATATCCGCAGCAACATGGGCCATATAACCGCATAACCAAGCAAAACATTTCTCAAATGCTTCACCTTTAAGTGTTTTACAGTGTTCAATCATGGCTTTAAGTAAATCGCCTGTGTGCTCATAGTGCATTAGGTCGGCCCACGCATTTTGGCCAGGCTGCGCTACAGCTAAGTAAGGATAATCGGGGGCTACACAGCCTAGTTCAAGGTATGCTTGGCGTTGGCTTAAAATAAGCTTTGCTTTTTTAGGCATATCCATTTTAGCGAGTGACTTGGTTTGCGTTGCAATATTAACAGCAGTGATGTGCGCAAAAGCACCTGGCATTGTCATATCCTTATGATTTATTAATAAGGGTACAGATTAACATTGAGAGGGGGTTAAATAAAGCCAACTAAATGCAAGTATAGCGGGGTAAACACCTATTAAATTAGCTGCTCAACTAATTGGCCATTCTCGTATAATTTAGCATGTTGACGTTTATGTTCTTCAAATAGGTAAGCTCTTAGTTGCTCTTGACCGCTATGGATTTGCGTTATTTTAGCGGCTATACCTTGCGTGCTTTGCCTTACGGGTTCTATTTCCATCGAAATACTTTGTTTGTTAGGCAAAATAAATTCCATGTGCTGCGATTTATTTAAATGGTTACCTTTTCTGAGGGGTTTTAAAAACATCCCCGTGTTTGATATTGATTCAATTTTAAACCCTTGGCTTTTAATATTTAGCTCACTCCAGCGCCAACTGCGCAGTGTGCCTTGTGTGTCTATTACTTCGGGGGCGTTTAAAATAGGTTTGATTATACCGGCGCTATCAATTTTTAAGTCCAACGGAAACCATAACTGGTAGTGTGCAACCTCTGCGAGCAGGGTTAAATTAGCGCTATTAAGTAAGTGAGCAATATTGGCTGGTACTGAACTTTGTAACGTTAAAACGTGACTGTTGTGAGCATGTGACTTTTTATTAGGCTTAAATAACTCAGCAAAAAAATTTATCTCTTCATTAGAAAAGTCCATATTTCACCCCAGTTACATAAAATAATTCACCACCGTAATTTAAACAATGAAATTGGTCAATAAATGCCCCGTTTAAATTTGTTTAGATAATATTTACAAAGACAAAAGGGCAAACTAAACAATGTATTTAAATGCAGTGCTTAACCCTAACGTTTTTCAGAGACTTGAATTATTTAACATTTATAAAAATATATTTAGGCGAAAGTGGCTAGCTGTTAAACTACAGCACATTAGTTTTATTATTTATATTAGAGTTTACATTATGATATGTGCATTTTTACGTGATCAACAGCCGAAGTTACTGGGTATGGTAGTGGCATTGGTCGGTGCAGGATTTTCAATAAATGCAGTGGCTCAAGAGCAAAGCCAAACTTTAATTTTAGTGGGGTCAGAGCTTACTACCTGTACTAGCGCCAAGCTCAATAATTGCCAAAAAGAGGCTGTTATTGATGGTAAGTCACATAATTTATATACACTTAGCAGCTCTCAAATAAAAAACATCGCGCAGCATTGGCCTACTAATAATGTTGAGGCAAAAACGGCTGTATTAAAAACACTTAAAACCATACAAAGTAAATCGTCAAATAGCGTATCAAAAACTGATTTACTCTGGCATTGGCGCGATATAAATAATCAGCAATTAGAAAGTCTAACTCAGCAAGAGTACAACTTTGTATTTGATATGCTAGAAGTACCGCTACTTAATAAAAACGGTGAGCGTTTAAAAGAGCAAGTAAATACAGATTTTAATAATGAGGTTGCGACTAATAATATTTTACAATTTGTGTCGGGCAGTTTAAAAGTTAATAACGCAAAACCCACCATGCTTGCTATTACGGCTTCGAGCCGCGACCCTTATGAGTCGGCAGATGTAGCGCAAAGTCTTTTGGCACAATCAAATATAAACACTCAATGGTTAGCACTAACGCCAGCGCTTGCTAAAGCGATTACGAGTAACTCGTGCGATGAATTACCAGCGCTTAGAAATACATTAATGAATGTGTATAACCGTGAAGTGATTTATCCCGATCGCACAAAGGCCGAATACGCTTTATGTAAAAGTGGCACTAATGCACTTGTATCACTTATTAAAAGCAGTACCGGCGTTATGTTTAATAGCGGTAATGCAGCATTAACTCACAAGGTATTATTTGATCAAAACAATAACCCATACCCGTGGACGCAAGCATTGCAAACTCGCCCAGTAATTGTAGGTGAAGGAGCCGGTGCTGCAATCCAAAGTAAAGTGACGGGTATGCTTACAAATACGACAAGCCTTGAGGCACTTCGTAAAGGTGAAAATAACACTAATGCTGGTGGACTTGGCAGCTTTAATTTTGGTGTACTAGATACTCAATTTAGCGAACAAAACCGTACATTTAGGCTTGCAGCAGCGCTAAATAAAAACGAAGTCAAAAATATTAAAACAGAGATTCAACATGGTTTTGGTATTGATGAAAATACGGCTTTGGTTGTTATTAAATCACCAGAAGGTAGTTTAATAACCGTAATAGGCAAAAGTGGTGTAGTGCATTTGGCTAACCAAGGTAAAGCCCAACCTGAGAGTAAGAGCTATAGCTACTCGTACTGGCCTACAAATAGTGTAATTGAAATTACCAATAATACGTTTACCTTAAGCGCACGCACAATAGATGAAGCGTTACCCGCTATAAAAATACCTCCACTGCCAGTGCAGCGTTTTGGCTCAATTTTAACAAATTCAAAACTGCGTTCACTTACTCAAGCGATGTGCCTAAGCCAAGAGCAAAGTGCGGTAGCCCAACAAGACGAGTTTATAATTAGCCTTACAGCAACGAGTGACACACAGTATCATCGCGTAAATGCAAAAGAGTTTGGTTGTGCGCTAAGCAATTTAGAGTTAGCTATAAAGTCGATTTAGTGACTAACCTGAGCCAAGGGTTTAAGTTTTTGGCTCTTCTCTATAAAATAGCCACCATAATGATTTAAAAGCCTTACTAAAAGAGTGTTAAAATGAATAAAGAAAATGATGTAATTTCCAGTCTAGTCGAATTAGAAAGCTTTTTATTAAATGTAGAAAACGGCGGTCTTGGCCTTAAAGGTGTTTCGGGCGTTGGTATGGCAACAAACAATAGTGATGGTAGTCGTTTTGTAGCCGTGTTTGACGATAATCAAAAATTACTTTTAGCGCGCAGTATTACAGAAGATGTATTCCAAACAGGGCAAGATATGGTACGTAATGGTGTAGGGCGCAAGCACTAGTACTTTAATAAAAAGCGCTTAGAGCGCTTTTTTATTTTAATTTCAATAAATTGAAATTAAATGCTTCATATAGATCCCACAAAGGCCACTTCAAGTTAATAACAATCAAATACAACCCCCCTCAAAAACCACAAAACTAGCCAGCTAAACTCAGTTTTATTAAGTGCGCTTAGATAAATAAGATAGTGCTACGGATAAATTGTAGAATCAAAACAGATGGATTTTGGCTATATTTTGAAGAGAAGTTTAATTTATTGATATAGAAGGAGTTTATACCAATTCGCTTAATTAAGTGATCTATTTTTAGGATGGAAAAACGTGTTGATAGCTAGGCAAAAAATTCGCTATTTAGTTGTTCTAAATGAGAATTTTTTAACACAGGTAGCGACACGTTTAGCCCCGCAAAATGATTAAGTATTATTGCGGATTGGTATTAATGGTCGGTATGGAGAGATTCGAACTCTCGACCCCTGCCACCCCATGACAGTGCGCTACCAAGCTGCGCTACATACCGACGTTGTTTGCAATAGTACGTGTATTTTTTTAAAAATCAATAAGCGATTGTTTGTTTGGGTGTTTATTACGCAAGAGGCCTAAAAAGACGCCCTTGCGGTGTATTAATTAGCTAGTCTTTATTTAACCACTTTTTGATCGAGTCATACATCTCATCTCGTATTAATGGCTGAGCTTTTTTGTTAGGGTGTAAACTATCGTTTTGCATTAGATCAGATTGGCTGGCAATATCTAGCATAAAAAAGTTCATTAAATGCGCATTTGTTTCTTCGCTAACGCGCGAAAAAGTGTCAGTAAACATTTTGCTATAACGCGGACCGTAATTAGGGGGAATGTAAATCTCCATTAAGGCGGTCATCGCATTAGCTGCTTGGCTTTTTTGAATAAGAGACGTTAAGTTAGTTTGCATTTTTTTGACTGGAAAACCACGTAAACCGTCATTAGCACCTAGCTCAATAAGTACATGAGTGGGTTCGTATTGCTCAAGCAATGCATCTAAACGGCGTAGGGCTCCACCAGATGTTTCGCCACTAATACTGGCGTTGATAAGTTCAATGTCGGCTTGTTCGTCATCGTATTTATCTTGTAACAATTTTACCCAGCCTTCTTCTTGTTGAAGTCCGTAGGCTGCGCTTAAACTGTCACCGAGTATTAAAATCGTGTTGTCGGCTGCTGCGCTCAGCGGTTTGATAACTAAAAATAAAATGAATACTAAACGAAGGATTGAATGAGTCATATGTCAGCGCTTTCTCAATTAAATATAATTCAGGTTAATGGTTTGTCTAAAGTAGTCTCTACCTTTGAAGGTGAGCTGCCCATCCTCAGCGACATCAGCTTTAATGTCAAGCATGGCGAGTCTGTTGCTATTGTTGGCACGTCGGGCTCTGGTAAATCTACGTTACTCAGTTTATTAGCAGGGCTGGACACCGCCAGCAGCGGTGAAATATTTTTAGATGGTGAACCATTACACAATTTAGATGAAGAAGAGCGTGCTGCACTGCGCGCGGCTAAAATTGGATTTGTATTTCAATCGTTTATGTTAGTACAAAGCTTAACGGCACTAGAAAACGTTATGCTGCCAGCAGAGCTCGCTGGTGAAAGTGATGCAAAAGAGCAAGCAATTGCATTACTTGAAAAAGTAGGCTTGAGCCATCGAATTGATCATTACCCGTCGCAACTCTCTGGCGGTGAACAGCAACGTGTTGCTATTGCGCGAGCATTTATTGGTACACCTAAAATACTATTTGCTGATGAGCCTTCGGCTAATTTAGACAGCAAAAACGGTAAAATGATTGAATCCTTATTATTTGATTTAAACACGCAACACGGCACTACGCTTATTTTGGTTACTCACGATGAAGGGCTTGCACAAAAATGTGAGCACATTATTCAAATAGAAGCGGGCTTACTGGTAAAAAGCCAAGTAGAGGACGTTGCTAATGTGGGTTAAGTTAGCGCTTAAATTATTTTCGCGAGAATTTCGCCGTGGTGAGCTCACGGTTATAAGCGCAGCTATCGCTCTTGCTGTGTTAACCGTGCTTACACTGTCGATGGTTACTGAGCGAATAGGGCAAAGTATTGCGCAAAAAAGCAGTGCTTTTATTGCAGCAGACCGTGTACTTGCAAGCGACCATGTTCTGGACACCGCTTTTATTACTAAAGCACAGAGCCAAAATTTAAAAACGGCGCAAATGGTGTACTTCGACACTATGTTGTTTGCCGATGATGAAATGCAGTTTAGCTCAGTAAAAGCGGCATCTAATGCGTACCCGTTAAAAGGGCAGTTAAAAGTTAAAGATACCCTAACCGGTGAAACTAAAGTTGCTAATAGCGGACCAACGCCTGGTAATGTGTGGCTAAGTGAATCGGTATTTTACAGTTTAAATATTGATATAGGCGCGCAAGTAGAGCTTGGTGCTGCATTATTTAATGTTTCAAAAGTTATTGTAGAAGAGCCCGATGCGCCATTTAATGTATTTTCGAGCAGCCGCCGCGTGCTTATCAATATTGACGATGTGGCAAAAACCGAAGTTGTGCAGCCGGGTAGTCGTGTTTATTACCGCCAACTTTATGCAGGCAGTGAGGCCGACATAAATAGCTTTTACGAGTGGCTTAAACCACAAATGAAAGAAAACCAACAATGGTACGGCGTTAAAGACCGCCAATCACCTATTTCAAATAGTTTAAACCGCGCAGAGAGCTTTTTATTACTTGCAGGCCTATTAGGTATTATTTTGGCAGCAGTGGCTATAGCTGTTTCAGCAAAACGTTATTGTGAACGCCAATACGACCCAGTAGCGATGATGAAAACGCTCGGCGGTAGCCGCTCAATGATCCGCAAAATATACATGCTTCATTTATTACTTGTATGTGCAATGGCGGTAAGTATAGGGCTGTTAATTGGTTATGGCTTGCAAGAAATAGCAACAAGTTACTTATCAAAAAGTATGGGCACAGAGTTACCTTTAGGTGGCTTTAAACCTTGGCTGGTGGCTATAAGCACTGGCGTAATTTGTGCTGTTATGTTTTCTATTAAACCGTTATTTGATTTATTTGATATTCCACCGCTTAGAGTTCTGCGCCGTAACTTAGGTGACAAGTTGGCAGTAAGTCGTGTGCATTTAGGCATGAGTGCGCTAACTGTATTTTTATTAATGTGGTTATTTAGTAACAACATAAAAATAACGCTTATTTTGTTTATATCAACACTTGCGCTAATTGGTGTGTTGTTTTTAGTATCTAAATTAATATTTGGTGGCGGTCGAAAATTAGGACTTAAGCCAGGTAACAGTTGGTCGCTTGCAATTGCATCTATCCAAAAGCGTGCAAATGTGAACGCGGTACAGTTAATTAGTTTTTCGTTAGCGATTAAATTACTGCTGTTTTTAGTGGTACTTAAAAACGACATGATATCTGATTGGCAGTCGCAACTTCCAAGCGACGCGCCTAATGCGTTTTTAGTTAATATTACGCAAAATGAGCTTGAGCCAATTAATGAATATTTAGCTCAAAAAGCTATTCAAGTATCAGAGTTTTATCCCACTATTCGTGGGCGCGTAAATGCGGTGAATGGCGAGTTGGTAGCACGTTCAGTATCGCTGCAAGACAACGAGAAAAAAGACGAAGAAGCACGTGCAGGTATTGGCCGCGAGCTAAATCTTACATGGCTTAAAGATGTGCCTGACCAAAATGAAGTAACACAAGGTACGTGGTTTGGTGAGAATGCGATGGCTGAAGCCTCAGTAGAGGAGTCGATGCTTGAGCGTTTAGATGTTGAGATAGGCGATACGCTCACATTTTTAATTGGTTCGCAGTCGTTCGACGCTAAAATTACCAGTGTGCGCAAAGTTAATTGGGCCACGCTTAAACCTAACTTTTTTATTATTTTAAGCCCAGATGTACTTGCAGATTTTCCGGCGACGTATATTTCGTCGGTACGTATAAACCCAGATCAAAAGCGTGACTTTAGCCAGTTATTGCGTACTTACCCTACTATTACAGCCATTGATATTGATAACTTTGTTAAGCAAATCCAAACAACTATTTCGCAAGTATCGCTCGCCATTGGCTTTGTACTTGCCATTGTTGTGCTGTGTGGCGCGCTTGTACTTATATCGCAAGTGCAAGCTAGTTTAGGTGAGCGCATGCAAGAAATTGTAATACTCAGAACGCTTGGCGCTAAAAGCCGATTAATTAAAAACGCGACCTTGTACGAGTTTTTATTACTCGGCGGTTTAGCTGGCTTAGTTGCCGCATTTTTTAGTGATATAGCGCTTTTAATTGTGCAGCAACAAATGTTTGATTTAGCAGGTAAGTTACACCCGCATATATGGATTATAGGTCCGGTAGCTGGCGGCGTATTTGTGGCAGGTTTAGGCTATTTAATGATTGCCCGAACACTTAAACAAAACACCCAAGGATTAGTGCGTGCCCTAGGGTAAGCTTAAACTAACATGCTCTGTAAATGCCCACCTAGTACGTGGGCATTTTTGTTTTTCTTTGTACTGGTAATTTATACAGTGCTCTGGCATTATTAGCGTAATTTAAAAATAATAACAATGGAGCGCTGTTTGGCCATCATTTTAGGGATCGATCCTGGTTCACGTTTGACCGGATATGGTGTTGTTGCCCATCAAGGTTCTAAATTTACATACTTAGGCAGTGGCTGTATTAAGTTAGCCGATCATCCTTTTCCGGTTAGGCTTAAAATGATCTACCAAGGCATTACACAGCTTATTGAGCAGTTTTCGCCAGAAACCTTTGCCATTGAAAAAGTATTTATGGCGCACAACCCCGATTCAGCTTTAAAACTAGGCCAAGCTAGAGGCGCTGCGATTGTTGGCGCGGCAATGGCCGACTTACCCGTATTTGAATACTCAGCTAGGCAAATTAAGCAAGCAGTAGTAGGCAACGGTGGCGCAGATAAAACACAAGTGCAACACATGGTAAAAAATATTTTAAAATTACCCGGTACGCCACAGGCCGATGCAGCTGATGCACTCGCTATTGCGATTTGCCACGCCCACTCAGAACAAAATTTAATTAAACTAGCGGGCAGCGCAAGCAAAACCGTTAGAGGACGTTTAAGGAAATAATTATGATAGGCCGCTTAAATGGTATTTTAGTCGAAAAACAGCCACCAGAAATATTACTCGAAGTAAGTGGTGTAGGTTACGAAGTACAAATGCCAATGACCTGTTTTTACGACTTACCAAAAATTGGTGAAAATGCGATTGTTTACACTCACTTTGTAGTGCGTGAAGATGCTCAACTATTATTTGGTTTTAATAATAAAGTTGAACGTGCTTTGTTTAGAGAGCTATTAAAAGCAAATGGCGTAGGGCCAAAACTTGGCTTAGCTATTTTATCGGGCATGTCGGCAAAACAATTTGTAAGTTGTGTAAATAACGAAGACTCAACATCGCTTGTTAAATTACCCGGTGTAGGTAAAAAAACAGCCGAGCGTTTAGTACTCGAAATGAAAGACAGGCTAAAAGATTGGGGTAATGATTTATTTACGCCATTTAGTGACAGCGCAGTAATAGAGCCAATGAGCGATGCGACAATTGCTAATAATGCAGCGGATGATGCCGTATCGGCACTGCTTGCATTAGGTTATAAATTGCCACAAGCTCAAAAAGCAGTAAAATCGATAAGTAAACCCGATATGTCTACTGAGGTTCTTATTAGAGAATCTTTAAAATCTATGTTGTGAGTAACCCATGATTGAAGCGGATCGCTTAATTGATGCGACTGAAAAAACAAATGAAGACTCTATAGATCGTGCAATCAGACCAAAACTTTTAGCCGACTACAGAGGCCAGCCTCATGTTAAGCAGCAAATGGAAATTTTTATTGAAGCTGCCCGAACCCGTGGTGAAGCGCTCGATCATTTATTAATATTTGGCCCACCTGGGCTTGGTAAAACCACGCTTGCAAATATTGTAGCCAATGAATTACACGTAAGTATTAAAACAACATCAGGCCCTGTACTTGAAAAAGCAGGCGATTTAGCTGCTCTACTTACTAATTTAGAAGAAGGCGATGTACTGTTTATCGATGAAATACACAGGCTAAGCCCGCAAGTTGAAGAAATACTGTATCCCGCAATGGAAGACTACCAGCTTGATATAATGATTGGTGAAGGCCCAGCTGCGCGTTCTATTAAATTAGACTTACCTGCATTTACACTTATTGGTGCAACCACACGAGCAGGCTCGCTTACATCGCCACTGCGTGACCGTTTTGGAATTGTGCAGCGATTAGAGTTTTATTCTGTAGAAGATTTATCGCACATAGTAGGGCGCTCTGCACATTATCTTGGTTTAGAAATGTGTGACGATGGCGCTACCGAAATCGCGCAGCGCTCGCGCGGCACACCACGTATTGCAAACCGCTTATTGCGCCGTGTACGCGATTACACTCAAGTAAAATCTGACGGCACAGTAAACGCCGATGTAGCTAAGCAAGCCCTTGATATGATTGACGTAGATAAAAGTGGTTTTGATTATATGGACCGCAAATATTTACTCGCCATAATCGAAAAATTTATGGGCGGCCCAGTAGGGCTCGACAATGTAGCGGCTGCTATTGGTGAAGAGCGCGAAACAATAGAAGATGTAATAGAACCATTTTTAATCCAGCAAGGATTTATTCAGCGTACACCACGCGGGCGCATAGTGTCTGACAGTGCATACCATCACTTTGGTTTACTTCCTAAAAAAGACTAGCCTATATACTTTACTTGCTGTGTTTTATTGCGCAGCAGGTAATTGTCTCAGTATCCCTTTGTTTCAAATTATTATACCCAAAACCTCAACACACTGTTGCAAATGTTATTTCAAAATACTAATACGCTTTATAGTTAACTGTTAATTCACAGGGCGTTAAGACTCGCGAAGCTATCCTGCGTACCATTCAAACTAGTAAGCGATTTCTTATTGTAAATTAGGTAGGGCAATTATTAGTTTATAAATAATACCAATCTGCTTATATATGGGGTCTACTTAACGTTAAGAAAATTACGCTAGAACTAGGCAAAAATTTTTGTATCTAGTTGTTCTAAATAAAAAATTTTTAACGACGTTATAGTGCAATTTAATTCGTTAAATTGATCAAAGATTTATGCAGGTTGGTATGAAATATGTAGCGCACTAAATTGCAGGCAAAAAAAAGCCCGCAAAAAATGCGGGCAAACAACAAGTTGAAGGAAGTAATCCAGGGGAACTACGTTTTACTAAATTTGGTTTTATCCAGAAAGAGTAAAACAATGTAATACGATAAAATATCCTATTACTAAGAACTTGGCTTAATGAAACTATCTCATTCAGTGCGCTAGCTCGGTATGGGAGAATAATACGTAAGTTTACTTTTTTGTTCAAACTAGAAAATTTGTATTTTCAGATTAGAAAAACTAATTTAGTGAATTTTATTGTTGTTTGAATCTTGTGCGTTAATTAATCGTTAAATTTATAAGTTTATGAAATTTATAACTTAAGTAATTTATTTCGTTATAGCTCGGTATTAGTTTTACTATTACGTGCAGGTGAGGCTTATAGGTTTTGAGTGTTTATGCTCTTATTTTGAATAAACGGCGCATTTTATGACGTTTCATGTATATATTTACGCATATTTATAGTTAGCGAGTTAGTTTAAAAGTTTAAATAAAATACTGAGGTAAAGGGAAATGCCAACTAAAGCTGTTTTTTTAACGTTTTTTGTTGCCTATTCATAGCAATACCGTTGTCAGCTTGAAATGGACTAGATACACTAGATGCAACTTTTGGCCGTGTAAGCGGTCATATTTACACAAATTAACCAATTTGCCGTATTTTGAAATTATTTAGGAGTTTAACGTGGGATCAGGGCTTAATTTTTTAGATCTAATTTTAGAAGCAAGTTTGCTTGTTCAATTAGTAATGTTAGGGCTAGTTGCCATGTCTGTAATGTCGTGGACAATTATATTTCAACGTAAAAAAGCAATATCGGATGCGCTAATAAATGCTAAGAAATTTGAGCAAAAGTTTTGGTCGGGTATTGATTTAAGCAAATTATATAACGAGATATCGTCACGCAGCGGTCAGTCTCAAGGCATTGAAGCTTTGTTTACTTCGGGCTTTAAAGAGTTTGCTCGCCATAAAAAGAATACATTTCAAAGTGCGAGTATTGTTATGGAAGGAACGCACCGCTCTATGCGTGTTGCGCTTTCTCGTGAAATTGAAAAAATGGAATCTAGCCTATCGTTTTTAGCAACAGTAGGTTCTATAAGTCCGTACATCGGTTTGTTTGGTACAGTGTGGGGTATAATGAATGCCTTTATTGCACTAGGTGAAGTTAAGCAAGCTACATTACAAATGGTAGCACCTGGTATTGCAGAGGCACTTATTGCGACTGCTATGGGTTTATTTGCGGCGATCCCTGCTGTTATTGCTTATAACCGTTTTTCAAACAGTGTTGAAAAGCTTGAGTCTCACTATATTAACTTTATGGAAGAGTTTGCTAATATTTTACACCGTCAAGCAGCTACACAAATAGAGGCACAAGCGAATGTATCAGCGTAAAAAGCGCCGTCCGGTCGCAGAGATTAATGTAGTACCTTACATTGATGTAATGTTGGTACTACTTATAATATTTATGGCTACAGCACCCCTTATAACGCATGGTGTAAAAGTTGATTTACCTAAAATGGAAGAGTCTGATTTAGTTGATACTAAAGATACTCCGCCTATTATTGCCTCAATAGATGCACAAGGTAAATATTACGTGAGTGTAGGTACTGATCCTGAAGAGCCTATGGAAGCACTTGATGTAGCGGCGGTTATAAAATTACAGCTAATGAAAAATCCTGACGTGCCGGTAATGATTAAAGGCTCGGGTAAGGTGTCGTATCAAGAAGTATTATTACTAATGGATTTTTTGAAAAATGCAGGCGTACCATCAGTAGGATTAATGACTGAATCCTTTGAGGGGAAGTAGCTGTATGAATAGTTCAGTAGTAAAATCAATAGTACTTCATTTAGGGATTGGTGGATTTTTGTATGCTTCTGCAAATATTCATCCGCCAACACCTAAAGTAATGGAAGTAACGCTTAATTCGGCTATACCTAAGCCAGATAAAGCGGTATCAGCCGTTACAGTTGATCAAAAACAAGTTGAGCAAAAAATTGCTGAGCTTCAAAAGAAAGAAAAAGATAAAAAAAGTGCTGAAGATAAACGTATCCGTGATTTAGAACGCAGAGCGGCCAATGCACGAAAGCAACGCGAATCAGAAGCACGTAATATTAAAAAGCTAGAGCAAGAGCGTAAAGCTAAAGAGAAAGAAAAAGCGCAAGCCGAGGCAGAAGCTAAAAAAGCACGTGCCATTGAGCAAAAAGAGCGTGCTAAAGCTAAGCAAGCCGAAAAGCAAAAGCAAGAAGCTGAAAACGCAGCAAAAGCAGCAGCTGACAAACGCAAAGCTGAAGAAGAAGCACTTAAAAAAGCAGAAGCTGAGCGCAAAAAGCGTGAAGAGGAAGCAAAAGAGCGTGCTGCTGAGGCCGAACGTAAACGCCAGCAAGCAATGCAAGAGCAAATGTTACAAGAGCAACTTGCCAAAGAGCAGGCTGCCCGTAGTAAAATACGTCAGCAACAAGTGGTGAGCGAAGTTGATAAGTACCGTGCATTAATTATGGCGCGTATTCAGCAAAACTTACTGATTGATGAAAAAATGAAAAACCAACAGTGCCGAGTTAATATTCGTTTGGGCTTTAATGGTTTAGTAACGCAAGTTAAATCGTTAGGTGGCGACAAGTTAGTATGTGAAGCTGCATTAAGAGCAGTGCGCATGGCTGACACATTACCGGTATCTAAAGATAAAGACGTATTCGAAAAACTTAAGAATATTAATTTAACAATCAAGCCAGAATTTTAAAGGAATGATATGTTCAACAAAATAAAAATAGCCTGTTTAGTTTTACTGTTTGGGTTTACGGGTGTTGCTAATGCAGCGCTTGAAATTGTAATAACAGAAGGTGTAGACGGTGCAAGGCCTATTGCCATTGTACCTTTTAAATACCAAGGTGTTGGTCCAATTCCTGAAAAGCTAAGTGGTGTTATTGCTGCCGATTTAATGCGCAGTGGTAAGTTTAAACCTGTTGATGTGGCGCAAATGCCGCAACAGCCAAGTAAAGATGGCGAAATTGATTATGCGTCTTGGGTTAATAAAGGTGTTGAAGCTGTTCTTGTTGGTGAGGTTGAACAACAAACTGATGGGCGTTATTTAGTTCGTTATGAGTTAGTTGATGTGATTCGCGGCCAAATTACCGGTGGCAATACGCAAATGATGAGTAACGGTAAGTTAGTTAAAAGCCAAGATCATATTTTAGAAGCGCGTGAAAGTGTTATTGGCGAGAGTGGTTTTCGCCGTTACTCTCATCGAATCAGTGATGTTATTTATGAAAAGCTAACGGGTGAAAAGGGCGCGTTTTTAACTAAAATTGCATATGTAATAGTACGTGATAACGAGCCTAAACCTTATCAGCTAGTCGTTGCTGATTACGATGGTTTTAACGAACAGGTATTACTTCGTTCAAAAGAACCATTAATGTCGCCAGCATGGTCACCAAATGGTACTAAACTAGCGTATGTAACGTTTGAAAACCGTCAAAGCCAAATTTACATTCAAGATATATACACAGGTAAGCGTGAAATAATAGCAAGCTACCGTGGTATTAATGGTGCACCGCAGTTTTCGCCAGATGGCAAAAAGCTATTATTAGTGCTTTCTAAAGATAAGACGGGTGCGACAGAAGTTTACATGCTTGACCTTGCTACACGTAAAGAAACACGCTTAACAAATCATCGTAGCATAGATACTGAGCCATCTTGGCACCCTAATGGCCAAGATATTGTGTTTACATCTGAAAGGGGTGGTAATGCTCAGATTTATAAGTTAAATTTAAAAACAGGTAGGTCACAACGACTCACCTTTGATGGTGATATGAACCTTGCTGGTTCTATAACACCAGATGGAAAAGAATTAGTGATGGTTAACCGTACCAACGGGCAGTACCATCTTGCTAAGAAAGAGCTGGCTACAGGTGCGTTTCAAGTATTAACGAGAACACGCCTAGATGAATCACCGAGCATAGCGCCAAATGGTTCGATGATTATATACAGCACGCTCCATAATAATAAACAGGTACTTGCGCTAGTATCGATGGACGGCCGATTTAAAGCACGGTTACCTGTGCTAGACGGACAAGTAAAGGCACCAGCTTGGTCGCCATACTTACAGTAATATTACTGGTTTACTCAAAATAGGAATCTACTCAATGCAACTTAACAAAATACTTAAAGGCCTGCTAATTGCTGTGCCAGTAATGACATTAGCAGCTTGTAGCTCATCTTCTGATATTGATGAAGGTGCTGCAAACCAATCAAATCAAGGCGTTGTTGAGCAATCAACTAACACTGATACAGTTGAAGTAGCTACAATCTCTCCTGAGCAACAAGCAGAAGAGCAACTTCGTCAAAAGTACGAAGCACTTCGTCAAGAGCAAGTAATTTACTTTGACTTTGATAAAGCGACTGTTGAAGGTAAGTACGCTGATTTACTTCGTGCACATGCTGAGTTTTTAGTTCAAAACCCATCAGTTAAAGTACTAATTGAAGGCCACGCAGATGAGCGCGGTACTCCAGAGTACAACATTGCACTAGGTGAGCACCGTGGCCAAGCAGTTGAAAAATACCTATTAAGCTTAGGTGTTTCAGCTAGCCAAATGTCAGTGGTAAGCTACGGTGAAGAGAAGCCAATGGTTAAATCTCGCACTGAATCAGCTTTCGCTAAAAACCGCCGTGCGGTACTAGTTTACTAAGATAAGAGATATTATGAAGCCGAAAATTATTTTGGCAGCCATGATATTGAGCGGGAGCACCCAGTTAATGGCTGCTCCCGCTCCTGTTTCAGAAGCTGCAAGTTCACAATCAAGTATTGAGAAGCGATTAGCGTCACTTGAGAATATGATGCAGTCGCGTAACTTTTTACAAGTAGAGTTACAGCAACAACTTAACTTGTTACAAGACGAAGTAAGTCAAATTCGCGGTGTAACTGAAGAGCAAAGCTACAAACTTGAAAAAGTACTGCAGCGTCAGCGTGAGTTGTATCAAGAGATTGAAAACCGCGTGAGCCAGGCTTATACACAGCCAACAGCAGCTCCAGTAGTCGATCAGGCGCAGCCAAACGATGCACAGAGCTACAGCAGTGACTTATCTGAAAATGAAGCGTACGAGCGTGCTGTTGCGTTAATAATGAAAGATAAACGTTATGATCAAGCGATTCCTGAATTTCAAACGTTTTTAACTACCTATCCAAACTCTGTATATGCGTCTAACGCGCATTATTGGTTAGGGCAGTTGCTTACTATTAAAAATGATGGCGTAAAAGCGGTGGAGCATTTTAAAGTGGTTGTTAACGAATTTCCAAATTCTAATAAACGCCCTGATGCAATGCTAAAGTTAGGCACACTTTTACAAGATCAAGGTTCAGCGGCGCAAGCACAAAAAATATTGAGCGATCTTATCAATCAATACCCAAGTACTACCGCTGCAAAACTAGCAACTGATCGTTTGGGAAACTAAAGTTCACCAGCGATTAAATTTCTAGTTAAGGCGAGCAAACTACATGGAAACTCTCGAAGAATCTTGGATTTGCATGTAGTTTGAGCATAAACGGTTTAATTTTGTGCATCTAGACATAAAAACTTAAAAAAAGAGACAATTTCGGTTGCACTCATTTTATAAATAAGTATTATAAGCGCCCGCAGCAAACGAATGGTTACCCCACTCGAAATGCGACAAAAAGAGCGGGTTATTAGCTCAGTTGGTAGAGCAGTTGACTTTTAATCAATTGGTCGATGGTTCAAATCCATCATAACCCACCATTCTTTGAATGGTCTTTTATCGGCGGATTTACGTACAATACTAAGTTGTTATAAAACGCAACGTCAGAGCGGGTCATTAGCTCAGTTGGTAGAGCAGTTGACTTTTAATCAATTGGTCGATGGTTCAAATCCATCATGACCCACCATTCTTTATTCCTTGTGAATACGGTTTGGCATCAATCGGCGGATTCACGTAGGCTTAACTTAGTAATAAGTTAGCAACTGGAATGGGTTATTAGCTCAGTTGGTAGAGCAGTTGACTTTTAATCAATTGGTCGATGGTTCAAATCCATCATAACCCACCATTCTTTATTCCTTGCGAATAATGATTGGTTCCAATCGGCGGATTTACGCAAAGTAGTAAGTTGCATTTAAACGCAACAATAGAGCGGGTCATTAGCTCAGTTGGTAGAGCAGTTGACTTTTAATCAATTGGTCGATGGTTCAAATCCATCATGACCCACCATTCTTTATTCCTTATGAATAGTGTTTGGCATCAATCGGCGGATTTACGTAAGCTTCATTCATAATTGAATAAGTGCATAGAGCGGGTTATTAGCTCAGTTGGTAGAGCAGTTGACTTTTAATCAATTGGTCGATGGTTCAAATCCATCATAACCCACCATTCTATGAAAAGTTATATAAGAGCGGGTCATTAGCTCAGTTGGTAGAGCAGTTGACTTTTAATCAATTGGTCGATGGTTCAAATCCATCATGACCCACCATTCTTTATTCCTTATGAATAGTGTTTGGTATCAATCGGCGGATATACGTAAGCTTCATTCATAATTGAATAAGCGCATAGATTGGGTTATTAGCTCAGTTGGTAGAGCAGTTGACTTTTAATCAATTGGTCGATGGTTCAAATCCATCATAACCCACCATTCTATGACAGTTTAATCGGCGGATTTACGCAGCTTTTTACAAAGCAGATTTATATTAGAGCGGGTCATTAGCTCAGTTGGTAGAGCAGTTGACTTTTAATCAATTGGTCGATGGTTCAAATCCATCATGACCCACCACTCTCTAATACTTTCCTTTATATTCTTTTTTAATTTCCCACTTTATTTTTTATAAACAGCCTTACTAGTTTGCTGTTATTTGCTTTCATATTCTCGTATAATTCGCCCTAATTAATGCACTGTAGATAAGTGGTCGAGAACATGAGTCTAGCTCAAACTATTATGCCTGAAGGTTATATTTTTCCCCCTAAGCCAGCACCGTTAACACAAGACGAGCAAGGCGAATATAAAGCGCGTATAAAACAATTACTAAAAGATAAAAATGCAGTACTTGTTGCCCATTATTATACCGATCCTGAAATTCAAGCACTTGCTGAAGAAACCGGCGGCTGCGTTGCCGACTCGCTAGAAATGGCGCGTTTTGGTGCACGTCACGACGCAGATATGATTATTGTTGCTGGCGTAAAATTTATGGGCGAAACAGCCAAAATTTTAACGCCAAATAAAACGGTTGTTATGCCAACGCTTGAAGCAACATGTTCGTTAGATATTGGTTGCCCGATAGACGAGTTCTCTGCGTTTTGCGATCAGCACCCAGATCGTAAAGTCGTTGTATATGCAAACACGTCTACGGCTGTTAAAGCACGTGCAGATTGGATTGTAACTTCATCATGTGCACTTGAAATAGTAGAGCACCTCGATGAGCAAGGCGAAAAAATAATTTGGGGCCCAGATAAGCACCTTGGTAGTTATATTCAAAAAAATACCGGTGCTGATATGCTTATGTGGAATGGCGCATGTATTGTACATGACGAGTTTAAAACAAAAGCACTTAAAGACATGAAAGCGCTACACCCAGATGCAGGCGTATTAGTTCATCCTGAGTCACCAGCAGAAATAGTTGCTCTTGCCGATTCGGTTGGATCTACGAGCCAATTAATCAAAGCAGCGCAAACAATGGACAATAAAAAGTTTATTGTAGCAACCGATCGCGGCATCTTTTATAAAATGCAGCAACTATGTCCAGATAAAGAGTTTTTTGCGGCTCCTACGGCAGGTGAGGGCGCTTCATGTAAAAGTTGCGCACATTGCCCTTGGATGGCAATGAATGGCTTAAAAGCGATTGAGGAAGCCCTCATAAGTCCTAAAGGCAAAGAAGTATTCGTTGATATGGATTTACGCGAAGGCGCACTTAAATCCTTAAATCGCATGCTTGAGTTTACTGCGAGCATGGCTAAGTAACTTTTAAAGTATAAATTAAAAACGGTTAAGTCTTAGATTTAGCCGTTTTTTTGTGCCTATAGGTAAGTGTTGCTTGATTAGTAAGCATTTAAAGGCCCAAATTTAAAAATGCCTTGCACCTTAAGGGTCTATTTCATACTATAGCGCGCTGTTGCATTACACAATTGCAGCACCGTGGAGGGATGGCTGAGTGGCTGAAGGCGCACGCCTGGAAAGTGTGTTTAGGTTTATCCCTAACGAGGGTTCGAATCCCTCTCCCTCCACCATTATTCTTAGAGCCCAGTTATTAATATCGAAAGGTAACAATAACTGGGTTTTTTAATGCCTTCAGTATGACTAATTATTTACTAAGCAAAGTGTCGATAACATGCTGACAAGTTCATGTTTTTCGATTGGTTTTGAAACGTAACCATCAAATAACTGCCTGTATATTTCTTTTTGTTCTGTAAAAACATTAGCAGTTAATGCAATAACAATTTGTTCGCTATTAAGCGCCTTAATTTTTTTACATGCCTGAAGACCATCCATTTTTGGCATTTGAATGTCCATAAAAATAATGTCTGGTTTGTGTAACTCGTATAATGAAATCGCTTCTAAACCATTGTTGGCAATAATAATGGTGGCTTTAGTTGGTTCAAGCATCGCAGCTGCAACAAGCTGATTTATTTTATTATCTTCAGCTAATAAAATAATTTTTCCAGATAGGTCAGGAAGCTCAATATTTTTGGTTGTTAATGTGCTGTCACCCACCTGCGCTTGTTTTAATGGTAAGTACACATAAAACTGACTCCCTGAACCTAACTGGCTTGTTACTTTAATTTCGCCATTCATCAGGCCTATTAATGATTTAGTGATGGGTAAGCCAAGGCCCGTACCACCATATTCACGCGTGGTTGATTGCTCAGCTTGTTCAAAGCGCTCAAACAATCGATCAATTGCTTGCTCAGAAATTCCAATCCCGGTGTCTGATATACAACAACATATTCTGCTTTCCTCAGTTAGCCTAAAGGTTACTGTAACGCCACCTTGAGATGTAAACTTAATCGCGTTAGATATTAAGTTTAAAAATACCTGTCTGAGTCTAACTGGGTCGCCCACCCAATGCTTGTGCTCAATATCAATCACAAATTTAAGGTAAATGTTTTTATCTGTTGCTTGCACACCTAAGTCTGACTCTAAGTGATGAATAAGTTCAAAAAAGTCAAAAGGCTTATTCTCTAATGAGAGCTTGCCAGCCTCTATTTTAGAAAAATCAAGAATATCGTTAATAATGGTGGTGAGTGCTCGAGTTGAATACAGTGATTTTTTTAAATACTCTTCTGATTTTTCATTAAGCGGTTGTTCTTGTAATAGTTGTAATGTGCCAAGTATACCGTTCATCGGGGTTCGTATTTCGTGGCTCATATTTGCTAAAAATTCAGACTTTGCTTGCGATGCTTGCTCAGCAAGTTCTTTTGAGTGACCAAGGGCTTGCTCGTGGTCAATTTGTTCTGTTAAATCGTAAGCAATACCTAAGTAGCCAACGGTGTCTCCTTCGTTATTTAACAACGAAGTGACACTTAAATTAACTTGTATTTGCTCGCCTGTAGAAGAAATATATGTCCATTGATTAATATCTGGCTCTGTTGCTGTTGCTTTTAAGATAAATACTTCAAAACCAGGGGGTACGGGTTTATTTAATTCAGCACTAAGTAGTTTAGCCTTTTTTATAATTTCTTCTTTTAAATGAAATATGCTTGGGTCTTTAATACCAATAACATCTTGCGCTTTGTAGCCTAATAACTTTTCTGAGGCGGGATTAAATAGAGTGATTAAGCCGTTTGTGTCGGTCGCAATAATTGAATAACTAGCACTGTTTAAAATACTTTGTTGGAGCATGCTCATATCGGCTATTTCTTGCGTACGTTGTTTAACTTCGCTTTCTAGTTTTAAATTTGCTTGCTGCAATGCGAGTTTATTTTTTTTAGCCTGAAGTGTTTTTCTCTTAATTCTTTGGTTTCTTCTAAAAATAAACAATTGCATTAAAAAAACTACAAACATACAGCCAATAGTGGCGAAAGAGCCATTAACAATGGCTTGATACCGACTAGGGAGATGAAGGTTATAAATAAAGGCGTCTGAGGCATCAATGGTAATTTTCCACGTTCTACCCATTAATTTTATAATTTTAGTTAATTGATAATCGTTAGTTTTGCTTTTTATGCCATAACTAAAAAAATCAGTCTCAGTATCGTTATTGATATCACTTATCGTTAGTTGATTTTCATCAAGGTGTGAAAGTGAGTCTAAAATTTTATCAATTAACAACGGCGAATATGCCCAACCTAAAAGCTCATTAAGGCGCTGTTTTTTATTATCAGAAATAGTAATGGTTTTATATATTGGCACTAATATTAAAAAGCCTTGTTGCGAGAGTTTATTCGCTTGTACTAAAGTCAGTGGCGCCGTTAATTGGGTTGTATTATTTATAGCAGCATTTAGTGCTGCCTGTTTGCGTATGCTCTCAGATCCAATATCTAATCCAATTGCTTGTAAGTTTTTTTGCTCAGGAAAAATATATTGAATTATAAAATGCTCATCACTAGTCGCTACGAGTGTATTCAAATTAAATGTCTGATCGGGTCTATCGTTTTTTGCATCATTCAAAAATTTATTTAATTGCTCAACGCCAACTTTTTTTATATAGCCAATACCATTAGCTCCAGGGAATTCTTTAGCGTAGTTACGGCTCCCAGAGTAGTTAGTTATGGCTTGATAGTTTAAATTATTTGCACCTATCCCATGTACAAAGCCCTTTAAACCAAATAGCCCATATTGATACAAATCGAGCCTACTGTTAATACCTGTAGAAAGCGATGATAGGCGGTTATCAAGCGCATTGTTTATTTTATTTTTTATGGCTTCTTGGTGTTTAATATGAGCAAAGTAGGTAAGTATAATGCCCGCAACTAATAAAATGACGTGAGGAAGCAGTGAGATTAATAACCCTTTATTAACCGGTCGTGCTTGAATCATTAATTAATCCTTTTTCATGAGTCGCAGTAAATGTGTTTCTATTTTAATAACGTGATAAATATAGCACCTATTATTCAAGACACAACTTTGTTATTAATTGGAATGTATATATTTTATAGAGGTTTAGAGTAGGGGGAGTCTAAAAAGTTGATTTTAAGCCTCAAGATAAAATTAAAGTGCATATAAATATAATAATTTATAAATTCTGCATCACTTTATAGATACCAACAAAAGTAGTAGCAAAAGGCGCTGGTTTTTGTGCTTATTGATTTTTAGAAGAAATTAGCTGCTCATAACTTTACTTAGGTAAGTTTAAATCAAGTAAAATTCAATTAATATCATGATGCTTTTTTAAATAAAATTAGCGACTTAGATACGAGTGAGCAAGAGGTAATCTTTACCAATTTTTACAATTCATCCGAAATAAAACAAACTATTACTATTTTATAATATAAAAATTAAAACATTATAAATTTATATTGTTCTATATTTACTAGCATGAAAGAAAGGTAATTACTTGAAATGTAATTACCCTATGACATGTTTGCCGTGTAGGTCAAAAAGCATACACATCCCTATGTGCTGCACAGTAACAAACTTAAAAAACAAGATAACGGAGATAACTATGGCTCACCGAGTATCTAAATTACTTGCGGCAACAGGCGCTGTATTAACATGTATTTCTATTCCTTCGTATGCTGCTGTTAATGGGCTGACAGAACAAGATGAATTTAATATAAAACTTAGATCAATTTATTTTGACCGTGACTACGAGAACGACGCAAGTGACGATTCAACTTTTGCTCAAGGTATAGAGCTCAATTACACATCGGGTTATATAAACGATTTATTGAGTGTGGGTGTATCGACTTACACAGTAATGAATATTAACTCTACAGGTTCTGCCGCAGGTAATATTTTACCAGCAGGTAATGAGAGTGGTGGAGTAGACGATAGCTTTTCTAAATTTGGTCAATATTTTTTAGATTTTAAATTGGGCAAAAACGGTCACGTTAAAGTAGGTGGGCAAAAAACCAAAAGCATGCTTTTAAAAAGCTCAGGCAGCCGTGCTATTCCTAATACGTTTCGAGGTGTTTTTGGCGACTATAAAATCGGCAACACTAAATTATATGGTTACGTATACGACAAATGGAGCCGTCGACATGATGAAAAATGGGAAGACTTTTCTACCGATCAATCGGCACTTGGCGCCATTAGCGTAATTTGGGGCGTAGGTGCTACGCATAAAAAAGACGATGTAACATTAGAGGCTGAATATTTAAATTCCCACAATTATCTAAGTAAAATGGGATTAAAAATCAGTTACGACATTAAACTTGAGCAAAGTAAGTTAACCCTTTCAACTGGCATATTTACCTCACAAGATGATGGTGATTTATTTGTAACAGGCGCAGAGGGCGGCGATTTAGATGATGAAGATGCAACTGGCGCATTAACAGGTTTAACTAGAAGTGAAAACGATGGATTTGCCTATTACTTAGATGCTGATTGGAAAAAAGATATTTGGAGTGTAGGTGCGGCATTTACTAAGGTAAGTGATGCTTGGATTGAAGATAACTTTAGTGGCGATCATGGTACAAACCCATTTCCAACTCGCTCATTGATTGGTGCCGATTTAACAAATCAAAACGAGGCAACGTGGCAGGCACGTTTTGGCATTGATTTAAAAGCAGTATCGCCAGGTTTAACAACAAAGTTTTACTACACAAGCGGTAGCGATGCTGAAAACTCTGCGCTGGGTAAGTTAGCTGGCACAGCTGACGAAAAATATTGGGCTGTAGATACGCGCTATAAAGTTGAGAAAATAAAAGGCTTAAGTTTGCGCTGGTTATTTGTAGATTATACAACCGAAAAATCAGGCAGCGTTGATGGTGTTAAAGGCGACAGAGCCGACCACCGAGTTTATATAGATTACACTATTAAATTTTGACATGACTTTTAATAAGCCAATGCAATTTTATACATTGGTTTTATTTCCTTTATTAACTACCACTATGATAAAACTAACAAATAGATAATAAAAATAAAGCTAATATATGTTTTCTCTTCAACAGTGGCAATCGCAGGGCCAATTCACTCATATTTCTGGCCATCAAATATTTACAAAAATAGCTGGTGATATAACTAAGCCTGCGCTGCTTTTAATACATGGCTTTCCAAGTGCTAGCTGGGATTGGGAAGGTATGTGGCAAACACTTAGTGAACATTATTTTGTAATTACGCTCGATATGCTAGGTTTTGGTTTGTCAGATAAACCAATAAACGCTACTTATAAAATTACCGAACAAGCTGACTTATATACCCAATTTTTAAAAACGTTAAATATTAATGATGTACATATTTTAGCTCATGACTATGGCGATACAGTGGCTCAAGAGTTATTAGCAAGGCAAGTGGTTAGCCAAAGTGACTTTAAAATAAACAGCGTGTGTTTTTTAAATGGTGGGTTATTTCCTGAGGTGCATAAACCATTATTTATACAAAAGCTTTTACTTTCAAAGCTAGGTTGGATAGTGCCAAAATTAATGAATAAACAAAAATTTGCCAATAATTTAGTTACTATTTTTAGTAAAAGTACACCTCCTTCAAAACAAGTGGTAGACACACTTTGGGAGTTGCTAATTTATAAAGATGGTTTAGCGGTTATGCCTAAACTCATTAGTTATATAAAGCAGAGGCAGCAAAACAGAGAACGCTGGGTTGGTGCCATCATAAATAGTAATATACCACTTACGTTTATAGCAGGCGCAGAAGATCCCATCTCTGGTAAGCACATGATTGAGCATTATAAAAAGCTTACTCCCAATGCGCGCGTACAAGAGTTTGTAGAGCTTGGGCATTATCCGCAAGTAGAAAATCCAGATGCAATTACGCAGGCTTACTTGGCATTTAGAAATTAACTATTAGTACAATTTAGATTTTTATAGAAGCTAAAATTTTAGCTATTTTTTCTTTTGATTCATAATTGATAGGCGCTAAAGGGCTTCTTACCGTTGCGTGTATTGGTAATCCCAAAAGGCTGAGTGCTTCTTTAATATTTGCATGAGGGCTGGTTACTGACTTTATTAGTGGTTTAGGACTACGAATTAAAATATTAAGCAGTGAGTTTTGCACACTTACTGAAATATTTAAATTATTAGCAATCGGCAATACAGATTTTAATACTGTACGACGTTTATTTATCTCTTTAGTGTTATTTAGATTTAAATCTTCAAAAAATGCAGCAGCCTGCATGGGTAAAATAGTTGCTATAGGACAAATTGCACCCGCAGCACCATGGGCAGCTATATGTTCGTACACCAAAGTTAATCCGCTAAAGTAACGAGTATCAGGCAATTTATTTAAAACGGTGCGCGCTGTTGCTAGATGTAATGAGCTATCTTTAATACCTATAATATTTTTAATACATAGCAGTTTTATTAATTGTTGGTTTGAAAAATAATGCCCTGTAATCTGAGGGAAATAATAAAAAAGGATAGGTGAAGTTGAATGCTGCGCTATGTTCTCAATCGCTTTTAAGTAGTTTTCAAAGCTTGATTTATAGTAAGGAGTTAATAACAGTAATATATAACTCGAGTAACCTTTATAAGCAGTAATTTTTTCAATTGCTTGCGCGCTACTGTATGCGTTTACGCCTATGATAAGTGGCTTTTTATTTTGCACTTTATTGTAAGTGTACTGAACAATTTTAAGTTGTTCTTGATCAGAAAAATAAGGGAGTTCACCACCACTACCTAAAATTGTTAAGCCGTGTATATCTGTACCTAGGTAATAACCTAAACATTTATCAAACCCTTTAAAATCGATACTCTCATCTTCTAAAAGAGGAGTGTGGATCACTGGGTATATTCCATTTTTTATAGTCATATTGATATCCAACTCAATATTAGCTCCTAAAATTATTAGGAGCTAAGTGATTTTATATACTTAAATCAAGTAAGTTATAATCTTTAATCTCTTGTTTTGCCTGTTCATCCCAATCAAAGGTTTTATTGGCTTCAACAAAAGGTTGATATTGATAAGGTGTTTCGTCAGGGAAGTGCTGTTTTCTAGCATCTATTGCATAGCCAAGTACTTTTGATCTCTGCTCAATAAGTGACTCATCGTAAACTTTAGCTTCACAGTGCATTCCAGAGCCCATGACACCTAATACAGATGAACGTTTATGGAACCCAAAGTTAATAGTAACGCGAGGCTCAAATCCAGAGTTAGCAAAGGAACCATGCAAAAGCTGTCTATTACAAATAACAACATCACCGGGATTACAAATTAAAGGCACCATTCCAATTAAGCGCTCACTGCCTGCTTCTGCAACCATTTTTTTAATATCAACCCTACCAACCTTATGACTTTTAGGTAAAACCCACACACCATTTACAGCAGTACTGCCAAAAACTTGCGCCATAAAGTTAAAGCCGTGTATGTCTTGATCAAAATTTTCATTTTCCCAATGAGTATCACCATCTTGGTGCCATGAAACGGCAGCGCCTACGCCAGGATCTTTAATAAAAAGACATTCATGAAATGGGGCAAAATCCTTACCATTTATTGCCTCGGCCACTTTTAATAATTGAGGGTGCGCGTACGTTCTTAAGCATGACTCAGAAAACTGCAGTGAGCCAAGCAATACAAAAGGCGAAAACGCAGGCAGATCGTCAGCAGCTTCAGGTTCAAATAATTTTACTTGGTGTCGGCCATTAGCGATTGCGGTTCCGCCAAGTGGATC
This sequence comes from Pseudoalteromonas sp. LC2018020214, assembly GCF_016598755.1. Classification (NCBI taxonomy): domain Bacteria; kingdom Pseudomonadati; phylum Pseudomonadota; class Gammaproteobacteria; order Alteromonadales; family Pseudoalteromonadaceae; genus Pseudoalteromonas; species Pseudoalteromonas sp. LC2018020214. Next base: position 1,393,070 of record NZ_CP066804.1, read on the forward strand.
TCCAAGTGATTTTGACCAAATTAAATTAGGTGCTTGATTATCAGCACCTAACGCTGGTTTTCCATCTGCGGTTGTTTTTCCATACGGTTCTAAAGGGAAGGTTTTTTTTAATTGGGCTAGTTCTATTTCTATCTCGGCGAGCTCTTTTTTATCAATTACGTTTTCGAATATATAAAAGCCGTATTCTTGGTATTGGCTTTTAATGTTTTGTGCTAAATCACCATATTCATCAAACTCAATAGGGCCTCTATTATTCATAGCTAAAGCATTTTTTTCGCCATTAAGTAAATATTCTCGCATTTCATTGGCATTTTCACCGTAATGTGAGGCGCATGCATCAATCGATCTTGTTATACTTTTAGTCATAATGTGTCCTTAACGTATTCCACAGTTTTTATTGCAAGTAAAACTTAACCCACAATAAAAACTGTGGTCAAGCTGTTTTTCTATGGAGAAAATAAATGGAGCAACTAAATATCGCTCGGGGTAATAAAAAAAGACAAGAAAACAAAGAGTTGAGAAAGGTTGATATACTAAAGCATGCCCGAAATCTTATTGCCTCTAAAGGCTTTGATGCGTTTACATTAAGCGAATTAGCCACTGTTGCAGGTGTTTCAATACCAACTATTCATAATTTATTTGGTAAAAAGCATGATATCTTCAAAGTGCTGGTCGAAGAAATGGTCATTCGCATTGAAAAAGTTATACTACAGCCCGACATGACAAACCCAATAGAAGCCGCTATTGCGTTTATAGATAACTTACTCGAATTATTTAAAAAGGATGAAGCGTTTTACCGAGCTGCGTTTGTTGCTGGTGAGCGTAGTAATTTATTTGAACATAAACAACCGACAGGCATTTTTAGTCAATCGCTAAAAATAGCAGAGCAGCTATGTATTTCAGCTAAAGAAAAAGGCTTTTTGAATGGTCTTGTTGATAGTAAATGGTTAGCAAAGCAGCTGTTTGGTTGTCAGCGACTAGCTCGCCAAGATTGGGTTAACGGGTATATTGATTTACAGCAGTACAAAAACCAAGTGCTGATAGGTATGTTTATTACTTTTAGTGCTGATGCAACAGATGAGTATAAAGTTGAATTGTTAAATAAAATTGATTCACTGACATAAACGTATAAAAATGCGGCCTACTTTACAGTGGCCGCGTTTTAAATTTAGTAATTAGGTTTAATATTTTTTCTTCGGTGCTCTTAATTGTTTTTCAAACTCATCTGAAAACAATATCGTGCCGTCGTCTTCCTCAGTAGGAAAGGCAGCAATAAGTAAATCATCCTCTTCAAGGCCTGGTGTCCAGCGACTAAACCAATCAGCAAGTGGAATTGCTTTAGCGCTACAACCAACCCATTCGCCAGTTGCCCATGCCTCTGCAAATTCGCGAGTTGGCCAAACTGGAACACAGTCGTCATCTTCGTTGGCAAGCATAACGCAGCCATCATCGTCGTTTAAAATCCATACTTGTTTAAATTGTTGTACGGTTTCGAACATATAGGCTAGGCGTTTTTTTGCCCCAAGCCCTAAAATTACTGCTTGTTCTTCGCTTAAATTTGGCGTTGTCATAATTAGCTCACTCTTAATTACTATATCTAAATTATATGCACACAAGTATATCGAGTTATATGACAGAGTGTTGAAAAGTTGCTATTTAATTTCAGCAATGCAGATCTAATTTGTATATTGATCAGTATATGTCACAACTAATTTGAGCGATCATTCAAAATAAGCTTGAATGTTTGTAAAAAGGCCACATTGTAGTAAGCATATACTTAATGAAGGATTGAAAAATGACTACTGATCTACTTGCTCCGTTTAAACTAAATAACACGATTGAGCTTAAAAACCGCGTACTTATGGCACCATTAACGCGTTGTATGGCTGACGATAACTTAGTGCCAACACAAGATATGGTTGAATATTATGCTCGCCGTGCCGAAACCGGTTTAATTATTAGCGAAGCAACTATTATTCGTCCAGATGCGCAAGGTTACCCAAATACACCGGGTTTATTTACCAGTGAGCAAATTCAAGGTTGGAAAAAAGTAACAGACGCAGTGCACGCTAATGGCGGCAAAATGTTTGCACAGCTTTGGCATGTTGGCCGTGTTGCACATCCTCACTTTTTTGATGGCGATGTACTGGCACCATCGGCAATTGGCGTTGAAGGCTCTGTGCCTCGTATGCGTGAGCTTACATACATCACACCAAAAGCAGCGACTATAGATGACATTAAGGGCCTTGTAGCTGATTACGCAAAGGCGGCAGAAAATGCGATTGAAGCGGGTTTTGACGGGGTAGAAATTCACGGTGCTAACGGGTATTTGATTGACCAGTTTTTACATTACGCTGCAAATACACGCAGCGACGAATACGGTCAAACGCCTGAAAATATGTCGCGTTTTGCACTAGAAGTAACCGATGCAGTTATCGCCGCTGTAGGTAATGAGCGTACTGCTTTACGTGTTACACCGGGTGCTTATTTTAATATGAGCGAAGATAACCGTGATAAAGCGGTATTTGATTACTTATTACCAGAGCTTGAGAAGAGAGATTTAGCATACTTACACGGCGGTATTTTTGACGACAGTACAGCGTTTGAGTCGCTTGAAGGTAAAACGACGTCTGAATTTTTACGTGCAGGCTACAAAGGTACATTAGTAGGCGTAGGCAGCTATAGTTTTGAGTCAGCAAAAGAGGCAATTAACGATGCTAAGTTTGATTTAATCGCGATTGGTCGCCCACTTATCGCAAACCCAGATTACATTAGCAAAATTGCAAACGGTGAAGAACTAGTACCTTACAGCGATGAAATGCTAGCTGAATTGAAATAAATTACTATTTGTAATAAGTTCTAGAAAATAATTAAGGCACCCAAAGCTAAACCTTTGGGTGTCTTTTTTTGTACATATTCCCGCCATAAATCTTCCATATTTGTTTAACCTTTATGTAAATAAAGTTCATCCTCGTTGTCATATTTAAAATTCATACTGTGCTCGTTTTCATATTTCATAATTAAAACTAAACGGGACAACAATGTACGCTTTAAAAAACAAATCGCTATTGAGCATGGCAGTTGCCATGGCTGTATCAACATCTACTTATGCTAACGACAGCACCATAGAAGAAGTAACCGTTGTAGCTAAACCAACGAGCTACGCTAACAATGTTATTGAGCCTGCAATGCTTGAGCAGCAAAGTTCGGTATCGAGTATATTATCGGTTATTGATAACTTACCAGGTATTAGCATAAACGAAGGTGATGCATTTGGTGGCGACGATTGGTCTACTACAATCACTATGCGTGGTTTTAGTATTGATGGAAACCAACAACAATTAGGTATGACCGTTGATGGCATTCCCAATGGTGGCTCTAATTACGGCGGTGGTGCTAAAGCTAACCGTTACTTGGAGAGTGAAAATTTAGCAACAGTAGAAGTAGGTCAAGGTACGTCTGATATTAAGTCGGCTTCACTTGAAGCACTAGGCGGGACATTTAACTTTGTAAGTAAAGACCCAAGCCTTGAAAAAGGCACTACCTTTGCTTATACATCAGGTAGCCACGATGCCACGCGTTATTATATTAAACACGAAACAGGCACTGTTTTTAATAACACACAAGCGTACGTAAGTTACTCGCAAACAGATACAAGCCGCTGGATTGGTTCAGGCAGTAATGGGGGCAAAGACAACCAACACGCTGAGCTTAAGTTTGTATCTAATTTTGACGATTTAACACTTACTGGTCGTTTATCTTACGATGATGTAAGCGAGACAAACTATAACAGCGTAAGCCTTGAGCAGTTTGAACAAACACCCGATTGGGATCAGCTAACATGGAATTGGACAGGAGTTCCGCATTTTGACCAAATGTTTGCAGAAGGTTGGGGAACGCTTCGTGAAAATACCTTAGGCTATTTAAAATTTGAATACGCTATTTCGCCAACTTCATTATTAACTGTTAGCCCTTATTATCATAAAAATTCAGGTCGCGGCGATTGGATCCCACCTTATTTAACAACGCCGGTTGATGAAAATGGCAACCCAACAACCGAGGGTGGCACTAATGCAGGCTCTTATGGTTTTGCTGATAGTGAAGGCAACCCGCTTGCACCAAATGCCGATTGTACGCAAAGTTTGAGCTGGCCATGGGAGTCGGGTCCTGGTTTAAATCCTGCGTGTTACGATGCAACAGCAACGCCTGTTATGTCTTACCGCCATACGCATTACAACAAAGATCGTTTAGGTGTAACGGCAAATTACCAAGCTACATTTGGTGATCACGATATCGAAGCGGGCTTTTGGTATGAGCAAAGCGAACGTGACGAGTCGCGTGATTGGCACAAAGTAATTGACGCGCGTATTTATCATCACTTTGATAGCACGCCTTACTGGACACAATACAAAAACACTTTTGATACCGATACATTCAAATGGTACCTACAAGACTCGATTAATTTTGGTGACTTAACATTAAATATTGGTGCAAAACAATATTTAGTTGAATTACAAAAGTACGACCACTTTGCTAACGAAAGATCAGATAAAGTAGATAGCGACTCAGACGTGTTATTTAGTGGTGGTGTATTGTATCAGCTAAATAACAGCACAGAATTATTTGCTAGTTACAGCGAGAATTTTTCCGCAATAAAAGACGGTGTGCTTGAGCGAGATAGCTCAACACTTACAAACATAGAGCCAGAAACTGCCGACAACATCGACTTTGGTGTACGTTACCAAGCCGATAGATTAACCCTTACAGCAACGGCTTACAGTGTTAAGTTTGATAACCGCATTACCTTTATTGCCCCTGGTAGTGGCACAGATGGGATTGATTACACCATTGGTACAAATGGCTCGTACGTAAATGTAGGGGGTATTGACTCAAATGGGCTTGAGCTTGCAGCAAGCTATATGTTAACACCAAGCTGGAGCGTGTACTCGTCGTATACTAATAGCAGTTCTGAGTATTCATCCGATGATCCAAATGCATACGATTCACAGGGTGTAATATTAAAAGATGAAAGTGGTAATGAGGTAGCACCGAGCTTTAGAAAAGGCGACAGCATAATCGATTCATCAGAGGATTTATTTGTGGTATCTACCGATTACTTTAGCGATGGCTTTCGTGTTGGTTTATCGGCTAAATACACCGGTGAGCGCTTAGGTGCATGGCAAGACGAAGACACTCGCACGCGTAATAAAGTAGACGGCTACACCGTACTTGATTTTAATGCAGGTTATTCAACTGACGTAGATGCAGGTCCGTTTAAAGCCATTGACGTATCGTTTGTTGTTTATAACGTTACTGACAAAAGCTACTTAGCAGGTGGTACCGGTAACGGCGCTACTTACTACATTGGTGCGCCTCGCACCGCAGCAGTTACATTTACCGCTGATTTTTAATTAAGTTTTAGTAATTGAATTAAAATAAAGCCCATCATTGATGGGCTTTATTATATCAAAGGGCGCAAAACGCGATGAAAACGATTTTAAAAGTAACACTATTTAGCTTAAGTGTATTAGCGAGTAACTTTGCAACAGCTGCGCAAAATGTAGTGCTGGTAACGCTTGATGGAGTACGCTGGCAAGAAGTATTTAATGGGGCTGATAATAGCTTAATTAATAATACTGATTTTGTTAAAAAGCCAGAGCAATTAAAGACCCAGTTTTGGGCAAAAACAGCAAATGAGCGCCAGCAATTACTAATGCCTTTTTTAACGCAAGTAGTGGCTAAAAAAGGCATTATAATTGGCGATAGAGCTAACGGCTCTACTATGTCGGTAAGTAACCCGTGGTATTTTTCATACCCTGGTTATAACGAAATACTCACCGGTGAAGTTGACGAAAATATAAATAGTAATAACAAAGTGCTCAACCCAAATAAAACTATTTTAGAGCGTTTAGATAAGTTACCTGGGTTTAAAGGTAGCACAGCCTTATTTGGCAGTTGGGATGTATTTCCATACATTGTAAATACTAAGCGCAGTAACGTGTATGTAAATGCAGGTTTTATGTCAATTGAAGAGAATTTATTCACAGATGCGCCACTGTTAAATGCGCTACAAAACGAAATCCCCAGTCCTTGGTATAACGTACGACTAGACAGTTTTACATATCGCTTTGCTAAAGCGTATATGTTGGCTAAAAAGCCTAAGTTGTTAGTGATAAGCTTAGGCGAAACTGATGACTTTGCGCATGATGGTCATTACGATCAATACCTTAAATCGGCAAGGCAAAGTGACGCGTTTATAAAAGACTTATGGGCAACCATTCAAACTACAGCGGGTTATAAAAATAACACCACACTAATTATTACTACTGATCACGGCCGTGGCAATAATGCCAACGATTGGCAACATCACAGCTCTAAACGTGCACTTGCTGAGCTAGAGTTAGGTGAAAATACCTACCCAGAAGGAATTATCGGCTCTGAACATATTTGGCTTGCGGCCATTGGCCCCGCAATAAAAGGTAGTGGCTTAATTAAAACTAAAAATGAGCTTAAACAAGCGCAAATAGCGGCGACCGTTTTAAAGGCGCTTGGGCAGAACCCAAATGAAATAAATTCAAATATGGCGCCTGCTATTAGCGAGATTTTAAAATGAAGAACCAATTAAAACCATTAACCCTAATTGCCTTGGTGTTGAGTTTGGTTATTAGTACAGGTGTTACTGCCGCGCCATCTAAAATTCTATTTGGTTCGTGTGGGCATCAAGATAAAAAGATACCCATATTTAATGCAATTAACAAAGAGAAAGGCGATTTGTTTATATTTTTGGGTGACAATATCTACGGCGATACCAACGATATGGATGTACTTGCCGATAAGTACCAACGTTTAGGGGCAAAGCCTGGTTTTAAAACGTTAAAAGCGCAAACGCCTATTATTGCTATGTGGGATGACCACGATTATGGCCAAAACGATGCAGGTAGAGAGTATCCGCACAAAGAGCTATCACGTCAAATTATGCTTAATTTTTGGGATGAACCTGTAAACTCAGCGCGTCGCACTCGCCCTGATGGAATTTATACCTCGTACATGTATGGTGAAAATGAGCAAACCATACAAGTAATAATGCCTGATTTACGTTGGAATCGTGATGCGCTAAACCATGTAAGCGAGCTTGAATACTACACTAAACGTAAGTTAAATAACCAAGGCCCGTATAGTCCTAGTGAAGTGAAGGGCGCATCAATGCTAGGTGAAGCCCAGTGGCAATGGCTTGAACAAGAGCTTAAAAAGCCTGCTGCAATAAAATTGATTGCCTCAAGCTTACAGCTTTTACCTGACTTTACAGGTTGGGAGTCATGGGCAAACTTTCCTGAAGATAGAAACCGTTTATTTGCATTGATTAAAAAGCATAAGGTAAATGGGGTAGTGATCATCAGCGGCGATACGCACTGGGGTGAAATATCAAAGTATCAGCAAAACCTTGATTACCCATTGATTGAGATGACCAGCTCAGGCTTAACTGAAAAATGGAAAGACGTAAGCCCTAACAAGCACCGAGTAGGGAATTTTACTCATAACGTAAATTATGGTGATTTAAGCATTGATTGGCAGCAAACTGATCCCACTATTTCACTTAAATTAAAAGGCGTTGATGGCGAAGTAATAATGCAAAGTGACTTTAGTTTATCAAGTATTAGCCCTTATAAATAACATTATTCTATAAACAAAAACGCACAGTGATCAAAATTAATGCTGTGCGTTTAAATTACTTGCTAACTCTCTGATTTATTAATATCAATTACCTGTTTGAGCTACCCCTAATATTGAAAATATCTTACACTGGTTTTATCTCAAGCAAGGTCAGTGTTATATGCTAAATATTATTCAATCAAACCGCATGGAAGCCCTGCAAGCGCAGTTCCACCAGCTGTTAAAAATAAACCCATTGCAAAGCCCGTTCGACAAAGAAGTGGTGCTAGTGCAATCGCCGGGTATGTCGCAGTGGTTAAAAATAGGTTTGAGCGAAAACTTAGGGGTCGCAGCGCAGGTAGATTTTCCGCTGCCGTCGAGCTTTATTTGGCAGTTGTATCAGCAATTACTGCCAAATGTTCCTAAAGAGTCGGCATTTAATAAGCCCAACCTTGCTTGGAAACTGTTTGCAATTTTACCAACCTGCATTGATGAACCGCTTTATTTGCCGCTAAAAACCTATTTAGAGGGCGATATTGACGGGCAAAAAACCTTTGCGCTATGCGAAAAAATAGCCGATGTGTACGACCAATATTTAATGTACCGACCGCATTGGATAGCCACATGGGATAGCGGCAAAGATGAGCTTGATGACGTAGATGTAGCCATTGCCCCATGGCAACCTGATTTATGGCGACGCATTGTAAAGCTAAGCCAAGAACTTGAGCAAAGCCAATTTCATCGCGCTAACATGCAAGGGCAATTACTTGCAGCACTTGAGACCATGGACAATAGCTTACTGCCACAACGCATTAGTTTATTTGGTATATCGGCGATTGCCAGCTCCCAGCTTGAGGTGTTTGAAGCGCTGAGTAAAAAAACCGAGGTTATATTATTCTTTTTTAACCCGAGTGAGCATTACTGGGGCGATATTATTGATGAAAAAACAGCAGCTAAAATAAGCGCTAAATACGCCAAAATGCCGCTGGTGGAAGCACAACAAAAAAAACAAACCAATCCAGATGAAGAATACTACTTTATAGGTAATCCGTTGTTATCGTCGTGGGGTAAATTAGGTCGCGACTATTTTGAACAACTTGTACAGTTAGATGCCCGTTGGATTGATGGTTTTATTGATGTGTTTGACGACACCTTACTAGGGCAAGTACAAAGCGAGATTTATCAACTTGCGTTTAAGGGGGAGTCTCTTACCGATAACAAAGAGTGGTTTATAAACGACGAAGGTAAATTACCAATCAGCGCAACCGACACCAGCATTACGCTCAGCGATTGCCATACACCGCTTAGAGAAGTTGAGCGCTTGCACGACTACTTACTTAACTTATTTAATCAAAACCCAACGCTTACCCCCAAAGACATAATTGTCATGATGCCCGATGTAGGCACTTACAGCCCTTATATTGAAGCCGTATTTGGCGGGGCACAAGGCAGCCGCTTTATTCCTTATGCATTGGCCGATTTAGCCATAGAGCAAGAAAAGCCTGTCCTTAGTTCATTTGCGAGTTTAGCTAACTTACCGTTTTCGCGCTTTGGTGTATCGGATATTCTCGATTTATTACAAGTGACGCAAATAGCCGAAAAATTTGGGCTTGAAGCACACGAATACGAGCAAATTCAATACTGGCTTGAACGTGTAGGTGTTAAATGGGGTATAAACGCAGCGCATAAAAGCAGCTTTGATTTACCCGCTATCGATTTAAATACCTGGCAACATGGGCTCAACCGTTTACTGCTTGGTATTGCCATGCGCGACGAACAATGCCCGTTTAACGGTATTTACAGCGCTGATGAAGTAGAAGGTATGGCGCTTGATACTCTCAATAAGCTCGTGCACTTTATTGATGTACTGCAAAGCTTTAAAGAGCAGCTAACGCCCGATGATACGCTCACCAATAAAGCGCATATTTTAAGCGAGCTACTAAACGCTATATACGAAAGTGAAAGCGACGACAGCTGGGATTTATTAGTACTTCAAAACGTGCTCGAAGAGTTACAAAAACACCATGACAACGGCGATTACAGTAAAGCGGTTTCGCAGCGTATTGTTAGTTACTTAGTTAAACAAGGCATTCAAGAAAAAGGCGTAGGGCAGCGGTTTTTGGTTGGGCAAGTAAACTTTTGTACGCTTATGCCCATGCGCGCCGTGCCATTTAAAGTGGTGTGTATGCTGGGTTTAAACGATGCTGACTACCCGCGTAACGTACAGCCCATTGGTTTTGACTTGGTGCCTTATTCTAAAAAGCAAAAAGGTGACCGATCACGTAAATTAGATGACCGCTACTTATTTTTAGAAGCGCTACTGAGTGCCCGCGACAACTTATACATGAGTTACATTGGTCGCTCGTGTTTTGATAACCAACCGCGCATGCCATCAACGCTTGTAAGTGAGCTGTTAGAATATATTGGGCGTAGTTTTGTATTAAACGAAAAGAGTGAAAAAACGCTGCCCGCATGTCTAATTAATCAGCAGCATTTACAGCCCTTTAATAGCCATTACTATTTAGCCGATGAGCAAACCAATACTGTGCTGAGCAACCACAGTTACAATCCAATTTGGCTACCAAGTGAGTCAATTAAACCAGAGCCGGTTATTGCGCTTGATGTGACTGTGCCAGATCAGCTAGATCTCGATGTGTTTATTAGAAGTGTGTGCAGCGCACAAGAGAGCTTTTATCAACAAACACTAGGCTTACGCCTGCCACAATTTAACGAAGTAGCAAAAGACGAAGAACCCTTTAGCCTAGATGCGCTGCGCCGTTATTTTTACCTTGATGAAATACTTAAAGCCAATATAAACGAGCAACCACTGAGTACCGAGCAAATACTGCAGCGGGGTGAGTTACCTCAAGCCAATATAGGCAGCCTCATATTTGAGAGTATGGAGCACCGAGTTGATGCGCTTGCAGGGCAAGTAAAAGAGCACATTAAAGGCGGAAAAAGTGAGCCAATAGAAGTTTTGCTTACCATTGAAGGCACTAAAATAGAGGGCTGGCTCAATCATGTGTATTTGCAAAAACAAGTGTTTTACCGTAGTGCGAGTATTAAAGCGAAAGATTTAATTAAAGGCTTTATCTATCACCTCGCAGCGCAAAGTATGGATCAACAAGTAGAAACATTGTTACTTGGGCTCGATAAGCAAATTACCTTTGCGCCAATTAATAAAGCTGATGCCGATGCATTGTTACTTGATTGGTTTGAGTTATACAAAGCGCTGCGCGCAGAGCCTGTGCCATTTTTTCCGGTAAGTGGTTATGAATACGTTAAAAGCGGCGGCGATATAACAAAAGCAATGAGCAAATTTAGCCCGCAATACATAGGGCGAGGCGAGGGCGAAAATCCGTATATTCGCTTAACGGTGCAATCGCTAAACGACTGCCAAGAAGAATTTATAAAATGGAGTGATAAATTGCTCACGCCTTTATTTGAACACGCAAAGGAGAGTGACCATGCAAGCGCTTAATCCTCTTACTATGCCGCTCATTGGTCAAAGTTTAATAGAAGCCAGTGCGGGTACTGGTAAAACTTATACAATTACGGGGCTGTATTTACGTTACTTACTAGGTATGCAAATAGAAGGTGAGTTAAATACGCCGCTCAGTGTTGAGCAAATTTTGGTAGTAACCTTTACCGACGCCGCCACTCAAGAAATTAAAGACCGCGTACGTAGCCGAATTATTGCTGCGCGCGACGCATTGCTTGGGCAAGACCCAAACGACGAACTCATTGAAGGCGTAATTGCCAAAATTGATGATAAGCACCGCGCGTTTGATTTACTCGATGCAGCTGCTAAATCAATGGACGAAGCCGCTATTTTTACTATTCATGGCTTTTGTCAGCGGATGCTAAAGCAACATGCGTTTGAGTCGGGTGTGGCGTTTAATCTCGAATTTATTTTAGATGAGCGCGACATATTACTCGAAACTATTAAAGATTTTTGGCGTGCGTTTGTATACCCACTTAATAAAGAACGCACCGATGCTATTTTAGATGTATTTGCCGCACCAGAGTCTTTATTTGCTCAAGTGGCGAGCATTTTAAACAAAGCTAATGCGCACATTACACCACAAATAAATTTAGATGATGTATGGAAAGCCCGTGACGAGTACATAACCCGTGTGCCTGCATTTAAAAAAGCGGTGTTAGAGCAAGAGTTTATCGGTGCTATTAAAGGCTCGGGTTTAAGCGGGTCCAAAACGCCAGCACGAAAAAGCAGCCTGGGTGCGCTTGAAGCATTTTGTTTAGGCGGCGATTTGTTTTTTGAATTTGGCACTAGCAAGTATTCGTTTGAAGTGTGGAGTACAGAAAACTTAAGCGATGTGAGCAATTATAAAAAAAATCAGCCATTATTTGTGCATCCATTACTGAGTCAGTTTGACGAGCTTGCCGCCCTTAACAACACCATAAACCAAGGGCTCAAAATAGCCGTTGTACAACATGCAGCACGCTGGGTAAAAGCCGCAATAGTTAAGCGTAAACAAGAGCAAAGCGTTATCACCCCAGATGACTTATTGACCAATTTACACAGTGCGCTTAATAACGAGCAAGGCGACGTACTAGCGCAAAAAATTGCGCAGTTATTTCCGGTTGCCATGATTGATGAATTCCAAGATACCGATCCGATTCAGTACGGTATTTTTAGTAAAATTTATGGGCAACAAAATACCACGCTTGCCATGATAGGCGACCCCAAGCAGGCTATTTATGGCTTTAGGGGCGCGGATATTTTTACGTATATTGGCGCAAAAGAAGCTGTACAGACTGATCAGCAATTTACGCTGGGTACTAACTTTCGCTCAAGCACCGATATAGTCAATAGCGTTAATAGTTTATTTGGCAAACACGCTAACAGCTTTATTTATAACGACGCCATCCCCTTTAACGCAGTAGCTGCTAAAGGTAAAAAAGCGGAAGACTCTTTTTTAATTGATGGCAAAGCCGCGACCGCATTCGAATTTAATGTATTTGTGGATGAAGCCGCCGATGAAAAGAACAAACCAACTAACAAAGGTGTAGGGCAAGCGCATTTAGCCACTCACTTTGCTAATAAAATAGTCACCCTGCTTGAAAAAGCAAAACAGGGGGACGCGTGCATTGGCAGTAACCCTGTAAGCGCTGCCGATATTTGTATATTAGTGCGCGACCGTGTTGAAGCGCAAATAATGAAAAAAGCGCTAGATGATGCCAAAATTTCCAGTGTGTATTTATCGCGAGAAAGCGTTTTTAGCCAAGAGCTTAGCCATCACCTACTTAACTTTTTAACAGCGCTGCATGGTCAATATGACGAGTCATTACTGCGCGGTGTTTTAGCGGGTCCGCTATTTTGTTTAAGTTATAACGAAATACATGCACTCGCTGATGATGAAAATAAATGGCAAGACTACTTAAACTTTTTTGCACAACTTAGCCACATTTGGAACAAGCAAGGCGCTATGGCAATGCTTGAGCGTTTAATGAGCCATAACCAGCTTAGCGCTAAATGGCAAGGGCTGGGATATAACGTTGAGCGTTGGCTGACAGACTTTAGGCACTTGGGCGAAATACTTCAGCAAAAACAAATAGAGCTTGAAGGTACGCTACGTTTACTGCGATGGTTTGCACAAAAGGTAAGCCAACAAGACGGTGAAACAGTACAAGTACGCCTAGAAAGTGACGCGAACCTAGTTAAAATTGTCACTATGCATGCCTCAAAGGGGCTTGAATACCCTTTGGTATTTATGCCGTTTGCCAGTGGCTATCGCGAAACAAAAGAAGCGCTTTATCATAATAATGGCAAGCTAGTTTTCGATTTAAGTAAAGACGAAGATGCCCTTCAAAAAGCAGAACAAGAACGCCTAGCTGAAGATTTACGCCTGCTTTATGTAGCACTTACTCGCGCCGTACATTTTTGTGCGCTTGGTGTTTATAACATTGGGCAAGGACAAAGTAGCCGCTTGGCTATGCAAAGTAGTGCACTTGGGCATGTTTTATTTGCAGGGCTTGAACTTGCCAGTAGCCAAACATGGCGCACGCATTTAAGTGAGTTTTGCGACGCTAACAGCGCGATGAGCTATCAGCGATTTACCTCACAAACATTATTAGAGCAGGGAACACTTTGTTTTAATAACAGTGAAAGCGCGCAGCAAACGTTAAGTGTTAATAAAGTAACAGCAAATATTGAGCGTAACTGGCGAGCAACCAGCTTTAGTGCGTTGAGCTTTAAAAAGCACAGCGACCAATTAGCCCCAGGGCGAAGTGATGAAGACCACGAAAAAGACGAGTTTGCAGTGCAAGAGGACGAACTACCATCACCTTATAGTTTTCCTAAAGGGGCAAAGCCCGGTAGCTGTTTACACGAAATATTTGAACAAATAGATTTTACTAGCCCAATAGTTCACCCAACTAATACTGAGCAAAACTTATCTGAAGTAGTTAAGCGCAGCCTTGAAAAGTACCACATAGGTGAGCAATGGCGAGAAGTGGCTGAAAAGTGGGTACTTGATGTTCTTGCGTGCCCCCTAGATCACAGCTCTTTAGAAAACGGGCTTCTTTCATTGGGTGTGCTTACACCCAAAGATTGCCTAGTCGAAATGGAATTTAATTTACCTCTTGAGAGTTTAAGCGCACCTAAGCTAAACGAAATGCTAATTAAACATTTTGGCTTTACGCAAAGTAAGCTTGAATTTTCGCACGTAAAGGGCTTGTTAAAAGGCTTTGTCGATTTAATATTTTGCTACCAAGGCAAATATTATATTTTAGATTATAAGTCTAATTATTTAGGCAGTACGCCAGCTGATTACGAAGGCGATATGCTTGAGCAAGCGATGAGCAGTCATCAGTATCATTTACAGTATTTAATTTACACCGTAGCACTGCATCGTTTATTAAAACAACGCATAGCTGATTACTCAATAGAAACCCATTTAGGCGGCGTGTATTACACGTTTTTACGTGGGATGCCCGCAGGGCAAGGCGTGTACTTTAAAAAGCTAACTGAAGAACAAGTGATTATTTTAGATGGCTTATTTAGCCAAGGAGCCATGCTATGAGCGATTTAAATGAGCAACCTGGCTTGTTTGACGATATAGACGAGACACTTAATAATGAAGCCGTAGAGCCTCTTACTTCAAAAAATGTAGCACAAGATGCCCCATTAGAGGACATTGTGTTAAATAATACGATTATCGAAGTCCCATTACTTGAGTATTTATTAGCACAAAACCGACTACGTGTAGTTGATGTTAAGCTCGCAGAGTTACTGTGTGCTAATGACATTGAGCAAACTCACAATGAGCTGTTTTATATTATTTTATTGCTGTGCTTATCGCAGCAAAGCCAGCATAGCTGCCTAACTTTAAATGAGGTTGATTGGAGTAATCCTTTTAACTTGCGCAACAGTGACTTTAATAAACTCGATGGCAATGTACCCAGTACGCTAAGCCCGTTTAGTGATGACTTTAATGTACATACAGCGCTTAGTTATTTACAAAACCATGAAAGCGTGGGCGAAAATAAACCACTGCAACTGTTTAAAGAGCGACTTTATTTTGCGCGCCTTGCCGGTTATGAGCAAACACTCGCAGATAGATTACTAAGTATGAGCGAGCGAAAGCTCAATATTAATAATGAAATATTGGCAGAACTTTTAAATACCTATTTTCCTGCTGATTCTGCAATTGAAACTGATTGGCAAAAAGTGGCGTGTGCGATTGCTGCCACCAAAGGCTTTAGCGTGATCACGGGTGGTCCTGGCACAGGTAAAACTACCACAGTGACTAAGTTACTGGCTATTTTACAGTCACTTTATAAAACCGCGCCCCTTAGCATTAAGCTGGTGGCACCGACTGGTAAAGCCGCTGCACGTTTAAGTGAGTCTATTTTGGGCGCTAAAAATAAGCTCACAACGATTCCTGATGATATAAAAACGCTGATACCGCAAAGCGCTCAAACTATTCATCGCTTATTGGGCGTAAAACCGTTTACTAATAAATTCAGACATAACAAAAGCAATCCGCTGCATTTAGATGTGCTGATTATTGATGAAGCCAGTATGGTTGATTTATCGCTGATGGCTAAATTAATAGAAGCATTGCCTACGCATGCGAGATTAATACTCCTAGGTGATAAAGATCAGCTTGCCTCGGTAGATACCGGCAGCGTAATGAGCGATTTATGCCAAGGTTTAACACTTGGGCAAACGCCACGCTACTCGCAAGCACGCTGTGATGAGCTAAATAGCTTATGTTTTAATAATGAACCTAAGCTCGTAGCGCAAAGTACGAGTGAATTTAAACTCGCAGATTGCGTTGCTTTTTTACAGCACAGTTATCGATTTGATGCACAAAGCGGCATTGGTCAACTCGCACTTGCGGTAAACACAAATAACACCGGTATTTTAAATTACGTTGAGCAAGAAAGTACTGAAGGGCGTTTTAACGATGTAATTTTAGATTACGACTTTGTAGCGAAACCAATTGAAAAGCTTGTTAAAAGTGCAGCAAGTCATTATGCAAAATACCTTAACTTAATTGCCCAAGGTGCAGATGTTGCACAGGTGCACGCTGCTTTTGCGAGTTATCAGCTTTTAGCTGCGGTACGAGAGGGCGATTACGGCGTGCATAGCTTAAATCAGCGAATAGAGCGCGTATTGCAACAGCAAGGTTTAATAACAGTTAGCCCTAATACTCACCACTACACGGGTATGCCTATTATGGTGAGCCAAAACGATTATCAACTTAAGTTATTTAACGGCGATATTGGTATTTTAATGCCCGATGAAAGTAATCAACTCAAAGCCATATTTATTGACGAGCAAGGTAATCAACGAGCATTTTCGCCAGCACGACTCCCTGCGCACGATAAAGTATACGTAATGACTATTCATAAGTCACAAGGTTCAGAGTTTAGTTACACCGCTATGGTACTGCCACCGCTAAAACAAGCGCGCATGGGTATTAACAGGCAATTAGTGTATACGGGAATAACCCGCGCTAAAAATAAGTTTGAGCTGGTGGCTGACAAAAAAGTACTGCAACTTGCAATGAATAAAAGCGTATCTAGAGCATCTGGTTTATATGAAAGGTTACAATTTTAAGCTTAGTTTGTATTTTTGATTAATAATTTAGCTTCAAACTGCTTGTTATTTATCGCGTTATTATAAATGTCTTCTATACTAAAATTAATTTTATATTGAATGTGTTAGTAAGGATATTAATGTTTTTTTCTAAAAATAAACAAAACGAAATAGCTTCTCTAAAAGCTGAACTTTACCCATTACAACAAGTGTGGGAAGGGCTTTACCGAGAGATGTTAGTACTGAACATTCTCTATGATGGCAGAATTTCGCACGCCAACGATAGGTTTTTAGAAAACTTAGGCTACAACGAAGACGATCTTACTAATAACTCTTTTGATGATTTTATTACTGATTCATCTCGTCAATCTTCAGAATTTAAAAGCCTACAGCAAGCTATAAAAAAAGAAGGACATTGGGGCGGTGCATTACAAATTGCGCGCGGTGATGGTAAAGCTGAATGGTTACGTTTAATAGTACATCCTGTAAAAGGGGAGCAAGATCAGTTGCTCTATTTTTCTATATTCGGGAGTGTGCTTACAAAAACAATTACGGCTTCCCGCGAGCAAAGCGACACTATCAAAGCGATATATCGCTCTATGGCGGTAATTGAATTTGATTTAGAAGGCCATGTTTTAAAAGCAAATGAGCAGTTTTTATCAGCAATGGGTTATCAAGAAAGTGAATTAATAGGAAAACACCATCGCACATTTTGTGAAGCTTCAGAGTATAATTCCCAAGAGTATCAACAGTTTTGGGCTAAATTAAGAGAAGGGCAGTTTATAGCGGAGCGCTTTAAGCGTGTTGATAAATACGGCAATGTTGTATGGTTAGAAGCGTCATATAACCCAATCTCAAATGACGCGAATGAGCTTTATAAAGTAATGAAGTTTGCAACAGTTATTACAGAGCAAGTAAATCAAGAAATTGCGATATCTCAGGCTGCCGAAATTGCTTATAGCACCTCAACCCAAACGGATAAAAAAGCAGAGCAAGGCGCGAGCGTTATACAAGATACGGTTACAGTAATGACCGAGCTGGCTATTAACATGGAGCAAGCTGCAAGTGAAATTTCAGCGCTTGATCAGCAGTCGCAACAAATATCGAGTATTGTACAAAGTATTAGTAGTATTGCAGAGCAAACCAATTTATTAGCACTAAATGCCGCAATTGAAGCGGCTAGAGCTGGCGAGCAAGGTCGAGGCTTTGCTGTTGTTGCAGACGAGGTTCGATTGCTTGCATCTCGTACATCAAAAGCAACAGAAGAAATAGTAGAAGTAGTACAGCGTAATCAATCACAAACCCAAAATACGGTGGCTGTAATAGAAAAAGGTAAAGAAAAAGCAGAGCAAGGTTTAGCACTATCTAAAGAGTCGGGTGATGTGATGCAGGAAATTCAGCAAGGCGCACAAGAAGTTGTTAATGCGATTGGGCAATTTACCAGTGAACTCAAAGCTAACGGCTAGATTAGTTACGTTCTTATTCTAAAGCGGGCACCTTTACCGGTACCCGCTCAACCTAACCCCCTCAATATTACTCTCGAAACACCCCTGATAATTTTAAATTTAACAACTATTCTTTATTAACCCATTAAATAACAAGTAATAAGTTTTTTCATTCCTATAAATGATAATAAGTTGTTGCATTTTTGTTCTTTGTTCCTAATACTGGTGAACGCCAAGGCTGACAAGCCCTAGTATGAATACCTTAAATGATAATAAAATATTACGTACACAACATTAAGGAATTATATGAACAACACTAAGCGCACACACACATTAATTAAACCAAGTCACCTAATTGGTGCTGGGCTTGCTATGCTAATGAGCTTTTCTGCTGCGAGTAAAGACTACAAAATTATATTAATTCACGGGTTACAAACTTCGCAAATAACCAATAAGTCGGGTAGTGATGTAATTAATGACGGTGAAACATATTGGCAATCGTACTGGAATAATCGTGCAGATGAGCGAATTGATTGGCCTGCTTATGAACGTATTGAAGATAAAATTGCTACCGATTGGGTGTGGCCAAAGTTAAAGCAAATTTCACGCTCTAATTTATGCAGTGATGGCTGTGTATTTGTAACACATTCAACAGGCGACTTAGTTGCACGCCATATTATTGATAACCAAGAAAACTGGTTAGAAAACGCAGGCTTACAGCCGCTTAATATTGTTGCGACGTTTGATTTAGCAGGCGCGGGCGGTGGAAGTGAGCTGGCTGATGTAGCAGTTAGTGCTTTAACTGGCGCATCATGGAACTTTGCGGTCGATGCAGCACTCAAATGGTGGCTAGGGAGCGATGTAACCGAAGCTGTTGGTGTATTACACGATTTAAAAGTGAATAATGCCCGTAAAATATCGCCATTTCCTGATGCACGTACACCTAGATTACGCTTTGTGGCAGATGGTAATGCGTATTTAGGTTTAACAGGTGGATTTTTAAAAGGTAATGATGATTCGGTTGTAGCATCGCACTCTTCATGTGGTGCAAGTTCGGCTGGCTCGTTTGGAAGTTGTAGCAGCAGTATTGATACAGATGGCCATTTAAAATCGCAAGGTGATGCTGTTAGTAGCTTTATGCCAAATCATTATCCAATGATGATGAGTGACAGTTATAGCCATAACGAAATACATAACGCGCAGCGTAAAGGTAATGTCACAATAGCCATGAATAACGTAAATGTTGAAGGTAATAACGTAGGGTTTAATACGTTTGATAAAACTACAGGTAGTTGGTTTTGGAAAAAACAATATCGTTATATTAAGGATTCAAATAATTTAAGTGCATCAGCACTTATTTATAATGTGATTCCATAACATAGAAGGCGTGTAGTTATACCAATCTGCATAAATCTTTGATCAATTTAACGAATTAAATTCCACTATAACGTCGTTAAAAATTTTTATTTAGAACAACTAGATACAAAAATTTTTGCCTAGTTCTAGCGTAATTTTCTTAACGTTAAATAGACCCCATATATAAGCAGGTTGGTATTAAAAACTATACGCCTTATAAAAGATTGAAATATAAAAATGAAAAAATTTTATGTCGTTGCTTTAATTATTAGCACTATTTTATTCTCGCTATGGTTTACTGGTAAAAATGATGCTCATAAAGTTGCTGAGCCAATAAAACCACAGATTAAACACAGAGCGAACGCACCTGACTTATCGCCTGTAAAAGTGATCCCTATAGATGTGCCTAAAGCTAAAAAACCACAATCAAAAAAGCAAATTGCGTTTAATGAAGACCTAACAAAAGCAGCGCAGCAAGTGGTGATGCAATACGAAAGTGCACTTAAGTTTCCTCCTTATTCCCAACCTTTAAGTCCTTTAGATGAAGATCGATTAAAGCCAAATCAATTTTATCCTGTGTCGAGCCCCATAGATGAAAGCGGCGATGCTTTAACGGTCAGTCTCAAACAATATCGTTTTGTATATCCAGAAGAAATAACAATAAAGGTAAGCGCTCAAGGGCTTGGTAAAGTGGTCGTTGAACTTGCAAATACTGATACAAAGGAAGTATTAAATACCCATACGGGCAATGCGCGTGACGGTGAGGCAATTATTACATTTAAAGAAGATGAAGATTACCCTCGTAGTTTGCAAGTGTATGTGCAGGGCGATGTTGACGGTAAAAAAGTACCCGTAGTTGCGCAAATTCAATATATGCCACCAAGTGCTACTTTAACAGGTTTTGAAATTGCTTATGCTCAAAATGAAAACATGGTTATGCCAGCTAATTTAACGGTGATAAAAAGTGGTTTGTATCGTGTTAGGGCGAATTTATATAGTGGTGATACACCACTTGCTCATTTGGTATCTAAGGAACGCTTAACACAAGGGAGCCAAACCGTAGACTTAAAAGCTCATTGGTCAGTATTACCTAAGGGCGTTACCGATATGCGCTTAAGTGACTTTGTAATAGAAAGAATGTCGCCAAGCCCAGGTGAGCGTAACAGCTTTGGGAATAGTGAAATAAGCCATTTTGATATAAACGATTTTTCGTACGACAGTTTACAGCAGTTGCCGTATCAGACTAATGCACAAGAAAAGTTAAGTTTGGAGTTTTTACAAGGCCTAGCTGAGAGTTAAAAAGACAACGCAATGCTGAATTGGTAAATTTAAGGGGGTTGTACATAAATACAACCCCCTTAAATTTGTTAGCTTAGATATGTTAGCTTAGGTTTATAGTAACTACACTTGGCGCTTCTTGTTCATCAAGCTCATTAGTAACAGGCACTTTAGGAATGTCTAGCTTATCAAGAGCTATATCGCCACCATCAATGACTTCACCTGTTTGTAAGTTTTTAAAATCAAACAAATCAGCATCAGCTAAGTGTGAAGGCACGACGTTTTGCATTGCTGTAAAAATACTCTCAATACGACCTGGATGCTCAGCATCCCATTTAGCGAGCATTGCTTTTGTATGTTTACGCTGTAGGTTTTCTTGCGAACCACATAGGTTACACGGAATAATTGGATAACCTTGTGCAAATGCGTATTGGCTTATATCGCTTTCTTTACAGTATGCCAGTGGGCGAATAACCATATGCTCGCCGTTATCACTCATTAATTTAGCCGGCATACTTTTTAGTTTTCCACCGTAAAACATATTTAAAAACAACGTTTCAATCATGTCGTCACGATGGTGGCCAAGGGCTATTTTAGTTGCGCCTAACTCATTTGCTGTGCGGTATAAAATACCACGGCGTAAGCGTGAGCAAAGTGAACAGGTTGTTTTACCTTCAGGAATAATATCAGTAACAATGCTGTAGGTATCTTCTTCTACAATTTTGTATTCAACATTTAATTTATCAAGATACTGGGGTAAAACGTGCTCAGGAAAACCTGGTTGTTTTTGATCTAGGTTTACAACAACGAGATCAAACTTTATAGGTGCTACACGTTTCAAATGTTGAAGCATTTCAAGCATTGTGTAGCTGTCTTTGCCACCTGATAAACACACCATTATACGGTCACCTTCTTCAATCATATTGAAGTCCATAACGGCTTGACCAGTTTGGCGACGTAAACGCTTTTGTAGCTTATTTAAGTTAAATTGAGCTTTAGCTTGATCTGAGTGTGACAATTACGCCCCCTAGTAAAACAATACAGCAAAGTTATTTGCTAAAAATAAAGGGGCGTATTATACCCAAACCACCTGAATATGCGAGTTTAGGATGTAATTAAACACGGTATTTTTAGCAAGTAACATCCAGTTTGTTACTTGCTAAATTTTTAATTAATCTAGTTTCTTTGCCATCGGGCTTACGTAACCATCGGGCTTGAGTGCTAGTACATCGCAGTCAAGGCTATCAATTACATGCTCTGCTGTATTACCTACTAAAGCGGCACTTAAGCCTGTACGACCAACGGTACCTATAACTACTAATTCACTATTTAACCGCTTAGCTACATCAGGGATTACATCCTCTGGTAGGCCTTCTTCAATAAAACATTGCTCTTGGCTTAAATTAAACTCAGCAGCAAGTGCATTGGTTGATTCAATGTGGTGTTTTTTAACTGATTCGTTATAAAGTCCAGGGTTAAACTCAGGAATTTCGATTGCTATATTTATGGGCGTTGCAGGATAAGCATTAACTAAATTAAGCTTTGCGTTGGCAAGTTCACATAAAAATTGTGCGTCTTTAATTACCCGTTTATTAAGTGCTACATGTTCTTCGTTTTCACTAACCGCATTCACAGCAGCTAAAATATTTCCGTTTGCTGGCCATGCCATTTCTTTAACAAACAACACCGGGGCAGGGCATTTTCGTACTAAATGCCAGTCGGTAGGGGTGAAAATAACGGATTTAAGTGCACCATGTTGATGTGTGCCTTTAATTACTAAATCGTACTTTTGATCAATTACAGTATCGATTATGGCCTCATAAGGGCGGTTATGCCAAACCACTTGGGTGTCAATATTTATATCTTTGTAAGGTGAAACCAAATCGTTAAGCCATAGCTGGCGATCTTTTAGTACGGCATCACGCATTGCTTCGCGTTCATCGCCAGATAGCATCGTTGTCATTTCATAAGAGAAGTCGTAAACCGTCATAAAGGCGGTAATACTTGCGCCAGATTTTTTGGCTAAGTCTATTGAACGTGATAAACCGTGTTGATCGTCTTTGGTAGGGTCAATAACCGCAATAATGCGTTTAATAGTGTTCATATGCTACTCCATTTGCCTAACGGGTGTACAATTAGTGTAACGCAAATATAAAACAGTTAAAGGGGTAGCATATAAATTGTTGTTCTAAATCAAACTATTTAATTTAGCGAGGCTTAACGATTGCCGCCGTTTTAGCTAAGGCATCATTATCTAAAATTGTAATAAATTTACCTTCAACTTTAATTAAGTCGGCTTTTTGAAAACGGCTTAATAAACGGCTAATGGTTTCTACGGTAAGGCCTAAGTAGTTACCTATTTCACCGCGAGTCATGGTAAATCTAAATTCTTTGCGTGAAAAACCACGTTCACCAAAACGCTCTGATAAGTTATAAATAAAACTAGCTAAGCGTTCTTCTGCTGATTTTTTATTGAGTAATAACAGCATTTCTTGATCGTATGTAATTTCGCTGCTCATCAAGCGCATTATTTGTTGACGAAGTTTTGGTAATTTACCAGCAAGTTCGTCAAGGGTATCGAATGGTATTTCGCATACCATTGACGTTTCAAGTGCTTGTGAAAAACTCTGGTGCGCCATTTTGCTTATTGCGTCAAAGCCTACTAAGTCACCCGCTAAATGAAACCCGGTTATTTGCTCATCACCTTGCTCTGATAATGTGTACGATTTAAATGAGCCAGAGCGTACAGCATAAATAGCCTGTAAAGGCGCGCCTGATTCAAATAGATAATCGCCTTTATGGAGTGGTTTTTTTCGCTCAATAATTTCGTCTAGCTTATCCATTTCTTGGCCATTGAGTGAAAATGGCAAGCACAATTGACTAATACTGCAGTTATTACAGCTAATAGCACAATTACCTTTAGCGCGACTTTGAGAGAAATCCATAATTTAATCCGTTTAAATTTTTATACACACGACTGCAAAATAACCATAAAAGGTTAATACTGCGAATAGGTTATTGTATCAGCTTGTCAGTTGCAATTATCAATAAGTAGATACCATACCAGATTATAACACTGCCCAATACAATTCGGGTCCACGGGTGGTTAATAATACTATTTAGTTTTTGTGCGGTAACGCCTAACGTGATCATTGCGGGAAAAGTGCCCAAAGCAAAACAAAGCATCACTAAAGCACCGTCTAGAGCACTTGGGCTAATCATCGCCCATGTAAGCGCTGAGTATACAAGTCCACAAGGCAGCCAGCCCCACAATGCACCGTAACCTAGAGCTTTAAAAGGGGAGTTAATAGGCATTAAGTATTTATTTAGCTTAACAATGTGTTGCCACACTAAGGTTTTACCAATTTTTTCTAACCATTGCAACGTAGGGCCTAAGCGCATTATATACACGCCGACTAGGAGCATAAAAATAGCTGCAATGAATGAAAGTGCTAAAGAAAAAGATGTGTTTTGCCTAGCAAATTGGCTGCTAATACCAGCAACAAGTGCACCTGCTGCCATGTAGCTCAGTGCACGCCCGGTATTATAGGCAAATGAATAGGTAAATGTTTTGCGTTTATCACTTGCCAGTTGTAATGAGCTTGCAATCCCGCCACACATGGCAATGCAATGACCGCTACCTATTAGCCCCATTAAAAATGCGCTGGTGTAAAGAGGGTCAATCATTACTTTTGTTATGTTGCTCTTTGTCATCTTCAAACAAAATACTATGACCTTGCTTGTTTAAATCCGAAAACTGCTCACTTTTTACGGCCCAAAAGAAAACGCCTATAGCAATAATGACAAACAAAATGGCAATGGGGATCAAAATGTAAATTATGCTCATAACTTTAATAGCCTTAGTGAATTACTAATCACAATAATTGAGCTGGCAGACATGCCAATAACAGCCATCCACGGAGCGACTAAGCCCAGCGCTGCCAATGGTAATATGGACGCATTATACAATAAAGACAGCGCAAGGTTTTGCTTAATAATTCGTCTGGTTTGTTTTGCCACATTGAGTAAATGATCAATTGAAGCTAAATCGCTATTAAGGAGCACTACATCGGCGCTATTTTTTGATATGTCAGCACCGGTTTCCATTGCAATGGATAAATGCGCGCTGGCAAATACAGGGCTGTCGTTAACGCCATCGCCGACCATTGCGACGACTTCATTTTGTGAAGACCATTGCTCAACGGCTGTTTGTTTATCTTGTGGCGAACACCCAGATTGCACACTTTCAAGGTTAAGTTGTTTAGCTACTTTTTGCCCAGCATCTGATGCGTCACCGGTTAACATATGACATGTTAAATTTTGCGATTGAAGTGAGCCTATAAGCTTTTTAGCATCGTTTTTTACTTTATCAATAAAGTAAAAACGTGCAACAACCTGCTTATTTATATACAAGCTTGCTTGTGCATTTGATTTTTTGCTATTAAACCAACCACTTTTACCAATTGCATAATGATTGTTTGCATCTTGTGCGCTAATTCCCAGACCTGGATGCACTTCAACGTTATTAAGATTGTGGTGAGCAGGAGTAATTTCATCAAATGCGCTGGCTATAGGGTGCTCAGAATAACGCTCTAACATAGCTGCCATATCTAGCACTTGCGCTTTTGTGTATTGCTTATCGAGTATATCTACTTCATCAAGGCTAAATTTACCTTGAGTAAGTGTGCCTGTTTTATCAAAGGCAAATAACGTAATTTGTGAGAGTGTTTCGAGCACATGCGCTTGTTTTATTAATACGCCTTTACGGGTCAAGGTTGCAACCGCGCATGTAAGTGCGGTTGGTATGGCTAAACTCAAGGCACATGGGCAGGTAGCAACTAAAACCGAAATGGTGATCCAAAATGCGTGTTCAGGGTCAATTTGGTACCAGCCAATAGCTGTAAGTGAAGCAAATATAAGCAGGCACGCTATAAACCATTGCGCAACTTTATCTGTAATTTCAACCAGTTTAGGGCGTTTAGTTAATGCGCTGTGTTGCAAGCGGATAATTTGATTTAAAAGGGTATTTTGACCAATTTTATTAATTTTTATTTCAATAACGCCGTCGTGGTTAACGCAACCGGCGTAGACATTGTGGCCGATAAATTTTGTAACGGGTTGGTGTTCGCCCGTCATCATTGATTCATCAACTGTAGTTTTACCCTTTATAAGCTCGCCGTCGGCAGGGATTGTTTCACCCGCTTTAATGAGTACTACGTCATTAAGTTTTAGTTTTTTGGCTGCAATTATAAGTTCTTCACCACTGTCGTTAATGGTGCGGGCTGTTAATGGCAATAATTTTTGTAAGTTGGCAGTAAATTCGCTCGCTTTTAAACGCGCTCTAAATTCAAGATACTTACCTAATAAAAGTAAAAAGGTAAACATGCACACAGATTCAAAATATACTTCGCCGACTTGCATAAATGTGGCGTAACAACTTGCGCCAAACGCACCAAAAATAGCCAGCGATACAGGTAAATCCATATTGAGCTGTTTTGCTTTTAAGCCATTTATGGCGTTGGTTAAAAAGGGCAGTGCGCTATATAAAATAACCGGAGAGGCAAGTACTAAGCTGATCCATCTAAAATACTGCTCAAAATTGCTGTCCATCCCTGAGAACATGCCAAAGTACATGGCAAACGCAAACATCATAACTTGCATGGTCATTAAGCCTGCAACACCTAAGCGGCGAATATAGGCTTTGGCAGTTTGTTGCTTTTGTTGAGCTTCAATATCTGATTGAAATGGGTAGGCTTTATAACCAATTTTGGCTAAGGAAGTAATAATTTCGCTCAATGGGGTGCTGGTTTTATCCCATTGGATCATCGCGCGGTTGGTGGATGTATTTACATCAACCCGTTTTACAGTATTTAAGTTTAAGAGTTGTTTTTCGATAAGCCATGCACACGCTGCGCAGGTTATACCTTCAACACTCAACAATACCTCTGAGATATTATCGTTAGTGGCTATAAATTCATCTTGAATGTCTTCGTTGTCATAACTTTTTATAAATGCGAGTTGCTCAGGTACCAGTTGCTCAACCTTGCCTGCGCGAACAGTTCGGTATTTATAATAATCAGTCATACCTTGATCAACAATATTTTGCGCAACTGCTTGGCAGCCAATGCAACACATTGGCTGGGCAATATCGTCAATTATAACGTTTGCGCTAAATCCGTTTGGCACACTTTCAAGGCAATGAAAGCAAGAGTGAGACATAGTAATGATTACTTATAGTTAGGAGTAACTAAAACGGTTTCAGCCGTCGGTAGAACAATGTTTTCTTTTAGTTTCCAGCTGCCATCAATTGGCTCAATAAATACAGAATATGCACCTGGCGTATACTTATCAAGTAATGCAGTAAATTCTTGATTGGCATTAGGTGTAAGTGTGGCCTCAAAGTCATGCGCTTTAATAGTACGGTGGTAAAACGAAAGTTTTAAAACATGTACGTTGCTACTGTCACCTTTTGTAAACTTAAAGCTTACACGCTCGTTGGTTACATTTAATTCGCCATGTAAGTAAAGTGCTTTTGCTTTTTCAAACTTAGTCAGTTCTAAGTTTATTGCTTTGCCTTTTTTGTAGTAGTCGTCAACAACCATATCTGGGCCGTTACCTATTGCCGTAATAAATAAGCTAATACAGCCAATAATGGCAACTAACGGAAAAAAGATTAAAAACCAAGGCCAAAAATTTTTATACCACGGAGTAGGTTGCATAGTGTCTCTAAAATTAGTTTAGGAAGCGTTATTTTATAGGAATTATACGTAAAAGACTAAAAAAAAGCCTCCGACTGGAGGCTTTTTTGATCTGGATTAATCTATTGAATTAAATAAATTAATTTATAAACATTTTATTAACCGCGTGCTTATTTATCTTGCGATAAACTGTAAACGTAGGCTGTTAATAAGTGAATCTTATCTTCACCTAAAATGTCTTTCCAAGCAGGCATTACACCAGCACGGCCGTGGTTAAGCGTTTCTTCAACAGCACGTTGAGAACCACCGTATAACCAAATGTTGTCAGTCAGGTTAGGCGCGCCAAATGGTAGGTTATGTGCAACCGACCCTTTACCGTCAGCACCGTGACATGCAGCACACATAGCAAACTTAGCTTTACCTGCGGCAGCATCTTTTTGGTTAACAGTACGACCAGAAAGGCTCAGCACATGTGCAGTCATTTCTTTAACGCCTTGCTCACCAAGAGCATCGCCCCAAGCTGGCATTGCAGCTATACGACCATTAAGCAGTGTTTCTCTAATTTTGTCTGGTGTACCGCCATATAACCAATCTTTATCTGTTAGGTTAGGGAAGCCGGTTCCACCACGTGCATCAGAGCCGTGACATTGCGCACAGTTTTGTGAGAATAAACGCTGACCAATTTCGATGGCTAATTGACCATCTGTTTGTTCATGTTTGTCACCATTTTCTAGAGCAACTTGCTGCGCTGCGTCACCTTCAAACTTAGAATTAACTAAATCTAAAACCGGCACTTGTGCAAGTCGATTAAAAATAGGACCAAAGCGTTCTTCTGCAGCTTCATACTCTTTATCAAGTTTAACAAAACGACCTTCAGCTTTGGCCTCTGCAACTGCTTTTTTAGATTCAGCTAAAGACGTAATACCTTGATTAGAGCTAGTCCATTTACCTAAACCTTCCCAGTTGCCTAAACCTGGGTAAGCTGCAAGGTAATATACTGACCAAATAAAAGTTGCGAAAAACATGTAAGTCCACCATTTTGGTAGTGGATTATTTAGCTCTTCAATGCCGTCAAATTCATGTCCACAGCTTTCACCTTCTTTTACGCCAGCATAGTTTTTTAAGTTCCAAACTAATAGGCCAAAGATGATGCATAAGCATGCAAGGGTTAATACAATAACCCAAATACTCCAAAAGCTAGTCATTTTTCAGACTCCTTTTCCTCGTTAGAGAGTGTGTTGTTATGTTTTTTTTCATCTTCGAAAATGGCATTAGCAGCGCTATCAAAACGATTTTTGCTACGCTTGCTGTATGCCCATACAACAATCACAATAAACAATACTAAAATTACCAGAGTCAAAATGCCTCTGTATGTTCCGTAATCCATAATAATTTACTTCAAGTGGGTACCAAGTTGCTGTAAATACGCGATTAGAGCTTGGATTTCTGTTGCGCCTTCGCCGTTATTCATAGCGTTAACTTTTTCAACATCAGCTTTAAGTTCTTCGTCGCTGCCATAACCTAGGCCCGGGTGTTTAGGGTTTTCTGGGTTAATAGCAAAAGTATCACGGAAAATTTGTAGTTTTTTCAGAGTCAGGCTTGTATCTACCTTATCCTCTGCTAACCAAGGAAAACCTGGCATATTCGACTCAGGAACCACAGCACGTGGGTCAACTAAGTGAGCATAATGCCAGTCGTCCGAGTAACGTTTACCAACGCGAGCAAGGTCAGGGCCAGTACGTTTAGAACCCCATTGGAAAGGGTGATCCCATACTGACTCGCCTGCTACAGAGTAGTGACCGTAACGCTCAACTTCATCACGAAAAGGGCGGATCATTTGTGAGTGACAGTTATAACAACCTTCACGTACATATATGTCACGGCCTTCCATTTCTAAAGCATTAAGAGGGCGTAGGCCTTCTACTGGTTTAGTTGTGTCGTCTTGGAACATTAGCGGAGTAATTTCAACTAATGCACCAAAGCTGATAGCAAAAACAGTCAGAATAGCCATAAGGCCAACGTTCTTTTCTACTATTTCATGTTTGTTTTGTGAATTTTTATTGCTCATCATCTCACTCCGTTATGCTAATTGTGCTTGCGCGTCTAACTTCAGAGATTCTTTCTCAGCTGAAATTGTACGGAAAACGTTATAAGCCATAACTAACATGCCTGTTACGATGAATACACCGCCTACAAAACGCATAATGTAGAAAGGATGCGACGCTTCTAAAGACTGCACAAAGCTGTACATTAATGTACCGTCGGCATTTACCGCACGCCACATTAGACCTTGCATTACACCAGAGATCCACATTGCAACAATGTATAAAACAACACCTACAGTGTGTAACCAGAAGTGGGTGTTAACCAATTTAACGCTATACATACGACCTTGAGCAAATAACGCAGGAATTAAGTGGTAAATAGCACCAATTGAAATCATAGCAACCCAACCTAGTGCACCTGAGTGTACGTGGCCGATTGTCCAATCTGTGTAGTGAGATAACGCATTTACAGATTTAATTGCCATCATAGGGCCTTCGAACGTAGACATACCGTAGAAAGACAATGAAACAACTAAGAAGCGTAGTACTGGATCAGTACGCAGTTTATGCCATGCGCCTGATAGGGTCATAATACCGTTAATCATACCACCCCAAGACGGTACGAATAGGATAATAGACATAACCATACCTAAACTTTGCGTCCAATCAGGAAGTGCAGTGTAGTGAAGGTGGTGAGGACCTGCCCAGATGTATAATGAAATTAATGCCCAAAAGTGAACTACCGATAAACGGTATGAGTAAACTGGGCGACCTGCTTGTTTTGGTACAAAGTAATACATCATACCCAAGAAACCAGCAGTTAATAGGAAACCTACAGCGTTATGACCGTACCACCACTGAACCATAGCATCTACCGCACCTGCGTAGATTGAGTATGATTTAGTTAACGACACAGGCACTGCCATGCTGTTTACAATGTGTAGTACTGCAACAGTAATAATAAAACCAGCATAGAACCAGTTAGCAACATAAATGTGCGACACTTTACGCTTGATTAAAGTACCAAAGAATACAATAGCGTAAACAATCCAAACCACAGCGATTAAAATATCGATTGGCCATTCAAGTTCTGCGTATTCTTTTGAGCTAGTAATACCAAGTGGTAATGTAATTACTGCTAATACAATAACTAGCTGCCAGCCCCAAAATGAAAAGGCGGCGAGTTTGTCTGAGAAAAGACGCGTTTGACAAGTACGTTGTACGACGTAATAAGACGTCGCAAACAGTGCACTAGTACCAAATGCGAAAATTACTGCGTTCGTGTGTAACGGACGTAGTCGAGAGTAAGTTAACCATGGTGTATCAAAGTTAAGTGCTGGCCAAGCTAATTGGGCAGCAATCAGAACCCCAATACTCATGCCAACGATGCCCCAAATCACTGTCATAATAGCGAATTGGCGTACAACCTTATAGTTATACTCAGTTTGTGATGCTACTGTTTGGCTCATTTTCTGGCTTCCGCTGCAATAAATGCGTTTAGAAATGAATTACCCACTATTAAAAGTGGGGCCTACTATTTTTCTCAAGCGTGTTACCTAAAACTTTCAATACATGAAAACTTCAGAAAAAAAACTTGAGAAACCCTTATTTTTTGCGGGTGAAATGATAAATTTTTTGGCCTAAAAAAGATAGGTCAATTACATAAAATTATGACATCAATCAAATTTTGTGAGCTTGTTGTTTATTTTTTGATACAGTTTGTGCCTAATTTGGTCTAATAGTAACACTCGGACTTGTTATTTACAGTCACGATTATTAGTATTTGCTTTTCTTTAGTGCGAAATTGTTATGCTTATATATAGGTTAAGTTTATTCACTGTGGTGTTTTTTTTATTAACAGCGTGTGATTTTTCTAAAAATACAGATGAAAAATTTCTTAAAAACGCCCAGTGCGAAGCCAATTTACCGTGTACTTTTTCAAATGATGTTAAAGTATGGTTAAGCGAGAAAAACCTTTCCCCCGAAACCCCATTTACTATCTTTAGTGACTTACCTGCAAACGTTACAATTCAAGATGCCAAGCTTAAAGGCATCACTATGTACATGGGTTACATTCCCCAAAAATTTAAAAAACATAATGATGTTTGGCAAAGTAATACTATGGTTGGTATTTGTTCAGAGCAAAATATGCTTTGGAATTTAGAACTAACCGTTAAAGATAATGCCACCTCTGTAATACAAACACTCAATTACTCATTTTACGTAACGTATTAAAGTTGCGACAACAAACTCTTGTATACAGCTTACATTTTTGATGTGAGTTCGTTTTCTTATACATACGATTATTTGAGTGACAAGATCAATAAAATTGCCTTTTTAGGTTTTAATACTGACAAAACTTCAATAGTGAATATGTGCTCTCAAAAAGTTCAACTTTAATTACGACTGAATAAAAAATCTAATCAAAAAACCTTCCAAAGAGGCTAAATAAGACTATTTAAGCACCAAGTATGCATAAATATGGTTATTAATTAACATTTAGTTTTGCGGTTTTAATAATGTGCTGTGATTAAGTTGTTAATTTGTCTGTTTTTGGTACATAGTTCAATTAATTACATTTGATTACAAAGTGAATCACTTTGGTTTCAGGTGTGTTTCTAATGTTTCCTTATCTTTTCAAGGTATTGTTTTTGAAGTGTATTTATTAATTAACACTGAAACATAATGTAACCTATGTACCTACTATGGTTATTCCATTTTATTTCTTGATATAAATTGAGCTGCCGTTAAGTTTTCGTTCAGTTAAAAGCGCCTAAGTTGCCCACCTGACTCACTATTCTAATAAAAAGTGAGCATTACCAATAAAGGTAAATTTCCAACAAGTAGGGTTCTTTCATGAAAAAATCAACTCTTGGTTTAGCTGTAATCGCAGCATTTCCAATGTTCTCAAGTGTGCAAGTTCTTGCTGCTGAAGACTCAGCACAAGCAATCGAAAAAATTCAAGTAACGGGTTCTCGCATTAAGCGCGCAGATATGGAAACCGCTAGCCCAGTTACTATTATCGGTGCTGACGATATTGCTGCTTCAGGCGCAGTATCAGTAGATTCTGTACTACAAAAAATGACCGCTACAGGCGGCGCAATGACAAACCCAGGTATCAATAATGGTTCTGGTGGTAATGCATCAATTGATTTACGTGGTTTAGGTTCACAACGTACTTTAGTACTTGTAAACGGCCGCCGTATGATCAACTCAGGTACAGGCGCAGCTTCTACAGTTGATTTAAATACTATCCCAGTATCTATGATCAAGCATATTGAAGTACTTAAAGATGGCGCATCTGCTGTTTATGGTACTGATGCTGTTGCGGGTGTTGTAAATATTATCTTAAAAGATAACTTTGAAGGCCTAGACCTTAATGTTAAATCAGCAATCACTACTGAAGGTGACGCAGATGAAACGTCTTTTGATATTACAATGGGTGGTAACTTCGGTCGTGGTAACGTTGTAATCGGTTTGCAGTACACAGACCGTGGCGATGCTTCTCAGGCTGATCGTAGCTTTTCTGATTGTCCATTAACTGAAGATGGCGATGGCAGTGCTCCGTACTGTTCTGGTTCTTCTTATACTCCTAATGGCCATGTTTGGTCAGGTGATGAATCTTTACAAGGTCAAGCTGATAATGGTTGGCACGACTTTGGTACTAGTGATGCTTACAACTATTCGCAATCTAGCTACTTATACACGCCAATGCGTCGTTTAAACCTTACAGGTATTGGTAGTTTTGATTTAACTGATGACACGCGTTTATACTCTGAATTTACATACTCAAAACGTTGGTCAGAGCAGCAATTAGCACCTCAACCAGTATGGTTCGACTTTGACTACGCTGAGTGGATGGGTGATTCTTTAATCGACCAAAATATTAATTACGGTGATGAAGTTTCTTACGGCCGTCGTATGGTTGACACTGGTACACGTGATTCATCTCAAGTAGTTGATACAGTTCGTTCTGTTATCGGTGCTGCAGGTTATTTAGATAACGGTTTAGAGTGGGATACATCAGTAATTTTTGGTCGTAATGACTCAGTAGATCGCTTAAGCAACCTTCACAATATGGGTTCAATTCAAAGCGAAATTGAAGCTGGTAACTTTAACCCACTTTCACAAGCTTCATGGTCAAGCAGTAGCTTTAGTGATTATGTTTACACTGAGCAAAACTCAGGCGGTAGTCAATTATTTATGATTACAGCTGCGCTTTCTGGTGAGTTAATGGAAGTACCTGCGGGCTTTGTAGGTTTTGCTGCAGGTCTTGAACGCCGTGAAGAAAAAGCGTGGTACACACCAGATTCGATCACTTCACAAGGTCTTGCAAATGACCCACGCGTTGATGCAACAAGCGGTCGTTTTGATGTAAACGAAGCATACCTTGAGCTGGCTATTCCTTTAGTTGCAGATGCTTATCTTGCACAAAATGTAGAATTAAGCGCTGCGATCCGTGCTTTTGATTACAGCACATTTGGTTCTGATGAAACGTGGAAACTTGGTTTAACTTGGCGTGTAAACGACGAATTAATGCTTCGTGGTGTTCGTTCTACAGCTTTCCGTGCTCCTACAGTCGCTGAGCTATACTCAGGTGATTCTCCATCTTATGAGCAAGTTAGCTTCACCGGTGCACAAGATCAGGCTGAAGTAACCGTTGGTGGTAATGACCAATTAACACCTGAATTAGCTGATACAGTTACCGTTGGTGTAGTTTACGAACCAGAATGGTTTGAAGGTTTCTCAATGACGTTAGATTACTACGACATTGAAATCGAAAACGCTATTGCTACAGTAAACAACCAATACATTGTTGATTCATGTCTTGCAACAGATGGCTCTTTAGCGAATCAATCAACAGCACTTTGTAGCTCAGCAAATATCGATTTTAACCAAAGCACAGGTCGTATCGCGTTTAATAACCAACTACAAAACGTAGGTTATGAGCAAACAAAAGGTTATGACTTAAACTTAAATTACAAATTTGATTTAGCTGGCCTTGCTTGGAATACGTCATTAGATGTTACTTACCTTGACGAGTACACTGTTGATGTTATTGAATCAAGCATTGATTACGCTGGTTTAATTACTTCTGGTATAGGTGGTTATGCTGATGTAAAAGCAAACTTTGAGCTAGATGTTAAAGGTGATGCTTGGTCTGCTAACTACAAAGCACGTTACATTGCAGGAATGGATAGCTACAGCTGTTTAGGTAAAGAATCTACATGTTATGCACCAACAACACCATCTGTTGTTTACCATGATGTGAGCGGTTCTTACTTTATCAGCGACATGGTTTCGTTAACTGCGGGTGTAAATAACTTATTCGATAAGCAACCACCATACTACTCAGGTAACAACGATTCTAATACTGACCCGTACACATATGATGTACTTGGCCGTCGTGTATTTGCTGGTGTAAACGTTAAATTTTAACTAGCACATTAATCTTATTAAGGCTCAGTCTTTACTGAGCCTTTTTTATTGAACAAAATAAAGGAGACAAGTACACTAAAACGATATTTTAGAAGGAGAACTGATTGTTAAAACAAGATGAAAACTTATCTTTTGTCATTGAACCAGAACTAACTCCTCGTTCTGAACAGCGCATAGATCTGTATTTTTCTATCCCTAATGAAATGGGGATCAATCCGCAAACACTTACCGAAGAATCTTACTTTAATAACCACTTTAAATCGCACTTAGCGTATAACGCTAACAATATACACTTGCCTTTAGTGCGAAGCCGTTTTGTTAGTAAAAACAAAGGTGAGCAACAAGATTACCGGCAAAACCTTAATTTATTTTGTTACCAAGTACGTTTAGCCCTTGATGCCGATATAAAAGACGCGTTAAAAATTGATGAGGCCGAAGATTTTTATAAACGTGCTAACGAGGTATATGAGCAAAGCGAAGGGCTTTTAAAAAAGCTGCGTCGCTACACACCAGATGACGAAAAACTACTGCCATTTTTTACCAATGCTGATAACTATTTAAGTTGGCATGTTGAGCAATCTTTTTTAAAGCTTTTAGATGAAGGCCCACGTAGTAGCGATTATGCAAAAGAGCGTAACGATTTACTGCAGTTTTGTAAAAGCGAAAATACGTATCGAGCAGAGAAAAGCTACAACTCTGAAACCACTATGCAAGACGCAAATCGAATAACAAATAAAATGCGCTTGTTACAACGCTTGATTGAGCACGGCGTAATATTACAGCGTCAAACGCGGTTTCTTAACAGTTACCTTAAACGATTAGTTAAAGGCACTGTAACAGCCGTTATTATGGCATTTGTGATGGTTGTAATACTTAATGCCCGCTCAACGTTTACGGAAGTAACCGCGACGCTTATTTTAATTTTAGGGGTTATTTACGGGCTACGTGAAATATTTAAAGAAGATATTACACGTATGATTTGGCGAGCCATTGTACAAGGGCGACCTAAGTGGCGATTTAGTTTTAAAAATAGTATTACCAAAGACAAAGTAGCGAGTCAGTTAATTTGGCTTGAATACATGCGCTTTAAAAAAATACCTAAAGAAGTGAAATCTATTTTTTCAAAACGTCGTCAACAAAATAAACAAGCTGCGCAGTGGTTACACTTTGCAAGTGAGACACGTGTTAGTGCGAAAGAATTTTTGCCCGGCTACGATACACTACAGCACACGCTACAATTTAATCTTGCACCATTTGCACGTTATTTAAAACGTGGTGAAGGGAAGCTATATCATTTAGACAGTAATAAAATTTCTAAGCAGGCTGTAGAAAGGCGTTATCAATTAAACATGGTACTTGTTCTAACTGAGGAAGATAAAACACTCTATCAACGCTATAAAATAACGTTAAATCGCAGTAAAATCGTTAATATTGAGCTTATCTACTCCAAAAAATGAGTTTTATTAATTTAAAAAGGGGCTGATACAATCAGCCCCTAATATTTGGTCAGTTTATTTATTAGCTAAGCCATGTTTGCTATATAAAGTTACTTTGTCTGATACTAGTGTGATCTCGATATTTTTTGCTTCATCGCCCCATATACAGTTAGTATGCAGTGTTTTTTCAACACAGTTATCAGCACTGCCTAAAATAGTTTCAACTTCAGTCTTATCCATGCCTACTTTAATTTTTTCATAATTTTCAAGACTTACCTTAGAACAAGCCGCAAGGCTTAATGTAGCTGCGATGATAAGGAGTTTTTTCATTGTTATATCCTACTTAATATTAATGTTTGAATTTTCTGATCTGGACAATCATGCCCATTCGTGGGTGGTCAAAGTAATGTACTTCACCACTAATTACACGTCTAAACTGAGAAAAACGGGCTGACTCTATATCGCCGTTTTCTAGCTTTTGGCTAATATCAAAATTAGCTGTTATGTATAAATAATGTCGTAAATGTATTTTAAATAAACCGTCTAGTTCCCATTCTGCTTTTGATTGATCTGGGTCGTTAAATAGCGCCGGTTGTGAATTCAATAAACTTACAAAATCAGGGTTTGAATAGCTAGGTGTTACATTGGGTTCATTTTTAAGATGCTTACCCGCTATTAAATGCATGCTTGGGGCGCGTGACTTGCTTGCACCTTCAAAGCGCCAGCCAGTATGTAGAATAGGTGTTAAGCCTTTGCGGTCTAGTTGCCTATACTGCGCTTTGAATTGCAGCTGTTGCGGCGCTAATAAATAGGTTTGCTGCATATCATCTTTAGCGGGTGCTAAAGGCGTTACAGGTAGCTCATCGTAGCTTTGTAGGTAGTTAATACTGTTGTCACATACACCCGATTGCGGGTTTGAATTAACTAATGAATCAGTAAAAGTGCGTTTTTGAAAACGCTCATCGCCATCTATGCAGGCCTGCATTGCTTGTTCAGTGTAAAGAGGGGTCAGTAAGTCTAACGTATTTTTATCTTCGATAGCTTTGTGCTTAAGGCTAAAGTCTTCTTGTAAATACGGGGCAGGGCGCTGTTTAAATACAAGCACCTCAACCTCAAACCAGCGTTCTGCAAATGCAGTGCTGCTAAATAAGCAGCATAAAACAATAAGCGATTTTTTTAGCAACATTAATGGCTAACCTTTTTTTCGAAATCTGCAATCATTGCAGTGACCATTTTTAAGCGTTCGCGGGCATTTGCCTCACTAATTGCAAAGCGCAGTTTATTTGCGCCATCCATTTTGTACACCTTAGGCGCACTTTGTATCAAGCCAATGATGAAGCTAGGGTTAACCTTGGTATCTTGGCTAAACTCAAAGTAACCACCTTTTGGGTTTGCCTCAATTTTAGTTATACCTAAATTACTAGCCTTCATTTTTAATAATTGTAGGCTAAATAGGTTTTTAGCAGCATCAGGTAGTAAACCAAAGCGGTCTATTAGTTCTACCTGAAGTTCATCCATATCATCAAGGTTAGCACAACTTGCAATGCGCTTATACATACCCAAACGTGCATTAACATCGTGTATGTAGTCATCAGGTAATAATGCAGCCAGTTTTAAATCTACTTCGGTTTGTTTTTGAAGTAGGTTTTCAAGCGTTGGCTCTTTACCTTCGCGCAGCGCATTTACTGCTTGTTCGAGCATTTCCATATACAAACTAAAGCCGATGGTTTGCATTTGGCCTGATTGATCATCGCCAAGTAGCTCACCCGCACCACGAATTTCTAAATCGTGTGTAGCGAGGGCAAAACCTGCACCTAAATCCTCTAATGATTCAATTGCTTGTAAGCGTTTACTCGCATCTTTAGAAAGCGCTTTAGGATCACCTGTTAGTAAGTAGGCATACGCTTGATGGTGGCTTCGCCCAACTCGTCCACGTAATTGGTGTAACTGGGCAAGGCCGAGTTTATCTGCTCTGTCCATGATAATGGTATTAGCCGTAGGCACATCAATACCGGTTTCGATAATCGTGGTACATACCAGCACGTTGTATTTTTGATGGTAAAAGTCAGTCATTATTTGCTCAAGCTCTTGCTCGCGCATTTGGCCATGGGCTGTAGTCACACTGGCTTCAGGTACCCATTCACTAATTTCTTGTGCAACACGCTCAATAGTTTCTACGTTGTTATGTAAAAAGTAAACTTGGCCACCGCGTTTAATTTCTCGCAGTACCGCTTCGCGTATTAGTTCTACATCGCGTTGGCGTACAAAGGTTTTTACCGCTAAACGTTTAGCCGGTGGCGTTGCGATTATCGATAAATCGCGCATGCCGCTCATGGCCATGTTGAGTGTACGAGGTATTGGTGTTGCAGTCAGTGTGAGTATGTCTACATCGGCGCGCAGTGCTTTAATTTTCTCTTTTTGGCGAACACCAAAGCGATGTTCTTCATCAACAATTAACAAGCCTAAATCGTTAAATTTAATGTCTTGCTGAATAAGCTTATGCGTACCAATAACTATATCGAGCTTACCATTGGCCATTTTTTCAAGTGTGTCTTTTTGCTCTTTAGTGGAGTTAAAGCGCGAAAGTACACCTACTTCAATAGGAAAATCAGCAAAGCGGTCTTTAAAGTTTTCATAGTGTTGTTGAGCCAGCAGGGTGGTGGGCACTAAAATAGCTACCTGCTTATCATCGTTAACTGCTACAAAAGCAGCGCGCATGGCCACTTCTGTTTTACCAAAGCCTACGTCACCACACACTAAGCGATCCATGGCTTGTTTTGATTGCATATCACCTAATACGGCTTCTATGGCGTTGCGCTGATCGTCAGTTTCTTCAAACGGAAAGCTATCGCTAAATTGGCGATATGCAGGGGCGTCTAGAGTAAATTTATTACCAGGTTTTGCTTGGCGCTGAGCATAAATGTCGAGTAATTCAGCGGCGACATCGCGAACTTTTTCAGCCGCACGTTTTTTTGCTTTTTCCCACGCATCTGAGCCAAGCTTATGCAGCGGGGCGCTGGCTTCTTCACCGCCAGAGTAGCGACTAAGCATATGCAATGCAGATACTGGCACGTAAAGTTTAGCTTCACTTGCGTAAGTAATCGTAACAAACTCAGTCACTACACCTGCAGCATCAATTGTTTGCAAACCTTGGTAACGCCCAACACCGTGATCAAGATGCACAACAGGTTGGCCTTCTTTAAGCTCAGCTAAATTACGGATTAGCGCATCTTGGCTGGCTTCGTACTTGTGCTTGCGGCGTCTGCGCTGAGATACTTTTATGCCAAGCAGTTCTTGCTCGGTAATAATAGAAAGGCTTGGTTTAGTACCAAGTATGACACTTTGTTCAAGCGGGCTTACTATTAAACCTACATCACTCGCGCTTTTTGTAAATTGTTCGAGTGTTTCAAATTCTTTAAATTTTAAACCGCTTGGTTTTAAAATGCTCAGTAATGATTCGCGACGACCGTCCGATTCAACACTGAGTAATATGCGGCCTTTTTTCTTTTTTTGCTCTGCTACATAATTTATAAACGCGCCATAAGGTTCATGCTGTTTATGATCAATTCGAATGGCTGGCAGCTCGCTAACGCTTAAGTTTTTATTACCTGCTTTAGTGCCAAGCTTTGCAAGGGATAATCTAATACGTGCAAAATTGCCTAAATTAGAAAACAGCTCTTCAATTGGCTGATAAAGCGCATTAGGTTCAAGTAATGGACGAAGTGGGTCAACTCTGCGGTTTTCATAGCGTACATTTACATCGTGCCAAAAGTTATCTGCCGCGTGCTCTAAATCACCCAGCTGCATAACGGTTGTTGTATCTGGCAGGTAGTCAAAAATAGTCGCGAGCTTTTCAAAAAATAATGGCATGTAGTATTCAATACCTGCAGGCCAGTTACCTTTGCTTACTTGCATGTAAACTGAATCTTGTTGCGAGCTTGCGCCAAATTTTTCACGGTAGCTTATTCTAAAGCGTTCAATATCAGCGTCGTTAGTAGGAAATTCATGCGCTGGAAGTAGCTCAATTTTATCTACTTTTTCATCAGAGCGCTGTGTTTCTACATCAAATAAGCGAATGGTATCGAGTTCGTCATCAAAAAAGTCGAGTCTAAATGGGTGTGGGCTACCCATTGGGTATAAGTCAACGATAGAGCCGCGTATAGCGTATTCGCCGTGCTCCATTACTTGTTGAACATTTAAATAACCAGCTTGCTCTAAGTTGTCACGAAAGTTATGTGTGTCTAGCTTGTCGCCTACTTTAAAGTTTATTGTTGAACCGTAAATAAATGAGGCCGGGGCTGTGCGCAACATTAAAGTAGATACAGGCACAATTAACACACTTTGTTGTTCTTTTTTTAAGGTGTTTAAAGTGGCCAAACGGGCTGAAATAATATCTTGATGGGGAGAAAAATGATCGTATGGCAGAGTTTCCCAATCAGGAAATACCATGACTGGGTTATCGGGTAATAAATATTCTAATTCTGTTTCAAGGCGCAGTGCACTTGGTGTATCCGGCGTAACAATTAAGACTAAGTTATCTTGTTGTTTAACGCCTTCAGCAATAGCAATACTTAAACCACTTCCGCTTAGCTGGCCCCATTGAATTTTATCTTTATGAGATTTTACCCAAGGCAAGGCTGCCCATTGCTCAAACGCCATTTATTACTCCATTTATAGTTGGCTCTTAGCAAGTAAGAGCCATCTTGAGTTAAGATTACTTAGTCTCGGTATATTTTTGTTAGGTCTTTATAGTGATCAATTCTACGGTCACGTAAGAAAGGCCAAATACGTCTTACGTTTTCTGAGCGTTTTTGATCAATTTCTACTACTAAAATTTGCTCATCAGTATTATTAGCCTCTGCTAATAGTTCACCTTGTGGGCCTGCAATAAACGAATTGCCCCAAAACGAAATACCATCGCTTTGCGCACTAGGGTCACTTTCATGGCCAACGCGGTTACAGCTAATTACCGGCACGCCATTGGCAACAGCATGGGCACGCTGGCTAATAACCCACGCATCTTTTTGACGAGTTTGCTCAGCAATGTCGTCGTTAGGATCCCAACCGATAGCGGTTGGGTAAATTAATACCTCAGCGCCAGCCATTGCCATTAAACGTGCAGCTTCAGGAAACCATTGATCCCAACATACTAGCACGCCTAATTTACCTACTGAGGTTTGAATAGGCTCAAAACCGATATCACCTGGGGTAAAGTAAAATTTTTCGTAAAAACCTGGATCATCAGGAATATGCATTTTGCGGTATTTACCTGCAATACTGCCGTCTTGCTCTAATACAACCGCAGTATTGTGATAAAGGCCCGTAGCGCGTTTTTCAAATAAAGACGCGACAATAACAATGCTTAGCTCTTTAGCAAGCTCACCTAAGGCATTACTGCTAGGGCCTGGAATGGTTTCGGCTAAATCAAATACGTCAACATTTTCGGTTTGGCAAAAATAGAGGCTTCGGTGTAGCTCTTGGAGTACAACCAGTTTTGCACCTTTTTGAGCGGCTTCACGAATGGCACTTATTGATTTTGCCATATTGTCCTGAGCGTTATCGGTATTGCTTTGTTGCACTAACGCAACGGTTAATTTTGCAGGGCTTGTCATTGTGCTGCTCCAGCTAAAAATCCACGAGGTAATTGCATTGTAATACAGTGCAGGCTGCCAAATTGTTCAATAATTGGTTGGCAATTTACGCCAATAATAGTGTGTTGTGGGTATGCTTTTTGAACTTGCGCAAGAGCACGCTCATCATTGGCATCATTATACGTTGGCACAAGCACAGCATTATTAATAATTAAGTAGTTAGCGTAGGTAGCCGGTAAGCGTGTTTGCTCATCGTCATAAGCGGCTTTTGGCCACGGTAACTCAATTAAGTTATATGGGGTGTTATCGGCAGTTTTAAAGGTTTTTAGTTGTTTTTCCATCGCATCAAGTGCGCTAAAGTGCTCATCAGTTTTATCGTCACACTGCACATATACAAGGGTATTATTTGGTGCAAAACGCACTAAGGTATCAATGTGGCTGTCGGTGTCATCGCCCGCTAAATAGCCATGTTCAACCCATAAAAAACTCGTCGCGCCTAAGTGCTCTTTCAAAAGTGCTTCAATATCATTTGGGTTTAAATCAGGGTTACGGTTTTTATTAAGCAAACATTCGCTGGTTGTTAGCAACACACCGTGCTCGTTTATTTCAATACCGCCACCTTCAAGTACCATATCGAGCGCTTGATATTGGTTGTGTGCGCTGCTGAGCTCTTTTACCAAAGTACGATTAATTTGATTGTCTAATGCGCTTTCAAACTTATTGCCCCAACCATTAAAAGTAAAATCATATACTTTTAGTTGCTCTGGTGAATCAATTGCGGCGCAAGTAAGCGGACCATGATCGCGCGCCCATGTATCGTTAGTAGGCGTTACTACAAAATGAACACGATTAAGAGAGACGTTAGCACTATTTAGTAATGCTGTAATATGCACTTTTAAGGCACTGTTATGCGCCACAATAACAAGCTGTTGCTGCGTTGTTATGTGTTTAGCAAGTTCAATATATACAGGTTCTACACGCGCTAAGTTGTCGGCCCAATCGGTGTCTTTGTGAGGCCATGTAAGCATAACAGCGTCTTGCTCGGCCCATTCTGGTAAAAGTCTAAAGTTCATGAATTTTATATACTAATTAAGATGGCGCTAGTTTAGCATTTTACATAAAGATGTCAGCTAATTATCACTGTTTAGCTCGCCTTGGTTTTGATCAAGTTCTTGACGTTTTTTAAGTTGTCGGGTTTGAGCATGTAAACTCGCTCTAACAATAAGTTCTTGGTCTGTGGTTCTAATTGCGGTAAAGAGCATAGTGTATTGGTAGTGTTCGCTATCTTGTTTTTCTACTGCCACAACTTCGGTGTAACAATAAACCGCAGAGGCCTCGTGGTGCAAAAACAGTTTGGTTCTAAATGCTTGGCCAATTGAGTGTACTTCGGGTGATGTAAAACGAATACCGCCACCGCCGTAGCTATCACATTGTATTGCGTTATCTTGGGCTTGTTCTGAGGCCAAAATATGGCTCATTATTAAATCTATTTTACGTGACTGCGCTTGTAAAAAAGTAGCTAGCTCTTGTGCTATATCGCCTAAGTTACGCAGTGGGCGTAACGAGCTTTGCTCAAGCTCACTTACTTCATTTGCTAATCTAAATAGTGGGGGAATGTCGTCTTCAAGCTCAAGCTGCGATTTAGGAACTTGTCCGTTTGATACGGGGAATAAATTTACTCTTATACTTTCATTAATTTGAAAGTACTGCTCAAACTCACCTAATCTTTCACTATTCATTATGTTCTCCACCACGTATTTATTTAATAGTAGCGTTGTGAGTACTAAATTGCTAGCAGATAAAATAACGCATAGCGGGCTAAATGCTTTGTTTACATTCAATTTTTAACATACTAATTATGAAAATAAATACACTAAGACATATTTAGGGTTAGTTACAAAAAAGCGGCCAATGTCATCCTAACATTGGCCGCTTGGGTATTGATTCATCAGCGTGTACTTATTTAAGTAGAGCGGCTAATTCATGTAAATCTTTCACAACATGATCTGGTTTTTTAGCTAATGGGTAAAGTGCTTTACCTGGGCGTGCTATAAAAGTGGTTTGTAAGCCAGCTTCTTTTGCACCAGCAACATCCCAGCCATGGGCTGCAACCATCATTGCTTCATTTGGTGCTACGTTTAGCTTTTTAAGTACCCACTCATACGCACGTAAGTCTGGTTTGTAAATTTTAATATCTTCAATGCTGTAACGCGCATCAAAGTAAGACATTAAACCAGCGCTTTCAAACTGTGCCTTTACACCTTTGTTTGAAGAATTTGTAAGGCTTACTAACTTATAGCCCTGTGCTTTGAGTTTTGCCAGTCCTTCTTTAACATCGCTGTGTGGAGGAAGCGTTAAAAGAGGCGTAACAATAGCTGTTTTAGCTTGTTTACTTGTAATATCAATGTTGTTGTTTTGAGCAACCATAAGAAGTGACGCCACACCGATTTGCCCAAAGTCGTGATAACTACCGCTTACTGTATCTACTAATGAATGATGCAGCATAGTTGAAAACCACAGTGGTAATAAATCTTCACGTCCGCCTAGCGCTTTACCAATAGAGGTACGCATTGACGTTAAATCAAGTAGGGTTTCATTTACATCAAAAATAAGCACTTTAGGTTTTGCTTGTTCTTTTGGTTCATCAGCGACTGCATAACCAGATACAAGGCTTGTGCCCACAAGTAGTGAAAGAGTAAGTGTTTTTAACGATTTTAAAATAGACATTAATTATTCTCCGATTCAAGTGCTGTCATAACATCAATAGGTTCTGCGCGTAGGGTGTAATCTTCGCTTAAAAATGCGTATGTAATAACACCTTCTTGGTTTATCACATAGGTGGCCGGTAGCGGTAATTT
The DNA here is from genome assembly GCF_016598755.1 of Pseudoalteromonas sp. LC2018020214. Taxonomy (NCBI): domain Bacteria; kingdom Pseudomonadati; phylum Pseudomonadota; class Gammaproteobacteria; order Alteromonadales; family Pseudoalteromonadaceae; genus Pseudoalteromonas; species Pseudoalteromonas sp. LC2018020214. Next base: position 1,437,936 of record NZ_CP066804.1, read on the forward strand.
AAAGCTTTTATCGCCGTAGTAGTGTTCAAAATCAATACCAAATTGTGTATATAACGCTTGAATACGCTCATCAAGTGTAAACAATAAACCAAATTGCTCAGCTACTTTATTGCTCACATCGCAAAGCACGTCAAATTCAAGGTCGTTTTTTTGTGCAGTTGAGAGAGTTTCATCAGGTAGTTGTGGTGATATTGCGACTAACTGAGCACTTTGAGTTTTAAATTGTGGTAAGTAGTCGTTAAGTGCTTTTAGTTCTAAATTACAATATGGGCACCAGCCACCACGGTAAAAGCTAATAATTACCGGGCCTTTTTTTAATAAATCTGCAAGCTCAATGTTTTCGCCGTTATGGTTGGCTAAGCTAAAGTTTTCTACTTTTTGACCAATTTGCAATGCATTGTCTTTAATATGCTGTGCAATTAGCTCTTCGTTTGTAGTGTTCATTAGTGCCAAAACGTCAGCCGGTAATTTGGCATCTTTTTGTACGTTATAGGCATCTATTTGCGCTTTTAAACTCATGATTGAACCTCAATAATTAGACTATTTGCAATTATAGTGTTTTAGATATTTAAATAAACATTGCAATACTGAAAGCTTCATTCGAAAATATTAAACATTGAAAAGTGCACAATGGCATCTTTATGTATAATTTAAGCGACCTAGAAACATTTATAGCTGTAGTTGAAAATAAGGGCGTACTTGCTGCTGCCCGCGAGCAGCGTTTATCGCCTGCAACGGTGAGCCATCGCTTAAGTAAACTAGAGCGTGAGCTTGCTACAGTACTTGTTTTTAGAGATAGCAGGCGAGTACGGTTATCTCCCGCAGGTGAAATATTTTATACGCGTGTGGGGGCTATAATAGAAGCTCTTCACGATGCTGAGCATAGTATTGGCGCGCGTAGCTCATCGGTGAGTGGTTTACTACGCGTGACCATGCCGCCTTGGGTTTTTTCAAAATACGTAATGCCTAAACTCAATGAGTTTGAGCAAGCTTACCCTGAACTAAAGCTTGATTTTTTAATAACGGATCATTTTGTAAATGTGGTTGATGACGCGCAAGATGTTGCAATTAGGGTGGGAAAATTAAATGACTCAGGATTACTTTCTCGTAAAATCGTAAACAATAGTCGCATACTGTGTGCAGCCCCTAGCTATATAGAAAAGTACGGCATGCCTGAAAATTTAACGCAATTGAGTGAACATTATTGGGTTTGCCTGCCGTGGCAACGCCAGTTAAAGCTTTTTGACGAACACAAAAAAATACATACCTTTAATGCTAAAACTCGTTTTACTATTTCAAACTCCGATAATATGACACAAGCTGCTATTGCAGGTCATGGTATCGCTATTAAGTCAAAAATAGCGATTAATGAAGATCTTAAAAACGGTATTTTGGTTGAAGTTATGCCAGGGGTAATGGCACAAGATGATGCACCGGTTTGGTTTTTACGTCCGCAAAATAGTTTAACAACCCGCAAAACCGATGTATTTTATGATTTTATGAAATCATTATTTTTGAGCTGCGAATAAGTGTTTAAATGAGCGTTTTACTCCAGTTAAAAACAAATAACCAGTAAGCTCTGCAAGCAAGGCAACAATTATGGCTGCAACAATGGCGGCTATAATAGAGTCTTTTTTCAAAATGATTTGACCTTCAAAGCGTTGCCATACTTGTTGCTTTATATCGCTCATGCCACTGATCATAGTAAATATATACGGAGATTTCTCAAACCTATTTACGGCTATCTGTAAATCTTGCTGTCGCTCGTAAAGAGTACTGATATTACTTGCCCCTTTGTTCACAATTTCATCATCAATATTTTGATAGTGTTTTATTAGCTTATTTAAATCATTATTGAAATACTTAGCTGCATCACTTTTAAAAGGCGCAACGGCATTATTAGCTTCAATTAACTGGGCTGATAGTGCTTGGCCAAAGTCACTTACAAATGCAGGTATTTGCACTCCAAGTAGTAAACCGAATGCAAAGAAACTAAGTCGTATATAATCTAAAAATTTACTCATTTATCTTCCTATGCATTTAAATAACCCAGAATTAACATTTGAGCTTGTTTTTATGTCAAAAACTCGTAATCTATTGGGGCGTGTTAACCTTTGTGGATTGAACCCAAAGGGCAGCGCATGTATGGTATTTATGCTGCGTTATCACCTATTTATGGGGAATAACCATACTACATAGGCTCTGCCTTGCCTAAATACCAAACGTACTGCTGCAAATTCAACCACGAAAGGCCAACACGCCCTAATAATAAAAATAACAACAGGTGGATGTTAAGGATGACGAAAAAAGTAAAGTTCACGTCAACATTTGTTGATATTTCTAAACAGCTCAAACGTTTTGTATCGCGCATTGTTCAACCCGACGATGTAGAAGATATTGTGCAAGAAACTTTTGTAAAAAGCTATGAAGCTGATTTAAAACAAGACATCCAGTTTACCCGCAGTTATATGCTAAAAACAGCAAAACATCTAGCACTCAACCATATAGCTAAGTGGGACAATAAATTTAATGATTCGTTAGAAAACGATAACGAATTGCCCGTATTACTCAAATCAATGAAGCTCGAAGACGAATACACATCTAAAGAGCGTTTCTTACTTTTTTGTAGAGCTACTGAGCAACTAAGCTCATCGATTCGTAAATGCTTTATATTAAAAAAAGTTTACGGTATGAGCCAAAAAGAGATAGCAGACCAAATGCAGTTAAGCCAAAGCACTGTTGAAAAACACATTGCCAAAGGGTTGTTACAAACCATGTTGTACATGCGTGAACATGAGCAAAGCCCTCAAACGAATCCTAAAGCTCAGGCACATCCTATATCAGTTAAGAGGGTCGCAGAATGAGTAATGTTCATCAATTTAATTCAAAAGATTTAATCTTAGAAAAGTCATGTGATTGGATAAGCGCGATTGATCGTGGTTTAACTGATGATGAAAAAGAGCAATTTAAATTATGGATGATGCAAAGCACCGCACATCAAGACTCTATATACGAGCTTGCTCAGCTTTGGGATGAGCTTTCAGTATTAAACGAATTAAGTCATTTATTTCCTCAGCGAAACAATACTAAAACATCAAAAAACAAGTGGATTTTTTCTTACTCAATTGCAGCGAGCTTATTTGCAGCGTTAATGGTATGCAGCTACTTATTAATTAATTTAGAAAATGGCTACAACCAAGAGCTTGCAAAAGTTAATTACACTAAAATTTACAAAACAAAAGTAGGCGAGCAAGCAACGTATGTGTTGCCAGACGGCACCATAGTACAGCTTAATACTAATAGCTTACTAGAAGTTGCTTATAGTAAAGGCCGCAGGCAGTTATTACTTAGTCGTGGGGAAGGGCGCTTTAATGTAGCAAAAGATGCCACGCGTCCATTTAGTGTTATGGCTGGTGATAAAAGTTTTACCGCGTTAGGCACGGTATTTAATGTACAACGCAATACTTCATCAGATTTAGAACTGGTGGTTACTGAAGGCAAAGTGATGATCACCGACCCAAGTGTAGCGGTTGATGCAAATGACTTTAAAGATTATCAACTTGCAGATAATAGCACGCAAAAAATTCGTCAAATTAATGCCAATATTGTTACCTCAGGCGAAAAAGCAGTTATTGAGCAAAGTGTTACAAAGCCAATTACGCAGCTTTCAATGAACGACGTACAGCGCGATTTGGCATGGCAAAACGGTATGCTTATTTTTAATGGAGAAGAGCTAAGCGATGCTTTAAATGAAGTAAGCCGCTATACAGCCACACGTTTTGAGCTTTCATCAGCTGAGCTTGCCAGTATTAAAGTGGCTGGAGTATTTAAAGCCGGTGACGTTGAAGGTTTACTAGAAAGTTTACAAACTAATTTTTCGATTGATCATGAGCGTTTAGGTGAGCATGTAGTAACGCTAAAACACCATACAGAATCATAAGTAGACGTTATGCAAATCAAACTAATGTTAGATAAAGTTGCATCAATAAAGATTGAACGTAAAAAAAACATTAAAAAAAAGAAACAAACCCATAGAGGATTTTTGTTTGTCAGCTGTTTATATAAGTTGCGCAGTAACCAAACGCATTTATTGAGTGGATTTAGTGTGCTTGCACCGGCTATTTTTAGTTTAAGTGTACAAGCAGCAACACAAACCACTGGGCAAATGGTGCAATTTGATATAAAAGCGCAGCGAGCAGACAAAGCCTTAATTGAATATGCTAAACAAACAGAGCAAACCGTGGTGTTTTCTTATGAGTTGGCAAAGCAGTATGACGCAAATTCAGTTTATGGATTTTACACTCAGCTAGATGCTCTAGAGGCATTATTAGGTGGGACTGAGCTCGATGCGGTTGTTGATCAAAATGGTTTACTGAGTATAAAACTCAAACAAATCAACAGGAATGATAACAACATGATGAAGCTTTCAGCGGTCAGTGCAGCAGTATTACCAGCTTTACTTGCAGTAAATTCGCAAGGTGTAAACGCAGCAGAAGAAGTCGCTCAAGAAAAAATTGAAAAAATTGCTATTGTCGGTAGCCGTGTAGCAGGACGTTCAGTTGAAGATTTACCCGTTCCAGTAGATATCTTAAGTGCTGAAGCGCTTGAAAATACAGGCCAAACAGAAGTTGGTCGTATGCTACAGTCTATCGCCCCTTCATTTAACTTTTCAAGCTCTGCAATTAGTGACGGTACTGATGCTTTAAGACCTGCGACACTTCGCGGTTTGGGCCCCGATCAAACATTGGTGTTAATTAACGGCAAACGTCGTCACCAAGCAAGTATTATTCATATTAATGGCTCTGTTGGGCGTGGTACCGCAGGTACTGACATGAATGCAATTCCAGCCTCTGCAATTAAACGCATTGAAGTATTACGTGATGGCGCTGCTGCTCAGTATGGTTCTGATGCAATTGCAGGTGTTATTAATATTGTGCTCAAAGATGGTAGTGAAGGTGGTAAAGCGGCTATTAACTACGGTCAATATTCTGAAGGCGATGGCGAAACCATTAACCTTGATTTTAATAAAGGCTTTGCGCTAGGTGATGACGGTTATTTAAATACAACTATTAATTACCGTGACCGTGCACCCACTAACCGTGCCGGTTTACATGGCTCTTGTCAGTTTTATGGTTGTACAGAACTAAGTGACGGCACTTTACTTGCTGGTGATCCGCGTGAGCTGACAGCCGATCGTGATACCTTTAGAATTGGTGATGCTGACTCTCAGCAGTTTGGTTTAACAATTAATACCGGTTACGAGTTAGGTGATGGCGAGCTTTACGGCTTTATTACTTACTCAACACGTGAAAATGAGTCGGCTGCATTTTTCCGTCATAATGCAAATGCAGGTGGTAACCCAGTACTACAAGATAACGATGCGACGATTCCGCTAGGTTTCTTACCAAAAATCAACACAACTATCGACGATATCTCGTACAATTTTGGTTATAAAACTGAATTTGATAACGATGCAAGCCTTGATTTATCTTACACCTATGGTGAGAACAGCATTGATTACACTACAAGTGACACTATCAATGCCTCATACGCTAACTTTTTACGTTATGACCAAGGCTTAAGTGCAGCTGATATTCGTACAACTATTCCACGTGAAGCGTACGCTTACGGCATGGAATTATCACTGCAAACAATCAATATTGATTTTACGCAAAACTTTGATGATTATTCGTTAGCGATGGGTGCTGAAATACGTACTGATGAATACCGTATTTTAGAAGGTAATGAATATGCGTACCGCGATTACGACACATTAAATGGTGTAAGTATTTACAGCGGTTTAAGTGGTGGTGTTGGCTCTGAAGATGCATCGGGTGGTTCACAAGGTTTTGGTGGTTCATCACCTGCGTCTTCAGTGGATGAGTCACGTGATGTAATTTCATTTTACGTAGATGCAGAAGCTTATGTAATTGAAGATGTGATTTTATCTGGTGCACTTCGCTACGATAACTACAAAGGTTTTGGCGATACAGTAAACTTTAAACTTGCTGGTAACTGGTCTATAACCGACGATATTTCATTACGTGGTGCATTAAGCTCAGGATTTAGAGCGCCTTCAATGCAGCAGCTTTACTTTAATAACGTAAGCACACAATTTGTTGTTGATACTAATGGTAATTTAGTTGCAGAAGAAGTTGGTACATTTAGAAATGATTCAACACTTGCGCAAAGTTTAGGTATTCCAAAACTTAAAGAAGAAAAATCACAAAACCGTAGTTTAGGTATTGTGTATAACGTTACCGATAATATTAATGTAACCGTTGATTACTACTCGATTGATATTGACGACCGTATTGTAATTAGTGATCGCTTAGGTAAAGGGTTATCTACAAGCCTTGATGCAGCACTAAACAGTGCTGGTGCTGGCGTAGGGCAGTTTTTCTTAAATGGTGCTGATACAGAAACTCGTGGTGTTGATTTTGTAGCAACGTGGAACACCGAAGGTTTAGGCGGCACGCTTGATTTTACACTTGCAGCTAACTTTACCAAAACAGATGTTGTATCGTTGTTCTCTCCTGCTGGCTCAAGCCTTGAGACAGTAAAAGTAGAAGATATATTCTCAGCTGAAGACATCTCTATTATAGAAGAGTGGCAACCAGAGGACCGTATTAACTTAAGTGCGCTTTATCAACGTGATGATTGGACTGTTAACCTGTCACTTAATCGTTTTGGTGAATACACAGTAGAAGATGGCGGTCGTCAAACGTATGGCGCAGAAATTTTAACTGACGTTAAAGTTAACTACTTCGTTACTGAAGATTTATCAGTAAATATTGGTGCAAATAACTTGTTCGATGTTTACCCAGATAAAAATGAAATAGGTAACTCTCGCTCAGGTACTATTGTGGATGCTAGTGGCAACACAGTAATAAGTAGCTCAGGTGTGTTTGACTACTCACGTCGTTCGGCTCCGTTTGGATTTAACGGTGCTTACTACTACGTAGGTGCAGAATACCGTTTTTAATTACTAACCTAAACTCTGGTTAAGATATTTAAACTTTGATTTCTCTAGCCAGAGGTTTTCAGTGAAAACAAGGCGAATTTACGCGTCAATAGCTGGCCTATTGCAATTAAATTCAACGCAGTTAACGCTGAAAATAGCTGCTAGAGATAGATTTATTAGCCAGAATTTAGGTTAAGCAACTCTCCCTTTTGTTATTTAACTCAAAGGGCCGTAAGGCCCTTTTTTTGGTTTTAGCTTGGGCTGATTCTATTTAGAAATCAAACTTATTGGATAATCATCGTATTGCTTAATATTATTCATTACATTCATTAAAGTATTATGTGTACTGTTTTCGTCTGCGGTTATAAGTACCGAACTTATTTCATATTCAGCCGCGAACATAGCTAAATTAGTTGCAACTTGCTCTAAATCAATTAACCTCCCCGAAAAATATACTCCGTTACTTTCATCAATTCTAAATAAAGCATTTTTAACAGGCTTATCTATTTGAGGGCTGTCGAGTGGTCGGTTTAATTCAATAGCCACAGGTTTTACAAAAGATGTAGTTACAATAAAGAAAATTAGTAAAATGAACACTATGTCTAACATCGGGGTCATATCTACATCAGCATTATTTTGTAGTTTGCTTTTCATATTGGACCTTATTTTTAATTAAATGCTGCGGCGCCACAGCAAGGTTTTAGGTACCTATTAACAAAATTAGCACAGCAAAAATAAAGCGTGGTTAAATAAACATTCTAATAACATTAAATATTTGTACTAATTATGTATTTAATATGTGGTGAAATAAGGTGGTGTTTATACCGATCTGCTTAAATATGGGTCTATTTAGCATCGTTATAATGTAATTCAATTCGTTAAATTGCTTAAAAAAATATGTAGATTGGTATTAGAGGCAATAAAAAACCCAGCTCGAGGCTGGGTTCTAGTTATGCGCTATGTAAGCTTAATGCTTTTGCATACGGCTCATTTCTGCATGGCAGCTTTGCATTGTTAATAATGTTTTAGCCAGTGCAGCTTCGCAGTCAGCTGGTTGCGGTTTATCCATTGCTGCTTTAATTTCTTCAAGGGTTTTATCTTCTACCTCTTCAAGCTCTTTTACATACGTGCTGTCGTTGTGTGAGGTAAAAGTAGTCAATAGGGCTGTGTACGCACGTCGTGCTTCAACTGCGAAAGATGAGCCATCTTCGCGTTCGCCTTTTTCATTAATTGCATATGGCTGCAAGCGCTCAACACTCACTTTTCGGGCATCAATCATACGCTGAAAAAGTGCACCAATAGCAGGGTCTTCAACTTTTTCCTGTGCTTTTTGATAAAAATCTATGCCGCTGTTCATAACTTGAATGATGTCAGTAATATGATTTACTTCTGATCCTTGATGGGTGTTCATAATGACCTCTTTAATTAAATGAATGTATAGTTCAATCTAATAAAAGCAATGTATGTTCCACGTTTCAATAGTTATGTAGTTATTTGATTTTATTGGTTTAATTTTATTTTAGTAAGATGCTAAGTTAACAGGCTAAAATTAACCTAGCAATTTTTACATTATATTGTGTAATAAAGTTATTTTAGCTCTTCAGCTACTTCAGCTACTTTTTGACGTAACCAAATGTGACTCGCGTCGCGATGTAACAGTGGGCTCCAAATCATATCAAGCTCAAAAGGAGGGATTGGAAATGGTGGCTCTAAAATTTTAAGCCCCGGATCATCTAAATATATATTTGCGGCTTTTGAAGGAAGGGTCGCAATTAAATTTTTCTCTTTAGCTAAATGGATTGCCACATGGTAGTTACGCGTAAAAGTGGCAATATTACGATGCTTACCAAAGTGAGCAAGTGCTTCGTCAACCCAGCCAAGTTTTTGCACATCTTTAGGGTCCATACCTACACCTACACCAAAACCTGTTTTGCTTACCCATATATGGCGCGCTTTTAAATAGCTGTCGAGACTAAAGTTTTCAATTATAGGATTATCGGCTTTTACTAAGCAGCAAAAACTATCTTTCCAAATACGTTTATGATGAAAAGACTGAGGTAAGTTTTCAAAACGGTTGATTGCCATATCTACTTTACCGTTTTCTACATCATGAAAGGTGACATCACTTGGTGTGAGTATATCTAAAGTAGTATCAGGGGCTTCTTCGTGCAATTTACTTAAAAGCTTTGGTGCTAATGTACTTGCAGCGTAATCACTGGCCATTATTCTAAACACACGCTTACTTTGGCTTGCCTCAAATTCTCGATTAGGAGCTAGAGTTTCTTCAAGCGTCATTAATATGCCACGAATAACGGGTTGTAACTCCAAAGCACGCTCGGTAGGCACCATACCATCGCTGGTACGAACTAAAATAGGGTCGTTAAATAAGTTACGAAGACGTTTAAGGCCATTACTCATTGCAGGTTGCGTTATACTCAATTGATTAGCAGCGCGTGTTACGCTGCATTCTCGAAGCAATGTATCGAGGTAAACGAGTAAATTTAAATCTATTTTACTTATATTCATTGTGTGTGTCCTTTAGCGCTTACCAGTGGTGAATAAAGCGCTGTGCTGTCGGGTATGGGTAAATATGACTTACCTGACCATTTTTTATATTTTGTTGTGCCTGCTTCCAAAAGCTAACATCTATAAGCTCAGGATGAGTACTGAGTAAAAACTTTTTATACATAGGGTTTGGCATTACAAATGTACAAAGTTGCTCAGGAAATACGTCCTGTGGTGCAACAGAGTAACTTTGTTCATTCATTAGATAGTCGTCATAGCTCTTTGCTTTTGGTAATGCTCTAAAGTTCATATCGGTTAGATATTGAACTTCATCGTAATCGTAAAAAATAATACGTTTGTGCTTACTTACACCAAAGTTTTTTAAGAGCATATCACCAGGGAATATATTAACAGCAATCATTTCTTTTAGGGCTTGCCCATATTCTTCAATCGCGTCGGCGACACTTTCTTCATCAGCATTTTCTAAAAACAAGTTAAGAGGTGTCATGCGCCGTTCAATATACAAATGCTTGATGATCAACCAATCGCCCTCAATTATCATTGATGAGCCAATTGTTTTATGTAATTGCGCAAGTAAATTACTATCAAAACGCGCTAAAGGAAATACGACGTTAGAATACTCTATGGTATCGGCCATTCTGCCAACGCGATCATGATTTTTTACCAGTTGATAGCGTTTTAATACGGTATCACGGCCAAAGGGTTTACTCTCACCAAATTTGTCTTTTATTACTTTAAAAACATAGCCAAATGAGGGGAGGGTAAATACCATCATCACCATACCGGGAGTCCCCGGTGCAATTGTAAACTCATCACTAGAGTGAGATAAGTGATTTAAAAACTCTCGGTAAAACTCAGTTTTCCCCTGCTTATGAAAACCCACTGCGTTATAAAGTTCAGCAAGTGTTTTGTTTGGCATAAGTTGATTTAAAAATCGAACAAGTGCTGAAGGTGCGTGTGTCTCTACCATAAAATAAGCGCGGGCAAAGCCAAAAATAACACGCATTTGAGATGACTTAGTTAAAAGTGCATCTAAATATAATCCGTTATCTTCATCGTGTAATACAGCGATTATAAAGGGCTGAACCCCACTTTTTGAAACAACACGACCAACAATATAGGCTGCTTTATTACGATAAAAAGGTGTGTGTAAAATATCAAAGCGCATTTGCCAAGGTTGGTGATGTGTATCGGGGGCTTGTTTATAAAAAGCTTTAACAAGGAGGCGAATATCACGCTCTAAATTTACAAATGGGGCCTTAAAATCAAAATGACTAATAATGCGTTTTATTGTTGGTTTGAGGCCATCAACTACAGGAAAGTATGTTCTATATTCTGCTTCTACAGGCACTGAAGGAGCATCTTTTAAGGTTGCTTCTACAAATATAAAGTCATTATGAAAATAGCGCCTATGGTACAGCCGGCAAAATACAGAGTTATAAAAAGTTTCGGCGAGCTCTGCTTGGGGATGAAAACATAAAAAATGCTGGTATATCTTTTTAACTTCAAGCCATAGGCTTTCATCGAGTTGTTCGGTTGGGGTTTCTTTTTTTAGCGCTTGCGTGGTTTCGTTAACACGATCATCATAATAGCTGATACGCAAACGGCTGATATCATTAATTGCTTGCCAATCTTTTTTTGCAAAGGCAAGAGGGGCTTTGGCTGTTGTTTTTTGAAATAACTGATAGTGCCTTTTAAAACTCGTTAAAATTAATTCAGCAATATGGCGAGGTTGCATTTGCACTCCTTAAAAGTCCCTAGAGTTTATACTCTATTGTGTTAAGGGTATGTTATTTTAAGTTTAAAACCAAGATAAATGTTACTTACTAACTAAGAGTAACTTATTGGAATTGAGCTATCTTTTTTTCGAGAATTTTAATTTGTTTAGTCACAGCCGATACGTTTTTCTTATATGTTTTATTAATTATTTTTAGTTTTTTAGTAATGTCTTTAGTAATACGCTTTTTATCATCAATGGCTAAGATATGATTTAACCGCTCTTGTTGTTTGTATTCAGCACGCTCTTTATTACGATCAAGTATTGTTAGTTTATGGTTATTACTGCGAAGCTCTGCCTGTAAGCCAGATAGAAGCCTTTCACGCTCAAGTTCGTTTAGTTGTTTAGTGTAGTCAACCTTAGGACCAGAATACTGATTACCCGTTGTGTTAACTTTATAAGTCGTTGCTTCGTCGTCACAGGGGAGTTGAGAAAAGACAGTGCCTTTTTCTGTTACACATTTGTAGTAAGTGGTATCGCTAAAGCTAAAAAAACTGATAAGTAAAAAGCTAGAATGGAGAATATAACGAGAAGTTTTAAACATACATGTCATCCTTGGTTTTTATATCTAACAACAATATAAAACTATAACCTAGCTTGGTGGTATATCAAGCTAGGTTAGGATAACTGTTATTGGGTAAAGGTTTTGAGCTTTTTAATACTCTGTACTAAAAATGGTATATCTAAACCTTGTTCAATAGAAAAACCTTCAGCGGCAGAGATGTTTTTAAAGTTACCATCTGAATCTATTAAGGTAATCCTATCTTTTTTATAGGCTATAACAACACCCTGAGAGTAGTTCACGCCCATATCGTCTTTTTTCTTGTATAGATTAACGCCTAGCATTGTTTGCTTGGCAATAGCTTTGCAATTTAAATATTGCCCAACGCTTGTTGCAATTAAATCGCTAGGTTGAATTAGCCCATCTACTTTAGAAATACGTTTGTCAGAGCTGTATAAAGTTGAGGTGGTTACTACTTCTTGCTTGTTATTGGCAAGACTAAAAGCAAAAACCTGTGTTTCATCATCTCGAACAGTAGGGATATCACTCGCTTTAATTACTCGAATAGCACTAGAGCTATGTGCTTGATCATTAATAAAGCTTAGTTCTTCAATGCCAGTTACTTCAATGCTACGGCGCTGACTTTGCCAAACTGGGAGTGTCTGCTCGGTTAAAATTGCTGCTTTATAAAAAGCGGGTAAACCATACACTAAGCTAAATAACGTATCGTCATGATTTGTTGGCTGTAAAAACTGCTCTGTTTTGTGCATGTTTTTATTCTCGGCAACAAACTTTTCGAGTTGTTGTTGAGTTTCAAATACAAATATATCTACATTGGCTTGTGTGTAGTCCTCGCATTTTTCAAGCGGGCTTGGCATTTGATAACTAATATTTTGGTTATTAATTTTTACGTTGTGTGCTTGCTCGTAGCTTTCTATATCTAGCAGATCATTTTTAGCTAACAAGCTTTTAGCGGTAGTAGGGTATGAAAGTGGCAAAACATTATCTTGTTTTGTTACGTCAAAGTTTAAATTGGCGTCAGCCCAAATATGAATACTGTGGCTAAGCGAAAAACACACGATTAAGAAAGAAATTGCGTAACGTGCAAATTTATATTGCTTTAAACGCTCTAGGTGGTGCCATGTGTAATTACTAACAAGTAGCTGAAAGCCTAAAATAACAACAACAATACCACTGGCTAAAATGGTTGTTAAAGCAGGAGAGCTTGTTAAACGATGCCACAACAATGAAATGATTTCAGGTAAGGCAGATATACTTAGGTGATAACCTAAATTAACATACACATAAGCATCAAGAGTAAGCAATGATGCGCCTACAGTGGCTATAACAGCGGCCATGCCACGAATGTGTCGTGGGTAGGGGAATATTAAACTAAGCGGAAATACCGTCAGCACAAACGCTAAAAAGGCTATAAAACTAGTGTGGCTTAGCCAAGTAACTAGCATATAGGTAATGCCTAAAAAGCTTGTAGGTGGCGAGTCTGCAAATAAATAGCTTAAGCTAATAAGCAGGGCTAAGCCGATATTGGCAAAGGTAAACCAATGCCCCCAACTTAGCAGCTGACTCGCTTTTGATGAAAATTGATTGTGCTGCGATAAATTCATAAATTTTACTTAACCGACTGCGCGAGCGCTTTTGCAAAGTTCTCGGTTACGGCTTGTCTTTTCCCTGTTGGTACATGCTCTTTTAAGATATGCGTGATAGAATTTCCTAAACACATAAGACTTAAATCAACCGGCGCATTGTGTTTAGTTAGCACATCAATAAGCTGATCGACGATTTGTTCTACTTCTTCATTAGAGTATTTTGATAAGATTGGCATTAGTTGGTTCAATAAAATAGTTATATTCTCGTATTTTAACACTAGAGGCGTGAAAAACAAAGATGACAACAGACGTTAAAAAATTAGTCGTTCACTATGTAGACAAAAAAGACGACGATACGCAAATTCACCTTCGAAATGATGAGATGGTAATTAACGATAAAGTAGCCATTTTTATCGAACAATTACATCATGCATACAATGGTAAACCTGGTAAAGGTTATTGTGCTTTCAGTGGTGACAAAAACAGTGTTGTAGCATCTGCAATGCAAAGTTACCGTAATGATGAGTTAGGCTTTTGGCATATGACCGAGCAAGCCTCAACGGTTTTAAAAGAAGAGCTTGATAAGTATGCATTTAGTGAAACAGGCTATTTAGTATTTTGTCATTACCAGTACGTTGCAACTGATTACATGCTAATTGCGATGATTAACATCAAAGAGCATTATTCTATGACCTCAGAGCTTGATTTAGCCGCTTCTCGTCATTTAGACATATCACGCATGCAACTTGCTGCTCGTATCGATTTAACAGCGTGGGATACACAAGCTGACGACAACCGTTATATTTCATTTATAAAAGGGCGAGCTGGACGTAAAGTTGCTGACTTTTTCTTAGACTTTTTAGGTTGTGAAGAGGGTATTGATTCAAAACAGCAAAGCCAAGTAATGCTTAGCGCAGTAGAGGATTATTTATCTGAGCAACAATTTGATAAATCAGAAAAAGACGATTTACGTAAACAAGTTTTTGACTACTGTAATGACTGTGTGACAACTGGTGAAGATGCCAGCGTAAGCGAGTTATCTGCAACGCTTACAAAAGGCGATGACAGCCCGTTTGATAGTTTTTGTAAAGAGCAAAGTTACGATCTAGAAGAAACTTTCCCTGTTGATAAAAAAACCGTAACCAGCATGGTTAAGTTCTCAGGTCTTGGAGGTGGTGTGAGTGTAAGCTTTGAACGTAAGCACTTAGGTGAGCGCGTAACTTACAACGAGGCAACTGACACGCTTGTAATTAAAGGTATTCCGCCAAACTTAAAAGATCAGTTACAACGTTTTATGGAAAGTGAAAGCGAGTAAATTTCACAAGTTAAAAAGCTGATTTAAGAGCGCGGTATTTATATCGCGCTTTTTTGTATCGGTATATAAATTCGTTGCATCGGAAAAAACCTTAAATATTTATTTCAGATAGAGAAGTGAAAGAGGAGTAAATGAGAAAACACAAGTCATGCTTTCTTGGCAGGCTTAGCTTTTTTACTACCTCTAAAAGCGCAGCGTCTCTTTACCTCTTTGTGAATAAATCGCTTATTGTGGGCGTGAAGAAACTTTAATAATTATTCAAATCATATAAACAAAAAAGCCCCGCTATTTATTAAATAGCGGGGCTTTTAAATGAATGTTAGTTATTAATCAACACTCATTGTTTTAGTCATTGCAGAACTTGCACGACCAGCAGGTTTGATAGAACCCGCACGTAAACCACTATCTGGCACTAGTTCACGTTTATCGTGAGCCATTGCTACAGACGTATGTTTCACTTCGCTATCAGCTACAGGAGTAGGCTGTGCCATTGGCGCACTTGCTGACCCTTGAGTAACCGCTGTTTTAACATGCGGTGCTGATTTTTCAGTTTTCACTTTTGCTTCAACTTTAGCAGGCTCTTCAGTTACTACTGGTGTTTCAGCTTTAGCAGACTCTTCAGTTGCTACTGGCGTTTCAACTTTAGCTGGCTCTTCAGTGGCTACTGGCGTTTCAACTTTAGCTGGCTCTTCAGTTGCTACTGGTGTTTCAACTTTAGCAGGCTCTTCAGTTGCTGCTGGTGTTTCAACTTTAGCAGGCTCTTCAGTTGCTACTGGTGTTTCAGCTTTAGCTGGCTCTTCAGTTGCTACTGGCGTTTCAGCTTTAGCAGGCTCTTCAGTTGCTACTGGCGTTTCAGCTTTAGTAGGCTCTTCAGTTGCTACTGGTGTTTCAACTTTAGCAGGCTCTTCAGTTGCTACTGGTGTT
Source organism: Pseudoalteromonas sp. LC2018020214 (assembly GCF_016598755.1). Lineage (NCBI taxonomy): Bacteria > Pseudomonadati > Pseudomonadota > Gammaproteobacteria > Alteromonadales > Pseudoalteromonadaceae > Pseudoalteromonas > Pseudoalteromonas sp. LC2018020214. The sequence continues at coordinate 1,453,551 of NZ_CP066804.1, forward strand.
TCAACTTTAACTGGCTCTTCAGTGGCTACTGGCGTTTCAGCTTTAGCCGGTTCTTTAGCTTTTACTGGCTCTTCTACAGCTTCCACCTTTGCTAAGTCTTCAACCGCAACTGCTTGCTCAACTTGTTGCGACGCATCTACCGGTGTTTCTTCTGATTTAGCTTTAAGTTCTGCTTCGTATTCTGCAGCAGCTTGATCAGCAACTGGAATAAATGCAGGGGCTTCATCAGATTTAACTTCTGCTTCACCTTCAGGGCGACGACGACGTTGACCAGATGCACGAAGATGACGAGGAGAACGACGTGAACGTGTACGTGTTTGCTCTTGTTCGTCTTCAGTAGTTGCTGTTTCATCGTTAGAATCAACAACATCAACTTTCTCTTCTTTAATGTGAGCTGTTTTTTCTGCCGGAGTTTGCTTTTGCTTTTCTACAGCAGGAGCTTGCTCTTGAACTTGTTGAGTTTCAGTAACAGCCGTTTGCTCAGGTGCTTGCTCTGTTGAGTTAGCTTGCTCAGCTTTTTCATCTTGCAGACGTACTTTTTTACGTATGTTACGACGTTGACGGCGAACTTTAGGCTTCTGCTCTTTAGGCTCTGCAGCTTGTGCTGGCTTAGAATCAGTTTCTACTTCCGCCTTTGCAGGGGCTTCAGTTTTAACTTGATCTTTATCTTGGTTTTTATGCTCTGGGCGCTTACGAGAGTTAGGATTACGACGGCGCTTGTTGCGGTTCTCGCTTCTCTCTTGAGTCTCGGTGCTTGCTGCTGAGTCAGTTTTAGCTTCCTCTTCAGCGGCTGAACGCTCATTGCGCGGTTTGTTAGTGCGTGGGTTATTATTACGACGACGTTGATTGTTATTACGACGACGATTATCGTTACCACGACGCGCATTGTTGCGCGTTTCTTGCTGCTCTTTTTCTACAGCTTCTTTTTTCTCTTCTTCAGATTCACTTGCAAATAACGACTTAAACCAATTACCAATAGCAGCTAGTAAGCCACCTTCAGTTTTAGTTTGTGCTACCGCAGCAGGTTCTACGGCTTTAGCTGGCGATGCTTGTGGAGCAGGAGTAGAAGGCATTACCACGCCTTTTAGCATCGGCTCTTCACGGACTGGCGCACTAGGAGATTTTGACATCTCGAATACTTCAGGCTCCGGTGCAACAACTTGTCCGTAACTTACAGTTTCAAGTGTTTCGTCTTTACGTAAGCGCATAACTTCATAATGTGGTGTTTCCATATGTTGATTTGGAATAATCACTACGTCACATTTATGATGTTTTTCAATGCGATGAACACTACGACGTTGCTCATTTAATAAATAAGCAGCAACAGCAACAGGCACTTGTGCATTTACTTGTGCTGTATTGTCTTTAATTGCTTCTTCTTCAATTAAGCGAAGAATTGAAAGTGCTATTGATTCGTTTGAACGAATAGTACCTTGGCCACTACAACGTGGACATGGGCCTTGGCTTGCTTCACCTAATGAAGGACGCAAACGCTGGCGCGACATTTCAAGTAAACCAAAGCGTGAGATTTTACCAATTTGAACGCGAGCACGGTCTGGGCGCGCTGCATCTTTTAAACGATTCTCTACTTCACGTTGATGGCGTGGAGGAGTCATATCAATAAAGTCGATTACAATTAAACCACCTAGGTCACGAAGACGTAATTGACGTGCAATTTCATCGGCCGCTTCTAAGTTTGTATTAAGTGCTGTCTCTTCAATATCGCCGCCTTTAGTTGCCTTAGACGAGTTGATATCAATAGATGTCAGTGCTTCAGTAGGGTCAATTACAATTGAACCACCAGAAGGAAGACGTACTTCACGCTGGAATGCAGACTCAATTTGGCTTTCAATTTGGTAATGTGTAAATAAAGGCGTGTCACCTTGATAAAGCTTAACACGGCTCATAAAGTCAGGACGAAAACGCTCAATGTGCGCTTTAGCTTCTTCAAAAACACGTGGTTTATCAATTAAAATTTCGCCAATGTCACGACGTAAATAATCGCGTATTGCGCGGAAAATCACGTTGCTTTCTTGGTGAATCAAAAACGGTGCTTTAGCACTATCGGCTGCTTGTTTAATTGCGTCCCAATGTACTAATAGTGCTTTTAAATCGTAGTTAAGTTCTTCAAATGACTTACCAACACCCGCTGTACGAACAATTAAGCCCATACCTTTAGGTAGTTCTAAACGACCTAATGCTTCTTTAAGTTCAGTTCGCTCATCACCTTCAATACGACGAGAAATACCGCCAGCACGAGGGTTATTAGGCATAAGAACTAAATAGCTACCAGCAACACTGATAAAAGTAGTTAACGCTGCGCCTTTTTGGCCGCGTTCTTCTTTATCAACTTGTACTATTACTTCTTGACCTTCTTTTATTACGTCGCGAATGTTAGGGCGACCATGAAAAGTGTAACCTGCAGGGAAGTAAGTACGTGCAATTTCTTTTAAAGGAAGGAAACCATGGCGGTCAGCACCGTAATCAACAAATGCTGCTTCAAGAGATGGTTCAATGCGAGTGATTTTGCCTTTATAAATATTGGCTTTTTTCTGTTCGTGACCTGGGCTTTCGATATCTAAATCATAAAGGCGCTGGCCATCAACCAGTGCTACGCGCATTTCTTCTTGCTGCGTTGCATTGATTAGCATACGTTTCATATTGTTACTCTACTTATTTATGTCGCTGACATGACGATGTTTTTCTCGCCTGTTCAGTTGTCCCTATTTTTAGAATGTGCAGCCTCACGACTGGGTCTTTAACGGAACGGCTCTGTATCTCGTATGCAGTATTTTAAATGCTGGCAAACAATAGCGATTATTACCGCTATTAAATTCTTAATGGTGCTAAAACTGTCGGCTTTTCAGCTACGTTTACAAGTTTTACCCAGAAGTCGGCCTGTCATATTAATCTTACTAAATATCATTCATATTAGGCGCGTAGGGCTCATTAAGTTGGTGAGCAATACATACTGATGTATCGCTAATATCCGTTTTAAGAGCAAAAATCGCTGCCGATGTTAATGAACGCTTATTTATTAGATTTTTTTAATTCTAAATAAGCTGCTGTACGGTACTACAATAATTGAGCTAGTGCTGAACGACGTTTTTTACGTCGTCACTATCAGACAAATTATCTGTTCATTGCTTTCTCTAGCACATTAAAAATCGCTTCATGTTCAAACTTAACCAGCAATATATTACGCGCATTGCCGTTAATTGATCGCACGTGTTAACTGAGGAGGCATAAAAGCTTTGGAAAACTTAACTCGGATCTGTATGATCGGCTACCCAGAATGTGCATCACGAATGTTTTAATGTGTTAAAAAGCACCGTTGTTATTTGCAAATACTAAATATTTGCGCTGCTGATTATCCCACTATTATTACAGTGTTAGCAACTAAATTATTTTACTTAAATTAGTGATTAGGCAATGTCAGAAAAAAACGACTTACAAGTAACTTATGTCACGATCAATGAAGACCATTTAGGTCAGCGTATTGATAACTTTCTTATTACCCATTTAAAAGGGGTGCCTAAAAGCGCTATTTATAAACTTTTGCGCAAAGGTGAGGTACGCGTTAATAAAAAGCGTATTAAGCCTGTATATAAACTACAGCTTGACGATGTACTGCGTATTGCACCTATCAGAGTTGCTGAGCGTGAAGAGTTTGTACCATCAAAGTTAGACAAAGTAACTCGCCTAGAAAACGATATTTTATTTGAAGATAAATACCTTATCGTCATAAATAAACCTTCAGGTATGGCTGTTCATGGTGGCAGTGGTTTAAGTTATGGTTTAATTGAAGCGCTGCGCGCGCTTCGCCCAGAAGAGCGCAGCCTTGAGCTAGTACATAGGCTTGACCGTGATACTTCGGGCTGTTTACTTATAGCAAAGCGCCGTTCGGTGTTAACAGCATTGCATGAACAACTTCGTGAAAAAACCATGGAAAAAAATTACTGGGCACTTGTAGAAGGGCAGTGGGACTCTAAAACTAAAAACGTTACTGAAGGGCTACGTAAAAACACACTTAAATCGGGTGAACGCGTAGTACGTGTAGATAACACTGAGGGCAAGCCTTCGCATACGCGTTTTAAAGTACTTGAACGTTTTAACGATTGCTCACTTGTACAAGCATCTCCTGTTACAGGACGTACGCACCAAATTCGTGTTCATACGCAATGTAAAGGTCATCCCATCGCGTGCGATGATAAATACGGTGACCAGGGGTTTGATGAATCTATGCGTAAAGTTGGGTTAAACCGATTATTTTTACATGCACACGATTTAAGTTTTTATCATCCTAAAAACGAAACAACGATGCGTATTGAAGCGCCCCTTGATAAAACGCTTAAAAATACATTACTAAAATTACGAGACGCAAAACAGTGATTGCAGTGACGCCAATTAAAAAATATAAGCTCGTCATTTTTGATTGGGACGGCACCGTTATGGATTCAGTCACTAAAATAGTTAACTGTATTCGTAGTAGTGCTGAGTCACTTAATTTAGTGGCGCCAAGTGACGAAGCCATTAAAAACATTATTGGTATGTCGCTTGAAAAAGCAATTGATGTTTTATTTCCCGATAATGTGGCGCAGCATCAAGCGCTAATTAAGGGGTATAAACACCAATACAGTGTGGATACTACTCCCACGCCTGTATTTGCTAATGTTGTCAGCGTTTTAAATGCCTTAAAAGAGCAGGGCATTGTTTTAGCGGTTGCAACAGGTAAAGGTCGAGATGGATTAGAACGTTTGCTTGATCAAAGCCAACTTAGACATTTTTTTAGTGCAACACGTATTAGGGCCTGTTGACCTTTCAGGATTAAAATTTGCTCAATCTAGGGGCGATTTAATCGCGGCGTGAGGTTTGTAACCTAGTGGGCTAAGTAAAAACCGAGCAACAAAGAGTAAATCGCCCCTAGGCAGAACCCTTCGGGCAGCGCATGTTTGGCATTTATGCTGCGTTATCGCCTATTTATGGGGAATAACCACACTACATAGGCTCTGCCTTGCCTAAATACCAAACAGTCTGCTGCAAATTTAACCTCGAAAGATAAACAGGCCCTAGCGACGACGCACTGTCTAAGCCGTCTGCGGATATGCTGTATCAATTACTTGAAGAACTTGGCATAAGCGCTCAAGACGCTGTAATGATTGGTGATACCCAAATAGACATGACAATGGCAAAAGCTGCAGGCATGGATAGAATTGGCGTAACAATGGGTGTACATAACGCACAGCAGCTAAATAAGCTTAGCCCTGTTGCAACGGTAGATAATTATCTGCAATTGCAACAGGTTTTGCTTGGCTAATTTATTTAACTAGAGCTTGTTTTGAGCAGTAAGTACATCAATACCAAACTCAGCCAGTAATTGGCTGAGTTTAATTAATGGTAATCCAATTAAGCTATTAGGATCGTCTCCGCTTAGTTTTTCAAATAAACAGATACCCAACCCTTCACTTTTAAAGCTGCCAGCACAGTTATAAGGCTGCTCTGCGTCGCAATAAGCACTAATTTGTGCGTCACTTAGGGTTTTAAACGTCACATTAAAAGGTTCTACGCAGGTTTTTTTTGTTCCAGTTACAATATCGTAAACACAAAGCCCAGTTAAAAATGTTACAGTATTACCGCTAAATAAATTTAGTTGTTTTAGAGCATTTTGTTTATTGTGCGGTTTACCTAAAATTTGATTGTTAAACACAGCGACTTGGTCTGATCCAATTGCTAACCCTTTTTTAAAGTGTTTATTAGCTGCTGAGGCTTTTAACTCACTTAAACGCTTAACCAGTTCAGTAGGTGTTTCGCATTCAAGTGCTGATTCGTCAACGTCGGGTGAAAACGTATCAAAGGGTAAATTAAATTTTTGTAATAAAGACTGCCTAAAAGGCGAGCTTGACGCTAAAATGAGTGGAAGCTTCATGGACTGTTTTCCTACGATAATTCAGATTGAGTTAGGATAAATCAGATCCGAGAGTAAAACACGTTAAAAACCAAGTAAAAATGGTTTTTTACTTTGACTAACAAACTAACTATCTATATGATGCAGCCCCTATGCAAAAGGTGAAAATTCCCATCACTCTTCATCCAGGCAAAGCAGCGCAGCACCGTTTAAAGTATGACGGAATTGTACCGCTTGAAAAACTTACTCGTTTAGAGAAAGTTGTGCAGGAAGAAGTAGGTGAAATAGCGGTAAAAATACATTGCAAAAACGATGATCAAGGTTTCGCTGTGATTAGAGGCAATTTGTCCACACATGTTACTGTCATTTGTCAACGTTGTAATGGTGATTTAGGGTTGGATTTGGTTCAAGACTTTGCATATTCACCAGTAGGTGAAGATACAGAGTTAGATATTTTTCCTGAAGACTACGACGAAGTAGCACTTGATGAAAATGGTGAAGTTAACGTTTTTGATTTAATTGAAGACGAACTAATTTTAGCAATTCCATTAGTGGCTACCCACAACGAAGCTTCATGCAGTTATTCAGCAAAGCCTGCCAGCTTTGGTGTATTAAAGGCGGAAGATGATAAACCTAATCCATTTGATATTTTGAAACAACTTAAGAAAGATTCTTAGGAGAAGACTATGGCTGTACAAAAAAGCAAAAAGTCTCGTGCAAGACGCGGCATGCGCCGTTCACACGATGCGATCAGTGGTCCAACTTTAACTGTAGATCAAACATCTGGTGAGACTCATCGTCGTCACCATGTGACTGCAGATGGTTACTACAAAGGCGTTCAAGTAATTTCTAAATAAGAGATTACTTATATGCTGAAAGATCTAACCATAGCGTTAGATATGATGGGGGGCGATTACGGCCCCCGTTCATCTATTCCTGCTGCCGTTCATGCGGTAAACGCTCATGCCAATTTAAGTCTCATTTTATGTGGCAATGAAGACGTTATATCTAAAGAACTCGAATCCCTCGATTCTTTATCTCATCCAAGACTCATAATTCGTCACTGTAGTGAAATAGTCACTAACGCCTGCGAACCTGCAATTGCAGTACGTTCGAAAAAAGATTCATCTATGCGTGTTGCCCTTGATTTAGTTAAATCGGGCGAAGCACAAGCGTGTGTTAGCTCAGGTAATACCGGCGCTTTATTTTTTATGGCTCACTACGTATTAAAAATGCTGCCAGGTGTTAAACGTGCCGCACTCATTTCATCTGTTCCTACAGAAAGCCAAAACCCAGTATATTTACTCGACTTAGGTGCTAATGTGCACTGCGATGCGCAAATGCTGTATCAGTTTGGGATTATGGGCTCTGTAGTTGCTGGCCAAGCACTTGGCTGCGATAACCCTCGCGTTAGCTTATTAAATATTGGCGCTGAGGACATTAAAGGCCACGATGATATTAAACAGGCTGCACAATTAATGCAGCAAAGCCCACATATTAATTACATTGGTTACAGCGAAGGAAGTGATATTTTTTCTGGCAAGGCTGATGTTATTGTATGCGAAGGGTTTGTGGGTAACGTGGCGCTTAAAACATGCGAAGGCATTGCCAAGCTTATTATGAATAAGTTTACAGCTGCGCTCGAAAAGCACCTTTTGTATAAATGTATGGCGTTTATATTGCGTCCAATAATAAAAAAACTCTATAAAAGGGTGAACCCCGACCAGTATAACGGTGCTTCTCTGGTAGGATTGCGCGGTATTGTCGTTAAAAGTCATGGAAATGCGTCAGCTAAAGCATTTCAAGCAGCAATTGATGAAGCGGTAAAAGAGGTTGAACGTCAACTTCCTGATAAAATAGCCGCTATTTTCGAAAAAACACATTCTAAAGACACGGCGGTTAATCAATAATTGATGTGCCGTGTATTTCATTATTTATTTGTTTAATTAAAAAGAGCAAAGTATGGCACAAAAAATTGCACTTCTATTCCCAGGTCAAGGCTCGCAAAGCGTTGGTATGTTACAAGAGCTACTAGAGAGTTCTGACATTGTTAAAGCAACATTTGCAGAAGCATCAGATGCACTGGGTTACGACTTAGCAGAGCTAGTTCTTAATGGCCCAGAAGAAAAATTAAATCAAACTCATCGTACACAACCTGCATTATTAACTGCAAGTGTTGCTATTTACCGTGATTGGCTTGCAGCAAACCCAGATGCAGACGTTGTTATGGCCGGTCACAGCTTAGGTGAATATTCAGCACTAGTATGTAGCGACGTACTAAGCTTGAGCGAAGCTGTTAAGCTTGTTGAAAACCGTGGTTTATACATGCAAGAAGCTGTACCTGCAGGCGTAGGTTCAATGGCTGCGATTATTGGCTTAGGCGATGAAGAAATAAAAGCGGCATGTGCTGCCTCAGCGCAAGGTGAGGTTGTATCTCCAGTTAACTACAATTCTCCTGGTCAAGTTGTTATTGCAGGGCATAAAGCGGCAGTAGATAGAGCATCACAAGCATGTAAAGATGCTGGTGCTAAACGCGCATTACCACTTTCGGTTAGCGTACCTTCACATTGTGAACTAATGAAGCCAGCTGCTGATAAGCTAGCGGTAGACTTGGCCGCTTTAACATTTAATACACCTAAGTGTGATGTAATTAATAATGTTGATGTAAAAGCTGAATCGACCGCTGATGCAATTAAAGATGCACTAGTACGTCAACTATACAGCCCAGTTCGCTGGACAGAAACAGTACAAGCCTTGGTTGCACAAGATGTAACGCAAAGCTACGAATTTGGTCCTGGTAAAGTATTAACAGGGCTTGCTAAACGAATTGATAAAGCAATGGTTTGTGGCTCAGTAAATGATGCCGCTTCAATCGCTGCAGCTAAATAAGAGTATATAAAATGTCTAATTTATTTTCTTTAGAGGGCAAAATTGTCCTAATTACTGGCGCTAGCCGTGGTATTGGTAAAGCAATTGCAACAACATTAGTTGCGCAAGGTGCAAAAGTTGCAGGCACTGCAACAAGCGAGTCAGGCGCGGCTAAAATCAGCGAGTACTTAGGTGACAATGGTAAAGGTTATGCATTAAACGTAACGGATCCTGCATCTATTGAAGCGACACTTGCCGCAATAAAAGCTGATTTTGGCGATATTGACGTACTTGTTAATAACGCAGGTATCACACGTGACAACCTATTAATGCGTATGAAAGAGACTGAGTGGGACGATATAATCGACACTAACTTAAGCTCGATTTTCCGTTTATCTAAAGCGGTACTTCGTCCAATGATGAAGAAAAAGAAAGGTCGTATTATCAATATTGGCTCAGTAGTGGGCACTATGGGTAATGCAGGACAAGCTAACTATGCAGCGGCTAAAGCAGGCGTCATTGGTTTTTCTAAGTCACTTGCACGCGAAGTGGCATCACGTGGTATTACAGTAAACGTAGTAGCACCTGGTTTTATTCAAACTGATATGACTGATGATTTAACTGACGAGCAAAAAGCAGCAACACTTGCAAATGTTCCAGCAGGGCGTTTAGGCCAACCAGACGAAATTGCTGCTGCGGTATGTTATTTAGCATCTGACGCGGCTGCGTACGTATCAGGTGAAACTTTGCATGTAAATGGCGCGATGTACATGGTTTAATAACCATTGTACCCACATTATTACCTAATAAAGTTAAGTAAGTTACCTCAAAAACATTGAATTATTTGTGAACTTGCTTTAAACATACTTGAAATCGCTGCGAAAATAAGCGATAAAAGACAAAACACACACTCAGAGGTTTGACCAGACAATTATTTATGGTCAAATCATTGAATCAGAGAATTATGCCGCGTAAACTACGCGGCAATCTGAAAATAACGCATCGGCGTTTTTAATAAAGGAAAGAAGAATGAGCGATATCCAAGAACGCGTAAAGAAAATTATCATTGAACAACTAGGTGTTAAAGAAGAAGAAGTTAAAAATGAATCTTCTTTCGTAGATGACCTAGGTGCAGATTCTCTTGATACTGTTGAACTAGTAATGGCTCTTGAAGAAGAGTTTGATACTGAGATCCCAGATGAAGAAGCTGAGAAGATCACTACAGTACAAACTGCTATCGATTACGTAACAGCACACGCTGAGTAATTAATCGCACGTTAAAGGCAGCATCCGCTGCCTTTAATTTTTTATATCCAAACCACCTCAAAGTTCGTGATTCAAAACTTAAGCCTCAATGCTCAATTTTAGCTAAAAATTAATTTTGATTGTGTTATGCGTTTTTAATCTATTTTGGGACTAGCACTTTGAGGTAGCTTGGGTATGATCATCCCCTTGTAAAATATCCCTTATTGGAGGCAAACCGTGGCTAAACGTCGAGTCGTCGTAACTGGCTTAGGAATGTTGACGCCGCTAGGTAATGATGTTCAATCAACCTGGCAAGGCTTATTAGATGGCAAAAGTGGCATTCAAACAATAACCCACTTTGATACATCAAAATTTGGTACTAAATTCGCTGGCTTAATAAATGACTTTGATGCAACAGCATATATGTCAGCGAAAGATACTAAAAAAATGGACTTGTTTATTCAGTACGGCATTGCAGCGGGTGTTCAAGCCTTTAAAGATTCAGGCCTTGAAATTACTGAGCAAAACGCAACACGTATAGGTGTAGCTGTGGGCTCTGGTATTGGTGGCTTAACGCTTATCGAAGAAAACCACATTAAGCTATTAAATAGTGGCCCGCGCAAGTTATCGCCATTTTATGTGCCGTCTACCATTATTAATATGATCTCAGGTCACTTATCAATGATGCATGGACTTCGTGGTCCAAATATTTCAATTGTAACTGCCTGTACTACTGGTTTGCATAATATTGGCCATGCCGCGCGCATGATTGCCTACGGTGATGCAGATGCAATGGTTGCAGGCGGTGCAGAAAAAGCCTGTACCCCAATTGGTATGGGTGGCTTTAATGCTGCACGTGCACTTTCAACTCGCAATGACGATCCACAAGCGGCTTCTCGCCCTTGGGATAAAGACCGCGATGGCTTTGTGCTTTCTGACGGTGCAGGTGTTGTTGTAGTTGAAGAGTACGAACATGCTAAAGCTCGTGGCGCTAAAATTTATGCTGAGCTTGTTGGCTTTGGTATGAGCGGCGATGCGTACCACATGACATCACCACCAGAAGATGGTGCAGGTGCTGCCCTTGCAATGCAAAACGCACTAAATGATGCGCAAGTGAACGCTGAGCAGATTGGTTACATTAACGCACACGGTACATCTACAAATGCAGGCGATAAAGCAGAAACTGCCGCTGTTAAGTCTATTTTTGGTAATGCAGCCAAAGATGTAATGGTCGGCTCGTCTAAATCGATGATGGGTCACTTGTTAGGTGCTGCAGGCTCGGTTGAATCGATTATTTCGATTTTATCACTGACAGATCAAAAAGTGTCGCCAACTATCAACCTTGATAACCCAGACGAAGGGTGTGACTTAGATTATATTGCTCACACTGCACGTGATGCAAAGTTAGACTTTGCACTGTGTAACTCGTTCGGTTTTGGTGGTACTAATGGCTCGTTGCTATTTAAAAAGGTATAATCTTTTTTAACAACGAATCAAATTATAAGAGCTCAGTTGTTTAACTGGGCTTTTTTTATATGCCAAATAAAATGCAAACAATAATAGCAGTAGATCAAAACAGCACTTTAAGTACGCGTGACAGAGGCTTAAATTACGGTGACGGCTTTTTTACAACGGCTAAAGTTGTTAATGGGCAAGTACAGTATTGGGCTCATCATAAAGCGCGTTTGATTGAATGCGCACAGCGCTTGGGTTTTCCTGAGTTAGATTTTAATAGTCTTGAAAATCAAATTGCTTTGCATATAAACGCTGCACCACTAAACGTGCTTAAAATACTGGTAACGCGAGGCGAAGGCGGACGTGGTTATGGGCTGCCAAGTGAGTGTAATGTCACTATTTTATTGAGTGTATTAGATTACCCTAGTAATTACGAAGCGCTTGTTAAAAAAGGTGTAAATCTAGAAGTAAGCCCAATTAAATTAGCAGCACAGCCTTATTTAGCGGGTCTTAAAACACTAAACCGGCTTGAGCAAGTACTAGTTAAAAAAGCAATGCAAACGCAAAACTGCGACGATGTGTTAGTGCTTGATTACAATAACAATGTAATTGAAGCTTCTGCAGCTAATATTTTTGCGATTAAAAATAAGTGTGTGTTTACGCCATTGCTTGATGAGTGCGGAATAAAGGGCGTTTATCTACAATCGTTATGTGATAAATTGCCTGTTGAATTTAAACGCGTGAAAGTAGAAGACTTAACCCAAGCAGACGCCGTATTTGTGTGCAATAGCTTAATGGGAGCAGTACCTGTAAAACGTATTGAGCAACAGGTATTTAATACAGATGAAAGCCACGCATTACTAACTAAATTATTAGCCAAGGAGGCTGAGTGTTAAAAGTTATTTTATCGGTACTTTTTTTAGCTGTTATAACCACTGCTGTTGGTTACCAGCAATTACAAGCAACAATAAATAGCCCGTTAAAGGTAGCACAAAACACACAATTTGAAGTTAAGCATGGCACTGGCTTTAATAAGTTATGCCAACAATGGCAAGCTAATAACTGGGTAGAAAGTTGTTGGCGTTATCAGGTAATTGCCAAATTAGATCCCACACTTACCGACTTAAAAGCGGGGCTTTACGAGCTAACAGCCGATAGCGTTATTAACAACGTAAAAAAAATTAACCAAGGTCAGCAAATTAGTTTTAGTTTTACCATAATTGAAGGGCAAAACTTACGTGAAGTACTAAGTGCTATTAAAAAAGCTGATAATTTACAAAACGATTTAAAAGCTGACGAACTAAGTACTCAAATACTGGGTAATGACACGCACTTAGAAGGCTGGTTATTCCCCGACACTTACCATTATCATAATAACGATACTGCAAGCAGTGTATTAAAACGTGCAGCACAAAAAATGCAGAAAACGTTAGATGATGCTTGGCAGCAGCGCGGTGCTAATCTACCCTATAAAACAGCATACGAAGCACTAATAATGGCTTCAATTATTGAAAAAGAAACAGGCCTTGCCAGCGAGCGTCCGTTAATTGCATCAGCGTTTGTTAATCGATTAAACACTAATATGCGCCTGCAAACCGATCCAACCGTAATATACGGATTAGGCGCTGACTTTGATGGTGATATTAAACGTAAAGATTTGCGCGATTATACGCCTTACAATACGTATCGTATTAATGGTTTACCGCCAACACCGATTGCAATGCCATCAAAAGCCGCTATTTTAGCTGCAGTTAATCCGCCGCAAAGTGAATACGTTTACTTTGTATCAAAAGGCGATGGTAGCCACCAATTTTCAACCACGTTAAAACAGCATAACGCAGCAGTTAAAACGTATATATTAAATAAAAAGAATTAATATTTTATGAAACCAAAATTTATAGTAATAGAAGGGCTAGAAGGTGCGGGTAAATCAACCGCTATTTCGTTATGCCAAGACTTTTTGAACAAACAAAAAATAGACTTCATTAACGTCCGCGAACCTGGCGGCACGCCATTGGCTGAATCGCTTCGTACGCTTGTAAAAGCAGAGCATGAAGAAGAAATTGCCTTTGAAACCGAGTTGCTTATTATGTATGCAGCTCGCTCGCAGCTAATGCACAATGTTATTACCCCAGCGCTTGATAAAGGCCAATGGGTACTTGCCGATCGTCATGATTTATCGTCTCAGGCGTATCAAGGTGGTGGGCGTGGTATTAGCTCAAATACATTAGCTTCACTTTCGTCAATGGTGTTAAAAGGCTTAAAGCCAGATTTAACTATTTACCTTGATATTGACCCAGTAATAGGCCTTGAGCGCGCAAAAGGACGTGGCGAGCTTGACCGTATTGAACAAGAAGCTATTGAGTTTTTTCAGCGTACACGCATGCGTTATGTTGAACTTGCAAATGACGACAATACAATTAAAACCGTTGATGCAAACCAAAGTATTGATAAAGTACATCGCGATATAACCAATGTACTGCATTCATTTTTTGAAGGCCTAAAATAATATGCCATTGCCTTGGCTACATGATACTCAAGCACGCTTAGCGAAAAGTTATCGCGCAGAGCGTTTTCATCATGCGCAATTATTTTGTGGGCCTGTTGGCGTAGGTAAGTTTGAGTTAAGTGATGAGCTTGGGAATGCTTTGTTATGCCAAAATATAGCTAAGCAGGTAGCTGCGCAAAACAGTATGCTAAAACCTTGCGGACAGTGTAAAAGCTGTTTACTTACCCTGGCTGGCACTCACCCCGACAAGCGTTTAACGCAAGTTGATGGGCAAAGTATTGGTGTAGATGATATTCGTGGTATTAGTGATTTTATGAATCACTCTGCAGCGCAAAATGGCAATAAAGTCGCGATAATCGAAAATTGCGAAAAAATGACCACAGCAGCAGCTAACGCATTATTAAAAACACTTGAAGAGCCAACTAATAGCCGCTTTTTAATATTAACTACAAGCCAACCAGAACAGCTCCCTGCAACTATTTTAAGTCGATGCGCTAAAAGTGACGTAAAAATAACTAATACAGCACTTGCTCAGCAATGGCTAGAGACATTAGATATTCCTAACTATAGTTGGTTAGCACTTTTTTATAACCAACCGCTGCAAGTAAAGCATTGGCAACAGCAAGACCAGCTAAAAAATATTGATACACTGTATAAGTTTGCAACTGAGTTTAAACAAAGCCATAATTTCAAAGCGTTAGTCGATATAATAAATAAACAGCCTGAACTTGTTCGTATATTTACTTTGTTTTTAAGCGTGCAACTAAAGCAGCAATTACTGCAAGGCATGAGTTTTGACGCTTATCAAAGTGCGCAAAATGCATTAGGCGAGTTTTTACAAAATAACACACAAGTACTTGGCCTTAATTTATCGCTTGCTGTATCACGATTAGCATACACATTGCGAAATTCTTAAAAGGATTAATCATGCAAGAACTACTAGTAGACATAGACGATTTAGACGAGTTATACCGTTGTTATATGCCTTACTTAAAAAAAGGTGGCTTATTTGTACGCACTAATATGCGTTACGAAGCAGGGCATTCATTAGCACTTAGAGTTACTTTGCCCGATGCCTTAGAAGATGACGTAGTGACAGGTAAAGTGTCGTGGATCACGCCACAAGGTGCACAAAGCTCTAATCCTCCAGGTATTGGTATTAGCTTTTTAGACGATAAAACAAACCTAAACGCTAAAATCGAAAAGCTCCTTGGGACTATGTTAAACTCAGGCGATCAAACATATACCATGTAGTTATAGGGTTGGTTTTTCATTGAGATTAACGCCGCCCTATATTGGGTTCTTTTAATTGCTAACATAATAAATTAAATGAACAAATTTAAACCCTGAACATAATACAGGCCTTATAGTGATTGTAGATTCTCATTGCCATTTAGACCGTCTTGATTTTGATAAACTAGACTTAAACCTTGACCAAGTTCTTGATAAAGCGCGTGCAAAGCAAATAGAGCACTTTTTATGTGTAAGCGTAACGCTTGATCAGTTTCCAAGCATGCTTGATAAAATTAAGCACTACGACGATGTTTCAGCCTCATGTGGTGTACATCCACTTGATCAAAAAGACGCCCTTAATAAACAGCAACTAATCGACTTAGCTTCACACGAAAAAGTTGTTGCTATTGGCGAAACGGGCCTTGATTACTACTATTCAAAAGATACTCACGCAGTGCAACAAGCAAGCTTTGTTGGGCATATTGAAGTCGCTAACGAATTACAAAAACCGTTAATTATTCATACTCGTGATGCCCGCGCCGATACCATTAATTTAATGCGTGAGCACAAGGCCGAAAACTGCGGTGGTGTACTACATTGCTTTACTGAAGATTGGGATATGGCTAAAAAAGCCATAGACATGGGCTTTTATATTTCTATTTCGGGCATTGTAACCTTTAAAAATGCTATTGAGCTAAAAGAAGTAGTAAAGCAAATACCGCTAGATAGACTACTAATAGAAACCGACTCGCCTTATTTAGCGCCGGTACCGTATCGTGGGCAAACAAATCAGCCAGCGTACGTAGAAGATGTTGCTTATTACATTAGCGAGCTTAAAGGCATTAGCTTTAATGAACTTGCTAAAGCGACTACCGAAAACTTTTATTCTTTATTTAAATTAGCAGCTAAAGGCTAAATACATGATTACTCACACGGCAAACCTTCCTATTTTACTAATGGGGCCAATGGTGCGCCGTGCAGAGCAAGCTGGAGTCTGTATTCAGTTTGCTACCTCCAAGCCTGCAAACTGCCAAATAAACTTATTAAATGTTGAGTGTTATAGCGATCAACACACTGTTTCTTTAGGGGAGCATTTATACCTGCATTTCGTTATTATAAAGCCAATAGACAATAAACTCCCTCTAGATAGCTTATTAAGCTATGAGCTTGTAATTGACGATACAGCAATCGATTTATCGCCTTGGTGCTATAGCAATCAAACAACGCCTGCATTTGTAATCCCCAACAAACTCAGTGATATTTTGCATGGCTCGTGCCGTAATGCACATCATCCAGCAAAAGATAGCTTGGTGTCTGCAAGTCACTGGCAAAATACTCAGCGCGGTAATAATAATCAAGGCGCACAGTTATTATTACTGAGCGGTGACCAGGTTTACGCCGATGATGTAGCAGGCCCCATGTTATTAGCTATTCATCAGTTAATTAAAGCGTTAGGTATTTATAAAGAGCAACCACTTGCCATTGAGCTACCGGGCGATATAAATGAGCAACTTTATAATCGCCATTTGTTTTTACCAAAAACGCCTTGGCAAAAACGCTCAAAGTTAGGTGTTGGTTACTGGCTAAAAAAAGACGAACCTCATTTTTCAAGCGTAAAAGCCTACAATCACCTTATCCATTTTGAAGAATATATAGCACTGTATTTATTGAATTTTAGTGCTGCTGCTTGGCAATGCGTTGATATACAAAACACAACGTATTCAGGTCAAAACAAGCAAAACAAAACTATTTTTGACGCTGAAAAAACAGCACTGATTGATTATGCAAAAGGCTTAAGTGAAGTAGAGCGATTGTTTGCCAATGTATCGACATTAATGATGTTTGACGATCACGATGTAACCGATGATTGGAACCTCACCGCTGGGTGGGAGCAAGCTATAAATGAAACCCCAAGTAGTAAACGGATCATCAATAACGGCTTAATTAGTTATTGGCTTTTTCAAGGAATGGGGAACGATGCACTAAATAAAACAGGCGAGTTACTAACACCTTTTAAGCAAAGCCGTACTGCTAATAATTTATGGCAGTTTAAAGCATTTGATAAACCACTAAACGATTTTAGTTTTTGGCATTATGAGTTAACTACAACCCCAAAAGTAGTAGTGCTAGATACACGTACGCACCGTTGGCGAAATGAGCAAAACTTTAATGAGCCTTCAGGTCTACTTGATTGGGAGCGCCTCACAGAGCTTGAAGAAAGCCTACTAAGCCACGACCAAGTTATTATTGTATCGCCAGCCCCTGTATTTGGTGTTAAATCAATAGAAGCCATTCAAGCTATGTTTAATATTTGCGGGCAACCTCTTATGGTTGACGTAGAAAACTGGATGGCGCACGAAGGCTCAGCCAAAAAGCTACTCGATACCTTTAGACGCACCGACACCCCAAACGAAACCCTTATTTTATCGGGTGATGTACATTACTCATTTTGCTTTTCGGTGCAAAAGCGTTTTGGCGATCATCCTAATCGAATTTGGCAACTTACCGCCAGCGGTATTAAAAATGAGTTCCCGCGTAAATTAATAAACATACTCGATAAACTAGATTCAATTCTATACGGCCCAAAAAGCCCATTAAACTTTTTTACCAAACGCTGGCACATGGAAGTAGATAAACACCAAACCATAGGTGAAGGGCAAAAATACTTAGTAAGCGACTCAGCTATTAGTTTAATAACACTAGAGCAGGGGAATTTAGCCCGATATCAACTTATACACGGTGAAGGACATTTAACTGAGTTCGATTTAGAACATAAGTAATAAGTTACTCATAAACGTAAAAGCGAAGTTTCTTATTACTTAAAAATGGATCCCACCACTGAGAGCACAGAGGCGCTTTGCGCTACACAGAGGAAATACTAGTAATGATTGGTCAGTACTCCTTTTCTTCTCAGTGTTCTCTGTGGTGATTTAATCAGTTGTTTACTAATGAATTCAAATGTTAAAGCGCAGTTTCTTATTACTTATAAATGGATCCCACCACTGAGAGCATAGAGGCGCTTTGCGCTACACAGAGGAAATACTAGTAATGGTTGGTCACTACTCCTTTTCTTCTCGGTGCTCTCTGTGGTGATTTAATTTCTTATATATTTTATTACTTATATTTTGTATTTAACTATGCTCTTTTCGGCTTCGTTTAGACGCAGGTAATTTACTACTTAATATTGCCAAGCATAAAATAGTCATAAACAACATTGAGTTTGCACCAGCTTGTAAAGAGTAATCTACCAACGAATGCAGCAGCATATCTATAATTGCAATGGCACAGCCAAAAGCAACGCCCTGAAACAATGCTGTTTTACGCTTTCGCATAGTCGCTATACATAACCATAAACAATAAAGTATAAGTGAGCCCAGTGCCGCTGTAGTGGGTATACCAAGCTCTACTGCAAACTGCACGTAATCGTTATGGGCGTTATCGTAGTAACCTGAATAAGGCTCAGACTGATACGCAGGAAACGCAGTATAAAATGTACCACCACCAGAGCCCAACAAAGGCTTATCTAAAATGAGGGGTATTGAATCACGTACAACTTCGTCACGGGTTTCTGATGAAATACTGGTTTCGCTTATACGCTGTTTAACTTTTTCTACATCAAATATAGCGCCGATAATAATTAAATCGATTATAAAAAAACTAACTATAAGTAGTTTAAACGCTTTAGGTTTTTGCCTGTAAATAAAAAACGCGAGTAAGCTAACAACCATTAATGCAATAAAAAATGCAGAGTTACCCATACGGCTACGGGTTAAAATTAACGCAACAATGATAATAATTAACGAAATACGTAAAATTATTTTTGAGCTTAAAAGTATTTCAGTCCACGCCCGAAGCGTTTGTTTTAATGTTTGTTTGTAATCGCTAGTAGAGCGCTTCAATTCACTAACTAAAACACCAATACCCAAACATAAACATAAAGCTAAAAAGTTAGCCAAAAAATTAGAGTAAGTAAACGTACCAATAGCACGGTCGGTATGCTTATAACCAAATAGTGGGCTAATAATATCAGGCGATAAATTTAAATAAGTGGCATATAAAGCCTGAAACACACCGGCACTTATAATTGCATATATTAAATTTTTAATACGCTTTTCAGTATTACAATAAATAAATAATAGCCAACAAAATAAAATCATAAAACTTGTTTTAATAAGCATTTGTTTGGTCTGAAAAGGGTCAAGGCTAATACTAAATATTTGTATAAAGCAAATTAAAACAACAACACCAAGAGCAACAAATAAAGGCCAGGAGTATAAAGGAGGGTAGAGGGGCTGCTTATTGTTTATAGCGCTATTAATTAAATGAATTAAAAAAGTAACACCAATCAACAAACCTATTGCCAAAATAGCCCAAGGGCGATAGCTACCTAAAGGAATAGGCAGCAAAAAAAGTATTGCACATAGCAAAATAAATATAAAACGGTTCAATTTAAACTCATAAAGTAAAAACGCAGCCAAAGGCTGCGTTTGTATTATATTTGAGAAGAGTGCTTAGTTACCAACTTCTGATATACCAGCATCACCACCAGTACCACCAGTACCTTGAGGTACAGTAGTTGTTGGTAAAACAACAACAGGAGGAGCTGCAGTTGGGGTATCATCAGTAGGACCCGCAGCAGTAGCTTCAGATGCAACTGTGGCATCTATACCAGCAGTAATTGCAGCAATAGTTACCGCATCACTATCAGAGCCAGCAGTTACTAAGGCTGCTAAAAAGTCAGAAATTAACGCATTATCGGCACCTAAAGAAGCAACAACTGCGTTAATTAATATATCAAGTTGTTCAGCGCTACACGAACCGTTTGCAATAGGCGAATCGAGGTCAATAGGACCCATATCTTGGCAAAATTGCTCAATAGCAGCAACTAACTCATTTTGTAGTTCCTCAGACGAAATATCATCCGGAGCATTATTTAAAATATTAAGTAAATTAGTAAGGCTGTCAGATTGTACTACAACATCAGAATCTGCTTGTGAGTAAACAGGTGAAACGGTAAAAGCCATTACACCTATTAATAAACTCTTTAAAAAAATTGATTTCATCTTGTGTCCCTTTAAGTGAGTATCTAATTACAGAATTTTAGCGTGTCTGCACAAAAAGTAAACTCTTTATTAACGTTATCACGGTTCTTGCCTGTAAGTACTTTAGAAGGCTCCATAATTAAATTACCTTGCACGCCATCACAGCCTAAATTTTCAAGCATTTTTAATGTTTCGGGCTTTTCAATTAAGCATGCCAAAACTTTAATACCAAAACCATGGCAGATATTATTAACGGTTTGAATAAAAAACTGGCTTTGAGAATTATCTAACAAGTCTTGAATGTAGCTTCCATCAATTTTTACATATTCAATATCAAGGCCTTGTAAATACCTAAACGACGTTAAACTTGTTCCAAAGTGCTCTATACACACGTTAATACCAATATCTTTAATTGCATCAATGTGCTTTGAAGCTATATGTACATTATAAAGTAAACTAATTTCATGTAATTCAAAAATGAGGTTAGTTTTAACAACGGGTTTCGTGTGCGCATAAAGCGTTAACCATTGTATAAAATCAGCTGAATATAAAGATGCCTTACTTACATTTAAGGCAAATACGTCATCAGGGTATTGTTCTTTTATATTTACAAAATTACGAATTATTTTTTTGTCTAATTCTTCAGTTAAATTAAGTTTTTCGGCCATAGCAAATAAATGGCCATTATTTACCTTTTCACCTTCATGGGTAAAGTGGGCAAAGGCCTCAAAGTAACACTGCTTGTTTTGAGAGTTAGCCCGTTTAACAGGCTGCACCGAAAAGCTAACCTCACCAGACTCAATAATCGATTGAATAAGTGTACGCCATTGTTTAACACTAAATAGCGTATCTTTATCTATTTTGTTAGTTTCTATTGTATCGCCAATAGTACTACCTGTATCTAAAGCAGATAAAACACTACCAATAGACGAGCCTTTATTAACTTCCAATATTGCAAAATTAGCAAACCCATTAACGTGTAAGCTATTTTTTTGTTTACTAAAAGCATCGGTAATTTCTAAACGGGTTCTGTTTAAAAACTGCGTATCGTAAGGAATCAGCGCAATAAAAGTACTACCATTTAGCCTAAATATTTTAGAGTTAGTTAGGTTGCCAATAATTTTAGTTAGAATAACGCTTACATCTTTTACATGGGCGTCACCATCTTGATAGCTAACACTTTGGTTTATATTTGTAAGTGAAGGTAGAGTAATCATCATTGCGGTAAGTGGAGCATCATTGGTTATAGTGTCCACAACCGAGCTAAAGTGATTTTCAAACAACTTTCGATTACCTAACCTAGTTAAAGAATCAATATAAACTTCTTCAGTTAAAGCTTGTGTTTGTTTAGTTAAAGAATCAAAAGTGCTTTGTAAGTTAATAACCATGTTGTTTATAGCTTTAGTTACAGTGCGTAGCTCTCGTGCAACAGGTATTTCTTCGTTTAATGTAAAGCGCTTACGAGTAACAAGTTGGGCCTGATGCTCAACTGCTTTTAAAGGCTTAAATACTTCGCGTAATATTAAAAAGGCAACTACAAGCGAGGCAATTAGTATTAAAAAAGAACCATAAAAGCTGCGTTTTGTATGCTCCCACAACGTAACATAAGACTGGCCAGTATGGCTTGTAACCTCAAGTATACCCGCCATAATCCAACCATTATTCAGTTCCGACTGCATAGTGGGTGTTTTTAAACTAGTTAAAGCAATAAACCAATTAGGCACAGATTCAACACGCTTAGGATTTTCCAGATCAAATACAACTTGGCTTTGTGAATTTGTAAATTTAATTTCTTTGTAGTAACCAGAATCAAAGATAGCGGTAGCCATTGTTTCAGCTATTACTAGGTTTTCTGGTTCTAAATAAGGCGAAATAGAAAGCCCTAAACTGGTAGCAGTATCTTGGGCATGGCTTCCCATTTGGGTTTGTAAATAATCGCGGGTGGTTTCAACATCTGTAATTACCCGAACCACAAATGAAACAACCGAAATAACGATTATTAAACCGTAAACTTGGGTTTTAAGGCTCAATCCATTTTTAAAAAGTCGAGACATAACTGGTAGTTCCTTTAATGTTACTTTTAATGGGAGCAAGCTCACCTTGTTCAATTCGCTCTAGCATAGTATTCCAAGCCGACACACCACTGCTATTTTTTACCTTATTGCCTAACCCTTTCGATTTTGCTAACCAAAGCCCTTGACCATTAAAACTGTAAATAGGCGTTAAATCGGGGCGTTTATTAGCGGGCAGCAGTTTAGTATTAAAGTTACCTAACACAAATGGGATTCTGTTTGGATCTTCAATGTATATAAGTACCATGTGGGGCTGGTTTACTGTGCGCTGTCGTACATACATTAAACGAATTTTATCTTCGGGGACGCCTAGTGCTATTAACGTAAAATATTTAGCAATCACGTAATCTTCGCAATCGCCCATGCCAACGCCTAAACTTTCTAGCGGGGTAGCCCAGTAATCTTTTTGTTGCCAAAGATCTTCATCGCTTTTGTATTTAATGTGTTTATTAAAAAAATCGTTAACAAGATGAATTTTTTTCCATTCGCTTTCATCAGCAGAGTCATCAATAAAGTTAAGCCAATCTTTAATTCGTTTATGACCTTCGTTACCATACTGTTGCTGTGCACGGGAAATAATATCGCTATTACGCAAATACAAAAGCATATCTTGCGCGCATACAAAAAACGAGACAATAAATAAAATGCAAAGCCCTAAGCGCACAAATGTTCCTTAAGTTGGTAATCCCTTATAAACGACATTAACCAGTATAGTATTATTACTTTAAAAAAGGTAGGCCATCAAAAAGAATGAGATGCTCCAATATGACTCACCCTAACCAATTTGGTGCAACATAAAATTAACAGAAAAATAATCTAAAAGTATGCTTTATTCATTGAGTCAAACATTATGGTGTGTATAATAATGCTAACACAAGGTATGTGAAGCACGTTATATGGAAGTTAACTTTGGTTTCTTCTTTATGTGTTTACAAAATCATAATGAAAGGAATTAAAGTGAAAGTTTTAAAAGCAGTTCTCCCTGTTGCCGGTCTTGGCACTCGTATGTTACCAGCCACAAAAGCCATTCCAAAAGAAATGCTGCCTCTGGTAGACAAACCACTTATTCAATACGTAGTTAACGAAGCTGTACAAGCAGGTATTAAAGAAATAATACTTGTAACTCACGCTTCAAAAAACTCAATCGAAAACCATTTTGATACTAGCTTTGAGCTAGAAGCCACACTAGAAGCACGTGTAAAGCGTAGCCTGCTAGAAGAAGTGCGCTCAATAGTACCAAAAGACGTAACTGTAATTTCGGTTCGTCAATCTGCTCCACTTGGTCTAGGCCATGCTGTTTTAGCGGCGCGCCCAATAGTAGGAAACAACCCATTCGCAGTAATGTTACCTGACGTAATTATTGACAAATATAAATCAAATCCAAAAATCGATAATTTAAGCCAAATGATAGACCGCTTCGACCAAACAGGCCACAACCAAGTAATGGTAGAGCCAGTGCCAAAAGAACAAGTACATCAATATGGTGTGGTTGACCTAGCGGGCATAAAAATTAAAGCGGGCGAAAATGCAATAATTAAAAACATGGTAGAAAAACCAAATACCGATGAAGCGCCAAGCAACCTAGCTATTACAGGCCGTTATGTTGTATCGCCTACTATTTGGGATTTACTAGAGTACACACCACCTGGTGCCGGTGGCGAAATACAACTTACCGATGCATTACTGCAATTACGCCATCTAGAAACACTTGAAGCGTACCATCTAAAAGGCCAGTCGCACGATTGTGGTTCTAAATTAGGCTATATGCTTGCAAACGTAGAATATGCAATGCAATCAAGCCATATGGGTGAAGAGTTTACTAAAGCAGTTAAAAAACTAGTTTCGTAACTTACTTAATTAAAGTGTATATCCAGAGCATATTTTATTCGAATAAATAAAGTGAAATAGGAAGGTAAATGTTCAAAAAGATTATTAAAGCCTTTCGATTCTTTAAGTTATGTTTTTACATAATAAAATCAAATAACAAAATAAAAGTAGAATCACCTAAAGTTGTTCAGTTAGATAGATATACCTCTTTAACTTGTAGTTACAATGGCTCTATTAAGTTTATAGGAAAATTTAATTGCCGACGATTTGTAAGTATTTCGAGCAATGGTGGTGAAATAGTATTTGGCGATGACGTGTTTTTAAATAACTATTCGTCAATTACTTGTCGGGGTAAAGTCCACATTGGTATGAATACTCTAATAGGCGAGTCAGTAAAAATATACGATCATGATCATGTTTTTTCAAAACAAGGTTTGATAAAAGATCAAGGATACAAAGTAGGGTCTGTTGTTATTGGAAAAAATGTGTGGATTGGTTCTAACGTAACAATATTACGGGATACAGTTATCGGTGATAATAGTGTAGTAGGCGCTGGTTGCGTGCTAAAAGGAATATACAAAGAAGGTAGTATTATTACAAGTAAAGCTGATACAACTGAATCAATTATAATTACAGAACATTAAGGGATAATAGCATGAAATATCTTGTAACTGGCGCCGCAGGTTTTATTGGCAACTTTGTCGCTGAGCGTTTATGCAAAGATGGCTACGAAGTAGTGGGGCTAGATAACCTAAACGATTATTACGATCCGGCATTAAAACATGCAAGACTTGAGCGTATTAAACACCTTACGCAATTTCGTTTTGTAAAAATGGATTTAGCCGACAGAGACGGCATAGCCAACTTATTTAAGGATGAAAAGTTTGACCGCGTAATACATCTAGCAGCGCAAGCTGGCGTGCGTTATTCAATAGAAAACCCAATGGCGTATATCGATTCTAATTTAGTGGGAACAGCTACTATTTTAGAAGGGTGTCGCCATAATAAAGTACAGCATTTAGTATATGCATCATCAAGCTCTGTATATGGCATGAACGAAAAAATGCCATTTTCGACAGACGATGCGGTAGACCATCCGGTATCGCTTTATGCGGCAACTAAAAAATCAAATGAGTTGATGGCACATAGCTATAGCCACCTATACGACCTGCCAACAACTGGGTTACGCTTTTTTACAGTGTATGGTCCTTGGGGTCGCCCCGATATGGCCCCTTACTTATTTACCGATGCAATATTAAATAACCGAGAAATTAAAGTATTTAATAGCGGAAAAATGAAACGCGACTTTACCTACATAGACGACATTGTAGAGGGCATAATTCGCATTCAAGACGTAGTTCCAGAAAGAGACCTGTCAAATAGTAATACCTCGCCAGAGTCGAGTAAAGCACCATACCGTGTATTTAATATTGGTAACAACGAACCCATTGCATTAATGACTTTTATTGAATCTATCGAAAAAGCAGCAGGCAAAATAGCCGACAAAAATTACATGCCAATGCAAGCAGGTGACGTACCAGCAACATTCGCAGATATAGATAGCCTACAAAAAGAAGTTGGCTTTAAACCTAATACAAACATTGATTATGGTATGCAACAGTTTGTTGATTGGTACAAAGATTATAATAAGAAGGGTTAACTGTGGACTTAACAATAGGCATAACTTGCTGGAATGCTGAAGATACAATAACAAGAGCACTCGATAGTGTTTCTAGTTTAACTGATGTTGATTACGAATATGAGGTAATTATTGTTGATGATGCATCAAGTGACGATACAGCTAAAGTGGTTGAGCAATATATTACAAATAAGAATCTTAGTAATTTTTCGTTTTTTAAATTACCAGTGAACAAAGGTGTAGCTGGAGCGAGAAATGAAATACTAAAAAATGCAAATGGTGAGTATTTTGCTTTCCTAGATGATGATGATGAATGGTTACCTTCAAGATACTATGAGCAGAAAAAAACTTTATTAATTACAGAGCAAAAATACGAGTTTGTTCTATGTTATGGAGGAAGAATACAGAAACATTTAGACGGCTCTGTCGAACATAAAACTCCTTTAGGATACCCAGAAATAGTTGGAGGTAAAATATTAAAAAACTTTTTTATTTCAGGAGATAAATTTGATAACAATAGTTTGAATCCGGCTGGAACCTGCGTTTTATTTTCACGCTTATCTACACTTAAAAGGTTAAGTGGCTTTGATGAGTCATTTCGAAGAATGGAGGATGTTGATTTGGTTATCCGTCACTCAGATGCTGGCGGTGTTTGTGTCGGCACTGATGTCGAAGTTATCAAACAAAACCTAACATTGTCGGAAGATAAAGGCTTCGATAAAGAAATTTTCTATCGTAAAAAACTTATACAAAAACATATTTCAGCATTTAGTATCCGATACATAT
The DNA here is from genome assembly GCF_016598755.1 of Pseudoalteromonas sp. LC2018020214. Classification (NCBI taxonomy): domain Bacteria; kingdom Pseudomonadati; phylum Pseudomonadota; class Gammaproteobacteria; order Alteromonadales; family Pseudoalteromonadaceae; genus Pseudoalteromonas; species Pseudoalteromonas sp. LC2018020214. Next base: position 1,480,132 of record NZ_CP066804.1, read on the forward strand.
ACTCAATAATAAAAATGCATAAATCAGTAGCTTTTAGGAGTGGAAAAGTTATTCAATCAAAAGTCTACCTATTAATTTCTTTCTTTTTTTCGTTAGAAAACCTTAAATATAACTTGAATAAAATATCTATGAAATTTAAAAGTAATGAATAAAACAGTAAATAGCAGTAAATGGGCTTTTTTGAATAGTAGCTCACAGCAAATAATAGGTTTTTTATTTTTTGGTGGCATGACATATTTACTGTCTCCAGAATTTTTTGGTGTATACGCTATAGGCTTGATTTTTTCTGAGATACTTTGCCAATTAGTTCGCTTAGGACTATCAGCTAATTTAATTAATAGAAAGAAGAATGTAAGTATTGCATTAAATAATGCTTTTTATAGTACATTATTAATCGGTATTTTAGTGAGTGTTGCGTTTTACTACTCAGCTAGTCTTATTTCATCTTATTTTGAGATCTCTGAATACCTGCTAGTTATTCAAATAATGTCTATCATACCTTTAATTTTTTCATTAGGTAGCGTTCCTGATGCTCAATTGCAAAGAAAATTTTTGTATAAAAAAATCGCTTTTGCCACATTTTTAGCAAGTTTAGTGTCTTGTTTGATTGCAGTGGTTGTTGCATTTACAGAGCTTTCAGAGCTTGCTTTTGCATTTCAAAAAGTTATTTACGAGTTTATTATGTTAATCATTATTTGGAATTCAATTAAATGGCGACCAAGTTTTTTGATTAATACCTCTATTTTAAAAGATCAACTTAGAGTCGGTATTCCATTACTGGTTGCAGGGTTGACCAACGTTGCAGTAAATAAATTAAAAGATATATTTATTGCATCTGTACTAGGTCCAGCTGCATTAGGCCTCTATAGGCTTGCAATTAAGTTACAAGATTTTGTTGTGAAACTCACATTAGGCCCAATTACAGCTATTGCTATTCCTAGTTTGGCTAGAGTAAAAAAGGGCGATTTTAAAGGTACTTTATCTTCATTTATTAAATGGATGGCTATTTTGTCATTTCCTGTTTTTGGTGGCTTGGCAATAACTTCTACTGACTTGTTGAGTGTTTTATTTAAAGATGAATGGAAAGATTCAGCTTTAGCTTTGCAAATGTTATGTATATTAGGTGCTTTATCGATATATATTCATATGTTTAAGCCTGTTTTTAGTGTTTTAGAGCGAGGCGGGATTCTTGTAAAATTAAGGGTAATACATTTTTTCATATTGATCGCATTATTATACAGCACATCTAAATACGGTATCTTTTATATCGTACTTTCAGAAATACTAGTAACCATAATTCTAACTTTTTTAGGTTTGCTTTTACTATCAAAAGCATTAAATGAAAACTACTTTGACTTGATTTTTAGTATAAAATCAGCAGCTATATCAACTGGTTTGATGTTATTTGTTTTATTTTTTATTAATTACTTTGCAGATAATTATTTAATGATTAATCCTTTAATTTCATTGATTTTGTTTTCTCTGCTCGGTCTTTTTATATATGCATTATCAATGAAGGTTTTCTTTGATAGAGACTTTGCTGTAATAGTAAATTATATTAGATCTAGTAAGTTAGGGTTTATCTTTAAGAAGTTTTTTTAAATTAAGAGTTTATTTATTAGATTAACGCTTAATAGTTTATTGTAATTGTAAATAATATAAGAGCAGTGCTTTAACTATAAATAAACTCCAGAATATTTTTTAATGTAAGTATCTAAATATTTTATCAGAGCATTAAAGAGTGGTTCATAATAAGGTTTCTAGGGGAAGCATATGAAGTTATTAACACTTCAGTTTTTAAGAGGCTGGGCATCTATAATTGTTGTTGCCTACCATGTTCATGGTTTAATTATTAAACGACACATTGAGTTAGGTGCAGAGCATTCTTTTTGGCTTGCAGAAAATCAGTTTGTAAAGATAGGGGCAATAGGGGTAGACATATTTTTTATATTGTCTGGCTTTATTATTTTTTACACCTCAAGAAATACAAATGATATAGGTTTATATCTTAAAAAAAGAATTGTCAGAATATATCCTATTTGGTTTGTCGCTATATTTTTTATGAGTGTATTAGCTTTACTGCCTGGATCTTCAGCTGTGTTTGACGGGCTGCATGTGTTTTATTCATTATTATTAATTCCACATGTTTACGAAGGGGCGATTGTTCCTTTTTTAAAAGTTGGTTGGACTTTAAATTATGAAATTATATTTTATATGTTATTTGCTCCCACATTATTGTTTGCTGCGTCAAAAAGATTAGAAGTAATTACTGTTTTCATAACGTTACTTTCTATATTTGCACATTTAACTGACTTAAATTTAGCCATTGTAACCTTATTAAAAAATCCAGTCTTATTTGAGTTTGTGATAGGTGGTTGGCTTGCGAAACTATATTTGTCGGGCTACAGAATATCTAAAAATATTATGCTTGCAGTGGTTACATTTGGGTGCTTATGGTTATCTATGTACTTCACAACATCCTATTTATGGGAGTACACGTCTTTAATATCAAGAGCACCTATAGCATTGTCTGTTTTTATTGTGGCAGTACTTTACACACCAATAAAAGATATGAAAATTCATAAGTCATTTGTTTACTTAGGTGATGCCTCTTATTCAATATATTTATTTCATATGTTTCCTATTATGATTATAAGTGGGATTTTGGGACGAAATTTAATCCCTCAAATACAACATATACCAATAGTATTTACTTGGTTTGGTATTACTTTAATTAGTGTGCTATTTGGCTGTTTTATTTATAATATTATCGAAAAAAACATCAACATTAGGTTAAGGGAATATATAACTAAATGAAAATTTTAATGCTTACATGTCAATACATGCCAGATGTATTTGGTGGTGCTGAAAAACAATGCGGGCGAGTTTCTAAAGGAATTCAAACTGAAGGTGTTAGTGTACATATATTAACATCACGCCAAAAGTTAAAAGGCAAAGCAAATGATGTAATGAACGATGTGCCTGTAACGCGTTTATATTCGCCAATAGCCCCTGACTTACTTGGTCGCTGGTTACCCTTTTCGGTATATTGGTTAATGCGGGTATTAATTTGGAGTATGTTTAATAATAAAAGCTTTGATGTAATACATTGTCATCAAGGTAAATTTGGTGCATTTGTGGGTTGCTGCTTGGCGCGCTTATTTAAAAAGCCAATATTAATTAAGGTAGGTAACTCTGACAAGTTCATGGATTTCAAAGCATTAAAAGCTAAAAAAGTTATTGGGCCAATAATGGCTGACTTTGTATTAATAACTAACCCGACGGTAGTCGCAATATCGGGTGTTATCGCACAAAACTGTAAAGAGTTTGGCTTTAAAAATATTATTAATATACCAAACAGTATTGATAAAAGCTTAATTAACACTGACAACCCAATTTTAAATGATAAAAATGATTCTGTAATAAATCTTTTTTACCATGGTAGGTTAGAGCAAATTAAAAAAGTAGATGTGCTAATGGAGGCGTTTACACTACTAACTAAAAAGCATGACCAAGTGCATTTTCATTTAATAGGTAGTGGTAGTGCACTACCTGCAGCAAAAAAATATATTGAAGCAAATAACTTGCAAAGCAAAATAACATTTTATGGTGAGGTTAATGACCCAGTAAACTTTATTAAGCAATTTGATATTTTTGTGAACGCATCGGAGGCTGAAGGGTTTTCGAACTCATTACTTGAGGCTTTATTAGCTGGAAAAGTATTAGTGTCGACACCTGTAAGTGGGGCAAGCGATGCTATTTTTACAGATAAAAACGGTTATATTGCTACAGGTTTTAGTGCAGCTGAAATTGCTAAAAGTACAGAAGATGGCATTGCATTACATTATAAAAATAGTGGTGAAGTTCAGGTTTTTTCTGAGCAATTAATAGCATCTAACTTTACAGTAGATGTAATAGCAAAAGAATACGTAAAGCTTTATAAAAAATTACTTGGAGCTTCATAGATGAAGGTTTTAATAGGGATGACGCGTTCGGATACTATTGTATCTGGTTCATTTAAACATATTTGCCAAATAGGCGAAAAGTTTAGAGACGAAGGTGCAGAAGTTGTATACGCACTAGGTGGCAACGGCGATGCTATAACTAAATTGCGATCGGCTGGCTTTAAAGTGCATGCTTTAACTAATTTAAAAAGGGATTTAAGCCCACTGAGCGACATTTTGTCATTGTTAAAATTAATATGGCTAATTATTTCAGAAAATCCACAAGTTTGTTCTTGGCATACGGCTAAAATAGGTGCGCTTGGGCGTATAGCTGCAATGCTTACTTTTAAACGCTCTTATTATGTACCTCATGGCGTGCCTTTTGTTAATACACCCGAAAATAAAGGCTTTAAAAAATATGAGCGACTTGAAAAGTTGCTATCGTATTTACCTTCAAAAATTATAGGCGTTTGCGAGTTTGATAAAAACGAGTATTTACGAATAGGCGTGCCCGACAAAAAGTTGTTAGTGATACGCAACGGTATGCTTGGTAAATTTAACGATACGCGGGAGCTAACCGACAAGCCCGTTAATTTTATTACCGCAGCTCGTTTTGAAGAACAAAAAGACTACATTACGCTTGCTCAAGCATGTAGCTCTTTATTAAGCCAAGGTAAACTGTTTACTTTAAGTATATACGGCGATGGCCAGTACGAAGCTAAAGTAAAACAGTTGTTTGCTCACTTTCCTGAAGGGGTAATAAACTTTTGTGGCGTGGTTGACAACTTTGCCGAAAAACTTACTCAAGCTGACGTATTTATACTCTCTAGCTTTTGGGAAGGCTTACCACGAAGTATTATTGAAGCTATGGCATGTAAAAAAGCGGTAATTGCATCTGATGTTGGTGGCTGCTCTGAGTTGATAATAGAGGGTGAGTCAGGCTATTTAATCCCTATTCGTGATGCATCTACAATGGCTATTGCTATGAGTAACTACATTAATAATAAAGCTAATACAGTGTCACATGGTGATGCTGCTTACACGTTATATAAACAAAAATACTCGCTACCTGTAATGCTAGAGAGCTACGCAAAACAATATGGTGTAATAAAAAGAGGTGTTAATAATTAATATGCCAATTAAATTATCACTAATATGCCCTGTTTATAAAGTAGCTGAATTTATACCTGATTTAATGCAAAGCTTACTTCAGGGCGCCAATAGCGACCAAGTTGAGGTTATTTTTGTTGATGACTGCTGCCCTGAAAATTCAATAAGCCTGTGCGAAAGCTTTATTTTAGAGCATAAATCAGTCATAAAATTTAATTCAACCATAATTAAGCAACAAGTTAATAAAGGCCAAGCTGCTGCCCGTAATGCTGCTTTATTAATTGCTAAAGGTGAGTACATTGGTTTTATAGATTCTGACGATGCAATTGCCTCCAATTATTGGGGTGTACTGTCATCTTATGTAACAGATGGAACAAAGGATATAATTGAATTCGCTTTTGAAGAGTTTAGCTCTGCTTTACCGTTAGGTGTTAGTAATGAAGTTATTGAGAGTGAATCCACAAATACTGCATTATTTAATACCGGCTTTTTTGTTTGGACACGGTTATATAAAAAAGAAATGCTCAAAGGGCTTAAATTTCCTGAAGGTGTAATCTATGAAGATATTTATTACAACATTCATGCATTTTCTATGGCTAAATCAATATTGAAGCTTTCTAATACTCTCGTTTATTATCGAAAAAGGGCGGGTTCAACAACCAGCGGTAGAACATCATCGTACTCTAATTTATTGCTTAATATGACGAATGCAGTTATAGCAACATTAAATAGCTTTGATAATAAAGAAGAGGTTGTTGCTCAAGTTGCAAGATACTCTCTGCTAGTAAGTTTAAAGGGATATACGATTAAAGACCGCTTAGATCGAAAATTGTTTTTTAAAAACTGCAAACATATAAACGGAGCTTTTAAAGATACTTTTAACAAATACAGTAATTCGCTGGTAGCAAAGCTTAAGTTTACAGCTTCTAGTTCTATTTGTTATGTGGGAAGGTTTTTTTAATGAATTTATCGCAAATAAAAATTTTGGTTAAGTCTGATTTATATAGGTACACGAAAAAAACAAACAAAAAAACATTTATTAAATACTTAATAAATAACTGCTACTTTAGATTTCAAGTGTATTTAAGGATGTCTAAAATAAACGGTACTATATTACCTTTTGTATTTAGGTTATTTAAAGCAGGCTTGGGGAAAAAAGTTAATATCCAGCTAAATTATAATGTACCTATAGGCTACGGTTTGTACATACCCCACGGTAATGTTGTTGTTAACTCTCAAGCAACAATAGGAAACAACTGCAGTTTGTTACAGTTTGTATCTATTGGTGCAATACATAATGGTAAGTCTGCAACTATTGGTAATAACGTTTATGTAGGACCCAATGTAAATTTGGTTGGTGATATTCGCGTTGGCGATAATTCTGTTTTGGGTGCAGGCGCTGTAGCAGTAAAAAGCATCAACAGTAATAAAGTTGTTGTTGGTGCACCTTGTAAGGTTATTAAAGATGTAATTGATATAAACATGTACTGCGATAACTTATGTGATGATACTTGGGCAAGGAAGCTATAAAAATGCAAAAAATAGTACACATTACCAATGATTTACAGCGTTTAGGCGGCGTGCAGCGCTTGCTTGTTGATTTAATGACGCTACAAAACAATGACTTTAAGTTTGAAGTGATTTTAACACGTGGTAAAAATGAATATATTGATGAGTTAAAAGCTTTAGGGGTAGAGGTTTTTCATAAACGTGACTTGGGCTTCTTTGGTGTTATAAAACGCTTAAATGCAGCGGATTTAGTGCATACCCATTTATACCCATCAATCTATATTGCGTACTTTACAAATACGCCAACAATAGTTACAGAACATAACCCACATTACAGGCGCCGAGATTTACTCTTTATAAAAACACTTGAAAGTATTATTTATAAAAAATTTAAAAAAATAATTTGTATATCTGAAGGCGTTAAAACTAAGTTTTTAGAAAGCATTAAAGCCAGTATATCAAAAGCCTATGTTATAAATAATGGCGTTAATTTAGAGCGGTTTTCTCAAACTGCTAAAACACTGAGTGCTGACGCTAAAGTGATTAACATAGGTATGGTTGGTCGTTTTGCACCACAAAAAGATATAAAAACCTTACTAAAATTGATGACTCTGCTTGACGACCGGTTTGTACTTAATTTAGCGGGCGATGGCGAACTAAGGTCTGAGTACGAAGCTTACGCTTTAAGCTTAGGAATAAACAATAAAGTTAAATTTTTAGGCCAAGTTAACGATATACCTACTTTTCTAAACTCACTAGATATATATGTACAATCTTCTCATTGGGAAGGGTTTGGCATTGCAGTAGTCGAAGCTATGGCAGCGGGATTACCTACATTTGCAACTAATGTTGAAGGTTTAAATCATGTTGTTGACCAAAACTCATTATTTGAGGTAGGAGATAAAAAGAGCCTTGCATTTAAAATTGAGGGGTTGGTTAATGACGCTGAGCGATTTAGCCATGCCTCTCAGTTGTCTATAGTACGTGCTAAAAAGTTTTCGATTCAACAAACCGCTATAGAGCATTCAAAAGTGTACGCTAGTTTAATGGAACTAAACTAATGCAGCTGTTTAACTTCAAGTATTCCAGAACAGAAATGATTGGCTTTATAGTTGTTTGTTCAATTTTGCCTTTATATTTGTCGATGTTTAGATACGGCATCTTTGGCGCTCTAGTACGCCTTTCTGATTTGCTATTATTATCATTAGTTGCAATTAAATTATTAACTACACCAAAAGTTTTTTATAATTTTGCCCAGGTGAAAATTATCCCAGTATGGTTATATATCGGCTATATTTTGACTAATGGGGTGTATAACGACAATCTGTCGGCGTCAATAAAGGAGTGTATACAGCTTTTATGGATAATGACGTATTTTATAATTGCTTCATCATATGCAAAGAAAAATAGTCGACTATTTCTTGAGTTAACAATTATTTTTTTAATTATATCTGCAACATACACGATGCTTTATCATTTTTCTGAAGGACATTTAACGCGTTATAAATCAGCTAATGATGGAAAGTATGCGTTTGGCTTGCTCTCATTACTTTTATTACTAAAGTCGAGTATGTTTTCTGACCGCCAAGCTTTTAAAGTGTTTTTAATAAGCCTGGTACCTCTTTTTATGTCTATGGAACGTAAAGGAATATTTGGCGTTATTTTAATTTTTATTTTATTAGGTGTTATAAAATTAATAAAAGTTAAACCTAGTCTTGGAGAGATGAAGTTATTGCTGTTTAGTGGTTTTTTAATTACTGGAGGTATGCTGTATCTTTTTGATATTTCCACTTATATTGACTATAAAATTTATCAAAGTAACTTTTTAGATGAAGGGATCGCACTTTACACTTCCAATGTTCACCGAGAAAACCTACTTGTTAATGCATATCAAATAATTAGCGAACATCCACTATTGGGGGTAGGTTCTGACCAAATTACTTACTATATGTTTGACTATTATTGGGACGAACGTTTAATTAATGGGGCGCATAATTTTTACCTTGATATGCTTGTTCAATATGGTGCAATAGGATTATTACTTTTATTGTCCTGGTCCTTTTATATTATGTATTCATGCTATAAAAGTGGTCGATATTACAAGGAGTTATTTTTATTTTATGCTTACTGTATATTTGTTGTAACTTTTATGGCGGTAGGTCAAGCTGTTATGTTGGTTTTTTTTATGCCTTTCCTAAACCCTAATATGTTTTTAAATCATGATTAATTCAATTCAATACTTAAGAGGAATTGCTGCTATTTTAGTTGTTTACTATCATGCAACTATAAAATCAGTACAAAATAACTTACCAGATGCTGAAGTTTTTAGTTTTGGGCAAGCTGGAGTGGACCTTTTTTTTATTATCTCAGGATTTATAATATGCTTTTCAACAGACAAACATAGTTTTTCTGCGGTTAAATTTTTAAAATCTCGTATTTTAAGAATAATCCCACTTTATTGGTTTTTTACCTTGTTAGCATTGGCTGTTTTTATAGCTTTACCAGATCTAGTTAATAGTAGTGGTGGTGAAACCGTGGTCTTTAAATCATTTTTCTTACTGCCAACAGACGATAAATACCTGGTACGAAATGGGTGGACGTTGAGCTATGAGTTTTATTTTTATTTTATATTTGCTTTGTTTGCTATCCTTTTTGAAAAAAGAAACATTGTATTTTTACCACTAATATTGCTGGCAGCGCTTGGTTACATATTTTCAATAGACTTTTATTTCGACAACTATTTGCTAGAATTTGCAATGGGAGTTATTTCTTATAATATTTTCAAATATAAACTACCTGTTAGATATGATTTTTACTTGGTTTTTATAATTTCATTACTATTATGCTTAATATACTTATATGATTTTAAATCAAAAGTTATTTATTACGGCATCCAAATGTGGTTCATATTCCAAGGCTCTCTTTTATTAGAGCGAGTCGCTAAGCCTATAAAACTATTAGAAGGGCTTAAAAGGCTTCTGTATAAGTTAGGTGACTCTTCTTACTCTTTGTATCTTTCGCATGCTTTTTCATTGGTAATTATTAACAAATTGGTTATGTACTTTTTTCCTACAGTCAATAAAGAAGTGTATTTATTTGTACTTACATCTGGGTCTATTATCGTCGGCCACTTTGTGTACATTTTTGTTGAGCTGAAGATTAACTTATATTGTAAGCGTCTATTTAATAAAAAATAACATTCTTACTAGAGACAAGTGATTTTAAAATTTAATAGTAATATGTAAGGGCAACGCTTGAGTAATATTAAACAAGATCCATCAATACGAAATTTACTTAATAGGATGCCTGAAGAGGTTCAGCAAAGTTTTACAGAAGAACAATTATCTCATCTTAAAATAGCCATTGGCGCTAGGCAGTGGGGAGTTCATGCCGTAGATTGCAGAGGTGTTGTTAGATTATTTAAGTACAGATATTACTTTGTATTATTAGCGGGTCGAAATAGGCGACAATTAAGTGCTACCGAAAAAAAAGCCTCTGCCATAGCCCAAGCCACTTTAGTGACTTTGGGTTTTTTTATAGTGTTGTTATTTATTTATTTGTTAAAATCAGCATTAGGTATAAATATATTTGAAGGTTTTTCATTAGGTATATGGAGTTACGTTAAAAGTTTATTTTTATAGGTTAAATATAAACAATATTTAAAAAGTTTAGATTTGTTTATATATGTTTTTATTTTATTTATTATAGTTTGAATTGGTTACGGCCTGTTAAGCTGTTGTTAGTTTTTAAATGCGATATTATTGAATATAGATAATTGATACGTTATTATTAATTAATAGGCACGTGGTATTTATCCACAGCACTTTACTTAGGGACTAAGAGTATGAAGTCATCAAGGACGTTTAAACCAACTGGCTCTTCCGATGCTAATTTTTATCGTTTGTTCGATATATTCGCATTATTTTTAGCTTTTCAATGCTCTGCACTTTTTTATAGTTTTGAACTGTCGGCTCATTATATGGTAGCCGTTTTAACCGTTGCGCTAAGCTTTTTATACTGTGCCGAAATATTCTCTGCTTATCGCTCTTGGCGTGCTGGTAAATTTAAAACTATGGTTTTGTGTGCTTGGGGCTCATTGTTTGTCGCCTTTAGTATTCTATTTTTTATATCTTTTATTTTTAAGTTTACTGAATCGCTCTCACGCATTGGTTTAAGCTTATGGTTTTTACTAAGTGTTGCCTTTTTATATATATGGCGTTTTGGGGTTTATTTATATAAGCGAAACCGCCGTAGTTTGGGTATGAACTTGCGTAACGTTGCCATAATAGGGGCTACAGAATCTGCTGTGTATTTGTATGACGAGATTGAAAAAAACGATGAGCTTGGTTTTAAGTTTTTAGGTTTTTTTGATGATCGTAAACCAAAACGTTTATTTAACAATGTAAAGACTTACGAAGTATCCGGAACTATTCAAAATGCTATATGTGCTGCCCGCGAAGGTAAAATCGACATACTTTATATAGCTCTTCCAATGAAAGCCGATAAACGTATAGCCGATTTGTTATTACAACTTGGCGACACCACGGTAGACGTACACTTTATACCTGACTTTTTACTTTCAAACTTAATACATGCCCGTGTTGAACACGTTGGTGATGTAGACACGCTAAGCGTTTTTGAATCTCCTTTTATAGGTGCTCGTGAGTTTATTAAACGCACCGAAGACATAATAGTATCGTCGATTGTTTTACTGCTTATATCTCCTATGCTTATTGCTATAGCGTTTGCTGTTAAGTTTACCTCTAAGGGGCCTGTAATTTTTAAACAAGACAGATATGGGCTTGATGGGCGTAAAATTAAAGTATGGAAATTTCGCTCAATGTCGGTAACCGAAAATAGTGCAGTGGTAACTCAAGCTACTAAAAACGATGCCCGTATTACAAAGTTGGGCGGCTTTTTACGCCGCACTAGCCTTGACGAGTTACCACAATTTATAAACGTGCTAAAAGGCGATATGTCAATAGTAGGGCCACGCCCACACGCAGTTGCCCACAATGAAGAGTATCGTAAAAAAGTTGAATTTTACATGTTTAGGCATAAAGCTAAACCAGGTATAACTGGTTGGGCACAAATTAATGGTTGGCGAGGCGAAACCGATACGCTTGATAAAATGGAAAAACGCGTTGAACACGATTTACATTATATAAAGAATTGGTCTTTATGGTTAGATGTTAAAATAATTTTTATGACAATTTTTAAGGGATTTAAAAATGCAAATGCATACTAAAAAATCAGTTGTACCTTGTGCCGTAGTTTTATTGTCGGCAACGTTGTCAGCTCCTGCATCGGCCGAATTTACGCCAGGCAGCTTTATGACCAAAGATGGTGCCGAAATTACCCCAGTTTTGCAAACGGGATTAAGCGTTAACGACAATGTTTTTAATACACCAACTGATGAAGAGTCGCGTGTGATTTGGACTATTTCACCGGGTGTTGCAGCAGTAATAGACGATGGCCCCGACAGCTACAAGCTAAGCGTTGGCACCAGTAGCTCTTTATATAATAAAGATTCTGTTGATAACTTTACTCAAGTTAATTTGGGTGCCGGCGTACACAAAGAAATTACCAGCCGACACGTTTTTGATATTAACGGTACTGCTGATTGGCTGTATGAACCACGAGGTACTGGTTTAACGCAGGGCTTGGGCGATATTGTTGATGAGCTTATAAAGTATCAACAACAAGATATTACTGGTACTTATCAGTTTGGTTCGCAAACATCTAAGGCACAATTAGAGTTGGTTTCTGGTTTTTACAGTAAAAAATATCAAAATTTTAGAGCTACATCACAATACCGCGATTACGATAAAACGTTAGTTGGTGCAAAAGGATATTACAACACGCAAGCTGCAACACGTATGTTTGTAGAAGTAACCCGCAATGACTACCGGTATGACGTTTTAGAGGCTAGTGGTGTTTCTCGTAATTCTGATGATATTAAAGTGCTTTTTGGTATGGAGTGGGAAGCAACGTCACTTACCTCTGGCACATTTAAGTTTGGTTACCAAAATAAAGATTTTGACGATAACCAACGTGAGAGTTTTAGTGGCTTAAGCTGGGAGGCTGGTGTTACTTGGCAGCCTTTAACCTATTCTACATTTGATTTTACAACCAGTAGGGCAGCAACCGATCCACTGCTTGAAGGCGATTACATCAAAGAGAGCACCTATGGCGTTAAGTGGAAGCACAATTGGAGTGACTATTTAGTATCTGTAGCGAGTGTGGGCTATATAGATGAGCAATATACAGGCGATATTGGGCGTAACGATAAAACAAAAAGCGCTCGACTTGGTTTTAATTACGAAGCTAATAACTTTGGTTTAATTTCGACCTATGTTGACTTTATTGATAAAAACTCTAATCAGCCATTAATCGAGTTTGATCGTGTAATAATGGGTATTAATTTTACATTCGCTTTAAAGGCTAATTAATGAACTTTAAACTTTTTTTTAGTGCTGTTTGCTTGTTTTTAAGCGCAACTTGCTTTGCACAAACAGCGCAAGACTATGTGTTGGGCCCGGGCGACAAAGTAGAAATAAAAGTATTTGGTGAACCCGATTTAGAGGTAACGGCACTGCTAGGTAATAGTGGCGAGGTTAATTACCCATTTTTAGGGGCGCTTAAGCTTGCTGGACTAACTACTTTCGAGGTTGAAAAGTCAATTGCTAATGGCCTGCAGCCTGATTATTTAAAAACCCCAAGTGTATATGTTCAGGTTGTTGAGTATAGGCCTTTTTATATTCATGGCGAGGTTAAATCTCCCGGTGCTTACCCTTATCAGCCAGCCATGACAGTTAACCAAGCCGTTGCATTGGCGGGCGGCTTAACTGAGCGGGCATCAACTGATAAAATTTATATTTTTAAAGAGCAAACTAAGCAGCAGCAACAAAAAGGCACTCTTAACAGCCAAATTGCAGCAGGCGATACAATAAAAATAGAACAACGCTTGTTTTAAGCAGTTTATAGGCACTAAAAAATGAATAAAGCACCAGAAAAATTTAATAATGAAGAAATTATCGATTTGAGAACATACCTTAAAGTTATCGCACGTACTAAATGGAAAGTTTTAAGTTTTGCTATAGTTATTACACTGCTTAGTATAATGATTTCCTTAACTTTAATTCCTAAATACACTGCAACAGCTACACTACTAATTGAAGCCGAAGCAGCTAAAGCTGTTAGTTTTGAAGAAATTTACGGCCTAGATACTAATCAAAAAGAGTACTATTTAACGCAGTTTGAGGTAATGAAATCTGACAGCGTTGCTAGGGAAGTCATAAAAAAACTTCATTTAGGTTCATATGATGATTTTATTGCTAAACCTAGCGTGATGGGTGAGGCAAAATCTTATATAAAAAATGTATTTCCTTTTTTGAATAAAAATGAAGAAAGATATTTATCTGCTGAAGAAATAGCTGAGCGTGATATGTTGATTTTACTGTCAGTATTTAAATCTAAGCTTTCAATATCACCTATCCGTAAAACTCAGTTAGTAAATATAAGCTTTGAGTCAAGTAACCCTAAATTAGCAGCCTTAGTTGCTAATACTGTAGGTGAGGTTTACATTGATAACCAAATGCGTGCGAAAATGGGGATAACTCAACAAGCCTCTAATTGGCTTAATTCTCGGTTGTCGCAATTACGTATTCAGTTAGATGGTTCAGAAGAGCGTTTGCAAGACTTTCGAGAAGAACAGCATTTAATCGATATTGAAGGTATAGCAGGGCTTGTAACACAAGAGCTTGAGCAAATATCGGCTCAATTAATTGAAGCGCGCAACGAAAAAAACAAGCTTGAGAGCATTAACCGAGTTATAACCGAATACGGTAACAATAATCTTGAGTTACTAGGAAGTATGCCTGAAATAACATCGCATAATGTTATTCAAAACGTAAAACGTGACGTAGTTACCGTTGAGCGCAAGTTAAGTGAATTAAGTGAAGTTTATGGTCCTAAGCACCCTAAAATTATATCGGCCAGTGCAGAGCTTATTACGGTTAAAAATAACCTTAATAAACAAATTAAAGACCTAATTACGGGTATTGAAAAAGAGCTCAATAGAGTCACAAGAACCGTGAATGCACTCGAAAATGATTTAAGTAATATTAGAGCGCGTTACCAAGATATTACCCGCAAAGAAACTCAATATAACCAGTTAAAGCGTGAAGTGGAAACAAACCGCAATATATTTAATACGTTTCTATCACGCTCTAAAGAAACCGAAGTAACAAGCGATTTTACCTCTGCTGCAGCACGCTTTACCGACCGAGCTTATGCGCCGAGCATCCCAAGTAAACCCAATAAAAAGCTTATTGTAATACTTACGTTTGTAGGGAGCTTAATTTTTGCAATAGTTATGAGCTTTATTTTTGATGCCCTTAACGATACCGTTAAAACAAAACCAGACGTAGAAAGCAAATTAGCACAGCGTATGCTAGGGTTAATCCCGCAAGTAAAAATACCTAAGAAAAGTGTACTGCCTATGCACGCATACCTTGACGAGTCGTATAGGCGCTTTGCTGAGTCAGTACGAACATTTCGTACTAGTTTACTTTTAACTCAGCTCGATAAACAGCATAAAATAATTGCAGTTACTTCTACAGCACCAGGTGAAGGTAAAACAACAACATCTTCTAATTTGGCTATATCATTAGCTCAAATGGGTAAAGTATTGCTAATTGATGGTGACTTACGTAAGCCAACTATTGCTAAGCGATTTGAAATACCGGTTTATCACCCTGGCTTAACTAATTTAATAGTGGGTACAGAGGAGCTAAGTGAGTGTGTTCACATTGATGAAAAATCAGGCGTAGTAATAATGCCAAGTGGGCAAATACCAAGTAATCCACTTGAGTTGTTATCAAACATTAAGTTTTCACAGTTAATAGAACACCTTAAAACTCAGTACGACCATATAATTATTGATACACCACCGACACAAGCTGTTAGTGATGCATTAGTAATAGCTCAAAGTGCTGATTCGGTTATATATGTTGTAAAATCAGACGTTACACGTATAAAACCAATTAAGGCAGGCCTTGAGCGTTTATTTGAGGTAAAAGCACATGTAGCGGGCGTGGTGCTTAACCAGGTAGATATGAGTAAGTCTAACGATGAGCATAGTTATGGTTACTACGACTACCACGATTACTCTAAAAAACCTGAACCTGAAAATACTTAAATGGCCTATAAATTGTGATTGATATACATTCACACATTTTGCCAGGTATTGATGATGGCGCTAAAGATTTAAATGAGTCTTTAGCGCTTTTAAAAATGGCGCAAAGCGACGGTATAACGCATATTGTTGCAACCCCCCATATTCATTTAGGCCGATATAATAATTCGGCTCCCCAAATTTTTAACGATTTAACTCGCTTAAAAGCAGCTTGTTTAGCCCAAAATATTAATATTAAAATTGCAGTGGCTGCAGAGGCTCGCCTTGATGTTGAGTTAATGCCGCTTATTTTAACTAATAAACTACCGTTTATTGGCAAAAAAAATGGCTCTAATTATTTATTGTTAGAACTACCTCATTCACATGTACCTCAAGGGTATGACAAATTCATTACTTGGCTCGCTAAACAAAATATAAAAGTGGTTATTCCTCACCCAGAGAGAAATCGTGATATTCAGTCAAACCTATTTTACATTGAAAAACTAACACGGTTAGGGTGTGAGTTTCAGTTAACAGCGTCAAGCATTGAAGGCCTTTGGGGAGAGAAAGCTCAGTACATTAGCGAGCATATGCTTAAAGCCGATTTAGTGAGTTATATTGCATCTGACGCACATTCGGTAAAGCGTAGGCCACCTATTTTAAGTAAGGCAAAAAAACGAGTAACCGACATGCTTGGTAAAAGTAAGTCGCATACACTGTTTGTAACAAACCCTAAGTGCTTAACTGAGGTACTATTTAATGATTGATCAGCTGGTTTTTAAGCGGTTACAACTTGCGCTGTTGGCAATAGTTACACTCATTATTTGTTATTTTAGTTTACAAAGTATGCGCGCTAATGCCTGGTATTTTAGCTCACTAAATACAGTACAAGAACTCAGTAACACTTCACCCCTTGATGCACCTGAGGCGTATAATAATGAGCTTAACACAGCCCAAAAAGCTATTAAATTAGCCATAGAGATTGAGCCCGAACATGCCCATTATTTACATTTTTTAGCGTATATTAAGCTGCTTGCTTTAGCTAACACCGATCAAACTGGGCAAAGTAAACTAGATACTGAATATAAGGAGATTCAATCGCTTTTACTTCATTCTACCCAGATTAGGAGCTCATGGGCTGAAACTTGGATTGAACTTGCTAAAGTTACTAGCTACCAACAAGGGCCAAGTAAACAAGTTTTAAAATATATTGATCAGGCAAAAAAAGTAGGCCCATACAAGCTTGATATGCATTTAGGTATTATAGAAATTTCATTAGCAAATTGGCAAAACCTACCGCCAGAGTATAAAGCATTGTATGTAAATTCTTTAAGTATGGCTGCCCAGTATGGTTATCGATTTAACCGCATTTACACTATTGCTGAACAATTAAATCAACTACCTACTTTGTGTATGTCGCTACAATTTGGCGCAGCATATAAAAAACTTAAACAGCGTTATATTTACAAAAAAACCTGCAAATAAAAACGCCCAGAGGCTTATAAAAACCTCTGGGCTATAAAGTGACTCTAAATTGAGCCTAGCGTTAACTAAAACACTTTCTTGGTTCATTAGGGAGAAGAAGAAAGTAATGTAAAGTGTAGTAAAGCTACCTAATAAAGCATAATTAATTTTGCCACCTGGTTACAATTGATAACAAAGGATTAGATTAACTGTGCGTTCTAGCGTTTTTATTTAAGTGATGTTTCACTGTTAAGGATAATATTGTGCAATTTAGAAAAGATATAAATGGACTTCGAGCTCTAGCTGTAATTGGTGTAGTGTTATTTCATTTTAATGCAGCTTGGTTGCCAGGTGGTTTTGCTGGGGTTGATGTGTTTTTTGTTATATCAGGTTTTTTAATGACCGGTATAATATTTAAAGGAATAGAGCAAAAAAACTTTTCTATAGCTCACTTTTATGTTGCGAGAGCTAATAGAATAATTCCAGCATTAGCCTTACTTTGCTTTTTAATGCTTCTTTTTGGTTGGCTTTATTTACCCCCTCTAGATTATCAACTTCTTGGTAAACATGCTTTAAGTAGCATTAGTTTTTTATCTAACATTACATATTGGACTGAAGCAGGTTATTTTGATGCTGCATCTCACGAGAAGTGGTTGCTACATACTTGGTCACTTTCGGTTGAGTGGCAATTTTATATAATTTACCCACTTGTATTGGTGTTTATTCATAAGTTCACAACTATTAAATTAATGAACTACTTAATTGTAGCTGCAACTTTTTTAGGCTTTGTATTTTGTGTTTTTGCTAGTTTTAATTGGCCGAATGCTGCTTACTATTTATTACCTACTAGAGCATGGGAAATGATGATAGGCGGTGTAGCTTATCTATTTCCAATAGTGGTCAGCAATAAAAAGAAAATGCTTTTAGAGAGATTAGGTTTGGCGTTAATTGTGGGTTCTTACTTTATAGTCACTAAAGAAGATGCATGGCCAGGTTATGCTGCTTTGTTTCCAGTTTTGGGTGCCTTTTTTGTGATTTTGGCCGCTCGTGATAAGAGCTTTATTACAGGGAATGTATTTTTTCAGAAGATTGGTGCATGGTCATACTCAATCTATTTATGGCATTGGCCGCTAGTTGTTGGTATTTATTACTACACATTAGACGATAAGTATATCTACTTAGGAATAGCATTATCTGTGTTTCTAGGCTTTTTAAGTAACAAGTACATAGAGCAAATAAAATTCAAAAAAGATTTCAGTAAAATTAAAGATTACTTGAAGTGTAAACCTATTTATATTGCTTTAGGGCTTGTAACGCTGTCATTAATTATTTTTGGCAAGACAAGGTATTTTTATAATATGCCAGATGATATATATAAAGCCGTTACAGTCACATCTACAACTAATAATAGTGACTATACCTTTGATAAGTTGAGAGAGTTAGAGGATAAGACAACTTTTAGGGATGTTAAATACAAACTTTTAATTATTGGAGATTCGCAATCTGGAGATTTCGTAAATTCGTTGTATGAAACAGGCTTGAGTAATAATGTTGATGTAATTTCAAGAATAGTAGCAGCGAGGTGTCAGGTATTTGCGCTTGACGAAGAAATGCTAAATAGATCTTTCAAGGTTAACGATAATATTTCCAATGGGAATATTTCTAATGAAAGATGTCAAAAACAAATATCTACAATACAGGCTGATGAAGCTTTAGATAAAGCCGACGTTATTGTAGTTTCGATGTTTTGGAAAGATCAAAGTTTACCTTATGTTTTTAAATCTATTGAAAATATAAGAAGTAGAAACAAAAGCGCGAAAATTTACGTTGTTGGTGGTAAATCTTTCAATAGATCAGCACAAGATATCATTTACGAATCGTACTATGAAAATACTGATATTAGTGCGGCTGCCTATAAAGAGATCTCAAGTAACGACAGTGCTAAAATAGACTTTCAAAAAAGTGAATTTATTAAATATCAAAAAGTATTAAACTTTAACTTTATTAATATTATGGACTTTTTTTGCTCTAGTGGTGAATGTACCATTTTAGGTAGTAAAAATGAGCCTTTGTACTTTGATGATACACACATAACTGAGTTTGGAGCTAAGTATCTGGGGACTAAAATTAAGGAAAGTAATTATTTTCCTAATGATTTTTATCAATAAAAATCAACTTTAAAATTTAGGCACGGATAGTAATGATAAATTTCAATCTAGGTATTTAAGCTTACTTTTAGGGTATATCTTGTAATTTACATTCTTGAATTACAAGATACTTTTTAGCATGTGGTGAAACAATTCTGACATTAAGTTTCTTAAAATTATAAATTTAAACCCAGCTTATTAACTGCGTATTCTGCACTAGATCTCGTGGTAGTGAATTTTTAATCTTATTTTTTTGCCATTTCCCGAGCCCAATAGGGCAACCACATAGCGTTAATACCACCTCACCTATTGTCTGAGTGGCTTCAGCTAAGCGTATATCTTTACCTTGAAAATAATCATTTGCTTGCTCGTTATTTAAAGCAAATATGTTAGTTTTACACTCATTGCCAAATACGGTTGCAAACTCATGGGTTAGCCTTACGCCGTTTTTATGAATAATGCCAATTTGAATACCTAAGCGTGCATATTTAATTTTATTTTGCACGGCTTCAAACCCCTCAGGAAATAACCACAGTTCTTTGTCACGCTGCATTAGGCTGCCAGGCAGGTTAGTTAACCCAAAATGCTTTTTAAGTGATTGCATAAACGCGGCACTTTGCTTTTTATCAAACCCGTTAAACGGAAACGCGCCTTTTTTAACAGTTTGATTTGGGTTATCGCAACTTGCGTGTTTTTTAAATTTAGCGATAAAAAAGCCTTCGCTATCGAATGTTTGCGGCCATACATGTAAATAGCCTTCAGCGGTAGTGGCTTTACTTGCACCTTCAAATAAATCACTTAGGGATTGTGGCGCTATATAGTCGCCAAATTCACTGAGTAAATAATCACACACTTGCTGGTTTTCGAGTGGGGTAAGTGTGCAGGTCGAATATACTAAGGTGCCACCTGGCTTTAATGCATAAAAAGCGCTTTTAATTAAGTCTTTTTGTACTTGGGCTATTTGAATGTTTGATTCTATTGACCAATTTTTTAGTGCGTCGGTATCTTTACGTACTGTGCCTTCGCCAGAGCAAGGCGCGTCTAGCAATATGCTATCAAAGCATTCAAACATGTAGTTGCCAAATATAACGCCATCAAAGTGCGAGAGCGCACAGTTGCCAACCCCCATGCGTTTGAGTGTTGCGCTAAGTACCTTTAAACGAGATGACGAAAGCTCATTTGCAACAAGCACGCCTTGGTTATTCATAAGTGCTGCAAGCTGTGAGGTTTTAGAGCCCGGTGCTGATGCCATATCAAGTATGGTGTTATTTTGAGAGTCTGCGAGTTCAATACTTTGCTTTAATGCGATAGGGGGCAGCATTGAACTTGCTTCTTGTACGTACATAGCACCGCTTAGATGTAAGTCGGTATTACCTAGGGCTAGGTTTTGCTCTTCATCGCTTGGGCGTTCTAACCAAAAGCCTTCACTGCACCATGGGATTGGGGTTAGCAGCCAATTTTTTTCAGTGGCACGTTTTACAAATTCTTCAATGCTAATTTTTAATGTATTAACGCGGATAGATTTTCTGAGCGGCCTGCGACACGCATTTAAAAAGTCATCTAAGTTTAGATGCGCTGGTAAATAGGTTTTTACGTCATCAATAAAGTGCTCAGGAATAAAAGTGTTGGCGTTCACGCGTTAGCTCATACTATAAAAATAAAGCGCGATAATAGCATTTATATTAGGTATTTTCAGCGCTAAAAAACGTAACGTAAGTTTGACTGTGGTGTCGACACTTTATTGTTTCTATCCATCTTAAAAGTGATTTTATACGACTTTAGGTTAATGGTGTCGACAATGAGCGTGTTTTTTAGCCATTTTGATAGGTTTAAGGGTTGACATGATTTTTTAATAAGCCCATAGTAACTACATTAATTGTCGACAATCCAAAAAATAACTTATGACACACACATTTTTAAACGAAGCGCCTATAACTACCGCATCAGATCAAGTATTTGTAGATATGCGCCGTGAGATTGTTGAAGGCATTATAGTTCAAGGCAGTAAAATATCAGAGCCTGAGCTTGCCAAACGTTATGGTGTAAGCCGAGCAACGCTTAGAGAGGCGTTAAATCGCCTAGAAAGTTGCTACCTTGTTGAGCGTAAAGCTAACGTAGGTTGCCGCGTAGTTGCCCTTACCGCTGAGCGTTTGATTGAAGTTTATCAAGTTCGCAGTTCACTTGAAGGTTTGGCATGTAGGCTTGCTGCCGACAATATGGAACCCGAAGAAGTAAAAGGCTTAAAGCAATTACTTAATCAGCACCTACAAACACAGCGTGTTAAAGAGGGCGAATCTTACTATCAAGAAGCCGGCGATTTAGATTTTCATTACCGTATTATTCAAGGCAGTAAAAACGCGCATTTAATTCACTTACTGTGTAATGAGCTCTATCAATTAATACGCATGTACCGTGTACAAATGGGCATGGTGGGGCCGCGTGTATCAAAAGCGTTTGATGAGCATTTAGCGATTATTAACGCCATTGAAAACCACGATGGCGAGCTGGCCGAAATGCTTATGAAGCGCCACATCAGTGCATCGCAAGCAAATATTCAAACCAAATTCGATGTATACCAATCAATATGAGTATTCGAACAATTTAACGGATTAAATCGCTCTATAACGTCGTTAAGAATTTTTTATTTAGAACCACTAAACATAAAAATTATTGCCTAGTTACAGAACGATTTTCTTATCGTTAAATAGACCTCATACGCATACAGATTGATATTAGTCGCAAAAAACAGAAGCTGCTAAAAGCTAAAAGTTAAGTAGAGCAGTTAAACAGTCACAATTACAGATTAAAACTATAAGTTACTCCACGTAGCAACCGTTCAAAGTTAGGAGAAAGTAATGTCAGCAGGATTAAAATTTAAACACGCTATTGCCAATAACCGCCCTTTACAAGTGGTAGGTACTATTAACGCCTACACAGCGATGATGGCTGAAAAAATGGGTCACCAAGCTATTTACCTCTCAGGTGCCGGTGTTGCAAACGCTTCGTTTGGTATGCCTGACTTAGGTATGACAAGCCTTGATAACGTGCTTGAAGATATTCGTCGTATTACGGGTGCGAGCGATTTACCACTACTTGTTGATGCCGATACCGGTTGGGGTGGGGCGTTTAACATTGCACGCACAGTAAAAGAAATGACTAAAGCGGGTGCGGCGGGTTTTCATATAGAAGACCAAGTAGCGCAAAAGCGCTGTGGTCATCGTCCTAATAAAGAAATTGTAAGCCAAGGTGAAATGGTTGACCGCATTAAAGCGGCTGTTGATGCAAAAACCGATAGCGATTTTTATATTATGGCGCGTACCGATGCATTTCAAAAAGAAGGTTTAAACGCCGCGATAGACCGTGCAGCTGCCTGTGTTGAAGCCGGTGCTGACGCTATTTTTGCAGAAGCCGTACACGACCTTGCTGATTACCAAGCGTTTGCAAAAGCGATTAACGTTCCAATTTTGGCAAACATTACTGAGTTTGGCCAAACACCTATTTACACAAAAGAGCAGTTAAGCAATGTAGGTGTTGAAATGGTGCTTTACCCACTCAGTGCATTTAGAGCCATGAACAAAGCAGCGCTAAACGTGTATTCAGCAATTTTAAATGAAGGCTCACAACAAAGCCAAATTGAAAATATGCAAACGCGTTCTGAGCTTTACGACTTTTTAGATTACCACACGTACGAGAACACACTCGACACCCTTTTTTCATCAAAATCTGACAAATAATAAAATCACACACAAATTTAAGATAGGAGAAGATCATGGTAGATAAAGCATTAGGCGGCGCGGGTTTACGCGGACAAGTGGCTGGTCAAACAGCATTGTGTACTGTTGGGCAAAGTGGTTCTGGTTTAACGTATTGTGGTTACGATATCAGTGAACTTGCCGAAAAAGCGCAGTTTGAAGAAGTGTCTTTTTTACTTTCACGTGGTGAGTTACCAACCACAAGCGAATTGGCAGAATATAAAGCAAAACTAAAAAGTTTACGCGGCTTACCTGATGCGCTTAAAACCGTGCTTGAAAATATTCCTAAAGACGCACACCCAATGGATGTAATGCGCACGGGTTGCTCAATGTTGGGTAACCTTGAAATGGAGCTTGATTTTAGCCAAGCTAATGATGCAATCGACCGTATGGTTGCTGTGTTCCCAAGTATTATTTGTTACTGGTACCGCTTTACACACGATGGCGTACGCATTGAAACACAAACTGATGACGACTCAGTTGGCGCACATTTTTTAAATTTATTACACGACAAAGCACCTAGTGAATTGTTTGCACAAGTGATGAATGTATCACTAATTTTGTACGCAGAGCACGAGTTTAACGCCTCTACCTTTACAGGGCGTGTGTGTGCATCAACGCTTTCTGATATTCATTCTTGCGTAACTGGTGCGATTGGTACGCTACGTGGTCCATTACATGGTGGTGCTAACGAAGCGGCAATGGATATGATTCAAGGTTTTACAAGCGCTGAACATGCCGAGCAAGAAATTATGGGCATGCTTGAACGTAAAGACAAAATAATGGGCTTTGGTCATGCGATTTATCGCGAATCTGATCCGCGTAATGTAATTATTAAAAAGTGGTCTGAAAAACTAGCCAATGAAGTAGGCGATACCGTACTTTACCCTGTGTCTGTTCGTTGTGAAGAAATTATGTGGCGCGAGAAAAAGCTGTTTTGTAATGCCGATTTTTTCCATGCATCTGCTTATCACTTTATGGATATTCCGACTAAGTTATTTACGCCAATATTTGTAATGAGCCGTGTTACGGGCTGGACAGCACATGTAAAAGAGCAGCGCGCTAACAACCGTATTATTCGCCCAAGTGCCGATTACACAGGGCCTGATGCACGCAGTTACACACCAATAGAGTCACGTTAAAAATGGGTGAGCACGCATGTGCTCACTTTTTTATTGCACATAGCCACTAGCGAGTAGTTTTTCTCAAACTTTTTATTAAACACGCTAGCTGTGAGCAAACACCGTCACCAAATTAGCGAACCCTTACCATGACCATAATTAATAATACCCAATACCGTAAACCTTTACCGGGCTCAAATGTCGACTACTACGATACGCAAGAAGCCGTAGATGCAATTAAGCCAGGTGCATACGCCACACTACCTTATACATCGCGTGTATTTGCCGAAAACCTAGTACGCCGATGCGACCCTGCCATGTTAACCGATGCACTTAATCAGCTGATTGAGCGAAAGCAAGATTTAGATTTTCCGTGGTATCCGGCGCGGGTAGTGTGCCACGATATTTTAGGGCAAACAGCGCTTGTTGATTTAGCAGGTTTGCGTGATGCAATTGCAGCCAAAGGCGGCGATCCGGCTAAAGTGAATCCGGTAGTACCCACGCAGTTAATAGTGGATCATTCACTAGCGGTAGAGCATGCCGGTTTTGATCCTGACGCATTTGAAAAAAACCGCGCCATCGAAGACAGACGAAATGATGACCGTTTTCACTTTATAAACTGGACTAAAACTGCGTTTAAAAATATTGACGTTATTCCACCGGGTAACGGCATTATGCATCAAATTAATCTTGAAAAAATGTCGCCGGTTATTCAAAACCGAGATGGCATTGCATTTCCAGATACACTAGTTGGTACCGACAGCCACACGCCACATGTTGATGCGCTGGGCGTTATTGCTGTGGGCGTAGGTGGGCTTGAAGCTGAAAGCGTGATGCTTGGTCGTGCTTCTTATATTCGCCTACCTGATATTGTAGGCGTGGAGCTAACAGGTAAGCGCCAACCCGGTATTACCGCAACCGATATTGTGTTGGCTATTACTGAATTTTTACGTGAGCAACGTGTTGTATCTACTTATTTAGAGTTTTACGGTGAAGGTGCAGACGCGCTTACACTTGGCGACAGAGCAACCATTTCAAACATGACACCTGAATTTGGCGCAACTGCAGCCATGTTTTATATCGATGATAAAACAATAGATTATTTGCGTTTAACAGGGCGTGAAGAAGAACAAATTGCCCTTGTAGAAAACTACGCAAAAACAGCAGGCCTTTGGAGCGATAGCTTAAAAACCGCAAAATATGAGCGTGTACTTAAGTTTGATTTATCAAGCGTGGGGCGCAATATTGCAGGTCCATCTAATCCGCACCGCCGTGTATCGACAAGCGATTTAGCTAAAGAAGGTATTTCGGGCATTGTGGAAAATGAAGAAGGCTTAATGCCAGACGGCGCGTGTATTATTGCGGCTATTACTAGTTGTACCAATACCAGTAATCCACGCAATGTAATTGCCGCAGCACTCCTTGCCCGTAACGCAAATGTAAAGGGTTTAATGCGCAAACCTTGGGTTAAAACTTCATTAGCACCAGGTTCAAAAGCGGTGCAATCATACCTTGAAGATGCAAACTTACTTACAGAGCTTGAGCAACTTGGCTTCGGCATTGTTGGTTTTGCGTGTACTACCTGTAACGGTATGAGCGGGGCGCTTGACCCTGTTATTCAAAAAGAAGTCATCGAACGCGATTTATACACTACAGCGGTGCTTTCGGGCAATCGTAATTTTGACGGGCGTATTCATCCTTATGCTAAGCAAGCATTTTTAGCGTCACCTCCTTTGGTTGTTGCGTACGCCATTGCAGGTACTATTCGCTTTGATATTGAAAAAGGAATACTTGGGCAAGATCAACAAGGCAACGATATTACGCTTAAAGATTTATGGCCATCAGACGAAGAGATTGACGCAGTAATTAAGCAAAGCGTTAAGCCTGAGCAATTTAGAAAAGTATACGAGCCTATGTTTAATTTAACTGTAGATTACGGTGAAGATAACGACCCACTTTACGACTGGCGCCCAGAAAGCACCTACATACGTCGCCCTCCTTATTGGGAAGGTGCACTTGCGGGTGAGCGCACTATGACCGGTATGCGCGCGCTTGCAGTACTTGGCGATAACATTACAACGGATCATTTATCGCCATCAAACGCAATTATGGCAAGTAGTGCTGCTGGCGAATACCTGACCAAAATGAACGTCCCAGAGGAAGACTATAACTCGTACGCAACGCATCGAGGCGATCATTTAACAGCGCAGCGTGCAACCTTTGCCAATCCAAAGCTGCTAAACGAAATGGTACTTGACGAAAACGGCGAAGTTAAGCAAGGTTCGTACGCACGATTAGAGCCACAAGGTACTAATACCCGTATGTGGGAAGCAATCGAAGCTTACATGGAGCGTAAACAACCGCTTATTATTGTAGCCGGTGCAGATTACGGGCAAGGTTCGTCGCGCGATTGGGCTGCAAAAGGCGTAAGACTTGCAGGCGTTGAAGTAATAGCAGCAGAGGGCTTTGAGCGTATTCACCGTACTAACTTAATTGGTATGGGGGTTTTACCGCTTGAGTTTAAAGCAGGCACAACGCGTAAAACTCTAAAGCTGGATGGCAGTGAAACGTACGATGTAACGGGTGATTTAAAACCAGGCGCCACAGTTAATTTAAGCATTACCCGTAAAGACGGTGAAGTGCTTACTGTGCCTATGAAGTGCCGTATCGATACCCAAGAAGAGCTTTCTATTTACGCGGCTGGTGGTGTGTTACAACGCTTTGCTCAAGACTTTTTAGAAGCAACGCAATCTGCATAAGGGCAAACACTATGTTTAAACCGCAAATTAAAGTGCCTGCAACCTATATGCGTGGCGGCACCAGTAAAGGTGTGTTTTTTAATTTAACTGATTTGCCAAAGCCTGCTCAAG
Source organism: Pseudoalteromonas sp. LC2018020214 (assembly GCF_016598755.1). Taxonomy (NCBI): domain Bacteria; kingdom Pseudomonadati; phylum Pseudomonadota; class Gammaproteobacteria; order Alteromonadales; family Pseudoalteromonadaceae; genus Pseudoalteromonas; species Pseudoalteromonas sp. LC2018020214. Next base: position 1,507,227 of record NZ_CP066804.1, read on the forward strand.
TAGCAGGCGAGGCGCGCGATAATTTATTACTGCGTGTTATTGGCAGCCCCGATCCGTATGCCAAACAAACGGATGGAATGGGCGGCGCTACATCAAGCACCAGTAAAACCGTAATCCTAAGTAAAAGTGAGCAAGCCGAGCACGATGTTGATTACTTGTTTGGTCAAGTGGCTATAGATAAACCTTTTGTGGATTGGAGCGGTAACTGCGGTAACTTAACGTCAGCAGTGGGGGCTTTTGCTATTAGTAATGGTTTGGTCGATAAAAGCAGAGTACCTAATAACGGTGTTGCTATTGTGCGTGTGTGGCAGGCTAATATTAAAAAAAGCATATTAGTGCATGTCCCTATGACCAATGGCGAAGTACAAGAAACCGGCGACTTTGAGCTCGATGGCGTTACTTTTGCAGCAGCTGAAGTAAAACTTGAATTTATTGACCCCGCTGATGGCGATGGCGCGTTATTTCCAACTGGTAATGTAGTTGATGATTTAGAAGTACCGGATGTTGGTACTTTAAAAGCAACAATGATAAATGCAGGTATTCCTACCATATTTATTAACGCCACTGATATTGGTTATACCGGCACAGAGCTGCAAGACGATATAAATAATGATGTTGCAGCGCTTGAAAAGCTTGAAACCATTCGTGCTTATGGCGCTGTTAAAATGGGTTTAATTACTAACATTAGTGAAGCGCAAGCTCGTCAACATACGCCAAAGGTTGCGTTTGTTGCATCACCTTTAGATTACAAAGCATCTAGCGGAAAGCTCATTGAAGCTGCAAATATCAACTTGTTAGTACGCGCTATGTCGATGGGTAAACTGCACCATGCCATGATGGGCACAGCTGCTGTTGCTATTGGCACGGCCGCAGCAATCGAAGGCACACTCGTAAATATAGCCGCTGGTGGCGGCGCATTGAGTGAAGTTAACTTTGGTCATCCGTCGGGCACGCTAAAAGTAGGTGCTGAGGCTAAAAATAATGCTGGCAACTGGCTAGTTACCAAAGCAAGTATGAGCCGAAGTGCACGCGTATTAATGGAAGGGGTTGTAAGAGTCCCTTACTAATCACTGGGGAAGTTAAGCACAACTAAACATTTATTTTAGTTAAGCAAACAAATTTTATAAACGTTTGCTTAGCTAAAGTAAAACCTACTCATACTCGTTAGAAATAATCCTTTTTCATTAATTTTTCGAATTATCGACTTTTTTAGCTCTCATCCACCGCATTTACTTGAAGAATATAATTAACAAACTAAATTGTATGTAATATTCATTTAATAAAGTGAATATATTGTATCAATATGTGCTGGTTCTTTATGAGTGTCTATAGGTTATTGAATAATAGAGATGCTGATAAAGAAGTAGCTCATAGAATAAAGATAAATACTTCTATAAAACGTATAAATATGTAGCATAACTATATAGCTTAATGGTATTTTTAAAGTTCTGGTAACAAAGGTTATGATTGTGTACTTTTTTAAGGCTTTTTAGAATATAAAAAGCTTATGTAAGGCACTATCAACTAAACTAATATCTGATACTCATTCCAGGCTATCAAGGAGAAATAAATGGTAAAGCGTACGATCAAATTTACACCTATTGCAGCTTCAGTTGCACTTACATTAGGCTTAACAGCTTGTGGTTCAGATAACGACAGAAATATTCCTGTTACACCTGTAGAATCTTTTACTGCAACGGGCGATGCACAATTCAACATTGAAGTAACAGGTAAAGCAGTTAAAGGTTCAATGAAAAATGCTGTAGTAACTGTAATGACTTTAGATGAATCTGGTCAAAGCGTTCCTGTGGCATTTCGCTCAGCTGCCTCAGCAGAGCCAGAGTCTTTTTCTGAAGAAGCACTATCTCAAGATGCTGCAGATGCCGCGGTAGAAGCAAGTAAAATTGCCGCTAACCCTGAAGTCTTAACTGATGAAAGCGGCCGTTACAGCATCTACCTAGATGATGATTTTACTGGTCCTGTTTACATTACTGTTAAAACGTCTGAAGAAGGCGATGATAGCTTTTTACGTTGTGATGCTTACGTAGGTTGTGGTAATTACGATGTAGCGCCAGAAGTTGACGACGAAAATGATGGTGATACTGCGATTGAGTTTGGTGAATGGTACAAAACTGACCTAGAGCTTTCAGTTGTTAAATTCATTCCAGTTGTTGAAGCTGATCCATCAGGAGCGAGTGGTTCTGCAGGCGACACTAATGTTACAGGTTCTTATAAAGCAAATGTTACTTTTTTAACATCATTAGTTGCATCTCTTCTTCTTGACTCAGGCTCGAGTGTAGATGAAGGTGCTATAGCTACAGCTAGCTTAAACACTGTTGTACAAGTAATGGGTCAAGACGCAGCACTTTTACTTTCTGCTATTATTGGCGACTTATCTAACGGCGGCGCTGTAGATTTAAGTGATGTTGATGGTGAAGAAGAGCTTACTGATGGTATTTTAGCAATTGCACAGTTTTCATCTTCAATTCAGGGTTTACCTTCAATTGGTGATGTAATGAGCAGCATTAAAGCTGGTATTAAATCAGGCCAGTTTAAAGGTAATGCTGATGCTAGCATTGCAGCAATAGCGACAATGTTACAAACAGCTATTACAAATACTGCAAATGTTTTTGTTGCTATTGCAACGGGCACTGAAGAAGATATTAAAGCTGCATTGGAAGCAGCTTTTGCAGCAAAAATTCCAGCTCCTACTGCTGGTGAGATAGTTGCGTTTGCTGCTAACTCAGCTGATGTTGCTAAAAAAGCAAAAGCAGCTAAAGATAAAGCTGTGAAAAATGGTGCAGCAACTGATGCTGGCCTTGCAGCCGCTGCAGTAAAAGTTAAAAAAGCACTAGAAGTAATTGGTTGTACTGGTGCAGAGTGTACAGTTGGAGATGATTTTTATACAGCTCTAGCAGCTGCATTAACGGTAGAAGTTACAGCTTCACAAACTGCACTTACTGCACTAGAAATGGATATTGAGACAGCTCAAAGTTCACTTGCTGATGTTCAAGCAATGGGTGGCGATGCTCTTACAGCTGATAACGCAGCTGCATTTGTAAGTGCTGTAACATTACTGAAAAATGAAGCTGCAACAGCTGATTTAACAGTTAAAGCGGATTCTATTTTTGTTAAATCACAAGGTTATGTAACTGCTGCAAAAGCGCTAGTTACTCAAAGCTCTGATTACCAACAGATTCTTGATTCTGCAACGTCTTTACAAACAGATGCATTTGATGCTGTAAATGATACCGCTGCATACGACGCTGCATTAGCTGCACTAGTAGCGGAAGCAGAAGCAGCGATTGAAACGTTTGATATTGCTCTTGCTGCAGCAAAACTAGTTGCTGAAGATACTGCAGACGTTGCTGATGAGAAAAAATCAGCAGCAGACACAGCTGAAGCAGCTTCTACAAGCGCACTTGCTAACGCAGAAGGTGCAATGGTAGATACAGCCGCAAACGCAACTGAAGCTCTTGAGCTTGCAATGACTGCTGTTACTGCTGCGTCTGATTTTGCTGCTGCTGTTGATGCACTTGAAATTGCTATTGAGCAAGCACTTGTTGCTGCTAATGCTTACCTAGACCTTGAAGGCGAAGGCGCACAAGCAATGATTGATGCGCTTACAGCTATGCAAACAGCTGCTGAAGCTCAAGGTGAACTAGCTAGCGACCAATTTGTAACAGCTTATAACCTACAACTTGTGGCTGAATCGGCGGTTGCTAAACTTGAAGTACTAACTTCTGTTAAAGCTACATCAGAGTCATTATCGACTATGACTGTCCTTACTAACACTGGCGGTCAAGCGGTTATCGATGCAGCAGATGTTCTTGCTGACGTAATTGATGAATTAGCTGAAATGGGTAACTCAGGTGAAGGTACTTCTACTCGTCAACCTGATTGGTCATATAACTATGACTTAGATGCGTTAGTTTTAGAATTAGAGAACGAAACCACCGGTGAAATGATCAGTGCTTCAGCTTCTTACCAAGGCGAGCAATTAGTAGTTGCTTGGGGCGCTACATTAATGGGTGAAAATGACGCAACTGTTTCACTTGTTACGGGTGAAAGTCGTACTGCAGCTCTAGAAGAGTGTGAACTGTTTGCTGACGGTACAATTATTGATCCTACTCAAATCGATTCATGTTTAATATTTACTTTTGATAGTGCGGTTGATAAAAACACAGTTGATGACGCTGAAATCGTTAATACTGAAACTTGGAACCATATCGAAATTATGGACGGTGATTCTGGTTTTACAGGTATGTTAAATTTAACTGCTGATGATGCTACTGACATGGGTACAGTTACACTTGAAGGTATGTCTGGCGACTTAGACTTTAAAGTAATGGGTATGGTTGACAGTAGTGGTGATGAAGATGAAAGTACATTAGAAGTTATGGTTAAAGGTGACGCAGCAATGGGTTACACATTATCTCTAACTGGTATGGAATCTACAGGTTACACTGGTGATGTTAAAGCTATGTACAATGGCGACATGATGTCATTTGGTACTGCTTCTAAAGTTACTAACGGTGTATCTATCACTTACATCGATGGTGATGTAGTGCCTTACACTGATGTTGATTTAATTGATTCATCTAAGTAATATTTAAACTATAAAAGGGGAAAGCAGCGCTTTTCCCTTTTTTTATAGAAAGCGATTAAATTATGAAAAAAAAAATTCTCTTGTTAGGATTTTCAACAGCTTTTATTTCTCCTCTTGCTTCCGCAGATAACCAATTTCAAATATTTACTCATTTTGACGCAGAAATTTATACTGAAGCACAACCAGTACAAGCCTTTGTAGATGATTTTGATGCACCATTAAAATCGGGTGACAGTGCGTTTACCTATAATATTTTTGAAGTGGGTGTTGGCTACGGTAATTTTAAAGTGGGTTTACAAAGTCGTTATGACTATGTTCTTAACTTTGATCCTGATACAGCTAAATATACTCATACCGAAAAGAATGATTTAGAGTTTGAAGATAGATTTTATACTTATTACCTCGATGCTAAACAAGCAACGTCTAATGGTGTATTCGTATCTTATGATTTTAAATTTTTAGATAAAAATGCATTAACAATAACACCTAAGCTTTCTGTTTTTGCCAGCTCACACTATCAAGATGCCACTGTAAATGGTGAGATTTTTAGTGATGAAGTTGAAGGTGCTGTAACTGTCGATTACAACTTTTCAAAAGATATTTTATTTAAAGAATTTACACCTTCACAAAAGCCTGAAGGGCTAGGCTATAGCCTAGATATTTTTGCCGATTGGCAAGTAAATGACGAACTTAAAGTTGGTTTTAGCGTAAAAGATTTGCTCTATAAAACACAGTACGAAGACAGCGGCTCCGTAAAAGGTCAAACTACTGAAATTCCATTTAGCGAAGATGACAACGGCGATATTATTACTCAGCCAACAGTTTCATTAAAAACATCTGCATTTGGAAATACGGTATCTCATGATTTCGAAATGGAAATGCGACTACAAGCATTTGCCGATTACAGAATAAACGACCGATTTTCGACTCAGTTAACTTTAAAACGTTACGATAAAGACACGTTTAGCCAATTAAAAGGCCGTATTCACTTCTGGGATCATTGGCGAGTACAAGCAGGCTACGAAACAAAAAGCGAAGCATTTTTAGTTGGTATAGAAAACGAATATTTTGGTCTTAATTTACAAACTGATAGCCTAGATTTAGATAAAGCCTATTATGCGAATGTGAATTGGTACGTGAACATTAAGTTTTAAGGAATGAAGATGTTAAAACAAATTATACCTTTAGGGGTCGCTATTGCATTGGCAGGTTGTGGTTCTTCATCAGACAGTGACAGTTCAGAATCTGTTGCAGTGAGTGAAATTGCTACATCTTCTTCTGTCAGTTTTTATATATCTAATTGGCAATCACCACAGGGCACGCTTAATGTTTTAGATAGCGATGGGGTGGTGCAAGAATCAATTGAAGTCGAAAACATCAATACTGCGAGTGTAAGTGTAACTCCACTTACTTTTAATAGTTTTGAGTTTATACCTAGCGATACAGCTCTACCTTGTCCGCGATTTACAGGGTGTGGCAGAACTGTGCGTGGTGATGTAAATGATTTAAACGCAAACCGGTTAATCGATTACCAAGAATTGACAACCGTTACCCTTAATTACAAAGCGGATGCATTTAGTGCACCGGGTGTAAATAAGGTTTATTTATCACCATTGAGCAAAGCAATTACAGAAGAAGGCTTTAGTGCTACACAGGCGAGTTTATCAGCCACGCCTTTTTATCATTTAACGCACAGTAATTTAAATGCAAGTGTTGAAGCAGAAATGGTGACAAATGCCTTCACCTACGCGGCAATTTTAGCTGGTGTTGCTGATAGTTCGTTTAGTGTTAAAAGTGCTTTTAATGCATTTACTAACTTGGAGACTGACCAGCAAGCATGGCAAGATTACAGCGATTTAGCAGCGCAGTATGTAACAGATAACTTATTTAGCGACCAAGGTAATGCTTTGCTGAAAAATGTAGCTGGTCAAGTTAAGCAAACGATTGCAAGTGTAACTACATTTACAAATTGGCAGGCTCGCTCAGCAGAAGTGCAAAGCTTAGATTCAAGAGAGTTACTTGTTGATACGCGAAATATAATTGGTGTTGCAAGACTTCAAGAAAAAAGCTATTCAGATGAATTAGACGCAAAATTTACTGAGCTTGAAGGTGCGTTTGATGAAGATACACAAAGAACCCTTGATGCACTTAGTAATGCTTTAAACGAAGTTATCACAAATTATTCACCACTAGCTGATGGCTCTACACCATCAGGGCAATATAAGCTTCGTGATTTAGATATTGATTACAACCAATCACCTTATACTTGGGCTATTACTGGCACATATGATGAGTTACCTATAACTATTGATTTATCAATTCCAACTTTCAGAGTAAGTGGTGTATTAGGTAATAAAATCGAAGGTGTAATGAGCGCAACGGTCACAAATGGTGCTACGGTATTAAGTGTGGATGTAAGTGAGTTGCTGATTGAGTTTGATGGCATAGATGCTCAAAGTGAATTAAACCCAGAAGCCGATACGGGTATTACACAGGTAACGACCAACGTAATTATCAATAAAGCAGCGGGTAAACTCGAAGGTGATTTATCAGTAAACTTAAATCGTTTTGTTAATTCACTAGGTGAGGAGTCAACCACGTTATCTACTTTTGATTTTAATGGTGATTACGTAAGCGACATTCAAAACACTGCATTTCATATCACAGCAGTAGAGGCTTCGCCTTTTGTTGGTGAAGATAATGACGATTTAGCATTTACTTTTGAATTAGATTTTCCATTGAGTGGTGCAAGCGATTTTAAATTTGCGTACGTAGGTGATGTGGAAAACTTATCAGAACTTACTTCTACAGATATATTTGTTAGCATACAAAATCGCGCGTTAGATTTACGTATTCGTGATGTTAGTGGCAACATTAATCTAATAGCGAAAGGCGAAAATGGACGTTGGTTAGATGTAAAGCAAAAGGGCCGTAATTACAGTGGCGGTTTATATTTTGGTGATACTAAACTAGCTGATGTTACTGCGGTACGTGGTATTCCTGGTGTTTTATTTCCAAATGGTGAGTTTGAGTCGTTATTTTAACCATTAGATTAAATAATTAAAAACTCAGCATATGCCTTACAGCTCAGCGCTTTTTGCGATGAGTGAAGTGTTTTTATAACTATTCGAAATCCGGTATTAGTTTTCTAGTATCGGATTTTTTAATGTTTGTTATATTAGTTAAATGCGCCTGAGTCGAGGTAGCTGCCAATCCCGAGTGTAAACATCCATAGCCCCCATAAGCTGTGTTCAATAACACACACGACCGTTGAGCGGCTTTGTGCGTAGGTATACGCAAACAGTAAACCGCCCAAAAAGGCTAAGGCTACTGCAATCCAATTTGCATACACAATATGCGCCAGCGCAAATACACTCGCACTGACTACAATTCGCACTGCTTTTTTTGGCATGATGCGTTTATAACGATGAAAAAAATACGTTCTGAATATTAATTCTTGAGGAATAACCGACAGTATTGGATACAGCACCAATAGTAAAAGCCAATCATTAAATGAGTTACGGGGAAGGGTAAACCAGTTGCCTTGATGAATAATCCCGTAAAACATGCCTGAGAACAGCGCACCTAAAAAAAAGAAGCTAAACACACGCCTTTTAACAGCAGAAAATTGCCCAAGGCTTGTGAGTCTAAACCGTTTAAAATGGGGATCGCCTAGTAGCAACATACAACACACACTCATAAGTATAATAAGCGCAGGGATAAGCCAATTAGCTAAATGCTCGCGTAATCCAAAACCCAACAAGGGCAGCAATATAAAAATGAGGGTAAATTCAAACCAGCGGTATTGATTAGCGTTCAAGGTCGTCTCAACTTGCTTTTTTTAATAAGCTAACAAGCTAAGACGACACTTTTATGACGAGGGGGCTTACTTTGCAGGTTCTTCTTCATCAGGGAGGTATTTGTACAAGGCAATAATGGTGGCAAAAATGCTTACAAAAGTAATACCCATTAAACCAAACACTTTAAAGTTAACCCAAAAGTCGAGCGAAAAATTGTATGCAATATAAATGTTTAGTGCCGCTATACCAGCAGTTATAACAACCCACATTAGGTTAAGCTTATCCCATAATGGTTCTGGGACAACGATGGCTTGTTTTGTATCATTAGCGTTTTCGAGGATTGAGCTAAGCGCTTTTTTAACGAGATTTTTATTAAGTACATAACGGCTAACAAGTAACGTTAAACTTAAACCTGCATATATGAGTGTTGCTTTCCATTTTATGTATTGCTCATCATGAAGTACCAGCGTTAGCGTACCAAACACGGCAGCAATGCCAAAAAATATCCAATGACGAGTAGGCACATTGCCATGTTTAAAGTAGCTATAAGCAACTTGAATAAGCGTAGTGGCCATTAATAAACCAGTAGCCCAATAAATATCGACGAGTTTAAACACTGCAAAAAACAGTATGAGTGGAATGTATTCAATTAATGCGTGCATATACTACCTAAATTATACAAAAAAGAGTCAAAGGCTTTTTACCACATAAAGCTTAGCAACTACAAGGTTGACTTGTTGCCCTGTAACCCTTAGCCTGCGTGGCTTTATTACCAATTTGGTTTGGTATTTTTCATATCATCATATTCCCACGCTTAACCAACACTGATTTGGCGTGTATTTAGGAGCCTAAAATGAATAAAGCAGAACTCGTTGCTGCCATTGCACACAAAAGTGAATTAACAAAAAAAGATTCTCAAGCGGCACTTTCAAGCTTGCAAAAAGTCATTACTAAATCGCTTTCTGAGGGCGATCAAGTTCAAATTAATGGCTTTGGTACCTTTGCGCTAAGTTATTACCCAGCGCGTACTGGGCGTAACCCACAAACAGGGGCTGCAATTGAAATAGAAGGCGCAAATAAAGCGGTTTTTAAACCAGCTAAGGCGTTAAAAGATCTGCTTTAAATTTATTTAAGGTTTTAAACCTCGTATTGATAGATAAGCTACATGAGCGCGAAGTAAATTCGCACCTACGGGTATATACTGTAGGTCAGGATTACACGTCGCGTTTAATGGCTTTAAATTACATGAGCGCGAAGTAAACGCACCAATGGGGAAATATGCTGTAGGTGAGGTTTTATACCTCGCTTTTGGTGGTGTTAAATTACATGGGCTGAAAATAAAGTCGCACTTATGTACATTATTCATAATCTCTAAATAATTTACATGGATTATAAATCCTACTTAAATTAAATCCTTTATTTTCAATTGCTTGTTATCGGCACGCATCGTGCTTTTTTGATTGTGTATTTTAAATATACCTTTTAAGAAAATAAGGAGATCTCAATGAGTACATTACAAACAAGCACACGTTTACAAGGCAAAAAAATCGCAATTTTAGCCACTGATGGATTTGAGCAAAGTGAGCTTTTATCTCCACGCAGCGCATTACTTGATGCTGGTGCGAACATCGAAATAGTATCAATTAAAGAAGGTCAAATTACTGGCTGGGATGAAGACAAGTGGGGCGATAAAGTAACAGTAGATAAACTAGTTACAAACGCGGATCCTGCTGATTACGACGCGCTTATGCTTCCTGGTGGTTTATTTAATCCAGATAGTTTACGCCAAGATAAAGATGCTAAAGCATTTATTGATGGCTTTTTTGGCGCAGAAAAAAACAAACCCGTTGCTGCTATTTGCCATGCGCCGTGGTTGTTAGCTGAAATTAATAAATTGCGCGACCGTACCATTACTTCTTTTCCTAGTATTAAAAGCGATTTAATTAATGCAGGTGCTAATTGGGTTGACCAAGAAGTATGTGTAGATAAAGGTTTAGTAACAAGCCGAAGCCCAGCTGATTTAGAAGCATTTAATGCTAAATTTATTGAAGAGATTTTAGAGGGTAAACACCAAGCTCACTAATTGGCTTTTCAAAAACAAAAAAGGGCATTTAAATGCCCTTTTTTAATGTGTAAATTTACACTTTTTATAATGCGGTTGCCGCTTTCATTTCACTAACAAATGCTTTTAACTGCGTTGTCATTGCGTCTAAATCGTTAAGGTTAGCTTCAATAATTTTAACTACAGCAGAGCCTGAAATAGCACCTGCTGCGCCTGCATTAAGTGCCGCTTTTACATCATCTGGTGTTGAAATACCAAACCCTAAAAGAGCAGGAGCTGCATGGTATTCTTTTAATTTAGTGACAATATTACCCGCTGGCATTTGTGCTTTAGTATCGGTACCGGTAACACCTGCGCGCGATAGTAAATACGTATAACCACGACCGTAAGAGGCGCATTGGCGAAGTGTGTCATCATCTGCATTAGGTGTTGCTATAAAAATTGGGTCTACACCGTTATCCATCGCCGATTTTCTAAATATTTTAGATTCATGCAGAGGCACGTCAGCCACTAAAATAGAGTCTACACCTACCGCTTTTGCATCTTTGTAAAATGCTTCTATGCCGCGCTTAAAAACAAGGTTTGAGTAAAGCAATAATCCAATTGGAATATCGGCGTTATACTCGCGTATCTCTTTAATAACATCAAAGCAATCTTGCGTGTTAATGTGCACATCAAGTGCGCGAATATTAGCTTTTTGAATTACAGGACCATCCGCAATTGGGTCAGAAAACGGAATACCAAGCTCAAGTGCATCTGCGCCGCCGTCAATTAAGCTTTTAATAATCGCAACACTTTGCTCTTTACCTGGGTCGCCAATTGTTACAAATGGTACAAACGCACCTTGTTTTTTCTCGTTAAGCGCTGCAAACATTTTACCGTAACGATCCGTTTTTACTTGGCTCATAGCTGACCTCTTTCAGATAGTACATTGTGAACGTGTGCTAAATCTTTATCGCCACGACCACTTAAATTAATAACTAAAACGCTTTCCTCGGTTTGCTCTTCTGCATACTTAAGTGCATAAGCAAGCGCATGGCTTGATTCAAGCGCCGGAATGATCCCTTCGTTTTTAGCAAGTGATTGAAACGCATCAAGCGCTTCTGTATCGGTGATACCCACGTATTGCGCTCGACCGGTTTCGTGTAAAAATGCGTGCTGAGGACCAACCGCAGGGTAATCAAGACCCGCTGATACAGAGTAAGACTCTTCAATTTGGCCATCGTCATTTTGCATAATGTACGTGTAAGTACCGTGTAATATACCTTTAGTGCCTTTACAAATTGTTGCACCGTGCTCATTTGTATCAAGCCCTTTCCCAGCAGGCTCAACACCAATTAATTTAACGCCTGGCTCGTCAATAAAGTCAGTGAACATACCAATTGCGTTTGAACCACCACCAACACAGGCAATAACAGCGTCAGGTAAACGACCTTCGGCTTTAAGTACTTGTTGTTTAGCTTCTTCACCAATAACTTTTTGATACTCACGTACAATTGTTGGGAATGGGTGAGGACCAGCGGCTGTTCCTAGTAGGTAATGCGCGTCTTGATAATTAGCTGACCAGTCACGCAGGGCTTCATTTACTGCATCTTTTAATGTGCCAGAACCCGCTGTTACCGGAATAACCTCTGCGCCCATTAACTTCATTCTAAATACGTTTGGTTGCTGACGTTCAACGTCTTTTGCGCCCATATAAATTCGACATTTTAAACCCAGTAATGCACATGCAAGCGCGGTTGCAACGCCGTGTTGGCCCGCGCCTGTTTCAGCAATTACTTGTTTTTTACCCATGCGCTTAGTAAGTAACGCTTGGCCAAGTACTTGGTTGGTTTTATGTGCGCCGCCGTGTAATAAGTCTTCACGCTTTAGATACAGTTTTACTTTTGGGTTTTTAACTAAATTGCGCGTTAAAGTAAGTGGGGTAGGACGACCCGCATACTCGTTTAATAATTTACTTAGCTCAGCCTGAAACTCAGGATCTTTTTGTGCTTTGTTAAATTCGTTTTCTAACTGCTTAAGCGCAGGGACAAGTAACTCCGGTACAAACATACCGCCAAACTCGCCAAAATAAGCTGGATTTTGCATTTTAACCTCAATAATTTCTGATGCTTGTAAAAGCATTATGTAATTTGTTAGGGCACTTTTTACCCGCAGATTCTTCAACGCCTGAGTTTAAATCAAGGCCTAAGGCACCTTTAAAAAGCGCATCTTTAATATTTTCTGGATTTAAGCCTCCAGCGAGCATAAAGGGTGTAGTTGCATCATGAAGCACCGACCAATCAAATGCTTTACCTGTACCGCCAGCTTGTGTATCGCTGTGTGTATCGTAAAGGTGTCGGTCAACGCCATTTACAGGCGTTGGCAATGCATCTTTTATTGCTTGGGCTTTCCAAATCTCGCAGCCGGTAGGTAACTGTGTACGCAACTGAGCGATGTAATCGTCACTTTCTTGACCATGTAATTGAACTGCCGCCAATTTTAGCACACTTGCGTATTGAGCAACTTGATCAATTGGGGCATCTACAAACACACCCACAAAATTAAGCGGGGCACTTTGGCTAAGCTCTTTTGCGCAATCTAAATCAACATAGCGTGGCGATTTAGGATGAAAAATTAAACCACCGTAAATAGCACCGTTTTGATATGCCGCTTGTGCATCTTTGGTACGTGTTAAACCACATACTTTATTGTCACCTAAAATAACACGGCGACATGCTTGCTCTAAATCACGCTCGCCCATAAGTGAGCTGCCAATTAAAAAACCATCGCATAATGGGGCTAAACGTTTTACGTCTTGATGGGTGTAAATACCCGATTCCGAAATAACCACTTTATCTGCCGGAATAAGCTTTCGTAGTTTTTCAGTAGTGGCTAAATCGGTGCTTAAATCGCGTAAATCGCGGTTATTAATACCAATAATTTGTGCATTAAGCGCAAGTGCGCGGTGTACTTCTTCTTCATTACTTACTTCGGTTAATACCGACATATTAAGTGAATTGGCAACAGCATGCAGTGCCTTATAGCTCTCGTCATCGAGTACTGAAAGCATCAGTAATATAGCGTCACCGCCATAAATACGCGCCATATACACTTGGTATTCATCTATAAAAAAGTCTTTACAGATAAGCGGTTGTTCTACTTGGCTGCGCACAAATTCGAGGTAATCAAAACTGCCTTGAAAATATTTAGCATCAGTTAACACGCTCATGCAGGTGGCGTATTTTTTATAAACTGAGGTAATTTCGGTTAAATCAAATGGCTCTCTAATTAACCCTTTTGAAGGCGATGCTTTTTTACACTCTAAAATAAACTGTGTACCTGGGGCGGCTAATGCTTTGTAAAAACTACGGCTTGTAGGCACAGCAAGGTGTTTAAAGCTTTCAAGCGGGCGTGCGGCTTTACGCTCAATTAGTTCTAATTTTTTATCAGCAACAATTTTGTCTAATACATTAGCCATTACTTACCTCAATAATTGCATTTAGTGTGTTCATGGCTTGCCCTGAACTTAATAATGTTTGTACTTGCTTTGCCCCTTCTTTTAACGTTTCTGCTTTACCTGTTAGGTATAAAAGGGCAGCTACGTTAACCACAATGGCAGCATTATGTGCATCAGTGCCTTTGCCTTGTAAGATGGCAAGGCTAGCATTTGCGTTGTATTGTGGGCCTTCACCAGCGAGTTGTTCAAGTGAATAGTTTGCAAGGTCAAAGTCGCTTGGGTTTAGCGTGTACTGTGTAAGCTCGCCATTATTTAGCTCAACTACCGTTGTTGGACCGTGTAGAGCTATTTCGTCAGTGCCCGAGCCGTGAACAATCATAGCGCGCTTTGTGCCAAGGGTTTTAAGTGTTTGTGCCATTGGCATACATAACGCTTCGTTGTACACACCTAACAATTGCACATCAGGTGCTGCTGGGTTAGCAAGCGGGCCTAAAATATTAAAAATAGTGCGTGTTTTAAGCGCTGTACGCACGCCCATCGCATGGCGTACGCCACTGTGATAGTGCGGTGCAAACAAAAAGGTAAAATTGGTTTGCTCAAGGCATTTTGCTGCCTGCTCTGGGCTCATATCTATATTAATGCCCAGCGCTTTTAGTAAGTCGGCAGATCCTGAATTACTCGATACACTGCGATTACCATGTTTTACCATGTTAATGCCAGCAGCAGCAGCAACTATGGCTGCTGTTGTGCTTATATTAATTGTGTTTGAGCCATCGCCGCCAGTGCCACAGCTATCAGCAAGTTGTGTACTGCTGGTAGTAAAAGCAACAGCGTTTTCGCGCATTGAGGCTGCAGCACCTGCTATTTCATCGCTTACTTCGCCTTTAATTTTAAGGCTTATTAGTAGGGCGGTTAGCTCAATCTCGCTCATGTTACCTTGCATTATTTCATCAAACAGTGCTTTGGCGTCTGCGTAGCTTAATGATTGCCCTGTAATTAGTTGTTCAATCGCGTGTTGAACATTTATGGGTTGTTCTGGTTGTGTACTCATAATGTCCTCTTTTATTTGGCGCGTGTTAAGTAAGCGACACTTTGCTGAAGTAGCATTGCGCCGTTTGGCGTCAGTATTGATTCTGGATGAAACTGATAACCCAATGCATTGTCATCATGATGATAAATAGCCATAGGGATATCTTCATACTGGGCAATAACCTTTATATTATCAGGCACTTTTGTTGCCATTAATGAATGGTAACGTGCTACAGGCATTGTATTGCCCATACCATCAAATACAGGATGTTCGCCTAAATTAATAATTGAAGACTTACCATGTACGGTTTCACCCGCGTGACCGATTACTCCGCCATAGCTTTGTGTTAACGCTTGTTGGCCTAAACAAATGCCTAACATTGGGAAGTGGCCTTTAGAGAGCTCAATAAGCTCCATTAAACAGCCTGCATCGCTTGGTGTGCCAGGACCTGGCGAAAGTACTAAGAGTACTTGTTCTTGCTCTTGGCGCATTTTATTAAAAATAACCTCAGCGCTAATGTTGTTTCTGTAAACAACCAGTTCGCAGCCAAGCATTGTAAGCTCATCAACAAGGTTGTATGTAAATGAGTCAAAGTTATCTAAAAAATAGATTTTAATAGGATTCGTTTTACTCATTTTATACCGCCTTATACGTAGATTTTATGGCGGTGATAACCGCTTGTGCTTTAGCGCGAGTTTCGTTTGCTTCTGAAATAGGATCTGAGTCAAACACCACACCTGCACCTGCTTGCACGTAGGCTATGTTATTTTTAACAAAAGCAGAGCGAATAACAATACAGCTATCCATTGCGCCATCACCGGTTAAGTAACCTACAGCGCCGCCATAACTGCCACGGCGTTTCCCTTCAGTTTGACGAACAAGCTCAGCAGCACGTACTTTTGGTGCACCAACAAGGGTGCCCATATTCATACACGCTTGGTAAGCGTGCAGTGCATCAAGTTCTGGTTTTAATGTGCCAACAACGCGTGAAACTAAATGCATTACCTGTGAATAGCGGTCTACTTTTAATAACTCTTTGGCAAAACGAGTACCTGCAACACTAATGCGGGCTACGTCGTTACGCGCTAAATCAACAAGCATTAAATGCTCGGCGCGCTCTTTTTGATCGTTTCTTAGTTCCAGCTCAATGCGGCTGTCTAAGTCTGGATTTATTTGCCCGTTAGCAAATTTGCCGCGCGCTCGAGTACCAGCAATTGGGTAAACTTCTACTTGCTGATTACTTACGTCGTACTTAAGGGCCGACTCAGGAGACGCGCCAAATAATGCAAAGTCTTCATCGCGCATATAAAACATGTAAGGGCTTGGGTTTTGCTTTTTAAGCTGACTATACGCATGCAAAGAATCAGGGCAAGGTAGTGAAAATGTACGCGACGGCACTACCTGAAAAATATCGCCATCTACAATGTTCTTTTTAAGCTTAACAACTTGCTCGCAGTAAGTGTCATCGTCTATATCAACGCTTACCTCACATTCGCCACTTTGCATATCCGCACTAAATTCTGCTGCGTTATCGCAAAGTGTATTTAATCGTTCTAACTCTTTACCTACTTCAAAGCAGTTAGCGTGTACGTCTGGGCCATTAAATACATTGCCAATGAGTTCGGTTGTTTGCTTTTGATGATCAATAACAACTAAGGTTTCGGCTAAATAAAATACGTAATCTGGGCAGGTGTTTTCGCCATCAGGTACATCACTTAATTGCTCAAAGTTTGCCACCATGTCGTAGGCAAACACACCGCCTAAAAATACCGAAAACGGATTTTCGGTAGTGCTTTGAATACTGTTAATACAGGTACGAAGAGCGCTGAAGGCGTTATCGGCAACAAGCTTACTTGCTTCGTCTATATCGCTGCTGGTGTCTTGGTAGTTAAGTGTAAGCGTTGTGTCGTTTAATTGTGAATCACAGCTCTTAACATTTGCTTGTAAGTAGCTTAATAATTGCTTGCCGTTATTAGATTGTGCGCTAACAGTTACCGTTTTACCCTTACATACAATGCGCAGGGCGCTATCAACTAAAATTAAACTTTTTACACTGTCTTTAGAATCAATCTCAGCCGATTCAAGCAGTAGTGAGTTAGGCTTATCAAGTGCCGCGTATAATGCAAGAGGGCTACTAATATAGTCGCGTACTTGCGTAATGCTTGTTACTTCGCCTGGTGTGGTAGTTATATGACTAAAAATCAAACCTCATTCCCTCAAAAAATTAAACCCCGCAGTGCTTTTGCAATGCGGGGTTTGAATAACGATATCTAAATTACAAACAGATCATTACCGTCCCGCTATATCAGGCGCCACCACCAACGATGTGTAAGAGTAAGACCGTTATTCATGTTTTTCTGCCTCAAAATTTATTAAATATTTTTAACGTATATGTTTCGTAAAATTTAGTTATAAAAAAACCCGCATAGTTGCGGGTTTTGAATTTTTGCTAGACACGACAATTCATCACCCGAAAATTACGAGTGCCACCACCAAATAGTGTTTAAGTTTGAATTGATCATTATTGTTAATTCTTAATGTGTCTGAAAGTGGCTACAGTAAAACGTATCTTATGCTTTTGTGTCAAGTGTTTATTTAAAACAATTTAGTCAAAAAAGTTGTTATACTTACATAAACACCAGTAACCCTTAATTTTAAGCAGTTTTCTTTTGATAAAATACGATTTACATAGCCATACTACACATTCAGACGGGCGTTTGACGGTTGAAGAATTATTGCATCGCGCTGTTGATAAAAATATTGATGTGTTTGCTATTACCGATCATGACACTGTGGCGGCTATTAAGCCTGCTCAGCAATTTATTGAAGCAGAAAACTTACCGCTTTCATTAATAACGGGTACCGAAGTATCTACTAAATGGGAAAGCTTCGAAATTCATATTGTAGGTTTAAATATTGATATTAATAATATTGACCTTACCTCTTTATTATCGGCTCAGCAGCAAAAGCGAGAAGAGCGTGCACTAGAAATTGGCGCACGCCTTGCAAAAAATGGCTTTGATGGCATTTACGAGCAAGCTAAAGAGCTGGCAAAAGACGCGCAAATTACGCGCGCACATTTTGCACGCGCCCTTATTGAGCGCGGTGTAGCTAAAAATTTCCCGGGTGTTTTTAAAAAGTACTTAGGGCGCGGCAAAACAGGCTATGTACCTAGTTGCTGGTGCACCATGCAAACCGCTGTGGAGGCAATACATGCCGCTGGTGGTGTTGCTGTACTTGCTCACCCAAGTAGCTATCAAATGTCAAACAAGTGGCTACGCAAATTATTAGTAGAATTTAAAAGTGTAGGAGGAGACGCAATGGAAGTTGCACAACCTCAACAGGCGCCAAGCGAACGTCAATTTTTAGGTGAACTCAGCCGTGAGTACGAACTACTTTGCTCGCAAGGGTCTGATTTTCATTTTCCGACAAGCTATTTAGAGCTTGGCAAAAATTTATACTTACCGAAAGACTGCCAAGGTGTTTGGCAAGTTTGGGAAGGACAAGAAGGGGCATTAACATGAGTCAATTATTCCATATTCATCCTGATAACCCGCAACCAAGATTGATTAGTCAAGCCGTTGATATTATTAAACAAGGTGGTGTTGTTGTTTACCCAACAGATTCGGGCTATGCCATTGGCTGTAATATTGGTAATAAGCAAGCCAAAGAGCGCATAGAGCGTATTCGTGGTATTGAAAAAAACGATAATTTTACGCTAGTTTGCCGTGATTTATCGGAGCTATCTACTTATGCACGTGTAGATAACCAGCTATTTAGATTAATTAAAAATAATACGCCAGGGCCTTATACCTTTATTTTTAAAGGCACAAAAGAAGTCCCTAAGCGTCTATTAAACGACAAGAAAAAAACCATTGGCATGCGTGTAATTGAACACCCAATTGCTTGTGCGTTACTTGCGGAACTTGGCGAGCCATTAATGTCGTGTTCTTTAATTTTACCCGGGCAGCAGTTTACTGAATCAGATCCGGATGAAATATTAGAGCGATTAGATAAACACGTTGATTTAATTATTCACGGTGGCCATTTAGCCGAGCAAGCAACCACAGTAATCGACTTGTCAGAAGATGAAGTTAAAATATTGCGTGTTGGCTGTGGTGATACAAGCCCGTTTGAGTAATAACAAGTGAGCGAAAGTACTGCTGATACAAAAAGTAGTGAAAAGCCAGTGCAGCAAAAGCTGCCACTGGCTTTTTTGCATGGTAAAGCGGTTGTAGATAAACCAGAAGACTTATATATTCCGCCCG
Organism: Pseudoalteromonas sp. LC2018020214; assembly: GCF_016598755.1. NCBI lineage: Bacteria > Pseudomonadati > Pseudomonadota > Gammaproteobacteria > Alteromonadales > Pseudoalteromonadaceae > Pseudoalteromonas > Pseudoalteromonas sp. LC2018020214. Next base: position 1,526,435 of record NZ_CP066804.1, read on the forward strand.
ATGCGCTCGAAATAATATTAGAAACCTTTGAAGGCCCGCTCGATTTACTGCTTTATTTAATTAAAAAGCATAAGCTTGATGTGCTCGATCTTTCTATTTTTAGTATTACAGAGCAGTATGTAAGTTACGTTGAAATGATGACCGAGTTTCAACTCGAACTTGCCGGCGAATATTTAGTAATGGCTGCGTTACTTGCACAAATTAAGTCGCGCTTATTACTCCCTGTTCACGAAGAGCTTGAAGAGGAAGAAGACCCTCGCGCTGAGCTTATTAAACGCCTGCAAGAATATGAGTTATTTAAAAAAGCCGCCGAAAACCTCGATGATATCCCCCGCGTTGGGCGTGATATTTTTATAGCGCATGCCGCTATGCCAATAAATGAAGACACAAGTCAAAACCTCCCTGATATTGAACTTAAAGACTTAATGCTGGCGTTGAGTGATGTTATGGCGCGAGCAAAAACGTTTGAACATCATCAAATTACTGCCGAAGTACTCTCAACCCGAGAGAGAATGAGCCAAATATTACAACAGCTATCGAAAGCAAATTCAGCAGTGGTTTTTAATGCGCTTTTTACGCCTGATGAAGGGCGTAGTGGTGTGGTGGTTAGTTTTATAGCCATGCTTGAGCTCATTAAAGAAGGACTTGTTACTTGTTTGCAAGTAAGCCCAGAGAGCTTAATTTATGTCAGCTTGAGCGAGCAATCCACCCTATAAACTTATCTGTTTAATCCTCAACTTCTAAAACTGACTTTAATTATCAAAGTTCTGTGCGTATACGCACGTAAAGTGTTTGTAAATGTTATTTTCATTTACGGCTATGCACTATATTGTAACGTCATAGCATTATAGGACGTTACACATGTTTAAAAATACACCTTCATCTTACGGACTTGTCGCCATTATTTTACATTGGCTCATGGCGTTGACTATTTTTGGCCTGTTTGGTTTAGGTTTATATATGGTTGAGCTTACTTATTACGATAGCTGGTATAAAGGCTCGCTCGATTTACATAAAAGCATTGGTATTACGCTTGTGGCCGTATTTTTATTTAGAATTTTATGGCGTGCTTTATCTACACAACCTAAACCATTAGGTGAAAGTAAAGGTATGAACCAATTAGCACACACCGCGCATATTGTTATGTATATTATTTTGGCCGTTATTGTTGTTGCTGGGTATTTAATATCAACCGCAGACGGACGTCCAATAGAAGTGTTTACCTTATTTAACGTATCAGCGCTTGATTTTGCTTTTGATGACCAAGTCGATATTGCAGGAAAAGTACATTATTACGGCGCGTGCACATTAATAGGGTTTGCAGTATTGCATGCACTAGGGGCGTTAAAACATCACTTTATCGATAAAGATAAAACCTTAATCAGAATGATCAAACCATTAAAGGATGATTAAAATGAAAAAATTATTAGTAAGCACAGCCGTTTCGGCTGCAATGATGTTATCGGCAACAGCCGCTAATGCAGCTGATTATGTAATTGATACAAAAGGCGGGCACGCATCTGTTAACTTTAAAATTAAACACTTAGGTTACAGCTGGTTATATGGTCGTTTTAATACTTTTGACGGCACATTTAGTTATGATGCTAAAAACCCTGATGCATCAAAAATTATGGTAAATATTGACACCACAAGCCTTGATTCTAACCATGCAGAGCGCGATAAGCACTTACACGGTAAAGATTTTTTAAATGTGGATAAATACCCAAAAGCGACATTTAAAAGCACCAGCATTAAATTTGATGAAGATGGTGAAGAGGCTGATGTAACCGGCGAATTTACGCTGCATGGCGTAACTAAAACTATTACCTTTGAAATAGATAAAGTGGGCGAAGGTAAAGATCCGTGGGGTGGATACCGCGTAGGTTTTGAGGGCGAAACTAGCCTTAAACTTACCGACTACGGTATTGATTACAACTTAGGGCCTGCATCTACTCATGTTGATATTATTTTATCAATAGAAGGCGTTCGTAAGTAATACAGATATTGAATATAAAAACGCCACTTACTGTGGCGTTTTTTTTGCTTAACAGAAACTCAAATTAAGCGACTTTGAATTTGTTTATTTTGTGCTATTAATACGTGACTTTAATAGCGGCCTTAAATCCTCAGGCAACCAGCGCATAAGTAAATCGTTATAAGCCTGTGTTTTTTTAATAACTTTAAGCTGCTCATTAAGAATAGCGATGTCTTTTGCGCCTTGCTCGTTTTTAGTACAACCAATAAAGCCATAACTGAGCGCTGGAGATTCGGTTAATGGACGCTGCGTTAAGTTTTCTTCAAAGTGCATTGATTTAGCTAAATAGTAATGCTCGCTTGGGTAACCCAGCAAAATATCAATTCGTTTTAGGTTAAGCATATATGTGAGGCTCGCTAGGCTATCGCGTGTGGGTCTAATTACTAAATCAATGTTGGGTGTACTGTTTATTAAAGTATCTATCTCTTGGCCGTAAGAGCGGCTCATAGAAACTCCAAGAGTTAGTTTTTTATCTTGTATTAAATTGAGTAGTGATACTTCTTTTGATTCCGCTATATTTAGCGCTTTGGCGAGCTTTTTGTGCATTGCTATTGAAGGCGAGAGGCCCGTTGTTGAGCTTTCGTCTGTGAAATAAATATGCTCTTTTCTGTAATCATTTTTATAAAGCGATAACGCACAAACATTATTTGAAGTATTAGACAGCTCTTGAATTACTTTACCTGAGGGGATAAGCATGCGGTTAAAGGTAATATTAGGAAGTTGTTTTTCAAGTAAAGAAATTATGCTTTCGTCACGGCCTTGGTGTTGATATTGACCATTTAAAATATAATAGGGTGCAAAATCGTGCGCTAGCCAGTTTATGGTTCTAGCATTGCTTATTGAGCTCAGACAGAAAAAAAGTAAGAAAGTTAAAAATATACGGAGCATTACAACAGCTACCAGTAATTATTATTGTAAAACTATTGTAACCAATAAAGGGCTAAAAAGTAAAATGCCAGCAACAAGGCTGGCATAATATCTTATCAATAATTGCAATAATAGAATGGCAATTAAAGTTATGTGTTGCTTAGTTAGCTTTTAGCCACTTAACAAACTGGCGTGCATCACTCGCTTTTTGAAATAATGCATTTTTTAAACCTTGTGTATCACTGAAGATTACACGATGTTTGTTTACTGAAATTGATTGCACTGGATGTGCTATTTGGATCATAGACCCATTATATTTATAAGACATAATAAAACTCACTTTATTCTTGTTATTTATTCTGCGCTATATTTTTATAGCAAATTGCAGTCAATAAATTAACGATGTTGTGTTTAGCTTCATTACAGTGTTGACGATCTTTATGACACTTTTGCGATGATAGTAAAAAATCATCTCGGTATTATTCAAGGGGTTCTCGCCGTACAATAACTTAGCTTTCAAATATACGTTTTGCGGGGCTTACTGGATCAGGGTAAATGGTTAACCGCGGCGGTTTCTTTAAACCAGAGAAGGAAGGTAACTTATATATAAATTGTGTGCAAGCTATTTATTATAAAAATATTTATAATAAATCTTATCAACTGCTTACAAAGCCCATTTTTAGTTACCAAAGGATAAGTATGAATTACCTGATAGTGAGTGATATTTATGGTTTAACCCCTGCTTTAAGTAAGTTATCACAGGCAATTAGTTCACATTTAGTGATTGTTGACCCTTACAATAACAAGATTCAAGCTATTGAAAGTGAACAAGATAGTTATAATAATTTTATACAGCAGTGTGGCCATGATAAATACACCGACAAACTTAAAAAATGCTTTGAGAGTTTAAAAGTACCTACCACGTGTATTGCTTTTAGTGCAGGGGCAAGCGCAGCATGGCGGGCACAGTTATTAACAGGCAATACACACCTTAAAAAGTTAATTGGCTTTTATCCGTCGCAAATTCGTAATTATTTAGCGTTAGATGCAAATGTACCCTGTGAATTCATATTCCCAGCAAGTGAGAGTCACTTTAATGTTGATGAAGTTATTAAAGCTTTAAGCACCAAAGCGGGTGTTAAGTGCTATAAAACCAATTTTTTGCATGGTTTTATGAACGAGTACTCAACCAATTTTGATGCGCAAGGGCTGGTTGAATATAGTAACTATATAAAACAGAGCAGCTATTAAAGCGTGTTTAGCTGCTTTTTATTAATATCAGGAAAATCAGTACGGGTATTATATTTTGCATACAGCGTTGTAAAAATGCTGCTGCCGGATAGTTTATCTAACTCTTTTATAAAGGTTTTAGCACTAGAGCGAGCGGGTCTACAGCATGTTTGATACTGTTTTATTATACCCGCGACAGATAAACCTTGTTTTTGTAGCTTAAGGTCGGCCTGTGCAAAAAAAGCCGCACCCGTCCAATAAACACGTTGCTGGGCGCGTTGTTTCCACATATCGGCAGAGAGCTTATTGAGTGGCTGTGTTTTAGTTTTGGTTTGCTGGCGGGCACGATCAAATCCTGCATTTAAACGTTGTACAAACTGCGGCTGGGTGATTATACCGCTGTCACGCATTATTACGTTTTGCATATAACTGGCAAAACCTTCGCTTAGCCAAAAACCGGAGTAGGGAAGTAGCGGCAAATATAAATGCGAAAGTTCATGGTATAGCGTCCAATCTTTAGTGAATGCATTTAAACTGGCGTAGCGATCTACATGTAGTTCAAGCCCATCGGGGTTATTGCGTTTAACTGTAGCCCAAGGTACAGGCTCAAAAGCAAAGTATTGCGGTTTTAAATAAATAGGCAAAGTGGTTTGTTTTAAAGGCCCCAGTGTATTTTGTGTTTTTTCAACACTTTGGTTAACCCATGTAGATACTGTGTTTTGAGCATTACTTGAGAGCGAGCTAAGGTTATGTATGACTACTTCAACGGCTAATACGTTAAAAGAGCTGATTGATAGTAGCAGTACAAAAAAGTATTTCATTAAAATGCTCCACTGTAATTTAATAACTGGTACGCTAGGGTTAACATACAAGACCAACTAAATGGATAAATAATCACGCCTAATTCTTTATTTTTTAAAATGATAGTAACTATAAAAGTACAAATACAGACACTTCTAGCTAAGCATGGTTTAATCAATTAATCGTTATTTTAAGTTAGGTTTTAGCCATGACGTATCAGCATATTCAAGTTCCTGAGCACGGCCAAAATATCACTATTGATGCACAAGGACACTGGCAAATACCGTTAGAACCTATTATTGCTTTTATTGATGGCGATGGCGTGGGGCTGGATGTTATGCCGGTGATGCGCCACGTTGTTGATAGTGCAATTGAGCATTGTTATAAAAGTGCACGGAAAATTCATTGGATGCAAGTTTATAATGGCGAGCAGGCCGCAAAGCTGTATGACGGTGATTGGTTTCCGCAAGAAACAATTAACGCGGTACGTGCCTGCAAAATTGCCATAAAAGGGCCGTTAACCACACCACTGGGTGGTGGCTTTCGATCGCTTAATGTTGCACTCAGGCAAGAAATGGATTTGTTTGTAAATATGCGCACTATAAAAGGCTTTAGCGCACTTCCTTCTCCTTTAAAAAATCCTTTTTTAACAAACATAACAGTGCTTCGTGATAGCAGCGAAGACGTGTACTCAGGTATTGAGTGGCAAGCAGGCAGTGTAGAAAGCGAAAAAATGCTCGACTTTTTATGCGAAGAAATGGGCGTAACCCGCTTAAGGTTTTCACAAGAATGCGGTATTGGTATTAAAAATATATCTAAAGAAGGCTCTGAGCGACTAATGCGCTTTGCCATTAACTATGCACTTAAAAACGATAGTGAATCATTAACGCTAGTGCATAAAGGCAATGTACTTAAATTTACCGATGGGGCATTTAAGCGTTGGGGGTATGCACTTGCACAAAGCGAATTTAATGCCACTGCACATGAAAATGGGCGTTGGCTACAAATAGAGCGAGTAAATCAAGCACCTCTAATTATTAAAGAAGTTATAGCAGACAACATGCTGCAGCAATGTTTAATGCACCCAGAGCAATTTGATGTAGTGGTGACGACTAATCAAAATGGTGACTTTTTAGCGGATATGTTGAGCGCACAAGTTGGCGGTGTTGGCATAATGCCTGCTGCAAATTTAAATAACGATGTCGCATTTTTTGAGCCTACACACGGCACGTTTGAACGTATAGCAGGGCAAAATAAAGCAAACCCCAGCAGTAGTATTTTAAGTGCGGTATTAATGCTTAAATTTATGGGATGGGACGAGGCCGCATTACTGATAGAAAATGCGTTAGAGCAAACATTTAAAAGCGGTGAAGTAACCTTTGATTTAGCGCAAGAGCAGAGCGATAACTCAAGTATTCATAACTCGACAACCTTAACTTGTACTGGCTTTGCAAAGAAGGTTATCGAGCACTTTTAAACACATTCATTATTAAGCTGCTGAGGCAGTTTTTACTCTGTGCATGCAAGGGCGGTTGGTTAACTGCGCTGCACGATGGTAAATCTCATGTGCTTGAGGTTCATCGCACTGCGTACCACTAAGCGTATCCATTAACGCAACAACAATAATTGCAGGAACTTGGCAGCAATATTCGTCTAAAACGGCTTCTGTCGTTTGTGCATCAACATGGCAAAGTGGGTGGTTTTTAAGTTGGTATGCGTTTAGCAATGTATCCACTTCTAATACATCATTTGGTTGGTGCTTTGTCTTACGGCATTTACAACCAAACTCATCAACTAAAGTAGCTAATGCTTGGTAAGTTTCAGTGGTGTTAGCTTTTGTGCATAACTGCTCTTCAATAAACTGATGTAAATTAGCATCAATAAATAACCCGTCTTGTTGTGTGAAGCTTGATGTTGTCATAATTATTACTCTTAATTTGTTGGCTTAACTTCACTCTAGCGCTAAGTGTATTATTAATAAAATTGTTGTTTTCAATAACTGACATTGATTTCATCAATAGTAAGTTTTAAAACTAAATAAAAAAATAGAAAACATACCTAAATTATACTAATTAATTTGGTGCAGAGCGGTAAAAACGTGCACAAAACTGGAACAAGGAGATTAGTTGATGAGTTAAGGTGGATGCTTAGTTAATTGTTTTTATTGAATTTTAATTGTTTTATGAAGTTGGTACTAAGCTTGCTAATCATACACTGTAGGTAGACTCCTATATCGACGATTTCCAAAAGCGCCATGGTATTTTCCCAAAGTTGAATACCACGGCGCTTTTTTATTTTGAGCATTTATTTTATTTAGTCGTTACAGTAGCAATAACAATAGTAATGTTAAATTTTAATAAAGTAGGGAATAGCCACTAAAATAGCGCCTACAATCAACAGCATGCTCACACTGCTCATAAAATACGGAAATACCAATAGCGATAAACCAATGCAAAGTGGCACTACGGCTTTTTTTCTTCGCCCGTAAGTAAGGTAGCCAATACCAATGCCGCCAAACAAAACACTCCACGCAATTATTGATGCACTATCCATTTGTAAATTACCTATTTTGAAATACTGATTTAAATTACGACCGACATAGCCAGCTTTTCAATACCATGTGAAGGAGTCCATCTTTTAAATTCCACGAAGCCATGCTTTTTATATAAATTTATTGCAGGAGTATTAGCAACCGCAGTCTCCACTATTGCATGAGAAAAATCATCCATCGCTAAAACATAACTTATTAGCTTACTTGCGATACCTTTTTTAAAATGACTAGGATCAACGGTTAAACTACAAATATCTAAATACTCGTTGTTTGTATCTACTTCTATAACGGCTGCTAAGCATTCATTTTCGCTGTAGCCATAAAAGGTTGTTTCTGATTTTTTTATACCTTTAATATTACGCGCTAAAGGAGGAAAGTTATGCGCGCCGATCAGTTTAGCCTCTATAGCATAGGAATTTTGAAAGACAGCAAAAATTATATTTGCAGTATCGTTATTCTTATTATTAAGTTTGTTTATCATTATATTCTTCTAATGAAAGTAAAGCTTGGAAGTATGCGCGATAGTAAAATACCTAGTGTTTGATGTGATGAAAATAATAATTTATCTATCTGCAATCGTTTTAGCAAACGCTAATAACTCACGCCTTAACCATTGGTGCGCCGGTGCATGGTGCAGCAGTGGGCTCCATATCATTTTTACCTCAATAGGCACTATTTGGAATGGCACAGGGCTGATTACTAAATCAGTATGAGAGGTTAATAACTTAGCTTGCCTGCGCGGTAGGGTGGCAATAAGTTGCTCTGATTGGCAAAGCAGGCTTGCAACCATATAGTGGCGAGTAAAAACACGTATTTTACGGGTTTGTTCTAGTTGCCAAAGCGCTTCATCTACCCAGCCTAATTTTTGCTTTCCTGATTTATTAGTAACAGCGGCTTCAGGCCCCCAGCCGGCACGATTGACCCAAATATGCTCTTTTTTTAAGTAGTCGTCTAACCCTGATTGTTGTAAAAATGTATTTTTAGGATGCGTTAAACAACAGTAGTTATCTCGCCATACACTGGCTTGATGAAACGAGCGTGGCAAACCATTAAAGCGATTTATTGCTAAATCTATAGTGCCTTTTTCCATGTCTTGCAGGTTTACGTCGCTTGGACTTAATACATCAAAATTAATACCGGGATTTTTACTAAGCTGCGCAGTTATAAAAGGGGCTATTAAGGTCGACTCTATGTAGTCGTTTGCCATTATTCTAAACGTAACTTCAGCCGTTGTAGGGTTAAATTGCTCACTAGGCTGCGTAATAGCTTCGGCCATTTTTAAGAGCGCCTCAACTTCAGGCTTTAACGCAAGTGCCTTTGCCGTTGGCGTCATAGAGCCTGCAGCACGAACAAGTAGCGGGTCATCAAATAAATCGCGCAAACGTTTTAATGCGTTACTCATAGCAGGTTGCGTAAGAGCAAGTTTATTTGCAGCTTTTGACACACTTTTTTCATCTATTAACACATTTAAATAAACGAGAAGGTTAAGATCGACATTTCTTATATTCATATGGGCGTGTTGGCCTTTCAGGGTTGAAATTTGTTCAATCTAGGGGCAATTTAATCGCGGCGCGAGGTTTGCCACCTAGTGGGCTAAGTAAAAATCGAGCAAAGCTTCCGCGTCCTGCTCACGCCCCTTACCTACATCCATGTAGGCAACAAAGAGTTAATCGTCCCTAGAAAGAACCCTATGGGCAGTGTGTATTTGGCCTTTATGCAGCGTTAAAGTACATTTATGGGGAGTCACCACACTACATGTACTTTGCCTTGCTTAAAAACCAAATACACGGCTGCAAAATTAACCTCGAAAGGTCAATACGCCCAATAAATTCTATTTATATGCTTTATTAATTATCTAAATTAAAGCCTGCTTGCTAAGGTGTAAACCATTAATAAAAAATAACCGCCATAACTGGCATCAATACAAGTGCTGTATTTATGCAAAATAAGCTAACAAATCAATCTAATAATACGCTACAACACGTTGTAGCCAGTAAGCTTGCACGATCTGTTTTTGCTGGATTTGAGGCGATGTTTTCGCAATTTTTAAATATTACACTGGGTGCACAAAGCCGTTTTGAACAACGACAGTATCACAGTGTACAAAGTGCTATGCGTGAACGTTTACAGGTGTATGAGCGCGAAGTTAAAAACGTGAGTGAAGCCGTGAGAATTATTGCTTATGCTGAACTTACTTGCCCGAAAACGTGGCAGTTAGCTAAAAATATTTACGGCGATATGGTAGAAAATCACGAAAACAAACCTATTGCGCATACCTTTTTTAACTCAACGTTTGGCGCAATTTGGGACGATAAAAAAATTCGTACTGTGCATTTGTTTGTATTAAAAGCAAAGTATCGTAGTGAGCCACGCTCTTATGAAAGCTTAGTGAGCAGGGTATCGCTACATAATGGGTTTAATAACGCCGTTAAAACGCTTATCACTAATCAAGTATTTAGAGTGTCGTTTAGTCATTTAGAACGCGATGTAGCCACATTACAAAGTACGTTAATGCAAGGCGCTAAGCAGCAATGCAAACAGGTGTACGAACTTATAAATTTAAACGACGGTTATATTGAATACGCCAACTCATTATTTTTTAGAAACAAAGCCTGTTATTTAATTGGGCGCTGCATTGCTAAAAATGGCGACAATATGCCTTTTGCTATCGCTATTTTAAATACCGATGAGGGACTAAAGCTTGATGCTGTAATGATGGGCGCCGATCAATTAAGTTTATTATTTGGTTTTGCACGCACCTATTTTATGGTTGATACCGATAAACCCGCTCGCTATGTAGATTACTTAAGTGTGTTAATGCCACACAAACAACGCTTTGAGTTATTTAACGCCATTGGCTTTATAAAGCACGCCAAAACTGAGTTTTATCGGCACAAGGTTGATACGACTAAAAATAGCCCAGCCAACTTCAAGTATGTTAAAGCGCCAGGGACGCCGGGCATGGTAATGCTGGTATTTACTATTGAAGGGCTAGATTACGTTTATAAAGTAATTAAAGACAAATTTAGTGCGCCAAAAACAGCCACCAAAGCACAAGTCAAAGAAAAGTATAACTTTGTAAAACAAGCCGATAGGGTTGGTCGTTTGGTAGACACACACGAATTTAGATATTTAGCGTTTGATTTAAGCCGTTTTAGTGATGAGCTTCTTGAGCAGATGAAAAGCCAAATTGGCAGCAGCATAGTTATATCTGGCAAGGCACTCATTTTAAAGCATGTTTATGTTGAGCGTAAAATGACCCCGCTTAATTTATATATTACCCAATGCGATAACAAAACCTTAGAGAGAGTTATGCATGACTACGGTAAAGCAATTAAAGAATTAGCCGGTGCTAATATATTTCCGGGCGACATGCTAATGAAAAACTTTGGCGTAACGCGATGGGGGCGAGTGGTATTTTACGACTTTGACGAAATTTGCCCGCTTACCGATTGTAACTTTAGAGACGTGCCACACACCCAAAATGCACTCGAAGAGCTAAGTAGTAACTCGTATTTTGATATAGCTGAAAACGATATATTCCCGAGCCAATTTAAGGTGTTTTTTAGTGCCAACGAGATTGCGTTTAACTATTTTAATAATGAGCACAGTAACTTGTTTTTAGCGACGTTTTGGCAGAGTTGTCAGCAACAAATACATAATGGTTATCTACCCGATGTTTATCCTTATAAACAAAGTTGGCGCTTTTGAGGTTGTTTGAATCTGTGTTCATCCCCATCTATATGTTATTACAGTTTTTAAACTTGGAGCAACAATGAAATATATTTCTCATGAAGATGGCAATCTTGCATTTAGTGAAACCGAAAAACCGGTTTTAAAGAGCCATGAAGTACTTGTTAAAGTTGCAGCAATAGGTGTGAACCGTGCAGACAGTATGCAGCGCCAAGGTAAATACCCGGCTCCTGCGGGAGATAGTCCTATTTTAGGTTTAGAGTGTGCAGGTACAGTTACTGAGCTTGGAAAAGATGTAGATAAAAGCTGGCTAAACAAGCGTATTTTTACATTGTGCTCTGGTGGTGCTTATAGCGAATATGTAGCAGTTGATGCAAAACAGCTTATGGAATTACCCGATGATGTAACAATGGCTGAGGGCGCTGCAATAAGCGAAGTGTATTTAACGGCATTTGGCGCATTATTTGAGCTTGGTAAATTACAAAAAGGGCAAACAGCGCTTATTCATGCAGGTGCTAGTGGTGTGGGCGGTGCAGCAATTCAAATGGCTAAAAGCGCAGGGGCTACCGTGGTTATTACCGCTGGTACGGATGATAAATGCCAACACGCAAAAGAACTCGGTGCCGATCATACAATTAACTACAAAACCACCGACTTTGTAGAATATATGAAAGCAAATGAGTTAACAGCAAATGCAATTGTAGATCCTGTTTCGGGTAGTTACTTAAATAAAAATGCCGCTATTGCAGCCATGGATTGCCAAATTGTAATGCTTGCATTTTTAGATGGACGTTTTGCAGAGGTTGATTTTGCGGCGCTTTTACAAAAGCGTATTTCGTTTCATGCCTCAACGCTTAGAAATCGTAGTATTGAGTTTAAACGCCAGGTGCGCGACGACTTTGTAGCGCGTTTTTACAATGATATTGCCACTAAAAAGTACGACTTTAACCTGTATAAAACATTGCCTTGGAGCGACGCAAACGAAGCCCATGCTATTTTAGAGCGTAATGAAAACGCAGGGAAAGTGGTTTTACTTGTAGAGTAACTCTTTAATTTTAGGGTTTAGCCCATATACTAAGCCCTATAAAAAATACTTAAGGTTTAATAATGAATCCAATACTAGCAATACTTAAAGAGCACAATGTAAGCGACGAAAAAGTAAAAGCATTGTTTGAAGCGTTTACTCAAAACCCAATGATGGCAATGGCGCTTGTTCAAGAGCTTGGTATTCCGCCAGAAAAGCTACAACAATTAATGGCAGTTGTGATGACTCAACCGCATCTTATTAAAGAAGCGACTGACGAACTTGGTTTAGATTTTGAAAAAGTAAAAGAAGCGAAAGAAAAACTAAATCAACAGTAATTGATAATCTAATTTTCAGATTGATCATATAGCAAGGTAAGCAACTACCTTGCTATACCCGTCGTAAAGCACACACTTTTTGTTACACTCTACATTGAACTGCTCAGTATTTAATTAGTCATAATAATACTTAATTAACGCAGGGAAATAATATGAAACCGCTTTATAGGTTTTGGAAAAATAACCGCTCTCTTATCGTATTTATTGCACTAATGAGCGTATTTAGAAGCGCTGTAGCCGATTGGTACGAAGTGCCAACAGGCTCAATGAAACCAACAATTCAAGAAGGTGACAGAATACTTACCGATAAAATGGCCTACGATATTCGTGTCCCATTTACGCATATAAAACTACTTAAACTAGCGGACCCACAAACCGGTGATATCATTGTTTTTGACTCACAAGCTGCCGATAACCGTTTAATTAAACGTGTAATTGGTGTGCCAGGGGATACGGTTGCGCTTGAAAATAATGAGCTTATTATTAATGGTAAAAAACTTAATTATGCAGATCAGAAAAGCAACATAGACTCGCTTGATAAAATCGAAGATTTAAACGGATTAGCGCATTCGATAAGAGTGGCAAATATTCCTTCACGTTTATCGGGCTTTGATGCAATTACAATTCCTGATGATTATTATTTAGCAATGGGCGATAACCGCGACAATAGCGCTGACTCGCGTGTAATAGGTTTAATTCCGCGTAATGAGTTATTAGGAAAAGCAGAGCGCGTTATAGTGTCTCTTGATTACGATAACTATTACCTACCAAGAAAAGACCGCGTATTGAAAAAGCTCAATTAAATAAGATAATTAATTTTAGAGTTAAAATATAACTGCCTATTTAGGCAGTTTACTTATATATTTTTTTACAAGCTTGGTAAGAACACTACGCTCTTGTTCGGTATTTAATACCTTACAAAAATCGCCACTAACTGCAGCGCCACAAGCACCTGCTTCAAACCACTGAGATATATTATCTAAATTCACACCACCAACAGGCATTAATTGTGCTTCTGAAAATGGACCCGTTAATGCTTTAAAGTAACCAACGCCCATACTGCCTGCAGGAAATACCTTAATAATATCAGCGTTATATTCAATTGCATTTGCTACATCGGTAGGTGTTAGTGCGCCCATTAATACGGGTAACCCGTGCTGGTGGGCAAGTTCGACAACCGATTTGTTGGTATTTGGCGTTACGATAAACTGCGCGCCTGCATCAATAGCTTGCTGGGCAAGGGTGGTGTTAATTATTGTGCCTGCACCAATAAGTGCGTTTTTATGCGCTGCGCGAGCTCTTGCTATTTCTTGCTCAAAGCCAGGTGTGTTTGAAGTGATCTCTAATGAGTGTATGCCCGCATTTATTAAACAATCAATTAATGGAGCTACATCGGTTTGTTGTTTTAAGCGCAGTATGGCGACTAATTTGTGTTGCTTTATTTGGCTACTTACTTTTGTTCTGTTGGTATCTAAAATTTGGGTCATAATTACAATTCACTTTATATCAAACGGGGTAGACGATTTAATAGGAAATAGTATAGTCAGGGAGTATGTACCTTTCTAAATTGAAAAATTAATTGATAAAGGTCACAGGCTTAATCAATTAAAGGCTTCAGAAAAATCTTGATTAACTTACTTGTTTCAATCGGCAATTCTTCATGAGGTAGGTGACCGGCATTACTCACTATTTCTAACTGAGTATTTGTGCTGTTGAGTATAAATTCTTTTGTGTAGTCAAATGGAACTACCTCGTCCTCCTCTCCCCAAACAACTAAAGTAGGTATATTTAGTTTATCGCCAGCAAATAACAAAGGGTCGAACGAGTACGATTTTAAAAGGGAGATTAATGCTGCTCTGTTACCAACTCTAAGAGTTAGTTCACTGTACTGCTGAAACTTACTAAACGGTATATCTTTATTTTTAAACACTCTTCTGAGACTGTTTTTAGTCACAAAGTAAGGTAAAAAATACAGGCTTAATTGCTTTGTTATTGGTAAATAAGCAAGTTTCCAGCCTATTAGCCAATTCTTAAATGGGGCTAGACGAGGAGTTGCGTTTATAAGAATAAGGGCATTTATTTTATTTCGATGATTTTTAGCTAGTTGCCATGAAATTTCACCACCAAAAGAATTGCCAACTAACGTATATGAGAATATTTCGAGTTTATTAATAAATTTCTCAACAAATTTTGAATAGTTTTTACTATCGTATTTTTTGCTCTCTTCCCATGGCCCAGTTATGCCAAAGCCGGGTAAGTCCAAACTTATCACCCTGAAATCTTTTGTAAGTGTTTTAGTAACATCATGCCACGTATGTAAACTTGCTGATAGTCCATGCAGCATAATGAGTACTGGCGCATCTTTTTTTCCTTCATCTATATAATGAACGCTTATTTTGTCGATATTTACAAACTTTGAGTTATCGTATGACCAGCGTTTTTTTATTACGATAGCCGAAATATCTGGCGAGTACGTTAAATAAAATAATACTGTAAAGCCCAGGAGGAGAAAAATTATAAGGTATGTCAAAGCTTATTATTCCAATTATTGATTAGCGATATTGTAGAAGCTGAATCAATAGGTTTACTGTAGTAATAACCTTGGCCATAAGTACTGCCCATGCCTTTAAAAATTGCTATTTGATTAGCTGACTCGATACCCTCGATTGTTGTTTCAAAGTTAAGCGCTTGTGCCAAAGATATAATAGATTTAACGATGGCAGTAGCTTGGGTGTTATCTACTACATTCAATTTCTCAACGAAAGATCGGTCAATCTTTAATTTATCCAACGGAATTTCTTGGAGATAGGAAAGTGAAGAGTAGCCTGTTCCAAAGTCATCGAGAGCAACCTTTACACCTCGCTCTCTTAAATTGTTCAATACCTTAACAACGTATTCGTAATTGTTAATCATTACAGACTCTGTAAGTTCTATTTCTAACTGTTCGGACGCCAAATTACTGCTTTTTAGGGCATTAAAAATATCTTCAACTAATGTGTTTTTAGTAAACTGTAATGCCGAAACATTAACAGAAACCTTAAGATGTTTAGGCCATGAAGAAGCATCTTTGCAGGCTTGATTTAAAATAAATTGGCCAAGTTTATTTATTAGGCCACTTTCTTCAGCTAGTGGTATAAATGTATCCGGTGCAATAGTTCCTTTTATAGGGTGATTCCAGCGAACTAACGCTTCAAAACCATTGAGGCTACCCGACTTAAGATTTACTTGTGGTTGGTAATAAATAGTAAATTCGTTATTTTTAAGTCCTTTTTTTATATCAGAGAGTAGGGCAAGCTTCGATTTTCCATTTTCTTCCATATATTGTTCAAAGAAACTGCATTTAGATTTTCCTGTCTCTTTTGCTGAATATAGAGCCATATCAGCAAATTTAAATAAATCATGAGCAGTCATAGTATCTTTTGGTGTAGAAGCAATTCCTATGCTCGCATACATTTCAATCTTATATTCGTGAACATACCATGGTTTTTTTAAAGTATCTAAAATTTGCTCGGCATGTTCTTGGGCTGAAGTTTTATCTAATGTATATTGATAAACAATTGCAAATTCATCTCCGCCAAGACGAGCAACTAACCCATTTGGCTTTATTGCAGCAGAAAGTCGTTTAGCCATTTCTTGTAATAATTGATCGCCCACTATATGTCCTAGTGAGTCGTTTATTATTTTAAAGTTATCTAAATCCATCAAGAAAAGAGTACAGTTTGCTGATGCTTTCTTTTCAAATACTTGTTTAATGAATTGATTGAACTTATGCCTGTTTGCTAAACCAGTTAAAGGATCTGCATTAGCTAAGAACTCCATTTCTTGTTCTCTTAATTTTATTTCTGTTATGTCAGAAATAACACCACGCCAACCTAAAAATAGTCCGTTAAAATTTACTAATGGCTTTGCTGTGATAGCCCACCATTTGTGGCACTTTGCTACTTCAACAGGTATTTGCATATTTTTAAATGGGAGTGGGGTACATAATTTAGTATTGAGGTCTTGAAACAGCTCTTTGCTTGTGGCGCTTTTACACAAGGAAAATATAATTGATGAGAAGTTTTTACCTTCTAATTCCTGTATGGTTACATTAAGTGCTTTAGCAAGGTGAAGGGAGGTATGCTGCAAATTACCTTTTTCATCAGTTTCCCATAGCCAGTCGCTTGCATTCTTTTCGAAGTCATTGAGTAACATACCAACGACTTGACGTTGATGTTCTATTTTTGTTTCTGCCTCTAAGTTTGATAAAAACATTCGAGAAAATACAATTACCGTTGAGGCGAGTATCAAGCCAAAAAAAGTGACTATTAACGCAAAGTACCAATAATGCCCCCAAAAATGGTATGGAATACCAATAAGTAATCCAAGAGTAAAAATACCAACCCATGCTAAGCCCGCTATAGGAAGAAATGAAAACATCCAAGCACCAACAGAGGCAAACGAAATTATAATACAAATAATTAATAGCCGGCCTTGTTCATCAGATAAACCAAATAAATAATTGGCCATCGTGATATGTAAAATAGCCGCTAAAGATAGAATTACAGTTAACCATTCTGCTGCGTGCTTCTTAATTAATGTGTTTTTTTCAATCGATTTACTTTTATACCACAAAATAATGTTAATAATAGCTATGCACCAAAGAGCGCTTATCCATGATATTAATACATAATGATTAACATCGTTCCAGAAAAATAATGTAAGAAGTAAAGAAGTTAGCATGTTGCCAGTACTACTAAAGGGCATTTGCTGTAAGATTGCGTAGTATTGGCGTGATTTAAACGCTTTGTACGTGTCTCTATTAGAGGAGTTTGTATTTATACTAGACTTGATATTTTTGATAAACCAAAAATAAACAGAATATAACAAATTAAAAAAGCTAGGGTTTGATGAGGTCGGTTCTCGATTCATGAATCTTAGGGGGTCCTTTCCCAAATAGCATTAATTGACAATTTAAAAGGTCTAAATTATTGGCTTATATATTAGCACAGTCCTTTTTTAATACTATTTATGCATTTTATGATAATCATATTGTAATAAAAACCGCTGATGTATCAGCGGTTTTTATAGTATGAGTAATATTACATTACGCGCATACCAGGCTCTGAGCCGTCATCTGGGTTAAGAATATAAATTTCTTTTCCGCCAGGACCTGCTGCTAATACCATGCCTTCAGACATACCAAAGCGCATTTTACGAGGCTTAAGGTTAGCAACCATAACGGTTAGCTTGCCTTCGATATCCTCAGGTGCGTAAGCTGATTTAATACCCGCAAACACTTGGCGAGTTTCGCCGCCTAAATCAAGTGTTAGCTTAAGTAGTTTATCTGCGCCTTCTACGTGCTCTGCTTTAGCAATCTTAGCTACGCGTAAGTCTACTTTTGCAAAATCATCGAACTCAATCTCGTCGCTAATTGGCTCTTTTGCAAGTGGGCTGTTAGGGTCAATTGTTACTTTTGATGCTAAGCTTTCTTTAGATTCTTCAACCATTTTGTTTACTTTATCCATTTCAACACGTTGCATTAACGGTTTAAATTTATTGATAGGGTGGCTTACGAGTGCATTTTGAACGCCGTCCCATGCAAGGTCGTCATTTAAAAACGCTTGTACGTTGCCTGCCATTCCTGGTAGCACGGGTTTTAAGTAAGTAATTAAAACGCGGAACAAGTTAAGACCAAGAGAACACACTTCGTGTGCTTCTTGTTGCTTAGTTTCGTCTTTAATTAATACCCAAGGTGCTGCGCCATCAATAAATTGGTTTGCTTTGTCGGCAAGCGCCATTATTTCGCGAATTGCGCGGCTGTAATCGCGGTTCTCGTAGTGTGTTGTAATGCTAGGTGCAGCCGCTTGAAACTCTGCTAACAGCTCTGGTTGCATAATAGTGTTGCTTAGCTTGCCATCAAACTTTTTAGTAATAAAGCCAGCACAACGGCTCGCTATGTTGACTACTTTACCTACTAGGTCTGAATTTACGCGCTGTGCAAAGTCTTCTAGGTTTAAATCCAAATCAACAATACCGCTACTTAATTTTGCTGCGTAGTAGTAACGTAAGTACTCTGGGTTTAAGTTATCTAAATAAGTACGCGCTTTAATAAACGTACCCTTTGATTTAGACATTTTTTCGCCATTCACAGTTACAAAACCATGAGCGAATACGTTAGTTGGCTTTCTAAAATTAGCGCCTTCTAGCATTGCTGGCCAAAATAAGCTGTGGAAGTAGATAATGTCTTTACCAATAAAGTGATAAAGCTCTGCGTCTGAACCTTCAGCCCAAAACGCATCAAAGTCGAGGCCTTTTTCGTCACATAGGTTTTTAAAACTCGCCATGTAACCAATAGGTGCATCTAACCAAACGTAAAAATATTTGCCTGGTGCATTTGGGATTTCAAAACCAAAATAAGGTGCGTCACGGCTAATATCCCACTGTTGCAAGCCATCGGTAAACCATTCGTCTAGCTTGTTAGCCATTTCTTGTTGAATAGTTCCCGAGTGTAACCACTCTTTTAGCATGCCTTCAAATGCTGGCAGGTCAAAAAAGTAATGCTCAGAATCTTTAAGTACAGGCTCAGCACCTGACATTACAGAACGCGGGTTAATAAGTTCGGTAGGGCTGTATGTAGCACCACACGAATCACAGCTATCGCCGTTTTGGTTTTCAGACTTACACGTCGGGCAAGTACCTGTTACAAAGCGGTCTGGTAAGAAAATACCTTTTTCTGGATCAAATAATTGCGAAATAGTGTGCTTTTTAATATGACCGGCATCGTTTAGGCGGTTATAAATAAGTTCGCTTAATTCTTTGTTTTCTTGGCTGTGGGTGCTGTGGTAGTTATCAAATTTGATATTAAAGTCAGCAAAGTCGCGTTGGCGCTCTATGCTCACTTGTTTTACCATTTCTTCAGGCGTGATCCCTTGCTTTTGCGCATTAAGCATAATTGGCGTGCCGTGGGCATCGTCTGCGCAAACATAATAAGCTTCGTGGCCTTGTAGTTTTTGAAAACGTGACCAAATATCAGTTTGAATATATTCCAATAAATGACCTAGGTGAGTAGGGCCATTTGCATAAGGTAATGCGCTGGTAATCAGGATCTTTCGCTGCGTCATAATCATTCCGAATTGAGGATAAAACGCCGTTTTTATTATACAAACGGCAATTATCATTAATTTATCTACAAGCTATCTGCTTAGAGTGCGCACAGCTTATGGATTTTTATTAATTGACTGGTGTTAATGCCCTGAATGTTACATAATTCCGTGGCACTTTTCATCAAAGAAACGCTATTTAATTGCTATGTTTGGACTGTCGAAACTATTCTCTTCTAAATCGGTGCAAAAACAACCGATTATTACTGCCTTAGCGGCATATCGTAGTGCGGCTTTTGCCGTCGGTATTGACGAAAGCTTCATTAATACTATTACTCAAAATGACGATAAATCACTACACATTAAATTAACCCTACCATTTGCTGGGCAATCAGAAATGCCTTTAGTTGAGCAACACGTAAGTGAAAGCTTAAATGTGCCTGTAACAATTAGCGCCAAGGTTATCATTAAAGAGGCGGCTAAGTTTAAAGCGATTAAACATATTGTACTTATTGCCTCAGGCAAAGGTGGGGTAGGTAAGTCGACTACTGCTGTTAACTTGGCAGGCGCGCTTAAAAATGAAGGCGCAAAGGTGGGTATTTTAGATGCTGACATTTATGGCCCATCTATCCCAATGCTTTTAGGATTAGTGGGCGCAGAGCCCGTCACTAAAGATAACAAACAGCTACAGCCTTTTGATGCAAATGGCATTAAAGCGCAGTCAATTGGCTTTTTAGTTCCAAGCGATGATGCCACGGTATGGCGTGGACCAATGGCGTCAGGTGCGCTGAGCCAGTTACTTAACGAAACCGATTGGGGCGAGCTTGACTACTTAATTGTTGATATGCCACCGGGCACCGGTGATATTCAGCTTACAATGAGCCAAAAAGTACCCGCTAACGGCACTGTTATTGTCACTACACCGCAAGATTTAGCGCTAGCCGATGCGCAAAAAGGCATTGCTATGTTTAATAAAGTAAACGTACCGGTGCTTGGCTTAATAGAAAATATGAGCCACTACATTTGCACTCACTGTGGTGAAGCTAACCACGTATTTGGTAAAGACGGTGCACAAAAACTGGCGTATAAGCACGGCGTGCCTGTACTTAGCCATATTCCACTTGCAATAGATATACGCGAGTATTCTGAGCAAGGTAAGCTTATTGCAAGCGATAACGATGCAGCAATAAGCAAAACATACAGCGCAGCAGCAAGGCTAATAGCTAGCACGCTTTATTATCAACAGCATCACAATGCAATTGAAATTGTGATTACGGAAGATTAATAAATAATGAGACTTTCAGACACACATATTAAAGAATACTTAAGCGATGGCCGCATTGTTATTGAGCCTGCACCAACGAGCGAGATGATTTCAGGCGTGACTGCCGATTTACGCTTGGGAAATAAATTTAGAACGTTTAATGCGCATAACGCCGCATACGTCGATTTAAGTGGTCCAAAAGATCAGTTAAATAAGGCCATGGAATCAATCATGAGTGAAGAAATAGTGCTTGATGAAGGTGAAGCATTCTTTTTACACCCAGGTGAACTTGCACTAGCTATTACCCATGAAAAAGTCACTTTGCCAGCAGATATAGTAGGTTGGTTAGATGGACGCTCATCGCTTGCGCGTTTGGGGTTAATGGTGCATGTAACCGCGCACCGAATAGACCCAGGCTGGAGCGGTAATATTGTTTTAGAGTTTTACAACTCAGGTAAATTACCACTGGCACTACGCCCGCTGATGAAAATTGGTGCTATGAGCTTTGAAATGTTATCGGGCCCGTGTGAAAACCCATACAATATTCGTAAAGATGCAAAATATAAAGATCAAAGCAGCGCAGTAGCAAGTCGTATTAGTGACGATAAATAATCACCAAATATAGGCATTACCCGTCCATTTTATGAAGCGCGTAACCCAGTAGTTCAAAATACTGGTTAAGTGCTTCATTTGCTTTATTAATATGCTCAGCGTTTGGGTATATTAAATTACTATTTTGTAAGCCTCCCACCAAAAAGCTATTTTTTATATTTGAATGCTGCTCAATACATGCTTCAAAACAACGTGCTGCAAGTTCCTCTGGCATGCTCATGTAATTCATGTTTTGTGCTTTATCGTGTTCTATGCATGTTTGTACAAAGTTATTTGCATCAATACCATCTTCATCTAAAAATATATGTTTATAAAAACTGTTCAAAGCATTATTAAGTGGATGCGATAAATTAGGCGTGTTTGAAAGCCACAATTTTGAGGCAAAACCAAAGCGGGGTTTTGCTGCAAATAAGTGCTCGCTTATATGATGGTCAAACGCATGGAACCATTCGTGAGCAAGTGCACCACCGCCTGCATTTTTTGCAAGAGCAAGTGTTTGAGAGGCTGCATTATAATGCGCTTGCACGCCTTTTTGACCACCATGGCCAAATGCAAAGTTAAGCTTCCCGCGCAGGCCAATTGCTCTAGGTGGTAAATGCAGTATTTGTGCAAGGTCGGCCAGTGCATCGTAAATTAAATTGGCGCTAATGTAGCGCTCTTCTTTAGTTACCCATTTACCAACGACCATTGACCTAAAGCCGAAGGTATTTCTTATATCGCTAAAGTCGACTTGGTCGTCAAAGCGATAGTCGGGTCCTTGGCGAGTAAAGCCACGTTTTAGTCTGTTAGGGTAGTTACGCATTGCAAGTTTCATATAGTAACGGATTTAATCTAAGTAACGTGCTTTTACGTGCTCAGGCATGTGTTGGGTTTGTTTTTGTATTAATTCATTAAGCGTATTATAAAGTGGTGCGGGATTTAGCTGCTCTATTAAAAACAAACTATGCGCTACAGCTTCAAGTGTGGATAGGCTGTCGGCCCGAGGGGCTTTACGAATAGCATAACGATTTTTAGGTAGCTGTTTAAAACTGACCGTTTTAAATTGATTTAGTAATGTGGTGAGCTGCAAAATTTTGTAGGCTTTTTTCCATGTACCATCAACCACGATTAAATGGGTGATGTTTTTTACATTTGGCTGCTCAGTGTTATCGTCTAAATTTACAGCGTGTTTGTTAGGGTAGAGTAAAACAGTTGAGCTTACTGGCAGTGTTTTTAGTATGGAAAAGTCATCATTATTTTCGCCTTTGATTATTTGGCAATCAGTTAGGCATAAATTGAGTAGTTTAGCGGTATTTTTTGCTATTTTTTCTTCACTCGGGTGCTGTAGAATAATAACCGTAACTTTGTTGCTTGTTTTTGTAATTGCGTTGCAAATACAGGTGTTTAGTGAAAAGTTACAATGATTACAAAGTGTGCGTGCCATTTAATAAACTTTTTGTTGCCAGTATGATCCTCGCAATTATACATTTATAAGGTAATTAAGTTGGTTTTTTTTACGCATCAATATAAAGTAGTACTATTAAACTGTAACTTACATGGATTGTTTTAAGGGCTTAAAATATGACAGAAATAAATATTGATACATCAGCATTAGAGAGTATGGAATCGTTATTGGGTGAGCAGTTTGCTGATACACTTGATTTTTGCTGCTCAGAGTTTGAACGTTTAGGCTCAGAAGTGTTAGCAACCATTGGTAAAGATAAAGAAGCAGCTATTCGCCACTCCCATAGCTTAAAATCGAATGCGGCGCAGTTTGGTGCTTCAAGCCTTGCTGAAGTATCGCGTGTTATTGAACAAAATTTAAACCTAGATAACCTAGCTGAAGCTATCGACGCATCTAATAGCTTGATGGCTCAAGTAACAGGCTCTCAAGCTAAGCTAAATGAATGGTTAGCATCTCGTTAATTATTGAAGCTGAAACGTGAATTTATTTCAGTATTAAGCACCTAAATTGACTGGCATTTTACGCCTTTACTAGGTTAGTCTAAAGACTCACTAGGGCGTGTTGATCTTTCGAGATTGAATTTGCAACGAGTGTCTGGTTTTTAGGTTAGGCAGAGCCTATGCAGTGTGGTTTTTCCACATAAATAGGCGATAACAACACATAAAATCCAAACACGCATTGCCCAGAGGGTTCTTCCTAGGGGCTATTTTCTCTTTGTTACTCAATTTTTACTTAGCCCACTAGGTTACAAATCTCGCGCCGCGATTAAATCGCCCCTAGGTTGAACAAATTTAATCCATAAAGTCAATACGCCCTAAAGAGGTAAAAATGTCTGATATTAAAAAGAGTCACAAATTAGAAGGTGTATGTTATGACATTCGTGGGCCGGTTTTAGCACAAGCTAAAAAAATGGAAGACGAAGGTCAAAAAGTATTAAAATTGAATATAGGTAATCCGGCTGCTTTTGGTTTTGATATGCCAGAAGATATGCACCGCGATATTATCCGCAACTTATATTCAGCCCAAGGTTACTGTGACTCTAAAGGCCTCTATTCAGCCCGCGTGGCTATTTATCAGCACTACCAACAACGTGGATTACATAATTTAGATGTAGATAGTATCTATATTGGTAATGGCGTAAGCGAACTTATTCAGATGATCACCCAAGCGCTATTAAATAATGGCGATGAAGTGCTTATTCCAGCTCCAGATTATCCACTTTGGACTGCTTCTGTCACATTATCGGGTGGTAATCCGGTGCATTATTTATGTGATGAAGAGCAAGATTGGTTTCCGGATATTGCAGATATAAAAAGCAAAATAACGTCTAAAACTAAAGCGCTGGTATTAATCAATCCTAATAATCCGACAGGTGCGGTTTACAGTGATGATTTGCTAATGCAATTAATTGATATAGCGCGTGAACATAAACTACTGTTATTGAGCGATGAAATTTACGAAAAGATTTTATACGATGGTATAACGCATACTTCAATCGGCTCACTGTGTGATGATGTACCAATCATTACTTTTAATGGTTTAGCAAAAACCTACCGTGCAGCGGGGCTAAGAATGGGGTGGATGGTTCTAAGCGGTCGTACCTCGGTAATGGATGATTTACGCAAAGGTCTTGAAATACTTTCATCTATGCGTTTGTGTGCCAATGTACCTGCGCAATATGCAATTCAACAAGCGTTGGGCGGCGTGCAATCAATTGATAATTTAATTAACCCAGGCGGGCGCTTATACGAGCAGCGCGATATAGCATGGCGCGGGTTAAACGCTATTGAAGGCATTAGTTGTAAAAAACCTAAAGGCGCGCTTTATGCGTTTGCTAAAGTAGATACAGCACTTTTTAACGTTAAAGATGATGAAAAGATGATGTACGATTTGCTAAAAGCCGAAAAAATATTACTTGTACATGGCAGGGCGTTTAATTGGCCCGAGCCGGATCATTTTAGATTGGTATTTTTGCCAAGCAAAGATGATTTATCGGATGCGATGTTAAAAATGAAGCGTTTTTTTAAAGACTATCGCCAAGTATAGTTATTTAAGAAATAAAAAAACGAGCCAAATTTGGCTCGTTTTTTACTTTAGTCATGAATATATTGGCTAATACGCTTTATCTACACGCACCGTGTTGTCGTTCAAGTACACTAATCTTACATTATCGCCTTTGCTAAAGCGCATTGATTGGTCTTGATCTTGGACAACCATAAACTGGTCGCCGTTTTCAACTTGTATTAATAACTCTACAAAATGATTTTGCTGATAATGACTTTGCTGCTGCCTATTATGTGCAACACTGCCGCCAATTACCGAGCCTAATATTGTTGCTACTGTGCGGCCGCTACCGCCACCAAACTGGTTGCCTACAACACCACCGAGTAATGCACCGCCGAAGGTTTTCCAGCCGTTGTTTTTGTCTTGAATGATTTCTTGTTCGGTAATATTGCGTACCGATTTTACGTCACCAAATAAAACTTGCTGCACAGGGACTGCTTTATTGCGCTCGTATTGAGCAAAAGTTGGCGCGCTCACACTAAGTAGGGCACACATTATTAATATTATAGCTTTCATAATAATCTCCTATTGGTAGCCTTTATGGGCTTATTAGCCCGTAAAGGCTTAGTAACTACCAACCAAATGTCGATTTTTCTTTAGTTTTACGAATTTCAGTTTCGTCTGCCCATTCAACTAGGCCGCTTTCCATATCCATTAAACGCATCGTAAATTTATAGTATACGTCTGATTTATCGGCATTTGATTTAACTATGCTCGATAAATTTCCGTATAACATATATTGCGCGCCAATTTGTTTACCAAATGCAACGGCTGTTGCAGGGTTAACAAGGGCATCTTCGTTTTGAAACGTTAATTGCTCACGTACTGATTCAACACGCGTCATATCTACAAAACGGAACTTACCACTGCGTAGCATTTGCGTTGAGATTGAATCGGTGATTGATTCAGTATCAATGTGCTCACTAGTTTTGTTTTTAATACGCTCAACAAATACTACAGGGCGTTTATTAGCGGTCATTGTGCCAACAACGGGTGAGCTGAGTAATGAATCGGTCATTTGGCTCGCTACTTTTTGTAAGTCGGTAGAGCCAAAATTAATATCGGTTGTTTCTACTGCTTGTGCATCGCCATAACTTACTACGGCTTTATTAGCACAGCCACTTAATACTAAAGCGCTCAAGCCAACTAAAGCGTAAGTTGATACTGTTTTAAATTTGTTACTGATGATCATGGTTGTTTCCTTTAATCTTTAAATTCTTGTGATTCGGTAGACACTTCTCTTACTGCTAAAGAAAAGGTAACCGCATCAGAGCTCGGTGCTAAGCCCGGTAATTGTGTTTTTGCAAAACCAAATAAGGTGAGTGCTTGCCAAGGTGAATGGTTGCCTTTAATTACAAAGCCGTCTTTATCAAACCAATTAAACTGATACTGCAAATATTGTGATTTTTTATACTGGCTCGAAAGTGTCACTACTACATCGGTTAACTGGTTGGTTTGACGTGTTTTCACATCAGTAATGGCCAGCTTTTTACCAAGCTCTGGGTTATCTACACGTAATTGCTCATTAAACTGGTTTTTATTTTGTTCAACAGAAATACCCGATGTAACCGGTTGGCTGGAACATGCACTGAGCATTAAGGCTGCTAATAATGGCGCTATGTATTTCATGATGGCTCCTAAAGTTGAACTACGTGGTAATTAAAGTAGTTATTAATAGAGGTTAAGTAAATTAACGTTAACCCTTGCTTACTAATGGTAAAATTTATGGGTGCTTGTGTGCCTATATGCAGAGAATGCTCACCTGTATTTAGGCTTTGCCTTGCGACACTTATTTGATTTGGAAGTGTAAGCCAGCTGCGTGTATCAGCTTGCTCAGACGCCAAATTATAAATATTAGCAAGTATGTTACCTACATCACCGGCACTGCGAGCAAGTTCTGCCCGTACTTTCTCTTTGGCTACTAATCTGAGTACTTGGCGAGCGACTTTTGCAGGTATTTGATCTTCTAATGTTTTTGCTGCAAGTGCTTCAATGTGTACTAATGGGCTCAGCTCTAAGCTTTGTGCATCTATATTTATATTGTTAAGGCGGCGCACATAGGCATTATCTTTATATACCGGCATCGCCAAGCTGTAAAAGCGTGCATCGCCACGTGATGAATAAATTGGCAAGCGCAGTTTAAATTCATCTTGTTTTGGTACTAATCCTTGTTCAAATAAAACAATTACTTCGCCTTGTGATGAAGAAATAGTGGGCGTATCGCCAAAGCGTTTTTTAAATTCATTTAGATCTTGGTCAAACCCTTGTTTTTTAGCAAGGCGCATTACATCTTGCTGTAAATAAATATTGTTAGGTTGTATAGCCAATGCTTTTTTATAATCGATATAGGCGTCGTCGTATTGTTTAGCACTTTGGTAAAGCAAAGCAGATAAGTAAAATGTGTAGGCATTTTGAAAGCCATTTTTTATGTTTCTGGTTACATTGCTCATGCTTGGGTAGTGTTGCTGAGCTTCTTTAACGGTTGAGTCTACTTCTGCTTCATTTTCGCTAAGCGCATCAAGTTGTACTTTATTAGCTCGGCGAATTTCGACCAATGCGCCTTCAACATCATTTTTATACACGTAGTTAAGTGCTTTATAACTATGAAGCATGCTCATTTCGTAAGCGGGTGGCACATAAGTTATTGCTGAGTCGTTGGTAAATAAAGCGTTACTTTGTTCAAGGCCCGCACTAACTTGTATTTTGGCGGCTTCACGTTTTTTTTGCATTTGCGTATACACGTTCTCAAATTTACTTTGTGCATCATCTGGTGTATTAGCTAAGTCGTTTAAACGAGCTTGCTCAAGTTGGTTGAGTAAGTAGCTGCTGTGCAAGGTGCTATTATTAGCAATAAGGGATTGCGCTTCTTCGATGTTATTTTTCTCGATCGCATTTCTTATTGGTGTCATTTGCGTGGCATAGTCATTAAACAGGTCATTAAAACCCATTGTGCTACACCCACTTAAAATAAAACAAAAGCTTAAAATTATACTGCGGCGCACTGAGCACTCCTCTTAATTTACCTGTATACATTAACATACTATTTTTAGCTAAATGTGTGAAATATTGTAAAAAATCGTAGAGTAAAACTGCCTGCTAATAAAGAAATATAAAATGACATTGGTGAACAAAGTGTGAATTTTTTTGGTTTATTATCAACTACACTGAAATAGTATTTTCGCTTTAGCGGTCTTGCTAAGAGTTATATCACTCAGAGGAATTAAAAAATGAAAAAGTTTACAGGTGCAGCAATGGCTGTAATGGTAGCAGGTTTAGTTGGTTGTAATGCAACAGAGGCAGAAACGGCAACATCAAGTGCAGTTACTAATAATGGCGCAACAACTGATTTAGTTCATTGTTATGATGCGAATGTATGTGGTGGCCATAACGATTGTAAAACAGTTGAGAATGCATGTGCAGGTCAAGCGTCATGTAAAGGGACTGGTTTTGTAGCAATGCCTGCAAAAGCATGTGCTGACGTTGGCGGTACAGTAAAAGATAAATGGGTTGGCAGTGTAGCTAAAGCAGATTTAGTACATTGTAACGATGTAAATGTGTGTGGCGGTCATAACGATTGTAAGACTGCTAATAATGCTTGTGCTGGACATGCATCATGTAAAGGCACCGGTTTTGTATCAATGCCTGCAAAAGCATGTGGTGATATTGGTGGTTCTGTAGGTAGCTAATACCAATTTATCGAACGCATAAAATAAGCCTGAACGATGTGTTTTTTTATTCAGGCTTATTAAGGAAGTTTATGAAAAATCGTTTTTTAGGTTTTGGTTTAGGACTGAGAGCCCCGCATTTTGAGCAAATTATTTCAGAGAAACCAGCTGTAGATTGGTTTGAAATTATCTCAGAAAACTATTTTGTAGCCGGTGGAAAACCTTGGCATTATTTAAATAAAATAAGAGCAGATTATCCGATTGTTATGCATGGGGTATCAATGTCGATTGGTAGTATTGACCCTATTAATAAGGACTACTTAAATCAGTTAAAAAACACAATTGCGAGGGTTGAGCCGCAGTGGGTGTCTGATCATTTATGTTTTACCCAAGTGGGCGGTATTAATAGCCACGATTTACTACCAATGCCTTACACCTCAGAGGCACTTGATCATTTAGCAAATAAAATTTCGCAAGTTCAGGACTACCTAGGGCGCGAAATGATTTTTGAAAATGTATCGAGCTATTTAACCTATAACGATTCACAAATGAGTGAATGGGAATTCTTAGCGCAATTACATAAGCAAACAGGCTGTAAGTTTTTAATGGATGTAAATAATGTTTATGTAAGTGCACGAAATCACGACTTTAATGCTATGGATTATTTATCAGCTATTCCGAGTACAGCTATTGCACAAATTCACTTAGCAGGACATCAAGACTTTGGTACGCATATTATAGATACTCACGATGAAGATGTTCCCGATGCGGTATGGGACTTATATGCTCAGTATGCAAAAACATTAAATCCGGTAAGTACCATGATTGAACGCGATGATAATATTGGCTCCCTTGATGATTTAATTACTGAGCTTGAGCATGCTAAAGCGCTAGTGAAACCGTTTTGGGATATAAGATCATGAGTGATTTAGCAAAGCTGCAAAAACAGTTTATGAATTTACTGCAAGGTGAAAGCTCGGATATTAGCGAGCAAATTGCGCAGCAAGGGCAGTTAAATACACAACAGCGACTCTCTATTTATCAAAGCGCTTATAAAATTCGCTTAAGAGCCGTGATTGAGCAAGATCACGAACAGTTGGGTATTTACTTAGGTGATGATTTATTTGAGATGATGGTTGATGGTTATTTAGCTTTATATCCTTCAACTCATACGTCACTACGAATTTTTGCAGAGCAACTACCAGATTATTTAGCCGCTAATACTCCTTTTAGTGATTACCCCATACTTGCAGATATAGCCAAATTTGAACGACTATTACTAAGTACTTTTGATGCAAGCGATAAAACATTACTTAATGTATCAGAGCTTGAAAGTATTGAACCTCAACAATGGCCAAATTTACTATTAAAATTACATCCAAGTGTACAGTTAGTTGCGTTTAATACGTTGGCGGTTGAAAGTTGGCAGGCAATAAAACAAAAGCAAACACCGCCAGAGCCAAGAGTCTCAGAACCTCGCTTTTGGGTTGTAGCACGTGATACTGAAAGACGTACACAGTATTTAAGCGTTAATGCACAAGAATATCGCTTACTGAGTTTATTAAAACAAAACACACCCTTTGCACAGTTATGTCAATCCTGTTTAAATGAACTCCCTGGTGAGCAAATCGCTGGGTTTTTAATTACTAAAATTAATCAATGGCTTGAACGTGGTTGGTTAATTAGCGAGTGAGTTAAAACAATATAGTTATTTTTCGTTGCGAAGGAATTTTTTTGAAAGCCACCATATACACATTAATTGCTTTAATTGCGTTTGCCGCAAATTCTCTTTTTTGCAGAATGGCCTTAGCAGAAGGTTATATAGATGCTTGGAACTTTACTGTTATTCGCTTACTCAGCGGAGCTGCATGTTTGGGCATTATAATGGCTATTTATACCCATAATTTAAAACGTAAAGGCACATTCAATCCCGCTATTTTAAGTGACAGAGGAAGCTGGCGAAGCAGTATTAGCCTGCTTGTTTACGCGCTTTGTTTTTCGATTGCCTACGTAGAGCTAGATACCGGTACCGGTGCACTAATTTTATTTTCTGCTGTGCAGCTTACTATGATTGGCTGGGGTATTTATCAAAAAGAGCAATTAAGCGTACTTCAGTGGTGTGCATTTATAGTGGCGTTATCTGGTTTTGTATATTTAATGCTGCCATCTGCAGCGGTGCCTTCATTATTAGGTGCATCACTTATGGCGCTCAGTGGTGTGGCATGGGGTATTTACAGTATTCGCGGTAAAGTGTGCGTATCGCCACTGCGTACTACTGGGTTTAACTTTATAAGAAGCTTAGTTGCTATCCCGGTTTTATTACTTGTAGGTATGAGTTATTTAAAAAATATGAGTATTGAAGGGGTGTTACTTGCGTGTGCCTCGGGGGCAATAGCGTCTGGAGTTGGTTATAGTGTTTGGTATGTAGCAATGCCACTACTTAAAAGTACCCAAGCTGCGGTTGTGCAACTTTGTGTGCCGGTACTTGCTGCCATTGCTGGTGTTTTGTTTTTATCAGAGCAGGTAACAATGGAGTTTATAGTAGCAAGCTCGTTAATATTAGGCGCTGTGCTGGTGTTTATTTTAAATAAAAAGAAGGCTTAATATAACCTAACCTTCTTTTAGGTGTGGGCTCACGTTTGTTACAAAGCGTTTATAAATAGCAGGTAACTTATCAAGTATTGCCTGCTTACCCTGTATTTCACTGTTTTTTATGCATTCAAAAAGTACTTGCTCGCTAAGTTTATTAACTAATAATTGTGATTGCTTAATATGGCTTATATGCCAAAGCTCAGGTGCTACGCCACCTAAATCATGCTGGTAAGGACGATAAAAACCAAATTTAACTAAGTTAGTATCAAGCCAATTACTTAAAGGTGCAAACGGCCCACCTTGCAAGTATTCATCAGGTGTTAGCTGTAGCTTATAATCATCACTCACCGCAGCTTTATCAAACACATCTAAGTCAGTCCCTAAATGGTGCCTGCTTGCGCCAGGTAGTGCAGAGTAGAGCATTATTGCTATGCATTTATCTACATCATTTAATTTAGTTAAATCTACAACCTTTTGCTGTTTATTATAAACAGGTCGAATACCTAAAAACTTATTATTCCAAATAATTGACTGGCGTTCAAAGTCGCGAAAACTTGAGGCAATAGTAAGATCAAATCCTGCTTTTTGAGCTGCACTTTGCAGCGCTAAAAAGTCGCTAATAATAGCGCTGTGCAAGCGATGATTTTGTATGTCAGTTAAATGTGTATCACTTTGCCCTGTGATACACATTATCGATGTTGGTTTAGTTACATCCATTATGCTAAAAGTTGCTCTAGTATTTGCTCGTAAATGTCGGTAAGGGCTATTAAATCATCGGTACTTACGCATTCATCTACTTTATGAATAGTTTCGTTACGTGGGCCAAGTTCAATTACTTTAGCACCTGTTTGTGCAATAAAACGCCCGTCAGATGTGCCACCTGTGGTTTCTAGGTTTGTGGTTAAACCGGTTACCGATTTAATAGCTTTTACTGTGGCATCAACAAGTGGGCCGTGCTCGGTAATAAAAGGCAAGCCATTTACTATCCAGCTTAATTCATAATTTAAGTTATGCTTTTGCAGTATGTCATTTACACGTTGTTGTAATTGCTCATGTGTTACTTGCGTGCTAAATCTAAAGTTAAACTGTACTTCTAGCTCACCTGGGATCACATTACCTGCACCTGTGCCGCCATTAATATTTGAAATTTGAAAGCTGGTAGCAGGGAAGTATTCATTTCCGTTATCCCACACCGTTTGGCTAAGCTCAGTAAGGGCAGGGGTTGCTAGGTGAATTGGGTTTTGTGCTAAATGTGGATAGGCGACATGCCCTTGTACACCCTTAACGGTTAAAAAAGCGGTAAGTGAACCTCTGCGGCCATTTTTAACAACATCACCTAATACATCTCGTGATGAAGGCTCGCCTACTAGGCACATATCAATTTTTTCACCGCGCGCCTCTAGCGTATCAATTACACGGGTAGTCCCGTTTATAAACGGGCCTTCTTCGTCAGAGGTTATTAAAAAAGAAATTGAGCCTTTATGATCTGGATGTTTAGTAACAAACCGCTCGGTTGCAACAAGCATTGCAGCTAACGAGCCTTTCATATCGGCAGCGCCGCGCCCATGTAATAAACCGTCTTTTATTAATCCTGAAAACGGCGGGTGTTGCCAATTTTTTTCAGGGCCTGTTGGCACAACATCAGTGTGGCCTGCAAAACAAAAGTGCGGTGATTGTGTGCCTTTTCGAGCCCATGTATTTAATGTGTCGGTAAAAAATAATGACTCAATATTAAAACCAACCGCAGCAAGGCGGTCGTTCATCATCTGTTGGCAGCCAGCATCTTCGGGCGTTACTGACTCACGTTGTATTAGTGCTTGGGCGAGTGCAATTACATCATCTTTCATGATTTAAATATCTCATCGTATTGGGCTGCTTTAAAACCTAAGTGGTAACTGCCATTGTTAATAAGTACTGGACGTTTGATCATGGCAGGTTGTTCAACTAACAATGGGATAGCACTTTCTTTAGTCAAACTCTGTTTTTGCTCATCAGTTAGTGCGCGATAAGTTGTGCCACGTTTATTAACAAGCTGTTCCCAATCGAGTTTATCTGCAAAATCACTTACCATTTGCTCATTTACGCCATCTTTGCGGTAATCATGAAACGTAAATTCGATGTTGTTGTCGGCTAAGTATTTTTTTGCTTTTTTTATCGTGTCGCAATTGCTAATACCGTATAGAGTGATCATAAATTTAGTTCTTCTTAATAATAGTTAATAAGGTATCTACATCCGCATTTACATGCGAATGTGAGTAATGAAATGTGCCGAGATTATGGCCGTTAAGTAAGATTAAACTGGCCAGCATAGGCGTTTCTAGTTCACGTAAATCAAAATAAGCGAGGCGCTGGCCTTTACTTATTTCACTACCATTTAATTGTGCAATATGGGTATGTGTAATTGATTGCGAACCGGTAATAGTTAAGTTGATTAAAACTTTTAAACCATTTTTAGCCTGTAAAATAAACTCAGTACCTGCGTTTTTTACTTGTAATAACGTGCCATCAAACGGCGCTAAAATTTTGTGGCTACTGAGCTTTACAGTAATACCAGGACCGAGAATACCAAACCTAAAAATAGGTTCGGGGTGTTCTTGAAGCGGTATTACTTTACCTGTAAATGGGCTTGTAATAAGGATGGCACTGCGGGGCGTTTTATTGAGTGCTAGATATTCAATTGTTTGTGCTTTCATATGTTATTGGGCCACCACGTTGTAACCATCTTTTTTTAAGGCGTTAAGTGCTAGTGAGGCCGTTTGCTTTTTTACTAAAATATAATCGGTATCGTAGGTTGAGATTGAAAAAATAGAAATTTTAGCGTGTGCTAATACACCCGATATATTAGCCATTATTCCGGTCAGCGAAAAACCAAGTGGGCCAACCACCTCAAGTGCTTGCCAATCAGATTCGGTATCTAAACTCTCTATTTCAAAGCTACTAGGGCAAACAATAGATAGTTCATCCTGGGTTTTAGATATAAAAAATAAAGGAAGCTTTAGTAGCGCCGCAGGTATATCGGCGTCAACATCTAAACTGTGAATAGATAAAACCGTGCTGTGTAATTGTAATGTTTGTTTTGACATTAAACGCCTGCGATACAGCATTATTGATAGCTTTATAGTATAGATTATTGCCTTCAAGTTAAAGGTGTAAGCGTGACTAAAATGAGCATTTGGAAGTGGGTTTTAATAGAGATTAAAAACTTACCCACAATTTCTGTGGATAAGTATGGGGGTTGCAGGGTATAAATAGCCTAACTACTTAATTATTAAATAAATAATAGCTAGGCTATAAAAAGCACACGTTGTGTTTAATGTGCTATTAGCGCTTCTGCTTGGGCTGCCTGAATTGCAGTTAAGGCGATTGTATACACAATATCATCGACCAATGCACCACGGCTCAAGTCGTTTACGGGTTTGCGCATACCTTGAAGCATAGGGCCGATACTTATTAAGTCGGCACTGCGTTGTACTGCTTTATATGTTGTATTACCCGTATTTAAATCTGGGAATATAAATACAGTCGCTTTACCGGCTACAGGGCTGTTAGGCGCTTTTTTAAGTGCTACATTTTCCATTATAGCGGCATCGTATTGTAGTGGGCCGTCGATAATTAAATCAGGACGTTTTTGTTTTGCTATTTTTGTGGCTTCACGTACCTTTTCAACATCGGCACCCGTACCTGAAGTGCCAGTGCTATAGCTTATCATGGCTACACGTGGCTCTATGCCAAATGCAGCTGCAGAGTCGGCAGATTGAATCGCTATATCAGCAAGTTGTTCAGCATTAGGGTCGGGGTTAATCGCACAGTCACCGTAAACTAACACTTGGTCAGGTAGCAGCATAAAAAATACGGATGATACTAGTGATGATCCTGGCGCTGTTTTAATTAACTGCAGGGGCGGGCGAATTGTATTGGCAGTGGTATTTACCGCGCCCGATACTAAACCATCTACTTTACCTTGCTCAAGCATCATTGTGCCAAGTACGACGTTATCTTGTAGCTGCTCTTGTGCTACAACCGCAGTTAGGCCTTTGCTTTTACGAATTTCGACCATAGGCGCAATATAATCATTTATAATACTTTTTGGCTCGATGATACTTACATGTTCGTTTAGCTCAATACCTTGCTGCTGTGCAATACGCATTATTTCTTCGCGATCGCCAAGCAATATAGTTTTAGCAATGCCACGTTGACCACAAATAGCAGCCGCTTTAATTGTACGAGGTTCATTCCCTTCTGGTAATACTACGGTTTTATCTGCTTTACGTGCTTTATCGGTTAATAAATAACGAAATGCAGGTGGTGATAACTTACGCGTTTTGCCTACACTTTGAGCTAGAGTATCGAGCCAGCTTGAATTGATATGCTCTGCATTGTGATCTTTTACTTTTTCAATGCGTTGGTCATCATCATTTGGTACTTCCATATTAAAGTTATGCAGTAATAGTGATGTACGCCATGTGTCGGCATCGGTTGCGAGTATTGGTAAACCGGTTTGCATGGCTTGTTCACACAAAGCCATAATGCGTGGCTCTGGCTCAAAGCCACCGGTGAGTAATATAGCGCCAAGTTTAGTGCCGTTCATAGCAGATAAACACGCAGCAACAAGTATGTCTGAGCGATCGCCTGGTGTTACTAATAAAGCACCTGGCGTAAAATAATTTAAAATATTAGAAACCGTACGAGCACAAAAAGTAATACGACGCAGGCGACGATGAAGCATATCGCCTTCGTTAATTATTGTTGCTTTCAAATACGCGCTTAAGTCTTTTACGCGTGGCGCTACTAAGTCAAAATCCCACGGGATTGCCCCAAGCAACATAAACGGATTCTTTTTAAAAATAGGTAAAGACGCTAAACGATTTAACTCGTTTTCAAGCTCTTCGGGTTTGTAAGCGTCGACTAAATCGGCGCGTGCACGGCCCTCTTCATCAAGTGGCGCATTTACTTTATTAAAAATACAGCCCAGTACACGAGGATGATCGATTCCACCGTAATTACCTGCTGCAATTTCTAGGCGGTCTTCTATTTGAGTAATGGTGTAATTACCAGGGGTAAGTACAAATACAATTTCAGCGC
Organism: Pseudoalteromonas sp. LC2018020214; assembly: GCF_016598755.1. Classification (NCBI taxonomy): domain Bacteria; kingdom Pseudomonadati; phylum Pseudomonadota; class Gammaproteobacteria; order Alteromonadales; family Pseudoalteromonadaceae; genus Pseudoalteromonas; species Pseudoalteromonas sp. LC2018020214. The sequence goes on from NZ_CP066804.1 coordinate 1,562,779, forward strand.
CGAGTGTTTGCGCAATTTCGCGGTTTACACGCCCAGCATAAGGTTGGCGACGAGTAGGCACCATACCTTCAATAATAGCGACTTCATCGTCGTTTATTTTACTTTCAAAGCGTTCAACAATTTCCTCTAGTAGATCATCACCTTTACCGTCGCCAATCATTTGCTCAGCATAATCAAGTGCAAAAGGGGTGGGTGGGTTAATAGGTGAGCCTTGAGTGACTATTTGTGTTGATTTTTCAGGACCAGTTTCGCCTGAACGAGGCTGAGCGATGGGTTTAAAAAAGTTAACTTTAACTGTTTTTTGCTCAAGAGCGCGGACTAAACCAACTGATACCGACGTTAAACCCACACCGGTAGATACAGGAATTAACATAATACGACGTGCCATATTAAAGCTCCTTTACGATGTTAGCGGCATCAAGTGCAATAACCCACTCTTCGTTGGTCGGCATTACTACCACTTTGGGTGAAGTATTGGCTGAACTAATAATACCTTGATTACCAAAACGTGCATCAAGATTGCTCTTCTGGTCACAACTGAACCCTAAAAAAGCTAATTGATTAATGACATTTTCACGTATGATATCGGAGTTTTCGCCAATGCCGCCAGTGAATATAAGTGCATCTAAACGTTGTAATGGTACCATGTAAGCTGCAATTTGTTTGGCTAGTCGGTAGCAAAAAATATCCAGTGCTAAACGTGCTTGTTTATGTCCGGCAACAGCGGCTTCTTCAATCGTTCGGCAATCGTTAGAGAGTTCGCTAATACCTAGTAGGCCGCTTTCTTGGTTTAATAAATTATCTATTTGCTGAGCGTTGTAACTAAGCTGTGTGGTTAAAAAATTAAATAAACCGGGGTCAATATCTCCACTGCGAGTACCCATAACAATACCTGCCAATGGCGTTAAACCCATACTGGTATCAACACTTTTACCATTTTTTATTGCAGTAACAGAGCAGCCATTACCTAAATGAGCACTAATGAAATTACTCTTTTCTACAGGCTGATTTAATAATTTAGCAGTTTGTCCTGCTACATAGTAATGACTTGTGCCATGCATACCATAGCGTCTTACACCGTAGTCTGTATAAAGCTTATAGGGTAGGGCGTAAAGGTAGGCAACTTCATCCATAGTTTGATGAAATGCTGTGTCAAATACTGCTACTTGCGGTAAACCTATAAATGAAGCTTGTGCAGATGAAATACCTAACAAGTTCGCATGACCATGTAGCGGCGCTAAAGAAGACGCTTTGGTAATACCGTTAATTACATCTTCATCAATTAAGACTGACTTTGTGAAATGCTCTCCGCCATGAACAACACGGTGCCCAACAGCAATAAGGTGCTCATCAAGGTTATGATCCTTTATTAAGTTTACAAGCGTATTTATAGCCTCAGCATGTGCTTGATTAGCCGCTAAGTCGATAACCGTCTTAGACCCATTAAATTTGTATTTAATGGAGGGGGCTTTGGCGCCCAAGCGTTCAGCAAGGCCTGATATAATTTCGTGACCGTCGTTTGCATCAATAATGGCAAACTTTAAACTAGAGCTACCACAGTTTAAAACTAAAACATGTTGGGATTCAGGGGAGGTTGTTGGCATAGATTCAATTTCCATAAACAAATTTAGTAAGTGAACGTTAATACGTGATAGTTACACTTACTGTATTAAATAAAGCTAAAACAATTGAATGTTCAACTGCAAAGTGGTTAACGCAATGTTAAATATTTTACCTTATTTATGATGTTTAAGTTAGGATTGTTCGCCATTAAAGGGTAAATTTAAGCTCTTTTACTGAGAAAGTGTAACTCCCTCATTTTGTGTTACACTTTGGGTATAGCTCGTTTTCTATTGTATTTAAAAGCAGTATCTGTGAGGAGTCATGATGCAAAAAAGTGTGATGTCACAACTACAAACAGGCCGTTTGTATGGTAAAAAATGGCCAATGCGTAAAGAGCTTGCGCCTTTGTTTTTAGAGTTTAGAGTGATTAGAGCGACTGAGCTTGCCATTACAGTAATGCCAATCTTGGCTATGCTAACGTTGTTTTTTCAGCTTAATTACTTAGGATCTGATTTTTTACCGCAAGCCATTGCGAGTGCATTATTTTTTATATCGTTACCTTTACAAGGTTTATTTTGGTTAGGCAAACGAGCGCAAACGCCTTTAGATCCTGCGATGCAAAAATGGTACAACGAGCTGTACACTAAAATGGCGGCTAATGGATATCAAACGCAGTTAAGTGAAAACAAGCCCCGTTATATGGAGCTTGCTAACTTACTTAAAGATATGTTTGAAAAAATGGATAGAGCATTTACTAAAGAGCAGTTTTAGCGGGTTATACCATTATCTATTTTGGTAAACTGAGTAATATAAAATGATAAGGTGACATTGTGTTCACCTTTTTCTTCGAGTGCTGTCCAGTGCTCGGGTCTAAATTTCCATGCAAATGGCGTCATCATTATTAAGTTTTTAATATCAGTAAAGCTAAGCGCTACATGCTCTGTTAAAAGAGCCTGTTCTGCTTTTTGAAACCCTTTTGGCGTGGCTATTTCAGTATGTTCGTTTACTTCTGAATATATATACGATTTTAGCTCTTTTAAATGATAAGGGCCTGGGCTTGCTACCACTAATGTTGCGTTTTTATTAGCAAGACGTTCAATCTCTTCCTCAAACAAAGGTGCAAATACGCTAATAAGTACATCAGCAAATTGACTTTTAAAAGGCGCTTGGCTAATTGATGCAACACTAAAATGGCAATTAGGGTAGCGCTTTGCTGCATATTTCACGGCAGATTTTGAAATATCGACGCCGTACACAACTGCTTCTGTTTTACTTGCTATTGCTTGGGTATAAAACCCTTCGCCGCATCCTAAATCAATAACTGTATTTGCACTTATTCGACCGACTAAATCGCTAAGATTTTGTTGTAAAAAGCGGTAGTATCCACGCTCTAAAAATGCGCGTCTAGCTTGTACCATTTCAAGGGAGTCGCCCGGTTGTTTTGAATTTTTTTGTTGCACAGGCAGTAAATTAACATACCCTTCTTTGGCAAAATCAAAGCTGTGGTTATTAGCACAACGAATTGTTGAATCAGCTTTCAAAAGTGCGAGATTACATAGCGGGCATTGATATTGTAGACTCATGAGTCTAGGTAGTCCTTATCGTAAAAAGTTTTTACCCAATGCGGGCGATAGGTGATCATAATTGTTATAGCCATGCCGTTGAGCATTGCTTCAGGAAACCAAATTATGGCACTTAAATAAACGTAGTTATCTGCAAGTTCTTGCCAATTGTATTGCCCTATAGCTAAGTAAAATAAAGCACCTAGGCTTATTTTTATACAGGCTATAAACCCTGCAGTTATAAACGCACAAACAAATATATAAACAAAAAAATGACGAGGTAAATACTGGTAACTAATTATAAAGCCAAGGTAGCTTAGTAAAATAGGAATAAACGCACCAATAAGCAGTTGTACTGGTAACAGTTCAAGTTCAATTTGACCAAATGCAGTTAGTAGCGCTGTGGCAAGTAGGCTACTTAAAATAGTCAATCGCCAGCCTAAAATTAATGTCGCGGCCGTAACGCCTAATATGTGTAAATCAAGGCCAGTTAAAATTCCTGCTTTTATTCGCCAAAGCACTGCAAACACTAACGCACATGCAAGAACTCCAGTTTGACGGGCTGGCGTATTAAGCAATGTTTTATATGTTTTTTTATCAAAGCTTAGTAGGGCAATAATAATTACAAGGGCCCAAAGTAGCCCTTGTATTGTTATGCTTAGCATAGTAATTACTTAAATGTTGACCATATAGGGGCATGATCTGAGGGTTTTTCAATACCGCGCAGTTCGTAATCAATGCCAGTATCTATACAGCGTGCTGCAAGCTCATTAGTTGCAAGTACTACATCTATTCGAAGCCCTCGGTTATCTACAAACCCTTTAGAGCGATAGTCAAACCACGAATATTGATCGTCTGTTTCTGGGTTTTGCTCTCTAAAGGTGTCTTTAAAGCCCCAATTAAGTAATGTTGCAAGCCATTCACGCTCTACCGGTTGAAAAGAACATTTACCCGTTTTTAACCAACGCTTTGCATTAACTTCGCCAATACCAATATCTAAATCGGTGGGTGATATGTTGATATCGCCCATAACAATGACGTCTTGATCGGGGGTGTGGTTGGTTTCAAGGTGTGTCATTAAATCTTTATAAAATTGGCGTTTATAAGGAAATTTAGTTTCGTGATTAATATTATCACCTTGTGGGAAGTAGCCATTCATGACTGTAAGGTCGCGACCGTTATCTTGTTCAACAGTGACGCTTATCATGCGTTTTTGCGATTCCTCTGTATCGGTAGCAAAGCCTTTTAAGACCGATTTAGGCTCTTTTTTGCATAACATAGCTACGCCATAATGGGCTTTTTGGCCATGAAAGTAGACGTGATATCCCATTTTTTGTACATCTTCTAGTGGGAATGCTTCGTCATGAACTTTAATCTCTTGCAAGCCAATAACGTCTGGTTGATGTTTGTCGATAATTGCTTGTAATTGGTGAAGACGAGCACGCAGACCATTGATATTGAAAGAAATCACTTTCATAAAATTTACCTTAAAATTGGATCTATTTAATGAATTAAATTGTATCAGTAAATACGCGTACATAACATGACTGAAATGAGAAAATAGCTGCGCAAATGTTGATCAATTGGTGAGTAAAGTTTAAACATTGTAAATGCAGTATTAATTTTTTAAATAAATAAAAAATTCAATTGAACTTAACTTTATTGAATATATAATGCGCGAAATTCACTTGTTTAGCTCGTTCAAATAGGATCTCTCATGAAAACACAACTACTTTTAGCTACTGCTTTATTCGCATCTGCAACTGCTTCAGCACAAAGCAATACTTACTTCAGTCAAGATAATAAAATTGAGTCTAAGTTATGTGTACTAAGCGCAAACGAAGGCTTTAGTGTTGCTCGTAAAGAAGCTGCTCAGCACGGTGTTTACTTATCTCGTTTTTCTAAAAGCATTTTATGTAATGGTGAAGATATTCGCGATATTGCTAAAAAAACGACATTAAGCAACGCATCAGTTGAGAAAGTAGAAGTATTTGCAAAAGACGCTCAACAAGAAACTCAATTATGTATGACGGCTTTAAAACAAGGTTTAGCACCTGTTCGTCAAAAAATTGGTAACTTAAACTCATTAAAATGTAATGGTCAAAACGTTACTGAGTTTGTTAAACGCTACCAAAACGCGGCAATCTAATTATTAGCTGAACTATATAACTAAAATTGAGATACCTGGTTTTTTACCGGGTATTTTTTTGCAAAAATTACAAGGTTGTTTGCAAAGCTTGCAAGCTTAACTTATTGAAACTGTTCAATAAATGCACCAATTAAGATTAAGTTGTTGATTCTTATAAGTTAACTATTATTGGCATTGGATTTGTATTAGTTAAAGTGACATTTAATTAATTACGAAGGATACGTCTTATGAAAAAGTTAACATTAGCAGCCACTATTTTAGCATCATTAAGCCTAGCGGCTTGTTCATCTAATCAAGGTCTTGAAAGAATAGACAGTGACTTTGCAAGTTTAGATAATGACAGCGATGGCTACATCTCAAAAGTTGAAGCTGATGACGATAGCATTTGGGGCCATTTTTCAAATATTGATACCAATATGGATAACGAAATTAGCCGCAAAGAATTCAACACTTACATGAAGTTAAACAATGGTAAAGTAGCCACTGATTCTGAAGTAAGTGAGTCGGCATTTAAAGCTGAAATCGCTAAATTCGATAAAATTGAAAGCAGCTTTTCGAGCTTAGATAACGACAGTAATGGCTATATCTCGGTAGTTGAAGGTAACGATGATGATATTTCAAATCACTTTGGTTACATGGATAAAAACCAAGATAAGCGCATCAGTAAAAGCGAGTTTATGGGTTACATTAAAAAATACGGTAACGCAGTAGCTGAAGATGATGCATTAGAAGCCATTAAACACAGCTAATATTTGTTGTTTTAAAGAGTAAATTAGAAGCCAGTGATAATCACTGGCTTTTTTGTGTTTAAAATCTAGTTATTTAGTAGATATATTTTCCTAGTTTGGCGTTGTTCTGTCATAATAGATGGCTGTGTATTTTTATTTGTTAAGAGTGTGTATGGCGGGTCGGCGAATTAGTGATGAACAACTAGTTGAGATCATTGAAGCAGCTATTTTTGTTGCAGATAAGCCAGTGAGTAAACGCCACCTTAAAGATACTGTATTAATAGATTTAGCTATTTCTATGGCGCGAATAAACGACGCAATAGATACAATACAAGAACATTTTCAAACTCGTGGTATTCGCTTAGTCGAAGTTGGTAGCGGTTATCGTTTTCAGGCATGTAGCAGTTTAAGCCCTTGGTTAAATAATTTATGGCAAGAACGCGCACCAAAATACTCGCGTGCTTTACTGGAAACATTATCACTTATTGCATATAGGCAGCCCATTACGCGCGGTGAAATTGAGCAAGTAAGGGGTGTTACTACGGGTTCGAATATTATTAAAACCCTACTCGAAAGAGAGTGGGTTAAAGTGGTAGGGCATAAAGAGGTTCCGGGTAAGCCGGCTTTATATGCAACTACTAAACAATTTTTAGATTATTTTTCGTTAACTGGACTTGAAAACTTACCTGCGCTGCCAACAGAGCAGCAAAGTAAAATTAACCAGTTATTGAGCGATCCTTCTGTGAGAGAACCATCCGAATGAGTATACAAGGTGAAAAGTTACAAAAAGTCTTAGCCCGTGCAGGCGTAGGCTCACGCCGTGAAATGGAAAAATACATTGATGCAAACCGCGTTAGTGTAAACGGTAAAGTGGCAAAGTTAGGTGACCGTGTTGAAGAAACTGATTTAATTCGTGTAGACGGACACACTGTAAAGATTGAAGAAAAAGCAGATAGAATCTGTCGTGTAATTATGTATAACAAACCAGAAGGTGAGTTAAGCACACGTAAAGATCCTGAAGGGCGTCGTACCGTATTTGACCGACTTCCTCGTATTGATGGTGAGCGTTGGATTGCGGTTGGCCGACTAGACGTTAATACTTCGGGTTTGATGCTTTTTACTAATGATGGTGAATTAGCTAACCGCTTGATGCACCCAAGCTATGAAGTAGAGCGTGAATACTCTGCACGTGTATTTGGTGAAGTAACCAACGAGACGGTTAAAAACTTACTACGTGGTGTTGAGCTTGAAGATGGTCCAGCCAAATTCACGACTGTAACCCCTATGGGTGGCGAAGGCGTTAACCGCTGGTTTAACGTGACGTTAAATGAAGGACGTAACCGTGAAGTACGTCGTTTATGGCAGTCTCAAGATGCGGAAGTATCTCGTCTTATTCGTATTCGTTACGGTAAACTAGAGCTTGATAAGCGCGTGCCACAAGGTGGTTGGATGGAGTATGATTTAGAAACAGTAAACTACTTACGCAAAACCGTTAAATTAGGGCGCGAGACACAAACTAAGCTTTCTGTTATGCCTGAAAAACGCAAAGATAAACGCGCTAAAATCAACCAGATCCGCAAAGCAGTTAAAAAACACAATCAACGTGTTAAGCCTACTAAACGTAAATAATAAATTAGTTATTTATTGAACACAAAAAAGCCGCTAATTGCGGCTTTTTTAATGTGTTGTTTAAATTTTTTAAACTCTAAATTACTTTTTTACTTGAGCATCTAACGATTCGCCATTCACTTTACTAGAATCATCGCTCATCAAGTATAAGTAGGTTGGCATTAAATCTTCTGGTGTAGCAAGCGCGTCTCTATCTTCTCCTGGGTATGCAGCAGCGCGCATAGAAGTGCGAGTAGCGCCTGGATTAATACAGTTTATACGAATATTCGTTTTGCCTACTTCACATGCCCATGTTTGCATCATGCCTTCTACTGCAAATTTTGAGATGGCGTATGGCCCCCAAAACTCACGGCCTTTGCGGCCTACACCTGATGACGTAAATACTATCGATGCATTATCAGACTTACGAAGAACAGGAAAAAGCGCTTTAGTGATCATCGCTTGCGCGGTCACGTTTACTTTCATTATGTTTTCGAACGTAGATGAGCAAAAATGTTCAAGTGGACCAAGTGACCCTAAAATACCTGCATTATTGAGCAAGCCATCAAGGCGGCCAAATTGATATTCTATTGTTGCAGCAAGGTCACGATAGTTTTGTTTAGTTGCACCTTTTAAGTCCATGGGCACAATTGCAGGTTTAGGGTAACCTGCATTAACAATTTCATCGTAAACACATTCAAGTTTATTAGTTGTTTTTCCTAATAAGATAACTGTAGCGCCGTATTTTGCATACGTAATTGCTGCTACTCGGCCAATACCATCACCGGCGCCTGTTATTAAAATAATTTTATCTTTAAGTGCGTTTTCAGCCGCTTGATATGTGTGCATAAAAGTACCCATTCATCTATTTTTTTTGATTTTAACATAGCGAAACGTGAAGTAATCGAATTTATTGTAAAATTAGGTGGCGAAAATAGAAACTTTACGTTAAGTTTAACTGGTCTAATGTCTCATTAATAACCTGATTACATTGTTTTAACTTAATACACTGATTAAACACACTATAAAAATAAAATATGTGCGGAGCCAACAATATGAAAAAAATGCTACTTTCACTCTCTGTTACAGCTGCCTTGGCAGGTTGTGGCGGCGGAGAAACGTTAGAAGATGTTAAGAACGACACAGCAACCGTTATTCCAACAGCAACGGTTACATTTGACCCTGCTGCAGGTATCTTATCGGTACCTAATGATTTATTAATGAGTGGAACCCAAGACGGTACACTTAATATTCCTGGAGAATTAGATGACGACAATGTGTCTATTTCTCGAGCAGCTTATGCTGACCCTCAGCTTGCATTAGGTGCACTTGATGGTTGGTCTTCGCAGGTTCCTTATAAAATCGATTTAACATTTCCGCCAAATGTTAGCTTAGATGAAACGTCTGCTGGGACACCAGGTACAGTTCGCATTTTTGAAGTAGTAATGGGTGCAAGTTTAACTGACGCAGAATGTTCAGTTGTTGCTGCCGGTACAGCTTGTAAATTGGTCGGTGAGCTTACTTTTGGTGTTGATTTTGTTACTCAAGCTTCTGGTGATGCCGTTGCAATTATTCCTTTAAAACCATTTACGGCAGGTAGCTCATACATCAATGTACTAACTACTGGTCTTAAAGATTCATTAGGGCGTTCTATCGAGCCTTCTTCTACTTATGGTCTTGTTAAGCAAGAAGCGCCATTAATTACAGATGCCCAACTTGGTTTGCAGGGCGCTGTTAACAGTTACGAAAATGTAGTTGTAAGTTCAGGAAATATAACAAAAGAAGATATTATTTTTTCTAGCGCAATGACTATTCAGTCTGCGGGGCCAGTACTTGGGACAATTAAAAAATTGCTAGCTGCAAGTTTGCAACAGCCTGCGATGCCAACGCCTGCGCTTCAAGTTCCTGAACAACCGATGGTAAATGTACAACAGGTATTTGCTTCTCAGGGTGTAGAAGTGTCTGCTGCTTTCTCTGGTGTGCAATATCAAAAAGGTAGCATTATGCTACCGATGTATTTAGGTACACCAACGGGTACTGATATTAGTGATTTAAGTGATACATATTGGCAAGGTATGTGTGATAACGCGGTGGCAATAATCGGTTACAAGGCCGTTGCTGGTGATGCATTTCCGACAGATCCTATTAGTGAAAATGATGGTTTATGTTCTGCATTAAGTGACGGGCAATTACGTGACTTAGGATTAGATAGCACACGTCATTTAACAAAATATAACTCCATTCCAAAAGTACAAAGCATGGCAAATGTATCAGTGCAAGTTACTAAGCCTATTTTACCAATAATTAATGGTGTACGTGCACAGTTACAATTAGATCCTATCGCAATGCCTGATAGCGGATGGCCAGTTGTTATTATGCAACACGGTATTACAACACAAAAAGAAAGTATGCTTGCTTTAACGGCGCAGCTTTCTATTCAAGGCTTTGCAACAGTTGCTATTGACCATCCAAGACATGGTGAGCGTGGAATAGATGTTGATGGTGATGGAACAGACGACTTTAATGCAACAACGGGTTCTGTGCTTAGTTACATGAATTTAAGTTCATTACTTGTTGCGCGTGATAGCTTACGTCAATCAGCGGCTGATTTATTAGGTTTACGTTTAGGTCTAAACTTTATTAATGATGCAACGATTAATGCGCAAGATGTAACTTACATTGGTCATTCATTAGGCTCTATTGTAGCCCCTGCATTTATTGCACAAGCTAATAACCCATTAGCGCCAACCGTTGACCCATTATTTAATGTAAACACAGTAGCACTTGCAAGCGGCGGCGGCGGTATAGCTAGCTTCTTACTAGAATCAGCTGCATTTGGTCCATTTATTCAAGGTTCAGTACTTTCACAAGCAGGTACAACAGAAGCTGATGAGTTTAACGCGTATTTACAAGTTGATGCAGTGTCTAACTGTGGTGCAGTATTGCCAGATATGGAAGCATATTTAACCTGTGGTTATAACGAGTATGTAGCTTCGTTAACTACAGCTGGTGAAACAAGTAAGCTTACTAATATTCAAGGAGTGTTTACTCAATTTGCATTTGCGGCGCAAACAGCACTTGATAGTGGCGATCCAACTAATTACGCAGCCACTGTGAAAGCATTAGGCACTCCTGTTTATACTAATGTTGTTGTGGGCGATGGTGTTGATAATAAGCCTGACCAAGTGATACCACCAATGGCAGCAAATAATCCTATTTCAGGCACAATTCCATTAGCTAACTTGATGGGTCTTGAAACAGTAAGTACTTCGCAAGCATTGAGTGAAACACCAACAAGCTACTTAGTTAAATTTACTAAAGGGCATCATGGTTCTATATTAACGCCAGCTCAAGATGATGCACAAGCTGCAACTGTTGAAGGCAGTGCTGCCGCTAATACAGAAATGCAGTTGCAAGTAGCTACTTACTTAGCTGCTCGCGGTCGAATGTTATTAGTTTCCAACCCTGAGGTTGTGACTGATTAATAACCAGTAAAATAATTAACCTTTGAAAGCCACTGAAAAGTGGCTTTTTTTTGCTTTAAAGCATGCTAAATTAGCTGAAATTTATAAATGGAGAAACCAGTTGGAATTTTTATACGAATACGGTTTGTTTTTTGCTAAAACAATTACTTTTGTTATCGCTATAGCAGTTATTCTAATGCTAATAGTTGGCGCTGCAGTTAAGCCTAAAGCCAAAAAAGGTGAAATACAAATTGACGACATATCAGAGCAATTAGTCGATCTTAAAGAAAGTTTTCTACAAAATACGCTGGGTAAAAAAGAGTTTAAAACGCACCAAAAACAGCTTAAATCGCAAAGTAAAAAAGCAGATAAAGATGAGCCTAAACCTCGTTTATATGTAATTGACTTTGTAGGTAGTATGGACGCTCACGAAGTAGAAAGCTTACGAGAAGAAATAACAGCCATTATCTCTATTGCTAACCCAAGTAAAGACAAAGTACTTATTCGTTTAGAAAGTGGCGGCGGAGTAGTGCATGGCTACGGACTTGCTGCATCTCAGCTACAGCGTATTAAAAATGCCGGTATTCCTTTGAGTGTTGCAATTGATAAAGTAGCAGCGAGCGGTGGTTACATGATGGCGTGTGTAGCCGATGAGATACTGGCAGCCCCTTTTGCCATAGTTGGATCTATTGGTGTGATAGCTCAAATACCAAACTTTAATAAAATATTAAAGAAAAATGATGTTGAATTTGAGCAAATAACTGCAGGTGAGTTTAAGCGTACGCTTACTTTATTTGGTGAAAACACAGATAAGGCCCGTGAAAAGTTTCGTGAAGAAATTGAACAAACACATGATTTATTTAAAACGTTTGTAAGCACTCAGCGCCCAAGCTTAGATATAAACTTAGTTGCGACAGGCGAGCATTGGTTTGCAACGCAAGCGATTGATAAAGGTTTGGTAGATGTTATAAAGACAAGTGATGATGCATTGCTGGAGCAGCAACATGAGCGCCAAATTTATAAGATTAAATACAAAATTAAAAAGGGATTAAGCGATAAGCTAGCTCTTGGCCTGAGTAGTGGTGTAAATAAAGTGGGAATAAACTTACTCTCTAAATTTAAATCCCTAAATCCTTAGATTAGAATCTTTCTTACGATTCAGTTTAATTATTTTTACTCGAAAAAAAACCTTGATGTATTGCATCAAGGTTTTTTTATAGCTGTATAAATGTAGCTTAAGAGTCAATAGATTTATGATAATCTTCTAAGTCTTTAGCTGCATTAGGGTCGTTAAAGATGCTCTCATCAAGTTCCCCTTCAGATTTAGCCACAACACAGGTAACCATACAATCACCGGTTACATTAACTGCTGTACGTGTCATATCTAGCAAGCGGTCTACACCGATAATAATTGCAATCCCTTCTACAGGTAAGCCAACTTGGTTAAGTACCATGGCCAGCATAATTAAACCAACACCAGGTACGCCTGCTGTACCTACAGAGGCAAGTGTTGCTGTTAATATAACCATTAGATAATCAGAAATTGTTAAATCGACACTAAACACTTGTGCAATGAATACGGTAGCCACGCCTTGCATAATAGCAGTGCCATCCATGTTAATGGTAGCACCCAGTGGGATAGTAAATGAGGCAACCGAGTTATTAGCACCTAGTTTTTTAGTAGCAGTTTCAAGTGTAATAGGCATAGTTGCGCTTGAGCTCGAGGTACTAAATGCAAATAAGCATGTGTGCTTCATTTTTGCTAAGAAAATAAGCGGGTTTAAGCCCGTTAATATTTTTAAAAGCAATGTGTAGTTTACGAAAGCATGTAATAACAGTGCAAGCACTACAACGCCAAAGTATTTGGCTAGGCTAACAATTAAGTTAAGCTCAATTGTTGTAAATAGTTTTGCCATTAAAAAGAACACGCCATAAGGTGCAATGTTCATTAACAGCGTAACTAGTTTTAAGATTACTGTGTTTAAATCTTCAAAAACACTTGCTACGCGTTTGCCTGTTTTACCACTTAATGCCATTGCTACACCAAATAATAGTGCAAACACAATAACTTGAAGCATATTACCTTTGGCCATTGCTTCAAATGGGTTAGTAGGAAACATATCTATAATTACACGTGCAAGGGTAGGCGCTTCTTTAGCATCATAAGTTGCATTAGATGGCAAGCTTATACCTTCACCAGGGCTAAATAATAAGGCAAGTGTAATAGCTACCGTTATAGCAATAGCCGTAGTTAATAAATATAAACCAATAGATTTACCACCTAGGCGGCCTAGTTTTTTAGGGTCACTTAAGCTACAGGTACCACAAACAAGCGATACAAAAACAAGAGGCACAACTAACATTTTTAAGCTGGCAATAAATATTTGGCCACCAACATGGAAAATACCATCAACAAAAAAGGCTTTAATTGGCAAAGAGAATAACCCAAGTGGTATTAGATAATCGTCTTCACCAGCTAATATAGCCTGAAATATAAAACCTACTGCAACCCCAAGCGCCATACCAATCATGATGCGAGTGGTTAAACTCATTGAACGGATTTTTGACATATTCCCTGATCTACATTTTATAAATTTGCCATAGACTACCAGCAAGGAAATATTTACTACAGAAAAAATTGGTATTTATTTAAAATTATTTTGCGCAAAAAAGTAATAAAAAACTGAGATTTTAGACTAAGTTATAGGTTAATATTAAGTGAAAATTAATTTTGATTATAATAACAACGCTAGGGAGAGGTTCATGCCTTTAATGCGACTGCTCGGCATTTCATTGCTAAGTTTTTTACTCACAGCCTGTGGTGGCGGTGGGTCACTTGAAAAAGACGGCTCTATTAGTGATGGTGATTCCACTACAGAGGCTGCTACATATTCGGTTTCATTAAAGGGATACTCTCAAACAGACGAAACAGAGTCAAATGCTGTTACGGCAGATTCCCCCTTAAACTTAAGAGCAATACTCACTGATAACGACGGCGATGTTGTTGATAGTCAGCGAATTACGTTTACTTTAACCGATACCGTAGGGGCTTTAAGCCAGACATCTGCACTAACAAATACAGATGGGGAAGCCGAAGTTGAACTAATGGCTGGTACTGTCGAAGGTGCTGGAGAAGTAACTGCCACATATACAGTTGATGGCACGACCTATACAGATAGTTTTTCGTTTAGCTCGTCTGGTGATGCAGCAAGTGATGTTGAAAACGCATACACAATTAGTGTGCAAGGCTATTCTCAAGTCGATGGGAGTGAGTCAAATGCTGTTTCAGCCGATTTCCCATTAAATATACGAGCGAGGCTTTCTGATGCAGATGAAAATGTTATTTCAGGAGGGCGTATAACATTCGCTCTAGCAGACAATATTGGCTCTCTTGCTCAATCTTCGGCATTAACTCAAGCTGATGGTCTAGCTACAATTGAGTTAACCGCAGGCACTACAGAAGGAGCAGGTGAAGTAATAGCTACTTATTCTATAAACGGAGAATCCTATTCGAGTACTTTTTCGTTCAGTTCTGCTGGTGATTCAGAACAAAATATTGAAAGCGACTTCACTATAGAGCTAAAAGGTTTATCTCAATCTGATGGTACAGAAGCAACAGCGGTAACGGCCGCTAACCCTCTAAATATTCAAGCAACACTGTTTGATGATGAAGGCTCAGTTGTTGTAGCAGAGCGTATCACGTTTGCACTTTCAGATAATATTGGCGTCTTAGATAAAACATCAGATTTAACAAACGAAATGGGTCAAGCATCAGTCATATTAACAGCTGGCACTATAGAAGGTGCTGGTATAATTACAGCCACTTATACTGTCAGTGGTGAGACTTATGCAGAAAGTTTTTCCTTTAGTTCAGCTGGTGATGCAGGTATAAATCCAAATAATGAATACGTGATCCAATTGCAAGGCTTTTCTCAAGAGGATGGATCTGAAACCAATTCAGTTTCAGGGGATACTCCAATCGATTTAATCGCCACTCTTACTAATAACGGTAGTCAAGTATCTGGTGAGGTAATAACATTTTCTCTATCGGGTAATGTAGGTTCTTTAAATGCAAGTTCGGCACTTACACAAACTAATGGACAAGCGAAAGTAGAATTAACATCAGGAACAATTGAAGGAGCTGGACAAGTTACAGCAAGTTTTACTCAAAATAGTATTACTTATAGTGCTACATTGTCGTTTCAATCAGATGGCAAAGAAGGGAGTCAACCAGCTTATTCTATAGCGATTCAAGGTTACAATAACGGTATAGTTTCATCGACTGTCGAAGGAGATATTCCTTTAGATATAATTGCAACTTTAACCCATGAAGGTGTTGTAGTTAGTGGGGAAGTTATAACATTTTCACTTTCTGGGAATGTTGGTTCTTTGACGTCTACATCAGCGCTAACGCAGGGTAATGGTAATGCTAAAGTTCAACTGACATCTGGAACAGTTGAAGGTGCTGGAGCAGTTACAGCTAGCTATACACTCGATGACGTTACATACAGAAAGACCTTTACATTCCAATCTGACGGTAAAGAAGGAAGCGAGCCAGAATATACATTAACTATACAAGGTTATGATAGTGAAACTGATCTTCAATCTAATAGAGTTACTTCATTAGCACCACTTGAATTAAGAGCAACGTTACTTAATGAAGGTACTCCAGTTAGCTCACAAAGCGTTAACTTTTCGTTAGCTAGTAATATAGGTGTTCTAAACCCTAGTTCTGGAAGTGTTTTAACCAATAGCAATGGTATAGCTGCTATTGAGCTTTTAGCTGGAAATATTGAAGGTGCTTCAGAATTATCTGTAACTTACGTAAATAATGGAGTTACGTACTCATCGGAAGCCTTTGACTTTGAATCTATCATTGTTGAAAAGGCTGAAATTACGGTTAGCTTAATAGCAAATAATGGTTCGACCACTCGTAATGTAGATTTTTTAAACCCTGCTGTTGCCCAGGCGCAACTCTTATTAAACGGTGAGCCAGGTGCCTTTAAGTTAGTTGCATTTAATTTATCAGGCTTAGGGACTATTAATCCTTCTAATGGTACTGCACTGACGAATGAGGAGGGGATTGCGAAGGTTGATTTATTAGCAGGGACAGAAGCAGGGGCAGGCTCAATAACGGCCGAATATATTGATAGCGATAACACGAGTTACACAGCTGAAGCTTTCACATATACAACTGCCGGGGATTCTCCTGCTCAAGGTGATGCAGATAATTTCACAATTGACTTGAGCCTAATATCGTCAACAACACTAATACAAACGAGTGAAATTAGTGCTAACGATAATGGCCTAGTGCAAGCTCTAGTCCTAGATTCAAATGGTGACCCAGTAGTGGGAGAAGTGGTTTCTTTTAGCTCTACTTTAGGTAGCCTTTTACCAAGCTCAGGTACTGCGCTAACAAATACTAACGGTATTGCTACTCTAAATTTAGCACCAGGTACAATTGAAGGAGCCGGTAATGTTACAGCACAGTACGAAGCTATTACAGAAACGGTAGGGTTTTATACTCGTGGTGATGCTATCGACCCTAATCAAAGCACTGCGGATATCAATTTTAAAATTTTGCAAAACTGTCCGGTTGATTTTAAAACAACTAGAGATGCAAGTTTATGTGAAGAGATAACAAGTATCTCAGGTGATTCTTCAGCTATTTTATTTATTGAAGTAACTAATGAAAATTCAACAACACCATTAACTCAAACTTTAGTAACCGCTACTACCACTATTGGTGCAATTTCACCTACTACAGGTACTGCAATTACAGATTCTAATGGTATTGCGATATTAGATATAGTACCTGGACGTGATGTAGGAGCAGGTGAAGTTACAGTATCAGTGCTAGACAGTAATTTAACAAAAGCATTCCAAATTGCGGCTGTAGACATTGATATTACCCTTACAAGTTCATTAGCAGCGAATGAGTTATTATCGGCTGGAGCTACTGCATTAATCTCTATCGAAATTACTAAAGACGGTCAACTATATACAACCCCATTAAATGTTGAATTTACCTCAGGTTGTGTAGCGAGTGATTTAGCTGTAATGGATGAGTCAGTCACCAGTATTGGCGGTTTTGCGCGCTCAACATACCGCCCTTTAACATGTGAAGGTGGTGATATAATTACTGCCACGGTTATTACCGGAGGTGAAACTGTATCAGGTACTACAACAATAAATGTGTCTGAAGCAGATATTGGCTTCATACAATTTATTGAAGTTACAGAACCAGTGATTTCGTTGAAAGGTACTGGTGGTGCAAATAGAAGTGAAATTTCAAATGTTAAGTTTAAGCTTATTGATTCTAATGGAAATGCATTAGCCTCTAAAACTGTTAACTTTGGGTTATCAACTTCAGTTGGTGGGATCACTATTACTCCAACTTCAGCTATCACTAATAGTGCTGGTGAAATACAAACAACAGTTCAGTCGGGAGCTGTTGCTACGCCAGTTCGTGTTATTGCATCAAGCCAAGAAGAGATAAATGGCGAAGTTGTTATTGTAACAGCACCATCTGATATTTTGGTTATTAGTACAGGTATTGCTGATCAAAATAGTTTCTCTTTATCGCGCTCTGAATTTAACCCACATGGTTTGAATCTTGATGGTACCGAGGTGTCAGTAAACGCACGTTTAGCCGATCACTTTAATAATCCTGTTCCAGATGGTACGGCCGTTACTTTTATTACAGAAGGTGGAGTTATTGAGCCAAGTTGTACTACAACAAATGGAGCATGTAGCGTTACTTGGACAAGTAGCAACCCGCGTCCTTTTACTGATTCAATGTACGAAAATACAATTGCTCAAAAATGTGATGGTGGATTACCTTGTCCATTAGGTATTGTTGAAGGGGATACTCTGGACAATTTAGTTGTTGACCGTCCATTAGGTGGTCGAGCAACAGTTCTAGCTTACGCGATTGGTGAAGAAACATTCTCAGATCTTAACGGGAACGGTTACTTTGATAGTACAGACTTCTTTGATGATTTATTTGATATCCCAGAAGCTTTTATTGATAACAATGAAGATGGCACTTTTGGCGGTAAAGATTGCAGTGATGGAACAGACCCATGTTCTCGTGACAATTCAACTGGTGATGAGTTTGAAGAGTTCGTAGATTTTGATGGTAATGGCACTTGGACTACCCAAAACGGTTTATACAATGGCTTACTATGTCGTGAAGAAGACGAAACCGCAGGACTATGTAGCCGTCAATTGGTTAATGTATTTCAAAACCAAGAGATTGTAATGTCTGGCGATGAGGCTTTCTTTAGGTTAGTAACCTATGCTGATGATTGCTCTGCTATTACAGGCGTAACAGCGACTGAGGTACGTGTAAATAGTGACCCCACAAGCCCTTTAGTGCTTAGTTCAACAGGCCAACGGATGTGTGGAGTTAATTCAATAGACTTAACAGAAGCAACAGGAACTAATAGTGTGGGGTTAACAGTATTCATAGCTGATGTCTATAATAACCCTTTACCCGTTGGGAGTGAGGTAACTATTGCCTCTGAAAATGGTATTCTAACGGGCACTAACAGTTATATCTTTCCTAATACCACAAGTTTTGTGCCTGTAGGCATTTCGTTTGGTATAACAAGAGAGCCAGCCGATGGAAGAAATGATATAACTGATGGTTTTTTAACAATTAGTGTTGAAGCTACATCGGGTCTTATTACGTCAACTTCAATTGTAGTTACTGATGACGCTAAGCTATAATTTTATGATGTTTTAAAAAAATGCCAACCTTTAGGTTGGCATTTTTGTTTCTGTTCTATATATTCCACATCAATTAATCTAAAAACACCTGTTTGTTTAATTTAACGACAAAAATTGTTCGTTTATTCAGTAAATACTGAAAAGTTTGTATTAAAAGCTTGTAACAACTAGTGTTTGTAGATATACCTATAAATATTCGCGCCGCTTATGTCGGCAAAACACATTTTTAATATTTGGTTAGAAATAGGCAACTATGGGCAAATCGCTAGTAATTGTAGAGTCACCTGCTAAGGCTAAAACAATTAATAAATATTTAGGTAATGACTTCATCGTAAAGTCCAGTATTGGGCATGTACGTGATTTACCTACTTCAGGTTCGAGCAAAGCTAAAGTGCCGGCAACTAAAACGCCAGCAGAAGTTCGCAAAATGGAACCTGAAGAGAAAGCAGCGTATAAAAAGCAACGAGATTATACTAACCTGGTCGCCCGTATGGGTATTGATCCTGAGCAAGGTTGGGAGCCGCATTATGAAATCCTGCCAGGTAAAGAGAAAGTTGTTCAAGAATTACAAAAGCTGGCTGAAAATGCAGATCAAATATACCTCGCAACGGATTTGGATAGAGAAGGGGAAGCAATTGCTTGGCACCTTCAAGAAATCATTGGCGGTGAACCTGAAAAGTATAAGCGCGTAGTTTTTAACGAGATTACCAAAAACGCAATACAACAAGCCTTCGAAACGCCAGGTGAGCTTAATACAGACATGGTTTACGCTCAGCAAACACGACGCTTTTTAGACCGTGTTGTAGGCTTTATGGTTTCTCCTTTGTTGTGGGCAAAAGTTGCACGTGGTCTATCTGCAGGACGAGTTCAGTCTGTTGCGGTACGCTTATTAGTTGAGCGTGAACGTGAAATTAAGGCATTTATCCCTGAAGAGTTTTGGGATATTCACGCTGATGTTAAGAATACTGAGTCTGAGTTACGCTTAGAAGTAACCAAACAAGCAGGAAAGGCATTTAAGCCTGTAAATGAGGCTCAGGCTAGCGCAGCTGTTAAAAGCCTTGAGAATGCAGAATACAAAGTAATTAGCGTTGAAGAAAAACCAAGTAAAAGTCGCCCAAGTGCGCCATTAATTACTTCAACCATGCAACAAGCGGCAAGTACACGCCTAGGTTATGGCGTTAAGAAGACTATGATGCTCGCTCAGCGTTTGTATGAAGGCGGTTATATTACTTATATGCGTACCGATTCAACCAATCTTTCAAAAGATGCGGTTGAAATGTGTCGTGAGTATGTAACGAACGAGTTTGGTGCTAAATATTTACCAAAAGATCCAATTAACTATAGCTCTAAAGGTAATGCACAAGAAGCGCATGAGGCAATTCGTCCTTCAAGCGTTACTGTGTTGTCTGGTCATATCGAAGGCGTAGATGCCGATGCTAAAAAGCTGTATGAGTTAATTTGGCGTCAGTTTGTAGCGTGTCAAATGGTACCTGCTGAATACGACCTTACAACACTGACTGTTGCAGCTAACGATTTCCAGCTCAAAGCAAAAGGCCGCGTGCTTCGCTTTGATGGTTGGACAAAAGTACAACCTGCGGTGCGTAAAAAGAACGAAGAAGATCAATCACTGCCAGCTGTTAAAGAAGGTGAAATACTTACTTTAGTAGAACTTGATCCTAAGCAGCATTTTACTAAGCCGCCAGCTCGCTTTAGTGAAGCTAGTTTAGTAAAAGAGCTTGAAAAGCGTGGTATTGGTCGTCCATCTACTTATGCGTCGATTATATCAACAATTCAAGATCGTGGTTATGTACGTGTAGAAAACCGCCGTTTCTTTGCTGAAAAAATGGGTGAAATTGTTACTGACCGCTTAGTTGAAAACTTCACTGATTTAATGAACTTTGATTTTACAGCTAAAATGGAAGGTCGTTTAGATGACATTGCTGAAGGCGAGCGTGTATGGACTCAAGTTTTAGATAAGTTTTATGCTGATTTTTCAACGCAACTAACTGTCGCTAAAGACGAGCCAGAGAATGGCGGCATGCGTCTTAATGAGATGGTTGAAACCGATATAGAATGTCCTACATGTAGCCGCAAAATGGGTATACGTACGGCTTCAACCGGTGTTTTCTTAGGCTGTACTGGTTACAGCCTTCCGCCAAAAGAGCGTTGTACTACTACAATGAACTTAGTGTCGGGCGATGAAGCGGTTGCTGCTGATGTCGAAGATGTAGAAACCGAAAAATTAATGCAGATGAAGCGTTGTCCTATTTGTGAAACTGCAATGGACTCATACCTAATTGACGAAACCCGTAAACTACATGTGTGTGGTAATAACCCAGCATGTAAAGGGCATATAGTTGAAGAAGGTACCTTTAAAATTAAAGGCTACGACGGACCAATTATCGAATGTGATAAATGTGGCTCTGACATGGAACTTAAATCGGGTCGCTTTGGTAAGTACTTTGGCTGTAACAACGACGAGTGTAAGAACACACGTAAGTTACTTAAAAATGGCGAGGCTGCTCCACCAAAAGAAGATCCTGTTCACATTACTGAATTAGAGTGTGAGAAGTCAGATGCGTATTTTGTTTTACGTGATGGCGCTGCGGGTATATTTTTAGCCGCAAATACTTTTCCTAAGTCACGTGAGACACGTGCACCTAAGGTAGAAGAGTTAAAACGCTTTAGAGACCGTATCTCGCCTAAGTTTTATTACTTAGCAGATGCACCTGCTAAAGATCCTGATGGTAATCTTGCTGTTGTACGCTATAGCCGTAAAAATAAATCTCAGTATGTTATGACTGAAGTTGACGGTAAAGCTACCGGCTGGACTGCTCATTATGAAGCAGGTAAATGGACAGAAGAAGCGAAGAAAAAAGCAGCGCCTAAAAAGAAAGCAGCTGCAAAAAAGGCACCAGCTAAAGCTAAACCTAAAGCGAAAGCTAAAAAAGAAGATGAATAAGCACGTTATTGCTTATTCATAGCTTTTGTGGATTTAAAAAATCATAAAAAAACCGGAATGCACAGCTTGTGTCTATTCCGGTTTTTTTGTGCCTAGTTGAATGCTTTCGCAACGGCTTTATTAGCAGTACATTCACCTAAGCGTGTTACCAATTTGATTAAAAACATGGTCATTTTAGCGTATTAAATAACTCAGTTACTGCGTTAAACACTATTCATATATGACTGCGTAGATGCAGATAGTAGGCATTGCAGGGAGCAGCTGCCGAGAACAAATATATGTCATGCTTTTTCGCTTAGCTATTGAGCTATATTCTTAGCGCTATAATTGATCACTAATTAAATGTAATTGGTATAATTAAATCTTAACAGAAGATACTTTTTTATAGCCTTCAGATTCAAGCTCATCATTTACGCATTTTAATACGTAGGCATTTAGCTCTTCATTGCTTACGTCATCATCTTTAGCCCAGTTAACACACATTTCTGTGTATTCTTTTATCATTTCGGCTGAAGCTGTTGGCGCATCGTCTGCAACCGCGTAAGTCGCAGATACTGCAAATAGTGGTGCTACGATTAATGCTAGCAATGCTTTTTTCATTCGTTTATTCCTAAAAAAATGGTGTGATGACTGATTTATCCAGTTTAAAGTTAGGTATAAATCAGTAGTGCCCAATTCAGAACAACTCTGTTGGTATACTGATTTTTAATCGAAATTGAAATAAAAGATAACGAAATTTTTTTATCGTGAGGATGAGTAATTTACTTGTCAGTTTTTTAACTTTAGTAAGTACAGTATTATCAGCTGGAGTAATATATTTAGTAGCTAAGAAAACTTGATTCTGCGCTTTATATTAATAACCTTTAGATTGTTTTAGGAAAATTGATTTTTTAGGTTCAAAAATGAAATGGATAAGCGCCATTGTATATTTCTGCTATGAGGATATTTTAAGTTTGTAATATCAGCCGTATTATTTGCTTTAACTGAATGTCTAAATGGTGAAACTAAAAGTCACTAGAATGCGTTAAATCCGAAAAAGCCCAAGTGAATAGCTTGGGCTTTTTCGGATTTAACGCACTTAGGTAAACATTAAGCGCAACTTTTAAGTCATTAACACTGAGCGTAAAAACATGCGTAAGGCTCAAGCGTTGTGGTGCCTTGGTCTAACTTTGCGCTGTGGTGGCTAAGCTCGGTGTATTCTTTAACGATTGATGTTGGCATATCAATACTTGTTTGCTTAGCGCTGAGATTGAACATACAAAGCATCCTTTGCTTTGCAAGCGTTCTATAAAAAGCAAGCACAGGCTCTGGCGTTTCTATAAATTCAATATCACCTTCAAGTAAAACTGTTTGGCCTTTTCGCCATGCCATAAACTCACGGTAGGCATTTAAAATTGAGTTGTTATCATCTGTTTGTATAGCTACTGATTGCTGCTTATGTGCATTATCAACGGGTAGCCAAGGTTTTACTTCACTAAAACCTGCATGAGATGAATCAGCCAGATCCCAAGGCATTGGTGTTCTACAGCCATCACGCCCTTTAAAATTAGGCCAAAATGTAATGCCGTATGGGTCTTGTAAATCTTCAAAGGCCACACTTGCTTCACCTAGACCTAGCTCTTCACCTTGGTACATACACACGCTGCCACGAAGAGAAGCTAATAGGGCGGTTAGCATTTTACATTGTTGAGGGTTTACTTCGCCATTTTCGCTCCAGCGGCTCGCTACGCGCTCTACATCATGATTACTAAATGCCCAGCATGGCCAGCCTTCAGTCATACGTTGTTCTAGAGTTTGAACCGTAGTTCTAATATATTCACTTGAGTAATCATTTGTTAATAGCTCAAAGCTATAACCCATGTGCAGTTTGTCGCCACCTTGGGTGTACTGCGCCATTGTAGCTAATGAATCTTCTGATGAGATTTCGCCAAGCGATACAGTACCTGGGTATTTATTAAGTAATGTGCGAATATCTTGCATAAACTCAATATTTTCAGGCTGAGTATTATTGTAGTAATGGTACTGAAATGCATACGGATTATCTTCACTAAAACCACGACCCTGGCGCTTATCTTTTGGTTTAGCCGGGTTATCACGTAATTGCGCGTCGTGATAGCAAAAATTAATTGCATCAAGCCTAAAACCATCAACGCCTTTTTTGAGCCAAAACTCAACATTATCAAGCACAGCTTTTCGAACATCTGGGTTATGAAAGTTAAGATCTGGTTGTTCGGTTAAAAAATTATGTAGGTAGTATTGCCCGCGACGAGGCTCCCACTGCCAAGCACCACCACCAAAAATAGATAGCCAGTTGTTTGGGGCTGTCCCATCATCTTTTGCGTCAGCCCAAACATACCAGTCGGCTTTACTGTTATTTTGATTTTCACGGCTATCAGTAAACCATTGGTGTTGATCTGATGTATGGCTTAACACCTGATCAATAATTATTTTAATATTACGAGTGTGGGCTTCGCTTATTAGCTCATCAAAATCATTTAGGTCACCAAAAAGCGGGTCAATGTCACGATAGTCGCTAATATCATAGCCAAAGTCTTTCATTGGCGATTTGAAAAAAGGTGAAATCCAAATAGCATCAACGCCTAAGCTTTTAATGTAATCAATACGATTAATAATCCCTCTTAAATCACCAATGCCATCGTTGTTGCTATCTTGAAAGCTACGCGGATAAACTTGATAAATAACCGCACCTTTATACCACTGCTTTTGGGTCATGCTTTTCTCCGTCATTCCACACAGTATTTAGACTATTTTTATTTGTGATTACGATTAATCACGTTATTTGCAAAAGCATACGTGAAGCCTTGTACACTGTAAAAAGTCTGCATACGTATGCACTAAAATTAACGCAATTAAATTATTAAAAATAAGTACTTATAGCTAGCTTAAAGGTGTTTTATTTATGTGTTGGGTGTTTACCAATTATGGTACTGACTTACTTTCTGACTTTTATTAAACATAACGGTTTGTCATACAAGAGAAAATATATTTTATGTTTTGAATTTAATGGTCTGACCAATTAAACATTTGAATTGTGTCTAATATTTCTTATTTTAAATAGCGATACTAATTAGTTTCACTTTGTTTACATTGCGTGCTGTTAACTTTTAGTTTTTGATACAGTAGATTTTACATGTAAAGTTAGCCGCGTCATTTTCAATGGTTTTATTTTCAATAAAATCAATTATTTAATGTTTATTTGGCAAGGTTTGTAATAATGTGAAGTCGTGCTATAACTGTTGAATACGTATGCATAAAGTTGTTAATAAAATAAAGCTGGCGTTAATATCCATCCTGACAACAAAATTAGCTCGCCTGTTTGACTATCACTCAAATAAAGAAGCGAGTATCACAATATGGGTAACGGGAAAAACATCATGTCTATGTTCAAACCAAGTATATTAACGTTGGCAATGGCTACTGCAGGATTAGCAAGCTTTGCCTCTGTAGCAGCACAAGAAGATACAGTCAAAAATGATGACGTTGAGGTTATCGAAGTAAAAGGCTTTCGTGGCAGTGTTGTAGAATCAATCAACACAAAGCGTTTTTCTACTCAAGTCGTTGAGTCAATTTCAGCAGAAGATATAGGTAAGCTACCTGATTCATCTATTGCTGAGTCTATTGCACGCTTACCAGGTTTAACGGCGCAACGCCTAGATGGTCGTGCAAGTAGAGTATCTATTCGTGGCTTTGGCGAAAACGAAAGCGGTACTACATTTAATGGCCGCGAGCAAGTATCTATTAGTGATAACCGCGGCGTAGAATTTGACCTTTACCCATCAGAAATTATGAGCGGTGTAACTGTTTATAAAACACCTAGTGCAAATTTAGATGCAGAGGGTATTGCGGGCATAATTAACATGCAAACAGTTCGCCCACTAAGTAAAGGTGAACGTGTTGTTCAAGTTAATGGACAGTATGAGCAAACCAGCTTTGATAAATTAAACCCTGACGGCAACGACGACGGTTACCGTGGCACTTTCTCATACATCGACCAGTTTGCTGATGACACCATTGGTATTGCATTTGCACTAAACACCATGAGCTCGCCAAACCAAGAAAAACGTTGGAATTCATGGGGCTACCCTGAATTCACTGCTGAAGATGGTAACTCGTATTCAATTTTAGGCGGTGCTAAACCATATGTTCGTTCATCAACGCTTGAACGTGATTCAGCAATGCTTGTTCTAGAGGCAGCGCCTACAGATAAACTAAATATGACGTTTGATGCGTTGTATGTAGACTTTACAGATGAGCAAATTTTACGCGGCATTGAAGTTCCTTTTGCTTGGGGTCAAGGTAGTATTGATGCAAGCAGTGCTATAGTAGATGCAGAAAGTGGATTTATAACAAGTGCTGTAACACAAGGCCAACGTGTTGTTGTGCGTAACGATTACCAAGAGCGTGATGCTGAACTAACTGCATTTGGATTTAACACTAAATACGATATTGATGATTCATGGTCAGTAGAATTTGACGCAAGCTACTCGCAAGTTGACCGTAAAATTTGGAGTATAGAAAGCTACTCAGGTACAGGGCGTGGTGATTCTCGCGGTGTTGCAGATAACTTAGGTTATGCTTTTAATGGTGGCAATACTGGCGCTACTTTTTCACATGACTTAGATTACAGCGATTATGATCTAATTCAATTAGGTGGGCCGCTTTCGTGGGGTGCAAGCTCTGCACTAAATGATGCATATGGATTAACGGGCACAGAGTATGAAAACCAAGCTCAAGACGGTTTTATTAATGCTCCAACTATTGAAGATGAATTAGTTACATTAAAACTTGCAGCGTCTAAAGTACTAGAAAACGAATACATTAGCTCAATTGAATTTGGCTTAAGTTATAAAGAGCGTGAGAAGTCTAAATCTTCGCAAGGTTACTTCTTGACTTTAACTGATTTTTCTCTTGAAAACCCAGGAATGCTTAGTGTACCTGAGCAATACCGTTTAGGCAGTGTTGGCCTTGACTTTATTGGGCTAGGCGACATGATAGCCTACGATGTAAATGGTTTAGTTAATGATGGTTACTATGAAACCCTTGACGAAAGTTTAACTAGCTCAACTCATGCAACTAAGTCGTGGACAGTAAAAGAAGAAATCACCTCAGCATTTGCACAAGCTAATATTAATGCAGAAGTAAGTGGTCTTCCATTAACTGGTAATGTTGGGGTGCGCTATGTTCATACAGATCAATCCTCTCAAGGTAATGCTTTTGGTGTAGATGGGAATACTGGTCTAGTCATAACTTCACCTACAGATATTGGTCACGATTATTCTCACGTTTTACCAAGCTTAAATTTATCACTTGCGATTGATGAGCAGCAAACAATACGTTTTGGCGCAGCTAAAACAATCTCACGTGCGCGTATAGATGAAATGAACGCCTCTGTTAATGCATCATATAATGATACACCGGATGAAAACGGTAACTTTTGGTCTGTATCGGGTGGTAACCCTAACCTAGAACCTAAAGAAGCAACAGGCTACGATTTATCTTATGAAAACTACTTTAGTGATGAAGGTTACTTCTCTGCTGCATTTTTCTATAAAGACTTAACCCAGTGGATTTTTGATGGTAAATACGAAATTGATATGTCGGGCGTTGCGGACCCATCAACAGGTGAAGTCCCAGCTACGTCAGAAGGTACTGGCAGTGGTAAAGTAAATGGCGGCGGCGGTGACCTATACGGTTACGAGCTATCTCTAGCGTTACCATTTAAAATTTTCCACCCGTCTCTTGAAGGCTTTGGCTTAATTGCTAGTCATACAGGTATTGAATCTGATATTGAAGATGGAAATGGCAATGAGTACGAACTACCGGGTCTATCAGATAAAATTCAAAGCTTAACGGTTTACTACGAGATGAATGGCATGCAATTACGAACCAGCATGCGTAAGCGTAGTGACTTCAAAGGTGATGTTTACGGATTAGGCTTTAATACAGAGCAAGTGAATATTATCGGCGAAACAATTTGGGATATTCAGGCAGGTTATGACTTCTCTGAAGCAGGGGTTGAGAGCCTTGAAGGTTTATCAATTCAGTTCCAAGTTCAAAACTTAACAGAAGAGCCGTTCACATCGCTTTCTGGCGATAACGCGCTACAAGTTCGCGACTACCAAGATTACGGTCGCACTTACTTGTTAGGCTTTAGCTACCAGCTATAATAAAGGTTGTGTGTAGGAGCCCTTGTAATTTGTTTTACAAGGGCTTTTTTATAGCTACTTTATCAAACTTAACAAAGCTTTAAACTGTAAACGTGGACAATAATATGAAACCAATAAAACACGTCGTAATCGCAGGCGGGGGCACGGCAGGGTGGATAACAGCCGCCTTGCTTAATAAAGTGTTAGGTAAGGTAATTAAAATAACCCTTATTGAGTCAAGTACTATTGGCACTATAGGCGTGGGTGAAGCAACAATTCCGCCTATTATTCAACTTAACAACGCGCTGGGTATAAACGAGCAAGAGTTTATAAACGCAACTAATGCATCTATAAAACTAGGAATTGAGTTCGAAAATTGGAAAACCACCTCTCATAGCTACATGCATGCTTTTGGCTCATTTGGAAAAGACTTCCCTTTTTGCGATTTTTACAATTTTTGGGTAAAAGGAAAAATTACAGGTTGTGAAGACCGCTTATGGGATTTTTCGTTAAATTACCAAGCAGCTAAACAGCATAAGTTTGCACCATTAAATACCATACCTAACACGCAATTACCTGGCTTAAGCTATGCGTACCATTTTGATGCAACTTTATATGCCGAGTTTTTAAAAAAGCTCGCAATGTCACGCGGTGTTGATCATATTGATGCCAAAATAGAGCAGGCTGAACAATGCCCTCTATCAGGCAATATAAAATCATTAACCCTTGATAACACACAGCAGATAAATGCAGACCTTTTTATTGACGCTACAGGCCAGCGCGCCTTACTCATAGAGCAAACCCTTAACACAGGTTTTGTAGATTGGTCTCATTACTTACCATGTGATAGCGCCGTAGCGGTGCAGTCTCAAGGTACTAGCGAGCTAAAACCTTATACGCGTTCAATTGCACACAGCGCAGGCTGGCAGTGGCAAATACCGCTGCAAAGCCGAATAGGTAATGGCTTGGTGTACTGTAGCCGTTACTTATCTGACGATGCAGCAACGCAGTTATTATTAAAAAATTTACCCGCTGAGCCCATTACGGCGCCACGTGTTATAAAATTTAAAACAGGACGGCGCTTAAAGCAGTGGCATAAAAATGTGGTGTCGGTTGGTCTTGCTAGTGGCTTTTTAGAGCCGTTAGAGTCAACCAGTATTCATTTAATACAAAGTGCAGTAACCCGTTTAATAAAGCTGTTTCCACATCATGGCATAAGCGAAACTTTAGTTACTGAATTTAATAAGCAAAGCGTGATAGAAATAGAGCACATACGCGATTTTATTATTTTGCATTACAAACTGACGGAGCGAGAAGATTCTGCTTTTTGGCGACAATGCAAGCAAATGGACATTCCTCACTCATTGGCCCACAAGCTCAAATTATTTAAGGAAACTGGCAAAGTAGTGCGCGAAAACGATGAACTATTTGCCGAAGTTGCTTGGCAACAGGTATTTATTGGCCAAGGTCTCATCCCCGATGATTACAACAGTATTGTTGACTCATTAAGCAGTGAACAACTAAACGACTTATTTTCTACATTAAAAACGCTTATTACCTCAACAGTAGATCAATTACCCACTCATAAAGATTTTTTAGCAAAAATTAAAAAGGCCTGATGATGCGATTTTTAAACACACTTTTACTTGTAAGTGCCTGTACTTTACCAACCATTAGCTACGCACTTAACGTTGAGCCTGCTAATTGGTGGGTTGGCATGAACAAAAACACCATAACCATCATGGTGCATGAGCAAAATATTGCAAACGAGCAAATTAAATTAGCTAAATACAATGGTGTTAAGTTAAATAAAGTAACCCGTACAGATAACCCAAATTATGTATTTTTAAATATTACCATTACCGACGCCGCTAAAGCAGGAACGCTTGAATTTAACAGCAGCGAAGCGAGTCAAAATTTTGAGTTTTCATTACTTGAACGGGATAAAAACAGCGCAAAGCGCCAAGGGTTTACATCATCCGATACTCTTTATTTAATTAACCCCGATCGCTTTGCTAATGGTGATAAACAAAACGATAGCGTTCCTAGCATGTTAGAAGCCGCTGATCCTAGTACTAAGGGTGGGCGCCACGGTGGTGATATACAAGGTGTTATAAACGCACTTCCATATTTAAACAATTTAGGCGTAACACAGCTTTGGCTTACCCCAGTGCTTGAAAACAATATGCCTAATTATTCTTACCATGGCTATGCAATTACAGACTTTTATAAAGTTGACCCACGTATGGGCTCAAACCAGTTATATAAAACGCTCTCGGTAAAAGCAAAAGAGCAGGGCATAGGGCTGGTAATGGATATGGTTCTTAACCATTTTGGCTCTGAGCATACTTGGGTTAACGATAAGCCAACTAAAGATTGGATTAACTTTAATGGCGAGTTTAAAAAAGGTAAAAACGCCACAAGCCATGCGCGCCAAACTATACAAGACCCACACGCGAGTGAATACGACAAGCGCCAGTTTAACGATGGTTGGTTTGTAGAAACCATGCCCGATTTAAATCAGCGCCAGCCACTGTTAAGTGAATACTTAATTCAAAATGCTATTTGGTGGATAGAATACGCCGATTTAAGTGGTATTCGTGTTGATACCTACTCATATTCAGATAAAGCATTTTTGAGTGATTGGACAAAAGCCATAATGCAGGAGTACCCAAACTTTAATATTGTTGGAGAAGAGTGGACGTCAAACCCTGCTATTGCCTCTTATTGGCAACGTGGCAAGCATAACCAAGATGGTTATACATCAAGCTTACCAAGCGTGATGGACTTTTCGTTGCAAGAGTCGGTAATCCAAGCGCTAAATGAAGAAGAAAGCTGGAACACGGGCTGGGTTAAAGTATATGAATCGTTAGCTAATGACTTTTTATACCCTGATACCAATAACATTATGGTATTTGCTGATAACCACGATATGAGCCGTGTATACACCGAGCTTGGCCAAGACGTTGCTAAAACAAAAATGGCGATGACGTTACTTTTAACCACACGTGGTATAGCGCAAATGTATTACGGCACCGAAGTACTATTAGATAACACCCCAAGTAAAGATCATGGCGATATTAGAATCGACTTCCCGGGGGGATTTAAAGGCCAAACTCGGAACGCCTTTACGGGCGAGGGGCTAACAAAACAGCAAAAAGACATGCATAACACCATCAGTAGGCTGCTTAATTTTAGAAAAAACAGCCCAGCACTTGATAAAGGAAAGCTTGTACATTTTACGCCTCAACAAGGCGTGTATAGTTACGCGCGTATTAGCGACGAGCAAACGGTGTTGGTATTTATGAATAAAAACACAAAAGAGCTAACTAAGAATATTGAGTTTATGCAGGAAGTAATACCAAAAAATACCAAAGCACTTAACTTATTCACCCACAAAACACGGGTGTTGGGTAATACAGTTGCTTTACCGGCAATGAGTGCAACGGTATTAATTATAAATACCTCTCAATAGTTTATCTGAATACGTATGCAGCAACTGTATGGTTGCTGCAGTAATCTTTAGTATAAAGTTAATAACAATACTGACAAAAAAGACACACAATGAAAAAATCAGTTTATGTACCCGCAGTACTGTGTAGTGCACTTATTGCTACAGGGGGTTCAGAAAATAACAAACCTGAACAACAGCAAACACCCGCACACACACAAAATGAGCTTACCAAGCCTGTTGTATATCAAGTATTTACCCGTTTGTTTGGTAATACCGAAACTGCCAATGTGCCATGGGGCACTAAAGATCAAAATGGTGTAGGTAAATTTGCCGACTTTAACGATGCAGCCCTAAAAGGCATTAAAGAGCTAGGTATCACGCACGTTTGGTATACCGGTGTGTTACACCATGCGTTAGTAGGCGATTATACCGACTACGGCATTTCGCAAGATGACCCCGATGTAGTAAAGGGCCGTGCAGGTTCACCGTACGCAATTAAGGATTACTACGATGTTAACCCCGACTTAGCCGTTAATGTGACGAACCGCATGGGAGAGTTTAGCCAGCTTATTGAACGTACACATAACCACGGCATGAAAGTCATTATTGATATAGTGCCTAACCATGTTGCGCGAAATTATCAATCATTAGGAAAGCCTAAAGGGGTTGAAGATTTTGGCGCGCAAGACGACACCAGTAAAACGTACGATAAAAACAATAACTTTTACTACGTACCAGGGCAGTCTTTTCAGGTGCCAACATCGCCAGAGTATAAAGCATTAGGGGGTAATGAAAGCCCACTAGCTGATGGCTTTTTTGATGAAACACCCGCTAAATGGACAGGTAATGGTGCCCGTGCAGCAAAACCCGACATAAACGATTGGTACGAAACAGTAAAAGTAAATTATGGCGTAAAGCCAGATGGTAGCTACGATTTTGCTCAGCTGCCAAACGACTATAAAGACAAGGATTACCGTGCTCACTACGAGTTTTGGCAAGGTAAAGAGCTCCCTAACAGCTGGTACAAATTTAGAGACATAGCACTTTTTTGGCTCGATGAAGGCGTTGATGGCTTTAGATACGACATGGCCGAAATGGTGCCAGTAGAGTTTTGGAGTTTTTTAAATTCGTCGATAAAAATGCAAAAAAGCGACGCCTTTTTGTTAGCCGAAGTGTATAACCCGCTAATGTACCGTGCGTATATCCACCAAGGTAAAATGGACTACCTTTACGACAAAGTAGGCTTTTATGACACACTAAAAGCCATTATGCAGGGTAAGCAAGCTGCTAATGCTATTTTTGCTGCCCAAAGCCAAGTTACTGATATTGAAGCGCACATGCTGCACTTTTTAGAAAACCACGACGAACAACGCATCGCAAGCCCCGACTTTGCAGGTAACGCTGCGTGGGGTAAACCGGCTATGGTGGTTTCTAACTTAATGAGCCGCGCACCCACGTTATTATATTTTGGTCAAGATGTGGGAGAAGATGGCTCAGAAAACGCAGGATTTGGCACAGCTACACGCACCAGTATTTTTGATTACATTGGTGTACCGGCGCATCAAGCGTGGATGAATAACGGCAAGTTTGACGGTGCTAATTTAACACAAGAGCAAGTAGCACTTCGTGACTACTACAAAGCGATTATGTCACTAAATAGTTTACCTGCTGTGGTAGGCGGAGAAATGTCGGCACTTAACCTTGTAGGAAGTGAACGTGTTGTTGGTTTTACCCGCTCTTTAGGCCAGCAAAGTGTGTATGTGTTAAGTAACTTTAGCGAGCAGCCACAAACAGTTACGGTTAATTTATCAAAAGTGCAATTAGCGGTACTTAGCGAACACACTCAATTGCATGACTTACTTGAGCAGCACAGCACCGAGATCACATCAGGGTCTCAAGGCGCAAGCTTCACACTCACACTTGATGCATTTAGCAGCGCAGTTTTAACTAATAAGGCTAATCATGAATAATCAAAATAATAATTATGACAGCAACAAACCAAACCTGAGTTTTTGGCAAATATGGAATATGTGCTTTGGTTTTTTAGGTATTCAATTTGGCTTTGCACTACAAAACGGCAATGTGAGCCGAATATTTCAAACATTAGGCGCACAAGTTGATGATATTCCCATTCTATGGGTTGCAGCACCGCTTACTGGCTTAATCGTACAGCCTATTATTGGTTACTGGAGCGATAAAACGTGGGGGCGCTTTGGTCGTCGCCGTCCGTTCTTTTTTATAGGCGCAGTGTTAACAACGCTTTCACTATTTATTATGCCGCATTCGCCAACGCTTTGGATTGCTGCCGGTATGTTATGGATTATGGATGCGTCAATCAACGTAACCATGGAGCCGTTTAGAGCACTTGTAGGTGATAATTTACCAGAAAAACAACGCGCTACAGGTTACGGGTTACAAAGCTTTTTTATTGGTATTGGTGCGGTACTAGCCTCAGCATTACCATGGATGATGACCAACTGGTTTGATGTAAGTAATACTGCAGCGCCTGGGCAAATTCCAGAGTCTGTTAAATACTCATTTTATTGGGGTGGGGTGGTGCTACTTGTTGCAGTGCTTTGGACCGTTGCACGTACAAAAGAGTACAGCCCAGAGCAATTAGCTGAGTTTGAAAAGCAAAGCGCTCAACCTACAACAAGCAAACTGGTTGATATTAACTTTAATAAAGGCGCCATTATTTTTGTAGTGCTGGGTTTAGCAACCCTTACATTAGTAATGGGCTTATCGCTTGAAAAAGAATTATACCTACTTGCTGGTGGTTTATTAGCGTTTGGTATTGTGCAGTGGATTGCAGCAGCGCTTAAAAGTGCTAACAAAACTCAAGGTGGTTTTTACCAAGTAGTACAAGATGTATTTACAATGCCAGAAGCCATGAAGCAGCTTGCATGGGTGCAGTTTTTTAGCTGGTTTACTTTATTTGCCATGTGGATTTATACCACCGCAGCAGTAACAAGCTTTCATTATGGTAGTAGCGATGCAACCTCTAAAGCATTTAACGATGGTGCAGACTGGGTGGGTATTTTATTTGCCGCCTACAATGGCTTTGCAGCTATTGCCGCTATGTGTATTCCGTTTTTAGTTAAAAAAATGGGCTTAAAAGGCGCGCATTGTTTTAATTTATTGCTGGGCGCATTAGGCCTTGGCAGCTTTATGTTTATTCAAGACCCTAAGATGTTACTTATACCTATGATTGGGGTGGGGTTTGCGTGGGCGTCTATTTTATCGCTGCCTTACGCCATGCTAAGTAACGCACTGCCAAGTAATAAAATGGGCGTTTACATGGGTATTTTTAATTTTTTTATAGTTATACCTCAGTTACTTGCCGCCAGCATTTTAGGGCTCATTTTACGCCACGTATTTTCTAATCAGCCTATTTACGCATTGTTAATTGGTGCAGCCTCGTTCGTTGTCGCTGCCGTTGCGGTAATGCGCGTTAAAAATTCACATTAAGGACACACAATGAAAAAATATAACCTTATAACCGCCTCACTTTTAACGTTAGGTTTAACGGCTTGCGGCGCTCAAAACACAAGCACAACTAACGAAAGTACCACAGCACAGGTTACATCAGCACCAGGCGCCCCAGGCGCAGAGCCTTTTTGGGCTTATGCGGGTAAAACCGGTATTGGTACATCGTACGAGCAATACCAAAACGGCCAATACAGTGATTCAGCTGCAACGGGCGATGTATCTAAGGTGTGGTTTTCAATTGCTAAAGGTATGATCACCGAAACCATGTTTGGGCTTATTCACCAAGCTCAAATAAAAGACATGCAATTTATAGTAACAGGTAAAGACTTTACCGTTAGTGAAGCTGATGATTTAGATGTCACCATTGATTACTTACATAAAGATGCACAAGGTCGCCCACTTTCTCTGGCTTATAAAGTAATTAGCACTGATAAACAAGGGCGCTTTAGCCTAGAAAAACACATTTTTACTGACCCAGATGGGCAAACATTATTTGTACGCAGTGTATTTAACACTGAGCTTGAAGGGCTAAAAGCATATGTGTCTGTTAATCCGTATATTAATAATAACGGGCTAGGTGACTTTGCTAAAACAACAGAGCAAGGGCTTGTCGCATGGGAAGACGATAACTATTTATCACTTCAATCCTCATCACCATTTAAAGCAAAAACGGTAGGGTTTACAGGTGAAAGCGATGGTATTAACACACTTAAAACTACGCAATCTATAAATACACAATACACAAATACCGGCGATACAGCAGGTAATGTAAGCATGCTTGCAGAGCTTGGCGAGATAAGTGCAAATACTACCTTTGATTTAGCCCTTAGCTTTGGCAAAACGCAGCAGCAAAGTATAAAGCAAGGCGAAAAAAGCTTAGCAAAAGGGTACCAAGCGGTGCTTGAACACTATAACGGTAAAGGTGAAGCGCTAGGCTGGGAAGATTACTTACAAAGTCTAAAACCGCTTAATACCATGGTTGAACAAACAGCCGATAACGGTAAGCTTTTATACACCAGTGCCATGGTATTAAAAGCACAAGAAGATAAAACACACGCAGGGGCATTAATTGCTTCTCTATCTAATCCATGGGGCGAAACTGTTTCAGCCAAAGAAGGCTCTACGGGTTATAAAGCAGTATGGGTGCGCGACTTTTATCAAGTAGCCATGGCCTTTATGGCACTGGGTGATACTGCCACAGCAAAAACTGCTTTCGAATACCTTGAAAAAGTGCAAGTAAACAGCAAAACACCGGGAAATAACGGCGATACAGGCTGGTTTTTGCAAAAAACGCACGTAGATGGTGAGCTTGAATGGGTCGGCGTACAGCTTGACCAAACAGCTATGCCTATTATGCTTGCCTGGAAGTTACATAAAGCCAATGTACTTAGCGATAAAGAGCTAAAAAGCTGGTACGGCAAAATGTTAAAACCAGCTGCTGATTTTTTAGTTGATGGCGGCCTTGCTAAGATTTTGTGGAACGACACGCAAATTACACCACCGGCAACCCAACAAGAACGTTGGGAAGAGCAAAGCGGTTATTCGCCTTCGACTACTGCGGCAATAGTCGCTGGCCTTATTACAGCCAGTGATATTGCAACACTAAGTGGTGATGATACAAACGCAAAGCGCTACCTAGCTACGGCTAAAAAGTATAACAACGATATTGAATCGCAAATGTTTACCACTAAAGGTAACTTAAAAGGCGAAAATAGTGATGGTGAATACTTTATCCGTATAGGCCAAGATACCGATGCAAACTCAGACACTAAAATTAACGCTAATAATGGCCGCGAAGGGTTTAATAAAAAGCAAATTTTAGATGGCGGGTTTTTAGAACTAGTACGCTATGGCGTACGCGGTGCAAATGACGAAAGCATTGTTAAAACACTGCCTGAGTACGATGACGAAACGCTTGAAGATAACCTACAGGTTAAATACAGCTTTAGCTTTGACGACGGCAGCGGCACATTTGCAGGCTACCGCCGCTATGGTAATGATGGCTACGGCGAAGATGAAGTAACAGGCACTAATTACGCAGAGGGTGGCAGTAATACACCAGGCCAACGTGGTCGTGTATGGCCGTTTTTTACAGGTGAACGTGGTCACTATGAAATAGCTGCAGCTAACGCAAACAACACCTTTGATGATGCTAAACAAGCGCAAATTAAAAATAGTTATGTTAAAGGTTTGGAGCAATTTGCCAATAAAGGGCTAATGCTACCAGAGCAAGTATGGGATGGTGTGGGTGTAAATAAAGTTGGTTATGAGCTAGGCGAGGGCACAAACTCAGCAACACCACTGGCATGGACTCATGCAGAATACATTAAGCTTGTACGCTCACTCAGTGATAAACAAGTATGGGATTATTATCCAGTGGTTGGCGAGTCATTTAATTAGTTGTCTTAAAATTACACAAAAAAAGTTCCTAATTAGGAACTTTTTTTCTCTTAATTTAGTTTTGTTTTATGCAATGGTTCCTAATTAAAAAAGTGCTGTGTGAATATTTATGCAGCTTAGCCTATATAATAATTAGTTATGAATCACGTATAGGCTTTATCTTTTTTTTACTGTTTCAGCCCCCTAAACTTACAAATTACAGGGTTGTTGTTGTGTTTGGCTCATTGTCTCCGTGAATAGTTATTGATGTTAATTTTGTGTTTATTGTCCCGATTTTCTGTTTGCACTATTTGTTTTTGTTAATTCATTGTTTCTATTGATAAATCCATGGTTAACCGCTATCGCATTTTGTTGGCAAGTTTATTTTTATTGTGTTATTAATTTGTTTCTCTTGTGGGTTAAGAGGTGTTATTTAATTTATATAAGTAATTTTTATGTGAATTTAAATAATGTAAAACATAAAAAATAATAATTTAATTATCTAGGGATAAATCAAGATGAACCATAATTTTTCTAAGACATTTAAACGCTCATTTACTGCTGCAGCAGTTGCAATGACGTTGAGTGCGGCAATGCCTGCAATGGCAGATAACGTTAACGGCGCTATAAAAGGTAGCTTAACGGCTCAGTCAGGTGTTTCGCTAGCGGGTGCAACAATAACAATAACAGATGACACTAAAGGTTATTCAAAAACGCTTATTGCAGATTCTAACGGCGAGTTCGATCTAAAACAGGTACCGGTAGGCAAGTATAATATAGTAGTTTCACAAGCTGGTTTTGACCAAGCTCAAGTTAAAGATGTAGTAATAGGAGTTGGTAAAACAGCTCTTATTGAAATTCCACTAACTACAGGTAATATCGAAAGAATTGCGGTTGTCGGTGGTTCTATTCGTGCGATAGATGTTTCTGCATCAGAATCATCACTCAATATTAGCTCTGAAGAATTAGAACTTTTACCTATATCTCGCTCTGTAACTTCAGTCGCATTGCTTGCGCCTGGCGCAACTGAAGGGGATAGTCGTTTTGGCGACCAAGCTTCATTTGGTGGTGCTTCTGTAGCTGAAAATGCTTATTACGTGAATGGTCTAAATATGACTAATTTCCGAAATGGTCTTGGTGGCGCAACAATCCCTTTCACCGCGTACGATAGCTTCCAAGTTAAGACGGGTGGTTATTCTGCAGAGTTTGGGCGTACTACCGGTGGATTAATCTCATCAGTTACTAAATCTGGTTCTAATGATTTTCACTTTGGTGTTGAAACGATTTATTCGTCTGACTCATTAAGTGAGCAAGCTCCTAATTCACTTTATAAACAAAATGATCGCTGTGAAGACGCAGACGGGCATTGTATTGGTGATTTATATGTTAATAACCAAGACGACTATGACAATTCATTTGAAACAAGTATTTATGCTTCAGGTGCAATAGTTGAAGATACATTATTTTTCTATGGTATTTACACTGCAAGAGATAATGACTATGAATACGGTAATGCATCACAAACAGATTTAACAGTTGAAAAAGATGATGACCCATATTACCTAGCTCGTTTTGATTGGAATATTAACGAAGATCATCAGCTAATGCTTTGGGGCTTTAGTGACAAACGCACTTATTCAGAAAAAACAATTTCAGATCCGGAAGGAAATGGTAATTATACTGTAGATGGTGGTACAGCTTATCATAAGCGAGGCGGAGAAAGTTTTGCAGTTCGCTATACTGGTAACCTTACAGATGATCTAAGTATGTCAGCAATGTTTGGTCAGGTTAAGTTTTCGGAAACTGATTACTCAGACTTTGATGATTGTCCTACAGGTTATGATGCCGATTTAGGTGAGGATACTACATGTTATGTAAACTTTACCGTTGGTGAAAATGAAGATAAACGTGAGCAATTGCGAGTTGACTTTGATTACTACCTAAACGATGAGCATACGTTAAGATTTGGCTATGATTCTGAAACTAATACAGCTGATTCAACAACACAAAACTCTGGTGGCGTTTACTACTATTATCGTACATATGAAGAAGGTGCTAGACTGGCTAATGGGTATGTCTTACCTGAAGAAATGAAGACAACACGTGTACGCGATTATAAAAATGGCGGTTCGTTTGAAGTAGAAAACTGGGCTATTTATATTGAAGATCAATGGTCAGTTACTGAAGATTTAACATTAACATTAGGCCTTCGTAATGATAGTTTTACTAACTACAATGCAGATGGCGAAGAGTTTGTTTCTATTGATAACCAAATTGCCCCTCGTATAGGTGGCTCTTGGGATATTAACGGAGATGGCGATAGTAAGTTGTTCTTCACTGCTGGTCGTTATTACCTACCAGTAGCAGCTAATACTAATATCCGTTTAGCTGGTGCAGAGACTTATATTCAAACATGGTATGCATATGAAGGCTTAAACGCAGACGGTACTCCTGTTGGTTTAAGTACTCAGCTAGGTGATCCTGCTATTTCTAATGGTGGTGACGGTACTGCAAAACCATCAAATACCTTATCTGATAAAGATCTTGAACCAATGTATAACGATGAGTATATGATTGGTTATCAAGCAGCAATTAATGATGATTGGTCATGGGGTATCAAGGCAACTTACCGTGTTTTAGGTAATCAAATTGATGATGGTTCTTATATCTTTAATGATGAAAATGGTGAATATTTAGGTGAAAACTGGTTCTTGTTTAACCCTGGCAATGGCGCTACTTTCAATTTCGATCTTGATGGTGACGGCACCACTGAAGAATATAGCTTTAGTGCAGAAGAGTTAGGTTACCCGGATGCTAAGCGTAAATATGCATCAGTTGATTTAACATTAGAGAAAACATGGGATCAGGTTTGGTCTTTAAAAGCGCTATACACATGGTCTCACAACTATGGTAATACAGAAGGTTTTGTTAAATCTGATAATGGTCAGGATGATGCAGGTCTTACGCAAGATTGGGATTACCCTTATTTAATGGATGGTGCTAATGGTAATCTACCTGCAGATCGTCGTCATAACATTAAAATTTATGGTGCTTTTGCTGTTACAGAAGACTTCTTAATTGGTGCTAATGTTAATATCGCATCTGGACGTCCTTGGACTGCTTTAGGTCAAGGTTATACTCCAGATCCTGATCAATACGTATACGGTGATACTTACTATGTAGGTGACAAACGTTTCCCTCGTGGCAGCATGGGTACTACACCATGGACAGCACGTTTAGATCTTAACTTTACTTATAACCTTCGCTTTAACGATCAGAAAGTTCGTTTAGCTATGGATGTATTTAACGTATTTGATGCTTCTACTGAAACTCGTTACGACGAAGCTGCAGAAATAGCTGCTGGCGATGGAAATGCTACATTT
Organism: Pseudoalteromonas sp. LC2018020214; assembly: GCF_016598755.1. Taxonomy (NCBI): domain Bacteria; kingdom Pseudomonadati; phylum Pseudomonadota; class Gammaproteobacteria; order Alteromonadales; family Pseudoalteromonadaceae; genus Pseudoalteromonas; species Pseudoalteromonas sp. LC2018020214. The sequence continues at coordinate 1,603,421 of NZ_CP066804.1, forward strand.
GGTTTAGCTCAGTCTTACCAGTCTCCTCGTAGAATTCAATTATCAGCGTCTTACGATTTCTAATAACTTGTTAGTATGAGTTAAAAGTTGTTTAATAAAAAGCCTCGTTAGAGGCTTTTTTTATATCTAAATTTTGAATTTTTATGAGATATGAATAGTTCAGAAAGAAAAGTGAAATGAATAGATAAAAATATACTGAATAAATTAGTGTCGTTGTAATTTCCAATTAAAACCGTTTATAAATTCTACTTTATTTTATCAGGCAGGCTCAGCTTGACTTTCTAGGAATAAGAATAGGAGGCAATAGGGTGCTTTGAACTTCTTCACCACGTATCAGTTTTAATAGGTTCTCTACTAACATTTGCCCAGCAATAGTGGTGTTTTGCTCTATTGTAGTTAGGGGGGGGTTTACATAACTTGCAATGGCTATGTTATCAAAGCCGACTACCGCAACATCTTTCGGCACGTTAATATTTGCTTCTTTAAGTGCGCGTATAGCCCCAATAGCAATTAAGTCACTTGCAGCAAATAAGGCGTTAAATTTAATATTATTAGCAATTAGTGAGCGTGTGGCGTGATAGCCAGATTCTTCAGTAGATATAGCATTAGCCATTTTACGCTCATTTATTTTAACGTTGTTGGCCAATAGCTCATCTTTAAAACCCTGAAAGCGACTAAAAAATTCGGGGCTGTGATCAGAGGCGTCACCAATAAAAGCGCAATCAGTTCTGCTATGCGCAATAAAGTGCTCAGCGGCGAGCTTACCGCCACCGTAGTTATCACAACAAACAGTTAAATCGGGACGGTTATCTACAGTTGCACCCCAGCAAACAAACTTAGTATTTTGTTCAAGTAAGGTGTTAAATTTTGGTTGGTAATCAATGTAATCGCCATACCCGAGTAAAATAATGCCATCAGCTCTGTGGCTGTCTTCGTAGTCTGCTTGCCAATCAGCACTGGCCGATTGAAATGAAACTAATAAATCGTAACCTTCTTTAGCGCAAGCACGGGTAATACTGCCAAGCATGGCTAAAAAGAAAGGATTTATTTGGGACTCGTCAGAAGTGGGATCTTCAAACAACAATAATGCAAGCGTACTACTTTGTTGAGTGCGAAGGTTACTCGCATTTTTATCAACTTTATAATTAAGCTTTTTAGCTATATCGAAAACACGCTTGCGTGTTTCTTCATTAACAAGGTGGCTGTTACGTAAAGCGCGAGATACAGTCGATTGAGATACCCCTGCATAGTGGGCAATATCAAATGAGGTAGCTTTACCTTTCATTGTTACAACTTAATTAAATTGATAAATAATTGTGTCATTTTCGTTTATTGATGAATAATTTCAAGCTTTTTGTGAATTAACGTATATTTTTATTGATAAATTCCTGACACCGGTGTCATAATGTCAGTGTTTTATCATTTTGTTGTCAAAACGTATTCGCTGTCTATATCTTTATAGGCAGCATTTTTTACTGTGATAGCTACTTTGAGGTGATAGCTCAAAGTATAAATAACAATGGTACACCATTGTAAAATAATAAGCATGAGTCGCTTAACAAAAGAGATAATACTATGAGCCCAAACGCTTCTGCCCAATTTGATCCCATCTTAGTTGCTGATGTCGGCGGCACTAATGCCCGCTTTGCTTTAATAACTGCTTTTAATGAACAGACTAACCAATTTATAATAGAGCACATTAATATTTTTCCTAGTGCCAATTTTGGTTCTCTTGAAAGTGCGCTCGAGCAATATTTACAAACAGTCCCACATATTGCACCCAAACGCGCATGTTTAGCCGTTGCAGGGCCAATAAAAGCCGGGCAAGTGCATTTAACCAATTTAGGTTGGCATTTTAGCGTCAGTGAATTTAAAACTCATTTTGATTTACAACAACTTGAAGTCATTAATGATTTTGCTGCCTTTGCTTACGCTGCCCCTTACTTAGATCCTAAACAAAATGTCATTGTTAAATCAGGCCAAGCTGATGATAACGCAAACATTGGTGTTATAGGTCCAGGTACTGGTTTTGGTGCTGCGTGCTTAGTTAGAACGTCCCAATCTACCGCAGTGTTGAGTTCAGAAGGGGGGCATATATCACTTGCACCTGTTAATGAACTCGATACTTTATTATTGAATGAATTAAGAAAAGATCATCCCCATGTTTCTATCGAAACAGTTTTCTCAGGTCCTGGCATAACGCATTTATACAAAGCAATGTCTGCGGTTAAGGGGGTAACAGCTAAAAATTTAGATGCCGCACAAATTAGCAGCCTTGCAAATAGTGGTGAATGTGATGTGTGTGATGCAACCTTAAACCAGTTTTGTGATTGGATTGGCAGTGTTGCCGGTGATTTAGCGGTTGTTTATGGCGCCTTAGGTGGACTATTTATCGGCGGTGGAATATTACCTCGTATGCAAGCGAGACTTCTTGAGAGTCGTTTTGTTGAACGATTTTCGCAAAAGGGTATTATGTCGCAGTACGCAGGACAAATCCCTGTAACACTCGTAACACAAGACAACATACCGCTAATTGGCGCTGCTGCGTGTTTACACAATAGCAAATAGGGCTTTGGTCTTACAGGTTGTATTTGGATAATGGATAGATGAAAAAAGTAACCATAAATAGTGTAGCAAGCCATGCAGGGGTTTCTAAAAAAACCGTCTCACGCGTGTTAAACAATGAGCCTAATGTAAGTGCCGCCACCCGAGAAAAGGTGCTTGCGGTATTTAAAGAGCTTGATTACACCCCAAATCCAATTGCACGAGGTCTTGCTCAAAATCGTAGCTTTATTATTGGCTGTTTATACGATAACCCAAGTAAAAGTTATATTACCCGAGTGCAAACGGGCGCCTTAGAAGCGTGTAAAGAAAATAACTATAATTTATTGATACACCCTTGTGAGTTTCGTGGTGAAGCACTAATAAATAATATTGAGCAATTACTACAAACTTCTCGATTAGATGGCATTGTGCTAACACCTCCTTTTGGTGACTTTGCTGAGCTTGCTTCTTTTTTAAAGTCTAAAAAAATTCCTTATGCAAGGGTTGCTTCAGCTTTACTACAAGATGATTCAATTTCAGTGCGTAGTAATGACGAGCAAGGCGCATTTGAGATTACTGAGCATTTAATTAACCTGGGTCATAAATCTATAGCCTTTATTAAAGGGCACCCAGATCACAGTGCCACGCAACAACGTTTTAAAGGTTACAGGCGTTCACTTGCAAGCCATGGTATAGAATTTGATGAGCGCTTAGTAGAGGAGGGTAACTTTAGTTATCACTCAGGTGTAGATAGTGCACGCAGTATTTTAGATTTATCCCCTAGGCCAACCGCTGTATTTGCATCAAACGATTACATGGCGGCAGCCGTACTTAAATTAGCAACTCAGCGCCAATTAAAAGTGCCTGATGACATTTCAATAGCTGGGTTTGATAATGCACCCATTGCACGTCATATTTGGCCTGGGTTAACAACGATTGCACAGCCTGTTGAAGAAATGACTAAACAAGCCGTAACACAACTTATTTCACACATAGCTCAACCACAAGAACAGCCGTATCAGGTAACGCTTGAGTCGCGCTTGATTACACGTGAGTCTACCTCAGCAATAAAATAGTGGGTTTAAAACACTTTCACAGTAGCCCGAATATGAGTGACGCTTATTCGGGCTTTTTTTTCTCTGAACTTGCTAAAACATGGTTTGTGCCTAAAAATCAATTAGGTCATTATTTGGTCATGTTAAAATATTAAACTATTTTTGTTACTCGGGGTTGACACCGGTGTCATTGCTATGCGTTAATACAGTGACACCGGTGTCAGGGTTGTTGTGAGAGGCTCCCTGGTAGCGTACCTTTGAACGGGTAAATCAAAGATGCTCAGTACAGTTATTTACGTGGAGTCTGTAGTTGCTACTGAGCCTTTATCCTCTAACTAATAGAGATGAGTTAAATTATGTTACATCCTCGTATTCAAGAAGTTACCCAGCGCGTTATCGAACGCAGTAAAAATACCCGTCAAGATTATTTAGATCGCATTTCGCACGCAAAAAAACAAACAAGAGTTCGTGCCGGTTTAGGTTGCGGAAATATAGCCCATGTTATGGCTGCATGTAGCAGTGATGACAAAGCGCGCTTAAAGGCTGATGAGCAGCCAAATCTTGCTATTATCAACTCATATAACGATATGTTATCGGCTCATGTGCCATACAAAGACTACCCAGATTTAATTAAAGACATTGCAACAAAATACGATGCTACAGCTCAAGTTGCTGGTGGCGTGCCTGCAATGTGTGATGGCGTTACGCAAGGGCGTGACGGCATGGAACTTTCACTTTTTTCTCGCGATGTAATTGCTATGTCTACGGCAATTTCTCTTTCGCACGATGTGTTTGATGGCGTTTTTTGTTTAGGCGTTTGTGACAAAATCGTCCCGGGTTTATTAATTGGTGCATTGTCGTTTGGTCATTTACCTGTGTTCTTTTTACCAGCAGGTCCAATGCAATCAGGTATTCCGAATAAAGAAAAAGCACGTATTCGCCAAAAGTTTGCACAAGGTTTAGTGAGCCGCGAAGACTTACTTGAAGCTGAAAGTGCGTCTTATCACAGCGCTGGTACATGTACGTTCTACGGTACTGCCAATTCAAACCAAATGTTAATGGAAATAATGGGCTTACACCTTCCAGGTAGCTCGTTTATTAATCCTTACACTGAGCTTCGCGATGGTCTTACAGGTAATGCTGTAGAAACAATGCTTAAGCAACTTACAGATGATAAAGAAAGCCCGTGTTTAGCCGATGTGATCAGCGAAAAAACGATTATAAATGGTTTAGTGGGTCTGCTTTCTACAGGTGGTTCTACTAACCATGCAATCCATATTGTTGCGATAGCAAAAGCTGCCGGCATTCAGGTTACGTGGAAAGATATGTCTGACTTATCAGAAGTTGTACCACTTCTTACACGTATTTACCCTAACGGCTCAGCTGATGTAAACCACTTTCAAGCAGCTGGCGGTATGGGTTTCTTAATGCGAGAACTAGCAAGCGCTGGTTACTTACATACAGACGTGAAAACAATGCTTGGCGATGGTTTAGCACCATACATGACAGAGCCTCGTTTGGATAAAGACGATAGCTTGATCATGAGCGACTCAACTGGCCCAACTAAAGTTAAATGGGTAGATTGCCCAGTAAACTCGCACGATGAAGAAGTACTTCGCCCAGTGAGTAACCCATTTAGTAAGCAAGGTGGTCTGCAACTTCTAACGGGCAACTTAGGTAAAGCAGTTATCAAAGTGTCAGCTGTTGCTGAAGAACATCAAACCGTTACTGCTCCTGCAAAAGTATTTAGCTCACAAAGTGCTCTGCAAGATGCATACACTCGTGGCGAATTAAACCAAGACTTTATTGCCGTACTAAAAGAGCAAGGCCCTAAAGCGAAAGGTATGCCAGAGCTACACAAGTTAACGCCAGTAATGGCAACGCTTCAAGATGAAGGCTTTAAAGTAGCCATTGTTACTGACGGTCGTATGTCGGGTGCATCAGGTAAAGTACCTGCTGCTATTCACTTAGCGCCAGAGGCAGTAGAAGGCGGCATTATTGCTAAAATCCGAGAAGGCGATTTAGTGACGCTTGATGCGCCAAACGGAATATTAAAAGTACACGTTAGCGACGAAGAACTTGCTAAGCGTGAAGCAGAACTTAGCCTGCCAAGTGCAACATTTGGTACAGGTCGTGAATTATTTACTGGATTTAGAAATATCGTAAGCAGTGCCGATTTAGGCGCGAGTGCTTTTGGACTTGAATAAATATTAGCCATACTGGGTAATGAGGAACAAGTAATGAGTATTGAAAAAATCTTAGCATCGGCACCCGTAGTGCCAGTGGTTGTAATCGAAAAATTAGAAGATGCAGCACCACTTGCAAGAGCTTTATACAACGGTGGCTTAAAAGCCTTAGAAATAACACTACGTACACCCATTGCTGCAGAAGCTTTAAAGCTAATGAAAGCAGAAGTACCTGAAGCCTATGTAGGTACTGGTACGGTAGTAGATAAGGCAAGTTTTGATCTTTCGGTTGCTGCTGGTGCAGATTTTATGGTGAGTCCAGGTGTGAGCGATGAGCTTATTGCTTTAGCTAAAACATCAGATATACCATTTTTACCAGGCGCTGCAACTGCAAGTGAAGTTATGCAACTTGCGTCGCATGGTTTTAAGTATTTAAAATTCTTTCCAGCAGAAGCTGCAGGCGGAACAGCTATGCTTAAATCAATCGGTGGCCCATTACCACATATTACTTTTTGCCCAACTGGCGGCATTAGCCTAGCAACTGCTCCTAATTATTTAGCGCTTAACAACGTTATTTGTGTTGGTGGTACGTGGATGCTAGATAAACAACTAATTGAAAATAAAGACTGGCAAGCAATTGAAGCGCTTGCTCGCCAAGCAAGTGAACTTAAATAGGAGTCTAAAATGATTAATGTAGCAATTAACGGTTACGGCCGTATCGGTAGAAATGTTTTACGTGCACTTTATGAGTCAGCTCAAAACAGCGAAATTAAAATTGTAGCAATTAACGATTTAGCACCAGCTAACGTAAATGCACATTTAACGCAGTATGACTCAGTTCATGGTCAATTTTCTAAAAAAGTAACACTTGAAAACAACACTATGCTAATTGGGGATGACGTAATTACGTTAACGCAAGAGCGTGACCCTGCAAACTTACCGTGGAAAGAGCTAAACGTAGATATCGTTTTAGAATGTACTGGTTTTTTCACTAAACGTGATGACGCTGCTAAGCACATTACTGCAGGCGCTAAAAAAGTAATCGTATCTGCTCCAGGTACTGGTTTAGATGCAACAGTAGTGCATGGTGTAAACAGCGACGTAATTAATGCTGATAGCAATATCATTTCTAACGCTTCTTGTACTACTAACTGTTTAGCGCCAATTGCAAAAGCAATTAACGACACAGTAGGTATTGAGCAAGGTAGCATGACGACTATTCACGCTTACACCAACGATCAAAACTTATCTGACGTATACCACCCAGATTTATACCGTGCGCGTAGTGCAACTCAATCTATGATCCCAACTAAAACAGGTGCTGCGGCAGCTGTTGGTTTAGTATTACCAGAACTTGCTGGTAAATTAGATGGTATGTCGGTACGTGTACCTACAATCAATGTTTCTTTAGTTGATTTTACGTTTATCACTAAGCGTGATACGACTGCAGAAGAAATCAATGCAATCATGAAAGAAGCATCAACGGGTTCAATGAAGAGTATTTTAGAATATAACGAGCTTCCGCTTGTTTCTATCGACTTTAACCATAACCCAGCGTCGTCTATCTTTGATGCAACGCAAACTAAAGCCAATGGCAAACTAGTTAAAGTAATGGCTTGGTACGACAACGAGTGGGGTTTCTCAAACCGCATGTTAGACCAAGTTAAAGCATTAGGTCAGTACTTATAATTGACCTTGTAAAAGTTTAGCTTTATCCAACCAAGCCACGCATTGCGTGGCTTTTTTGCGTTTGGTTTATCTGTATATTTGCAATTCAAAATTAGCAGGGAACTATTTGTATTTTTTATACCCTAAATTTTGTTAATATGTGGGTGTGTAAATTAATGGAATTTCGTTGTATTTAATCAACTCAACGACGCAAGGAATAATAAAAATGATCAGAGCTTTATCGCGAAGAGTATTTCGCACAAATCATCTTCAGATAGGTGAGGGCAACATAAGTGGCTACATAGCCTGCTTTTTAGCAATACTGAGCTGCTTAGGCGTATTAGCGTTTCACTTTCCTGAATACTTAACCACGCCAGAGCTGAGAAAAAGCTACAGCGTCGACTTTTTACGTCAGCTTATGTTTGCATCATTATTGGTCTCGGGCAGTCTAGGATTACTTAACTTTGTACGTAATACCAATAAGCGTTTAGGGGCTACAGCGTGGTTTTTTATTGTTCTGGCAATTATGTTTGGCGGACCAAACGTTGAAGTAAACGAATTTGCTTCTGATACACCTTATATAGGGCTTGATTGGTTTATTTTAGATTTACTCGGCTCAACACTTATATTTATTGTGATTGAAAAGTTATTACCTCATCGAAAAGAGCAAAAAATATTACGTAGCGAATGGCGAGGCGATTTAAACCACTTTTTTGTAAATCATTTAATTATTGGTTTTGTATTACTCGTTACTAACCACTTTGTGCATTATGGCTTTGGCTGGGCTGTATCATCTACAGTACAAGGTTATATAGAGCAAACACCCTTTATAGTGCAGTTGTTTTTAATAATACTTGTGGCAGATTTAATGCAGTATTGGGTGCATCGTGCTTATCACGAAGTCCCATTATTATGGCGCTTTCATGGCGTACATCACAGTGCTAAAGAAATGGATTGGTTAGCGGGCTCTCGCCAGCATATTCTTGAAATACTCGTAACGCGCAGCTTAGTGCTCACGCCTATATTTGTGCTTGGTTTTTCACAGCAAATAATTAGTTTGTACGTAATAATTGTGGGTTTGCAGGCTGTGTTTAACCATGCAAATGTACGTGTGAAATTTGGTTGGCTAAAATACTTTATGGTTACACCGCAGTTTCACCATTGGCACCATGCGTCAGATAAAGCCGCGATTGACCGAAATTACGCTGCACATTTTTCGTTTTTAGATTATGTGTTTGGTACTGCTGTTAAAGGCCAAAAAGAGTGGCCACAAGCGTATGGCGTAGTCGGGGATTACATGCCCGTAGGTATGCTTAAACAACAGGTTTACCCGTTTAAGCGCACTAAATAAGTTCGGAAAATCCGAATAAACATAAAATAAAAGCGAGCAAGGTGTTACATTTTGCTCGCTTATATTATTAATATTAAATTTATTTTAGCTCTGCTAATAACTCAGTAAATGTAGGTCTTTGATTTAATGTAGGTTGCATGGCACATTTTGCCATATCGGACATTTTAACAAAGAGCTCACTTTGTCTATCATCGCCAGTTACCGTGCCTAATAAGTCTTCAATTAAACACCCTAATGCACGTACTTCAATTAACTCGATTTGCTTTTGTTGATAATCACTTAACATGGCTAAGTTTGTGGCTGCACCAAAATCACCAAATAATACATCAGCATCTTTGTTTATCATGGTGTTATGCGCATACACGTCGCCATGGCTTACTTTACAAATATGCAAGTGATGTAAGGTACTTACCATTTGCTGTGCAATTTTTAAAATAGCGTGAGTTGAGTAATGGCAATCATCATTAAAGGTATCACGCGTACAGGTTTCAAGGCTTGGAGGCAGGCCTAAATTAGCAAAGCTTTTATCTATTAGCTCCATTACTAAACCTAGCTGATCACTTTGCTCAATGTAGGCAAGTACTTTAATTAAATTAGCGTGATCGCCTGCTTGTAAGCAGCAATTTACTTCATCAAGCGGGTAGCCGTCGCTGGTAATTGCGCCTTTAAATAATTTAATCGCTACAGCTCTATCAACAGCTTGCGCTAAATGAATAACGCCCGATGCACCTTGGCCAATAACATGACTAAGTGTGTAATCGTTAAGAGGCTTATTTTCTAAGCAGCTTTTTGTAAGGCACTGAGCTTTATTAAAATCGTTACCGGCAAACGCAAGCCAAGCAAGTTTAGGAAATTCAAACAGCCAGTCGTCTACGTGTGTTAAGTTATTAGCAGAGAGCCTAACGAGCTCAAGGTTTTTACACTGCGCCATGCTAATTGGCAGTTGCTTAAGTTGATTGCCTGCAAGCGCAAGCTTTTTAAGCTGGGTATAATTACCAAAATCTTCAGGCAATTCGCTTAACGTATTATCGGTGAGTATCAGCCACTCAATATTTTTTGGCAGGCTGTTTAAAGCAAATTCAGAAATTTGGTTACCTTTAAACGCGACCATAATTAAAGCAGGGCATTTAGCGAGCACTTTAGGAATATGCTTAAACTGATTAAACGATAAAAATACACGCTTCAGGTGTGTTAAACAGGCAAATTCATCAGGTAGTGTTGATAAGTTATTATTTGATAAATCGAGAACTTCAAGCGTGTCAGCTAAACTAAAAATTTCTTCAGGAAATGTCGTTAGCTCTTCTACCAATTGCAGGCGAGTAGCACCAACAAGTTTGCCACTTTTAAGCTCTTTAAGGGAGTTCATATTAATACCATGTTCTAAAAATGAAAAAGCCAACATAGTTGTTGGCTTAAAGTCGTTCTAACTTACTAAATCGCTCTTTAGAATTGCGCGTTATGGTAAACGTTTTGCACGTCGTCGCAATCTTCTAACATTGCTAAAAAGCGTTCCATAACTTCAACGTCTTCGCCTTCAATCGGCGTTTCAATTTGTGGCACAAAGCTAATTAGGTCTTCGTCAAATTCAGTCACGCCCATTTCTTCAAGCGCTGTACGTGTATTGTTGTACTCTGTGTGAGGAGCAAAAACAGTAACTTTACCGTCATCTACTTCTACGTCAGTTACATCAACATCAGCCATCATAAGAGCTTCAAGTACTGCTTCGTCGTCATCACCGTCAAATACAAAAATAGCAAGGTGATCAAATAAATGTGAAACAGAGTTTTGAGCGCCAATTTTAGCATTTGCTTTGGTAAAACAAACACGTACATCAGCAAAGGTACGCTTGTTGTTGTCTGTTAAACAGTCAACAATAATCATACAGTTACCAGGGCCGTAACCTTCGTAACGTGTTGCTGCGTAGTCTTCACCGCCGCCGCCTTTTGCTTTGTCTATTGCGCGGTCAATAACGTGTGCTGGTACTTGGTCTTTTTTAGCGCGTTCAATTAAACGACGCAATGATAAGTTACCATCTGGATCTACACCGCCGTTTTTTGCACAAATATAAATTTCTTTGCCGTACTTAGAATAAACTTTAGTTTTAGCACCCGCAGTCTTAGCCATTGAATCTTTTTTGTTTTGGTAAGCTCTTCCCATCTGCGTTTCGCCTTAATATATGTAAATAATAGAATAAAATTATAATGCGTATTCTAAAGGTAAATGCATTCAAGGGCTAGTAAGTATTAAAACAGATTAAAACGGTAACGTTTAAAAGCCATGTAAACTGTATTTTATTAATGGGATCATCGAGGGTTCTAGACGTTGGAATTATATCTATTATGTGTAAATTTAATTCAATAAAAAAGCAACCTGTATAACAGGTTGCCTTACTAAGTAATAAAAAGTAAGTGTTACTTACCAAATACGTACACGCTCATCTTCAGGAAGGTATAACTCATCGCCTGGTTTCACATTAAACGCTTTGTACCATGCATCGTGGTTACGCGGCGCTTGTGCTCTAAAGCGACCTGGGGCATGTGTGCCACCACGAAGTTGGTTAAGCATGCTTTGCTCAGTACGTTTTTCTTTCCATACTTGTGCCCACGCAAGGAAGAAACGCTGATCGCCAGTAACGCCGTCAATAACAGGCGCTTCTTTACCATTTAAACTTAGCTTATAAGCGTGATAAGCCATTGATAGCCCACCTACATCACCAATGTTTTCGCCAAGGCTATTTCGACCATTAACAAAGTTACCTTCGATTGGCTCGTATTTACTGTACTGCGCAGCCAGTTGCTCGGCTTTTTTGTCAAATGCAGCGCGGTCAGCATCAGTCCACCAGTTACGTTGCACACCGTTTTCGTCTGATTTTGAACCTTGATCGTCAAATCCATGACCCATTTCGTGACCAATTACAGCGCCAATACCGCCATAGTTTACAGCCGGATCGGCATTTGGATCGAAAAACGGCGGTTGTAATATCGCAGCCGGAAATACAATTTCATTAAACGAGCTATTGTAGTAAGCGTTTACGCGTTGTGGTGTCATGCCCCAGCGGTTACGGTCTGTTTTTTGTAGCTCTTTTTCAACACTTTCTGCATGAAAAAATTCACGCATGTTTTTCACATTACCAATCAAATCGTTTTTAGTAATGCTTAAACCTTCATAAGACTGCCATACATCGGGGTAACCAATTTTTGGTACAAATGCAGCCAGTTTAGCGCGCGCATTTACTTTAGTTTCATCGCCCATCCATTCTAGGTTATCAATACGTTCACCAAGGGCTGTACGAAGGTTTTCAACCAGCTCTGACATTTGTTGTTTTGATGATTCAGGGAAGTAACGTGCTACGTATATTTTACCAATAGCAAAACCAAGCGAACTTGTGCCTGACATTTGACTTATTGCACGTTTCCAACGAGGGCGAGGCTCTTGTTGTCCGTTTAGTTCTTTACCAAAAAAAGCAAAGTTAGTATTAAATATGTCTTCTGATAGTAAACCTGCGTTACCGCTAATAGCGTGATACGTTAGGTAGTCTTTCCATACTTCAATATCTTCTTGATTGATTAGCTCAATCATCGCTTTTATTGGCTCAGGCTGAGATACATTTAACTGAGGTACTTTATAACCTGTTTGCGCAAAGTATAAATCCCAGTTAAAGCCAGGGTAAGCAGTGCTTAAATCGGCGCGTTCAATTTGGTTTAGCGTTAAATCGCGATTACGACGCTTTTCACGTGGCCAGTGACCTTGTGCAATTTTGGTTTCAAGATCAACAATTGCTTGAGCACGCTCAGCGGTGTTTTCTACTCCTGCAAACTCAAGCATATCAGCAATGTGAGCAACATAAGCTGTGCGGGTTTTAACAAAGCGCTCAGCGTCTTCAAGGTAGTAAGAACGATCTGGTAGACCTAAACCACCCGCACCTAGTGACATTTCATATTTATTAGGGTCTAGGCGATTAAACCACATGCCGCCGCCAAATGGGGCTTTATTACCGGTTAACCAAGACTTACCAAACATTTCAGCTAAATCGTCGGTTGACGCTATATCACTAATTTCACTTAATAATGGCTTGATTGGCGCCACACCGAGTTTATTAAGTGTTTCGGTATCCATATACGCATTGTAAAAATCAGCAACGAGTTTTTCTTCTGCGTTTAAGTCTTTGCGTGCTGCTATTTCTTCAATAATAGCTTTAACATCGTCTTCGCTTCGCTCAGCTAATCCTGAAAATGCACCATAGCGGGTTTTATCTGCAGGCATTTCGTAGTTGTCATACCACGTGCCGCTGGCATACATAAAAAAGTCATCGCCTGGTTTAATGGCTTCGTTACGAGCTGTTAGATCAACACCAAAACTGCCTAACTCTGCTTTTTCTGTCACTGCTGCAGTGGCTACTTTAGGTTGTTGCTCTTCTGTTTTTGTTGTTTGCGGCTCTGAACAACCGGTTATAAATGTGGCAGCTAATGCTGCGGCAATTAAACTCTTTTTCATTACTTACTCCTGAGTATCACTGATTGAATTTAAGCAGCAGTGAATCATTTTTATTGTTACGAATATTTAACTTATCGATTGTTATTGATATTAATCAGACAAACAAATCTTTTGAGGTGAATCACCACAGTGCTCGATAAAACTAATTTAGGAGAAAAGAGAAAGGCTAATAGGTTCTATAAACGCTTTATTTAGCTCGAATACTTAAAAGCATAAGAGCTAAAAGGGGTTACACACTATTTATTTTTTATGCTGAAGCTCCCACATACGGGCGTATTCTCCAGCGAGTGTAAGTAACTCATCGTGCTTACCTTGCTCAATAATTTGTCCGGCTTTGAGCACAATAATGGTGTCTGCATCGGTAATAGTAGAAAGACGATGTGCAATAACAATACTCGTATGGTTACTGGCAACTTCACGCATTGCTGCGAGAATTGCTTGCTCAGAATGAGAGTCGAGTGCAGATGTTGCTTCATCAAAAATTAAAATAGGGGACTTTTTCAAAATGGCGCGGGCAATGGCAATACGCTGTTTTTCGCCGCCGGATACTTTTAAACCGCGCTCGCCAACCAGTGTTTTATCGCCTTTATCAAGTGTGCCTATAAAGTCTTTTAAATGCGCCATAGCAATGGCTTCATCAATTTCAGCATCGCTTGCTGATGGTCTGCCGTAAGCTATATTTTCACGAATCGTGGTGTTAAACAGCACGGTGTCTTGCGGCACTATTGCAATGGCTGTTCGTAAACTATTAAGTGTAACTGAGTTTATTGCTTGATTATCAATACTGATTTCACCGGCGCTTACATCATAAAAACGATACAGCAGTCGGGCTAATGAGCTTTTACCAGCTCCACTGGCACCAACAATGGCTACTTTGCTGCCTGCTTTAACATTAAAGCTAAGATTATTAAGAATAGGGCGATGCGCATCGTAACTAAAACTTACATTATTAAATGTTATTTCACCTTGGCTAATATTGAGCTCTTTAGCATTAAGTGCATCGGTTATTTGTGGTTTTTTGTTAAGTAGCCCTAGCATATTTTCAAGGTCGGTTAGCGCGCGTCTTATTTCGCGGTACACAAAACCTAAAAAGTTAAGCGGTAAAAACAATTGAATCATATACGCGTTAATCATCACAAGTTCACCAATAGAGAGTGTACCTGCAACTACCTCGGTTGAGCCCAACCACATTAACGCGGTAATAGCACAAGCAATAATAAGTGCTTGGCCTGAGTTGAGGGCGAGCAACGACATTCTATTTTTTAAACGGGCTTTTTCCCAGTTTGCTAAAAAGGTGTCGTACGTTTTTGCTTCAAACTGCTCATTATTAAAATACTTTACAGTTTCATAATTAAGTAGGCTGTCTATAGCGCGGGTATTACTTTGATTGTCGGCAGCATTTGCTTCTCTAATAAAGCGGTTTCTCCACTGGGTAACAACCACCGTAAAGGTAATATAAATAGCAACTGCCAATAATGTAATCAGCGCAAACCAAACAGAAAACAACGTGCCAAAAATAATCGCAACAGTTAGTATTTCAAACAAAGTAGGCACAATATTAAACATTAAAAAACGCATTAAAAAGCTTAACCCGCTAGTACCGCGTTCTATATCGCGACTAATGCCTCCGGTTTGCCTATCTAAATGAAAAGCCAGCTCAAGTGAGTGCAAATGCTTAAATACCTTTAAACCAATATCACGCATTGCGTGTTCGGTAACGCGAGAAAATACAGCATCTCTTATTTCGCCTAAAAATACGCTGGCAAAACGCAGTGCACCGTACATCAATAACAATAAAGCAGGAATAACTAACAGTGGGTTAATCGACTTATCTACCGAGTCTATAATTTCTTTAAGTGCCCAAGGCATTAAAAGCGTGGCACCTTTTGCGCCTATAAGCGCCATAAGTGCAATAAAAACACGGCCTTTAAATTTTGTAAGGTAGGGCCACAGTGTTTTTACACTTTGGCGTAAATTCATGGCGTCGGGGCGTTTTTCACTGCTTTGTCTGGGGCGCATTCAGTATCTCAGAGTTGGTATATGGGTAAATAAAATAACTTATAAGTTCAGTAAACGCCGTTAATTGAAACAAGGAAAGGTATTAGTTTTTTGAATATTAATTTTAAGCATTAAAATACGGTTACCAAATTAATGCTTTCTGAAAAAGCAGTATATGTTTTCTGGTAGAATATATCTCATGTAGCGCTTTCTGAAGCCAGCTTTCCATAATGATTTGTTATAGGTTTGCTTAAACTTAATTGGATTAAGAAACATTTTTAATGGATCAGGCGATTTCGCAAAGTAACTTTCATGGCTATTTGCTCCTACATACTCAGAGTGTTTGAGATTACCAAAGTTCACAGACTCGCTATAGGTAGGAGTTTTTAATAATCTAGATATAGGTTTTATAGCCGTTTCAGGAGCGATATTTATTTTTTTATAATCTCTTTCAATAGCCATAAAATCAGAAATAAAGTCCATAGCTCCTTTTTGAAATTCGTTTATTGTGTCTAATTTGTTATTAGAAAAATCATTAGGTTCAAATATAGCTATTACTTCATCATTTTTTTTATCAAATTTTATTACAGAGCCATGAGGTGCCGAAAAAATAAATTCGAGCATATGTACACCTCCCGATAAGACCTGAAAATTATTTTTAGGTTCTGAAAAGTTACACATATAACCTGACATCGGAAATCCTTTTTCAGCAAATTTCAGAGCAGTTTGAAATGTGCCTAGGTAATAACCATTAATGTCTATTTCATTATTTTCTAATAACATTAGCTTATTTAATGAGTTCTGAATTGTCCCTTGCCACCCAATGTCAACAATCGCGACTTTTTTGGCATCCATAAACCCAATTTGATTTAGGTAAATTAGTAGGTTTTCTCTTTCTACAGCTGCAATACTGCATACATCATCAACTAATAAATGAAAGAGTTTTGCTAATTTATCCTTATCGTTATCTGTGTCAATTATATGATTTTGATCAAAAAATCCAACTTCTTTTATTTTTTTAATATGTTTTGTTGCATCTATATCAACTCTATCAAGGTAATTAGCGACGCTCAAATTAGGAACAAAATGGCATAGTACTTTTATCGAATATTCATCGATTCCATTGTATATAGTTGGGATGTTTATAGCTCGTCTTGATGCGTACATATACTTACTAACAGGCGTTTTAGCTCCCTGATTCATAAGGCTATAGGCTTTGTGCATAATATAGCCGTCGCGAGCAAGGAAAAATATATGTTCTATTTCTTGATGCAAAACCTGGCTAGTTAACCAACGAGTTAAGCCAAAATATATTATTCCACAGTATACATAACCAAAGTCGTACCATATATTCTCGTTGTTATTATCTCTTTGGGTAAACGTTTTGTTGATGATAGTCGCAAAATAAATAGATTCTTCTATAGAGAGTTTAGAAGGGTATAGCTGCCTTAGTCTTTTAAATGAATGATGGCTAAGCGCATATTCACTGGTTTTTTTGTAATAATAAGGTTTGATGCCTTCTTTCATTGCGTTAATGACATCGGCGAAGTAATAATCGCCAATATGTAAAAGCTTAGATGGTTTACAGGATAGGTCTTTAAGTATATGTGGATATAACCCTCCTTTAGACTTTGATTTACGAATTACAGAGGATAAAAATAATTTGTGAAATTTTGTATACCCATTATCGTAAAGAATTTTTTTTATCACGTACTCCGGTAAGTACATGTCTGAGGTGAAAATAACCTTTTTACCATTATCAATACAGTATTGATAAAAAGAGTGCATATATTCATTTTTGACACAAAATTTTAATTCTATTTCGATTTCTAGCGCTTTCAATATGTTAATTACTTTGCTATCTAGGTTTTGTGTTTTTTGTATATGTGCATATATCTCATCCAAACCTATGGATTGGGTACCATTTAGCTCAGCTAGTATTTTTGTTGCTTCTGCCTCGGCATTACCTCGGATGCTTTTAAAGTCTATGTCTAGCTTTTTATGTTCATCATTATATAAATTCTCAACTATTGTAAAAATATCAGCTGGTTCGAAGACTTTTCTGAGGATTACTGTATCAAAGATATCAAAAGAGACTATTTCACTGTTGTTTATTAGCTTTTTTAGGTCAGTGTCATTACTTAGGGTATTTATTAGCTTTAAGCTTTTGTTGTAAAATTTTGAGGTTATTTTACTAAATATGTTTTTTTCCATAATGACTTTCCCTGCCTTATTTACTATCCATAACATAATTAAGAAAATCAAAATTTAGCTATTTGTTTACATTTAATTATACTAATTTCGTATAGCCGCTGCAACTTGACCATTTATAGTACGAAGTTTTATGGCTTATTTATTATTTTACCAAAAAAAACGACCAAATGAATGCAAAATGAATAATAAAACTACAAGTAATAAATTAAAATCAACCCTAAATAACTACTCCTTTTGTATTTGGTAAGGAAAAGAGATGCTGTCGAAGTAGTAGATTTGAGCGCAACATATTTTATAAATGAAATTACCAAAAAAATCTTTAAATAATTGGTTCGAAATAAAGCAACGCCAGCGCCTCAGGTTAAGTTGTAAAATCAAACTAAATTAACGAGCAGGCTATTGTATTTCAAATACTAGCCCTTATATACTACGCATCCCTTATTTTAGTTTTAAAACGTGAATGTTTAAATTTAGAGTGTTTTTAACTGCCTTTTTGCTACTTGCTGCACTTTTTAGTGTGCAGAGCAATGCTATGGGCGCCTCACAAAATTTAAATATCAATATTAGTACGCAGGTTTCGCTTACTGATATTGCCGATTTAACTAAAATACAGCCTATTAGTAAGTCTGTAGATACTTCGCAGCATAAAAAAACGCATCAAACCGATTTTGACGCGCACCAACCAAGGTTAACAGCCAATAATTCATCATTGTTTTTGCACACTGTTCAAAGTGAGCCAGAATACGATGTGGTTTTTGAATTTTTTGCTCAAAATCTTGTTAGGCATATATTCTTACCACCAAGAGCCGTTAATCCTATACAGCCTTGGTATACGCTTGTAACTAATAGTAAAAAGTCGCGCTTGAGTGGCTGGAAAGACGTAAACTTACTCTACAGAGCTGTAACTACCTACCACGCTTAATTTTCCTTATTTAATTTTATTAGGTTTTAACTTTTAAAGTTTTAGCCTGCAGATTAATTGTGCTTTTAAAAAGTACGTTGCTAGCTTTGCTGGCAATAAGGATTCAACATGTTAAGTTTTAAAAAAGATAAAAAGCCGTCTACGGCTAAGTTCAAATTAAGCTATATAGCCATGCTAATAGTATTGGTTTTATTAGCTATTAGCGCATTACCAAATTTATACCCAAATAAATCGTGGTTGCACATCAGTGCTGCTCCGCACAGCGAAACGCAATCTTTACCGAGCACTAAAACGCTAGTTACTTTTTTGAATAACCAAGGGCTTGAGGTTGAGCAGGGTTTAGATAAGCAATCGACTATTAATGTACTTTTAAACGAGCCAACTAAAAGCGCTCAGGCGCAAGCGGCTATAAAAGAGCAATATCCAAACACGCAAGTAAAAATTGTTGAGCATGCAACCAGCCCTACATGGTTACAAGATTTTGGTTTATCACCAATAAAGCTGGGCCTTGATTTAAATGGCGGTGTGCTATTTGTACTAGACGTAGATTTAGATAAAGCCGTTGATGAGCAATTAGTCAGTGCGTATCAACAAGCTAAATCAATCATTATTAAACAAAAAGCACATGGCGTAAAAGCGCAGCAAACTCAGCACGGGTTTGAAATAAACGCATTGCCTAATGCAACCGACAAGTTAACCCCTGTTATTGAAGAGCTAAAAAGCCGATTTGCTAATTTAGCCGTTGTAACAAGCAATAACGGCAGCGTTAAAACTGCCAAATTTAGTTATTCAGAGCAAGGCCGCAGCAGCTTTGATAAAGAAGTAATGGGGCAAACACTTACAACCCTTCGTTCACGTATTGAAGAGTTAGGCATTACTGAAGCGGTAACACAGCAACAAGGTAAGCACCGCATTCGTATAGAGCTACCGGGTGTGCAAGATCCAACCGAAGCTAAGCGTATTATTGGTGCAACAGCATCGCTTGGTTTTTATCAATTAAAAGAAATTGGCGGGCAAACATTTAATATGCAATCGGGCGGAACGATAAAGCTCGATCCTGTGCCAATTTTTACAGGGGACCATATTAATAATGCAAACATAGGCCGCGACGATTGGGGTAAACCACTTGTACAACTTAGCCTAGACGGCCAAGGCGGCGATGCAATGTCGGCGTTTTCAAAAGCCAATATTGGTAAGCCAATGGCGACGGTTTACTCTGAGTATTCACAAAACGTTAAAGGCGAAGTAGTTAAAAAAAGCGAAGTTATTAATGTTGCCAATATTGCTCAGCATTTAAGTTCGCGTTTTAGTATTACCAATATGAAAAGCCAGCAAGCGGCAGCCGATCTGGCATTGTTACTACGTGCAGGCTCGCTTACAGCACCCGTGACAATTGTGCACGAACAAACAATAGGGCCAAGCCTCGGCCAAGAAAACATAAGTAATGGCTTAGCCGCGCTTATGTTAGGCATGGGTATTACCCTTGCATTTATGGCGCTTTGGTATCGCCGTTTAGGTCTTATTGCAAACGTAGCACTTATATTAAATTTAACGTCGCTTGTGGGCTTAATGTCATTATTACCAGGGGTTGTGTTAACGCTTCCGGGTATTGCAGGCCTGGTGCTAACCATAGGTATGGCGGTAGACACTAACGTAATAATATTTGAACGCATTAAAGAAGAACGTCGCCAAGGTCGTGCACCATATCAAGCTATTCAAGAGGGTTATAAACAAGCCGCAAATACAATATTTGATGCCAATATAACCACCATGATCACCGCACTTATCTTATACGGCATAGGCTATGGGCCCGTTAAAGGTTTTGCCATTACACTCGCACTGGGGCTTTTAACGTCTGTATTTACAGGTGTGTACGTATCAAAAATATTAAGCCAAACGTTGTATTTAAAAATGGGTAAAAAAGTAGGAGAAAAAGCACATGCTTAATTATTTTTTGAAAGGTGAAAAGGGCACACGTTTACGCTTTATGGGTATGCTTTTAAGTGCCATTTTAGTGTTGCTATCCGTATTTGCGCTTACGCAAAAAGGTCTAAATTTTGGCCTAGATTTTACCGGCGGTTATTTAACTGAGTTTACAACCAGTCAAAGTGTTGAACTAAAAGAGCTTCAATCGTTTATTGCTAAAAATCACAACGGTGAGTTTGAGCTAACCGCGCAAGGTAATAGTCATTTTCAATTAAGAGAAGCGCCAAGTGCATCAACAACAGCTAATAGCCTTGATTGGCAAAGCGCTGTTACACAAAACGATGATATAAACGCACAGGTGTTATCGTCATCTTATATTGGCTCGCAAGTGGGCGATGAGTTATTTGATCAGGGTTGTTTAGCAATGTTTGCTGCGATGATTGCGGTAATGATTTACCTTGCAGTGCGTTTTGAATGGCGATTAGCCGTTGGCTCTGTGGTAGCGCTAGTGCACGATTTAATACTCGTACTTGGGTTATTTTCACTATTACAAATTGAGTTTAATCTAACCGTACTAGCAAGTTTATTGGCTATTATTGGTTACTCACTTAACGACTCAATAATAGTAGGGGATAGAGTACGCGAGCTTTTACGTGTTCAATCAAACAATGTACTTAGCCCAGCGACTATTATTAATAATGCGATTAAAAGTACACTAACACGTACCTTAATAACGTCGGGTACCACACTTGCGACGGTTGCGAGCGTTTGGTTGCTTGCAGGTGCACCACTGCAAGGCTTTGCTATTGCATTATTTACCGGCATTGTAGTGGGTACGTTCTCGTCTATTTGTATAGCGGCAACCTTGCCGGAGCTATTGGGCTTAAGCGCTAAAAACTACGAAGTTAAAGTAGATGCCCACACGCAAACATTATTAGATATGCCATAAGGTTTTTAATAAAACACAAGCAAAGAGCTGTACCAACCAACGGCTCTTTGCTTGTTTAATGCTTATTTAAGCCCCGCTAGTATTCCCACCAAACTTGCGGGGGTTTAAAACAATGGTTTTAAGCCTAGCAAAAATGTTAAACTAGCTACCTTATTTTTACAGCCTGTATTGTACTAATCCCCATGAATAAAACCCACGTAATCGAACATCTTCGTTTTGCGCTAGAAGCGCAGCTTACAACAGCAAAAGTAGCGGCAAAAACCGCGCACGACACCGCCACACATGAAGAAAACATAGCCGAAAACAAATACGATACTCTAGGGCTCGAAGCCGCTTATTTAGCACAAGGCCAAGCCCAGCGCGTAAACGATTGCTATAAAAGCATAGAATTGTTCGAACCTGCCTTTAATGAAAAACCAACCGACAAAATAGCTATCGGTTCGCTGGTATGTTTAGAAGATGATAACGCAGCCCAAAAATGGTTTTATTTAGGCCCTGCAGCTGGTGGTTTAACAGTAAACGTTAAAAAGCACGCAATTGCTGTTGTAACACCCGGCGCACCAATGGGTAAGCAGTTACTAAATAAACAGATTGATGATGAAATTACGTTAACAATTGCAGGTAAAGCCCACGAATATGTGGTGGTAGAGGTTTTATAAAGCTTTGGTTTTTTAAGAGAACATCATCTGACAAAGCTATGCCAACGTAATAATCGCTTATTTATATTCATAAATTAATTGTCGGATGGCATGGCTGCGCCATTTATCCAACCTACAGATATGCTTTTATAGCGCAACGTGGTGTGTATTTCAATTTGTACAAAGGCATATAATGAGAAGTACCTAATAGTTTAAAAATGAGCAGGGTTGACGTTAGGAGCTCCCTTTTTAATTGATTTTAGTGGTTTTATAGCCTCGTTAGTTGTATTTCCCAAGTTGGCTACTCGGTGCTACTATAGTGATACATCTGTTTGGGGATTATTATGAGAGTAGAACTAGTAACAACATTGAAGCGTCAAGCAACGAAGATATTATCTGAACTTCATTCCTCTAAAGAACCTGTGTTGATAACTGAACATGGACAACCATCTGCATACCTAGTAGATGTTGATGATTATGAATTTATGCAAAAGCGTATGCAAATTCTTGAGTCTCTTGCAAAAGGAGAGCAGGCAATAAGTCGTGGTGAAACCATGTCGAATGTTGAAGCTAAAGATAAAATGAATAAATGGCTGAAATAATCTGGACTAATCCAGCTTTGGGTGATCTTAACGATATTGCTGAATATATCGCATTAAGCAATTTGCAGCCAGCGAAAAAATTGGTTTCCAAAATATTTGAAAAAGTTGAACGTCTCGAACCCTTTCCTGAATCAGGTAAAAAACCAATTGAGTTAGCTAACCTAAATTATCTTGAACTGGTCGTGAATCCTTGTCGTATATTTTACAAAAAAGATAACAATAAAGTATATATTTTGCACGTAATGAGACAAGAACGAGACTTACGAAAATTTTTGCTGCTAACACAATATACAGCTAACAAGTAGGTAATCCCTGAGTGAAATTAGTATGACCCCCATACTAATTATTATAAAAAGCAATTATTAAAAAGCCATCCAAACATCTCTTCTAACCATCTATCAAAATCCCAACTTAACCAATATAAGAACTAAATTATGGTTTGTTTATTAAAAAAATTGCTACACACGTTCGTTAAGTGTTTAATATACCGTACATAAAGAATATGGAGGTTGAAATATGAGACATAACAATTGGTCTTGCTCTAAGTGTATTAATAACGAATTTGATACCGGTGAAATAAGAGTTTCGGGTGGCTTTTGGTCAAGAATTTTTGATGTTCAAAATAAAAAGTACACCGCTGTGACATGCAGTCGATGTAGTTTTACTGAATTTTATAAAGGTTCATCATCAACACTTGGTAACGTATTTGATTTCTTTACTGGGTAATCAAAGCTTAAAAAGCACTTTAACTGAAATGTAAACTGATCAGTTCAAGAGATACCTCCTCATTAAGGTGAGGAGGTTAAATGCTTAAACACACCTAAGCGATAATTCACCTTATTAAATGTAGGTGGACCTTTAGATATACACTAACTAATAGCAGTTAAACAAAATCTATTACACGCACTAATAATAAGCTTCAATAACAGACCATAAGGCTTGGATGAATTTATTTTTATGATTTTTCATCTAACATCCTATATTTTAAATATCCAATTTTAGGTAGCTTTTTTCACAAACTTCGCTGTTACCATCATTTCGCCAATGCCTTCTACTTTACAATCAAGCTCGTGATCTTTTTTATCAAGCACTCTTCTAACTACCGCTTTGGTGCCAATTTTAATTACTTGCGAGCTGCCTTTAATTTTTAAATCTTTGGCTACTGTCACTTTATCGCCATCATTAAGTAATGTGCCGTTGGCATCTTTAACTAAAATAGCGTCTTCATCGTTTGTATTATTTGGGTTCCACTCATGGGCGCACTCGGGGCAAATAAGCAGTTGTTGGTCTTCGTAAACATATTCACATTGGCATTTTGGGCAAGCAGGCAGCGACATTTTTAACTCTCATAAGGTATTGTTTTGCGTATTTTAATCTGCGTTATTAGTTAATCAATATTTTTTATCTTCACGCTAAAAATATCTCGTTTGTGCGTTTTTAAAAAAGGGCATATAAAGCACATGTCGCTTAAGCAATTTAAGCGCTAACTCGTACAGTAGGTACCTGTTAAAGCACCCATCATATTAAGTGATTCGCGCAATGCCCACTTAGTACGATGGGTGTTTCTATTTATAATGCTTAGTATTTTACTAAGCATGCTTTTTATATTTTGACTTAACTAGGAAAAGTCGTGTTTAAAACCTTAATTGTGGTTGATAACAACGAGCAAACGCTTGCTCAATCGTTCGAAAATGTAATTACGTTTAATACCTACTTACGTGATTACCCAAAACATAACGAACCAAAAACACGCATTATTAATCTGTGCGACTCAAGCCAATACTTGAGCAAAGGTTACTATTGCTCATTACTTGCAGAGGCGCGCAAGCACCAAGTTTTACCCAGTGTAAAAACCATTAATGCTCTTCGTAGTGGCCAAGCTCCTATGTTAAATGTGGGCCGAATAGATGGCACACTTTACTTTGGTAATGCCCAAAACGATTTACAATCAAAAGCAGCAAAGTCGGTATTTAAACAATACCCAGCACCTATTTTATTTGTTGATGAACAAGGCTTATTGCAACAAGGCTCGATGTCGTCTTTAAGCGAGCAGCAGTACAGTGAATTTGTAGCAAAGCTAGATAACTTTACTAAAACGCAGTGGCGTATTAGTTCTGTGCAACGTCGTTTTAGATGGGACATGGCAATACTTGTTGATCATAACGAAAAAGTACCACCGAGTGACAAAGACGCCATCGCACGCTTTATTAAAGCTGCGGCTAAACACGGTATTTATGCACAAGCATTAAGCTTTGACGAAATTGATAACATTGCCCAGTTTGATGCGTTATTTATTCGCCAAACTACAGCGATTGACCATCCAACGTATCGCCTTGCGAGCAAAGCGCAAAGCCTGGGTTTAGTGGTTATTGACGATGCTGAGTCTATTTTACGTTGTTGTAATAAAGTGTATTTACACGATGCATTTAATTATCAAAAAGTGCCAAGTTTAAAAACGCTTGTAGTGGCTGATCAAGCAAATGAAACGCTTGAGCAATTAGAAGAAGCGTTTACGTATCCGCTTGTTTTAAAAATGCCTGAAGGGTCCTTTTCAAAAGGTGTGTTTAAAGTTTCAAACCGTGATGAGCTAGCAGCTAAGCTTACAGAGCTGTTTGAGTTTAGCGCATTAGTGCTTGCACAAGAGTACATGTATACCGAATACGATTGGCGAGTGGGTGTGTTAAATGGCCGTGCAATTTATGCATGCCGCTATTTAATGGCGCGTAACCATTGGCAAATTTATAACCACGACGCTAAACGGTTTTTCTCTGGTGGCTTTGAAACCTTGCCAACCTTTGAGTTACCAAAAGCGGTGTTAGATGCAGCATTAAAAGCATGTAAAACAGTGGGTAGGGGTTTATATGGCGTAGATGTTAAAGAGCATCAAGGCAAAGCATACGTGCTTGAAGTAAACGACAACCCAAGTATTGATCACAAAGTAGAAGACGGCTATTTAGGCGACGAGCTATACATGATCATTATGGATGAGTTTAAACAACGCTTAGAAGCACGAGGCCGTGGGTAATAACATGAGCAACCTTGTTATTCGAAAGGCGCTTAGTAGTGATTTAAATGCACTGATTGACGTTGAAAACGCTTGCTTTAATAACGACAAACTTAGCCCGCGCAGTTTAAAGCGCTGGCTTAGTGCTAAGCACGGCATTTTGCTCGTTGCCCAAAATGGCGAGCAACTATGTGGTTACGGGTTAGTGTGGTGCCATAAAGGGACGCGTTTAGCACGTTTATATTCGCTTGCTGTTTTACCCACAATGCAAGGTAAGGGCGTTGCAAAAGCATTACTTACTAGCCTTGAAAAAGAAACGTGTGAGCGTGGGCGTATTTACCTTCGTTTAGAAGTGGCTGTAAATAACGAAGGTGCAATTGGGCTTTATAAAAGCTTAGGTTACAGAGTGTTTGGTCAATATAGCGATTATTACGATGACCACAGTGACGCACTACGAATGCAAAAAAACATTCGACAAACAAGTGAGTTAAAAGTGGCGCGTTTAACGCCGTGGTATCAGCAAACTACCGAGTTTACTTGTGGGCCTGCTGCGCTATTAATGGCAATGGGTGCACTTGAGCCAACAACTGAGCTTAGCCAATCACATGAGCTGGCACTTTGGCGTGAAGGTACCACCATTTTTATGACATCGGGTCATGGTGGTTGCCATCCGTTTGGTTTGGCACTTGCCGCTAATAAGCGTGATTTTAAAAGCGAAGTAATGGTTAATACCACAGAGCCTTTGTTTTTAGATGGCGTACGCAACGAAAACAAAAAAGTGGTACTTGCCACAGTGCATCAGCAATTTGTAGATGGTATTGCACAGGCAAATATACCGCTTACGTATAAAGATGTAGAGCTTGAACATATTGAGCAGTGGTTAAGTAAAGGCTTTAGTGTGCTGTTATTAATTAGTACATACAGTTTTGATGGTAAAAAATCGCCACACTGGGTGTGTGTTACGCACCTTGATGAGCACTGCGTGTATGTTCACGACCCATTTTGTGAGCCCGGTAACGATAAACAGCTCGCAATAGATTGCCAATATGTACCTATTGCACGAAGTGATTTTAGTAAAATGTCAGCGTTTGGTAGCCAACGTTTAAGAACGGCGGTGGCTATAGCTAATAAAATATAAGGTTAACAGTGACTTTTTTAGATTTAATTGATGTAGCCCCGTATTCGTGGGCAGCTATTGGTACTGCGGCTTTTTGCGGTGCTATTATTGGTATAGAGCGCCAGTTGCGCGGCAAACCTGTAGGCATTCGTACATCAGCCCTAATAACGCTGGGCACGTATTTGTTTTTATCCACTGCGTTTAATTTACAAGGGGATGTAATAGATCATTCTCGTGTAGTGGGGCAAATAATTACAGGTATTGGCTTTTTAGGGGCAGGCGTTATGCTCGCAAAAGATGGTGCGGTAGTTGGCGTAACCTCTGCTGCAACCATCTGGGTGCTTGCATCAATAGGCGTTATGATAGCGACCGAAAACTTAGGCGCAGCTATTAAACTCTCTGTTCTGGTGGTGGGTATTTTATACGGTGTAGACGTACTCGAAGCTAAATTTAAAAGCTTAAGCAAAGGTGTACACACTAAAGTAAAAAACTATCAAAAACGTTACTATCGAAAAGAGTTTAACGAATCAGAACGCCACTAAAAGAGGCGTTTTTCGTTTATGAGTACCAAATAGAGATCACTACTTTAGGTGGGAAAGTACTTTGATATGCTCTAGCCAGTTTTTAACTTCTTTTTGCAATGAACAATCAAAGTCTTCAGTGTGCTTTCCCTAAAAGCTGTGTTTGGGTGTTAAGTTTTCTACGAATGGTTTTAGTTGCATAAGGCTCTATGCTTCTACTTTTAAAGCAATATATGGGAAGTTATTAAGTCTATATTTTGAGGTAGCAAACACAGCCATTAATATCGCAAGTAAAGAGCTGGGATTAAAGTTTCCAAAAAAAGTTGTTTGCAACACTAATTGGTTTATTAAAAACCAGGCTATTAAATAAGTGCAAATTCCTACAGCTGCTGTTATATAGTGAAATTTTCTTATAGACGGACCTTTAAGCTCTACTGTTAACTTTTTATTACAAGAGGGACAATAGCAGTACTCACGTAGGTATTCATAGTCGAGCTTATACGCTCTACTTTCTAAAAATTCGGCTTGGCAAGACGGGCATTCTACTGTTTTTCCTGGGTTATTCATTGTTAAATAGATCCTTTATTTAAATTTATCCTGCTTCAAATATAGCAAATACTAATAGCAAATCAACCTGTAGGTTATCCAAACAACTTTCTCCTAACTACTTTTCTGTAACCACTGGGTGTTTGGCTTAATACTTTTTTAAACACGCGTGTTAAATGCCCTTGGTCATTATATCCAACTTCTAAAGCCACTTCTTGAATTGATAAATTTGATGATGCTAATAACTCTTTTGCGCCTTCTACACGTAGTTGTTGCCAATACTCAATTGGGCTTTGGTTAGTGGCGGCTCTAAAACGGCGGGTAAAAGTACGGTAGCTTAAGCTAAATTGAGCAGCGACTTCTTGCAGGTTTAACTCGGTGGCTAAATTTGTTTTTAGCCAAAATTGAATTTGCGCAATTAGCTCATCGGGGTGGCGGTCTACTGCACCTTCTAAGTAGCGTTGATCTTCATAGGGTTTGCGTATTTCGTGCGAAAAATTACGCTCTACATGCTGCGCGGCGGCTTTTGTGTAGTACTGGCTAATAATGTGTACGATCACATCTGCAAGCGCATTAAGACTGGCCACCGTATACATTCGCTCTGACTGGGTTATAAAAAAGTCGGGCTTTAGGTGCACCTGCGGGTAGTCATGGCTAAATTGTTTGGCGTAATGCCAATGGGTGGTAGCAGGGTGTCCATCGAGTAAGCCTGCCTCAGCTAATAAACAGTTGCCAGTGCCTACACCAATTATATGGCTGCCTGCGCTAAAGCTCTCACTTAGCCAATCAACTATTTCTTGATTTGTTCGCACCACTGGGCGTGGGTTTCGCCAAATACCCGGCACTATAATCAAATCGCTGTAGGGCGCGTTAGTTGTTATGCAATCAGGATTTATAGCAAGGCCTGCGCGGGTGGGTATAGATTCAGTACTTTTAGCCACTAAATTTATAGCAAGTGGCCTAAAGCTTTGCTTATCAAGATGCCCTTTAGCAAAGGCCTCGCCGGCTCTTAGCATTTCTATAGGCAGCGTTAAACTAGTCACTAACAAATGCGGATATACCGCTATAGCAATGTTTAGTGGTGGATTAGTGTGTTTATCAGTCATATAAATGCTCCGACCAGTACCTTTTGGCCTTTTGTGCTGAATATTTGGCTATTAAAGCACAATGCGTGGTGCATAATCCATTTAAACTGCCTCTTCTCCTTATAACACGTTTCTAAAAGGTAAATTATGACAGCATTACCCGTTATAGTAGGCATGGGTGGCATTAACGCCGCTGGCCGTACTTCTTTTCATCAAGGTTATCGCCGTATCGTGTTAGATAGTTTAAATGCTCAAGATCGCAGTGAAACATTTTTAGGCCTCGCCACACTGATGAATCTAGTAAGCGTTGTAAACGGCCAATTACAAGATACACAAGGTAATAATGTTGAGCAAAGCGACATAGAAGCACGCTTTGGTGAGCAAATTATTGCTGGTACACTTATTCGTAAAATTGAAAAAGAACACTTTGATGCCGATGCCACACCGTGGCAGCAAAAAATGACACTAACCGCTTCAAGCGATAACGCAATTGTGTTTGAAACGCGTGCTCGCGACTTACCTGCACCTGTTCCAGCTAGCTGGCAAGTTGAAGAGCTTGAAGGCAAAAAAGTTAAAGTAACTATTGCAGCTGACTTAGACGTAAAGCACGACTCAACACGCGATAACCCAATTAAATCTGCTGGGCAATTTCCGACTGGGTTTGATCCGTCTGTTATGTATAACAGCCGCTATCAGCCTCGTGGTTTGCAAGCTACTATTTTTGCAGCTACCGATGCGATTAAATCAACAGGGCTTGATTGGCAGCATATTATGAATAGCGTAGAACCAGATAAAATTGGTACCTATTCAGCATCGGTAATTGGCCAAATGGACGACAAAGGCCTAGGCGGTTTAGTAAAAGCGCGCCAACAAGGCGACCGTGTTAGCACTAAGCAGTTAGCACTGGGTTTAAATACAATGTCTACCGATTTTATTAACGCCTATGTTACGGGCAATGTAGGGACTACGTTTTCGACCTCGGGAGCATGCGCTACGTTTTTATATAACTTGCGTGCAGCGGTTAATGACATACAAGCAGGGCGTACACGCGTTGCGGTTGTCGCAAGTGTTGAGTGCGCTATTACACCAGAAGTTGTAGAAGGCTTTGGTAACATGAGTGCACTTGCAAACGTTGAAGGTTTGCGCCGTTTAGATAACTTATCAAATGATGAAGAACCCGATTACCGTAATAGCAGCCGCCCATTTGGCGATAACTGTGGCTTTACATTAGGTGAGGGCGCGCAAGTTGCTATTTTAATGGATGATGCTTTAGCCCTTGAGTTGGGCGCTGATATTATGGGCAGCGTACCGGATGTGTTTGTAAATGCAGATGGCGTTAAAAAGTCGATTACATCACCTGGACCTGGTAACTATATTACAATGGCAAAATCAGCCGCACTTGCTAGCAGCTTATTAGGTAAAGAAGCACTGCAAGAACGTAGCTTTATTTTAGCTCATGGTTCTAGTACACCGCAAAACCGTGTAACAGAGTCTTTGATTTATCATAAAGTAGCGCAAACGTTTGCTATTGATAACTGGAAAGTAACAGCGCCAAAAGCGTATGTTGGCCATACTATTGCACCTGCAAGTGGTGACCAGTTAGCGATTGCGTTAGGCATATTTTGTCATAATATTATGCCGGGTATTACCACAATTGATAAAGTGGCTGATGATGTTTATAGCGACCATCTTGATATTCGTAATAGCCATTACGAATGCGCTGATATGGATATTGCTTTTATAAATTCAAAAGGCTTTGGCGGAAACAATGCAACAGCGACTGTACTTTCACCAAAAGTAACAATGCAAATGCTTGCTAAGCGCCATGGCGATGATGTTATGACTAGTTACACACAGAGAAATAGTGTGGTTAGCGCTTCGCAGAAAACGTATCAAACACAAGCAGATTTAGGGCAGTACGAGCTTATTTATCGCTTTGGCGACGGACTTATTGACGACAACGACATTGTAATAGACGAGCAAAGTATTCAGTTACCAGGCTTTGAAAAAGCAATTACGTTTAGCACAACAAACTCCTATCAAGATATGTTTTAAGCACACATACTTGTTAGCAAGGCGCTTTTTAAGCGCCTTTTTTAATGCCTCAAATATATTTATCTATTAAGTTTTTTCTAAGTTAAGCTCATTAAATGAACTAATTTTTTGTATTTACACTTGCTTTTATGTCGATCGTTTGTTTCTATTATATAAACACTATCTAGGATGGATAAAATCGATGAAAAAACTCATATTAGCGCTTTCTTTTACTTCTGCTTTTACTCAACTCCCTGCGTTTGCTGACGACTTTGTCCCTGCAGAGGTGATTAATAAAAATTACGATCAACTTACTAATACCTCACCGCGTGCGTCTCGATTAGAAGGAATTAATTTAAGTAGTTATCTTGTTGATGAAAACGGCCAAGTGAGCGATATCGAAATTGTAGCTACAGCTGGTCAAAAAAAGTATCAAAGAGAAGTAATGGACTACGTGTCTAAGCTCAACTACAAAAGTGCAAAATTAAATGGCGAGACTATACCTGTAGCAAAAACTATTACTGTAAGTTCGCAAAATTTACATGCTGGTTTTTCAAATGATAAAGCGTCTCGCGGCTTTTTTAATGATTATGAACAAGCTAGTAAGTTAATCGATGAAAAGAAATACGATGAAGCTAAAAGCCGTATTGATGAGTTAGAAAACGAACATACGAAAAATACGGTTGAGATTGTTTTGCTTGCATGGCTTAAAAGCCAGCACAGTTATTTTGTACAAGATTGGAAGAGCTTTGATCAGCACATCAACGAAGCGTTTTTATTTCGAGGTAACCTACCAGATCAAATTCAAAAGCGTGTGATAAAAAATGCATTACAATGGTTTATATCAAAACAAGATTATGTACGTGCCTATGACGCAATAGATGCGTTAGGCAATATTGAATCCATCACTTTTACACAGCAAAATAAGGAGCAGTTATTAGCTCAAGTTAATGACATTTATAAAAGTTCTGGCGATATAAAACAACAAATAGAGCTATTGCCTAAGCAGGCGGTATTACCTTTATTGTCAAAAAGTGAAGTAGCGCTTGAAGCGCAAATGCCGCTAACTAAAGTCCAGTTACGCTGCGAGAACAAAGTAGTAAATTACGATATAAGCACAATTGATAAAATTGTAATTTCACAAAACGATGTGCGTTGTGGGTTATTAATTAAAAGCGCTCAAGCACAAACTGTTACGCTAAAGCAAAGTGGTGATAGCTTTTTATAAGTTTTACGTATTGGTTAATGACATAAAACCCCGCAAATATTATGCGGGGTTTGTGTTTTTACTTATATATATTTAGCAATTAAGCTATGTTTGTGGCTTCGCTTCCAAACAATGTATCGCTTAGCGAGTAGGGTTGTTAGCCCTATTACAACGGCTATGAATAAAAGTGTTGCTGTGTAACTCATGCCATAACCTTCAGGCAAACCAACGAGAGTATCTGCGTAGGTCATATCGCTAAAATTAAAGCCAAGAATAGGTATAAGTAACCAAGCAATAGCATGTAATAAATACAAATGCACAAGGTATGAAAACATACTTGTTTTACCCAGTACTTGTAAAAAGTTATGCGAAAAATCGGTTTTTAAACCACTTAATGCCTTTAAAGAAATAAGTCCAAGGCCAACTGTAAGTAACATGAACTGAAGCGAAAGCGGATACTTTGTTGGGTTCAGAAACGACATAACAGTGAGCAATGAGCTTGTATGTATAGCAAACTGTGACATATCACCGTATAAGTTAAATCCACGTAAAATGCCATAAAGCACAAGGCAAGTAACCCCTAATAACAATGCGTGATTCATCACTTTTTTACTGTATTGTTGCGCTTTGTAATAAACACCAGCGCAATATGCCAATGCCATTAAGCCAACAATGGGGGCAACTGGGTAGGTTGTTCTAATTTGAAAATCAAATGGGAGATCAAGTACATTTTTTTGATGTGCAATAGACCAAGCAGTATGTGCAAATGTATTAGGCTCAAAGCTTGTTCCATCAAATAAATTATGCCCAAACACGAGTAATAAGCCTGCTACAAAAATGGCATAAATGCCCAGGAAACGCAGCAGTCCTAAAATAACAAAGCCCCAGCCGATAGCCCAAATAACTTGTGCGTATAGCATTGGGTATAATGGGTTAAAGCTCCAAGACCACGAAACAATAGTAAATTCAAACAAAATTAGCACTAAACCACGAATAATCAAGCTTTGTGAAAATGCTTTAGTGGATACATATTTATGCTCTGTTATAGCCGCAGATAGACCTGCTAAGAATACGAAGAGTGGTGCGCAAAAGTGAGAAACAAAACGCGTAAAAAAGGTAACGGGATCAGTCCCTGGAATGGTCATCGGATCGGTAACTGAGTAATTAAGGCAATAATACATACCATGGTCAATAACCATAAATATAATTATAATGCCCCGTAATATATCAATATGATGTAAGCGGTTATCGGTTGAAGGTAGCGACATAAGAGAGCTATATAGAGTGATTTAAAACTGCATTTATTATATGTTATATTGTATCAAATTGAAATCGTGTATTTATATTTTGCCAGTGATTATACACACGTAATACGACCAATATCTGCTCGCATTACTTGTAATAATACAGCTAATTATCACTTAAACTTTTTTACATACCTTAGCGTTATAAAATTAATAATGGCGAGCAAAATGGCTATTTCGTAACGGCTATAGGCTACAGCTATACCAATTAAGCCCATATTCCAAATACTGGCTGCGGTTGCTGTACCGGAGGTTGATTTATTATTTTTCAAAATTGCGCCACCGCCAATAAAACCAATGCCAGTAATGATGCCTTGTAACATTTTAGATTGAGCTTCTGCGCCATCTAAAACCGACATAGCTATTAATGCATACCCACACGATGCAACCGCAACAAGAGGAAAGGTACGAAGGCCTGCACCATCATGGCTACGCTCTCTGTCGTAAGCCATAGGTAGCGCAAGTAGGTATGCAATACCTAAATGTATTAAGTTATCGATGATTTCATTCCACTGTAAATCAATTTCCATTATTGAGCCTATGCGGGTTAATTTTGTTAATAATAAGCAAACAGTGGGCCATTGCATAAATAACTAATAATCAATGGTTTATTGTAGGAAGCTGAGTTTAATAAAAATTATTGAGGAAACTTTTACATGTTTTTATTACTATTTTACGCAATAGTTAATTTGATCTGAGTTTTAAAGCCCCGTATTCTTTTATCATATCTAAAAGACAGCTATGTGAATATCTTGCCTTTAAATAAAACATTAAGCACGCCCACTAAGCTTGAAAAAACAGCCTTACTATTTTGCGCTGGGTTATCTGTTTTTGCTTTTTTATTTCCTGAATTTCTCACAGAACACTTACAACCCGCTATTAATAAAATTTTAGGTTATTTAGGATCACCATTTTTTATATTGCAGCTGGTGGGTGTTACAAGAAAGTTTATAAATGATTTTAGGTAGTAATACTTACATTTTTTTACAGAGTTACAATAAAAAACGTATACAATTTAGGTAATATTTTGTTTAGGATGAATGATGAAAACAATTATTGTACTTTTGTTTTTTTATTGCCTTTCTGGCTGTACAGTTGCGGGCGCTATTATTGATGGGCAAGCACAATCTCAGGCGCGTAATGATAAAAATAGTATTAGCCCGGCGCAGTCAACACCTTATAAAAACCCACTAGAGCCAGTACCTACAGATAAAAACGGATTTAACTTTACTGATATGGGATTAAAGATAGATTCGGCTCTTGTTAGCCTAGTTAAAGGGGAAAGCACTACTACGCAAGTATGTAGGCAGGTCACTAAAAGTCTAAAAGAGTGTGTAGAGGTAGAAAAGTCATCCCTACACACTAATGAGCCTATGCAGTTAAAAACTGATGATGAAATAATAAGTGTTGGTCAATAAAGCTGCTTATAAAAAAGTAGCTATGATCGTAGCCTGCTTGCATTTCAAGTGTAAGCGGGTAGCCTTTTTTATCTGCAATAGCGACTAGGTTTTCTGGCTTAAGTTGCTCTTGTAAAAAACCATCGGCATCACCTTGACTCACTAACATGGGTAAGTAATTAGCTTGCTCTGCGTTTTTCATCAGCTCGCAGCTGTCGTATTGCTTCCAAAGCGCTTTATCATTTCCTAAATAACCAGTAAATGCTTTTACACCCCAAGGGCATTCAATCGGATTTACAATAGGGCTAAAAGCCGAGGCACTTACAAAAGTAGTCGGGTTTTTAAGTGCAACCATTAATGCACCGTGCCCGCCCATAGAGTGACCGCTAATTGCTTTTGTGCTTGTGACGGGAAAATGTTGTTCAATCAATGCTGGTAATTCCCTAACAACATAATCGTACATATTAAAATGGGTGTTGTAAGGAGCTTGCGTTGCATTTACGTAAAAGCCTGCGCCTTGTGCAAAGTCGTAACTGTCTTCATTGGGTACGTTTTCGCCACGCGGGCTGGTGTCAGGCGCTACAATAGCAATGCCCAGCTCTGCTGCTTTTTTAAATGCACCGGCTTTTTGCATAAAGTTTTCATCGGTACAGGTTAAACCCGATAACCAATAAAGTACCGGTACTTTATTGGCTTCACTTGCGCCTGGTGGTAAAAACACGGCAAAGCGCATAGTGCAATGTGTACTTTGCGAGCTGTGAGTATATTGCTTATGCCAACCGCCAGACACTTTTACACTTGAGATGTTTTCTAACATACTTAATCCTTAAAAGCCGTAAACTTAAAAGTGTTACGGCTTATTATTTAACGTGCTTAGCTGTTATCAGTAATGAATGACTGTACGAATACTTTTGCCTTCGTGCATTAAATCAAACGCTTCGTTAATTTCTTCAAGGCTCATTGTGTGAGTAATAAAGTCGCTAAGAGCAAATTCACCTGCCATGTAACGCTCAACAATTTCAGGAAGTTGTGAACGGCCTTTAACACCACCAAATGCACTACCACGCCATACACGCCCAGTTACCAGTTGAAACGGACGGGTTGATATTTCTTGGCCTGCACCCGCCACACCAATAATTACTGACTCACCCCAACCTTTGTGGCAACACTCAAGCGCTGAGCGCATTACGTCAACATTACCGATACATTCAAACGAGTAGTCAACGCCGCCATCTGTCATTTCAACAATAACTTCTTGAATTGGCTTGTCGAAATCTTTTGGATTAATTAAATCAGTTGCACCTAGTTTTGTAGCTAAATCGAATTTAGTGGTGTTTATATCAACACCAATAATACGACCTGCACCAGCCATTTTTGCGCCAATAATCGCAGATAAACCAATACCGCCTAGGCCAAATATAGCAACAGTGTCGCCAGGCTTTACTTTAGCTGTGTTGGTAACTGCGCCCATACCTGTTGTCACACCACAGCCTAGTAAGCAAATCTCTTCTAGTGATGCTTCTTTATTTACTTTAGCGAGTGAAATTTCTGGCAATACAGTGTACTCAGAGAACGTTGATGTACCCATGTAGTGATAAATTGGTTGGCCGTCTTTAAAAAAGCGTGTTGTGCCGTCTGGCATAAGGCCTTTACCTTGTGTTTCGCGCACGGCTGAACACAGGTTAGTTTTACCTGAAGTACACATTTTACACACGCCACATTCTGCAGTGTATAAAGGAATAACATGATCCCCAACTTCAACACTCGTTACGCCTTCGCCAACTGCATAGACAACACCAGCACCTTCGTGACCTAAAATAGCAGGAAATATGCCCTCAGGATCTTGGCCTGATAATGTAAATGCATCGGTGTGACATACACCTGTAGCGGTAATTTTTACCATTACTTCGCCTTTTTTAGGCATCATCACATCAACTTCTTCAACACTAAGTGGTTGATTAGGACCCCAAGCAATGGCAGCTTTTGATTTAATAAATTCAGACATGTGTTTTATTTCCTTTAACTGGCTATTAAAAAATAATTGTAGACCCAATTTGCTTGGGTGATGTGCTTATTGTATTTGTTTCTCAAATAATGATAATCTCAATTTTATTAAAACACTTTTACAGTATGGTAATAATGGCGCGTTGGGATGGAATTGATGAGTTTATAGCGGTTGGTGAAGAGGGCAGCTTTACTGCTGCTGCAAAAATGCTTGGGCTTTCGGTTGCGCATATTAGCCGCCATGTAACAGCGCTTGAGCAACGTTTAAATACCCAGCTTTTAACTCGTACTACTCGTAAAGTGGTTTTAACTAAAGAAGGTGAAGTGTACTTACATCAAATAAAGCACTTACAACACGCTATGGACGAGGCAACTCAAGGCCTTGCTCAGCAACAAAGTACGCCTAAAGGTAAAATAAAGCTCACAGCACCCGTTATGTACGGAGAGAGCTTTATTATGCCCATAGTGCATAATTTTATGAAGGATCATCCCGAGGTCGAAGTTGTTGCCACACTAAGTAACGAACAAGAAAATTTGTTAGAGGGCGGATTTGATTTAGCCATAAGGTTAGGGCATTTAAAAGATTCGAGCTTAAAAGCGCGTAGGTTAAGTGCGCGGCGTTTTATTATGTGCGCGGCACCACAGTATTTAACGCGATTTGGTGAGCCGCACACTTTAGGCGAGCTAAACAGCCATGAATGTTTAATTGGGAATAGTAGCTACTGGCGCGTAAACGAAAATGGGCGCGATAAACACATTAAAATAGCGGGGCGGCTACAGTGTAATAGTGGTTGGGCGCTGGTGGATGGCGCAAAAAAGGGGCTTGGTATTGTACAGCTCCCAGACTACTACATTGAAAACGAAATTAACTCAGGGCAATTGGTGCCTATTTTAACACCCTATCAACCACAGCAAGAAGGGGTATGGGGCGTATATCCACCAAGGCAGTTTGTGGCCACTAATGTACGGGTATTGCTCGATTATTTAGTTAAAGGGCTGAAAGCTTAACCGCGAATTAATGGTTAAGCATGTATTGCTGTAAATATAGCCAAGTATCAGATTTTTAAATTATTTCTTACATTTTACGCCATACCCAAAGGCACTTTTTTCGTGCTACTATTGCTCAATACTTTTACGATAAGTGTTAAAAATAATATGTTTCAACCGGTTAGCTTATTTATAGGGCTTAGATATAGTCGCTCATCTAAAGGAAATGCGTTTATATCGTTTATTTCGTTTTTTTCTATTGCCGGTATCGCTATTGGTTTAATGGCATTATTTACGGTAAGCAGTGTAATGAACGGGTTTGAAAATAGCCTCAAAACCAATATGCTCGGACTTATTCCGCATGTTGAAGTTAGCGCAGGTAAAAACACTGCCACCCAAATGGGCACCCTTAAAACCGACCTCGAACAATCTCCTTATGTTGATCATGTAAGCTTATACCGCCACGGCGAAGCTATTTTGCAAACAAATAAAGACTTGCACGGCGTTTTACTACAAGGCCTTTATAACGATAGTGGTTCTTTGTATAAAATTACCGATAAAATAGTGCAAGGCGATTGGAAAACTGTATTAAACAAAAATTACAACATTGCTATAAGTCGTTATTTGAGTCGTAAATTAGGCGTTAGCGTGGGTGATAAGCTTCGCGTTATTATGCCTAATGCTTCAACGTATACACCTCTTGGGCGAGTACCCAGCCAGCGTTTATTTAAAGTTGCCGCAATATACGAAACCGGATCTGAGATAGATATGGCACTTGCGTTTACAAGTGGCGCTTCACTACAACGGGTATTAAAGCTGGATAAAAACACTGCCCCAAATTTAAGTGTTTCATTGCACGAACCTTTCGAACTAGATGAGTTTATTGAAGCAAGCCAGCGTATTTTACAAGATCATAATTATAGTGATTGGCGCAGTACCCAAGGTACTCTATTTGCAGCCGTTGCTATGGAAAAGCGCATTATGTCTATGTTGCTTGCCCTCATTGTATTGGTGGCTGTATTTAATATTGTATCGGCATTAACCATGATGGTAAGCGAAAAACAAGGTGAAGTGGCCATACTACAAACGTTAGGTTTAACACCTTCGCAAGTGCAAAAAGTGTTTATGGTGCAAGGCTTA
Organism: Pseudoalteromonas sp. LC2018020214; assembly: GCF_016598755.1. Lineage (NCBI taxonomy): Bacteria > Pseudomonadati > Pseudomonadota > Gammaproteobacteria > Alteromonadales > Pseudoalteromonadaceae > Pseudoalteromonas > Pseudoalteromonas sp. LC2018020214. The sequence continues at coordinate 1,642,314 of NZ_CP066804.1, forward strand.
TATAACGGCGTAATTGGTACCGCAATAGGCGCATTTTTAGGTGTAATATTTAGTTTATATATAAATGAGCTACTTGCATTAGTGGGCTTAAACTTATTGGCGGGTATAGAGCTTCCGGTAAAATTTGATATTTTGAGTTTAGTAATAATAGCGTTTGCCAGTATTGCTATGAGCTTTTTAGCTACCTTATATCCTGCGCGTAAAGCCGCAAAAGTAAAACCAGCAGAGGTATTACGTTATGAATGATTTAGTAATTAGTTGTGAAAATTTAAGTAAAGTTTATCAAGATGGCAGCAACCAAGTTGAAGTATTAAAAGGCGTTGATTTAGCGCTGCAGCAAGGTGAAATGCTCGCTATTGTGGGGAGTTCTGGCTCTGGTAAAAGTACGCTTTTACACATACTTGGCACATTAGATACCGCAAGCTCAGGTAGCGCTAAAATTAAAAACCAAGAAGTTGCAAAACTTTCGCGAACAGAGCAAGCCGCATTTAGAAACCAAAACTTGGGCTTTATCTATCAATTTCATCATTTATTAATGGAGTTTAGCGCAGTTGAAAACGTGGCTATGCCATTATTAATTAAAGGCTTGAGTGCAAAAGAAGCCAAAGCTCAAGCGCTCGACATGCTCGAAAAAGTAGGCCTTGCACATCGCAGCTCGCATAAACCGTCTGCGCTTTCTGGTGGAGAGCGCCAACGCGTGGCTATTGCTCGTGCACTGGTTACAAAACCTGCGCTTGTGCTTGCTGATGAACCAACCGGTAATTTAGATAAACAAAATGCGATTAAAATTTACGATTTAATTAATGAGCTTAACCAAAGCTTAAACACCAGTTTTGTGGTAGTTACGCACGATTTAGAACTTGCCGATAAGCTAGGCAAAATAGCTTATTTAGACGATGGAAAACTAGCTATTAAAGAGTCGCAGCATGTTGCTTAGTGCATTTTTAAGTAAACGTTTTAGAGCCTATTCAGGCCACAAAGATGAAAAAAACGGCTTTGTTAGTTTTATCGCTAAAGCGTCGACTATTGGTATTTTATTAGGTGTCGCGGTTTTAATTGTGGCGCTGTCGGTAATTAATGGTTTTGAGCAGCAACTAGTACATAGATTACTAAGTGTTGTGCCGCAGGTTGAATATGTAGCACCAAGTAGACCCATTGCGAATTGGTCACAAAAGGTTGAGGATTTACAAACACAACCGCATGTAACAGGGGCTGCGCCATTTATTGCAGTGAATGGGATGGCGCAATATAAAAGCCAGCTAAAAGCGATAGAAATTCGGGGTGTTGAGCCATCGTTCGAGAGTAATGTATCGGCGGTAAACCAGTTTACCAGTGGTAAATTAGTGAGTCAGTTAGGCCTTGACGATGTAATTTTAGGTAAGCAAATAGTAAAACAGTTAGACGCCAAAGTAGGCGATAACATTACATTACTTATTCCGCAAATTAGTCAAAAAGGTCAATCATTATTAGCGCCTAAACGCGTAACACTTAACCTTGCAGGTGTTATAGAAATGGGCGGACCGATTGATAGTACCGCTGCATTTATACATCTTAACAAAGCACAGCAAACATTGGGTTACGATGAAACCCAAGTAACAGGGCTGCGTTTAAGTGTTGATGATGTGTTTTCGGCGCACCAAATAGCGCTAAAAGTAGGGCAAACTATTGACGACTACGTGTATGTTTCTAGTTGGTTTAGAACCCAAGGTAGCCTTTATCAAGATATTCAAATGGTGCGTACCATTGTTTATATTGTGGTGTTTTTAATTATAGCGGTAGCCAGTTTTAATATTGTGTCCTCCTTGGTGATGGAAGTACGCGAAAAACAAGGCAATATCGCGATTTTAAAAACCATGGGCGCGAAAGACAGTACTATTTTAGCCACCTTTGTAATGCAAGGCTTAATGCAAGCATTTGTAGGCGTGGCACTAGGAACACTAATTGGTGTGGTATTAGCGCTTAATATAAGTGAGCTTTTTACGTGGATAAGCCAATTATTTGGAGCCAATCCACTTGAGGGCGTTTATTTTATAGAGTTTTTACCAAGTAAATTAGTACTTGAAGACATTGGTATTACAGTGATTGTTACGTTTGTGCTTGCGATACTTGCCACTATTTATCCTGCATGGCAAGCAACGCGCGTAGATCCTGCCAAGGTGCTTGGTAACTAGGTATAAGAAGCTCAGATAAAAATTAATAGGGTGGTATTAGTAAACCTGTTAAACTAGGTGCTTATTTAAAATTAAGCAATAACTGCTTGGTTGCTATACCTCACTTTGGGATTTACTTTGACTAATAACGATATTTTACGCCGCATTCGCTACACTTTTAACTTAACTGATACTGCTATGGTCAATGTTTTTGCATCAGCAGAGCATACGGTCACCAAAGAGCAAGTAATTGCATGGTTAACTAAAGAAGGTGAAGAGGCTTTTACCCCAATAAGTGATACTGAGTTTGCTAGCTTTTTAAATGGGTTTATTAATACCCAACGTGGCAAACGCGAAGGTAAGCAACCAGAGCCTGAGAAAAAGCTAAACAACAATATTATCTTTATGAAGCTACGTATTGCTTTAAATATGAAAGCAGAAGATGTTATAGCAACACTTGCACTTGTTGATTTTGATTTAAGTAAACATGAGTTAAGCGCATTTTCTCGAAAAGTAGATAACAAACATTACCGTGTTTGTAACGATCAAATATTACGTTTGTTTTTAACTGGCGTACAAAAGCAGCACCGCCCAGAAGAGTCTGCTGAGTAACTGGTTTTAGCTAATTAGCTTTTAGTTAGTGGGTTTTTTGCGAGCGCAATGCAGTATAAAACCCATTAATTGTTATATTTTCAAACAAACCCATACCTAACCTAATACTTCTAAAATTCCCTTTTGAAAATATAAAAATTCGCTTGGCACTGTTCTAATTTTAAATCTGTGAATTTAAATTCATCTTTAATAAATAAAAATCAAACTTCCAATCAAAAATAATTCACGCAGCTGGCGTTAAATATCTCAATTTTTCATGCTAAGGTAATAGTTAATTATATTAAATTAAGACCTTAAAGCATGAATCATAAACTTGATCACGTTTACTTTAACATCTGATAAATACTTTTATTATTAACACGGAAGAATAATTATGAATTATATCCATAGCACAATCGCACAATTAAAAAATAGTAGTCCTGCACAATGCGAGTTTTATCAAGCCGTTGAAGAAGTACTTGAATCACTCGAGCCTATCTTAGAAAACTCAGAAAAATACAAAAAAAATGCCATTATACAACGCTTAGTTGAACCCGAACGCCAAATTATGTTTAGAGTTCCTTGGGTTGATGACGAAGGCAATATTCAGGTCAATAAAGGCTACAGAATTGAGTTTAACTCTGCACTTGGCCCCTATAAAGGTGGCTTACGTTTTCACCCAAGTGTGAATGCCAGCATAATTAAATTTTTAGGGTTTGAGCAAATATTTAAAAATGCTTTAACAGGTTTACCGATCGGTGGTGGTAAAGGCGGGGCAAACTTTGATCCAAAAGGGCGCTCAGATGCTGAAATAATGCGTTTTTGCCAATCATTTATGAGTGAGCTCTATCGCCATATTGGTCCTACAACCGACGTACCCGCTGGAGACATTGGAGTCGGGGCGAGAGAAATAGGTTACTTGTTTGGTCAATATAAGCGTTTGACTGGGCGCTATGAAGGTGTTTTAACAGGTAAAAGCTTATTGTGGGGTGGATCGCTTGTACGAAAAGAAGCCACTGGATACGGCGCTGTTTATTTTGCTGACTACATGTTGCAAGCGCGCGGCGATAGCCTGCAAGGAAAGCGCTGCTTAGTTTCGGGCGCAGGTAATGTTGCTATTTATGCCATGGAAAAGCTTTATCAAATGGGGGCAACACCAGTAAGTTGCAGCGACTCTCGTGGCACTGTGTATCATGAATCGGGTATAGATTTAAATCTAATTAAATGTTTGAAAGAGCAATCGCGTGATTGCTTGAGCGAATATAAACAAACTCACCCCGATGCTATTTATATTTCTGTAAATGACTACCCTAAAGATGGGCACGCTGTTTGGCGCTTTAATGCTGCCGCTGCTTTTCCGTGCGCCACACAAAATGAATTAACACAGGCGGATGCAAGCGCTTTATTATCCGGCGGTTGTTTATTAGTAAGTGAAGGCGCAAACATGCCTTCATCAAAAGAGGCTATTGATTGCTTTATTGCTGCAAAAATTGCGTATGGACCAGGTAAAGCGGCCAATGCCGGCGGCGTTGCGACAAGCCAATTAGAAATGGCACAAAATGCGAGTATGCAAAGTTGGACCTTTGAAGAAGTTGATGAAAAGCTAAAACAAATTATGAAAAATATATTTGTTACCGCCAACGATACCGCTACAGAATTTGGTGAGCCTGGAAATCTTTTATTAGGCGCTAACATTGCAGGCTTTAGGCGCGTCGCCGATGCAATGATTGAGCAAGGCGTCGTTTAATATTAAAGCTGAACATAAGGCTTTAATATAATGTGATTTTAAAACTAGCCATAAAATTGAGTATATTATGGTTAGTTTTAAATATTAACGCCATTAGTGAACTATAACCCTATAAAGCTGGGCTATAACAGCGTAGGATCAAGTTACTTTCGAATGAAAATTAGGTTTGCACTTTAGGTGCATTAAGACAAAAAATTATGCAACTAACTGCAAAACCATCACTTCCTAATGCGTTACTTATTTCTATTAGCACACCACAATTTAAAGGCGACGAAGCAACAGAGTCGCTTGCAGAGCTTGCTCGTTTGGTGACTACGTTAGGATTTAAAGTAGTAGGTACGCAATCGCAAAAGCAAAGCTCAACTCAAAAAGTTAATGTACTGGGCTCAGGTAAACTAGCTGAAATAGCCCACCTTACCGGTAATAAAGGGATGGTTGAAAACGAGCAAGAAGATGATTTACTTGATGAAGACCCTTTAACCGAAATATCCTCAGAAATCCCATCAGGCGAACTTGATTTTGCATGTGCTGATGTAGTGGTATTTGACTGCGATTTAACGCCTTCTCAACTACGTAATGTTGAGAACCAGCTAGGTGTAGAAGTATTTGACCGCACCGGTATTATCATTGAAATATTTAGTCGTCATGCGCGTACTAAAACTGCAAAATTACAAGTTGAAATAGCTCGCCTTAATTATGTAGCGCCACGACTGCGTGAAACATCAACAGGTGATAAAGAACGCCAAATGGGTAAAGGTGCGGGTGAAACCACACTTGAGCTAAATCGCCGTAAGGTGCGCGATCAGTTAGCAGAATTAAAGCGCGAACTTGTTAGTGTTCAAGATGTAATGATGGACAGACGTACGCAGCGCTCTGAGCTATTCTCAGTGGCTTTAATTGGTTATACCAATGCGGGCAAGTCATCAATGATGCGCGCAATTACAGGTAGTGATGTAGAAGGCGAAAACAAACTTTTTGCAACGCTAGATACCACTGTTCGCGCGCTGTATCCGATTACCCAGCCTCGTATATTGGTTTCAGATACGGTTGGTTTTATTAAAAAATTACCTCATGATTTGGTTGCTTCATTTCATTCAACGCTCGCTGAGGCACATGATGCGTCGTTACTGTTGTATGTTGTAGATGCTTCAGATCCTTCTTTTCGCTCACAGCTTGAAGTAGTACATAAAGTACTGGCAGAAGTTGGGGTAGAAGGTAGCAAAAAATTATTAGTACTAAATAAGTCAGACCAATTAAGTACTGAGCAGCAGCAGTCGCTAATGGATGAATTTCCTGATGCGATGATGACCTCTACACGTAATCCAGATGATATTAGTAAATTGCACAAATATATTATTGGCATTGCTCAAGAGGACATGATTGAAGAAGAGATTGTTATACCGTACACAGCCAAAGGTATTGTGGGCGAAATCCGAACGAGTATGAGTGTTGTTAAAGAAGAATATGAATACAGCCATATTAAATTAACAGTGCGCTCGAGTGCGATTGATTTAGAGCGTTTAAAAAAGAGAATGTTGAATTTATAATAAATTCAGTTCATAAAAAGCACAGCCAATTGGCTGTGCTTTTTAGTATTAGTCCTAATATACGTAAATTTAACGCTGCTAGCTCTGAACATAGCTCTGAGATAAATTCCTTACCCAGAGCCTCAGTTACTTAAAGACGAAACTAGGAAAAAGCGTTGTCGCTTAGCTCTTCTTGCATTTGCTCGCGCATTTTAAATTTTTGCAGTTTACCTGTTACTGTCATTGGGTAGTTTTCTACAAAACGGATATGTCGTGGCATTTTAAAGTAGGCTAGTTTGTCTTTTAAAAACTCACGAATTGCTTGCTCATCAAGTACAGCATCTTCTTTTGGTTGGATCCAAGCGCACACTTCCTCGCCATACCTTTCATCTGTTATACCAAATATGGCAGCATCTTGAATGCCCGGGTAGGTGTAAAGTACTTCCTCTATTTCTCGAGGGTAAATGTTTTCGCCGCCGCGAATAATCATATCTTTTATACGCCCAACAATCGTGACAAACCCTTCTGTATCCATGACACCTAAATCGCCAGAGTGCAGCCACCCTTCGTCATCTATTGTGGCTTTTGTTTTAGCTTCGTCATTCCAATAGCAGCGCATTATGCCTGCACCTTTACTACACACTTCGCCAGGTTGACCAATTTTTTGAATGTTACCCAGCTCGTCAATTATTTTAACCTCGGTATGGGCAAGGGCGCGGCCAACTGTCGTTACTTGCCGCTCAATTGAAGAGTCTGTTTCGGTAATGTTGTTTATGGGGCTGCACTCCGTTTGCCCGTAAGCAATCAGTACTTGATGCATGTTCATTTGTGTTTGTACTTTGCGCATTACTTGCTCTGGGCATGTAGAGCCTGCCATTACACCCGTGCGTAAAGTACTTAGGTCATAATCGTTAAAATTACTTAGCTCAAGCTCACTAATAAACATAGTAGGTACACCGTGCAGCGCTGTACATCCTTCTTGTTGAACTACATCTAGTGTGGTTTTTGCATCGAACGAATCACTTGGGTAAATGGCTGCTGCACCTTTACTAACACACAATAAGCTACCCAATACCATTGCAAAGCAATGATATAACGGGATAGGGATACATAACTTGTCATCGCTCGTAAAGTGCATAGATTCGGCGACGAATAGCGCATTATTTAAAATATTTTTATGCGTGAGCGTTGCGCCTTTTGGGTTGCCTGTTGTGCCTGATGTAAATTGTATATTGATGTCTTGCTCAGCATTTAAGTTTTCACCTATTGCTTTTAATTCAAGCTCATGAGCTGCTGTTGGCAAGTTAATAACATCATTAAAAGAGTGCATACCAGGTGATGCTTCATCGCCAATGCGGATTATATTTTTAAGAGTGGGTAGTGCTTTTAAATTAAGTGTGTCTTTATCGCAAGTTGCAAGTTCTGGCGCTAAACAATTAAGCATTTCTAAGTAATCACTGCCTTTAAAATTTGATGCTGTGATCAGAGTAGAGCATTCAACACTATTTAAAGCATATTGTAATTCGTTAGGACGGTAGGCCGGGTTGATGCACACCATTATTGCGCCAATTTTTGCCGTTGCAAATTGGGTTAAGCACCACTCAATATTATTAGGAGACCAAATACCAACGCGCTCACCTGGTTTTACGCCAAGGGCAAGTAACCCCTTCGCAAGCTGATTAACTTTTTTTTGAAATTCTTTATACGTTAATCTAATACCTTGGTGATGAACTACAACAGCTAACGCCTCTGGGTTTTTGTCGACAATAAAGTCAAAGTACTCGCCTATAGTTGAATTTGTTAAAGGTGTGCTTTGTATACCTTTAAAGTAGCTTTGAGCTAACGGCAAGTGATTTATTTTCTCTACTTCTTTTACCGCAATAGTGTGTGTGTGCATTGCTCTCTCCATGAAAATGTGTGTGAGTTATGTAAACTACAAAGTTAAAATAAACACATATTGTCGACAAAGAGAAGTGCAGTTAGACTAATGTATTATTAGATTAATAAAAGCTAATACTACTTTTTAGACACAAAAAAACGCGTCTTACAATGTAAGTACGCGTTTTTAAACGAGTAATGAGTTTACATTTCGTCGCTGCGGTATGTTTTTTTCATGATGTAAACGTAAGCGTTTACAAAAGCATTTTCTTGGTACTTTTTAAGGCCTGTTTCTTCAAAATCAATAGGGATGGGGTTGCGTTTTAACTGCTCTTTAACTTCAGTTGTAGTAAATAAACGTACATCTAAGTTGTCGATTAATTGAATTGCAGTTTCCATTTTAAAGCCTTTTGCACTGCCAGCAAATTTACCTTTAGGCTGACGCTCACGAATTGCAACAGAATCAATTTGGTAATCTTGCATTAATTTTGCAAAATCGAATTGAAATTTACGCATTACTTCAGTGTCGTTACCGTTACCTAAGGTAAAGCGTGTTTGGCGCACATCGCGAATATCAAATACGTCATTATCTTTACTTAAAATACAAAGTAGTACATCACTACCGGTAATTTCTACACCACATGTTCTCATGTCTATTCTCTAAAATAACTTAATTACGCAGTATTATACGCAACGCACATTAAAATGCGAGTGTGGGTATAGTTGTAGGCGCGTAATTAATGCATTGATGCTTTTATATTTTAATAAAATGATTTTTTTGCTTTAAAAGCTACATTTTGTGGATAAAACGGGTGGATTTCACCCCTTTAAACTTGTAATTAAATGCGCGGCACGCGACAATATATCTTTGTAGTTGAATAGACTCCTCATCTACATATATTAGTCAATGCTTATTCGTAAAAGCGTTGTCGAGTCATTCTCATTTAATTTATTAAAAATACACGTGATACATTGTAGGTGTCACCACTGTAGCAAGGATTTATAATGCCAGTTATTACTCTTCCAGACGGAAGTCAACGTAGTTTTGAAAACCCTGTAAGCACGCTTGATGTTGCAAACGACATTGGTCCTGGTTTAGCTAAAGCGACCATTGCGGGCCGTGTAAATGGCGACCGTGTTGATGCATGTGATAAAATTTGTGAAGATTCTCGTCTTGAGATCATTACCGCTAAAGACGATGACGGCCTTGAAATCATTCGTCACTCTTGTGCTCACTTAATTGGTCATGCCGTTAAGCAACTTTTCCCAGACGCAAAAATGGCAATTGGTCCTACCATTGATAACGGTTTTTACTACGATATCGATATGGAACACTCATTATCACAAGATGATCTTGAAGCAATTGAAAAGCGTATGCTGCAACTTGCAAAAACCAACTACGACGTAGTGAAAAAAACAGTAAGCTGGCAAGAAGCACGCGATACATTTGAAGCGCGTGGCGAAACATACAAAATAGAAATTTTGGACGAAAACATCGCTAAAGATGACCGCCCAGGGTTATATCATCACGAAGAATATGTAGACATGTGTCGTGGACCTCACGTTCCTAACATGAAATTTTGCCAAAACTTCAAAATAATGAAAGTGGCGGGTGCATATTGGCGTGGTGATTCAGAAAACAAAATGCTACAACGCATTTATGGCACCGCGTGGGGCGATAAAAAGCAACTTAAAGCGTATTTAAAGCGCCTTGAAGAAGCTGAAAAACGCGATCACCGTCGTATTGGTAAAGCGCTTGATTTATGGCATTGGCAAGAAGAAGCACCAGGCATGGTATTTTGGCACAACGATGGTTGGAGCATTTACCGCGAGCTTGAAGAATTTGTACGTGAAAAATTACGCGAATATGAGTACGAAGAAGTAAAAGGTCCAATGATGATGGATCGTTCACTTTGGGAAAAATCAGGTCACTGGGAAAAATATTCAGAAGCAATGTTTACCACTGAGTCTGAAAAACGTGAATACGCAATTAAACCAATGAACTGCCCTGGTCACGTGCAAATCTTTAACCAAGGTTTAAAATCGTACCGTGATTTACCACTTCGTATGGCTGAATTTGGTTGTTGTCACCGTAATGAACCATCAGGTGCACTACACGGTTTAATGCGTGTACGTGGCTTTACACAAGATGATGCTCACATTTTCTGTACTGAAGAGCAGATAATGGACGAAGTGTCAGCGTGTATTAAGATGGTTTATGATACATATGAAACATTCGGATTTGAGAAGATTGTAGTTAAGCTATCTACTCGCCCAGAACAACGCATTGGTGAAGACCATATGTGGGATAAAGCAGAGCTTGCTTTAGCTGATGCACTTAAGCTAAACGATATTGAATTTGATTATCTTCCGGGCGAAGGCGCGTTTTACGGTCCGAAGATTGAATTTACTTTGTACGATTGTTTAGACAGAGCGTGGCAGTGTGGTACAGTGCAATTAGACTTTGCATTACCGGGTCGTTTAGGTGCTACTTATGTAGCAGAAAATAACGAGCGTCGTACACCTGTAATGATACATCGTGCTATTTTAGGTTCTATTGAACGCTTTATTGGCATTTTAACTGAAGAGTACGCTGGTTTATTCCCGACGTGGCTTGCACCAAAGCAAGTGGTAATTATGAATATTACCGATAAACAGGCTCCTTATGTTAAAGAAGTTGTACAAAAATTAAATAAACTTGGAATTAGAGCCGCTGCTGACTTGAGAAATGAGAAGATTGGCTTTAAAATCCGTGAGCATACACTGAAGCGTATTCCATACTTGCTTGTTGTTGGCGATAAAGAAGTTGAACAGCAAGAAGTAGCAGTGCGTACTCGCACAGGTGAAGACCTTGGCAAATTTAATGTTGATGATTTTGTAGCTAAAATTAGTGAAGAAATTAAAAATCGACAGTAAAAATCGAGCGTGTAAGGCATTAACAAACAGCCATTTACACGCTTATATTATTGATATTCTTGGAGGAACGTACTATTAGAGGCGGCAAGAAAGGGCAACAAACAGCTCAAAAAAATCGTATTAACGAAGAAATTACAGCGCAAGAAGTTCGTTTAATTGACATTGAAGGCGAACAAGCTGGAATTCAGTCATTACAAGACGCGCAAACTATGGCCGATGCAGCGGGTGTTGATCTTGTTGAGATCAGTCCAAACGCTGAGCCGCCTGTTTGTAGAATCATGGACTACGGTAAGTTCATCTTTGAAAAAAGCAAAGAACTAAAAGAGCAGAAGAAGAAGCAAAAGCAAATCCAGATAAAAGAAATCAAATTCCGTCCTGGTACGGATGAAGGTGATTATCAGGTTAAGCTTCGCAACTTACGTAAGTTCTTAGAAGCTGGTGATAAAGCTAAGATTACTATCCGCTTCCGTGGTCGTGAAATGGCTCACCAAGAAATTGGTATAGAATTATTAAACCGTATCAAAGCCGATTTAGAAGAGCTTGCAGTAGTTGAGTCTTTCCCAAATCGTGTTGAAGGCCGCCAAATGGTTATGATGATGGCGCCTGTTGCTAAAAAATAATTTTTAAGCGATAATACGCACCGAAATTAGCTCAGGTCTGCAAGCAATATGCGAATATTCACCTGAGTTAACCGGTCTTAAAGCAAGATTGCGGCATTTATGTTGGGTCTTCACCGGAACATGGCAGTAAGTTAGGCCTAAAAGTGGAGCTATAGAAATATATCTCACGCCTGCTTACTAATTTAAAAGCAATACAATTGGAGTTATTGCAATGGCTTATAAGCTAAAAAGTCACAGTGGCGCTGCTAAGCGTTTCAAAAAGACTGCTTCTGGCGGTTTCAAGCGTAAACAAGCGCATCTTCGTCATATTCTGACTAAGAAAACTTCTAAGCGTAAGTTACACCTACGTCCTAAGATGATGGTTCATAAAAATGACCATGGTCTAGTTTCACGTATGTTACCGTTCGCTTAATAGGGGTTTTTAGAAATGGCAAGAGTTAAACGCGGCGTTGTCGCACGTGCACGTCACAAAAAAGTTTTAAAACAAGCAAAAGGTTACTACGGAGCACGTTCACGTGTTTACCGCGTAGCTTTCCAGGCTGTTACTAAAGCGGGTCAATACGCTTACCGTGACCGTCGTGCGAAGAAACGTACTTTCCGTCAATTATGGATTGCACGTATCAATGCTGCTTCACGTCAAAATGGTCTGTCTTACAGCCGTTTTATCAATGGTCTTAAAAAGACTTCTGTAGAAATCGATCGTAAGATCCTTGCAGATATCGCTGTTTATGACCAAGTTGCATTCGCAGCGCTTGTAGAAAAAGCAAAAGAAGGCCTAGCCGCTTAAGCTTTTTATATAAGTATTAAAAAGGAGCCTATGGCTCCTTTTTTTGTGCCTGTAATTTAGTAACTTAAACCAATGAGTAATACCAATTCGCTTAATTAAATGATCTATTTTGAGGGCGGAAAAACGTGTTGATAGCTAGGCAAAAATTCGCTATTTAGTTGTTCTCGGCAATTGCTCCTGCATCCATGCAGTCGTAAATGAGAGTTTTTTAACGCAGGTAGCGACATGGTTAGCCCCGCAAAATGATTAAGTATTATTGCGCATTGGTATAATACTTAATAAGGTTATAAAGCCTAAAAACACGGGTGTGAATGAGTGAAATGTATTTGGCTGCATTTTTTTGTTGAATCACCGCAGTTTCCTCATTATAAAAAATTTAGTTGATATAATTTATATAATTAAGGCGTTTGTTAGAGAATTATATGTTTGCAAGTTTACTAATTTTATCTGCAAGTGTGGCGTATGACGCACACTTACCTCCACTCATTGAGTGGCAGGGGAAAAGCGTAGAGCTTTTACAAAAACAAGGGCCGTTAACTACTGACTTTGAGTTATCTGCAGGTGAAGCGTCGCCCGATTATGCAAATACAATGGCATTTGTAGATAGGTTAGTTGCTGCAAACCCTACTCAGTTTCAATCTCAAACCATTGGCTATAGTAATAGTAAACGCGCAATAAAAATGTTGATTGCCAGTGAACAAGGCTTTTTTGAAGCAAGGCAAATGGCTAATAGCACTAAGCCAACTATTTTTATCCAGGCAGGAATACATTCTGGTGAGATAGACGGTAAAGATGCCATGTTCATGTTACTCAGAGATATAGCGACGGGTAAGCGCCGTGACATTTTAAAAAAGGTAAACATATTATTTATTCCTATTTTAAATGTAGATGGTCACGAACGTAGCAGTGCATTCAATCGCATTAATCAACGGGGCCCTGCAAAAATGGGCTTTAGAACAAATGCTAATAACCTTAATTTAAATCGTGATTTTACTAAATTAGATACCCCAGAAGTTAGAAGTGTTTTAAAGGTTATTAACGACTACAACCCAAATTTATACATTGATGTACACGTTACCGACGGCGCAGATTACCAATACGATGTGACTTATGGTTACAATCCGGTATTTTCGAGCGAATCGCCTGCGGTATCTGATGCATTAAACCAGTTTTTTAAACCTCTCATTGACGATACGCTAGCGAAGCAAGGACACATCCCAGGACCACTTGTTTTTGTTATGGATAAACGCGACTTTAAAAAAGGGTTAGCGGGCTGGGTTGCTACGCCACGTTTTTCAAATGGTTGGGGGGATTTAAAGTCATTGCCGACTATTTTAGTCGAAAATCATTCATTGAAGCCTTACAAGCAACGTGTATTGGGAACTTATGTATTTTTAGATGGTGCTATTACTGCGCTATCAAAGCACAGTCATGAATTAGCTGATGCAGTAAAAAAAGAACAGGAATTTGTTCCTAAACAGTTAATAGTAAAGCGTGGCTATTCCAAGCAAGCTGATACGATTGCGCAGTTTAAAGGTATTGAGTATTCATCAAGCATGAATGCGCTCTCAGGCCAAAATGAAGTGAAGTATTTGGGTAAAGCACATACATATACCGACTTACCTATTTATTGGCAAAAAGATGTACAACATACAGTTGAAGTACCTAAAGCTTTTTTTATTCCGCCTGTATATCGCAATATAATTAAGAAACTAAAGTTACATGGTGTCTCTATTAATAAACTTGAAGGGGCAAACACACAGCCTTTGAAAGTTGCAAAGGTGGCAGACTACACGTTTGATAAAGCACCATTTGAAGGGCGTTTTAGAGTATCAGCAACTTTTGATTACGTCCCTGCTATAAATGTAGATTTAGATGGTTGGTATCAAGTCAATACTCAACAAAAAGCAGGTGAGCTTGCTGTGCATTTATTGCACCCTGAAGCACCAGATTCGTTTTTTGCATGGGGGGAATTTAATACTATTTTTCAGCGTACTGAGTACATGGAAAACTATGCGCTCATTCCGTATGCACGCCAAATGCTAAAAGATAATCCAAAGCTAGCGCTTAAGTTTGATGAAAAGCTTAAAGATAAATCGTTCGCAAGCGACGCTGATGCGAGATTAAACTGGTTATATGAGCAAAGTCCATTTTATGATCAAGCGTACTTAAAGTACCCAATATTGATGTCATTTGAAGAAGAAGTTGTTATCCCGGATCAAAAAAGTAAAGAAATCTAATATGCAAATTATAACCATACCCGTCACTGCATTTGCACAAAATAGTCGTATTATTTGGTGTAGTGAAACTAAACAAGCCGTAGTCATAGACCCAGGTGGCGCCCCTGATAAAATAGTAGCAGCCCTTAATGAGCATAAACTAGAATTAAGTGCTATTTGGTTAACGCACGGGCATTTAGATCATGTGGGTGGGGCTGATATTTTACGTAATCAATTTAACGTACAAATTATTGGCCCACAAAAAGATGAGTACTTCTGGTTTGAAAACTTACCTATGCAAGCACAAATGTTCGGGTTTAAACCCATTGAGCCTTTTTATCCGGATATTTGGCTAAACCATAACGATACCGTGAGCGTAGGTAAACTTAGCTTTTTAGTGAAGCATTGCCCAGGGCATACACCTGGTCATATTGTGTTTTATCAACAAGAGAATGAATGCGTTATTGTAGGTGATGTTATTTTTAAAGGCTCAGTAGGGCGCACTGATTTCCCTAAGGGGAACAGTGAACAACTTATAGAGTCGATTAAGACGCATATTTTAACCTTACCTGATAATACTAAAATACTGGCAGGACATGGTAGCGACACTACGGTGGGATTTGAAAAAAAAACAAATCCTTTTGTAAGTGGTAAGTTTGGTTAAGTTGCTTATTTTAAGTTTACAAACTGCATAAACATTAAAAATAAGCAGACTGAGTTTTAAAATGGCTGTATAATTTAACCAGTTTATTTGATAAATAAGAAATAAAATGTCTCTAAATCACGTAGATCGCCAAATATTGGCACTTTTACAACAAGATGCTAGTTTATCAACCGCAGAAATTGCAGATAAAGTAGGCTTGTCTCAATCTCCATGCTGGCGTCGAATCGCTAAGCTAGAGCAAGATGGTTATATAAAAAGCAAAGTGGCTCTTTTAGATGAGAAAAAACTTGGCTTTGATATGCTTGTATATGCACATGTGCGTTTATCAAATCACGGTAAAAAGAATCTTGCTGAGTTTGAAAAGCTGATCATGAGCTACGACGAGGTAACAGAGTGTTACACTATGGCTGGTACCATGGACTTTATGCTACGCATAATTTCACAAGGCATAGAAGGGTATGAGCATTTTGTGCGCGATAATTTACTAAGCTTAGAATACGTCCAAGAAGTACATTCTAATGTAACAATGACATGTGTAAAACGCAGTACTTCCCTTCCTTTGTAAAAGCACTTCTTTTAAAAGCTAAACCATTTTTAGTTTAGCTTAACCACATAATGACAATTGTTAACTGAGCGCTAATTTGGTAGAATTTAGCGCTTTTTTTGATACCCATTACACCATTTGAGGACCTCAATGTTTAACTTACTCAGTAGGGCGCCTAGCTCTGCTAAAAACGATATTCTATCTGGATTAACTGTGGCGTTAGCCTTAGTCCCAGAAGCAGTTGCGTTTGCATTTGTTGCAAATGTAGAACCTTTGGTTGGTCTATATGCCGCGTTTATCGTTGGTTTAATTACGGCTATTTTTGGTGGTCGCCCTGGTATGATTTCAGGTGCAACCGGTGCACTAGCTGTTGTCATGGTAAGTTTAGTGCTTGATCACGGTGTTGAGTATCTATTTGCAACTGTGTTGCTGATGGGAATACTGCAAATTCTCGCGGGTGTATTTAAACTCGGTAAGTTTATCCGTATGGTTCCTCATCCGGTAATGCTTGGTTTTGTAAACGGGTTAGCAATTGTTATATTTTTAGCTCAGCTAGGGCAGTTTAAAGTGCCAGACGGTATGGGCGGACAAGAATGGATGACAGGTAATCCATTATTTATCATGCTTGGCTTAGTTGCATTAACCATGGCAATAATCCACTTTTTGCCAAAATTGACTACAGCAGTGCCTTCATCTCTAGTTGCTATTGTAACTGTAACCGGATTAGTGATTGGGTTTGATTTAGAAGCGCATACAGTATTAGATTTCTTAAAAGGAATGACAGGCGACGAAGCTGCAACAATCGCTGGCGGCTTACCTGAATTTCATATTCCTATGGTGCCTTTTAATGTAGAAACACTGAAAATTATTTTCCCATATGCACTTATTTTAGCGGCTATTGGTTTAATTGAATCATTATTAACGCTTAGCTTAATTGATGAGATCACAGAAACTCGTGGTCATAGTAATAAAGAATGTATTGGTCAAGGCGCTGCAAATATTACCTGCGGTATGTTTGGTGCAATGGGTGGTTGTGCAATGATTGGTCAATCAATGATCAATATTAACTCAGGTGGCCGCTCTCGTTTATCAGGTATAAGCGCTGCACTTATGCTACTTGGTTTTATTATTTTTGCCTCTAGCTTAATTGAAATGATCCCATTAGCTGCACTTGTTGGTGTTATGTTTATGGTAGTACTTGGTACATTTGAGTGGGCAAGCTTTAAAATGATGAAGCGCGTACCATTATCTGATGCATTTGTGATTGTTCTTGTGTCGGGCGTGACGGTTATTACTGATTTAGCGATTGCTGTATGTGTGGGTGTTATTGTATCGGCTCTAGTATTTGCTTGGCAGCATGCGAAGCAGATTTATACAACTAACTACATTGATCAGGAAGGCGCTAAGGTGTACGAACTACATGGTCCGTTATTCTTTGGCTCTGTTAAAAACTTTTCTGAGTTATTCGATGTGAAAAATGATCCTAAAAATGTGATTGTTGAATTTAAACACAGCCGCGTATCTGACCACAGTGCAATAGAAGCAATTGATACACTTGCTGACAAATATACAAAAGCAGGTAAACAACTTCATTTACGTCACTTAAGTAAAGACTGTACGCAGTTGCTTCATAAAGCACGTGATTTAGTTGAAGTGAATGTGATTGAAGATCCAACGTACAAAGTAGCATCAGATAAACTAGCTTAATTTACACAAAGCTATTGATATTTAAAAAGCGGAAGGTGGATAACCTTTCGCTTTTTTAGTGTCTCGACTATTTGTTTGCGGTAAGACTCTTAAAAAGCAAGGCAAGCTGTAGTGCTATGCAAACTCATAAATCTATATAATAAGACTACCTAATTTTGTGAAAATTAGCCCTACATAGGTAAAAATAATAAAAATAACAAACGCCTATTTTATGGAATTAGTTTTAACCATACGGAGTAAACATCTATTTTGAACTGGCAATCTTTAGTCGATAACAGGCAACGTTTTTTTTGGCTTTTGCAAATCGCGGGCTGGATTGGTTACGCGTTAGTAAATTATATCGGCTCTAAAGTATTTGAAATGCGTGATATATACGTATTTGTTATTTTATTGAATGCTTACGCTGGTTGTTTGATGACAGTGCCGCTTAGGTATATTTACCGTAAAATTTGGAATGCCTCTCCTTGGGTATTAATGATTGTAGTATTTGGTGCCTCTTATATAACGGGGACTCTATGGGCTGTCGTTCAAAAATTCAATCTATGGGAAATATACCGCCATGGTTATAGACCAGAGGAGTGGTTTTATTACCTGCAGCAAGGCTTAGATTCTGTATATATTATTTTATGTTGGAGTGGTTTGTACTTTGGCGTTAAATATTATCAGTTATTACAAAGTGAGCGACAAAAAGCGTTAAAGGCCACAACGATGGCACACGAAGCGCAACTAAAAATGCTCAGGTATCAGTTAAATCCCCATTTTTTATTTAATACACTTAACGCTATTTCTACTTTAATTTTGGTTAAAGAAAACAAAGATGCTAACTTAATGGTAGCAAGGTTAAGTGACTTTTTACGTTACACACTTAATACCGATCCAATTAAAAAAGTACCGCTTGAGCAAGAGCTACATGCTCTCATGCTTTATTTAGAAATAGAGCGCGTCCGTTTTGATGAGCGATTGAAAGTAAATGTAGATATTAGCGAGCAAGCAAAAGAGGCTTTAGTACCGAGCTTAATTTTGCAACCAATTATAGAAAACGCGATTAAATATGCCATTGCCCATCTGACAGAAGGTGGTGTAATTGATATTAAAGCACAAGTATTTGCGAATGAATTATTACTAGAAGTGGGTGACAACGGCCCTGGCACTGAAATACTTGATGGCCAATTAGTTAACGCTCAAGGTGTAGGTGTTGCTAACACCAAAGATAGATTAAAAACGTTGTATGAAAATAATTATTCGTTTGTATTATCACATAATACGCCAAGTGGATTAAAAGTTAATCTGCGAGTACCTTTTGAGAAGGCTGTGAAAAATGACTAAAATAAAAACACTCATTGTTGATGATGAACCGTTAGCGCGAAAAGGTTTAGCGGTAAGACTTGAAGAATATTCTGATATTGAAGTAATTAAATTATGTAGTTCAGGCGCTGATGCAATTGAAATGTGCCAAAGAGAGAAAATCGATTTGGTTTTTTTAGATATTCAGATGCCAGGTATGAATGGCTTTGAGGTGGCAAGAGCGCTTAGCGAAAGTACAAAAGTATTACCTGCAATTGTATTTGTAACTGCTTTTGATCAGTTTGCTGTAAAAGCATTTGAAATTCATGCTCTCGATTACATTTTAAAACCCGTTGATGATAACAGATTAAAACAGGCGGTAGAAAAAGTGCATACTTATTTAAAAACGCAGCAAGACAACGCCCATAAGAAAAAACTAGCGAGTTTTGTAGCCGGTATTACTGGTAATAATTGCGAAGAAATATTAAAAAAATTAGCGACTGGCGATACCTTA
This sequence comes from Pseudoalteromonas sp. LC2018020214, assembly GCF_016598755.1. Taxonomy (NCBI): domain Bacteria; kingdom Pseudomonadati; phylum Pseudomonadota; class Gammaproteobacteria; order Alteromonadales; family Pseudoalteromonadaceae; genus Pseudoalteromonas; species Pseudoalteromonas sp. LC2018020214. The sequence continues at coordinate 1,661,461 of NZ_CP066804.1, forward strand.
ACAGATAGACGTTACCCAGAATCGCTTGCAGTAAAAGAGCAGGGTGAAATTATACGGGTACCTGTAGCGACTATCCAATGGGTTGATGCTGCAGGTGACTATATGTGTTTACACTGTGAAGATGGACAAACGCATATACTTCGTAAAACAATGAAAGAGCTTGAGCAAGAGCTGGACCCTCAGTTATTTGTGCGTGTACACCGCAGTGCAATAGTAAATACAAAACAAATTAGTAAGCTGGTTACACAAGTAAGTGGCGAGTATTTATTAGTACTTGAAAACGGACAAGAATTAAAAGTGAGCCGTAGCTACCGAGATAAGGTTAAAGCGGCATTAGCAAGTTAAAGCCAACGCTTTTATTACAGGCACAAAAAATGCGAGCTAAGCTCGCATTTTTTATATTCGGCGTTTAATTACGCAACAGTTACAATTTTCATAGTGTTAGTTGCGCCCACAGTTTCCATTGAGTCACCGTGAGTAATAATTACTGTATCACCAGACTGTAAAGAACCTTGAGAAACCAAAGTATCAAGTGCCGCTTTTACCATACCGTCTTTTTCAGTTTTTGTAGAATCAAAAAATACTGGGTAAACACCACGATAAAGTGCTGTTTGACCTAATGTACTCGCATGGCGTGAAAGCGAGTAGATTGGTAAGCCAGAGCTGATACGTGACATTAATTTAGCCGTGCTACCAGATTCAGTAAGCGTGATGATAGCTTTAACAGAATCTAAGTGATTAGCTGCATACATAGCAGAAAGTGCGATAGATTCTGCATTGTTAGAAAAACGACTATCTAAACGATGCTTAGAAACATGCGTTTCTTTTTGAGATTCAGCACCTAAACAAACACGTGCCATAGTTGCAACAGTTTCTTCAGGGTAATCACCTGCAGCTGTTTCAGCTGAAAGCATTACAGCATCTGTTCCATCAAGAACAGCATTTGCAACATCCATAACTTCTGCACGTGTAGGCATAGGGTTATCGATCATCGATTCCATCATTTGCGTTGCTGTAACTACAGTACGGTTTAATGAACGAGCACGACGAATAATTAGTTTTTGCTTGCCCATAAGAGCTGCATCACCAATTTCAACACCTAAATCACCACGAGCAACCATTACAGCGTCAGACGCTAGAATGATGTCATCAACAGCTTCTTGTGTTTCAACGGCTTCAGCACGTTCAATTTTTGCAAGTAGTTGTGCTTTTGAACCAGCAGCTTCAGCAAGTGAGCGTACGTAGCGCATATCGTCGCCACTACGTGGGAATGATACGGCAATGTAATCTACGTCAATTTCAGCGGCAGTTATTAAATCTTCTTTATCTTTTTCAGTAAATGCTGGAGCAGTTAAGCCACCACCTAAACGGTTAATACCTTTATTGTTAGATAAAACACCGCCAACAGTTACAGTACAATGTACTAAGTGCCCAGCTACTTCATCAACACTTAGTTGTATAAGGCCGTCATTTAGGAGTAGTAGGTCGTTAGGGCTAACATCGTTAGGTAGTTCTTTATAATCAATACCTACAGAGTTAACATCGCCTTCGCCTTTTTCCATTTTTGCATCAAGAGTGAACTTTGCACCCACAGCAAGCGTTACTTTACCTTCTTTAAAAGTAGAAACGCGGATTTTAGGGCCTTGAAGGTCAGCAAGGATAGCAATATGCTTGCCTAATTTTTTTGCAATATCGCGTACAGCTTGCGCACGGTCTTTATGATCTTGGGCAACACCATGTGAGAAGTTTAAACGTACTACATTAGCCCCAGCGATAATAATTTTTTCTAAGTTGTTATCTCTATCGGTAGCAGGTCCAAGGGTAGCGACTATTTTCGTGCGTCTTAGCATCAATTTCTCCTGTTTGCTTGGTGAAAGCATGTTGACGTTATTTTGTTGAATTAAAACATCTATATTAGATTAAAATATTTTAATTATGTGCAAACTTCAAAGGTTTGCCACTATTTTATACAAAACTATTGTGTCATCATTATGACACCGGTGTCAGAATGCGTCAATGATCTTAATTTCAATTAGCGTTGCTTTTAGTCACCCCGAGAGCATTGATGTTTGATATAATTACGTAGCTTATTTATCTGTAATAAAAAAGCATGTTGTATGAGCTCATAGTTAGTATTTTATGACTGTATGAGTATAATGCACGCGGTATTATTTAATTTATACACTGAATTTTCTAACCAAATAGTTGTTACCGAGGAGGACACTAGATGCAAGTTGCATTAGTAGGGTTAGGCGTTATGGGAAAAAATCTTGCCCTAAACTTGATTGAAAAAGGGATAACGCTAGTCGCTTATGATAAAAACCCACATGCGGGTGAAGAGTTACTAAGTTGTGCCAAATCACAAGGCATGGCTGATAGGCTTCACATTGTCTCTGATTTAAGTGACATGGTAAGGCGTTTAGAGGCACCTCGTTCTATTTTATTACTTGTTCCTGCTGGTGAGTTAGTTGATACAGTTTGTAATGAACTTGTAGAGGCCGGCGTTAATTGTGACGATATGATAGTCGATTGCGGTAATAGTAATTATAAAGATGGTATAACGCGTAAACTCAAATACCAAAATAAATTTGAATTTGCCACTATGGGAATTTCTGGCGGTGCAGAAGGCGCTCGTCATGGTCCTGCAATGATGGCAAGTGGTTCTGAAGGTGGTTGGGAACGTATTGAGCCATGGTTTGAAAAAGTAGCTGCTAGCTATAATGGCGACTCATGTTTTGCACGTGTTGGCCAATCAGCAAGTGGTCATTTTGTAAAAATGGTTCACAACGGTATTGAATACGCACTGATGCAACTTATTGCAGAAGTGTACCAATTACTTCGTTTAGGTACTAATCGTTCACCAAAAGAAGTAGCTGAGATATTTAATGACTGGTCAGAAGGTCAATTAAATAGTTACTTACTGTCTATTTCTAGCCATATATTGTCACTTGAAAATCATAATAATGTACCGCTTGCGGACTTAATTGATAATAAAGTTGGCGCTAAAGGTACTGGTCTTTGGACTGCGCAAAATGCACTAGAGCTTGGTATTGCTGTCCCTTCACTTGTTGCTGCTGTTCAAGCTCGTCATTTAACTAATGCATGTAACACAACGGCTGCACAAGAGATGACATATGCATCTAAATCAACGAACAATGTTGAAATTGATTTAGAAGAGCTAAAAGACGCGTTCTTACTTGCAAGCTTACTTGCGTATCGTCAAGGTTTAGCGCTAATTAAAGGTGCATCACGTACTCATCAGTGGAAAGTAGATTTATCTAAAACGCTTCAAACATGGCGCGCTGGTTGTATAATCCGTGCTGACTACCTTGATAGCGTTGCACAAGGTGTTGAATTTATTGACACTCTTGAAAAAGAGTCTAACTCTTTGCGAAAAATTACCGGTCAAGCAATAATGACTGGTTTAGCATTCCCTGTATTGGGAGCTACACAAACGTATTTAGCAACATTAACTACACCGAGTAATGGGCATTTAGTTCAAGCCCAGCGTGATTACTTTGGTGAGCACGGCATAAAAACCCACAGTGGTGAAATGTGTCATTTAACTGATTTAGTAGATATAGACGCTAAAGTTAGATAAAAACAGTTGTTTAAAACGATAAAGGCACGCTATTTAGCGTGCCTTTTGTATTTTTAGCCCGTAAAAATTAACGGCTTAACTCACCACGTAAGTTATCTTGCATTAAATGACGAATCGTTTCGACTTCAAGATTTTGGCTAAATAAATAATGTAACTTAGTTAAACATGCTTCAAGGGTCATATCATACCCACTTATTACACCAATATTTAATAGCGCATTACCTGTTGCATAGCCACCCATGTTTACATGACCTTTTAAACACTGAGTTAAGTTAACAATTACGACGCCACGTTTACTTGCTTCTTCGAGTATTGACAAAAAGCTCGGATCTTGTGGTGCATTACCCACACCAAAACTCAGTAGCACCAGTGATTTAATATTGCCATTGACCAAGCTTTTAACTACCTCTTGGCTAATGCCAGGATACAAATAAAGCACCCCGATAGGTTGAGGTGTAATTGGTGTAACTTGCAGCTCATTTTCAACATATGGGCTAAGCTGACCCTTAATAAGTTGAATATTAATACCTGATAACGCTAAGGGGTCTAGATTAGGCGAGGCAAAAGCATTAAACCCATCCGCGTGTGCTTTAGTTGCTCTATTACCTCTAAACAGTTGGTTATTAAAGAAGAGACTTACTTCAGCAATAGGATAATTTGCAGCTAAATACATGGCATTAAGTAAGTTTACTTGGCCATCAGAACGTAATTGTGAGAGCGGAATTTGTGAGCCGGTTACAATCACAGGTTTAGTCAAATTTTCGAACATAAATGACAGCGCTGAGGCTGTATACGCCATAGTATCAGTGCCATGGAGCACCACAAAACCATCATAATCTTGGTATTTATCTTTGATATCATTAGCAATAAGTTGCCAATGCTCTGGAGACATGTCTGAAGAATCTATAAGAGGGCAGTATTCGTGAATATCAAACAAAGGCATTTCATCACGATTAAATTCTGCGTTATTCACTACGGTTTCTGTTAAAAAACCTTCAGCAGGAATATAGCCTCGACTCGATTTTTTCATACCTATAGTACCGCCAGTATAAGCGATATAAATGCGTTTACGTTTCATAAAAAAAGCCCAGTAAAAAAACTGGGCCTAGTATAACGTTAAGCAGCTTTAAATACAGCTGATTAGGTGAAGCTATGCACTTTTATTGTGCAACGTTACACACTAAACAGCGTGCGTATACACCTTGTGGATCGTTGTAATCTTTAAGGTTTTCAACTTCAGTACTTAATTGGTTAATAACACTTTGTAAATTAGCTTGTGTTGCTAACACAGATGTTTTTTGTGTTTGCAAACCAAGCATAGATTTAATAGACGCATTACCAAAAATGTTTTGAATCATTTTTTCTTGCGAGCTTAAATCTTGTTTAATAGTTTTAACTTCATAATGATTAAGCTTGGCAAGTGCAGCAGCGGCTTCAATCGCATCTTGTTTGTCGCCTAGCTTATCAACCAAACCTAGTTCAAGTGCTTGAGATGCAATCCATACACGGCCTTGGGCAATTTTGTCAACCTGCTCAGGCGTCATATTACGCGCATCAGCAACAACATTTAAAAAGCGACCGTATGCTTCCTCAACGTTCATTTGAATTACTTGACCCATCTTTTCATTTAGTGGACGAGTGATAGAAAAGCCAGCCATTTCGGTTGTTGCAACGCCATCTGAATAAACACCAATTTTTGATAAGGTTTTCTCAAATGTCATAAACGTACCAAATACACCAATTGAGCCTGTAATTGTACTTGGTGCTGCCCAAATTTCGTTTGCAGCAGAGGCAATCCAATAACCACCTGATGCAGCCACAGAACTCATTGAAGCAATAACAGGTTTACCAGCAGCCTTAAGGGCTAATACTTCAGCACGAATAACTTCAGAGGCAAACATACTACCGCCACCAGAGTCGATACGTAGTACAACCGCTTTAACTTTATCATCAAGGCGTGCTTTACGAAGTAGGGCAGCTGTAGAGTCACCCCCAATTTCGCCCGCTTTACGCTCACCATCAACAATCGTACCTTTAGCAACAACTACCGCTACTTTTTCGGTAATAGGGTTATCAATTTCAATAGGCGGTTTAATTAAGCTTAAGTATTCACGAAATGAAACTTGCTTAAATGTCTTACCATCTTCTTGTGTGCCCACTAAATCAATTAATTGTTTGCGAACTTGCTGATTTGTTTTTAAAGAATCAACCCACTGGTGATCAAGTGCATATTTACCTGCATCGCCATCGGCAGCTTTCATTTTTTCTAGATATACGTCCATTGTTTCGTCAAAATTTGACTCATCAAACGGGCGAACAGCGGCAACATCTTGTTTGTATTCGCTCCAAAGAGCGCCTAACCAAACGCGGTTAGCTTCTTTAGCTGCATCGGACATGTCGTTACGAATAAAAGGTTCTACTGCTGACTTAAATGTACCAACACGGAAAATATGCTGCGTTACTTCAAGCTTTTCAAGTGCATCTTTAAAGTAAAGCGGGTACATGCCATAACCTTCAATACCTACGCTGCCGTATGGGTGCATAGCTATTTCGTCAGCATGCGATGCAATATAGTATTGTGCTTGAGTATAGTAATAACCCGATGCAATTACTTTTTTGCCAGCTTGCTTGAAGGCATCAATAGCCTTTGTAATTTGCTTAAGTTTATTTAAATGTGCTTTAGGCATCTCTTGTAAATCAAGCAATATCACCGTGATACGATCGTCTTTAGTCGCTTCGTTTATTACTTCAACAATATCGTCGAGTAATATTTCGCTTGGTGCTTCAGAACCAGAAGTTGCATCACTAATTGCGGCTTCAACTGGGTCTATATATGTTTTCTCTTCAACAATAGGGCCATTTAAGTTAAGCCTAAGTACAGAGCCATTTTCAACTATTATTTGATCATCGTCACTTGAGAGTGACACAAAGAAAACAATTACCAGTAATAAAAACAAAATGTTTAGTATTAAGCGACGAGAAAAATTAATTCCAGCCCAAATACCTTTAAATACCTTTGCTATCAAAATAGCTCCTTAATTTGGTACAGTTAATACATTAGTCCCATCTTAGCCTAGAATAAAAATAAATTTAACTGCTAAATCGTAACGAAGTGTTTATGAACCTATATAAACGTAAGTTTTTACTGCTATTTTTAATTAAATGCATGCACATATTGCTTATTACTTGCCATTAAAGCAGAATTAGCTAATGTATACAGGTTAGACCAGTTAACGGGGCACAAGATGTTAGAACAACAATTACAACTAAAACACACACAATTACGTAACCGCTTGGTTATGGGCTCAATGCATACAGGTCTTGAAGAGGGCTGGCATAACCGCAAACGCTTACGCGCATTTTATGAAGCACGTGCAAAAGGTGGCACCGCGATGTTAATTACAGGCGGATACAGCCCTAATTTACGTGGCAAGTTAACACCTATTTCTTCCTCATTTAATAGTTATTACGATGTGTTTAAGCATCGCGCTTACACAGATGCTGTGCATAAACACGGTGGAAAAATTTGTTTGCAATTATTACATGCTGGACGTTATGCATACCATCCTTTCAATCAAGCACCAAGTGCAATAAAAGCACCTATTAATCCTTATAAACCTAAAGCGATGTCGCTTGGCTCGATAAAAAAAACAATTAAAGACTTTGCGCATTCTGCCTATATGGCTGAAAAAGCCGGCTACGATGGCGTAGAAGTCATGGGTTCTGAAGGGTATTTGATTAATGAGTTTATGGCGCCTCATACCAATAAACGCGATGATGAGTTTGGTGGCAGCTTAGAAAATAGAATGCGACTTGCACTTGAAATAATTAAAGCTGTAAGAGCAAAAGTATCTGAAAAATTCTTAATTATTTTTAGATTGTCGGTCATTGATTTGATTCCAAACGGTTCAACACCAGAGGAAGTTGTTATTCAGGCTACCGAACTTGAAAAAGCGGGTGTTGATATATTTAACACTGGCATTGGTTGGCACGAAGCGCGTGTACCGACTATTGCGAGTATGGTGCCACCGGGTGCATTTAAAGAAGCATCAAAGCGTTTAAAAGACGTAGTTAATGTCCCTGTGATTGCTGTTAACCGAATTAATACTCCAGAAATTGCTAACGATATTTTAAATGCAGGCGAGGCTGATTTAATTTCGATGGCACGTCCGTTATTGGCTGATCCTGAGTTTTTTAATAAGTATGTAAACAATCAATCTAAACAAATTAATATTTGTATTGGCTGTAACCAGGGTTGTCTAGATCACGTATTTAAAAATAAACGTGCTACGTGTTTAGTTAATCCACAAGCTGCATTTGAGCTAGATTACCCGCTAGAGCAAGCAGCCAAAGCTAAAAATGTATTAGTTGTCGGTGCAGGTCCTGCTGGTTTATCAGCAAGTTGTTACTTGGCTCAAAAAGGGCATAACGTCACGTTAATTGATCAAAAATCGCAAATGGGCGGCCAATTTAATTTAGCCATGCAGATACCGGGTAAAGAAGACTTTAACCATACACTTACTTACTTCACAAATGAGCTCGAGCGATTAAAAGTAACTGTGGAGCTTAGTAAAGCTTACGACGATTCAATGCTTAAAAATTATGATGATATTGTTTTTGCAACAGGCGTTAGGCCGCGTGAAGCCTCTATTAAATGTAGTGATGATAAGCGTGTGTTTGCTTATGACGAAGTCATACGCGGCGAAGTAGAATTGGGCAAATCAATCGCTATTTTAGGTGCTGGCGGTATTGGTTTTGATATGGTTGCTTTTTTAAGTGAACATAAATCACAATCTATTAGCGAGTTTAAAACGCAATGGGGGATTGAGTGTGATGCACAACCTCATAAAGACGAGCGCCAATTGTATATGTTAAAACGCAGTTCGGGTCGTTTTGGTAGTGAGCTTGGTAAAACCACTGGTTGGATACATCGCCAAGTTGCTAAACAGCATGGCGTTAAACAAATTGCTGATTGCCAATATCAAAGTTTTGATAAAAATGGGTTAACAATTAATGTTGCTGGAGAAGTACAAGTGCTGCCGGTAGATACTGTTATTGCCTGTATTGGTCAGGTTTCTAATAGCGAAGTGCTAGAAGGTTACACAGATAACGCAAAAGTGCATGTGATAGGCGGAGCTAAACTGGCTGCTGCAATTGATGCTAAACGCGCTATTTTTGAAGCCCTACAAGTGGCGAGAAGTATTTAACCTTTGTAAATAAATTGAAATAGTTTATCAATTTATACGGTCTTTGTTGTTTATAGTCTATAACTTAATAAACATTGAACACACAGGATACGCATGAATAAACTAATCAGTTTTTATAACACAATATTGGGTAAACTATCGTTTTTAGATGGTTTACCTGCTTTACTATTTCGCTTAATCTTAGCTCCCGTTATGATCATCGCAGGTTATAACAAACTTGCTATAAGCACTGAAACAGAAGGCTTTCTAAGTAACTTTTTAGCGTCGCCTGATGTCGTTCAATGGTTTGGTAATAGTGAATGGGGTTTAGGCTTACCGTTTCCTGACTTACTAGCTTTTTTAGCTGGTTGGAGTGAGTTTTTAGGAGGTTGGTTGTTATTATTTGGCCTTTTAACTCGCTTAGTCAGTATCCCGCTTATGTTCACAATGGTTGTAGCGGCTACTTCAGTACATTGGCATAACGGGTGGTTTGCAATAGCGCCGACTAATCCAGAAACAAGTGCTGCGCAAGTACTTGATTGGTTATCTATACCTGGTGCAAAAGAAAGCCTCGAAAACTCACTAGAAGTACAAGACAGGATAGGGAAAATTCGAGGCTTAGTTGAAGAGCATGGCTTTCCTGATTACCTATACGAAAAAGGTAAACCATCTATTTTAAATAATGGCATAGAATTTTCGGCAATTTATTTTGCTATGCTCCTAAGTTTATTTTTTATGGGCGGTGGGCGTTTTGTTAGTTTTGATTACTGGTTAAAGCGAAACGTTATAAAAAAATAGCGCATTAAATGTATTTTATTAACGGCTGCATAGTTGACCCTTTGCGGCCGTTTTGCATTTTAATTTCTCGGTATTTATTATTTAAGGTTTTAAATGTTACTCTATCGTTTTGAATTTTGAGGAATCGTTATGAACGCTATCGAGCTTTTACTTACTCGCCAATCAGACTCTAAACTAACAGAGCCGGGTCCTACGCCTGAGCAGCTCGACATAATTAAGCAAGCAGCATTACGTGTTCCTGATCATGGCTGTATAGCACCGTGGCAGTTCATCATTGCTCAAGGTGATGCACGCAATAAACTGGGTGAAATTTACCATCAAAGTGCAGTGGCAGAGCAACAGACAGAAAAAGTAATTAACCGTGCTAAAGAGCTTCCCCTTCGTGCGCCTATGATTGTAATAGCAATTGCTAAATATCAAGAACACCCAAAAGTTCCTCGTATCGAGCAAGTACAAAGTGCAGGCTGTAGTGTATTAGCAATGCAACAAGCTGCATTTGCTCAAGGTTTAGGTGGTGTTTGGCGCACAGGTTACTTTGCACAAAGTAGAGCAGTCAAAAAAGCGCTTAACTTACATGAGCAAGATGAAATAGTAGGGTACTTATACATTGGTACTCCTCAAGTCGAGTGTAAAAAGTCACCTCGCCATAAACCAGAACATTATTTTAGTAATTTGTGAAATAGTATGAACTTTATGCAATTTGCATAGTCATAATTCATTAAGGTTACCAAGAGTAATATAAAAAAGTTAGTGGTTTGGCTGTGAGAAGCGCTTGGAAGCACAAAAGTTAATAATTCTTCTTCAGTTTGTTTTTTAATCGGTTGTTTTTTGATACATTACGGAAAGTCTTAATAAAAATAACGATAAAGAAGACGAAAACAATGGGAAATTTATTTTTACAGGAAAAAGAAAACTGGCTTGCGTGGTCAATTTGGGGAATCGTTGGTGCTTTTGTAACCTTGTATGTTGCAATGAGTACAAATGCAGCGCATTTTATAGCAGGCTCTGCAATAGGTATGCTAATACTGTTAACTTTGTGGATGCAACAGTCTAAACGTTTTGACTTTGGACGGGCATTTAAAGTGTGTTGTTATGTTTTAGCGCTAAGTGTACTCCCCGCTTTTATGTTTGTAATAGTGCCAAGTGATGATTTAAATCGGTTTGACTTAATATTTCAAAGTGTAACATTCGCGGCATTGAGTTTATTGGCTTGTTTGATTTGTTCTTGGATTGCTCGCAGGCCCAAACAATATTACTGAGTATTGAATTAATAAGCGTGTTGAAGTAAATAGCGTAACAAAAGAGCAATGTGACTTGTTTTTAATCGTTTAATTATTATTTACGATTAATTTATATTTAGCTCTTTACAAGTAACACGTTTAACCATATTATTCGCGCCGTACGGAGAGATGGCAGAGTGGTCGAATGCACCGGTCTTGAAAACCGGCATGGGTTTATAGCCCATCTAGGGTTCAAATCCCTATCTCTCCACCATTATTTAAAAAAACCGCCTTATAGGCGGTTTTTTGCTTTGTGGAGTTTAATTAATGACTAAAGCAACGAACCTATCAACCTCACAGCAATTAATAAAACATCTTTTATTATGGGTGGTATTTGGTTACTGCTATCAAAGTGCTATTAGCTTGTTGGCAAAAATGGCGGTCGACGCACAACCAGAATATCCATTAATTACCGCTTTTGCTTATGGTCTTGGTTTTAATATTTTGGCTGCCCATCTTATTACTAAATATGATAAACATTGGCCAGTAATTGGCTCTGCTTTTATTGGTTTAGTAGGCTTAGTTGCAGTGCCATTTTTATTGTCTGGTGAATCTGGATTATTAGCTATTCCTTTACTTGTTGGAATTTTATCCACTTTACCGCTTTGTAGTTATATTGTTGGCCTAATTAAGCTAAAACTCAGCAAAAACTAGCCCCAAACGGGGTTTATTTTGTGATAGCATATACGTGTCTTTTAACTAACAAAACGTGAAAAACACATTATGTCAGATAATTTTACTACAGATGCTGAAAAAGCAAGTTACGGTATTGGCTTACAAATGGGTGAGCAACTTAAGTCTAATCCTTTTGAAGGCTTAAACCTAAATTCAGTATTTGAAGGCATGAAAGATGCGTACGCTGGTAGCGCATTTCAAGTTGAGATCCCTGAGATTCAAGCTGCATTCGAAAAGATTAACGAAGAGATCCAAGCTCGTCGTGAAGAAGAATCTAAAGTACTTTCTGCAGAAGGTATTGCATTCTTAGAAGAAAACGCAAAACGTCCTGAAATCACAGTAACTGAGTCTGGTCTTCAATATGAAGTACTAGCGACTGGCGAAGGCGAAAAGCCAACAGCTGAGTCTACAGTACGTGTTGATTACCACGGTACACTAATTAACGGTACTGTGTTTGATAGCTCATACGAGCGCGGTCAACCAGCTGAATTTCCAGTTGGTGGCGTGATCAAAGGCTGGACTGAAGCATTACAAATGATGCCTGTAGGTACTAAATGGCGTATCTACGTTCCTCATGAGCTTGCTTATGGTGAACGTGGCGCAGGTGCTGCAATCGCACCTTTCTCAACGCTTGTATTTGATGTTGAACTACACGAAATCATTTCTTAATTTAAATAAATTTTAAAATTAAGAGTTTAAAAAGCCGTATTCAATCTGAATACGGCTTTTTTGTGTCTGTAATCTAAGTGTTTTATACCAATTCGATTAGGGTCTGTTGATCTTTCAAGGTTAAATTTGCACCAGTCTGTTTGGTATTTAGGCAAGGCAGAGCCTATGTAGTGTGGTTATTCCCCATAAATGGGCGATAACGTAGCATTAATGCCAAACAGGCGCTGCCCAAAGGGTTCTTTCTAGGGGCTATTTACTCTTTGTTGCTCGGTTTTTACTTAGCCCACTAGGTTACAAACCTCGCGCCGCGATTAAATAGCCCCCTAGTTTGAACAAATTTTAATCCGCAAAGATCAACAGACCCTAATTAAGTGATCTATTTTGCGCTAAGAAAATAGTGTTGATAACAAGGCAAAAGCTTTTTTAACTAATTGTTATCACTAATTGCTCCTGCATTGCTCTACCTTTTGCATCCATGCAGTCGTATTTCATAATTTTTTACGCAGTTAGCGCAAAGTTTAATCCCTTGAATTGATCAAGTATTATTGCCGAACGATATTATATATTCTAAAAATAAAAAAACCGCATTAATAAAATGCGGTTTATAAACTAAAACTACTTTTAATTATTAAAAATAGCCACGAACACCAAAGCGGAAGTTTCTGCCAGGTAGTGGTGCTTTATCTTTAATAAATGAGCTATGTACAAAACCTAACTCATCAGTAATGTTATCAACGTTTATATACAGCTGTGCATCGACACTGCCTAAACCTAATTGGTAATTAGCTTGTGCATCAAATAACGTATAGCCATCAGTTTGAGTTTCAAAGGCAGTTACATCGTTTTGATCAAAGTAATGAGTACCCGTTAATGTTAGTTGTAAGTCACCTAAATCGTACTGTAACTCAGAGCCTAATTTATTAGCAGGGATACGTGGTAAATTACCTTCGTCGTCTTTTAGTTTTGCACGAGTTGAGTCACCAAATACTTTAACCATAGCGCTTGGTGTTACTTGGTAATGCGCGTCAAACTCAATTCCATAAAGCTCTGCGTCTTTACTTGTAAACTGATAAACCGCAACAGCATCGTCATGTGCACCAATAGCTGATTCTAAACCATCTTCTTCATCGTAAACTAAACCCGTATTTTCTTGAAAATAAAAGTTTTTGATATCGTTATAGAAAAAGTTAACGGTGTAGCCAAAATCACCGCTAAAGCGTCTAAAGCTTAAATCTAAGTTTGTTGAAGTTTCCTGCTTGATATTTTCTGGCTCAAAATGCGCTTCATTATCTTCAATATTGTAACCAAGGCCTAGCTCGTACGTGCCAGTTGCAATGTGTAAACCGTTAGATAAAAGTTCTGCCGAAAGCGGTGCTCGTTCTGAATGAGAAATACTCGTAGCGATACTATGACCCGGCTTGTATTGCCAAATGGCACCAGCAGAGGCACTTAAATTGGTAAAACTTTCATTATACCCAATGGTTTCTTCGTCGCTGTGATCTATTTCTACTTCATCGTGGCTATGCTCGTGTGCCGTGATTTGGCTTTCAATTTTGTAATCTTCAACACGTGCGCCAAGTTCAATTGTAACGTCGCCAAATTCACGCTCTTCTAGTAAATATAATGCGTTAGTTGTAGTTACACTTGCGGGTGTAAAGGCTTCTTCACCAATTGCATCGTAGTCAGAATCGCTGTAGTGATAGCCCATCATTCCGTGCCAATCAGCAAACTTATGCTCTACATTTAAACGTGCTTCAGTCGTTTTATTTTTAAAAGTAGTACCAATTTCGCCATCTTCAATTTCGCTGTGCGAGTAATCTGTGTAGCCAACACGTAGGTTGATGGTTTCAATCCAGTTATTATGAAGGGCGTAACTTACAAGCCCTTGCCAACGATCTTGCTCTAAATGTGCGTAAACCGGCTCTTCAGCTGCTTCGTCTTCATGTTCTGCATGCTCTTCTTCAGTTTCACCTTCGTGATCGTGATGATGCTCATGCCCAGGAATACCGTAATCGGTATCAATACTACCGTACGAAAAACCAATCGTTAAATGATCGCCAACATAGCTGGTACCAAAGTTAAGTGTTTCGCTATCAATAAATGTGTTTTCTACAGAATTCTCTGTTTCTACATCGCCATCATCGTCGGCAATAGTAAAGGTAGGTGTTTGGTAATCATCGCCACTGCGCTTAGTGCCATCAAAATGAAAGTTAAAGCCTTCATTACCTGTTTCAAGTTTTGCAGCTACTGTGTTTGAGTTTGACACTGTATCGTGGCTGTATTCAGCAGCACCCGTAAGCTCGTCGATATTGTCTGTAGGGATGCGGTTATCAACCACGTTAACAACACCGCCAATTGCACCAGAGCCATAAAGTAGGGTACTTGGGCCACGTAATACTTCAATTTGTTCTGCTGCTAGGCTGTCGCTTGATGTTGCGTGGTCTGGGCCAATGCGTGATGCATCGCTGGCATCTAATCCGTTTTGTGTGATTTTAACGCGAGGGCCATCTAAACCACGAATAATTGGGCTTGATGATACAGGGCCAAAGTAACTTGCATTTACGCCTGGTAAACCTTTTAGAGTTTCACCAAGAGTTGGTTTTGATTTATTTCTTAATTCATCACCTGAGAGCACGCTTACTGGCGATATCATCTCGAGGCTATTTTTATGAAGTGCAGAGGCATAAACAACCACTGTCTCAACCGATGTTGGTTTAAGTGACACAGACAGATTATTTGAAGATTCGCTAACAGCAATACGAGAGTCTACGTAGTTGTCTTTACTAATATGTAATTGGCTATTTGCATCGATTTCTATAGCAAATTCGCCTAAATCATTACTTTTAACGCTTTGGTTTTTACCATGCACATGAATTGAGGCATTTTTAATTGGTTGATTTTTATCATCCATTACTTTACCAGTAACAGTGGCAGCCAAAGCTGATTGAGAACATAAAACAGAAAAAATAGCAGAGGAGATTAATGTTAACTTTGTCATGGATATATTGGTTCGCGGTTATTATGTTGTGATATAATATAACACCGCAAAGTCAGTGAATCAACAATGTTATAGTATAACTTTGTGTTTTGCGATGAATGATCTAAAAATGACGATTAAACCAATTTTATAAAATTATAATAATAGGTATGTTAATAGAAATACCTATTTATTTAAGTGCGAGACTCATAGCGCTGCAGGTTTATCTAGGTATTTAAGAGCGGCTATCTATCATTATCAAATCTAGTTTATGCTGCGCTCTTGTCTGGTTTGTTATATCTATAGATTCAATCATTTCGCATTCGTCGCGGATCATCTCTGAAATAAGGCTAGGGTAGTGGCGACAGTCTTCTGGACGGTCAAGGTAAATACTGCAGGTATACATATTTTTAGCGAGAGGCTCCTTTTTAGGCGCAATTTCTAAAAATGGGCACACTTGAAGTCTTAAGCCTGTTTTTGGGTCAAACCAAATTTCGTTGTTTTTAACGTACTCATAAATTTCGGGGTTAAAGAGCTCCCATAAATCTATTTCTTCTTTCGTTGCGCTTAAGTCGCCGCCACCATATTTAATACAGCATTTACCACACTGGTTACACTCTTTCATAATTTGCTAATTTAGTTGGCTGTTAACACATTTAAGTTAGCTATTAGTGTAGCACCAAATTTATTATTAACGCTCTACTGAATTGCCCCATTGTTTGCTTTTTGGGTGTGTAAAAAAGTTAGATACAATAACTTAAGTTAAAACCCCTTGTTACATTTTATATAGTACAGGCTTTATTTAATGCTTTACTCTAAGGTGGCGAAAAATATTATGAAACCTGCTTGGGCAGCTGTGTAGTTATTAAATGTTGCTGAGCGGGATACCTAAGTAGGATGTAATTATGAAAGAAGCTGTTACTAAGTTAAAAACAGAATTTAATGCAAAGTTATTATATTGGAACAACCTCAAAAGTAGTAAAGCCAAAGCGGCAATCATCTTATTATTTATAGTTGTCATTGCACTTAAAGTGTTTACGACTATCTTTACGTTGGATTGGGTTGCAAGTTTATTCAGTGTGTGAGGTTACTAAGAGTAATTGCGATAAAGTTTAATTACAGTGTGTTTAACGCCTACGCGATGTTCATTATTAATGTATTATTACGATATACACCAAATTAAATAAATCAGTTGTTTAAATACATTTTATAATGACTGTAATGATACATTTTAGCTAAATTGAGTCAGTAAATTAGTTTAGCTGCACTAAAGGATAACCAGTGATGATGAATACAAAAATATATAAAGCGGTACATGACCTAGCAGAAGATTTAATGGCGGCGGCTAACAAAAATAACCGAGAAAAATTTGAATCTTTATTTGCTCAATTAAAAGCGATTTGTATTGAAAACGAAAACACTTCAAAAGATCACCCAGTACAATGGGAAACTTTAGCTGATTTTACCGAAGAGCTAGAAGAGGCAATCACGACTTATGAAAAAGCATTAGAAAAGTCTGTTGCGATTAATAACAAAGATCACATGTCATCAGTTTCTTTTTCAATGGCTACACTGCAGCTAGAACTTGGTCAAAAAGACGAGGCTATTAAAAATCTTCAAAATGCTAAGGTTAGTGCTAATAAAATAGAAGACAAAGAGCTTAAAGCTGAAATACACGATCTACTAGAATCACTTATTGAAGAAGAAGGTTAAATACTTAAAATTTACTAGCTCAGACTTGATCTGACAGTTACCCATATTAAATACTATTTCTTTGGATTTAGCTTAAGTTAATACAATTTAATGAAACGCTGATGGTTTATACCCTCAGCGTTTTTTTATTTCCGCTATTTATAGCTTATCCATAAAGTTCACAATGTACTTTGCAATCTCAACTGGTTTTTCTTCAACACTAAAGTGTCCTGAATCGAGTAAATGTATTTCAGCGTTCGGTACATCTTTCAAATATGCTTTAGCGCCTGCGGCTATAAACGCAGGGTCGTTTTTGCCCCATACAATTAATGTTGCTGGTTGGTACTTGCGTAAATAAGCTTGCCATTTAGGGTAGTCGAGAAGGTTATTGTAGTAATCTTGTAGCAATTGTACTTGAATTACTCTATCGGATTTAGTTTGTAAAAAGTGAAGATCGTGCGTCCAGCTATCAGGGCTCATTACTTCTGGGTTACTTTGTACGTCTCGTAAATATTGCTTATTAATAATGGCTTTATTAGACGTGAACGAATAAATTTTATCACTCTGCGCTTGTGATTTGTCCTCATTCGCGGCTTTAAAAAACGCTTGCCTCGGTAGGGTTAACCCCTCTAAATACGCATTACCATTTTGTACAATAAGTGCATCAAGTTTATTTGGGTTATTTAACAACATTCTAAAGCCCACAGGAGCTCCAAAGTCTTGTATATAAAGGCTGTAGCGCTTTACTTTAAGTGTTGTTAGTAACACTTCAACGTATTGAGCTAGTAATTCAAAAGTATATTTTTGAGTTTCTGGGTTTGGGCGTGCGCTATAACCAGAGCCTAAATAATCAGGTGCAATCACATGATAACGACCTGATAAGAGTGGGATCAATTCTCGGTAGCTGTGTGAAGACGACGGATACCCATGTAAAAGTACAATGGTTTGCTTATGCTGCGCGCCAGCTTCTCGGTAAAATATCTTTTTACCGTTTACATTTGCATATTTGTAAGTGGTTTTTGAAGGCCATACAGCATCAGCGGCATATACTTGAGCGGTAAACGTAGATATTGAAACTAATAAAAACACAATAAATGAGACGATGTGAGCAGGTTTTACTTTAAGGCTTTTTTGTATATCTAGGGGCATAGGTAAACTCGTTATTTTTGGTAATGACGCTTTATTAATTTACTAGACCTGTTATTTACACATTTATATTCAGATAATAACGTTGTAGTTTCACAGCAAAGAAGTGTACAGCAGGACTTACAAGATACTGATGAGCCAACAGTGGGCTAGGGCGTTAGCTCTTTATTGGCCGCTTTTTTGTATTTGAAATAGCTTATTAAATAAACGGCTATTGGAATCGTTGGGCTTAAAAAGATGTGAGGATGAAAATAGATACCACGTTCGTCATATGAAAACACATATAACACGACCGCAAATGTTGAAGGTAAAGGGAAGATGATTGCACCGTGCCCAACAGCAGCAAATAGTGTCCACGAGAAAACACTAGACCAAAGCACAGCTCTGATGTAAGCACCTTTATTAGTTGCTTTAGCCTTTTTAGCATAATTACGTGAAACAAAATAAGATATTACCGTTGGAAACAAAGTTAAAATGATACTTAGCAGTATAAGCATAGTGATTCAATTCCTTTTGATATTATTTGCACAACCCAGTTTTTCACAATGTGTTAATTGGTTTGAGTTGATACCGTTTTTAAAGCAGCAATTTGCTTAATTTCATCAGCTGTTAATGCTTGATATAACCTAGGATAGGGCCAACCATAGCCCCATCTGAAAGTCGATGGTATATAAGGACTGCCACCAAATCGAACTCCAACAAGCATAAGGTTCGCTATACTCGTTTCGCCGGCTTCAATAACACACTGTTGCAAGGCTTTATCTGCTTCTAAACGTTGCCAATAAGTGCCACCTTGCCAGTAGGCGTAGTCGTGCGCTTTACAACATGCAAGCCACAACTTTTTATCCTTTGTGGTGCCATCCGGAAAAGCACTACAGCCATCTGATGTGAACGGTTTTATATTTTCAGCATTTACTGTATTACTTAATATGACCAGTAAGACAATGGGACTGAAACGCATTATTTTCATACGAAAGAGTATATTAGTAAAATTATACATGATTTTAAGTGTTACTATTTTAGTTACAAATAATAACACTTTAAAAAGTATAAAAAAGGTTTTTACTGTTTATAGACCGGTTATGCTTATATGATAATTTTGATTAAGCGCTTTTTGTTTAGTTTTTAATGCGTTCTATTTTCTTAGCTAGTTGCGAGGTGTTAATAGTAAAAGTGCTAGTTAAAAAATTTACTACAATATTAGATTAAGGTTTACACATGGTGTGTTGCATTTGTACTTTAGGAGATAAGCTTTGCTAGAACAAATAGAAAGTTGGATTGACGCTACAAATTTAAAATACAATAGTCAAAAAGTGTGTTGTGATAAATTCAGCAATGAATTTGATGGGTTTTATCCTACCGAGTTTTTAAAAAACGCGTATTACGTTGTTGTAGACCAAATACCAAAGCCAGACTTTGCGGGTCTGCGAGAAATGGGCCTAGGTGATTTTGTCGATATGGACGCGGCGGGTATAACGTATAAAAATACCTATTATCTACTTCCTGAGGTTGCAAAAGATTTGAGGGTTCATTTTCATGAGCTTGTGCATGTAGCGCAGTGGCTTAAACTTGGTCCAGACGCGTTTATGATGCGTTACATTAGCGAAATCCAACATGTAGGATACAACGACGCTCCGCTTGAAAAAATGGCATATGCGCTGGATACGCAATTTGCAAGTAAAGGCAATAAAATAGACGTTCTTAGGCACGTAGCCCAAACGCTGTAACTCAATTTTAGGTTTAAAGGAGTTTATATGTACAGAATTATTGGGTGTCTACTTACTTTAGCGTGTATAAATAGTAATGCAGCATCGTTTGAAGAAGATATTGTTTCAGCTCTGCTTGAGCGTACAACTCATGATGTGACTTACGACGGCGCTTATCGCTCTATTGGCTACCCTGGTGGGGATGTACCTAAAAATATAGGTGTGTGCACCGATGTAATAATTAGAAGTTATAGAAAGTTAGGTGTTGATTTACAGAAACTCGTGCATGAAGACATGCAAAAAAACTTTGCGCTGTATCCATCTAAACGTATTTGGGGCTTAACTAAGCCTGATAAAAATATAGATCATCGACGTGTTCCAAATTTACAAGCTTACTTTGAGCGCCATGCAAACGTATTGAGTAAATCCAACAAAGTGAGTGATTATAAAACCGGCGATATAGTAACGTGGATGTTACCAGGTAATTTACCTCATATAGGTATGGTGATTAATGAGTTATCTCAAGATACGGGTAACCCACTTATTGTGCATAATATAGGGCGTGGTCCGCACAAAAGCGATATGCTTTTTGATTATAAAATTACCGGACATTACCGGTTCGTTCCACACTATTGATAAGTTTAATAAACGATAGATGTAAGTATTGATTTTTATTTCAGATCAATACTTACATTGCCATTGGGTTTACAGCAGCACAACAGTATTTCGCCTTCGCGTACAAACGCAAGTGGCTCTTCGTTATACTCAACACTGCCTGACACTAAAGTTGCTCTACAAGCGCCGCAATAACCTTCACGGCATTGGAATGCGACGTCTATTTTCATGGATTCTAAGCAGTGTAGAAGAGAAGGGCAGCCAGCGATAAATTCTATACACTGGCTGTTTTCTGCAAGCGTTATGCTTGCAGTAGACTTGTCACTCATTATAAATCAAAATCACCAAATTCTGATGCATCAACTTGAGAGTCAATTTGACCAACAAGGTATGAGCTTATTTCTGCTTCTTGTGGTGCTACTTGCACGTTATCAGACACTAACCACGAGTTTATCCACGGGATAGGGTTACTGTTGTTTTCAAACTGTGCTGGCAAACCAATCGCAGTCATACGTGCATTGGTAATGTATTCAACGTACTGACATAAAATATGTTTATTTAAGCCAATCATCGAACCATCTTTAAATAAGTATTCGGCCCACTCTTTTTCTTGCTCTGCAGCATCAACAAACATTTTAATTGCTTCGTCGCGGCACTGGGCAGCAACAATCGCCATTTCTGGGTCGTCCTTACCGTCTTGCATGATGTTTAAAATATGCTGAGTACCAGAAAGGTGAAGTGCTTCATCGCGTGCAATTAGCTTGATGATTTTAGCGTTACCTTCCATTAGCTCGCGCTCAGCAAATGCAAACGAACATGCAAAGCTTACGTAAAAGCGAATCGCTTCAAGAATATTTACCGACATCATAGCCAGGTAAAGTTTCTTTTTAAGCTCAAATAAATTAATGATAACTGTTTTACCGTTAATCTCGTGTTTGCCTTCACCGTATAAGTTGTAAAGCGATACAGAGTTAATTAAGTCATCGTAGTATTTAGTTACGGCATCAGCACGTTCGCTAATTTTATCGTTGCTAACAATGTCATCAAAAATAAGCTCAGGTGCTTGTGTTACGTTACGGATAATATGCGTGTATGAGCGGCTGTGAATTGTTTCACTGAACGCCCACGTTTCTATCCATGTTTCAAGCTCTGGTAGCGATACAATTGGAAGTAGAGCCACGTTTGGCGAACGACCTTGTACACTATCAAGCAGTGTTTGGTATTTTAAGTTGCTTAAAAATATATGCTTTTCGTGATCTGGTAATGCTTGAAAGTCTAAACGGTCTTTACTTACATCTACTTCCTCAGGACGCCAAAAGAAAGACAGTTGCTTTTCAATTAACTTTTCAAAAATTGGGTATTTTTGTTGGTCGTAACGAGATACGTTTACAGTTTGGCCAAAAAACATTGGCTCTTGCATTTGGTTATTATGGTTTCGGCTAAAAGTAGTATAAGACATGTTTATCACTCAAAAAACTATCAGAAAAAGCGGGCTAAATGCCCGCTTAAAATAAAAATCAGCAGTTAAATTTTACACGCGCCGCCTTCACAATCGTCATCTTCCACTTCTGGAGCATCTTCTTGTGAATCTGAGGCGCCATCGCGAGTATTGTGGTAATACAAGGTTTTAACACCTAGTTTGTACGCGCTTAGTAAGTCTTTTAACAAGACTTGCATAGGTACTTTACCGCCTTCGAACTTGTTTGGATCATAATTTGTATTTGCAGAAATTGTTTGGTCAACAAATTTTTGCATTATGCCAACAAGCTGTAAATAACCATCGTTTGATGGAATGTCCCATAGTAGCTCGTACTGATCTTTTAAACGCTCATACTCAGGAACAACTTGTTTTAAAATACCGTCTTTACTTGCTTTAACGCTAATATGCCCACGTGGTGGCTCAATACCGTTAGTTGCGTTAGAGATTTGCGACGATGTTTCTGATGGCATTAACGCACTTAGTGTTGAGTTACGCATACCGTGCTCTTTAATACTTGCACGTAGTGTATCCCAATCAAGATGAAGTGGCTCATCACAAATTTTATCTAAATCACGTTTATACGTATCTGTTGGCATAATACCTTGTGAATACGTTGTCTCGTTAAACTTAGGACATGCGCCACGCTCTTTAGCAAGCTCGTTTGATGCTTTCATTAAGTAATATTGAATAGCTTCAAAGGTTTTATGTGTTAATGCATTAGCACTGCCATCAGAATAACGCTTACCGTTTTTAGCTAGGTAGTATGCGTAGTTAATTACGCCTATTCCTAGTGTACGACGACCCATAGTTGCATTTTTAGCAGCCGGTACAGGGTAGTCTTGGAAATCAAGTAAGTTATCAAGTGCGCGTACTGCAAGTTCAGCTAGCTCTTCAAGCTCATCAAGTGACTCTATTGCACCTAGGTTAAACGCAGAAAGTGTACAAAGGGCAATTTCGCCTTCTTCGTCATTCACGTTATTAAGTGGCTTAGTTGGCAATGCAATTTCTAAACATAAGTTAGATTGGCGAATTGGCGCAACTTTAGAAATAAATGGGCTGTGTGTATTACAGTGATCCACATTTTGTAAATAAATACGACCAGTACTTGCACGCTCTTGCGCAAACATAGAGAAAAGCTCAATGGCTTTAATGCGTTTTTTACGAATAGATTCGTCTTGTTCATATTTAACGTAAAGTGCGTCAAACTCAGCTTGGTCTTCAAAAAATGCATCATAAAGGCCAGGTACATCTGATGGGCTAAATAATGTAATGTAATCATCTTTAATTAAACGAGAGTACATTAATTTATTAAACTGTACGCCGTAATCTAGGTGACGAACGCGGTTGTCATCTACACCACGGTTATTTTTAAGTACAAGTAGGTTCTCTACTTCTAAATGCCAAAGCGGGTAGAATAATGTTGCTGCGCCGCCACGTACACCACCTTGTGAACAACTTTTAACCGCTGTTTGAAAGTGCTTATAAAAAGGGATACAACCTGTGTGATACGCTTCGCCGTTACGAATATGGCTACCTAGCGCACGTATTCTACCTGCATTAATACCAATTCCCGCACGTTGTGAAACGTATTTAACAATAGCTGACGACGTTGCATTGATTGAATCAAGGCTGTCGCCACATTCAATCAATACACACGAGCTAAACTGGCGAGTAGGCGTACGTACACCCGACATAATTGGCGTTGGTAGAGATATTTTAAATAAAGATACTGCATCGTAAAAACGTTTAATGTAATCAGTACGTGTTTCACGTGGGTAATCTGAAAATAAGCTTGCCGCAACTAAAATATATAAAAACTGTGCACTTTCGTATATTTCACCCGATACACGGTTTTGAACGAGATACTTACCTTCAAGTTGCTTTACAGCAGCGTAGCTAAAGTTAAGATCGCGAGAATGATCAAGGTATGCATCAAGCTCATCTAACTCTTGCTCTGTGTAATCTACTAGTAAATGAGCATCGTAGCGTTTATCGCCAACCATTTTTGTTACGTGGTCAAATAAACGTGGTGGCTCAAATTGACCGTACGCTTTTTTACGTAAATGGAATACAGCTAAACGTGCAGCTAAGTATTGGTAATCAGGCGATTCTTTTGAAATCTGATCCGCTGCTGCTTTAATGATGGTTTCGTGAATGTCTTTAGTACGAATACCGTCGTAAAACTGAATGTGCGACTTTAATTCAACTTGCGAAACCGAAACGTTGTTTAAACCTTCGGCGGCCCACTCAATAACGCGATGGATCTTATCCAGATCAAGAGGCTCTTTACGCCCGTCACGTTTGCTTACAGATAACTGTTGGTTCATTTGCCTGTATTCCTTGGGAATTATGTATTTTGACCAATGCTTTATACCTCGCCGGGGCAAGGTATATACTCATTTATTATAAGTTTCGCCATATTTGCGAATTTAATTGAATAACATTTGGCCACAATATCTGGTGTTGTTCAATTTAGAGATCACAAGATAGTGTGGTCTGAGTTGTTTTGCAAGGGACATAATTGCCCCTATTTGTGGATAACTTCGGGATAACGTATTTGTGTTAGTAGACACTCACCTTCGAACAATCATTTAAGTTGAAATATGCAAAAATCAACTAATGATCTGCTAAATTTACGCATTTTAAAAATAAATTTTGACTGCTTTTTTTATCAGCAAGCTTTGCGTAAAAACTAACACAATCACAATATATAGTGTTTATTAATTAACATGGCACTATATATGGTTAAAACCATCAATTGGGCTTTGCCAGTTAAAATCAGCATTCCAGCTGTTGGCTTCATCAATACTTGGTATGTAGCCCCAAAGTGCCGTTGCTGTGCGCATACCTGCGGCTTTGCCTGCTTGTATGTCTCGCTGTGCATCACCAATGTACAAACAGCGTTTTGGTTGCACTCCCATAAGCTTTGCACAGTATAGCAGCGGTAAAGGGGATGGCTTAGCTTCAGCTAAGGTGTCGCCACTTATTACTACACTAGCATTTTTCAATGCGGGAATTGCTGCCACTAAAGGATCAGTTAAAAACCCCGGTTTGTTAGTCATGATCCCCCATTTGATCTTTTTCTGATCAAGGGCAATAAGCAACGATTCAACACCGCTGAAGCAATGCGTGTGATTTGCTATGTTTGCAGCGTATTCGTCAACTAATTGCTTAATAAGTTCGCTTTGAGGTTGTGTGTCCCATAACTCTTTAAAACCAGTCTCTAATAATGCGCCTGCGCCGTTAGATGCCGCAGGGCGGTATACATCACTACTAACAGGCTCTATTTTATTATTAATGAGAACTGCATTTAAAGCCGCACCTAAATCATCAGCGGTGTCGAGTAGAGTGCCGTCTAGATCAAATAAAAATGCATCGTACTCAATAAGGGAGAGGGGGGCTTGAGAGTTAGCCATTAAGCTAACTTCTCAAAGTACAGTATGTAATTTACGCTAACGTCACTATTGAGCGTATATTGCTTTGATAGTGGATTATAAGAAAGGCCTGTACTTGCACGAACTTTTAAACCCGCTTGCTCTGCCCATGCAATAAGCTGCGCAGGTTTTATAAACTTTTTATGGTCGTGTGTACCTTCAGGGACCATTTTTAAAAGCTTTTCAGCGCCAACAATGGCGTATAAATATGCCTTAGGTGTTTTGTTTAGGGTTGAAAAAAACACGTCTGCGCCTGGTTTGGCAAGTGCAGCTACGGCATGAATGATAGATGCTGGGTCGGGAACGTGCTCAAGCATTTCCATACAGGTTATTACATCAAAGCGCTCTGGGTGTTGCGATGCAAACTCTTCTGCTGGCACTTTTATGTAATCTACATTTACGCCAGTTTCTAAACTGTGCAACTTAGCAACAGTTAAAGGCTCTTGCCCCATGTCGATGCCAGTTACTTTTGCGCCCATGCGCGCCATGCTTTGGCTTAAAATACCGCCACCACAGCCAACATCGAGTGTTTCTTTATCGAATAAGCCTTGCGTTTTGTTTGCTATAAAGTCTAAACGTAACGGGTTAATTTCGTGAAGAGGTTTGAATTCTCCGTCTAGGTCCCACCAACGCTCGGCGATGGCTTCAAATTTTGCTATTTCTGCGTGATCTACATTTTGATGTTCGGTCATAAAATACTTCCTCGTCAATCTGAGGCCATTATATAGGGCTAAATTGATAAATCGCAAAGTTTTGCGCCTGTAAATTAAAATTAATTGTGATAGCATGGCTGTTAGAAATAATAACAATACTCTTAATACCCAATACCGGGTTGTTGAGAGCTGATACTGAAGGAATGTGATATCAAATGACTGATCTCGCCAATGAAATTCTGCCAGTCAATATTGAAGACGAGTTAAAAAACTCCTACTTAGATTACGCAATGAGCGTAATTGTAGGACGTGCATTACCAGACGTACGTGACGGCTTAAAACCTGTTCATCGCCGCGTTTTGTTTGCAATGAACGAGCTTAGTAATGACTGGAACAAGCCTTACAAAAAATCGGCCCGTGTGGTCGGTGACGTAATCGGTAAATACCACCCACACGGCGACAGTGCAGTTTATGACACGATAGTTCGTATGGCTCAGCCATTCTCACTGCGTTATATGCTAGTAGATGGCCAAGGTAACTTCGGTTCGGTTGATGGTGATTCAGCAGCGGCAATGCGTTATACAGAAGTACGTATGGCTAAAATGTCGCATGAGTTATTAGCCGATCTTGAAAAAGAAACGGTTGATTTCGTTCCTAACTACGATGGCACTGAGTTCATCCCTGATGTTTTACCAACGAAAGTTCCTAATTTATTAGTGAATGGTTCATCAGGTATTGCAGTAGGTATGGCTACAAATATACCACCACATAACTTAACTGAAGTTGTAAATGGTTGTTTGGCACTTATTCAAAATCCAGATTTAACTATTTTAGAGTTAATGGATTATATCCCTGGTCCTGATTTCCCAACGGCTGCAATTATCAACGGTAAGAAGGGTATTGAACAAGCCTACTTAACTGGCCGTGGTAAAGTGTACATGCGTGCACGCGCCGACATCGAAACCGATGAAAAAACAGGCCGTGAAACAATCATCGTTCACGAAATTCCTTATCAAGTTAATAAAGCTCGTTTAATTGAAAAAATTGCTGAGCTGGTTAAAGATAAGAAAATTGAAGGTATTAGTGCGCTACGTGATGAATCAGATAAAGACGGTATGCGTATCGTTATTGAAATTAAACGTGGTGACGTAGGCGAAGTTATTTTAAACAACTTGTATTCACAAACTCAGTTACAAACTGTGTTTGGTATGAATATGGTTGCGCTAATTAATAACCAACCTAAATGTTTCAATTTAAAAGAAATGTTAGAAGAGTTTATTATTCACCGTCGTGAAGTAGTAACTCGTCGTACAGTATTTGATTTACGTAAAGCCCGTGACCGTGCACACACGCTTGAAGGCTTAGCGATTGCGCTTGCAAACATTGACCCAATTATTGAACTTATTCGTAAATCCCCTACACCTGCTGAAGCTAAAATTGCTTTAACAGCGCGTCCGTGGGAATTAGGTAATGTACAAGGTATGCTTGAAAAAGCAGGTGAAGACAATGTTGCTCGTCCAGATTGGTTAGCAAGCGAACTTGGTATTCGCGATGGTCAATATTATATCTCTGAGCAACAAGCTCAAGCAATTCTTGATTTGCGTTTACATAAGCTAACAGGCCTTGAACACGAAAAAATCCTGACCGAATACCAAGCGTTATTAGAACTAATTGCTGAACTACTTTATATTTTGGCAACTCCTGAGCGTTTAATGGAAGTTATACGTGACGAGCTAGTTGAAATTAAAGAGCAATATGGTGATGAGCGTCGCACTGAAATTAATGCAGCTGCTCACGATATCAGCCTTGAAGACTTAATTACTGAAGAAAACGTAGTAGTAACGCTTTCTCACGAAGGTTATGTGAAGTATCAGGCATTGTCTGATTACGAAGCACAGCGTCGTGGTGGTAAAGGTAAGTCAGCAACGAAGATGAAAGATGAAGATTTCATCGAGCGTCTATTAGTTGCAAATACACACGATACTATATTGTGTTTCTCTACGGCCGGTCGTTTATATTGGCTTAAAGTGTATCAGTTACCACTAGCGAGTCGTGCAGCGCGCGGTAAGCCAATTGTTAACTTGTTACCACTTGAAGCTGATGAACGTATTACTGCTATATTGCCAGTACGCGAGTACGCAGAAGATAAATACATCTTTATGGCAACAGCATTTGGTACAGTTAAGAAAACACCATTAACGGCTTACAGTCGTCAACGTGCAAGCGGTATTATTGCTGTTAACTTAAATGATGGCGATAGCCTGATTGGGGTTGATATTACCGATGGTAGCAACGAAATTATGTTGTTCACTGATGCAGGTAAAGTTGTACGCTTTAAAGAAGCTGAAGAAACAACAGTTGTTGATGAAAACGGTAACCCAGTATTAGACGAAGAAGGTAACCCTGAGATTCGTTTCAAAGGTGTTCGCCCAATGGGTCGTACTGCTACAGGTGTTCGTGGTATTAAAATGGCCGATGATCAACGCGTAGTATCGTTAATTGTACCAAAAACTGACGGTGCTATTTTAACGGTAACTGAAAATGGTTACGGTAAGCGTACACAACTAGAAGATTACCCATCTAAGAGCCGTGCAACACAGGGTGTTGTATCTATCAAGGTGAGTGAGCGTAACGGTGCTGTTGTTGGTGCTGTACAAGTTGATGATAACGACGAAATTATGATTATTTCAAATCGTGGTACCTTAGTACGTACTCGCGTTAATGAAGTTTCTACGGTTGGACGTAACACCCAAGGTGTTATTTTGATCAGAACTATTGACGAAGAGCAAGTAGTTGGTTTACAACGTATAGAAGAGATTGAAGTTACAGAAAGTGACTTGATTGATATTGAAGACGTTGAAACTGTAGATACGGTTATTGATGAAGTAGCGGATGATAATCCTCCTTCAGAATAATTGATATTGAAAAAGCGGCCTTGGCCGCTTTTTTTAATGTTGTTGAAAAAAATTAATAGGGTGTGAAGTTATATTCACTCACTAAAATTCAAAGGTTTAGTGGGTGGGTATTGAGCGTTCATGCTTAGTAGTTAAATTACTGGAATGAGGCAAAGGTAATGAGTAAATATAATTTTTGTGCGGGGCCAGCTATGCTTCCGCAAGCGGTTATGAAAAAAGCACAAAAAGAGTTTCTAGATTGGCAAGATTTAGGTGTGTCTGTGATGGAAATAAGCCATCGTAGCAAAGAGTTTTTAGCCCTTACAGCTAAATGTGAAGCCAGCCTTCGTCGTCTAATGAATATCAGTGATGAATTTGAAGTGCTGTTTATGCATGGCGGTGGTCGTGGTCAGTTTAGTGCTGTGCCATTAAATTTACACCAAGAAGGCAAAGTTGCGGTTTATTGCGAAAACGGCGTGTGGTCAAAAAGTGCAACAGACGAGGCCAACAAGTTTACTCAAGCAACCTCTATTGATGTGCGTAATGATGACAATGGCGAGTTTTCTATTAAACAGGTTGCTGATTGGGTGTTACCAGAAGATGCATCTTACATTCACTATTGCCCTAACGAAACGGTTGACGGCTTAGAAATTTTTGATGTACCAAGCCACCCAACTGCACCGATCGTTGCTGATATGTCGTCAACTATTTTATCACGCGAGATAGACGTTAATAAATTTGATTTAATTTACGCTGGTGCGCAAAAAAATATCGGCCCGTCGGGCATATCAATCGTTATTGTTCGTAAAACATTACTTGAGCGTGAAGGCTTACCTAAGCCAGGCATTTTAGATTACGCATTAGAAGCAAAACAAGGCAGCATGTTTAACACGCCTCCTACATTTGCTTGGTATTTAGCTGCTGAAGTATTTCAATGGCTTGAAAGTAATGGTGGCGTAAAAGCGATGGAAGTTCAAAATATTGCTAAAGCGCAGCTACTTTATGACTTTATTGATGAATCGAGCTTTTATACCAATAAAGTAGCTAAACATTGCCGTTCACGTATGAATGTTCCGTTTTGGCTTAATGATGAAAGCTTAAATGATAAGTTTGTTGCTCAGTCTAAAGATGCAGGGTTACTTGCTCTTGAAGGCCACAGAATTGTGGGCGGTATGCGCGCAAGTATTTATAACGCAATGCCTATTGAAGGTGTTCAAGCACTTGTAGACTTTATGGCTGCTTTTGCAAAGGAGCACAGCTAATGGAGCAGCTTCGTTTAGAACCTATTTCTAGAGTAAATGGCACAGTAACCCTACCAGGTTCAAAGAGTCTATCGAACAGAATTTTATTATTAGCAGCACTTGCAAGCGGTACTACCGTTGTAGAAAACTTACTTGATAGTGACGATATACGCCATATGCTGGGCGCCTTAAAGTTATTAGGTGTAAATGTAACTTTAAATGATGAACGCACTGTAGCCACCGTAGAGGGTGTTAGTGGTGTGTTTAATACACCGACTGAGCCATTGTTTTTAGGTAATGCGGGTACTGCTTATAGACCTTTAACGGCAGTACTTGCTGCCGTTGCTGGTGAGTACGAGCTAATAGGCGAGCCACGTATGGAAGAGCGCCCAATAGGGCACTTGGTTGACGCGCTGCAAGCATTGGGTGGTGATGTTACTTATACAAAGCACAAAGACTACCCACCACTTAAAATTGTGGGTGGCCAAATAAAAGGCGGTGAAGTTGAAATTGACGGCAGTATTTCAAGTCAATTTTTAACCGCTCTATTAATGGCAGCGCCATTATTTAACGGTGATACAACAATAACTATTAAAGGTACTTTAGTCTCTAAACCTTATATTGATATTACACTTGATGTAATGGCACGTTTTGGGGTTAATGTTGAGCACAGTGATTATGCAACTTTTAAAGTTAAAGGTGGTCAACAATATCAATCATTAGATCGCATAATGGTTGAAGGCGATGCATCTTCTGCTTCTTACTTTGTTGCTGCGGCTGCAATTGCAGGCGGTGAGATTGAAATTAAGGGCGTTGGCGCTAAATCGGTTCAAGGTGATATAGGCTTTGCCAAAGTAATGGAGCAAGTAGGCGCAAAAATTGATTGGTATGATGAACGTTTAGTTGTTCGCAAAGGCGAATTAAAAGGCGTGGATATTGACGCCAATGCAATTCCTGATGCAGCCATGACTCTTGCAACTGTTGCTCTTTTTGCCAAAGGCCCAACAGCCATTCGTAACATTTATAACTGGCGAGTAAAAGAGACAGACCGTTTATATGCAATGGCAACTGAGCTTCGTAAAGTAGGCGCACAGGTTGTAGAAGGTGAAGATTTTATAGAGATCACCCCACCTGAAACATTTAATGATGTTGCTGTTGATACTTACGACGATCACCGTATAGCCATGTGTTTTGCAATGGTTGCCGTTGGTGGAAAGCCAATAACAATTAATGATCCAAAGTGTACCTATAAAACATTTCCTACATTTTTCAATGTTTTAGCGTCAGTCAGTGAATAAGCTAATTAGAAGTAATTACAAAAGTTACACACTAATAGCAGATATATTTTAATAACTGACGTATAATGTCGCGGTTTATTTAGGTGTGCATTGCAGGAGGTTTTAAATGCAGGCGTTATTAATGCCCGTGATCACCGTTGATGGCCCAAGTGGTTCAGGTAAAGGAACTGTTTGTCGCTTGTTAGCCGACAAGTTAGGGTGGGATGTATTAGATAGCGGTGCGATTTATCGTGTTTTATCTTTAGCTGCACTTCATCACCAAATTGCATTAGACAATGAAGAAGGGCTTGTCCCGCTTGCTGCAAATTTAGATGTGCAGTTTTTGGTAGATAGCCAAACTAATGCAGGAAAAGTTATTTTAGAAGGCGAAGATGTCACCACTACTATTCGTAATGAAGAAGTAGGCGCTGCGGCTTCAAAAGTTGCAGCATTACCTCGCGTTCGTGAAGCGTTATTACGTCGCCAGCGTGCATTTCGCACTGAAAATGGCTTAATTGCCGATGGCCGTGATATGGGCACTGTGGTTTTTCAAGATGCGCCGTTAAAAATATATTTAACAGCAAGTGCACAAGAGCGTGCTCGTAGACGCTTTGTTGAGTTGAATACGCGCGGCCTTGATGTTACACTAAGTGGTCTATTACAGGACATTCAAGCTCGTGACGAGCGCGATATGAATCGTGCCGTTGCTCCGCTTGTAC
This sequence comes from Pseudoalteromonas sp. LC2018020214, assembly GCF_016598755.1. Classification (NCBI taxonomy): domain Bacteria; kingdom Pseudomonadati; phylum Pseudomonadota; class Gammaproteobacteria; order Alteromonadales; family Pseudoalteromonadaceae; genus Pseudoalteromonas; species Pseudoalteromonas sp. LC2018020214. The sequence continues at coordinate 1,693,504 of NZ_CP066804.1, forward strand.
CTGCAGAGGATGCTATTGAGATCGATACTAGCGATCTTAATGCACAGCAAGTGTTTGATAAGGTAATAACTTTATTGGATATTGCTATCTCTGAAGGTAAGCTTCCTAAACGAAGCTAAACACATTTTATGCGCCAGCAGGATGCCAGTGCTATTTTAACAACCCCATGCAGCATGGTTGCTTATTGGTATTAATATATGAGACGTATATTCGTATGTCAGAAAATTTTGCGCAGTTATTTGAAGAAAGCTTAAAGGGTTTTGAAGCAGAGCAAGGCTCTATCGTTAAAGGTACAGTAATCTCTATCGAGAATAACATTGTACTTGTAGATGCTGGTCTTAAATCAGAAAGTGCTATCCCTGCAGAGCAGTTCAAAAATGCTGCTGGTGAACTAGAAGTTGCTGTAGGCGACGAAGTAGATGTTGCACTAGATGCAATTGAAGACGGTTTCGGTGAAACTATCCTTTCTCGTGAGAAAGCTAAGCGTCACGAAGCATGGATCCGTCTTGAGAAAGCATGTGAAGAGCAAGAGACTGTTACTGGTGTTATCAACGGTAAAGTTAAAGGCGGTTTCACAGTTGAAGTTGATTCAATCCGTGCTTTCCTACCTGGTTCACTTGTTGATGTTCGTCCAGTACGTGACACAACTCACCTTGAAGGCAAAGAACTTGAATTTAAAGTAATCAAGCTTGACCAAAAACGTAACAACGTTGTTGTTTCACGTCGTGCAGTTATCGAATCTGAAAACTCACAAGAACGTGAAGAGCTTCTTGCTAACCTTGTTGAAGGCCAAGAAGTTAAAGGTATCGTTAAGAACCTTACTGACTACGGTGCATTCGTTGACCTTGGTGGTGTTGATGGTCTACTACACATTACTGATATGGCTTGGAAGCGTGTTAAGCACCCTTCAGAAATCGTTAATGTTGGCGACGAAATCGCAGTTAAAGTTCTAAAATTCGACAAAGATAAAACTCGTGTTTCTCTAGGCCTTAAACAGCTTGGTGAAGATCCATGGGCAGCTATCGCTGGTCGTTACCCAGAAGGTTCTAAACTTTCTGGTCGTGTTACTAACCTTACAGATTACGGCTGTTTCGTGGAAATCGAAGAAGGCGTTGAAGGTTTAGTACACGTTTCTGAAATGGATTGGACTAACAAGAACATCCATCCTTCAAAAGTTGTAAGCCTTGGCGACACTGTTGAAGTTATGGTTTTAGAAATTGACGAAGAACGTCGTCGTATTTCTCTTGGTCTTAAGCAATGTATTGCTAATCCTTGGCAGGAATTTGCTCGTCTACAAAACAAAGGCGATCAAGTTACTGGTAAGATCAAATCAATCACTGACTTCGGTATCTTTATCGGTCTTGACGGTGGTATTGACGGTCTTGTACACCTTTCAGACATTTCTTGGAATACACCTGGCGAAGAAGCTGTACGTGAATTCAAGAAAGGCGACGAAATCACTGCTATCGTATTGCAAGTTGACCCAGAGCGTGAACGTATCTCTCTAGGTGTTAAGCAAATCGAAGCTGACCCATTCAATAACTACCTTGATGCAAACAAAAAAGGTGCTATTGTTAAAGGTAAAGTGACTGAAGTTGATGCGAAAGGCGCAACTGTTGAACTTATCGAAGGCGTTGAAGGTTACATCCGTGTAGCTGATATCGCTCAAGAGCGCGTTGAAGATGCAACTACTGTTGTTTCTGTAGGCGACGAGATTGAAGTTAAATACGTTGGTGTTGATCGTAAGAACCGCACTTTAAGCTTATCTGTAAAAGCTCTTTTCGAAGCAGAAGAGAAAGAAGTACTAGAGAAGCTTAAGAAAGAAGAGCCAGTGTTTGAAAACGCAATGGCAGCTGCTTTCGCAAATGCACAAAAAGACTAATATATAATTAGTTTTTAGTTGGAAGGGCATTTTTTGCCCTTCCTATATCTCTTTTTAAGGAAACGCTATGACTAAGTCAGAATTGATAGAAATACTTGCGGAACAACACGCACACGTTCCAGTGAAAGATGTTGAGAATGCTGTAAAAGAAATTCTTGAACAAATGGCCGGCTCATTATCTACTTCAGATCGTATTGAGATCAGAGGTTTTGGTAGTTTCTCTTTGCATTTCCGCGCTCCTCGCACAGGTCGTAATCCTAAGACTGGCGATACAGTTGAGCTTGAAGGAAAGCATGTACCTCATTTTAAACCAGGCAAAGAATTACGCGACCGCGTGAATGAAAGCATTGCCTAGTTAACTTAGTGGAGTAGTTACTTGTTCAAGGTATTAAAAATTATTCTGGTTGCACTATGCCTTATAAGTGCATTTGTATTAGGGTCACAAAACCCACAGTTAGTACAAGTAAATTACATTATAGCCAGTAATACACTACCTTTAGCTGTAATAATAAGTATCTGCTTTTTATTAGGTGTTTTGATTGGTTGTTTTATTAGCTTTAAATTGTTTTCGCAATTAAAGTGGCAAAACTACCGCTTAAAAAAGCAATTAGCGCCTGAAAAAGATAAAAAAAAGCTTGCCGCGAATAAAGACACCTAATTATGATTGAGCTTTTGTTTTTACTATTACCTGTTGCCGCTGGTTACGGTTGGATTATGGGTAAAAACAGTGCTAAAAACCAAGCTCATCAACTTAATCGTCAGATCACTTCTGAATATAGTAAAGGCTTAAAATTTCTACTCGATAGAGAAGAAGATCAAGGCTTAGAGCATTTAATCAACTTACTTGAAGTTTCAGCCGACTCGGTTGAACACTATTCTACACTTGCCACCATGTTTCGCCGTAGAGGTGAATTAGACCGCGCAATAAAAATTCATGAACTTCTATTAAAACACCCAAGCTTAAATGAACAACAAGCTGCAACTAGCCGTTTAGAACTAGCCGAAGATTATATAATGGCTGGACTACTAGATAGTGCGGAAGAGCACTTAGTTTGGTTAGTTAAAGCAGGACATGTAGAAGCGCTGGACCCTATTATCACTTTATATTCGCAAACCCGTGAGTGGGAAAAAGGCATCAACATGTTTGAAGCCCATAGCGAACTATTTTCAAAAGAACAGCAATTTAAAGCAATTGCTAATTTTTATTGTGAGTCAGCTTTAAGTGACAATACACCCCAACTAATGAGAAAAGCGATTAGCTTAAATTATAAAGCCGTGCGTCCGCTTTACGAGTTAGGGTTAGTTGCTTACGCAAAAGAAGATTACGTTAAAGCTATTTATTACTGGCGTGAACTTGTCTCTCAATTTACCTTGTTTGCTCCGTTATTTATTGATGAGCTTGCACACAGTTATAAACAATTGAATTTGACGCATCAATTTCACGAGTTAGTCAGTGACTTGTTAGAGAAGGGCGGAGTGTTAATTAAAATAAAGCATTGCCAAGCATTACTTGAGCAAGGTCACACCAAGCAAGCCTTTGAATTTTTAACTGATAGCTTAAAACGTCAACCTACTATTCGTGGTTTTAGTTTTTTACTGCAATTAATGGGTGACCAAAATAAAAATACTAAAGAAGTACTTGATGAAATTGATAAGCTTGTAACCTCTTATATTGCTACAAAACCAGATTTTCAATGCCAGCATTGTGGTTTTACAAGCTACACCATATATTGGAACTGCCCTTCTTGTAAGCATTGGGAAACCATTGTTCCAAGTCGAGGCTTAGACGGATTTTAATAACCCCATAATTAATAACTTTACTGCCATTCACTAGGATAGTTATGTCTTTCGAACACTCAAAAAAAATTCTTATTGCATTAGATTACGATGATCAAGAAGTTGCTTTAAACTTTGTTAAACAACTTTCTCCTGATACTTGCCGTCTCAAGGTCGGCAAAGAAATGTTTACCTATTTTGGACCTGCATTTGTTAAAGAGTTAATTGATTTAGGTTTTGATGTTTTCTTAGATTTAAAGTTTCATGATATTCCTAATACAGTAGCTAAAGCGGTTACTGCAGCTGCTAAAATGGGGGTGTGGATGGTAAACGTTCATGCTTCTGGTGGCTTTGAAATGATGAGCAAAGCTAAATCGGCTCTAGAGCAATTTGGTGACAAAGCGCCATTACTTATCGCTGTTACTGTATTAACAAGTATGGATGAAACAGAGCTTAAGCGTTTAGGTGTTGATAAATCAGCTCAAGAGCAAGTTATCTATTTAGCTAAGCTTGCAAAGGAAGCTGGGCTTGATGGTGTTGTGTGCTCTGCACAAGAAGCAAAAGCTTTAAAAACAGAGTTAGGTGATAGCTTTAAGCTTGTTACGCCTGGTATACGCCCTGAAGGGAGTGATGCGGGTGATCAAAAGCGTATAATGACTCCTAAGCAAGCTATAGATTCAGGAAGTGACTATTTAGTTATAGGCAGACCGATTACTCAAGCAGATAATCCTGTAAAAGTGCTTAGTGATGTTAATAACTCTATAGCTTAATTTAACAATAAGCAGTCATATAGTGCTAAAACCCCTTACCTTATGTGAGTTTTATGTTACATTAATAAAATCAAAATGTAGTAGGGGTTTGTTTTGAAGTTATTTTTTGGTTCTATAATAATTGTTATTGCGGGTTTTTCAGTAAATAAGTACGTTTTTTCTAATAAAGCATACGATGGTGTAACAACCGTTACAGATACAATTCCAACGTACCCAGTCGATATGTTTGATTTTAAAAAAACAATGCAAGATTATGCTCATCATCTGTGTTACAAAAATGAAGATACACTCATATCTCAGCATGTAAGCGTTAGTGAATGTATATCAAAGCTTGATGATAAAAAAACAGAATGTGAAAAAAAGGTTTTTCGTTTGGCACCGCTCAATCTTGAGTCGGAAGTTGAAGTGCTTGATTATTCAAGGCAATATACGCAATGTACATTGCCTTATAAATATATTTTAGGTTAATTACAAACAGGTAATATTAGTAATTACAGCCAATTATAATTAAGATCTTAAGCGAATGGATTTCGCTTCAATATCTATTAACTCTTGTTTAAATAAGCCACCAATTGCTTTTTTATAATTAGCCTTACTTGTAGAAAACATCTTTTTTATTGCTTCAGGATCAGACTTATCACCAAGTGGAATAACACCGCCTTCGTTTTTAAGCTTTTGCATAATAGTTTCACCAAGGTCACTTACTTTTCCCATACCTGGCTTTTCTAGTACAACATCAATTTTTCCGTCGTCACGTACTTTTTGAATATAGCCTTTAAGCTTTTGACCCACAAATAAGCTTTTAAATACCATATTGTAAAAAACAACACCGAAGTGCGACTCTTCAATTAATACCTTGTAGCCAATATCTGTTTTGCCAGCAACAATTAAATCCACTTCTTGTAAGTGAGTATATTGCGGCTCATCTTTTGATAGGAAACGATTAAAGTTGTTTGAGGCACAAATACGTTGGCTTGCATTATCAAGGTACAGACGTACTAAATAAGAATGGCCTTCTTGCATGCGTGGCTTTTGTTCATTAAAAGGTGCAAGCACATCTTTCTCAAGGCCCCAATCTAAAAATGCCCCAATACTATTTATTTCTTTAACGCGTAGTAGGGCATACTCGCCAACTTGAGCATGTGGTTTCTTTATTGTTGCTGTGGCTAAATTAGCATTGTCTAAAAAGATAAATACACTAATACTATCGCCCGCTTCAAGCTCATGTTTTATTTCTTGTTTTGGTAAAAATACTTCACCTAAATCATGGCCGTCTAAGTAAGCACCTTCGTTACTCACTTCTTTTACAAATAATGTTTGTGTGGTTCCTAGGTAACTCATAATTATTCCTGCTCAGGCTTTTTTTTACGGCGCATTGGTGTATCGCCATCAATGTTCATCGGTGCTTTAATTGGTGCTGTAGGCTTTTTAGGTTTAGCTTTGCGTTTAAATGCAGGCTTTTTAACAGCGGCGGCTTTTTCTTTAGATTTGTCCCACGCTGCCTCAGGTTTTTTCTCTTTTAAACCTTTAAACTTAGCTTTTAAGCTCTCTATGCTCGCAAATTTTAATTCGTCATTTAAAAATGCTTTAATAGCTAAATAACTTGCCCAATCTTTTGGGCCAACTAATGAAATTGCATTTCCTTTAAAGCCAGCACGTCCTGTACGACCTATGCGGTGTACATATTCTTCAGCGTGTTTTGGTAAATCAAAGTTAATAACGTGCGTTACGCTCAACAAATCTAAACCACGAGATGCAACGTCGGTGGTGATCAATATTTTAAAGTTTTCGCGACTAAACGAATCCATGATATCTAAACGTTTGTTTTGCGTTAAATCACCAGCAAGCGCTACAGATTTGAAGCCTTTAGCATTAAGCGCTTCACTCAAACGGCTCGTGTCAGAACGCGTTGCTGTGAAGATAATACATTGACCAACATCATCTTGATTTAAAAAGTGCTCTAATAGCGCTTCTTTATGATCAAGGTGATCGGCAAGGTATAACGTTTGTTTAATATCGCTATGTTGCTCATTTGCTGCACTTAGCGTAATTTGCTTTGGTTTTTTTAATAGGTTACGTGATAGTGCATCTACTTGTGCATGGTCAAGTGTTGCAGAAAACAATAACGTTTGACGTAAACGGTGATTAGCTTGCTCGTTAATCATTTTTAACTGCTCGGTAAAGCCTAAATCTAAAATACGATCGGCTTCATCAAAAATAAGCAGCTCTAGTCCACTCAATTGCAATGAGCGTTTTGTAATGTGATCAGCTAAACGCCCAGGTGTAGCAACTACGAATTGTGGGTCGTTTCTAAGTGCTTTTATTTGGTCATTAAAGTTTTCGCCGCCAAGTATTTTAACTGCCTTAATAGCTGTGCCAGCAATTAATAAACGCAGCTGAGTAAATACTTGCGTAGCAAGCTCACGCGTAGGAGCAACAATAAGTACACGAGGATCGCGTTTGCTGAGTGCTTTTTGTTTCATAACCCTTTGTACAGCAGGTAATAAAAACGCCAAGGTTTTGCCCGACCCAGTTTTAGACTGAGCGAAAATGTCATGCCCTGCAAGTGCGGTAGGCACTGCATGCGCTTGAATATCGGTGGGCTGGGTGATCCCTTGATGTGCTAATTGTGTTTCAAGGCGTGTATCAATCCCAAGATCAGTAAACTGCAATGTGTGTTTCTCCAAAATGAGCAAATTAACTCTATAAATTTATTAGCGCATTATAGCTTACACAGCTAGGTCGCTAACAGTAAAAACCAATCTATAGCGCTATTTTTTGCAATTAAACTAAAAAAGCGTAAAATACGCGCCCCATATGCGCCGGATTTACGATTCGGTAAACGCCAATATTGGCTAACAAGGCAAAATAGGAAATATAATGACTGTTGTTCATAAAGATAATGTAACGGGCGATCACTTTGTAGTATGTGCGCTGTATAAGTTTGTAGGTTTACCTGAATTTGAAGCTATCCGTAAGCCATTACTAGAAGTGATGGAAGCAAATGAAGTACGCGGTACTTTATTGCTCGCTGCCGAAGGTATAAACGGCACTGTTTCTGCAAAACGTGAAGGGATAGACAACTTATTAGCATGGCTAGATGAGCAACCAAATTTAAAAAACATCGTTACAAAAGAATCTTACGACGATGAATGTCCGTTTTACCGCACTAAAGTAAAACTAAAAAAAGAAATTGTAACGATGGGCGTTGAAGGCGTAGATCCGCTTAAAGTTGTGGGTAGCTATGTAAAGCCAAATGAGTGGAACGCACTTATATCTGACCCTGAAGTAATTTTAATTGATACACGTAATGATTACGAAATTGAAATTGGTACATTTCAAAATGCGGTCGATCCAAATACTAAAACGTTCCGTGAATTTCCACAGTGGGCAAAAGAAAACTTAGACCCTGAAAAACACAAAAAAGTGGCGATGTTTTGTACTGGCGGTATCCGCTGCGAAAAATCGACAGCCTACATGAAAGAGCAAGGTTTTGATGAAGTTTATCACCTTGAAGGCGGTATTTTAAAATACCTAGAAGAAGTGCCAAAAGAAGAAACCATGTGGGAAGGCGAGTGTTTTGTATTTGATAATCGCGTTGCGGTTGATCACGACTTACAAAAAGGTTCTTATGATCAATGCCACGCGTGTCGTATGCCAATTACAGAAGACGAAAAGTTAAAGCCTGAATACATGGAAGGCGTCTCTTGTCATCATTGTATTGAAGAAGTTACGGACGAACAACGCGCACGTTTTGCAGAGCGCCAAAAGCAAATAGAATTAGCGCAAGCGCGTGGTGAAGGCCATATTGGTAATGAAGCACAAGCTGTTTTACAACAACGTAAAGAAGCTAAAAAAGCCCAAAAAGACGCTCAGCGCGGTAAATAAATTCTTACAATAAGTATTACATTTAAAGAGTCTATTTAGGCTCTTTTTTTGTGCCCAAAATTGTGCAGTAATTGTTTTCACACCCCGATGATAGTGTTAATCTGCAAAATAGATTTAGTCATTTTAATGCGCATACAGGAAGGGATTTATGCAAGCCGAACAAGTTGAAATCGCACAATTTTTAGCACAACATCCTCCTTTTGATGACTTACCTCAAAAAGCGCTTAATGAGCTAGCTCAACAAGTAGAAGTGGCTTATTTTAGAGCAAAAACAGATATCTTGAGTTTTGGACAAGACATTTCTGATTTGTATGTAATTAGAAGTGGTTCTGTAGAAATGTATCGCCGAAATGGCGAGCTGTACAATCGTTTGGCTACCGCAGGTATATTTGGTCAAATGGGTTTATTGATGAACCGTAAGGTGCGTTTTCCTGCAACTGCTCTGGAAGATACGTTAGTTTATTGCATAAATGTTGAGCTATTTAATCGTTACTGTGATGAGTTTGATGCGTTTGCTGATTACTTCGAAACAGACGGTAACGTGCGTTTGCATCAAGCTATTGTCGAGCAAGCCGATGGCAATGACCTGACAACCGCGAAGGTAAAATCATTAATACACAGAGATGTAGTCACCGTAGATGCAACCTCTACGATACAAGATATCGCTAAATTAATGACCGAAGAGGCGGTATCGTCAGTGTTGGTAACCGATGTAAATAAACCCATAAATGATGACCCAGAAGAAGATGACGGACAAGTAGTTGGTATAATAACCGATAGGGATTTACGCACTAAAGTAGTGGCTAAAGGCCTTGCCTTTAACACGCAAGCAAAAGACATTATGTCCACTAATTTAGTGCTTTTAGATGCTAATGACTATATTTTCGAAGCCGTATTGGCCATGCTTAGAGATAACTTACATCATTTGCCAGTAGTACAAAAAAGACGCCCAATAGGCGTTATCTCCCTCTCTGATATTTTGCGTTATGAATCCCAAAGTAGCTTATTACTTGTACGTGGCATACTGGCTCAACAAACAATAGAGGATTTGGCGCATTATGCACGCCAATTGCCCAATGTGTTTGTTCGTATGGTGAATGAAGATGCAAACTCACACATGGTTGGTACAGCCATGGCTGTTATAGGGCGTACATTTAAACAAAGACTACTTGTATTAGCAGAAGAAAAGTTTGGGCCACCTCCTGTGCCTTACTGTTTTATTGCTCTGGGCTCAATGGCTCGAGACGAGCAACTAATTGTAACCGATCAAGACAACGCGCTTATTTTAGATGACAGTTACGACGACGAAAAACATAACGCGTATTTTCAAAATATTGCCGATTTTGTGTGTGATGGTTTAGCGCAGTGTGGTTACACCTACTGTGATGGAGAAATTATGGCGTCGTTTAAAAAATGGCGTAAAACTCGCTCACAGTGGTTCGATCAATTTGCAGATTGGATAGCGCAGCCAAAACCACAAGCACTGCTTAATAGTTCTATATTTTTTGACTTAGACGGTGTGTGGGGTAAAACCAAGTGGGCCGACGAGCTTAAAATATTTATAGCAAAACAAAGTAAAGTAAATCGCGTATTTTTAGCTAATATGGCAGCAAATGCTAGAAATAGAACACCTCCACTTGGTTTCTTTAAAGGCTTTGTTATGGAGCATAATGGCCAACATAAGCGTTCAATGAACTTAAAGCGAAGAGGGACTGCACCTCTTTCTGATGTTATTCGCGTGCACGCATTAGCTATTGGTTCGCGTAAACAAAATTCGTTTGAGCGGCTAGAAGACATTATTGAAGCGAAACTTTTACCACAGGGTAAAGCGCAAGATTTACGTGATGCACTTGAGTATATTGCCATGATGCGAATTCGCCATCAAGCGTGGCAAATAGAGAAGGGCGAAGAGCCCGATAACGACTTAGATCCACATTTACTTTCTCCGTTCGAGCAACGAAACTTAAAAGAGGCGTTCGCCATTTTAGAAAAAGCACAAAGCTATTTAAAATTTAGCTACACAGCAAACTCTGGTGTGAAGTAGCCTATGAATCCGCGTAATCATAAAGCAATTGATTGGCAAGCTAGGTATAACGAGCTTGCCAATAGCACCAAAAATAAACTCCTAAAACACTTTTATGCGGGTGCTTATAATCAAGACAAAGCTGCAATAAAAGACGTGCCTTTTGTAGCAATGGATTTTGAAACAACAGGCTTAAATAGCCAAAACGACGATATAGTGAGTGTTGGTTTAGTGCCGTTCAATTTAGAGCGCATTTATTGTAAGCACAGTCGGCATTGGGTTGTGCAGCCTAGGCGAAACCTTCATGAAGAGTCTATTTTAATACATGGAATAACGCACTCTGAGGTGGACGACGCCCCCGACTTTAATCAAATTATAGAGCCTTTACTTGAAGCGCTCAGTGGTAAAGTTGTCGTGGTGCATTATGCAGCAATAGAACGTCACTTTTTAAATAATGCGTTATTGTTAAGGCTTAAAGAAGGTATTGAGTTTGCACTTGTTGATACAATGGAAATAGAAAAAAGAGCACTAAAAGCAAGGCAGGGGTTATTAGGGCGATTGTTTAACACAAAATTAGGCTCTCTTAGGCTAACAGATTGCCGTGCGCGTTATTCCCTACCAGCATATCAAAATCACAATGCGTTAACGGATGCACTTGCTACAGCAGAACTTTTACAAGCGCAGCTGAGTTATCATTATCGTGTAGATACTCCAATCTCAGAGCTGTGGCTCTAGCTTTTAATGACCTAACAAAAAAACGCCGCAAAAATTGCGGCGTTTTCGTTACTAATTAAAAGTATTACTTACTAGAAATATTATTTAACTGGGCGAGGCTCAGTTCGTAAACCTAAAACTAAGCTTAAACACATAAATAATAATACAATAGTAAATGGCAACCCTGTAGAGACAGCGCCTGCTTGTAGTGCTTCAATTGCTTGTGTGCCACCAATCCAAAGTAAAGCAGCTGCAATTGCGCCCTCAACCGATGCCCAAAATATACGTTGTGGTACCGGTGCATCAATTTTACCGCCAGCTGTAATTGAATCAATTACTAATGAACCAGAGTCAGATGACGTAATGAAAAATACCAACACTAATAAAATTGCAATAAACGATAAAATATTAGATAGAGGTAATTCATCAAGCATTTGGAACATAGCTAAAGGTACTTCAGTTAAACCATTAGTGCCTAACGCACCAACACCATTAACTACTTGATCAATCGCAATACCGCCGTAAATAGACATCCATAAAACAGTAACTAGAGTAGGGATAAGTAAAACCGCAATTAAGAATTCACGAATTGTACGACCACGTGATACACGCGCGATAAACATACCTACAAACGGTGACCAGGAAATCCACCAAGCCCAGTAAAACACAGTCCAACCATGCATCCATGTTTCGTCTTCACGACCGTGAGGATTACTCAATGGAATAATATTTTCTACATAGCCCATCACGGTAGTTGGTACATTACCCATTGCTACGGCAAAGCCTACTAAACATACAAACAATAATAATGAAAACGCAATTAGCATATTTACATTACTTAGTAGCTTCACACCACCGTCAATACCACGAACCACAGAGACTATGGCTAAAAGTGTTACACCCGCAATAACTAAAATTTGAGAGCCAATGCCACCTTCTGTACCAAATACATGGTTAATACCTGCAGAAGCTTGCTGCGCACCTAAACCTAAAGATGTTGCAAGGCCAAATAACGTAGCAAGTACAGCTAAGATATCAATGATATGACCAGGCCACCCCCACGCTCTATCACCTAATATAGGGTAAAAAATAGAACGAATTGAAAGCGGTAAACCTTTGTTATAGGTAAAAAACGCAAGAGATAAACCAACAACTGCGTAAATAGCCCAAGGGTGAAGACCCCAATGAAACATAGTTGCGCCCATTGCTAATTTTGCAGCTTCTGGTGTATTAGCGGCTACATTAAGCGGTGTTTCGTACCAACCAGTAAAGTAAGCAACTGGTTCAGCAACGCCCCAAAACATAAGGCCGATACCCATACCCGCAGCAAATAACATAGCAAGCCATGAAACGCGAGAGTGAGAAGGTTTAGCGTCATCACCACCAAGGCGAATATTACCGTAAGGAGAAACAATAAGTGCTAAACAAAAGAGTACAAAGAAGTTAGCAGCCCACATAAATAGGGCATCAAAATTATTAATAATATCGGTCTTGATACTATCAAGCGCTGTTTTTGCAGTTTGTGGGTCGGTAACAAGTATGGCGATTAAAAAGATGACAATCAGGCCCGCACTAGTTCCAAAAACAGGGTTGTGAATATCAAATCCCCACTTTTGTACGTTGTCCTGACCTACGGTGTAATCCGTGTTGTCAATACTATATTTGTCATGATTTTCCTTCATGCAATACCTCTTTAGTTGTCCTAACAAGCCAAAATAAATTCGGCGTCATATCGAATTACATTAGTCTTTAAATATTAGGTAAAAAGTAATACCGTAATTATTTGAAGACTAACTAATTTGAAGCGTGATCATACAGCTAGTAGTGTATGAGTTAAATATTAAATGTAAATGAATTTGTATTTAAAACGCTGTTTATATGGCCAAATTCATGATTCTTTCATTTAAAAGCCCTAAATTTAAAAATTCAGTGAACGTTAAAATTTAGTTTGCTATTAAAAGTATTAATTTACTTGGTTAAGTAAAAAAAGATCATTTTTAAGTAGCTTAATTAATGCTTAAATATTAGGGCGTGTTGATCTTTCTGGATTGAAATTTGTTCAATCTAGGGGCGATTTAATCGCTCCTAGTTTTATAGCTTAGCGGTTCGGTAACAGCTTATGCGTTATTTTTCATGCTTGCATGCAAATAAAAATAATCAAAAGCCGGCTAGCAAAGAGCAAATTTCTCTTCAAGGCTATTATAAATTTATAAGCCGATAAGCATCTTTAATCAAGTTGTAATATGAATATGATTTAACACAACATTAGGGTATGTTGAATTTTGGCGATTGAATTTGCAGTAGTGTGTTTGGTTTTTAGGCAAGGCAGAGGCTATGTAGTGTGGTCATTCCCCATAAATAGGCGATAACGCTGCATAAATACCAAACATACACTGCCCTTTGGGTTCTTTCTAGGGACGATTAACTCTTTGTTACTCGGTTTTTACTTAGCCCACTAGGTTACAAACCTCGTGCCGCGATTTAATCGCCCCTAGATTGAACAAATTTCAATCCAAAAAGCTCAGCATGCCCTAAGCTATATTTTATAAATAGATAGGCAAAGGATTAATACTATTATGCGTGAAAGCGTTACAAACGATACCAATCAAAACGAACTTGTTAAACGCTTTTGCAGCGTTAGAGACGAAAGCCTAGCTATTATTGAACCACTCACTGTAGAAGATTGCCAATTACAAGCTATGGCTGATGCCAGTCCTACTAAATGGCATTTAGCGCATACCACGTGGTTTTTTGAAACGTTTTTACTTAGTGTTCATTGTAAACAGTACGCAGTGTTTAACCCTCACTATAAAATGCTTTTTAATTCTTACTACAATGGGATTGGAGAGCAATTTAAACGGGCAAACAGAGGAAGCTTATCTAGGCCAGGTTTAGACGAAGTGCTAGCTTACAGAGAACATGTAGATAGCCGCGTGATTGAATTACTTAAGACTGACGTTAACCCGCACATTAAAGATATTATTGAACTTGGGTTACACCACGAGCAACAGCATCAAGAACTAATGCTTATGGACATCAAATATAACTTTTCAGTAAATCCAATATTTCCTCAATATAAAACATCGCTTTTAAATAGCCAAAAAAAATCAGCTGATATTAAACCCCTTAATTTTATCAATTTTGAACAAGCCATTATTAATATTGGCACAAATGCCGACGATGAATTTGCATATGATAACGAGTGCCCCAAACACCAAGTACTAATTCATCCATTCAGTTTTGCTAATAGATTGGTCACTAATGGTGAATATTTAGACTTTATAAATGCCGGTGGATATAGCAATCCACAATATTGGTTAAGCGACGGTTGGGCGCATATTCAAAACACTCGTTTAACGCATCCATTATATTGGCATTGCATAAATAACGAATGGTTTGAGTTTACACACTATGGATTGCAGCCTTTAAATTTAAGTGCCCCCATCAGCCATGTTAGTTATTTTGAGGCCAGCGCCTATGCTAATTTTGTAAGGGCTCGCTTGCCTACAGAGTTCGAATGGGAATATGCAGCTAAAAATACACCTTTAACAGACACTAATAATAACTACCTAACACCACAACAAGCAAAAGATGATACTGAAATAAAGCAGTTAACGGATTCATGTTGGCAATGGACAAACAGTGCATATTTGCCATACCCCGGTTTTAAGCCTATTGAAGGAGTAGCAGGGGAATACAATGGTAAATTTATGAATAACCAAATGGTGTTACGGGGCGGGTGTGTGTTTACCCCTCAAAACCATTTACGACAAACATACAGAAATTTTTATTACCCACATCAAGCGTGGATGTGCAGCGGGATAAGACTAGCTAAGGATATAGTATGAGCCAAGTAACAGCGATTAAACAAAGTAACATAACCGACACTGAATTTTTAAACGACGTGATAAGCGGATTAACTCAACAACAAAAAACGCTTCCGTGTAAGTATTTTTACGATGATAAAGGTGCTGCATTATTCGAGCAAATAACATCCTTACAAGAGTATTATGTTACACGTACGGAGCTGTCTATTTTAGAGCAATACTCGCAGTCAATTGCTCAAATGCTACCTGAAAACCTTTCTATTATTGAGCCTGGGTGTGGTTCGGGTAAAAAGGTCGCGTATTTATTAGCGCACATGGCAAACGTAAAAACCTTCGTACCGTTTGAAATTTCTGAGGAGATGCTCAGTTATTCACTTGCACATTTGTCACCGTTATTTCCAGATTTGGCAATTTCGCCATTACTAGGAGACTTTACACATAGCCAAATGGTTAAACAGCTAACCAAAGACACCGCTTTAGATAGTCAAACCAATTTGGTGTACTTTCCGGGCTCTACTCTTGGTAATTTTGCCCCAGTTAAAGCCATAGAAATTATGAATAATTTCCATCGCTTATGCGGTGTAGACGGTTATGTACTAATTGGAGTTGATTTAGTAAAAGAGCGCCAAGTGTTACTTGATGCATATAACGATAAAGCGGGAATCACCGCCGCTTTTAATAAAAATTTACTACAACGTATTAATAACGAGCTAAACGGCACATTTAATTTGGATAACTTTAGCCACGAGTCACGCTTTAATGAGCACCATAGCCGTATCGAAATGCATTTAGTAAGTAACTGTACTCAAAGCGTGATTATAAATGATCAGCAAATAGACTTTATAGAAGGCGAAAGTATCCATACAGAAAACTCTCACAAGTACACGCTCGAGTCGTTTAAGCAGCTTGCAGCGCAAGCTAATTTAAAGTTAGAGCAAACATGGCAAGACGATAGTAACTATTTTGCTCTGTGTTTATTAAGGCCGCTTTAAACGTTTACTTAATATGTTTAGGGCGTGTTGATCTTTGATAGTTGAATTTGCAGCAGTATGTTTGGTTTTTAGGCAAGGCAGAGCCTATGAAGTGTGGTTATTCCACATAAATAGGCGATAACGCAGCATAAATGGCAAACATGCGCTGCCCTTAGGGTTCTTTCTAGGGACGATTAACTCTTTGTTGCTCGATTTTTACTTAGCCCACTAGGTTACAAACCTCGCGCCGCGATTTAATCGCCCCTAGATTGAACAAATTTCAATCCACAAAGGTCAACACGCCCTAGTAAATGACAACTTTAGCATTGTTAAGCTCATAGCTTAGCAATGCGCCATTATTTGATTTCTGTATAAGTTTAGCTTTATTTAAACCGTATAGTCTAAATAGCAGGGGGGCAATAACAGATACCGCAGAGCCCGTTGCACTGTCCTCATTTACTCCAAACTGGGGGGCAAAATATCTAAAATGCGTTATGGCATTTTTCTTGTCTTTATTTTTTATACTAAGCGCTATAACTGCATTTTTGTGGAGTTTACTCAAAGCCTTAAAATCAACATGTAAGCTTTTTAAATCGTCTTTTTCAACGTCTTTACTAAATTCTTCATTAAATTCTTTATTAAATAATACAACCGTATAACCGTTTTTATCACCGGTACTGTAGGCTGCTTTTATTGCGGTTGAAAACACACTTTTTAACTCACCTTTAGCTAATTCGCTTTTTTTTGGCTCTATACTTTTTAGTAACAACTGGGCGCGTTGTTTTTTTACTCTTATAGTAAAGCGCTCATGACTCATTGATGTAAATACTTCAGGGCAATAACCAAAATACTTTATTAAAAAATTAGCGGCCGCTAAAGTACCATGCCCACAGCGTTTAATTTCACTTGTTTGGTTAAACCAGCGAATATTACAATGGCGTTTAGTTATCTCATTTTCATTTAAAAATACGGTAGCAGGGTGGTTTGATTGTGATGCAATATATTGCATTGTTTTTGATGTTAACCCAATTTTATAAATAACAATTAAAGCACTAGAGCCTTTTAAGTTATTTGCAGGGCTATAAAAAACAGATTCGGTGGAAGTGAGTTTTATAAAGCGAAGCGTAAGCCATTTGGGCTTACGCTTCGTTAAAAAAAGAGTGTTATCCTTTGCTTGCATACGCGTCGTTATGAACGCCCGCAGCACGACCTGATGGATCTGCATTGTTTTGGAACGATGCGTCCCATGCAAGTGCTTCAGGAGTCGAACACGCTACCGATTTACCATGCGGCACACATTCAGCTGATGCATCACCCGGAAAGTGCGATTCAAAAATAGTACGGTAGTAGTAAGCTTCTTTTGAATCTGGCGTATTAATAGGGTATTTAAATTTAGCATTTGCAAGCTCTTGATCGCTCACTTGCTCATTTACAAACTCTTTTAACGTATCAATCCAGCTGTAACCAACACCGTCTGAAAATTGCTCTTTTTGGCGCCATAGCACTTCATCAGGCAAGTAGCCATCAAAACCTTCACGTAAAATGTGTTTTTCAATTTTGCCATCTTTACACATTTTGGCTTCAGGGTTGATACGCATAGCAACATCAACAAATTCTTTATCAAGGAACGGTACACGTGCTTCAACGCCCCATGCTGCCATTGATTTATTAGCACGTAAACAGTCAAACATATGCAGTTTTGATACTTTACGGTTTAGCTCTTCATGAAACTCTTGTGCGTTAGGGGCTTTATGGAAGTATAAGTAACCACCAAATAGCTCATCAGCACCTTCGCCAGATAACACCATTTTAATGCCCATCGCTTTAATTTGGCGAGCCATTAAGTACATAGGTGTAGAGGCACGAATCGTTGTTACATCATACGTTTCAATGTGGTAAATCACTTCACGCAGTGCATCAATACCTTCTTGAATGGTAAAAATGATAGGGTGGTGAATAGTACCAATCATGTCAGCTACTTTTTGGGCCGCGGCTAAATCAGGTGAACCCTCAAGGCCTACTGAAAAAGAATGCAACTTAGGCCACCATGCATCGCTTTCGTCGTTATCTTCAATACGTTTTGCAGCAAAACGCTGGGTAATAGCAGAGATAACCGATGAGTCTAAACCACCAGAAAGTAATACACCGTAAGGCACGTCACACATTAGCTGGCGTTTAACGGCCGCTTCTAATGCATCTTTAACGTCTTGTGCTTGTGCGCTGTTATCTTTAACTGCATCAAATGTTTCCCAATCACGCTTGTAATAAGGTGTCATTTTGCCATCTTTGCTGTACAGGTAATGCCCTGGTGGAAATTCTTCAATATGCTTACAAATTGGAGAAAGTGCTTTTAACTCAGAAGCAACGTAAAAGTTACCGTGCTCGTCGTGACCAGTGTAAAGCGGGATAATACCAATATGGTCACGGCCAATTAAGTAAGCGTCATTTTCTTCATCGTATAAACAAAATGCAAAAATGCCATTTAGATCATCTAAAAAGTCAGGCCCTTTTTGTTTATAAAGCGCTAAAATAACTTCACAGTCTGATTGAGTTTGAAAAGTAAAATCAACATCTAGCTCTGCTGCAAGTTCTTTATGATTATAAATCTCGCCATTAACCGCTAAAATATTTGTTTTTTCAGGATTGTATAAAGGCTGTGCACCGCTTGATACACCAACAATAGCTAAACGCTCATGTACTAAAATAGCTTTTTCAGATGCATATACACCAGACCAATCTGGGCCACGGTGTCTAAGCAGCTTTGACATTTCAATTGCTTGGGTACGCAATTGAGCGGGATCAGATTTAATATCTAATACCCCAAAAATTGAACACATAGTAACTCCTCATTCCTATTATGTGTGCAGCAAAGCCAATTTGCTGTGCTGCGAAACCTTGTTTTATCAGAAAAAATTACTCAAGTCACATAGCTTTTACAATTAATTAAGAATAATTTATGCACCAAGTTATATGTAACCGCACCAAAGTGGTCAATGCGTGGTGCCTGCTGCTATTTTTACGTCGTTATTATTGTTCAAAGCTTGTGCAATCATCACTTTTAGCGCGTTAATAACAGTGTCTTCACACATGCTAGGTGCGCCATTGTGGTGCACAGCTTGGCTTGGTAAATAAGGAATATGCACAAAGCCACCTTTCATTACAGCGCAGTGATCATTTATGTAATGCATAAGGCCATACATAACGTGATTGCATACATACGTACCTGCCGTATTGGAAATGGCAGCAGGTATATTGCTGTTGTGCAATGCTTGTAACATGCGCTTTATTGGTAAGTTTGTGAAATAGGCATCAGGGCCATTTTTTTCTATTGGTGTATCGACAGGCTGCTTACCTGCATTGTCTTTAATGCGTGCATCGTCAACGTTTATTGCAATACGCTCAATTGATATTTCGCTGCGCCCACCAGCTTGGCTTATACATAAAACAACCGCCGGATTGTGCGACTCAATGGCGTTTATAAGCTGACTGATAGACGTATTAAATTCACAGGCAAGTTCTAGTGTGCATATTTTGTGTTTCATGATGATAGTTTCATCAAGTTTTTGCACTGCTTGCCAAGAAGGGTTTATAGCTTCGCCACCAAAAGGAGCAAAGCCAGTTATTAATACACACGGCATAGTAGAAGTTGATTTAGTCATTAAACACCAAGCTATACATTAAAATAATATTAACGGCGAGTAAGGTAACGGCCGTCTGAATTTGAACCTTTATTACATGGTACCTATTTTTAAAATCTAGGGCGTGTTGATTCTAGAATATTTTATAGGTTATTTTTAAGTGCAAGGCTCAATTGATGTAGGTGTCCGTCAAGTTTCTGCTTCGCCTTTGCTGCTTCTTCAAACGTTACATATTTAAACTCAACAGTATCTAAAGGTCTAAATTGTGCAAATTGACGTAAGTCGGCTTCAATAACAGTCCCTAACAGAGGGTAGCCCCCTGTGGTTTGGCCATCATTTAGTAACACAATTGGCTCTCCACTTGGTGGTAATTGAATACTCCCAGGGCTCACCCCTAATGATGGCAAAGAGTGCGAATGCCCCAAATTATTTTTATGCTCAAGCCTTACGCCCATTCGGTTGCTGTTACTACTAACTTTAAATGGGGTAGATACAAAGTTGTTAAGTAAAGGCTCGCCTAATAAGTTGGCATGAGGACTTGGGTGCAGTCGTATAAGCTTGCGCTGGGCGGGAGCAATTGCGCCTACCTTTATAAACTCTCCATAATAAGGAGTAATAGGTATTTCATCACCAGTGGTGAGAGATCTACCTTCAAAACCACCAAAACATGCGTTTAAATCTGTAGACTTAGAACCCATAACCTCAGCATTTTGTATACCGCCTTTCACTGCTAAATAAGCTCTTAAGCCTGCTCTACCAGTAGCAAAACTTAGGACTTGTTTGTTTTTTACTGTGTATGTCCAACCAGGATAAATTGCATGTCCATCAAGGGTTGCTTGCAAATCTGCACCATGAAGCGCAATTACTGTGTCGCAGGTAAATTCCAGTTCGCAAAAACCCACAGTTATTTCTAAAACGGCATCATTGTCGTTATTGTTAAGTAATCTATTAGCAATTATTTGTGCATAAGGGTCTAGGCTGCCCGCTTTGCTTACACCTAAATGGCGGTAGCCCTCACGGCCAAAATCTTGAATTGTAAGTAATACACCACTTTTAAGTACTTTAATCATGATTTGCTCCTTTATTAACGAGCGGAACAAATTCAAGCGTATCGCCTGGTTGAATTAAACAAGGTTGCTCAGAGGTCGAATCAAACAAAGCAGTATCTGTATGGCCTATTATATGCCAACCACCTGGGGTATCTGCGGGGTAAATGCCGGTTTGTGCAGCACCTATCGCAACAGAACCTTTAGGAACCCTAGTACGTGGCTCATCACGTCTTGGTGTATGTAATTGCTCATTTAAGCCATGTAGGTAAGCAAAACCGGGCTGAAAGCCTAAAAATAAAACGTAGTACTTGGTTTTACTATGAATATTAATAACTTCATCGGCACTTAAATTATGATAGCGAGCCACGTAATTAATGTCCTCACCCTTGTATGAGGTTTTGATTAAGTGATGCTGCCCCTTAAAAGTACTCGTTTTAATATCATTCCACAGCGAAGGTAGCACTTGTACCCACTTATTTAAGTGTTTATCTGATTTTAAATAAAGAGTGAGCGAGTTCATGGCTGGCACTAAATCGCTAAATTCATCAGTGCTTTTACAGTGGCTAGCTAAAGCCCAAATTTTCTTTTGAATAGAGAGTCTATCTGTAGCGTCTAAATGCGATGCATCAAACAGTAAACTACTGTTTGTTAATGCATAAATATGAGGAGCTGGCTTCATTAAATAAACCTATTTGTACAACATTATTTAAACGTAACACAGTTTTATTAATTTATTTACACCATTGCGACTAAGTGGTTATGTTTATTGCCCAACTTACTTTAAGAGTGTTTTTATATTCAATTAATCGTATTTAACTTATTGAGGACCAAAACTTAATACGTTTCGTACTAAATAAGTAATTAGGTTGAAATGAAAATTAGGATAAGGAGGTCTTAGTTAGCACGCACTTGTTTAAGAGGTACTTTATGAAACACCAGCATTTATTATATTTATCAGGCGCTGCTATTATATTTAGCGCAGGCAGCTTTGCTTTATCTATGGAAAAGGTTGAGCACAGTAATGTAGAAGCCACCATGCATGTAGAAACCATTGTACTTGGATCGGGTTGTTTTTGGGGAGCCGAAAAACGCTACGAAGCGCTTAATGGCGTTATTGATGCTGAATCGGGGTACGCTGACGGCAATGGCTTTAAAGCTACCTACAGAAATATTACTGATCAGTCTCGTCGTTTTGACGAGAACAATTATGCTGAAGTTGTACAAGTTATGTATAACAGCAATATAATTTCAGCAGAAGATCTCTTAAAAAACTATTTTGAAAGTCACGACCCTACACAAAAAAATCGCCAAGGTAACGACATTGGTACTCAATATCGCTCAATTGTATTAACGACTACTGATGCACAAGCTAAAGTAGCTGAGCAAGTTAAATCGCAATATCAGCAGCTTTTAACTGATGCAAGCTATGGCAAAATTGAAACAGTTATTAAACCGCTTCAAGGTTTTGTATCGGCAGAAGAGTATCATCAAAATTATTTAGAAAAGAACCCTAATGGCTATTGTCCCGATCATTCTACCGGTGTTGTTTTTAATAAAACACCTGTAGAAAAAGTAGATAACACGGCTTTATTATCAGGGAAACAAATCGTAGTCTTAGATTCACGTGAATACTGCCCATACTGTGAAAAGTTTAAAAAAGCAGTCGCAAATGATTACAAAGGGACAATACCAATGTCGTTTCGCCATGCTGACCAACTTGATGATTTAACTATTAAGTCAGCCACGTGGGCAACACCGACCATTTTGTTTTTAGAAAATGGTATTGAGGTATATGGCCGTCAAGGTTATGCAACGCCTGAAGAGTTTTATAAAGCATTAGGCGCTTTTAAATTAGGTAACAGTGATGCTTATAAAGTTGCATTTGATGCACGAACAGATAGACCTTACTGTAAAGAGTACAAAGAGTTTAAAAATACACCAGACGGCACTTTTGTTGATAAATTAAGTGGCGAGCCACTATTTGATACAAGCGATAGGTTTAACTCAGGTACTGGTTGGTTGTCGTTTACTCATCCTGTAAAAAACAACGTAACACAGCACGACGATAGCAGCTGGGGGATGACACGCATTGAGCTTCGCTCTAAAAGTACAGGCATACACTTAGGACATTTATTTCCAGGTGAAGGTCCAAGAGGTCGCGATCGTTACTGTATTAATGCAACAGTCCTTGATTTTGTACCGAGAGATAAAAGCTAAACCCTTTCTTTGCGAAGCCTGATTTTAATCAGGCTTTTTTTTGCATAAAACAAAATAGGCTTATCATAATCTTTGCAAATTTGTTAAAATTTAAGCGTGCAGCTAATCGTCAATAATATTACTTAGGTTATTAATGAATCAATTAAAAAAAATAGCAACGCAGTTAATATATTTGCCATTCGCTTTACTGCTTTTAATAAACAACGCTAAATCAGCGACTCATTACGTAGTAGGCGTAGAGAATATAGAATACCTTCCATACTACGATGGTAGTGGGGCTGATAACCGCGACTATTATGGTTTCAGTCAAAAGTTACTTACCTTGTTTGCCCAGCAGCATGACTTTAAGTTTGAGTTTTACACACTACCTATTAATCGACTTTACAAAGAATTTGTGGAACATCGCCATGTCGACTTTAAGTATCCAGATAACCCTAGCTGGAAACCAAGCTACAAAGCTTCATTTATTGATGTAAATAAAATTATTTATTCGCAGCCAACCGTTGTGACTAAAACGGGCATTGCGAGTTTAAATAAAAATATCACTATTGATGAATGCATTAGTTTTGCAACGGTAAGAGGGTTTACGCCTCAAAGCTTTAAACCGTTAATGAATAATGAAAACGTTGAGTTAATAGAAACAGCTAACGTAATTGAATTAATAGAGTTGCTTTTAAAAGAGCGGGTGGAGTGTATTTACATTTCTAACGATGTATTAAATTATAACCTCCAAAAATACTTTAAATTAACCCGACCTGTTTATTTTCAAAACGAATTGCCGACAGATTTACAAGCCTTTTTATTATCGTCGATTGACTACCCTGACATAATCAAGAAATTTAATACCTTCTTGATTTCACATAAAGTGCAAATAAGTAAATTAAAAAAAGAATATCAAATTAAAAATTAACTAAAAAAGCCCCGTAAGTTATAACTTACGGTGCTTTTAAAAGTATTAAACTTATATTGCATATCATGTGGTTTGCGCCAAAAATAAAAACAGTTCAAGCTAAGTCACCACCTAACTTGAACCGCTTTTTCACACTGACAACATCTTCACACACAATATAAAGATTCTGTTTACTACGCTTTGGTAGCTTTGTATTGAATATCATGTGGTTTGCGCCAAAAATAAAAACAGTTCAAGCCAAGTCACCACCTAACTTGAACCGCTTTTTCACACTGACAACATCTTCACACACAATATAAAGATTCTGTTTACTACGCTTTGGTAGCTTTGTATTGCATACCATGTGGTTTGCGCCAAAAATAAAAACAGTTCAAGCTAAGTCACCACCTAACTTGAACCGCTTTTTCACACTGACAACATCTTCACACACAATATAAAGATTCTGTTTACTACGCTTTGGTAGCTTTGTATTGCATACCATGTGGTTTGCGCCAAAAATAAAAACAGTTCAAGCCAAGTCACCACCTAACTTGAACCGCTTTTTCACACTGACAACATCTTACACACACAATATAAGATTCTTTTCACTGCTACGTTTGAGTTACTAGAACTCTAAAGGTTGCATTTATTGCTCTTAAGAAACAATTTAACTAAGTTGTTTTGAGCTGATAAAGCAACTTTAATATTTAACTTTATTTTCGACAAACGATAAAAACGAAACCAATGAGTGAAAAAAATTAAACTATAGACTTTAGTCTAATACATGGCGCTAAGTTTATGTATTTAATTAAAAAATATCATTCAAATTTGCAGGGAGTTATACCAATCTGCTTATATATGGGGTCTATTTAACGTTAAGAAAATTACGCTAGAACTAGGCAAAAATTTTTGTATCTAGTTGTTCTCGGCAATTGCTCCCTGCATTGCTCTACCTCCTGCATCCATGCAGTCGTAAATAAAAAATTTTTAACGACGTAATAGTGCAATTTAATTCGTTAAGTTGATCAAAGATTTATGCAGGTTGGTATTAGACGAGTTCAGTAATACAACACAGAGTAGGTTGTATTACTGAACTCACTTAATAGGGGATTATTCTTGAATTTTTCTAAACGTATTTACAACCCACTTCGCAAACAAATCAAGCGGGTGATTAGGCGTGCTTGATTCGTGCTGCACTAAATAGTATTTATCTTTAGTTGTTAAAGGCTGTTCGAATAACTTGTAAAGCCATTGCTCATCTAGCCAGCTTTGGCTAATAGGCAGTGGGATAAGTGCAATGCCCATGCCTTGCTGCGCTGCACGCGCTACACCAAACATGCTATCTATTTGAATAATCTGCGAAGGAGAAAAGTCATCAATCCCTGCTTTTTCGGCCCACTGATGCCAAGCCCAAGGGCGAGCTTTGTGCAAGATTAGCGGAACTTGGTTAAGGGCTTGACGATGATCGTCCCTCCACTGATCGAGCAATTTTTTATTGCATGCAGGAATATATTCAAGGTTAAACAACTCAGTCGCTAACCCTTCAGTAGGTTTACCTGAGGACAATACAATAGATAAATCGCTATGACGCGTTAATTCTTTGCGTGTTTTAAGCGTGTCCATTTGCAGGTTTATATTAGGGTGTTCTGACGTCCATTCACTTAATTTAGGCATGAGTAGTTCGCTGGCAAAAAATTCAGGCAAGGTAATCGTCAAATTTGTATTTTGCTGCATCTGACTAAACTCATTAATGGTGCTCTCTAACATTGTGATGATAGGAGACACAGCATCAAAAAAGTTTTTACCCGCTGTGGTTAAGCTAATTGAACGCGTTTTACGTTGAAAAAGCTCAATACCAAGTTGTTCTTCAAGTTGTTTTATTTGATGGCTTACCGCAGACGGCGTTAAGTACAGCTCATTAGCTGCATGCTTAAAACTTAGGCTTCTTGCGGCAAAGCAAAAAGAGCGAAGGCCACGAATAGGAGTTTGCATGTTTTCCAGAATTATTTAATTTATTGAGACGCCTTACTTAGGCAAAATTTGAACCAACTATTTAATGTTTAAATATCAATAGGTTAAAAATAAAATTAACGCTAGTTCACAAAAAGGGTGCAGGCTATCCACAAAATAGTGCAAAGAATCTAAGCGCTTACATTTAATTTATATTTGTATTATAGATAAAATTTACTACAGATGTATGAATGACGGTAAAAATAATGACAAAAGATAAAAAAAATCCCTCTTGCGAGGGATTTTGGGTAACTCAGCGCCATTGGCACTGGGAATGAGGTCGGTACAGGGTAAAGCGTTATTTTAAGCTAAAGCCTAAAAAACCATTTCTGGAACTTCACCGTCAACAAGTAATTTACCTGCTGTTTTACTAATGATTTCATCAACAGATACGCCCGGAGCACGTTCTAATAGATGAAATGCGCCGTCTTTAACTTCTAATACGGCTAAATCTGTTACTATTTTTTTTACGCAATTAACGCCAGTAAGCGGTAAAGAGCAGGCTTCTAATAGTTTAGAGTCACCATGCTTACTTGCATGGGTCATAGTAACAATAATATTTTTCGCGCCAGCGACTAAATCCATCGCGCCACCCATGCCTTTAATCAGCTTTTTAGGGATCATCCACGATGCGATGTTGCCGTTCTGGTCAACTTCAAATGCACCCAGAACGGTTAAGTCTACATGACCACCCCGTATCATGGCAAAACTATCTGCACTATTAAATATGGCTGCACCTGTGGCTGCTGTCACGGTTTCTTTACCCGCGTTAATCATATCGGCGTCTAGCTCTGCTTTAGTAGGGTACGGGCCCATGCCTAAAAGGCCATTTTCGGACTGTAACATAACTTCAATATCATCTGGTACATAGTTTGCGACGAGTGTCGGAATTCCTATGCCCAAATTTACGTAGTAACCATCTTGAAGTTCTTGTGCAACGCGCATTGCAACTTGTTCACGTGATAATGCCATAATTATGCTCCTGCTTAATCTCGTGTTGTTACACGTTCAATGCGTTTTTCAAAGCTGCCTTTAATAACGCGATTTACAAAAATACCCGGGGTATGAATTTGGCTTGGCTCAAGCTCACCCGGTTCTACAATTTCTTCTACTTCGGCAACGGTAATTTTACCCGCTGTTGCCGCCATTGGATTAAAATTCATGGCGGTGTGTCTAAACACTAAATTACCAAAGCGGTCGGCTTTCCACGCTTTAACAATAGCAAATTCACCCGTTATAGATTCTTCTAAAATATACGGGCGGCCATTAAACTCTTTTACATCTTTACCCTCAGCCACAGGAGTACCGTAACCGGTTGCGGTGTAAAACGCAGGTATACCCGCGCCGCCAGCACGCATTTTTTCAGCTAGTGTACCTTGAGGCGTAAGCTCTACATCAATTTCGCCACTTAATAACTGCTGCTCGAATAGGGCGTTTTCGCCAACGTACGAGGCAACTACTTTTTTAATTTGTTTGTCTTGTAATAAAATACCTAAACCAAAGTCATCAACACCACAGTTATTAGATACTACGGTTAAGTTTTTTGTTTGCATGTGCTTAATTTGTTTAATTAAGCCCTCAGGAATACCACATAAACCAAAACCACCGGCAATAATAGTATCGCCGTCTTTTAATCCTTCCATTGCAGCTTCGTAACTAGAAACTACCTTATCAAAACCGGCCATGAGTCTCTCCTCATTGTGTGCTATTTGTTGTTAACTATCTTTAATCATCATTTCATAAGATAGCTATTTAACCTGAACTCTGGTTAATAGATTTACTAACATATGAATCAGGGTGATATTTAAATTTATTTTCTCTAGCCAGAGATTTTCAGTGAAAACAAGGCGAATTTACGCGTCAATAGCTGGCCTATTGCAAGTAAATTCAACGCAGTTAGTGCTGAAAATAGCTGCTCGAGATAGATTTATTATCCAGAGCTCAGGTTATTTTGTGTGCAGTGCCACAGATACTTTGCTCACAGGTTGCTTACCAAGTGCTTTGGTTATCTCCCAGCCAGCGTCACTTAACCTTTGTAAATCAATTGAGTGTTCAATGCCAAGCCCTTGCAGTAAGTAAACTACATCTTCGGTGGCAACATTTCCTGACGCCCCCTTAGCATAAGGACAGCCACCAAGGCCCGCAACTGCCGCGTCAACCGTTGTAATACCTAGGCTTAAAGCTGCGTAAATATTTGTGAGCGCTTGGCCATATGTATCATGAAAATGCACGGCCAACTTGGCTTTATCAATGTGCGTTAAAAGTAACTCGATTAATTGCGTTACTTTTTTTGCGGTGCCAACACCTATGGTATCGCCAAGGCTTACTTCGTAACAGCCTAAATCTAATAGCTTTTGCGATACACTTAGTACTGCTTGTGGGTCAATTTCACCCTCATAAGGGCAACCTAGCACACAGCTTACATAACCACGTACGCGAATATTATTCGCTTTAGCAAACGCCATTACTTCGCTAAAACGTTCAATACTTTCGTCTATTGAGCAGTTGATATTTTTTTGACAAAACGACTCACTCGCAGCTGTAAATATAGCAAACTCTTTAATACCAACAGCGTGCGCTGCTTGTGCACCTTTTAAGTTAGGTGTAAGGGCGCTTAAATTTACATTGGGTAAATCAAGGGCTGATATTACATCCGCTGAGTCAGCCATTTGTGGCACCCACTTAGGGGAGACAAACGCGCCCGCTTCAATATCTTTTAAACCTGCAGCACTTAGGGCGTTAATAAGCGCTACTTTATCGGCTGTGCTTACTGTTTTTTCGTTTTGTAGGCCGTCTCGCGCGCCAACTTCAACAATACGTACTTTACTTGGAAAGGCACTCATTATGCACCTTCCTCAGTTGTATCTTCTACTATAGCAAGCAGAGCACCATGCGTTACTAATTCGCCTTCACCAAAGCAGTAGCTTTTTAAAATGCCGTCGTGTGGTGCGTTAAGCGTGTATTCCATTTTCATGGCTTCGATAATAACAACCGCATCGCCTTTGGTAATTGTGCTACCAATGTCGATTAAGTGTTTTACTACCGTGCCATTGAGCGGGGCGGCAAGTGGTAGTGCTTCACTTTCATGCGAACTAATATAATGCTTATCAACTAGTTCAAGCTTAGTTTGCAGTGCTTTATTCATAACAGTGACAATATTGCCAACAGTATTATTACCTACCGTAGTTACGTGCGCGCTATGTTTTTTGCCGTTAATAAATACACTGCACAAATTATTATTTAATGTGCCTTGTAGGTTAAATACGTGCTCGTTATGCGTAATACTGTAGCCTGCTGTCGTTTTTATAGCGCTTAGCTGAAAATCGGAAAAAGGGACTTTAATTGCTTGTGGTGCATTGAGTGTAAAACCACTCAGTTGTTGCCACGGGCTTGCACTGTTTTGCGCATTTTGGGTGCTAGTCAGCGATTCTAAATATGCAAAAGCAGCAATAAGCTGGCTCGTTTGTAATAACGATTCGTCAACCGCAACTAACGAGTCGCCTTGCTCTGCAATAAAGTGTGTGCTTGGCGCACCTTGTTTAAAGGTAGGGTGGCTTGCTAAATTATGTAAAAAGCCAATGTTAGTGCTAAAACCCGCTAAATGAAATTGCTCAAGGGCTTGTTGTAAGCGGCTCAGTGCTTGTTCGCGATTGTCGTCGTGCACAATAAGTTTTGCAATCATCGGATCGTAAAACGGGCTAATTTCGTCGCCTTGTGCAATGCCTGTATCAATGCGTACAAATTCGCTGTTAAGGGGTGTATGTAGCGCTTCAATAGTGCCAGAGCACGGGATAAAGTCGTTAGCTGGATCTTCTGCGTATATACGCGCTTCAAAGCTATGACCCTGCAATTGAATATCACTTTGTGTCAGTGGCAGTGTTTGCCCACCCGCAATATTAATTTGCCAATTGACTAAATCTACACCGGTAACCATTTCGGTCACTGGATGCTCTACTTGAAGGCGCGTATTCATTTCCATAAAGAAAAATTCATCGCCACACAGTAAAAACTCAACCGTACCTGCGCCTCTATAATTTATAGCCAATGCACAACGCACAGCCGCTTCGCCCATTTCTTTGCGTAGTTCGTCAGATAAACCCGGAGCAGGGGCTTCTTCAATTACTTTTTGATGACGACGTTGCAAAGAACAATCACGATCGCCTAAATAAACACAGTTACCATGGTTATCCGCAAATACTTGCACTTCAACATGGCGAGGCTGGTTAACGTAGCGCTCAAGCAATACTAAATCGTCACCAAAACCGGCAATCGCTTCACGTTGCGCACCTTGTAGTGCGCTCATAAAGTCTTTTGCTTTTTGCACAACGCGCATGCCTTTACCACCGCCACCAAAGGCGGCTTTAATTAGTACAGGGTAGCCAATTTTTTCAGCTTCACTTTGTAAAAAAGTAGGGTCTTGTTTATCGCCATAATAACCAGGTACTAATGGCACATTAGCAGCTGCCATTATTTCTTTAGCGCGGGTTTTAGACCCCATTGCTTCAATACTGCTTGCTGGTGGCCCTATAAAAGCAATGTTATTAGCTTCGCAGGCTTTAGCAAATTCGCTGTTCTCAGATAAAAAACCATAGCCTGGATGAATACAATCAGCGCCGCAGTCTTTGGCAACTTGTAAAATTTTGTCTGCTACTAAATACGAATCTTTACTTGGCGCGGCACCAATATGGTAAGCCTCGTCAGCCATTTTTACGTGCTGGGCATGTTTGTCTGCATCAGAATAAACCGCGACCGTGGTTAAGCCCATTTGTTTTGCGCTGCGCATTACACGGCACGCAATTTCTCCACGATTGGCAATCAGTATTTTTTGTAATCGTTGTGTGTTCATAATCAATCCTACAGTTGCCAAGCGGGTGGGCGTTTATCAAAAAAAGCACTTAGCCCTTCTTGACCTTCTTCAGATACGCGAACTTTTGCAATACGCTCTGCGGTAAGCTCAATGAGTTCATCGGTTATTGGTTTATTTGCTACATCGTTAATTAATGCTTTTGCGGCTTTTACTGCAACAGGTCCGTTATCAATCAGTGTTTGCAGCATATTATCGAGTGCACAGTCTAAATTACCGGTTACTTGATGAATTAAACCAAGTTGCTTAGCAGTATGTGCATCAAACACTTCAGCCGTTAAAAAGTACCTGCGAGCAGCGCGCTCACCAATGGCTTTAATGACATACGGGCTAATAACCGCCGGAATAAGACCCAGCTTTACTTCACTTAAACAAAATTGCGCATCGTCTTTACAAAGGGCTATGTCGCAACAGGCAATTAAGCCCAGTGCACCACCAAAAGCAGCACCTTGCACAGCACAAATTGTAGGGTGGGGCGAGCTTGCCAATACCTGCATCAACTTAGCTAATTGCATTGAATCAGCTAGGTTATCGGCATAGTTGTTATCAGCCATTGATTTCATCCAGGCTAAATCGGCGCCTGCTGAAAAGTGTTTACCCTCAGTTTTTAAAACCAAAGCACGAATATCAAGCGTATTTGCATGTTCAATACACTGAATAAGTTCGTGTATTACTTCACTGTTAAATGCATTTCTTTTTTCTGGGCGACTTAACACAAGTACAGCCACATTAGATTTTGTTATTTGTAGTGTTACTGACATTTTGCGCTCCGGTTACATTCTAAATACGCCAAATTTCGAATCACGTTTTGGTGCGTTATTAGCAGCCGTTAACGCAAGCCCTAATACATTACGCGTATCGGCAGGGTCTATAATGCCGTCATCCCACAAGCGTGCACTTGCGTAATACGGATGACCTTGCTCTTCGTACTGATCAATAATTGGCTTTTTAAAATCACTGATTTCTTGCTCGCTCATGCTTTGGCCTTTGCGTGCTAAACCATCTTGTTTAACTTGCGCCATTACACCGGCTGCTTGCTCGCCGCCCATGACCGAAATACGGGCATTAGGCCACATCCACATCATAGTTGGTTCAAATGCGCGGCCACACATACCGTAGTTACCTGCGCCGTAAGAGCCGCCAATAAGTACTGTGAATTTAGGCACGTCAGCACACGAAACCGCCATCACCATTTTAGCGCCGTGCTTTGCAATGCCTTCGGCTTCGTATTTTTTACCCACCATAAAGCCGGTAATATTTTGTAAAAACACTAAAGGAATATTGCGCTGAGCACACAGTTGAATAAAGTGCGCGCCTTTTTGCGCCGACTCACTAAATAAAATACCGTTATTAGCCACTATGCCAACAGGATTGCCATAAATATTGGCAAAGCCGGTGACCAGCGTTTCACCAAAGTAACGTTTAAATTCATCAAATGATGAGTCGTCCACTGTGCGCGCTATTACTTCGCGTACATCAAACGGCTTTTTAAGGTCGGTGCCTACAATGCCGTAAAGCTCGTTTATATCGTAACGGGGTGGTTTTACATCATCTAGAAGAGGGGCTGTAGGGCGTGTGTAATTAATACGCTCAATACATTGGCGCGCAATAGACAGCGCATGAGCATCGTTTTCAGCGTAGTGATCGGCAACACCCGAAATTTTACAGTGCACATCGGCGCCGCCTAACTCTTCGGCTGTTACTTCCTCGCCGGTTGCTGCTTTTACAAGGGGCGGACCTGCTAAAAATATAGTGCCTTGATCTTTTACAATAATGCTTTCATCGGCCATTGCAGGTACGTACGCACCACCTGCGGTACATAAGCCCATGACTACAGCAATTTGTGGAATGCCTTTGCCCGACATACGGGCTTGATTGTAAAAAATACGACCAAAATGCAGCTTATCTGGAAATACATCATCTTGCTCTGGCAGATTTGCACCGCCGGAATCCACCAAATAAATACACGGTAAGTGGCAGCGCTCTGCGATGTCTTGTGCGCGTAAATGCTTTTTAACGGTAAGCGGAAAATATGTACCGCCTTTAACCGTGGCATCGTTTGCAATAATCATGCATTCAACGCCTTTAACACGGCCAATACCGGCTACAACGCCTGCACAAGGTATTGCTTGTTCGTACACACCAAAGGCTGCAAATTGCGAAATTTCTAAAAACGGTGAGCCTTCGTCAATTAATGTATTTATGCGGTCGCGTACTAATAATTTACCACGGCCTTCGTGGCGATCTTTTAATGCAGCGCCTCCGCCTTGGCTAATTGTTGCTACTTTACTGCGTAAATCATCCACCAGCGCTGACATATTTTTATGGTTTTGCACAAACGTTGGATCGTGAGGATTAACGCTCGATTTTAAAATAGTCATGGTTTAATCCTTAACGGCTTTCTGTGAAAAGTTCGCGGCCAATAAGCATGCGGCGAATTTCGGATGTACCTGCACCAATTTCGTATAATTTAGCGTCACGAAGAAGGCGACCTGTTGCGTATTCGTTTATGTAGCCATTGCCACCTAAAATTTGAATCGCATCAAGTGCCATTTTAGTTGCAAGCTCAGCGGCGTATAAAATTGCACCGGCTGCATCTTTACGGGTGGTTTCGCCTCGGTCACACGCTTTAGCTACCGTGTATACGTATGAACGCGCAGCATTCATTTGTGTATACATGTCGGCTACTTTGCCCTGAATTAACTGAAATTGACCAATAGGGGTATCAAACTGTTTACGCTCATGAATGTACGGTACCACTATGTCCATACACGCTTGCATTATGCCAAGCGGGCCCGCTGCAAGTACTACGCGTTCGTAATCAAGGCCACTCATAAGTACTTTAACGCCTTCGTTTAAGTTACCTAAAATATTCTCTTCTGGCACTTCGCAGTTTTCAAATACTAGCTCACAGGTGTTTGAGCCGCGCATGCCCAGTTTGTCGAGCTTTTGCGCTGTTGAAAAACCAGGAAAGTTGCTCTCAACAATAAACGCGGTAATGCCTTTAGCGCCGGCGCTTAAATCTGTTTTAGCGTAAATAACTAACGTGTGTGCGTCTGGGCCATTGGTGATCCACATTTTGTTGCCGTTTAAAATGTACTTATCGCCTTTTTTTTCGGCTTTGAGTTTCATCGATACAACGTCAGAGCCCGCATTAGGCTCGCTCATTGCAAGAGCACCAATGTGCTCACCACTAATAAGCTTAGGTAAGTATTTTTCTTTTTGAGCTTGTGACCCGTTACGGTTAATTTGATTAACACACAGGTTTGAATGTGCTCCATAGCTTAACCCTATAGAGGCACTAGCACGGCTAATTTCTTCCATAGCAATAACATGTTCTAAGTAACCTAAACCGGCGCCGCCAAGTTCTTCAGATACGGTCATACCTAGTACGCCCATTTCGCCCATTTGAGTCCAAAGTTGATTTGGAAAAGCGTTATCTAAGTCCGTTTTTTCAGCAAGCGGGGCAATCTCCTGACTTGCAAAACTATTTACGTGGTCGCGGATCATATCGGCGGTTTCGCCAAGGCCAAAGTTCATTTCTTTATATAGTGAAATAGTGCTCATGATTCATTCCTGTGTGACGTGTGTTGTCAGTGTGTTTTTATTTTAAAAATAAACTTACTCGTCTATTTTATTAAGCGTGTCTCTACAGCGGCGCTCGGCCGTCACCAACTCCATAAGAACAACTTTAATGTCGTCCATTTGTTGAGATAGGTCTGCTTTTTTTTCTGAAATAAGGTCAAGCATAGTAACCAACTGCTTAGCGCTTGATTTATCTGCGTCGTACAGTTCAAACAAACGACCGGTTTCGGCCAATGTAAAGCCAAGGCGCTTACCACGTAATATTAGTTTTAAACGCACTTTATCGCGTTTTGAATAAATACGGGTTTGACCATTACGTTCTGGCGTTATTAACCCTTGGTCTTCGTAAAAGCGAATAGAGCGGGTTGTAATGTCAAATTCTTTAGCGAGTTCGCTAATGCTAAATGTTTGTTCATTACTGGCCGGCATTTTGGCTGAGCTTGCAAAGTTTGTTTGATTATCTGGTTTCATAATTGTATTTACCTCATTCGAATAACTCCAATATAAGTGAAGTTTACGTAAAGGTAAAGCTTGGTGTGATTTGAAACTATTTATAAAGGGATGTTTAAGCGAGGTGTTGATTTATATTATTAATATTCAATGGGTTATTTTTATTTTGTCAGTGAAGCGTAACCGATGGAAAATAATCCTTACACTTATAAAACTAAAAATTAAGCTGTTTTTAGTTGACGTTGGCGTAAACGTTAGTATTGTGTAAGGGTATTAAATAATAAATGAATACTAAATTAATAGAGCAAATATACTAACAACTATTTGCATATAAATACAATGGAGTTAGTTATGACTTTAGAATCAGTGGTAATTGTAGCAGCAAAACGCACCCCAATGGGTGGTTTTATGGGAGCGTTAAGTGATGCGCAGTCTACCGAGCTTGGCGCTACCGCCATTGCCAGCGCACTTGCACAAACTGGTTTAGCTAATGATGCAATAGACGAAGTAATTATGGGCTGTGTATTACCAGCAGGCCTTGGACAAGCACCCGCACGCCAAGCAATGTTAAAAGCAGGCCTTGCACTTAGCACTGGCGCTACAACAATTAACAAAGTATGTGGCTCTGGTTTAAAAGCGGCCATGCTTGCAAACGATTTAATTAAAGCAGGCTCTATCCAATCTGCTATTGCCGGTGGCATGGAAAGCATGACAAACGCACCGTACTTTATACCAAAAGCGCGTGGCGGTATGCGTATGGGACATGGCGAAATAAAAGATCACATGATGAGCGACGGCCTTGAAGATGCTTACGACAACAAAGCTATGGGTTGTTTTGCACAAGACACCGCCGACGAATACGGCATTGGCCGCGAGCAAATGGATGCGTTTGCATTAGGCTCATTAAGTAAAGCTAAAGCCGCGATACAAAATGGTAGCTTTGATAACGAAGTTGCACCGCATACGATGCAAACACGCAAAGGCGATGTAACAGTATCGATTGATGAGCAACCAGGTAACGCCCGCCCAGAAAAAATTCCTACCTTACGTGCAGCCTTTAAAAAAGACGGGACTATTACAGCGGCTAATTCATCGTCAATTTCAGATGGTGGCGCAGCGCTTATATTAATGAGCGAATCAAAAGCAAAAGAGCAGGGCTTAACACCGCTTTGTAAAATTGTGGCGCACAGCACGCATTCTCAAAAACCAAGTGAATTTACAGTAGCGCCAGTAGGGGCTATGAACAGCGTGCTTGAAAAAGCAGGTTGGGCTGTAAACGATGTTGATCTTTGGGAAATTAACGAAGCATTTGCCATGGTAACCATGCTGGCTATTAACGAGTTAAAACTTGATGAAAGCAAAGTAAACGTTAATGGCGGTGCATGTGCACTTGGCCACCCAATTGGTGCAAGCGGCGCGCGTATTTTAGTAACGCTTATTCATGCCCTTAAAAACCGAGGCCTTAAAAAAGGCATTGCGTCTTTATGTATTGGTGGCGGTGAAGCGGTTGCTATGGCCGTAGAAGCGTATTAACTAGGTATTTAATAGTTATAAGAAAGCTGTACGAATAACTATAAATGCGCTGCACTAATAATACTAACAAAGCGGCGCTACCAATTTTAAAAGAGAACACACAACTCACACACTAGGATTTAATCATGCACCAAGTACCACTACTTATTAATGGCGAATTTATTCAATCAGCATCAAAAGAGCTTATCGATGTTATAAACCCAGCAACTCAAGAAGTACTTGCACAAGTGCCATGTACCACAGAATCAGAAATGGACGCGGCAATTGCCTCAGCTTCTGAGACGTTTAAAACATGGAAAGACGTACCTATTACTGAACGTGCTCGCATTATGATGAAGTACGCTGCGCTATTAAAAGAACATCATGATGAGCTTGCTACCATTATTTGCCACGAATTGGGTAAAACATTTGAAGATGCAAAAGGCGATGTTTGGCGTGGTATTGAAGTAGTAGAACAAGCAGCAAACGCACCATCATTAATGATGGGTGAAACAATGGAAAACGTAGCGCGTAAAATCGATACGTATTCTTACATGCAGCCACTTGGCGTATGTGCAGGTGTTACTCCGTTTAACTTCCCTGCAATGATCCCACTTTGGATGTTCCCGCTGGCTATTGTGTGTGGTAACACCTTTATTTTAAAACCGTCTGAGCAAGACCCACTTACTCCAATGCGCTTAGCAGAGCTATTTATTGAAGCCGGTGCACCAAAAGGCGTATTACAAGTTGTTCACGGTACAAAAACACAAGTAGACCGCTTACTAGAAGATAAAGCAGTACGCGCTATTTCGTTTGTTGGCTCGTGTGGTGTAGGTGCTTATATTTATTCTAAAGGCACGCAAAACCTTAAGCGCGTGCAAGCCTGTGTTGGCGCTAAAAACCACATGGTTATTATGCCTGATGCAAGTAAATCGCACGTTGTAAATAACTTAGTAGGCGCATCGGTCGGTGCTGCTGGCCAGCGTTGTATGGGTATTTCGGTTGCTGTATTTGTAGGTCAAGCAAGTGAGTGGGTAGATGAAATTAAAGCCGGCTTTGAAAATGTACGCCCAGGCGTGTGGGATGATGCAAATGCGGCATACGGTCCACAAACATCAAAAGCAGCAAAAGCACGTATTTTATCACTTATTGCTGGTGGTAAAGAGCAAGGCGCTACCTGTTTAATTGATGGTTCTGACTTTACGGTTGAAGGGTATGAGCAAGGTAACTGGGTTGGCCCAACGTTATTTACCGATGTAACCAAAGAAATGGATTTATATAAAGAAGAAATATTTGGTCCAGTACTAGCGTGTATGTTTGTAGACACGCTTGATGAAGCAATTGCACTTATTAACGACAGCCCTTACGGTAACGGTACCTCGTTATTTACCTCAAGCGGCGCAGTGGCTCGTAAATTCCAACACGAAATTGAAGTAGGCCAAGTAGGTATTAATGTGCCAATTCCGGTGCCACTTCCGTTCTTTTCGTTCACTGGTTGGAAAGGCTCGTTTTATGGCGATACACACACGTACGGTAAACAAGGTATTCGTTTTTACACAGAAACTAAAACGATTACATCACGTTGGTTTGAAGACGAAATTGCGTCGGGTCCAAATATGAGCATTAACTTAAAATAATCGTAATTAAAAAATGAGTAAATAAAAGAATAATTAATAAAAAAGATGGGCGCGAAGGCTACTTCACACACAACACACACATAAGCCTTCGCCGCTCGTCACAAACTATCCCTGTGACGGGACACACTAACAACACAACTAACACAATTAAAGAGGTCTACCATGGACTTTAACTTATCAGAAGATCAACAAGCCTTTGCTCAAACAGCACGCCAATTTGCCGAGTCAGAACTTGCGCCCCATGCAGCAAAGTGGGATCGCGAACATATTTTTCCTAAAGACACGATTAAAGCTGCGGGCGAGCTTGGTTTTTGTGGTTTATACACGCCAGAGGAAGCAGGCGGCCTTGGTTTATCTCGTTTAGATTCGAGCATTATTTTTGAACAACTTGCTATGGGTTGTACCGCAACAACGGCCATGTTGACCATTCATAATATGGCCACCTGGATGGTAGCAAGTTTTGGTACCGATGCCGTAAAAGACAAATACGTAGAGCAATTAGTCATGGGCGAGTTACTTGCCTCTTACTGTTTAACAGAGCCAGGCTCGGGCTCAGACGCCGCATCACTTAAAACCAAAGCAGTGCTTGAGGGTGATGAGTACGTTATTAACGGCTCAAAAATGTTTATATCGGGCGCTGGCGAAACCGAAGTATTAGTGGTAATGGCACGTACAGGCGGCGAAGGCGCTGCGGGTATTTCGGCATTTGTAGTGCCTGCCGACGCAAAAGGCGTGCAATACGGCAAAGCTGAGGAAAAAATGGGTTGGAACGCACAACCTACACGCCTAATTAGCTTTGAAGATGTACGCATTCCTGCGCATAACTTGTTAGGCGCAGAAGGCGAAGGCTTTAAATTTGCGATGCAAGGCCTTGATGGCGGTCGAATTAACATTGCCACATGTTCAATTGGTACAGCGCAAGCGGCGCTTAATACAGCCCGTGAATATTTAAAAGAACGTACACAATTTGGTAAACCATTGGCTGCGTTTCAAGCATTGCAATTTAAAATTGCCGATATGAACACCGAGCTTGTAGCTGCGCGCCAAATGGTAAGGCTTGCTGCATTTAAACTTGATAATAACGACGTTGAAAAAACCACTTACTGCGCCATGGCTAAACGTTTTGCTACCGATGTTGGCTTTACTGTGTGTAACGACGCACTGCAAATTCATGGTGGTTACGGTTACATAAAAGAATACCCGCTTGAGCGCCATGTACGTGATGTACGCGTTCATCAAATTTTAGAGGGCACTAACGAAATTATGCGTGTAATTATTGCGCGCCGTATTTTGGCTGAGTCTGCAAGCGACGTTTTATAAGGAGCAATGTATGTCAGAATCTAAATCTAATCCGAGTATTGAACTTACAACCGAAGGTCATGTTGCTATTTTAACTATGTCTAACCCGCCAGCAAATACCTGGACAAAAGACACCCTAGTTGATTTAAAAAATACCGTTAACGCGCTTAATAATAACAAAAATATTTACGCCTTAGTACTGACTGGTGAAGGCGAGAAGTTTTTTAGCGCTGGTGCCGACCTAAACGTATTTGCAGGTGGCGATAAAGGCGTAGCCGCCGATATGTCGCGTGTATTTGGTGAAGCATTTGAAGCGCTTACTAATTTTAGAGGCGTGTCGGTTGCGGCCATTAATGGCTATGCAATGGGCGGCGGGCTAGAAGTTGCCCTTGCGTGCGATATTCGCATAGCAGAAGAGCAAGCACAAATGGCATTGCCTGAAGCTAAAGTTGGCTTATTACCCTGTGCTGGTGGCACACAAAATTTAGCATGGCTTGTAGGCGAAGGCTGGGCAAAACGGATGATTTTATGCGGCGAGCGCTTAAAAGCTGATAAAGCCTTGCAAATTGGCTTAGTAGAAGAAGTAGTACCACAAGGTGAAAGCTTTGCGGCAGCACTAAAACTTGCCAACCAAGTGGCCGATCAAAGCCCCACCTCAGTTGCAGCATGTAAAACATTGATTCAAAAAGGGCGCCATCAACCAATGGCAAGTGTATTGCCTCTTGAGCGCGAGTTATTTGTTGGTTTATTTGATACCGAAGATCAACAAGAAGGCGTAAATGCCTTTTTAGAAAAACGCCGCGCTAACTGGGTAAACGGCTAATGAGTGCTTTAACAGTATTAAATAGCGCCGATGAGCCCGTGGTATTTGAAACCGCAACTGCAGCAAATGGCAGTTTAATTGGGCTCATTACACTCAACGCGCCAAAAGCCTTAAATGCACTTAATTTTGAGATGATCAAATTACTTGAACCGCAATTGCGAGCTTGGCAAGACGATGATGCTATTGCAATGGTGTTGTTAAAAGGCGCAGGCGATAAAGCATTTTGTGCAGGCGGCGATGTTGTAAGCCTTCATCATGCAATGGCGCAAGGTAAACCAACAAGCTTAGTTGAAGAGTTTTTTACGCTTGAGTATAAGCTTGATTACCTTATTCATACCTTTGATAAACCTATCCTCGTTTGGGGTAACGGCATAGTAATGGGCGGCGGTTTAGGGCTAATGGCCGGTGCTAGCCACCGCGTCGTAACCGAAACATCACGCATTGCCATGCCAGAGCAAACCATAGGTTTATACCCTGATGTAGGCGGCAGTTACTTTTTACATAAAATGCCACAAAGTGTGGGGCTATTTTTAGGGTTAACGTCGGCATCAATTAACTGCGACGACGCGCGTTTTGTATCACTTGCCGATCACTTCATCGACAGCACTAAATATGATGCCATGCTTGAGCAAATTTTAACTGCAAAGTGGGGGAAAACCGCAAGTTTAAATCATGAGCGTTTAACTAAGTTATTAACCGATTTAGACAACCAATCTGCGCGTATGCCAAAAGGCAATATAAAAGCTAACTTATCAACCATTCAAAAGCTGGGTGAATTTACAACCTTGCAGGAGCAAGTTGATTATATTTTAGCTCTAGCTACTGACGATAAATGGCTACAACGCGCCCAAAAGTCACTTAAACACGGATGCCC
Source organism: Pseudoalteromonas sp. LC2018020214 (assembly GCF_016598755.1). Taxonomy (NCBI): domain Bacteria; kingdom Pseudomonadati; phylum Pseudomonadota; class Gammaproteobacteria; order Alteromonadales; family Pseudoalteromonadaceae; genus Pseudoalteromonas; species Pseudoalteromonas sp. LC2018020214. The sequence continues at coordinate 1,734,202 of NZ_CP066804.1, forward strand.
ACTAAGCTGCGCACTCGTTAGTGAGCAATTAAAAACAAGTAAAGGCAAAAGCTTATTAACGTGTTTTAAAATGGAGCTGGGTATGTCGGTTCGTGCTGGCGAAGTAGGTGAGTTTCAAGAAGGCGTAAGAGCGTTATTAATAGATAAAGACGGCGCGCCTAATTGGCAGTACAAAACTCTTAGTGATGTACCACAAACAATAATCGACAGCTTTTTTGCTAATCGCTTTGGTGAAAACCACCCACTCAATGGCTTAGACACGCCAACACACAAATAAAGGAAAGACGATGACTAAACTCAATATTGGTTTTATCGGCTTAGGTAATATGGGCAGCCCAATGGCGGCTAACTTAATTAAAGCTGGACATAATGTGAGTGTGTTCGATTTAAACCAGTCGGTCGTAAATGAACTTGCAAGCAAAGGCGCAAAAGCAGCAGTAGATGCAAAGCAGTGCGCAACCAATGCTGACGTACTTATTAGTATGTTACCTGCAGGCAAGCATGTTAAATCGCTGTATTTAGGAAATAACGACGACAGCGGTTTAATTAATGTGCTGAGCAAAAATACATTAGTAATTGATTGCTCAACAATAGATGCAGAATCAGCACGAACTGTAGGCACTGCACTTGGCGAACAAGGCATAAGCTTTGTAGATGCACCGGTATCGGGCGGCGTTGCAGGGGCAACCGCAGGCACACTTACTTTTATTGTAGGCGGCGAAAAAGCCGCGTTTGATAAAGCAAATACAGTGCTTAGTGATATGGGTAAAAACATATTTCATGCAGGCGATATTGGCGCAGGGCAAGTAGCAAAAATATGTAATAACATGCTACTTAGCATTTTAATGGCAGGCACCAGCGAAGCACTGCAAATGGGTATTAACAACGGCCTCGATCCTAAAGTACTTAGCGACATTATGACCGCAAGTTCGGGCCGTAACTGGACGCTTGAACTTTACAACCCTTGCCCAGGTGTAATGGATACAGCCCCTGCAAGTAATGATTACAAACCAGGCTTTATGGTTGATTTAATGGCTAAAGATTTAGGGCTTGCCATGGAAGCCGCGCAGCAAAGTAATTCATCAACCCCTATGGGTTCAATGGCTAAAAATTTATACACTATGCTACAACACCAAGGTGCGGGTAGTGATGACTTTAGTGCCATTTTTAAACTGTTTTCTAAGTAGGAGCAACGCGTGGATATTAAAAATAACACGGTAGTAATAACCGGTGGCGCACAAGGTTTAGGCTTTGCAATGGCGCAAAAGTTTGCACTTATGGGTGCTAACATTGCTCTAATAGATATGGCACAAGACTTATTAAACACAGCATGCGAGCAATTAACACAGCTTGAAGGTGTAACTAGCAATATTAAAGGTTATGCCGCAAACGTAACAAATGAGAGCGAAGTAGAAAACGTATTTAATACCATTAACAGCGATTTTGGCCACATTGGGGTGCTAATAAACAACGCCGGTATTTTACGCGACGGCATGTTTATAAAGGCTAAAGACGGCAAAGTCGTTAAAAAAATGTCTCTTGAGCAATTTCAATCAGTGATTGATGTAAACCTAACAGGTGTGTTTTTAGCAGGGCGGGAAGCTGCAAGCCACATGATTGAATCAGGCAAAGGCGGCGTTATAGTCAATATGTCGAGCGTAGCGCGCGCAGGTAACATAGGCCAAACAAACTACGCGGCATCAAAAGCAGGCGTAGTAGCACTTACCACCACATGGGCTAAAGAACTTGGTCGTTTTGGTATACGTGTAGGCGCTATTGCACCAGGTGTTATAAGCACCGCCATGACCGACGCCATGAAGCCCGAAGCCAAACAACGTATGCTCGCGGTAACGCCAGTAGGGCGCTTAGGCGAAAGCGACGAAATTGCCCATACTGCACAATACATAATCGAAAACGACTTTTTTACCGGCCGCGTGGTTGAAATAGACGGCGGCATTCGTTTGTAAACCGAACTGGATTAAGGTTGATTAAAAGCATAGCTCTTTGGGTTATGCTTTTTTGTTTTAAATTGGGGAGTTTATAATCTTAAAAGGACTGATAACGGCGTTGGAAATTTGTTGTGAAATTAGTTGCTCGTTTGCTCTTAATAAAACCTAATGAGAATGGCTTTTTAATCACTTCTTTAAATAAAAAGCTCAACGCATTTAAGGCTTGTGTTTGAGTGTTAGGAGCAACATTTTGTTTGTTGACTAAACGAGTTTAAAAAAGCTAAAAAAAGTTCGACCTCATTATCTCCCATCGTTGTTGGGTGCCTCATAGAGTTAAATCGAATAAACGAAGCTATCCAGTATAAATACGCTTTAATAGTACTTTTAGCATAACGCTTTAGATACATTTGTTCGGCTATCATAGTTAAAAAAGATGATTTCATGATATGAATCTCTAGTAAAAGTTAACTGTATATATAGACAGTGCTTGTTGTTTTGTCCAATATTACTGATCTCCACCATTTCGGTGCATTTGTGCATTGATTAAAAATAATTTCCAGTTAACTAATTGTTTACAGGTGTTTATTTGATGGTTAAGATAAATGCACTGTAATATATGGACATTTGTCGGTTTATAAAACGACAAATGTCGTAGACAAAATTGTTATGTGCCTAGGAGTACCAATGTCACTTATCGCTATTACACCTAAACCTCCATATTTTGCTGTTATTTTTACTTCAACACGAACAGAAGGTGATAATGGATATGGTGATATGGCAAATAGGATGGTTGAGCTTGCACAGCAACAACCAGGTTTTTTGGGTATAGAATCAGCAAGAGAAGATGTTGGCATTACTGTTTCTTACTGGGCAGATCTAGATTCAATTAAAAGCTGGAAAGCTAACTCTGAACACTTAGATGCTCAAAAAACAGGACGTAAATCTTGGTATGATTCATTCAAGGTTCGTATATCCAAAGTGGAACGAGATTACGGCATATAACAAGTCATTAAAGTAGGAAAATTTACAAGGAGAGTTCAGGTTATGAGTTACGAAGCTAAAGTATTCAATGTGATGATTGCTTCACCAGGAGATGTAGCATCTGAAAGAACGATTATTCGCGATGTGATTTATGAATGGAACGCTGTTCATTCGAAATCACGAAATATTGTTTTGTTACCTGTTGGATGGGAATCTCATTCATCTCCAGAAATGGGCGCCTCTCCTCAAGAAATTATAAACAATCAAATTTTAGATAAATGTGATTTTCTCGTCGGTGTTTTCTGGACTCGTATTGGAACAGCCACTACTGAGTACGCTAGTGGGACTGTTGAAGAAATAGAAAAACATATAGCGGCTGATAAGCCCGCAATGCTTTATTTTTCTAGTCAGCCCGTCGTAATGGATACCGTTGATCCTGACCAATATTCTGAACTAAGTAAGTTCAAAAAATCTTGTCAATCTCGTGGTTTATATGAAGGTTATGATAGCCACTCTGATTTTAAAGAAAAATTCTACCGACACCTTCAGCTTAAAGTTAATGAACACGCTTTATTTCAAATTGATGTAAGTGAATCATTTTTAACTCAAAACGAAATAGTAGAATCAAATACTTCAATTCCAAAGTTATCAAACGAAGCTCGTATATTACTTAAAGAAGCTAGTCTCGATAGTGGCGGCACAATTATGTCTCTAAGTTACATCGGGGGTGATGACGTTCAAACAAATGGTAAAAATTTAATATCCTCACAAGAACCTAGAGAGGTTGCTCGCTGGAAATCAGCTATCCAAGAGCTAGAGAATGAAGGTTTAATTGATGATCGTGGTCATAAAGGTGAAGTATTTAGAATTACCAATCTTGGTTATCAAATCGCAGACATGATCGAGTTGTAAATATAACAAGTGACTATGGTGTCAATTCCTAATTACAAACCATTTTAGGATCCCACATGACACCATCCCTCACCATAGAATTTATGATTACTATAAGCTTTCTTATACAGGCAATAATAGCCACTTTTTTAGGTTTCCCTGCCGCGACTAGCCGATGATAAATAGTTTTAAATTTAGGGTTACATTGGATAGCTGACATCATTGCCATATACATTGCGGTTCTAATTTTTGGCCGTCCACCTCGTATCATCCGTTTACCCTGATAAGCACCACTTTCTCGATTAAATGGTGCAACACCAACCAGTGATGCAGCCTCTTTATTGTTTACACACCCAAGCTCAGGCATGTCACTAAGTAAGTTAAATGCGACAACATTCCCAACGCCAGGCACACTTTGAATAATGTCATTCTTGACCTTATATTCGTCACATTCTTTGATGAGTTTTTGTAGTTTCAAATCTACTTTGTCAATCTGATTTTTTAATGCCGTCAGGATAGGCTTTATTAGCGATGATATTGTTTTTGGCATTATCTGTGAACGATTTTTCTCCATCGTTTGCATATCCATTAACTGCCTTCTTCTAGAAAGTAAATCACTCATCAAGCGCATCTGCTCTGGCTTTAAAGATGAGAGTGGTGGCTTTATTGCTTCACCAAAATGAGCGATGAGCTGCGCATCAAGTTTATCTGTTTTTGCTTTTTGGCCGATTGCACCTGCGAAACGTTTAATATTAACGGGATTAGCAACAACGAAAGGGATATTCGCTTGAGCACACGCCATAATAAAGGGGTGTTCAAGGCGCCCAGTTGCTTCAATAGTAACACGCGTTATTGGGTGCTTTTTTAGTGTTTTTATAGCGTGTTTAATGCCGCCGTCATTGTTTTCTACGGTGAAATATATATCTAACGGTCGGATGTAAATATCGAGTTGAGTTTTACCTGTATCGACACCGACGTTAATTTCATTTTGATTATTGAGTGTATTCATAATAAGCTGACCCTGCCTTGCGATTCGGGCTAGAGGCCCCGTTGACTATCCGAGTTTAATGCTTGGAGTTTATACAGCGTTCTTTCTTGTTATCGGTCTCTCAATAGAGGAGCCTTCAATCAATCGAACTACTGTATAAAAGGCTTTGGTTGCAGCCAAAGCTTGGGCCTCACATTACCCGAACTAGGTTAAAGTATTAATTAATTTATGGGTTTATTATCCATACAAGCGCATTAAATCTGACGTCACACATTGTCCGATTTTTTGCTTAAAAGAAAATGACGCAAAAAAGCGTCCAACATGCTCCGCAGCTTATGCGGGCGTTATAGGGCTAAATACTCCATATATATTAATATCGAGGGATTTATGAGTTTACCTGTAGTTAACATTTTCTATTCTGCTTATGAGTCTTGGTCAACCAGAGATGCAACTCAGCAAGAGAGCATAGATCATTATAAGTGTGAGGGTTCACTTCTCCCATTCGTAAATGATGAGCTTATAGCAGTAATACGAAACCATTTCGATGCTGCAGAGTATATGGCAAAAAGAGGCATGGATAATGGGCTTGAAAACCACATTGATAGATTCCTAGACCAAGATTGTAATTATAAATCGTGGAGGCCTCACATGCCCTCTAGAACTCCTCGCTCAATTACTAGAATAAACTAGACACCCATCCTATAGAATAAACTAGACACCCATCCTAAATTTTGCTCTTTTTAAAATTAAAGACTACGTTTTAATTAGTGCAAAAAACAGGCAGGGTGTCTTATGGCAATCGCAAGAAAGCGTCAAGTAAGTTTGGTTGATACAAAATACTACCATTGTATTTCACGGTGTGTTCGTCGTGCATTTTTGTGTGGTGAAGACCACTTTACTGGGAAGTCTTACGAGCATCGGCGAGGGTGGGTTGAAGATAAGCTGCTTGAATTAGCAAAGGTATTTTGTATTGATGTATGTGCTTATGCCGTAATGAGTAATCACACCCATTTGGTACTATATGTAGATGATAAGAAAGCAAACAGGCTGAATGATAAAGCGATTGTTATTCGCTGGCATAAACTCTGTAAAGGCACATTGTTAACGCAAAAATATGTACAAGGTGAAAAGCTAAGTAAAGTTGAACTCATCTTTTTCAACCAAACGGTTAAACAATACCGCGAACGCCTAGCAAGTATTAGCTGGTTTATGCGGTTGTTAAATGAAGACATTGCGCGCAGAGCAAATAAAGAAGATAACTGCACAGGACGATTCTGGGAGGGTAGATTCAAATCGCAAGCATTACTAGATGAAGCAGCACTTGCAGCGTGTATGGCCTATGTCGATTTAAATCCCATTAGGGCTAAAATGGCTAACACACCAGAAGAGTCAGACCATACCAGTGTACAAAAGCGCTTAACATGCGCGACAGAAGGTAAACAGCCTAAACAGTTACTACGTTTTGCAGGTATGCCACGTCAGATTATGCCTAAAGGACTGCCGTTTGAGCTTAAATCGTACCTTGAACTTGTTGAGCTAACAGGGCGAATAATACGAGAGGATAAACGTGGGTATATTGATAACATGAACCTACCTTTGTTAGAAAGGCTTAATATCTCCCCAGAGAACTGGTTAAAACTGACTACGCAATTTACGCGCGTATTTCATGGTGCAGTAGGCAGGCCCACTTCACAAGCAAGTTACTGTGAAAACTTAAAGCGGAAACGGCGATCAAATATTAGCAACTGCGAAAAGCTACTCGCATAATACTTAAGCTACTCGCATAATACTTAAGCTACTCAGTAAAACCATTCAGTAAACACTATAACTGCAATTATGTAGTTATTATCATGCGTGTAATTCAGGTTTTAACGTGCTAATGACTTATTTAATGGATGAAATAAAAGTAACCCAATATTAAAAGATAAATTCTCAACCTAAAAGTGAATAGCCAGATTAAAAATAGAGTGGCTGTCTTGTTTAGTTATAACAAGTGCATCATGGTGGGAATTTTACTCGCTGGAAAAGCACTCCTAAAATCCCCATATGCAAAGCGTTAGTTGCCTTAGGAGTCACAGTTGAATTTTGATGATTTGAAATCGATTATCGATACTGAAAATGACCAAGAATTAAAGCTTACTTCTAACTCTTGGGGAATCACTAAAAACTCCAATTCAGAATTGAAGCCTTGGATATCTGAAGATCAATTTAATCAGGTTTTCTCAAATCTATTAGAGTATCAAAATAAGGATACTGTGTTTGTCTTTGAGTCTTTCGAACGCATATACAAAGATTCAGGTTTAACTAAAAGGTTAACTGAACAGCTAGATTTAAACTGGGCTAATTTTAATGCTTTTCAAAGCTCTACAGAAATTCTTTATTTCTATATGGTTCCAAAAAGTTTAAATTGGGTTTTATATGCAAACAGAGACTTTTGGCAGTTTGCAAAAGGCAACTAACAAGTTACTCAAACGGACAACTAAACAGTTGGCTAGCTTCGTTCCTCGCAATTTTAGGCAACAATTTCGCGCCGCTTAGTAAAAAAATAAACAAAAAATAAACAAGACACCCATCCTAAATTTTGAAGATCTTATCTACATAGGAAAAGTGTTTGGGTAAGCTGAATTTTTAGAGAGAGAAGTATGTTTCCAATTAGTTTCGAAAGAATAATGATTAGGATGACACCCATCCTAATTCTTAGGAAAAAAGCCAACAAAAACAGTATGAAGAGTGCATTATTATAAATAATGAATCACGCAAAAAGCTGAACTATGTAGACAAAATGAAAGTAACAATAGACAGCCCAATCGGGACGATATCTGTTTATTAAAGAATCGCAAACGACTCGGCTGTATCGAACCGGCTTTCTGTAGTGGTACAGTGATTTTGGCCACCCATTAAGAAAGAAATGTTATGCTGATAAGCATACAAATTTGGGTGAAAAAATGACGAAATTAAAACGTGCAACGTATTCTGCAGCAATCAAATTAGAAACAGCTCAGCTTGTAGTTGACCAAAGTTATACTCAAGAAGAAGCAGCCAAAGCGATGGGTGTGGGTAAATCAACCGTTAGTAAGTGGGTTACTCAATTAAAGCAAGAGCGTAATGGCCAGCCACCATCGGCTTCGCCAATGACGCCCGAACAAATTGAAATCCGCGAACTTAAAAAGCAAATCCAACGCATCGAATTAGAAAAGGATATATTAAAAAAGGCTACCGCTCTCTTGATGTCCGACTCCCTGAACAATTCTCGTTAATTGAGAAACTAAATCAACGAGAGCGTTACCCAATTAGCGTGCTGTGTAACGTATTCAATGTGCATCGTAGCAGCTATAAATATTGGGCTATAAGGGATACAACGCCGACACCAGAACAAGTAAGGCTAGAGGCTGAAGTTAGAGCAATACATGCAATGAGTGGCGGTTCGGCTGGGGCACGGACAATCGCAGCAATTGCAACGAATAACGGTTTTGAATTAAGCCGTTATCGCGCCGCTAAGCTGATGGTTAAACTAAAACTAGAGAGCTGCCAAGTACCACAACATCAATATAAACGCGGTGGTAATGAGCACCTTGAGGTGGTAATGAGCACCTTGAAATCCCGAATTTTCTAGATAGGCAGTTTGATGTTGTTGAGCCGGATACGGTGTGGTGCGGTGATGTGACGTATATTTGGACAGGTAATCGCTGGGCTTATTTAGCGGTCGTTGTTGATTTATTTGCACGCAAAGTCGTTGGTTGGGCAATGTCATTGTCGCCAGATACTAACTTAACGCTAAAAGCGCTTGAACTCGCGTATGAAAGCAGAGGAAAACCGACAGGACTGATGTTTCACTCAGACCAAGGAAGCCACTATACAAGCTTGAAGTATCGCCAACGTTTATGGCGCTATAAAATCAAACAAAGTATGAGTCGGCGCGAAAATTGTTGGGATAATGCGCCAATGGAACGATTTTTTAGAAGCTTTAAAACGGAGTGGATGCCAAAAGTTGGATATGAAAACTTTGAAGAAGCTAAATATAGTGTGAGTGATTATATCAACGGATATTACAACAATGTTAGACCACATCATTATAATGCAGGTTTAGCACCAAATGAATCTGAGGTTAGATACCAAGATTCTAAAACTGTGGCCAAAATTAGTTGACCACTACATTCCTTTAAATAAAAAGCGGAACATTACAGTGAACAAAGGCATGAATAAATTGACCTTACGGGGTCAAACAAAAGTGAATGCCTTTACTTTACACTGCGGCAACTGTATTGCCTTGTTCATAATATAGAAAAGCTGCAAAACACGATGCATTAAGAAGGGTAAGCCCTTTTACCCTAAATAAAAGCCACTCAAACACCCGTAATCCCGTCCAAAACGCCAATTAAAACAATATCAAACACTTCTATATTTTGCGTAAAAATACAGTAATCAATTGAACCAAAATAGGAACTCAGCTATGGTTTGATTATCAATAAAAACAAATAGAAACGAGTTAATCTACAGGCTCGTTAGGTACACATGAAATCTATTGATGTAGGCAAAAATATTTGTGATTGAATTAACTACTTTTGATCTTTGGCTTTATGTAATCCTTGGTATTACATTGTCGTTTGGTGGGTTCTTTGTATTTCACTACTATAACGCTTGGGCCAAACGGCAATTAGAAAGTACTGACTCATCATTTATTCGCGGTTCAGCGTTAGTTTGGTTTGTTAGTTTTGGTATTTCATTAACGGGTGTTGGTATAACTTATATTTTTGGTTTACCACTATTTAGTTTATATTTTGGCTAGGTGCAAAGTGTACCTAGCAAGCCAATAATGGTAAGGACGCAAAAAGCATGGCTGCGCTCGTACCTCGCTAATTATAGCCATGCATTTTGCGCCCCATATCGGGGCGTTATATGTACAAGGAGAGTTCAGTTGATGCGTTACCTATTTTTACTGTTGATTATACCTTTTTATTCTTTTGCCGAAATTAACCTTCCTCTGCAAAAAGAACTAATTGAAATGGAAATTGAAGATCAACATATTCGAAACAAAATAGGAGAAGCTGGGTGGCAAAACCCGCCTAAAGCACTCCTAGAACAAATGATGAAAATAGATGAAAGTAATACAGGAAAACTTAAAGCTATCATTAAAAAGCATCATTGGGTAACAAGGGATTTAGTCGGAGTTAAAGGAGTTGGAGCAGCATTTTTAGTCATCCAGCATTCACCTGATGTTGCATTTAAAGTAAAAATGCTTCCTTATTTAAAGCAATCATATTTGAATGGCGAAGGTGTTAGCGGACAACAAGTCGCTCTTTTAACTGATAGAGCTCTTATTGCACAAGGAAAGAAACAAATCTATGGTACTCAAGCTGACGTGAGTGAAGGTAAAGTTGTGTTTAGCCCTATAGAAGATGAAACTAATGTAGATAAACGGCGTGAAGAAATGAATATGCCCTCTTTAGATTTTTACTTAAAAATAATGGAAAAAATGTACGGGATTAAAGAACACCCTGAAATAGACTTGAATTAATGTACATATAACAACACGCCCTGAGGTGGACGACTAGTAACATTTAGCTATTAATTGCAAATTTTAAAAGTGGTGAGACTCTGCGTTTTAAAGCCGCTAAATAAGTCGATTCATCGTAGGGTGTATTCGTTTTCCAACACCTAAATAAAATCTAACAAGGAACGTATATGAATTTATCTGAAGGCAAAACTGTAATTGAGTTTGAAATATCAGAAACAGGCCACCAAATTGTTGAAGCTAAAATTAACGGTAAATTGTTACGTTTTATTTTAGATACTGGCGCTGGGACATCTGTTTTAGACAGGGCATGCCTAAGTGAGTTAGGCATTGAAGAAATACTCAATGTTGAGAATGCAGCAGGCTTGGGCACTTCGGATCACGCTATGGGGGATATAGAAGTTCATTCAATTGAGTTTGGAAATGCCTTGTTTGAAAGTCCAGACTTTGTGTCACTTAATCTTGACCATGTTCAGGTCGCGGGTGGTGAAAAGGGAGTACATGGTTTGTTAGGCTCTCCCTTTTTTACTCAATACCAAGCAGTTATCGATTTTTCAAAAAACAGGCTAGAGCTTTTTAATAAAAAAATTAAATAACTACCTAAACTTTGTTCTTTTGTAGGTTTTAACTAGCACATCATGCCATGTTTATGGGTTTAACCATGGCATGGTGCGACAGCTGTTATTGTTTACAATTTGTATTTTAAAGCTACTTTTCTAGTTCTTTTTTAATAACTCTTTTCTTATAATTTCAGCCCCAGCGCTCAAGGCATTTAGTTTACCTCTGGCTATATGGTGAGGTAGTGGAGCCATGCCGCAGTTTGTACACGGGTAGAGTTTGTCGGCATCTACAAATTGCAGTGCTTTACGTAGCGTATTAGCTACTTCTTCTGGCGTTTCGATAGTGTGATTTGCTACATCAATTGCGCCTACCATTACTTTTTTACCGCGAATAAGTTCTAGTAAATCCATTGGTACATGCGAGTTATGGCACTCTAGTGAGATAATATCGATATTAGATTGTTGAAGCTTAGGGAATGCTTCTTCGTACTGTCGCCATTCATTGCCGAGTGTTTTTTTCCAATCTGTATTGGCTTTAATGCCGTAGCCATAGCAAATATGCACCGCGGTTTCGCATTTAAGCCCTTCAATTGCGCGCTCTAAACAGGCAATACCCCAGTCGTTCACTTCATCAAAAAATACGTTAAACGCGGGCTCATCAAATTGAATAATATCAACGCCTGCGGCTTCTAATTCTTTTGCTTCTTGATTGAGTATTATGGCAAATTCCCATGCTAGTTTTTCGCGGCTTTTATAATGATCGTCGTAAAGCGTGTCGATCATGGTCATTGGGCCTGGTAGTGCCCATTTTATTGGTTGATTGGTTTGCTTGCGTAAAAATTTAGCGTCTTCAACAAACACAGACTTTTGGCGGCTCACAGGGCCAACAACTGTAGGTACGCTTGCGTCGTATCGGTCACGAATTTTTACTGTTTTACGTTTTTCAAAGTCAACACCGTTTAGGTGCTCTATAAATGTAGTTACAAAATGCTGCCTTGTTTGCTCACCATCGCTAACAATATCAATACCTGCTTGTTGTTGGTCGAATAATGACAAGCGTAGGGCGTCGTGTTTTCCTTGGGTTAATTCGTCACCTTGTAATTTCCAAGGTGACCAAAGTGTTTCTGGCTCTGCAAGCCATAAAGGCTTTGGTAAACTGCCAGCGGTAGATGTAGGTAGTAATTTTTTCATAATAAATAATGCCGTATATTTTAGTTAATTATTAAACGTATCGTTAAGCGCGTTATTACTGGTTGTTGCTATTAGTTGTTATGACAGATAGCTAGTAGAGAATTGCTCAAGAACTCTTTGGTACGGCTTGATAAAATGCTCTTGCGCAAACTTGCCTTGCTCGTTTGCTAACTTGCCGCGCTCTTCTCGGTCATACACAATTTGCGTTAGTGAGTGGTCCAAGTTTTTTAAGTTTGGTTTATATGATTTACCCGCTGTTGCGTTGGCATTATAAATCTCTGGTCTGTAGATTTTTTGAAACGTCTCCATCGTACTAATGGTGCTTATAAGCTCAAGATTGCTGTAATCATTAAGTAAATCACCAAAGAAAAACAATGCTAAAGGCGCTGCACTATTTGGCGGCATAAAGTAACGTACCTGCAAGCCCATTTTTTTGAAGTATTGCTCAGTTAAAGACGATTCATTTGGCTCGTATTCAAAGCCAAGTACCGGGTGTTGGTTTTCAGTGCGGTTGTAGGTTTTGTTATCTGACACACTTAGGCATATAACCGGTGGTTTTTTAAAGTTTTGTTTGTATGTATCCGAATTTACGAATGACTGAAATAGTTTGCCATGTAAAACCCCAAAGTCATCTGGAATGCTAAATTGAGACTTGCCTTTATTGTGCTCTTGTAGGAGTACGCTAAAGTCGTAGTCGCGCACATACGATGAAAAGTTGTTTCCTACAATGCCTTCAATGCGTTTATTTGTTTTATGATCAACAATATTTGTTTTTAATATTTCGATAGAGGGGAAGCTTTCGCCGCCGTCTTCAATACCTATTTCAACAGAGATAATTTCAAGCTCAACAGCATAACGCTCACCCTTGGTGTTATCCCAGTGGGCTAGGGCGTTAAAACGGTTGTTAATCATGTTTAAGGCGTTACGCAAGTTTGCTTTGCGGTATTCACCTCTGGCTAAATTAGCAAAGTTGGTTGTGATACGTGTATTAGTTGATGGATGATAATTTTCGTCGAGTGAAACGCTCTTAATATTAAATGTAAAATCTTTTTTCATCGTGTTTATATCCAATTTTATAATTTAAACCTGATTGATGCTTTGCGCTTTATTAGCCTTGCAACTTACTTAGCTGGTTTAGGTATTCAGCGGCTTTAAGTTGTTAAATAGTGTTTAGCGCTAGGGATGAGTAATTTATACGTTGATTGGGATATGAAGAAAAACGGTTTAATTTCACATAAAACATGAGTCATATTCATTAATCATTATTGTTAAATTAGATTACGTAGCAATTGACGGAAAAAAGGCACAAATCGGTAAAAATAAAGGATGGATGCTTAGCCGTTTAGACTTCTATTGTTTTGGTGTGCACTTTATTCATGTTGAACATGAGGAATATTCAAAGGTTTTTTTTATAGCTATAACAGTACATTAGCCAAATTTTTAGTATGTTTCGTCGTTGTTTATACTAAAATTCATCACTGGATAAGTTTTAATTAGCTATAAAGGCAGATACTTCAGCTCATCTAACCTAAATGATAAACCGACTTTTTTGAGTACGTATAAATGCTTGTAAATTAATAAAAGCGTTATTAGCCATATTAGTAGCAATGGTAGTACGTTAACTAAGTTATACTCGTTTTTCATCACCTCACCTATTGAGTATTCGTGGATATCAAAGGCACTTGTATTGCATCAACTATTGATGAGCATGGCCCTGTTTATGTATATCAAACAAAAAAGAATCTAATTCTCAGCTTTGACGGAAAAATTTATCAAAGCTGTATTAAATTAAATAATATTAACGGGTTAAGCTTAGCTTATACGCAAGCTATGATGGCTGCGCTTTTTTTTATACCCAATTTAAAAACCGCGATGATAATGGGGCTTGGGGCGGGCTCTATAGCAAAAAGTCTTTATCATGCGTTTCCTGCACTGACTATACATACCGTTGAATACCGTAAAGCCGTTGCTGATATGGCTATAAAATATTTTGAAGTTCCTGTGTCAGAACGTTTGTTTATTCACATTGATGATGCGGCAAGCTACATGAAAAACACGCAGATAAAAACGGACGTTATTTTTTCTGATTTATACAGCTCAGAAGGGATGGAATCAGATCAGGTGCAATCATCTTACTTACGCTATTGTAAAAATGCGCTCACTTTTGATGGTGTTTTAGTACTTAATATTTGCCATACCAAAGTTGGGCAGAGGGAAGCGTTTGATCAACTACTTGAGAAAGAATTTGCAGGAAAGATTCTTAGTTTTATTATTGAAGGCGGTAATAAAATTGTGTTCGCTTTTAACAATAAAATGCCTGCACTTAGTGAGGATGAATTACTTGCTAAGGCTTACGCGTTACAAAAATTAATAAACGTACCAATGACGCGCTATGCCGGGCTTTTATTTAATTAAAACGGTTAGTTTGATTTACTGGTAAATAACGCGTTTAAATCCATCCGTCTATCTGTTGTTCATTTAAACTTGGTTAAACTAATCATACTCTGAATAAAAATAATAAAGTACATACCCGTACGGAAACACTTATACATGGATTACTGTAAAAATATAATCGCTAAATTTATAAGCGCGATGCAAAAGCGGCCTGGATTATTGGCTGTGTTGGCGTTTTTGTCGGGTGTTGCCAGCTTTGCACTTGTAGATAGAAAAGAGTCTTTTTCGCAAGTTATTGCGATATTTTTACTTATTAGTTGGTTGTGGCTAATTATTGATAATTGGCTACGAGACAAAGTAGAAGAAAAATTTGGTGTGGCTGTATCTCCTAATGTAATGCGTTTTGCTCTACAAATGGTGCAACAAGAAAGTCTATTTTTTGCTTTGCCGTTTTTTTTAGCGGTTACGCAGTGGGACCATCCTCAAGCATTTTTTACCTCCCTCATTGTGTTATGTGCGGTTATATCGGTAATCGACCCTTTTTATTATAAGAAGCTTGCTAAAAACCGTACGCTATTTAGTGTGTTTCATAACTTTGCTTTATTCGTTGTTTTACTTGTTACCTTACCTATTTTGTTAAACCTTACAACGAGCCAAAGTTTAGCTGCAGCCCTTGTAACGGCTGTAGTGGTTACTCTTCCGAGTTTAAACAATTTAATGCCTAATGCGCGCTGGTGGCGTTTTCCTATTCTTGTATTGATTTTATGTGCTTTGAGCACTGCTGTGTGGCAATTAAGAAGCTATGTGCCTCCGGCAGCGCTGCGCCTAACCGATATTACGTTAGCTCATGAAGTTGATTTACAACATAAAAAGCCCGTAGGGAGTATTAAACAGTTAGACTCTTATACACTGCATCATCAAGGTTTATATAGTTGGACCGCTGTTAAAGCACCAAGAGGCTTAAATGAAAAAATATTTCATGTGTGGCTTCATAATAAAAAAGAAGTTGATCGGATCACGTTAAATATAAATGGCGGGAGAGAGCTAGGTTATAGAGCGTGGACCCACAAGGTAAATTTCCCTAGCGACTCTGTTGGTAAGTGGCAGGTAAAAGTAATCACCGAATCAGGTCAGCTAATAGGTTTAACGAAATTTACTGTTACACCTTAATTAACTTAGCTGGCTGTATTTTAAACACATAGCTGATATAGTTTTTGTATTCCAAACTAATGGACATAGTTAATGAGTATTGCATTTGAGATTTTTATTTGGCTAATAGTTGATACTGGCTTGAGCTTTTTATTTTACTCGACCGGTTGGCTACTATTAAAAGTGGTTACGTTTGGGCTGTATAAAAGCGAGTTTAAAGACTTTGCATCTTATAAAGCGAGTAAAGCTAGAAGAGTCGACTTAACCTTCTTACTCGGTTTTGGTTTTTATGTTGCACTCATTGCCGTTATGGCTTATTTAAGTCATTAAACTGAAAAACAAATTAGGTTAATAATTTTAAAAATAATAAGCAGCTTAATGAGTTATTGCTGCTTATAGTTTTCCCCTTTATCGCACTTTTTTACACTTCCTACTTATACTTTTCCTGTTTTTGCAATAGGGAACACCTCACCGTGAGTACTATAACTATCATTTTAGCTATTAAATTAAGTACCTGCTAGAGCATTGCTCGGTGCGTATAAGGCTTTGGCTTGTTGGTTAAAACCCGAGCTAATTGCAACTTGTAGTTTATGGGTAATACTTAGTAAATACTTCAAAATCTAATAAATAAAACAATATATATGCATCTATTTATTGCGCTAACACGTTTTATAACAATACTATGCGCCACTTTTTACCATTTATGATGGTTTTGGACTTAATAAATGACTCACTATTTAAAATATGTATTTGTTATTACGACTCTCGCGGGAGTAAATACAGCTTACGCACAAGCAAAAACACAAGAACACTATCAAGAGCTTGAAGTGGGCGTAGGCGGAAATATTAAGCATACCCATACTGACGTAAATTATAAAAATAAAGAGTTTGATTTACATATTCACCCATTATGGGAGAGCCGATATGTTACCGAAGGTCGAGATAACCTTTCCGGTAATGGTATTGCATCAATTGCTACTGAGGTTAACTATAAAAACTTTGCGGTGATCCCTTGGGCGGCCAAAGGTATTAGTAGTGATTATTCAGAGCTTAATTTAAATGTTATTTATACCGCTCACTTATCTGAGCAGATAGAGATGTATGTAGGCTATAACTATATTAAAGCTCACGAAGAAGGCATTGATGCTCACGATAATGAGCTAAGCCTCGACGTTGCGTATTTTTATGCGGACGATATTCAATTATTAAGTAGTGTTTATCATTCATTTGATGCCAGCGGTACATTTTTGGAGATGGCAGTAAAAAAAGATTTTTATATTAACGATTTACTATCAGTAGATATTCAATCAAGCGTGGGGTTTAATGCGGGGTATGTTAGTGATGGGCACAACGGAGTAAACAACGTTAAGTTTACTGCAAACTTGTCGTATCAGCTTTTTAATCAGTTAGCCCTATACACATATTCAAGCTATAGCATTGCAGTTAATAAAGATGAGAAACGCTTTGCAGGTGACGAGACACTTCGAAATATATTTTGGGGTGGTGTAGGGCTAAGTTATCAATACTAATCGTAACGGTTTAAATTAATTAGGTGCAGTAAATTTACTGCACCTAATACCAATTCGCAATAATACTTAAACATTTCGCGGGGCTAAACGTGTCGCTACCTGAGTTAAAAAATTCTCATTTACGACTGCATAGATGAAGAAGGTAGAGCAATGCAGGAGCAATTGCCGAGAACAACCAAATCGCGTTTTTTTGCCTAGCTATCATCACGTTTTTCTACCCTCAAAATAGATCACTTAATTAAGCGAATTGGTATGATACAAAACCCACAACTCTTAACTCTTAAAACTACTTAAGATGCTTATTTTGATGTTCGTGGCTGTCATTGCTGTTATTCGTTTTACTTTCTTTGTTATCAACTTTTTGAATGGGTTGATTACGAACACACATTAAGTCATCAGCCATATATTGGCAGCTTCCTATATATAAGTCGTTATGCCCACCCTGATACTGACACGATTGTGACTTTTGCTTTTCAAAGCATGCTTTCACTGCTATTTGATTAAGTGGCTGAGAATGTGCTGCCGTATAAACACTTAAAAGTAATAATAAAGGAGCAAGTAAAACAAACAGTGACTTATATTTAATAGACATAATTTTCTCAATGCTTTGGTGGTGGTTTATTGCCTGGCGGCGGGCCACCAGCTGCTCTTACTGACTCACCATGAAGGCAGCCAATAAACAAATTTTCGCTCGGGCTGGCAGCATGATAATGATAGCCTCTGGTTTCATCTGTTATACCACGGCATTCGTCGAGTGACTCTTCATTGCCTTGTGCATCTTTCATTGCGTAAATACCGTAACCGTCAACGGCATAACCTATTAAAGGGGCGTGTCCGTCAGTACTTGGAGCTGAATTGGTACATCCGGTTGTTGAATGATAGTGATAACCTTGGTGCAGGTTAATATGCCCACCGCAGTCGTCAAATGCTGCAATTGTATAACTGCCCAAAATAGCATTTATAGGTGCAGGGCCTGAAAGTTCAGTACCATCAAGCGCTAAGCCCACGGTATGTAAACGGCTGGATTTTTTACTCACTATTGGTGTAGTTGGAATTAAATACGTAAGCGAAAAATTATCTTCTAAATAGGATAGCTCGCATTCAATACAATTTTGTTTGTATTGTTCTTCTACATCTGGGCGTGCAGCACCTGAGCAAGATTCTTTTGTTGCTGTATAACGAACTTTATTTGTTTTTGCGTCATACAATACCCATTTTTCATCGCCGTAGTATTCATCTAACTTAAGAATAAAGTCGCCAGTTAAGTCAACTAGCTCTCCTTTACCTTGTTTATCAAACCAAGTACCTGATACATCAGCTCCGTCTGTTGTGCTGCGAGGGCAAAATGGGCCAGGTTCTCTGCCTGCTGGTGCACCTGATGTAGTAAACTCATAACAGGTTGTTTTAGTACCTTGCTGGGTTTCACAATCAACAATTTTAGGCTCTGTAATAAAAGCCTCTTGTTTGAACATAGATAGCTTTATTGATTGATTTGCTTTTTGCGCCTCACTAAGTGATCTACTGACTTGCTCGGTATTTTTGTTAGTAGATGAGTCGTTGCAACCACTTAGAGTTAAAGCTGTTGCGGTAACAATGATTGCACATGCGCTAAAATTTTTTAAGCCCATTACTTGTATCCTTTTCGGTATAGGTTTTGGCGTACTTATACTGTGGCATATTACTGGTCAAATGTGTAAAAAGTATGCAAGCGAGTGAATTTAACACACGATAAAATATGTTTAACGGCGCGGTTGTTGCTAAATTTCAGTTTTAAATTTAATTATTATGCTTTGAATCAATAAACAATGCGTATGTGTAATACACAATAACTAAAAAATGTTAGTGTTTAGCTATCGTTTAAACACAGTTGATAATTACATATGAAGTTTTTAGTATTTTTAGGCACAGTACGCGATAGCACTCCACCAAAACCAGCTCGCTTAGGCTTAAGGGTTTCTAGGACTTGTATAGAATGCTTAACAGAGCATTTTGGCGATCATGAGTTTGAGCTAATTGATACGTTGGATTTTCCTAGCGAAAACGTATTTAAACCACACTTTGCATACGCTAAAAATAATGCACCTACAGAGCTCACTCTTTTAGCTGATAAAATTAAAGCCGCAGATGGTTATATAATGATTAGCCCTGAGTACAATCACAGCATGAGTCCAGCCCTCGCTGACTTACTTAATCATTTTGGTAGCTCACTATTTTCGTATAAACCAAGTGCAATAGTAACTTACTCTGCAGGACAGTGGGGTGGCGTAAGAGCGGCCATTAGTATGCGCACATTTTTATCTGAACTTGGCTGTTTGCCGGTATCGGCTATGATCCACGTGCCAAAAGCGCAAGATGTGTTTAGTGAGGATGGCAAACCTGTTGCCGGAGAGATTCAATCATCGTGGTTTAATTACTTCTCACGCACGTTTGGCCAACTAATATGGTGGGCGCAGGCTGCTAAAGAGCATACCGAGGTGGTTGACCCGCAAAGTTTGCTAAAAAGCTTTAAAACAGATCCTTCTCAGCGCAATGCGCCTTAATACCCGCTAACTAATTGTTTGGATTGATTATAGAAACATGGCTGCATATAGTGGTATCATTAACGCTACATATTTTTAATAATGCATAATACCAATTCGCAATAATAGTTAATCAATTTAAGGGATTAAATCGCTAACTGCATTAAAAGTTTCTGATATAGAACAACTCAATAACGAAATTTTTGCTGTGTTCTCAACACGATTTTCTTGTCTCAAAATAGATCACTGAATTATGCGAATTGGTGTAAGAAACAAGGAAATTGTGTCTTGAAATATCTAGCCTTACTAAGTGTGCTAACGCTTAGTGCATGTAGTTCTGTTCCCCATAAAATTGAAATGAGCCAAAGTACGGCAGCAAATATGAACCTTATCGCTTTAACTGAGCAAAGTGCACCAAAGGGTGTTGCTGGCACTTACCAGTTTCATATTAAAGCGGCGGGGGCTCAGGGGAGTTGGTTGTATTTAAATACCGAAACTGATTATCGCGACAGGCGTTCTATTACGATATCAATACAGCCTAATGTGGTAGCAGAGCTTCAAAGTAAATACGGACAACCAGCAGACACCTTTTTTATTGATAAAACAATAGAAGTAACAGGCGAAGCTAAACGAGTAACTATCGATTTTATGAGCCGTGGTAGAGCCACTAATAAATATTATTATCAAACGCACATAGCTGTGTCATCAATTAAGCAGCTTCGTGTTATAGAAAGTTAGCAAAAAGCAATGCACTGTATTTATATACAGTGCATTGTAAAAGCTTACTTTGAGCTTTAACGTTTACACTTAAATTTACTGTTCTGGCGCTACTTTAGCGCTGTTTTATTCCACGATTTCAAAACTCTTATTTAACCTATTGTAATCTCATTACATAAAACTAATAATTGGTTAGTTTTATAAATTTGAGTACCTGTATTGAAAGCCAAAGAAATCCGCAATTTTTATATCAACGAAGAGCAATCTGTTTATTTGCTTTCGCACCGCGATGCTAAAAAACACCGACAGTGGCTTAATATTTGTATTAAGCAGCTAACACTGCTGGGCTACAAAAACGTTGAAATGATTGGCTCGGGTGCTTTTGGTTTTGTGTTTGCAGGTGATGACGATAACGGCTTACCTTGGGTATTTAAGTTTTCGCGTATTACACTTGCCCAAAGTGTACGCGATCGCCTAGAAGACGAAGCGTATATGCTTTCGCAAATTAATAACCCCTTAGTGCCTACCTTTTATGCATTTGAGCGAATTAAAAAACAAGGGATTTTAATGATGGCTCGCGCCATTGGAGAGGACCTTGAAAAAGTATCGCTTAAAACAGGGCGCTTTAGTGCCGCGCAAATAATGGCGCTAGCTGTTAAGTTACGTAATGTATTAATTGATTTACGTAGTCACAAAAATGGCGTTAGCCCACAACCTATAGTGCATGGCGATATAAAACCTTCAAACCTTGTTTGGGATGCAAACACTAATGCGCTTTCGTTAGTGGATTGGGGCAGCTCTGTGTATGCACAGCTCGATAGTGATGGTAACCCTGTTGCGAGTAACTTTATGGATTTAATGTCGGGCGATTTAAGCACAACGAATGCCCGTATGGGCGATGTGTACTTTATTGGTGAAGCGCAAATGTCGGGAGAGCAATCATCCCCACGATTCGACGAACAAGGTGTAGCCGCCACGCTGTATGCGCTAGCATCGGCGCAGTCGTGTCGCTTTGGTGCACAAGCCATCCCTGCAAGCAGCTTAGGGCTCCCAAAAGAGCTGGCTAAGGTGATTGATGGCATGCTGTCAAAAAGTAAGGCCATACGTGATGGTGCTGGTGATTACTTTATGCGTAACATTACAACTATGGCCAAAATGTATTTACCTGAGCTTGATAAAAAACAAAGAAAAGCAGATATCCCTTTTTGGTATGGCAACGACGAGCAGCCCGACACGGTGGTATATAGTTCACGAAAACAGTTTTTACGCCAAGCCGATCATAACCAGCAATTACTAGATATAAACGACGCGCAACTTGACCGCTATTATAAAGAGTTTTTGTTTGATACAGGCGATACCGAAAAAGCATTTTTAGCATCAATAAGCCGATTAGCTAAGTACCCTGTAGTAGGTGGGCTTAGTTTTCATTGGAAGGATGAGTCAATGTTTGTTGAATCGTCTTTAATTATGCATGACGAATCATTGGGTGATGCCTTTAGTGATGCGATTAATAACACAGTGATGCTTGCGCAAGCGATTAATCAAAAAGGGTTATTTAAGTGTTGTTTGTTTGATGCCCGTAAAACCATTCAACTAGAGCGAGATGGCACCGGTGCATTTAAGTTTGATAGCCTACCAGAGCTTGAATACGAAGTTGTAAGCATGAAAGCAAACGACATAACCCGCCCGCATTCATACTTTGAAGACGGTAAAGACCCTGATGAGCAACTACAGCTACCTAAAAAAGTTATTAAGTGCGTATTTGAGCTTAACCAAATTCATCATACTGGGTGTATTATTTTTGAAGCACTGCCCGACAGAATGAAGATTCACCATTACTACCGCTTACTCGATTCGAGCAAAGAGATTGAGTTTAAACGTTTACTAAATAAACTTATGCAATACGCGGTAAATATTACGGACGTGGGTGTTGCGGGCTTTATGAAGTTGCCATATAAAAACACCCGTGAGTTTAGTTTATGTGAGCAGCAACAAGAGAATTATTTTCCTAAAAATCCCAAGCTTGTATCTTTATAGAAAGAACCCTTCACTAAAGAGTATTAAATAAGAAGACAAAGATAAAAAAGAGCACAAATTGGTTTAACTTGTACTCTTTGCCACTTAATTATTTAGGTAAGTATTACTAATTATTAAACACCTTACTAAAGGGCGACGTTGGTGATAGCTCAAATTGATGAGTTAGCTTTTGCGTTTTATTAGTCGCTGTAATTTGATAATGCTGCTTGTGCTCATTGTTACTAAATAGGTTAACGTTAAAGTTAACTTTGGTTAGTTTACTTGGCAAAGAGTAGCGCCCAGTAATGGTTACTTGGTCTATATTGTCGCTTTTATGTTTATGCGACGCTTCTGGGTTTAGCAAAAGTCCGTCAATAGTAAATTTATACTGATGATCCGCTAAATAAACGTTCTTTTTAACTCGCTTAGTTATTAGTTTTTTATGAGCGTTAAACTCAATTATTGACACTTTGCCATCCTTGTTTTCATCAATCCCTTTAAAAGCCGACATAGGGATTGAAAGCACAATAAACACGTTATTATCAACAAAATTCAGCGTACCGTGATCTGCAACCATTAAATGCGCATTTGCTAATGTTGATGTGCTCAATAAGCCCAATGTTGACACACTTAACAGATAATTTTTCATATAAGGCATAACTTACTCCTAATTAAACTTCGCCTTTAACGCAGCGTTGAAAAAACGGATAAGTGTCTGTTGCGTAGTAGTGGTATATCCCTTGAGGAAACTCAGGTGTTACGCCAACGCGGCCATTACATTCATCTAAATCACCAGAGCCTGCTACGTATTCCCAATCTTGTGCAAATGTACCTAATGGGTATATATCGGTAGAAGGGCGGTTTGCGCTTAAAGATGTTATGTGTTGGTAGCTACCGGTCATTACGGTTAGCGCTGAAGTTGCATCATTTGAGTCTGAATAGCCGTAACGTGCATAAATAGGAAAGCCGTCTGCTGCCCAGCCTATTAGAGTCATAGTGGAGCTATTACCACCTCGCATTGCTACAAAGCCTTCAGGCATACCATGATAATGATATGTGCCATCGGGTTGTACGTGTGCATTGTTGTCGTCTGTTCCAAAACTAAACGTGTCTTGGCTTAAGGCTTCTATATTCCAATTACCGCTGTTGTCGCCTAAATCGCAATCGGTGCCTGAATCATCGCAACTTCCGCCTGTGCCGGCGTCTATTTTAATGCCGTTAAGTACAACGCCTATCATTCCGCGAGGGCCACCAAGCATGGTTGCTTGTGTTGTCTCTACAGGCTCAAGTGTGTAGCTTTCATTTACTGATTGTTCAGAAATAGTATTTGGGTTATCGGCATTAGGGAATGTACCTACTTCGTGATCAGGTATGCCATTAGCGACTAAGTCGCGTGTAGTTCCTGTGCATGACCAATCTGCAGCGCTGGTGGCTTGTACTGATTCTGACTCGTTATATTCACTGTAGCTATATTCACAAAGCACGCCTTGGGTTGAGCTACTCGTACCTGTACCGTTATCTGTGATACTTTGAGATGAATCTGTAGTTGTTGAGGTATCAACTATGCCTTCTCCACCTCCGCAAGCAACTAACGATGAAACAACTAGAGCCAAGGTGCTTAGCTTTATAGCATTTACCCTATTTGAGTTTTTAATATTAAGTGCGTGTAGTTTCATTGCTGCTTACCTGATCAATTAAGTTACTTAAACAATAATCAGCAATTGTGCAAATAGTGTGTAAACAATGATGACAAATTAGCAATGATGTAAATAGGCGAAGTATTAAAGCTAAGTTGAGATTTAACTTTATTGGATTGTGTTTTATTTTAAAATTTCAAAAAGTTAAACTAATGCAAAAATAGCTAATATAAAAGGTTACCTTAATGGCTAAAACAAAACCTGTAGTGACGTTACAAAGTCACGGTATTTACTCTAAGTGGGACAGCGAAAGTAAAGCATTGCCACAAATAGAGCAATTTACAACAAATGTAATAGCTGAGGTAGATGTTGAGTTTGGCTTAATCGTAAATATTAAAAAGGGTAAAGGCGAAAAGCTTCACTATTGTATATACCATCCAGATATTCCAGACAGTGACGGTGATGTAATGGCCCCCTTTGAAGGTGATGTATACGTTAAAAACAGTGATTGGAACTTTTATTTAGGCGACACGCTTTGGTTGCCAATAGAGAATAAATTGGGTGATTGGCGTATGACGATTGAGCTAAATGGGAAAATTATTGCTGATAAAACTTTTAAGGTGGCATTAGAGGTAGAGCGTACTGAAACAGATTTTTGGAAAAACCGAGGGTATTGATTTCTATTTGTTAGCTATATGGTGTGGATGTAATAAAAATTAATAAAAGAGAGTTGTAGAGCCATTTAAAATAGCTCTACAAAATTAAATTAGCGTGTTTAGTTACCCCAAGGGTTACTAGAATTAGAGCGTTGTTTACGATCGCGAGCACGTTGCTTTGATGCTTTTTTTTCCATAATACGTTTTGCATCACTAAAACTTAACTCACATGGCTCACCAGGTTTATGATCAGCTGGGATCACGCGATCACGTGGCGGTAATTCGTATTGCACATCATCAGGTCTAGGTAAGTTTTTTAGGCGATAAAGGTAAAAGTTATCTACTTTTTCTTGTGCCCATTGTGTTTTACGTAAAAATTTAACCGCTGACTTTATATCAGGATTGTTTTTAAAGCAGTTAAGTTGTAAATAAGCGTGTAGGAGCTCCCACCCGTATTGTTCAACCAGCTCTTCAACCACTTGTTCTAATTTAACGCCTTGCAGTGGATTATTACTGAAAAGTTCTTGGTTGCTCATAGGTGTTGCCTCGTTATTAAAATACAAATTGCATTATAAATTTAATAACGAGGCTTTAACAGAGTAAATAGCTTAACTTTGACAATTAACTACAACACGACCGCGAATTTTGCCTTGCATTAGTCGCTCTGCGTTATCAATTACGTGTTCTAGTGAAATTTCAGTCGAAATTTTATCTAGGTAATCAGCGCTAACTAATTTTGCTAAACGATCCCACGCTTCAATTCTGTCGGCTTTAGGGCGCATTACGCTATCAATGCCTATTAGTGATACACCACGTAATATAAATGGGGCAACTGAGGCAGGTAAATCCATGCCTTGGGCAAGTCCGCAGGCGGTTACTACACCCCCATACTTTAGTGATGCACAAATATTGGCAAGTGTATGGCTACCTACTGAATCTATTGCCGCTGCAAAACGCTCTTTTTGTAAAGGCTTACCCGGATTTGAAAGCTCGTTTCTGTCAATTACCTGTTTAGCACCTAACTCTTTTAAATATTTACTTTGATCTAATCGACCCGTAGCTGCTGTTACGTTGTAGCCAAGCTGGTTTAATAAATAAATAGCAAAGCTGCCTACGCCACCATTGGCACCTGTTACCAGTATTTCGCCAGATTCAGGGGTTATACCTTGTTTTTCAAGAGCTATAACACTTAGTATAGCGGTATAACCAGCGGTACCTATTTGCATCGCTTGTTTTGGAGAAATACCTGCAGGCAAGGGGATTAGCCAATCGCTATTAAGTGCCGCTTTTTGAGCAAGCCCGCCCCAATGTTTTTCGCCTACACCAAAGCCGTTTAATATTACGTTATCGCCATTTTTAAATTCATCGCTGGTGGAATTTGTAACCGTACCCACTAAATCGATACCTGGCACCATAGGAAAACTGCGTACAACGGGGCCTTTACCAGTAATTGCTAAACCATCTTTATAGTTAAGTGTGCTGTATAGCACGTCGATTGAGACGTTTTCGTTTGGTAAATCACTATTTTCGATAGTCGATAATGAGGCGCTGTAGGTATTATCTTCTTTATTAATAACAATGGCTTTAATTGGGTTACTCATGGGATATCCTTTTAGACCGATCGTCTTTTAATTGGTAAATAAAAACGCATTAGGTTAGTAATGCGCGTAAAAACATTTCTGTATATAAAGTAAGTGGAGTATTTGATTTTGTGAGCTTGGCGCGCATAACCGCACCTTCCCAGCCAATCCAAAAGTACTCACTCATCAATTTTGTATTTACATGGCTTGCAATAGTGCCTTGTTTCTTAGCTTGGTTTAAGCAAACCTCTACCTGGTTTTGCCAAGCGGTGTAGCTTTGCATTAATCTGGTTTTAAACCCATCACTTAAATGGTTAAGCTCTTGATTTAAGTTACCTACTAAACAGCCACGTTTGTAATCGTATTTTTTCATTCCTTTAATTGCGCTTTGGGTAAAATTAACGATTCGCTCAAGTGGTGGTACATCTTCTTGCTGTAGGTAATGGGTAAGCTTTGCAATAAAGTAACTGTCGTATGCATCAACAAGGGCAATGCCGTAGGCTTCTTTACTTTTAAAGTAATGATAAAAAGAGCCTTTGGGTACAGCCGCTTTTTTTAAAATAGTATCGAGCCCCGTGGCGCTAAAGCCAAATTCAGTTAGGGTTTCTAGGCCCGTGCGAATAAGTAACGCTTTGGTATCGGCGTTCTCTCTGGCTATTTTAGGTGGGCGACCACGGCGTATTGGTGTTGATGTATTTTTGTTCATGTACGTATATTAGACCGATCGACTTTAAATAATCAAGTATAATATTTAATTGTTCAAAAAGAATGCAAATCGGGTGAATAAAAATAACTGAAATAAAAGTGTCACGATTACATTTTTGTTTGGAACTTAGTCAATATTAGTCGGTCACAAATAAAGCACATAAGTGCTTTTTAGCGATTATTGAGTCGCATTTTATTTAGCATAAAACCGGTCAAATTAAATGTTGTATGACCACTTACTTTTTTAAATGTTAATTCATTTTTGCATCAGCAGCTTAGTTAAAGTCAAACAATTTAATTGCTTTTACGATTTGAATTTTACATTTTTATTAACTATTCATTAAATGTAGATTTCACTAATGCTACACAATATACAAATAAAAAGGTGAGGATATTACCGATGAAGAGACAGAAAAGAGATCGTTTAGAAAGAGCTCATTCTCAAGGTTTTAAAGCAGGTTTAGCAGGTCGCTCAAAAGAGCTATGCCCTTATCAACAAGTAGATCCCAAATCAGAGTGGTTAGGAGGTTGGCGTGAAGCGATTGAAAACCGCAACATGTACAAAACCTAAAATCAATAATCGAATTTAAGCAAAAAGGCCTCCACGTTGGAGGCCTTTTTGTACGCATTTAAAAATTAAAACGCGCTAGTGTCTTGGAACAAGCCCACTTTTAAATCTTTTGCTTCATAAATTACTCGGCCATCTACTTCTACAGTGCCATCTGCAACGCCCATGAACAATTTACGTTTAATTACGCGTTTCATTACAAGGCGGTAAGTTACTTTTTTATTAGTTGGTAAAATTTGGCCAGTAAATTTAACTTCACCCACACCTAGCGCACGGCCAAGACCAGGGCCACCAGACCAACCTAAGTAAAAACCAACTAGTTGCCACATAGCATCTAAGCCTAAACAACCTGGCATTACTGGGTCGCCTTTAAAATGACAATCGAAAAACCAAAGGCTAGGGTCAATATCAAGCTCAGCAACAATTTCGCCTTTCCCATGAATACCGCCATCAGCAGTAATAGAGGTAATGCGATCCATCATTAACATGTTGTCACTTGGTAAACGGCAGTTACCTTCACCAAACATTTCACCTTGACCACACAGGATCAACTCTTCTTTTGTATAGCTATTTTTAGGTTCCATAACACTTATCTTCGCTTAGAAATTGCCAAGTACTTTAGCGTACACTTGTACGCTAAACAACTCGGAGCAGTTAAAAAATCAAAATATTGCATATTAAATCATCAATCAATCAACGCGATTGGTTTTTGCACTATAAAACCGCGCAATTACAATCAGAAATCATTATAATTAACGCTGTCTTATAACCAGTCTAAAGGAAGTTTATGATCCTTTTTGTTAACTCACTAACTGTGATTGATTTTTCTTACTTATGTAACAAACGCGGCGCCGTTGGCGAGAGCTGGATTGTTGATTTAACTTTGCACGGTAAACTTAACGAAGAGTCTATGGTTTTAGACTTTGGTTTAGTTAAAAAGCAAATTAAAGGCATTATAGATGAGTGTATTGATCACCGTTTAGCAATTCCTACAGGGCTTAATGGCACTGTATCTGAATTTGACGAGCATAAAACACTCGACTGTACATTTGGTGAAAATAATCACTTAGCTATGAGCGCTCCTCATCAAGCTTATTGCATGATTAACGCAGACGAAGTAACGGTTGAATCGGTTACCGAATTTTTAATTGCGACTATTTTACCGAAGCTACCAGATAACATTGAAAAAATTGAGCTGTCTCTTAAGCCTGAACACAGCCAAAGTTTTTACTATCATTACAGCCATGGCCTTAAAAAGCATGACGGTAATTGCCAGCGTATTATTCATGGGCATCGTTCTCAAATTGGTATTAGCCTAGATGGTATCTCTATGCCGCGCTTGCAAAAAGAATGGTCTCAAAAGTGGGAAGATATTTACTTAGCCACCAGTGAAGATCAAATTAACGCAGCTGATTTAAAACACATAACAGCAAAAGCGGGTGATGTATGTTTTGCTTATACATCGGCACAAGGCTATTTTGAAATGGCTATTAGCGAGTCTCGTTGCGACATTTTGCCAGTAGATACCACTGTAGAATGTATTGCAGAACATGTAGCTGCCCAAATTAAAGCCCAATATCCAGAAAAAGCAGTGAAAGTAACCGCTTATGAAGGTGTTGGAAAAGGATCGATTAGTTATGTTTAAAACACTTTTAGCAACAGCGCTTGTTGCCTCTGCTAGCTTTAGTGCTATGGCGCTTGAGTTAAAAGGACATTTAACACAAGGCGGTTTAGTTACTGGAAAGCTAGAAAACGCTAAATCAGTAAGCTTAGATGGCAAAAGCTTAAAACTTTCACCAAAGGGTGATTTTGTATTTGGTTTTGGTCGTGACGCTGAAACTACTCATACTTTAAAATGGGTAGATAACAATGGTAAATCGCATTCTCAGCCGCTAGCTATCACTAAGCGCGAATATAAAATTGATAAAATTACCGGCGTAGCTAAAAAATATGTATCTCCGCCAAAAGAAGTTAGTGCGCGTATAAGCCGCGAAGCAGTTGCTGTGCGAAAAGCCAGAGAAGTAGACTCTGATTTACTGTACTTTTTAGACCCTGTTTTAAAGCCTGCAGAAGGGCGCATATCGGGTGTTTACGGTAGTCAGCGCTATTTTAATGGTGAGCCTCGTCGTCCGCACTTTGGCTTAGACATTGCCAATAAAACAGGCTCTCCTGTTTACGCGCCTATAAGTGGTACCGTGGTATTTGCTGAACCTGATTTATACTACTCAGGTGGTACATTAATTATTGATCATGGCCATGGTATTACCTCAACTTACATTCACTTAAGTAAGCTTGATGTAAAAGTGGGTGATAAAATTGAGCAAGGTAACAAAGTGGCTGAAATTGGTGCAACAGGGCGTGTAACAGGTCCTCACCTAGATTGGCGTTTTAACTGGAAAGGCGAACGCCTTGATCCTGCATTACTAATGCAAGATACATTAGCAAACAAAAAGTAGAGATTATGACTGACGTAAATCGCGATGCAATAATTGCTCAGCGTATTGAAGACTCAACCACATCGGTAACTAAAACCGTGTTTCCAGGGCGTACTAATCATCACAATACTTTATTTGGTGGTGATGCACTGGCGTGGATGGATGAAGTGGCATTTATAGCAGCGACTCGTTTTTGCCGTAAGCCTTTGGTAACTATATCTTCTGATAGAGTCGACTTTAAAGAAGCCATACCAGCAGGTACTTTTGCAGAGTTAATAGCTAAAGTAGTGCATGTAGGTAACACCAGCTTAAAAGTTGATGTAGATATACTATTAGAAACTATGCACAAAGACGATAAGCATTCAGCCATTAGTGGCAGCTTTACGTTTGTAGCAGTTGATGATAACCACAGACCAACTCCGGTAGTATGCGATAAAATGATTTATGGTTTTGATTAACTTAAAGTTTTGAATATGCGCTAAAGTAAATTTATATAAGCACCTTAATTGGTGCTTATATAACCCCATTAAAAGAACACATCATACTAAATATTCATAAAGTATAACCTCAACAACAGAGTTAGTATTAACTAAAAGAAAGTAGTCAAACTGGGGGGGATTGATAGGGGGGAGAGTTGTTGGATTTGGATACTAAAAAGGTATGCTTTTAACATACCTTTTTGGTTATATTTAGATTTTAATTACATTTATTAAACTTACATAAATACTTTTTAAAGTACCATTGCTGCAATCCAGCCAAATATCAGCAGCGGAATGTTAAAGTGAATAAACGTTGGAATAACAGAGTCTCTAATGTGGTCGTGCTGGCCATCGGCATTTAAACCCGATGTTGGGCCAAGCGTTGAGTCTGAAGCAGGGGAGCCTGCATCACCTAGAGCGCCCGCAGTACCAACAAGCGCAGCGGTAGCCATAACAGAAAACCCAAGGTCTAAACATAAAGGAACAAACAAAGTTGCAATAATAGGCACTGTTGAAAACGAACTGCCAATTCCCATTGTAATTAATAACCCGACTAACAAAATAACACCGGCGGCCAAAGGTTTATTACCATCAAAAAGGGCGGCTGCGCTGTGAACTAAGCTTGCTACATCGCCAGTGGCTTGCATAACCGATGCAAAACCTTGTGCCGATATCATAATAAAGCCAATCATGGCCATCATCGCAACGCCTTTACTAAATACGTCGCCGTTTTCTTCCCACTTAACTACACCAAAAACACTAAATATCATTACACCTACTAAGCCACCTAAAATCATTGAGCCACTTAGGTTTTGTGCAACAAGTGAGGCAAGTACTGCAAAAAGCCCGACAATCATTACTTTTTTAGGGTTTTCGACTTCAGCCGATTTACTTTGAGTTGTTAATGGGAGCTCGGTGTATTCGCGACGTTTTTTGTAAGTAATAAATACCGCAATAAGTAATCCAATAAACATACCTAATGCAGGAATTATCATCGCCACAGGGACTTGGGTATTTACAATGTCTAGGCCGTTATCAACTAGGTTTTTGTGCAAAATAGAATATAAGTAAATCCCCCCAAAACCATAAGGAAGCACCATGTAAGACGTTGCTAATCCAAATGTTAAAATACACGCTATAGCACGCCTGTCTAATCTTAGCTGATTAAAAACAACGAGTAACGGCGGGATTAAAATAGGAATAAACGCTATGTGTACAGGGACTAAGTTTTGCGAAGAAATTGCACAACCCAAAATAATTAATAAAATGAAGTAACTTAAAAATGTTTCATTACCGCTGCCTTTTGCATTTACTTTAGCAAGTAGCTTATCAGCGAGAATGCGTGTTAAACCCGACTTAGAAATAGCAACGGCAAACGCGCCGAGCATAGCATAACTTAGTGCAATTTCAGCTCCAGCTGAAAGGCCAGAATTAAACGCATCAACACTTTCTTTTATGCCCAAGCCTGCAGTAAGACCTGCAACTAACGCGCTTATGATCATGGCAACAATGACGTTAACGCGAGCCAGAGATAGCCCGAGCATTAAAATAACGCCTATAACAACAGCATTCATAGTATTCTCTATTTGGAAATTTTAATTAATTTTATCAGATCTTTAGCCTGAGTTTTACGCTCTTTCGTAAAAGGTTTTTTACCATAGCGTACTTGGTTAAATAACTGCCTAAAAGTGTTTATAGATTGTGCAGAACGAGGAAGTTGATCAGCAAAAAAGTCTAACTGCTGACTCGGTGTTAAATTATCGGGTATATTTATTTTTTGTTTTTTAGCCCATGCTTTTACTTCATAAAACTCTTTAACCATAGGCGCTAATTTAGCTGGGCGTTTTGGTAAGTTTAAATAAATAAAATAACCTATAAAACAAAAACCAGCTGTTAGTAAAACCATTAATGGTACAAGCCAAATATTTTTACTACCAAAAATTGATTTTAAAAAATCATTTTGTTTTTCTTCGTCAAAACCAAGTACCCAGCTAGACCATTGATAATCGAGGTTTTCAAGTTCCAACCTTAACCAATTAATAGCCGGGAAATTACTTAAACTCACTAAACCAAAATCAAGATTACTTTTAAATTCGTCATTCAGCTCTTCGTTTTGCGAAAGTGAGCCATTTAAACGCTCTGGTGCGACAACAGCGGTTGCATCAAAAATAACCCAACCTTCGTTTTGTAAATATACTTCTACCCAAGCATGTGCGTCGTACTGGCGAACAGTGAGCGTATTATTATCTTGGTTTAATTCACCGCCTAAATAGCCACTTACTAGTCGAGCGGGTATACCTGCGGTTCTAAAAATGTACGCGGCGGCACTGGCATAGTGGCCACAAAAGCCACGTTGATTATCAAATAAAAATTGATCTATGGTGTTATCGCCGCTCATAGGAGTGGGTGTTAATGTGTAAGTAAATCCCGTACCTGCAAAGTACTGTAATAAGCTATTGTAAAAATCGCGGTCAGAATGTGTATTTTGCTTTAAGTTTTTAGCAAGTGATGATGTTTTTACATTCTTTTTATTGGAGAGGTATTTGTAGCGTTTTTCTTCAAATTCGCCAAGCGGTAAAGCTGTGAAGTTAAAGCTATTTACATCGTATTGTAAGTTTTTAGCTTGGCGACTTTTTTTACGCAATAAACCTAGCGAATTACCTTCAACATTTGGTGAGTTACTACTGGAATACGCTAAACCATAGAGCCATTTTTGTGTAGCAGGCTCTGCAATAACTGAGTAGCTTGCAATAAGTTGCTCATCATTTTCGCTCTGCGTATTTGTTTTTACATTATTATATTTTAAAAAGTCAGACGTAAGCCACGCATTACCATTAAACTCATCATGGACTATTGCTCGCCAATAATAAGGCGCTACAGGTTTTTCTTCGTTAAATTTAGCTCTAAACACAAGTTCATCTGAGTTTGAAAGCTTTGCAATATCGAATGGATCGACTTGTTCAGAAAGCCCTGTTTTAGCAAGCTTAGGCCCAGGAAGCTGCCAAAAGGCGGGCATTTTTGGTAAAAAAAGCAGTAAAAATATAGCTAAAGGAAGCGCTAAAAGTAGCAATTTACCACTTTGCTTAGAGGCGATTTTTAAATTATGTTTGGACTCGAGTAGGCCAAGTACTGCAAAGTTTAATATGTATAAACAACTTACAGTTAAAGTCGTTAAAATGCTTTGGTTAAATAAATACACCGATGAGAGTGAAAAAAACGTAAGCGTTGTAATTACATGATAGTGTTTTTTGGTTTTAGCCTGCAGCAGCTTAAATAAACTAGCAAGTAGCAGCATAGCCACAAATAAAATAACCGTATCCGACATGCCTACTGTGTAGAGCATTAAACCTAATGACACACCTGCGAGTATATTTGCCAGCCAAGCATTTGGCTTTGGTTTATTACTTAGCGTTATGTAAAAGCTCCATGCACAAATAAGTGTAAGTACACCAACAAAAACAAGCGGTAAATGTGATACAAAAAATACAATCAAACATGCATATATAAAAGACAGCGAATAATTTATTACTTTTTCATTTTTAAGTATGTCCATTACACATCACCATTAAATGAGCATAGTAATTTTAGGCATTGCTGCTTATGTTGCTGTCCGGTATTTGTATTTATTGTTTTATTCGGTAGCTTTAACATAAAAGGGGTGTTTTTCTCGGTTGCTTCACACACTAAAAAGCATAATTGGCTTAAGCGTTGTTCTGTATCTCCATTCATTAACGTAAAATCGAAGAGCGCATTTGCTATTTTAAAGTCTACAAACTCTTTTACTAACAACTGCTGAGTTTTTGCGTAATGCTTCCACGACACTCTTTGCAACCCCATTTCAGGTAAATGTGGGATAAGAGACTCAAACTCTTCGCTACCAGATTGTGTAGAAATACCTTTATCGGCTTGCTCATCAAGCATAGAAACATGCGCATCACTGTGTACTTGTTCAAGCGACGGGTATACAAATATATCTTCTTGTAATTGAATGTAGCTCCAAACAGTCATCAAACCAAAGGGATAGTTACTCGCTATTTTAATACGTTGCACTGAGTACTTACCGCGTGAGCTGTAGGGTAAGTTGAGTGTAAGTAACTGAGGTTTACTATCAACTTGGCCGGTATGTTTGTGAGTTTGCTCACTATCTTGATATGTTAAATTAATAGATTGGGTAACAGAAGGGCTTTGTAATTCAAATATAATACTCGGTTTTTGAGGAGCGTAGCTGTTAAATGCATCTTTAAATTTAACTGTTAAGCCTTTAGCGTTACTGTAGCCCATTAATACAGCAATAATCATTACCACAAACATAAGATAAGACATTATTAAAATTAAATTATTTTGATAATTAATGCCCATTACAAAGTTTAAAATAGCAACAATTACAAAGTACCAACCGAGGGATGATGGCAATACATAAATTGTTCTGTGTTCAAGTGTAATTGAGTTTTTTAAATGTTTATTTTTTAATAACTTATTAAATACACTTTGCTTAAATGACTTAAATAAAGAAGGGCGCTTAGCTGTTTTTTTTGGCATAAAAATTTATACCGGAACTAAAACGTTTTTTAAAATATCATTTACTTGCGCTTCACCTGACTCGTTATGCAAACCTAATCGATGCTGACACACACTTGCAAATACAGCTTGAACATCTTCTGGCATTACAAAATCACGACCATCAATAAAGGCCCACGACCTAGCCGCTTTAGCCAGAGCCATACTAGCACGAGGTGATAACGATGATGCAAAAGCGTTGCTTGTGCGTGTGTAATTAACAAGCTCTATAATGTAGTCAATAACCGGGCTACTTAAAGTAATTTGGCTTATCTGGGTTTGAATTGCCGCTAACTCTTGTTGGTTAATACGCTTAGGTAATTGGCTGTAATCTCGTTTTTGCATATTCAAAATTAAGCGTTTTTCGGCTTCTTTAGGTGGAAAACCTAAGCTAATACGCATTAAAAAACGGTCTAATTGCGACTCAGGTAACGGATAGGTACCTGATTGGTAAAGCGGGTTTTGTGTTGCAATCACAAAAAATGGATTTGGCAGCGTATATTTTTTTCCATCAACTGTTACTTGTTGCTCTTCCATTGCTTCAAGCAACGCACTTTGTGTTTTGGGCCCTGCGCGGTTTATTTCATCAGCTAAAACAACTTGGCTAAAAATAGGGCCTTTATGAAACGTAAAACTGTGCTCGGTAGAATTAAATACATTAGTACCCAAAATATCGGCAGGCAGAAGATCACTGGTAAATTGTATACGCTGATACGATAAACCTAACACAGCTGACAATGCATGAGAAAGAGTGGTTTTTCCCATGCCAGGCAAATCTTCAATGAGTAAATGCCCTTCGCTAAATAAGCATGTAAGTGCCAGTTTTATTTGTTGTTGTTTACCAAATATAACACTCGAAAGATCTTCTATAATCGCAGTAACAGTACTATGCATGCTAACCTTTCTATCATTCTATTATTTCAAGACGCTTCATTACAGTGTCTACTTTTTTTGTATTGAAAGGTTTTGCAATAAAACCTTTAGCGCCCATTTCCCACGTGTTTTGTACGTTTTCGAGACTATTGTGGCCCGAACACATAACAACATGAGTGTGCGGGTAAGCACTATTAATGTATTCCAATATCTCCGCACCGTTAGAGTCCGGTAAATCTACATCTACAAATATAACGCCTGGCGGTTTATTGTCCATAATAGGTTTGGCAGAGCTAAAATCAGCACTTTCTAATATATCTTCAAACCCTAAGTCCGTTAAAATTTGGTTTAGATAATCACGAATTTCCTTAACGTCATCAATAATGAGGATGGGCTCTAGCGGGCGAACAAATTCCATATGTAGGTTACTTCTATTTTGAATACATCTAAGTGCTTTAATACTAAGCTAACCCCATCATAAGCTCAAGAACGTTACTTAAAAAACACTAATAAATAAACTGTTTATAGGTTGCCAAACAGCCTATTTTTAAAGGATTACCTGCTTTTATGTCTTCTACTAACTTATATTTTTATTAATTGTATTGAACAATAATGACGTATTCATAAGAAATCCCTTAATCCAATACAACATTCCATCAAAATTTGATGTAACAAATTTGCTACTTAACTTATTGATTCAAAAATATTTACATATAAATTCGATTTTTTGTAAACGTTTTGTAATAAAAAATCGTTGACCTTCTAAATCCATTCTGTGATTATGCTCACCAGATGGGCTTATGCTCACAAGTGCAATTTCATTAACCATTTAATGTTTTGCTCAGCCAGCCTCATCTATACACACTGAATTAATACCAATTTCATTAAATGAAAATGCAATTTAATAAAGTTGGCATCACACACCACACTAAATAAAGAGCTTATTATGTTGAATAATAAAAAGACTAAATTTGCAATTTCTCTCATAGCGGCAGCTATGGCTACATCGGCTCCAGCACAGGCTGATATTTCTGAATATTTAGATCGCGTTGACGTAGACTTTTTACTAATGCAAAACTTTCAGTCAATTCAGGCTAAAGACGGCGCATTTCGTCCAGAAGATGAAGAACAAGAATCAGGTTTTGGCCGTATTAGAGCAAATCTAATGCTTAAATTTCATATTAACGAGTTCATTACTGCCGATATAGATATTGCAGAAGAGCCTAATGACTTTGGTGGCGAAGATCGTGACTTTTCATTTCACAACGATTTTGCAGGTGTTGAATTTGACTTACTAGGCCTTTATGGCACACCAAAAGAAAACGCAAATTTAACACTGCGTTTAGGTAACATTGGTGGGTCGCCTTTTCAATTTAAAGGTTTTCAAGACGGCGCTGATAACCAAAGTAATGCACTTATTGGTAATGGTATTACCGATTACGCAACCGCAGAAAACGGTGCACAGCTAAGTTACAGCGAAACTTTCGATAGTGGTGTAGTACGTGCTTATAATGTTACAGGTCACATTACGACTTCAAGTTTCGGTGAAGCCTTTCAAGAAGACAGAGGTTACAACTACCGACTTCAAGGTACTCTAGAATTTGAAGGTGGCTTTAAAGCAGGTTTAAACTTATTAAAAGCCAATCAAGGCGACCAGTTACGTTTTGAAAATGGCGTAGCAAGTCTTGATGGTGTAACCACAACAAACTATCGCTTTGGCGATGGTGAAAACTATAATTTCTCAGCGTCACCTTCGAATGAGCGTGACACCCACGTTGGCGCAATGCCAGGGCTTGAGCAATCAATCATCCAGCTTAACTTAGCTTATCAACCATCTGACGAAACTAGCTTAATTTTTATGGTTGGTAAATCATCTGATGACTACACGTTTGCAGATGCCGCTGGTAATGCAGTTGCCGGTATTACCTACTTTGGTACAAACGGTATAGCAGATGAAAATGGCACTACTTTTGATTCAAACAGTGTAATAGAAGGCGACTCATCGGTTGAGTACTTCGTGTTTGAAGCACAACAATATATTATTCCTAAAAAGCTATATGTAGCGGCTCGTTATGCAGAAGCCGAAAACACTTCCGACTTAATTGAACAAACAGACAACACAGTAGAGCGTATTCAAGTAGCCGCAGGTTACTGGTTTAACGATAAAACGCTTTTAAAAGTTGAGTATGTTAACCAAGAAGAAGGGGTTAATTCGGGCGGCCAAATCGGTAAAGGATTTGACGGCTTCACTTCTGAAATATCTGTTAAATTTTAAATCATTATCCAACTAGTCTAACTATTTAAACAAAGGACCTAAAAAGGCACTTTGCGGGCAGTTTTATGCGTTAAAACTGCCATAAATAGAATTGGCAATAGATTGAAATTTAATAGCACTTGTTAAAACATAACGTGTATGGGGAATACCCGATGAAAAATAAATTAATTATGCTCGCGTGTGGCTTTATAAGCATGGGCGCTGCGGCAAAAGAAACAATTACAATAGCGACTGTTAACAATGGTGACATGATCACCATGAAAGAATTAAGCAGTGACTTTACCAGCCAAAACCCAGATATAGACCTAAAATGGGTTACTCTAGAGGAAAACATCCTTCGCCAACGTGTCACTACCGATGTTGCAACAAAGGGCGGCCAATACGATGTTATGACCATAGGTACTTATGAAGTACCAATTTGGGGCAAGCAAAATTGGCTAAAAGAGCTGGATAATTTAGGTGAAAACTACGATTTAGACGATTTAATTCCGGCAATTCGAAGTGGTTTAACGATTAATGACAAACTTTATGCTGCGCCATTTTATGGCGAAAGCTCAATGGTTATGTACCGCACTGACTTAATGGAAAAAGCAGGGCTGACAATGCCTAAAGCCCCAACATGGGACTTTATACGCAAAGCTGCTAAAGCGATGACAGATAAAAAAGAAGGTGTTTATGGCCTTTGTCTGCGTGGTAAAGCAGGTTGGGGCGAAAACGTTGCGCTTATTACATCCATGGCAAATTCGTTTGGTGCGCGTTGGTTTGATGAAAACTGGAAACCTCAGTTTAATACCCCAGAGTGGGAAAATACCCTTCAGTATTATGTCGATGTGATGAAAGAATCTGGTCCTGCTGGTTCATCTGCAAACGGTTTTAATGAAAATCTTGCACTATTTCAAACCGGAAAATGTGGTATATGGATTGATGCAACCGTTGCAGGCGCATTTGTTACTAACAAAAAAGACTCAGAAGTTGCCGATAAAGTAGGGTTTGCACTTGCGCCAGATAACGGTCTGGGTAAACGCGGTAACTGGTTATGGTCTTGGACTTTAGCCGTACCGGCAAGCAGCAAAAAACCAGATGCCGCAATGAAATTTATTAGCTGGGCAACATCTAAAGAATACACTCAACTTGTAGCCGACAAAAAAGGTTGGGCAAAAGTACCGCCAGGTACACGTAAATCACTTTACAGTAATCAAAAGTACATGGATGCAGCACCGTTTGCACAAATTACCTTAGATTCTATTCAATCTGCAGATCCTAAAAATCCGACAGTTAAACCAGTGCCTTATGTAGGTATTCAGTTTGTTGCTATTCCTGAGTTTCAAGGAATTGGTACAGCTGTTGGGCAACAATTTTCAGCAGCATTAACTGGCCAAATGACCGTTAAGCAAGCGCTTAGTACGTCTCAGCACCTCGTTGAGCGAACAATGCGTAAAGCTCGCTATCCTAAATAGCATGTAATGGGCGGGTAAGTACTCAAACTTACCCAATATTTTATGTCAATTCTATTTACTTGTTAGTTATAAACGCTATCAAGGGTTTCTGATTTT
Source organism: Pseudoalteromonas sp. LC2018020214 (assembly GCF_016598755.1). Taxonomy (NCBI): domain Bacteria; kingdom Pseudomonadati; phylum Pseudomonadota; class Gammaproteobacteria; order Alteromonadales; family Pseudoalteromonadaceae; genus Pseudoalteromonas; species Pseudoalteromonas sp. LC2018020214. The sequence goes on from NZ_CP066804.1 coordinate 1,773,916, forward strand.
CACTTGATAGTTAACAAGTAAATAGAATTGGCTTTTTTAAGGTCACCTTTATGGCAACAACTAACTCGCGCACGCTTGCTCGGTTTATGCTTCTTCCTAGTGTAATTTTATTACTTGCTTGGATGATAGTTCCGCTGTGTATGACACTGTATTTTTCATTTATTGATTACAACTTACTCGTTCCAGGGGATAAAGAGTTTGTAGGCTTTTTAAACTATGAATTTTTTCTAACTGATCCGGCTTTTTTTGAATCATTTTTTAACACGCTTTACCTAGTAACTGGGGTTTTACTTATCACTATTTGTGGTGGTATTGGCTTAGCTATTTTACTAGACCAAGCAATATGGGGACGAAATTACGTTCGCATTATGGTACTAGCCCCATTTTTTGTAATGCCAACTGTGTCGGCATTGGTATGGAAAAACATGCTAATGAACCCAGTTAATGGCTTATTTGCACATTTTGCGATTTGGCTTGGCTTTGAACCTATCGACTTTTTTGCTCAAATGCCGTTATTTTCAATCATCATAATTGTGTCTTGGCAGTGGTTACCATTTGCAGCATTAATACTGCTAACAGCAATACAATCATTAGACCGTGAACAATTAGAAGCGGCTGATTTAGACGGAGCTGGGCCATTTAGTAAGTTTTTTTACATCGTTTTGCCGCACTTATCGCGCGCTGTAACCGCTGTTATTTTAATCGAAACTATATTTTTACTGTCAATTTTTGCCGAAATATTAGTTACAACCAGCGGTGGTCCTGGTTATTCGTCGACCAATATAACGTACTTAATTTACACGCAATCACTACTTCAATTTGATGTAGGCGGTGGTTCGGCAGGGGGCATAGTTGCAGTTATTATTGCAAATATAGTCGCTATATTTTTAATGCGCTTAATTGGCAAAAACTTGGAGGGTTAATTATGACTATAAAAAATAGCCGTCGTTCCAAACTAATTTATACCATTGCAGCATGGACAATAAGCGGCATGATTTTCTTTCCAATTTTATGGACGTTAATCACCAGCTTTAAAACGGAAGCTGAAGCAATTTCAGCAAGTCCAAGCTTATATGCGTTTGATTGGACGCTCGAAAATTACCGAGATGTACTGTCGCGTTCGCCATACTTTAACCATTTTTGGAACTCTGTAGTTATATCGCTAGGTTCAAGTTTGCTGGGTTTATTAATTGCTGTACCTGCAGCTTGGTCTATGGCTTTTGTACAAACTAAAAAAACTAAGCATTTATTAATGTGGATGCTTTCTACCAAAATGTTACCGCCAGTAGGCGTACTTATTCCGATTTATTTATTGTTTCGTGACTTTGCGCTACTCGATACAAAATTAGGTTTAGTAATTGTAATGACACTCATTAACTTACCAATAATGGTATGGATGCTGTACACCTACTTTAGAGAAATACCAAACGAAATACTTGAAGCTTCACGTATGGATGGCGCAACTATTGGTGAAGAAATATTCCATGTTTTATTACCAATAGCCTTACCGGGTATAGCCTCAACGCTATTGTTAAATGTTATTTTGTCGTGGAACGAAGCATTTTGGACACTTATTTTAACCGCTGCAAATGCTGCACCTTTAACGGCATTTATTGCCAGTTACTCAAGCCCTGAGGGGTTATTTTACGCTAAGTTATCGGCAGCATCTGCCATGGCCATTGTGCCAATTTTAATACTTGGTTGGTTTAGTCAAAAACAATTAGTGCGTGGATTAAGTTTCGGCGCAGTAAAATAGGAGAATACACATGGGCAGCATCACACTAAAACAAGTCACTAAAAACTTTGATGAAGTTAACGTAATTAAACCACTCGACTTAGAAATTAAAGACGGTGAGTTTATCGTATTTGTTGGGCCATCAGGCTGTGGTAAATCTACATTACTTCGTATGATCGCAGGTCTTGAAGATACAACCAGTGGTAATATAGAAATTGACGGCATTGACGCTACAAAAACACCGCCTGCAAAAAGAGGCTTAGCAATGGTGTTTCAGTCCTATGCGTTATATCCGCATATGACCGTGCGTAATAATATTGCTTTTCCTTTAAAAAGAGCCAAAGTTAGCCCTGCAGAAATCGAAAGTAAAATTGCTAACGCCGCTAAAATTCTTAATTTGACCGATTATTTAGACCGAAAGCCTGGGCAATTATCGGGCGGTCAGCGTCAGCGTGTAGCGATAGGGCGTGCAATTGTACGTCAGCCTTCGGCATTTTTATTTGACGAACCGCTTTCAAATCTTGATGCGTCACTACGTGTAAATATGCGTTTAGAAATATCTGAATTACATAAAAGTTTAGCTACAACAATGATTTATGTTACGCACGATCAGGTTGAAGCTATGACAATGGCAGATAGAATCGCGGTATTTAATGCCGGTATTATTGAACAAGTAGGCACACCTTTAGAGCTTTATAAAAACCCAGTAAACAAATTTGTAGCTGGTTTTATTGGCTCTCCAAAAATGAATTTTATAGATGATCCAAAAAATGAAGATGCGAATGTTAGTTGTATTGGTATACGACCAGAGCATATAACACTCTCTACTGAGCAAGGAACGTGGGCTGGTACTGTAGGTGTAATTGAACATTTAGGATCGGAGAGCTTTTTACATATAAATATTGAAGGCAAAGGGACCGTAACAGTAAAAGCAGATGGTGATTGTCCGTTAAAATATGGCGACAGTATTTACCTAAGCGCACCGGCTGATAAAGTATTAAAGTTTGATAATAACGGTTTAACAATTCGCTAGAGCTAATCTTTAATTACCTTAAATAGCACCTTTATAAAGGTGCTATTAACTAAATTCTAATTACATAATCCTATGAAACCTAGGTATTTTTTATTAAGGAATGGTATATTTACAACTATAAATAACAAAAACGTTATTGATAAATAGATACTCCAAAATTAATAAAATAACTTATATAGCAGCACATATAATTAAAATTATGTAATGAAAATAAGGACTTAGTTTTCCTTCTATTTTAAGAGGTTTACGTGGTAAAGCTATCAAATACAGAAATTAGAAAGCTAGATGATGCAGCCAGAGCAGGGTGGTTATATTATGTTGGCGGTAATACACAAGATGAAATTGCTAAAAAGCTAAATATATCTCGTCAATCTGCACAAAGAATGGTCGCATTATCTGTGAGCCAAGGATTAATTAAAGTTAGACTTGACCACCCGATTGCTAAATGTATGGATTTGGCCGAAAAATTAAAAAGCCGTTTTGGGTTAGATTCGTGTGAAGTTGTACCGAGCGATCCCTCAGAACCTTCATCTACATTAGGTTTGGCTCAAGCTGGCGCGGCTGAAATAGAACGTCATTTAAAATCAGAACAACCCAAAGTACTTGCTATGGGAACCGGTCGAGTTTTACGTTCATGTGTGGATGAGCTAAGAACTGTCGATTGTCCGCAACATAAAATTGTAGCCATGCTAGGTAATATGGCTTTGGATGGATCGGCTTCACCTTATGATGTTGTAGTAAGAATGGCCGAGCACACCAATGCAAAACATTATCCAATGCCATTGCCAGTTTTACCAAGAAGCATTGAAGAAAAAGAACAGTTACACGCACAACAAAATATTACCGGTAATTTAAAACTCGCTAAAGATGCCGATGTAACATTTGTGGGTATTGGTAGCTTAGGTGAAAAGTCGCCATTACATATAGATGGTTTTATTGATGCTCAAGAACTTAAAGAGTTACAAGATCTGGGTGCTGTTGGTGAAATGATTAGTTGGGTGTTTGATAAAAACGGTAAGCTTTTAGATTGCACAGTTAATCAGCGTGTAGCAAGTACGCCATTAAAAACAAATGCTAACAAACAGATTTATGCGATAGCTGCTGGTGAAGAAAAAGTGTTAGCCATTTTGGGCGCAGTAAGGTCAAACATGATCAGTGGATTAATTACTAACGAATATACAGCTGAGCGTTTACTTAGTATTGATTAAACAAATTGATAAATAAAGTATCTGTATTAGTAATACTAGTTATTGTAATAAAAACACTTAATGTCCGATACCGTCTAGTATTGGACATAACGAGGGCGCATTTAGCGCTCTTTCTATATACACATTAACTACCTATAATTTATATTATGTTAAATAGTACAAATAAATACATAACTAAGTTACTCACCTTCATTAATTAACGTATAAACGCGGTATTTTGACTATTTAATAAGCATTAACCTACTTATCTGAATTGTTAGTGCCTTACCCATTTACGGTATTAGCTTATTGAACATATAAAAATACCGCTTAGTTATTAATATAATCAAGCGGTATTACAATAATTGCCTATTCGCTACTTTACCCAATAAAACTTAACGTATTGAAATAAATAGCTTTTTAATAAGCCTAGTAATTCACTAGAATGTTTTATCATTCATAAAATCACTAATAAGCTCAGACACTTTATCTGGATGTTCATCAATAACCCAATGTGCGGCTTTATCTATCCAAACCAATGACGAATTTGGAATTGCTTCTTCTAACATTGGTGCATACTTTGGCTTTTGAAACTTGTCTTCTTTACCCCATATTATGAGTGTTTCATGAGGTAAGCTTTTAAGGTCGCCTCCAATAGCTTCGGTATATTCTTTATTGAGCCTGCGCATGTTACTAAATAAAGCGGCTTTTCCTTTTTCATTACTCCATGGTGTTAAGTATATTTTCATCAACTCTTCAGTCATTACGTTCGAGTCGTAAACACCTTTGGGCATGAAATCTCTTAATGTATCAACAAATTCATCTACAGATGTTTTTTCTTCTACGCCTGGTTCTAGTAAAGGTTCAAATTCTGGTATTGGCCAAGAATCAAAACATACACTATCAAGTAAAACCAACCCGTTTACTTTATCTGGATGATTTACAGCCATTAATTGAGCAACACCACCACCAATATCATGTGCAGCAATATTAACTTTAGAAATACCGAGCTCTTCTATAAACTTACACATTATTCTACATTGCGCATTTATAGATACATCAGTGTTACTTGGCATATCTGATTCACCAAAGTTAAGTAAATCTGGTGCTATTACCCGATATTTTGATGCAAGTTTTGGCATCACATTTCGCCATAAAAATTTATTTGTCGGAATACCGTGTATCAATAATAAAGGTGTACCTTGTCCCATTTCTTGATAAGCAATTTGATGACCTTCTACTGTAACGTACTGTGTTTTGCTCATGCTTGTGCCTCGTTAATTTTAAAAATTATAATGTTTAGTAAACTATAAAATTGGAATATAGCCTTATAAAGCAAATTCCATCCCAAGATGAGTATTTTTTAGTTATTAAAAAATCTTAATGTTTTAAAAGTTAAACCCTTGTGATACCTGAGCTTAAGGCTAAGTAAGTTTATTTGTTTTTTATTATTATAGAGTTTGATAATTGTGATTGTTAAACCACTTTATGAAGTGTGAAGCGTTTACTCTTATATATGCAACAATTACAAAAGCGAAGTTGCTAATAATTTGAAGAAATTATTCTTATTAAATAGTTTTTAGTAAGTAATAAACAGCGAACCGCCCTACTATTGGTATTAATCACTTTAAGAAAGATCTAATATTTTCAATTAATACACTTTGCTTAACTGGCTTTAATAACAAACCATTAAATCCCAGCTTTATATATTTATTATTACTATTTTCGTTTTCACTAAATGTATGCGCAATAATTTTCGTTGCTGATGCATCAGCGTGCTTTCTTATTTTTAGCATTGCGTCTGTGCCTGTAAACTGTGGCATGACTATGTCCATTAAAATAATATCGTAAATATTTTGTGAAACCATCAATAGCGCCTCTATTGCACTGGATGCAAAATCTATTAATATGTTTTCTTCTTTAAGCATTTTTCTTATTACAATTTCTATTAGTAAATCATCATCGACTAAAAGTAGTCGTGTAGTTTTATTTATAGGCTTTACTTTATTAAACCCGATAACTTCCGCTGTATTTCCAATAGTGTTATTCATTTTTTACCTTATTACTTTTCAGTAATATATTACTGCTAATTTTTAATACCAACCGCTATAACTTTTTGAACAAATTAACGAGTAAAATAACTTTATAATGTTGTTAAAATTTCAAATAAAGAAATTAGATATAAAACTTACTAAGTTGTAGCGCTAATTCTTTCTCGTTAAATAGACCTCTTATGTAAGGCGGTTGGTATAGCGGATTACCTTTTTAAAATACGTGCTATTTGGTTTATTAATATGCCTTGTTTTACAGGTTTTAATAGCATGTCATCAAAGCCCTGGTTTACATATTTAGATTCTGGATCGGGTGTCGATGTATGTGCAATTATTTTAGTTTTAGAATTATCACTGTGTTTTTTAATTTTTAACATAGCATCAGTTCCTGATAATTCTGGCATTACTATGTCCATTAAAATAATGTCGTAACTGTTTTGAGATACCATCAACATTGCTTCTATAGCACTGCGCGCGTAATCTATTTTAATGCTCTCATTTTTTAGCATTGCCCTAATAACAATTTCAACCAGTGGATCGTCATCAACCAGTAATAGTGTGTTTTGTTCTTCATTAGTTAATGGATTAATATTTACTAAATCGGTAGTTATTAATGGACTGTTTAATACTTCTTGTTCATCATCTTTGTTTTGTTTACTCGCTAGGTTTACCAACATAGAAAGTGATATCGTCGTTTTATTGGCACTACTGCTAATAATTATCGCTTTCCCACCAAGCATTTTAAATATCGAGATAAAAAACTTTAACTCTAATGATAAGTCTTTATCATCTATAAAGCGCGTTATATCATCACCCGAAATGCTTTTAAGTTCAGTTATAAAATGGTTAGTGTTGATTAAATTACTTAATGAAAAGTCGAGGTTTAAGTAATTACGCGTACTTTCTTTTTTAATCTGAGCGTCAATTGAAAGCGTTGTATTATTTGATGAATCCAAAACCTCAGTAACTAACTGAATAACCAGTTGAGAAATTAACTTTTCATCGCTTGCTACCGTTAACTCTGATGTAATATTATTTTTCAAAACTATTTTATTATTTTCAGCCTCTTTCGTTAAAATTGACATATTATTATTGATCAGTTTCTTTAGGTTTACGTTTTTGGCTTGAAGCTTTAACTTACCTATCTCTGATTTATTTATATTTACTAGCTGTTGAATCACACTTTCAAGCTGGTCGCACACATCAGAGATATTCCCCACATTGTTTTTAAATTCGTTAAAGCTTATTGGATCTTTAGATATTTCAATTAATGACTTTAAAGATGATAAAGGTGTTTTTAACTGACGGCTAAGCCTTGAAACAAATTTTTCTTTTAATTGATTTGTTTGTTTAGATTTTTCGAGAACATCAGCGAGTAAACATTCTTTTTGATGTGCCTCTGTATCATCTCTAAAGTAGCAAACAAAACCATTAAAATCTGTATGTCTTTGTAATACAGTTATCCACTTCCCGTCTGTAAAACCTATATCTATTAATTGGTTACGATCATCATCAAGCTTATGATGCTCATGGTAATGATTTATAATATTATGCTGTTGCGCAATACTTATCAGCTGGCTATACGATAGCTGACTGTTTTGTTTATTCACCTGTGCAAATAAAAGATTAAATGCATTGTTAGTAATCACAGGAAATTCGTGGCTATTAAAAATAGCAAACCCATGTGGCAATGCATCAAGAGAACTTGAAAATAGCTCTTCCCTATTAAGTATTAACTGATTTTTTTGTTTTATTTCATTGTGTAAGCGCCTAGGCAAACGTAAAAAATAGTACACGAATGCGAATACACAAAAGGCGATCAGTCCTAATCTAATTAGGCTATATTTAGTTATTTGTGGACGTACTATTTTATTCATTGGTTGCACATGTAAACGCCAAGTAGGTGGAAAACGACTGCTTAAAGCGCTAATACTATTTTTAATTATACTGGGGTTTACTTCTCCTTGTTTTCCTAAAGTAAACTGTGGTGTTGCTATAAAAACGTTATAATTTTCAGTGTTTAATTTTCCAATAACGGCTTTTAAAAACTTACTTAAATCAAATGCTGTAAGTGTATAAATAGAACCTTGTTTAATTTTTATTTCAGAAATTAAGAAGGCCGTATCTGCAACAGTAAATACTTCTACTGCTTGTTTATTCGCTCTATTATTGAATTTTTCTAACCAGTTTTTAAATCCATACGCGGCTAAATCAAAATTATTTTTTGACCAAAGTGCAAGTTGGTTATACTCAGAATCAAATACAACATACCCTTTATAAGTTAAGCTTTGTGAAACCTGACTCTGTACTAAATCATTAAGTTGCTCTTTTGTATAGCTATTTTGGCTTTGTAAAAAGCCTGCGATAACTAAATCTTTTTGCGATATATATAATCCTTGATTATCAAATCGCTCTAAAGCATTGAATAACGTTTTACGTAATTGCTGAGTTTGTTCATTGTAATTACTTTGCAGCTCCTTTTTTTCTATAGTATAAAGCAGTAATGCAGTGAATGAGCATAATACTAATGCAATTAAGAATGCCACGGGCGCTAAACTAAATACATGAATATACTTTTCCCCATAATTTTTTTTCACAGGATTAGTAATTTGATTACTTACTGAATCTGAATTTTTATTTAACTGTGTCTGCAATAATTGAGCAAATGAAATAAACTGATCTTTTTGTGAACCTATTAATGTTTTAGGTGCTAAATCAGCCATCAGCACTACGCCAATTAATTTATTAGTGACACTATAAATTGGATATTGTGCATAAAAACGAATTAATTTGTGCGTGTTGTTTGATACATCATCAAAAAAAGTATCTTCAAATAAATATAGTTTTTCTTGTGTGCAGCGTTGTTGATAGCTTAATAACTCATTTTCGACGCTTTCTATATCGTTGCAGGTTATTAACTGCTCTGAATAAACCTCTCTAAAATCGATAAATTTAACAATTGGAACATCATAAAACTGTTTTAATAGCGTTAGCGTTTCTTTAATTTCTGTTGATATTTCATCAGTTGGTGTATCTGCTAAATTAGCATGTGAGGTAAATATATTTGAGGCGTTCATTGACGTTCTCCTTCCCCTTTTGGGGGAGTATGTATCCACGTTGTACTGTTTTGACCGCTATGTACTGGCAGTAAAACTTTAAATGGTGGTGTTAAGCTACTAAGTGCAGGTTCGCCTGTGGTGATATTAATTACTTGTTCTGCATTAACTAAATTAAGTGATGTTTTGCAATATGTAATGCCTGGCTCAATCCCTATTAAGCTCAGTGTTTCACTAATGATAAGGTTATTTACTAAATCGATACCAGCGAGCTCAAATGTAGTTTGTAAAATAGTGAAGACGAGTGTCTCTACAATGTTTTCATCTTCTTCTAAGCGTGTACCTTCTGGGCAGCAGATTGTGCCAAGCTCTATGTCAAAGTTTGTTCCAACTGCAACTCCAACGAACTTAAGTGCTTTAAGTGCATCTTTTAAAAGAGATTCTACTTCAGGTAAGTATAAATCAAGTATGTCGCCTTGCGATTCGTACCCTGTTTGACATGTGTCACATGATACCGCCAACTCTCGACCATCGGTCCCTACAAGTGGACGACCCAAAGCAGTCACTCCAACTAAACAACTGCTGTCGGCCGGTTGCTTATCTATTTCAAAGTTTTCACAAGGTGAGCCTGTTACTACTTTTTGCGATACATAACGAGATAGAATTTGTTCACTATTAGCAGGGCATTGTTGTGGCGTACTTCTTAATAACTGACCAATAACGGTGTTACCTAACTGCCCTATTGCATAATTTGGACCTTGCTGCAGCGCATTTATATAACTTACATTACCGGTATTATTTAGTTTACTCACACCTTGGCTGTCTGTTGCTTCGTCGCTTAAGCCCTTTAAACACGGGTTACCTTGGCAATTTGGAGCATCGTAATAAACAGCTTCCCGCGAGGTAAACCTATCATCTCTTATGCCTATTAATGCCCTGTACGTGTTGTTTGCCCCACGATCTGTATAAAAAATGAGTGGTGCTTGGTGCTCATCAAAACTTACTGCAATACCGAGTGGTCTATTATTAGCATCAACTACAGTAATTTGATTATCTACCTTAGTTTGATGGCGCTTAATAAGGGCATCCCTTACTAAAATCACCCCACCAATTGAGCCAATAATTAAAATAGTTATAATTAATATAAGCTCAATAGTAAGTATGTACCCTTGTTGATAATGCTTTTTCATATCAGGCTCCTATAACACTTCTACAAGCATTTTAAGTACGTTCATTACTTGTAATGCTGCGGGAAAAAACACCAATACCAAAAACATCGGAAAACAAATTAAGATAATGGGAAAGGTTGTGTGCATCGCTTTTTTGTTTACCTTTTTAGCGAGTAAAATGTTCTTTTTTAAAGCTAGGCCTTCAAGTTGAGCCTCTACTGCTTGGATAAGTGGCGTACCAAGTTTTGACCCTATTAACATTAAGTTTGCGAGTTTTTTAATTCCTAATACGCCGGTTCTTTCAAAAAGTGAATTAAATGCAAATTCACGATCTTTACCTGCGCTTAGTTCGAATAAAAATAACTTTAGCTCTTTGTATAATGGGTGTTTTTGACTTAATCCATGATCAACTGCTAGTGCAAATGAACGCTCTAGTGAAAATCCAGCGCGCATGTAAACCAGTAACACCCGTAAAAAAAACTCTAAGCTATTATTTATAACGGTTTTACGTTGGTTTTTACGTAATAAAAACCAGCATTCGGGTGCAAAAAAACACACAAAACACAGTAATAATTTAATCGATTGGCTCAGCTCATACCCTGTTAGTTCTATAACCGTAAATGCACTAAAAGTAGCAGCCACTTTAAAGCAGTACAGGCTTATTAATATTTTATTAATTTGTATTCCTGCTTGTCTTAATTGACGTTTAGAGATGATGATTAGCGGGTACCAATTAATGTTTTTAGTATCGGGTTTATCTAATTCGACTTTAAGAGATTGCCTATGAATATGGATAAACGAGCCCATACTTACTAAAAGTCCGATAAGTAAAAGTATATCAATCATAATGTTACCCTTAAGCTAAGGCGTAGCCATAAAAAACCAAATAGCTGACAAAGAAGCGCAACCGTTATAAATGCAATCCCATTAGGATCGTTTAATAAAGGTTCAAACCAGGTTGGATCGGTATAGCTAAATAAAGGAATTAGTGCGTAAGGTAAAAAACCACTAAATACAGCAGCGTACTTAGTACCCGAAAGCTTTGCTTTTAGCTGTTGGCGGTCGAGGGTCCGAAGCGACATCATGTTGCATACGCTTTTTAGCATGTCAGTTAAATCGCACTGGCTTTGTGTATGTGTGATGATGCTATGAGCAAATAATCTTACGGTCTCGCAGTTGTATCTTTCAATTAACGGAGCAAACGACGTTTCGGCATCACTACCCATGCTCATGCGTTGTAATAGCAAAGAGCTTTGTTTTTTTATGTATGGGTCAGCATGTTCATCAGCAAACTGCATTGATTGTTGTAGCGACAGCCCCGTACTTAAACACGATTGTACGGTTTCAATAAATTCTAAAAAATGATGCTCAAATTTTGCTAATTTATAATGAGCCAAGTCAATCACAGTTATAAAACAGGTTACAAAAACCACGATTGAAATAATAAATGCGCTGGTTGATGCCTCAGGGTAATATAATTTAGCTAAAAACCATGAACTACTAGAGAGCGAGCACGCCATGCTTATAAACCAAGCGTTACTTATGTTTAAGCCTAGTACTCGTAGTGACAAAGTAAGGACGTCTTTTTCTTCTAAAATATCTACTTTTTTAGCGCTCTGGTTACTTTTATTTTTAGCATACAAAGAAACCAACACACTAGCTGCAAGTACAAAAGTAATAACCGCCGCTATAGCTAATAAATAATCAAGTTTAGTCATTGTTAGCCTCCGGGTTATTGTGCAGTAATGCTTTTAATTCTTTTGCATTTGCGCCTTGGCCTTTCATAAACTCAATAACACTTGAGTTATCTATTAGCTCACTTTGAACAGGCTCTGCTTCGTTAATACTATAAAGCGGGCTGAAATGTGCGCCGCCATTAACACGCTTAATTTCACCAATACTTTTTAGAGTTCGGGTGCCATTAGTTGAGCGAGAAACATGCACTATAAGTTGAATACTAGACGCAATTAGCGAACTTGTATGTGTATCACTCAGTTGTGCATTGTGTAACTGCACTAAAGTAGATAAACGAATAACGGCATCATTTGCGCTGTTAGCATGTATGGTCGTCATCGAACCTTGGTGACCACAGTTCATTGCTTGGAGCATATCGATTACTTCGCCAGAGCGTACCTCACCTACAAGTATTCTATCTGCGCGCATTCTTAGGGCTGCTTTTACTAAATCTCTTAGGCTTACTGCACCTTTACCATCGCTGTTTGTGTCGTGGGCTTCTAATTGCACAACGTGGTTGTGATGCAAATTAAGCTCAGCACTTTCTTCAATGGTTACAACTCGTTCATTTGGGTTAATTGAGTTAGCAAGTACGTTTAATAATGAGGTTTTACCTGCACCTGCATTGCCACACACTAAAATATTAACGCCTGTTTTAACTGCGCTTTTTAAAAATGATAAGATGTTTTTATCTAAAAAATGGTTATTAACTAAAAAGTCATCGTTTATTTTTTTATGATTAAATTTACGAATCGATACAATCGCGGCGCTGGTACACGCAGGCGGTACAATAATATGAACTCGGCTACCATCTTTTAGTTTGCCATCAACAATCGGCATAAGCGCATTGACTTGTCGGCCACAGCCATCAAGTAAGCGATCAACAAATCGGCGTAAATGGCGTTCGTCATCAAACTTACTGGCTGTGCAAAGTAGTTTGCCTTGTTTATCAATCCAAATATCTTGCGTGTCGTTTATTAAAATATCACTTACCTGATCGTCCAGCATAAACTGTGCAATAGGACCTAGGCCTTGAATTTCATCAAATACAGCCTGAACAACCTGCTCTTGTTGATGTTGGTTAAATGAAGATTGATTAAATTGTGGAATTTCACTGCACAATGCAGAGATTTTTTCGAGAACATTACTTGATAAAAGCGCGGTTGGTTCTTGTTCGTACTCTTCGATAACGGCATCGTGCAATAGCTTTTTAAGCTCTTCAAAGGTACTTAAACTGGTTTGAACTTCTTCATGTTTGCTTGATAAATTAAACATAAAAACTCACTTAGCTACATATACAGCTTCATTTTTAACGCCTTTAACCACTTCGATTGTGCGACTGGTTTGTAAGCGTGAAAAGTTTTGCAAACGACCTTGTTCAATGTCATAAGCGCTATGCACAATAATTGAAACTTTGTCGGCATTATCTATACCCGCCAACGAATAAACATCTTTTGGAAGTACCGCAAGGACTAACGAAACACCGCCTGTAGCAGAATTAGACTCTTTAGCTAAGTTATCCATTACGCCATTTTTTTCGGCTTGCGATTTAGGGCCTTTTGAAACACCAATGAGCTGTACATCACGGGCAACTGTTCTTACTAGACGATTAGTTTTAGCGACTATGTCGAGTCGGTCACCTTTGTGTATACGCGAAAGCGGAATATCTAAGGTGTTTAGTTTTAAAGTATATAAAACACGCCCTGCTGGTATGGCTTCTGATAAATTTTGGCTTTTCGCTCTAATAAAATCTGTGTCAAATAATGGTTGTTCAACCATTTTATTAGTTGCTAATTTTTGACCAATTAATGCACGTGGGTTTTGAACGCTCAGTGCAATATTTGAATAGTTACTTGGATCTATACTTTTTTGCTCTACATCGTGAACGGTTACTGTTTGACCGGCCGACATATTTTTGTTTACTACCCAGGCTGTTACGCTATTTTCATCGTTTACCTGTCTAATACCCAAAGCGGAAGCTAACATGCCAGAGGTGATGAGTAATGTGAGAGCCGCTGTGGTTGCGCCTTTGTTACTTTTACTTTTCATAATATTCCTCCAGAGTAACTTTCACTGCCACTCTTTTGTGGCAGTGAGCCTTAAGCTTGGTATTCAAACTTAGTTACCTTGTGAACCGCCTGCCGTTGTACGTGTTGCAGCATCACCACTTGGTGTTGCACTAATAAGTGCCGCATTTTCACTAAAGTCTGATGCAACAAAAGTGAATGAACTACCATCGCCTGCGTACACATCAACTGAATCTACAAAGCCTGAGCCAGACACTTCAGCTGTGCCTTCGGCGTTAATCATCCCGTCAAATACATAGCTTTGGTCAAGTGAGCCAATTGCTTCAGCTACATCTTCAAGTTCGCTGGTTACCGAGTCACGTAATGTAGATAAACCAATTACAAGTGCCGCTACCATTGAAGTAGAAAGAATGATTAGCTCTGACGTTAGTACAAAACCTTTTTGCTTTTTGCTATTTAAGTTATGTTTAATAGTTTTCATAATCGTAGCCTTTAAATTAGAAGAGCTTATGCTCACTTTATATATTGCGAGGACCATGCCAACTAATTAAGTCCTCTAAATACAGTCGGTTAGTGTGTTTTTATTATTTACTCTTTAGCTGTTTTTACTTTTGATTTGCAAAATGCAAATCAATATTAAAAAATAATTTTTAGATACTTATTGCTAGAGACGTTCTGTTAAATTATTAAAACTAATAGGTGTTCAAAAAAGGGTAAATATTAGAAGCAGTCTTGTGGGGTAACTTATAAAACTGATGATTAGCGTAAGCTTTACTACTATTTTTGATAAATAATAAAGTGGTTTTGGCTCCTTAATAATGCCAAATTTTAGGTATAAAAAAAGGCCCGAAGGCCTTAAGAATAACAATTACCTAAAACAGAGAGTTTACCGCGCCTAGCAAGTGCTTTTTGATGTGTGGGTTCGACACGTAAAACTTGCTCATAATAGCCACAGGCCAATAAATTATTGGTATTAGCTTCTTCAATTAGCCCTTTATGGTAAAAGTAGGCGGTGCTATTTAAACCAAACTTAACCGAAAGCTCTAAATAGTTTGAAGCTACAACGTAGTTGCCCTGGGCATAATGTATAGAGGCCATTTGCAGGTATGGTGAAGCATGTGTACCAAAAACATCGACGCCGTATTGGGCAATGCTTTTCGCTTTAGCTAAATTACCTTGCTCAATTGCTAAAGTGACTCCTAAAGTAATTGCGTTTAACGGCGGGTTAGCTTTATTAAGCAAAGTGTTTATAACCTGTTGAGACTGGTTAGCACGGCCACTTTTATAAAGTACATATGCCGATATTGAAAGTATTGCCGTGTTATCGGGGTGTTCAAGCATTAACTGATTCACCTCATGCACAAGGTTCAAACAGTCACTTGCATTAATGCCTTCGCACTTTAATGGTTGGGCATTTAATTGGTATTTTTTAACTATGTCACCCAGCGCGTTGTAAGGATTTACTGTTGGCTTGTAATCAATATGAGCGCAACCCGATAAAGTAAGCAGTAAAATTATATAAAGTATTTTCATAGCCCTTGCTCCTGTATATAGCTAAGTATCTGGGTGTCTATATTTGCCTGTTCCCACGAACGTAAGGTATTAATTGGCTCACGCACCAGGTTTGGAGTTACAACAATTATAAGCTCGCGGTTGTTTTCACTTTTACTGGTTGTTTCACTTAACTTTCCTAGCATGCTATTGCCGTTGCCATCAGGTACAAAGTCGTGGCTTGCATTGTTATCGGTGCTAATCAAGCCACCAATAATAAGAGGTTGTCCGTCTTTTAAACGCGTTGATGTTTGCATGCTGCGTGTATTAAATGCACTACTGTTCAAACTGCTGCCTGTGCTTTGTGCAATTTCGGCGGTTAACGTGGTATCGGGTAGCGAAATTACTGGGTTTAGATCAAGTGTGATTCTGTCTTTGTCGTCAACCATGGCGCGTACATTTAATTCAACTCCGAATGATTTAAATTCTGTACCGCTAAACACCGAACCACTACTACCTTGCTGCCCGCTTGTAATTCCTGAAGGGCTATAACTTGTAGGTACGGGTACTTCTCCACCGACCTTAAATACGGCACTTTCACCGGCTAAAACCGTAATTGTAGGGCGAGAAAGCGTTCGAGAAATACCTTCTTGTTCAAGTAATGAAAACAACATATCAATGGCAAACTGTGAGGTAGAAAGCTGTAAGTTATTAGTTAATTGACCGCCAATTAATTGCAGCGCATTTTCTATTGTTGCAGAGCCTGATTCGCGTTCAGTCATACCGTCACGACCAAACAATCCCGCTTCTTTTTCATACCCATTAGAGAGCACGCTAATATCTGGGCGCCATTGCTTTAATCTACGTTGATTTACTTCATATAATTGCACCGACACACGCACTTGAGGTAAATCTTCAACTTCAATGCTCGACAAAACTTTACCGCCAGCCACTGAAAGCAACGTTGCTCTTGCAATATTAGAACTTACATTACTTAAGTTTAACCCTGATGTAGCATCATTTATTAAACCGCCTGACTCGTTGGCAAGTACTTCAATACCTGCGCTTTTATCCTGCGTTGCGCCGCCCATTAAATTATTAGGATCAAGGGGAGAACCCTGAGTTTGTAATGCTTGTTCTGGTTCGAATAATTTATTAATTGTATTTAATAAGCGCACTAGCTCTATCTGGTTTTTTACAGAGCCTGACAGTAAAAATACATCGTTGTCGTCATTTGATAGCTCATCAACCGAGATGCGTTTAATGGTCACTTTATCTGCGCCCATTGATTTAATCACTTCGCTAATACGTTCTTCTTTTGGCTTGGGTGCTTGAGTTACCTTTATTAAATTAATAATAGCGACTTTGCTCGAGTTTTGAGAGGTACCACCGTTTGCGTTACCCAATCCTTGCAGGCGTTGAGCGAGAGAATTAAACATTCCTTGGTTAGGGTTTGAGGTAATAACAGGTTGTGATGCTTGTGAGCTACTGGCGTATAGATAGTTTTTTGCAGCTTCATAAGCGGCATGACGATAATTTATAGTAGGTACTTCACCGCGTAATACAACAGCATGGCGATCAGGTGCTATGGTTAGTTGCACGTCAGGGTGAATATCGTTTAAGGCATTTTCCAGTACGCTATAGTCTTCGGTAACACCAAGTAAAAATGTTTCCGAGCTTTTATCGTCGTACCACACCATCATAGATGTACGGCCCAACTTTTTAGCTAAAATTAGTAGCTCGCGACCATTAACCACGTTCACATCAAGCGTTGTTTCGTGACCAAGTGCTATACGCGAAATATCACGGGTAAACACAAAGCGAGTATGTGTCCATTTAACTAAGTGTGATACTTTTTGTACCCGCTCACCATTTGCATTTTCTATATAATCTAAATGACTTTCACTGCCTACGGCGCTAAAAGATATTAGTAATAGTATAAAAGTAAATTTTAACATAAGCCTTTCCCTCAATTTGCTTAATCTATAGGTAGCAAGTATGAGACCAAACGCTTTTAGCTTTATTATCAATATATTAAGATGTGTGAAAGTGTGTTTTATTATTTTGATTCGCAAATTGCAAATCAATAATTCATGAAGGGTTTAACCAAGAAATGAGAGTAGAGGTAGGTGGCGCAAAGCGAATAAAATAGGCTCTGCGCTAGTTTTATTTAATGCAAAGCAGCTGTAAATGGGATGCTTTCACAGATTTTAGCTTCTGCTATAAGTAACTCTTCTAGGCGAGTATCTACTTCTTCTTTATCAAAGTATTCGTAAGCAAGCTCTACAAAAAGGTTTTTATGTTTTTCTTCTGACTTGGCAATCGCAACATAAAAGTCTTTTTCTTTACCCTCAGGAAGTGCTTGTGCAACTAAAGAAAAACGCTCGTGACCACGTGCCTCAATTACACCACCAACCAGTAATCGGTCCATTAAAAAACCATCACGACCATGTCTAAACAGTGCACGTATTTGTTTTATGTACGGATCTTTTTTGTCGTCACCTAAATTTACATCGCGCTCTAAAAGTAACTTAAGCACTTGTTTAAAGTGTATTAATTCTTCTAATGCTAAGTCGGTCATGGCTTTTACTAATTTACGTTTGTCTGGGTAATGCGAAAGCATAGACATAGCCATACCCGATGCTTTTTTTTCTGCAGCGGCATGGTCTTGTAAAAAAGTATTAAAGTCAGCAAGGACAACTTCGGTCCATTCAAATGGGGTGTGGTATTTTAATTCAAACATGTTCTGTACAACTTAAATAATAATGCGGGGATTTTAACGTATTTGATTTAAAAAATCTTGTAAGGCAGTAATTTATCTATGCGCCCTTTAGCGGTGGATTCAACTTTTAACGGGTGTTTAATATCGTTCCACGCGGTAACTTTGCCGCCCATATTCATTTTTTCAAAATCAGTTTTATCACTTTTTAATGCTAAAAAATCGCATAGCTTTTTGTAGCTATCGGGCTTTGCTATATCAATGGATAAAAAATCGTTGTCACGGTTATTAAAGTACGTGTGAGCATCGTTAAAATGTGTTTTATAGCAGTGAGCTAAGTAACTATCGTCGCTAATATTATCAAGCGAAAGCTCACTAAACGTATTTAAATAACAGCGCTTTATATGAATATTAAAGCCCCCGTCGCCGCGCGTTAAATTAGTGTGCATACGCGTTAAAAGCTGTTTTATTGAAGGCAGCCATGCATCAAGTTCGCGCTCTAAATAAATAAACTTAGAGTCTGGGTAATGAATATCAAGCGCTTTAAAATCGTTAAATATGGGAGTGTCGGCAATCGCACTGGCATTTTCAAAACAGGCATTAGTATACGCGGTATGCGCTGTTGTAATGCCAAGTTCTAAAAATGCATGGCACACACTAGTTGTGCCGGTACGTGGTAAACCTATTATAAATATTTTGCTCATTAACTTTTCTTTAATTAGCCGCGTGTTACTAGTAATACAAAGGCGCTGATAATCATGACTAAAAATGTAGTAATAGTACCAATTTGGCGATATTTAAGGCTTTTTTCTACGATGCCTAAATTTTGAAACACACGCCCTACTAATAACGCGCCACCTAATATATGGCAGTAATGGCTAGCAAGCCCTTGGTACTCTGCTAAAAAAAGCAAAATTAGAGCAAATGGCACGTATTCCATAAAATTTGCGTGGGCACGCACAGCACGTTGTAGCGTTGCATTACCGTTATCACCAAGTGATATTTGCTCCGCACGGCGCACTTTTATTACGTTAAAGCTTAAATAAATGTAAAAGAATGCGAGTAATGCAGCATAAGTTGAAATGATCACGGCGTTTTCCTGTTATTTTTATCGCATAAATATGCGCTCTATTATTGTGCGCGTGATAATAACACATAAATTTGAGCAGCATTATCAGAAGTTTAATAATTGCCTATGCTAAGCTAGAGGTATTAAGTTAGTAGAAAATACATAAGGATTTTATGTTTGTACCTCGTAAAGTAGCCGACAGTTACCGTGAAATGATTAACAGTATTGGCTTTTACCCTTCGATGCTTTCAGTGGGCTTTTTAGTATTTGCCATTATTACTATGTCGGTTGAATATTTAGCACCTGTTGAGCAGCTCAAGTCATTTATATCGGTTGTACTTGTAGATAGCGCCGAAAACGCGCGGACTATTTTAAGCACTTTAGCGGGGAGTATTATTTCGCTTACCGTGTTTAGTTTTTCGATGGTAATGGTGGTTTTAAATTCGGCCAGTGCGAGTTTATCGCCCCGCGTAGTGCCAGGGCTTATTACGCGTAAATCACACCAAATGGTTTTGGGCTTTTATTTAGGCAGCATAATTTACTCTATTATTATGCTTATAAATATTAATAAGCTTGATGGTGGCAGTACGGCAATTCCTTCAATAGGTGTGTTGTTTGCACTTATTTTTGGATTGATTTCATTAGGTTTGTTTGTATTTTTTATACATTCAATCTCACGTGCTATTCAAGTTGATAACGTGTTAAATGGGTTGTTTAGCCAAACTAAAAACGAAATTAAAACAATAATACAAAGACAACAAGAGAACCCAGTTGAAGACTTTCCAGACTTTAGCAAATGGCATTCGGTTAGCAGTAAAACAGAAGGATATTACAAAGGCGTACATACCGATAAGCTGTGTGCCATTTTGGCAGAGCAAGATATAAAAGTGTATATCTCTGTTAACCAAGGCTATTTTACAGTTAAAGGTTACCCGTTTTTAAAATGTAATAAAGATATAGCAAACGATGAAGAGCTGATAAATAAAATTCTCGACTGCTTTATTTTTTATATAGAAGAGTACATCAGCGATCATTATCGTTATGGGTTGACGCAAATATCAGAAATTGCGGTTAAAGCAATGAGCCCGGGCATAAACGATCCAGGTACTGCGGTTAAATCAATTGATATGCTGAGCATTTTACTTATTCAACGGCTTTCAATTAACGATATTAACTACTCGTTTAAGCACAGTGACAATGCCCCATTGCTATACCTTCATGAAACAAGCTTTGATGAGTTATTACACGACAACTTTACGCCGCTTCGTAATTACGCAAAAGGCGATGCATACGTAATGACAAACGTGCTTGAGGCATTCAAAAATATTTTGTTTGTAGCCCATAAAGATACCGATGCACGCAACAGTTTATTTAATTATTTAAATGCAATTGTTGATGACATAAATGAACATGTAACTAATGAATACGACAGACGCGAAGTAACTAATATGCTTAACTCAATAGCGCGTATTAGCCAAGAGCAAGGTGAGAAGTTGGTGGCACGTTTTGGGCACCACTAGGGCGTGTTGAATTATTTGGATTGAAATTTGTTCAATCTAGGGGCGATTAAATCGCGGCGCGAGGTTTGTAACCTAGTGGGCTAAGTAAAAACCGAGCAACATAGAGTTAATCGTCCCTAGGAAGAACCTATATTTTAATCTATGTAGTACACAGCATAGCTTGAGGCAGTAACTTTAATCTCTCCAGCATGGTAGGCATCAGGTACATAGTTACTTGGTGCGCTATCAGCCATCATTACTTTTTCTGCGCGCATGTACGGCTGCGACTGCACATTAAGTGGACTTAGTGATGCGCTGTACAATCCTTTTAAGTCAACGCCATAATCGTCACTAAACTCTTTTGCAGCATCCCGTGCGTCTTTAATTGCTAACTTTTGCGCTTTTTTATGCAGCTCGTTATAGTTACTTGCTAAAAATTGCGTTTGATTAATTTCGTTAATACCGTTGTTAACTAAGCTTTGTAGTAACTCTGGGTATTTATTTATATCACTGAGTTTTACTGTTAACGTACGAGAAACCTTAAAGCCTTTAAATTCTTGATTACCGGTAGTGCGGTTGTATTGGCTATCACGGTTTATTGAAATTTGCCCTGCGTTTATATCTCCCTCTTTAACACCAATCTCTTTTACGAGCTTAATTGCCTTGGCGATAGTTAAGTCGGTTTTATTTTTAGCAGCAATTAAGTCTTTATCAACTTCGGTAATACCTACACTTAGCTGTACGTAATCCGGCATTGTAGTAAGAGTCGCTTCGCCCTTAACATAAATATGAGGAGCATCGGGAGTCGCTGCCGCAAGTGCATCAAAGCTAAGTACGTTTAAAGCCAGTGCACTACCTAAAACAAGAGTCAGTGTTTTCATTAAGTCGATCCTTTAATTATGTAAAAGCAAGTAAACACCGTACGTGGTTAATTAAATATGAACAAGCACAAAAAAACAGGCAATTGCCTGTTTTTTGTTAAGCGTTGTAACTATGCCTACAACGTTATTTATTTTTAATTACGTATAAACCTAATTAAACACTACAACGTTTATAGTTACGGTATTTTGGTAACCAGTAATTTTTGTCGATTGCTGCCCATAACGCATCATCCGTAATCTCAAGAGCAACGCCCTCTTCGATTGCTTTTTTAGCAATGGCAAATGCAATACGCTTACTTAGCGTTTCAATTTCAGTCAGGGCTGGTAATAAACTGCCTTTACCTGTGTTGGCACGCGGCGACGACTCTGCAAGCATTTCGCTAGACACACTTAACATAGCATCTGTAATGCGCGTCGCTTTAGCGGCAATAACACCTAAACCAATACCCGGGAAAATATAACTGTTGTTACATTGTGGGATTGGGAACGTCTCGCCATTGTACTCAACAGGATCAAATGGGCTACCTGTGGCAACAAGTGCTTTACCGTCAGTCCACTTAATCACATCAGCAGGATGCGCTTCTACTTGCTTAGATGGATTACTTAATGGGAAAATAATTGGCTGTTCACAACCGGCATGCATAGCGCGTATTACTTGTTCTGTAAATAAGCCAGGTTGACCAGAAACACCAATCAAAATGTCAGGCTCAGCACAGTGCATAACATCAAGCAGTGATGCGTACTCGCCGCTGTATGTCCAATCACTTAAAGAGCCTTTAGGTTGTGCAAGTGCTTGTTGGAAATCGCGTAAGCCTTCCATACCCTCTGAAAGCAAACCAAAACGGTCAACCATAAATACTTGGCTACGCGCTTGAGCTTCTGAAATACCTTCAAAAACCATTTGGCTAATAATTTGCTCAGCAATACCACAACCAGCAGAGCCTGCGCCCACAAACACTACTTTTTGTTGGCTTAGGGTTGAATTTTTAACGCGACACGCAGCAAGTAAAGAACCGACTGTTACAGCCGCAGTACCTTGAATGTCATCGTTAAAACTACAAATTTCATTGCGGTAGCGCTTAAGTAATGGCATTGCATTTGGCTGTGCAAAATCTTCAAACTGAAGTAATACATTCGGCCAGCGACGTTTAACCGCTTTAATGAATAAATCTAAAAACTCATCGTATTCGTCTTGAGCAATACGCTTATGGCGTGCGCCCATGTACATAGGATCGTTTAAAAGCTTTTCGTTATTAGTACCCACATCAAGCATTACAGGCAATGTGTATGCTGGGCTTATACCACCACACGCAGTGTAAAGTGACAATTTACCAATTGGAATACCCATGCCACCAATACCCTGATCGCCTAGGCCTAAAATACGCTCGCCATCGGTTACAACAATAACTTTTACTTTACCTTTGGTAGCGTTGCGTAAAATGTCGTCAATTTGGTAACGATCTTCATACGAAATAAATAAACCACGTGCGCTGCGATAAATGTCTGAGAATTTTTCACAAGCATCGCCCACTGTCGGTGTGTAAATGATTGGCATCATTTCTTCAAGGTGGTCACGTACTAAACGGTAGTAAAGTGTTTCGTTGTTATCTTGAATCGCACGTAAGTAAATATGCTTATTAAGGTTGTCGGTAAAGCTAGAATACTGCTGATAACAACGCTCAACTTGCTCTTCTATTGTTTCAAAGCGAGGAGGAAGTAAACCAGCAAGATTGAAATTTTCGCGTTCTTTTTTACTAAAGGCGCTGCCTTTATTTAATAGCGGTGTTTCAATTAGGCCAGGGCCAGAATGATGAATATATAAGTAGTTAGGATCAGTATTAGTTGTCATATTTCCAGGCTTTAACGGAGTCTTAAGTTATGATCTGTCATTATCAGTGTTAGAGGTTTAATTGCAACGACAATTAAGCTAGTCAGACCATTGAGAGAAAATACATGCGGGCTTCACTGCCCGCATGTATATTATACATAATTTAAAATTTGATAGTGGCGTTATTATCAGTTAAATCAGATAACGCAACACCTTCACGGCGCGGATCAGCGCCACCATATAAGGTATTATTTTTAACTTCAACTGCGTGTAAGCCTGAGTTTAAATCAATAATACGTACATTGTGGCCGCGTTTGGTAAGTGCAGGCGCAATGGCTTCTATGGCTGTGCCTTTTTCAAGGCTGGTATAATCGTTACGATTTGTTGTACGCGGTAAGTTAATGGCGTCTTGCGCTGATAAATTCCAGTCAATAACACCCACAACAACTTGTGCAACGTAATCAATGATACGGCTACCACCAGGTGAGCCTACAATTAAGCGTAAGCTACCATCTTTATTAAATACCATTACCGGTGACATAGAGCTACGCGGGCGTTTTCCGGCCTCTACACGGTTTGCTACAAGCTTGCCATTTTTACGTGGCGATAACGAAAAGTCAGTTAATTGGTTATTTAAAATAAAGCCATTAACCATAACCGTAGAGCCAAACGCCATTTCAATTGAACTGGTCATCGAAACGGCATTACCTTTACTATCTACAATAGATACATGTGAGGTAGAAGGTAATTCGTATGAATCATCCATTGCATAACTTAAGTACCCTACAGGATTACCAGCTACCGCTTTTTGGTCTGTTTCGGTAATTAATTTAGCGCGTGAGGCCATATAATCTTTGTTTAGGAGCTCTTGTGTAGGTACTTGAGTAAAATCGGGATCGCCCATGTACATATCGCGATCGGCAAATGCAATACGCGAAGCTTGGCTAAAGTAATGAATCGCCTTTTCGCCGTTTGGCTTAAGTGCGCTCATATCTTTATGTTCAAGCAAGCCAAGCATTTGTAGTACTGCTACGCCGCCACTACTTGGTGGTGCCATAGAACACACGTTATAAGCACGGTATTGAATACATACCGCATCGCGTTCTTTACTTTTGTAATCTGCTAAATCTTGCACACTTAATTTACCAGGGGCAATTTTAGAGTGTTGTACCGCATTAACCATTTGTTTTGCATTTTCGCCTTTGTAAAATGCATCAATGCCCTGCTTGGCAATGTCTTTGTACAAATCAGCAAGTGGTTGATTCTTTTTAACGCTACCTACTTCAATTAATTTACCATTTGGGTAAAAGTATTCGTTAATAATCGGCATACTCAACACGCCTGGGTTTAACTGGCGGGCTAATAAGCCATGTAAACGCGGCGAAACTACAAAGCCTTGCTCTGCAAGTTCAATAGCAGGTTTAAAAAGCGCTTCCCACGGTAATGTACCGTATTGTTTATGTGCGCTTGCAAAGGCATGTAAAATACCGGGTACACCAACAGAGCGTCCACCTACTACGGCTTCAATCCATTTAACGGCTTTACCGTGTTTATCTAAAAACAGCGTTTCGTCTGCATTTGCAGGTGCAGTTTCGCGGCCATCAAAACTAGTCAATTTATTGTTAGCTTTGTTGTAATACATCATAAATGTACCACCGCCAATACCTGAGGATTGCGGTTCAACTAAAGTAAGCACTAGTTGAGTAGCAATCGCAGCATCTACGGCACTGCCGCCTTGGGCTAAAATTTGCTGACCGGCTTTTGAGGCATATGGATTTGCCGCAGCTACCATGTATTTATCACCTTGCACCACTTTTTTATGGATTAATCCGGTAGCAGCTTCAGGTTCGCGAGTTTCAATTTGAGTTGTTTGCTGTGCTAATGAAGGCAGTGATACTGCGCACAGTCCAATGGCAAATAATGAGTTAAGTTTAAAATGCATAAAAATACTAAAAACACTTAATTACGTAGTTGTATTTGGCATCTTAAAGTTAAACAGGCACAATATGCAAAAATTTTGACTAAAAAAATATAATAAAATGCTTAATTTACCTATTCAACCTCGTTATATATCACCGCCTATTATTTTGCTGCTTTTTAGTACCATTTTTGCTGCATTTGATTTAAATAGTTTACTTGAATTTAACCGAAGCCTAATTGATGATGGCGAACTGTGGCGAATCTTTTCTAGCCAATTTGTTCATGCTAATTGGGCTCATTTGGGACTAAATGCCAGTGGTGTTTTACTAATATGGTTACTACATGGCGAATACACATCCCCTACTCGCTACGCTTTTAATACAAGTGCGCTAGCACTGTGGTGTGGACTCGGTGTTTATTGGTTTTGCCCAAACATACATATTTACACCGGATTAAGTGCTCTACTGCATGGTGTAATTATTTGGGGCGCAGTTAAAGATATAACCGTAGGGCTTAAGTCGGGTTATTTATTATTTATAGGCGTATGGATTAAAATAGCGTTTGAGCAATTTAGCGGCCCTAATGCTGATATAGGAAAGCTTATTAACTCCACTGTGGCTATTGATGCACATTTAATTGGTGTAATTGGCGGGACTCTGCTTGCCATACCACTGGTTATAGAGCTCTTTAAAAAGAACTTTAAAAAGAAAAAATAAAGTTAGATTTTGTTCAACCCAATAAAAACGCCGCATTAGTTAACTAAACCAATGCGGCGTTTTTGTTTTTATAATTAAAGCTTAAAGCGTTTCTTTAAATAATTTATGAATACGGCGGTATTCGTCTAACCAGCTTGAAGGCTGTACAAAGCCATGCGGTTCAACAGGGAATATAGCTGTTTCAAAGTTTTGTTTTTCAAGCTCTATTAAGCGCTGTACTAAACGCACTGAGTCTTGAAAAAACACGTTATCGTCAACCATTGGGGCATTAATGAGTAAACGTTTGTTTAAGCCCTCAGCGTAATAAATTGGTGAGCTGCGCTCATACGCAATCGGGTCAACATCAGGATGGTTTAGTATATTAGCAGTGTACCCCGTGTTGTAATGTGCCCAATCGGTAACAGGTCTAAGTGCCGCACCCGATTGAAATAACTCAGGCGCGGTAAACAATGCCATAAAGGTCATAAAGCCGCCGTAAGAGCCACCATAAGTGCCGACTGCTTTGGTATCAACGTTGGCATTTTGCGCCATCCATTTAACGCCATCGGCTAAATCTTGTGTTTCAGGCGTTCCCATTTGACGATAAATCGCGGTGCGCCAATCACGCCCGTAACCTTTAGATGCGCGGTAATCCATATCCATTACTATGTAACCTTCATCAGCGAGCAATGAATGAAACATAAATTCACGAAAATAAACCGAAAATCCCATATGTGAGTTTTGTAAGTAACCCGCGCCGTGGTTAAAAATAACTGCTTTGCGATTTTTACCTACTTCACCTTCTACATAATCAGCTGGGTAGTACACTTTTGCGTATATTGGTTGTTCGGTATGGCTAGATGGGACAGCAACAATTTTAGGGGCTGTTAGCTTTTTAGCTAAAAACTCATCCGACACTGTATGAGTTAAGCGCGTTGCTTTTGTATTGGCTTGTGCGTCAGCTACATAAAGCTCATTAGGCATCGTAATTGTAGAGTGCTTAAGGAGTAACTTAGTTTCATCTGGGCTTAACGTGTAATCAGTCATGCCGTTTAAGTCAGTAACTTGCTCACTCTTACCAGTTTGCGGGTTAACACGGTAAATTTCGTACAGACCTGGGTGTTCAACATTCGCTTTATAATAAATTGCGCTGTTGTCACTGGTAAGCGTTAAGTTAGAAACTTCAAATTGGCCTTGTGTTAGCGCGGTTGCTTTGCCGTTAATTGGTTTTTTATAAAGCTGGCTGTAACCCGACTCTTCCGATAGGTAATAAAGCGAGTTTGAGTTATGTAACCAGCCAAAATCGTTAAACGCATAAGCAATCCATGCATCGTCATGTAGGCGATGTTGCGACACAAGTTTGTTGTTTTTAAAATCTACGGTAGCAAGCCAGCGGTCTTTGTTATCCCATGCTTCGAGCATGATAGCCACTTGCGAGCCGTCATCGTTCCATACTATTGGGCTTTGCTCAAAACCCCAGTCCATAATAAGGTTAATGCCACGAGGCGCCTTTTTAGACTTATATATTTTACCATCACGTGCATAATTTTCTTTTTTAACTGCGGCTAAAACATCTTCGTCAAAGCCCGGTAAGGTATTAAAGCTAAGTGAAGTTTGTTCTTTGTTAGTTAAATTGATGTACACAAGCTTTGAGGTTTCTTCTTTAGCGTCAGCTACACGGCGGCGTGCTTTTTTAGGCTCAATGGTTGCATCATTTGTAATGTAGTTAGGCATAATATCGCCATCACCACGCCAATCTGTTTGCTTTTGTACAACGACTAATAACGCATCACCATTTGGCGAAAGCTGAGCCTCTGCAACTTTATTACCGTCACCTAAGTAGTAAGCCGTATTAGCAATTGAATCGTTTTGTTCATTAATTTGCTCATTACGTGCTTGCTGATCTTTTTTATTTTTTTGTTGAAGCGCCACAAACTTAATCAGTTTATGCTGCTCTTTAGCAATATACGTGCTTGGCTCTTCAATCCCTTTTGGCTCATCAGCAAGTTTCAAGTTAGCAAGCTCAGTGGTTAAGCCTGTTTTTAAATCAACTTTAAAAAAAACATTGCCTTGGCGGTAAACTAAATCGCCATTATTTAAAAATTGTGGTTTAGACTCGTTTGCTGATGTAGCTGTAATTTGCTTAAGTTCACCGGTTTTTAGGTTTTTAACAAACACATTGCCTTTAAACGTGTAAGCCGCCATTGTTTTATTTTTAGAATAAACGGCTTTATTAGAACCCACAGTATGAAGTTTATTAAGAGCTACCTGCTCTGCTGTTTGGCTAGTAACAGATTGGCTAAATAAATTGCGTAGTGTATTACCTTGCTCTTTTTGAGCATAAATAATAGTAGCCGAATCGCTAGCCCAGTAAGCGTTCTCTGGCTGATTGCCCATCCAATCAGGATCGGCCATTGCTTGTTCTAGCGTTATTTTTTGTGAGCCGATATCTGCTGGCGTGTTCACAACCGCAGCAACCTTACTTGCTGGTAAAGCACTTTGCTGTGTTGAAGAGGTGTTAGCGGTAGCGCTACAACCTGCAAGCATAACACTTGAGGCAACAGCTAAGGCCACTAACGTTTTAGATGAAGAAAAATTAAAAATCATAGTGCTTCTATACGGTTATTATAATTAAGCCGTATTTAAGCAGAAGCACTTAAGTTATTGCAATTTTTTAAGATAAATAGCCATTAAACAGGGTAAAGCTCTGTTTACTAGCGCTTCTCTTGTTAATAGGCGTTATTCAATTACCAAATCAAGCCAAACCATGCGGTGATCGCTCGATGCGTTTCTATCTTTAATTAAACGATATTCACTACTCGTTTTAGTAGGCCAAAACACACCACCGTCCCTAATTTTTAAACCATAGTTTGACGGTAAAACGTAATCAACACGGGCTTGCCAATTAGCACTGTAATTTTGTGCATAAGGCACATCATACTGCTCTTTAGCACCTTCGCTTTTTGGAACAAAGCTTGCGTTGATAAGTGGGTTTTTAAGTAATTGGTCGGTGGTATTCGTACGGGCTTTGTCCCCCTCAGGGGCTGCATTTAAATCGCCTAAAATAACAAAACGAGAGTGAGCTTTTAAACCACCCTTTTCGCCTTTATCGTCATAAATATACTTAGCATTTGAAACGTAATCGGCAATTAACCTTACTTCATCGTGGTTACGCTTGCCGTTTCTATCCTCTTCACCGTCAAATACAGGCGGTGTTGGGTGAGATGCAATAACATGAATTGTTTTATCATTTACGCTAATAGGTAAATCCCAAAACGATTTAGAACTGAGTCTAAGTGTTTGCCATTCTTGTGCGTTATACCAGTTTTCACCTGTTTTAGGCATCACAGGCATTTGTGCATTTGGCATGTCTTTATATTTAAAGGTTTGAAGGGTTCTTACTTTATCAAAATTAATTGGGTATTTTGACAAAATAGCCATGCCATAATGCCCTTCAAAAAAGCCAAAGCCTTGTGCATCGCCCATCACGCCATTTTTTTTGCCATCGTTATCTAAATCATACTCGGTAGCTAGGCCTGTATTTACAGGTGCAATATAGGAGTAAGGGTAGTTAATAGCGGCTTGTTTTTGCTGACCTACATTTAAATAATGCTGATTAAAGTATTCAATGCCTTGCGCTTTTGGGATGTAATCAAATTCGTTAAGTAAAATAATATCAGGGCGAACACGCTGAATAATTTCCGCTATGTTCTTAATTTGCTGGTGGTTAGCTTTAAGTGCATTAACTAAAGCATCACTTTTAACTTGCTCACCTTTAGGCGTGTGATTAGTTGCATCCATACTTACATTAAAAGTTGCAACACGAAGAGATTCCGATGCAAATGTATTTAAGCTAAATAATGCAGTAATGGCTAGCACGCCAGATATTGTTTTTAGTTTCATTGTTTTACTTCACAAATTTAAAATTAGACTTTAACAGTATTACATATTCAAAGCCCATTTTTATGACAAAAAAATACCGGCTTAAGCCGGTATTTATATAAAGGTATGATAACTATTCGCTGAGCACTAAATTGGCAGCTGTTTTTAAAATACCAGGATAATCTTGCTCTGGTAGGTACTCTGTAAGTTCACCAAGTTTGTCTGCAAGCTCACCCATATTAACAGCTGATACATTAATATGGCCCATTTTACGACCTGGCTTAGCTGTTTTACCGTACCAATGGCTCGTTACATCAAACGTTTTTAATACTTCACTTGGAATACTTGGTTGGCCTAATACGTTTATCATCGCGGTAATGTGTTTAAGCTCTGTATTACCAAGCGGTAAGCCTGCAACAGCGCGCATGTGGTTTTCAAACTGCGAGCAATGGCAACCTTGTTGCGTCCAATGGCCTGAGTTATGTACGCGCGGTGCAATTTCGTTAACGAGTAACGTGCCATGTACATCAAAAAACTCAATAGCTAACACGCCAACGTAGTTAAGCTCATTTGCTATTTTTGTAAATGCATCGTTTGCTTGAGCTTCAACACTTTGATTATTTTTACCGGCAACAGAAAGCGTTAATACACCATTTGTGTGCTCGTTTTCTGTTAGCGGATAAATAGCAACATTACCGTGTTTATCGCGCGCACCAATAATAGATACTTCACGATCAAACGGGATCATTTTTTCAGCAATAATCGTATGTGGCGCAAGCTCAGTACCTGATGCAATAAAATCAGCCATTTGTGACCAAATTTCGTCTATTTGATCATCCGATTTTAAACGCCATTGGCCTTTTCCATCGTAACCCGCTTGGCATGTTTTAATTACAAGTGGTTTACCTAGAGTTTTAACGGCAAGTTCTAAATGCGCTTTTTCAGTAATTAATTGGTACGGCGCACAAGTTACGTTTGTTTTATCCAGCAATGCCTTTTCAAGCGAGCGGTCGCCACCGGTTTTAATAGCGGCTTTACCTGGGTAAAACTTATTACTGTTACAGCAAAGGGTTAGAACATCATCAGGAATGTGCTCAAACTCTGCAGTAATGGCATCAGCGTTTGATATTGCTTGCTCAAGCGACGTGTTATAAATGTCACCGGTTAGCGGGTGCATAATTTGTTTACTGCCTACATCGTACGCAACAACGTTTAAATTAAGCGGCGCGCCTGCAAGGCTCATCATACGTGCAAGTTGCCCTGCACCTAATATTAAAATATTCATTATTACTCTGCAGGGTTTGGATTAGCTAATATAGTGTCGGTTTGAGCTTTACGAAACGCTTCAATTTTTGCAAAAATTTCTGGATTTTGACATCCTAAAATTTGTGCAGCTAATAAACCCGCGTTTGCTGCGCCCGGCTCACCAATTGCAAGCGTACCTACTGCAACACCTTTAGGCATTTGGCAAATAGATAAAAGTGAATCAACACCATTTAATGCTTTTGATTTTACAGGTACGCCAAGCACAGGAAGCGACGTAAAAGCAGCTGCCATACCAGGTAAATGCGCTGCGCCGCCAGCACCAGCAATAATAACTTTAATACCACGTTCTGCGGCTGAACTTGCGTAATCAGCAAGTAATTGAGGAGTGCGGTGTGCAGACACGACTTTGGTTTCGTACTTAATGCCAAAATGCTCTAGCATAAGTGCTGCATGTTCCATGGTTGGCCAATCTGATTTAGAACCCATAATAATGCCAACAGTCATAAATACTCCTCAGTAATGTATTTTAAAAATAGCGGACTTATGTCCGGTTTTAGGCGGGTATTATACCCAAACCAAGTTTAATTGCGACTCACAAAAACAAAAAAAAGCCATGTTTAAACATGGCTTTTTAGAGTTAACGGGTAAATAGCTAATTAAGCTTCTTTACTCGCTAGGTATTCTGCGTAGTTGCCTCTAAAGTCGATAACTTTACCGTCTTTAATTTCCCAAATACGGGTCGCAACTGATGATACAAACTGACGGTCGTGGGAAACAAACATCAATGTACCCTCGTAAGCTTCAAGGGCTAAGTTAAGCGCTTCAATTGATTCCATATCCATGTGGTTAGTTGGCTCATCCATTAACAATATGTTTGGCTTATGCATCATAATTTTACCAAACAACATGCGGCCTTGCTCACCACCTGAAATTACTTTAACTGATTTTTTAATATCGTTTTGAGAGAATAACATACGGCCTAAGAAGCTACGAACCACTTGCTCGTCGTCGCCTTCTTGTTGCCATTGCTCCATCCACTGAAACAAGTTCATGTCGGTTGCAAACTCATCAGCGTGATCTTGCGCGTAGTAACCAATATTCGCATTTTCTGAGAACTTAAACTCACCAGCTTTAGGGGCTAAGCGCCCTGCTAATGTATTAAGTAATGTTGTTTTACCAACACCATTTTCACCAATAATAGCAATACGTTCGCCAACTTCTACTAAACCTTCAAGTCCAGAAAACAACGTATTGTCGTCAAAACCTTGTGTTAGGTTTGTCATTTCAAGTGCGTTTCTGAATAACTGCTTTTCTTGATCAAAACGGATAAACGGCGTTTGGCGTGAAGATGCTTTAACTTCGTCTAATTGGATTTTGTCGATACGTTTAGCACGCGATGTTGCTTGCTTAGCTTTAGATGCGTTAGCAGAGAAACGAGATACAAACTGTTGAAGTTCAGCAATTTGGTTTTTCTTTTTCGCGTTTTCGTTAAGTAATTGCTCACGTGCTTGCGTTGCTGCAAACATGTATTCGTCATAATTACCTGGGTAAATACGAAGCTCGCCGTAGTCAATGTCGGCCATGTGTGTACAAACAGAGTTTAAAAAGTGACGGTCATGCGAGATGATTATCATGGTACAGTCGCGCTGATTTAACACGTCTTCTAACCACTTGATGGTGTAAATATCCAAGTTATTGGTAGGCTCATCTAGTAGCATAATGTCTGGGTCTGAAAACAACACCTGTGCAAGTAGTACGCGCAGCTTAAAACCCGGTGCAATTTCTGACATTGGGCCAAAGTGTT
This sequence comes from Pseudoalteromonas sp. LC2018020214, assembly GCF_016598755.1. Taxonomy (NCBI): domain Bacteria; kingdom Pseudomonadati; phylum Pseudomonadota; class Gammaproteobacteria; order Alteromonadales; family Pseudoalteromonadaceae; genus Pseudoalteromonas; species Pseudoalteromonas sp. LC2018020214. The sequence goes on from NZ_CP066804.1 coordinate 1,806,962, forward strand.
GGTCAGTGCCAATACCTACACCTAATAAAAGCTCACCTGCTTTAGATTCCGCAGAGTAACCATCCATTTCAGCAAATTCAGTTTCAAGATCGGCTACTTTCATACCGTCTTCTTCGCTCATTTCAGGTAAAGAGTAAATACGATCACGTTCTTGTTTGATTTCCCACAGCTCTTTGTGGCCCATAATCACGGTATCGATTACTGAGTATTCTTCGTAGGCAAACTGATCTTGATTAAGTTTAGCAACGCGTTCGTTAGGATCAGTACTTACATTACCTGAAGACGCTTCAAGCTCACCACTTAAAATTTTCATAAATGTTGATTTACCACAACCATTTGCACCGATTAAACCGTAACGGTTACCATCGCCAAATTTTGCTGAGATATTTTCAAATAATGGTTTAGCACCAAATTGCATGGTGACATTAGCTGTACTAATAATAGCGCTACCCTCCAAAGGAGTAATGATGTATTTAAATTGCGCGCAGTTTAAACCAAAATGGCCTGTTTTTCTATGAAAGTTTAAAAGCAAACCACTGCGTTTTAGCCATTTATTATGGCTATGTAGTTAGTAGTAAAAATAACGGATTAGATTTAATGGTTTCGTTAATTTTTATTCAACTTATTCTAATTAAAATCCATAAAGTATGTTTTACATACAGGCATAAGAGATTAGAAATTACGATACAAATTAGAGTAAAAACACTTTTAACGTGTTTGTGTGTCTACTTAACTCATTTTTGTTCACCCTATAATAATAAAAAGTTATATTTATGAAAATAAAGTACTTTTAGAACTTTTACACTAGTTACTACTTTTTAACCAAGATGAAAATAATTCAAATTACAATTTTTACACATCGCTAATTCCTCATCCTATTTACCTATCAAATCATTAAAAACATAAACTTTTGCAACACCTGAAAAACAAAATTAACCTTTAGTGAATATCCGTTAAGTTTAACGATTAATTTTATTGAGTATTTTTCACTTTTGAGCCGTTTATTGCTTTGTTAGTCTTCGAATCTGAATTTTTACCTACGTAAAAAATTGACCAATTTACACAGGGCAACACACAAGATGAGCAAAAAATTAGCGACGCTTATTAGCGCAAGTATTGTATTCGCACCCGCTGTTTCGGCAGTAGAATTATACAAAGATGACAAAAATACTGTTGAAGTTGGTGGATATCTTGATGTGCGTGTAATTAATACACAAAACGAAACCGAAGTTGTTAACGGTACCTCGCGCATTAACTTTGGATTTACCCGAAAGCTTAAGAAAGACTGGACTGCACTCGCACTCGTAGAATGGGGTGTAAACCCTGTGGGCAGCAGCGATATTATTTATAACAACCGTTTTGAGTCTATCCAGGATGAGTTTTTATACAACCGTTTAGGTTACGCAGGGCTTTCGCACGAAAAATATGGCCAACTTACCATTGGTAAACAATGGGGTGCATGGTACGACGTAGTTTACGGCACAAATAATAGCTTTGTATGGGATGGTAATGCGGCTGGTGTTTACACCTATAACAAAGACGATGGCGCTGTTAATGGCACTGGCCGTGGAGATAAATTAGTTCAGTACCGCAATAGCTATAATGATTTTAGTTTTGCAGTACAAGCGCAGCTTAAAAACAGCGAATTTTATACCTGTGACGTAACCGACATTTCAGAAGAAGAATGTGAAGCACTTTGGAACTCTGGCGATAGTGCAGCCCAAGAAGTTGAATTTAATTACACATTTGGTGCGTCTGTAACTTATACCCCAACTGACATGCTAACACTTACAGCAGGTGTTAACCGTGGTGAGTTTGATTTAACGTTTGGCGATGGTTCTACTCGCAATGTTGAAGATTTAATTTATGGTGCAGGTATTATGTGGGGCAACATTGATGAGCCCGGCCTATACGTTGCAGCCAACGTAAATAAAAATAAAAACCACGACACAGATAACATTGGTCGCTTAATTAAAGACGCAATCGGTGTAGAAACATTTGCATCTTACCGCTTTGATAACGATTTTCGCCCTTTTATTGCCTACAACGTGTTTGATGCCGGTGATGATTACGTAATTCAGCCAAACTTTAACGCCGACCCAGACGATATATTTAAGCGTCAGTTTGCTGTTATTGGCCTTCACTACTTAATTGACGAAGACACTATTGCCTACGTAGAAGCGCGTAAAGACTTTAGTGACTTTGAAAGCGATAACGACGATCAACAAGCACAAATGGAGCAGTCGGAAGATGACGGCATAGCATTTGGTTTTAGATATAAGTTTTAAATATAAGTTTATAAAACGACTACAACTTCCCTAAGCACAACCCTTTTAGCCCTTTTAACTTTTTTAACTGGGCTTTTTTTATTTGTCCATACTTTTTTCAATACTCAATTTTGCATTTAAGGCTATTTCAAAAAAGGCATTAACAGCCGAATTGGTATCTGCTTTTTTAATTTGTAATAGCACCATTCACGATGCCCCTATTTTTTACGTTTACCATTTTGCTGCTCATTAAAATGAGCGAGGAAAACTTTAATTAATCACTCATAGTCCACACTCGGCATTTATATTTTTAGTGGATGTAGTTACCGCAGGCTTTATTATTTTGATTACTTTTTTCTAATTTGACTCTATTGCTAAGTTTAGCCTTATAGTAACATTTAGTATGATGTGTTCTTTTACTGTAAAGCCACCAGCCAATTTATATTAACTGCATTAAGAGTATAAAAAGATGCTGAAACTATATTGAAATAGCAAAGTACTTACACTGCTTATTGCTGATCACAAAGGCTAAAGGCTGATTAAAACCAGTAACAAATAGATGTGTATATGCTCATGGGTACTGACGGTATTCTAATTCAATAGTCATGTGCTGTATATAAAAACAGTGCATATGATTGCTGTGAAAAAATAATTTAAACCTACCTTTTTTTGTAAGTCGTTAATAATATTGAACTAAGTAAAGTGTTATAAAGTTGATTCGTTATCATAAATAGATGAAATAACGACAACTGTATATGTATACAGTTGTCGCTTAAACCTATCTAACCTACTTTTTAATAAACGTACTATAACCAGCCAATGCCTTAGCCACACTAATTGATGGATTATCTGAATGCTCAGCACCTTTGTTTATAGCACTTTGCCACACAAGGTTATTGTTAGGGTTGGCTGTTAAAACGGCCTCTAAATTACTAAACGCTTTTAACATTAGCGGATGCTCTGCCCCACCCACCGAAAGATATAAATAAGTAGACGATTTAACTTTGTTATCTTGAGCACTTAAAAACGCTTCTAAATTATTAACTACGGTCATATCGTCATACCAAGCCGCTGGGCTAAAAGCAAAATAGCCATTAAACAATTCAGGCTTTGTATGCAGTGTATAAAGCACAAAGCTACCACCTGCCGAAAAACCACTTAATACACGGTTATTACTAAGCTTATATTTTGCTGATAAATAAGGGAGTAACTCAGTTTCAATAAACGCTAAAAACTTGTCGGCTTCACCATTTGGTTCAATAAGTGTTTCATGCTCTGGACGCGCTTGTGTATTTACATCTTGGCGGGCATAAGGAGGTACTAAATCGCGATTACGTGTATCTGTAAAAAACAAATTAGGAATAGACACCAATATAGCCTTATCCCCTTTTTCGCTCTTAGCTTGTTTTGTAAGTGCTTTATCCCATGTATCTAAATTAAAGTTACCATCGGTTTTAATAATTAACGGATACGCTTTTTTAGGATTGTAATTAGCGGGCAATCTTATAAACACTTTGCGCGACTCATTAAGCACGCTTGAGTTAATTGTTACATCTGTATAGGCCGATACATAATGGTTATAATAACGTATAGCTAAAATACCAATAGCAAAAATGACTACGGCTAAACTTAAATTAATAATATAGTGTTTTGTTATTTTTATTGCCATACGGCATTCCTTTCAATGTTTAGGAGTTATTTAATCGAGCTTAACCCATTGTTTTATTTCAAGCGCGGTCATAATAAGCTCAACCGAAAACGCGGCTAAAATCATGCCCATCACTCGCGTTAAAATAGACGCGCCGCCAGTACCAATTAGCTTAATAATTTTACCCGAAAGCAGCAACAGTATTAAGGTAATACCCAACACACCAAGTGTAACAAGCGCTGTGCCTATTTGAGTAGTAATTGGGTGTATGTGGTTATCGGTAAGTAGTATTACCGCCAAAATAGCGCCAGGAGTCGCCGTTGCAGGTATAGCAAGCGGAAACACGGCTATATCGTGGTCGGGGTCTTGTTTGGCTTTGTTAGAATCGTTTCCAAAAATCATTTGCAGGCCAAACAAAAACAATATAATTCCGCCCCCTAACTGAAACGACACCAACCTAATTCCCATCGCATTAAGTATTAGTTGCCCTATTAAAATAGAACCCAATAATACGCCCCCGGCATAAAGCACCGTTTTAAATGCAGTTTTACGACGTTGTTGATCAGTTAAATGAGAAGTAAGCGCAGCAAACAGCGCCATAGTGCCTATTGGGTCAATGGTCGCCCAAATTACAAGCGCATCTTGAGAGAGTTTTTCTAGCATATAAAATCCTTGTTAAGCGTAAATGTTTAATAAAACACGGGTAACAAATTCATTTGCTTACGCTTAACTATAATAGAAAGCCGCTATTTTTTGTATTTTATTTACTGAGCTTTAAGGATTGAGGATTGAAAAAAGATAAGCACTTATAATTGCCGTCTTGAGTTAAAGTGATTTATGCCAAATAGAATTTTCTCTTAAACTAAAGCCCAGTTTCATAAGTAAATTATGGGAACGTGCATTATGTGCACTCACCTCAGCAGACAAATGTTTAAGCGGAATATGCTTAACTAGAGTTTCAATAAAACCGGTCACCACTTCAAACATTACGCCCTTATCCCAAAAGTCAGGATGCAGCTCAAATCCTATAAACGCACTACTTTTACACGGGGTTAAATTATAAAGCCCACAAGTACCCATTAACTTTCCAGATATATTATGTTCAATTGCGACTCTAATCACTTCGCCTTCGTAATATGCACTAATATCATCTTGTATTAATTGTTTGATTTGCGTTTTGCTAAGTGGTGTTTCGTAGTCGTTAAATTCTGACACGTGCGGGTGATTTAAAATATTAAATAAACACGCTGCGTGTTTGTGGGTAACTGAACGTAGCGTAACGCGCTCAAGCTTTGTGGTGTTAAACATTTTATTTAAGTGGTTAGTTAAATTAGCTCTTTATGGGCACGCATTATTAACTTACCATACCCCATTAACAAGCATTATCTTTAAAGCAAAAAGAGTAAGAGAACGTAATGAGTGACGATTTTAAAGTAATACAACCCACTACCACAGTATATTGCCCAAAGCGCGGCGAAGGCTGGACCTTAACAGGCATTACTAATATTAACGAGTTTACCTCAGTAATGTTTGACGGCACACGCTATACGCTTCCAGCACGCGAAATAGTAGAAGAACTTCTTCCTAACCAATTAGCGCGTGAGCAAAATAGCTAACCAAACACATACACAGTAAAAAGGCTGCAATTTTGCAGCCTACTATCTAATTAACGAGTTAAAATGCATCGTCTTCGCTGTAAACATTAACGTTTAGCTCGTCATCATTTTCAAATACCACAAACGAAATAGGCTTACAGCATACTTGGCAGTCTTCTATGTATTGCTCATCAATATCTGCTGCATCAAGTAATACTTCTATACTTTCTCCACAATAAGGGCAGCTTATTGATGTTTCTGTTAACTGGTTCATTTATCACCTGCTAATTTATATCACGAATGTTGTCACTTTAATGAACACGTAAGCATAATTCAACACCCCATTAAATAACGCATACTTGGCTAACCCAATTAAACCATGCTACTAACTTAAATAGTGATCTTGTTACTAGCCTTATCCCTATAAAACTTGTCAAAGTACAATATTTTTCACCATAGATAAGTTGGCCAGCCCTCTACAATGAAATTGTATTAGCACTTAGCGGGTCTAACTTTATAAGTATTTATAAACTCACAGTACAGATGGATAATTTTATGAAAAAATCACTTACGCTTGCATTAACATCTGCCGTTATTTTGTTTAGTACATTTTCCCATGCAGCTAAAACCGAAAAAGCCGTTCTAGCTGGAGGTTGTTTTTGGTGTATGGAAAGTGACTTTGAAAAGCTAGAAGGCGTAACCGATGTAATATCGGGCTTTACTGGCGGTAAACTTAAAAACCCGACATACAATGGTAATCATAAAGGCCATTACGAGGCTGTAGAAATTACTTACGATCCGGCCATAGTAAGCTATCAGGGCATACTTGATCATTACTGGGTTAATATTGATCCCTTTGATGCCAAAGGCCAATTTTGCGATAAAGGCCCTAGTTACTTAAGCGCTATATTTGTACAAAACGACGAACAACGTAAATTAGCTGAAAAAACAAAAGCAGCAGTAGTTGCCGAGTTCCCTAATCAAACTGTGGTTACACCTATACTAAACGCAAGCACCTTTTACCCTATAAAAGGGAGGGAAAGCTTTCATCAAGATTATTACAAAAACAATCCAATCCGATACAACACTTATCGTTGGCGTTGTGGTCGCGACAGCCGCCTAGAAGAAATTTGGGGCGACAGAGCAACTCACTAGTATTTATTAAGCAACTTAAATTACATAAACATAAGGCTGCATATTGTGCAGCCTTATGTTTATCTACAAAACTAGCTTTCTCTGCTTCAAAAAGTATACAAACTTTCATTATCAATAAATAGTATATTCTGTTTCCTAAAGCAGGCTGTTTATCTACTAAATCAAATGCAATAAATTGCACTCCTAAATTGATATAAACGAAATTCAACAACTGGAGTTACACAAAAATGTTTGCCAACCAATTACAACTAGCGCGTGCTCTAGAGTTACCAACACGACAAGCCATGCTTTACCGTGAACCAGCAGTACAAAACTTTTGGATAAACAACACTGACCTAATTACAAACGCGTGGAGCGAATGGGAAGCCACATCAATAGATAGCTCAACGTTTACGCTTGACGACACACTACTTGATAAAAACCTCCATGAAGCAGTAAAGCAAGCATGGGAAGATCCATCAAAAGAGCTGACCGTAAAAGCGTTATTACACGAAGTAGCCCCTGATGTGTTTCAATTTCAATTTTTTGATCCTGAGCGCCTAGCTGTATTACGCGGATATTTAGAACAAGTATGGAATTCGCAAATTCCTATGCGCCCGCCATACGGCATAGTGTTAAATCGCCGTGGGGCCATGCTTGATAGCCGATCAGAAGGTTATTTAGCCGCGCCAAGCTTTCAAGCATTTTATAACGAAATACTAAACACTTATATGCGCCCTATTTCACGTATGCTGTTCCCGGAGGTTATGGGGTTTGATACACAAACATTTGGCTTTTCAATTTATTATGAGCCAAATACAGATTCGTCAATTCGCCCACATACCGACGCATCAGCTGTAACGCTTAACATTAACTTAAACTTACCAGGCGAAGAGTTTACAGGGTCACAAGTGGACTTTTATCACCCGTACACAGGTGACATTAAATCACTTACCTTTAAGCCTGGTACTGCCATGTTACATCGAGGCAATATTGCACACGCAGCCAAGCCTATTACCAGTGGCGAGCGAACTAACTTTGTATTGTGGTTGTATGGGGAGCGCGGTCGATTACCAGCAAAAGGTGCACCACGCATTCCTGTTGATGCTAAACAGCGCTGGACTAACCCAAACAAACCAAATGATAGTTATGCACCATTTTAAATAATCGCTTTTAACGTTTTAAATACAAATGGCTGCCTAATTTAAGCAGCCTTATAAAAATAAAGCTCATCCAGTAACCAACACGTTTTAAATTTAGTAATATCAAAAAACCGCCCTATTCATAATCTATATTGTCGTCACTTATAACAATAGATAACACAAATTTTCCGCCTTGCTTTTCTTATGTCCCAGTACTTCGCTTAACAAAGTACAAATTTAGGGGGATGTCATGTTTTTTTTGTATTTAATTGATAAGCCACTGTAATGCTTAAGTTGGTAATTTAATAAACTGTGCTATCTTTTTACTATCTATATCATAAAAATAAGCGCTAACATGTTGTTCCGAGGTACAATTGCCATAGCTATATTGGTAATTTCCGCTGCTAATAAAAGCTATGCAGATGAAGTAGACGTGCAATTTAGCGGTTTTGCATCCTTAACACTCAGCTACACGGACGATTCAGATATTGGCTTTGCATCGAGTTATTCAAATGTCAACGAATCTGGTTTTTCAGCAACGCGAGATTCAATTTTAGGTGGGCAGGCTAATATATCATTGGCCAAAAATTGGGACTCTGTGTTTCAAGTAGTTATTCAAGATCATGCCTTTAAAAGCTTTGATAATTTTTTAGAGCTCGCCTTTGTGCGCTATCGCCCTACCCGTCATTGGGCTATTCGTGCAGGCAGGTTAAATAGTGACCTTTACTTACTATCGGAATACCCTTACGTAGGATATGCCTACTTATGGGTGCGCCCGCCTCATTCGCACTACTCGTTTGCAAACATTGCAGGAAATTTCGATGGTGTAGATGTTGAATACAGCAAAGCAATTAACGACGGTTTTTTACGTTTAAAACTTGCTTATGGTAGTACAACAGCCAAGCTACAAGCCTATAATGACGACTTTTTTATTGATTTTGATAACTTAACAACTTTTAGCGCAACCTACTCTTTAGATGCTTGGACTATGCGTTTTTCATTATCAAAGTCAGACTTTGGAGATTATAAGTTAACCTCCTTAGATGAGTATTTAGCCGCACTCAACGCAATACCACAAAGTATATGGCCGCAAGCGCAAAAAATATCAAACAAATTTAACACCAAAGGCAACAGTATAGAATACGCCGCATTTGGGCTTACTTACGATCACAACAATTGGCTAATCCAATCTGAGATGGGTATTTCAGAATCCGATTGGATAGTTGCTCCGTCAGTTCTTAGTGGCTACATTAGTGCAGGTTACCGTGTAGATAACGCAATATTTTATACAGGTTTTACAGCGGCTAAACACCGACATCACGTAATAAAAGTAAACGATCCTGCTTTTCCGCCAAGCACTCCCGAGCAATTTTCAGTGCCTATACAACAACTCGCAGTTGCCAGTCAGTCTGCTGTTAAAGTTACCAATGTTCACCAACACTCAATTAACGTAGGCGTAAAATGGCAACTGTCTGAGCGCATAGCATTAAAAGCCCAGTTAGACCGCTTTGATATAAAGCCTCAAGGCGCTGGCTTATGGAGTCTTAGCAACCCTTCAGATGTTGATGAGGGCCACAAAGTACATATACTTAGTCTAAATGCTAGTATGGTGTTTTAATGATGAGCCCTCGCAACTTTTTTATAACTGCATTGCTGCCCTTGTGCCTGCTTTTTATGAGCTTTTATGCTAAATCTACAGAGTTTGTAGTCGTGGTTAATAAAAGCAATGCGATTAACGCATTATCAAAACGAGAAATTATTGATATTTACATGGGCAGGTATTTAACTTTCCCTGATGGTGAGACCTCAAAACCGCTTGATTTGCCCGCGCAATCAACATTAAAAAACGACTTTTACCTGCAGCTGGTCAACAAAAATGAGCAAAAAATTAATGCTTATTGGGCAAGGCTTTTATTTTCAGGGCGCGCAAAGCCACCCACTCCTTCAACATCGGTAGAAGACGCAATAAACAAAATAGCAGCATCACAATTTGCAATTGGCTACATTCCGCTATCGCAAGTTACAGATGAAGTAAAAGTGGTATACACATTTGATTAAAATTATTAGCCAAAAACTCTACATACGCGTCGCTATATCAATTGCGTTAGTTGCTATTGTTGTGTCTTTAGTCTCGTCTATGCTCTCTTATTACTCAGGCTTTAAAGAGAAAAAAAATACAAATTACTTACTCGTTCAACAGTTAGCGCAAACAATGGAAAAAACAGCCGCCATAGCAGCCTACCTAAACGACCGTGAATTAAGCCAAGAAATTATTAACGGCCTACTCAGTAACGACTTAGTGCAAGGCGCAAGCCTAGAAGGAGAAGTAAACCCTAAAGGAGAGATGGATTTATTTATAGCAAAAGGATCTACTAACAAAAAAAATGAAGCTGTTTTAATTAAATTAGTTCACCCTTTTATAGAAGACACTTTTATAGGTGTACTTGCCATATACCCTGATGATAACTTTATTGAACAACAAGCACAGTCAGCGCTTATAAAAGAATTTATCTTAATGCTGATTCAATCCATTGTTATCGCATTTTTTGTATCGCTGGTAGTTCAGCGCTGGCTTACACAGCCTATTCAAAACCTAACCGACAGCTTTGCTAAAATAAATCCAAGCGAGCCAGAAACCCTTAAAATGCTAACCTTCAAGCAAGGCAAGCGGGACGAAATAAGCCGTTTAACCCAAGGTATAAATGCCTTAATGCACGAGCTACATTTAACTATTAGTAATGAGCAAACACTGCGTAAAAAAACTCAAGAGCTAGAAGCTAAATTTAGACTTATTTTTGAACAAGCCAGCGCAGGTATTTGTTTACTCGATGACAAAAACATTATCACCACCTTTAACCCTGCATTTAAACATTACTTTACCGTACCTGGTGAAGAAGAATTACCAACCTTGCATTTTCCTGAGTTACTTAGCAATGTAGACGAATTACAAAGCCTACTGGCAGATATTCGCTCTGCTAAAAACCCACCACAAACCACCTTAGATGTAGAGTGTAAAGTTGGCTATAAAACGGTATGGTTTCATTGTTTATTTGTAAGGTTAACAGACCAAAGAGATAACGAACGAAACCCCAAACAAGAGCAGCTAGTAGAAGTAATTTTACACGATGTAACCGAGCGCGCAGAACGCGAACAGCAAACCCGCTTTGAAGCCGATCACGACCCACTCACTGGCTTATTAAACCGACGCGCCGGTGAAAAACGCCTTAAAAAAGCACTACGTGAATGTATTAAACACAATGAACATTTAGTGCTTATGATGATTGATTTAGACAAGTTTAAACCCATTAACGACACCTACGGCCACGAAGCCGGCGACAAAGTGCTAATTGAAATAGCGCACAGATTTAAAACACTTTTTCACGAAAAAAACGACATGTGTATCCGCCTAGGCGGTGACGAATTTATTGTTGCGCAGCAAATTAAAACCTACGATAAAACGGCAACACAACAAAAAGCAATCGCCTTACTAAATGAGCTACAACAGCAGGTTAGTATTTCAAACACAAAAACATGCGCAGTGGGTGCAAGCATAGGAATTGCAATAGCCCCATATGATGGTAATGAACTACATCAATTAATGCACAACGGTGATAAAACTCTTTATCACGTAAAAGAAACAGGCCGAGGGAAAGTTGCCTTTTATGACGATATAAAAAATTAGATGGCGTGAATTAGTAACTACATAGTAAATGCTATAATGTTTTTATGGCTTTCAAATAGTCTTTATTATAAAAATAAGCCGCTAACCCAAAATAAGAAATAGCACCTAAATAAGCAATTGGAAAGTGTGAATATACACTGAGGTAAATAAGCAATAATATAAAAAACAGACTAATGCTAAAGCAAACCACTGCCAAAAGCCTGCCTAACCAACATATAGATTGGGCTGCAATATTTAAAACAAACAAGGTAATAGCACCAAGTATTACATACACTAAAGTGTTTAAATCTTCCCCATGCGCTAGACCATCTTCGGTATAGTACATCATGTAATGAGCAAGCGGAGTCAGTGCTAATAAAGCCCAGAAACCATAACTGCTCCAAGTTGATGAGACAAAATAGTCACTACCAATATTAGGCGCAGGAAACGATGCTTTATATCTATTTTGGTTCATGTGAATTCCAGTTAAGCCGTTTTATATAAGTTGATAGCTAGGCTTTTATTAAAAACACAAAAGGCCAATAGACAATAAAAACTATCTGTATTATTGATTTTTATCAAAAAAATTACAACATGATTGCACCACCAACCACAATACAGAATAAAAATTGTACTATTAGCAATTAATCAAAGTAATAAAAAATCTAATTAAAAAGAATATTGAACAATAAACTTTTCAATTGATAGAATGCCCTACTTTTTCCCATAAAGAGATACAATGGCAAACTTCAATACTCATCTTAATACTGCCGTAATCATCACAGGCTTAGGCTCGGCCACTTTATTATCTGCAGGCCATATCGATTTAAAGGGCGCACTCTGGCTTTGGTTTTTAGGCTCAATTGGCGGCCTATTACCAGATATAGATTCAGATAACTCAACATCACTCGATACTATTTTTAACTTATTTGCACTGAGCGCTGTATTACTGGTACTGCATTACATAACCACCGAGCTCATTATTGAAATTAGCTTTATCGAGTTAATCGTAGTGCCGTTATTGGTTTACGGATTTATGAAATACATTATTAGACCTATTTTTGAATGGATCACAGTACACAGAGGTAGTTGCCACTCTTTACTATTTATACTGTTATGCGCGCTATTAACGACTCAAGTAACATGGAAACTGAATGACCAATCAACCACACAAGCAGCCGTCTTTGCTTGGTTAACGGGTGGGTTTATTTTACTCGGCGGATTAATTCATTTATTACTGGATGAAATTTACAGTGTAGATTTAAGTAATGTCACCATTAAACGCTCTTTCGGAACCGCTTTAAAAATAGCTGACTTAGATAATAAACTAATTACGCTAGCTTCAATTATTGCCATTGCAGGTTTGATCTATGTTGCCCCTCCCACAGAACAAACTATTACAGCGTTAAGTGACTGGTCTCATTTTACGTTTTTATCTTAACGCCATAAGTAATAAGCCGTTTAACCACATACTCAAAATGTGTGCCCTCTTGGTAATTAAATGTTGATTTACTAAGAGGGCATGAGGCACTGCGCTTTTAGATACATGCATGGCTAAACCAAAGCGGCTTTGCAAAGTTAGGTTTAATTAAAAGCCTGAGCCTGTTTGTTATTAATTATTATTTTTAAAGGTTTAAGTGAAATAATTTACTCGCTTTACCTGTCTTATACCTACAACGATAAACGCTATTTAATACAAATACTAAGCAGTTTGATACATTCAAATCCGCAACAGCTGTTGAAAGCGTCAAATATAAAATCAAAAGAGGTCCATAATGGAATTTACACATAAACGCACCACCCTAATTACAGCATCGTTATTGTTGGTATTGGCGATATCACAGGGTATTTATTCAGCCCTTTACAGTGCTGAAATTAGTTTTTCAAGACAGGTTGCTTGGGGACTAGAAGCACTGGTATTTACTTTACTTGTTGCCTTTGCAGGCACAGCTATGGTGCAAGCAAAAAACGCACAACTAGGCTGGTCGGCTATCGCGTTTAGTGCAGTACTTAACATAGTACAAGTGAGCATTGGACTTACGTTGTTTTCAACATTTGGCAAAGTTGCAGGCACAGTAGAAGGCGCACAACCTTTAATTGGTGGCGTGGTGTCTCTATCATTCATGATTTACTACGCAGCCAAGGTACTATTAGGGTTAGCAGCACTTGTATTTGGCCTGTCGTACTTAGCTAAAGGTGGCAAAGCAATCGGCGGCCTTACAGCCCTAGCAGGCGGTGTTGCAGTGCTTGCCAATGGTATTTTAATTACCTTTGGTCGTGATGGATTTCTTCCATCAGCTGTTGCTGGTGCTTCAGGCATGATTGCAACGTTACTTTTAGCGATATGCTTAATAAGCCTTTACCGTAAAGCAGACTAAGGCCAAATACCTTACAAGTAATGTACTTATTTAAATAAGTTATAAACATCGGCGTGTATTACATATATGCGCCGATGTTTTACGTTTAGGGTTGTAACAATTAAAGTACCAGCCACCTAACCAGTACCATTGCAACATAAACACCAAACTCAGCTTAAACTGAAAATGCCTAGCATATAGAATCTGTCTTTTTACATTAGCAGTGCATCAAGAACAATAATTCCACAGACGCTTTCTAGAATACATTCGTTTTCTTCAATCAATGACTTTTGAATGAACTCACGGTAATCCTCTTTGGTTTCTAGAACAATACCACTCCAATCAATACGAAACTCGAAGTTATCTGGAATACGCCACTCACGCTCATGCGTCCAGTCAATAAGACTGTCTGTATTGGATAGATCAAATTTAACCAACCTATATAATTCATTATCGGATAAGTATTGCTCACCATCCTCAACTTTGTCATAGATGACTGGCTTACAACCATTTTGGAATAAATAATATTTTGAGAATATCAAGCCACAGCCAGAATAACGTTTTCTAGTTGCACCCGTTTGTCTTAGCTCTTTCTCAAACTTTAGATTTTGTGCAATAGAAAATAAAGGGGCATCCTGAAAGCACACTGCTCTTCTAGTTCCTCGAATAAAGCCGCTATCTGTCGTGCTACCAATAATGGTTCGCTCACGAAGAATTTTAAGTAGTACATCTACTGGAGTAAACTCTTGCCCATCAACAGTTGCACCACGAGTCAAGTGGACTAGAGAGGATGAAAGATCTTGGCGATCACTCATTCTAGATTTCCATTTATCGAAATTATAAGCCAATCTTTCCTCCGTAAAATTAACGCCTCAATCAGTAGCAAAAAATAGTTGTTTATAATTAGCAACGCAGGAGGAAAACTAAAAGTTTTTGTCCTGCTGAATCAACCAGATGCGTCTATTTTTTACACAATATGTGAGCTTGTACTCCAAAATCTTTGCATGAACTTATAAACGTATTTATAAGCCAAATTAACTGCACATAGTGAGGTTTACATTTTTGACCCAAAGCCAATTTGTTTAATTCTCCAGCCAATTTAGCCTTACTCAAAAAAGGTGTTGCAAGTACAATTTTCTTTATAGAGTTAGGGTTTTGATTTACTGCGTCTAAAGCCACTTCTAAATCTTGCCAATTAGCGGCACCAGTGACCCTACTAATATTGGTTTTTTCATAATTTTTATGCCACTCATTATCATATTTATTCTTAAATAATTGCTTTTCAGCTTGAGTTCGGCCAATGTTTTTTAATGCTTGAGCAACAACGTCATGAAAAGCACTAGCGCCATATGTATCTTTCTTAGTAAATTTAGAATGAATAAAAGATATAGACGGAATATCGCTATTGCTATCTATAGCAATATGATCAGACCATTCGTCATTCATGTCATCACAGATAACGATATTATGAGGAACACAATATTGATCTTCTACTTTCCTAAATAGAGACTTATCTGGAAACCTAGTTAAATTGGCTGGATGCGGCTTCTCTTTTTCGCTTGCTATACCAGTAAAGTTATAACTATCATCAAAAATATTAAGTATAGACTGAATGTTATTAACTAAGTGTTTATCTTCAAAACATGACTTTGAATAATATGAATAATTTGGTGAGTCGAACACAGCAGAAAACGGCTTTTCCTTGTTTATATAGCTACCAATAGTATAGGTTTCCGCACCATTTTCAGTAACAAGAATCTTGTCAAGATTAGTATTTCTGATTGTAATTAAATTTTTGGAGTATGAAACTTTACCCGGTAGAGTAATCCACTTTACTTTCAATAAGCTGCCATCAATTAAAATAGGTGACTTAAGTCGATTAAAAAGTTTGTTAATTTCTCTCTGATTTAATTGGCTACCATCAGCCTTGCTTAAAACAGCGCTGCCATTAGAAAGCTTTGTTTCAATCTCACTCAAATCGATGAGAATAGCAACGACTTGATGGCCTAAGTCTACAATGTCCTTCAAACATATCGGGGATGCAAAATTACGAAGAAATTCACTTTCATTGTTAGTTATTTTAATTTCATTTTTAATTTCAATAACCCAATCAATTAAGCCATCAAATGATGACTTTTTATCCCTATGGCTCACTCTAGAAGTGCTAGGTGTTAAAGTGTATGAGTCTTCACCGACTTTCATTCTAAAATTGCTTGGGATTGATCGACTAGATGAATTTGATGAAAGTATTCCATTTAAGCTTTTTGCTTCTAATGAGCGAGATCTTATTACAGCATTAGAAATACTCATATTTTTCATGGTAACTCTTTCGTATTTAGGATTTTTTTTACCGTGAAAATGACAGAACTTTTCATAATCATACTCACCTATAAAAGAAGAAAAATGTTTTTCAGGTGAATCGACATACTTCTTAAGAATAGCTAAGGCATCACCACATTCAATTAATAGCAGATAAGCATACTTTTGTTCTTTAACCGTAGTACCAAATAAAAATGAAGGTTCAGCTTCAATCTTATATGAAACAATGGAGTAGATAACTTTGTTACCAGTTGCTGTTGTATATTTTTTTCTTACAAGATAACTATTTTTAAGATAGTTACCTACACGATCTTTAGATATTTCTTTGAATGTATCTTCGATAGATTTTACAGTAAGTGCTTTATTGAGCTCATAAAACTGTACATTCTTACTCAGACTTAAATCATCAATCATTTTACAAAATCCTTTTATGAACGACTAAACTTAAAAAAAACACTAACAGCTTCTTGAACCCAATTTAGGTGGTTTATAACACCCAAAACGGCGTATATTACGTTGTTCGATAATCACACCAACCAACTCATTTATAAACAGATAATTACAATTGCTAATCAGTAACCTTTGTAATTTAACCCCATAACGACTTTTGATAATGTTATGGGGCAAACCTCGCATTACTGTATTTACATACAGCATGCAATAAATCCTATCTTTACTTAACCTTTGACTACAAAACTTATAAATGCCCTAGCCGCTAAAACCGTGAATCGTTCTCACAAGGTTTTCCATCACCATCGCCATCCATTTTTGTGTTCGGGCAATTATTAATAAAAAATACCGCCTCATCGCGTGAGCGCATTTCAGTACAATATTGCCTGCCGCCACAGGTAAAATTATGGGTGTTTTTTGGAATCACGGTTTTTGGGTATTGCCCATCAAAGGTGGCTAAATCGGCGTTGGTAATAACAGGTGTTTGGTTATTAAATTGCTCGTTACTTTTATAATGGTTGTATTTATTTACTGCGATGAAGCCAAGTACGGCGATAATACTTATTGAGGCGACTTTGTCTAAAAAGCTACTGGCAAAATTAGATTTGGCAATGCGGTACGGCTGGTTATTGTGTTTTTGATAAGGGGCTTTAAGCTCTGCAACGCCTTCTATGCGGCAGTTAACTGCTTTGGTTTTACCGTCGGGCTGTGTTGCAACTTCAAAATAAATGGTATCGCCAACTTTAGGCTTACGGCTCATGTGTTTGAGCGCTGATATGTGTATGAACGTGTCGTGTTCTAGGGTGTCTGATTTAATAAAATCAAAACCTTTGTCGGTTTTCCACGACTTTAACAATCCTTTGTTCATTTTTACTCTTACCTTTAAAAACTTCTTTTAGCCAATTTTAATACTCCTTATTTAACATTAGCACACGTTCCTAATTTATTACCATCACTTTTTATTAAGTTATAAGCTATTGCTCTAAATAAAGATTTTAGAAGTATGTATTTATTTTTAAAATAAAACACATAAGCACACTTGCGCAATTGTGCTTGTATGATTATATTGCAACCTCAAACTTGGTTTATACATTAGAGGTTATTGTGAATACAGATAAAATGATGGTTGCACTAGATGAATTTATTCATGTTGGTGGAGGCTTAATATTAATTATTGCTGCTGTTTCTATTTTGACAGGGTTGATTAGGGAGTTTGTTCCGCAGGACAAACTTCAAGCAAAATTAACAAAGCATGATAAGTGGGGTTCGCTGTTGGGAGCTAGTTTTGGCATGTTAACCCCCTTTTGTAGCGCTGCTGTTGTACCTGTAACCATGGGCATGGCTACTATGGGTACATCGCTAGGTACTATTTTAAGCTTTTTAATTTCAGCTCCTTTATGTAACTTTATTGTACTAGCAATGATATATGCTGCATTTGGTTTTAAAGTTACAGCTATATATTTAGCACTAACCTTTAGTGCCGCCGTTATAGGTGGGTGGTTAATATCAAAATCACCATGGAAAAATGAAGTAAGACGAGGTGATGAGTTAGAGCTGGCTACAAACGGCAAAAGCTGCAGTTCAGACTGCAGTTCAGATAGTGCCGCAATATTGCACACTACGAATTCTGATAAGTTTAAAAATGTTTTAAAATTTGCTGTATCTTTATTTAAAAGGATTATTCCGTATGTGTTATTGGGTGCATTAATTAGTGGTTTATCGGCGGCTTATTTACCAGCTGAATTAGTTGAAAAATACGTAGGTGGCGGAGATTTAAAATCCATTATTATTGCTGCTCTAATTGGTATTCCGCTTTATTTGAGAATAGAAATGGCTATACCGCTTTTAAATGTGCTGATTTTAAAAGGTATGGGTATGGGCCCTGCTTTAGCACTGATAATAGGTGGTACGGGTGCAAGTTTACCTGAAATTGCTTTAGTTTCTTCGGTATTAAAAAGAAAGGCTGTATTAGCATTTGTATTAATTATATTAACTACTGCAGTAACAGGCGGTGTAATTTTTCAATACATTATGTAAGTTAGTAAGCACCACTTTTAAGTGGTGCTTTTACTATCTTTTTGATGACGTAAAATTTTAAAGCACAGCCTTAGCGCCTGTTAGTTTTGAGGAAATTTTATTTAGGCTCTGGTATAATCCGTTTGTAAATTTTTATGGTATTTTATTATTATCAAGAAGGTACATAATGGATGAAATGTATATTGATGCGCTTAAGGCGTTATCAGATCCTACCCGATTAAGGTTATTTTGGTTAGTTGTTGATGCTGGCCAGCGTATTAATGTTGCTGAAGCAATGGATGTTATTGGTGATACGCAATATAACGTTTCTCGAAATCTTAAAATGCTACATAAAGCAGGTTTACTCACTTTAGAAAAAAAAGGTAAGTGGGTTTACTATACCCTTAAAGAGCAAAGCGCCCCTCACTGCCAAGCATTAGTAAATTCTGTTAAGTTTTTACCAAAAGAAACGTTTTCTGATGTATCAACTCGTTGCATGATGCGTTTATCAATGCGCGTAAACGGAGAGTGTGTTGTTGGCGCTAATAGTGAACAATGGTTGGCGGCGTTAGAAGCTGAATCATCAAATAATTAATACGTATAACAAGCTCACTATTTACCCCGCACAAATTGGGATCAGAGAATGATCCTAGAGTTTGTTTTAAATCGCTATTTATAACAGTTTTGCATTGTGCAGTATTTAAGTTTAATGCCATTTATTTTTTATAATTTGCGGCCAAATGTCCTTTAATTAATATTAACTACCGCGCACTCACCGATTAGCTTAACAGCTTGTTTACACTAGGTTTTGTCATTAGCTATTTCTATCTGAATTAACCGTTTTTAGTACGATTTTTCATTCGTTATTTACTTAATTTATCTATACAATCCACACCTTATTTTTACGCACGTATTTTAAGTGATTATCTCATGTTACTAACCGTTGTTTATATTATTGGTATTACCGCAGAAGCCATGACCGGCGCACTTAGCGCAGGACGAATGAAAATGGATTGGTTTGGCGTAGTGCTGGTAGCCAGCGCCACGGCAATTGGCGGTGGTAGCGTACGAGATATATTACTAGGCAATTACCCGCTTACGTGGGTACAACACCCAGAGTATTTATTAATTACCTGTATTGCAGGTATTGTTACTACGTGGCTTGCTAAATGGGTGGTTAAATTTAAAGGCATATTTATGCGCCTAGACGCCCTTGGTTTAGCAGCCTTTAGTATTATTGGCTGCCAGGTGGGGCTAAATATGGGGCTGCATTACGGTATTTGTGTAGTGGCTGCGGTTGTAACAGGTGTTTTTGGTGGGTTACTGCGTGATTTAATATGTCGCCAAGCGCCGTTGGTATTACATAACGAGCTATACGCGAGTGTATCGTTACTTGTTGCCTGTTTATACTTAGCGCTACACCATTACAATATTGACGATAATATTAGCATTATTGTAAGCCTTGTTGCTGGCTACTTAATACGTATGGCATCAATACGCTTTAAATGGCGCTTACCTACCTTTAGTTTATTAGAGCAACACGCTAAATAAAAATAAACTTTAATACAAAATAAGGCAGGTAATATACCTGCCTTAGTTAATATAACTATTAGCGTATTAATTTAATGCCCGCTTACATCACTTAACGCGGTTTTTAACCCGCTGTTATTTTGCTTAAGTACACTAAAACTGCCATCAGTTTCTAGCACTACTGCGGCAACATCTTCTATGGCTAGTATACCAGCGCCACGAATAGCGGCGCGAATTTCTGACTTTGTTACGCGCTGCGATTTAAGTGCAGCCGTGCAGTATTCACCATCACTTAGTAATAACGTGGGTTTTGCTTTTATAAGCGCAGCAAATTTTGACGAGCGCACACTAAGCCACGTAATAATATATTGCAGCCCTATTAATACTACAAAGGCGAGTATGCCCTCAGCTAACGGAACACTTTTTGAAATAATAACAGACGCCAATATAGAGCCCAGCGCAATGGTGACTATAAAGTCGAACACGTTCCACTTTGAAAGCGTACGTTTACCCGATACACGCAGCCAAAACACCAGTGCAATATAACCCAGTACACCTATTGTAAGTACACGTAATAATCCCTGCATATCATCATAAAACATAGAGGTTCCTTGCTATTAAAGGTGGCAATTAGCTTTTACTTATAACCCTACATGGCACTAAGTTAAATAACGATGAATAAAGTGCCTGCATTTACTTTGTTAGTTGTTTTACAAACTTAATTTTACTTAGCTCTGTGCTTTGTTTATCAACGTAGCCACAAACGTGATAACCATTAGTGATTAGCATAGTTAGCATTTGAGGAAACCGGTTCATCGATTTAACGTGTATATTGGTAAAACCTTGTTCATAAGCCCACTTTTCTTGTTGGACAAGTAATTTTTTAGCAATACCTAATCTACGATAGTTAAAATGCACTCCACCAAGCCAACTATAAAACTGTGTATTAGATAGCTCATAGCCAATTTTAAAACCAACTAATGTATCTTCTTTATGTGCTACTAATATCAATGCTTTTTTGTTTTCTAAACGGTTACGTAAAGTGTCACTATCAATGGCTGTTAGTAGTTCAGGGATATATTCACTCACTGCGGTTACATCATCAATGGTGCCTGTGGTTATAGTTATAGCCATAAAATTCCTTGTTTTTTATTATATGATTTGACCTAGACAGTTTAAATTTAAACTACGGTTGATTATGATGGTTTAAGCATTATATCTTTATTTTCGCTTTATCATTTTTGAAAGGATCACCATGTCTAACTATAACGAATCTCCAGAACAAGTTGAACAGGCCACTCAGGGCTTTGTTATGCAACAAACTATGTTACGTATTAAAGATCCAAAGCCGTCGCTCGAATTTTACCAAAATGTATTAGGTATGAAGCTGTTAGGTAAGTATGATTTTCCTGGTATGAAGTTTACGCTTTACTTTTTAGGCTACGAGCAAGAATTGCCACAAGGTGATGATAAAACTAAAGCAGAATGGGTGTTTCGTCGCCCTGCGCTAATTGAGTTAACCCATAACTGGGGCACTGAAAACGACGACAGCTTTGAAGGATACCATAGTGGCAACCAAGAACCTAAAGGCTTTGGTCATATTGGGATTAGCGTACCGGATGTTTACGATGCCTGTGAGCGCTTTGCAAAATACGATGTTGAGTTTGTTAAAAAACCAGATGATGGCTCAATGAAAGGCTTAGCATTTATTAAAGACCCTGACGGCTACTGGATTGAAATACTATCTGCTGAGGGCATTACTGAGATTATTCTTTCTCAGTAATCACTGTTTATACTAGAAAACCAGCTTAGAGTTGGTTTTCTTAATTATTTTTACTCACTAATTTCACACTTTAAATAGCTTTAAATAACTACAACAAGTTATTTATAAGCCCAGGCATCGGTTATTGTTACTTGGCAATTGTTATAACTGGCCGCTTGTTTTTGCGCAATACCTCTTACTCTAAAGTTTGTTGAGTCATTAGGAAGTATAATTAGGTCTTCGTCGGTTATTGATAACGTATCGACTAGCGTGTTTTGCTCGGTTAAAAAATCGACCTTAAACTTTATATTTTTAAACGAAAAGTTTGACTCGTTTTTTACCTGCCCTATGCATGCAACATACAATGCATCGTTTTCATTTTTAGTATTAATTTGGCTTACATTAGCGATTAAGTTTTTTTGTGCTTGGTCTTTAAGCCCTGCTACATAAATATTTTGATAAAAAATAAACCCAAAAATACCAACAATACTAAGTGCTAATGCACCAATAATAATGGGATTGTTTTCTAAGTTAGAATATTTAGCTTGAAGTGAGGTGCATTGCGGGCATTTTTTAGCCCGTGAATCTATAGCGCTAAAGCACATAATGCATTCTTTAGTGTGTTGCACCTTTTCCACTACAATAACCGTCCTTGTTAAGTATTAAATGTTAAGTATTAAAACCAGCTGCATTGCTGACTTTAAGGTATTTTAGTTTACTCGTACCTAGTAACCCCGTAAACACATATAGCTTAAAAAAGTAACGATTTTATAAAGCAACATAACACACTGTATATAAATACAGTGCGTGCGATTTTAGCATTTTAACGTAAACATAAAAAAGCCAGCAGTTAAGCTGGCTTAGAATATTTACTAACTTACATAGTTACTTACGTAGTGCGTCTATTCGCGCATCAAGCGGTGGGTGCGATGAAAACAGCTCAGCAACACCTTTGCCACTTGCAATACCAAAGGCCATCATTGAGCCTTCTAATTGCGAAGGATGGTTTTGCTTTAATCGCTCAAGGGCGGAACGCATTTTATCAGCACCAACTAGTTTTGCTGCGCCGCTGTCGGCTGCAAATTCTCGTTTACGGCTGTAACTTGCAACCACTATGCTTGCTAGTACACCAAATAATACTTGGAATAACATATCGAATAAGAAGTATGTCCAGCTACTGCCGCCCTCTTCCTCATCGCTATTAATAAAGTTATCTACAATGCCTGCCAGTACTTTTGCGGCAAATATTACAAAGGTGTTTACCACGCCTTGTATTAGCGTAAGCGTTACCATGTCGCCGTTAGCCACGTGCGATACTTCGTGGGCAAGTACGGCTTCGGCCTGATCTTTGGTCATGTTGTGCATTAAGCCTGTGCTTACTGCCACTAACGAGTTGTTTTTACTTGGGCCCGTTGCAAACGCGTTCATTTCTGGGCTGTCGTAAATAGCCACTTCTGGCATTTTAATACCTGCTTTTTGTGCTTGCGCAGATACCGTTTGTACAAGCCAATGTTCGGTTTCGTTTCGAGGCTGCGTAATCACATGCGCACCTGTTGATTTTTTAGCGATCCATTTCGACATAAATAACGAAATAAACGATCCACCAAAACCAAATACTGTGGCTATAAGTAAAATTCCGCCAAGGCTACGATGGCTTAAGCCCAGCGCACTCATTATTATTGAAAGCACTACACCTAATACCAACATAACCGCTAGGTTAGTTAATAAAAACAAAAATATACGTTTCATATTGTCCTCACAAAAATAGGTTTGATCACCGAACATAAAATTAAATTAGGTTAAAGCAATCACTGCGTTATGACACACTATGTCATAACGTTAGCGCTATTCTGTGACAAACTATGTCATAACACAAGTGTTATTTATGTGTTTATTGATAATTTTTTTAAGAAGGGTTTTACATCAAATTTAAGACTAAAGTTTCTTTATTGATCAGCTTATTACAAGCTGTTATTAAGCTCTGCCATATCAATCGGAAAACCACGCTCGTGTGCCAATATGCGTGCAACTTCGTCAATTTTTTCGCTGCTATTATGTTTAAGGTACGACCATTGGTGGGTACTGCGGTGATGATTTACAGCAGGATCGCTACTTATTATTCCCAATTTTATAAACTCACCCACTATTTGATCTGCCGCTATTAACGTTGACGATGCTTTAACATTTTCGGCCCGTGCGTAACTAATATGCGAATATAAACTTACATCGGCTACGCGCAAGGTGTCGTCATCCCCAGGGATTTGTTGCCCGCCATACAAGGCATTATTTTGTGTGCTAGCAGTTTTAAACGCAGGGACAAACTCGGCTACATAATCAATTGCTGTTTGGGTACGTGTTTGCAATGCTGCTTTGTCCCAGCCATCTTTAATATAATGAAGGTATTTATTGGGAAGTTTAGGTTGTGCGCTCATTGGCGTGGCATCAGCTAAGCCATCATTAAACAATGTAATGTTGTTAGTCATGCCATGTATTTGAAAATACCCGTTAGGGTAAGGCGTTAGTTGCGCCATGCCCTCTGGCGTGCCACGGTTACCATAAATAATAATTTCGGGTATTTGCCCACCAGCACCTTGCCAATGAGTAATGTAAGAGGCTTTAAATTCAACCATGCGTTTTACATCTACCCCAACGAGGTCGTCAATAATACCGGTTTGAAAACCACACGCATTAATTAGGTAATCTACCTCAATGGTTTGTGAATCGGCTTGTGTATTGGTTGAAGTATCAGGTTGTTCATCAAGGCTTGGCTCTGATTGGTATTCAATGTGCCATTTAAGTGTTTGCTTATCATTATTGGTATTTATAACTGGCGATACGTTTTTAACACTGGTGCTTGTTAAAACATGAGCGTGTTTGTACTGTGCAAGGGCGAGTTGTGCACTAGCCGATAAACGAAATATATTCCAGCCATATTCTTGTGCAACAATAAGCGGAAACTTTAGCTTATTTAAATCTAAATGCTTAGCAACGGGTATCATCCACTCATCTAACGACGTGGGCTTGGCTACTTGTTTTTGTTTAGCAAGCTTTAGCATTTGCTCATAACTATATAACTGATAATAATGCTCTGGCTCGCCTAATACTTTATTAGCGCTGTCTTGTTCAATAAGCTCGTTGTAGGCTTTTACTAATTTATTTAAACGCGGAAATAAATCCTCCGGTGAGTCGTCATCGCGTTTAGGTACGGCAAATACTGTGGGGCGAACATCGATGGTGTGAGGATAAAGGCGAGCAATATCTATACATTGCTTGAGTAAATCTATGCAGTCTTCGTCGGGTATTTCACGATATAAGTTGCCACCTGCATGCAAATGGCACATTGGAGGGCCATCAATTAACGACTTTTTCTTTTCAAGTACGTAAGTTTCTAGCCCTAACGCAGCAAGTCTAATGGCTATTGTGGCGCCAGCTGTGCCCCCACCTATTATGCCTACGCGTTTTTTAGGTAAGCCACAGTTTAGTGCTTTAGGCTCAGCGCTTACGTGCGCATCTGGGGCGTAGCTTTCAATAAATGGGTGCGTCATATAGTCGTTATGTCCTTAGTAACATTGTCTTTAAGCAAGCTATGTATTTATAAACGTTTATATGTGTACTAAGGCTGACTATTTCAAGATTTACCTAAAAAAGTAACTTTTTTAAAACCACTTAAGTGTTTATAGATAACGCACTAAGCAAGCTTTTGTATATTTGTAACTTAGGAGTTTGCTCGCTGTATGGGCTTATGGCAAGTATTGGGAACGGTAAGCGTGCTTTGAGTGAATCAAGGTTTGCTTGGTATTCGTCCATATTTTTATCGACTTGGTTTGCAATCCAGCCAACGCAGTTTATACCCATACTTTGCATATGCGCAGCGGTTAGTAACGCATGATTTAAGCAACCTAGCTTCATACCAACAACAAGTATTACCGGCAGTTGCTCTGCTTTAACCCAGTCGTATAAATAATCGTTTTTATTAATAGGTAATGCCCAACCACCAGCACCTTCGGTAAGTATAATGTCAGCGCCCTGTTGTTTTACGTTTTTATAAGCATCACTAAGTTTATCTACAGTAATACTCACCCCAACTTTCTCCGCTGCTATGTGCGGTGCAATAGGCGGTGCAAACGCAAACGGATTTACTACGTCGTATTTAGCGCTGACTGTTGCGCTTTCCATTAGTATTAGAGCATCGGCATTTACCAGCTGATCGAACGCCATTTCGCAGCCAGCAGCAAGGGGTTTAAAGCCAATGGCTTGTTTTTTGTGTTGGGCAAGTAACTTTAATAGCAAACTGGTAACGTGGGTTTTTCCGGCATCGGTGTCGGTGCCTGTTATAAAAAATTCTTTCATTACTTTGCCTTATGATCTGAATCTAACTTTGGTTTAAATTTTAACTTAAGCAATTAATCGCTTTTTTGTAATGGCTTTTTTCTAATGATAACAGCACCACATGATAAGACACACATGCTTTATTATTTATAAGCGGATACGCACTGCATACTTTTTGTAGCGCCGATTTGGTAAGTAGCCCTTGGCGCGTATTAGTATGGTTTTGCGTTGTTGCACCAATAGCTTTAATAGAGGCAATAGCTTTTAAAGGTGTTGTGTATTTATCGGTGTAAATACGTTTTTTAGCACTATTAATAGTAAAGCCTGCATTTTGGACTGATTGGTTTATATGCAGTTCACTATTAAAGGTATTTATGTGGCTGTTAGAATCAAGCGCGGCAAAGGCTGTTTTTATTTCGTTAAGTGAGCCCTCTACCACAGCGCTTATGTACGCCTGCCCGCCTGGTTTTAATATGCTGTAAAGCGATTGCATTAAAGCCGAAAAATTAGCAGACCACTGCACTGCAAAATTACTGTAAATTACATCAACACTGTTTGCTTGTAGCGGTAAGTTATCCATATCGGCGCATATTTTAGGTGTGGTTAAATCACTACTTTGCAACATGTTTAAGCTCAAATCCATTGCCACAACGCTTTCAAATACGCTTTGTAAGGTAAGTGTATTAACAAGCGGCCCTGCGCCTAAATCAACACAAAGCATATTTTTATTAGAGCCTGGTTTTATGAGTGAAAATAGATCGCTCGCAGCATGTTTTTGTACATTTGCATGGGTGTTATAACTCGCCGCCGCCTTTGAGAACTTACTTTGTGTAGACTTTTTAAGCTCCTTGTTTAGCTCTCGATTTGGCTCCTTATTTAATTCTTTATTTGAATCGCTACTTACTAGGCACGGTTTTACAAGTTGTGTTTGCACTAGGTCTGTTTTTAATACTGGCTGAGTAATCATGCTATTGCACCTACTAAATGCTTAACTAAGTGCGTTATGTATTGCTCGGTATGTGCGGCGGTTAAAGTAATGCGTAAACGCGAGGTGTTATGTGCAACTGTGGGCGGTCTAATTGCAGTGAGCCAAATACCCTGTTGTTTTAGTTTATCTGCCGCTTGCAGCGTTTGCTCAGCGCAGCCTAATACAATGGGTTGTATGGCGGTGTTTGATTCCATTACAGCAATATTATGGCTTTTAGCGAGTTGCTTAAATAATGCAATATTGGCATTTAGCTTATCGCGTTTATCATCAGCTGTTTTTATGCTTTTAATACGCGCAAGTGTGTGACTTGCCATAAGTGGCGACATAGCAGTTGAATACGTGTAATCGCGATTAAATTGCAGCATGTAATCAATAAACTGTTTACTGCCCAATACACACGCGCCACTACTAGCCACTGCTTTACCAAAGGTAATGACTAATATATCTGGCAGCGTTTGAGTAATAAACGCTTCGCAACTACCCAAACCGGTTTTACCTAATGCACCAAAGCCGTGTGCGTCGTCAATCATTAGCCATGCGTTGTGCTGTTTTGCAAGTGCGAGTAATTCTTTAAGAGGCGCGGTATCGCCATCCATCGAAAACACACCTTCGCTTATAATTAGCTTGTTTTGCGCTTTTGATTTTTCGAGCCGTGAACGTAAGTGATTCATGTCGTTGTGATTAAAACGCACTAATGCCGCGTTTGAGTGCATAGCCCCGTCAATCAAACTTGCATGATTTAACTTATCTTGAAAAATAGCGCTGTTTTGTGCAGCCGCTTTATCTTGAAACAGCGCTTTAATTACACTGCTATTAGCGCTAAACCCTGAGTTAAATAGCATTGCTGCGCCATAACCAAATTGCTCACATAAGTATTGTTCAAGCGCTTTTTGCTGAGCCTGATAACCCGTAACCAATGCTGAGCTGTGACTCCCTAATGCGTGGGAGTCATTAAGGTTAACAGCCACATCACCAAAACCTAAGTAATCGTTACTGGCAAAATTAAGATAGGTTTTATTATTAACCGTTATGGTGCGCGCTGTTGCATGTTGTACTACGTGGCGTTTACGAAGTAACGCATCTTGCTGGCGAGCCTGCAGATGCGTATTTATAAAATCAAAAGGCATTGATATAAGCCTACGCTTCGTAAAACAATTCAGAGGTTGCTTTGTCGGCTACTTGCGATGAAAGCGAGGCTTCTACTGCTTCGTCTGAATAGTCGTGACGTTTTTCTGGGTTCATGCCTAGTTTTTTAATTAGGTTCATATCGGCATCAGCGTCGGGATTTTCGGTGGTAAGTAGTTTATCACCATAAAATATTGAGTTAGCGCCTGCAAAAAAGCACATCGATTGCATTTGCTCGTTCATGGCGTTGCGCCCTGCCGATAAACGTACATAACTGTGTGGCATCATAATACGTGCTGTTGCTATGGTACGTATAAATTCAAAGTGATCTAAATCGTCTACGTTTTCAAGCGGTGTGCCTTTAACTTTAACGAGCATATTAATAGGCACGCTTTCTGGCTGTTGTGGCAAATTAGCTAGTTGCATAAGTAGTCCAAAGCGGTCGCTTGCTTGCTCGCCCATACCAACTATTCCGCCCGAGCATACTTTCATACCAGCATCGCGTACGTGGTCAATGGTATTTAATCTATCTTGAAAAGTACGGGTTGATATAATTTGCTCGTAATACTCAGGAGACGTGTCAAGGTTATGGTTGTAGTAATCAAGCCCAGCGTCTCTAAGTTCATGGGCTTTTTCGTTTGTGAGTTTACCCAGCGTCATACAGGTTTCTAACCCTAGCTCTTTTACCTCTTTAACCATTTGCGAAATGTATGGCATGTCTCTGTCTTTTGGATCTGACCATGCAGCCCCCATACAAAAACGGGTAGCGCCTTTTTGTTTTGCGAGGCGTGCTTGTTCTACTACTTTTTCTACTTCTATTAAGCGTTCGCGTTCTAAATCTGTTCGGTAATGGCCCGATTGCGGGCAGTACTTACAATCTTCTGGGCAAGCGCCTGTTTTAATTGATAACAACGTAGAAATTTGCACTTCATTTGGGTTGAAGTTAGCACGGTGAACCGATGCGGCTTTAAACAGTAAATCGTTAAATGGCATTTCAAATAATGCTTTAACTTCAGCGTGGGTCCAATCGTGACGAACAGGTGCAAGTTCCATAATACTCTCTTATTTTTTCTCAACGGTGATATTGGCTTAGTCTACGAGTTGAAGTAACATTGTCAACGAAGCCCACCAAGTTAAAGTTTACATATGACTAAAAAGAATACGATTAACCTTGATTTTGATCGTGAGCACATTTGGCATCCATATACGTCTATGACCAAGCCAATTCCGGTATACCCCGTTACACATGCTAATCACAATATTATTCACCTCGAAACTGGCGAGCAATTAATCGATGGCATGGCCTCGTGGTGGAGCGCAATACATGGCTATAATCACCCTGTTATAAATAACGCCATGATTGAGCAAATCAACTGTATGAGCCACATTATGTTTGGCGGTATTACGCATAACAGCGCGGTAGAGCTGTGCAAAAAAATAGTAAATATAACGCCGCCTAGTTTAACTAAAGTGTTTTTAGCCGACAGCGGATCGGTAAGTGTTGAAGTAGCAATAAAAATGGCGCTGCAATATTGGTTAAGCCAAGGCATTACTACAAAACGAAAACTAATGACGCCTTACAAGGGCTACCATGGCGACACCTTTGCAGCCATGAGCGTATGCGACCCCGTTAACTCAATGCATAGTTTATATTCAGGCTTTTTACCTGAACACGTTTTTGTACCTGCACCGGTTAGTCAATTTGGGGGCGAGTTTAACCAAACTGAAGCCCAAGAGCTTGAAGAATACTTTAAAGCAAACCACAACCAAGTAGCCGCCTTTATCATTGAGCCTATTGTACAAAACGCGGGGGGTATGAACTTTTATCACCCTGATTATTTAGCCTGCGTACGTAAATTGTGCACCCAATATAACGTACTGCTAATTTGCGACGAAATTGCCACAGGCTTTGGCCGTACAGGTAAATTATTTGCTGTAGAGCACGCCAATATAGAGCCCGATATAATGTGTATTGGTAAAGCATTAACTGGCGGCTCAATGACGCTATCAGCCACTATCACTAGCGATAAAATAGCCATTGGCATAAGCGAAGGTGAAGCAGGTGTTTTAATGCACGGCCCTACTTTTATGGGTAATCCGCTTGCCTGTGCTGCGGCCTGCGCAAGTATTGATTTATTACTTGAGCAAAACTGGCAACAACGAATAAAGCAACTAAACACCCAACTACAACAACTTAATAAATGCCGTGAACTAGATGCGGTTGCCAATGTACGTACCTTAGGTGCAATAGGCGTTGTTGAACTCAACGAGGCTGCGGGCAATGTTGATGTTGCTAAAATTCAGGCTTATTTTGTAGAGCAAGGTGTATGGATACGTCCATTCGGTAAACTAATTTACCTTATGCCACCGTATATAAGTGACGACACCAGTATAAAAACACTGTGTGATGCCATTTATAATGCCATTAAAAGCAAGCATTACGCTTAATAGTCGGTCTCAATAACTAACCCTAATACAGGTTATAGCGCTATTTGCTGTAACCTACCGCTACATTTAGTGTTTTTATCTATTAAGCGAGTTTGTGGTTATTGATCTCGTTAACTATTAGCTATATGATAATGTCTATCATTTACAATTACCTTTTGGACTTCTTTGCTATGAAATTACTATTTAAACCAGCCAAAACTTTAGGTGCAAGCCTGTTACTAGCCTCGGCGTTTATGGCTCAACCAGTATTAGCTAACGGCCCTATTGGCGAGCATGTTAATCATCTTCAAGAAAACCTTAAAAGTTACGCAGAAGAAGTAGAATGGATGGTAGGCAAAGTAGATACCATGGTAAGCGACTACGATACTAAAGGCGCAAAAGCTGTAAAAACTGATGATTTAATTGAATATTGGGAATCAGTTAAGTTTCACAGTGCAATAGAAACTAACTTTGTACCAGTATACGCTTCTATTTGGCAGGGTCTTTATGGCGTAAAAATGGCCATTGATAATAAAGAGCCTGCTGAGGAAGTTCGTAAACAGCAAAAAGCGATGAACATAGCCTTGTGGCAAGGCCTTGGGGCTGTTAAGCTTGCTGCTAAATTCCAGCAAAAAGGCTTGTTAGACACTGTAAAAGCAACCGCTACAGCTCAAATGACACAAAGTGCCACAATTGATGAAATTAAGCACAAATTAGACCGTGTAGTAGCTAAATTTGCTGAGCGTTTACGAGACGAAGCAACTGAAATTGTTCACGATACTTATCTGCACCTGTTTGAAGGCGTTGAAGGTACTCTTATTGAACAAGATGCAAAACTAGTTGAAGTGCTGGAAAAAGACTTTAACGTAACACTGCCACAAGCCATTAAAAACAGCAAAAGCGTAGACGAAGTACGCGATGTGATCAGTGACATGCAAACAAAATTAGACCGCGCTCAGGTTTTAATAGAAAAAGCCGAAAAAGCTCGTAAGGATGTATTTTAAGTGAAGCGTAGGACCTTTATTCAAGGCCTAGCTGCGTTAGGGGTGGTTGGCTCATTGCCACTGCCTCTTTCTCGTGCGCTAGCCGCTGATATAGCAAACCCTGTTTCTGTTGACGATTTACCAAAGCTTAAAGGCGAGTTAACGCTTTATTTAGGTCGAGGCGAAGGTGGTTTGTATGAAAACGTATTACAAGCAATCCAGAAAAAAAATCCAGACTTTAAACTCGGTATACGCCGAGGTCCTACTGCTGCTTTAGCAAATACCATTGTTGCAGAAGCTAAAGCTGGCGTTCGCCGCGCTGATTTATTTTGGGCAGTTGACTCAGGCGCGATTGGTTTAGTAACCGATGCTGGCCTTGCACAACCTATCCCGGGTGATTTATCTGCTCAGTTACAACCACAGTTTAGATATAAAGAGTGGGCACCAGTAACTGGCCGTATTCGTACATTGCCATATAACACGTCGCGTTTGACTAAAGATCAAATTCCAACAAGTATTATGGAAATTGCCGACAGCGATTTAAGTATTGGCTGGGCACCCGCCTACGCTTCTTTTCAATCGTTTGTAACCGCAATGCGAATTTTAGAAGGCGATGACAAAACCGCTAAGTGGCTTAAAAAGATTCAAAAACGTGCTAAAACATACGCCGGCGAGCTAGGTGTTGTTATGGGCGTTGAGCGCGGTGAAGTTGATATTGGTTTTGCAAATCACTATTACACTCTGCGTTTAAAATCAGGTAAGCCTGATGCCAAGCTAGATTTAGCATTTACACAAAATGATGCGGGCTGTTTAGTTAATGCATCGGGTGTATTAGCGCTTAACGACGATCCGCTTGCAACTAACTTTATGCGTTACTTACTAAGTAAAGAAGTACAGGGTTACTTAGCCAGTGAAGCGTACGAAATTCCGTTAGTAAATGGTATTACCCAACCTGAGGGTTTACCGTCACTTGCTAATATTTCTCCACCTAAAGTGGATTTAACACAGCTAGCTGATTTACGCCCTACTATAGATTTGATGCGAAGCAGCGGCGTATTGTAATGAAAATACCTGCCTCTTATCCAATGGCGCTGCTTACAGCGCTTGTTGCGCTTACCCCTGTTTATGTATTAATTGTGCTTGCAAGCGATGCAAGCTCAGTGTTTGACACCCACAATCTCCAAATTTTAGGTAACACGTTATCGTTAATGGGTTTAACGGTACTTGGATCTATTTTAATTGGTGTGCCACTGGCGTTTATTAGCGCGTATGTGCATTTACCATTTAAAAAGCTCTGGCTGGTTGTATTTGCAGCCCCACTGGCAATTCCCAGTTATATTGGCGCATTTACACTTTATGCTGCTTTTGGCCCCGGTGGCGAAATAAATACCTTAACAGGAATAGAAACACCATCAATGTATGGCCTAACAGGTGCCGCCATTGTAATGACGCTTTATACCTTCCCGTTTGTAATGATGACAACTCGCTCATCCCTACTGAGCCTTGACGCAAGCATGGTTAATGCCGCGCGTACGCTAGGCATGTCGATGACGCAAAGTATATTTAAAGTTATATTACCGCGCGTAGTTAACGGTATTGCAGCAGGCTCTTTGTTAGTCGCGCTTTATACATTATCAGACTTTGGCACGCCGGCAATGATGCGCTTAGATACCTTTACCCGCGTAATTTACGTTGAATACAATGCCTTCGCGTTAGGACGCGCTGCAATGCTTTCACTTCAGCTGATGGTTATTGTCGGTTTTTTACTTTTAGTTGAATCACAAATAAAAACAGCGCCTGAGCGCCATGGTCGCCCGTTAATTTTATTTCCAAGTAAATTACAATTAAGTGCGATGTTTGTTACGTTTGCACCTGTTTTACTGCTTGCTATTGGCTTGCCTTTGGCTATATTTTCGCTTTGGTTAGCTCGCGATGGTTTTAGCTCATTTGATTTTAATATTGCGTGGAACTCTACGTATGCATCGGGTATTGCGGCAATTGTAGCTGTTATCGTTGCGATCCCTGTTGCACATGCCGCACTGAATGGAAAAGCGGGTCGTATAATGGAGCGTGTTACTTACTTTGGTTTTGGTATTCCGGGTATAGTAATGGGCACAGCGCTTGTTTACGGTGGTTTGCAGTTGCCGTTTTTATATCAAACACTGGGATTGCTTATTATTGCTTACATGCTGCGATTTTTACCACTTGCAGTAGGCTCTGTTAGAACAAGCACCGAACACTTAGACCCAAGCTTAGTAAAATCTGCGCGCGTATTAGGGGCAAGCCCACGTGAAGTATTTACTCGCATAACACTGCCTTTAACTATGCGCGGTATTATTGCCGGTGCAGCACTGGTGTTTTTAGAGTCAATGCGCGAACTCGAAGCCACGCTATTACTTGGCCCAACAGGGTTTGAAACCCTCTCTACTTATTTATGGCGTGTATACGAAGCGGGCTATTTTGGTCGCGCCGCTATTCCTGGATTATTGTTAGTAGTGATATCTGCCTGCGGGTTAGCTATTATGATGTCTGGCGAAAAACGCAACCAGTTTGAACATTAAGGATTTAAGAAACAATGCTATCTGTAAGTCAGTTGTCTATAGATTATGGCAGTAACCGCGTAGTAAGCGATTTAAACTTTTCGCTGGGTGAAAACGAAATCCTTATGCTTGTAGGGCCAACAGGTTGTGGTAAAAGTACAATTTTACAAGCCCTTGCTGGCCTTATACCTATTAGCGAAGGCGAAATAAACACGGGTAAATGGCGCGCTACTCCCAAATTAACACTACCTCCTGAAAAACGCAGTGTAGGTATGGTGTTTCAAGATTTTGCGTTATTTCCGCACTTAACCGTACAGCAAAACATTTGCTTTAGATTAAAAGATACAGCCCCTGCTGAGTATTGGATAAACCTACTTGGACTGAGCGATTTTAGAGACAAAAAACCAGCAACACTTTCTGGCGGACAAAAGCAGCGCGTTGCACTTGCGCGCACCCTTGCCCACCAACCTGACTTTGTATTACTTGATGAGCCGCTTTCAAACTTAGATGCCGCCCTTAAAGACATGCTTCGTTGGGATATTAGAAACGCACTTAAAGCCGCTGGAGTACCCGCTATTTGGGTAACACATGACCAAGAAGAAGCACTCTCAGTTGGCGACCGCGTTGGTGTGCTTAAAGGCGGCGAAATTCAGCAAATCGATACACCCGAGCGCTGTTTTAGTACCCCAAACAATCGCTTTGTGGCACGCTTTTTAGGTGAAGCCAGCTTTATTAGCGGCCAATTTAGCCAAGGACAAGCCACTACCTCAATTGGTAATGCGCCCGCTCATGGCGTTGACTGTGGAAGTGGCGACGTTGATGTACTACTTCGACCAGACGATGTGTTACTTGTACAAAGCAGTGTTGGCAATAACGGCGAAGTAATTTGGGTACGTTTTGAAGGTGGCAGCCGCTTGTGCGCTGTAAAACTTGCGTGTTCTACGGTTGTAACTAGCAGAGTAAGCCATGAAGTTGTGGTAAATCCTGGCGACGAAGTGCATGTATCACTAAGTACCTCGCACCCACTAGCGGCTTATAAATCTATAGACTGATTAAAATATTGATGTAGGCATTAATTTAAACATTAATACCTACATCAATACTTACTATTTAGACCCAAAATTCAGTTTAAATACGTTCTCCGTTAAAACCCTATTTCGCTTAAAACTAATACTTTTTAACTTTAAAAAACTTACTATAGTCAATAAACAACAATAATATGCAGGTTAAATTATGAACCTCTTGCTATTAATCAGCTGTTGCTGTTTACTGAACACAGATTAATGTTAAACAGTTCCTCTCAGATATCACTTATCAGGTTACGCCTTTTATATTAGTTAAAACCACACACATACATTAAAACACATTATTAAGCATTGCTTTTAGCGAACGTATTACAAAAATAAAACTATATTCAAGCATTGCTGAACCTTAAATATCGTTTAAACGTTTATAAAGTTGTTCAGCCCTTAATGGTACAAAGGATCTAGATAGTGAATAAAATAAGTACCAAACAAGAACTGTTAGAATACTCCGAAAGTATTGTAAATACGGTTCGAGAACCACTGATTGTTTTAGACCAACATTTAAGAGTAGTTACAGCAAGCCGCTCATTTTATGAATTTTTTCGCGCTAACCATAAAGACACAGTTGGGAAACTAATATACAACCTTGGTAATAATCAATGGAACATTCCCAAGCTTCGAGAATTATTAGAAACCATATTGCCTCAAAAAACGAGCTTTGATGATTATAAAGTTGAGCACAATTTTAAAACAATTGGTTGGCGTACAATGCTGCTCAACGCAAGGCAGATTAAACGTACTCAGTCAAAAGATCGTATTATTTTATTGTCTATCGAGGACATTACTGAACGTAACGCGATTCAAGAAGGACTCGTAAAAGCGAATAAAGAGCTAGAAGTACTAACGAGTGACTTGGAAAGTGCTGCTCGAGTTAAATCTGAGTTTTTAGCAAATATGTCGCATGAACTAAGAACTCCACTTAATTCTATAAATGGTTTTTCTGAGGTGCTCTACGATGAAACATTTGGCACTTTAAATGACAAACAAAAACAGTATGTTAAAAATGTATTGGTGAGCGGCAAACATTTACTGTTACTTATTAATGAAATACTGGATATGGCAAAGATTGAAGCAGGCAAAATGAGTCTCACCATCTCGCATTTGCCAATACGCCAAGTATTGCACGAAATTACAGGGCTTACAGCAGATACAGCTAACCAGAAAAAATTGAATATGTGTCTTGATATTGCTGATGACTTGCCACCAATTGAAGCTGACTCCCTTAAGGTTAAACAGATACTTTATAATTTGCTTTCAAATGCAGTGAAGTTCACACCCGATGAGGGTCAAATTGGCGTTAAAACACGACACACTGATACAGAAATAGAAATAATAATTTGGGATACGGGTATAGGTATTGCTGCTGAAAATATGGAAAAAATATTTGAAGGTTTTTTCCGTATAGAAACCCCCTATTCTAGATTAACAGAAGGTACAGGACTTGGGCTGCCAATCGCAAAAAGTCTAGTAAAGTTGCATGGAGGCGAGTTTGTTATTGAATCTGAAGGTGTTAATAAAGGCACATCGGTTCGTATAACTTTGCCAATTAAACAAAAGTCTGTGGTAAAGCATAATGAAAACCAAAATAGTTATAGTTGATGACAATGCGAATAACCTATTGCTAGAGGAAGATCTTTTACTCATGGCAAATTTTGAAGTATTCACTGCTATGAATGCAAGAGATGCGCTTTTAACAATAAAGCGTGAAACTCCAAAAATTATTATATTAGATGTCCAGCTCCCAGATATGTCTGGAACAGAGGTTGCTAGAATTTTGCGTGATGAAAAAGAAACGGCAGATATTCCTATTGTTTTTGTTACCGCTTCTGTTTTACCCGCAGATATAGACCAATTACTGTGTATACCTAACAGTGCGTATATTTCTAAGCCTATAGATACACGCACGTTTGCTCAACAAATAAGTTTATATATAAAGTAATGACTAAAATTATTTAAACCTTGATACACAGGAAAAGTTAATGAAAGATAGCCCTTTAATTTTGGTTGTAGATGACAACCTTCAAAATATTGAACTCATGCAAGCTTATCTTGAACCCAAGGGATATAAAACTGTAACAGCGACTGGCGGCCAACAAGCATTAGATATCTTAGCACAACAACCTGTAGACCTTATTTTACTTGATATAATGATGCCCGGTATGAACGGTTTTGAAGTAACACACCGAGTTAGAGAAGACGCTTTATTAAAGCTATTACCTATCGTCCTTATTACTGCTTTAAGAGAGACAAAAGAGCGAGTTAAAGGGATTGATGCTGGTTGCGATGATTTTATTACAAAGCCTGTAGATAAAAACGAGCTATTATCGCGCGTTAAGTCCCTTCTTAAGATTAAAGACTATAACGATTTAAGAACAAATTATCAGAAACAATTAGAAGCTGAAGTTGCTCAAAGAACTGAATCATTAAAGCAAGCAATGCAAAGCATTAAAGCCGCATCACTAGAAACAATTAATAGACTAACCAAAGCTGCTGAATACAAAGACGAAGAAACGGGTGCACACATTCAACGCATGAGTTTGTATTCTGAGGCCGTTGCACGCAGTGTAGGGCTAGATGAGGGAACAGTTGAAAATATTTTATTTTCAGCGTCAATGCATGATCTCGGAAAGATTTCTACACCTGACCACATTTTGCTAAAAGCAGGACAATTAGATGCTGCAGAATGGGAAATAATGAAACAGCACACCGTTGTAGGCGCTAGCATACTTTCAGGTTCTGATTCTGAGGTTATTAAACTCGGTGAAATTATTGCCCGCTCACATCATGAAAAATGGGACGGCTCTGGTTATCCTGATGGCTTAAAAGGTAATGAAATTCCAATTGCAGCACGCGTAGTTGCTATTGCTGATGTATTTGATGCTCTCTCGTCAAAACGTCCTTATAAAAAATCATTCTCACAAGAAAAAACATTTGCCATTATTAAAGAAGGTAGTGGGAAGCACTTTGACCCCGCAGTAGTGGATGCTTTTTTTGCAGTGCAAGAAGAGATTTTAGCAATTAAACAAAAATATGCTGAAAAGTAACACGTCCATAATTAATTAGAGGAAACCCCATGAACGGACCAAACCCCAATAATCCTTCACCAATGGAAGGTTTTTATATTTGACGATAAAACAATAAATACGCTGCTAGATATAGCTTGGTGAGATTGGAGCAATGATAAAATCACTGCTCATTTTGATGCTATAACTCAAAATAATTTAGACGTGCTGTCTAAAATTCAGCACTACCACTCAAACATGTAGGCCATTTTACTTATTGTTTTTAGCGGCACATTATGTGAGTTTCGTTTAGCGTATAGGTGCTGCATAGCTTTGTCTTTTACTTCACCCACTATCACTTCTTTTACTTGATAACCTAAAGCAACGGCAGCTTGAGAGTAGGCTATAAATTCCCATTTTTTAATATTGGTGTTATCTACAATCACCAATGGAATGCCTTGAGCAAGTGCATTTATAAAGCGCGCCAAATTTAAATTATGAAATTGTGGTAACTTAAATTTATCAAAATGATATTCGCCCTGCTCATTATTAAAGTAATCATCAGTTGAGCAAATTAGATACTGACTTTCGTCGGCTCCACCTAATTCGTCAGCAAGGCTTTGCGCGTAGTAAGACTTACCACTTCCTGGTAGTCCTCGTAAAATAAAAACTTGTTTCATAGCATCGATTTTTTAAGGGTGAATAAATATTAATTTAGTTTGGATGTTAATAATGCCACAAAATCATTAAATTTCAGAGCAACAAATCATAATAGTGGCAATTAAACTCTAAAAACTGTTTAAAAATAAACCGCATGCATAAAAACTTTTAAAGAGTTGCCCACAATAGTTTTTTTATTTAACTTTACTAGGTAAGATACAAGGTTCAAGTGCAGCGCCGTTTATGTGCAATTTATGCCCGCGTGTTGCGCACAGTTAAAATAAAATAGTTAGGCAACTTATATCATTGGAGTGAAGATGAGCCATTTAGCGATTTCAGAGCTATTAAAAGGCAATGTTGCGGTAGACAGCCAAGTAACAATTAAAGGCTGGATCCGTACTCGCCGCGATTCAAAAGCAGGAATTTCATTTTTAGCCGTTCATGACGGTTCGTGTTTTGATCCTATTCAAGCGGTAGTTCCTAATTCACTGAATAATTATGATGAAGTTACTAGCTTAACAGCCGGTTGTTCTGTGTCGGTTACTGGTGTTTT
The DNA here is from genome assembly GCF_016598755.1 of Pseudoalteromonas sp. LC2018020214. Lineage (NCBI taxonomy): Bacteria > Pseudomonadati > Pseudomonadota > Gammaproteobacteria > Alteromonadales > Pseudoalteromonadaceae > Pseudoalteromonas > Pseudoalteromonas sp. LC2018020214. The sequence continues at coordinate 1,846,535 of NZ_CP066804.1, forward strand.
AGTTCAATCTGCTGGCCAAGGTCAATCTTACGAAATTCAAGCTAACTCTGTGACTGTGTTAGGTTGGGTAGAAAACCCAGATTCATACCCAATGTCGGCTAAGCGCCACAGCATTGAGTACTTACGTGAGCACGCTCACCTTCGCCCTCGTACAAATATGATTGGCGCGGTAACTCGTGTACGTAACTGTTTAGCACAAGCTATTCACCGTTTTTACCACGAGCAAGGCTTTTACTGGATCAGCACGCCAATCATTACGGCAAGTGACTGTGAAGGCGCTGGCGAAATGTTCCGTGTATCTACGCTTGATATGCAAAACTTACCGCTTACAGATAAAGGCGATGTTGATTACAGCGAAGATTTCTTCGGTAAAGAAGCATTCCTTACTGTATCTGGTCAGTTAAATGGCGAAACTTACGCGTCTGCAATGTCAAAAATTTATACATTTGGCCCTACATTCCGTGCAGAGAATTCAAATACATCTCGCCACCTTGCAGAATTTTGGATGGTAGAGCCTGAAGTAGCGTTTGCAGATTTAGAAGACATAGCAAAACTTGCTGAAAACATGCTTAAGTATGTGTTTAAAGCCGTACTTGAAGAGCGCCGTGATGATATGGAATTTTTTGCACAACGTGTAGAAAAAACCGCAATTACGCGTTTAGAAGAATTTGTAGATAAAGACTTTGCACAAGTTGACTACACAGACGCTGTAGAAATCCTTAAAAACTGTGGCAAAAAGTTTGAGTACGCTGTTGAATGGGGTGTAGACTTACAGTCTGAGCACGAGCGTTACTTAGCTGAAGAGCACTTTAAAGCACCGGTAGTTATTAAAAACTACCCACGTGACATTAAAGCATTCTACATGCGTCAAAACGAAGACGGTAAAACTGTTGCCGCAATGGACGTTGTAGCACCTGGTATTGGTGAGATCATTGGCGGTTCACAACGTGAAGAACGCCTTGATGTGCTTGATGCACGCTTAGAAGAAATGGGCTTAAACAAAGAAGATTACAGCTGGTACCGCGATTTACGTAAATACGGTAGCGTGCCGCACTCAGGCTTTGGTTTAGGCTTTGAACGCTTAGTTGCTTACGTAACAGGTATGGGCAACGTACGTGACGTTATTGCCTTCCCTCGTACTAAAGGCAGCGCAACTTACTAATACTAAGTTAGCCGTAAAAACCAGCCAATTGGCTGGTTTTTTTGTGTCTTGAATTAACCGTATAAAAAAGCCGCAGCACTCAATGAGCACCACGGCTTTCAACCAGAATAAGTTTGTTTATTTAAAGGCTATAAAGCACTCTCTAACTGTGGCAGTACTTCAAACAAATCAGCCACTAACCCGTAATCTGCAACTTGAAAAATAGGTGCGTCTGGGTCTTTATTAATCGCGACGATTACTTTTGAGTCTTTCATGCCGGCTAAATGCTGAATAGCACCGCTGATACCTACTGCAATATATAAGTTAGGTGCTACAATTTTACCTGTTTGCCCTACTTGCATGTCGTTAGGTACAAAGCCTGCATCAACTGCTGCACGCGATGCACCAATAGCTGCACCTAGTTTATCGGCAATACCATTAAGTAATGCAAAGTTTTCGCCGTTTTGCATACCGCGACCACCCGATATGACCACACTAGCTGCTGTAAGCTCAGGGCGTTCTGATTCGGTTTGCTCAACACTTACAAAGCTGCTTAATTGTGAATCTGATACTGTATCAATACTTGTTATAGCAGCAGCTGATTGCTCACCTTGTAAATCGAAGCTACTAGCACGCACAGTAATTACTTTTTTACTGTCGAGTGATTTAACCGTGGCGATTGCATTACCTGCATAAATAGGTCGTTTAAATGTATCAGCTTCCACTACTGCGATAATTTCAGAAATTTGCGCAACATCTAATAGCGCGGCAACACGTGGCATAAAGTTTTTGCCCGTTGTAGTAGCACTTGCAACAATGTGGCTGTAGTTGTCGCTAATTGATAAAACTAAATCGCTCATGCTCTCAGCTAACTGATGTTCATAAACGCTATTATCGGCAACTAAAACATTAGCTACGCCATCAATGCTGGCAACTTGTGAGCTCATTGCGCTTAAGTTGTTACCTGCAATTAGTACATCAATAGAAAAACCCATTTTTACTGCGGCGTTAATAGTTTTTGAGGTTTCTGGTTTTAAGGCACCGTTGTCGTGCTCTGCAATTACGAGTGTTTTCATTTAAATCACCTTTGCCTCTGTTTTTAATTTTTCTACAAGCTGCGCTACGTCTTCAACAATAATTCCTGCGGTGCGTTTAGCTGGCTCTTCTACACTTATTAATTGCATACGCGGTGTTAAATCAACACCAAGCGAATCTGCTGCTATTACTTCAAGCGGCTTACGTTTGGCTTTCATAATATTTGGCAGTGATGCATAGCGAGGCTCATTCAAGCGTAAATCAGTTGTAACAACCGCCGGTAAGTTAAGTGCTACCGTTTGCAGCCCGCCATCAACTTCGCGTGTTACGTTTACTTTGCCATTTTCAATAACTACTTTTGATGCAAATGTACCCTGCCCGCGATTAGTTAATGCAGCAAGCATTTGACCTGTTTGATTATTATCTGAGTCAATTGACTGCTTACCTAAAATGACAAGTTCAGGCGTTTCTTGCTCTACAATTTTAGCGAGTAACTTTGCAATATGAAGTGACTCGAGCTTTTCATCGGTTTCGATGTGAATGGCTTTGTCAGCGCCCAATGCTAATGCTGTGCGTAATTGTTCTTGTGATGCTTTTGGACCAATAGTTACGGCAACCACTTCAGTGGCGGTACCGGCTTCTTTAAGGCGAATTGCTTCTTCTATAGCAATCTCACAAAACGGGTTCATTGCCATTTTAACGTTGGTTAAATCAACGTCGCTGTTATCACTTTTAACGCGTGCTTTTACGTTGTAATCAATCACTCTTTTTATTGGTACGAGAACTTTCATAGGAACTCCATAATTATTTAAACCTACAAGGTAACGTGCACGTCAACCTATTTATTTTATGAAATTAGACTACTTCCTGTTGACGTAAACGTCAACCTAAAATAACCTTTAACTATTCACAGTCTGTAACGTTTAATTTGCAAGGTTATAAATAGGCTGTACACCTTATTTAAATGCGTAGTAAACATTCAAATAAGTCCGTCATAGATAAAGAGGTTATTATGGTCGAACGTGAAACCATGGAATTTGATGTAGTAATTGTTGGTGCAGGCCCTGCTGGGCTTTCAAGTGCAATTAAACTCGCGCAATTAGCACAAGAAAAACAACAAGAGTGCATGATTTGCGTAGTCGAAAAAGGTTCTGAAGTAGGTGCACATGTACTCTCTGGTGCTGTTTTTGAAACCAAAGCTTTGGATGAACTACTACCTAATTGGCAAGAGCTTGGCGCACCGGTTACAACCAAAGTAACTAACGATGAAATTTATTGGTTTAATAACGAGCAAAAAGCGACATCAATCCCCTACTTTGCTACACCAAAAACATTTCATAATGATGGTAACTACATTGTATCTATGGGCAATGTATGTCGATGGCTTGCAGAGCAAGCTGAGAGCTTAGGCGTAGAGATATTTCCAGGATTTAGCGCACACGCTTTAATAATTGAAGATGAAGCAGTAAAAGGCATTATTACTGGCGATATGGGTGTAGACAAAGATGGTAATGAAAAAGACGGTTACATGCCAGGCATGGAGCTTCGTGCAAAATACACTATTTTTGCCGAAGGTTGCCGAGGTCATTTAGGTAAGCAGCTAATTAATGAGTTTGCACTTGATGCAGATTCATCGCCGCAGCATTACGGTTTAGGCTTTAAAGAAATTTGGCAAATTGATGAAAGTAAGCATGAGCTTGGCAAAGTTGTTCATGGTACAGGTTGGCCACTTAGCGGCGATACTAATGGTGGTGCATTTATGTATCACAGTGAAAACAACCAAGTTGTTGTGGGTTTAATTGTTGATTTAAATTACTCAAACCCTCATTTAAGCCCGTTCGATGAGTTTCAGCGAATGAAGCACCATCCAGTATTTAAAAACGTACTTGAAGGCGCTGAACGTGTTGCTTACGGTGCGCGTGCTATTGCTAAGGGCGGTTTACATTCATTACCAAAAATGCATTTTGCAGGTGGCCTACTTGTAGGATGCGATGCAGGCACACTTAATTTTGCAAAAATTAAAGGTAATCACACTGCAATGAAATCGGGAATGGTTGCCGCTGAAGTTATTTTTGAAGCATTGCAAAATGAGTTGGCAAATACCGATTTAACTCATTATCAAACTGCGTTTGAGCAATCGTGGGCATATAAAGAGTTATATCAATCTCGTAACTTTGGCCCTGCAATGCACAAGCTCGGTAAATTTTTAGGTGGTGCGTATAACACGCTTGATCAAAATATTTTTAATGGCGGTTTACCGTTTACATTTAAAGATAATACGCCCGATCACTCTACCCTTGTTGATGCTAACGCCGCTGACAAAATTGCGTATCCAAAACCAGATGGACACCTTAGCTTTGATAAACTCTCAAGTGTGTTTTTATCAAATACTAACCACGAAGAATCACAGCCGTGTCATTTAAAGCTTAAAGATGCGTCAATTCCTATTAACGTAAATTTAGTTAAATTTGATGAACCCGCACAACGTTATTGCCCAGCAGGCGTTTACGAAGTACAAGAAATTGCAGGCAATAAAGAGTTTGTTATTAATGCCCAAAACTGTGTGCACTGTAAAACCTGCGATATTAAAGACCCAAGCCAAAACATTACATGGGTAACACCTGAAGGTGCAGGTGGGCCAAATTATCCTAATATGTAACTAAATTATGCGCTGTATAGCTATATAACTACGTTTTTTACATATAAATTATAAACATATCCTAAATTGCAGGGGCTTCGGCCCCTTTTTTACGTTATGCTAATAGTAGTTTTAATAATAAGAGTGTTATTTATGCCGTTGTCAAAAGTTATTTTTCGTTTTTTAGCAGAGCCTACTGATGTTAATTTTGGTGGTAAAGTTCATGGTGGGGCCGTCATGAAGTGGATTGACCAAGCAGGTTATGCGTGCGCTGCAGGTTGGAGTGGTCATTACTGCGTAACTGTTTCGGTTGCGGGTGTTAAATTTAGACGCCCTATTTTAGTGGGTCAAATAGTCGAAGTAGAAGCTAAAATTGCCCATACGGGTAGAAGTAGCATGCAAATATTTATTCAAGTTAGGTGTGGCGATCCAAAAACGCAAAATATGGTTGAAACAAACCATTGTGTTATCAGCTTTATTGCAATGGATGAAACGGGCTACCCAATAGAAGTGCCTTCGTTTAAAGCAGTGACCGATGAAGACATTAAATTAGAAAATTACGCTATAAAAATGAAAGAAATAGCAATTGAAACAGAAAACTTACTTCACGAAGTCTAATTAGTAATTTAAATAAAGTAAGGCTATGTAAAAAACTCATTATACTTTGTAAAACATACAACTTATTTTAGAGTACACGATTACACAAAAGTTCACTTTGATTATAAAACACGCTAAATAATGTAAAAACCAATACAAAAGAACTAATTATGGCGTGTTTTTAATCCATTTTAATATTGGCACGCTCGCTGCAAGTAAGTAATTGAAGTTTGATTAATGAAATCAAGCATTTGATTATTTTTTGTAAAGGAGCTATTCAATGATTAAAACACTTTCTCTTTCAGCTATTGCACTAGCAACACTGGGTTTTAACTCTGCAGCACACGCTGACATTTCTGATTTCGATTCTCCACGTATTTATACTGGTATCGGTTACGGTCAATATTCTTTTGAATTTGAAGACAGTGACAACGACACTGACTTTGACGACGATGCACAAATGCTTAAAGGCTATATTGGTACTCAGTTTAACGAATACCTAAGCTTAGAACTTGCTTATCAAAACTTTGATGAAGTAAGTGATATAGACAGCAAAGCTGAAATTGATGGCGTATCGCTTGCCGCACGTTTGGGCTACCCAATAACAGAAAGCTTTTCGGTATATGCAAAAGGCGGTTGGCTTGAGTGGGATGCAGATTACACACAAGATTTACCAGTAGGTGGTGTAACAGCGTCTACAGATGGTGGTGATGCATTTTACGGTGCGGGTATTGAATACGCACTTACAACAAATGTACAGTTTCGTTTAGAGTACGAACGCTACAAACTTGATGACGATATTGATCCAGACATGGATGTAGCATCTGTATCAGTTCAATACATGTTTTAATTAATCTTTAACATGTATGAGAGGGGTAAGCTTATGAGCTTGCCCTTTTTTGTTTTAGGTCCTTTTTAAATACATTAATACAAAATATAAACCACTCAGTCTAATAAATGATTTTGAACCGCTTGGTCTATAAGCAATAAACTTACTTACACTAATGCCATAAATACTAAATGCAGGTAGAATAGCGCTCTATTTTATTTGTACCCGAGTACTATGAGCGATTATACCATTTCGGCTATTGGCCACATTGAATCTCCTTATAAACAAAAGTTTGCTATACCTAGGCAGCCTCGTTTAGTGCCACAAGCCAAGGCAAAACTTATTTTTGCACCTGATTTTAATCGCGAAGAGTTTGTACGTGGTTTAGATGAATTTACTCATATTTGGTTGTTATTTCGTTTTCATGAAACGGCCGATAAAGGTTATTCTGCTATGGTGCGCCCACCTCGTTTAGGTGGCAATGAGCGAAAAGGTGTATTTGCTACCCGCGCTACATTTAGACCAAACGCGATTGGTATGAGCGCAGTAAAACTTGAAGGTATCGAGTATAAAAATGGACAACTTAGTTTATTACTCGCTGGCATTGATTTACTTGATGGCACACCCATTATCGATATTAAACCGTACTTACCCTATTCAGATGCAATGTTTGACGCCAGTGCTGGCTTTGCAGATACACGCCCAGAAACACAAATGACGGTTGAATTTAGCCCTCAGGCAATTGAGTTTGTTAATGCGCAAACACAATACCCAGATTTACATGATTTTATAGCTAATGTTTTAAAACAAGATCCCCGCCCTGCCTATAAAAAACAAAAAGACGGCGAGCAAAGCTATGGTATGACTTTGTACAATTATAATATTCGCTGGCAAGTCAATGGCGAGCATAACGTAGTAACAAACATAGAAAAAAACTAAATAACTCACTTAGCGCTTTAGTGTAAAAGCATCCGCTGTTAAACTTAAGCTCTATTAAAAGAACATAATTACTCTATTTCGGAAAAAACATGCGTACAAGCCAATATATACTCGCAACACTTAAAGAAACGCCATCAGATGCTGAAATCGTATCGCATCAGTTAATGCTTAGAGCCGGTATGATCCGTCGCGTCGCTTCGGGTTTATACACTTGGTTACCCTCTGGTTTACGTGTGCTACGTAAAGTAGAAAACATTGTACGTGAAGAGATGGACAAAGCAGGTGCTATTGAAATGCTAATGCCTGTAATTCAACCTGCTGATTTGTGGGAAGAGTCTGGCCGTTGGAATGAATTTGGTCCTGAGCTTATGCGCTTTACAGACCGTCATAACCGTACGTTTGCACTTGGTCCAACACACGAAGAAGTAATAACTGATTTCGTACGTAAAGAAATAAGCAGCTACAAGCAGTTACCAGTTACCTTATATCAAGTACAAACTAAAGTACGCGACGAACGTCGCCCTCGCTTTGGTGTTATGCGAGCTCGTGAATTTACAATGAAAGATGCCTACTCTTTTCACTTAAGTGAAGAGTGTTTAGATGCAACTTATCAAGCGATGCACAAAGCATACTGTAACATTTTTGAGCGTTTAGGCCTTGATTACCGCCCTGTACTTGCTGATACTGGGTCTATTGGTGGTAGCCTATCGCACGAGTTTCATGTACTTGCTGAGTCGGGCGAAGATGCAATTGCATTTAGTGATGGCAGTGATTACGCAGCTAATATTGAAAAAGCAGAAGCACTAGCGCCAAACGATCCACGCCCAGAAGCAAGTAAAGAGTTAAAAGCATTCCCTACTCCTGACGCTAAAACAATTAATGAGCTTAAAAAGCATTACGGTGTAAAACCTCATCGTGGTGTTAAAACCTTAATTGTTTACGGTGCACCTAATGAAAACGATGCACGTGGTTTAGTGGCGCTTGTACTTCGTGGCGATCATGATTTAAATGAATTAAAAGCTGAAAAGCACCCATTAGTAGACTCTCCGCTTGAAATGGCAACAGAGGCAGATATTGTTGCTGCTATTGGTGCAAAACCTGGCTCCTTAGGCCCGGTCGGCTTATCTATGCCTATTATTGTTGATAGAGCCGCTAATATCCTTGCTGATTTTGTTGCCGGTGCTAATAAAGACGACGAGCATTACAGCGGTATTAACTGGGATCGTGACGTAACTGATTACGAAGTTGCTGATATTCGTAATATTGTTGAAGGCGATATGAGCCCATGTGGCCAAGGCGTTTTACAAATTAAACGCGGTATTGAAGTAGGTCATATATTCCAACTTGGTACCAAGTACTCAGAAGCGATGAAAGCGGGAGTATTAAACGAAGGCGGTAAAAACCAAACCATGACTATGGGTTGTTACGGTATTGGTGTTTCACGTATTGTTGCTGCTGCTATTGAGCAAAACAACGATCAATACGGGATCATTTGGCCAAAATCAATCGCGCCATTCGATTTAGCAATTGTTCCAATGAACATGCACAAATCGCATCGTATTCCTGATATTGCAAATAACCTTTACCAAGGTTTAAAAGATGCAGGTCTTGATGTGTTATTTGATGACCGTAAAGAGCGCCCTGGTGTTATGTTTAATGACATGGAGCTAATTGGTGTACCATTTACACTGGTGATTGGTGAGCGTAACCTTGACGAGAATAAAGTTGAGCTTAAAAACCGCCGCACCGGTGAAAAGCTAATGATTGATATAGACACAGCAATTGATGCAATTAAAGCGGCTGTTAAAGGTTAATAACACGCACGCTCAAAATAGACTAAAAGGCCGCATTTAAAATGCGGCCTTTTTTATGCGCGATTAATAGCAATGCGTAATAATAGATGCTCAATGACTCACCTTTCCTAGCTTTATAGAAATCTTTTAATTACGTGCCTTGGTATAAATTGTCATGGAGGCTTCGCTAAAGTGTCTCATAAGTGTCATTAGATTTATCTACAGTGTTTAATTATTACACTATGGATGACGGGCATGACAAACAATCAACTGCGTAAAAAACAACATTATCCAGCCATTTGGATATCTGATGTTCATTTAGGTTACAAAGATTGTAAAGCTGATTACTTACTTGATTTTTTAAACTCGGTAGAATCTGACACACTTTATTTAGTGGGTGATATTATTGACTTATGGTCGATGAAGCGACAGTTTTATTGGCCCCCTTCTCATTATGAAGTATTAAACTGCATACAAACAAAAGCAGCTAGCGGTACACGTGTCATTTATATTCCCGGTAATCATGATGAAGCGTTTAGAAACTATATAAATCAAACATTATTTGGTGTTGAAATCCACCAGCAGTTTATTCACACCACTAAAGCTAATAAACGGTTTTTACTTATACACGGCGACGACTTTGATTCAGCGACTCGTTATAACAAACTTGTTAGTATTGCGGGGGATGCAGGATACGACTTTTTATTATTTTTAAATCGCTGGACCAATCGTATACGTAAAATATTTGGTGGTAACTACTACTCGCTTGCATCATGGATAAAAGCTCGGGTACACAAAGCACGAGAAGCGATTAGTGCCTTTGAAGATGCCGCAGTTCATGAAGCTAAAAAACAAAACGTAGATGGTATTATTTGTGGACACATTCACCATCCCAAAATAAAAGTGGATGACGATATTATATACTGTAACGATGGTGATTGGATTGAGAGCTGTACTGCGCTTGTAGAGCAGCAAGATGGAAAGATAGAATTACTACATTGGTCAGATACACAATTTATACTTGATAGCGCAGACATAGCTATTCTTAACACGCCTTTTAATACGACAACAAGTACCAAACCAAAAAAATCAGCTGCCTAGCAGCTGATTTTAAAAACGATTAACTTAACCAAGTAATTAGCTTATCTTTTAAAGTTTCTGGTTTAATTGGTTTTGTAATGTAGTCGTTCATTCCAGCAGCTAAACATCGCTCTCTATCACCTTCCATCGCACTCGCTGTCATAGCGATAATCGGTATGTAAGTATAATCTACCCCTGCCTTACTATTTCTAATTTCACTTGTTGTATCGTAGCCGTTTAAATTAGGCATTTGGCAATCCATTAATATAACATCAAAAGCTTGCTCTTCGTTTTCTCTCAATGCTTCTAATGCTTCTACACCGTCTGACGCACAAGTGATTTTTACTTTAGTACGCTTTAATATCGCCTTTGCTACTTCAATGTTTATCATATTATCGTCAACTAATAATATATGATAAGCAGATAGGTCAGGCTCTACTTGTTCCTCTTCCAAGCCTTTAGGTGGCGCTATAATACAGTCACTACTAGCACCAAATAAGCTGGCTAATTTATAACTGAATTGATCTTGAGTGAGTGGTTTATTTAAAATATGGCTGCCTTCAGGTAATACCGTTTTGATTGGCTTATCTGTCACCATGTCTCGTAAAATTAAAACATACTTTTTATTAAACTGTTTACAGTAATCAATTAACGCATCAATTTGAGGATGCTCATCATCAATTAATAATAAATCAGCTTCAAACTCTTTGTGCTCACTAAAGTAGTCAAGTCGTACAATGTTTTCTGCTTTTACTTTGCAGGTTAATAACAATAAGTCGCATACGTTTTTATAAACGTTATCGCGCGCTATTAATGCAGCTACGTTGATACTTGTAGCAAGCTCTATACCTGTGTTTAATTTTTTCTCTTGTGCAACGTGTAGCTCAACTGTTGCGGTAAAGGTACTACCCGCGCCCTTTTCACTTATAACCGTAATATTACCACCCATTAACTGAGCAAGCTTTTTACATATAGATAACCCTAAGCCTGTACCACCAAAATGGCGGGTCGTGCTTGAGTCTTCTTGCGTAAATACTTCAAATAATTTGTCTATGTTTTCAGGCGCTATACCAATTCCGGTATCTTTTATTGTAAAGCTCATTAATAACTTTGAGTCAGTAATGTACTTAGAGCCAACAGTTAAACTTACTTCACCTCTATGAGTAAATTTAAACGCATTATTAACTAGGTTAATTAAAATTTGTTTAAGTCGATGGCTGTCGCCAATAACCATTCTGTCTACTACATCTTTAGTATCTAAAAATACTTCAAGACCTTTGCGTTGCCCTTGTAACGCTAAAGAGCTAATCATATCGCTACATACTGTCACAACATCAAATGTATGATTATCAATATCAAGCTTACCTGCTTCTATTTTAGAAAAATCAAGGATATCGTTAATCAAATTCATCAATGAATTAGCACTGCTATTTGCTAGTTTTAAATAATGGTATTGTTGTTCGGTTAAGCCATCTTCTTTGAGCATTTCAAGCATCCCTAATACGCCATTCATTGGTGTGCGTATTTCGTGAGAGATATTTGCTACAAAGTCACTTTTTGCATGGCTTGCTGCTAATGCTTGGTCAATTGCACGCTCTAGTTCAATGGTCCTTTGTGAAACCTTTAGCTCCAGAGTACTGTTTAACGCTTCGAGCTCTGATTGCGTATTTTTTAATGAACTAATATTTCTTAAAATAGCCGCAACTTGATAACGATTATTATATACATCAAAAATACTGCTAAGCGTAATCGAAAAATATTGTTTGTTGCCATTGCCATCTGTGTAGATTGCTTCAAACGGCATTTTTGAACCGTTTGTAATAGTCTCTTGTATACAATTAGTGTCTGCGTTGTTTAAATTAAACAGGGAGACAAAATCAGGATTAGTGCCTGAAATTGAACTACCAAAAACCTCTTTAGCGGTATTATTAAAGTGAACAATTTCCCCGTTTTGCTCAATTGTAAAAATAGCATCCAAAGAATTTTCTATTACTTTATTGTTTTGCTCTTTTAAAGAATTAATTAACAGCTTACGGTTTATAAAACGTTGGTATAAAAAAGCAATAACTAAAAATATGCTAAAAAACACCACCAACATTGCAATAAAGTTTTGACGTCTCTCATTCACCTTTGCAAACAATGTTTTTGTATCAACACTTACACCAAGCTCTAAAGGTAGCATGGCTATATCACCCTCAAACGAAATTCGTTTTTTTAAAGTGTAAGCCACTGGATAATTACTTATTGGTAAAGTGCCTTGGTCTGTCATGGTAGTTGCAGTAGAGAATTCTTCAGACCATGTTTTAGTTTTATTAAATTCAAAACTGAATCGAAGTTGAGGGTTTGGATGATATAAAAATTCACCTTCATTATTCATAAGGTAAATCTGCGTCCCTTGTGGAGATTCAACTGTTAAATCTTCAAGTAATTTATCCGCAAAGTAATTAGTAACTAATATTGCAAATATTTTATTATTTTCATCAAAAACAGGCTTAGCAACACGAAAAGTGCTTATATAAGGTTCTTGTATCTGTCCATTTTCACGGTTGTAGTTAATTGGAGAAATATAAACACTTTTCTTATCAAGCATGCTTGCTTTGATTATGTAATCGCGTTGACCTTTTTTTTGTAATTGCAGACCTTGCAGTCGATTGATCTCTCCAAGTTGATTTCGGTCAACTCTAACAATCTCTTGCCCACCATCTTCGAGCATAATATAGCGAGCTTGCAAAATACTGTCATCGGTCTGCATAAAACCAGTAAAAATGCTTGCTAAGCGCTCTTGCCAAACATCTATTGGCGTACCAAGAACGGGATCAATTAGTTTATTTTCTTTAGCGCGGGTAATGCCTTGTATTGGTGGTGTAGCATCTAAAAAGCGAATGGCGGTAACACTGTCTTTAAGATGTTTTTTTAATGAAAGGCTTTTTGTTTCAAGTTCACGCTTTAATTCTATTTGAGCTGAATTATAAACATCACTTCTTACTTTTTGATCGAACAAATACAGAGATGGTAAAGCTATAAGAACAAATATTATTGTTGCAACGAGCATTAGTTTATTATTTTTTGTCACATTCAAAAAAATATTCCTTTTTAACATTTACCTTCACCATAAGTTTTTATTGTTATTAGTATAGAGTATTAAAGAGAGAATTGGACCCTCCAACTAATCAGTTATCGTTATAATTTTTATAATAAAAAGACTAAATTATTAGTTTTATTTAGAGCACAACCCTTATGTGAATTTTAAATGAATGGGTGAAAAAATATGGGCTTACAAAATTAATAAATGAGCTATTTTAACTATTAATCGCTTCAAAGTATAAAAGGTAGCAATAGCTACCTTTTATATATTCTTAAAACCCTTTATGTACATTATCTAAATAGCACATCTTCTCTGTTAAACCACTTAACACAAAATGCCAATAGTCCAGCAGCAATGATTGCAGTGGCTAAAAATATTAAGCCTACAAATGTGTAATCAACAGTCCCTTTTACTATTTCTTTAATTGCTAATGCTACGTTTGTAACAGGAATGAATGCTGTTTTAGCAGTAAGTTCCATATTTGGCATTATTGAAATAATAATCGGGAAAAATACGCCCATACTAAGTGGTGCCATATAATTTTGCGCTTCTTTAAACGTGCGAGCATAGATAGATATAGCCAGAGCTAAGGCCGAAAATATAGCTGCAACAGGTAATAATAGTACAAATATCATCAGTAAATCGGTAACTGCTAATGTACTAAACGCGGCTTTAATAAAATCAAGATCGGCAAATGCGAGCGCCAATGCTATCCAACAGCCCATACTTAAGACGGTTATGGTTGTGGAGGCAATTGATGTAGTTAACAAGGTTATAAATTTACCAAGCACCAACTCTGTACGCGTAATAGGTGTAAGTAGAAGTGTTTCTAGCGTGCCGCGTTCTTTTTCGCCAGCGCCTAAATCAATAGCGGGATAAGTTGCCCCCATCAATACTAATGGAATAAGTAGGTAAGGTAAAAACCCGCCAATTTTTTCGCCAAGGTTTTCACGTTTATCGGCTGTATCTACTTTTATTACTTCAATTGGATTAAGAATAGATTTTTGAACAGACTCTTCAATACCAAAACTGATTAGCTTTTGAGTTTGCAGCACGTCACTGTATTCTTTTGCGAGCTCTTTAACGCGTTCGAATAAAAAGTTGATAGATTTTGAATCGTTAAAAACAACCTGCCACTGGCTTTGTTTTCCATCGTCCAATGTTTGCACAGCATAACTTGGTAAATAAATACCCATATCAATATCGCCAGCGATTACACCTGCTTTAAGCTCATCAATATTGTTAAAGGTTTTATCCCCTTTATAAAGCTCAAAACTTTTGTGATAAAACACTTTATCTGTAAACTCTTGTGCGTATTCACCGTTGATTATCGCGTAAGTGTTTACTTTTTGCTCAGCGTCCATTGCAGCTTGCGAGCTTATAAATGCCATTACGGCAAACAATAACGGAAATATAGCAACAGGAAGCGCGACGACAAATAATAGCGTTTTTTTATCGCGTAATAACTCTCTTAATTCCTTTTTAAATACCTCAAACATCATGTTTCTCCGTTAATATGTTCATAAACGCTTGGTTAAGCTCATCACTATTACCTGCTTGTTTAAACTCTTCTACTGTTCCGTCAAAACAGCTAATACCTTCGTTAATTACAGCAACACGGTCACATAAAAGGGCTACTTCATCTAGATGATGGGTTGAGAAAATAACAGGCGTCCCTTGCGCCTTTAAACCTTTGATAAATTTAATAACGGTTTGTGTTGTCATTATATCAAGGCCCGTTGTTGGCTCATCAAGTACCACAACTGCTGGGCGATGAACAACTGCGCGCGCAATATTTGCTTTTTGCTTCATACCTGTTGATAGGTTTTCTGCCCGTTTATCTACAAACTTATGCATATCAAGCAATGTAAATAGCTCATCACAACGCGTTGCTATATCGCTTTTGTTCATGCCATGAAGCTTTGCAAAATACTCTATGTTTTCTTTTACAGTTAAGCGGCCATACAAACCCGTAGAGCCTGATAAAAATCCAATAGACTTACGGCCCAGTAGCGGTTTTTTTACAATATCGTTTCCAGCAATAGTTATTGAGCCTTCATCGGGCTTTAACGCGGTTGAAATCATTCTAAGTGTCGTCGTTTTACCCGCACCATTTGGGCCGAGCAATCCAAGTACCTCACCTTTAGCGCAACTAAAACTAACGTCTCGTACTGAGTGAAAGTAGTCTTTATCTTCACGAGGATCGATGTCGTCTATTTTATTTTTTTTGTGATCTTTAGTTAGCTTGAATTTCTTTTTAAGCCCAGCAACTTCTATCATGTTCGCATCCTTCGTTTCGCTCTAAAATAATCTGTATTGTTGTAAAAAGAGTCGTCTTTGTTTTCGTCATGCCAGCCTGGCACACCTAATAAAGGCAGTGGTGAAAGCTTTTTGTTATCGGCTAAGCAGTTATCTGTACTAATCATCTCATAAAGGGCTTGGTCAAGGTACTGGTATTGAGTTACTAAATCTTTACAAAATATTTCATTAGGTACACAAACAAATAACGCTTTACCCGTTAAACCTATATAGGGCTTTGTTAGCATTTCATAATTAGCATGACCAAACATAAAAGGTTTTATTGTTTTACCCCACTCATGTTTGTGTTCAACGAATGCAGTTTTCCATTGGTGATCGCAAAGCCACTGCTGCCATTTACTCTCACTTATAGCTAATACAACACCACACTCATCAAAAAGCGTTAGTGCATTACGATGCTTAGTACGCTGTTGCAGTCCATGCTCAGCTATATCTTGCACATGTCTATGGTTTATTAACGCTTTGGTTTTAGGAAATAAACACCATATAAACCCACCAAATAAGTCATGCCAGTTTTCACTGCGTGTAGGTACAACACCTGTTTCAAAAATTACTTGCTCATAATACCGCTCGCCAAAGTCTACCTTTGCATCATCTTCAAAAGTAATAGGAATATTATTCTCATTAATAGCAGTTAAAAATGGAGAAAACCACTGCGGCGATGGCCAATCTGTTAGTTCGTTAACTTTAAATAGCTCACGTAAATGCGCAAATGCACCTGTTTCTAAACTACTGATTTGCCACTGCTCGGGGGGAGTAAAACGCTTCATTTAAACCTTTAACAATTTATGCCTATAATTTACGAGAAGTTTACCGCAAAAACTGGTTCTGCTTAATAGAAGTTAATATACTAATCACAACTTAAAACAAAAAAAGAGCTGACATGAAACATTATTTCTCTCTCACACTCCTCGCTACTGCTGTTTTAGCAGGTTGCGCAACAACAAGTATTACCCCGACTGATGTAACAAATGGATATAACAGTATTCAAGCTGATGAACTGGCTAAACATGTAAAAGTACTCGCATCGGACGAATTTGGTGGCCGTGCTCCTTCATCACCTGGCGAAAAGCTAACGCTTGATTATTTAACTGCGCAGTTTAAAGCTTTAGGTTTAAAACCAGGTAATGGCGACAGTTACTTACAAGAAGTCCCATTGGTTTCTTTAGAAGCTGATTCGAATATGGTGCTTAGTATTGGTGGTAAAGACTATCAATATAAAAAAGACATGGTTATGGGTAGCAGCCGCATTAGCGCACAAGAAGGCATAGAAAATTCTGAACTTGTATTTGTGGGCTACGGCGTTAATGCCCCTGAATACAATTGGAATGATTACGAAGGCTTAGACGTTAAGGGCAAAACGGTTGTAATGCTTGTTAACGATCCGGGCTTTGCAACAAAAGACCCTGCTTTATTTACTGGCGATGCAATGACCTATTACGGCCGTTGGACATACAAATATGAAGAAGCAAGTCGACAAGGTGCTGCAGGTGCGATTATTATTCATGAAACAGCACCTGCGTCATATCCATGGTCGGTTGTTGAAAATTCGTGGAGTGGCGAGCAGTTTGGTTTTCAAAAAGAAAACAACAATATGGACCGCGTAGCCGTTGAAGGCTGGGTTACAACTGACGTAGCAAAAGAGCTTTTTACTAAAGCAGGATTAGATTTTGAGACTGCGAAAGAAAACGCAGCTAAAGGTGCTTACCATCTTGATATGGGCGATTTAACTGCTTCTGTTAATGTTAAAAATACGATTAAAAAATCAGTGTCGTATAACTTTATCGCTACGTTACCAGGAAGTGAGCAACCAAATGAGCATGTTATTTACTCGGCGCATTGGGATCACTTAGGTACAGATAAAACACGTAAAGGCGATCAAATTTATAACGGTGCTCATGACAACGCAACGGGTACAGCTGGGCTAATTGAAGTAGCTGAAGCCTTTACTAAGTTACCTAAGCACCCTAGCCGTTCAATGACATTTTTAGCGGTAACTGCTGAAGAGCAAGGCTTACTTGGCTCTAAATACTATGCAGCAAACCCAGTGATTGCAGCGAATAAAACAGTCGCTAACATAAACATGGATAGCTTAAATTTATTAGGCAAAGTAAAAGACATGAATGTGGTTGGTATTGGTAAATCACAAATGGATGAGTTTTTAGCAACTGCAGCTAAAGAGCAAGGCAGAACAATATCAGGCGACCCTAAACCATCATCTGGTGGTTATTACCGCTCTGATCACTTTGCATTTGCAAATATGGGCATTCCAGCCATGTACGCAGGCGGTGGCACAGTCGCAGCTGATGAAGAAACAGCTAATTACCGTAAACGCATGAGTTTAGTACTTCGCGGTTGTTATCATCAACCATGTGATCGTTACCGTGACGAATGGGATTTATCGGGTGCTGTTCAAGACTTACAATTGTTTTATAAAGTAGGCTTTGATATTTCGGAGCAAGAGCAATGGCCAACGTGGAATGCAAGCTCAGAATTTCAACGTAAGTAGCATTAGTTTAACATCGAAAAACTCAAAGAGAGTAATCGATTTAAATAGATGCAAATGATATTGATTATCATTCAATTAAAATATACAGTGTTACTAAGTTTATTTAATTGGTAACACTGTATGATTTTACTCTCTCAAATAGGATTTATTACGCCCGCTTCTAAACGCTTTGTTAGCCAAAATAAACGTTTATTATTACCACTTTTTTTGTTGGTATGCTTAGCTATGCCATCACTTCGTGAAATTACAATAACAGCACTAAGCGATGCTTTTTTTCAAGTTAGCGTATTTGTTGCTGCTACATTATTAATTTATTACTACGCCATAGAGCATTTACCTCAATTAGAACTTAGTTATTTAAGTGCTAAATCGCCGGTATTAGAAATATTTTTTGCTGCCGTTTTAGGTGCCCTTCCTGGATGTGGTGGTGCAATAATAGTGGTTACCCAGTTTACAAAAGGCCAAGCAAGTTTTGGGGCTATTGTTGCTGTTTTAACAGCTACAATGGGAGATGCCGCATTTTTACTCCTTGCCACTCGCCCTACTGAAGGTTTAACCATAATGGCTATTGGCTTAGTAGTAGGCACGCTTTGTGGTGTTATAGTAAACGCCCTTCATGCAAAAGACTTTTTACGCCCAACAAAGCAAGAACAAAAACACCAAGTTAAAGTATTGCCAACTAGTATAATTAAAATAAGCAAACCCGTTTGGATGTTCGCTATTATTCCAAGCCTCATTATTGCTTTTTTAATTGCATTTAATGTCAACTTTGATCAATTTGGAAAATACACAGGCACAAGTATTAGTATTTTTGGTGCTGCAATGGCGTTATTTACTGTAACTATATGGGCGTATTCTTCTAAAGGTGAAAGCTATAAAGAAGTAACCTCAGAAGACGATGAATGTAATCCACCTTCTAAAATTATTAAAGTACTTCAAGACACACACTTTGTGACCGCATGGGTAGTGGCATCGTTTATGTTGTTTGAGATTTTAGTAAATATTGCAGGGCTTGATTTAAAAAACTGGTTTGCACATTATGCTTATTTAGCGCCACTTATTGCTGCAGTGATTGGTTTTTTACCAGGTTGTGGCCCGCAAATAATTGTTACTACGTTATATATTCAAGGCATTATTCCCTTTAGTGCATTAACTGCTAATGCAATATCTAATGATGGTGATGCGTTATTTCCTGCAATTGCAATGGCACCTAAAGCGGCTGTAATTGCGACTGTGTATACATCTATTCCTGCTTTGGCCGTTGGCTATGGCCTTTACTTTTTAAGTTAAAATTACCATAAACAAAAAAGCTCAGCTATTGCTGAGCTTTTAGGATGTTAACTTATTTTATTTATACGGCTGCTGGCTCTGCAGCTAGTTCTTTTGGATTTGGGCCATAATCGTTCTCACCTTCATGTGAGTCTTGTGCAAGAAAAACAATTAAAACAATCCAACCAATTACTGGCACTAACCAAAGTAACTGCCACCAGCCTGAACGACCAGTATCATGAAGGCGACGTGCGCCAGCACTCAATTGAGGGATCAATAATGCCAAGCTATATATTGTTCCAATCACAGCTACACCCATTAGCTCATCAACCACTCCCAGTGCTAAAGCGATTAAAAAGTTGATTAAGTAAAACATCCAAAATGCTTTGCGGCGATTACGGCCTGAAAAATCGGCGTAGCTGCGAAGCGCGTTCATATAATGTTCCATGAAATTTCCTTAGTGTTATTTTTTATATTCCCTAACAGGGTTAACTTTATTACTTTTTAGTAACACTTGTATCTTAAATAAAAACAGACTCATTTAAAACAAAAAACCAGCAAATTGCTGGTTTTTTTATTAGGGCGTGTTGACCTTTGCGGATTGTAATTTGTTCAATCTAGGGGCGATTTAATCGCGGCGCGAGGTTTGTAACCTAGTGGGCTAAGTAAAAACCGAGCAACAAAGAGTTTATCGCCCCTAGGCAGAACCCGAAGGGCAGCGCATGTTTGGCATTTATGCTGCGTTATCGCCTACTTATGGGGAGTAACCACTCTTCATAGGCTCTGCCTTGCCTAAAAACCAAACATACTGCTGCAAATTCAATCATCAAAGATCAACACGCCCTAGGTTTAAACAATTATATTATTAACTCATTGCCATCATCATTGCCGAAGGATTTTCTAAGTACGATTTCCATAGGTTATTAAAGCGAGCAATCGTTCCGCCATCAATAACACGGTGATCGCCAGACCAACTTACTTGCATTATCGCTTTACTCACAACGTGCCCACTTTCGTCAAAACGTGGTAGATGCTGTAGTTTACCAAGCGCAACAATAGCTACTTCTGGTTTATTAATTATAGGGGTCGCAATAGTGCCGCCAATCGCACCAATGTTAGAAATGCTAATTGTCCCACCTTTTAAATCATCAGGGGCAACACGCCCTTCTCGCGCTGAGAGAGTTAAGCGGGTTAAATCATTAGCCACATCAACAATACTCTTACTCTGGCACGACTTAATATTAGGCACTAACAAGCCAATTTTTGAATCAACCGCTATACCAATATTATGATCGTTATAATAGGTAAGCTCTGAGCAATCATCATTCACTTTTGAATTAAGTACAGGGTACTCTTTCATTGCCAGCGAGAGTGCTTTTACAAAAAATGGCATCATGGTGAGCTTTACGCCTTGTGCTTTGTACTGCTCTTTTAAGGAGCTGCGCAAAGCTATAAGCTGTGTTAAGTCTATTTCATCACTAAACGTAAAGTGCGGAATAGTTGAAACTGAAGCTACCATTTGTTTGGCCATGGCCGCTTTAATGCCTTTAATTTGCTCTACTCGTACGCCACCGCTTTGATTCTGTGTTTGGTTTTGTACTGCACTTTGAGAAGCATCGCTATTAAGCGGTGAAGTATCAATAGTATTTGGCACTTCGCCTTTTACAAACTCTTCAATATCTTGCTTGTAAATACGGCCATTTTTTCCACTACCTGGTACACAGGTTAAATCAACATCTAGCTCACGTGCTTTACGACGAACTGCAGGGGATGCAACCGCTTTTTGATTGATAACCTTTGCAGCTTGCTGCGTTTCAACTGGGGCAACTTTTTCAGCGACGGCATTAGTTTGAGCCTTTACGACCGCTTGGTTTATATCAACATTTGGCTTTACTGCACTGCCTGCAATTGTCATTTGAAACAACGGGCTATGTACTTTTGCTATTTCACCTTTTTGGTAATATAGTTTTTTTACTGTGCCTGTATATTTTGCCGGAATTTGTACTAATGCTTTGTCGGTCATTACGTCACAAACCGCTTGGTCTTCTTCTATTTCATCGCCTTCTGCGACTAACCAATCAACAATCTCACATTCGACAATACCTTCACCAATATCAGGTAGTATAAAGTCCTCAACTACATCAGATGCATTGTTGTTAGCTTGATTTTCAGCTTGAACTGGCTCTTCTACTACTTCATTACTCGTACTATCACCAGTTACATCCATAGCAAATAAAGGAGCATGTACTTTAGCAATTTCACCTTTTTGATAATATAGCTTTGAAATAATGCCATCATGCACTGCCGGAATTTGTACTAATGCTTTGTCTGTCATCACATCACAAATTGGCTGATCCTCAGATACGGTATCGCCTTCTTGTACTAGCCATTCAACTACTTCGCATTCAACAATGCCTTCACCAATATCGGGTAATATAAAATCTTTCGCCATGGTACCCCCTAAAAATCCATTGATTGTTTAATTGCAGCCAACACTTTTAGTGCATCCGGTACGTATTCTTTTTCAAGTGCCAACGGGTATGGTGTATCTAGACCACATACACGTAAAATTGGCGACTCTAAATGCAAGAAACACGCTTGTTGTATTGTTGCTGCTATTTCGGCACCAAAGCCATTAGTTATAGGCGCTTCATGGCTCACGATTAAACGACCGGTTTTAATAACCGATTTAGCAATCGTTTCAACATCCCATGGTAAAATACTACGAAGGTCAATAACTTCACAGCTTATACCTTGCTCGCTTGCTTGCTGTGCTGCCTCTTCAATAATCTCCATTTGAGCACCCCACGCTAAAAGCGTAATATCGGTACCCTCTTGTACTACTTCAGCCGTGCCTAATTCAATACTATAATCTTCTTCTGGCACTTCGCCTGTTGATGCACGATATAAACGCTTAGGCTCAAAAAATATGACAGGGTTATCATCTTTAATAGAGGCACGTAATAACCCCTTAGCTTGATAAGGGTTACGCGGTACAACCACTTTTAAGCCCGGTGTATGTGCAAAATAAGCTTCGGGTGATTGCGAGTGATATAAGCCACCAGCAATACCACCGCCATAAGGCGTACGAATAGTTAAGTTACCAACATTAAATTCATTACCACTGCGATAACGAAATTTAGCGGCTTCATTTACTATTTGATCGAACGCTGGGAATATATAATCAGCAAATTGAATTTCTGCCAATGCAGGCGCACCAAATGCCGCTAAACCATTAGCAAAGCCTAAAATACCTTGTTCGGTTAAAGGCGTATTAAAAACGCGATGCTTACCGTACTTTTCTTGCAAGCCTGATGTTGCTCTAAATACACCACCGAAGTAACCAACATCTTCGCCAAAAATACAGGCTTGAGGGTGTTCGTTCATCGTAATATCGAGGGCAGAGTTAATTGCGTGGAGCATGTTCATTTTAGCCATTACTTAATTCTCCCTGCGGTTACTGGGTAAGCATCTGGATGCTGTTTTATATGTTCTTTTAATTGCTCGTACTGACGTTGCAATAACGGAATTGGAGTATCGTAAACGTCAGATACCAATTCTTCTAAAGCAGGCTTGGCAACAACTTCAGCACGCTTAAGCGCTGCTAAAATTTCTTCACGAATCGACTCTTTTGCTTTTATGTCGTCCTCTTCGTTTAACCAATCTTGCTTGACCAACCATTTTCTAAATTTATCAATAGGACAGATTTGATTATTTGCTTCTTCATCTTTAGAGCGATAACCACTTGGATCGTCTGACGTAGAGTGCGCACCTAAACGATAAGCAATCGATTCAATAAGCACAGGCTCACCTTGTGTTGAGGCTATTTCGCGTGCTTTTTTAGTCGCTGCATACACTGCAAGTGCATCTGTGCCATCAACACGAATTGTTTTAATACCATAACCTACACCACGCGACGCAATACCATCGCCTTTAAACTGCTCATCAGCAGGGGTAGATATGGCATAGCCGTTATTACGTGCAAAAAATATAACCGGCGCTTTGTGAACAGCCGCCATATTTAAGCCCGCATGAAAGTCACCTTCTGATGCAGCACCTTCACCAAAGTAACAAATAGTCACGTTATCAATTGTGCTTGCAAGCTCACCTGTTTTAGCGTCGATATGCTTTATTTTTTGACCATATGCATAACCTGTGGCCTGTGGTATTTGCGTACCCAGTGGCGATGAAATCGTCATGTAGTTTAGCGCTTTAGAGCCATAATGGATTGGCATTTGGCGACCTTTACCTAAATCCAATTCATTTGAGAACATTTGGTTCATAAATTGATCGAGTGTAAAACCACGATAATGTAGTGCAGCTTGTTCACGATATTGAGCCATGATCATATCGTCTTGATCAAGTGCAGCAGCAGAGGCTGTAACTGCGGCTTCTTCGCCTAGGCATTGCATATAAAAACTAACACGACCTTGGCGCTGCGCGCCTTGCATACGTTCATCTAACAAACGTATAAAACGCATTGTTTCATATAACTTAATAGCGGTATGTTTTGAAATATCAGGTGCGGTTGCACTAGGATGAATGTCGCCGTCCTCAGTTAAAATACTAAGGGTTGGAATATTAAGTGCTTGGCCATCAATAAATTCAAGCGCGTGGTTAATATTCAGCGATACGTTATTTGGATTACTCATAACCTACCTTCTTTTGTTGTCGGTAAAACAGTGCCCCTTTAAATTATTATTGTGGGTGATTGTTGCTGGTTAAACTTTGCAACATCTGCACTATCTTTAATTAAAGCTGCCAACACTTTACGTTAACGTAAAGTGTTATTCAACACATCTGGGACGAAACAAAAGCAAATACAGGTTAAATAAGTGGCAAGTTAACGATACGGTTACTTTAATTAATAGTAATCATATAGTTAACTTGAAGCCACCAGTGGTCTGATGAGTTTAATTAGACGAAATTGCTATCAATATCCATTGGAATAACGGTAAGCAGTGCCCTTTGGCCTAATGCTACGCTCGCATTTGGAAATATAATAGCCTCACCTTCAACGTCAGCGTAAATCGCTGTATCACCGTCGGTTGCAAGTAGTTCACCTTTCGCAAAGCCAGTAAAGTTCTCAGCATCATCAGAAAAAGGGAAACTAAAATCATCCTGCGTTCTATTAATTGTGCGGTGCACTGCAAATAACTCAAACTCACTTGCATTAAAATCAGGGTATTTAACTTCATTTTGGCTAATTAATGCAGTTAATGTTTGCTTTGTTTTTTCAAAGCGGGCCATATCATTTTGGCCAAATGGCTTAACCTGACCCAGCTCTACCGTAAACGAGTCCGCACCATGAACAAACGACGAATAATAGCTAAACGTTGTTGCGGGTGATTTCATCATAAGTACGGTATTTACACCACAGCTCAATAAAAATTGTAACTGTGACTTTTTCCATGGCTTACCATGTAAAAATGGATACACAGCAAATTTTTCGTTTTTAGAGCCTCTAATTGCAGTGTGTAAGTCGTAATGACATCGGCTACTGCCTTGCTGGCCACGTGCATAAAAGTCACTTACGTATTGCTCAAGCTTTGCAGCGCGGTTTCGTTCATTATTCATTGGTACACCTTCAACTGTATGGTGACCATTAAATAATCTATTTAAGTTTTCTTCTACAAAACGCAGGCCAATATTAATTGATTGTGGATTACCATAAATAAATAAAACACGCTGTTTAAGGACTAGCTCACCTTTTATAATTTGTTTAATGAGCGCATCACAAATTTCAATTGGCGCAGTTTCGTTACCGTGTACAGCGCTTGAATAAATTACATCTTTGCTTGTTTTGACAGCAGGTTGAAACTCAATTACACCGGTATCGTGTATATTTACACAAGTTCCATTATCTAAAACAAATTCACCTGCATCTAAATGCCATTCGTTATTACGGCTAAGCGTTAAAAAATCGCCCGTTTGTTTTAATTCATTTAAGTAAGATGGATTGGCTGACATGTAATAAGCCCTTTAAAATAATGTGAGAGTCAACTCTTATGCATACATATGCACAAGGTAAAGGTATAGAAACAAAAACGGCTGAATAAATCAGCCGTTTTAAAATAGTTTAAGCAGTGTTAGCTGATCACAGAATCGACTAACTTTTTAGCTTCTTTTTCAAGTAACGCTAAATGCTCTTCACCTTTAAATGATTCAAGGTATATTTTATAAATATCTTCAGTACCTGATGGACGCGCTGCAAACCAGCCATTTTCAGTGACCACTTTTAAACCACCAATTGCCGCATCGTTACCTGGTGCATGAGTCAGTTTTTGCAAAATAGGTTCGCCAGCAAGTGTATCTGCTTTAACATCAGAAGCACTCAATGCTTTTAAACGTGACTTTTGGCCGCTTGAGGCCGGTGCATCAAGGCGTTTATAAATTGGAGAACCAAACTCTTGTTCTAGTTCTTTATATAGCGCTGATGGAGTTTTACCTGTTACTGCAAGTATTTCTGCAGCAAGTAGTCCCATAATAAAGCCGTCTTTATCTGTACACCATACAGAGCCATCAAAACGTAAGAATGCAGCACCTGCGCTTTCTTCGCCACCAAAGGCAAGCTTGCCTTTGCTTAAGCCTTCAACAAACCATTTAAAGCCTACGGGTACTTCTTTTACTTTTCGATTATTGCGCGCTGCTACTTTATCGATCATAGAGCTAGAAACCAGTGTTTTACCAATCTCTACTGTTTCATTCCAATCACGGTGTTTAAGTAAGTAATCAATTGCCACTGCTAAAAAGTGGTTTGGATTCATTAAACCATCTGGCGTTACAATACCGTGGCGATCGTAGTCAGGGTCGTTACCAATAGACACATCAAAATCATCTTTTAATGCAATAAGGTTCGCCATTGAATAAGGTGATGAACAATCCATACGAATTTTGCCATCTTTATCAAGTGGCATAAAAGCAAAACGTGGGTCAACAACATCATTAACAACGGTTAAATCTAAATTATATTTTTTAGCAATAACAGGCCAAAAATTAATACCTGAACCACCTAGTGGATCAATACCAATTTTGATACCTGCATCGCTAATGGCTTTTAAATTAACGATATTTGCTAAATCATCAATATAAGGAGTCATTAAATCTTCGTAGCGAATAAAGCCTGAACGTGAAGCTTTAGCGAATGGGAATAACTCAACTTCGACCAAGTCTTCTAATAAAAGTTGATTTGCTCTGTCTTCAATCCATTTAGTAACGTCGGTGTCAGCAGGTCCGCCATTAGGTGGGTTATATTTAAAGCCACCATCTTCAGGAGGGTTATGCGAAGGCGTAACAACAATCCCGTCTGCAAGCTCATTTGGGTGTAGCTTGTTATGGCTAACTATGGCGTGGCTGATAACTGGCGTTGGTGTAAAGTCACCGTTTTCTTGCGTTATCACTTGCACTTCGTTAGCAACTAAAACTTCAATAGCTGAATTAAATGCAGCCTCACTCAGTGCGTGTGTGTCTTTACCTAAAAATAACGGACCAAAAATATCATTTTGTTTTCTATAATCACAAATAGCCTGAGTAATCGCTAAAATGTGTGACTCGTTAAATTTAACATCGTAAGAACAACCACGGTGGCCTGATGTACCAAAAGCAACACAATGCTCTGGATTTTGTTCAAGATCAGGTTCGTTTAAGTAATACGCAGATACTAATTTAGGTACGTTAACCAGTGCTGATTGTGGAGCAGTTTTGCCTGCGCCTGAGTGAATAGCCATTATATTTCCTTACAGGTAATCGCGAATTTTTTCAGCTTGCTCTGCACTATATCCAAGGCAAAGAGCAACTTCATGAAGCATCATTTTTTTACGCGTTGTATTAGAATTTGTCATAACCCAATATTCACTATCAGTTATGTTTTTAGGGTTCATACTACTACCGCTATTTACTAAGGCTTCTTTACTAGTAGCAAAGTAAACACGGTCACGCCCTTTTATATCTAGTACAGCCGAAAAATCAGTTTTATGTGTGCGGTAAAATGCACTTAAAATAAACAAAAAGCGCCCAACAACACCCTTTTGCATTGCCAGCTCTTCTTTATTTAATACATTAAAAACATTATCGCTTTTTTGCTTCACGGGTGCGTGAGCTACAGGCGTTTGTTTTTTTGAAGTCTCAGCAGCAGGTGGTTCTGAGCTTTTTAATGTGGCGGTAGACGTAGTCGCAGTTTGATTATTTTGAGTTAGTTCTACGTTTGCGGTTTGAATTTTTTCGCCGTTCAGATTTAATAAACGACGTAAAATAGTGGATGCACTTTCACCAATACTTTGCGTATTGCTTGCAATATACTGATATAACTCGTCGTCTATGTCGATTTGTTTCATGTTCTTCCTGTCATTACGGGTCACATTTTTTTCTCCCGTGTGATTATACCCAAACCAATCAGAAATGCGAGTTACAACAAGCACTCCCGTAAACATATTAATATTTACTTGATTGTTGTTGATTTAACGAACAAAAGCCCAATTTAATAAATAGTCGCTGTATTTTTTGCTTTTTAGAGCAATGCTCGGCAAACTATGGCGAAATTTTCAGGAGGCGTGTATGCAGTTAAATTACAAGCAACAAGGGCAAGGCCCTAATGTTATTTTGATCCACGGACTTTTTGGATCATTAGAAAACCTAAATGTAATCGCAAAACCATTAAGTGAACACTTTAATGTTATTAACGTTGATTTACGCAACCACGGGCTTTCTCCTCATAGTGATGAAATGAACTACCCTGCAATGGCTCAAGATATTGTTGAATTATTAGCACATTTAAACATAGATAAAGCACATTTAGTTGGACATTCTATGGGTGGGAAAGTCGCAATGGAATTAGCACTAACACACCCTGAACTGGTAAATAAATTGGTTGTACTTGATATCGCACCTGTTAGTTACCCTGCTCGCCACACAAAAATATTACAAGCATTAAAAGCAGTTTCAACGCAGTCAATAGACGATAGAAAGCAAGCTGATGCAATTATGCAGCCTTATATTGAAGAGCTGGGGGTTCGACAGTTTTTACTTAAAAGCCTCGCCAAAAATGAAGAAGGTCATTTTGCATGGCGATTTAACCTAAATGTGCTTGATGAAAAATATTCGACAATCACATCCAATGTTAATGAAAACAATTCTTGTTTATGCGATACTCTTTTCATTAAAGGTAATGATTCTGACTATATATTGCCCGAGCATCGTACTGCAATTACAGCACGCTTTAAAAACACCAAGGCTAAAATTATTCATGGCGCAGGTCATTGGCTTCATGCTCAAAAGCCTCTTGCTGTTAATAAAGCGATAAATGACTTTTTAACTGCGGTTTAAAGCAATTTTAATCGCGTGTTTTTGATTCAGCGCACTAAATATATGAATATTTATATGCTATAGTACGCGCCGTTTAATTTAAAGGTTATACGTTGATGGTCAGTCAGTTAATTAACGAATTTGATACCCTAGGGTTGTATTTTGGCTTAGCCGGTATTTTCATATTCATCGGCATGGCAATTAAAGACGTACTAAAAAGTGGCAATGTACCAAAGTTCGGACAATACATTGTTTGGGGCGTGCTCTTTTTAGGTTGTTCAGGCTTTATTGCTAAAGGGCTTATTCAAGTATTTTGGCAAGGCGCAGGTGTAGGTTAAGCATGGCGAAGTCAGAAACAGATAGAACTACACTCGATTTATTTGAATACGAAAAACGCCCAGGCAGACCTAAGACCAATCCCCTTTCTCGGGATATGCAGTTAAAGGTAAATAAACGTAATCAAATAAAAAGAGATAAAGCACGTGGTTTAAAGCGTGTTGAATTTAAAGTTTCATCGCAGTTATATCAAGCATTGAGTGATATGGCAGATGCACAAAATATTAGCCGCAGTGCGCTGATTGAAACGATTTTACAAGAAAGATTGGCTATTGATACATAAAAGGTTTTAAATCCATGGCAAGTGTAGGCATTTTTTTCGGAAGTGACACAGGTAACACAGAACACGTAGCAAAAATGATCCAAAAAGAATTGGGTAAAAAGCTAGTGGCTGTTCATGATATTGCAAAAAGCTCTAAAGAAGAGATTGCTGAATTTGATTTAATCTTATTCGGTATCCCTACTTGGTACTACGGTGAAGCTCAATGTGACTGGGATGACTTTTTTCCAGAACTTGAAGAAGTAGACTTTGAAGGTAAACTTGTTGCTATTTTTGGTTGTGGTGACCAAGAAGATTACGCTGAGTACTTTTTAGATGCAATGGGCATGATCAACGATATTGTTACTGAACGTGGCGCTATTGTTGTGGGCCATTGGCCAAGTGAAAGCTATGACTTTGAAGCATCTAAAGGAATGGCTGATGATAAGCACTTTGTAGGTTTGGGTATCGACGAAGACCGTCAACCAGAGCTTACAGAACAACGTGTTAAAGCATGGTCTGCTCAAGTATATGAAGAAATGTGTTTAAGTGAATTAGCTGACTAATTTACTGCATATATCGCTAGCTGTTTAAATAATTATCAAACAGTTAGCGTTTTAAGCTTTAGAGGCAATATATATCAATTGTTCTTTGCACTTAACGCTTAGGCACGTTATCCTGTTTGTTGCTAATGTGTCGTGTACATCTTTGCAAGATGTCTAGTATAACCAAATAAAATTGAGACAGATTTAATGACTGATCATAACTTGGAACTTAAAAAAGCCGGTTTAAAAGTAACTTTACCGCGTATTAAAATATTAGAGATTTTACAATCTCCAGATAACCAACACATCAGTGCTGAAGATGTTTACAAAATTCTTTTGGATCTAGGTGAAGAAATTGGTCTTGCAACTGTATACCGCGTACTTAACCAATTTGATGATGCGGGTATTGTAAGCCGTCATCACTTTGAAGGCGGAAAATCAGTATTTGAACTTTCAGGAAGCACTCACCACGATCATTTAGTATGTTTGAAATGTGGCAAAGTAGTAGAGTTTGAAGATGACATGATTGAGCGTCGTCAGCTAGAAATTGCTGAAGAAAATGGTATTACTCTTACAAACCATTCTTTGTATTTATACGGTGAGTGTAATGATAAAGCAGCGTGTAAAGAATTTAGCGACGCTAACAGCTAATACCGCTTTTAAAAGCAATAAAAAAACCTGCTAAGTGCAGGTTTTTTTGTGCCTAAAAGACAATAGTAATAAATATACCCAGTAATTCCTGGGTATATTTTAAGTATTATACCAATCCACAATAATACTTAATCATTTTGCGGGGCTAAACGTGTCGTTACCTGCGTTAAAAAATGCTCATTTAGAATAACTAAATAGCGAATTTTTTGCCTAGCTATCAACACGTTTTTCCAGCCTCAAAATAGATCACTTAATTAAGCGAATTGGTATTACTTATTGAGTTTTAGACCATGAATCGCGAAGACCCACTGTTTGATTAAATACAACGTTCTCTGATTTAGAATCACGAGAGAAATAACCTGTACGCTCAAACTGAAAGCCCTGCTCTGCTTGCGAGTTAGCAAGCGATGGTTCTAATTTAGCATTAGGTAAAACAACCAGTGACTCTGGGTTTAGCGTAGTTTCAAATTCCTCTGCAGCTGCTGGATTTGGTACGCTAAACAAACGGTCGTATAAACGAACTTCTGCAGTAATAGACTCTGGTGCTGAAACCCAATGAATAACACCTTTTACTTTACGACCATCACTTGGGTTTTTACCAAGTGTTTCGTTGTCGTAAGTACAGAAGATGGTTGTGATTTCGCCATTTTCGTCTTTTTCAACACGCTGCGCTTTAATAACATAAGCACCACGTAAGCGTACTTCTTTATCAAGTACTAAACGTTTGAATTTGTTATTCGCTTCTTCTTTAAAGTCTTCTCGTTCAATATAGATTTCACGAGTAAATGGAACATCACGACGCCCCATTTCTTCTTTATTTGGGTGATTAGCCACTGATAAAGTTTCAACTTTATCTGCATCGTAGTTTTCAATAACGATTTTAACAGGATCGAGTACAGCCATTGCACGTGGTGCATTTTCGTTTAAGTCTTCACGGATACATGCTTCAAGCATGCCCATTTCAACCATATTCTCTTGTTTTGTTACACCAATACGCAAACAAAATTCACGAATTGAACCTGGTGTATAACCACGACGACGTAAACCTGCAATAGTAGGCATACGAGGGTCATCCCACCCTTCTACATAGTTATTTACTACTAAATCATTTAGCTTACGCTTTGACATAATAGTGTATTCAAGATTTAAGCGCGAAAACTCAATTTGCTGTGGGTGACACTCTAAACTAATGTTATCAAGTACCCAGTCGTATAAACGACGGTTATCTTGGAACTCTAATGTACATAATGAATGTGTAATACCTTCAAGCGCATCAGAAATACAGTGAGTGAAGTCATACATTGGGTAAATGCACCACTTGTCTGCTGTTTGGTGATGATGAGCAAAACGTACACGGTAAATAATTGGATCGCGAAGCACCATAAATGAGCTTGCCATATCAATTTTAGCACGCAGTACACATTCACCTTCTTTGAATTCACCAGCGCGCATTTTTTCAAATAACGCTAGGTTTTCTTCAACTGAAGTATCTCTATAAGGACTGTTTTTACCTGGCTCTTTTAATGTACCGCGGTACTGTCGTGCTTCGTCTGCAGTTAAAAAACAAACGTACGCTAAGCCTTTTTCAATAAGCTCTACTGCGTAACCATATAAAGTATCAAAATAGTTAGAAGAATACTTTATGTCGCCATCCCAATTAAAGCCTAACCACTGTACATCCTCTTTAATAGAGTTAACGTAGTTAATGTCTTCTTTTTCAGGGTTTGTATCGTCAAAACGTAGGTTACATAAACCGTTGTAGTCTTTTGCGATACCAAAATTCAAACAAATTGATTTGGCATGGCCAATATGTAAAAAACCATTTGGCTCAGGTGGAAAACGTGTATGCGTTGTCGCATGTTTGCCACTTGCTAAGTCTTCATCAATTCGGGTTCTAATAAAGTTACTTGGGCGATTCTCAATTTCCGCCATAGGAGTGTGATCCTCTAAATATTACGTAATAACAAAACTAATGCATTATTACAAAAACATACAATAACATACAGCAATAGATTAAGGTTTATTTTAGATATTGATTAACTTTAATCCACTTGTTCAATTGTTTATGAATAAAATTTGTTTTAACGCAACATTTAGGTCATCAAAGCCAATTATAGTAGCTAAATAACCTACTTTATAAGGATTCTAAGATGGCGACACTTAATCAACACCGTGTATATATTCCAACTAATGCACGCGCTAACCACTATTTATTGGCTGAAATAATACCTAATGAAGCATTTTATAATAGCTTTAGCACTATAAACTGTTGCTACGAGCGTATTGCACGTCAATTATTTGCATGTTGTGATGAGTATGAACTGCATAATGTACATTTATTAGCAAACGATAAACTACCAGTTGTACGCTTTCATGATGAGTCATATCAACTAGAAACCGACAAGCAGATGTTGTTTTTTTATAACCCTCGTTATCACGAGGCACATAAAATTTATTACTTACCAGATATAAAAAGCAAGAAAATACGTTTCTTGTTTTTAGCCACGGGTGAAGACTTACGTGCAAACTCAGCTTTGTTTCACAATAGAGTACAAAAAGTATTAAACTTACTCCAAGAACAGTTATTTATAAATCAGCCCCAATTTAAACTTCGCGATCACCAACATCTAACTTACGATTTATTTGCTAAAGATAAGGGAAATAAAGAGAGTTATGGATATAAACTCAGAAGCCTCTACCCTCGTTATCAATCAAGGCAATGTAATATTCCTAGTGACTATGCTGAAATGACTTACGCAACA
The DNA here is from genome assembly GCF_016598755.1 of Pseudoalteromonas sp. LC2018020214. Taxonomy (NCBI): domain Bacteria; kingdom Pseudomonadati; phylum Pseudomonadota; class Gammaproteobacteria; order Alteromonadales; family Pseudoalteromonadaceae; genus Pseudoalteromonas; species Pseudoalteromonas sp. LC2018020214. Next base: position 1,879,622 of record NZ_CP066804.1, read on the forward strand.
TTTACCATTGCGGTTTCTCGGGCCATCAAAACACAGTTTCAAACAATGGTGAACAATAACGATGTGGAAAAGTTTTATGATTACTTTGCAGATAGTTTTAAACGCGCATGTGAACAAAACAAACTAACACACGGTGCAATGGTAGCTAATGGCGCAATACCCATTGTCCGAAACAGTAAAATAGATAAAAATGAAGGTAATGCAGAGTTACAAAAGTTGAGCTTTGATGTTGAATCAAATGAAAATCAAATTAAGTATTTTTATGAAGCAACAAAATTAGTAGAAACACTACATTTTGTTATTGTAGCAACGCAGCAGGATAAACATGAAATTGGTTATGGCCGCTTTATGAACCAAGTAGAGAAAACAATTCATGCATTATGTAACGAGCTGGCTATAAATAAACAACGACAAGATTTGTCTGTACGCTTTTTTCAGCATATTAGTTATCCGTTCTAAATTTACCTCAATAACAAAAAGGCCCGCATAAGCGGGCCTTTTCAGAGGAAACAAGCAATTACCAGCCTGTTTTCTCTTTAAGTGCTTTACCGATTTCAGCAAGTGAACGTACAGTTTTTACGCCCGCAGCTTCTAATGCAGCAAATTTCTCATCAGCAGTACCTTTACCGCCTGCGATGATTGCGCCAGCGTGACCCATACGCTTACCTTCTGGTGCAGTAACACCAGCAATGTAAGATACTACAGGTTTAGTTACGTTAGCTTTGATGTACTCTGCAGCTTCTTCTTCTGCAGTACCACCAATTTCACCAATCATTACGATTGCTTCAGTTTGTGGATCTTTTTCGAACATTTCTAGAACGTCGATAAAGTTAGTACCTGGGATTGGATCACCACCAATACCAACACACGTAGACTGACCAAAACCAGCATCAGTAGTTTGCTTAACCGCTTCGTACGTTAAAGTACCAGAGCGAGAAACAATACCTACTTTACCAGGTTTGTGGATGTGACCAGGCATGATACCAATCTTAGTCTCACCAGGAGTAATAACACCTGGACAGTTAGGACCGATCATACGAGTACCTGTTTGATCTAGTTTAACTTTAACGTCAACCATATCAAGCGTAGGGATACCTTCAGTGATACAAACAATCAGCTCGATGCCAGCATCGATAGCTTCTAAGATTGCATCTTTACAGAAAGGAGCTGGTACGTAGATAACTGAAGCAGTTGCGCCAGTTTCTTGAACAGCATCACGAACTGTGTTGAATACAGGAAGACCAAGGTGCGTTTGACCGCCTTTACCTGGGCTTACACCACCAACCATTTGTGTACCGTACTCAAGCGCTTGCTCTGAGTGGAAAGTACCTTGGCCACCAGTGAAACCTTGACAGATAACTTTTGTATCTTTATTGATTAATACAGACATTATTTGCCCTCCGCAGCAGCAACAACTTTCTCAGCAGCGTCTGTTAGTGATTCAGCAGCAATGATATCTAGACCTGAGTTCTTAAGAACTTCACGACCTAATTCAGCATTAGTACCTTCTAAACGTACAACTACAGGTACATTTACGCCAACTTCTTTAACTGCGCCAATGATACCTTCAGCAATCATGTCACAACGTACGATACCGCCAAAGATGTTTACTAAAACAGCTTTAACATTGTCGTCAGAAAGGATGATTTTGAATGCTTCAGAAACACGTTCTTTAGTCGCGCCGCCGCCAACATCTAGGAAGTTAGCTGGTTTGCCGCCGTGTAGGTTTACGATGTCCATAGTACCCATTGCTAGGCCTGCACCGTTAACCATACAACCAACATTGCCATCTAGAGCAACGTAGTTAAGCTCGAAGCTTGCTGCGTGTGCTTCACGTGCATCTTCTTGAGATGGATCGTGGAACTCACGGATTTTAGGTTGACGGTAAAGTGCATTACCATCAATACCGATTTTTCCGTCAAGACAGTGAAGGTTACCTTCGTCTGTAATTACTAACGGGTTGATTTCAAGTAGTGCGAAATCAAAATCAGTAAACATGTTACCAAGACCCATAAAGATCTTAACAAACTGCTTCATTTGTACTGGGTTAAGACCCAATTTGAAGCCTAGTTCACGTGCTTGGTAAGCTTGAGGACCCACTAATGGATCAATTTCAGCTTTGTGGATAAGCTCTGGTGTTTCTTCTGCAACAGTTTCAATTTCAACGCCGCCTTCAGTAGACGCCATGAAAACTACTTTGCGAGATGCACGGTCAACTACTGCACCTAGGTACAATTCGTTAGCAATGTCAGTACAGCTTTCAACTAAAATTTTAGCTACTGGCTGGCCTTTCTCGTCTGTTTGGTAAGTAACTAGGTTTTTACCCAACCAGTTAGCTGCAAACGCTTTTACTTCGTCGATAGTTTTTACTAGCTTTACACCGCCAGCTTTACCACGTCCACCTGCGTGAACCTGAGTTTTAACAACCCACATATCACCGCCGATTTTTTCAGCAGCTGCTGCAGCTTCTTCAGGTGTATCGCAAGCGAAACCCTGAGAAACTGGTAAACCATATTCGGCAAAAAGTTGTTTTGCCTGATACTCATGCAAATTCATGATGCTTTATCCAATTTTTTATACTAAAAGAGCTGAATATTTTTTCAAATAAACAACTATCCCAAATTGCGCACCTAGTATAGATCCCAAGGCTTAACATGAAAACCCCAGTAAGACCAAAGGCGCAAAAAAAAAGCTGTGAATGTTCATTCACAGCTTACATTTCATACAACTAGATTAAACATCTAGCAATAAGCGAGTTGGATCTTCAAGTAACTCTTTAATAGTCACTAAGAAACCAACAGATTCTTTACCATCAATGATACGGTGGTCATAAGAAAGTGCTAAATACATCATAGGTAGTATTTCTACTTTACCATTTACAGCCATCGGACGGTCTTGGATTTTATGCATACCCAAAATTGAAGACTGTGGCAAGTTAATGATAGGTGTAGATAGTAATGAACCAAATACGCCGCCATTAGTGATAGTGAAATTACCACCGGTCATATCTGCAAGCGTTAGCTTACCATCACGACCTTTAAGTGCTAATTCACGAATACCCTTTTCGATTTCAGCAACAGATAGTTTGTCACAATCTTTAAGTACTGGAGTAACTAAACCACGTGGAGTAGATACTGCAATGCTAATATCAAAATAGTTATGGTAAACAATATCGTCACCATCAATTGATGCATTAACATCTGGGAAGCGTTTAAGTGCTTCAGTTACCGCTTTCACGTAGAAAGACATGAAACCTAAACGAATACCATGACGCTTTTCAAATACTTCTTGGTACTGCTTACGAAGGCTCATGATTGGTTCCATGTTCACTTCGTTGAATGTTGTTAACATTGCAGTTGAATTTTTAGCTTCAAGAAGACGTGTAGCAATCGTTTTACGTAAACGAGTCATTGGAACACGTTTTTGAGTACGGTCGCCCATCGGTGCTGCAGGAGCAGAAGCTTCTGCTTTTTTAGCCGCTGGCGCTGGTGCTTTTAAGAACGTATCAACGTCTTCTTTAGTTACACGGCCATTTTTACCTGTGCCGTTAATTTTAGAAGCGTCTAAGCCTTTCTCAGCAATTAAACGACGAACAGATGGTGTTAACACATCTGAACTTTCGCTAGAATCTGCTGCTGGCGTTTCGTGTGCTTTTGCAGCTGGAGCCGCTGGTGCACCGCCTGCTTTAACCGAACCAATTACTTGCTCGCCTAGTACAGTATCGCCTTCGTTGTGAATGATATCACCCATGATGCCATCTTCTTGAGCTACTACTTCAAGAACAACTTTATCTGTTTCAATATCTACCAAGTTTTGGTCGCGTGTTACTGCGTCACCTGGTTGTACATGCCATGTAGCAATTGTTGCGTCTGCAACTGATTCTGGAAGTACAGGTACTTTAATGTCCACTTCTTTACCTTCTGATGCTGGTGCTGATTGCGCCGCTGGCGCGTCTTCTGATTTAGCTGGTGCTGATTCTTCTTTAGATGAACCTTCACTTGCTGGCGCTGCATCAGCATCACCAAGTAAACCCATAACTTGATCGCCAAGTACGGTTGCACCTTCTTCTTGTGATATTTCTGTAATTACACCGTCATGCTGTGCAACAACTTCTAAAACCACTTTATCTGTTTCAATGTCTACTAAGTTTTGATCGCGAGTTACTTTGTCGCCAACACTTACATGCCATGTAGCAACGGTAGCATCTGCAACCGACTCAGGAAGAACAGGAACTTTAATTTCTGTGCTCATTGCTTATCCTTTATTTTCTATAGTAAGCGCGTCGGCAACGAGCGCTTGTTGTTCTTTAGTATGTACTGACATGTAACCACACGCTGGTGATGCAGACGCTTTACGTCCTGCATATTTTAATTTAGCACCTTGTGGGATTGCATCAATAAAGTGATGTTGTGAACAGTACCATGCGCCTTGGTTTTGTGGCTCTTCTTGACACCATACAAAATCAGTTACGTGTTGGTAACGCTCCATAATTGTTTGCATTTCGTCATGTGGGAACGGATATAACTGCTCAACACGAACAATAGCAATATTATCTTGCTCTAGCTTACGACGCTCTTGTAATAGTTCGTAATAAACTTTACCACTACAAAATACAACGCGTTCAACTTTCTCAGGGTTAATATCATCAACTTCGTCGATCATATTATGGAAAACACCATGCGATAGCTCTTCAAGCGATGAAGTTGCAAGAGGATGACGAAGCAACGACTTAGGCGTCATAACAATCAACGGACGACGTAGTGGTCGAACTGATTGACGACGAAGCATAGCGTAAACTTGTGCAGGAGTAGATGGAACACATACTTGCATGTTGTGATCAGCACATAGTTGTAGGAAACGCTCTAAGCGAGCTGAACTATGCTCTGGACCTTGTCCTTCATAGCCATGTGGTAACAAAATTGTAAGACCACATAAACGGCCCCATTTTTGCTCACCAGAACTTAGGAATTGGTCAAATACAACTTGTGCACCGTTGGCGAAATCACCAAACTGTGCTTCCCAAAGTACTAATGAAGTAGGCTCTGCAGTTGCATAACCGTATTCAAAAGCAACAACAGCTTCTTCAGATAAAACAGAGTCAAATACTTCAAAAGTACCTTGATCTTCGCTTAAGTGCTGTAGAGGTGTATAAGTAGCGCCGTCTGATTGACTGTGAACAACAGCATGACGATGGAAGAATGTACCACGCCCTGAATCCTGACCAGTTAAACGAATGTCAGTGCCTTCAGTTGCGATTGTTGCATAAGCAAGTGTTTCTGCCATACCCCAATCTAGAGGTTTCTCACCAGAAGCCATTAATTTACGATCATCGTAAATCTTTTTAACGCGTGACTGTGCTTTATATTGCTCTGGGTAAGAAGCGATTTTCTCACCGAGTGCTTTGAGCTCTTCAACAGGTACGCTGGCATCGTAATCAACATCCCATTCATGGCCAACATACTTTGCCCAATCTGAAGAATGTGATGTCTCTGGTTGTATTTCTGAAACAACACAGTTGCCTTCGTCTAATGCATTACGGTACTCATCAGCAAGTGCTTTTATTTCTTGTTCAGAAAAAGAGCCTTCAGCTATAAGTTGATCTGCGTAAATTAAACGTGGAACTGGGTGCTTTTTAATTTTTTGGTACATAACAGGCTGAGTTGCATTAGGCTCATCAGCTTCATTGTGACCATGGCGACGGTAACATACTAAATCGATTACTACGTCACGTTTAAACTGGTTTCTGAAATCAAGTGCAATTTGAGTAACAAATGCAACTGCTTCAGGGTCATCAGAGTTAACATGGAAGATAGGTGACTGAACCATTTTAGCAATGTCAGTACAGTAATCTGTAGAGCGTACATCGTCTTGTTTAGATGTAGTAAAACCAACTTGGTTATTTACAACAATACGAATACTACCACCACAACTAAACGCGTTAGTTTGTGATAAGTTAAACGTTTCTTGTACAACACCTTGGCCTGTAACCGCAGAATCACCATGAATTGTAATTGGTAAAGCTTTAATACCAGAACTGTCACCTAAGCGGTCAAGACGAGCACGTACTGAGCCCATAACAACTGGGTTTACAATTTCAAGATGAGACGGGTTAAACGCAAGCGCCATATGAACATTGCCACCTTTAGTAGCAAAGTCAGATGAATAACCCATGTGGTATTTAACATCGCCAGAACTTAATGTTTCTTTATGTTTACCAGCAAACTCATCAAATAACTCTGATGGATTTTTACCAAGTACATTTACAAGAACATTTAAACGACCACGGTGAGCCATACCAATAACAGCTTCTTGTTGGCCGCTTTCACCAGCGCGGTGAATAAGCTCTTTTAACATTGGAACTAACGCATCGCCACCTTCAAGTGAGAAACGCTTAGCACCTGGGAACTTAGCCCCTAAATATTTTTCAAGTCCGTCAGCAGCAGTTAATCCTTTTAGGATACGCAGCTTTTCGTCTTTTTCGAATTTTGGCCTAGACTGGACAGATTCTAAACGCTGTTGTAACCAACGCTTTTCCTCTGTTGATGTGATGTGCATATACTCAGCGCCAATTGAACCACAATATGTAGTTTTTAGTGCTTGGTATAGTTCACCTAAAGGCATAGTATCGCGGCCTACGGCAAACGATCCTACGTTAAACTCGCGGTCAAAATCACTTGAAGATAAGTCGTGGTACTCTAGCTCTAAATCTCGTACACGCTCTCGTTGCCAAATACCTAATGGATCTAGGTTTGCATTTTGGTGTCCACGAAAACGGAAAGCATTAATAAGTTGTAGAACTTTAACCTGTTTAAGGTCACCGCCACTACCCTCTGCTACCACTACTTCTCTATGCTTGTTTTTTGCAAGCTGTGCAAACTGCGTTCGAACTTCTGAATGTTTTACTTCAACATCCACACCATCAACTTTAGGTAATTGTTCGAACACTTCTCGCCATTCATCTGGCACAGAAGTCGCATCGTCTAAATACGCTTCATAAAGCTCTTCTACATAAGCAACGTTGCCGCCGTTTAAATGTGAAGATTCTAGCCATGCCTTCATCACACCTTCGTGCATTTATAAGCCCTTTTCTTTAGCGCAGAAATTAATAGTTATCATAACAAGATGGCTAATAATCTGTATTAGCCATCTTACGTTTACTAAGTAATCAAACCGCTCGGTTTAATAACATAGATTTGATTTGCCCAATTGCTTTAGTCGGGTTAAGACCCTTAGGACAAACGCTAACACAGTTCATGATACTGTGGCAACGGAACACACTGAACGCATCGTCTAAATCCGCTAAACGTTCTTCAGTTGCTGTATCTCGGCTATCAGCTAAGAAACGGTAAGCGTGAAGAAGGCCTGCTGGACCAATGAACTTGTCTGGATTCCACCAGAACGAAGGACACGATGTCGAACAACATGCACACAAAATACACTCATATAGCCCATCTAATTTATCACGTTCTTCAATAGATTGAAGACGCTCGCCTGCTGCAGGCTGATCATTAATTAAATAAGGTTTAACTTTTTCGTACTGAGTGTAGAACTGACTCATGTCAATAACAAGGTCACGAACCACAGGTAAGCCTGGTAACGGACGTACTACAATTTTACCTTTGCCATTTTTTTGTAGCGTAGATAAAGGAGTAATACATGCTAAACCATTTTTACCATTCATGTTAACACCATCAGATCCACACACACCTTCACGGCATGAACGACGAAAAGATAGTGTAGGATCTTGTTCTTTTAAAAGAATAAGTGCATCTAACACCATCATGTCGTGACCTTCCTCTGTTTGCAAGGTGTATTCTTGCATACGAGGAGCGTTGTCAACATCTGGATTATAACGATAAACTGAAAATTGTACTTGTGCCATCGTCTATCTCCTAGTAAACACGTGCTTTAGGTGGGAAAGCTTCACGCGTTTTAGGCGCATAGTTTACATCACGCTTACTCATTTCATCCGTTACAGGATTGAATACTGAGTGACATAACCAGTTTTCGTCATCACGATCTGGGTAGTCAAAGCGAGAATGTGCACCACGGCTTTCTGTACGGAAGTTTGCAGCTACTGCAGTTGAGTAAGCTGTTTCCATTAAGTTATCTAGTTCAAGACATTCGATACGCTGCGTATTGAAGTCTGATGATTTATCATCAAGACGAGCATGTTGCAGACGTTCACGAATTTCTTTAAGTTCTTGAAGACCTGAAGCCATTGAATCGCCTTCACGGAATACCGAGAAGTTAAGCTGCATACATTGCTGTAGATCTTTTTTGATTTGAACTGGATCTTCACCTTGGCCAGCCGTTGAATTTTCCCAACGGTTGTAACGTGCAAGAGACGCTTCTAAATCTGACTCTGAAGCCGCTTTTGACACTTCAACATCTTTAAGGTATTTACCTAAGAAGTTACCAGCAGCACGGCCAAATACAACTAAATCTAGTAATGAGTTACCACCTAAGCGGTTTGCACCGTGTACAGATACACATGCAATCTCACCAACAGCAAATAAACCTTCAACTACTTTTTCGTTGCCTTGAGCATCGATTTGTAGTGCTTGTCCATTTACGTTAGTAGGAACACCACCCATCATATAATGACAAGTAGGAATTACTGGAATTGGTTCTTTAGCTGGATCAACGTGAGCGAAAGTTTTAGCTAGGTCACATACGCCAGGAAGACGTAGGTTAAGCGTTTCTTCACCTAAATGGTCAAGTTTCAGCTTGATATGAGGACCCCAAGGACCATCACAACCACGACCTTCACGGATTTCAGTCATCATTGAACGCGCAACAACATCGCGAGACGCTAAGTCTTTTGCGTTTGGTGCGTAACGTTCCATGAAGCGCTCGCCATCTTTATTTAAAAGATAACCGCCTTCACCACGACAACCTTCAGTTACTAGCGTACCAGCACCTGCAATACCCGTTGGGTGGAACTGCCACATTTCCATGTCTTGCATAGAAATACCAGCGCGTGTTGCCATACCAACACCGTCGCCGGTGTTAATGTGAGCATTTGTTGTTGATGCGAATATACGACCTGCACCACCAGTGGCTAATACAACTGCTTTAGATTTGAAGAAAGTGATTTCACCTGTTTCAATCTCAATTGCTGTACACCCTACTACATCGCCATTGTCGTTTTTAACTAAGTCAAGTGCATACCACTCAGAGAATACATTTGTTTTGTTTTTAACGTTTTGTTGATATAGAAGATGAAGTAAAGCATGACCAGTACGGTCAGCAGCAGCAGCAGTACGTGCGGCTTGTTCACCACCAAAGTTTTTCGATTGACCACCGAAAGGACGTTGGTAAACACGGCCATTTTCAAAACGAGAAAATGGTAGTCCCATGTTTTCTAATTCAGTAATAGCTTCTGGGCCAGTTTGACACATGTATTCAATAGCGTCTTGGTCGCCGATAAAATCGGAACCTTTAACGGTATCGTACATATGCCATTCCCAGTTGTCTTCGTGTGAATTACCAAGCGCTACTGTAATACCACCTTGAGCAGATACAGTGTGTGAGCGCGTTGGAAATACTTTAGATATTAATGCACACGTTTTGCCAGATTCTGTAATTGCTAAAGCAGCGCGCATACCAGCACCACCTGCACCAATTACTACGGCGTCAAATTCACGAACAGAATATTTCACTTAAACACCCCATAATACGATTAGACCAATAGCTACGTAAGCAACGGCCATTAGGTTTAAAACAAAACCTAAAACAGCACGCAACTTCGAACACTTAACATAGTCTGTAAGAACTTGCCAAAGGCCAATGCGGGTATGAACCATAATGCAAATAAGGGTAATTAAAGTAAACCCTTTCATTGCTAGGTTAGAGAAGAGGCCTGTCCAGGCTTCGAAAGTGACTTCTGGCGTCGCTAAAAAATAGCCGATAATAAAAATCGCGTACGCGCTGATTATTAATGCCGTGGTACGTAAAGATACGAAATCTTGTACACCATCACGTTTTAGAGTTGCTTGATTTAAAACCATATCCACACCCCTGCCAATACGGCAAACACAACACCAAGAGCCATTGATACTTTAGCGCTGAGGTTACCTGATTCAAGTTCTTCCCAATGTCCCATATCCATAATCATATGACGGATGCCACCAATAAGGTGATAACCTAATACAGAAACAGTGCCCCAAGCTATAAATTTGGCAATGAATCCGTTAAACAGACCCTTGACGAATTCAAAACCTTCAGCTGAAGAGAGAGACTCAGACCAAGCCCAAATGACAAACGTTAAAGCAAAAAACAATGCAACACCGGTGACGCGGTGAAAAATTGAAGCTTTAGCCGTTGCCGGCATAGATATAGTTGTTAGATCTAGATTTACAGGTCTTTGCTTTTTCACAGTTACTTGCCCATCTTTGCTCACAGTGGAGCTCATCTACTTGTTTTTCTAAAAACCCACCAAATATTACTGATGGAACTATCAGAATAAACGTATCAAAATAGTTAAAGTTCACAAAACAGTAAATTTTAAGCTGTTAAGAATATGTTTACCCAAATACAATACGGTTTAAAACCACCGTTAGTATATATACCCACAGGACTTTTTACAATTCTTGTTTATTTAGAGATGTTTGCGAATTAGCCAATAGTATTATATTTAATTAATACCGAATATTTATTATACATATATGCATAATGTTTATAAAAATTGACTTTAACCCCCTCTTTCACGTTAAAATGCGAAGATGTGCTTAAAACAGATTTCAGAACTTTAAAATCTAAAAATCAGAATAGATATCTTAATAGGAGATACATAGCGATGGCAGATAAAAAAGCCACAGTCCATATTGATGGACTAGATCCAATCGAACTTCCAATTTATCAAGGCACTGCTGGCCAAGATGTAATCGACGTACGTACGTTAGGTTCACATGGTCACTTTACTTATGACCCAGGTTTCATGTCGACTGGTTCTTGTGAATCTGCAATCACCTATATTGATGGTGGTAAAGGTGTACTACTTCACCGTGGTTACCCAATTGAGCAATTAGCTGAAGATTCTAACTATATTGAGCTTTGCTACTTACTTTTAAATGGTGAGTTACCTTCTAAAGAACAATATGAAGTTTTTAAGAATGAAATCACTACAAGCACTATGCTTGACGAGAAGATTGCTAACTTTTTCCAAGGTTTCCGCTTTGACGCTCACCCAATGGCAATGCTTTGTGGCGTAGTGGGTGCATTATCATCTTTTTATCATGAAGACCTTGATATTACTGATGCAGAACAACGTAAAACAAGTGCAGTTAAGCTAGTTGCTAAGTTACCAACTATTGCTGCAATGGCTTATAAAACAAACATTGGCCAACCGTTTGTATACCCACGTAACGATTTAAGCTACGCAGAAAACTTCTTACACATGATGTTCTCTGTACCTGCTGAAGAATATAAAGTTAACCCTGTAACTGCTAAAGCTATGGATAAAATCTTTATGCTTCATGCAGATCATGAGCAAAATGCATCGACTTCAACAGTGCGTCTTGCTGGTTCATCAGGTGCTAACCCGTATGCATGTATTGCAGCTGGTATTGCTTCTTTATGGGGACCTGCTCACGGCGGCGCTAACGAAGCATGTTTAAACATGTTAGAAGAGATTGGCTCTGTGGACCGTATTGATGAATACGTTGCTAAAGCTAAAGACAAAGCTGACCCATTCCGCCTTATGGGCTTTGGTCACCGCGTTTACAAAAACTTCGACCCACGTGCTACAGTAATGCGTCAAACGTGTCATGAAGTTTTAGCTGAGCTAAATATCCAAGATCCACTTCTTGATATTGCTATGAAGCTTGAGCAAATTGCCCTTGAAGACCCGTACTTTGTAGAGAAGAAACTATACCCTAACGTAGATTTCTACTCTGGTATTATCTTAAAAGCGATTGGTATTCCAACAAGCATGTTCACTGTAATTTTTGCAATGGCACGTACTGTTGGTTGGATCACTCACTGGGATGAGATGCTATCTCAACCTGGTCATAAGATCAGCCGTCCTCGCCAAATGTATACTGGTTACACTCAACGTGACTACGTATCAACTGACAAGCGTTAATTAGCGCTGGTTAGTTTAAAAGGCCGCATTTTGCGGCCTTTTTTATTAACAGCACTTGAGAATTATCATAAACCGATTACAATCCCTGCCTTAAAAACACTATGTAGATGAGCTATGCCTACTTTAAAGTTTGATATAAATAAAATTAGAAAAGACTTCCCGACATTAAATCAAACAATAAACGGCTGCCCGCTTGTTTATTTAGACTCAGCAGCAACCTCACAAAAGCCTCAATCAGTTATAGATACAATTACTGAGTTTTATACGTCTCAAAATGCAAATGTACACCGTGGACGCCATACACTTAGCGAACAGGCCACTTATTCTTATGAACAAGTTCGGGATAAAACTGCAAGGTTTTTTAATGTCTTAAGTAAAGAGATTGTATGGACTAAAGGTGCTACAGAAGCCATAAATTTGGTCGCTAACGGCTTAAAAAAGCGCTTAGATGAAAGTCATACCATAATAATATCTCCGCTTGAGCATCACGCAAACATAGTGCCTTGGCAACTAGTAAGCCAACAGACGGGAGCTAAATTAGTCTCTCTGCCGCTAAATAATAACGGCACGCTAAACACCCAACAATGCTGTGAATTTATAAAAGAAACAAAACCTGCCTTATTAGCTATTACACAAGCATCGAACACACTGGGTAATATCACTGATTTAAAGCCACTAATTGTAGCTGCAAAAGAGGTGAATTCGCTTGTTTTAGTGGACGGAGCCCAAGGTGCACTGCATTTAAAACCCGATTTACGTGAATTAAACTGTGACTTTTATGTCTGCTCAAGCCATAAAATGCTTGGTCCAACAGGCTTAGGTGTACTTTATGGCCAATATGAAGAGCTAAATACGCTAGATATTTACCAATCCGGCGGTGAAATGATCGATAAAGTTTACTTAACTCATAGCACTTATCGCCCTGCGCCTGCAAAATTTGAAACTGGCACACCAAATATTTCTGGAGTTTTAGGCTTTGGTGCCGCTTTAGATTATTTAAATGAATTGGATCACGTGCAAATACAGCAATATGAACAAGAATTGTTTAGTTACGCGGCACAAAAATTGGTAAAGGTGGATGGCATTACCATATTCAGCAACCTATCTGACAATATTGGTACACTCTGTTTTAATTTTAAAGATGAACATCCTTATGATTTGGCAACTTTACTTGACGGATATGGGGTTGCAGTCAGAAGCGGACACCATTGTACGCAACCGTTAATGACACATTTAGGGCTTAATGGAACGTTAAGAGCGAGTTTTTCTTTTTATAATACCTACAAAGATGTAGATATATTCATTGATTCACTAAAAAAATGTATCGCTTTATTAGATTGAACGCCAGTTTAATAGAATTAATTAGGATAACTCATGACAAATACGTTTAACAAAGTCACAGAATCTATAAAAAATGCACCTGCTTGGCAGCAAAAATATCGTGAAATAATGCTTTTAGGAAAAACATTACCGGCTTTAGCTGATGTTTTAAAAACTGATGACGCACTTGTCTCTGGTTGTGAAAGCAAAGTATGGATGTTCGTTGAATTTGACTTAACCGAAAATACACTTGTTGTAATAGGTGACTCTGATACTCGTATAGTAAAAGGATTATTAGCTATTATTTTAGCGCTTTATAACGGGCTCACACCAGAACAGGTAGTGAATAAAAATGCGTATGAAGAATTTGAAAAGCTAGGCCTTATCAGCCACTTAAGCGCATCACGTGGTAATGGTATTAAAGCCATGGTTGAAAAAATTCAAACCATGGCACAACACAAGCTTAGTTAACCAAGGTCTGTTGATCTTTCAAAGTTAAATTGCAGCAGTCTGTTTGGTATTTAGGCAAGGCAGATCCTAGGCTTGCGAGCGTTGTTTTTTATCTAGGTATTTACGTACAGCTTTAGCAGCAACAAAAAAACCAAAGCTTCCTGTGATCATAGTCACAGAGCCAAAACCATTATTACAGTCCATATTCATCGTGCCATCAGCACTTTGCTTAGCATGACATACGCTGCCATCGCTTCCTGGGTAAACCAATTGCTCTGTTGAATAAACACAATCAATATTAAACTTACGTTTAGGATTATTACTAAAATTATATTGCTTGCGCAAAATATAGCGCACCTTTGCAAGTAATGGGTCTTGCGTAGTTTTAGCTACATCACCAAAAGTTATTTGGCTAGGATCAGTTTGCCCGCCAGCACCACCGGTTGTAATTATAGGGAGTTTATTACGTTTACAATGCGCTATTAATGCCGCCTTTTCTTTAACCGCATCAATACAATCAATCACATAATCAAAACCTTGAATATGCTCTTGAATATTATCAAGTGTAATAAAATCATCTATTACACTAATTTGGCATTCTGGGTTAATGAGCTCGCAGCGCGCTTTCATTGCATCGACTTTAGCTTGACCAATAGTGCCCGTTAACGCGTGAATTTGTCTATTGACGTTAGTGGCGCAAATATCATCCAAATCTATAAGTGTTATTTTACCAACACCAGTACGTGCAAGTGCTTCTGCTGTCCAACTTCCTACACCACCAATACCTACTACACAAAAATGTGCTTCTTGAAGCCAATCAAACTGTTGATGACCATATAAACGTTTAATACCACCAAAACGTATATCTGTAACTTTTTCGCTCATTTACCAATCCAGTTGCCATGGTGATTGCCATGCTTGAAAATCTTGATGTTTAATTAACGCCAAATACTCATCACCATTATCGGGTAATAAAGTTAGCTGTATTTGTTCACTTTGCCATAAAAAGCTCAATGCATATGCATGTAAATAGGTACGATTTGATAGCGAGCCTGAATACATTGCATCGCCTAAAATAGCTGCACCCACACTTTTTAGTGCCACTCTTAGTTGATGTGTTTTACCAGAGTAAGGCTTTAAAATATACCCTCTAAACCCTGGCTTATAACTCAGAGAATAGAATCGGGTGATTGCAGGGTTAAGTGTACTCGTTAGTAACTTAAACGAGCCACGGCGAGACTTAACCATATCGCCTTTTATCCACCCCTGCTTCTTTTTTGGTTTAGCATCACTAATCGCTAAATAAAATTTAGCAATTGCATGCTCAGTAAACATAACAGTAAAGGTGGCCGCAGCGGCTTTGTTTCGCGCTAAAATAATCAGCCCTGATGTCACTTTATCTAAACGATGAACGGCATAAAGCTTTTGCGATAATTGTTGTTCGGCTAAAACAACAAAGCCAGGTCCCTCTTCAGAATGAAAATTAAGACCCGCTGGCTTTTCTAAAATATAAAAGTCGTTATGTGTATAAACAACTTTTAATATCTTACTTACTTGCTCACTCACACGTTTTTACTTTTAATATGCGCTATCACTTTAGCTAAGTCATCAGGCGTATCTACACCTGCATGAGGGGCTATTTGAGCTTGTTCTATTTTAATTTTATAACCGTGATACAAAACACGTAACTGCTCAAGTGATTCAAGTAATTCTAGTGGTGATACACTCAGCTCTATATATTGTTTAATAAAACCCGCTCTGTACGCATAAATACCTACATGGCGTTGAAACGGGGCTAAATTAAGGGCAGTGCTATCATCCATCATCGTATTTCTATCAAACGGTATACTTGCACGAGAGAAATACAGGGCATTTTTATTTATATCGCTAACCACTTTAACGGCATTAGGATTAAATACTTCATCACGTTCTTCAATAGCAACACTTAACGTTGCCATTGGTGCTGTTGAATCACTTAATAGTGCAGCAACTTGGGATACGTTTTCTGGTGCAAGTAGTGGCTCATCGCCTTGTACATTAACCACAATTGTATTGCTATCAAGTTTAAGGAAATCAACCACTTCAGCTAATCGTTCAGTACCCGACTGGTGATCTTCACGCGTCATTACTACATCATTAGTAAACATACTTACTGCATCAAATACTTTTTGATGATCGGTTGCTATAACTACTTTACTAGCACCTGATAAACATGCTTTTTCGTAAACGTGTTGAACCATTGGCTTGCCACAAATATCAGCAAGCGGTTTACCTGGTAGTCGGGTCGATGCAAAACGAGCAGGAATTACAACTACGAATTCCACTTTTCAACCTCTTCTAAAGATAACTCACGTGCTTCATTTTCAAGTAATACTGGAATATCATCTTGAACAGGATAAGCAAGCTTAGCTGCTGTGCTAATTAGTTCGTTGTTTTCTCTGTCAAAGCGTAATTTTCCCTTACAAACAGGGCACGCAATTATCTCGAGTAATTTTGTATCAAAGGCCATTGAGTATTCCTTTTTCTTTTAATATTGAATTTAATTTGTTTATTACGCTATCGGTAGGTTGTGCATCTACTGGTAAATAATACCAATTAGGCTTTGCAAAGGACTTACATTTAACGGCATCTTTTTCGGTCATTATAATGCAATCATCACCAAATTGGGCAAAATCATCTACTGTATAAGCATAATGATCTCTAAAATGATGAGTCGATAATAACGTAATATCTTGTGCTTCTAATGAGTTTTCAAACCGTTTAGGGTTCCCAATTGCACTTATTGCATGTGCTTCACTTACGTTACTTTTTGCATAATCGCTTGAGTTAACTAAGCGAAGATTACTTACTTGTAATGTGTAGCTATTATTAGCCTCACCACCATTTTCAATTACTATATCAACACTTTGCAAACGTTTAGTTGTTTCACGAAGTGGCCCTGCTGGCATAACAAAGCCATTACCAAAACGACGCTCACTATCAACAATACAACACTCAATGCTACGAGGCATTTTATAATGCTGCATTCCATCATCAGAAATAATAACATCGAGTGTATAATTATTTTCTAATAAATCGATATTGTGTTGTCTATTAGGCCCAACCGCTATTGGGCACTTTAAACGATGGTATAAAAGTACGGGCTCATCTCCAGCCTGCTGAGCATCTACAAGCTCAGTAACTAACAGCGGGTAATTTTTTGATTGCCCACCATATCCTCTACTAATAATTCCCACTGATAAACCTTGCTGTGTTAAATGACCATACAGCCACAAAACAAAAGGCGTTTTACCATTACCGCCAACACTTATATTGCCAACTACAATTACAGGCGTTTTGCACTCAAAAGGTTTAAGTATTTTAGCGCTGTATAAGTATTTTCGAAATGACGATACAACCCAAAACAAAGCACTTAATGGTAATAACAGTAAAGTAATTAGACCAAATGGTTTATACCAGCTTTGTTCTATTTTACTCACGCCTGATCACCAAACTGCATTTTACAAAGGGCTGAATAAGTACCGTCATTTGCTAATAAGCTATTGTGATCGCCACTTTCTATTACACGACCATTATCAATAACATAGATTCGGTCACTGTTTTCGATTGTAGATAAGCGATGCGCAATAACAATTGAGGTTTTATCTTTCATTAGCGTTTCTAATGCTTGCTGAATAAGCTTTTCAGATTCGGTATCAAGTGCTGATGTTGCCTCGTCTAAAATCAAAATAGGTGCGTCTTTTAATATTGCACGTGCTATCGCTATACGCTGACGTTGACCGCCGGAGAGCATTACACCATTTTCACCTACCATGGTGTTTAATTGCTCTGGCAGGTCTTTAACAAACTCCCAAACATGCGCTTGTTTAGCAACTTGCTCTAATTCTTTCTCAGACACATCATGCTTTATGCCATAACAAATATTGTTAGCAATCGTATCGTTAAATAACACGACCTGCTGAGACACTAAAGCAAACTGGCGACGCAAATCTGTTAATTTATAATCCTGCAGGGCTATACCATCAAGTAATATTTCACTCGGTAACTCTAGGTCATAGTAGCGTGGTAATAAATTAGAAATTGTTGATTTACCCGAGCCTGAGCGCCCTACTAAGGCAATACTTTCACCCGCTTTAATCGTTAGCGACAAATCGTTTAATACGGCTTCATCTTTTGTTGGGTACTTAAAAGTTACATTTTTAACTTCAATTAACCCTTTAACTTTATCGACTGAAACGGTGCCAGTATCTTTTTCCATTTCTTCATCTAAAACTAAAAATATACTTTGTGCAGCAGAGATACCACGCTGCATATCACTATTAACATTAGCGAGTTGTTTTAGCGGTCGCAATAGCATCATCATTGAGGCAATTAATGCCATGAAGTCACCAGAGGTAATCGTATCAATCATTGATGGAAGAGATACAGCCCATAAAATAACAGCCATGGCACTGGCAGCTAATATTTGAATAATTGATACACTTAAAGCTTTTGTCGCATCCATTTTAATGCGCTGCTGGCGGTTATGATTATTAATCTTTGAGAAATGGTTTATTTCTTGGTCTTGTCCGCCAAATCCATGAATAACTTTATGTCCGCTAAGCATTTGTTCAGAGCTACGTGTAACCTGCCCCATAGCTGATTGGATACTTTTAGAAATATGGCGAAAACGTTTCGATACAACTGCTACAATAATGGCAACGAGAGGGATGATGACTAAAAATATAAGTGAGAGCTTCCAACTGGTATAAAACATTACACCAAGTAAAAAGACAACAAAGGCCCCTTCACGTACAACAATAAGTAACGCTTTAGTAATTGCTTGTTGAACTTGCTCTGTGTCAAAAGTGATTTTTGAAATTAAATCGCCTGTTGAGTTTTTGTCATGAAAAGAAACGGGTAAATGCAATATGTGCTCAAATAACTCTTGGCGTAAAGAGCGTACAACTTGAGAGCCCACATAACTTAAACAGTACGAAGACATAAAGTTAAAAACACCACGCCCTAGTACTAACGCGATAACGACAAAAGGAGCGTACTTTAAAACTTCTGTATTTCGCTGGTTTAAACCTTGATCAATAAACGGCTTCATTAATTGAATGAATAAAGCATCCATTGCTGAATAGCCTATCATCCCAACAATTGCGATAAAAGCGACGCTTTTGTATGCGCCAACATACGAGACAAGACGTTTATAAATTTGTGCAGTACTTTGATCCATAACACTCTCTAAATACAGTAACTCCCTGTATTGTATCCTTCGATGAGATAAAACTAAACGTCAATCTTTGATAAACCAATAACTTTCCTGCCCTCTTGCTGTTTCTATGACCAAATTGTTTGAGTAGAATTTAATACTAATTTGTCCTTCAACGCCTGTTGTAAATTGCTCGGCGCTTATTGCTTTGTAACGCTCGACAACAACTGGCTTGGGAAATTCCCACTGTCCTTTATAAGCACTTGAATGAATCACAACTTTAGGAGCTACATCACTAATAAAATTAACACTTGAGGATGTATCACTGCCATGATGCGGGCTTAACATGACTGTACTTTTCAACGGTGTATTATTCGCTAATAAAGAAGCTTCACGGGATTTTGATATATCACCTGTAAATAACACACTATGAGTATTACTCGATACTCTAACAACGCATGAATCGTCGTTTTCATTCCCATAGCCTCTAGTGCTAAAGCTTTCTACTCTTAAACCAACAAAATCAACATTTTGAACTTCACACACATTAAGTGTATTTTCAGGATGAAATTGCTTTAGTGTTTCCCCAAATCCAGCTTCAATAAAATGCTGTATTCCTCCAGCGTGATCGCTGTCTTCATGACTTAGAATCGCTGTTTTTACTGTGAAATTATTTGCTTTTATATAAGGCAATAAAATACTTCGCGTACGGCTAAAACGATTAAAATAACTTGGACCAAAATCATAGATAAGCACTTGGTTATCTTTTTCAATTAATGCCATGAGACCATGCCCAACATCAAACACATGAAGTTGCCAGTTAGGCTTTTCTTTTAGAAGATTATTCAATAATAGTACTGTTAAAGGAATAAAAGAGAGCAATTTATAGGGGAGGAAGTAAATCATCAACATAGTAATATAGGTAAAAATGACGAATATTAACTCGATTCGTCCTGTTGTCAGCCATCTTAACGACTCGGGTATTTCATAAAGTAATTTAAATAACGCATATAACCCTGTATCAAACAAATGTATTAAATTACCTATATCTATAAAAGTACTCAGTAATGTAAAAACAATCAAAAATGGCAAAATAATGATGGAAAGAAACGGTATCGCAATTAAGTTAATCACTAGGCCCGCAATACTTACGCCATTAAAAAAATAAAGTGAAAGTGGTAATAAACCGATAAACAATGCTACTTGAATAACAAATAACGCAATAATTTTGTTTTTTATTCGTGTATTTAATATTGGTAATTTATTAATAACAGTAAAAATTATAGCGACCGCTAAAAATGAAAAATACAGACCTGGATTAAGTAAATTAAATGGGTTAACAGCAAGCACTATTACCAAGGCAAATAAAATACTACGCCAACGCAGCGGCTGTTTAGCAAGAAAATAAAGTAACAAATAACAACCCAGCATAATTAGCGCTCGCGTTGCTGATACTAAAAAGTCACTTAAATATACGTAAACTAATGCAGCTATAAAACCGAACGAACTGTAGTAAAGTGTAAGGTTAAATGATTGACCAATTGAAAAGTTTATTTTCGTACAGATAAATCGAATGAATAAATAACCAAAGCTAAAAATCAAACCAATATGTAAGCCCGATATAGCTAGTAAATGACTTAACCCAAGTGATTGCATTAATTGTTTATCTGTATAGCTCATTAACGATTTATCACCACTGAGTAATGCATAATAGAGCCACTGCAATCTTGTATTTGTATAGGTATTTTTAATGAAGTTTTGATAATCTAGTACGATGCTTTGTTTATCGCTGTGTATTATATTAAGCTCTTTATTGAGAACTTTTCCTTTAAATAATATTCTATTTATAAATGCATAACGTTCAGTATCAAACACATTAAAATTTTTATTACTGCGAAAATATTTTAAATGGATTAATGCAGAGAATTCATCCCCGACTGTAAAAGGCTGTGCAGAATTAACACTGAGCATTGCTTTGGGTGCTCTAAAATTCGAAAAACTACTCCCGTCTAATGCCACTATTTTGGCTTTGATATACTGAGGTTTTTTATCAGAAATAACCTCTTCAACAACCAATGTAGAATCAAGTGCATACTTTTCGTTCGGTTTTGGTATTTCAAAACTATAAAAAAGGTAAAAATGCATACCAACAAAGCAAATTGCACAAATAAAGCCTAACAATACGTTTAAAAACGGCTTAAAATAAGCGCTCACTATTACAATGAAAATTGTGAAGACTGTAAATTCGAGAGTTTGATAATAAAACACGGTTGCTACACAGCCAATTACAAACCCAAGACTTATCCACACTGATGTAAATGGTTGCTTTAAATGGCTAAAAAAACGATCCAAAGATTTTTACCTGATCCAAATAAAATTAGACATCATAAATCACTAAAAATATTTGGACGACTTTTGCAAGACGCAAATCTTTGGCATTTAAATAGACGTTCAGCTCGAGGGGCCTTCGCGGTTGGGTTATTTTTTGCTTTCATCCCTGTTCCTTTTCAAATGGTTTTAGCCGCAGCAGGTGCTATATTATTTAGGGTTAATTTACCCATATCAGTTGCTTTAGTATGGCTTACGAATCCATTAACCATGCCACCTATCTTTTATGGCTCATACTTAGTGGGTACGTTAATACTTAATCAGCCAGAACAACACTTTGTATTTGAAGCAAGTTGGTCTTGGTTTTTAGAAAGTATAGAAACAATTGGTCCTGCATTTTTATTAGGTTCATTAGTATGTGCTTCTATTGCATCAATTATAGGATATTTTGGTATTGATATAATTTGGCGCCGCTCTGTGAAAAAAGCATGGTTATCACGAAATAATTAGTGGCGTTAAAGCTAAATAATCGCTGCAATTCTAATCTAATAAAATATTATAGACGAAAAAAAACCAACTTTATCAAGTTGGTTTTTTTATAATCAATAAACTTTAAAAGCGAAATACACGCCTTAAGCCAACCAGTGGTAATAACAATAATGTATACCAAGGGAAGCTAGCAGAGTTACGCTCATAAACTTCAGCTTCTACTGGAGCACAGCTTTCTACTTCACCATTTGCAATTGGCGTTAGTTTAACTGCTATTGCAATACTCTCATATTCAATTTCACCATTAATATCAGTTACTACACCGCCTAATGAATCAAGCTTTTCAACTGTTTTAGTCGCAGTACCAAATATTTCATTATTTTCGTTGATAGCAGTCGCTTCAACCATAGTATAAGCGTAATCAGTTTCACCGTCGGTGTCATAACAAGGCAGTAAATCGTTTAGATTAGTGATTTTGTCTTCACCAATTTTGTAAATAAAGGCCTCTTTGAGTCGCGAGCTATCAGAAACACCCACTTCCCCTTCACCTACAATATAACCTTGGTTGTTTATATCGTTACCGTAAGAACTTGAGCTTGAAAAGTAATCAGTAGGGAAAACCGTACTACCCGTTGCTATATCATGGTAAAAGAATTTATTACGAAGAGTACCTTCAATACGTTTAGTTGCATAACCTGTAATTACATCGTTATCATTAATAGCAATTGATTTACCAGACTGCCAGTCATCTTCTTGATTAATAAAATCAACAACCGCACCGTCTTTAAAATAAACTGGCATTGTAAGAATTGTATCGTCATTTTTGTAATAACGTGTATTCGATGAACCTACAATTGTCCCGTTGCTGTTCACTGCTAAAGCAGTACTTGTAAATGCATCATCTTCCGCTTCACCTTCATCAGGTGTCAGTGCCATACCAAGCTCTTCAACAGACGTGATATTAAGTGATTCATCAAGTTCCCATTTAACAGCGCGCTTATTAAATAAGCCTCGTGTAATATTTGAATTTAACAAGTTGATACATACTGACGTAGGTTCGTCTTCATTATCACAGTTATCATCAATATTATCTTGTCTGTCATCTGGAATGCTTGTAGACATATTACCTACAACGGTATAACCACTGTTAGTTTTAACAATATCGTTAGCGCGGCTTGTGCCACCGTATTCATTAAACTCAGGCTCTAACTCAACACTTACACTGCCATCAGCGCTTATTACAATTCCACGTTCTATAAATTCATGAGTAAACCACGTTTCTGCATCATCTTCACCATCAGGTGTAAAAGATACTTTATCGTATGGAGCGCTTCCCCAACCGACTGTAACGCCATCTTCACTTACTGCATTTAAAAGATTGACAGTAGAACGAGTTAATCCATCATAATCAACAGAAGCTATATCAAAAATCGGTTGTTCAGTAATCTCTGATTCGTTAAATTTAATCCCAACTAAAGAACTCATTTTTTGATATTCAAAGTTAGACGGAATTCCTAAATTCGAATTTGCCAAAAAACTAACCATAAAAGCATGAGCATCAGGATTAGTGCTTACGGCATCATTATTTTCAATGTCATCAAGTGTGAAAGTAATTTCTTTATCACTTAATTCATATGCTGCTTCTGTGCTGTCGTAAGCACTTTCAATAACATTTTCAGTAAAATCTATATAGCTGGTATCAATAGGTAAATTGTATAAACCATTTGCGAAACCAATAATATGCCCGCTTTCGCTTACATCTGTTACATAAGAATATTTAGCGTCTTCAAGAGTCCCTAATTCACTTAACTGGTACGTCGCACTTGTTGCTGAAGTGCTTAATGTCGCTAAAATACTGGCAGCGAGTAATTTATATTTCATTTTAGTCCTTACTACTGATTCTGTAATTCTTCAAGTTCTTCCCAGCGCTCAAGGGCAGCTTCAAGGTCAGACTCAAGTTGTGCTAAATGGTTCAATGCTTTAGTTGTTACATCACTCTCTTGTTTAAAAAAGTTTACGTCACTCACTACAGCTTGTTGAGCTTCAATTTCAGCTTCTAGTTTTTCCATTTTATTCGGTAGTTGCTCTAATTCAAGTTTTAATTTGTAAGAGAGTTTATTTGTCTTAGCTGCTGGTTTTGCAGCTGGAGCGGCTACTTTTTCCACTTTTTTTACTGGTTGTTGCTGAATTTTTTTTTCTTGTTCAGCTAAGTAACCTACATAAGCTTCATAGTCGCTATAACCACCGACGATATCTGTTACTTTACCATTGCCTTCAAATGCCCATACACTAGAACATGTATTATCAATAAATTCTCGGTCATGGCTTACAATCAGCACTGTACCTTGATATTGATTAATAATGTCCTCTAGTAACTCTAACGTTTCAATGTCCAAGTCATTCGTTGGCTCATCGAGAACAAGTATATTAGATGGTTTTAAAAACAGTTTAGCTAATAGCAGTCTATTTTTTTCACCACCAGAGAGTGCTTTAACCGGGGTTCGAGCGCGAGCTGGAGGGAATAAAAAGTCTTGCAGGTAACCTAAAACATGGCGTGAACGACCGCCCATCATCACTTCTTGTTTACCTTCGGCAACGTTATCTTGAACAGTTGCTTCTTCGTCAAGTTTTTCACGGTATTGGTCAAAGTAAGCAAACTCTAAATTAACACCTTGCTTAGTAATACCACTATCAGGTTCTAAATCACCAAACATTAGTTTTAATAGTGTTGTTTTACCAATACCATTTGGGCCTACTAAGCCGATTCTGTCGCCACGCATTACAAGTGTCGAAAAATCATCAGCAATAACTTTGTCTTTAAATGCATGGCAAAGGTTCTTAGCTTCAAATACCAACTTACCTGAGCGATCAGCTGTTTCAATATTAAAGTCAGTTTTTCCAACTTGATCAACACGTTGCTTGCGCTCATTACGTAGCTGTTTTAGCTCTCGAACACGCCCTTCGTTACGCGTTCTTCGCGCTTTAACACCTTGGCGAATCCACGTTTCTTCTTCAGCTAAACGCTTATCAAACAATGCATTTTGCGCTTCTTCTACTTTTAAATCATGCGCTTTTTGCTCTAGATAAGTCGCGTAATCACCTGGGTACGAAATAAGTTTACCGCGATCTAAATCTAAAATACGCGTAGCGACAGCGCGAATAAACGCACGGTCATGCGATATAAATACAATGCCGCCTTTAAATTCTTTTAAAAACTGTTCGAGCCACATTACACTTGCCATATCTAAATGGTTTGTTGGCTCATCTAGTAATAATAAGTCAGGCTCACTTACAAGTGCACGCGCAAGTGCTACTTTACGTAACCAGCCACCAGAAAGAGACTCAAGCTTAGCCTCTGGTGTTAATTCTAATTGTGTCAAAACTAATTGAATTCGGCTATCAAAACGCCAACCATCAGCGGCTTCAAGTTGGTTTGATAAACGTTCAAGTTTATTTAATAACTTATCAGTACATTGTGTTTGCAGTTCGTTGCTAACATGATGAAAATCAATGAGTAAGTTAGCAATTTCCGGCATACCCTGCGCAACGTAATCAAATACAGTTCCGCTTGCACCTTTTGGTGGATCTTGCTCTAAACGAGAAATTCGAATGCCACCAAGCTGATTTATCTCACCGTCATCTAAAACAACTTGTCCATCTAGCACTTTTAATAACGTTGACTTACCCGCGCCATTTCGACCAACTACACACACTCTTTCGCCACTTTCTATAACAGCGTCTGCTTTGTTAAGCAAAGCATGTGTACCAAAAGCAAGTTGTGCTTTTAAAATTCTTATTAAATCCATAGTTCTTATTTGCTCTTATTCTGCTTGTGCTAAAAATTCGCGCACAGAGTGTAAAGTAAAAGGCCAATATAATTTCTCGCCTTTTTCACTTTTTAATACAGGAATAGTAATTTGATACTCAGCAATAAGCTGCTCATCAGTCATAATATCGATTAGTAATAACTCACTGTTGTCATTTAGTACATCAGTGATAAGTTGCTCAGCCTGTTCGCACAAGTGGCAACCATCAGTATGATATAAAATCCATTTAGCCATGCGTAATTAGCCAGCTATTATGGATTTTTTTATTACGTTTGAAGTCTGGTGATAGCGTTTTATCTGAGATATTAACGGCTTTTAAACCTAAACCAATCAGGCCAACTTCATCCATTACAAAACCACGTTTGTTATTAGAGAAAATCAAAGTACCTGATGGACTTAAGATCTTTTTAACCCACGTTAATAATTTAATGTGATCACTTTGCACATCAAACGCGTCTTTCATACGTTTTGAGTTTGAGAACGTTGGAGGGTCTAAAAATATCAAATCATATTGTGCTGTCGCATGCTCTAACCACTTTAAACAATCTGCTTGTTCAAAACGGTAACGTGTATTACTGATATTGTTTAAATCGAAGTTATCTTGGCCCCATTTCAAATAGGTTTTAGATAAATCAACTGTTGTAATTGCTTTAGCGCCACCAAGTGCAGCATGCACAGAGGCAGTACCTGTGTATGCAAACAAGTTTAAAAAGCGTTTATCTTTCGCATTTTCTTGAATATAACGACGCATTAAACGGTGATCTAAAAACAAACCTGTGTCTAAGTAGTCAAATAAATTAACTTTAAACTTAGCACCAAACTCTTCAACTACCATAGTGCGGTTTTGTTTAGACATGGCCGTATACTGCTCTTCGCCCTTTTGCTTTTTACGCACTTTTACAGCAATATTTTCAGGTGAGATATCAAGTTGTTGCGAAGTCAACGTTATTACGTCTTGCAGGCGTTTTTCTGATGTTTTTTCATCAATTTCTTTAGGCGCTGCATATTCAAAAATAACCGCAGAATCACCGTAAATATCTACAGCAACATTGTACTCAGGGATATCCGCTTCATAAACACGATAAGCGTCTACTTTATTTTGTTTAAGCCAGTTTTTTAAGCCTTGCTTATTCTTTTTCAATCTATTTGCGAATGACGTAGAGCCCTCAAAATTAAGCGCTTTTTTATCATCGGTAGTCAAACTTACTTGCTTATCATCTAATTGATATAAGTTAAGTTCAACATCAAGTGGTCCATTTTTAAACTTATAACGCTTAAGGCGCACAAGTTTTAAAAGTTTAAATAAGCTCTCGTCCATACCTAGTAAGGCAAGTTTCCAATGATTAAAGTGCTTTTTAAAGCCAACACCTAAATTACGGTGTAAATCAACAAGCTCAGCCATAGAACCAATACGCTCACCGTAAGGTAAGTTTGAAATTACAACACCCGGTAATTTTGCAACAGCAGTAAGTTTAGTGGCATCACTTTGCTTAAACTTAATAACATCGTCAAGCTCAGCACGTTTGGCATTATCAATCGCTTTATTTAAAACTTGCTCATCGTAATCGTGGCCAATTAACCACAATTTAGGATCGGTAATGTTAGCAAGTAACTCTTCTTTAAGTTCTTTAAACTTAGCGGCTCTAAAACTGGGTAAACGCTCAAAAGCAAAGCCTTCACGAAATAATCCCGGCGCCTCGTTTCGCGCCATGCCAGCCGCTTCGATTAAAATAGTACCTGCACCACAACATGGATCGAATAAAGGTTGTTTTACATTATCAAGCCAACCACTTCGTTTAATTAATGCAGCAGCTAAATGTTCTTTAATTGGTGCTTTACCTTGACCTTGACGGTAACCACGTTCAGACAAACGAGGGCCCGAATAATCAATATACATAGAAACGCCGTAACGATTTAATCGCGCAACAACACGCACATTTGCATCTTGCTTATCAACGTTAGGACGCTGCTCGTATAAATCATTAAAGTAGTCAACAATCGCATCTTTTATTACAAGACCCGAAAATTGTGTGTTTTTTAATGAGTCATTGGTACCGTTGAAATCGACAGCGAATGTTTGAGTTGGTCCAAACCACTCTTGCCAAGGTTGCGAGCGAGCAAAATTATACAGGCTATTCTTGTCATCTACGCCTTCTTTTTCTTCAATAAGCATAAGCACACGCGTTGCAAAACGACTTGATAAACAAACCTTTTGCGCCAGTAATGAGTCAGCCTCAAAACGAACAGAACCAACAGTTTGCTTAGACACAGTTGCGCCAAGTTCTGTTAGTTCATCAACCAATAAATTTTCGATTCCGATAGAAGTAAGTGCGATAAATTGCAAAGTAATAACCCTTAATAGCTAATTGCGCAGGATTATAACATAGGTTGGGCGACAAACACGCCATAAAGACACGCTTAAAAACTTAAATTTGGTTAGGCGGTTTGACTTTGATATTGCTGGTTTAGGATGGGGTGGACTCGATTATTCAAAATACGGATTACTTCAAATTGTGCTAAAGATAAATTTTCGTCTAATTTAAAGGTTTCGCTTAAATTTAAGCAAATAGATGCATCAGGGCAATGCTCTACAATTAAAAAATCGCCAGTCTGCGCTTTAGATATTAATTTAACTATTGCTTCTACACTAGGCTCTGTTCCAGTGTACTCTTCAAAAAACCAGCTTTTTGATAAAACGGGTTTTAAGTGATACTTAACAGCAGTCGCATTTAGCGATATTTGACAAATTTGAGCAGCAGACCACAATTCAAACCCATCTAAATAGTTATAAACTTGTTCATAAAATGCAGCATCTTCTAAACTAAAACGTGGATTTTTAAAAACAGAATCGGTGAGTTGTCTTAACTTATAGGGCGTACATAATTGCATGTCGTCATTTAAATCAAGTAACAAACGATTTTTATTAGGACAAGTAATCCACTGCCATTGCTTTGATGCTTGTAACATTTACTCCTCCTTGGGTATGTTGAATAATTATTGCTCACAGTATAACAGCTTTTGACCACTTTTAAAATGCTTGCTTAGAACATTTATCGAACGATCAAAAGCTTAGATAACTGATCCTTATAAGCCGTTAACGATCGACCTTACCAATTGTGGACCTTTGTAGATGAACCCAGTATAAACCTGGACTAAATTTGCGCCTGCATCGAACTTTTCTTTTGCTGATTGCGCATCATCTATTCCGCCTACTCCGATGATTGGTAATTTACCTTGTGTTAAGCGTTTCAATTCACTCACTACCTCTGTAGAACGCATTCTAACAGGGTGACCTGATAAACCGCCGGCTTCTTCTGCATATTGCTGGCCCATAACTGCAGCTCGCTCAAGCGTGGTATTGGTGGCAATTACACCATCGATTTTATTATTTAAAAGTGATTCACTTACTTGTTGAATTTGAATTTGATCTAGATCCGGTGCAATTTTTACAAGCATAGGCACTTGTTTATTGTGCTTTGCAACTAAATCTAACTGTTCGTTTTTAAGACTTTGCAGTAAATCATCAAGTGCAGCGCCATATTGCAAATCACGCAAGCCAGGTGTATTTGGTGATGAAATATTTACCGTAATATATGAGGCATGCTCAAACACTTTACGCATACAATGAATATAGTCATCTTTACCTTGTTCATTTGGCGTATCTTTATTTTTACCAATATTAATACCGAGTATGCCACTGTATTTTGCTGCTTTTACATTTGCGACTAAGTTATCAACGCCTTTATTATTAAAACCCATGCGGTTAATAATAGCGTTTGATTCTGGCAACCTAAAAATACGAGGTTTATCATTACCCGCTTGAGCACGCGGCGTAATAGTGCCAACTTCAATAAAACCAAAGCCCATTTGGCTAAATGCATCAATACATTCCGCATTTTTATCAAGGCCAGCTGCTAGCCCTACAGGGTTTTTAAATTTCAGACCCAAAAAATCGACTGGCTGATCAGAAATATTTTGCGACCAAGCTAAATTTAAAGGTGTATTGGTAAAACGACGAAGATTATTAAGTGCAAACTCATGCGCCCACTCCGCATCACGGGTAAACATAAAACGGCGAGCTAAATCATAAAACATCAATATAATCCTCTTTTTAAATTTTAGACAAAAAAATACCTCAGACAAGGCTGAGGTATTGTATAACAATTTTAACAATCAGTTATTTATTTACTAAACAATTAACTGATTAAAGCTAAATTATTTTCCTGACGTATCACAATTGTGGCTTAACAACATAAGTTCACGAAGTGCTACCGAGAACTTAGCAAAGTCGTGGCTTTGTGATGTTTTAAACTCAGCCAGCATTTGTTTCCAGCGTTGAAGTAATAAATCTTGGCTATCCATCCACTCGTCTATTTGACTATCAACATCGCTCTCATCACCTTCAAAGCTATTTAATACAACTTCAGATAACGTACGTTGCTGCCAATCAAGCTCTTCTCGATAAGACGAGCGAGCAAGTGCTTGCCAATGATTTGCTACTGGTTGCTTAGTTATTTGCTCTAAGAACCAATGCAGACCCATTCTTGCACCTAGTTTAAAGTAAGTATTGGACACCATCGAAATACTCTTACCTGAACTATTCGCAACTTCTGCTAAATCCATCACAGAGAATAAGCTTGATAAAGAAACAATACGATTAGCTATATCTGTTGGAACGCCCGCGTCAATTAACTTATTGGCCTCAATTACAATACGATCATTTTCTTTTTCAATCATATACGTATTTAAGTTATCGCTTAAATCTTTAAAGGTTGGCGCAAAGAATTCAATTCCTTGTTCAATCGTTTGTGACTTATTACGATGACGTAAGAACCAACGCGTTGCTCGGCGCACAGTACGACGAAGTTGGTAAAGCATTTCAGTTTGAACTGCTGCTGGTATTTTATTATCAAGTGCACTAATAGAAGACCATGTTTCACGCATTTCAAATATTTCGCTAGCAATTGAGTAACACATTGCTATCTCAGCTTCATTAGCACCGGTTTCTTCATGCATACGTACCATGAAGTTTAAACCCATATCGTTAACGATACTGTTAGCAAGTTTAGTTGCAATAATTTCTTTGCGAAGTGGGTGGTTGTTCATCGCATCGTTAAACTTCTCACGCAATGGGCGTGGGAATGACTTAACAAGCAATTGGCGATAGTAAGGGTTTTCAGTAATTTCATCACTTACTAAAGACTCTTTTAATACCATTTTTGCGTAAGACACTAGCACTGAAAGCTCAGGACGAGTCAAGTCTTTACCTGCAGCGGCGCGTTCTGCCAATTCTTCATCACTTGGAATAAATTCGATAGCACGGTTTAACTTGCCTTCTTTTTCAAGCGCATGAATAAAGCGAATCTTTTCTTTGAGCGTTGAAGTTCCTTTAGACTGCGTAATTGAAATAGTATGTGTTTGACGGTAACAGTCTTTTAATACTAATTCAGAAACTTCATCTGTCATTGAGTAAAGTAGCTCATCACGTTGTTTACGTGTTAGGTCACCTTCAGCAACTAAGCCATTAAGTAAAATCTTAATGTTAACTTCGTTATCTGAACAGGCAACACCCCCTACGTTATCAATGAAGTCAGTATTAACGCGACCACCTTTAGCTGCAAATTCAACACGACCTAATTGCGTTGCACCTAAGTTACCGCCCTCACCTATTATTTTAGCGCCTAAATCTCTACCATTGATACGTAGTGCATCGTTTGCACGATCCCCTACATCGGCATCAGTTTCTTTAGAGTGTTTAATGTATGTACCAATACCGCCATTCCACAGTAAATCAAACTCCATCATTAATGAGGCTTTCATTAACTCATTTGGTGTCATACTAGCTTTTTTAGTGCCCAACATTTTTTTCATTTCTGGGCTAAGCGTAATTGATTTAGCTGCACGAGAGAACACACCGCCACCGGCAGAAATTAGCTCTTTATTGTAATCTTCCCAAGAAGAACGCGGCATATTAAATAAACGTTCGCGCTCAGGGTAAGATGTAGCAGCATCTGGATTAGGGTCAACAAAAATGTGCATATGGTTAAAGGCAACTTGTAGACGAATATGCTTAGATAACAGCATACCATTACCAAATACATCGCCTGCCATATCGCCAATTGCTACGACTGTAAAGTCGGTAGTTTGACAATCAATATCCATTTCACGGAAATGTCGTTTAACTGACTCCCATGCGCCTTTTGCTGTGATACCCATTTTCTTATGGTCATAACCAACCGAGCCACCAGATGCAAATGCATCACCTAGCCAGAAATTGTATTCGTTAGCAATGCCATTTGCGATATCAGAGAAAGTAGCAGTTCCTTTATCGGCTGCAACTACTAGGTAAGCATCATCTTCATCGTGACGAACAACATCGCGCGCTGGTACTATTTCACCACGCTCAATATTATCAGTAATATCTAAAAGACCACGGATAAAGATTTTATAACACTCTTGGCCTTCTTTGATAAACGCTTCACGCTCAGTCGGTAGTTGTTTACATACAAAGCCACCTTTAGAACCAACAGGTACGATTACCGTATTTTTAACTTGTTGTGCTTTAACTAAGCCAAGTACTTCAGTACGGAAGTCTTCACGACGGTCAGACCAACGCAGACCACCACGCGCTACTTTGCCGTAACGTAAATGCACACCTTCTACGCGCGGAGAATAAACAAAAATTTCAAACGCAGGTAAAGGAAGTGGTACATCAGGGATTAAGCTAGGTTGTATTTTAAACGACACATAAGACTTAAACTGTCCAGCATCGTCTTTTTGGAAATAGTTAGTACGCAGCGTCGCAACAATCATATCTACGTATAAACGTATAATACGGTCATCATCAAGGTTTGCTACATTTTCAAGCTCTAAATAAATTTGCGTGCTTAGCTTTTCAAGTGTTTTAGCACTTGCAGGGCTTTTAACTGAGAACTTTTTAGCAAACAAGTTAACAATTTGCGCTGCGATATTTGGATAATTTGCAAATGTACTTTCTATGTAGCTTTGTGAGAACGTTACACCAATTTGACGCATGTATTTAGCGTACGCACGTAAAATAGAGGCTTCGCGGCCTGTTAAGCCACCCATTAACACTAAACGGTTAAAACCATCGTTTTCAAGGCGGTTGCCCCAAACATTTGTTAATGCAGCACGAAAACGTGCTGAGATTTTATCAAAATCCGCCATCCCTTTGCTGTCAATAAGCATCGAGAAGTCCATGATCCAGTTGATACGACCATCGCTAGTTTTAACTGAATATGGTGTTTCACCAACAACGCGAAGGCCAAAGTTTTCAAGCATTGGCATGACATCAGATAAGTGAATCGGCTCATCTTTATGGAATAAGCTTAATCGTACAATATTGCTGTTTGCTTCTTCTTGAGGACGATAAAACAGCATTTCTAGTTTGTTTTCATCGCTAAGTAGTTCTAACTTTTCAATATCAACAACCGCAGCACTTGGAAGCACTTCATCTTTGTATGAGCGTGCAAACGCGTTACAGTATTTACGATTTAAATCGTTACCACGAGCTTCACCCGCAGACTCTAAAAGAGCAGATTGAAGTTTATCTTCCCACGTACGTGCAGCTTCTACTAAATTGTTTTCGATGTCTTTCACGTTATATTCGATCTTGTTGTCGGTCACACGAACGGTGTAATGAGTACGCGCCAGTGTTGACTCAGAGAAATAAGTAGTAAATTCGACTTTATCGTCAGAATTAAATGCATTAGCTAATATATCTTGCGTTTCACGACGAAGAGCCGTGTTATAACGCTCGCGAGGTACATAAACCATACAAGATAAAAAACGACCATACGCATCTTTACGTACAAACAAGCGACACATATCGCGCTCTTGTACTTGTAACACACCCATAGCAACTTCAAGTAGCTCACCTTCGCGCGCTTGAACTAGCTCATCACGTGGGTAGGTTTCTAAAATATTTAAAACAGCTTTGTAAGCGTGAGTACCTTTAGCAAAATCACACATTTCCATAATGCGATTAATTTTACTTTTTAACACAGGTACATCAGTAGCACTGTTATTGTAAAAGCTTGATGAAAATAAACCGATAAAGCGGTCTTCACCAATTACATTGCCTTCATCGTCAAAACGCTTAATGCCTACATAATCGATGTAAGCTGGACGATGAACACGAGAAACAGAGTTAGTTTTTGTTAAAATCAGTAGGTTGCTGCTACGAGCTTCTTGACGTGCAACTTCAGGTAATTCTGATAATAAGCGAGTGTGTTCTTCAGTCGAGTTTTTCATCAAGCCTAGGCTTGTATCCATTTTACCTTTTAGTTGGTAATCACCTTGAACTGGGCTTAACTCATATTCACGGTAACCCATTAGGGTAAAATTATCTTTAGCTAACCAATCTAAAAACTCAGTTGTTTCTGAAACTTCATCTTTACTTTTATTATGATGACGTTTAGGTAACTCTTTAGTCACTGCAATCAATTTTTTACGGATTGGTTGCCAATCATCAACAGCAACTGATACATCAACAAGCACAGACTCTAATTCTTTTTTGAAAGACTCAATCACAGAAGAATCTGTTTGACGGTCAATTTCAATAAAAAATACTGTTTTAGTAGATGAAGATTCTTGCTCTGCTTTTAAATTTGATAATCCAGAAATTTTAGCGTTTTCATCACGCTTAATTTTTAATGGGCAGTGAAGTAATAAGTGAGAGGCGATATTTTCACGAGTCATGGCCATACGAACAGAATCAACTAAGAACGGCATATCTTTAGTGATAATTTCAACGATTGTATGTGATGACTGCCAGCCATCTTTTGCCACTTCTGGATTGAAAACGCGGATAACAGCGTCGTCAGTAGTATTTTTTTCTAGCGAGTTCCAAAGGCTTAATGCTGCGCCATATAGGTCACTATCGTTGCGGTTTGCCAAATCCTCTTTAGACATATTGCTGTACAAGGCTTTGGCGAATTTCTCAACGAGTAACACATTATCAGCGCGAACTTTTTTCTGGATCAGCTTACAGACATTATCTAGGATAACCGAGGCTTGGCCTTCATTTCGTGTCATTGTATGTTCCTTAATCTATTACTGCTAAAAGCAGAATATTTGTACAGCGTATTATTAGCGTGGAGTCAGTTAAATTCTAACCCTTTTACAGCTAATAAACAGCCTTTTCGATGAAAACATTTTAAGCATTTCAGCTATTTGGTCATCTATTCACAAAATATAGATATAAATGGCCATTACTGGCCATTTAGGAGCAAAAGTATTCACATTATTTTTTCTGGTCAGTCCAGAGGAGGCTGCCAATTGCGGGTAATAACAACACTGCACCTAACATATTCACTAAAAACATGAAGGTTAATAGTATACCCATATCAACTTGGAATTTAAGATCTGAAAATATCCAAGTGCTCACACCAATAGCTAATGTAATACCAGTAAATAGAACTGCGCTGCCACGCTCAACAAGCGCATTACGATAAGCAACACTAAGCGGTACGTTTTGCTTAAGCTGCCCCATCATCGACGACAGTATATAAATACCGTAATCAACACCAATACCTACACCTAATGCAATTACAGGTAAAGTAGACACTGTTAAGCCTATTTCCAGTTGTACCATAAGTGCTTGGGCAAGTGTTGATACGATATAAAGCGGTAATACCACGGCTACTGTTGCTTTTACGCTTCTAAAGCTCATTAAACATAAAATAATAACGGCACCATAAACGTAAAGCATCATGGGTATTTGTGCTTCTGATACAGACTCATTAGTCGCGGCCATTACGCCCACAGGTCCTGACGCTAATTTAAATGCTAATTTATCAGTGCCCTCTTCTTGTGCAAATTGCTTAACACTCTTAATTACGGTATCGATAGTTTGTGCTTTATGATCATCTAAGAATATAATCACTGGCATAACAGAACAATCACCGTTAAGTAAACCTGTACTAGTTTCAACTCGAGACGTTGACTGTACTAAGCTTGCTGAATTTCTTGGCAAACTCTGCCATTTTAAATTGCCTTCGTTGTAGCCCGCGTTAACCGATTGAGCTACAGAGCTCAAACTTACAGCAGACTGCACACCGGCAACATTCTCAACTTTGTATTGAAAACGGCTTATACGCTCCATCACATCATGCTCAGTACATGCTGCAGGATACGCCTCTACAATTACTTTTAAAATATCAGATGAGATAGTGTACTTATCCGATATTAAAAACGTGTCTTGGTTGTAACGGGCATCTTGATGCAGAGATGGTGCGCCTGCGTGTAAGTCACCTATACGCATTTTATCTGCTTGCCAGTAGCCTAGAGCAAATAAAACAAGAGTAAAACCGATAATCATTTTAGCGATTTTAGGATCGGTTGCTTTTACTAAAATGTCTCTGATCTTATCAAGTATATTAGGCTTCTCAGCATCACCAGATTGAATATGTACACTGTTTTCAAAGTTCATGTACGACGCCCAAACTGGCAGCAAAATTAAATTTGTAAATATAATTACTGCCACACCTAAACTCGCTGTAATAGCAAGTTCGCGGATAATACCAATATCAATAGTAAGTAACGTTAAAAAGCCTACGGTGTCTGAAAGCAGTGCAATACCACCTGGTATTAATAAAGCCCTGAAACTTGACTGACAACAAATTCGCGTACTTTTTCCTTCACCTACTTTTTTGCCAATCGCATTGATCATCTGCACACCATGGCTTACACCAATAGCAAAGACTAAAAACGGCACCAAAATAGACATAGGGTCTAGTCCAAACCCTAAACTTGAAAGCAGGCCTAATTGCCAAATAACGGCAATAATAGAACACGCGATAGGCAAAATAGTTAGCTTTAAACTGCCACAAAATAGCCAAACCATAATAAAGGTAAAGGCGATAGCAATGGCAAAAAATACGACTACCCCTTTTGCGCCTTCAGCTATATCACCAGCCATTTTTGCAAAGCCAATAATATGAATACTTACTTTGTCTGTACTTAAAGGCTCTCTTAAATCACTTTCTAGCTTTTGTGCAAAAGCTAATGTGTCTAATTTTTGTTGTGTTTGAGGATCTGTTTCTAAAAGTTGAGCCGTTACCATTGCACACGAGTAATCGCTGGCAATCATACGCCCTACAACTTTTGCTTTTTCAATGTTTTCCTTTACTACACCTAATCCACGCGTATCTGCTTTAAAGTTTGCAGGAATAATTGGACCACCGGCAAAGCCATCCTCTACTACTTCTACAAAGCGAGCACTAGGTGAAAATATAGAATTCACTAAAGGACGATTTACACCTGGAATAAAATAAAGCTGATCGTGAACCGCTTTTAATTGAGTAAAAAATTCTGGATTAAATATATCTCCGCTGTCGTCACATACTGAAATTAAAATACTGTTTGCACCACCAAACTGTTTTTCATGTTTAGTGTATACCTTCATGTAATCGTGATTTAACGGGATATTTTTATTAAACGATGCATCAAGTTGAATTTGAGTCGCTTTAAATACAAGTAAACAGGTTATAAGTGCAAAACTTATAACCATAATTAAGCGATGTCTAAAAATCGCCTTTTCAATAAAATCGAGTAACTTATGCATTAAGGGGTTAACTCCTTCACTTTAATGCCATCTTCTGTAGCCATGATCAATCTGTTATCTAAAATTACACCATCAAGAATCGCTTTACCGTCAGCAAGCTGCTCATGGGTGAGTAACCCATCTTGAAGATGAAAAATAACGCCACTATTAGCGAGCATGAGCCATTGTTTGTTATTATAATTAATGATGTTGTTAATCGTCGCTGTTTTAACATTTTCAAAATGCTGCCACTGCTTTTCGCCACTTTGCTTTGCAAAAACATTACCTCGAAGCCCCGCCACAATTTCTTGAGTGCTATCAGAGGCAACAGCAAAGAATGAACCGGGATAAACTTCTTCTATTCTTTGCCAAGTTTGACCATCGTCAATGCTTCTGGCCATTAAACCCATTTCACCAACGAGCATTAATCCATTGTCTGTTTTTTCTATGCGATTAAAGTGCGGTAAAATAGAAGCAGTTTCCGCTTCGTATCCTTGTGGGTCATTTTCTTTTAAATCGTTTAAGTAATCACGATCATCACTAAAAAGTAGCGAATCTAAAAAGCGTTTTTGCCAATGTTGACCACCGTCTGTAGTTTGATAAAACATGCCATATGCGCCCACTGCAAAACCTTTTAAGTCATCTTCAAATAAAATATCTAAACATGGTTTGTCTAATTCAGGTAATGCTTGTTGTAGCTGCCAATTAACGCCACCGTCAGTAGTATTTATGATTGTTGCATCGTGGCCACACGCCCATCCATTATTTTCGTTACTAAAATCAACGGCAGTTAAGAGCACTTGAGTTGGAACTAGCTCAGCTTGTTGCCATGAATCACCCGATGTACTTTTAATAACAGTACCGTGTTTACCAACAGCAATTAAGCCATTACCCGTGTTAGTTATGTCGGTGAGTAAGGTTTTAGCTGCATTTGTTGCACTGATTGCATTGTTAGGGGCTTCTTGTGCAACACTCGCACCGCTTATTATCAGGCTGGCATATACCAAATACTTCATAAATTTTAATCGCCTTGTACGAGAGAGTTGTTTGTCTTTTTACTAGGGAGTGCGTTGCGCGCTGTAAGACAAACGCGATGAGAAAGGAAAAGGCACTTAACAAATTGTTAAGTGCCTAGTTTAATACTATCTACCTGCGCGACGTAAAGCGCTTGAAGTAAATTCGTTATCGTTAAATGACTGTGAAAAATCGTACATTTTTTCTTGGTTATCTAAACCAATTGCTAAATAACGACGAGAATTCAAATCATGATAAACCTCAAGCGTACTCCACTGTGTAGGTACTTCGTAATAGTTAAGGCCATAAGCCATTGCTACACGGTAAAGTTGGTCGCGGTTATCATAAATATCAGTTACCTGTACTTGCCAGCTATCTTCATCAATGTAAAACACACGCTTTTTATAGATATGGCGTGTATCATCTTTTAAGTTAGCTTCAACAACCCAAACACGATGTTTTTCGTAACGTGTCTGTTCTGGGTTAATATGACCAGGCATTAAAATATCATCGTACTCTAGCTTGTCGCTATGAAGTTTGTAGCTGTTGTAAGGTATATATAACTCTTGCTTACCTTTTAGCGTCCAGTTGTAACGATTTGGTGAGCCATTAAACATATCAAAATCATCGGTAGTGCGCAGGCTATCTGCAGCTGTGCCTGGTGCATCATATGCAACATTAGGTGCACGACGAACACGACGTTGTCCCGAGTTATAAGTCCATGCTTGGCGCGGCGTTAATATTTGGTCCATTGTTTCATGAACTAATAATGCAGTACCCGCTAAACGTGCAGGCTCTGTAACGCTTTGTTTAAACTTAAACAAAATGTTTGAGTCTTGTAGCTCTGCTGGTGTAGCGCTTGGGTCTGAGTATTTAACTAATAGCTGCTCATCAAAACCAACATAGTTGTAAGAACCAGATGCAGTCGGTGCAGCTTGACCACCAAAACGCTCAATAGACTGGCCACGGTAACGTAATAAGTGATTCCAAATTGCCTCTAAACCTGTTTTAGGGATAGGGAAAGGGATACCAATCGCCGTATTTTTAATACCGTTACCGCCTTCGATTAATTCAGCAGTTGATGCAAACTTTTTAGTTGCGTCATAAACAAACTGAGGGTAAGAAGCTGAGCGGCGTGTTTCATACACTGGCATTTTAAATGTGTCTGGGTATGCTTCAAATAAAGCAATTTGACCCGGACTTAAATTGGATTTGTACTTTTCAATATTACTTTTATCGATAGTGAAAAGTACTTTGTCAGTCGCAAATGGGTCAAGGTGATGCATACCAGCTTCATAACCTGCAGGCGCTGTTGTAATTCCGTTATTCCACGCTGGAATAGAACCATCAGCATTCGCAGCTTTTTCTGCACCCATTGGTGTTAAGTTTTGACCTAATTGAGCAACTTCATCAGCGCTTAATTTAGCCAAAGCTGCGCTGCTTGCAAACAAACTACAAAATGCTGTAGCGATGAGGGTAGGTTTTTTAATCATAGTAATGTTACCCCTAAATAGAATATTTTAAGTTAAAAGAAACGTAATCGCGGTCTGAGAATGTATTAACACCGCCACCGCCCCAAAACGAGTTATAGCTCACATCAAGTGACCACGCATTTTGGTAGTTAAAGTTCATCGTAGCACCTAAAGATTTACGATCTTCAATAAATAAGAACATAGGATCTGGTGTATTACCGTTTACGTCATGAGAAAATACAAAACGTGGTGAAAAGTTAATACCTTTGTAAAAGTTGAAGTAATCGCCTTTAGCAATTAGGCGGTAACCCCAAGACGATGCTGTAGCGAATGATTTTTCTTCAGCGCCATTTGAAAGACCAAGTTGCAATGTTGAATAATCAGTAGTACCTGGGCCTGTTATTGTGCCACTACGGCCAGTACCTGATACATTTAAACGCATTTCATCATAGTCAGGCATATCGTGAATTTTAACTGCACCCACTTCACCAACTACAGCCCAGCTATCAGCACCTAATGAAGGACCAAATAAATGTGTTGCTGTAAATTGAATTTGTGATGTATCGCGTTCAATGTAGCCTTTGGCAACTTCACCTGCACCAACTGAGCTTACCGCATCGCCTATACTCATTTGCGAAATACCCGCAAAATCAGGACGAATACCAGCAACCGCCAATTGTTCAGGCATAGCTGTGTAAAGTAACTCTACGTCATCAATTTGTAGCGGTTCATCTTGGCGAAAAGCAAATTCACCCGCGAAGGCTGTTTCGCCGATAGTCGTATTAAAACTTAAACCATATAACTTAATATCTTCAGGGTACTCGTTTTCAGCTTTAGAAAAAGCAGTTAAATCAGCAACATTATCTGACGTGATTTCTGTTGTCATGATCATCGCTAAATCTTGGGCAATTGCAGCTTGTGAAAAGTTTGATACGCGACCAGATATAAGCGGACGACGGCTATGGTAATTCACATGATAGAGTGCAATCTCAGTATCATTAAATTCAGGTAAAAATACACCTAAACGTAAACCATACTGACCGCCATCTTCAGGCTCTGTTTTACCATTATCCCCTTTACCTTTTAAAGCAACTTTAGTTGGGTATGCAAGATACATTTGAGCTAATAAAGCACTTCCTTCTGCACTTGAAGGATCAATACCTTGTGCTGCTGCGGCTAATGCAAAATCAGATGTTAAGTTATTCAAGCTATCTGTTAAAAAAGCGACATCAATATCAGGATTAGACGTAAAACCTAATTGAACATTCTGCTGATAACCATTTTCTGCTGCAAAGTCATTAGTCGAAAAATACGTACCAGCTGCTGGTAAACGCGTTTCTTGCCATTGGTATTGGTAGAAACCTTCAAGGGTAATGTTGTCAGTAATGCCAAGCGATGCCCAAAGCATGCCTACAGGTATAAATGCTTCTTTAAGCTCAGCACCTGGCGCTTTCAATCGGTCAATATCAACTGGGTTTACGTTAATACCATGAGATATAAGTGTACTCTCACCCCAGTTAACTACTTGTTGACCTAAACGGACAGATAAAGGGTTATTACCATCATTTAAATCAAAATCAGCCCACACAAACGCATCTAATAAACGAATATCTGCACAACTTTGCGCTTTAGTGTCTTTATCATCACACGGATCAACCCCCTGCCCTGATGTAGGATTTGAATATGCATGATTGCCATCCATCAACGCAAAGTCATAAAAATACATGAAGCGAGTGAACAAACCGTAGTTATCTTTATTTATTGAAAGGTCGTGTGTTCCCTTCAAAAGTTTTGAAAATGAGTCACCACTGTCAAAATTTAAATTACCAGCATCA
Source organism: Pseudoalteromonas sp. LC2018020214 (assembly GCF_016598755.1). Classification (NCBI taxonomy): domain Bacteria; kingdom Pseudomonadati; phylum Pseudomonadota; class Gammaproteobacteria; order Alteromonadales; family Pseudoalteromonadaceae; genus Pseudoalteromonas; species Pseudoalteromonas sp. LC2018020214. The sequence goes on from NZ_CP066804.1 coordinate 1,921,208, forward strand.
CCATTATTTGAATAAGAGCCAGGTTGAGCCCATACATCTTGAGATGAGTAAATAGTGTTGTTTAGCGCAGGGTTGTAACCTGTCCAATCAAATGCCGGATTGTTACTTTTACCAATTAGGCTAAAGTCTCTGTCTTCTACCCGAACACTTTGCCCATATGAAAAGGTTGAATCGAAGGTAATATCAAAACCTCCAGCTTCAAATGTTACAGCTTGTGTACTTGCTGCAGATAAACCTAAGCTAGCGGCTGCTATACCTATAGCGATTCTATTTTTAACAAAAAGCGATCTTCTTATCATTTTGGTTCCCCCCTGTCGCGGGTCATTTTGTGTGATCAAGTTATTGTTTTTAGTGTAATCATAACGATAGAAGCGAATCAGTGAAATTACAAATACTCGCTCTAATCTTCCGTATACTTTATATTTTGGTTGACGCTTACGTATTGGTAAGACGTCGTACCAGATAATTTATACACGTAATTTAACAATAGGACAAATTGAAATTAACAAAAATACAATATTTTTATGTATATATAACATAAAAACCGAGTGTCAGGCCACTCGCTCTAGGCGGATAAACTTGTTTTCGGGGGTTAATAAGAGTCTAAAACGGCCACGTACACCTAAACTTGAAATGAAGGGCCTCAAATGTGTAGCAGCAAAACGAATCGTTTTACCGCCATCTTCTACAACTTGTAAAGAGCTAAAACGGCCATGGTAGTAATCCATGCACTCGTTATAGCTCAATCTTAAGGTAAAATAATACTCAATCATTTATGCGAGCGCTTTTTCAACCTTTTCATACAAATCAGCACTTAGCCCATCTAGATTAGCTAAGCGTTGTAATTGCAGTTTCATTGCTTGAGAGCGAACATCATCGTAACGCTTCCATGACATGAACGGTGTTAGCATACGAGACGCATTTTGTGGATTAATTGCATTAAGTTTTATTAGTAAGTCACCTAATAACGTATAGCCTTGGGCATCTGAGCGATGAAATTGTGCTGTATTAAAGTGACTAAAGCTTCCTACAAGTGCACGTACACGGTTCGGGTTTGAAAAATCAAAACACGGATGTTCGTAAAGTGCCTTAATATTATCTATAGCTTTATTGCCTGACTGCATAGCTTGCAGTGCAAACCACTTATCCATCACTAAAACATCATGGCGCCATCGACTATCAAAATGATTCAAAAGCTCTTCTTGTATAGGGTGGGATGCTTTTACCACTGCGCTTAGTGCACCAAGTACATTGGTCATATTAGTCGAACTCGCGGCTTCTTTAATAAAGCTTACAGCCTCTGGCTTTTGAGTTTTAGCCAAATAATGCAAGCATATTTGTTTTAAAGCGCGCTTAGCAACGGAGCTTGCACTTATACTGCCATCATCTTCAAGAGATTCGTAACAAGCAAGCAGTTCATCAGCAAGTTCGTCAGCAATTTGTTGCTCAAACTTTTCTGTTATTTCAATAATCTCATCAACAGGTATTACTTCAAATTCAGCGGCTAATGTATCAAAACTAGGCAGTTTAAACAGCTCTGCAATTAAGGCTAAATCGCCCTCTTTGGTGTTAATAAGTACACGTAGCGCATTTATAGTTTCACTGCTTAACACGCTATTAGATGTGTCGGTAATCTGAGATTTAATCGCTTTAATAAATAGCTGCTGTTGTGCATCCCAACGTGAAAAATCACTGCGTGCAAAACGCATAATATGCAATAGTTCGGGCTCTGTTATTTGTTGATTTAAAATGCAAGGTGCAGAAAAATCTTCTAGTAAAACCGCAACGGGCTTTTCTAAGATATTGTCAAAGCTAAATGTTTGAGTCGTACTTGTTACATCAAGCACATGATCTAGTTTTTTACCTTTGTATTGCAGAGCAATACTTTCCCCATTCGCATCAAGTAGTTCAATAGCAAAAGGTATATGAAGTGGTTTATTGTCTGGCTGATTGTCCGGTGTTGCTTGTTCTATTGTTAATGTATACGTATTTGAACTGCTATCAAAATGTTGTATTGCATTTAAGCGCGGGGTACCCGATTGACTATACCACAGCTTAAATTGCTCTAAATTTACACCTGATGCATCGCTCATTGCACTGACAAAGTCATCACATGTTACTGCTTGCCCATCGTGGCGCTCAAAGTAAAGTGTCATCCCTTTTTGAAAATTAGTTTCACCCAGTAACGTGTGCATCATACGGATAACTTCAGCACCTTTATCGTATACAGTTACAGTATAAAAGTTATTCATTTCAATAACTTTTTCAGGACGAATTGGATGCGCCATAGGGCCTGCATCTTCGCTAAACTGATGCGTACGCATTACTTTAACTGCATCAATTCGGTTAAGTGCACGAGAGCCTAAATCACTACTAAACTCTTGGTCTCTAAATACAGTTAATCCTTCTTTTAGCGATAACTGAAACCAATCTCGGCACGTTACACGATTGCCCGTCCAGTTATGAAAATATTCGTGCCCTACAATGGATTCAATCGTATGGTAGTCTTTGTCTGTCGCTGTTTCTTGATTGGCTAATACACATTTACTATTAAAAACGTTTAGCCCTTTATTTTCCATCGCGCCCATGTTGAAAAAATCGACGGCTACAATCATATAAATATCAAGGTCATACTCTAAATTAAAGCGTTCTTCATCCCATTGCATTGCTTTTTTAAGTGAATCAATAGCATGAGATGTTTTTGATAAATTACCCTTATCAACAAATAATGCTAACTCTACGTCTTTGCCGCTTTTAGTCGTGTACGTATCTTTTAAAACATCAAAATCGCCCGCTACAAGTGCAAATAAATAGCTCGGCTTTTTAAATGGGTCTTGCCATTTCACAAAATGACGACCATCTGATGTTTCACCGCTATCTACTTGATTACCATTAGAAAGAAGTTGTAGATACTTTTTATCGGCAATAATAGTTACATCAAACGTGGCAAGTACGTCAGGGCGATCCATGTAATAGGTGATTTTTCTAAATCCCTGCGCTTCGCACTGTGTGCAATACGCACCGCCCGATAAATATAAACCTTCTAAAGAAGTATTCGTCTCAGGTGATATCTCGGTCACAATACTTAATTGGCAACTATCCGGTAGGTTATTAATTATTAGCTGCTCACCAACAATTTCATAATCCGTTATATCAACTGTATCAACAGATAAAGACAGTAAACGCAAATCAATACCATCAAGCACTAAAGGTGCTTTTTTATCACCAACTCGGGTAAGTGTTAGTAAAGAGCTTACTTTGGTTGATAAAGGCTGTAGGTCAAATGTTAGCTCTGTGTGGTCAATTAGAAAGTCAGGAGCTTTATAGTCTTTAAGATATTGTGCTTGAGGTTTACTTGATTCAGTCATAGATACTCCAAAGCAGCTCCTTTTAAGTTAAAAGGAGCTGCTTAAAATTAGGCAGATTGTTTTGGCTTAATACGTAAAATTTTAATGCCTAAGTAGGCATAAACAACCGCTAAAACAGGGTTAATTAAGTTAAAGAAAGCGTAGAGTGCATAATCAAAAGGGTTTATAAGTAAAACGCTTTGCATGTATGCGCCACACGTATTCCATGGAATTAGTGGGCTAGTAATTGTACCGCCATCTTCCAATGTACGAGATAAGTTAACAGGCTTCAAACCACGTTTTTCGTATTCATCTTTAAACATACGTCCAGGTACAACAATCGCTATATATTGATCGGCCGCTATTACGTTAGTTCCTATACACGTAGCTATTGTCGCCGCAATTAACGACCCCGTGCTTTTAGCTATTTTAAGTATGCTTTTTACAAAAATATCCAAAAGACCTGTTTTTTCCATAATGGCACCAAACATCAGTGCAGTCATAATCAGCCATGTAGTTGTAAGCATACCAGCCATACCGCCACCACTGAGTAACGAATCCATCTTATCATCGCCGGTACTTATGCTAAAACCATCAAAAAAAGTAGTCCAAACAAGTTTGAAGTAGCCAACTAGCTGTCCTTGAGAAACATCAATTTGGCTAGCAATTAGATCAGACTGAAACAACATAGCCCAAACAGCGCCCACAACAGCACCAATTGAGATAGCAGGAAATGCTGGCATTTTTTTAATAGCTAAAACTAAAAGTACGATTAACGGGATCAGCATTTCAAAACCAATATTAAAGTTTTGCTGTAAAATAGCCGTTATTTCATCAATGCGCCCTGCTTCGCTTGAAGCCGTTGCATTAAAGCCCATGAATATAAATATAATTAGTGCAATTACAAAACTCGGTACTGTCGTCCACAGCATATGTTGAATATGCTCAAACAAATCAGCGCCAACAACTGCTGGTGCTAGATTGGTTGTTTCTGACAGCGGGCTTAGCTTATCACCAAAGTACGCGCCAGATATAACTGCACCTGCGGTTACTGTTTGCTCAAGTCCAAGACCCGTAGCAACACCTAATAAAGCAACACCTATCGTAGCAGCCGTGGTCCAAGAACTACCAATACTCATTGCTACAATGCCACAAATTAAACAACTCGCTGCATAAAACCAACTTGGATTTATAACTTGTAAGCCATAATAAATTAGAGTTGGTACAGTCCCAGAAAGTAGCCAAGTACCAATTAATGCACCTACCATAAGTAAAATTAAAATAGCACCAAGTGAAAGCGTTATGCCTTCGATCATAGCTTGTTCTAATTTTTTCCATGTGTAACCGTTTTTAAGACCAATTAAAGCCGCTGCAAAAGTGGCAAATAAAAGTGCTATTTGGTTAGGACCGGATGAAGAGTTGTCACCGAATAAGTATACAGCCGCGCCAAGTAAACAGATTAATACAGAGATAGGAATTAATGCATCAAAAAACGAGGCGGGTTTGATTGGTTTATCTTCCAATGGCTTCAAAATAGAGACTCCTACACACACTTGCTGTGTGTTTAATTATTATTTTTAGCACGTAAAGCGCATTAATTGAGCGTCATTAATCCAGCTCAACTTTATGTAATCGAAGATTATAACAATTTAGTAAATTTTAGGTAGTAAAAAAGGCGCCAATGCGCCTTTTTTACAAAGGTAAAACCAGTTATTACTTCTTAGCTATACGACCATAATTAATATAATCTTGAGTAATTAATGCAGCCTCTTCCAAAAATGGGTCAAGCTCTTCGATTACTTCTGGTATATCGTCTAAGTTTTCTACCGGATCTTTACCTAAACGCTTAAGACGTTCGTTAGTACGTACAAGTGCACGTGCTTCACCTTCATCTTTTTCTTTAATACGGTCTGCTTCAACTAAAGAGATAGTTTTACGGTCTTTCTCTTCGTTGTATAAGGTAATGTCATTAAATACATAACCAAATTCTGGCTCTGATTTAATTCGTACTTCGTGTTGTTTTTCAAGGTACGTAATAATAGGTGTTAGATTACCTAGTTTTTTATATTTCGCTTTAACAATGCTGTCCCAAGGAAGTGCATTATCTTGCTTACTTTCGCCCCACTGTGCAGGATCAATTGCTGATGGAAACGAAATATCAGGGATAACACCTTTATGTTGCGTGCTACCACCGTTAATACGATAAAACTTAGCAATAGTATACTGTACACTGCCTAGCGCATTATCGTATAGGTCATAAGCACGGCCTAAGCCTTTGTGCTGCTGTACAGTACCCTTACCAAATGTCTGCTCACCAATAATTACAGCGCGACCGTAATCTTGCATTGCTGCTGCGAATATTTCAGAAGCAGAAGCACTGTAACGATCAACTAACACAGTTAAAGGGCCGTCATAGTAAGTTATACCATCACGATCTTTTTGCTCTTCAATACGGTTATTTAAGGTATGAATTTGAACAACAGGGCCCTGGTCAAAAAACAAACCTGACAATTGTGTTGCTTCATATAAAGAACCACCACCATTTTGGCGCAAGTCGATAATAATACCATCAACCTTTTCTTCTTTAAGCTTAGCAAGTTCTACTTTTACATCTTTCGAAAGATTATTGTAAAAGCCAGGAATTTCAATCACCCCAATTTTACTTGTTAAATCAGAGTATTTTGCTTCAAATACTTCTGATTTAGCCGCTCTATCTTCAAGTCTGATTTTATCGCGAGTGATTTCTACAACTTTCGGAGCGCCGTGAGCATCAACACCTTTTAAATACTGTAGACGTACTTTAGTCCCTTTAGGACCTTTAATTAAATCAACTACGTCATCTAAACGCCAGCCAATTACATCTACAAACTCTTCGCCATCTTGAGCAACACCAATAATGCGATCATCAGCTTTAATTTGATCTGTTTTATCTGCTGGGCCTCCCGGCACTAAGCTGCGAATAACAGTGTAATCTTCATCAGGGCTTAATACGGCACCAATGCCCTCAAGCTCTAAGTCCATATCCATTTTGAATTGCTCTGCACGACGTGGCGATAAATAAGACGTATGCGCCTCAATACTGCGTGCTAGCGAATTCATAACAATTTGAAAAGCATCTTCTGAATTTGATTGTACTAAACGTTTTTCTGCATTTTTGTAGCGTTTGGTCAGCACCTCTTTAATGCCTTCCCAATCTTTACCCGTCATTTTTAAACGCAGTGCGTCGTACTTTACACGCTCACGCCAAATTTCATCAAGCTCAGCTTGTGACGCAGGCCATGCTGAATCTTCACGGTCAAAAAAGTATTCATCTTTTTTATCAAACGTCATCTCTTTTTCAAGCAAAGTAAGTGAATACTCGTAACGTTCAAAACGGCGTTTAAGACTTAAGTTAAAAATATCAAACGTAAAGTCTAATTTACCGGTAGTAATAGCGTTATCAAAGTCATCACGATATTGCTCAAATGAGGCGATATCACTGGCTAAGAAAACGCTTTTATTAAAATCAAGGGATTCGATATAACGATCGTACACTTTACTAGAAAGCTCATCGTTAAATCGAACCGGTGTATAGTGTGAACGAGCAAATAAGCTAGCCACTCGTTTGCTAGCAGTACCATGTTGACTCTCTTGCTTGAGCTGGGGTAAATCGTCAATAGTGACGGCTTCTACAGCAGCAAATAATGAACCTGAAAACAGGGCAGCAACTAACGGAATGAGCGTAAACTTTTTACTCATACACAACTCCTTAATTTAATTACAACTTAAACAATGTATAAGCTGTCAGCTTTGGTTTTAACTTGCATACCTGTTACTAACTCAACATGAACATCATCTTTGTTCACTTCAGTTATTACTGCATTTACAAGTGCTTGGCCAAGTTTAACCTTAACCTTATTATTAACCTTGACCTCAGTTGCTGGCAAAGGTTCAATTTTTCCTGAACGCTTAGCCGGCGCTGCTTTAGCAGGTTTGTTAGCTGCAGGAGCGTTTTTATCGCCTGGTTTGCTAGCATGAGCTGGTTTTTTCTTGAAAGATTTAGAATCAGAATCTTGGCGAGGACGCTGTTGTTTTTTGCGTTTAGCCATTTTAGCGCGGCTTTCTTCCAATGCTTTTTGCGCATGGTCGATATGCTCTTGCTCAACTTTTTCACCTTGATTACCATCAAGATCAATACGAAACTCTGACTTGGTCACAGCTTCTAAATAACGCCAGTTAGACGTGTATTTTCTAAGCGCTTGACGAACTTGAGTCTTACTTACTTTTTCAGACCCTTCAATACGCTCAGCAATATCTTTAAAAATACCTACTTTAAGCGGCTTGATGCCATCTTTTTGTTTAAAACATTGTGGGAATTCTTGATATAAAAATTCCAACACTTCATTAATATCTTTTAGCTTGTTTGTGGTTTCCATTTTAGAACCTATTTTTCACATCTTTTCATCAAGGGACGAATCGACGTAGTGTGTTACCCAGTCGACCAACTCTTCGAAATCGGCTTCTATAACAGCCATATCACCTCGAAGGTGTTCCCAAATACCATTAATTGTTTCATCAATAAATTCACATTCTGAATCATCTGGAAGACGATCCCATGCAATATGAATCAAATCATTGAGCGTTTCCGCTACATGTTCTTCTTCGCCTTCCCAATCGCCAACATCTTGTACAGCAAATAGGTAGTCTTGAACATTTAGCAAATCTTTCATTACAAGCTCGCCTCTAAGCATTTTACTAATGCTTCTAGACCGGCTTTATCGTCAGCATCAAATCGACCAATACTCGGACTATCAATGTCTAGTACAGCAAATACTTTACCATGTTTCATGATAGGTACAACTACTTCAGAATTAGACGCTGCATCACAGGCTATGTGGCCGTCAAAAGCGTGAACATCTTCAATTAATTGTGTTTCTTCGGTTGCCGCAGCAGTTCCGCATACACCCTTTCCTACTGGAATACGAATGCATGCAGGGTTACCTTGAAACGGACCAAGTACTAATTCAGTAGGAGAATCCATAAAGTAAAAGCCCGCCCAATTCACATCCTCTAAAGAGGTAAATAACAGCGCGCTTATGTTTGCCATATTGGCAATTACATTGGATTCACCAGCTATCAGCGATTCAGTTTGCTTAACTAATGACTGGTAAAAATCGTGCTTTTGCATACCAAACTACTTCTTATTAAACATACAGTAGCTAAAGGTACTCTTTGTCGTGAAAAATTGGAACCTTTTGGAGGTAAAAAAAAGGAAATCACACCGTTTATCAGTGCGCTTGGTTAATAATGCTGCGATTATTTTTTTGCCGTTTTACGAAGACCAAACAAAAACAGTCCAGCAGCGAATGCTGACATTACACTATTGATCAAAAATATCTCCCCTGTTGTGGCACTTAATAAGTAACTAAATATCGCTCCGCCTAACAATCCAAGAGTTAATACCCCTGAATAATTAACTTTAGAATACTTAAACATGAGTAAATACCCAGGCACAACAAAAGCAGCCATTGTTAAGCCTACTATGTGTGCATTTGATATAGCAGTCATTAATAAGGTAAGAAATATTGATACAAACTCGCCTTCAAGCGTAAGTGAGTAATAAACACCAAGTAAACTGCCTACAATAACAGGCGATAATAACGAAAGCCCTACGCTTTTTGCTAGCTGATGTTTCATTTAAAATCCTTAATACACAAATCTAAATTCTATGTATAAAGCATGCACCAAGATCTAAAGGTTAGAAACAGAGACTATGGTCGTAATTTATGATTAAAAATAAACCTTATTGCAGTATGAGCCTATTACTTTATTAATAGGCTCATAAGTTTGGGTCACACTTATCAAAATGCTTATAACTTAGCTATTTTATTTGATAACTCAAAATGGCGAGATGTTACTATTTCCTCAAGCACTGCCACCCTTTTGCTTAACATCGCTGTTTGTTCCTCTAATTTTGTTATCTTGTTATTATTATTTAGTCCTTTAAATTTTGCGTGCGCTGCCATTATTGTAGTTTTATAGGAGAAATAACGTTTAGTAATAATAAGAATCAAAAAGGGTGAGCTAAATATAATTATTACAATAAATAATTCTAGCATGGTCGTTTCCCAATCAATTTAAGTTAACTTGTTGCGTGCAAAGGCCATTTTTAGTGCATTGGAATAATTTTGATAATGTAACTTCACGCTGCTTTCCTCGTCGAATTAGCATCTCAACATACACAATACTTAACACAATGGCTGTTGCTTTAAATAAATTACCTTGTAGATCACCTACTGCGCCACCCAACATACCAAATATTCCGTAAGCTGCATTCATAAAAATATGCATCCACATAGGAAACCAAATACGATAACCACATTCACAATATAGCCACGCAAACCATGTACCTGCTACAGTAGTGATTGCAACCGCCATCAATGCAGAAATCGCATCATTGCCTTGATAAATATGGCCCAAGCCAAATATTACTGAACTAATTAATGCCGCTGACACAAAGCCCCATCTACAATATTTAAATAAAACACCAAACAATGCAGCCCTAAAAATTAGCTCTTCAAAAAAACCCGCATAAACTGAGCCAGTTATTATTGCTGGTATTGATAGGTTAAGTTCATCACTCAAAAATCCATAACCTATTGCCATAGGAGTACAACAAATAATTGCTGCAAGTGCATAGTTAATAAAACCAGAGGAATTGAGCCCTATAGATTCAAAAGGTTCACTTTGTTTAAACAAAATAATAGCCGCAATAACTAACGGTCCATATAAAAAAGTATATTTAGCGGGGGTAAATAAAATGCCAGTTAGATTATCAAGTTCAGACAACCAGCTAGACCAACCTTCTCCCCAAAACTGCCTCATTACATAGTGGCAAAATACAAATATAGAAATTATTACAAGTGCCTTGATAGCGTATTTCATATCTACTTTTCTCGTTAAGTTGTAAATTTCAACTTAATCTTGGCAATAGTAAAAATACAAAGCGACCTATTAGGTCTCAATTACAAGACTAGGTATAAAGCCCATGTTTTAGGGGGGATTAACATGTTTTTGGGATTAATGACAAAGCATCTTTTATTACTTTTACATAAGAACGAGACACCGGAATTTTAATATCAATTGTATGTAGCGATAATTGCAACCCTCCAGCATTACCACTGTAGTGTTGAATGTTTTGCAGGTTGACCGCATAAGAACGGTGGCATCGTAATATGATTGTATTTTCTGGAAGCTGCTTTAATAAACCGCTAAGAGATACACGTAATAGTTTACGTGAAGTTGAAGCTCCTTTCTGTATTGTTATTTCACAATAGTTGTCTGAAGATTTAATAAATAAAATATGGTGATGAGCCGTGTTAATTTTGTCGTTTTTGTTATCACCTTTGAGAGTAATTGTCTTTAATTCAACTTCTCTCAACTGCTCTTGATCAACGCTAACTTTACTAGGCTTAGTTAAATCTATTACATGCCTATTTACCACAAGTAAAAAAATAAGAGGAAATACACCAATACAAAAAATATACCCTACAAAAAGTAATTGATTCTGCCAATGCCAAGACCCAAGTACAGCAACCACAAAATACCCATGATTGAATATCGCAGTAATTAAAATATATGTGATAGGAATAATAATTAAACGGTTTAATTTACTTAGCTTAAACTTAAGTAACACTATTTCTATGAAACCTGACAATAGCAAAGCACAAAAGGTTACTAACCCATAGCCAAAAAGTCGCAGAAACTTGTAAGACTCGGTATCGCTTGAAGTGCCAAAAGGTTGAAATACAAAAAGTACAAAAAGCGTTATAAACGAAAACATGAAGGCACGATATACAACTAACTTTCTCGAATCTAGATCATCTTTGAGCCACAACATCCTATTTTGCATACCTTTAATCCACCAATATTTAAAAATAACACACATTAATATGTGCATTCCAACTCATTTAAAGTTTTTTGTGATGGTAGTTTTATTAAAAACAAAAATAGGAAGAGAACATCAACGTTTTTTAACATCTGAAGATGATGTGTGAGCAATTCTATCTGCTTTTAAGGTTTTACTAATAAGGGATAAGAGATGTAATACCAATTCGCTTAATGAAGTGGTCTATATTGTGGGCGGAAAAACGTGTTGATAGCTAGCCAATAAATTCGCTATTTAGTTGTTTAAAATGAGAATTTTTTAACGCAGGGAGCGACACGTTTAGTCCCGCAAAATGATTAAGTATTATTGCGGGTTGGTATAAGTGTACTGATATTGTTCCAAGCACAAAAAAACCCGCTAAGTTAGCGGGCTATTCTGTTATATGGTGGAGAGATAGGGATTTGAACCCTAGATGGGCTATAAACCCATGCCGGTTTTCAAGACCGGTGCATTCGACCACTCTGCCATCTCTCCGATACTGCTAAGTTAAAAGTAAGAGTGTACTAATAACTATTTAAATGAATGATATTTTAATTACCACACACTTATTAAATAAGTGGTGGAGAGATAGGGATTTGAACCCTAGATGGGCTATAAACCCATGCCGGTTTTCAAGACCGGTGCATTCGACCACTCTGCCATCTCTCCGCACGGCCTGCATAATAGGGAAACCCATCCCTTTTGTGAAGCTTTTTTTTAAATTAATTGTTTAAGTGCCTAAAAAACAATTAATTTGTTTAAAGTTAAAACAAAATGTTTTTAATTTAGCCGTCAATATACTTTTATTTAAATATTTAACTCTATTGATCTACAAAGGTTTGCCCAAACATATAAGAGTTGGTAATCTAATTTTAGTTAAATTATCGAAACACACATGTTTCACTTAAAGGAGCTCTACAATGGCGTTTAATCAATCGTACAATACCGCGAAACCGGTAATGTCTACCATTGAAACAAACAAGGTACTTAAAAACACCTACTTTTTACTAGCTATGACACTTGCATTTAGTGCAGTTACAGCCGGTATTTCAATGGCACTACAATTACCTTACTTTATGGGAATTGTGTTTACACTCGTTTCGTTCGGTTTATTATTTGTTGTAAATAAAAAAGCAGATACAGCATCTGGTGTATTTTGGGTGTTTGCTTTCACAGGTTTAATGGGGGCAGGCTTAGGTCCATTGCTTAACCATTATGCTGCATTACCTAATGGCCCAATGCTTATTATGCAAGCCTTAGGTTCTACAGCGCTTATCTTTTTTGGTTTATCTGCTTATGCACTAAATACTAAAAAAGACTTCTCATTCATGGGTGGCTTTTTAACTGTTGGCTTAATCGTTGTGATTGTAGCAAGCATCGTTAATATTTTTATTGGCAGTTCATTGATGTTTATGGTGCTTAATGCAGCAGTTGTACTGATTATGTCTGGTTTGATTTTATTTGATACAAGCCGAATCATAAACGGTGGTGAAACTAACTACATTCGCGCAACAGTGTCTTTATACCTAAGCGTATATAACTTATTTACTTCTTTACTTGCTCTACTTGGCGCAAGTGATGACTAATTAAATAGTTCTGTTAAAATAGCCCCTTTATTGGGGCTTTTTTATTGGAATTGTTTTGGCACGCTTTGTTCTTTCATTACATACACCACCATCCGATCACGATACCACGCAACGCATAGTTAAATTTGCGAATGCATGTTTAGCCCAAGGGCACACCATTGATGCTATTTTTTTATACCAGCAAGGTATTTATCATGCATCTACCCACTTTGATTTATCCTCAGACGAGCTTCAAATTTCAGCACTTTGGCAGCAACTCGCTGATCAAAATTTAAATTTAATGCTGTGTGTTACCGCCGCGCAAAAGCGCGGGTTAGATATTAAAAACACAGGTGTATTTAAAGTCGCAGGGTTAGCTGAATTTGCAATGCTTGCAAGCGACGCAGATAAATGGGTGCAATTTAAATGATAAACGTATTAGTAATGAGTCAGTGCAGCCCATTTGACGATTTAAATATTCGTGATGCACTAGATATGACATTGATATTTGCTGCTGTTGACCAAAATGTAAGTTGGTTGTTTAGTGGCCCCGCTGTTTTGGCTTTAAAAAAGCACCAACAACCAAACAATATTGGCTTAAAAGACTTTTTTAAAAATATTAAAACACTCGAAATATATGATGTTGAAAATATTTTCGTGTGTGAAAAATCATTGCTTGATTATGGTTTAAATAAACATGATTTACTTATAGAGGCAAAAGCTCTTAACTTTAGTCAACAACAAACACTAATTAAAGCGCAGCAACATGTGGTGAATCTATGAGTACGTTACATATTTTTTCAAAGCCGCTTAACTATTACTCGGCAAATCAGCTTGAGAATTTAATTTTATCAGGCGATAAGGTACTACTTGTTGGTGATGCCTGCTTTGCAAAAAAACAATTTAGACAATTTGCAGATACACTGTTAATGCTTGAACAAGACGCGCAAGTACGTGCAATAAAATTAGCAGATAACGATAAAGCAATTAGCTATGAAGACTTTGTGGCAATCACTTTATCAACTAATCAATCAATTACGTGGTAACTCATGCTTGAATTTAACAACCAACAGATTGAAACCGACAAACAAGGCTACTTGCTCGACCATACTTTATGGTCAAAGGAGCTGGCGCCTATAATTGCTACTCAAGAAAACATCACACTTAGTGAGCAGCACTGGGAAGTTATTAACTTTGTTCGTGATTTTTACATTGAATATAACACCAGTCCAGCAATTAGAATGCTTGTAAAAGCAATGGCTAAAGCACTCGGTGAAGATAAAGGAAATAGCCTTTATTTATATAAATTATTTCCTAAAGGCCCAGCCAAGCAAGCAACAAAAATTGCCGGATTACCAAAACCAGCTAGGTGCATATAATGAGAGCTAAATCAGGCAATAATCAAGCAACACAAGCCAAGCCAAAAAGAAGTACTGGGCGTACTTATTCACGCAGTGCACTTAACAAAACGCCATCTGGTAAAAGAGAAATAAAGCCGCAAATAGCATCTAAAGACAGAAAAATTGTGTTATTCAACAAGCCGTTTGATGTGCTATGTCAATTTACAGATGACGCAGACAGAAAAACGCTTGCTGAATTTATCCCTATTAAAGAAGTTTACGCAGCAGGAAGGTTAGACAGAGACAGTGAAGGTTTATTGCTTCTAACAAACTGTGGGAAACTACAAAACTCCTTAACTGCTCCTGATAAAAAAACGAATAAAACCTACTGGGCACAAGTTGAGGGTGAACCAACGAGTGAATCAATTAATGATTTATGTAATGGCGTTGAACTTAAAGACGGGCTTACACTCCCCGCTAACGTTAAAATAATTGATGAGCCAACAATTTGGGCGCGTAATCCCCCTGTACGCGAGCGAAAAGCAATCCCTACCACTTGGCTAAGTATTACTATTAATGAAGGTAAAAACAGACAGGTTCGTCGAATGACCGCGCATATTGGACACCCTACACTTCGCCTTATCCGCTATAGCATTGGCAACTATACGTTGGATGATATTAATTGTGGTGAATACAAAGTAATTAAGGGCGTAGTTGATGCATAAACCGCATGTCACGGTTGCAGCAATAGTAAAAAAGCAAAACGAGTTTTTACTTGTAAAAGAGCGAGATAAATTTACAAAGCAAATTTGTTACAATCAACCTGCGGGTCATTTAGAGCAAAATGAGACACTTGCCCAAGCTGCAAGCAGAGAGCTACTAGAAGAAACAGGCTTAGCGCTTGAGCCTATTGGGTTTTTAGGTGTTTATAATTTGCATGCCGATAACGCAGTGCACTATTTGCGATTCTGCTTTTTATTTGAAGCGCCTAATAATATAAAAGCACCAACACCAATAGATTCTGACATTATCAGCGCTAACTGGCATACATTAGAGCAAATAAAATCATTACCGCTTAGGAGCCCTTTAGTGCTCAAGTGTGTTGAAGATAGCTTAAGCAAAAAGGCTTTGAAATTAGATACAATTTACGATGACTAAATTATAGTTTCCTCCACTAATCCCTAGTTTATGTATTTTGAGGAATTTGAAAGTATCATTTTTCATCAAAAAATCGATAAATAAATTTATACAATACTTCGTAAGGTTACTTTGCTATTTGTTATACAAATAAAATAGTGACAAATTATGTCCTTTGCCGCCCTACGCTCTTTAAGCACAAACAAAATACATGCTATAATCGCGGCCTTTCCAAGTTAACAGCAATCTGTATAAGCGAAATTATTCATGAGCGAAAATAGTCACATTAAAGTCATTGTTGGCATGTCCGGCGGTGTTGATTCTTCTGTATCTGCATATTTATTACAACAACAGGGCTACCAAGTAGAAGGCCTGTTTATGAAGAACTGGGAAGAAGACGACAATGATGAGTACTGTGCCGCCGCTGATGACTTAAAAGATGCACAAGCCGTGTGCGACAAATTAGGCATTGAGCTTCACACAGTAAACTTTGCTGCTGAATATTGGGATAATGTATTTGAGTACTTTTTAGCAGAGTACAAAGCGGGTCGTACTCCAAACCCAGATATAATGTGTAATAAAGAAATTAAATTTAAAGCCTTTTTAGAATTTGCGGCTCAAGCACTCGGTGCTGACTTTATTGCAACCGGACACTACGTTCGCCGTGAACTTCGCGATGACAAATACGTAATGTGTCGCGGACTTGATAACAATAAAGATCAAAGCTACTTCTTATATACCCTAAGCCATGAACATATTGGCCAAACGTTATTCCCTGTAGGTGATATCGAAAAACCAGAAGTACGCCGAATAGCAGAAGAACAAGACCTAATCACTCACGATAAAAAAGACAGCACCGGAATTTGCTTTATCGGTGAGCGTAAATTTAAAGACTTTTTACAAAAGTTCTTACCAGCTCAACCTGGCGTTATCGAAGACACTGACGGTAACAACGTAGGCGAGCACGAAGGCTTAATGTACCATACGCTTGGACAACGCAAAGGCTTGTTAATTGGTGGTATGAAGGAAGGGTCTGGCGAACCATGGTACGTAGTTGATAAAGATTTAGAACGTAACGTACTTGTTGTTGGCCAAGGTAAAGATCACCCTCGCCTATACAGTAATGGTCTTAATGCAAACCAATTACATTGGGTAGACCGCGTTGGCCCTAAAGGTACCACTCGCTGCACAGTTAAAACACGTTACCGTCAAGAAGACTTAAGCTGTACCCTACTTGTAGGTGAAGACGGCATGGCTCGTGTATTATTTGATGAACCACAAAAAGCAGTTACGCCAGGTCAATCTGCTGTATTTTATGCAGAAGATGTGTGTTTAGGTGGTGGTATTATTGACTCGGTGATTAAGTAATGAATGAATACCAAGTCATGGCGCTTGCCGCCATGTGCCAGGTTGCTAAACAAGTTCAAAAAATTGCTCAATACGGCAGCAACAACGAACACGATTTAGAAATCTTACTTTCAAGTATTATTCAAACATCTCCTGAATCACCGGAGGACGTTTATCAAGGTACAGATAACCTGCGTGATGGCTATAAAACATTAATGGCACAGCTAACTGCTGGCGCTCAAAAAGATGTTGAAATAGTAAAGTACGTAGGTGGTTTAATGCAGCTTGAACGTGCACTAAATGCAAACGACAAGAGCTTAAACGAATTAGGCAAACGAATTGATGATATTCATCGTCGTTTGGATCATTTTGCTATTACCGACGAGAGTGTTGTTGCCGGCTTAGCAGATATATACTCGTCGGTGCTGAGCCCCCTTGGGCACCGAATACAGGTTTATGGTAAACCCGAGTTATTAAAACAGCAGCTCACTCAAAATAAAATCCGTGCGCTATTACTAGCCGGTGTTAGAAGTGCAGTATTATGGCGACAAATGGGCGGTAAACGCCGTCACTTTTTCTTTTCAAAAAGAAAAATACTCGCCATTGCTAAATCAAAAATTTAACTATCGTTCAAACTAAAATTTAGGAGTTATTATGGAGCTTTCAGCGTTAACGGCTATCTCTCCAGTGGATGGTCGCTACGGCAGCAAAACCACTGAACTACGCAGTATTTTCAGCGAATTTGGCTTAATTAAATACCGCGTAATTGTTGAAGTGCGTTGGTTGCAAGCGTTAGCTGCAGCAAGCGATATAAAAGAAGTACCTGCATTTAGCGAGCAAGCAAATGCACTACTTAACGCTATTGTAGATAACTTCAGCGAAGCTGATGCACAGCGCGTTAAAGATATTGAACGCACGACAAACCACGATGTTAAAGCGGTTGAATACTTATTAAAAGAAAAAGTAGCCGATAACAGTGAGCTTCATGCAATCAATGAATTTATTCACTTTGCTTGTACTTCAGAAGATATTAACAACCTATCTCATGGTTTAATGCTTAGCGAAGCACGTAACAAGGTTTTGCTTCCTTATTGCGATGAGCTTTTAAGCGCAATTAAAGAAAAAGCGATTGAGTACAAAGCCATTCCAATGATGACTCGTACGCACGGGCAACCAGCTACACCATCAACGATGGGTAAAGAGTTTGCTAACGTATACATGCGTTTGAAGCGTCAACGAGACCAAATTGCTCAAGTAGAAATGCTAGGTAAAGTTAACGGTGCTGTTGGTAACTACAACGCTCACCTTAGTGCATACCCAGATTACGACTGGCATACTCACGCAGATAAATTTGTATCAAGCTTAGGTTTAACACTAAATCCATTTACGACACAAATTGAACCGCATGACTATATTGCAGAGTTGTTTGACGCAATTGCACGTTTTAACACTATATTGCTCGATTTTGACCGTGACATGTGGGGCTACATTGCCCTTAATCACTTTAAGCAAAAAACAATTGCTGGCGAAATTGGCTCATCAACAATGCCGCATAAAGTTAACCCAATTGATTTTGAAAACTCAGAAGGTAACTTAGGCTTAGCAAACGCTATTTTTGCTCATCTAGCACAAAAATTACCAGTTTCTCGCTGGCAGCGTGACCTTACCGATTCAACGGTATTACGTAACTTAGGTGTAGGTATGGGTTATGCGATTATTGCATACCAATCAACACTTAAAGGTGTAAGCAAGCTTGAAGTAAACGAGCAACGTTTAGCTGACGAGCTTGATCAAAACTGGGAATTGCTAGCCGAGCCGATTCAAACAGTTATGCGTAAATATGGCATTGAAAAGCCATACGAAAAACTCAAAGATTTAACACGCGGTAAACGTGTAAATCAAGAAATAATGGCTGACTTTATCGATGGTCTTGACCTTCCAGAGCACGCTAAAGTAGAAATGAAAAAACTAACACCTGCTAATTACATTGGTCGTGCTGTTGAGTTTATTGATGATTTAGTTTAAAAACTAAATTGCTCTTTTAAAAAGCGAAAGGATCATCCTTTCGCTTTTTTTGTTTTAACCCCATTGCACTAACTAGTAGGCATAATGTATGTATCAATTAAAAATAAATAATTTGTCTGAGCAAGAGTTTTTAAGCCATTTTTGGCAAAAAAAACCGCTTTTAATCAAACAAGGTTTTGCTGATTTTCAAGACCCGCTTGATGCTAATGAACTTGCCGGTCTCGCAATGGAAGAAAGCATAGAGTCACGTATTATCACCAATCATAAAAATGACTGGCAAACGCACCAAGGTCCATTTGAAGACTTTGAGCAGTTAACAGACGATCATTCTACATTGCTCGTGCAAGCAGTTGATCACTGGCATAGCGAAGCTGCACAACTACTAGAGCCATTTAGGTTTATTCCAAACTGGCGCATAGATGATTTAATGATCAGCTATTCAACGCCTAATGGTGGTGTTGGCCCACATTTAGACCAATATGACGTATTTATTATTCAAGGCGAAGGTAAACGTCATTGGCGCGTAGGCCTGCCCGATCCAACACTTAAGCAGTTTGCTCAAAACAAAAAATTACTGCAAGTAGAAGCATTTGAAGCCGTAATCGATTGCATATTAGAGCCAGGCGATATTTTGTATATTCCACCAGGGTGCCCTCACGAAGGTTACGCTGTAGAAAACGCACTAAATTATTCAGTTGGTTTTAGAGCGCCAAATCAACAAGATTTATTGTCGAGCTTTGCCGATCATATTATTGATACCGAAAGCGGCCAAAAACGTTATACCGATCACAACATCACATTAAGAAAATCAAAGGGTGAACTTACAAACCTTGAAGTTGATAAAGTTAAAACACTGATGGCAGCACTTTTAGAAAATGACGATTTATTTAAACAATGGTTAGGCTCAACGCTTAGTCAGCCCAAACATGAAATGGATTTAGCGCCAGTAGAGCCTCCATTTACGTCAGAGCAAATAAGCGATGATTTAAGTAATGAAGAAGCTGTGTTTGAGCGTTTAGGTGGCACACGCGCTATTTATCAGCAACTCGATACAGAAGTTTTACTAAGTGTAAATGGCGAAAATTACGCTATGCCGTTAACCGACTTAGCGGCGGTAAAACTACTTACCGATCATACTGAGTTTGAAAGTTCAGCATTAAATTTAACAAAGCCAAGTTTAGTTTTTACTCAAACTTTTACTACACTTGTTAATGAGGGGATCTGGTTTAATATAGACCACGAGTAATAATACCAATTATATTAATAATGATGAGCATTTTACAGCGTAAAATATTATGTATACAGGCCAGTTAAAATTTTTAATTTTCATCTGATATTGGCTTAAATAATTTTGCTGTGATTGCTTACTCATTCTAATTTGGTATCAATAGGAGTTTGCAATGGGCTATCTGGTTGATAAGGTTGAATGGGATATAAAAAAAGATATGCTACAAAAAATTCGAGAGCGAGTTTTTGTTTACGAGTTACATATCCCCAAGCATATCGAATTTGATAGCCTAGATAAAATCGCATTACATGTACTTGTTACAGACGATGCAAACTGCCCAATAGCAACAGGTAGATTATGTACAGATGGCTTAATCGGCAGAATAGCTGTATTACCTGAGCACCGTAATCGCAAAGTATATAAATCGCTTCTCAACTTTATTGTTGAATTAGCGTCAAACCAAGGTATTAAAGAAGTAAGCATTAATTGTATTTTAAATGAGGTAGAACGTTTTAAGCGCAATGGCTTTATTCAGCAAGGGAATGTATTTATGGAGGCGGGAATTCCTAGGCAACGTATGCAATGCCCCGTTTCGGCGTTTAATACTACTCCCTTTACACTTGTCCATTAGATAAAGAAAAGGGCAATAAATAAGCTATCACCCTCTACTTTTTTACTTAACCCAAACTGTCGTTATTTTGTCTCATTTGCCCACAACGGTTCATTATCATACATTTCGTACAAGCCATGTGCTCTATTTATAAGTAAGTTAGCAAAGTCTACTTGTGTTTTATCACGCGCGCCTGTACTCATAATCTGATCCGCTTTTAATTGCCACTGCAAAGAAAAATACCGCATTGCATCACGCGCATCTGTAGCTGCACTTACTTCAGCATGATCTGTAGGTAAGCGCCCTGTTACTACCCAATATGTTTTACCGTTCTGTGCTTTAAATTTCCACATTGCACAAAGTGGTGCTAAAAATCGGCTGTCTTTATCAACTACTGATTTTGGCATAATACCCTTTTCGGCTAAATGCTTTTGCGCTGTTTGAAAACATTCGCGTTGCCACTGCATTCTTTGCTCATCAGTTATAACTTGTTCTTTTGCTGTTAACGGCTTTTTTTCTTGTTGCTGCATTTTTATTAACCTTTTACTTCTTTTTTAACACTCTAAGGGCTTAGTAAACAAGGTGCAAGTATAAAACGGTCATTTGCACCTTAAAGCGCTCTGTTTGCTGTGTTTTTAGCCAAACTATTATTTTATATTGTGATCAAACGAACCCACATCACCCGGAAATACTACTGGCGACTCAACACCGTCTTTACTAACAGAGGCTACACCAAAGTAATAATTATCAATCACTACGTTTTTAAGTGTGTACTGTGAAACCTTACCAACGTATTTACTAAACTGCCATTGCGGCTCGCTCGTGTAACGCCAATAAATTTTATAGCCAGCAATATTTTCATCACTGCTTTGTTGCCATGAAAACGACGTATCAGCTGTAACAGCTCCCTTTATTTTAACTTCTTTTGGCGGTGCGGGCGCCCACGCCATAGATGCCATAGTTACCGCATTAAGTGAAGTTAACTTAGCCGTATAATCAAAATCAACGCCTTCAATAGTATCGCCATACTCAACGCCATTTTCAGTGCGTAAATCTTGATGCTGACGATCGTAGTGCTCGTTAGTTTCCATAATACGCACTGCTGCAAAACCTGCATCATTAAATGGACGATGATGCCCACCACGGCCAAATCTATCTAATCGATATACAAGCATTGTATCTAGGTTAGGAATGTATCTGTCAGCAATAGTATCTATGTAGCGAGCTAAATTTCGACTCGCCGAATCAACTTCACCACCCGTAAAGCGCCGAGTATTGGCTTGCTCTTTTGTTTCTACAACACGGGTACCTTCTGAAAATATACGCGCAGTTGTATTATCAGTTACCCCATTAATACCGGTAATATTGCCAATCATATCGTTGTTTAAAACGCCATGAACTTGCCAGTCATGCTTTTGCGCATAAGCCGTTAATATTTTTCCGCCAAACAAACCCTGCTCTTCGCCCGAAAGCGCCGCGTAAACTACCGAACCATTAAATTTGTATTTACTTAAAACACGAGCAGCTTCAATTACTCCCGCCACACCTGATGCGTTATCATTTGCCCCAGGTGAATCACTCGTAAAGTCCATAACATCACTTACACGAGAATCTATATCACCCGACATAATCACCATGCGATTAGGCTCGCTTGACCCTCGTTGAATAGCCACAATGTTAACCACTTCAACAGGATTAGGAATGCGTTTTTCGCCCGATATGATGTCCTTTACTTCAATGATTTCCAAACAACCGCCACACTGCGCGGATATTTTTTCAAATTCATTTTTTATCCAGCGCCTAGCCGCACCAATGCCTCGAGTATCCGATTTAGTTTCTGAAAGCGTATGGCGAGTACCAAAATCCACCAGCGTTTGAATGTCACTACCAATACGTTCAGCTGATACTTGAGCTGCTATATCATGTAATTTTTGCTGTTCTGTGTATTGAAGTTGTGTTTTCCCATGTGCTGATAATGCAAGTGTGCAGGCGCCTGCAATTGCAGTAAATTTAAGTAACGTTGTTGTGATTTTCAAAGGTGTTTTAAGCATCTATTAGCTCCTAATTATTATAGTGTAACCATTACTTAACTAAGATTTTATGGCAATACATTTGAGGTAGATGTAGAAAGGATCACGCTAAAGCGCATTTACAAGAGGTTATTAGGATAGTAAAAAGCCCACTACCTTTTATAGGTACTGGGCCAAAATTTATTATGCATATTTTTAATGAGTGGTTTTAATATCAAATTCTTTCAAAAAGGCCTCATGTCCTCCTAAGCTTGCAAGCACACCAGCAGAAAACATAAATATTAATACAAATGCTAAACAGCTCAAAAACTCCGAACTATTTTCAGGCTTAATATAGTAGTTAAGTAAAAAACCACTCAACACACCTATAAAAGCTATTTTGCTAAATAAAAAGTAACTCGGGATCTCAAATGCCCAAACAGAGGTATTGTTTACAAACTGCCTATATCCATACGTCATAAAAGCCAACATACCAACAATACTAATTGCAAAAGTAGACACTGTGGTTAACACGCTCATATTTTTATAAATAAGCACATACCCTAATCGTAAAGAATAGATAAATACCGCAAACCACGCTAAAACAGCAGGCCCTAGAATCAACCCCATTTCCAATCCTTGAATAACGTCTAAGTAATTAATTGCTAATACAATATTATATTTAGAGGTTAAATTACAAACCTTGTTACACAATAATCTATAAAAAAATGCGATTTTCGTGGCACACTGTAATTGTGTATACATTAATAGTTTAAGTTATGCGTCAGCTAAAAGAAAATACAATTAAAAGTAACCTTATTGAGTCGCAGCAAAGTGCATACGGCCCCGTATGCGTGTATCAAAACAAAGAATACCGTTGGTTAACGCTTGCACAAAAAACCAATAAAGATATAACAATTCAAGGCGTTATGAACCTTACGCACCCAGAGCAAGTAATAGTACCTGTAAACCAGTGTATGATGTTATTTTTACTTAAACCGGTAGATACACTAAATATATTAAATTTAGGTTTAGGCACTGCAGGGTTTGAGCGAATTATGTATCACTTACAAAGTAATACGCATTACATAAACACCATCAATACATTTAACACGGTAGAAATAAACCCAAGCATTGCCTTAATTGCAGCCCAGCACTTTAAGTTACCTATTAAGCACAGCAGCTATTTACAATGCGCCGAGCAATATATTACCCAATGCTCTGATCACTTTAACGTAATCACTATCGATATTTTTAGTGGTGAATATCATCAGCCTTTTTTAACTAGCGATAGCTTTTGGCAAAATATAAATCGCTGCAGTGAGCAAAATACGCAAGTAATCATTAATTTAAACCCACAAACAGGCCAAGAGCTGCAAATGCTTTTAGTACTTTTAAGGCAACATTTTAAGTGCTTAGCGATAATAGAGTTTAACGAATACAAAAATATAGTGATCATACTAAGCCAGCAAACATTAATGCATATAAACGTTGATGAAATACAAAACTCACCGGTGTTTATAAACTTTGCGCCAGACCTTTATAAAAGTATTAACAGCATTTATCATATTGAATAAAACGCTTTACCGACCAGGTTCATGTTTTTCATAGCACAGTAAGCTTGTTTCGAGCTGCTCCCAGTTAGCTTTAGACGTAACAAAATTATGCGATAATACCTGCTCAGTAATATCGGTATCGAATATTCCTAACCGAATTCGTATTCTGCTTTTGTCATCATTATTGCTACTGTAAACAGGCGAGCCACAACATCTACAAAAATAACGTGTGCGCCCTGCTTTAAAACTATATTCACTGAGTCGTTCTTGACCTTTAGTTATTGTAAAGTCATCTGTATTTACAAAGCCATTGGTTGCAAATGCAGTCCCGCTGTTTTTTCTGCACAGTGAACAATGACAATGAATAATGCTGGTTATACTGCCCGACACTTCAACGTTTACTTCACCACACAAACACGAACCCGTATACATATAACGTCCTAACTATTAAATTATTTTTATACTCAGTTAAAATTTGCTGAGTTGATTTTATAAATACAATAACAACATTATATTTCTCAGCTCTATTAAACCATAACTTTTATTTTAGTGATTGACATAAAAAAATTAAATTGGTTACATAGCCTTTACTTTAAGGTTATAGCCAAAATTAAAATTGGTTAACCAAACATCAATAATATTGCGAGAGCCAATTATGCATTCCAAACATATTCTAATTCTTTGCTTATTCAGCACGCTCTCAGCGTGTTCAAACATTCACAAAAATACATCGAGCGATTGGCTACTTATTGATGACTTTGAAAATTCACTTAGCAAGTGGCAAAGTGTCGATACCCAAAATGAAACTAAGCCACAGGTTAAAAATCCACAAATCACGGTTATACAATCAGAACAAGCAAACTCATCAACAAATCATTATTTACTCAAAAAGCCTGCGGCTGAGGGCATTGTAGGAAATCGTAAAGCACTTTCTTATACAAAGCTTCCACAAGCGGTTGAAGTTGGTCAAACCTACACATTTTATATACGTATAAACGTCGCTGCGTTTCCTAATAACCATGCTTTTGGATTGAGTAACCTTACTCCAGCGCTAATAAATAAACATGCTTACGATGCCTTTGAGCCAACACTTCGCGTAACCGATAAAACAGAATCAAACGGGTTTGTAAACGATGGCGCTTTAATGGTTAAAACCGACAGCGGATATAGCAACATTCAAAACTACACTACAAAACAGTCAGCTAAACCTCTGCAAACAAATACTTGGTACGACGTATGGTACGTTGTTAATAACGCAGCAGCCTCAGAGCAAGGTCAGCAATATGATGTTTACGTAAAAGGTGGTGAGTTTAACAGTCAAACGCTGGTATATAAAAATGCACAATTTAGAATGAAGCGCGAACAACCTCTTATATACTTTTTAGCAAATTGTAATACAGGCCCAATTAAAAAACCTTACGGAAATGGTGGTCTCAGATATGACGATTTATACATGAGCGAAGGAATAAACCTAAGTAACCCAACGCAATAAATAAGAATAACACTCATAATTAATGCCCCACAAACCTGCATTTAAAAATACTTAAATGGTATGATACTCACCATTATTTGCCATTTAAGTTTTTAAAATGTATCGATTATTTGAAAAAATGACAAAAGCATTTCCTGAGGACCAACCCACTCAGCCGCCTTCGACTTTATTTGCTTTTTGTCGTCACTACACCAAAGGAATGGAATTGTCGTTGGTGCTAATGTCAATCAGCGCCGCCATGCTCGCTATTTTAGAGGTTTCTTTATTTAGCTACATGGGCCAACTTGTTGATTGGTTAACGGCCTACACACCCGAAACCTTGTTTGTAGAGCAAAAATCAGAACTTATCAAAATGGCTGTCATGCTCTTACTGGTATTGCCCGTAGTCGTATTTTTTCATTCTGCTATTTTGCACCAAGCATTACTGGGCAATTACCCTATGTCGATTCGCTGGTTAGCGCATCGTTATTTACTGCGCCAAAGTGTTAGCTTTTATCAAAATGAATTTGCAGGAAGAATAGCCACTAAAGTACTGCAAACTTCTTTAGCCGTTCGCGAAACAGTGACCAAACTACTCGATGTATTAATGTATATCGTGGTTTATTTTGGCTCAATGGTATTTTTAGTTGCCGAAGCTGATTGGCGCTTAATGATCCCTTTATTAGTTTGGTTGGTTTTATACATTTGCGTGCAACTTTACTTTGTACCGCGCCTTAAAAAAATTGCCAGCTCACAAGCCGATGCGCGCTCAGAAATGACCGGCCGTATTGTTGATAGTTACACTAACATTTCAACTATTAAATTGTTTTCGTATACCCAGCGTGAAGAGCAATACGCAAAACAAAGCATGGATGTATTTTTACAGCCTGTGTACAAGCAAATGCGCTTAGTAACCAGCTTAAACTTTGTTATTCAAAGCTTAAATTACCTATTAGTATTTTCGGTTGCCGCTGTATCACTTTATTTATGGTCACTTAGTGCAATTAGCGCCGGCGCCATTGCAGTTGCTGTTAGTTTAGCGCTTAGATTAAACGGTATGGCGCAGTGGATCATGTGGGAAATAAGCAGCTTATTTGAAAACATTGGCACCGTAGCCGATGGTATGAAAACACTGTCAAACCCTATCGAAGTTGCCGATAAACCAAACGCTAATACGCTTAACGTAAGCCAAGGTGCCATTGAGTTTAACAACGTACACTTTAATTACGGAAAAGCTGCAAACGAGACTAATCGCAGCCCTGTAATGAACGGTTTAAACTTAAATATTAAACCTGGCGAGAAAATTGGTTTAGTTGGTCGCTCTGGCGCGGGTAAATCAACACTTGTTAACTTATTACTGCGTTTTTATGATACCGACTCTGGAACAATAAAAATTGATGGGCAAAACATCACAGACGTAAGCCAAGAAAGCCTACGCAGATATATAGCCATGGTAACGCAAGATACCTCCTTGCTTCATCGCTCAGTAAAAGACAATATTTTGTACGGTCGCCCCGATGCAACCCACGATGAGATGATTAACGCCACCAAACAAGCTAAGGCGCTTGAGTTTATAAACGACTTGGTCGACAGCAAAGGTAATAAAGGCTTTGATGCACAAGTGGGCGAACGCGGTGTTACGCTTTCAGGCGGTCAACGCCAACGTATTGCTATTGCACGTGTACTACTTAAAAATGCACCCATACTTATACTCGACGAAGCCACCAGCGCACTCGACTCAGAAGTAGAAGCCGCAATTCAGGCAAGTCTTGATGATTTAATGACAGGTAAAACAGTTATTGCCATAGCGCACAGGCTCTCAACCATTGCACAAATGGATAGATTAATTGTACTTGATGACGGCGGCGTAGTTGAGCAAGGCACTCATGAACAATTAATTGCTAAGGGTGGAATATACGCAGCACTATGGACACACCAAACAGGCGGGTTTATAGGCGTCGATTAACCATTAATATTACCTTACGGTAGAGGTGGTTTTATTCTGCTTCTACTTTAAACAAAAAAGCGAAGATGCCTTAAAGGCTCTTCGCTTTTTTTATCGTTATAAATAAATTTTATAACTTTTTTATAAATTAAGAGATTAGCCTTAACCCTATCATTATCAGCATAACCACATTAGCAAGTACGCCGATTAAAAAAAAGTAACTACGTGGGCTTGGGTTTTTCTCCGTTGCTATAGCGTAGTACAGCGCCATGTGAATTAAACGCGCAATTAAATACACCCAAATACACATTGCAAAAATCGGGCTTTGATAATTAATTACAAACGCAAATAACACCGTACCTATAAATAATGCACTGTTTTCAAGCGTATTATGAAACGTACGATGTGCTCTAAATATAAAGCTGTCGTGCGATAAATCCTCGTCAATTTTACCTGGTACAGCATTTGGTTCTTTAGCTTTGCTAAACGTAGCCACAGCCCACTGTACAAGCAACATAATTAAATAGAGGTAAAATGCCAAATAGGCAGAAAGTGCAACTTCAGTCATTATTAAATCCCTTGTTTTGTTTTTAACTTAGTATTGATTGCAATTTTAAAGCCTAAGTTAATACACTGATATTAAAGGGGTTAATTTAATAAGCCTAATTACATATGTAAGTAACACACAGCATTATATAAAATTTACTTGTTATAATTTTAAAAAATAACATCAAAACTAAACTGTATACTGCTGGTTTACTCCGATCTAAAAAGCTTAAACTCTTCAAGCGAAGCATCCCATAACGCAACCTGATTACGCCCCAAGGACTTAGCCTCATAAAGAGCTAAATCTGCCTGTTCAATCAACTCAGAAGGTGTTCTTGCTTTAAATTTAATAGACGTAACCCCAAAGCTACACGTAACAGGAATATCATCAAATGTCGCTTTTTCAACTTTAATACGAATAGCCTCAGCTATACGTATTGCTTGCTCTTGAGTTGTGTTGGGCAAAATAATACAAAATTCTTCGCCACCAAAACGGGCCACGCTATCACTTTTACGTATATTAGCTTGTAAAAGCTCGGCTACGCCACAAAGTACTGTGTCGCCAATGCTATGCCCATAGGTGTCGTTAACGCTTTTAAAATGATCAATATCGACCATTAAAATACAGTACTCTTCAATCTGAGGTAAATCCAAAAAGTCGCGATTCATAACCTCAAATAAAATACGACGGTTATAACAATTGGTTAAAGGGTCTCTTGCTGCCAAATAGTCTAACTCTTCATTACGTTTTTTAGAGGCAATAAAACTTCTATAAACCAGTAATACAATAGCTAAACAAGCGGCTAATAAAAATGCGAGCGCAATACTGGCGTATTTATTCTTTGATAGCTCTAGCTCTGATATAACTCTAGCTTGGGCGGCGATTTCAATTTGATTATTTTTCTTTTCAAGCTCAAGCTGATGGCGTTTTTCTTTTTCTCTTAACGTCTCAAGCTCTATTTCCATTTTGTGCGAATGTAAATGTGCTTTTTCAAGCGCCAATTTATCTTCATTTCTTTCATTTTGAATAATATCGGTTAGGGCTATTTCTTCTTCTGCATAACGAAGTGACTCTTCTATACGACCACGCAATTTTTCTGCTATTCGAATTTCACGATAGGCATATAGCATATGTAATTTATCATCTATTTCGGTTGATAAAGCGAGTGACCTTTTCAGTAAGGAAATCGCCTCATTTGTATCAATACCAATTAAAATGCCCGCAAGCGCAGTAAGCGACTTTATCTCATAAAGTTTACCACCTGTTTCTCTGGCAAACGACAACGACTCTTTGTAATACTCTATAGCCTTGTTGTTATTTCCTTGGGCACGATAAATATTACCAATAATACGTGCTGTTGTAGAAATGTACGATGTAAGGTTTTTGTTTTTATAAGTGATATAAGCTTTTTTAGCATATTGCATTGCTGATGCTAAGTCGCCAGATTCGAGGTTAATAACAGCCATTTCTCTTAAAGCTGAAGCGAGCGTTTTTTCCTCGACCATACCTTTTGGCAAATCGATAGTTATTTGATAGAAAAATTCGGCCTGATCAAACTGCCTTAATCGTGTATATACCAGTCCCATTTGATTTGATGTTTTAGCAATCCCAAGCATGTTATTTACTTTTTTATAATATAAATATGCCTCATTTATATGTTCAAGTGATTTTTCATAAAGATTAATATGACGATAAATAATACCCGCCCCTAGTAATGCTTTAGCAAAGCCAACAGGATCGTCAATGTCTTTATGTATTTCTAATGCGCGAGTGGAGTAATCAAGGGCTAAAACTAAGTTATCTAAATAACGGTGTGCTTCTGCTAGTGTATTTAAAGTACGCGCCATTAGCTTTAAATCACCTAAACTTGTGTATATTTCTAAAGCTTTTGTATAAAAGTGAGCCGTTTGCTCTCTATTTTTGAGGCGTTTGTACGACTGAGCTAATTTTTTATACGTTTCACCTAACTGTCTTTGTATTAATTCGTCTTCGTCAACAAGGTATTTTAAAGCAGATGTATATTGCGCGTTCGCGTTATCGTACTTTTTTTGCCCATAAAACGAATCTCCCTTAATAAGTAGCACTTGCGCTATAAAAAAGTCATCGCCATACACAAGGGTTGTTGGTAATAAAGTTTCAATACGGGTAGTAAGTTCGTCATAACGTTTTTCTTCTAATAATATATTTATATAATCAATAGACGCCTTTATTTGGTTTCGTGAATCATTTAATTTGCTGTAGTAAACAGAGGATTGTAAAAAGTGCTCGAGCGATTCATTAATATTATTATTTTTTTTATTCGCCCTACCTAGCAAGTTATGTAGCTTTGCGCTGAGTAACGTGTCATCAGCACTTTGCGCTTGTGACAACAACGACTTACTTAGTTCAATACTTGTTATAACGTCAGTATCTATAAGTAATTCAGCTCTTTTAAGCAGCCCTGCATTAGATTCATTAGTTAAACTGTATGAGGTGGTTTCTTGTGCGTAAGCGCTGTTTAAGCTAACAAACAAAGCAAAAAGCAAAGCTTTCACTAAAAATGTAAAATTATAAATTCGCTTTACAATGAAACTATGTATTTGCGAAGGTAAATCCATATTTCGCTTATGATTCAAGTAGGTATAAAATTCCATATTTACCATTTTAGTAATTTATTATTAATACAATTCAAAAGGCTGGTGATAAAATATACAAACCGGCGCAATACATCAAGTATTGCTGCTATATGAATACTTTTAATTTATAATTTTAGCATAATTATGCATAGAGCAAGCCTAACTTCTTAGTTTTAGTGTAACTAACACAATACCATGATCGGTACTTAAATCATCACGCTCAAATTCGGGGTTTATTAAATGACGATCATAAGTATTATACTCAATCACCTCAAAAAAACTGCCAAGGTAGCTGGCATCAAACTCACAAGATAATAAAATATAATCAAGCACGGAGCTGCTCGCGCCATAATAATGTGTTGGTGCTCTTAAAGGCATAAGCTTAGTTGCATTAACATTTTTTACTTCGTTTTCATCAGCTAAATCAAAAATGCTATTGCTTTTACTATCGCTTATTTCATCGCTAGTCATTGCCTCACCATTAAATAGTTCATCTTCGCTTAGCTGCGACTTAACAAACAAATCCCATGAATCATTTAAACAATATTTAGCGAGGTAGGTTTTAGCATCAAATGCAGGCGCAAAGCGTAGCGTACTCGTCAGTAAATGGCTTAATACGCCATCCGCAAGTTCATTATTAAAGTCCCCCATTAATAACATGGGTTGTTGCGTAGCTTCGCGACGAGCAATCATTTGTATCATGAGTAATGTAGCTTCACTGCCACGCTGAATAGTTGAGCCCCACCCACCCGCTACATTCGCTTTTAAAATTTCAATTATGTTTTGCTCGGGTGTAAGCTCTTTATTATGTTCATCAACATTAATCATAGGGCGCTTAGATTTAAAATGCACCACGTAACAATCGGTATTACCTATATGCGGCAGCGTTATAGTTGCTATTAGTACTTTACGACTAAAAGTAAACTCACTATTAAGGCCAAGCGCATTTGCAAGCTCACTATCGTGCTCAACCGCTGCTACTTCAACTATGGGGTATTTAGAGGCGATTGCCACTACAGGGCGTTTATAAATAAAGTCATCAATCACCTCTGGCGTATCAACTACAGCAAAGTAATCATAACCTTGCTCGCCTACTAGCTCTTTTAACGAGTCAATACTAAACACTTCCTGAAAACCAATCACATCAGGGGCATGTTCTGTTAAGTAATCAACAATCCAACGCTGCTTTTTAGCCCACTGCTGCGCGGTATAAATTTTCTCAAACTCATAGTATGCATTGGGCGGCTCAAGATAGTTAAACAGGTTAAATGTGGCTATTTTTAGTTGGGTGTTAATAATTCCAGATTCATCACTGTTTAAATCTGTATCTAAATGTTTAAGATCTTGATTGCTGATGGGGTTCGCCTAAGTAAAGTTGAAAGTGTTGCCTGCTTATAAACTATCATTTTATTACATGTTTACGTAATAAATCAGCCAGCTTAATTGTAATTTTATGCACTCTTTTATTCTATACCAATCCGCAATAATACTTAATCATTTTACGGGGCTAAACGTGTCGCTACCAGTGTTAAAAAATTCTCATTTACGACTGCATGGATGCAGAAGGTAGAGCAATGCAGGAGCAATTGCCGAGAACAACTAAATAGCAAATTTTTTGCCTAGCTATCAACACGTTTTTCCAGCCTCAAAATAGATCACTTAATTAAGCGAATTGGTATTAGTCTTTATTATATCCCTCAATAAATAGCATTAACGTGCTTAACCATATAAAATTCGCGGCAATTAAATATGAGCAAAGCGACATTGTAATGAGTAGAAAGATTGAACTATTAGCCCCAGGCGGTGATGTTAACGCGGTAAAAGCCGCCATTGTAGCCGGTGCTAATGCGGTTTATTGTGGATTAGATACCTTTAATGCACGTAACCGAGCGTCTAATCTTTCGTTTGATGAGCTTAACGGCGCACTTCGCCTAGCCCATGAATACGGCTGTGAGATTTTTTTAACGCTAAATGTAGTTATATTAGAGCACGAAATGGGTGCGCTATTTAAGCTATTAAATCAGCTAGTAAATACCACGCTCGATGGCATTATTGTTCAAGATTTAGGGTTGTTCAATATAGTTAAAAAGCACTTTCCTACTTTGCATATTCACGCATCAACTCAGTTAACTACGCATAACGAATCACAGATTGAGTTTTTAGCGCGCATTGGCGCTACACGTGTAAATTTATCCCGCGAGCTTAACTTAACTGAAATTAAAATACTGACCGATGTAGCGCACAAATGCGATGTATTGACCGAGGTGTTTGTACATGGTGCATTGTGTATTGCGTTTTCGGGGCAATGTTATTCAAGCTCAGTAAGTGTGGGTAACTCAGGTAACCGTGGTCGTTGCTCACAAGCATGTCGTGATGAATACGAGCCAACGGCTATGGGTAACAAACATCCGTTAAACTTAAAAGACAATTCAGCCTATTTTGATTTACCGGAGTTGGTAGCCGCGGGTGTCGACTCGTTAAAAGTAGAAGGTCGTATTAAAGGCGCTAACTACGTACATACGGTTATTGATAGCTGGCGTAAACAGATAGACACCTTTGTGCAAACCGGTAACCTAATTGAAGACGATTCAAGCTTGTATAAAGTGTTTAACCGTAACTTTACTAATAAGTTTTTAACCGGCGACATGACCAAAAACATGTTTACCGATAACCCACGCGACCATAGCTTTGATCACGCTAACGAAAAGAATAACGCAATTTCGGTTGTGCAAATTTACGATGCACAACAAGAGCTCGCCGCAGAAAAAAATGACATTGATACGTTAGTTAAAAAGAAGATTGAGTTTTTAGATATTTCAAAGCGAGAACTACGCTTTGAGTTTACAGGCCAATTAAACCAGCTATTTACAGTCACACTGACAATAAACGATAAACACGACAACACCCTAGCAGAGCAAAGCGCCCTTCAACCTCTACGCTTTGAAGTTCAATCGCAAATGCCTATGCAAACCGCCGATAAATCAGTTGTTGATATTGCTGCCATTGATAAGCGCTTTAAAACCTTTAGTAATGCCAATTTTGAAATTAAAAATATGGATTACTCAAACTTAGGCAACAACTTAAGCATTCCGTTTAAAGAGCTTGCCCGTATTAAAAAGCAAGTCGCGTTTTTATTAAACGAAGGCAAAGACGTCCTCGCCCCTGTTGAACTGCCAAAACTAATAAACCACCCTAAAGCCGATAACAAAACAACACTCTCTATTTTAATATCGGACATAAAAGACGTTCATCTATGTGATTTAACAGGTGGCGATGTCTACTTTAAATTACCAGAGAGCTTTAGAACCGATAACGATAAATACATTAATGTATTTTTAGAGCACCCACAGTTAATTCCGTGGTTTCCGGCGGTGTTAATTGGTAAAGATTTTGAAGAAGCGGTACGTTTGCTCGAGGTTGTAAAACCTAAGCTTATTATTAGTAACAACACAGGCGTTGCATTTAAAGCAGTACAAATGGGTATTGACTGGATTGCAGGCCCGTTGTTAAACACCACAAACTCTTATGCGTTACTAACACTACAAGAAGATTTAAACGCAAAAGGCGCGTTTATTTCAAACGAAATAAACAAACCACAAATGCGTAATATTAAACGTCCTAACAACTTTAAAATGATGTACAGCATTTATCATCCAATACTAATGATGACTAGCCGACAATGTTTTTTCCAGCAAACAGTAGGATGTAAAAAACCACGTATTGACGCAAGCTGTATGCTGAGCTGTAAAAAAGAAACTACCGTTACCAATGTTAAAGGTATTAGCTTTGCTATTGATAAGCAAAAAGGCGGCTACCCAAGTATTTATAACCATGAGCAATTTTTAAACATGGATATTGTGAGTGACTTTGCCGACAAATTTGACGAGTTTATGATTGATTTAACCGACATTGGTTCAGGCGATAAAGAAAAGCTAGACAAAGCCGTGTTACTTGCGCATTTTCAAGATTTAATTAACGGGGAAACACAAGCGGTTGAACACTTAAATAGCTTGGTTAAAGTACAAACCCGTCAGCAGTATGTTGAAGGCCTAAACAGCTAAGGTAACTAACATGACATTGCCATTATTATATTCATTACAACACTGCCCATACGCAATGCGTGCACGAATGGGTATTTTAATGGCAGAGCAACAAGTACTTCTACGCGCTATAAAAACTAAAAATAAACCGCCGCATCTATTGCAAATATCGCCTAAGGGCACTGTGCCTGTTTTATTACTGCCTAATAACCAAGTTATAGATGAAAGCCTCGATATTATGCTGTGGGCTTTAAAGCAAAACGATCCGCATAATTTACTGCATACTCAAGACCCATTAGCACTTGAGCGCATGCTTGAGTTAATTAAGCTAAACGATACGCAATTTAAACCTGTGCTCGAAAAGTACAAATTTTATGCGCGTACAAAAGACATGGCACAAATTTATTACCAAAAAGCCTGCGAAGAGTTTATTAAGCAATTTGAAGCAAAACTAACCACGCACAAATACTTAATGGGCGATGAAAAAAGTCTAGCCGATTATGCCCTGCTGCCATTTATTAGACAGTTTGCCCGTGTAGATAAACACTGGTACATACAAAGTGAATACACGCATGTACGCGCATGGTTAAACGAGTTTTTACACGCCCCCATGTTCACCAAAGTCATGGCCAAATTTGATTTGTATATGGACTGCGGCGAAGAGTTTTTATACGGCGTTAAAAAGTCTTAAATTAGCCTTTGTTTTATAAGGAATTACATTACTTTAACTAGCTGTAAATCTCAGCATTGAATTATTCTCATCATCGGATTTAAGCCCTATATTTACGCTATACTGCCCTCCCCCAATATTAACAAACGCTATGCATTATGAACTACTCAAACTTTGGCACTAAATTTACACAACCCAACGGCATTACCCAATTA
This sequence comes from Pseudoalteromonas sp. LC2018020214, assembly GCF_016598755.1. Taxonomy (NCBI): domain Bacteria; kingdom Pseudomonadati; phylum Pseudomonadota; class Gammaproteobacteria; order Alteromonadales; family Pseudoalteromonadaceae; genus Pseudoalteromonas; species Pseudoalteromonas sp. LC2018020214. Next base: position 1,956,781 of record NZ_CP066804.1, read on the forward strand.
ATGGAAGACTTAGGCGGGGCTAAAAACAGTAACAATCCTAATATTGTTATGCTGGGTGGCGGTAATCCCGCATTAGTACCACAAGTAAATGAGGTTTTTTTAAGTGAATTACAAAAACTCGTTGCCAGTAACAAGGTATCGCAAGTATTTGGGCTCTACGATGGCCCAACCGGTAACGACGAGTTTAGAGCCGCATTAGCTGGCCAGCTAAGTAAAGAGTACGCATGGGATATTAGTGCCGATAATGTAGCACTTGGCAATGGCAGCCAAGCTAACTTTTTTGTGTTGTTTAATATGTTGGCAGGCGAAATGCCTGATGGCAGCCACAAAAAGATTTTATTCCCCCTCGCGCCAGAGTATATAGGTTATGCCGATCAAGGTTTATCGGCTGATATGTTTGTTGCCATAAAGCCTGATATCGAAATTTTAAATACAGGCAGCACATCAAAACAGTTTAAATACGTCATTGATTTTAAAGCAGTTGAAAAAACACTAGCAAACGACAGCAGTATAAGCGCGCTGTGCGTCTCACGCCCTACTAACCCAACAGGTAATGTAATTACTGATGATGAAGTAAAACACCTTGATTTGCTCGCTAAGCAATATGGCATTCCACTCATTATTGATAACGCATATGGCGATCCGTTCCCAGGTTGTATTTACACCGATGCAAACCTAACGTGGAACTCAAATATTATTTTATGTATGTCACTTTCAAAACTTGGCCTACCGGGTTTACGCAGCGGCATTGTGGTTGCAAACAATGAGATTATTAAAGCAATTGGCCGCGTAAACGGCAGCATGGTTTTATCGCCAAATAGTATTGGCCCAAGCTTAGTGACACGCTTAATTAACGACAACGAACTACTGCCACTGAGTCGTAATGTTGTACTGCCTTTTTATCGTAATAAAGCACAAATCGCGATTGAGTTGTTTGATGAAGTATTTGCCGAACTGCCTGTTTATTTGCACAAAGTTGAAGGTGCATTTTTTATGTGGCTGTGGTTTAAAGATGCAAAAATAACAAGCGAGGTATTGTATCAACAACTTAAAGAGCAAGACGTGTATGTGATCCCAGGTCATAACTTTTTTATCGGCATTGACGATGATTGGGCGCACAAGCACGAGTGTATTCGTATTAACTATGCTACCGATGCAGATACCCTAAAAAAAGGCTTAGAAGCGATTAAAAGCCTAATAAAGTAAATATACTGATGCCGATATAAATATCGGCATCATTCATTTAACTCGCTTATATATTCGTTTAAAATTCATGCAAACGCACTGTATCCCCTTTAAATTTATATACAAGTTGGTATCCTACGCGCCCTTTTTTAGCATATGCTTATAAAAAAGAACTCGTCAAGGAGCGAATACTGCTGCAAGGCACTTACTGTAAGTGACAGCTTTAACACAATCGGCATCGCGTATAATTATTGATTTTAAACGTTAGATGTAACTTTAAATAGCAACATGCAATAGCACTATTAAGGTCAATTATGCGATTAGGACCAGGACTACTTGTCACCGCTGCCTTCATTGGACCAGGGACCATTACTACCGCCAGCGTGGCAGGTGCAAACTTTGGTTTTGCACTTATATGGACATTACTGTTTTCAGTAGTTGCCACTATATTATTACAATCTATGGCGGCGCGCCTTGGCGTTGCTACCGGGCAAGATTTAGCTCAAGCGCTCAGAGCACATATTCAAACGCCCTTATTCAAATCTTTAGCTATATTTTTAGTCATCAGCGCCATTGGTGTGGGCAGTGCAGCTTATGAAGCTGGTAATTTAAGTGGCGCTAGCATGGGATTAATTGAAATATTCCCTCAAGTTAGTCCTCAACTATGGACACCACTTATTGCTTTTTTTAGTGCAGCTTTACTGTATAGCGGCAAACATAAAGTGGTTGAAAACGCGCTAATTTTACTCGTTATTTTAATGAGCTTAGTGTTTATCTCAACACTTGTAATGGCAGCGCCTTCACTGGGTGATGTATTTGCAGGTTTTATTCCTAGTATGCCTGAAGGTTCTATTACGACAATATTGGCATTAGTAGGCACTACCATTGTGCCATACAACTTATTTTTGCACTCCGGCGTACTCGCTGCTAGACACGACAGTAACAGCGACATGCAAAAAGTGATTAAACAAACAAATGTTGATACAGGCCTATCAATCACTTTAGGCGGTGTGATCACTTTAGCTATTTTATCTACAGCTTCAGTTGCATTTTATGGCACCGATGCGGGGCAAATTAGTGCGGCTAACATGGCCGTGCAGCTAGAGCCATTGCTTGGCGACGCCGCTCATTACTTTTTTGCTATTGGCTTATTTGCTGCAGGTTTAACAAGCGCGATTACAGCGCCACTTGCCGGTGCTTATGCCGTGTGTGGCATGTTAGGTTGGTCTAACGATATGAGCAACACGCGCTTTAAAGGCGTCGCTATTGTTATTTTATTGTTTGGTGCTGCTGTGGCGTCACTCGGTTTAGACCCTGTCGCGGTAATTATATTCGCGCAAGCGGCTAACGGGTTATTACTCCCTATTGTTAGCACCTACCTTGTATGGCTGGTTAATCAAAAAGGGGTTATGGGAAACTACACAAATTCTTTGGTGTTAAACCTGGTGACCCTGCCCGTTTTAATCCTAATTTTTGGGTTAAGTAGCTACAAACTAATTAGTTTAATTTTTTAATTTAACTCTAAAGGCCATATTTAAAGCCCGCTGTTTACAATAAACAGCGGGCTTTATTTATTAATCACCAAATAACGTATAAGTCGTACTTATATTCACACATCTAATACGCTTTTTGGTTTTTAGTTGCTTTAAATAATTGTGAAAATGTAAAACCACCTACCGCGCCTGCAAGCAGTTGAGCATAAAAACCCCAGCCTCTTGCGCCCGCTATAATATGAATATTCATAATTGATTCAATGGCAATTAGCACAATGGCAAATGCCACAATGCCAGCAATAACAAATAACTGAGTACTGTATTTTTTAACCTTTTTATTAAGCTTTGCGGTAACAAAAAAAGCGATGGCAAGTGCTAGGGCAATAATAGCGCCGTAGGTAGGTAATAGGCCTAACCAATCATCAAACGTTAAACTAGCACGATCACTTAAGTCCACCACTACACCTACATTAACTAATTGATTGACAACGTATTGGCTATGAAACAAGCTAGCTAGTGTGAATGTAAATAACCAAGAAACTAAAAATGAAGGCAATATACGTGTTAAAAACGACATGGTTATCTCAACTTAAAATAAAGCTTTTTTCTTATACTAGCCATGCTAGCAAAGGCTTGCCCCGTAAACAATGTATCTCTTTTTTTACTCTGCTTTCGCTTTGTGCGTTTTCTGTTAATGCAATCGCTGCGCTCCCAAAGGAGCAATACAGTACAAAAACACTGGCTACGCAATTACAGTCTCCGTGGAGTATGGTTGAACTACCAAACGGCACATGGTTAATTACAGAGCGTGATGGTCATGTAGTTATAGTTAAAAACAACGCGCAATCAAGAGTAAAATTAAACCTTGAGGGCTTATACGTTGCGGGCCAAGGTGGTTTACTCGACATAGTATTATCACCAGATTATAACGACTCCAAAGAAGTTATTTTTACCTATGCCCAAGGTGGTGCAAGCGCAAACAGGCTTGTTGTTGCCAAAGCCACGTTTAATGGCACTGACTTTTCAAAACCTAACATTATTTATAAAGTAGCGACTGATAAAAACACACCGCAACATTACGCAGGACGCGCCCTTGTCCTACCCGACAATACGTTATTAGTTTCAACGGGCGATGGGTTTGACTTTAGAGAGCAAGCACAAGTTATCACCAGCCAACTTGGTAAAATATTACGTATAAACCTAGATGGCACCATTCCAATAGACAACCCATTTATTAATCACAAAAACCCAAATGCGCATGCTGTTTACTCACTCGGTCATCGTAACCCTCAAGGCTTAGTTTATGATTACGATACTCAGCAAATTATTAGCAACGAACACGGCCCTGCAGGCGGTGACGAGCTAAACTACTTAACCGCTGGGACTAATTACGGCTGGCCGGTAATCACCTATGGCAAAGATTACTCGCAAGCGCGTATTTCACCATTTACCGAATATAAAGGCATGCAAAAACCAAGTGTTAATTGGACGCCATCAATAGCGCCATCAGGCATGGCGTATTACGGCTCTAAACATACCGCCTTCCCTTCACTACAACAACATGTGCTTATCACTACTCTTGTTGATAAAAAGCTCTACAGCGTTAATCTGGCAAGTGGTCAATTTACGCAGTCTCACGTATTTCCAGAAGCCGCAGGCAGGTTAAGAGATGTGTTTATAACTGATAAGGGTAACGTCGCGGTATTAATGGATGGAAAAAATGCAGAGCTGATGTTGGTAAAACCAAAGTAGTTTACAAATAGGGTTAGAGGCGCTTCGGTTTTAGAGAGTCATAACAGTTTAAATAAAGCGGCTTTTAGTAAGCACGCCATCCGACAAAAACTATGAGTTGACAGGGACAATCAAACTTACCACATCCTTTAATACTTGATATTTGAGGTCAATATTTGCCCTTTGTTTCTTTCCTATATATTGGTGATACCGAATTAATTTGCATGAAGTAACAAATAATAAAGCTAATCGTAAAAAGAAAGACCTGACTCTATTCAATTCTAAATGAAGGTTTTAAATCCCATAATCAACGTCAGATAGAATAAATGACTGACTATAACCTGTCCTATTGTTACGGAATAATAATTATCTTGGATGCATTCAATCCCAAATCTGTCAATGAATTTCCCTGTATATAATGTCCCGATTAAGCAAAATAGAAAGAAAAATGACATAACTAAAAAGATTAAAAAAGCACCTCCTGTCGATGAGATCGAATTACTCTCAGAGAACAAACTCAAAATGCTAGCAAAGAACAACCCTATTAGATTAATCCCAATAACTCTTCTCTGGGAGCAGTCATATTTACCTTTTGCTGAACACGTTGCGCGTTTTAATCTCGTCATTTTCCACCCAAATTTGTATACTTATTAGCATAACATTTCTTAATTAGTAGCCAAAATTACTCTACTACTACAAAAGGAAAGCCGGTTCGATACAGCCGAGTCATTTACCATTATTTAATAAACAGCTGTCGTTATCCGATTGGGCAGTCTATTTTTGCTTTCATTTTATCTACATAGTTCAGATTTTCGCATGATTCATGCATTTATAATAATGCACTCTTCATACTGTTTTTGTTGGCTTTTCTCGTAATGATTAGGATGGGTGTCATTCTAATTTCTACAATGGAACATCATGTAATGCTGTTTCTAAATCTATATTGGCTTTCAGTTTTTCACAAAAATTATGCCAAGAAGCTTGTTCGTTATCGTGTAATTCCACCACATCAACATTCGCCATAAGGTGCTCTGCTAACTTCCACATTCCGGACATTCCAAAAGCAGCCGAAGCTCCGCTACCTAATATAATTACGGGTGTGTTCTTGTAATAATCTTGAGCTTGTTTTGATACTGTATCTAGGATTTCCTCAGACATAACATTCCTTATATTGACTGATAACTATGATGCGGCTTTGTGCGCCTAACGCCCACTTAAGCGGACAAAAATTGTTGGCTAAACTTGTTGAGGCACGAAACATAGCCAACTGTTTTTGTTCCGTTTAAAGTGCTTGTTATGTGTGCCGAATTCATAATTTACGATTCAAGCTTTAGATAATAACTTGAAGTGGCTAACAATAGTAAAAATATAATATTAATTATGGTTATTAAATGAGAATCTTTATGAGCAACATGGGCAATAATCGCGGTAAGAAAGAATAGCGCAACACCAGCATATGCCCACTCTTTCAGTTGATTAGGTATTGAAGGAATAACTAAGACTATCACAGCAATAAGCTTCAGTACTGCGAGCTGAATTCGAAAAAAATCAGGAAACCCAAGTTCACGTACACCAGTAATTGTTGGAGTATGAAATATGTAACTGACAGAACTTAAAGTCAGAATCCCGCATATTGCTATTGTTGATATCCAATAAATCATAAAATAAAACTCCCCTTAGATTACCTATACACATAACAACTTTGTATCCGACATTTGTCGCTTTACAAACCGACAAATGTCCAAATATTACAAAAGGTTCTAATTTAACCAGCTAATAAGGACTTGTAAACAACTAGTTAGCCGATATTTAAGTTTCCTTGATGTAGAAATAACCCAAAATGGTAGAGATCAGTAATATCGGAAAAAAAAGTAATGAGCTATAAAAATAGGTGTAAGCGATATTATTAATAAGATAACTTAAATTTGTCTCTAAGCTTTTGCCTTTAACCTAAAACAAAAAAGCCGCTGTTCATTACAAACAGCGGCTTTCTAATTAAGATTTACAGGCTTAAAGCTTGCTTAACTTAAACTTGATTTTTATTGTTTACCAATCACTTCAAGTCCACCCATGTATGGGCGTAATACTTCTGGTACTACTACTGTGCCATCGGCTTGTTGGTAGTTTTCTAGTATGGCTACTAGTGTACGGCCAACGGCTAAGCCTGAACCATTTAGTGTATGTAGTAACTCTGGTTTTTTAACACCTTCACGGCGAAAACGTGCTTGCATTCTACGCGCCTGAAAGTCAGCCATGTTTGAACATGATGAAATTTCGCGGTATGTGTCTTGCGCAGGTAACCATACTTCTAAATCGTATGTTTTAGCTGAACCAAAGCCCATGTCGCCCATACATAAAATTACTTTACGGTACGGAAGTTCTAGCGCTTGTAATATTTGCTCTGCGTGACCTGTTAATTCTTCAAGCGTTGCCATTGAGTCTTCTGGTTTTACAAGCTGTACTAGTTCAACTTTATCAAACTGGTGCTGACGAATTAAGCCACGTGTATCGCGACCATAGCTGCCTGCTTCGCTTCTAAAACATGGAGTGTGGGCAACTAAACGAATTGGTAAATCGCTTTCATCGTAAATTTCGTCACGGGCGCTATTTGTAAGCGGTACTTCTGCTGTAGGAATTAAGCTAAAGCCGGCTTGTTGTTCGCCGTCGTCGTTTACAAGGCCTAATGTGTGGAACAAATCGCCCGCAAATTTAGGTAATTGGCTGGTGCCATAAAGGCTTGCGCTATTTACTAAGTACGGTACATACATTTCTGTATAGCCGTTTTTATCAGCGTGTGTATCTAGCATAAATTGCGTTAGTGCACGGTGCATACGCGCTACTTGGCCGCGCATTACTGTAAAGCGTGCGCCGCTAATTTTAACGCCCATTTCAAAGTCTAAACCGTTTAGGTCTTGGCCTACATCTACGTGGTCTTTAACTTCAAAATCGAATTTTTTAGGTGTGCCCCACGTTAAAATTTCAACGTTGTCGTCTTCATCTTTACCTTCAGGTACTGACTCGTCTGGCAAGTTTGGAATTGCTAAAGCAATGTCGTTAATCGCGGCTAATACTTCATCTTGCTCTGTTTTAGCGGCGTCTAGCTCACTGCCTAAGTTAGCCACTGCATCAAGGAGTGGCTGTGCGTCTTCGCCTTTAGCTTTGGCTTGACCAATTGCTTTTGCGCTTGCATTACGTTGACTCTGAAGTTCTTGCGTTTTTACTTGTAATGTTTTGCGTTTTTCTTCAAGTGCCGTTACCGTCGCTACATCGAGTTCGTAACCGCGCGCCGCTAAACGTGCTGCAGTTTGTTCGATGTCTTGACGTAAAAATTTAGAATCTAACATGTTAGTTTTTTAACCTTTTTGCATTACTAGCTGAAGGCCCAGCCAAGCCATAAAAATACACACCATCACGTTTAAGATGATATTGAGGGCCATTTTAATAAAGTGACCTTGTTGTAATAACAACAACGAGTCCATTGAGAATGTTGAAAAGGTGGTTAATGCACCTAAAAAGCCAATACCGATAAGGGTTTTGGCGGGGCTTGCGGTGATAATTTCTTTATCTATCAAACCGTACAAAATGCCCATTAACAATGAACCCAGAATATTAACCGTCAACGTGCCAAAAGGGAATCCCCTACCGAGGAGTTTTAGCATGCTTTCGCTAATAAAAAACCGTAAACACGCACCTGAGGCTCCGCCAAGGGCGATCATCATATAAAGTTTAATCATTTTCGTATCGTCTAAGTGGGCTTTGCGCATCGCGCTCTTTTAGGTAATCGAGTTTTTGTTTAATTTTTTGCTCAAGTCCGCGCTCGCTCGGTAAGTAATATTCTTTGCCGTCCATCTCTGGTGGTAAGTATTTTTCACCTGCGGCAAATGCGCCTTCTTCATTGTGCGCATAACGGTACTCAGCGCCATACCCTAGGTCTTTCATTAAGTTAGTTGGCGCATTACGTAAATGCTCTGGCACTGGATAACTTGGCTCGTTTTTGGCATCTGCTTTTGCTTGATTAAACGCCATATACACCGCATTACTTTTAGGTGCGCTGGCTAAATATAGAGTGGCTTGTGCAATTGCACGCTCGCCCTCGCTTGGGCCAACACGTTGAAATATATCCCACGCATTTAAGGCCACTTCCATCGCACGCGGATCGGCGTTACCTATGTCTTCTGTAGCTATGGCAAGTAAACGCCTTGCTACATACAAAGGGTCGCCGCCACCGGCTAAAATTCGGCAATACCAATACAGCGCACCATCGGGGGAGCTACCACGTACTGATTTATGAAAGGCCGATATTAAATCGTAAAACTCATCGCCGCCTTTATCGTATTTAGCTAAATGCGTGGGTAGCACTTGGCTAAGTACGTGCTCATCTACGTTGTATTGACCGTTTTTCTCGGTTGTTAAGTCAACTGCTTGTTCAAGTAAATTAAGTACTTTACGCGCATCGCCGCCACTTGCTTGGCACAGTGCCTTTTTAGCGTTGTCGGCAATAGTGATGTGTTTTTGGCTTAGCTGCTCGTCTTGTTTAAGTGCGCGCTCTATTACGGTGTATAAGTCGGTATCGGCAAGCGATTTTAAAACATACACGCGCGCACGCGACAATATAGCGTTGTTAAGGGCAAACGATGGGTTTTCGGTGGTTGCACCCACAAATATAAAGGTGCCGTCTTCTATGTGCGGTAAGAAGGCATCTTGTTGGGATTTATTAAAGCGATGAACTTCGTCAACAAACATAAGGGTGCGTTGGCCACGGCTTTCTAGGTTGTCCCGCGCTTGCGTTACGCTGTCGCGTATATCTTTTACGCCTGCAGTTACCGCCGACATTTGAATAAGTGAGGCATCAGCATGGTTGGCAATTATTTGCGCAAGTGTTGTTTTACCCACACCAGGCGGACCCCATAAAATTAAACTATGGCAGCGCCCTGCGACAATGGCTTGATGCAGTGGTTTATCACCGCTTAATAAGTGCTGCTGACCAATGTATTCATCAAGTGTTGTAGGGCGCATACGCGCAGCAAGTGGGCGTACATCGGGCCCAAAATTAAAACCTAAATTACTCACCGTTACTCTGATCGTCTATTTCAACACCTTCAGGAGGCGTAAATTCAAAAGTGCTTTGATCAAGCGGTGTATTAACTTGGGCATTGTTAAACGTAAATGACGATAGCTGCCCTGAGTTGTCGGTAACCACTAGTTTAGCAAGCCCTTGCTCGTTACCCGCAAATGCTATATCAAGTTGTTCTACTTGGCTTTCTACGCCTTTATTTGGCGTTACGCTAAAGCCTGTACTTGTTGCAAGTACGCTGTATTTTTCCCACTGTGCTGGGTCTTTTGATGTCAGTAGCACAAATGGTGTTGAGTCGATTAGGCTGCTGGTTTTCATAATTGTTACTTGCTCAGCAAAGCTGTCGAAGTAATATGTTTTATCACCGTTTGATACAAATAACGTATCGTCTGGATTAGTTTGCTGCCAGCGAATCATCATAGGCTGTTGAAGCGCTATTGTGCCCTCGCCTTGCATAACTGCTTGGCCTTCTTTGTCTGTTACTTGTTGTGCAAACTGCGCTTTAAAGCTTTTTAAAGTGGCAAGTCTGTCTTGTAATGCTTGGCTGTCGTCAGCAAAGCTTGGTGCGGCAAGTACGCTGCCTAACACTAATAATAAGGCGTTAACTTTTTTCATGAATTTGCTCCATTAGGTACTAATACATCGCGAGCACCGTTATGACCTGGTGAACTCACGATACCCGATGTTTCCATTTGTTCTACTAAACGTGCTGCGCGGTTGTAGCCAACACGTAATTTACGTTGCACTGACGATACAGATACTTTGCCGGTTTCAATTACAAACGACACAGCTTCGTCGTATAACGGATCAGATTCTTCATCTGCATTTTCGCTAGCTTCACCCGGTAATAAAATATCTTCAGTGGCATCGCCATTGAGTATTTCGTCAATGTAATTTGGTTTAGCACGTGCTTTCCAATCGTTTACTACGGCGTGTACTTCATGGTCGTCTACAAACGCGCCATGCACACGCTCTGGTACGCTAGTGCCTGGCGGTAAATAAAGCATGTCGCCCATGCCTAGTAAGTTTTCTGCACCTTGTTGGTCAAGTATTGTCCGTGAATCTATTTTGCTCGATACCTGAAACGCCATACGTGTTGGGATATTAGCTTTAATTAAGCCGGTAATTACATCAACCGATGGGCGCTGCGTAGCAAGCACTAAGTGAATGCCTGCCGCACGTGCCTTTTGGGCTATACGTGCAATAAGTTCTTCTACTTTTTTACCTACAATCATCATCATGTCGGCAAATTCGTCTATTACTACAACAATACTTGGTAATTTACCTAGCTCGTCGGGGCCTTCTTTCATGCCATCGGTGTCTTTAAATAATGGATCAAGAATTGGGTAACCCGCTTCATTGGCTTCAAGCACTTTTTGGTTGTAACCTTTTAAGTTACGCACACCCAATGCTGACATTAATTTATAACGACGTTCCATTTCGCCTACACACCAACGCAGTGCGTTAGCAGCTTCTTTCATATCGGTAACTACTTCACACAATAAATGCGGAATGCCTTCGTATACTGAAAGCTCAAGCATTTTAGGGTCAATCATAATCATACGTACATCGTCAGGACCCGATTTGTAAAGCAAGCTTACTATCATGACATTAACGCCCACTGATTTACCTGAACCAGTTGTACCGGCTACCAATAAATGTGGCATTTTACCTAAATCAGCACATACCGGCTGACCAGCAATGTCTTTACCAAGCACCATGGTAAGTGGCGACGGGTTTTGCTCAAATTTAGGGGCGTTTATAACTTCTGATAAACGAACTATTTCACGGTGTTTATTTGGAAGTTCAATACCAACATAGGTTTTACCTGGAATAACTTCTACAACACGTACACTAATTGCCGAAAGCGAACGGGCTAAATCTTTAGCTAAGCCTGTAATTTTAGACACTTTAATACCTGGCGCTAAATCTAGCTCAAAACGCGTAACAACCGGGCCTGGGTATACCGCTACTACGGTTGCTTGTACGTTAAAGTCGAGAAGTTTTGTCTCTACAAGGCGCGATACGCTATCAAGCTCTTCTTGCGAAATTGGGTTTTTAGCTTTATCCGGTCTGTCGAGTAAATCGAGCGATGGTAATGGCCCTGGTGGTGGCTCTTGCGTTAATAATTGCTCAAATTTTTCTTTTGCCGTTGGTGGTGGTTGATATGCAGGTTTTGGTTTAGGCATTGGCCTAGCTGGCGATACAACCGTAGTCACTGGTTTTTCAGGCTCTATTACGGGGCTTTGGTCCAGCGCATTTAATGCAGCTTCTGTATCCATTGGCTCGTCATCAATGGCGCTAAAGCCAATTTCTTGATCGAGTATGTCGTCAAGTTCATCAAACGGCATAAAGTCATCACTAATTTGTGGTTCACTAAATGGTGTTTGAGGCTTATCTATTGCTTTTTGTTTATCTGCTTTTTTAGCTGATGTAGGCAGCTCTATTTGCTCTTTTATATCGTCTTCAAAATGGGCGTCTGCTTCATCGTTATTATTTACTTTACCTGCAGTGTGTTCTCGGTGCATCCAGCCTTTTGCATACGATACAACATAGCGATAAAGCCTAACCATTAAATCGCCAAGGTAATCTACAAAATCAACCCACGATACACCCGTCAATAAGGTAAGCCCTGCAAAAAAGAAACACAGCAATAATATAGATGTACCGGTAAAGTTAAACGCAGGCATCATGGCTGATGCAATAACATCGCCCACTACTCCACCCGATGAAAAGTTATAAATATCGTCGAAATTAATACTACTAATAGCGGTAGCTGAGGTAATAAATAAAGCAAAACCAATAACACGCAGCGCTAAGGTAGTGTAATCAAGCTGTAAAATGCGGTGAGGTTGTTTAAATAGCAAGTAGCCAAATAACTGAATGGCCGCAGGCACTAAGTAAGCCAACCAACCAAAGGTGAGTAATAAAATGTCGGCTATCCATGCACCGGCTGCTCCTGTGATGTTGCTTACTTCGCTAAAACTAGTTTGCGACCATGCAGCATCTGCTGGATCAAAGCTGATCAAGGCACATAAAATAAATATTGCCGTAAAGGTGCTGATAATCAGCCCTGTTTCTAATAGTCTTTGCACACCGTTTAGGCGCATAGTTCCCTATTCCTCTTTATTATTCTATTTTTATTCACACTTACTTAGCAGTGAAATACCTTAGCAGGAAATGCAATTTGTTGCACTTTATCTTAACCTTGATGGCCTGATTATGAACAAGTTTTTATAATTTGAGCTTATATAAGCAAATGACGCAGCTAATATAAATAACCTTAAGTAATATAAGGGCGAATAATTACGCCTTCTTCACCTTTTACTTCTTCCATTACTACATAAGTTCGGCTTTCACTTACGTTTGGCAGTTTCAATAGTATGTCGCCTAATACGCCACGGTATTCTGACATATCATTTACGCGCGTTTTAAGTAAAAAATCAAAATTACCCGATACTAAATGACATTCGATAATTTCTTCGTGCTTTTTAACCGCAGCACTAAACTCATCAAATACGTCGGGAGATGTTTTAGTAATCGTTACTTCTACATACACCGATAAACCTTGCCCAAGCTTAGCGGGATCGACCACCGCTTTATAGCCAAGTATATAACCTTCTCGTTCTAGCTTTTTTACTCGCTCCAAGCAGGGCGTGGCGCTTAGGCCAACTCGTCTGGCCAGTTCTACGTTCGACAAGCGTCCATCGTGTTGTAATTCCATTAAAATTTTACGGTCAATTCTATCTAATAATTGATGCATAGTACCAACTAGTTTTTTATGCTGTTTATTTTTATTATCTAGATGATAACACTAGATTTGACTTTAAAAAAGGTGAGACACACGGGCTTATGATGAATATAATAGTGGAAAATGTTAATCCGTTCTTAATAAGGCAAATGATATGATTATTGGTGTTCCTAAAGAAATTAAAAACCATGAATACCGTGTAGGTATGGTTCCTGCAAGTGTTCGTGAATTAGTAAACCACGGTCACCAAGTGATTGTAGAAACTGATGCAGGCATGGGCATTGGTTTTACTAACGAAGATTACACACAAGCGGGTGCTGAAATTTTAGCAACTGCAGCTGATGTTTTTGCAAAAGCAGACATGATTGTAAAAGTGAAAGAGCCGCAAGCTGTTGAACGTGCAATGCTACGTGAAGACCAAATTCTTTTCACTTACTTACACCTTGCACCTGATCTTCCACAAACTGAAGACCTTGTAAAAAGCAAAGCTATTTGTATTGCATACGAAACTGTAACTGACTCACGCGGTGGTTTACCGCTTCTTGCTCCTATGAGCGAAGTTGCTGGTCGTATGTCTATTCAAGCTGGTGCACAAGCGCTAGAAAAATCTAACCACGGTCGTGGCATGCTACTAGGTGGCGTACCAGGCGTTGAAGCTGCTAAAGTTGTTATCATTGGCGGCGGCATGGTTGGTCGTAGTGCAGCGCAAATGGCTGTTGGTCTTGGTGCTGAAGTTGTCGTTCTTGACCGTAACATCGACGTATTACGTGCACTAGACGCGCAATTTGGTAATAAAGTTAAAGCTATTTACTCAACTGCTGATGCACTAGAAAAACACGTACTAGAAGCTGATTTAGTAATCGGTGGTGTACTGATTCCTGGTGCAGCTGCACCTAAACTAGTAACTGCTGAGCACATTAAAGCAATGAAACCTGGTTCTGCAATTGTTGACGTTGCAATCGACCAAGGTGGCTGTATTGCTACTTCTAAAGCAACTACGCATGCTGATCCAACTTTCATCGTTGATGAAGTTGTTCACTACTGTGTTGCTAACATGCCAGGTGCAGTTCCACGCACATCTACGTTTGCACTTAACAATGCAACATTGCCTTTCATCATTAACCTTGCAAACAAAGGCTATAAAAAGGCGCTACTAGATGACGCTCACTTCTTAAAAGGCTTAAACGTAATTAAAGGCCAAGTAACTTACAAAGAAGTAGCTGAAGCGTTCAACATGGAATATGTTGACCCACGCACAGCGGTAGAAAACGCATAATTTAGCGTTTCGTAGTTAGGTTGGTATTAAGTAATGTAGCTACCTAACTACAACCCATAAAAAAAGCAGCTAATTAGCTGCTTTTTTTATGTCTGATTTAAAGTAAATTTATATGAAACGCTTAATTATAAAATCTACTTTTACGCGCTTAGCTTGGCCAAGTAGTTTTTTAACTGGCTGCGGGTAATCATCCATTGTTTCTAAATCATCTGGGCCTGTTAAACGTCGGCAGTGTTGTAAAATTTCCTGCTTTTCGTTATCAATAGCATCCATAATTGTTTGCTCTGGATCCTCTATTAAAATACCATTTTCGATATCAAGACCCCATGCACGCGGATTTAAGTTATGCCCGCTCAGTAAATGTTTTGTTCTATCTGAGCAGATACCTTTTAAATGAAACGAATTACTTTCATCTTTCCACAGATACACATTTAAATTACCGTTATCGATGTGGCGTTTTTGCGTTTTTACAAACTTATGCAAAATAGTTTCGTATAAATAAGGTAATGCCCCTATTTTACTAAACGGCTCACTTGGCGGTAAATAAAAGTCATTGGCTGTTTTATCCCCCACCACAATAGTAACTTGCTTGCCTTGCTTTAATAATCGGCGCAGTGATCGCATAAGTGGCGCCGGAAAATTAAAGTATGGCGTATACAACACAAGCTCTTGCTCTGTGGTATCAAATAACGCTTTTATTAAACGATTTAATTCGTTATTACGACGACCAAGCCCTAAAAACAAACGAATACCTAATGCTTGCGTATTTAGTTGCTCTGCTGCGTTGTAACTTGCGACTTTTAAATCACGCATTAATTGCTTTTGATCAAGTTTGAAGTCGTGTAAACGCTTAAGCGGTCGTGTGTCTATGCGTGGCACAGCAACGGAGCTAATTAGCTTTGTCTCAATAAAATCAACCACTGAATCACACAGCTCGCTCTGCGTTATTAAAAAGTAACGATCGAGTCTGTAACGCTCGTTATACTGCAAATACACGTTGTTTAAGCTTGCGCCGCTGTAAAGTAAGGTATCGTCAATGACAAAACCCTTTAAATGTAATACGCCAAATAATTCTTTAGCTTTTACAGGTACGCCATAAACTTGTACGTTCGATTTAAACTTTTCTAAATCGTCACAGTATAAACTTGCGTTACCATCAGACTTCTCTGCACCAATTAAACCACGTTGCGCACGATGAAAATCCACCAGCACTTTTACATCAAGCGCAGGGTTCTCTAATGATACTCGATGCAGGGCTTCTAAAATCTCGCGGCCTGCTTCGTCATCCTGTAAATAAAGCGCTGTGATATAAATTCGTTTTTTTGCATTAGCTATCAAACGTAGCAATTGCGTTCGGTAATCTTGCGCATTGGTTAAGACGTTAACGTCTTTTGAAGTCAACCCGAATGCGGGTTTTTCCTGCCAAAATAACATAGTTGCCTATTCGCTTAGGTCACATAATCTATCAGTGACAAATAAAATTAGGTAAAACATAACAAAAAAAATCAAAGGGGTCATGAATTAACGCTGTTTTGTTGCCTGTTAGTCTATTTATTGAGCTACTTGGGTGTTTTAACTGTAAAAGTACTGAGCTCTAGTACACAATACTGCACAGCTTTTCGATTTGCGAAAAAAAATAATCGCGGATTTTGTTTACATCCGCCTTGATTTTCTTAGAATCGAGCGCATTAAAGACCGTATTAAACGTTTAGGAAAAAATAATGACTGAAGCAAAACATTGTAAGCTACTAATTTTAGGCTCTGGCCCAGCTGGTTATACTGCCGCAGTATATGCAGCACGTGCAAATTTAAACCCTGTTTTAATTACAGGCATTCAACAAGGTGGTCAATTAACAACCACAACTGAAGTTGAAAACTGGCCTGGTGATGCACACGGCTTAACGGGCCCTGCATTAATGGATCGTATGAAAGAGCACGCTGAGCGCTTTGAAACTGAAATCATATTCGATCACATCAATAAAGTAGATGTATCTAAGCGCCCTTTCACACTAACTGGCGACCAAGGTACTTACACATGTGATGCGTTAATCATTGCAACAGGTGCTTCTGCTAAATACTTAGGCTTAGAGTCTGAAACTAATTTCCAAGGCCGTGGCGTTTCAGCCTGTGCTACATGTGATGGCTTTTTCTATAAAGGTCAGAAAGTAGCGGTTGTTGGTGGTGGTAATACAGCGGTTGAAGAAGCGCTATACTTATCTAACATTGCGGACGAAGTACATGTTATTCACCGTCGTGATAGTTTCCGTAGTGAAAAAATACTTGCAGATCGCCTTGCTGAAAAAGCAGCTAACGGTAACGTTGTTTTACATTACAACCGTACGCTTGACGAAGTATTAGGCGACCAAATGGGCGTAACTGGCATTCGTATTAAAGATGCACACTCTGATGCAACACAAGAGCTAGATTTAGCCGGTGTATTTATTGCTATTGGTCATAAGCCAAATACAGATATGTTTGTTGGTCAACTAGAAATGAAAGACGGCTACTTAGTTGTAGAGTCTGGATTGAATGGTAACGCAACTCAAACAAGTGTAGAGGGCGTTTTTGCTGCAGGTGATGTGTCTGACCACATTTACCGTCAAGCAATCACATCAGCGGGTACAGGCTGTATGGCTGCCCTTGATGCAGAGCGTTTCTTAGATAATTTATAAGCAATTAAATAAATTATAATAGGGCTGATTATTCAGCCCTTTTTTTATGTCTAAAATATAGTTACACTTTTACGATCAATTATAAAATAAGTACTGTATGAGAAATCAGCTATACCAATTAAGTGAAACCGATATAGCATTCCCCAATCCGGAATACGCATTAGAATCCCCTGATGGCTTGTTAGCAATTGGCGGAGATTTAAGTTTACCTCGCCTAAGTAATGCCTACAAAAGCGGAATATTCCCTTGGTTTAGCGAAGATGAGCCTATTATGTGGTGGTCGCCGAGCGAGCGTGGGATTTTTGAACTGGATGATTTTCATATAAGTAAGAGCCTGCGTAAACATTTAAAAAAGCACCCTGTAAAAGTAACCATTAATAATGCCTTTGAGGAGGTAATAGAAGCTTGTCGCGATCAACGCCTTGATACCGATGGCACTTGGATCACCTCTGACATGCTCAACGCTTATGTTAATGCACACAATGCTGGCATTGCCCATAGCATAGAAGTGTGGAGCAACGGAGAGCTTGCAGGTGGCTTATACGGTATTATGCAAAGTGGTGTTTTTTGTGGTGAATCGATGTTTCATCATCAAACCAATTGCTCAAAGCTTGCTATGTGGGCACTGGTAAATTGGCTTAAACGTCATAATGCGCATTTTATTGATTGCCAGTTAGAAAACCCTTATTTAATGACCTTAGGTGCACAAGTAATCCCCCGCTCAACATTTTTGACTAAACTAAAAGCTGCACATAACTATATTATTAATCCTATTATGTGGGAGCCACAAGAACTTGACGCAATCTATGAATGAGCAACTTCCTGCACGTGTTGGTTTAACCCAAGAGTTTGACTGTAGTTATTTACCCAACAGACAAGAGCAACTTTTAGTTATTCTAGATCCTAGTTGCTACAGCACAGACAAATTTGAGTCATTATTAGGCTTAGGGTTTCGTCGCAGTGGTAACCAAATATACCGTCCACACTGCCCAATATGCAGTGCATGTAATTCTGTACGTGTATTAGCACAAGACTTTATCCCTTCAAAATCGCAAAAACGTAAACTAAACAAAGCAAAAAACCAGTTTGAAGTAAAATACTCGACGCAAGAACGCCCTGAGTACTATCCGCTTTATAGCAAGTACATAACGATGCGCCATCAGGATGGAAGTATGCATCCTCCTGAAAAAGAACAGTTTCAAAGCTTTTTACTTTGCAGTTGGCTCAAAATCACATTTATTGAACTATGGCACCAAGATACTTTAGTCGCAGTTGCCGTAACTGATTGTATGAACAGCTCTATTTCTGCAATTTATACTTTTTTTGACCCCGACTTTGAACACTATAGTTTAGGCTCTGTGATGATATTAGAGCAGCTTAAATTTGCAAAAGAGCAAAATAAGCAATACGTGTACTTAGGCTATCAAATTGATGAATGCGATAAAATGAAGTACAAAACTCAGTTTTTACCAGCTCAAAAACAGCTCAATGATGAGTGGGTGGCTATTTAATTTGCAAATATAGCCCCTGCGCCTTTACTTATTGGTGTATTTTGGGCAAAATCTGCAGCGTTTAACTATTAAAGAGGTGTTACGCTAAACATGGCGAAAGAAGACGTAATCGAAATGCAAGGGACAGTCCTTGATACTTTACCAAATACAATGTTCCGAGTTGAGCTAGAAAATGGTCACGTAGTTGTGGCTCACATTTCAGGCAAAATGCGCAAAAACTATATCCGTATTTTAACCGGCGATAAAGTAACGGTAGAAATGACTCCTTACGATTTATCAAAGGGTCGTATCGTATTCCGTGCTCGCTAAGTAAGTGCGTAAACGAGATTTAGTTTTTGGCTAGTGTTTTACTAGCTTTAAGCGTTTATTAAATGTAATTGATAGACATTGACTAGCAATTACATTTAATAAACAAAAAACCCAGTTTTTACTGGGTTTTTTGTTGCCTATAAAAATGGCAAAAAAATGGCCCGCTATTATTTAGCGGGCCATTTTTATTTAACTAAATTTTGTAATTAACGTTTACGCTGGCGTTAAATTGCTCTCGTAATCAAAGCGAATCTTCTTGTCTTTAACCGATACTTTAACTGTACCGCCATCAACAAGTTCACCAAACAGTATTTCATTAGCTAATTGCTTTTTAAGCTCTTCTTGAATAACACGTGCCATTGGTCGTGCACCCATAGCCTTGTCATAACCTTTATCTGCGAGCCATTCACGCGCTTTAGGCGTAAGCTCAAGATTAACCGATTTTTTATCAAGCTGAGCTTGCAGTTCCACAATAAATTTATCAACCACCAGTAAAATAACTTCACGTTCAAGGTGATTAAACCAAATAATGTTATCTAAACGGTTTCTAAATTCTGGCGAGAAAACTTTATTAATTTCGCCCATTGCATCGTGCGTATGATCTTGCTCTGTAAAACCAATCGACTTACGTGTGGTTTCTTGTACGCCCGCATTGGTAGTCATTACAACCACTACATTTCTAAAATCAGCTTTACGACCGTTATTATCGGTTAACGTACCGTGATCCATAACTTGTAGTAAAATATTGTAAATATCTGGATGCGCTTTTTCAATCTCATCTAAAAGTACAACCGCATGTGGGTTTTTAATAACCGCCTCGGTTAATAACCCGCCTTGCTCAAAACCAACATATCCTGGTGGGGCACCAATTAATCGGCTGATTGCGTGGCGCTCTACATACTCAGACATATCAAAACGAATAAACTCAACACCCATACATTTAGCAAGTTGCTTAGTTACTTCTGTTTTACCAACACCTGTTGGGCCTGCAAACAAGAACGAACCCACTGGTTTTTCTTCGCTTGATAAACCCGAGCGAGATAAACGAATAGCCGATGTTAGCGCATCAATAGATTGATCTTGTCCAAACACCAGCATTTTAAGATTACGGTCTAGATTTTTAAGCGTCTCTTTATCTGTTGAAGACACATTTTGTGGTGGAATACGAGCCATCTTCGATATTATTAGCTCTATATCAGCCACACCAATGGTTTTTTTACGTTTAGAACTAGGTTGTAAACGTTGGTTAGCGCCAGCTTCATCAATTACATCAATTGCTTTATCTGGCAAGTGGCGCTCATTAATGTATTTAGCACTAAGTTCAGCAGCTGCTTTTAATGCTTTTTGTGTGTAGCGAATACCATGGTGCTCTTCGTAACGCTCTTTTAATCCATTTAAAATTTTAGTGGTATCGGCAACACTTGGTTCAAGTACATCAATTTTTTGAAAACGACGTACTAATGCACGGTCTTTCTCAAAAATATTTTTATACTCATTGTAAGTGGTTGAACCCATACAACGTAACTTACCACTTGAAAGAAGTGGTTTAAGTAAGTTTGAAGCATCCATAACGCCACCAGACGCTGCGCCAGCACCTATTATGGTATGTATTTCATCAATAAATAAAATAGACCCAGGTTGTGCCTGAAGCTCTTTTAATAAGCTTTTAAAGCGCTTTTCAAAATCGCCACGGTATTTAGTACCTGCAAGCAATGCCCCCATATCTAGTGAGTACACAACTGCATCTGCAATTACTTCTGGTACTTGCTCGTTCACAATACGGTACGCTAAGCCTTCAGCAATGGCTGTTTTACCAACGCCCGCTTCACCAACAAGTAATGGGTTATTCTTTTTACGACGACACAATACTTGTACCGTGCGCTCTACTTCGCTGTCGCGCCCAATCAGTGGGTCAATATTACCTTCACGAGCCTGAGCGTTTAAGTTAGTTGTAAAGCTGTCTAGCTTACTTGCTTCTTCGTTTTGAACTTCTTGCACTTCTTCATGTATATCATCGCTGTCGTCGCCTAGTTCATCATCAGCTTTTGAAATGCCGTGCGAAATAAAGTTAACAATATCTAAGCGCGATACATCATGCTTTTTAAGTAAATAAACAGCTTGGCTCTCTTGCTCAGAAAAAATAGCAACCAGCACATTGACACCCGTCACTTCGTTTTTTCCTGACGATTGCACATGAAACACAGCACGTTGTAATACACGCTGAAAACCAAGCGTTGGCTGAGTTTCACGCTCTTCTTCTAAATCTGGGATGACGGGTGTTGTTTCGTCAATAAATTCTAATAATTCGGTTTTTAAGCCTGAAAGATTAACACCACACGCGTTTAAGGCTTCTCCTGCAGAAGGATTATCTAATAGCGCAAGTAAAAGGTGCTCTACGGTCATAAACTCATGACGGCGAGTGCGCGCTTCACGAAACGCGGCATTTAAAGTGAGTTCTAAGTCTTTGTTTAGCATTGGCAACCCCTTACTGAGATAATAATTTATACCACAACAATCGGATGTTTGATCACCCTAATTGGTATTTATACCAATTGTATTAAATTGGTATTATTCCTGCTCACAACTACAAAGCAGTGGATGCTCGTTATCCCGTGAGTAACGGTTAACTTGTTCAACTTTGGTGTAGGCAACATCGGCGCTGTAAACACCGCAAATACCCTTACCTTTTTCATGAACCTGAAGCATCACATCGGTTGCTCTATCGCTATCCATATTAAAAAACGTCGTTAAAACTTCAATTACGAAGTCCATCGGCGTGTAGTCGTCGTTATTTAAAACAACTTTATATTTTCGCGGCGGCTGTAGCTTTTGCTTTTCACTGTCGCGAACTGTGTCGATAACACCTGAATCTTTCATACCACTCATAATTAAATATAGTCTTGTCTTTGTAACTCAAGCAAACTTGAATAAAAAATAAATAAAATGTTAAAAAATAACTCAAAACACTTGACTGGTTGGCTAAATAAACTACAGTCAAACATAGATTGATTAAACCTTAGTCAGTCTAGCAAATTATACGGTTTAGAATAACTAAATTAGTCAACTTATTGAAGGATGTAGAAGTATGGCTTGTGGTAAAGTTAAATGGTTCAACAACGCCAAAGGTTTTGGTTTCATCGTAGAAGACGGCTGCGAGAATGATATCTTCGCTCATTACTCAACAATTGTAATGGACGGCTATAAAACGCTTAAAGCTGGTCAAGATGTAACATTCGAATTAGAACAAGGGCCTAAAGGTCTACACGCTAAAAATATTGCCCCCGATGGTGACATTATTGAGTGACTATTGTTTTGTTCGACTAAAGCGAGTGACCTTTTAAGATCCTCGCTTAATTCCTTAAGCATACTAACTTATCTCTTCTCCCCTATTTATTGCCTCTTTTCATTCAAATTCAACCCTTTTCCTTGAATTTATTTTATATACCCCAATGTTCTAAGAGTTGATTGTTTAACTGCTTATTGGGCATGCTCAACCTCTAGCCCTTTTTATTCAAGCTTGTTACACTCTTGGTGCTAAAAATTGTGTATTAACGCAGCAACTAATCCAACTTGTCGCCTCTTTTATATGTACTAGGCTAAAGGCTGATTTATTTTTGTTAATTTTTTAGCTATAAATACAATTCCAGTTCGTCAGGTGTGACTATTCTGCTTTTATAAAAGAGCAACGCTGAGTACCAACACCTAACAAACTATTCATTACGAGCGTATGTATTCATTAACTTGTTTAATAATATGTACTCACTCATTAGTAATGATTTTCTTTGCATTGTTGAATAAGACCTTTTCGGTCTACTATCTAGGAATGATGATGACATCAAAAATTATCTATACAAAAACGGACGAAGCTCCGGCACTAGCAACTTACTCGTTGCTACCGATCATCCAAGCATATACAAATGCGGCCGGTGTTGAAGTTGAAACTCGCGATATTTCATTAGCAGGTCGTGTAATTGCTAGCTTCCCTGATTATTTAACACAAGAACAACGCATTGGTGATGCACTTGCTGAACTTGGCGAGCTTGCTAAAACACCAGAAGCAAACATCATCAAATTACCAAACATCAGTGCATCTGTACCACAGCTTCGCGCTGTAATTAAAGAGCTTCAAGCAAAAGGTTACGCTCTTCCAGAATACCCTGTTGAACCTAAAAATGATGAAGAAAAAGCAATTCAAGCGGCTTACGACAAAATTAAAGGCAGTGCAGTAAACCCTGTACTACGTGAAGGTAACTCAGATCGTCGCGCGCCAGGCTCTGTAAAAGAATATGCACGTAATAACCCACATTCAATGGGTGCGTGGAGCAAAGATTCTCAGTCTTACGTTGCAAGTATGAGCGAAGGCGATTTCTTCGGTTCAGAAAAATCAGTAACTGTTAATACAGCCACTGATGTGCGTATTGAACATGTTGCAACTAACGGTGACGTTACTGTTCTTAAACAAAGCACACCTCTTTTAGCTGGCGAAGTTATTGATGCTTCAAGCATTAGCGCTTCTAAGCTTCAAGCTTTCTTAGCTGCAGAAATTGATGCTGCTAAAGAAAAAGGTGTTTTGTTCTCGCTTCACATGAAAGCGACAATGATGAAAGTATCTGATCCAATCATCTTCGGTCACGCTGTTAAAGTATTCTACAAAGATGTATTTGCTAAACACGGTGCGCTTTTTGAAGAGCTAGGTGTTGATGTAAATAATGGTTTAGGCGACGTATATTCTAAAATTCAAACATTAGACGATGCTAAGCGCGAAGAAATTGAAGCAGATATTCAAGCTGTTTACGCTAACCGCCCTGCTATTGCTATGGTTGATTCTGACCGTGGTATTACAAACTTACACGTACCAAGTGACGTCATCATCGATGCATCTATGCCTGCAGCAATCCGTTCAAGCGGTCAAATGTGGAATGACGATGGTAAATTACAAGACACTAGCTTTGTAATTCCTGATCGTTGTTACTCAAGTGTTTACCAAGCAACTATCGATTTTTGTAAAGAAAATGGCGCGTTTGATCCAACAACAATGGGTAGCGTTCCAAACGTTGGCCTTATGGCTCAAAAAGCTGAAGAATACGGTTCACACGACAAAACATTTGAAGCAAAAGCGGACGGTTCTATCCGTGTTGTTGATGCAAATGGTAATACATTACTTGAGCATAGTGTTGAGCAAGGCGATATCTGGCGTATGTGTCAGGTTAAAGACGCACCAATTCAAGATTGGGTTAAGCTTGCAGTAAATCGTGCACGCGCAACAGGCGTTCCAGCTATTTTCTGGTTAGACGAAAACCGTGCACATGATGCGCAGCTAATCAAAAAAGTAAATAAATACCTACCAGATCACGATACAGCGGGTCTAGATATTCAAATTTTAGCACCGCTTGAAGCAA
Source organism: Pseudoalteromonas sp. LC2018020214 (assembly GCF_016598755.1). Taxonomy (NCBI): domain Bacteria; kingdom Pseudomonadati; phylum Pseudomonadota; class Gammaproteobacteria; order Alteromonadales; family Pseudoalteromonadaceae; genus Pseudoalteromonas; species Pseudoalteromonas sp. LC2018020214. Next base: position 1,981,182 of record NZ_CP066804.1, read on the forward strand.
CATTGTTCTCATTAGCGCGTATTAAAGAAGGTAAAGACACTATCTCTGTAACAGGTAACGTACTACGTGATTACCTAACAGATTTATTCCCAATTTTAGAGTTGGGTACGAGTGCTAAAATGCTTTCAATTGTTCCGCTTATGAACGGTGGTGGATTATTTGAAACTGGCGCGGGTGGTTCTGCACCTAAGCATGTTCAACAATTCGAAAAAGAAAACCACTTACGTTGGGATTCTTTAGGTGAATTTTTAGCACTTGCTGCATCACTTGAGCACTTAAGCGTAACTGCTGGTAACAACAAGGCACAAGTACTTGCTGATACCCTAGATAAAGCAACAGGTACGTTCCTTGCTGAAAACAAATCGCCTTCACGTAAAGTGAAAGAAATTGATAACCGTGGTTCTCATTTCTTCCTATCTTTATTCTGGGCACAAGAACTTGCTAAGCAAAATGATGACAGTGAACTTAAAGCACAGTTTACTCAAATCGCTAGCGACCTTGAGTCTAATAAAGAGCAAATCGTAAGTGAACTTAACGATGCGCAAGGCCCTGCAGTTGATTTAGGCGGTTACTTCCAGCCTAACGATGATGCAGCCTTTAAAGCGATGCGTCCAAGCACTACATTTAACGATATTCTTGCTAAATTAGTATAAATATCGGTTTAAATTTAAAAGCCGCTTACTTGCAAAAGTAAGCGGCTTTTTTATGTCTAATACCAATCTGCTTATATATGGGGTCTATTTAACGTTAAGAAAATTGCGCTAAAACTAGGCAAAAATTTTTGTATCTAGTTGTTCTAAATAAAAAATTTTTAACGACGTTATAGTGCAATTTAATTCGTTAAATTGATCAAAGATTTATGCAGGTTGGTATAAACTTTACAAAAAAAGGCCGCTATTTATAAAATAGCGGCCTTTGAATAATTAAATTTATTTATTTAATTAATATCATACCAATTCGCTTAATTAAGTGATCAACTTTGAGGCAAGAAAATCTTGTCGATAACAAGGCAAAAAATTCGTTATTTAGTTGCTCTATATCAGAAATTTTTAACGCAGTTACCGTCAGATTTAATCCCTCAAATTGATTAAGTATTATTGCGGGTTGGTATAAGCACGTGGCATTTTTGAATCTGTCGTATAGCGGTCACGCAGTTTATCTTGACGAGATTGTGTAGAAACCTCAACGCCATTAATAAACATTTTGCTCACATGGCTGCTTAGCTCAAACGGGTCATTACTCCATATTACTACATCAGCAGCTTTGCCTACTTCAAGGCTACCTGCATTAATACCAAATACATCAGCAACGTTTGATGTAAGCGCTTTTAACGCACCTTCTTGGCTCATACCGTACGACACAGCATTACCAGCATCAAAACGCAGCTGATAAATATTGTGACTTGCATCACCACCTACCGTTAATAATACTTTAACGCCTGCTTTTTCAAGCACACTAGCATTATCTAAACTCGCATGAAGCGAATCAAAGCTTCCTGGTAAGCTATCCATTGCACTAATAATCACTGGAATATTTGCTTTAGCAACGCGCTCTTTTACTACAACAGCATCTTGCGCGCCGTTAAGTACTAGGTTAATACCAAATTGCTCTTTTACTTTAATTAGCTCAATAATATCCGCCGCACGCGAAACGCCAACCACTAATGGCATTTCACCACTGAGTACTTTTGCCATTACTTTATCTTCAGTACTTGGCTTGTCATCGTCTTTTTTCGCTTTTTTACCAGCTTTAGTTTTGTGCTCATCAAGCTTATTAATAAGTGTTTGCAAAGTAAAAGCACGTGAGCCTTTACTGCGTTCACCTAAGTAAACAATTAAAGCCGCTTGTTTTTGCATGTCGCTGTCAAAACTACCACTTAAATCAACAACACTGGCAAGGCCTGAAAAAATGCTATCGCCGCCATGAGGAGTAATTACATCGCGTGTTACACCGCCTTTACGAGCGTAAGGAATTAAGCTTGAATGTGCGTTGTAAGCAAGGCTTACATCAAAATCAATACCGGCTTTTTCTTCCCCTGCATCGCGAGAGCCTGCAACTGCACTTACTTCAACCAAACCAAGTTGATTAATACTTGCTATAAAGCCTGGGGTTACAATTTGCCCCTTTGCATCAATAATTTGATCTACTTTAATTTCAGTTGGGTTAATCGCTGTGATTTTACCATCTGTCATTACAATGCTTGCCGCTTCTAATACGCCTTGATCAGAAGACGTATGCAATGTTGCATTAATAATTGCTAGTGATTGTGCGCTTACAGCACCAGATGCTAATAATCCTGCAGCAACCAGAGAAAGCGAAAACGAACGTGATAAATTTTTCATTCTGGGTGCTCCTTATTGTTGACCTAACATAAAATCACTTGTTGCTTGGTACGCGCTGTCGTTTCTATCGTAAACTTTTGCACCATCAACAAACACTTGTTCAGCTTTAGCATAGACACTAAATGGGCTTTGATTCCAAATAACAACATCGCCCTGCTTACCGGCTTCTAGTGAACCTGTTTTGTCATCAATACCTAACGATTTAGCAGCGTTAGACGTGATCCATTTAATAGCGTGTTGCTCAGAAATATCAAAACCATTTTCGTTAGCTCGGTACATCACTTTGCCCGCTTCTTGGTTTAAACGCTGAATAGTAGTATCTGAATCTGAGTGAACAACTGCACACGAGTTTTTAACCGCATCAACAATAGCCACGTTTTCTTGAACCATGTCGTAGGCTTCCATTTTAAAGCCCCACCAGTCAGGCCAAAGTGCAGCACACGAACCATTCTCAGCAAGTAAGTCAGCAATTTTATATGCTTCTACACCGTGATGAAAAGTACCTGCGTGGTAACCAAATTCTTTTGACAGGTCAATCATCATTGCCATTTCTTCTGCTTTATAACAATGATTATGAATACGTACTTCGCCTTCAAGCACACCGCGTAGCGTATCGTGTTTAATATCACGTACTGGTGCTTCTGGGTTTAAACCGGCTTCGTAATCGGCATCGTATTTATCCCATGCACGTTTGTACTCAGCGGCTTCAGCCCAGGCCATACGGTAACCAGCCATATTACCCATACGGGTTGAAGGCAATACACCTTGACGACCATAAACACGTTTAGGGTTTTCACCACACGCCATTTTTAAACCATACGGCGCCTCTGGAAATTTCATCCCTTGCATAGTGTGCGCTGGTACGTTTTTAAGCGTAACACCGCGTCCACCAAATAAGTTAGCTGAGCCTGGTAAAATTTGTAGAGAAGTAATGCCGCCTTCGCGTGCACGATTAAAGCCTGGGTCTTGTGGCCAAACGGAATGCTCAACCCACACTTCTGCAGTGTTAGGGCTGGTCATTTCGTTACCATCTTGATGCGACTCGACCGAAGGACTTGGGTATGCGCCTAAATGTGAATGCACGTCAATAATACCCGGTGTTACCCATTTTCCTTGTGCATCAATTGTAATATCAGCAGTGGCTGTTAAGTCTTTACCGACTTGTTGTACTTTACCGTCAACAAGTAATACATCAGCCTCATCTAAACGCTCACCAGTACCTGTCAGTACTGTTGCATTTGTAATAAGAGTGCTTGATGTAGAAAGTGGCTGATAAGTACTTGGGTAAGGATTTTTGTTAATTGTTATTTTATCGTCTTGTGGGCCGTTTTCTTGGCAGCCTACAAGTGCAGCAGCTAAGCCAACCGCTAATAAAGAAGGTGCAAATTTTTGCATGTTGTTTGGATCTCCTGTTTTTTTGCTACTTTAGCGAAACCTAAAGGATAAAGCCAAAAAAACAGGTGAAAACGCAGTTAATTAAGATGAATTTCTGTAATTATTTCTTTATATAATTGTTATACAGCTTTTCAAGAGCACCTTCGGTGGTAAGCGAGGGATCTTTACTAATAAAGTGCTTAACCGTACGCGTTACAAAATCTGAGTTTTGCTTATGTAGCTTAGAAAAATCTTTAATAAGTGTATTACCATCTTTAGCCGCAGTTACTTTGTCATGACGATGACGATACTGGCTCAATGCTTTATTAAAATCACCTTGGTAGTCTTCAACCAAAATTTTATAAAAGTCGCTTTTTTGAACATTTAAATCGTTAATGCAGTAATTTAGCGCTTCTTTAAAGTCGGTAAATATCATGCCTTCTACATCAAACTCTTTTGTTTTTTCGCGCACTGCTACTTTGGCATCTTCTGTGGCATAGCTAAAACCCGTAAAGGCTAAACGCTCAGCGGCTTCTTTGCCTAATTTCATACCCGCTTGAATACTATGGGCAAACTCGTCGCTCATGTCGCCAAGTTCGCTTTCTTCCCACATGTTATAAACGCGCAGCGGTTTAGCATATTTATTTGAGAGCTTTTTTTTAAGCTTGGTAAAGCGCTCATCAATCGTCATCAGTCTTTCGTTATGTAAAAGTGCGTGGCACTCATAACACGCAGGGATTGAGATAAAGTCAGCCTCTTCACCTAAATCAACAATACTTTGTAGCATATGCAGTGGCGGACAATGATCGCGCTCTGTCGCTTCACAGCCACAATAAAAACACTGATTAAAATGCTGCTGATCGCACGCGTATGCTTGCTGATAATAACTGGCTAACGTTTTGCTCACCGTTGCTCCTAAAAAAACATGACTAAATTATGGGGGCGATAATAACAGCCTGAAAAAATAAGTTATACCAATTGCATTAAATTAGTGCTCTATTATTTCGCTAAAAAGTAGTGCAATAACAGGCACAAATAACAACGTGTAGTTATTCTATACAAATAATTTTTAACGCAGTAAGTACACTATTTAATGCAATAGAATGATTATGCTTTTTATTAGTCGCTAGATTTAAATAACGGCCGCTATTAAACCAAATAAACCACCAAACACACCGCCCCATACTACAAGCCAGCCTAGGTGCTCGCGGATCATGGTCTGAATAATCTCTTTAACCATTTTAGGAGTAAGCTCATCTAAGCGCTCATCAACTAGTTTAAGCACCGTTTCATGTAGGCTTTCTGCGCTATTACCTTGTGAAAGTGTTTGGCTTACTAATGCTTTAAAGTCGTCAGTTTGAGAAATCTCACTAAGCGACAATTGCATTTTTTCAATAAACTTTTCACGCATCGGCTCTATTGCCGCTGTACCGCCAAACATTCCTAGCATACTACCAAACTGAGACTGCTCTATTACCTCTAACAAATTGTCGAATGCAGGGTTTAAATCAACATTGCTAATTATTGGCTCAAAGTCGATATTGGGCTGCGCTTTATTGAGTAAATTATTAATTTTTTGCTCTGAAAAAAACTCCGTTAATATCAGGTTTCGTATAGCGACTTTAAAGCTTTCAAACTTAAGCGCTATAACACCAGAACCATATAAAAACGGGACTTTTTCGAATAACATATGAATGGCTAATAAATTAGTTACCGCGCCAGAAAGTGCAAATAAACCAACAGACAACACAATTGCTTGGTTAAACATAAAACCTACAACAACACATAAACCCGCTAGCAAATTGGTTATTAAACTTTTGTTCATTTTAACTCCACTACAGTAAGTGTAATTTTATTCAATATAGCCGTTAATTTTACAACGTTTAGATTGTTAAATTAATACCTTTTTGCCATAGTTTAAGTATCTGTTTAAAAGGCGAGCAATTGTTATGTGGAAAACAGTAAATGAGCACATCAGCCGAGCCATCAATTTTGACTTTAAGTACACCTACAAACGCCAATTACAAAGTACAAACACCGACAAACTATTTCATATTACCAATGGTACGCATAACTACTTCGTTAAAATAGCACTAAAAAGCGAGCTCGAGCGTTTAGAAAGTGAATTTGTTGGCTTAAAGCTTTTGGCGCAAAATAGTAATTTTAAAGTACCTGAATGTATTACAACTGGTGCAAATATAGAGTTTTCGTTTATTGTTTTACAATGGCTTGTTTTAGATAAACAACCCCACGACACGTGGACTAATATGGGTCGCAACCTCGCTAAAATGCATCAAAAACATGACCAAGCTATGTTTGGCTTTGATGTAGATAATTACCTAGCCACAACCATACAGCCAAACCGCTGGCACAAAAAGTGGGATGTATTTTACGCCGAAGAGCGTATAGGGTGGCAATTACAACTACTCGCTGAAAAAGGCATTAACTTTATTGAGCCCGAACGCTTAATTAATACCGTAAAAGAGCAACTACATAGCCATCAGGTACAACCTTCATTACTGCATGGCGATTTTTGGCGTGGCAATATGGGATTTTTAAAAGCAGAACCAACAATATTTAACCCGGCTTGTTATTATGGTGATCGGGAAGTGGATATTGCAATGAGCGAACTATTTGCCCCCCTGCCTAAAGACTTTTATAGCGCCTATAACGCGCACTACCCGCTTTCTCAAAATTACGAAAAGCGTAAGTCAATATACCAGCTATACCCTATTTTAAATCACGCCAACATCTTTGCCGGTCACTATCTGACTGAAGCTAAACAACATATAGAAAAGCTGGTATTTGAAGGTATAAAATAAGTGTCATAAGCTGCATTTCAGCACTATATTTAATGAGTAAGTAGACGTTCATCTGTAAGCGATTAAGTTGAACCTAACTTAATTATTTATAACTGGAGTGATTATGAAAGATTTTTTATCACAACGAATAACGTGCCCACACTGCGGACACCACATACATCTAGACTTAGACGCAAGCAGCGGCGATCAAGACTATATAGAAGATTGCACTGCCTGCTGTAACCCAATTCATTTAAATATGCATATAGACCATGCTAATAATAAATTGGAGCTACACGTAGACAGTGACGACGAACAAATATTTTAACTTAAGCCTGATGGCGTAAGTAGTTCTCTACCGTATTTACAATAGTGTAAGTTTGCTGATCAACTTCAATATTAAACTTGTCACCCACTTGCGCTGCACCAATGTTTGTAATGGCGAGCGTTTCCGGAATTAGGTGTATCCAAAAACCTTGTTCATCAACTTCGCCTACGGTTAAGCTTGCGCCATTTATAGCAACAAAGCCTTTATATAACACGTACTTTTGCCACTCTTTTGGCAAGCTTAATTGTATTTTGCAGTTATTCTCAAGCTTCACTATTTGAGAGATTTGTGACGTACAATGAATATGCCCAGACACTATATGCCCACCTAGCTCAGTACCAAACGTAACAGAGCGTTCGTAATTTACTAAGCTACCTAGCTCAAGCAGGCCTAAATTAGTTAACTTTAGGGTTTCGTCAATCACATCAAAATGCACTTGCGCCACCACATCATGATTACTTAGCTCAACTTGCACAACCGTTAAACAACAGCCATTAATAGCAATACTTGCGCCTAAATCTAAATGCTTAACGTACTCATCGCTCACCGATACAACTAAGCGTAACACACCATCAGCATGAGTTTTAGAGACCACTGTTGCTTGTGTTTGCACTATTCCTGTAAACATAAAATCACTTAAAATTATTACAAAGTGCTAGTTTAACGTATCAACTCATAAAATCATTCACTACTGTGATTTTTATTTGAAACGCAATAGATTACAATTGCCGCCTGTTTTATTTAATAGCTTTTTTTATGACCTTTTGCAATTGGGAAGCCAAGCGTTTACTTTCCCTAGCCTTACCTGTTTTTTTAGCACAAGTTACACTTATTTTAATGTCGGTAGTCGACACAATTATGGCCGGCCAAGTTAGCCCTACTGACTTAGCTGCACTTTCTATTGCAACAGGAATATGGAACCCATTATTACTTGCTCTGCAAGGTATTTTATTAGCGCTTACTGGTATTATTGCGCAGTTTTCGGGCAGCGATGACCGCAAAGGCATTAGCCACTATTTTCAACAAGCGCTTTATTTAACCGCTATTTTAAGCTTTACAGGTTTTGGTATTGCCCATTTAGCAGATGCCATTATTTTAAAGCTCGATACAACGCCTGCTATTGCAAACCTTGCCATTGACTACATCCATTTTGTGAAATGGGGTGTGTTTGGATTTTTAATTTTTACAGTATACAGAAACGTTACCGAAGGCATGGGGATGACCAAACCCGCTTTTTACATAAGCCTATTAGGTTTAGCCGTTAATATTCCAGTAAATTATATTTTCATAAATGGCTTATTTGGTTTTCCTGCTTATGGCGGCGCAGGCTGTGGCATTGCCACAGCAATTGTTTTAACTGTTATGGCAATAGCACAAGTTACTTACTGCCAAATGAGTAAAAAGGTAGATGCTAAAGGCCTGCTTTCATCATTCGAAAAACCTAATTTCACTACCATTGGTATTATTACTAAGCTAGGTATACCAATTTCACTTGCCACCTTTTTTGAAGTCACTTTATTTGCGTGTATACCGCTATTTATAGCGCATTTAGGTGCAGTGGCTGTATCGGGGCATCAAATAGCAGCGAGTGTAACTACATTGCTGTTTATGATGCCGCTAAGCCTCTCTATCGCTATAAGTATTCGTATTGGTAATCTATATGGTCAAAATAATTTACAGCAGTTAAAAGTTGCCGTATCGACTAGTTACATATTAGCTATTGTAATTGCACTATTTTTGGCACTTATGACTTTTACAGGTCGTGATTTAATTAGCCAACTTTATACCGACAGTCCCGCTGTAATGGCTCTAGCTTCATCAATTATGATACTAGCGTGTGTCTACCAGTTACCCGATGCATTACAGGTTGCTGCAAATGGCATGCTTCGTGGGTTAAAATACACCACGCCTATATCGTATATTACGTTTATATCGTATTGGTTAATCGGCTTTTGTTTAGGTTACGTATTAGCAAGAACAGACATAATTGTGCCAGCTATGGGGCCGCATGGCTTTTGGGTTGGAATAATAGTAGGCCTTAGTGTCGCTGCTATTTTATTAATGCTAACAGTAAGAAAGCGTCTAAAATATGAATTTGCTAACAGTGATGCACTCAATCAAAACTAATAAGCTCAGCCTTAAATCATTACCAGCTGCTTTGTTGGTAATGTGTTTTTTAATGCTTACTGGCTGCAACAAACCACAAAGTAGTGTAAACGCTACTTATATTGAACGCTTAAGTAGCACAGTTAATGCAAGTCCAACACAGCCTACGCCGCTCAAGCAACTCCCTTTACTGCAGCCTCCCCCAATAGCACAAAGTGACTTAACACTGAGTATTGTTGAGCTTGCAGGCATTAGCCAATGTAAGCTTAACGTACTTATAAGTGAGCACAACAACCAATTAGGAAAAACAGCCAGCGCTGCTGGGCAATTAAAATATCAAATAAACTTTATTAAAAGTGCGCAGGTTTGCTTAAATACGCTTGATAAAAATAGCCCTAGTTACACAAAAATACTCGCAGCCAAAAACTATAAAGAAACACACCTAATGTACTTTTTTAATACCATGTTATTTAATGAACCTGAGTTAAATCGTACCTGGCAACTCACCTCAAACGAGCTCACTACTGAACCCGCTGGTTTTAGCGATACCGTATTTGCGCTAAAGCAACTTGTACTCATTAAGCAGCAAATTAAGGCTAAAGAATTTAGTACAATTAATAGCGATTCTATTTTTAGCGCACTCGAGCAGCTTAATAAATTTCAATTTAACCAAGCACTCATTCAATCAGTCCGTATGCAGGTCGTGTTAAATAACAACGCCACACAGTTTGTAAAAACACTAAACTTTAATACGCTGTGCCCAGAGGATAAAAATAATAAAAACGCAAAAATCATAAGCAACGTATTTCAAAAGTTTTACCTAAAAGAAATTCAGCCCTATCAAGCGCAATTAACTGGTTATCTAGAGGTACTACAACCGCTTTATAACGAGCTTTGGTTTAACGAAAGTATCTCAAGCCCTCAAATTAATAACTTAGTCAAAACGGGCTCGACAAGTAACTTACTGAACTTACTTAAAAGCTCAGCTAAAAAACATGTGGTTTGGTGGCAAGGTTTTTATAAAACGTGTGAAATAAACCCAATATGAATAAAAAAGCGGCAAATAAACTCAAAAACAACAAACTTGCTTGATTCACCAACCGCCACGCTATATATTAGCCGCCGTTGTTAAGCAATTAACACTTACTTAAATAAAGTAATACGACTGTAGCTCAGTTGGTTAGAGCACTACCTTGACATGGTAGGGGTCGGTGGTTCGAATCCACTCAGTCGTACCAACATTAATGAAACGTATAATTGAAGGAAAGAGCACTATCTACTCTTGACCACCCGGTCCAAGGGTCAGTAGTTCGAATCCACTCAGTCGTACCAACATTTAAAAAAGTATAATTAAAGGAAAAAGCACTACCTACTCTTGATCACCCGGTCCAAGGGTCAGTAGTTCGAATCCATTTAGTCGTACCAACATTTAAGTAAAACCTCAAAAATTGTACGACTGTAGCTCAGTTGGTTAGAGCACTACCTTGACATGGTAGGGGTCGGTGGTTCGAATCCACTCAGTCGTACCACTTCAAAGTAATAAAAAAACCGAAGAAAAAGCACTACCCACTCTTGAGTACCCGGTCCAATGGCCAGTAGTTCCAATCCACTCAGTCGTACCACTTCAAAGTAATGATAAAACCTAAAAACCCAAAGAAAAAGCACTAGCCACTCTTGATCACCCAGTCCAAAGATCAGCAGTTCGAATCCACACAATTGTTAAGCATATCAGGTAGCCTTATAAATTGTGGGTGTTCGTTTTATCAAAACTTTTAGGATTTAAGTTCTCCAGTTTACTATCAGTCAACAAACACTTCGCCTTAAAATTACTAGCACTAAGACGAAGCGAACCCCCTAATGTAAAATTAGATTAGAGATAGATATAATCATTGTGTTATTACGTTATAAGGGTAAATGTTTTCGCGGTTTTGGAATGCCAAAATAGCCGTATTTTTAATTATTCCTTGCTCAATGTTTATTGCACGTCGAATGGTTTCATCTTTTTGCCACTGTAAAGCACCTTTAAGTATCGTTTGTAAATAAACTATGAGCGCCGCAGAGATTGAACGCGTCGCGCTTTCCCATAAATAACTCGGTGTATGATCAACGCCATAATAATCCGTGTTGTTATATCGAAATAAAGGTTTTTTAAACGTTGTCGGCTTTGCGAAAAAGAATCCCATCCCCTCATCACAGCTAACATCAATAATTAAGCTGTTTGGTTTTAAGCAGTCGGCCTCTGATTCAATTACAAAGTTAACCGGATGAGCTGTTTCTTGATAAGTCCCGTTCACGATAATATCGGCTTCGCTAATAAGATCGCTAAGTGGTCGATTAGTCCCATCATGTTCAACAACCATCATGCGAGCTTCCCCTTTAACACCTTCTCGTACCTTAACATAGTGACAATCTAATATTTCTTCACGCACTTCGTGATCAGGGCGCTGAATACAAATTGTAATATCTCTAAAGCCATGCGCTTTAAGAGCGTAAATAGCGCCTCTACTCACTGCACCAAAACTAAATATAATCGTTTTACGTTGATCGCCATAATGACCATCAATACCCTTAAGTTGCAATGCATGTATTACAGCGCAATACCCTGCCATTTCATTGTTTTTATAAAAAGTATGGCGCCCTACATTTCCGTTTGGTGACCACACATACATATCTTCAAAAGCAATTAAGGTAAGTTTACGCTCTATCGCCGCTTGTGTTATTTCATGCTGTTGAACGCAGTGGGCATAGCCCCAAATAGTGCCTCCTTCGCGCATTTCTTCTAAGTCAGCAAGTACAGGCTTTGCAATAATGGCAGTGCCAATATGGGTAAGTATTTCGCTGCGCGATGCAATGCCACCCGTTAACGTTGCAATATATTCATCGCTAACATTAAAAGCGGTGCCATAGCCTTGTTCAAACACCATTTGTTTTCTAAGATTTTCGGGAATTCGTAATAAATGCTCTGGGTGAATAGGATACCGTCTTTCATCTGTCTTGCGGGATGTTCCGATAACGCCGATAGTTAATTCACTCATGCTAAGTCCTGTTTATAAAGTAAGTACGCTTGAGTTCACCAACGAATCATCATACTTCGCCAATAAACTTAGGCGGTGTTTTTTCTGTACGTTTTTGGCTCGGATGAACCAACTCTATTTTACAAAGGTGTAATTTTGACAATAAATAATGAAGAGCAGTGAGTTAACTTGCATTGAGTTGCAAGCTGAAGACTATTACCTTTTGAGTAAAAGTGCTGACTGAGTATATCAGAAATAAGTATTACTAACTTGGGTATCTCAAACTGAAATAAAGGGAGTACTCGATAATTACTGAAGTTTTACCTTAGTGATTTACTTTTTAGAGCAGATTTAATGAGCTTTGTATTGGGTTAGCTGAACGTTTGGCTTTTATATTAGCGTCGGGTATGTGCCATGAAGGGGCATTCATAACCCTTAATGTATGAAGTCAAGATTGGACCCCTTTGATTGATGCAAAGTTAAAGTTGTATATCAGTGAGCTATAACGATTGTAAAATACTCAAATAAATCTCACCGGCTAACAAACGCTCCCAGCACATATACAAGCGGCGCATTCCAATTAATTGCCACTTCGTTCGTTGAGTAACTACACCAGCTATCGCTGTATGATTTTGCAGGTTCGTTGGAATCATAGTTACACTCATCCTGCTGCCCAGCTTGGGGACCGCCAACTAACATACCTGGTACTGGAGCTGTAATGCCATCACTTTGTGAAATTCGATGATGCGGGTGTTGTGGTGTTTTATCACCAAAACCAGTAACAAACGAATACCCTGTTGGGTTGCGTCCTAAAATGTAATCAACAAGCCCTTGCGCAGCCTTTAAGTACTGCGAATTATTATTTAACTCAGCGGCTTGTAGCAAAACTATCGCTTTATTTAACGCTGCTGAATTACTTCCCCACACAAAGTCAGACTTTTCCATCGCAACAATATATGGGCTATTTTTATGTTGTTTTAAATACACATCAGCTAAGTGTTTTTGCTTTATTTTAAGATCTTCGTATTCTTGTTCACTCAATAAATCTTTTGCCTTAAACAGTAAACTGCTTAAAGAAAGATACGATACATTTCTCCATGAAGGAGCTGAATAATGAATATTTATCTCTTTGTAAGTATTATAAAAACCTTTATCTCTAGTTGTTATAAATAACTCTGCAGCGGCCCAAGCAAACTCATCTTTTAGCTGATTATCACCATACTCTCCACTTTTAATATCATCAGGTTGCTCATAATATTGGGTTTGATTTTCAAGCGAGTACTTCCATGCGTTAATTGCAGCCGCTAAATATTGCTTACTTTTATTGGGATAATAGGGAGCAATTACTCTACTGGCCACCGATAACGTCGCGGCAAAATCAAGGCTAGCCGCTGTGCTTTTTCCTATCATGTAGCGCGCTCTTTTATCTTCATGCGGCATTTCATAGCCTGGCCATTCACACGTTGTGAGTTTATGATAAACACCCCCATCATCGCTTTGCATAGTGATCAGCCATTCAAGGTTCCATAGTGCTTCGTTTATAATATCGGGGACGTCATCTGACGATTCAGGGATGTTTAATATTTGCTTTTGATACACTTCAGGGTAGTGCTCAAACGCCGCAAGTAATGTGTACGTGGTAATACCAGAATTAACAACATACTTGCCATAATCGCCCGCATCGTACCAGCCTTTTTGAGATTGCACCTCTTTCGCTTTAAAGTCATCGCCTTGCTCTGCTGATGAGTGATAAAGCACGTCGTCGTCTTTATGCCCTAAAGGCCGCGCATAAATACCTGCATACTTTTTCTCTATTACAATACTTGAACGATTTAAGTAATAGTATTTTAACGCCGCTGTATGAATCGAGTCATATACATGATTATTAATTGAGAATACGGCAGAATCTCTCACTCCTTTTACACGTAAAAGGTAATCTCCTGGTGTTACAATATCTGTAAATTCAGCGCGTTTAAAGGTGTCATTTCCTGAGTTGTCCCACATTTTAGCGTGTGATAACTGGCCGCTACGTATTATTTTATTAGTATTTACATCCACTAAATCATAAGTAGTCGCGGTTACATTTGGCACTATTGCTATTTTTTCGCTATTAACTAAATAACCAAGCTGATTAACTGCTATTTTTTGATTAGATGACTCTGTGCTCAGTTTACTAAAATCATCTTTTACTACCGCCGTGCATGCACTCAAGAAAAGCACAGCGATTAACGTTAATTTTAAAACAACATTTTTCATAATGCCCTTTCCGTATGCGCATAAATTCAAGCGAAAATACAACAAGGGTGCACTAATATGCACCCTTTGCCATTTATTCACCGCATTTTATATTAGCTGTTTCCTTTGCTTTAGGTTCAAATTGAACATTAGCAACGCGTACTTTAGCTGCGCCTTCACTTGATAAAACAAATGGCGCACTAGAGCGTTCAAATTCAACTCCCTTATTAGCAAAACACAATAGGTCTATCGATACTTTATGCCATGTACTTAATTTAAATTCTTTAATAATAGGCGCTATGTCAAACGAACCACACTTGCTTTTACCACAGCCCATTTGAACATTTAACGTTTTTTCTGGGTAGGCTTCTACACGCACATCGAATGTCAAGGCACTTTTATTGATTAAGTACTGCGATAAATCCTCTCTGTACCATGTTGAGCTAATTAATGCAGATGCATGATTACTGCCAGTCCAAGTGAATTCTTTTGCGTCTCCTTGAATTTCCTTGTCAGCTTCAATCATGCTTAAGCCTTGAATTTTACCAACCGGAGTTTGAATATCCTTTGTTTCTTGCTCTGTTTGCAATTGATAGTTCCAATCACCTTTTGCCCTACCTTGCATAATTACATAGGGTGTATTAGTGGGTACTTCAAATACAAAATCATTGTGAGTATTTAACTTACCAAGATTTACATTATCCTTGTAAGTTAAGCCAAATCCATAAGCAAATAATGGGTCGTACGGTTTGTCGAATCTATTTAATACAACTTGAGACGCGTATTTAGGCCATGAAAAAGAAAGCTTACCTTTGAAGTCATACTCGATATTTCCTTTTTTATTGGTAAATAACACGTCAGCTACACCTACGCCTTCACTACCTGGAAGCCAAGCAGCAACAAACGAATCAGATGCGTTTATTTCTCTATTAACCCAAAGTGGCCGGCCAGATAAAAATACAGATACCACTTTTATGCCCTTTGATTTTAATGACTCGATTAATTTAGCGTCACGATGAGAGTGAGCCTGGTACGCTATTGATTTCAAGTCACCAATCCACTCTGCGTATGGGTTTTCACCAAATACAACAATAGCTACATCGGGTTTTTCATCAAAGCTTCCATCAGGGCTCAATACCGCCTTACCACCTGCTTTGTTTACCGCCTGCTCAATACCATCAAAAATTGACGTTCCCCCAGGAAAATCAGACTTTACATTACCCTCACCAGTCCAATTAATTGTCCAACCACCCGTTTGCTTACTCATATTATCAGCGCCGTCGCCAGCAACTAAAACTTTACTATCTGGGCTAAGCGGTAACAAATTATTATTGTTTTTCAACAGCACTAAAGACTCTCGTACAGCTTGCCTTGCAATCGCTTTGTGTTCAGGAGCACCTAATAATTGTTTTTGGTTTGCGTATTTACGCTTTGATGGAAGTCCTTTATTGAATAGCCCCGAACGTATTTTTACTCGTAAAATACGCCTAACTGCATCGTCAATACGTTCAATGGGAATAATGCCATTTTCAACTTGCTCTATTGTATTACCTATAAAAGCTTTCCAGTCTTCGACTACCATAAACATATCAAGTCCAGCATTTACAGCCTGTGGGCAGCTGTCATTAGTACAACCAGGTATTTTACTATGCGAATTCCAATCACCTACTATAAAGCCATCAAAACCGAGTCGAGTTTTTAACACATCAGTAAGCAGATATTTACTGCCATGTAAACGCAGTCCATTCCACATATTATGCGAGGCCATAATACTTTGTACACCCGCTTTTATAGCTGGAAAATAAGCTGCAGCATGATTTTTAATTAAATCTTTTTCTGTTTCTCGATTATCGCCTTGATCAATCCCTTGATAAGTACCACCATCGCCCACCCAATGCTTAGCGGTAGAATAGATATGGTCGTCATCTAAAAAGTTAGATGTATTTACTTGACCTTGTAGCCCTTCAATCATTTCTTTTGAATACAAAGCAACTATCTCTGAATCTTCAGAGTAGCTTTCATAGGTTCGCCCCCACCGATCATCTCTGGCAACTGCCAATGTAGGTGCAAAGGTCCAATCGATTCCTGCAAGGAGGACTTCTTTTGCTGTTGCTTCACCAATTTTATAAATTAACGCTGGGTTATGCGCTGCACCCAAACCAATATTATGAGGATATAAAGTAGCGCCAATAAATTTATTATTACCATGTACGGCATCGATACCATACGTAACAGGAATAGCTACACCACCAGCGGATGTATCCATTGAGGCTAAGTACAACTCATCCATAAACGACACCCAATCAGACACACTTGCATTGCGGTCATTATGCAAAAATGTACCTCCTCCATTTAAAACCGATCCTAAATGGTATTTTTTAACATCTTGTGGGGTGACCCATGTTATTTCTGCTTGAACCATTTGACCGACTTTTTGTTCAAGCGACATTTTATTTATTAAGCGTGTAATGTCAGCTTCTAGCGCTGCATTTTTTTCTATTGCGGGTTTTTGTTTTGGCCATAGCGTTATATCATTTTTAGCAAATGCAGCTGAGCATGAAATGCTCAAAAATGAGCCTAAAACAAATGAAGAATAAATATTTTTCATTAAATTGATAACCTGATACTTTGTTAGTGTGGCGAATAGTTTTATTACAAATACACTATAATGTCGTTCAAATAGAGGTTTTAGGCGTTCTAATACGTGTAATACACTTTATTTGAACGCTAAAACTGTTTTAAATATTTAAACTTGTTCGATAATACATACCCACACGAATGACATAGATGTGCCAAATAACAATTTTAATAAAAGGTGTATTAAATTGTGAAAGAAGTACTTTTTAACACTCACGATCTCGCTTTAATTTTTACCATGTTTATATGCTTATCGTTTAGCGTATTTTTAATCACATTAAAAAAAGGGAATAAATTAAGTAACTGCCTACTTGCCTGCTTTTTATTAGCTCAAGCTGCTATTCCTATGGATAATCTTATAAACTTTGGTGAAGCATTTAGACCTTTTGCATTAAATTTATCGCCAAATTTGTTTTATACATTCGGCTTAGCATTTTGGTTAGAAGTCCCGCTACTTTTGCTCTATATAAAATCGTTAGTTAATAAAAATTATGAAGTTAAAAAAGTTGACGCACTGTATTTTATTCCTTTTATACTTTATGCCATCTATTTCACACTAGATTGGCTTATGCTCGACAACAGCGTTAAATTAAATGCACTCCAAAACGGTACTATTGAAACTACACCTATCGTTGATCGTATAATTTATTTTTCTCGAGAATGTTTCCGGTTTTCTATCAGTGTTTTGTGCTTTTTAGAATTACAAAAATATCAAAAAAATATCAAAAATGAATTTGCAGAACTAGAAAGTGTCGATCTGACTTGGTTAAAAGTCTTAGTTATTGGCTTTTTAGTTGTTCATTTAAACGCGATATTTGTCTCGCTTGGTATTATTATGTCTTATGACATTGGAATAATTGTCGATCACGAACTATTGGGGCTTACCTCTAACTACGCGGTACTTTTATTAATAACAAGCCTAATATTTTTTAGTGCAGGTCATTCAAGAATATTCCAAGGTATTGACGACACACTCACTACCGAACAAAGTAAATTGCCAGAGGTCTTTGAACCCGAAAAAATACAAAAAATTGAAAGCTACTTGCTACAAAACAAGCCTTATTTAAACCATTTACTCACACTAGATAACCTAGCAAGCCAATTAGGAATGGGGTCAAGAAGCCTTTCATCAATAATTAATAGGCACTTTGGTAAAAACTTTTTTGAGTTTATAAATCACTACAGAATTGAAGAAAGTAAACGGCTGCTACTTTTAGAAGAAAATAAAACAGTGACCATGTTGGACATTATGGATAAAGCAGGGTTTAACAGCAAAGCGACTTTTAATACATTTTTTAAAAAACTAGTGGGTATAACACCCACTCAATTTAGAAAAGAGCATTGGGAACGCCAAGCAAAAGCTTAGATTGTCCACTTACAACTCTCTACAACAATGTATTATGGCGTATAATTTTTTAAAATATACGCCTGATGATCGGGCATTACATTTGCTGAGCGACTAATTACTGATTCAATATTTTTTAGTCTGCGTTTTATCTCATCACGGCTTAGCCTGTCAACTAATGGGTGGTAGCTTTTAGGTTTAATGCCTTGTCCGTGCATAACAGCAAGCCAAGATGTTTCGTTAAATAACTCGTTGTCATGTCTAAATATACGACCGTTTTCACTAAACATATCTATTTTTTGTTTTAATGAATCTGGCATTTCTATGTTTTTACAATAACGCCAAAACTCACTATCATCGCGATTTGTTAACTTATAATGCAAAATAATAAAATCTCGAATACGATGATACTCTGTTTCAGTTTGCTGATTAAACAAATCAATATCGCACTGCGTAAAAGCTTTACTTGGGAACAACGTCATCAGTTTTGCAATAGCCGACTGAATTAAATGTAACCCTGTAGATTCAAGTGGTTCAACAAAGCCTGCCGATAAACCAATAGCAATACAGTTTTTATTCCAACTTTTTTTACGCATACCTGTAACCCACTGTAAGCTATTTATATCATTTAAAGGGCTTGATTCCAGTGTGTTTAATAATAAACTCTGCGCTTTATCGTCATCCATAAACTCGCTTGAATACACAAACCCATTACCTACTCTGTTTTGTAGCGGTATTCGCCAAGTCCAGCCAACACTCTGCGCCGTAGACTGTGTATAAGGGTTTAGTGATTTTGTAGATAAACAAGGCGCTGCAACCGCTTTATTACAAGGAAGTAGATGTGTCCAATCTTCGTAGCCCGTTTTAAG
Source organism: Pseudoalteromonas sp. LC2018020214 (assembly GCF_016598755.1). Lineage (NCBI taxonomy): Bacteria > Pseudomonadati > Pseudomonadota > Gammaproteobacteria > Alteromonadales > Pseudoalteromonadaceae > Pseudoalteromonas > Pseudoalteromonas sp. LC2018020214. The sequence goes on from NZ_CP066804.1 coordinate 2,000,233, forward strand.
TGCTTGCTCAATTAGCAGTCCTTTAAAACCTGAACAATCAATAAATAAATCACCGCTGAGTACCGTGTTATCGTTTAACACTAACGACTCTATCATTCCTGTTACAGGGTTGGTTTTTACTTCATCAACCTGACCTTCAATACGCTTAACACCTTTATTTATAGCGTATTTACTTAAAAATTTAGCATAAAGGGTTGCATCAAAGTGGTAGGCATAATTAATACCTGCTAGCGGTGTATTTTGCTGGGTAGACGGGTGCATAAATTTGTTGGCGTAAGCACCTACCGATGCCAGTGAGTAGTTAGATAAGTTGGAAGTTTTTTCAAATTTTGGTTCATCTTGCATTTTCAACCAAAAATGATGAAAAGGCAGCGCCTCCATATTAGTACCGTAGTTTCCAAAAGGATGAAAATAGCGATGCCCTTTTTCCTTCCAATCTATAAACTCAATACCTAGTTTAAACGTTGCATTTGTAGAGCGAATAAACTCAGATTCATCGATATCGAGTATTGTATTGAATAGCTGAATTTGCGGAATAGTAGCCTCACCTACCGACACAGTGCCTATCTCGCTAGATTCAACAAGTGTAATGCTACAATTATCACAGCCAATAACTTTAGCCAACGCCGAGGCACTCATCCAGCCTGCTGACCCCCCACCGACTATAACAATAGACTTAATTCTTGAATCACTCATTTTTCATTACCTTATATAACAAAACGCTATGACTGCTTAATAAGCAGTCATAGCGTTTATTTATGTACTAATGGTATTTATTAAAAGTTACCTTTTAAAATAATACTAAATCGACGTTCGCTGGCAAACCAAGAGCGTGATATACGATTATTATCGTTGTCTATTTGCATAGAAGTACGCGCCACTTCGTTTGTTAAATTGGTACCTTGTAAGCCAATTTGAAATGAGTCCGTTAGATTATAAAATACAGAACCATCAAGCTGGCCACCCGCCTCGTTATAGATAGGTAATTGAGTTATTACATCTTTACTGGTTAGCAAATATTCAGAGCGCCAGTTATAAGCTAAGCGTGCATTTATGCCATACTTCTCGTACATAGCTACAATGTTTATGTTGTCTTTAGAAAGCCCTTCAAGAGGCAATCCATCAAATGCAACATCGGCGCCTTCTGTTGAATCAGGCTTATCTGGTGATAATCCTGCATTTGGTGATCCTTCTTCTTCAATATAGGTATAGTTAAACTGCATCCCGATACCACTAAAGGCACCAGGTAAAAAGTCATAAAACTGCTGGTAAGCCAGCTCAAAACCTTGCACAGAACCTTCATCACCATTTGTAGCACCGTTTACTTGTACTACCTGAGTAGCACCATTATTAGCAAACTCTCTATCTACTGAGCCATTAATAAAATAATTACTCATATCTTTATAAAAGAATGAACTCGTAAGCGAGCCAACACCTTCAGAAAAATACCACTCTAGTGCTAAATCGTAGTTGTATGACTCCATTGGTTTTAAAAATGGATTTCCCGAGTTAGCTGTATAGCGCGAATAGCGTGCGTCTTGAATTTGTCTTTCATCTGAGCTTTCATCGTAGGTGATCACTAAGTCTTCAGGCGTGATTTTTACAAAGTTTCTTAGGTTTCCTAGAGCCGGTAGTGCTATAGCTTCTGAAAAACCAAAGCGTAAAATTAAATCATCTTTTAAATTTAATTTTACATTTAAGCTAGGCAGTATATTTGTGTATTCGCTGTTTGCAGTTTGCTCTGTAAATCCTGCATTGCCAAAGGCCGCTTGATCCGAGGGTAAAAAATTATCGGGATCGGATGCATCGTTAATATCGCCAACGGTATCTGGGAATGTTAAAAAGCCATCTGTTTCATTTTTTATTTTTACATAGCGAAGACCCACATTGCCGCTATAAAACATGTCACCTAATTCACCTTCAAAATTACCTTTAATATAAAACGCATTATTTACTTCAGACGTTTCATTAATTTCATTATTTAAAAAATCTCCAACCGCGCCGTCTCTGCTCGACAAACGTTGCCAATTTGGTGATAAAGACGCAAAGGCAGATTCTGCATTATTGTAGTCTTTTACAAACGACTCTTTAGGAAACAAAAATGCTCCCTCTGAGGCAACATTTAATACCCCGCCTCTGGCGAAGTTATCAAAAGTTACCTCCTCATAGCTATCGCCTAAACTTGCACCTAGCTCGTCGCCTTGTGCATCAAACCATGCACTGCCATTACCTGCCCACGCCTCAGACAGCCATCCCCAATTAAAAGTAGACTGACGTGTAGTTTGCTCACGCTTAGCATAACGAGCACCAACTTTTACGCTAGTAAAAAAGCCACTATCAAATGTGTATTTTGTATCACCTGCAAAGGCAACTTCTTTACCATCATTATCAGATATGTGATCCATTGCACTGCGCCAAAAATAGTTATGAGGATCGGTAAAAAATCCTGCATCGCCGCTATTTGCAGGGTCAAGTAAAGTAATATCAGGTAACTCTGAGCCGTTTTGTTCAATACCAATTACAGCGCGAGTTGCGCCCATGACAGAAAAATCAAAAATCTCTGATGTAGACTCTACATATTGAGCGTCAAAATTAAACGACCATGTATCGTTAGGGCGATACTTAAGATTAAAGCCGTAATCGTCCACTACGTTATCTTGATCTCTAAAACGTGTGATCATCGCATGTTGTGCACCAAATTCACCTGATGGTTGACGCTGCGCATCATTACCACGCCAACCTGCATTTGATGTAATAAAACCCGATTCAAAAAGCCCTTGGTCAGTAATGTCAAATTCAGTACCTGCAAGAGCTACTAAATCATTAATAACAGCATCATCGGCCATTTCAATAGCGTGTTCGGTCCACGCTAGTGACGAATCCGAGCGAATAAATTGGGCTGTAGCTAAAAGCGTTTTACTTTCATTTTCAAACTGTAGTGCTCCTGCAAAACCTTCTCTGTCTCTGTCATCTTCTTTTCGGGTTAAACGCGTAGTACGAGGCACAAATACAGCTTGCCCATTAACAAATTCATTTTGCTCTTCGTAACGGCCTATTTGTGTACCGTCTGACTGCGCCTTTAGTTTAGAGTTTGAATAATTTACTAATACGCCAAGCCTGCCATTATCTAAATCAAATATATCGCTATATAGGCCAGAAAATGACGGTGTTGTTTCATCTGCAAATTCGCTATATGTTCCATCTAAAGTAAAAGCGATTACTCGGCCGTCGGCATCAAAAGGTTTACGTGTAACCAAATTGACAGTACCAGCTATACCGCCTTCAATCATATCTGCCGATTGGTTTTTAAATAATTCAACAGACCCCATTAATTCTGGCGGTACATCTTGAAAGCTTAACCCTCGCCCTGAATCTGCAGTAAAAGTGTCACGGCCGTTAAATTCACTGCGAGTATGTGTTAATCCACGAACAACAACACCGCTGCCTTCAACACCATAATGATCTGGATCGTTTGCAGCTGCAAAGCGTTCAATAGACACTCCTGGTAAACGGGTAATTGCCTCAAGTACACTTCGATCAGGTAAAGACCCAATATCTTTTGCTGAGATAGCATCGAGTACTGTTTCGCCTTCTCTCTTCATATTTTGGGCATTAATGAGATTTGAGCGTGTCCCTTCTACAATCACAATTTCTATATTATCTTCATCAGCTTTTGCTACGGCTTCTTCTTGTGCTGCAAATACATTACAAGAAAATGGTGATGCCATAATTGCAGAGGCAATTATCGACAACTTAAATTTACGGCTCTGTTTTATTTTCTTCATTCTTATTTCCCCAATCAGAATTTAAAGACTACTTACGTAGCACTTAAAATTCTTATCCTGTCTTTTTTGTGTATGTGGTTATCGTGCAGGTATAGGTTTAATAAAATTAAAGGAAAAAATCGCCTAACTAACCACACATACCGCTATTTGAACGCTTTATTAAGCCACTTTGGTTATATATACATACCTCGTTTTTATAAGTGGATTAATACATAGGGACTGAAAATCATACTGTTAAATAGTAATTAACACGTATTTGCAGCGTAATGCCCATTATTTAGGGAACTAAAGTATGAACTTACGTAAATACGTCCATTTAAACGTTCAAATTTATATTAATCTTACCCTTAGACGACTCTAATAATAACCTCTGTTAATTTATTTTTATCACACACCCATAAAGAGTTAGTAACAATGATTAACAAATATATAAAAGATTTTATTGCACTTACAGCAATCGCTACTTTAGTTAGTTGTGCGCCCCATAAACAATCAAATAAAGATACACCACTTTATCTAAATGAATCGGCAACAACTGACGAGCGCGTAAATGACTTAGTAAATCGCTTAACATTAGAGGAAAAAGTAGCTCAGCTATTTGATAAATCCCCCGCAATTGAGCGCTTAAATATACCAAAATATAATTGGTGGAACGAAGCGCTTCACGGTGTAGCAAGAGCCGGTAAAGCAACTGTTTTTCCTCAGGCGATTGGTCTTGCTGCTACATTTGATGAAGACTTAATGTTAAGAGTTGGTACGGCTATTTCTGACGAAGGCAGAGCAAAGCATCATGCCTTTTTAAATGAAAATAACCACTCAATGTATACAGGGCTGACGTATTGGTCGCCAAACATAAATATTTTTAGAGATCCACGCTGGGGCCGTGGCCAAGAAACCTACGGTGAAGACCCTTATTTAACAACCCGTATTGCGGTTAATTTTATTAACGGCTTACAAGGTGATAACTCTAAGTATTTAAAATCTGTAGCGACACTTAAGCATTATGCAGTACATAGCGGCCCGGAGGTTTCAAGGCACAGTGACGACTACACTGCTTCTAAAAAAGATTTAGCAGAAACCTATTTACCTGCATTTAAAGATGTAATAGCACAAACGGATGTAGCATCAGTGATGTGTGCATATAACAGCGTAAATGGCACGCCGGCTTGTGGTAACAACGAGTTAATTCAAAATAAATTACGCGATGAATTTAATTTTAAAGGTTACATCGTATCTGACTGTGGTGCTATAGCCGATTTTTACGACATAAAATCCCACAATATAGTCAGTACAGAAGCACAAGCTGCAGCTATGGCGCTTAGAACAGGAACCGATTTAAACTGCGGTGATCATCATGGTAATACCTATAGTTATTTAACTCAGGCAGTACAAGAAGGATTAGTTGAAGAAAATGATATAGATATAGCATTAAAACGCCTTATGTATGCGCGCTTTAAATTAGGAATGTTTGATGGTGCTAACAATGTGCCTTTTTCTAAAAAACCGATGACGTTAGTTGGATCTGCAGAACATTTAAAACTCACCGAAGAAGCCGCTCAAAAATCATTAGTATTACTTAAAAATAAACAATTGCTGCCTTTAAAAGGTAACGAAAGAATAGCGTTAATTGGCCCGAATGCAAATAACACCGCTATTTTATTAGGAAATTACAACGGCACACCTATCACACCTATTACCCCTAAATACGCATTAGAAAAACGCCTAGGTAAAAATAACCTTACATATTCTGCAGGCTCAAGTATTACCGGTGAGGTTTATACACATTACCAACCTATTGAGGCAAAACATTTTTTTCATCTAGATCATAATAATCAAATGCAGCCAGGGTTAATTGCCCAGTATTACCCAGCGAGTAATTTTGACCGTCAACCAGCTAAACGACAAATAGATAAAAATATCGACTTTAGCTGGGAACGTTCCCCTATCGACAACTCTATTGAGCAAGAATTTGCTGTTAAATGGGACGGAATAATTAAACCGGAGCAAACAGCACAATACTATTTCAAAGCCACCAATATGAGTTTTACACTTAATGGTAAAACCGTTAATGGCGCTATAACACTTAATAAAAATGAAGAATATATATTAACTGCACAAGCTAAATTCAATCATTTTTGGCATAGCAACGTTATTAACCCAACAGCGAGTTTAGGCTGGTTAAAAAACCCTCAAAACCTTACTCAACAAGCGCTAGATAATGCCAATGAAGCGGATGTTATTGTATTTGTAGGCGGTATTAGTGCCAATCTTGAAGGTGAAGAAATGCCACTGCAAATTGAAGGGTTTTCTCACGGAGATCGAACCAATATTAATTTACCTAAAAGCCAACTTAATTTACTTAAAAAGCTAAAGCAGACCGGTAAACCTATCGTACTTGTAAATATGAGCGGTAGTGCAATGGCATTAAATTGGGAGAACGAAAATATAGATGCCATTGTTCAGGGCTTCTATCCAGGTGAGGCAGCAGGAAGCGCGCTAGCTGGTTTACTTTACGGCGACTTTAGCCCATCAGGTAAATTGCCTATCACCTTTTATAAATCAGTTTCAGATTTACCTGACTTTAAAAACTACTCAATGCAAAACCGTACATACAAATATTATGAAGGTGAAGTACTTTACCCATTTGGTTACGGCTTAAGTTACGCAGACTTTAAATACAAAAACACACGTCATTCAATAAACGCAGACACTGGCGATTTAAACCTAACAACAACAATCGCTAACCAAAGCAGTTTTACAGCTGACGATGTTGTTCAAGTTTATATTTCTATGCCCGACGCGCCAATTAAAACACCTAATAAACAATTAGTGAGTTTTAAACACGTTACCCTTAAAAACAAAACGCAAAACGAGGTTAAATTCACAGTTCCTAAAAACCAACTCACTTATATCAATGAGCAAGGTAATGCCGTGGCTTACAAAGGACGCTTAATTGTTACGGTGGGCTCTGGGCAAGGTATTAAAATACCAAAAGATAAATTTACGGTGTCTAACATTGTTTTATAAAAATAATAAAAATCTAGGAATTAAAAAATGGAAAATACAGCAACAGATCCCACGCTCAGTGGTACATCTATTCAATTAGAGAGTATCGAAAACGAGAACTTGCTACGTATATTTTTTATCGCGTGCGTAGCTGCGATTGGTGGATTCTTATTTGGTTTTGATAGCGGTGTAATTAATGGCACAGTTGATGGACTCAAAGGTGCCTTTAACTCAGACAGCGTAGTAACCGGCTTTAATGTAGCAAGTATGCTGCTAGGCTGCGCTATTGGTGCATTAATAGCAGGTAAAAGTGCCGATCACTTTGGTCGTAAAAAGGTATTACTTGCAACTGCTGTTCTTTTTATTATCAGTGCCTGGGGCTCAGGCATTGCAGGGTCGTCTGGGGAATTTATAATTTATCGCTTAATTGGCGGCTTGGCGGTAGGTGCAGCTTCAATACTAACGCCCGCTTATATAAGTGAAATAGCCCCGACACGTTTACGTGGTACGCTTACTTCTATTCAGCAAATTGCTATTATTTTAGGATTATTTTGCTCTTTTTTAAGTAACTATTCATTAGTACAAATATCAGGGAACTCAACCGAAGTACTTTGGTCAGGCTTTGATACGTGGCGATGGATGTTTTGGATAGAATTAGTCCCTGCAACTATTTTTTTAGTCACTTTATTTTTTATTCCAGAAAGCCCGCGTTATTTAGCAATGAAAAATAAACAACAAGCAGGAATGAAAATTCTATCGCAGTTATTCGGTGCTAAAAACGCCAAATCAATGTGGGAAGAAATAAGGCAGTCATTAGGTAATAGCGGAAAAACAAAGATAAGTAACTTATTTCAAGCACACTCATTCAAGCTAAAACCAGTCGTTTATATTGCAATTGGGCTTGCAACATTACAGCAACTAGTCGGTATTAACGTGGTATTTTATTATGGCGCTATATTATGGCAGGCTGTTGGTTTTTCAGAATCAGATGCGCTTTTAATCAATATTATTAGTGGCGTAATTAGCTTAGTTGCCTGCTTTATTACTTTATCGCTTATTGATAAATTAGGCCGAAAGCCATTTTTATTAATCGGTTCAATAGGCATGACCTTCTCACTCATTGGTTTAGTTGTCGCATTTTCTAACGGCACTATAGACCCTCAAGGACAATTACAACTTGGCGACTGGGGCTTTACTGCACTCGTACAGGCCAACTTATATGTATTCTTTTTTAACCTTTCATGGGGTCCTGTAATGTGGGTAATGCTCGGCGAGATATTTCCAAATAACATGAGGGGATTAGGCTTAGGGGTTGCAGGGCTTGCTCAATGGCTGGCTAACTTTTTAGTTACTATGACCTTTCCAATATTGCTAGCCGGTGGAGGGCTTGCACTCGCGTATTCGCTCTATGCTTTTTTTGCTTTTATATCGGTACTTTTTGTTATTTACTTAGTAACTGAAACCAAAGGAACGAAACTAGAAAACGTATAACTTTATCGTCCTAAATAGCTAAATTTAGGACGATAATTTTTTAGTGCCTACCCAACTAATCTATAACCTACCGCTGGCTCAGTTAAGATATGAATAGGGCTTGCAGGGTTTGCCTCAAGTTTTTGTCTTAGCTGCGCTACATGTACACGTATATACTCAGGTCTATTAATGTATTGATCCCCCCATACCTGACTTAAAATAGCATTATGAGTAAGCACCTTATCTTTATTTTGAAATAACATAAGCAAAATTTTATATTCTTTATTAGTGAGCTTTACATCGCTGCTGTTAAGCGTAACGGTGTGCTTATGCGGATCTATAATGATGTTACCGCATTTCAGTGCCAAACTGGGCTGTGTATTTACTCTTAGTAGCACACGCATTCTTGCCAGAAGTTCGTTTGCACTAAAAGGTTTGGTTATATAATCGTTTGCCCCATTATCAAGGGCTGTAACCTTTTCCACCTCGCCATCGCGAGCCGAAAGCACTAATATTGGTATTTGGCTCCATTGTCGTACTTCAAGTAACCAAGCCTGTCCATCCATATCAAGCAATCCCAAATCAAGTAACACTAAGTCAAAGCTTTGCTCACTCATTAATGAAAAACCATCAAGCCCTTTCGCACTAATTGATACGTTATAGCCACTGGCACCTAGTAATGTTTTTAAAAAACTTTGCAATGCAGGTGAGTCTTCTAGCACCAATACATTAATCATTCTTTGCACTCCAGCTAAGTATTGCTGTGGCTACTTGGGTCAGCTCATCAATAGCTAATACAAATTCGCCTTGATGAAACTGAGCAACTACATCGCAAATTACGCTACCAAGCCCAACTCCTTCATCCGAACTGCTTGGATGAGTAACTATGAGGTTGCTTACGGCTATTTTATAGTGTGTTATATTACCAATTCGTTCAGTATTAAAGTCCACTGTCGCCACTCCATCACCGTAACGTGCCGCGTTTTCGAATATATTCGCAAGCGCGATTTCTAAAAGTGTTATATCACCTATACAACAAGTGGCTTTATCAAAGACTAACGCTAAGTTAAAACCACTTAATTGCTGCTGCCTGCGTGCTTTAGCCTCAGTAATAAGTGTATGTACGTTTATAGCTTGCCATGCTAGCTGCTCTCCGATTTTATTTACCCGGCTAAGCTCCATCACTTTATTAAAATGCTGATTTAAGATTTCACTTTGCTCATAAATATTTTTTGCTTGTTCTGTAATTGATGCCTTACTCAGCTCAATATTTTCGTCAGCTAACATGCTTGATGAGCCCATAATAGTAGCCAAAGGCGTGCGTAGATCATGAGATAAACTACGCAGCAATGCATTTTTAGCACGTTCTAACTCTGCTTGTACTTTCATCGATGCCGACTGGTTTCTAAGATTTGAGTTTTCGTGGACCTGAAACAACAAAGACAGTGCCGTATCTATAAATGCACGGTTTTCAGGACTAAGTTCGGCATCTGCAATAAAGCCGCCCCATTGTGTGTTTTGTTCGATATTGAAGTACTCTCCATTATCCATTGTATTATTGTTCCAACGAAGTGTAATACCTAGATGGTTTTTAATCGATGTTGTAAATACTTGGCGCTGAGCGTTTATATCATCAAGCCCATTAAGCGCCTTAGCTAACTCATATAAACATCGTGTATTGCTGGCATGTAACTGGGTATCACGAACGTTTTTACTTAGCTCGCCCGCCAATTTGCTTATCATCAAGCCAACTATAAGCATGACAGTAAAAGTGACTAAGTATTCAATTTTTTCGATATGAAATGTAAAGTACGGCAGTACAAAAAACCAGTCGGTACATGCCACACTAACTAACGTTGTAATCCCCGCTAAGGCTGCATTTTGACGCACCGCAACCCATGCCACCCAAAGTAATTGCAACATCACAATGTCGGTGGTCGTTAGCCACTCTCGAACTGGAAAAATAGCCAGCACAATAAAAATAGGCGCAATTGTTGTTAATAAAAGCGGCTTAAGCCATTTATTAATACCCATTTGTGCACTCCCATAAAATTCTCTTTTTATAGATTACTGCTTTTTAATACGTTGTGTATAAAGTTTTTATAAAGATTTTTGGCTGTAGTGTTAAATGTTTATAAAGCTTAATTGATATGGGGTGACTCTTTTTTAAAATTACATAGTCTTTGCTATGTCGTATTTTTTAAATAGGAACGCACATGGCACAGTTTGCAGTAATTGGATTAGGTAGTTTTGGTGTTACCGCCTCGCTTGAGCTTGCTAATCAGGGGCATCACGTTTGCGCAGCCGATATAAGCGAAAGCACCATTAACACGTTTGCTAATCAGTTAAATTACACCGTCATTTTAGATGCTAGTGATGAAACACAGCTTGCTCGACTCGACTTAACCAGCTGCCAAGCTGTATTAGTTGCAATTGGTGAAAATATAGAAGCGAGTATTTTATGCGTGCTGCATTTAAAAAACCTTGGTGTTAAACAAATATGGGTTAAGGCGTGCTCTAAAAGTCACCATCAAATTTTAAGTAAACTTGGCGTATCCCGTATTATTCACCCAGAAGAAGAAATGGGTGTAAGAGTCGCCCATGCACTTAACTACCCTATGGTTAGCCAGTACTTTGCGCTTACACAATCTACATTCATTGTTGAGCTTGCCATAGATTTACATTTATCAGGGCGCAATATTGGCTGGCTATTAAAAGAGCGTAACTCAGACATAAAGCCGCTTACCTTACGCCGAGATGACAACTTTAATACAGACCTAACACTCGACACCGAGTTACGCCATGGTGATAGCCTTGTATTACTGGGCTCTAAACATTACCTAACAAAACTCACCAAACGGTTTAAAGCTTTATGATTAACTGGCAAGCACACGTACTTCCAAAGCAATTTAATCGCCGTTTAAATAATTTCAAAAGGCCTGTTAATCCCCCTTTAATTTTAACTGCTGGTTTTTTTACACTCATTATTTTCGGCACTTGCTTATTACTATTACCTTTTGCAAGTGTTGAATCGCTTAGCTTTATTCAAGCTTTTTTTACTGCATCCTCTGCGGTTACAGTAACAGGCTTAGTTGTTATTGATACAGGTACTGCGCTAACCACATTTGGGCAATGTGTTGTGATGGTGCTTATTCAAATTGGAGGAATCGGCTTTATGACCGTAGCCGTTATTTCGTTTTTAAGTATTGGTAAAAATTTAGGCTTAAAACAACGTCTACTTGCAAGCCAAGCATTCGATACAAGCGATTTAAATGGAGTGATCCATGTAGCTAAATGTGTAATAACTTACTCGCTAATAATTCAAACTATAGCATTTTGCTTACTTTTTATTAGCTGGGTAGATGACTATGGTATTGCGGGTAGCGCCTACCAAAGTCTATTTTATACTATTTCGGCTTTTAACAATGCCGGGTTTGCGCTAGACAGTAATAGCTTAATGGCTTTTAAAAGTGATATATCTGTTAATCTTATTATCAGTGCATTATTTATAATCGGTGGTTTGGGGTTTACCGTTTTAATAGATATATATCAACAACGTCGCTGGCATAAATTAGCAATCAATACACGTATTGTATTAATTGCGAGTGCTGTAATTAATTGCTGTGCATTTTTGCTTATTTTTTTATTTGAATATTCAAATCCAGCCACACTGGCCAACCTACCTTTTAACGAGCAAGTAATTGCAGCCTGGTTTCAAGCTGTAACACCGCGTACTGCAGGCTTTAATACTTTACCTATTAGCCAGCTCAGTTCCGACTCAACATTACTTACATTGTTATTAATGGTAATAGGTGGTGGTTCGGTAAGTACAGCAAGCGGTATTAAAATTGGAACTTTTGTTATTTTACTACTTGCTATGTATAGCTATTTACGCCAAAAACCACAGGTAACCGTGCTTAACAGAGAGCTAAGCGACAAACTTGTGATAAAAGCACTAAGCGTTGTAATTTTGTACTTATTTACGGCTTTTTTGAGCATTATGATAATGAGTAAAATTGAGCAAGCGTCACTTTTAGATATTACTTTTGAAGTAATTTCGGCATTAAGCACTGTAGGGCTATCTCGGGATTTTACTAGTAGCTTAAGCTTGCCAAGCCAGCTAATAATAATTTTACTTATGCTGATTGGCAGAGTTGGTCCACTGACATTTGCGTATTGTTTTGCAAGACCTAAATTACAACCTCTTAAGTTTGCTAAAACAACCATCCAAATAGGATAACTATTATCATAGCTACTTAGCCAGCATAATTTATGTAAGGTTTTTGGCAGTGTAAGCAAGGAAATTAGCGACTCCTAAATATGGCTTTATCGATTGAGAAACTTTTATAGAAAAAACAAAGGTAACTATAACCTCACTTTATTATTGCAGATATGAAAATTAATAAAATAAGCGCCAAACCATTACAATAGTTTTGGCGCTTATTAAAGGGGTAATATTTACCCTTTCATTTGTTCAAGCTCTTTGCCTTTGGTTTCGTGTAAAAACTTAAATACAAATATGACTGAAACAAACGCACAAAATGCGTAAAAACCATACGCCCCAGCTAAACCAATGCCTGTGAGCATAACAGGGAACGACCAGGTAATTAAAAAGTTAGCTATCCACTGGGCAAAGCCGGTAACTGCAAGGCCAGAGCCGCGAATTTGGTTAGGGAACATTTCACCTAACATAACCCACATTACAGGGCCCCACGATAAGTTAAAAAAGAACACATACGCATTAGCGGCTATTAAAGCAACTATGCCCTGCTCTCCTAGCTCTAAATTACCTGTTGAGCCAATATCTGCATTTAAAAAGGCATAAACAATAACCGAAAGCGTCACCGTCATACCAATTGAGCCGGTTAACAAAAAAGGTTTTCTGCCAATTTTGTCTATAAAATACATGGTAATAAACACCGCTAAAATACTTACAAAGCCGCTTATTATATTAATAAGTAACGCGTCAGATTCAGTAAAGCCTGCTGCTTGCCAAAGTACCGCGCCGTAGTAAAAAACAACGTTAATGCCGACTAATTGCTGAAATGTAGCTAAGCCAATTCCTATCCAAACAATGGGGCGTAAACGTTTTTTAGGTTTATCAATAAGATCAGATAATTTAGGTTGGTGTTTATCGCCAGCAAGAGACTCTGCTATTTCATTTAATTTAAGAGCGGCAGTTTCAGCACCATATAATGACGATAAAACACGTGCAGCAGCGTCTTTTTTACCAGCCATAATTAAGTATCGTGGGCTTTCAGGGATAAAAAATAAAGCGATTAAAAACAAGCATGCAGGTAATAACTCAACCCAAAACATCCAACGCCATGTTTCAAAGTCGAGCCAAAATATAGCCGTAGAGCCGCCAGCCGTATTTGCTAAAAAATAGTTACTCACAAATGCGCTAAACAAACCAAATATAATAGCCACTTGTTGCAGTGTAGAGAGCGTGCCTCTGTATCGTGCGGGGGCAATTTCGCTAATATAAGCTGGGGTCATAACCGATGCAGCCCCTACCGCTAAGCCGCCTAAAATTCGATAAATCACAAATTCAAACGATGTGACTGACACACCCGAACCCCAAGCACTTATAATAAATAAGGCTGCAGCAAAAAGTAAAATTGGACGTCGTCCAAATTTATCAGCCAATCGACCTGCGCAAAACGCACCAATGGCACAACCAATTAGCATGCTCGATACGTTAAATCCCGTACCCGCACTACTGGAGCCAAACGCCGTTTGTAATCCATCAACAGTGCCGTTAATTACGCCGCTGTCAAAACCAAATAAAAAACCGCCAATGGTCGCAACAAAGCAAACCAGTACTATTAAAAGTACATTTTCTTTCTCGTTCATAAGTATCCATATTGTGTGTTGTTGTTATTTTATATAGATTTTGAAGCTCAAAAGGGTGTGCGTATTTGCTTATTTAGTTATTTTTATTGGTTGAGCTTGATTCTCTTTCTATTAATTCAAAATCTAAAATATGTCTTAAGTCTAAGCTTTTTACATTGCTTAAATCGTTATACTGACCCGATGCAAGTAACGTAATCGCAAGCTCAGCCATTTCATTAATGGGCTGTTTTACCGTAGAAATATTTGGCCAAACAATGGTTGCAAGTTGCGTGTCATCAAAGCCAACAACCGAGAGTTCGCTTGGAATATTAATACCTTGTTTTTGAGCTATTGAGATTACAGCGGCTGCCATATCATCGTTAGCTGCAAAAATAGCCGTTGGTTTATCATCAAGCGAAAGTAATTTTATTGCCGCTTCCATACCCGATTGATAAGTAAAACTGCCCTGCTCTATATACTCAGGTGGCGTTATTATTTTATTAGAGCGCAGCGCATCTAAATAACCTTGGTAACGCAAACGGCTTACACCTTGTTTGGTGTCGCCAATAATATGTGCAATTTTGCTGTGCCCTTGATTTATTAAATGCTCTGTAACATCAAACGCCGCTTGGTAATCGTCCATGCATATATAAGGGGAGCGATTTAATTTTGTATCTGGCGTTATTCTTACAAACGGAATATTTGCTTTAGTAAGTACATCTAAAACCTGTTCGTTGTCGCACATAGGAGGCAGTAAAATCATGCCATCAACCTGTGTAACATCAATAAGTTGCTTTACCGATTCAATTGTTTTGTCAATATCGGTATGCGCTTCGTCAACAACAAGGTGGTAGCCCAATGCACGGCATTTTTTAAGCGCTGCCAATAAAAATTGGCTTATGTAAGAGTCACTTGGGTTATCGTATAAAAGCCCTAAAAAGAATGACTTAGTACTAGCAAGGCGCCTAGCAGACACATTTGGCCTGTAATTTAATTGCTCAACAACCGCCATTACTTTTTCGCGGGTTTTGTCGCTTACTTTTTTGTCTTGGTTGAGCACACGCGAAACCGTCATCATTGATACACCAGCCTGCTCGGCTACATCTTGTATTCTTGCTCTTTTAGGATCGGCCATATTCTTATTACCTACTCACAATCAGTGGATTGTTATAATTAGCTTTCTTAATTTTCATTATACATAATTGTAAAGCTTGATATTGTTTACAGCGCGTTTTAAATGATTACTTATTGACAAAGTCTTATACTACACTGAAAATGTTAGCGCTAACAACAAATTTATAATATTCACACCCAATAATATAAAAAACTTAAAAAGGCCTATATTATGAGCATGCTGCAAAACCCAATTCTAAGAGGCTTTAACCCAGACCCAAACATTGTCAGAGTTAATAACGATTACTACATAGCCACTTCAACATTTGAATGGTTTGGCGGTGTGCAAATTCACCACTCTACCGATTTAGTAAATTGGCGAGTTATAGGCCAAGCACTTAACACCGTAGAGCAACTCGATATGCGAGGAGTACCCGACTCTTGCGGCGTATGGGCACCGCAACTTAGTTACAATAATGGCCGTTTTTATTTGGTATATACCAATGTAAAAAGCTTTGATGGCCCTTACAAAGACACACCAAACTATTTTGTATCAACCACTGATATTACCGGTAACTGGTCACAAGCGACTTACTTAAACTCTAGCGGTTTTGATCCGTCTATTTTTCACGATGATGACGGTAAAAGCTATTTGCTAAACATGTTGGTTGATCACCGCAACAACGCACTATTTGGTGGCATAGTAATGCAAGAGCTTTGCCTAAAAACCAATAAGTTAATAGGCGATGTTAAACCTATATTTTCAGGCACAAAACTTGGTTGCACTGAAGGCCCACATATTTTAAAACGCGGTGCTTACTACTATTTAATTACCGCTGAAGGTGGCACTGGGTATGAACACTGCATTAGTGTTGCGCGCTCTAAAAACGTATTTGGCCCTTACCAAGTACACCCGCACAACCCCGTTATTACAGCAGCCCACGAGCCGAGTAATACGCTACAAAAATGTGGCCATGGAGATTTTTTTCAAACGCAAGCCGGTGATTGGTACACGGTATTTTTAACATCTAGACCACTGACTGAGCGTGGCCGCTGCATTACAGGGCGTGAAACAGGGATTGAGCAAATAATCTGGAAAGACGATGACTGGCCTTATGCCAAACACACAAATAAAGCCCCGAGAATACACGTACCCGTTGAAGGTTTAACGCTAAACCCACAGCCGCAACCTACAACACATATTGATTTTAGTAAAGATGATCTGACTGTTGATTTTCAGTCATTGCGTATACCCATGTGCAAAAGCTGGGTGTATAAAAACACTCAAAAAGCATCGCTTACCCTACTAGGTAAAGAGTCTTTAAGCTCATTGCATCAGCAAAGTTTTATTGCCAGGCGTGTACAGGCTCATCATACTGTTAGCAGCACATGCGTTGATTTTGCACCAAGCAGTTTTCAACAAATGGCGGGGCTAGTATGTTATTACAACACCGCGCATTACTACTATTTGCATATAAGCGGCGGCGATGTAGGTGATGAAGCCACACCGCGTTATTTAAATATACTAAGCTGCGATAAATACCAAACAAGCACGCCTGTTGCACCGCTTTTGCTTAAAACAAACAAACCTGTTTACTTAAAAGCTGATTTTAATGGCGCGCAGCTACAGTTTTATTATGCCACCGAGAAAAACTGCTGGATAAAGTTTGGCCCAGTGCTCGATGGCAGCATTTTATCTGATGATTACGTGCAGCAATCACCGCAAGGGTATCGCCCGTGTTTTACCGGCGCTTTTGTTGGTATGGCCTGCCAAGACTTATCGGGACAAAATAAAGAAGCTCACTATTCATTTTTTAATTATGACGAACCTAGCGACGAATAAATCGCCGCCAGTTAAGTTTATTATTTGATTGAAAGCTTTTTGAAACTGCTTTAAAGCTCTATTAAAGTTCTCTTAAAACTATTTTAAAACAGGGCTTTAATACGTTCCATTTGTGATTGTAAAAGTAAACTTTGAGAGTGGCTCATAATGTCACTCTCTCGTTTGTTTTCGCTCAGTAAGCGCCCTACTTCTTGCGCTTCAAAGCTATAACCTTGTGACTGCCTGCCATCTTCAAAATGCTCAATTAAATCATCAAGCTCATACAAAGAGCACTCATAAGCCCTAAATGCATCGGGTATTTTTATATAGCCTTTGTCGCCAATAATATACGCGCCATTCCCTAACCGGCATTGAAATGACGTTGCTAAGCTCACCATTACATCACCACAATTAGCAGTAATAAGTACATCGTCTTCCACGCCTTTGTAGCGAATATTTGCTCTTACGTATAAGTTTTCAAGGTCGTTATTTAAAAAGTAATTGGCAATGGCAAGCGGATAAATTCCCATATCAAGTAAACAACCGCCCGCTAAATCTGGGTTGTATTCACGCCCGTCGGGGTTAAAAGGCACAGGGTAGCCAAAGTCAGCTTTAACATGTTTAATAGTGCCAATTCGCCCTTGCTCTACCCATTGTTTTGCTTTTTGTATTGCAGGTAAAAAGTACGTCCACATGGCTTCCATTAAAAATACGTCGTGCTTTTTAGCCAGTAAACACAACTGCTTGCACTCTTCAGCCGAAACCGTAATGGGCTTTTCGCACAATACATGCTTACCTGATTTAATAGCATCGCTGGCATTTTTAAAGTGAAAGTTATGCGGGGTCGCAATGTAAACTACATCAACGTTTTTATCGTCAAATAATGCCTGATACCCTTCGTAGGCATTGGCCGCACCATACTTGCTCGCAAAAGCGGTTGCATCATCTCCATTTCTTGCTGCAACTGCGTACGCAACACCATTATTTGTATGTGCTAAGTCTTCACAAAATTGTGCAGCAATTCGGCCACAACCAACAATACCCCAGTTTATTTTTTTCATAGTGTTTCCTTATGATCTTAAAAAGAAATTTAAGTGAACTCCAACAACCAAGCAATAAACTTGCAAATTAATTGTTAAACATAGTTTAAAACTAGCTTGACTTAACAATATCAAATCATTAATGTTAGCGCTAACACTAAAACAACATTAAGTATCACATTTATGTTCCTTGGTATCGATTTAGGCACTTCAGGTGTAAAAGTAATTATTTTAGACGAGCAAGACCAATTACTTGCTCAAGCAAGTGGATCTTTAAGCGTTTCACGCCCAGCCCCCCTTTTTTCTGAGCAAAACCCTACAGATTGGTGGCTTGCTACCTGTAGTGCAATCGAGGAGCTTAAAAATACTCACCCTGCATTACTAAAATCGGTAAAGGCTGTGGGCCTTTCTGGGCAAATGCATGGCGCTACGCTGCTTGATAAAAACAATAACATTATTCGCCCAGCCATTTTATGGAACGACGGGCGCAGTGCAGCACAATGTGTAGAGCTTGAAAAACGCGAACCAAATTCTCGTAATATTACCGGCAACATAGCAATGCCTGGTTTTACTGCACCTAAATTGGTTTGGTTAAAAGAGTTTGAACCAGAAAACTTTGCAAAAGTAGCCAAAGTATTATTACCAAAAGACTACCTACGCTTTTTAATGACCGGTGATTTTGCATCAGACATGTCTGACTCAGCAGGCACACTGTGGCTAGACGTAGAAAAAAGAGCATGGTCGCAAAAAATGCTTAGCGCCTGCGACTTAACAGAGCAACACATGCCTACCCTTTTTGAGGGCACACAAATTACTGGCAAATTAACAGCCCAAGTTGCTGCTAAATGGGGTATGGAACAAGTGCCTGTTGTTGCAGGTGGTGGCGATAATGCCGCAGGCGCTGCCGGTGTTGGTGTAGTAAGGCCTAAACAAGCGTTTTTGTCATTAGGTACTTCGGGCGTTTACTTTGTTGCTAACGATAAATACCTGCCTAACCCAGAAGGTGCTGTACATACTTTTTGTCATTGCATTGAAAACACCTGGCACCAAATGTCAGTAGTGTTAAGCGCAGCAAGCTGTTTAACCTGGGTCACTAAATTAACCGGTTTTAAAAACGAAAGCGCATTGCTTGAACAAGTAAGTAAATGCGATTTTAGCAAACCAAGCTCAGTGATATTTTTACCTTATTTAACTGGCGAGCGTACGCCGCATAATAACCCCGATGCCAAAGGCGTATTTTTTGGTTTAGACAGCGATACCGATGCAGCAGCCCTTGGCCGCGCAGTACTCGAGGGCGTTGCTTTTGCCTTTGCCGATGGCCAACAAGTACTGCTTGATGCTGGCGCACAAATTGACGATGTAACAGTAATTGGTGGTGGCGCTAAAAGCCCACTGTGGGGAAAAATCATCGCAAGTGTACTCAACCGCCCCCTAATTTACCGAGAAGGCTCAGAAGTTGGCCCCGCATTTGGCGCTGCAAGACTTGCCCGAATAGCAGTAACACAACTCCCTGCACAACAAGTGTGTGTTAACGGCAAGGTAACGCAAACAATTGAGCCAGACCCAGTCATGCAAGACTTTTACGCACAGCAATACACAACATACAAAGCACTTTACCAAAGTGTAAAAACATACTTTTAATACACTATTATAAAATTAATGGAGCACATTATGAGCGAACAATTTTTTACAAACGTTGAAAAAATCAAATTTGAGGGTGAAAACTCTAAAAACCCATTTGCATTTCGTTACTACGACGAAAACCAAGTAGTGCTTGGCAAAACAATGAAAGAACATTTACGTTTTGCAGCCTGTTACTGGCATAACTTTTGTTCTACAGGGTTTGATATTTTTGGTGAAGGTACGTTTGACCGTCCTTGGATCCAACCTGTAGGCAATCAATTAGAACTTGCTGAACAAAAAGTAAAAGTAGCCTTTGAATTTTATGAAAAATTAGGCGTTCCTTACTTTTGTTTTCATGATGTTGATATTGCCCCTGAAGGCAAAACACTACAAGAAAGCCACGATAACGTAACGCACATAGCTAACATTATCGAAAAAGAAATGCAGCGCACAGGTGTAAAACTACTGTGGGGTACTGCTAACTTATTCTCAAATCAGCGTTTTTGTGCCGGTGGTGCAACAAACCCTAATCCTAATACGTATGCATATGCAGCAGCACAAGTTAAACATGCAATGGAAATTACGCATCGTTTAGGCGGCGAAAACTACGTACTTTGGGGTGGTCGTGAAGGTTACGACACGCTACTAAATACAGACCTTGCACAAGAAAGCGAACAGTACGCACGCTTTTTGAAAATGGTTGTAGAGCACAAGAAAAAAATTGGTTTTAAAGGCACATTATTAATTGAGCCAAAACCACAAGAGCCAACTAAGCACCAGTACGATTACGATACAGCAACGGTTGCAGGCTTTTTATACAAGCACGGCTTACAAGACGAAATTAAAGTAAACATTGAAGCAAACCACGCAACACTTGCGGGTCATAGCTTCCACCACGAAATTGCAGTTGCTTGCGCAGAAGGCATTATGGGTAGTATTGATGCTAACCGTGGCGACATGCAAAACGGTTGGGATACAGACCAATTTCCTAACGACGTAGCTGAGTGCACACTTGTTGTTTACGAAATTTTAAAAATGGGTGGTTTTACAACGGGCGGCTTTAACTTTGACACTAAACTTCGTCGTCAATCGTGTGAGCGTGATGACTTATTCATTGGTCACATTGGCGGTATGGATACGATGGCTAAAGCATTACTCAATGCAGCAGCAATGATTGAAGGTGGCGAGCTGACTGATTTTGTTGAAAAACGTTACGCTGGTTGGAAAGAAGACCTAGGTCAAAGCATTCTAAATGGTGAGCAATCACTTGAAAGCCTTTCAGCCTTAGTACACGAGAACAACATCGATCCTAAGCAAGTTTCTGGTCGCCAAGAACTGCTTGAGAATATTGTTAACCGCTACGTATAAGGACATCGCCTCGGTTTTAAAGCCGAGGCGTACATCATTATGAACTTGTTAGAACAACTCAAAAAAGTAACCACAGTCGTTGCCGACAGTGGCGATGTAGAGTCAATCAAAGCCCTACAACCGGTTGATGCAACAACCAATCCTTCGTTAATTTTACAAGCTGCAAAATTACCTCAATATAAACATTTAATTGAAGACGCTATACAAAAAGCTGGCAACAACGTTGACGCTATATGCGACCAACTTATTGTTAACTTTGGCTGTGAAATACTAAAAGTAATACCTGGGCGTATATCGAGCGAAGTGGATGCGCGTTTATCGTTTGATACCCAAGCAAGTATTGCCAAAGGGCGTAAGCTTATTTCACTTTACGAGCAAGCGGGTATTTCAAAAGACCGCGTACTTATTAAACTTGCTTCAACATGGGAAGGCATTAAAGCCGCCGAGCAGTTAGAAAAAGAAGGCATTAAGTGTAACTTAACGCTGCTTTTTTCGATGGCTCAAGCCATTGCGTGCGCACAAGCTAACGTAACGCTTATATCTCCGTTTGTTGGTCGTATTCTTGATTGGTACAAAGCCCGCGATAATAAAGAATACACCCCAAGCGAAGATCCTGGTGTGCAGTCGGTTACAGGTATTTATCAGTACTATAAAAAGTACGATTATAAAACCGTGGTAATGGGTGCAAGCTTTAGAAATACCCAGGAAATAATCGAACTTGCTGGCTGCGATTTACTGACTATCTCGCCATCATTACTCAATGATTTACAAAGCCAAGAAGGTGAACTGGTTACAAAGCTTGACGCTGCAAACATTGCCAAAGCACCGCAAAGTGACTTAACCGCACTCACCCATGAGCAATTTTTATGGCAGCACAACGAAGATGCAATGGCCAGCGAAAAGCTCGGTGAAGGTATTCGTAACTTTGCCAAAGATCAGCGTATTTTGGCTAAATTGGTTGAAGACTTACTAAACTAATTTCCCTCAAGCCTGCCACATTACGTGCGGGCTTTTTTAATTTTATTTGAGGTAATACATGACTCAGCTTTCTTCTCGTGCGCCTTTTGCTAATGCCATTCGCGCACTCAGTATGGATGCGGTACAGCAAGCAAATTCAGGGCATCCGGGCGCACCTATGGGTATGGCCGATATAGCCGAAGTACTGTGGAACGATTTTTTAAACCACAATCCAACCGATCCAAATTGGCCAAACCGAGACCGCTTTGTACTCAGTAACGGTCACGGATCTATGCTTATTTATTCTTTATTGCATTTAAGCGGGTACGAACTACCACTTAGCGAGCTTAAACAATTTAGACAAATGCATTCAAAAACCCCAGGTCACCCTGAATACGGTTATACCCCAGGTGTTGAAACAACCACAGGTCCGCTTGGCGCAGGTTTATCAAATGCCGTAGGTATGGCTATTGCCGAAAAAGCCCTAGCAGCACAATTTAACAAAGAGAGTTTTGATATTGTTGATCATTACACTTACTGTTTTATGGGTGATGGCTGTTTAATGGAAGGCATATCGCACGAAGCATGTTCGCTTGCAGGCACATTAGGCCTGGGTAAACTTATTGCTTTTTGGGACGATAACGGTATATCTATCGACGGACACGTTGAGGGCTGGTTTACCGACGACACCGCTAAACGCTTTGACGCTTACGGCTGGCATGTAATAAAAGATATTGACGGTCACGACCCAGAACAAATTGCCAGCGCCATTGCACAAGCCAAACAAGTGAGCGATAAACCTACCCTACTTTGTTGTAAAACCGTGATTGGTTTTGGCTCGCCAAATAAATCAGGCTCGCACGACTGCCATGGCTCGCCATTAGGCAATGACGAAATAACTGCGGCGCGCAAATTTTTAAACCTCCCAAATGAAGCATTTAGTATCAGTGATGATATTTACGCCCATTGGGACGCTAAACAAAGCGGTGATAAAAAACAAAAACAATGGCAGCAACTGTTTAGCGACTACACCAAAAGCCACCCAGAGCTTGCTAAAGAATTTGAGCGACGCGTAATTAAACGCACCCTGCCTGACAACTTTGAAGCTATTGCAAACAACTATATTGCACAGTGCAACAATGACGCCGCTAACATTGCCAGCCGAAAAGCCTCGCAAAACACCATTGAAGCCTTTGCCCCGCATTTACCAGAGTTACTAGGTGGCTCTGCCGATTTAGCCGGTTCTAACTTAACGCTGTGGTCTGGCTCCAAAGGCATAAGCGCAGATGACGCCAGCGGTAATTACCTGTTTTATGGCGTGCGCGAGTTTGGTATGAGCGGCATTATGAATGGCATATCACTGCACAGTGGTTTTATTAATTACGGTGCTACATTTTTAATGTTTATGGAATACGCCCGTAACGCAGTAAGAATGTCGGCACTTATGGGTATTCAAAATATATTTGTGTATACCCACGACTCTATTGGTCAAGGTGAAGACGGCCCGACTCACCAACCTATTGAGCAACTAGCCAACCTACGTATGACGCCAAACCTAGTCACATGGCGCCCATGTGACGCAGTAGAAACTGCAGTATCATGGAAAAACGCGATACAAAATCAGCAGCAACCTACAGCGCTTATTTTTAGTCGCCAAGGGCTCAACCACCAGCCACGCAGCGCTCAGCAAATTAGCGACATAGAAAAAGGCGGCTATATTCTTAGCGAAAGCAATAAAGTGCCTGAGCTTATTTTAATTGCAACGGGTTCTGAAGTTGATTTAGCAATGCAAGCCGCAAAAGAGCTTACAGCACAAGGCGTTGCAGTGCGTGTGGTATCAATGCCAAGCACCACATTGTTTGATCTACAATCAGACGATTACAAGCAAAGTGTATTGCCAAACTCGGTAGCAAACCGTATTGCAATTGAAACATCACACCAAGATTACTGGCTTAAATATGTTGGCTTACAAGGCAAAGTAATTGGTATGAGCACTTTTGGTGAGTCGGCGCCAGGTAACGTGTTATTAGAGCATTTTGGCTTTACCACCAAAAATGTAGTGAGCACCGCGCAGGCGTTAATTAAAGCCAACGCCTAATACATTTTGTACGCGTAATGCGCGCAATAATACAATTTTATCCAATTAATGCGCTAAGCCTTTCAAAGCTCGGCGCATTTTTATAATTAACTAACAAAGGTGAACTATGAAATATTTACTATTAATTATGCTTTTTAGTGCAAGTACTAGTTTTAACGCATGGGCAAGTGACGAGCAAAATGATGAACTAATGCTAACGATTTTTTTAAAGCACGATCAATCAAAAAACCTCTCTGAAATAAAAGAAATACTAAACAACGCTAACTTTTACAAACACTTCCCACCAGAGGGCGCAACAGTAGAATCTTGGAAAGTAATGATGGGCATAGGGCAAGTTGTTACCTTGCGCTTTCCAGCAGCGTTATTACCAAAAGTAAATTTATCGATTGAACGTTATGGTTGGAAAGCCTACAGCACTGAGTTTTATCCAACATACGATCTGTACCCAATCGTAAAAGAAGAAATTAAAAAAGCAAGAACGAACAATTAAAAGAGTAACCAACATGACAACTTCAATTGTTCAGTACACACTAAGTAATGAAGCAAACGACACTATTTCTATTATTAACTACGGTGCCCGGCTTACCAGCTGGGTTACCCATGTTGATAATAAAAAACGAAATATTATACTTGGCTATTCTAATATTAATGACTATTTAAACGACACGTTTTACTTAGGCGCTGTAGCCGGACCTTATGCAAACAGGCTAAGTAACGCCCAAATAAACATTGATGATAAAGCCTATGCACTTAATAAAAACGAAGGAGTAAACCAACTTCACGGCGGCCAAAATGCATTAAGCGACTTATTTTGGCAGCTCGATTATCATCAAAAAAATGCGCTAAGTTTAAGTATTACCCTGCCTGATGGATACAACGGCTACCCCGGTAAAACTATATTTAACGTGCTGTATACCTTTACCACTAACAGTAAAAACCAAAGTAATCTTGATATTAAATTTACGATTACCAGTAATAAAAAAACCATTGCAGGGCCAACAGCGCACCCATATTTTAATTTAAATGGCATTACTAACAGCGCACAAGGGCATACATTAAAACTGGCCGCCGCGCATTATACCCCCGTAGATACAAACGCCATTCCCACAGGTTTAATAGCCCCTGTAGCAAATACAACTTTTGACTACACAAATGCGCGGGTGCTTAATAAAACCGATAAACTCGATCATAACTTTGTAACCGAGCAAGTACTTAATCTGCAAGCCAATAAGCAACACGCAGAGCTTACTAGCGCCGATGAAAAAGTAATGCTGAGTGTGCTTTCTAACTACCCTGCCATTCAGGTGTATACAGGGCAGCATTTAAAAAACCCGTTTAACCAATTTGACGGTATTTGCCTAGAGCCGCAATTTTGCCCCGACAGCCCTAATAACCCACACTTCCCATTTAGCTATTTAACACCACAAGTGCCTTTGCAAACGCATATTAGTTACTGCTTAACTAAAACCAATAAAAAATAGCTATTTTATAAACCAAAAAAGGATCGCTATTAAGTGATCCTTTGCGGGAGGTTAAATGTTTAGTGCGATTATAAATCGCTTACAAAGCTTTTAAGTTTTAGCTCACGGTCAATTAATAATGGGTAATCGGTGCGCCCTTGCATTGGCCAATCGTTACGCCAAGTGCGTGCATCGCTTATGCCCCAAAAAGTAACGCGGCTTACTTTATCGTCATGCTTTTTAAGTATGTCAAACACGGCTTTGTAGCGCTCGCCTAACTGGGTGTTTACTTCACTAGGTAAACCATTCGGGTATGGGTTAAATCGCTCTTGTAGCGCAATATCTAACGAAATATCAGCCCCTTGTTCTTCACCTTCAGGGAACGGCAATACCGAAATATCAAGCTCGGTTATCATCACATCAATACCCGTTGCAGCGTATGCCACAATAGAGTCTTCCATTAACGAAAGCTCTGGGTTATCAAGCGAATAATGCGCTTGCATACCAATACCATCTATTTCAATGCCTTTGCTTTGTAAATTTTTAATAAGCGCAATTGCACCGGCTCTTTTTTCTGGCTTATATAAGTTGTAATCGTTGTAGTATAGCTTGGCATTAGGCGCTGCCTGCTTAGCGTATTTAAAAGCATATTCTATAAAGTCGTCACCAATAATGGTGCTCCATTTAGATTCACGCAGTGTGCCGTCTTCGTTAAGTGCTTCGTTTACCACGTCCCATGCAAAAATGCGGTTTTTATAACGCCCTGCAACTGCATTTATATGGTTTTGCATGCGCTTAAGTAATGCATCGCGGGTTAGCGGCTCGCCTTGTTCGTCTTCAAAAACCCAGTCAGGAGTTTGCGAGTGCCACACTAATGTGTGCCCAACTAATTCTTGGTTGTTCTCTTGTGCGTACTGAACTAACGCATCAGCGGCTTCAAAATCATAGGTTTCTAGCTCTGGGTGTATACGCTCCCACTTCATTGAGTTCTCTGGCGTAAAGGTATTAAATTGCGCTTTAGCCACATTTAAATCTTCAGGCAAAGCCCCTAATATTTGGTCGCGGCTAATCGCTGTGCCAATTTTAAAGTGCTCTTTAAATTGCGCTTTAAGCGTTAATTGCTCCGGCGCTTTTAATGTTGGTTTGCTTTGCTCTGCTGAGCCATTACAGCCAAGTGCGAGGCTCGACATTCCTAATAAAATAGCAATCGTAAATTTATTTTTATGCATGATGTACCTGTTGTGTTTTTTTTAGTGTGCAATCTAAACTTAACACCATATAGTCTTTTTGACAACAACGTTTTATTAAAATAGACTGAACAAAAATAACACTTTTAACTAGCACGAAAATTAGCAAGGACACACATGAAAAATATAACAACCACCTTATCATTAATAGCAGTAGCCATCTTTGCATTAACTGTAAACGCAGCTGATAAACCCACTCAACTTACATCAGCTATTGTGAGTCAAAAAGACGCGCACATTACTCATTACGAAGGCGCTGATTTTCATACTTACTTTTACGGCGATACACCACTCACCAAGGGCGCTATTACAGGCGTTGCGGTTATTAAACCTAATAACGAAATACACCCAGCCCACCAGCATCCTGATGAAGAATACTTAATGATTTTAAAGGGGTCAGGCACGTGGACGCTTAATGGCAAAAGCCAGCCTGCTCATACTGGAGATATTTTATTTACAGCCCCTAATGACGTACACGGCATTTATAATAACGGCGATGTGCCGCTTAAGTTTGTGGTAGTAAGATATCAAACTAAGTAGGTTTTAGTGGCTTTTTTAGGGAAGTAATTTAAATACGTTTTTCACATATATGTAATTGCTATATCTGATAGTTTTTAAATTGCTCCCACACGGCCTCACCTACAGGTCCCAACACTTCTCCCCTTTTCTTAATAATGTAATATTTTAGAGGCGTTATATTTTGCACATCACTAAGTGACAGCATTTTCAGAGTATTATTTGCAATACCTTCATCAGCTAAATAACCTGGTAATTTGCCCCAACCCATTGCACTTTCGATAAGCATTTTTTTAGTTGGAAAGTCATTTACATACCATCGTCGCTGACCTTGCTGTACACCCCACTCTATGTTTTTTGAACCAGTGCCTGAGTCCTGCACAATTATTTGGTATTCGTTCAACAAATCAGTGGCTTGCCTAAGGTTTGGATTTCGCTTTAACAACAAAGGGGAAGCTACATTGATTAATGAGCCGGTATTTAACAAATGCTTTTCAATTTTCTCTTCTTGTGCAGAAAATTCCATTGTTGGTGTTATACACAGATCGGCACCACCATCAAGTAAGGCTTCAATTGCACCTGTTATGTACTCTTGCCTGATTATTATTTGAGTTTCAGGGAACTGATTTTGCATATTTTTTAGTAATGGTAAAATACCTTTTAAATTAAATGATGCTTCAATTGCAATCGTTATACTTACCTCGTTTCCCTGTGCTATGTGGTGTGCAACTTGTTTAAGTTGTGCTGCATCATCTAGCAATTTCATAGCCTTATGAAACATAGTTTTTCCTGCACTGGTAAGCTCTAACCGATAACCATTACGACTAAATAAGGCAAAGTTAAGGGTATTTTCTAGTTGCTTAATACCTTGACTTATAGCTGGTTGAGTTTTGTGTAAAAGAGCACTTGCTTCACTCAATGATCCAACCTGAGCAACAGTAACAAACATACTAAGCTGTTCTAATTTCATAATTTACGCCAAACATGTAAAGCTAAAGTTTATATCTTATAAAAAAACATTCAATATTAATTAATAAGAACTGTGATTATTCTAACGTCAAAAGCTAAGCATCTGCTTAAATCACTCTTATTAAAGCTGGGAATAACATGAGCACAAAAGTAAAAAGAATTTTTATGTATACATCACTAGGATTAACAACACTTGCCTTTATAGCTGCAGGCTCTGCAAAACTAGCAGGAGTTGAGCAAATGCACTTATCTTTTGCACTCATGGGTTTACCTGCTTGGTTTGGCTATTTTATTGGTGCAAGTGAACTTGCAGGTGCTATTGCTATTTGGATAAAAAAACTAAGCATTTTAGCTGCAAGTGGTTTGTTAGTTATTATGGCTGGTGCAACATTTTTTCATGTAGTTTACGACAGTGTTGCCAATGCAATACCTGCCGTTATTTTATGTGCTTTTTTAATTAATATCATAATTAACCGAGTCAATGATATAAACGCCTTGGATAGTAAGTAACCTAGAGCTATTTTCAATACAATGAATAACGATATATTCGCTTCTATCGTTATTCAAACCCTCATTTACAAAATGACAAATGCTTTCGCATCTCTAATTTAGGATAAAGATAACAAACTCGATCTCTAAACAAACAAAGGCTAAAGTTGTTTTATCCATTAAATTTTAATTTTGAGTTCATACCCTATATTTAATAATTAAATAGACGACGTACTAAAGTTTATTACTTGGGCTTTTAATATGCCTAATTAACTAAGGTGTAAAATATGAAAAAAACATTTTTAGGCATTTTCTCGATTACAGTAATAACTTACTTACTGAGCGGCTGCACAACATCAAATAACGGTAATATTACAAAATTGAGTGAAGATAAAATAAGTACTAGATTAAATAAATTACCTTCCTCGCTAACCTCTAGTGATTTGTTCAATACCACTGTTGTTGAACCCACTCAGCTATTTGATAACCTTTATTTTGTAGGATATATCAGCGTAGGCACTTTTGTTATCACTACAACTGAGGGCATTATTTTAATCGATACCATGTGGACCCCGAACGACGCCAAACATGTGATTGTTCCTGGACTGAGAGAGTTAGGCTTAAATCCTGAAGATATTAAATACGTAATAGTTACTCACGGCCACAGCGACCATTATGGTGGCGCTCACTACTTTGAATCACACTATGGCGCTAAAATTTTAATGAGAAAAAATGAGTGGGACTACATCCATAATCCAAATGCACCTGTATTAACTGATCCTTTCGGTAATTTTTCTACCGAAATACCATTACCTAGCACTTACACCCAAGTTATCGATGGTGAAAAAATAAATTTAGGTAAAACTAATTTAACTGTACTTGCTACACCAGGGCATACGCCTGGTGGGTTGTCTTTGATAATACCTGTTACAGATAATGGCATATCTCATACAGTTGCACTTTGGGGAGGTACCGGTTTACCGGATACTAAAGAAGCAAATCAAACTTATTTGCACTCTTTAAATTATTTTCAAAAAATTGCAAACAAAAACGATGTTGATGGAAGTATCTCAAACCACCCGTTTTCACATGATCTAATTAATCAAATTAATACATTAAAAAATCGTAAATCTGATCAACAAAACCCCGTGGTAACCGGTAATAAGGCATTTAATGAGTACATAGACGATGTATTACGAAATAACGTTCAAAAGAAACTTTCGTCATTTGAGTCAAATTAATATAGCTTTTCACGCACCGGCGTTATCGTGCTAATTTATTTATACCGACGGTATATGTCGCTTTAAAGCGATACCCATTACTAATATAAAAACATAGTGCACTTCTTTTTATGAAAGCCCTCAAAAAATAGTCTGTATAAAAATACAGACTATCAAATGTGGGGTTAATTACTGTTAGTTTGGTTTATTGTTCTACCAAAGTGACCGATACGTCGTCTACATAAAAATCAGCAGTCAGTTCGTTTGACTCCACATAAAGTAAAGCCGCGCTTTCCTCGGTTGTAATTGAATGGGTATAAGTGCCCGAAAGCTGTACCCAATCGCCTGCAACTACGTTTGTAACAGTGGTTAGCTCGAGGTATTCAGTGCTCGCATGCTCAATTTGCAGTGTGAGCTTAACTCCAGGCGATACCGCGGTGCTATCGTCAGATAACTTAACCCACGCAGATACATTATAGGTTTTACCTGCTGTAAATAAGCCTTTTACATCTTTTTGTAACCCATTCCACGTTTCAGTTCGCCCTTGTACTAAAGCGCTATTATTACCACTGTGAGCTTGGGTTGTTTCAAGTGAAATAGTAGCACTGCCTCGTGATTGCCATGAATCAAGCCCTGCTTCAAAGTCACCATTAGTTAGCAACTCAGCTGAAGGCTCTGGCTCTGCTACTTCAATTAGCTCTTGCAGCGCATCGGCAACACCTTGCAAAGCCGGTTTTGGTGTATAGTCATTAAAGAATAACAGTGGCCATTCAGTTGTCGGTTCTGGCCAAGTTTGTAACCAACTATCACCATCAATCACCCCCCAAATAGTAATACCACCGCGCTGATCTTCAGGTACCGTTTCTAGGTATGTTTTAACAATATCGTAGTAGTACTGCTTTTGTTCATCTGCTCTTTCACTTGTTAAGTAAGTTAGTGGAATGCCGCCTTCGTTGTTCATACGAACATCTAGCTCGGTAATTTTCACTTTTATTTTAGGGCGAATATCGACCACTTTTTGAAGGTGTGCCTGAATGGTTGAAATATCAGGGCTGTTAAGTGAAATATGAGATTGAAACCCTATGCCATCAATAGGCACGCCATTGTTGTGAAAATCGTTAACCATAGATATAACGGCATCTAATTTATCGGCATTCCAAATAAGGTTGTAATCGTTGTAATATAAATCAGCATCAGGGTCGGCCGCTCTTGCTGCTTTATAGGCTAACGGTAAAAATTCGGCTCCTATGTTTTCAAACCACACCGATTCATCGGCACTGTCGCTTGTGGTTTTTTCACCACGGTATTTACCGTTTTCCATAAACGCTTCGTTAACTACATCCCAGCTGAGGACGGTATCGTTATCGCCTTCTTCTTCAAAGTGGGTAGCAATTTCAGTGATGTGATTTTCCATCATGGCTATCCACGCGGCTTTATCACCTTGAAAACTTTGCATCCAAGGCGCAATTTGCGAGTGCCAAACCAAAACATGGCCATGTATAGTAAGTGAGTTGTCTTTGGCGTAGTTAACTAGCTTATCAGAATCATCGTAAAAGAATTCGCCTTGGGTAGGTTGTAAATAGGTGGGCTTCATAATATTTTCAGCAGAGAGCTGATTAAAGTGTTGTTCAATAATCGTTTTAATCTCTGGTCTGTCTATTATGCTGTTACTAAATCCACCTGCAGGTACAGCGACACCTATGTTAAAATTAGGGGCTAAGGCTTTTAAACTTTGCGCAGTAACTGCACTATATTGCACGTCAGGGATCTCCTCTGCTGGTACATCTTCTAAAACGATGCCCGAAAACTCATCAATAAATAGTGATTTCTCGATGTTTTCTTCTTTAGAAAAATGTATAGCTAATCTGATCAGTGAATCCGTTTCAGCGGTAGCGGCTGTTAACGTTATTTTTTGCCACTCTCCAGTGAGTGTTTCTTTTACTAAGCTTAGCTGGCCGTATTCTGGGGCTGGAGTCTGTATCCAAAAATCTGCACTGGTGCCCTCTTCACCTTTTGCCCAAACACTAAACTCATAATTTTTACCACCAGTGATAGGAAGGTCTTCATAAGCTATTTCAATACCCCAAGGGTTGTCACCCAATGTATTAACAATAACCTCAGCTGCTTTGGTGCCTTTGTAAGTATTAACGCCTTCTTGCGATTCAATTACCTCTATAGTAGAAGTAGCGCTTGATTCTTGATCTGGTCTAAATACCCAATTCCCGACGGGCGTTGTTTGCCCTGAAGTGTCTTCTTCAAACCCACCATTTGTTATTTCAGCTGCTATTGGCGCTTCAGGCGCTGGAGTATCAGGCGCTGGAGTATCAGGGGCTACTACTTCAGGTATGGGTTCAGGCACTGGTGTATCTTTATTATCCCCCCCGCACGCCATTAATAGTGATACTAAGGTCACTAATCCGGTGTTACGAAAAATCGATTTATTCATTTTTTATTCCTTAGACTAAAGCAATAAATGAGTCGTTTTTGAACTAGGTGCAGTAAAGCCATTTGAGTGAATAAAATATGATAGAGTCTTTCTACTGCACCATAAAATTATATTATTCAATATGACTATAACTAATTATAAAAACAAACAGTCATTTATATTTATTATTTTAATATCTCTTCAAACGTTAATATTTACCTTGTACAAGAGCACAAATATAAAATTAAAATCATCGAGTTATAGTTAAGGTTTAAATTAAAATTTATTGTTTTATATTGTGTGTGTGAATATACAATTATTAAATTAACCTAAAACCAATATTGTTATAGTCTATTTAACAATAAGTATCAAGGCTAAAATTTAACCCGTTGCATATTGAGTATGCTTTGAGTTTGAGAAAAATAATTAAATAGAAGGTGTAAGTGATACTTGTGCTTGTATTACTTCGGTAAGATCAAGGTTTACCAGCTCATCGCTTAGTAAAATGACTTTTATTAGCCCCTATGTGGAAATTTGCAAACAAAAAAAGCCGAGCATTTAAAAATACTCGGCTTTACACTTCACACATCGACTTGTTTACTGAGCTACGTCAGAAATTGTTTTTATAATTGGTTTAGGGGTTAAATTGCGGTTCCATAATAATGGGTAGTTTGTTCTATTTGGGATTGGGTAGTCGTTTTTCCACGACATACCATCGTGTAATCCCCAAAAGGTTACGCGGTCTATTTTATCGCGTTTTGCGTAAAACAGTTCAAACAAGGCTTTATAACGAGCGTTTAATTGCGCCTCTACGTCGCTTGGCAAGCCATTTTTGTATGGGTCGAGGTAAGTTTCAAACTCTTCTAGCTGAAACTGCGGTTTCATCATATCGGTGCCGGTAATCTGCCCTTCTTTTGTTAAAGGCAGCACGTCTATATCAAGCTCAGTGATCATCACTTTTATACCCAGCGCGGCGTAGGCGTCAATGGCTTGTTCAATATATTGCATTTTAGGAAAATTAAGCCCCCAGTGCGCTTGTATGCCTATGCCGTCGATTCGAATTCCTTCTTTTTGCAGCATTTTGATCATACGTATAATGCCGTCTCTTTTTTCTGGTCGCCATGCATTAAAGTCGTTGTAGTAAAGCTCGGTATTAGGTGAATACTGCTGGGCGTATTTAAATGCGGCTTTTACCATGGTATCGCCATCACCTACGCGGTTAACCCACACAGTTGGGCGATAAGAGCCGTCATCAGCTATTACTTCGTTTACTACATCCCACGCATCTACTTTGTTTTTATAGCGCCCTGCTACCAGCTCTATGTGTTTGCGCATTTGCTCAAGCTGCTCTGCAGGGGTATTTGGCTCATTTTTGCTATTTGTAAAAAACCAGTCAGGCGTTTGGTTATGCCACACTAAGGTGTGCCCTACCGTAAACATGTTATTTTGCTTGGCAAAATCTATAAACGCATCTGCACCACTAAAATCAACCTTACCTTGCTGTGGGTAAATTACTTCTGCTTTCATAGCATTTTCAAGCGTCACTGTATTAAATTGCTTAGCAATAATTGACTGTGCGGCGGTGTTTTGGCCTGTCACTATATCTTGATTTACAGCAACCCCCATTTTGAATGAGTCTGCAAAGGTGTTTTTAAGGGCTGGGTCTTGTGCAGCGTCTACGCTTAATGATCTTGCAAGTAAAAGCAGGCTAAGTGTGTATTTTTTATGCATGTGTGTGCTCCGTTGAATCGTTATTATTTTCGATAAATATCATACAACGAAAAAAATAAATGATATAGTCAATGTGACCATTAATTATAAATTAAACAAACCTGAGTAAACGTCCATGCTAAAAACACACAAAAAAACGCTAAGCTTAGTTATATTAATGCTCTGTATAAATAAAACAGCGCTGGCACAACAACTTCAAAACCCAGCTTTGTTAAACGCTGTAAACAGCCAAAGCAATGAGCAATCACCGCTAATAAAGGGCGTAATACCCACACTTGTTAGTGACGATTTTTTGTTTTTAGAAGGCCCAACGTGGTCAAGCCATGACAATGCGTTTTATTTTTCAGAAATGAACTTTGCAAGCTCGCAAGCACTTGGCCCTGATTCGACCATTTATAAATTAGTGCTGCCCAATACCCTCACCACTTATTTAAAACACAGTGGTACAAACGGCTTGTATGCCAAAGGAGAGAACCTCTATACGCTTAACCATAGTACGCAATCGCTTTCTAAAATTAATATAAAAAGTAAGACCAATACCGTAATAGTTAATAAATTTGATGGGCTAAGCTTTAGCTCACCAAACGATATGACTATGCATAAAAATGGCGATATATTTTTTACCGATCCTAATTGGCAACTAGGCGAACGCACTCAGCAAATGTCTTATACCGGTGTATATAAGTTAAGCAATACAGGCGTACTTAGTTTAATTGACGCTACTCTTGAAAAGCCCAATGGTGTTGCACTCTCGCCTGATCAACGTACCCTTTATGTTGGCGACTTTAGCAACCGCGTCAGCAAATACACTATTGATGAAAACGGTGATATTTTACCGCGCGAAGACTTTATTAAAGTAACCTCACCCGATGGTATAAAAGTAGACTCTGCTGGCAATATTTACATAAGCAGCCATAGCAAAGGCGTTATTAATATTTACACGCCACGCGGCTCACTTATCGATAAAATTGAACTTGGCCCTAATGTAACTAACCTTGCGTTTGGTGGTAAAAATCGCAAAACGTTATTAATAACCACCGCTAAGGGCTTGTTTACGCTTGATGTAAAAGTAGCGGGTTTGGCTAATTAGCTAAATTAGTTAAGCAACGTATTAAAGAGAAAGTTAAGCTCACTCGTTAAGTATAAAAACCGGTGTAACTTAGTTACACCGGTTTTTTATTATCTAAGTTTTTGCTACTTAGGTAGCGTTATTTTAATTAAACGTGTTGTTATAAAACTTAAAATTACCCGATACATGCAGCATAGCTAACATATATAACGAACCATTATAGTAACGGTAGTCACCCGTTGGTTGCGATAAAGACCAAAATTCGTTAAAAAACTCATTTGCTTGCCCAGCGTTTGTTGAAGCAAGTAACGCTACTGCATTCGCGGCTTTTTGACCTTCGCCTGCACAGCCTTTGTTTTGCGCTCCACCGTACGAATACACTTGCTCGTAACAGTTATTGCTGTTGTTAGTTTTTGCATAACTTAAAAAGCCCAGTGCTTTATTTACTGCGCTTTTATGCCACGCTTGAGCACCCATTAAATGCGCGTCTAAACCCACATTCATAATTACGCGCCATGCATCAAATTCATACCATTGACCTGGGTTTGCTTGGCCGTTAAAAATGTAGCCAATAACAGGGCTGCCATCTAAGCGCGATAAAAATGTAGGTAAGTTCCAATGCGGGCTACCACTTACTTTTGTAAAATGGTTTTTAAGTAAGGTTCTACTTTTTGTGGCTACTTGTCGCCAGTAATTTTTGTCTGCTTGGTTAGTTACGTTATTTGCAAAGTAGTCATAAAACGCAGGTATATGGTAAGAAGGGTCTGTTAGGTTATCAATGTAAGGTGAAAAGCGGATTATTTGGTTTTCCATCAGCTTATTTTTAATTGTGTTTAACATGGTAATGGCATCGTTGTAGTAGTTAAACTCACCAGAATTCCCCCAACGAGCAGAGGCATTAAGTAGTGCAAACGCAAAGTACTCTTCACCATCGGGAGCGGGGCCTTCATCTACTTTATAAACAAAGCCGTTTTGATTAAGCTTTAGTTTCCACGCGTAAACGCCTTGTTTTTTTACATCAGGGTGATTGTCTGGATTTTTTTGATACGCTTTTGCAAAGCGCCATAGGTTATCAAATTCTTCTTGTTTATTAAGCATGACAGCGGCGGTCATTCCCCACGATTGCCCTTCTGTTCTTATATCGTCGCCTTCGTCTGGGTTAATTGCTTTTATGTAGTGTGCTTTATAAACACCGTTTTCGGTGTACGGGTAATAAAGTTGTTGAGTGTTGTTATAGCCAAACATATTGTCAAAAGTACTATTCACCTTCTGTTGTATGTTTGTTTTACCCATTTCCTGTGCAAGGTTACGGTAAGTACCCGAGCTATCAGCACCAACACTCGGGGGATTTACGTTAAAAGCTGCATAAGAGTGGCTAGATGCAAGCACTAACAACATAGCCGTAGATTTTAAAATTACGTTCATATTTATCCTCTTTTTGTGAATTATATCAACGTGAAAAACAATATAGTCTTTTAGACTATTTGATCAAGATATTTTCACATTTATTTTACTTTCGATAAAACTTAAATTTTTACTTAATCAATTAAAATGTCGCAATTTAATAAAATATGCACCCAGTAAATACCATATCAATGACGCATTCATTTCGTACCTAGATAATATGAACTCGAAAGAAAGGTATGTAAGATTTTGCTTAGTATTAGCAATAAAGCAGTGTAAAAACATAAAAATAAAATAAGATGTGCTGGTATACTCTTTTTATTCTTAAGAGGTATTATTTAGTATGGTTACAATCAAGCAAGTGGCTGCCCGTGCTGGCGTTTCATTTAAGACAGTCTCTCGTGTGGTTAACAACGATCCGAGTGTTAAAAGCGTAAACCGTGAAAAAGTGCTAAATGCGATAAAAGAATTAAACTATCGCCCAAATCGAGCAGCAAGCCTAACACGCCGAAAAAAAACAAATATATACGCCATTATTGCTGATGAGCTGCTTAACGTACCCTACACTTTTGATATTATTCGGGGCGCTCAAGAAGTTGCCTGGAAAAAGAACAAAGAACTGCTAATCCTCAACATCAATGAAACAAAAGCAAGCATAGATAGGGCTATAGTAAGTCTATTAGAGAATAGGGTTGAAGGTGTTATTTATTCAGCAATGTGCCACCGTGCAGTTCAATTACCCGATGAATTAAAAAAAATCCCGACTATATTGGCTAATTGCTTTCCAATAAATGGGGATTTTCCGTGTGTTGTACCTGATGAAGTACAAGCCGGGGAAGAAATTACCACAGCACTAATCAATAAAGGCTATCGCCGAATTGCATTTCTAAATTTAAATGAAGATATAATTGCTGCAAAAGGCCGAAAGCAAGGTGTTATTAATGCATTTACGCGCCACGGCTTACCTTTAAGCAATTTACTTATTGAATCGGTTATCATTAAGCAAGATGACGGAATTGAACGCTCTATATCTCGAGAGTCTGCTGCTAAAATTATCGATAGCTTTAAACCCGATGCTATTATTTGTGGGCAAGACCCAATGGCTATGGAAATTTACTTTGTGGCGCATGAAAAAAACATGGTAATAGGCGATGATATAGGTATAGCTAGCTTTGATAATTGGGGCAGTATACCTGAATTATTACAACCAAATTTAACCACTATGGCTTTACCGCACCTACAAATGGGTCGCTGGGCTATGGAATACCTTATAGACCTTAGAGTCGACTTAGTTCATCAACATTTGCCATTTAAATTAATAAAACGAGATTCCTTTTAGGGCGTGTTGATCTTTGTGGATTGCAATTTGTTCAATCTAGGGGCGATTTAATCGCGGCGCGAGGTTTGTAACCTAGTGGGCTAAGTAAAAACCGAGCAAAGCTTCCGCGTCCTGCTCACGCCCCTTACCTACATCCATGTAGGCAACAAAGAGTTAATCGTCCCTTGAAAGAACCCAACGGGCAGCGCATGTTTGGTATTTATGCTGCGTTATCGCCTATTTATGGGGAATAACCACACTACATAGGCTCGGCCTTGCCTAAAAACCAAACATACAGCTGCAAATTCACCCACGAAAGGTCAACACGCCCTAGTATCAATTTACTTAAGTTATCTACTTTAAAGCATAAAAACGTGCTGGTAGCTAAGAAATTGCGCTATTTAGTTGTTTTAAATGTTCACTTTTAATGCTGTTAACATAAAATTCAGCCTAAAAATAATTAAGTGCTTTTTAAAATTGGTACAAGAGTATTGTCTGTGTAATCACTAGTAAATTATTTTTTGCCGATAAAACCCAAACGGCCCTAAGTGATATAGAGACGTGTTTGAATTTATTTTGTTATAGCAACATTATTAAATTGAATGTCTTTTAAGGTAAATTGCTGCAGGGCTTTTACGCTCACCTTATGGTACGGCTGAGTAGGAAAAACAATAGAGGTCATTGTACTTACTCCTTTATTTACAAACACCTCGACAGACGCTTTATCAACCCAGATATCTACATGATAATCTGTAAGGTTTTTTTGCAATGGGCTCGTTTGAATAGATGCAAAATCAGCCTCAAAGTCAATCAGTCCAGACTTAGTCCTATCTAAAACAAGTGTTCCTTTTAGTGGGTTGAGCGAGAGTATTGTTTGCTCCCCCGAGTCGGCACTTAATATAATATCAATTGCTTGATTGGCGTTTACTAAGGTAAAACTTAGTTTAAATTGCCCAGGAGCAACATTAAATACCTGGTCAAGTTGGTAATTATTTTTACCTTCTAGCACAGCTTTGGTTTGAGTACTGGCCAAAATTTTCTGCAACTCTTTAACTGGCTGTGATGCTAAGCGTAACCCTTGAGATGTTTTTATCAACTCAAGTTCCCTTGGTAAGGTCATTGCACTACGCCAGGTTGTTGTTGGCACAAAATTAGCGTACTGCCAATTGCTCATCCAGCCCATAAATAAATGACGATTATCAGGTGCATCAGAAAAAGTCACTCCAGCATAATTGTCAGTGCCATAATCTAGCCAAATTGCAGGCTCTATTTTTGGCCTAGCTGCTTGGTCAGAAAAGGTGATATCAGCAACTTTAATGTGGCCCCAATCACCCTTTTTACTATCGATTACTTTAATTACTCCTTGCTTATTTTTAAAGCTGCGCACATCCCACGCAGTTTCTAACATAACATTTGAGTTACTACCTACTGTACTTTTAACTACTTCACCGTTAATCAATAACTCAATTGCAGTTCGATTTTTATGTTTACCACCTAATATTTTAAAATTGATATAATCGTGCTCAATAGTAAAAGCCTCAGATAAAGCTGAACCAGTTGCTTCGTCAGATTGGTTAAATGAGCTCAGTATTGGCTTTCCTTGTTGATCACTTGCAATATGAAATGCATTTCCTTCTACCTGCCATTTACTTAATCCATTTTTAAAATTTGCAAACTCTACACCTTGTGGAAATACAGCCGATGTAGGCGCTAGCATTTTCTGATAGTTTTCATCTAAAGTGAATTTTGTTCCATCAAAATCACCTATAAAATATTGAGTTCCTGAGCCGCCATTAGGTGCACCTGGGTTAATGCTTACTAGTAGAACATATTTATAATTATCAGTGCCGCGTATTTTTACACGGATTAAATCAGGGCATTCCCACACTCCACCATGGCTACCCCATTGGGCTCCAAAAGTACTTTTAAACTGCCAATCTTTTAGATTAGTTGAAGTATAAAAACCTATGTGGTCATCTTGGGCCAATACCATAACCCACTGCTTGGTTGTTGGATGCCATTTAACTTTTGGATCTCGAAAGTCACGGATATTTGAATTTTTAAGTACAGGATTATGTTTATATTTTTGCCAAGTACGCCCTTTATCTATGCTATACGCTAATCCTTGTGTCTGAATATCGCTTAACCCTTGTTTTGCTTTTTCCTCATTATGGTATGTGTAAATAGCCACCAAAGGTGGGTTTTCTTTTGTACCAAAGCCACTGCTATTTTTCCAATCAACAACGGCACTGCCTGAGAATATCGTTCCGTGTTGATCTGGGTACAGCTTTACCCCTTGATGTTGCCATTCAACCATATCAGAACTTATTGCGTGCCCCCAGTGCATAGGGCCCCACACCGAACCATAAGGGTTATATTGATAAAATAAATGGTATTCACCTTGGTAATACACCATTCCGTTAGGATCATTCATCCAATTTTTAGAAGGTGTGAAATGATAAGCAGGCCTAAACGCTTCGTTTGCCAATTGTTCTTTTACATATTGCTTGTTGTTTTGAGATTGATTTACTGCATCACATGCAGTTAAAAAAGACAAAACGAGTATTATAATTATTAGTTGCATCGAATGGCCCACACTTAGTTATTGGTATTAATAGAAATATTTTCTAAAGAACGCCCTTTTGTTTCAGGCATAAAACGAGCTACAAAAATAAGCTGCCCCACCATCATTAAAGTGAAAAAGCCAAAAATCTCTGCTGGACTAAATTTTTCTAAAAAATAAGGCATAAATAAAGTGATTGCTGCAGCAAACAACCAATGTGTACCTGAGCCTAAAGACTGACCTTTAGAGCGTATTTTATTTGGGAATATTTCGGCTATAAAAACCCAAATTACTGTGCCTTGTCCAATTGCATGTGCGGCTATAAATACAAATACAAACGCAACAACCAATACTCCTCCTGTTTGGTTGCTAAATGCCCATGCAACGACAGCCAATGAAATAATGTAACCAATAGAACCAACATACATTAATGAACGGCGGCCATATTTATCAATTAATAATAAGCCAAGCATAGTAAAACATAAGTTAACTAGGCCTATCCCTGCACCTGATAGTAGTGCCTGGTTTACATCTAATCCTGCTAGCTCAAAAAGCCGAGGAGCATAGTAAATAATGAAATTAATACCCGATAATTGATTAAATGCCGCAAACAAAAATGCGAGTAGAGCGGCTTTACTGTAAGTACCTGAAAACAGTTTAGACTCAACATTTTGTTTTTTATCTTTTTCAATTGCTAGTAAAACGGTATCTGGCTTTGACTCTCCTAGTTGGATTAATATTGACCGCGCTTTTTTTATAGCGTTTTTATTTTGTACTAACCAACGTGGACTTTCAGGCGCTCTCGCAACCATAAGTAAATAGATAACGGCAGGTATTGCCTCTACGGCAAGCATTAAACGCCAATCGTTTCCAGATGTACCTGAAATTAAGAAATTCGAAATAAATGCAATTAAAATCCCAAACACAATTTGAAACTGATAAAGCGCAACTAACCGCCCGCGATATTTAGCAGGGGCTATTTCTGATATATAAGCGGGTACCACAATAGAAGAGATACCCACACCTACACCGCCAATAAACCTCAGCAAGGCAAAAGTATAAGGGTCTTGCGCAATTGCAGAACCAATAGCAGAAACTAAAAATAATACGCCAACCAATACTAATGTGGGTTTGCGGCCATATTTATCACAAGGGTAATTACCTCCTAAGGCTCCAATTAATGTTCCCCATAAAGCTGAAGACATAATAAATAAACCATGAAATAACGAACTCGTATCCCACATTGCTTGAATGGGCTTATCTGCCCCAGATATAACCGCCGTGTCGAAGCCAAATAAAAACCCCGCTACAGCGACTGTTATTGACCAGTAAATAATCTTATTCATATCAACTCTTATTACTTATAGGCGCCAATTTAATCAAAGCACGACAATGGGCGCATTTATATTCTTATTAAAGCTTTAAGTTACATACTTATCTGGTAATTAGATGCGCTAAATCAGTGTATATAAGAGCAATACCCAATATCTTGATAATTATGGTTTTAAAGTGCTTAAATTGTGTGTTTTCTCATTGCATGTCTATTTGCTCTTTCAAATAAACAACGTTGTCTTTTCTGATTTACTCTATCTGTCTAAATTTAATTGTACGGTCAATTGCCCGTAGTACTTAAAGCATAAAGTTAAACAAACATTATGACAACGTTGTCTTTTTAACATTAAAGAAACGTAAACTCAACAAAATCATTGCATCAATGTATTACCTTTGTGTGGTTCGTTATTGATGATTACCCGACATATTGCCTACAGCTCTTTTAGTCCTTTCCCTGTTGCTGCCCAATAAATTCCGCCATAGATATGCTCGGTTAAAAATTCACTTTTATACACCGCATTAGTATGCCCAAGGGCTGTGTAAAATGATCGACCACCATCGTAATTGTGATACCACGAAATAGGATGAAACGCCCCCATACCTGAGCCTGTTTTGTTATTACCCCAATCGGCAGTTGGGTTGTAAGTTTGCTCATCAACCGTGAGTAAGTAGT
Organism: Pseudoalteromonas sp. LC2018020214; assembly: GCF_016598755.1. Taxonomy (NCBI): domain Bacteria; kingdom Pseudomonadati; phylum Pseudomonadota; class Gammaproteobacteria; order Alteromonadales; family Pseudoalteromonadaceae; genus Pseudoalteromonas; species Pseudoalteromonas sp. LC2018020214. The sequence continues at coordinate 2,042,766 of NZ_CP066804.1, forward strand.
TTAACTTAGTTAGCTCGGGCCCAAACTCGTACCACTCGTCGGTCCAAAGTATCTCCTGCGACATATGGTTTAAGCCAATAAAGACAGTATTCGGCACTTTACGTAGTACGCCAGTTTGAATAACAGGATGAATGTTAAAGGTGCGCCCCACCAGCTTTTGGTACCAAGGCCAGTCGTATTCGGTATCTGATGCGCTATGAATGCCAACAAAGCCTTTACCTGCTTTTATAAATCGCTCAAGCGCGGCTTGCTCTTTTAGGTTTAAAATATCACCCGTGGTTGATAAAAATACCACTACATCAACATTTTTTAAGTAATCGTCGTTAAAGTAATGGCTCTCTTCGTGCCAAATTAAGTTAAAAAAATGCTTATCGGCTAAGACCTCTAACGCTTTAACCCCTTCGGTTTGCGACTTATGGTGCCACCCTGCGGTTTTTGTAAATAGCAGCACATTAAATTGCTTTTTAGGGAGCGTATCAAACCCTGTAGCATGACTTTTTTGCACTGTTACCATACTCAGCGTCAATACAACAAAGCATAATAGCCAACCTTTATATGCGAATCTAGATAAAGAAAAAAACATAATATTCCTATTTAAAATGAACAAACATATTAGCCGTTAGCCGCCCTGTTTGTGGACACGACGAAATATCGGTAGACGTGTTAAGTAAACTGGTGTGCAGCAAATACCCAGGAAACACAATAAGCCTATTTGGCTTATATTCTATGTGCTTGTAGCACTCAAACTCACTGTGCTGCGTGGTGCAGTAACTAGGCTTTGTATTTGCTAATTCAAGGTATTGCTGAGCATGTGTTAAATACGTGTTTTTGCGCTTTGTACTTATTGTTTCAAACCCTGTTTTTTTATGCCTAAAAAACCCAGTGCCGCCATGTTCGCCTTCGCCAAGGTAATGAATAATGGCAATTAGGTTAGGATCGTTGGTATCAAAGTGTGGCAAGGTTTGTATAGGTGATAGCTGCTTCTGCGTTTTAGTAATTAACGATAAGGTATTATCTTTTGGGTATGGGGTAAGTGTTTGCCCAATATTAAATACGTTATAAAACCCCTGTATAAGCGGCTTTAGGTAATCAACCACACATTGCTTTGGCAGCGGCATGCGTAAACCTGGGTATTGAGTGAGTTCGTCAGGTTTAAACTCTCCCTGATTTTGCGCATGATTTTCATCAGCACTTTGCGCTAAGTTTATAAGTTTTTGCGGCTCACTCAGGTAGTCGTCAATTATAATAATTGGCGTTTGCTCTTGCCCTATAAACTCATACTGCGGCTGTAAATTATTGCCAAGTGTTAGCATATTGCTTACTTAGCCTTGCAATAATGATTAATAAAATCAATGTGACTCGGTAAGCTATCTGCTTTTTTAGCAACATGATTTTTTATTGACTCTAAAAATCGTTTAAGCTCATCATCGCTCATGCTATCAACAATCGGGTGATAATTTTGCGGCACTAGCCCTTGCCCTAACATCACTTGTAACCACGAGGCTTCACCAAATAACTCTTGCTCTGCTTTATAAACATGCCCACTTTGCTTAAATAGCTCAATGCGTTTGGCAAGCGACTCTGGAATTGGCATGTTTTTACAGTAGCGCCAAAAGTCGCTATCGGTGCGCTGTGTTACATGGTAATGCAGCACAATAAAGTCGCGAATGTTTTCGGCCTCAAAGCGCATTTTGTTATTAAAGTCATCTTGATAGCACGACTCGATTGCTTTGGTTGGCATGTTTTGCATTAATCTTATAATGCTTTGCTGAATTAAATGAATACTGGTTGATTCAAGCGGCTCAATAAAACCACTTGCTAAGCCAATAGCAACACAGTTTTTGTTCCAATGTTTACGCCGTGTACCGGTGCGGTATTTAATAACGCGCGGCTCATTAATAGGTTTGCCTTCTACGTTATTGAGTAGCGCTGTTTTGGCTTCATCATCGCTCATGTATTTACTACAAAACACTAAGCCATTACCACGGCGGCTTTGCAGCGGTATTTGCCACTGCCAACCACATTTATGTGCCATTGCACGCGTATATGGCACTATTGGGCTTACTAATTCGGTTTGTATTGCCACTGCGCTGTCGCACGGGAGCCAATGGCTCCAATCTTCGTATCCGGTGTGTAGCGCTTGCTCTATTAATAAACCTTTAAAGCCGGTGCAATCTATAAATAAATCACCCTCAATAATTTGCCCGTCACCTAAAGTAAGCGATTTTATAAAGCCATTAGTGGGCTCTAAATTAACTTTACTTATCATGCCTTCTATACGTTTAGCGCCGTTTTGCTGTGCAAAATTACGTAAAAACTTAGCGTACAAACCGGCATCTAACTGATAAGCATGGTTACGGTCTTGATTCGGCACTACGGCAAATTTACCCAAGCGACTTGCTACGTGCTCTGTGCAATAATCACCAATATCGGCAGCTACACCTTGTTGCATACCTTTTAGCCAAAAGTGCTGAAAACCTGCAGCCCAACAACCTTGCCCCACATAACCAAATGAGTGAAAGTAGCTTTGCTGGTTTTGTTTCCAGCCCTCAAACGATATGCCTAATTTAAACGTGGCATTAGTGGCTGCCATAAATTCTGATTCGCTAATTTTTAGTAAATCATGAAATATATGCAGCGTAGGAATAGTTGACTCCCCGACCCCTACGGTAGGTATTAAATCGGATTCAACCAAGCATATTTCAATATTTTTACCTAGTAGCTTTGCCATTGCAGCGCTGCACATCCAACCGGCGGTACCGCCACCTGCTATTACAATTTTTTTAATTGCATTTTGATTCATAATTCAAACCTTACAAGTCGCCTAGCGTCTTAATTTATTTTGTAATTCGGCTCTTAACTTACGCGCTGTTAGCTCATTCATTGGCTTTGTTAAAATAGCCTGTGCGGGCTCTGGTATGTGGGTAAATTCGTTATCAGCAAATACATAGTAATTAAACAAACGTTGCCATGCTGCGCGCTCATGCTTTGGTAAATTACGTATGTTTAAAATAGCAAGGTGCAACGCATTAGTAGGCTGCCCATACACCGCTGGCGTATTTTTAAACCAATAATTAAACAGTATATTTAAACTGCCAAGCCCCTCTACTTGGTGCCACCACATGCTGGGTAATATAAGGGCATCGCCCGCTTCCAAATCAACAGTTATTGCTGCTTTTATAGCTTGTTTAAATTTAGGGTATTTTGTGAAATTAGGCGCAGTTGTGGTGGTTAAGCTTATTGGCTGACCACCGGGTGCTTTATCAAGCGGGCCTATATATAAATTATCTATTTGATCGGGGGCAAATAAAGTAAAACGCCTTTTACCTGCAACGCAACATGCTAAATTTTGCGCTACGTCGTAATGTGCTGGTACGGTAACCTTTCCGCCTGCCCATACATTAAATAAACAGCCTTCGCTTAATGCGTTAACGTGGCAGTGTTTAACCAAACCAGGTAAGCACTGTGCAATGCTAGTAGAGCCAATGTATAAGGTGTCTGCTTGTGGGTTATTAGCAGTTTGCGTTATTTGCTCAAGCGTATTGATAAATTCCGCTTGCTGATTAGTAAAGTTAAAACCGCTCATATCGCTGTTATACCCAACAACCCCATTTTGGCTGGCAGGTATTATGCAATTGTTAACTAAAAAACCTCCGTAAAACGGCGTTAAATAATCAATTGCAGTTGCATCAGATTTTTTAGCGGCAATAACGAGGGGCCAATCGCTCACAAACCCTTTTAGTACAATAGGCACAGGTGAGTTTAAAAGCTCCTTGGGTAACGTGCTGGGAGTTAAGCCACTTAGCGTTTGAATATTATTTGCTAAATTTTCCATTGTTAAGCACTTATACCGCGTGCTTTTGTAGCTTAAGTTGCTCGTTTTTAAGCGCCACTAAATCACGCACATGTACTTGCGATGCAATGATCATGTATATACACGCTAAATACCCTTGTGAATGCAGCTCTGCAATTGCATCGCTACTTAGCTGGTTAAGTGAGTCTTCGTTGATGGTATAAAAACCAAGTAAGTTATGTTTAAGCCCGTTTACTAAATCAAGCTCTAGCGATACTGATTCAAGCAAACCATGTTTAATCAAAGTTTTAATAAATGGCTGATTTTCTTGTAAACCATGATGCAAGTTGTCGAGCACATTTATTATGTTTTCGAGGTAATCGCTATTCCCGCCGTGTTCTAAAAATAAGTTAATACCCTGCTTTGTTGACACTTTTGGCGAGTCTAAATCAATGCTAAGCATGCGCTCTTGCGTTGCCACACCGTTTTGCATTGTATTTTGAGTCGCTATAGCAAAAGGCAGTCGCTGCATACTCAGTGGAATATAGTGTGCTTGCCATTGCTGGTTTACTAAAAATAAGTTTTCGTCTTTATTTATGCCGTACAAACACACCGGCGAAAATGTATTTGTTGTATCGTCTTTGGTAAAAAATATTGGGTAATGTGCTTGAGCGACTCTAAATTCGCTCAAAAATGTTTCGCTGTACCAAACCCCGTCACCTAGGTGTGTGCTGCGTGCAGGGTTTATTTTTAAATGCTGATGCTCAACATTATTTAATAATGCATGATTGGCCATGGATTGTGTGCTCCAATTGTTGTTGTGTGCCTTTACCTACTGCTACACATGAAATGTAACAAATAAGTTAAATTCACATTGACTATAACAGTTGGGTATTATTATTACTAGGTTAATTTAGGCAAATATAAAAGCCGCAAAATGCGGCTTTTATAAGGTTGCTACAAGGGTAATTTATTAAAAATTATAACGAACACCTAAACCGTAACGAGAGCCTGTTTGAGTGATGTTATAAATCAACTGTTGCTTACGCCCGTACGATGTTACGTACTCGTCGGTAATGTTTATACCTTCAATAAATACAGTAAGTCCCTCTACTGCGGGTACTTCGTAACTTACGTTAAAGTCTATTTGGTAATACTCATCGGTGTAAATTGGTGCGGTTAAATCGCCATTTACACGACGCTCATTTAAAAACGAGTCGCGCCAGTTATACGCAATTCGTGCTTGTAAGCCTTCTTTATCGTAAAAGAACACCACGTTTGCAGTATCACTTAACCCTACAAGTGCTTCTGTATCCTCTAATGAGTCGTTGTCGTATTCAAGACCCGAGTCAACCATGGTGTAGTTAAAAATACCGCCAAAGCCTGACTCACCAAATAAGTGCTGAATATTAAATTCAAAACCATCAATGGTGTATTCTTGGTCGCCATTTACAGGCACGTTTATTCTAAAGTTAATTGGATCATCTGAGTCTGGGTCACCAACAATTGTGCCGCCGTCTAACTCGCCATCTTCATCAAATTTAGGTTGTACATTTGGATCATCAGCAAAGTTTTCAAATATATAGGTTCTGATATCTTCGTTAGATGCATTAGCGCCAAGTGCCGCTGTAGCAGCCCTAAATTTTTCACCATTTAATGGATCAGCTAAGTTAAATATATTTGAGTCGATAGTACCTGTAGTGATCCAATTTGTTACGTCTTTTTTAAAGTAACCAAACGAAATATAGCTACCTTCGCCGTAATACCATTCACTAGATAAGTCGTAGTTAATTGATTCAAGCGGTTTAAGTCCTGGGTTACCAGAGCCACCCGAATAACCACTTAAGCTACCACCGGTATTAATCGTTGTACCGCCTTGTAGTTGGCCATAACCCGCTCTTGAAATAGTTTTGCTCGCTGCTGCGCGAATCATTACATCTTCAACAACTTCAATATTAAAGTTAATATTTGGCAGGAACTGGCTGTAATCTGCCGACTGGCTTAGCGTTTCAATGCCGGTAACACCGGTTACTGATGTAGCTGTATCTTCGTTCCACTCTACGCGGCTGTAACCGGGTGCTGTTGCTTTAGAAAATACGTCTGTTTTTTCGTAGCGTAAGCCAATTTGCAGGTCGAAAAACATGCCACTCAATTCGCCTTTGTAATTTACTTGAGCAAAAGCAGACTGCGTTTTTTCTTCCGTAAAGCGGTTTGTTGCTGCATCCCAGTCAGTTGAGGCACAAAATTGTCCTTCGCCGTTTGGCCCTGCTGCTGCGCCGTCGGCTGCTTTACAATCACCATAAAGGTTATCTACGTTAGCAATAGGATCTGCGTACTCTGCTGCATTTACAATCGCATCAAAGTCGGCAAAAAAGATTGTATTAAATAAATCGTATCCGCCTTGTGATGCAGTGCCTTCAAAGTTGCCCGCCTTAGCTTGAAACTTATCTAAAATAGTATCTTGGCGCCAATCAATATCAGCAAAGTCACCCTCAACACCAACACCACCCCAATCTGGGCGCTGTACTTGCGTATGACGGTAATGGTTATTTACTTTATTAACCGCAACACCAAAGTCAATGCTTAGGTTGTCGTCAATGTAGTAGTCGCCCGAAATTTGCGTTTGATCGATTTCTGAATCGTATTTATCGTTTGCAAACCAGCTACCCGATAAACGCATAGTACTTGGGTTAAAGTTTTCAATGTTACCAATTGCAATACCTGGTAAGTCGCCAGTTAAATCAAGCCCTGAGCGCGAACGTGTGTACGACGGTAACTGAATATTGTTACGTGTACCATGGCGTGGATCAGTTGCTTTCATTGATGCTTTTGAACTGTGGTGATCAAACTCTAGGTTAAGCTGATCAGACACTGCCCATTCTAGATTAAAGCCTAGTGAATCTGTTTTTTCTTCGCGACCCCAAGAACCTACCGTAAGCGACGTATCGCGATAATCAGCATCACTTTGAATGTCATAAATTTCTGAGTAAATAAGTGGATACGCGTTAGGCTCGCCCGCCCAAACAGATTCACTTCTATCGCCTGCGTAGTTAAACCAAACTGACGCATCAGTGTGCTGCTCTTCAACGGTTGTTCTAAACGTAGTGTAGTCAAGGGTTGCTGTAATGTTTTCAACAGGTTGATATTGAAAAACTAGCTGGCCATTTACACGTTCACGTTGGCGTTCTTCAAACACATAACGTGGTTGTTGCGGGTTTGAATAAATACCTGATGTAGGTCTGTTTGCTCCGCCCTCTGCGCCTGCAGGTACACCGCCCCACCCTGTATTTGTGTAATCAGATGCTCTGTAGCCTTGATCTTGAATAAACTGTTGCATACCGCTTTCACGGTCTTGGTAGCTACCTGAAATAGATATACCAAATTTATCGTCACCAAATGTTTGCGAATATAAACCACTTACCTCTGGTGTAATGCTGCCCTCATCGGTTGATTGATCGTCTACAGCTTTAACGCCAAACGATGCTTTTATACCTGGGCTATTTAAAGGTCTGTTTGTTGTTAAGTTTATAGTTGCGCCAATGCCACCTGAGGTAACACTTGCGTCTGATGTTTTATAAACTTGCACGCCCGATACGCTTTCAGATGCCACATTAGCAAAATCAAATGTACGGTCACCTGTTGTATTTGGAAGTTGGCGGCCATTAATAGTAATTAAGTTATTAGCAGGTCCAAATCCACGTACTGTTACGCGGCTACCTTCACCGCCCGCTCTATCAATTGATACGCCGGTAATACGTTGCAGCGATTCAGCAAGATTAGTATCAGGAAATTTCCCCATATCCTCAGCCGAAATAGCATCGACAATACCAGAAGAGTCGCGTTTAACATCCATAGAGCGCTGCAATGAACCTCTAATGCCTGTTACTTGTATTATTTCTACATCTTCGTCGACAACGGTTTCGGCAGCGTAGCTTTGGTGAGGAAGCGTAACGGTACCCATTGCAGCGAGTATGGCTGTTGAAATTATCTTTTTCTTAAACATCATGATGCCTTTTTCTTATTTAATTATTATTGACGTACTGCAAGACTTTAAGAATTACTCGAAACATAATTGTAAACTATTTGTTTCATTTTACGGTCAATAAATAATTATTGTGTGTGTATGTTTTAAACGTTTTACAAAGACCACAACCAGTTTTAAACATGTGCTACTTAACTAAAAACCATTAAATAACAGCACGTTTATGCTAATTCTTTGTGCTAATTTTTGCTTTAAAATATTTTCATTTTGTCATATGTCCTCAGCTTCCTCTTATTTAGACCATTAACAAAATAAATTAATGGTCACATTGACTATATCTTTTTTGTGCAAATAAAAGCTTAAGCTTTGCTTACGCAGATAATTTGCATTGTTTAAAACTATTTTTGTTAAGCGTGTTCATATGGGCTTATTGTTTGAATTTTTCCGTTTGAGTCGTGCTCAAGCTTAGCCATTTTCATACTGCGTAAATGGGTTTGCCCGCCCGATAACGTACTGTCGTGATAAAATAAAAACCAGTCGCCATTGTGCTTAACAATTGAGTGATGCGTGGTCCAACCAAGTACAGGGTTTAAAATAACACCCTGGTAAGTAAATGGTCCGTAAGGGTTATCGCCCGTAGCGTATACAATTTTGTGTGTATCGCCCGTTGAGTACGAAAAGTAATAAACACCGTTGTTTTTGTGTACCCAAGGGCCTTCAAAAAATCGGCGGTTGTTATCGCATACTGTAATTGGGGAGCCGCTTTCATCTAGTACAACAACCTCTTTTACGTCTTCGCTTAGGCTGATCATATCTTGCGATAATTTTGCAACGCGCGCAGGAATTGCAGGTTCACCATTTTTTGGATACGTGCTTTGTTCATTAAATTCGCTGGTTTGCCAATTTTGTAATTGGCCGCCCCACAAGCCACCAAAATACAAATAATGGCTTGAGTCGTCATCTTCAAATACAGCAGGGTCAATACTAAATGTCCCTTGAATGTAATCGTCTTCGGCTTTAAATGGACCTGTTGGGCTATCACTTCTTGCAACGCCAATTCTAAAAATACCTTGCTGATCGCGCGCGGGGAAATAAAGGTAGTACTGACCAAGCTTATGCGCTGCATCGGGTGCCCACATTTGCTTGCTTGCCCATTTTACGTCGTCTACACAAAGTGCTACGCCATGGTCTATGGCTTTGCCTGAGCTTTCGTCAAGCGAAAACACATGGTAGTCGCGCATTGCAAAGTGGTCGCCGTTATCATTAATTTCATTTTTTGATTCAATGTCGTGCGAAGGATAAATATACACTTTGCCGTTAAACACATGCGCAGACGGATCGGCGGTATACATGTGATCAACTAACACATTGTGGTTTTGTATTAACGAGTTGGCTCGTTGTAGGTCTTTTAACTGTTTAAGTTCAGCGTCACTTAACCCATTAGATGGGGGTGCTGATTGCGCTGTATTTTGCATTTTTACTCCTAGTATTGCCTGCCCACTTTGCGCTTTTAAAAAGGCGCAAAGTGGGCTGCTAAATTAGTTTATGGTTTTGTTATCAGCCAGCTGCGTTTGAATGCGCTTTACTTCAGGCTCGGTAAGTTTGTAACGTGTTATAAAAATTAAACATGCCACGGTACAAATTACTGGAATGCCGGCAAAGGCGAGTAAAATGCCTGATAACGTGTGTTCTGACTGTTCTTGATTAGGCACGTATGCATAGCCAGATAATATCCAACCAGCAATCGCACCGCCGATTGCAAAGCCTAGTTTTATTGCTAATAAATGGCCCGAAAACGTAACAGCGGTTAATCTGCGACCAATTTTTAAGGCGCCGTAGTCAACCGTATCTGCCACCATTGAAAACATAATTGGGGTAATTATCATGTGGGCAAAGTTAGCAATAAAGTAGACGATAAAAATGGTAACTATGGCGTCGCTCTCAAGTACGTAGAACATGCTATGAGAAACAATCACCACCACTAACGCGGCGATAAAAAGTGTTTTCTTTTCAATAAATTTGGTTAAAAAGTTAGTAGACACAGCGCCTAGTACTGAGCCAATTGCTGAGAGTGTTAAAAAGTTAGAAGTAAGTGAGGCTTCTCCTACATAGTACTTAATATAATGCGGTGCTACAGAGGCTCTAACGCCAATTAAGATTAATGTTGCTAGACTTATAACGGCTATTACAACCCATTGATCGTTTTTAAATAAGCTTAAAAATTCAAGGAAGGCATTCTTTTTAGTTTGCGCGGGTTTAACTTGTTTGGTTTCTTTAGTCATTTTAAAACATAGTAAAAAACAAGCCGCAGCAAGTCCGCCTAAAAACACCATTGCTAGCGGGTAACCTACTACATCGTCGCCGTCGCCAAAAAAAGCAACCAGCTTTGGCAGTGCCCATACAATTACAAGCAGAGCTGCCATTGCCATTGCAAATCGGTATGACTGAAGCGATGCACGCTCTTTAGGGTCGTTTGTCATTACTGCGCCAAGTGCACCATAAGGTATATTAATAGCGGTATAACACGTCATTAATAGCCCGTAAGTAAAGTAGGCATATATAAGCTTGCCCGTAGAATCAAAATCGGGGGTTATAAATGCTAAACAAGCAAACACACCATAAGGCACGGCTAAAAATAATATATATGGGCGGTAAGAGCCCCAACGGCTGCGCGTTCTATCGGCAATGCTGCCCATTATTGGGTCGGTAATACCATCAAATAAACGAACCGCTAATAATAAGGTACCCGCAGCGGCTGCAGATAAACCGTAAACATCGGTATAAAATATCAACATAAAGTTAGCGACCATTTGAAATACAATATTACTGGCTGTATCACCAAGGCCGTACCCTATTTTTTCTTTAATTGTGAGTGTGTGTTTTGTGTTGTTCATGTGTGCTCAATTTTCAATGCAAATCGATATAGTCAAAAATACTATATGCATTTTTAGCGCATGTAAACATTTATGTTACATTTTTAATCAGCCAGTAATTTATTTAATACATGGCGCTAATTAGCCGTTAAATTTACTAACATACAAAGGTATTATTCGTTCAATAAAAAACCAATACCAAACCAATACCAAACCAAAGTCGAATATCGGCGTTAACGCGTAAAAACAGGTACAGTGTATAAAGTGATTAATTAAATAGATGTGATTGTTTTAAATAGGAATTATAAAAGCTTTTTATTTGCGCTTTACCCACCTTTTATATACCCTTAATAGTCTTTATAACAATATCTTCGTATAGCTTTGGCTGAGTAATTTATGCACTATAAAACATCAAACATTTCTAACAACATCGACGAAGAATCGATTCCTGATGACTGCATTAGTAATCTAACCGTAGATAATATTGTATTTGCTATTCATGAAGGTAAGTTAAAGGTGTTGCTGGTTAAATATAACCGCGGCCTTGCAACAAGCCAGTGGGGTTTAATTGGTCATTGGGTTCGTAAAGATGAAAACTTAGACCTTGCAGCTTTACGTGTTGTTAAAAGTACGACCGGTGTTGAAAACCTGTACTTAGATCAGTTAGGTGCTTTTGGTAACGTAGACCGCTACCCTGCTAGACGCATTATTACTATTGTTTATTATTCGCTCGTTCGCTTTGAAGAAACCAACCTTGTGAGCGGCGATAATGCTTTAGAGTGTGAATGGTTTGATGTAAATAGTGTACCCGCTTTAATGTTTGACCATGCCGATATTTTAAAAAGCGGCCTTGATTACTTACGCTATAAAGTAAGGCACGAGCCTATTGGTTTTAGCTTACTCCCAGAAAAATTTACCCTGCTTGAGCTACAAGGAATTTACGAGTCGATTTTAAATAAATCACTCGATAAACCTAACTTTAGACGTAAGTTTCAAAAAATGAACTTACTAATAAACTGCAAAGAAAAACAAACAAATGTAGCTCACAGAGCCGCAACTTTGTACCGTTTTGACATAAACGTGTACGAAAAATTAAGAGAGTTTGGTTTTACGTTCGAGTTTTAAATAAGCAAATCTTGAGCAAAGTAATTAATTTAATAATCCTGATAGATTCCCTTATAGAATTGAGCTTTGAATAACGACCTAATAGCTTTGTTATTCATTGCTTTTTTCAACGGGGGTAAAGCGCCATCCTTTGAAAACTAACTTGCTTGCAGATCCATTACCACCAGATGAAGAACCACCAAAACTGGCTTCATTTAACGCCGTGTCAAAGTGAATACCACCGGCGCCGCTTACAATAACAGTATCTCCTAAAATAGACCCTTTAAAACCAACTGCTGAAGTAACTTTAACTTGTGAAAGTGGTGCGTATATAACAGCATAAAGCTCTCGTGTACCACCTGAAAACTCTATTCCAGTATCATTTCCACTGTAAGAACTATAAATACTAAAAACGGGCCTGCCTTCATTTGTAATCCCATTGTCAGGTGCGTAAACTTGTGCCCCATTTCCTATCTTAAGCTTTCCTTTAATTATGATAGTTAAGCTGCTGTTATCAGGGATTGTTAGCGAACTTGCGCCATTCATTGTAAAATCGCCATCTACAAACATAACTGCATTATGATTACTTTTTACCTGCATTCGGCCTTTAATTGTTACATCATCAAAATAAAATATTTGAGCTGCTGAATCAAGGAAAGTTGCAGCTTTAGCAGTGATGGTACCATCTGGAGTGCTTCCAAAGTCTACTAAAAAGTTAGCCGTGTTAGTTTCTAACTCGAGTAAGTCACCAGCTCTGCTATTGTTATTTATAAAAAGGTCAGGGCTTGTCGTATTAACTGACACGCTATCAATTGCTGTTGCAATATCAAGTGGATCACACGCAGTTAACCCTCTATTATTTTCACTTTCTGGTGTTATTTTTTCAACTGGCTCAATAGTTGGTATTGATATGTCTGGACTTGATACTTTATAAGGTGAAAAAGCATACTCTTTTGTGTCGCCCTTAAAAGAGCCATTACCTGCGTATCTAAGGTCTTTACTATCAATAGTACTGCCCCACTGTTTAAGCGTCACATTACCTTGAACACGCACTCCACCGTATACACTTCCCCCTGTTTGCTCATAATTCCCGGAGGTATAAACGCCGTGCCGTATTGTTGTTTGATTAAGAGCGACTAAATCATATGAACGAATTGTTCCTTGGACTGCATTACCTGTAATAGAAATTGGACCTGATGAACTAATATCACCACCAACTGGAGTTTGCTTTACTGATATAGATTGGTTTGCTGAAATACTACCTGAAACAGTACCACTACTTTGTGTGAAACTTAGATATGCCGATGCATCCCCTCCAACGACCACGCCACCAGAGAGTATTAAATTTCCATTACTATGAATATTGCCTGTAATATCAGCGCCTTGAATAATTGATAAATTACTAGAGGATAGAACATTACCTTCAATTGTACCGCTACCATTGAGCGTAATATCACCAGAGTCGTTAACTGTATTAACAAAAGATTCTTCTGATGTATTTTTGTTACCATCAGCTAGTGTGTCGTTATAATCCCCTAAAGACGAATCATAGCTATCAATTAAGCCACTTCCACTAATTGCAACACCAGAACACCCCGTAATTCCATTAGAAAAAACTGAGGCACTGCTGGTCGTTCCGCCCCCACCAGCTACATATTCGAATATAGCTTGCATTTGGTTCTCACCTTCAAAGCGAGTACCTTCGCTAGAAATTAAAATATCGCCATTACTGTCAATCTCAATGGTTGCATTGTATATACTAGATTCAAGCGAACTTGTCCCAGAAACTTCACTATTATGGGCTATTAAATCGTTAATATTTATAGTCGGGTCTGCAAGCATTGCTGTTTCTAGTTTTTCAATACTTGAAAATACCCCTTTCTCAGACATCAGCCTTGCGTTCAATTTTTTCTGAAAATTACCACTCAAGCGCTCCTGGATCACACTATCTCTAAGAGTACTAAGTACAACAATTGAAGCCATAGATGTTAAAATAAGTACAGTAACAAGTGTAAAACCAGATGTATTTTTCATTTATTGAAATGCCTTATTCATTACCATTTGCGACAAAGATATATCAATCACTAAGCTGTTATTGAATTGGCTTGGTAAGTTTGTAGGCTCTACAAGGACACTCACTACGTTGTTATCAATTACGTAGCTAATTGCATTAATACCTTTTAATATTTTTACTTTTCCATTCCCTACATCACAGAATAATGAGTCATCTTCATGGCTATATTTTTCGATGAATTGCGTACTAATAGTTAAGCCAGTACAAGCAGCTGCCCCCGCCTCTTGCTCAACACTTAGAATATTATTTGTGTAAGTAGGGACTGAGTTGGTTTGTTTTAGACTTCGTGTAAATACTTTACTGCTAAATCGGATTACATCTAATGCATTTTCTAAATCTCTAGCTGTGCTGGTACTGCTATTAATTGAAGAATAAGCCAGACTCACCCCGCCTAATAGAAACATGCCTGCAGCAAGTGCAACCATAAGCTCTATTAAAGTAAAGCCTTTATGTTTATGTATTAGATGTTTCATGGCGTGCAACCATCAGGTAGTGTTGGGAAGCTTCCTGTAATTACAACGCGATTTTCTAAGTTGTCAGTCAAACGCTTATCTTGCCAAGTTACTTCAACCGATAAATCATTTGAAAAGTTAGCAGGTAGAGTGAGTGTATATGCATCAATTTGTGGGGACAAATAATTTCTAAAGTCAGCATCGTTGTACAAACTTGGATCTGTTTGTTGTAGCTCACATAAATGAGGCCAAATACGCTCTAAAACATTATTTGCCTCAATTATTGACACCGTATAATTAAAGCTGTTTGTAATATATTGCAATGATTTTAGTTGGCCTGAAGCAAGCCCTAACAATGCAACCGTCGCGACAATTAAAGCAACCATAACTTCTAAAAGAGAAAACCCTTTGCTGTAATTTATTAGCATGTCTCTGGGGCCTCAACTAACCAACTTTGCCCACTTTGTAAAATACATAAAGTAAAGTCGACAGTTGTTCTGTCATTATCACTCACCAAGATTTGATACATTTGGCCTAATTCACCCGTACTTGAAATATTAATATTCTTTAAATCTACAGAAATGCTGCTATGTGTAGTTTCAAAAATATTTAACGTGGTTTGCGTTGAATTAATAGCAGTTTTTACTAGCCATTGTTTATTCGACGTTTTGAGAGAAACACTTTGATTTCTTTTAATGGCTTCACTACGCGCAAATTTAAAAACACTATGCAGTTGATTCGAATTTGTAACTAATCTATCCCGCTTTATAAAAGTAATAAACGAAGGAGCCGCAACAGCAGTTAAAATACCAATGATGGTCATCGTGATTAAAACTTCGAGTAAAGTAAAACCAAGGCTTTTTTTTACCAACATTGCGATTTATCTGCTGACTTAGTACCACTTTGATTTACAGACAACTTGCCACACTCATCACTTTTCTGAGCACCTTTAGGTGTAACTTGTATTGTAAATTCAGACCCATTTGAAGCGCCTGTAGTTGCATCGGTTGTATAGTTAAAGGAGTAATAATCTGAGGTAGGAAAAGTAAATGTATTTGGGTAACCACCAACGCGCGTGTATTGTCTTTCGAGAACAGCCGTTTGCTGTAGCAAAATCTGTTGAACATCAGCTCTTCGGCTCTTCTGTATGTAACTCGTATAACTTGGAAGTGCAACTGAGTATAAAATACCTATAATTGCAATTACTATCATTAATTCAACAAGGGTAAAACCGTAAGGTTTCCTTAACTGCTCCGTTTTCACTTATTTAATTCCATTATTTATATCAAACATGTTTTATTTTCACTTGAAATAAAAAGTAATTTGAATTTTTGTGGGGTGTATAATAGCGAGCGGTAACAACTTGTCAACAATATAACGTTAGAATATTTAGAAGCATTTATTTAAATAAAATAGCGCACCGAATAAAATCAAAATAATGCTACGGCGCACTAAAATAGTGCAATAAACAAGAGTTTAAAATAATGTAGCATTATAATTACCTTAACAATTTAATGTTAAGATACCATGTTGCTTTTATATAATTAACAGGAAAAACTAAAAGTTAATACTTTACTTGTTTTATATGTTTCTAAAATGTAACAAATGTTTTACTAAGCAAATATAACCCTCTATTCTACTAGTCTCTAGAAACAAACTTCTGATTATGCTATTTTTACTTAATAAGCAAATAAACTCAAAGGAGCTTTTTTCTTGAAACTTACGCCGCCCTAGGCAACCACTCCCCTTTTTCATCAGCACGTTACGTGCAACCTTAATCGCCGCCTGCGCGAGAATCACTGTTATTTAAATAAAATATTCCCCTATACTTTGGGAAACTAACTAATTAGGTTTATTACATGTTTGATCACGTAAAAAGAGATTGGCTCTCTAATGTTCGTGGCGATGTGCTTGCTGGTATTGTTGTGGCGCTTGCCCTAATACCTGAAGCGATTGCTTTTTCTATTATTGCCGGTGTTGACCCAAAAGTAGGTTTATATGCCTCATTTTGTATTGCGGTTATTATTGCCTTTGTAGGCGGACGTCCTGGCATGATATCGGCGGCCACCGGTGCAATGGCACTGTTAATGGTAACGCTGGTTAAAGATCATGGTCTGGAGTACTTACTGGTTGCTACCTTACTTACCGGAGTACTACAAATATTTGCAGGCTTTTTAAAGCTCGGTGAATTAATGCGCTTTGTATCGCGCTCTGTTGTAACAGGGTTTGTAAACGCGCTGGCGATTTTAATATTTATGGCGCAGTTACCTGAGCTGACTAATGTTACTTGGCATGTTTATGCGATGACCGCAGCGGGCTTAGGTATTATTTACTTATTCCCATATATTCCAACTATTGGCAAAATACTTCCCTCTCCTTTAGTGTGTATTGTTGTTATTACACTGGTTTCAATATTTTTGGGTCTTGATATAAGAACCGTTGGCGACATGGGCGAACTGCCAGACACTCTACCTATATTCTTATGGCCCGATGTACCGCTAACACTCGAAACACTGCAAATTGTTTTACCGTATTCAATTGGTCTTGCTGTTGTGGGCTTACTTGAATCAATGATGACCGCCACTATTGTTGATGACTTAACCGATACAACGAGCGATCGTAATAAAGAATGTAAGGGCCAAGGTATTGCTAATATTGGCGCAGGCTTATTTGGTGGTATGGCGGGTTGCGCTATGATTGGGCAATCAATTATTAACGTTAAATCGGGTGGTCGCGGCAGGCTTTCTACCTTTATTGCAGGCTCATTTTTAATCATTATGGTGGTATTTTTAGATGAGTGGCTGCGTTTAATTCCTATGGCTGCATTAGTTGCGGTAATGATTATGGTATCGATTGGTACGTTTTCGTGGACATCTGTTAAGGATTTAAAAAAGAACCCGCTTTCATCAAATGTTGTGATGATTTCCACCGTTATTGTGGTTGTTGCCACGCATAACCTAGCCATTGGCGTTTTAGTAGGCGTGTTGTTAGCTACGCTGTTTTTTGCTAATAAAATTGGTCGCTTCATGGTGGTTAAAGCTACCCATGATGAAAGCAACGATAAAATAACCTATGAAGTAGTTGGCCAAGTGTTTTTTGCCTCAGCTGAGCAATTTATTGCATCGTTCGATTTTAAAAATGCGGTTTCTAACGTGGTAATTGATTTAACCCATGCACATTTTTGGGATATAACTGGTGTATCGTCACTCGACAAGGTGGTTATTAAATTTAGGCGTGAAGGCGCAACGGTTAATATTATTGGTATGAATAGCGCAACCGAAACTGTAATTGATAAATTTGGTGTGCATAACAACCCTGAAGAAGTCGAAAAACTACTTGGCGGACATTAAGGAGAATGCAATGACTAAAATAATTACCTATGTAGATGGCTCAGCCATTACTAAAAATGTAACCGATGCTGCTATTTGGGCTTCAAAAAAGCTAAATAAACCAATTAGCTTTGTGCATACAATTGAAAAAACGCAGCGAACAAATGTTGGTGACTACTCTGGTAGTATTGGGCTTGGTGCACAGTCAACACTTCTTGATGAAATGACTAAGCTTGACGAACAACGCTGCAAAGTAAGTTTAAAAATGGCTGACGAATTATTAAATTCAGTAAGTGAGCATGCTAAATCGGCAGGTGTTACTAATTTTGAACTAATTAAGCGCCACGGTGATTTGCTCGATACCGTTATAGACTTAAAAGACGATACACGCCTTATTGTTATTGGCCAAAATGGTGCTGGACATAGTAATAGCTTTGCGGTGCTGGGTTCACATATAGAAACCTTAGTGCGTAATGCAACACAACCTATTTTGCTTATTCCAGAAACATTTAAACAACCTAAATCATTTATGATTGCGTATGACGGCCGCGAAACAGCCGACAAAGCGCTACAACAAGTGATTGATGGCGGCTTGTTACATGGTTTGCATTGTCATTTAGTGAGTATTAAAAACAACGAAAAAGACCTTGAAGAAAAATTTGTTAATGCACAGCACAAGCTTATCAGTATGGATTTTGAAGTGTCGGCAAGCTTTTTAGAGGGCAACATTTTTGACTCGTTAATGCAATATAAAGAGCAAAATAATGTAGAACTAATTGTAATGGGTGCATTTGGGCACTCTAAACTAAGGCAGTTTTTTGTGGGCAGTAACACCATTAAAATGCTCGAAAACAGCGATGTGCCAGTGGTTATTTTAAAGTAAGTAGCGATTTAAATAAATTTAAAACCAGTCTCAAAAGCCTAAAATCACTTAACTGATTTTAGGCTTTTTGTTTTTGGCCTAGCCTCAAACTTTTCAAATAAAAACTGAATAAACGACGTAACCTTTTGAGCCACAAACTTTCTATGCGGGTAAATAGCAAATAAACCAAACTCAAAGGTTTTATAGTCCCGCATAACCTGTACAAGCTTACCCGATGCAATATCGTCTCTCACCACTATTTCAGGAATTAAGCCAATACCGCCACCCGCTACAACCACCTCTTTTACAGCTTGTGGATTATTAACCGAAACACGCGAGTTTACGCTTGCCGTTAATGCCTCACCACTAGGTGAAACTAGAGGCCAATGGCGACCTATTTTAAAGTTGCTATCAATCACTGTGGCGTGTTGTTCAAGCTCATCAACACTCGCTGGTGCGCCAAAGCGCTGAATATATTCGGCTGACGCACATAAAATTAAAGGGTAACTGGTAATTTGCCGCGCAATTAAATTAGAGTCAGACACACTGCCAATTCTTATTGCTAAATCAACCCCCTCTTCTAGCAAATCAATTGTTTTGTCTGAAAGCACTAAATCAATACTTAAATCAGGATAACGGCTCAGTAACTCAGGCATTAACGGCGCAAGGTTTGATTCACCAAACGACACCGGCGCACTCACCCTAAGTTTGCCGCTAGCAAGCGCTGTTTGACCCGATAAGTTATCGAGCATTTCACTGTAGCTTTCAATTACAGGCACTACGCTTGTGTAATAACTTTGCCCCGCTTCGGTAATCGAAATTCTGCGAGTGGAGCGGTTAAATAATCTAACCCCTAAGTCTTGCTCTACAATGCCCACGTACTTACTGACCAGTGCCTTTGAAAGCCCTAGTCTGTCGCCTGCGGCTGTAAAAGAGCCTGTTTCAACAACCGCTATGATTGTTTTAATGCCAATAATAGTATCCATGATTGTCAATATAGCATTGACATTAATTCCTTACTAGCTCGGTTTTTCAAAACTGATAATAGTGAAAGAATAGCGTTATTAAAAATCACTATTCAAAATTAAAAAACAAGACAACCCATGAGCAACTTAACGCTATACCGTTTTACTTTATCTGGTCATTCACATCGTGCAGAGCTATTTACATCGCTCTTAAAGCTTGATGTAAATATGGTTGATGTTGCACTGCAAAACGGCGAACAAAAACAAGCTGACTTTTTAAAAATGAATATTTTTGGACAAGTACCGGTACTTAAACATAACGATGACGTTATTAATGATTCAAACGCTATTTTGCTGTATTTGGCACAAAAATTTGATGCTAACAGAACCTGGTACCCAGAAGATATTACTTTCAAGCGCACATTCAGCGCTGGTTGAGCGTTGCTGCAGGGCTTGTGGCTTCAAGTCCGTGTTCGGCGCGTTTAGTTACGGTATTTGGCGCAGAGCTTGATCATCAAAATGCGATAAACATTGCCCACACATTATTTAAAACAATGGATGCATACTTACAAAATCGCGAGTACTTAGTAGGCACTCAGCCAACTATTGCCGACATTGCCAACTTTTCGTACATAGCGCACGCACCAGAGGGCGGCGTATCACTTGAGCAATACCCAAATATTTTAAGATGGTTAAACAACGTTCGTAAACTTGACGGCTTTATAGCAATGCCTGAAACAAAAGCAGGTTTACTCGCTTAGTTTTAAGTTTTTAAGAGGCTATTTAGCCTCTTTTTTGTAAAGAAGATTACCTACTTGATGAATAAATCTTAATTTTGACAACCGCTCAAGGAGTTTGCTATTAATGGGTACATATATTAGTAGCTTATATACCTCGATAATAGAGGCCGATAAGCTAAAACGATAGCGTAATCATAGTGCGCAATATCACGGAGCGTTCAAAAATGGATCTAGATTCACATATTACTCAACTTGAAAAGCAAAATAGAAAAATGTTTAGCTCAGTTCACTTCTTACTACTATCGGTCGTATTTTCAACAATCATATTGGCTTTACTGTTTTTTACTGAGCCATTAATTGCAATCGCAGCTTCTGGATTTGTTGCTTTTTTCTTGCATTATTTTTACGCTCACTTAGCCTTTAAAAAGCTAAACTCTCGTATTACTTTATTACAAACAAAAATAAGCCAAAGTGAATCAAAAAAATCGTTAACTACTAAATAAATTAACCACCCCGCAATAAAACATAAAACGTAGATTATGAATTGCATGCTTCTAACTCGCTTAACGCTTGTAGCAAGCTTTGAACTAAGCTTGATGTAACCGATAACTAAATAGCAAAGCGATATAGTGACGACAGCCTAATAGCTTCAATTTTCAAATTGTGCTTGTTCCCTCTTGCTAATAATTATTCATCTTCAAATACTGATTTAAGAAATAAAATTGCTTCGATCAAGACCGCACATGGAGAAGCCTGCTAATAACCACAGGTGTATTACTAACCCATCGCAGTTTAATGCATCTTGAGGTCTACAGCTCTATATCAAGCACCTCAATGCCTTTAGCAGGTACGGCGCAGCAAATTAACGCTTGCCCTGTCTCAACTGGGTAACTTACATTATTGCGATAAACCATAGCGCCTGCGTTTATTTTTACAGCGCAACTGCCGCAGCTGCCGTTGCGACAGCCAAACTCTGGTTCTAAACCATGGGATTCGGCTACATTAAGTATAGTGTTGTCACCTTTATTCCAGCGTTGTTCAAAGCCCGATTTACTAAATTTAATTACGGTGTTGTCGGCTTCCTCAACGCTCACCTCTTTGCTTTTATTAGGCGCTTCGTTTGTGTTAAGTACTTTGCGCTTAATACTGGAGGGTCCAAATGCTTCAGCAAATATGTTTTTATCCTGCACACCGAGCAATAACAGTTCGTTATATACGTGTTGCATAAACGCTTCAGGTCCGCATAAAAAGAACTCGTAATCATCAAGTGGTAAATAGCACCTAAACACATCCGCATTTATGCGCCCTTTTAAATCAAAGCTATCGTCTTTTAAATTAGAGCCATTGCCTTGCTTTTCATCAAGCTCAGGTTGAGATAAAAGTGAGTAGTAATCAATTGCGCCGCCACTCGTGTCTGCAAGTGTTTTTAGCTCGTTATAAAACGCACGCTGTTGTTTATTTTTAGCACTGTGAAAAATATGCAACGGGCGTGTATAGCGGGTTCTTAACCCTTCATTGGCAATATGTTTAGCCATTGAGATCATAGGTGTAATACCTATCCCGCCACCAATTAGTACTGCTGGTTTGGCGCTAGTTGGGTCAATAAAAAACTGCCCTTGTGGGTATTTAGCTAAAATAACGTCACCTACTTTTACGTTATTATGAAAGTAGTTAGACACCTCACCACTGAGCTCTTTTTTAATCGATAACCTATAAAATAGTTCATGAGGGCTCGATGACACGGTGTAGGTTCTAATAACAGGTTTGCTGTTACTGCTATTGCTATTGCTACTATTTTTACATGGTATTTGTACAGTTAAATGCTGCCCAGCTTTAAACGGTAACAAGGTTGTATTGTTATGCCCTTCTAAATAAAAGGAGGTAATTACATTATTTTCTTTAATTATTTTAGTTACTTTTAAAGGCTGCCAAGTATGTTTTAGTTTTTCGGCTTGTTTGTTTTTATCAGCCTCAAGCCATGTGCCCGTGATTTTAGTATTAGGGGAATAAGCATCAAATTTAGCACTAAACGGGAGTAAGTTTTTAAGCCACATCCCTTTAGTGAGGGTAAATTTCCAGCCTCGGTCTGCGCCAATAAAGCCTTCAAGTTCTGGATGCCCGTCCCATAAAATTTCAACGTTGCCGGTAAGCATTAATACATTGCCCGTGTCAAAATCAGGAAATAACAAACCTGCTTTTGGGTTTAATAAAAAGTTACCCAAGGTATTAAAAAAATTGTTACCTGCGTAATCAGGAATCGTTAATGTATTGCCTTCGCGCTTTACAAAGCCCGGCAACCCACCACGGTGAGAAACATCAACACCTTCAATTTTTGGATTGTTTTTAGCGGTTATAAAGCTTGAAACAAAAAATGTATCGGTGGTGTCAATTAACGCACTAGCTGCGTTATCAAGTGTATTAAATTCAACTTTTTGTACTGCACTACTTTTAACTAAAGGATCTCTATTAAACGTTAAGTCGCGCGTTTGAATATACTGCGGGCAATTTCCGAAGGATTGATCAACATTAAAACTCACCTGATTATCGTCAATTACCTCACCTACGCGCACATTTAAACGGTTACGCCTACGCGTGCTTAGCTCAATGCCTAACAAACCAATTGGCGAGCCGGCAATATTTAACGTGTCATGTAAGGGGTCGTTTTTATCAACCGCGTGGGTCATTAATAACGACGTAGGAGTTGGGGAGCTTAAAAAGCCTGACTGTACTGAAACAATAGATACCCACGGAATAGCATTTTCATCAACACTGCCTGCAACCACAAATGGTAACTGCTCAAAAAAGGCTTGATGCTGCTCTGGTATAAATGAGCGTACGGCACGTTTGCCAAATGTTGCCATTATTTCTCGTTTACCGAGTTTGTCTTGTATTGCCAGCTCGCCTTCATGAAAAGGTGAAGCATCTATTGAGTTTGTGTTAGTCATTTTGCTCGTAATTCGTGTGCATATTTTATGGGTTAAATTTAACTCAATATACAATCAATGATAATGGGTGTTTTATTGACTGATAATGCACAAAACAATGACAATACTTGCACCCTTTTAGTGCCAAGCGCGCACCAACATATATCAAAACGGGTTTTTCACTCACTCTAAAAAAACATTAAATACTATTTAAACAATAACTTAAAAAACTGGCTATATTTTTGCAAACACTCTGTTAACAAGCCAGTTTTACTTACGGCAAAAATTTAGGTTGTTGGCACTATAGCTATTAGCAACCATCGGCAAAGAAGCCCGCACACAATTATGCATAATGCGTATTTGTGGCGGGCTTTTTTGTTATTTGTATTTAAACCGTCACTTTAAGGAATGCCATATGCAAACCTCGCAAAAAATACTCATTATTGGTAATGGTATGGTCGGACACCACTTTGTTGAGAAAATGCGCCAAAGCGATGCCAACGCAGACATTACTGTACTTTGCGGAGAAGCAAATCTTGCATACGATCGCGTGTACTTATCAAGTGTATTTGATGGCAAAACAGCCGCTGATTTAGCACTTACCACTCACGACAACTATAAACAACTCAATATTAATGTGCATACCAGCCAGTGGGTTGAAGGCATTGATAGAACAGCAAAAATAGTGACCACATTAACCGGTGAGCAATACCCGTACGACAAACTTGTACTCGCTACAGGGTCATTCCCATTTGTGCCGCCTATAAAAGGTAACGACCAACCCCATTGTTTGGTGTATCGCACATTAGAAGATTTAGAACAAATAAAAGCCAGTGCCGCTGTAAGTAAAAGCGGTGTTGTTATTGGTGGTGGTTTGTTAGGGCTTGAAGCAGCAAACGCCATTAAGCAATTAGGACTTGATACCCACGTAGTTGAATTTGCGCCACAACTTATGGCTGTTCAACTTGATGGACAAGGCGGTACGCTACTAAAAAATAAAATAGAAAAACTCGGCGTAACGGTACACACATCAAAGGCAACCAGTGAAATAGTAAAAGGCGAAACGAGTCGCTTTAGATTGAATTTTTCGGATGAGTCATTTTTAGAAACAGACCTAATTTTGTTCTCAGCCGGTATTCGCCCGTATGATCAGCTTGGCAAAATTGCTGATTTAGAACTCGGTGAGCGCGGCGGTATTATTATTAATAACCAATGCCAAACATCTGATCCTGATATTTTAGCCATTGGCGAGTGCGCCCTGTGGGACAAAAAACTATTTGGCTTAGTAGCGCCGGGTTACAACATGGCGCGCGTTGCAGCGAGTCAATTAAGTGGTGGCGAGCTTGAGTTTTTAGGTGCCGACATGAGCACAAAACTTAAGTTATTAGGTGTAGAAGTAGGCTCAATTGGCGACGCTCACGCAAAAACGCCAGACTGCAAAGAACTTATATATCAAGACGCTATTCGCGGCTGTTATAAAAAAATCATACTAAGTGAAAAAGGCGATAAATTACTGGGCGCTGTACTTGTTGGCGATACCAGCGATTACGATACTTTATTGCAGTACATGCTTAACGACATGGACTTACCAGAAAACCCTGAGTGTTTAATTTTACCAGACAGCGGCGGCGTGCCGTCGTTATCTGGCAGTGCCCTACCCGACACCGCCACTATTTGTTCGTGTCACAATGTGAGTAAAGGCGACATTGTGGGTGCAATTGATGGCGGCTCATGCGATTTAGCCTCGGTAAAATCATGCACTAAAGCAGCAAGCGGCTGTGGCGGTTGTGCTGCGTTACTAAAATCAGTTGTTGATAACGAATTAGCGAGCCGTGGTGTTGAAGTTAACAACCATGTATGTGAGCACTTTGCGTATTCGCGCCAAGAACTACTGCACATGGTAAAAGTAGAAAGCATTAAAAGCTTTGATGACTTACTAACTAAACACGGCAGCGGTCATGGCTGTGAAATATGTAAACCTGCCATTGGCTCTATTTTAGCCTCAACATGGAACGACTTTATTTTAGAACCCGCTCATGTTGGCTTGCAAGACACTAACGATACGTACCTAGCAAACATGCAAAAAGATGGTTCGTACTCTGTAGTACCGCGTATTGCTGGTGGCGAAATAACCCCCGACAAACTCATTGTAATTGGACAAGTAGCAAAAGACTTTAACCTGTACTGCAAAGTCACTGGCGGTCAGCGTATTGATTTATTTGGTGCACGCTTAGAAGAGCTTCCTGTTATTTGGGAGCGACTTATTGAAGCCGGATTTGAGACCGGCCATGCTTATGGTAAGTCTCTTAGAACTGTTAAGTCGTGTGTGGGTAGTACGTGGTGTCGTTATGGTGTGCAAGATAGCGTTGGACACGCAATAGAAATAGAAAACCGCTACAAAGGGTTACGCGCACCGCATAAATTTAAAATGGCGGTATCGGGTTGTACCCGCGAATGCGCCGAAGCACAAAGTAAAGATATTGGCATTATAGCCACCGAAAACGGTTGGAACTTATACGTGTGTGGTAATGGCGGTATGCGCCCTCGCCATGCTGATTTATTTGCGACCGATTTAGACACGCCAACACTAATTAAATACATTGACCGCGTAATTATGTTTTACATTAAAACGGCTGACAAATTACAGCGTACGTCGGTATGGATGGAAAACCTTGAAGGCGGTTTAGACTACCTTAAAAGCGTAGTAATTGACGACAGCTTAGGCATTTGCGACGAGCTAGAAGCGCAAATGGAATTAATTACACAAACCTATGCGTGTGAGTGGAAAAAAGCGATTGAAAGCCCTGATGCAGCCAAACGATTCCGCCAGTTTGTTAATAGCCCCGAAACCGACGACAACATTTTATTTGTGCAAGAGCGTAACCAAATTCGCCCTGCTACAGAAGCCGAAAAGCGTGAGCAACGTAATACACAAAACCGTATTCCAGTAATGGAAGTTGAAGAGGAGCAAGCTGATGTCTTGGCATAATATTGGAACAATCGATAACCTAGTGGCTAATAGCGGCGTATGCGCATTAGTTAATAATCAGCAAGTGGCTATTTTTTACATTCCACAAAATCCAACGGCTGTGTTTGCCATTAGCAACTACGACCCTATTGGCAAAGCCAATGTATTATCGCGTGGCATTATTGGCTCAATCGACAATAAATTAGTTGTCGCATCGCCTTTATATAAGCAACACTTTTGCCTAGAAACAGGCGAATGTTTAGAAGCAGAAGCAATACACTTACCGGTTTTTAATGCAAAAATTGAAGACGGCAGTGTATTTATAAGCTCTGAACCAAAAGTTACTACAGCTGTGGCTTAGGGGAATAGTATGAGTGTACTGTCTTATTTTTCGGGTATTGAAAACGTGTGGCTAAATAAGCTTATTACTAAGCTAACAAGCTCAAATAGTCGCAGCGTCAAAAGCGGCAATGTTTACATAATTGGTGCCGGCCCAGGAGACGCTGAGCTAATTACAGTAAAAGCGCAGCGTTTAATTAATATCGCCGATGTTGTTTTATACGATTGGTTAGTAAGCGATGATTTATTAAAAACGCTTCCTAAAAAAGCACAGCGAGTATTTGTAGGTAAACGTGCGGGTAAACATTCGATGACCCAAGCTAACATTTGCGAACTACTGGTTAAATACGCACAACAAGGCTTAAACGTAGTGCGTTTAAAAGGCGGCGATCCGAGTATATTTGCACGTATTAACGAAGAAGCCGATGCGCTTAGTGAGCATAATATTAATTTTGCTATTGTTCCGGGTGTAACAACGGCTTGTGCTACGTCCGCTTATACGGGTATTCCGCTCACTGCACGCGATGTAGCGCGTAGTGTTACATTTTTAACGGCGCAGTTTGCCGATCCTAACAAGCAACCTCATTGGCAAAATTACGCGTTTATGCCTGCAAACAACAACCCCACTTTAGTGGTTTATATGGGGCTTTCGCGCTTACAAACGCTAAGCTGCGGTTTGCAATCAGTGGGTTGGCCAAGTAATACACCCATCGCACTAATAGAGAATGCCACTACCACTAAGCAAAAGGTAATTACCAGTACGCTTGAACTAATAGTAAATGAGCATGCTAAACACAACCTTCAAGGCCCTACCCTAATTATGATTGGCGAAGTAATAAATCATAAAATGGCTATTAGTCCTGAGTTACTAAACAGTATAAATGTTAACGCATGACGTAAAATGAATAATGCACTTTTCGCGCTTACTACCTCCCCAGGAGTAGGCGCTTTTTTTGTTTTTAATTTGGGTTCAAGTTGTGTGCAATAACATACTTAAATGCACCAAATAAGTTAAAAGTAATGGTAAGTTAAATTATAGAAACAAAGTGAAAAACAAAAATAACACTTTAAGCAATTGTATTAGCTTGATTTTAAATTCAATGATGAAATTTATTAATGATTGGAACAGTGGTTGCACTTTAAAAACAAAAAAGTGTGGAATAATACCAATGGCGACAAGCAATCCTCTCACAAAACAGTTTTTATTAGCGGCTAAGTATCAAGAAATACACGCGCTAAAGCAATTACAAAACAGTTGTGCCTCGCTTACTAAATTAGGCGATTTTGTACATCAGTTACAAAAAGAACGTGCAATGAGTAATATATTTTTGGCCTCAAATCGCGAGCGATTTAAAACCCAATTACAAGAACAAATCCCTTTAAGCAGCAGCGCACAAACTGCATTTTATGATTCTCTTAAACAAACATTTATAAACGACAACGCCGATACTGGTCATACTCGGTTATTTAATTTAATTACCTATAGCCTGCAAACACTTGACGCATTGCCCGAATTACGCAATCAAATAGCACAACAAAACATTAGTGCAGTGCATGCTACGCAGTCGTTCACTCAGTTAATTGCTAGTTTACTCAATATTATTTTAGAGGCAGCAGATGGCGCAAGCGATCCTAAAATAACGCGTTTATTAGTTGCATTTTTTAACTTTATGCAAGGTAAAGAGTATGCAGGACAAGAGCGTGCCTGTGGTGCACAAGCATTTGCCGCGAGTAAATTTACCACTGAGCAAAAACAACAACTCGCGCATTTTGTACAAGAGCAAAACCACAGTTTTGACTTTTTTAATGAGTACGCCGATGCGCACCTTTTAAAATGCTTTGCCTCGTTAACAACACATCAGGTTAATAATCAGGTAGAGCAACTTAGAAGTTTGCTGCAAAAACTCGATGACGAGAATGCTCAACCGCTCTCGCAACTAAGCGAAGTATGGTATGAAGTAACCACTACGCGCATAGATATAATGCACAAAATTGAACAAAACATAGCAGATCAATTAATTGATACCGCAGCAATGCAAATAGCCTGTGCTCAACGTAGTTTAAATACAAATAAGCAAGTACTTAACAATATGGCAGAGCAGCACATAGCCCCGACTTTTGGGCAATTAGCCATTAAGCAACCAGAGCCAGAAGTAAGCCAAAATATAGCGGCCGATAAGCTCAATAGTAATAAAAGTATGTACGATTTAATTATCGAGCAAAGCCAGCATATTAAACAAATAAACCAAGCGTTACTTGACGCTAAAAAAGTTATTAGTGAGCAAAAGGTTATTCACCAAGCCAAGTACATACTTATTGAGCAGTTAAAGCTCACCGAAGAGCAAGCCCATAAACAGCTACAAAAACAAGCAATGGATACGCATAAAACCTTATTTAGCGTAGCGCAAAAAATTGTACAACTGAGCGATTAAATATGCTGTTTTTACTTGGGCATGTTGCTCTTTAGTAAGAACACTACCCTAAATAATAGTTATTTATTAAGTTACAAATTTCACACCCAGATTGAGTTTTGCCTTATTTTAAAATTGATTCATAACCTGCTGACTACAATAAGGTAAAACTCTAATTTGACGTCTATTTATAATGCAAATTATTCAACGCATTCAAAATAATCAACTACAATAAGTTAATCATTTGTTGCTTCTCATTTTAATGAGGCATATTTAATACTGTTGTAGGAGTTTGAATGCCCAATGTAGAGAGTTATATAGAAGGTGTATCATTAATAGATGAGCAGCAGTTAACAACTTCTCTTGATAATGACATTCAAACAAACATAGAAAACATTGCTGAGCTAATTTTAAACATTTTTGATGCGAGCTCATTTTCTATTGTTGCTAATCTGCCTTCAGGTGTCGTTGAGCTATATAAATCAGGTTCAGAAATAGCAGTAGCTAAAGAGCAACTATCTGATGATATTTTTAATGAATCGATTATTGTGCATGACCTTAAAATATTTAGAGTTATATCGCCTATTATTTTGCCCTCAAACCTTAAATTTGGATGGTTGATATTCGAGCGAGCAAGTGATTCACAACTTACAGAAAAAGAAAAATCAATTTTAAATAGTTTACAAAAAAACTTTGTAAATCAGTTAGTCCAACGTAAAAACTTATTAGATAAAATAAACAGTGCTAAGTTTAACTCAACAATTTGCGAGCAAAACAGAGAAGACGAAACTGAAAAAGATCGCTTAATTAAAAAATTACAAAAAATGAGCGATGAACTTGATGAATTTACCAGCATTGCTTCACACGATCTCAAGTCACCATTAAATGCTATAAAACGTTTATTAGAATGGGTTTATGATGATTGCAAAGATTTACTCCCTCAGGAGCACCTAGAAAATTTTCAGCTTGTGCTCAGCCGAGCTAATAGAATGCAAGTACTGCTAGAAGATTTACTAAGCTACTCGAGAATAAATAGCTGTGATTCAACTAGTGCAAACATATCTTTAGAAAGTCTTTACCAAGATATAGAACAAATTTTAGAAGTTCCTCAAACTGTCACTGTAGATATACACGCCAATAACGAAGTACTCGATATACCACTGATCCCTTTTAAAACTGTTTTTCAAAACCTTATTAGTAATGCAATAAAACATAACAATAAAGAGCACTCGGTTATCGATATTTCACTTATCCCCTCTAATCAATATTACATTATTGAAATAAAAGATAATGGTCCAGGAATTGACCCTAAGTATTTTTCACTCATATTTAAGTTATTTCAGACATTGCAATCTCGAGATGATGTTGAAGGGAGCGGCATCGGACTCTGTATTGCCAATAAGCTCATTATTAATTATGGGGGCAAAATTGAAGTAGCCTCCGATGGAAAGCTTGGCAGTACATTTACTATTTTTTGGCCCAAAGTTTAACTATGAAATTATCAATTATAAACGAGCATAATTTAGCTGCTCTTGGAAGGAACGTATGAATATTTTAATTGTTGATGATGACTTAGTTGATCGCAAATTAATTAAAAAAATGCTTATTTCTGATGGCTCTCATCATCATGACATTACCGAGGTAACGTGTGTTTCAGAAGGCTTGGACGCCATTGAAAAAACGCACTTTGATATAATACTACTCGATTATAATATGCCGAAAGAAGATGGCATTGAAATGCTAATTGAAATGCGTGCAAAGCCTAAACTCGGTAACACCGCAATTATCATGATTAGTTCCTCAGAGAACTCAGCTTTAGCTATTGAGTGTATAGAAGCCGGTGCTCAAGACTTTTTACCAAAAGGTGATATAACGAGGGATAGCTTAAATAAAGCGCTTATATATGCCAAAAAACGCTTCGAGGCAGAACAACGTATGCACAACAGTTATCTTGCTGTAAAGCATATGGCAGAACGGGATCAGCTTACTGGTTTGTCTAATCGATATCATTTTGAAGAAATACTAAAAGTAATGATAGCTAACAATAAACGTGCTAAAAACTGCGTGGCGTTACTTGCTTTA
Source organism: Pseudoalteromonas sp. LC2018020214 (assembly GCF_016598755.1). Lineage (NCBI taxonomy): Bacteria > Pseudomonadati > Pseudomonadota > Gammaproteobacteria > Alteromonadales > Pseudoalteromonadaceae > Pseudoalteromonas > Pseudoalteromonas sp. LC2018020214. The sequence continues at coordinate 2,073,664 of NZ_CP066804.1, forward strand.
GATTTAGATAACTTTAAAAATATTAATGATACGCTTGGCCATAGTGTCGGCGACGAAATTTTAATACAAACAGTGGAAAGAATTCATAGTTGCCTGAGACAAAATGAAGGATTTGCACGCTTAGGAGGCGATGAATTTGCAGTTATAATAGGTGGAATTTGCAATATTAATCAAATAGGTATGATAGCAAATAGAATACTAGCTGAAGTGTCTAAGCCCTTTTTACATGAAGGTAGAACTTTAAATTGCAGTGTTAGTATAGGAAGTGCTTTATACCCAAACGATGCGACTGAATCGCATGAACTGCTAAAATGTGCTGACATTGCAATGTATCGCTCAAAGCAAAGTGGTAAAAGTAGAATTAGCTTTTACAAAGAGCAATATCAATATGAATTTAGTCGCCGGGTAGATATTCAAAATAGTATAAAAGAGCACATAGAGGAAAAAAACTTTAGGTTATTTTATCAACCTGTTTACTGTTCTAAAACACAAATGATGACAGGTGTTGAAGCACTGGTCCGTTGGCCAAATACAACCATTCATTATACCCCTGATGAGTTTATTCCTATTGCTGAAGAGTGTCGTTTAATTGATCCACTTGGAAAATGGATAATTGCGAGCGCTTTAGAGCAGTTATCTTTATGGCAGCAAAGCTATGAAACGCCGTTAACACTATCTATTAATATTTCACCTATTCAGCTACAAAAAAAGATTTTAGAGACCTATTTATTAGAGACAGTCAAAACATACAACTTAAAAACCAGTAGTATTATTCTTGAAATAACAGAAACAGCTTTTATGGAAAATAGTAAAGAAGTGATTGAGATATTAACTTCTTTGTCTAACAAGGGATTTAGGATTGCTTTGGACGATTTTGGTATGGGGTACTCATCCATATCTCATCTAATATCTTACCCTATTGATATAGTAAAATTAGACAAAAGCATGCAGTCGTTGGATGGAGAAAATAATAAGCGATTAAAAATAATCGAGAGTTTATCTTTAATGCTAAAAAAATTAGATTTTTCTGTGGTAGCTGAAGGAATCGAAACGAAAGCCCAACATCAGCTATGTAAAAAACTAAACATAGACTACTTGCAAGGTTTTCTATTTTCAAAACCTATGCCTGCAAACGAGATTAACTTAATACTCGATGACTATTGTAGAAAAATCATCCTTAAATAAATAGGTTATTTTGAGCCTCTGTAAAATTGAAGCTTAAATCAGACACCTATATAACTTTAAGCTAAAAACCTTTGGTTTGAGCCACATACTCAAACTAAAGGCTCTTCAATTGGCACAGCCTAATGGGTTAAAACTTAAAATACCTACAAATCAGCTGTATTTATCTAAATGCTGACCAATAACAGCCATCACTTTTTCTTTTAACTCTGCTGCCTGAAAACTTCCTTTTACAAGGTAACCTTTAACAAAGTCGTGTGACATTATAATCTTTTTTTCTTCTTCTCTTTCAGATGAGCTAAACATCATAACTACACACGAGCTTATCTCTATCATTTTTCTGAGTTTAGAGAACTCCTCTAAAAATTGAATGCCATTAACTTTTGGCATATTAATGTCTAAAAATATAAGAATTGGAGGAAATCCATCAGGGTACTTTATTCTATTCGATTCATAATTTTCGAGAAATTCTAACGCTTCTTGACCGTCTTTTTTTTCATAAATCGTAAGCTCTAACTTGGCTTCTTTTATTAGCCTTTTCAGAATATACCGGTCAACTTCGTTGTCATCGACAATTAATATAGGAGGTTTAATTTTTGTCATATTAGCTTATCCAATGGTATTACTATTTTAAATGTTGTGCCTTTATCAGAGCTTTGCAGTGATATTTCACCGTTTAAGTACTCAATATGTTTTTTAACCAACGCCATCCCTAAACCAGAGCCCGTACTCGTCTGTGCATGAAATCGCTTAAACATATCAAACACCTCACCTTGATGCTTTTGTGGTATTCCCATTCCGTTATCTGTAACAGTAATAAAAAACGTCTCTTGCTCATTGAAAATATCACAGCGGACATAAGGAGAGTCTTTATTTCTGTCGTAATACTTCAACCCGTTTGAAATTAAGTTTTCAATAATTTGAGCAAAACGCGCTTTTTCTGACTTTATAGGTACTGATAGATTAATTGTTGTCTCAAGCGTACAAGGATTATCTTTCATAAGCCAAGTGAGTCGCTCTTTCATATCAATAATTAACTGATTAAAGTCAATTACATCTCTATCTTCACTACCAATTTCAGCTTTAGCTAATAATAAAATATCAACAACAAGTGTCTCTAACTTTTCCATTTGTTGATAGATAACCAATGCATTTCGACTTGCCTCTTCAGTATCTCCTGCTTTTATATCTTCAATAACAAAATGCGCTAGGGATTTAGCCCCTGACAACGGTGATTTCAGGTCATGAGAAGCTCGATAAGCAAACTGTGCAAGTTCGTCATTTGCTTGCTGCAGGGAAGCTGTTTGGCTATTTATAATCTCTTTGAGTTCAATACTGTTTTCAATATTTAAAAGATCATTTTTAATCCGCTGCCTGGCCGCGATAACGAGTGCTTTTAATTCACCCGACGTTTTTATATCAAGCTCATCATCTAGATTAATATTGCTTTCAGGTTTACTTGATAAGAGCAGAGTAAGATTTCGAATAGAGCTGGATATAGTACGAGAAAGGTAACTTATAAAAATAATATTAAAAAAGGATATGACGATAACAAGTGGGATTAACGTCATTAGTATAAACGATACTGTTTTTCTGATTGGTTCTTCAAACATCTCAGAGTGTTTGTTAAAGCTGACAAGTGCAACATTAAGGTTTAGTAAAAAATCATCTCTACTGAGCTCACCTTTTTTATACTGAGTAACTGACAGTAGTGTTTTATCCGCAATTTCTATATCTTTTTCACAAATTGTTAAAGTTTGCTCTGTGTTAATAAATTTCATAACAGCGTAATTTAACGGGTTTATTTCTTCAATACACTCAATTGGTTGCTGCCTAATTAACAATATATCTGACTCAATGGTATTTATATCTATGGGGAGGTCATTTTCTATTTTTTTAACTGACTTGGTAAGTTGATGAGTATATTTTAAGTGAAGAAAATTAAGCTGGTGAAACTTAGCCCCTTTAGCTATTTCAAAAGCTGAGTAAACAGTAATACTTACCTCTGCAGCTGTTAAAATCACAATAAGCATCAGTTTTCTGGAGATATTCATATACGATACCTATTTTAGCTACTAACCCAACAGTTTTTTAATAACACTATAATAATTATAGTATTTATAACATTAGGTATAGCAGGTTTTATCTTTTTTACTAGGTCCTCTATAAATAATAATTTATGCTTAACTTTGTTCGCTTTTAATAAAAAAATCCTTTATTAGTTTTTTGCCACTATAAAGCAAACTTGGGTAATATTACGCCTCTAAAAGTGCTGGTGCATTGGCAAATACACCAGCAGCTAAATACAAACTTTGTTAAGTCATCCCATATTTAAAAAGTGTATTAACATGCAGCATTTTTTGAATGAAAAATATAGGCTCGTGTGTGGTCGTACACTAGGTTAAAAGTAAAAGCGTAAAGGGTTATAAAAAAAGTTACGCCGATATCCATTATTAATGCTTCCCATAAGCCTACGTTTAAAATGCTCGCCATTACGGGAATAGTAAAAACAAGTAACCCGCCTTGAAATAAAATCACGTGAAAAATACGGAATAATACAGATCGTTGCTCTTTTGCACCGGTAGCTACTTTGTCAAAAAACCAATTAAAAACAAAATTCCAACACATCGCAATCGTTGCAATTATAATCATAGTGCCCGATAAAGCCGATATTGCATGCTCTGTAAATACAGCCAAACCAATAATCGACAGCGTTACCGCTAATACTTCAAACAAAACAGCCTGAAACATCCTCTCTAGCGACCCCATTTTTGCATCCATAATTAACCCCTTTTACGCCAAATAATTAAAGAAAATAATAGTGACATAATTTAATTATTTGCAAAGTTAGTAGCCATCACCTTTAGTGATAAGATGAGCAAATAAGTACTCACCTTTAAGTTGAATGATATGTATAGTTTTGAGCAACTAAAAATTTTTGTAACCGTGGTAGAAACAGGATCTTTTTCGGCAACAGCCCGAAAGCTTAACCGTGCACAATCGGGAATTAGCCAAGCTATTTCTAATCTTGAAATAGCGATTAATCAAACATTGTTTACGCGTAATAAAAATATACCCAGCTTAACGATTAGCGGTAAGGCATTGTTACCTGTCGCATACTCTATACTTCATCAGCAAAAATATTTTGACCAAAAAGTGTATGCATTAGCAAAAAATTATGAGCATGAGGTAATTATAGCTATTGATGAAAGCCTAAATAATCAAGATATTTTAAAAGTGATTACCCCACTTGCTGATCAGTTCCCGATTACTAATTTCGAAATAATATCGACAACAACTGACGATGTAGAAAACTTAGTAAAAATAGGAAAAGCACAACTAGGTATCATTTATAGTGATGGGGAACTAAAAGTTGATATGGATTTTTTTCTATTGGGTCAAGCTCGATTTTTAACGATTTCATCACCAGAACACCCGCTTGCAAAGCTAAAGGCTGTAACAAGCAATGATTTAAAAGCCCATAGGCAATGTGTTCATCGCAGCCTTAGCCAAAAAGAGTTATGGTTTAGCTACGCAATTAGCTCTAGGATTTGGTACGCAAATACACATCAAACCCTTATCGACTTAGTAGTTCAGAGTATTGGTTGGGCGCTTGTACCCGAGTTTGCTATTAAGAAGTATATAAACCAAGCTGAAGTGATAACGCTACCCGTTACTCATGAACAAGGCGGTTGGCTTACTCCTGTGGGATGCGTTGTTTCAAGAAGCCAATCAACAGGACCTGTTCTTCAAAGTTTAATAAATAGGTTGCAGCAACACTTTTTAAAGAGTGATAGCGCGGGAATAGAACAGTTTTAAACTGCTTTATTCATTTTCAATAGCAAGCTTCTTCTTTAGCTTTTCTTGCCACTCTACAGCAAGCTCTGGCAAAGTTAATGCTTCTAAAAGTATGTCTTCATAACCTACGTATTTTTTATCAAAAAATGCCTGGAACAGTTTTTTAACTGATATGTCGTGCGAGGCTTTCTTCTCGATAACAACACTATCACCCGTTTTTGCAACGCCTTGCTCTAGTACCCTAAAATAAACGCCAGTGCAGTAATACTGCGTAAACAGCTTAAGACTGTTTTTATTATTAAGGGCGATAGCGAGTTTAAAACAAGGCACACGAGGCTGGCTTACTTCAAGCAGTGCAGTACCAATTCGAATATGGTCACCTATGTGTATATTCGCTTCATCAAGGTCAGAAATCGTGAAGTTTTCGCCAAAGGCACCTACAGCTAAATCATCATTCTCGAGGGTTTGTTTCCAATAATCATAATGATTGTGCGAAAACGCATAAACCGCTTTATCAACCCCGCCGTGATTAACTAAATCAGCTTGCTCATCCCCTATAATATTTAGCTTTTCAATAACAACAGGTTCGTTAGTTGGGGTTTTAAAAATACCGGTTTTAACCTCTTTTCCGTTATACACTACCGTTTTTATTTTAGAGATATTAGTAGAGATTATTTTCATTAAGACTCCCACCTACCCATCGCTTGTTTGTCACTTTGTTTAAACTCAACCCAATTTGATGAGTCTTTAAAGTGCTCTTTTTTCCAAAACGTGGCGTGGTTTTTTAAATAATCCATTATAAATTGTGCGCCTTCGAACGCGGCTTGGCGATGGCGGGACGTTACACCTACAAATACAATTTGCTCGCCAAGTGCTAAGTAACCAACGCGGTGAATAATGCATATTCGCGCCAGTTGCCAGCGAGTTTGTGCTTGCTCTGCAATAGATTGAAGCAGTTGCTCGGTCATACCAGGGTAGTGTTCAAGCTCAAGTGCAATAACATTATCGCCACTGCTAAACTCTCTTACCAAACCTGTAAAGGTGACAACAGCGCCATCGCTTTTATTATTACTACAAAGCGTATTGTGCTCGTCACCTACATTAAAATCATCGGTTTGTACTTGAATATGTATGCTCATTAGCCACCTGTAACCGGCGGGAAAAAGGCAAGCTCATCCCCTGCTTTCACTATTTCGTCGCTTGATGACATAGTTTGGTTAAGCGCTGCAAGTAGCTCACGCTCCTCCAGCCACGGTTGCCAGTGCGGGTATTGACTCACTAATCTTAATTTAAGCTCTGAAATAGTAAGCGGCTGCGTAATCTCAAGACTTAATTTACTGCACTTTAACCGCTCTTTTAGTTGCCCAAAAAACAATAGCTCTACTTTTCCGGCGCTAGATATTGCATCGTTTGGATTAATCGCGTTGCCAACTGCCATTTTTGCCCCCAGCTTTTTGAGTAACGCGCATGCCGCTAATTTCCATTAGTGGGTCGGCTGCTTTACACATATCAAACAAAGTAAGGCTAGCCACAGATACCGCTGTTAACGCTTCCATTTCAACCCCCGTTTTACCTGCAAGTTTGCAGTAGCTGGTTATTTTAATTTGGCTGTTTGCTTCATCAAGTTCAAAATCAACAGCGACTTTACTAAGTGCAAGCGGATGACAAAGCGGAATTAAATCAGCGCATTTTTTAGCGCCTTGAATACCTGCAATGCGTGCCACGCCTAGCACATCGCCCTTTTTGTTTTGATTAAGCATTACTTGCTCAAAGGCAAGCTTGCTCATGCTAATAAATGCTTCAGCTGAGGCATCGCGCAAGGTTACGTCTTTGAGCGATACATCAACCATATTAGCTTGGCCGTTTTCGTCAACGTGACTCAACATACTATTGCTCACGCGATTCACACTTTTTACCAATGGTAATGTGCGGTGCAAAGTTACACGGTTTATGCATTGAGTTAAGTTGATCTTTTATTATGCCTGTCCATGCTGTTTTGCATGCGCCTGTAGAGCCTGGCATACAAAAAATAACCGTGTTGTTAGCAAGTCCTGCCAATGCACGAGATTGAATAGTAGAGTTACCAATTTCGCCGTACGATATGTGCCTAAATAGCTCACCAAAACCGTCTACGCTTTTATCAAACAGCGGCGCAAATGCCTCTGGTGTTGAATCGCGTTCAGTAAAACCTGTACCGCCAGTTACTAAAATAGCATGAATGGTGTCATCGGCTATCCACTGCGATGCCACTGCACGCATTTGGTAAACGTCATCTTTAACTATGTCTTTATCAGCTAAGTGATGACCAGCCTCAGTTAGCGCTTTAATTAAGTAATGACCTGAGGTATCAGTAATTTCATCGCGTGTATCACTTACCGTCATTACGGCAATGTTTAATGCTATTTGTGACTCAGTTGTGTGGCTCATAATGTTCTTCTTAATTGATTAATGCTTTGGTCAAAATGCTCATTTACAGCTTTAAATTGCGCCGGTGTATTGGTGTTTATTAATGCATGCGCTTTATTACATAAAAGCGTTTGCACACCAATACTTTGGGTAAACTGTTTTATTGATTTATGACTGTTTGCGTTTGTGAGTATGTATTTTAAATGATTTTTTACACTGCTTGTATTACGAATATACAGCGGTAGTGGTTCATTTTCAAAGTGCCAAGCATGTATTTGTGGCTGATTTAATTGATTGCTCACACTTTGTACTTTATTTGACTGAGAAGCCAGCACAATTGTGCTTAACAAACTACTCGTAAGTAGAGGCATATCTACCGCAGTAATAAGTAAGTCGTGCTCAGTGGCTATTAATGTGGAATAAATTCCGCCAAGGGGTCCACTATTTGGGTATATATCTTTAACGTACTTTTCTGAAGGATAATCGCTCGGTGAATATTGGCTCGATGATTTAACTGGATTTGTAACGTTGCGGCTTATTAGTATGTTTTTAGCGCCTACGTCTTTTAATAAATCACACGCATTGTGCAATAGCGTTTTATTTTTTAAAACTAAATCGGCTTTGTCTGTGCCCATTCTTGATGACTTACCACCAGCAAGCACAACACCTGTAAAATTTCGCTTAGCTTTTATATTAGATTTTATATTAGCTTCCATATTAGCCGCCTAACATGGCTAAGTGAGTTGTCGCACCTGTTAAGCGTTTATCTAGCTCATGACTTATTTCTTTATTGCCCATAGCAGCTCGAATTGCCTTTACGGTCGCTGCAGTATCGTCCTCGTTTAGCAGTTCGCGTAAATCTATACCTTGCTCAGCAAACAAGCATAAGTGTAATTTACCCAGCGCCGACACCCTTAAGCGATTACAACTTTTACAAAAATCTTTACTGTACGGCATTATTAAACCAATACGACCATCGTAATCAGGATGACAAAATTCCTCAGCGGGTCCGTTTAATTTCCCTCTAACTACTTGTAACCAACCTTGGTCGAGTAATTGTGCTTTAACCGTTTGCCCACTTAAGTGGTTTTCTTCAAAAAAGGTGGCGCCGTCACCTGTTTCCATTAATTCTATAAAGCGAACCGTAACTTTGTGGTGTTTTACCCACGCTAAAAAATCCTTCAATTGGTTTTTATTAAACTGCTTAGCAAGCACTGCATTTATTTTTATATCTTTTATACCCAGATCTACCGCGCGTTCAATCCCTTTTAAAATAAGGTTGAGTTTGTCGTGCCCTGTTATGAGCTTAAACATACTCGGATTTAAACTATCAATACTGACATTAAGCGCATCAAGCCCGGCTTCTGCAAATTCATCAATTTTTTTTAATAAATTAAACCCGTTGGTAGTAATGGCTACTTTTTCTATGCCGGGCGTGTTTTTACAAAGTTTTATAATATCGGTTACGTCGTTTCGCAAGCACGGTTCGCCACCTGTAATACGCACTTTTTTAGTACCTAGTTCTGCAAACGCATTTACAAGCGTGCTAATTTCATTTTTATTTAAAAAATTACGCGGCGTATCGCACTGATATCCGTTTGGTAAACAATAACTACAACTAAAATTACATACATCGGTTATTGAGAGGCGCAAATAGTTAAACTGCCGACCAAATTGATCATTAAGCATATGCTTCCTTTTTTCTTTACATTACAACCGCAACATCAATGCTGCTAGAACCTGCTTTGTAATGTTGTTTTATTAATTGGCTTAATTGTGTTTTACACGAACCGCAGTTCGTCCCACATTTAAGTTCAGACCCCAATTGCTCGACTGTGTTTGCACCGTTTTTAATGGCGTTTATAATAGGCTGCTCTCTTACTTTAAAGCAGCTACACACTTGCACGCCTTGGGTAAATTCTTCATCGGGAGTTGCATAAAGCAAAGACTGTAACTGTGTAAAGGTCAGTAATGGCTCTGCAAATAAATGGTTTATCCACTCAAGTGATATTTCTTTTTGCTCGTTAGAAATAACACCAACAAACGCTAATTGATCGTTTTGAATACACTGCACATGCATGGCTTTTGCCGTATTCATAGCCGACCACTGCCCTTGTAAACCGGTTAAGGTTTGGCAGTAATACAGTAAATCACTTTTTGGCTCATTAAGCGCCAATTGGTAATTAAAGCAATTACTTGCATTAACTTTGAGCCAAAAATCACTGTTTATAACAAATTCGTTTTTAGCAAACAGCTGCATATATTGCCCAAAGGGTGCTTTAACTATATTAACAGCGCCGTGTTTGCACTCAGCCTGACCAGATAGAGGGTCAACTACCGATTGATACAACCCACTTACTGTAGCGGATGATGCAAATTGCTTATTCCAATGAATAGGCATAAAGCATTCACCTTTTCGCACAGCATCGGTTACTTTTGCATGCGCGGTAACCTGCCCTGTTTGGGCAATCGCGCTTATTAAATCGTTTTGTTTAATTGCTAATTTACTGGCATCAAGCGGATTAATTTCAATATACGGGCGTGTAATATGCGATGAAAGCGCAGTGCTTTTACCCGTGCGGCTCATCGTATGCCATTGGTCGCGTATACGTCCTGAGTTCATTACAAACGGATAATCACTTGATGTTTGTTGCACAGGTAATTGCGGCGTTATAGGTATAAAACGCGCCTTTTTATCAGCGGTGCTAAATTGGTTATTTGTAAAAACCTGACCGTTTTTATAAGGCTGATTTTTAACAACAGGCCACATAATGGGTTTTAAGTTATCGTACTGGCTTTTTGTGAGCCCAACTAAACCAGAGAGGTTTAATAATCGGCTGCCGTTATTTTCAAAGTCGGTTAATTGTGCCCATTCTTCAAAAATGCCACTTGGATCTGTAAAATCAAAACCTTCAAAGCCCATTTTTTTAGCGACTTCACACATAATTTGCCAATCGTTTTTAGCACCCGAATAAGGCGCTACTAACGGGCGCTGTCTTGATATTCTGCGCTCTGAGTTAGTTACTGTGCCGTTTTTTTCGCCCCATCCGGTTGATGGAAAGGCAACATCGGCAAATTTTAACGTATCACTTTTTGCAATACAGTCAGATACAACCACCAGCTCACAGGTCTCTAATGCTTTTTTAATAGCGGCGTTATTGGGCAAGCTCACCATTGGGTTTGTTGCCATTATCCACACTGCTTTTATTTTGCCTGCGGCTATTTCATCAAACATATCAATAGCATTGCTGCCTGCTTTGTTAGCAATAGTTGGCGAGAGCCAAAAGCGTTGTACAAGTGATTGATGCGCTTCGTTTTCAATATCTAAGTGCGCCGCTAACTGATTAGCCAAACCACCGACTTCGCGCCCGCCCATCGCATTGGGTTGCCCAGTAATTGAAAACGGACCACTGCCTGGCTTAAGTAATTTACCTGAGGCTAAATGCGCATTAATAATGGCGTTGCATTTATCTACACCCGAACTTGACTGATTTATACCCATTGAATAAAAGCTAATTGCGCTTGGGCTGTTAGCAAATAGCGCGTAAAACTCAGTGACTTGCTCAATTGCTATATCGCAAAAGTCGCTAACTGCCTCACAGCTCCATTTTTGTGCCTCTTGCAATGCGCTTTCAAAGCCGTTTGTGTGCTGAGCAATAAATTGCGTATCGAGGTGGTTATGCTCATTTAAATAATTAAGCAAACCGTTATAAAGCGCAGCGTCACTGCCTGGTTTTATATTTAAAAATGTGTCGGCAAGCTCCGCTGTGTCAGTTTTACGCGGATCAATAACCACCACTTTCATATTTGGGTTAAGCTGCTTTGCACGCTCCATTCGCTGATATAAAACCGGGTGAGTCCACGCGGCATTAGAGCCAATTAAAATAAGTAGCTCAGTTTGCTCTAAATCCTCGTAGGTACACGGCACTACGTCTTCACCAAAAGCGCGTTTATAACCTGCCACAGCAGATGACATACACAGGCGCGAATTTGTATCAATATTGCCTGAGCCTATATAGCCTTTCATTAATTTATTAGCAATGTAGTAATCTTCAGTAAGTAACTGCCCCGATACATAAAATGCCACCGCATCAGGTCCGTGCTTTTGTATTATGTCGTTAAATTTATTGGCAACATGGTCGGTTGCTTCATCCCACGTAACAGCTTGATTATTAATAAGAGGCGACGTTAAGCGGTTATCACTGCCTGTGGTGTCGAGCAAATGGGTGCCTTTTACACATAAACGACCAAAGTTTGCGGGGTGCTCTCGCATGCCTTCAAGCTTGGTTGGCACATTATTAAAAAGTGAAATATCAACACCGCACCCTACACCACAGTAAGCACATGTTGTTTGTTTTAAACTGGTTTTATTTATAGTTGGTGACGTGTTTGCGGTTGTCATACTACTGCTCTCTTTTAGTGTGCTTTAATTTATGCAGGCTGTTTTACAGGCTCATTAAGGGTAACTACGTTAATAGTGTTACTTGCTTTAGCGAGCGCGCTGTTTATTACGTTTTGAACGAGCTTTTCACACCCTCCACAACCTGTACTGGCTTTGGTGCTTTGCTGCACACTTGCCAAATCTATGCAGCCGTTAGAAACTGATTGTTCAATGGTGTGTTTGGTTACTTTATGACACGCGCAAATAATGGCGTCATCAGGCAAGTCATCGGCGCTTAGCTCTGCTATGTCGCCGGCAAGGGGCATAATGAGCGCTTCGGGATCGGTGGTAAGTTCAATGTCGTTTAAATGATATTGCAGCAAATTGTCGTAATCGCTGGTATCGCCAACAAGTACCGCGCCAATCAGCTTATTACTTTGTGAATTAGTGACTATTTTTTTATAAATACCATTGGCTTGGTCTTCAAAGTAATAGCTTATTGCGCCTTCGCTGCGTGCATGCGCATCGCCGATAGAGCCTACTTCAACACCCATTAATTTAAGCTTGGTGCTCATATCGGCACCGCTAAATTCATCGGCTTTATTGTCTAAGCCAGTACTTTGTAAACTACCTTGCTGCGTATCTTGTAAAATATGACCAACTGCTATTTTAGCCATGGCGTAACCAGGTGCCACTAAGCCAAAAATAAAATTATTCCACAGTGCACATTCACCAATAGCGTATATGTTTTTATCGCTCGTTTGGCAGTGGTTATTAATTACAATACCGCCACGCTCGCCTAACTCTAAATTAAACTCGCGGGCCAAATTATCATAAGGGCGAATACCCGCCGAAAATACAATCATGTCGGTTTCAAGGGTTTTACCGCCCTTAAAACACATTTTGTAACGGCAACTTTCACCCTCTACTATTTCCTCGGTTGCTACCGATGTATGCACAGTAACGCCCAAGTCTGTAATTTTGTTTTTTAGTAACCGACCGCCCCCCGCATCAACTTGTACGCCCATAAGTTGCGGTGCAAATTCTATTACGTGAGTATGCAGACCCAGTTGCTTTAATGCGTTTGCAGCTTCAAGCCCCAGTAAACCGCCACCAATTACCACGCCTACTTTGCTGCCGTGGGCTGAATTTTTTATTGCGTGTAAATCGTTAATGGTGCGATAAACAAGGCAATGCTCGCGATCTTTACCCGGTATAGGAGGTACAAATGGGAATGAACCTGTAGCAAGCACAAGCTTGTCGTATTCAAACAACTCACCTTTAGCGGTCGTTACAGTTTGCGTATCACGATTTATATCAACCACTTTAGAATGAGTATGAAAGCGTACTTGCCAATCGTCATAGGTTTTATTGCATGTAAGTGCGAGGTCGTCTGCGGTTTTGCCTTTAAAAAAAGAGGATAGTTGTACGCGGTCATACGCTAAACGGTCTTCACCGCTAAGTACCGTAATCTCAAATTGTTCATCAGCTTGATTTTGAGAAACTAGCTGCTGCACAAAATGATGCCCCACCATTCCGTTTCCTACCACTACAACACGCTGCTTGCTTAGCATTTACTCACCTTAAAATGATATCTACTTTAGTGATTGACTAAAACTGACATCGAATAATTTGTTATAGGATTGTTATAGCAATATGTAAGCCAAATATATAAGCGTTTAAAATCAGCAGGTTGCCCATACTGGTGCAGAGGTGAAAAGCATAAAGCCCCACAAGATGGTGCAATTGCACCATCTTGTATCGCTATAAATTAATGAAGAAAGTTAGAAGGGAAATTAAGTACAACAAAGGGTTAAAATTTAGCGCTCATCCATACCCACAATTTTTGAGTATCGACTTTATTAGCAGCAGTATCGCCCGCTGAGTAATCAGCGTATTTAACACCTACTGCATATTGTTTATTAATAGGTTTAACATATTGTACGTTTAGTTCAGTACCTAAATCGTCAACCCCATTTGATTGCTCATTAGCATCAAAACTGTGATAAGCCACCAGCCATTTTCCGTCAAACGCTTTACCGTTTAAGCTTATGTAAGTGTCGTCCAAGCCTTGTGTGGGTGTATTTAAAAACGTATCTGCCCAACCATTAAATTTATGTAACGTGGCAAGCGGCGTTGCAAACCCGTAATCGCTATTGTCTGAGCCAAGTGATTCTATGCCGACTTTTAATGTTACTGTTTTTATTCCCAAACCATTTAAATCGACTGCACCTTCAAGTGCATAGTAATCGGCATCAAAATCACTCACGCCTGTTGAAGCAGACTGCGTTGCATACTCCGCTTTGTAATAAAATTTTATGTCGTTTAGGGTTTTATTACCATTAAAAGAAACGCCATAAGTGTCTAAACTGTCATCTTGTAGTGCATCGTCACTTAATAAGTAACTGTATAAAACCACTTTACCGTAGTCTGTTTTAAAACTTGCATTAATTAGATGATCGGACGATTTAATATCTTTATCGTCAGCAAATATGCGGTTACGCTTATTTAAATAACTGTATTGTAAATCGATGTTGTTAAATGCGTAATTAATGGTTGCTGCATCAAATGTTTGCCTATCTTGGCGCCAACCTACGTGCCCAACAAAACGCTGCCCATCAAGGGCTATTACTTGGCGTCCTACTTTTAGCGATAGGCCATCGCGGGTATATTTAACAAAGCCTTGATCAATCTCAGTGGTTTCTGGATCGGCAATAACTGAGTAATCGGTATTTTTACCCACTGTATTATTGTAATCATCTACGCCCAATAGGCTGCGAGTGTCTTCTACTTCAATAAGGGCTGAAAAACCATTTACCTCATCTGTTTGATGCGTTAAGCGGGTTCTAAGTGTTAAGCCGCTTGCATCTTTTAGAGCATTGTTTTGATCAACGCTTTCAAAACGCAGTCTAAAATCAAGATCAGTTTGCGAAGCTTGGCTTATTGAAGGCGCAGTGAAGCAACCCAGTATAAAAATAATAGGTAAGTTGTTCTTATAGTTAAGCATTTTGGTTCTCTAAGTTTTAATTATTAATACACATACCAAAGCAATAAATAAACACAGCGAAATACATTTCCACACCATAACTGGATCGCGTTTCATTATTGAACTTTTATTAGCGGTACTTTCTAAATAAGGATTAGGTTTGTTGATATCGTTTATAAACTCAGAAAAAGCTTGGTATCTGAGCTCTGGTCTAGGGGCAAGCGCCTTCATAAGGGCTTGATCTAACCAAAACGGAATATCGGCTCTGTATTTACGAATACTTGTGTAGTGCCAATGGCTGTAATCTTTTGGCGCTACGTGGTTAAGTGGCAGTGGTTTATAAGGCAATTTTGAGCACAGTAACTCGTATGCAATCACGCCAAGTGAAAACAAATCACTTTTAAAATCGGCGTGCATAGTAATGAGTGTTTCGGGTGCAGTGTAGTCGGCAGTGCCTTGCGGGCAATCATCCGCAATTTGTTTAACCGACTCGTCCATAGCCGCAACACTTACTGTGCCGTAATCTATTAGCGTTACTTTACCGTGCGCATCTATCATTACGTTATCGAGTTTTAAATCGCGATGCACCATATCGAGTCGCTGAAACGCCCTTAGTGCATGTACTATTTGTTCAATAATACTGCGTACTTGAGTTATTTCTGGGTGCGGCACGTCGTGCTTCCAATCACTGAGTGTTTGCCCGTCCATGTACTCACAAATATGATACAAAAAACGACTTTGCGATTGCGTACTCAGTACTTTCATCACGTTTAAATGGTTTATGCGTTGCCCTACCCAGCCTTCTCTTATAAAGCCTTGAAGGTAGTGCACATCGTCTTCAAAATTAACCGAAGGTGCTTTTAAAACCACTGGCGGTATATCGGGCGCTTGTTGCACTAAATAAATGTGCGAGCGACTACTGGCATGTAATTTACGAATAACCGTGTAGTCATCAATTTTTTGCCCAACATTAAGCGCAGGTGGAATTTTTCGTCGTGTTAGCGAATGATAAAGCTCATCTAACTTTTGCTCGGCAATATTTTCTACTTTTACAAGCAAACAACTTACGTTGTCGTCACTGCCTCGTGCTAATGCAAGTTCGGTAATTGCTTTAGCTGCATTTTCTAAATTAGTGTGCTCGTTAATTAATTTAGCTATATCACTACTTGGAAGCACATCGTGTATGCCATCGCAGGTTAATATATAAATATCATCTGCTTTTAGGTCAACCTCGTATACATCTATTTCTTGATGAAGTTGTGCGCCAAGTGCACGCGTTAGCGTATCGTTTACTTTGTGATCCCGTGTTATTGCCTCTATTTTATTTCCTCGCAAGCGAGTAATACGCGTATCACCTAAGTGAAATATATAACCCGTTGCCGACTTTAAAATAAGTGCTGTAAAAGTCGTCATCCAATCGGCTTGGCGCTGACCTAAGTGATTGTAATTAACCGACTGCGAATAAAGCCACTGATTTAAACTTGCTAACACCTTCGACACTGACTTTTTAACCGCCCAACTTTCGGGGGTATTTAAATACTCATTTATAAAATGAGTAACCGAAAGTTGAGACGCTTGTTTAGCATTTTTTGCTGATGAACACCCATCGGCTAAGCAGGCAATAACGCCTTTAGACTCTTTTTCTTGCGCTTTGGTATTAAGAGCTGCAAACGCATCTTGGTTTTCTGCTTTTAACCCTTTAGCACTGTGCCCACCAAATGAAACGTTGAGTTCATTTTCAAGCGCTTTAGCGTGGAGTGTTTCATCAAACATAGTCAATAATGCCTTAAGTCACTGAAATAAGTTCAACGGTGCCGTCTTCATTTACTTCGGTAATATGTCCGTCTGGTTCTTTCATAAAAAACAGTGCAGCTAGGCCAAGTAATGCACTACCCGCAATAATGAAAAAGAAGGTTTGATAATCAACAAGTGACAATGCCGTTAAGTAAACTACTGCACCCACATTACCGTATGCGCCTGTCATACCTGCAATTTGCCCAGTTAAACGACGCTTAATTAGCGGTACTGCTGCAAATACAGCGCCTTCACCTGCTTGCACAAAGAACGAACATGCCATAGCCGCAACAACTGCAAGCCATAAAGGCCAAGATGCATCAACCAAGCCCATTACAAAATAACCAACAGCAAGGCCCGTTGTAAGTACAATAAGTGTTATACGACGACCTAATTTATCTGAAATCCAACCGCCACCAGGGCGAGAAGCTAAGTTCATAAATGCATAAGCAGAAGCTAAAATACCCGCATACACCATATCAAGACCAAACACATCCATAAAAAACAGTGGCAACATAGATACAACCGCCAGCTCAGAACCAAAGGTTGTAAAATATAAAATATTTAAAACAGCTACTTGCTTAAACTCATAACGATGCGACTCGGGTACAGGCTCTTTAAAGATATGACCATTTACGTCAAAGGTTTTATACACTTCGTAAACATAAAGCAGAACTAAAAAAGCATACACGGCAAGTACAAAATTAGCCGAAATTAGGTTAGCACCGGTTGGTGAAAGCTTCCAAGTAAGTAATGCTAATGCACCATACATAGGAATTTTCATAATAAGCAGTAATACAAAGTCGCCTTTACTGGTTACTTCCATTGCGCCTACTTTTTTAGGTTTAAAGTATGTACCGCCTTTTGGTGTATCGGTTACATTTAAGTACCAAATAATACCAAATATAACGCTTAATACACCCGTTAAACCTACTGCGTAACGCCAACCATCTTCGCCACCAAACATAAGTGCAATAATTGGCAGTAACATAGCCGCTGCTGCTGAACCAAAGTTACCCCAACCGCCATAAATACCTTCTGCTATGCCCAACTCATTAGCTGGAAACCATTCACTCACCATACGAATGCCCACAACAAAGCCAGCACCAATAAAACCTAGCGCAAAACGCGCTATAGCGGCTTGTTCAAATGTGGTTGCCATAGCAAACATAAAACACGGAATACTACAGGTAATAAGTAGCGCCGCATAAACAATCCGAGGGCCAAATTTATCGGTCAGCATACCCACCACAACACGGGCAGGAATAGTTAACGCTACATTTAAAATTAGTAATGTTTTAACTTGCGCCATGGTAATACCAAGCGAGCCCGCAATAGCACCCAATAAAGGAGCATGGTTAAACCATACAAAAAATGACACAAAAAAGACCATCCAACTCAGATGTAATACTTTCATTTTTCCTTTGAAGGATATTAAGTTAAATCCAGAACTCGGTTGCATGTTTATTTCCTCGTAAACGTATTATTGTTTTGTAAATGCCCCACTCTTTTATATGAGTAGCAGCCCAATGTTTGTTAAATTTTAGTTAACCCAATACAGCAATTACTGAGCCACTAATTAAAAACCATATATTTCAGTTGGTTATATGTATTTATTTTTTTAATGCGTTATAGTTGCACTATATGAGTGAGGGGGTATGGGCTGTTACAGTGCAAATAAAAAGCGTTACTACTTGCTCTAGGATTTAACAAATTGGTATTGTTCAAAAAAAGTATGAGAAGTTTGAAAATGCAAAAAACACCGCTAACTTACCAGCAGCAACTGCGCTATTCTCGGCACATTATGCTCCCGCAGCTTGATATAGACGGACAAGAGCGACTATGGCAATCGCATGCTTTAATTATTGGTGTGGGTGGGCTTGGTTGTGCAGTAAGTCAATACTTAGCAGCATCTGGCGTTGGGACGCTTACCCTAGTTGATAACGATGAAATAGACGTGACCAACCTGCAAAGGCAAATACTGTATAAAGAAAGTGATATTGGTAGCTCAAAATGCAGTGCTGCTAAAAAACAGCTCAGCGCACTTAATAGTGAAATAGATATAAAAACCATTGAGGCATTTTTTGATGTAAATACCTCTACAGAACAGCTATTTAATAACATTGATATAGTGATTGATTGCTCAGATAACCTAGCAACGCGCAATGCACTTAATAGCGCCTGTTTTAAAGCTAAAGTTCCGCTAGTGTCAGGCTCTGCAATACGTATGGAAGGACAAGTCGCGTGTTTTACTATGGATGGAAACAGCCACTGTTATGGTTGTTTATCACAATTTTTTAGTGAACAAACACAAAGCTGCTCAGAATCCGGTGTGCTCTCTCCTATTGTAGGGCTAATAGGCAGTATTCAGGCGACTGAAGCGCTAAAAATGCTTGCTGGTTTACCCAGCGGCTTAAGCGAACATTTATTGCTGGTAGATGGTTTAAGCATGGAATTTAATCGTTTTAAAATAGCTAAAAACAGTCAGTGTGCGGTGTGCAGCATTTAGTTATTCTAAATTATGGATTGTTGTATAAAGCACATTGCCCACTTTAAAGTCGTTTTTGTCCCACACTCGCCTTGAAACCAAACCAAACAAGGTTTGCCCATCTACATTCAGCGTTAACTGCCACTTATTATTAATAAGCTCAACCTGAGTTAATACCGACTTTAAAACATTGCTATGCGTTGTTTGTTCAGGCATTAACGCACTAAACGACATTTGCTCACTTTCTATAATTAGCTTATTACTGCTATCTACAAGTGCAGGAAGCACAAAAAGCGGTTGCTCACTTTGCTGTAATTGTAGTTGATATAGCCCGTAGCCTTCGTCAAATTTAACCACATCGTAATTAATTAAGCTCAGCGGTGTTTGCCTATCGTTTGCATAAATAGCTTTTGCAACGTGCGCACTTGCACCTTGGTTTATCACCTTACCTTTATCAAGCTGGATAAGGGTATCGCAGCAAAATAGCAGCTCTTTTAATGAGTGGCTTACTATTATAAATTTAATATTAAACTTAACGGCTAACTCATTGAGTTTAGTGAGCGTTTTAAAACGCAATGACCAATCAAGCGCACTAAAAGGCTCATCAAGCATTATAAATTTTTGGCCGGCAAGCAAAGTGCGCGCAAATACTACACGTTGGCGTTCGCCGCCCGATAAGCTTTGTACATCACGATTTAGTAAATCTTGTAATTCAAGTGCTTTAACAACGTATTGAAGCGTTAAGCTTGTTTGCTTATTTCCGCAGTGTTTTTGTGTAAACGCTAAATTACCTGCAACATCTAAATGAGGAAACAACGGGCACGATTGCAACTGAAGCGTTATACCGCGTTTATCACTTAGCAACTCATGCACTGGCTGATTATTAATGTAAACGCTTTTTGCAGGCTCTAAACCACTAATACAACGCAGTAATGTTGACTTACCCGAGCCAGAAGGCCCGTAAACACCCAGTACATTAAACGACTCAAGCTCAAGGTTTATATCTAAATCAAAATTATTGAGTGCTTTAAAAAGGCTTAACTTAATCATGTTATTGCTTAACCCCTACAATGCTTTTATTAAACTTAAATAACAGCACTAAACAGGCAAACGAAATTGCCAGTAAAATAAGTGAAAGCTGATGCGCCGCCGTATAATTTAATGATTCAACATGATCATAAAGCGCAATAGACACCACCTGTGTTTGCCCCTGAATATTACCGCCAATCATTAATACCAAACCAAACTCACCCAATGTATGCGCAAAGCCTAAAGCAAATGCGCTACCAATACTGGGTTTTAAAAGCGGAATAATTAAATGCACAAAGCGTTTAAACGGGCTTAACCCAAGCGCAATGGCAGCTTCGTTATAGGTTTGATTAATATGCTTAAACCCAGCCACAAGAGGCTGCATTACAAAAGGCAGCGAATAAAAAAGCGAGCCTATAACTACGCCCTGAAAACTAAACGCAAGCTGCGTACCCGTTAGCCAAAACCAAAACTGCCCAAAAATGTGATCAGGCGAAAATAAAACAAGTAAATAAAACCCTAATAACGTAGGCGGCAGCACTAAAGGCATTGCAATTAATGCCTCTAAAAATGGTTTAAATTTACCGTTATATCCAGCGAGCTTGTAAGCAACTGGAATACAAAAAACAAGAAGGAGTACTGCGGTTATAAAGGCAAGTTTTATAGTTAACCACAGCGCGGTTAAATCACTTTGAAGCATTGTTGTCCTTTATTCTGTAACCTAATTCAATTAATTGCTGCTGCGTAGCGTCCATCATTAAAAATTGCATAAGTTGCTTAGCGCTAGCATGCTTTTTAGTCGAGCTAATAATAACACCTTGTTGAATTATATCGGGATATTGATTGGTAGGCAGCACGGTATAATCTAAATATTTTTGATCTTGCGAGTTACTGTAAGCCGCCTTTAGTGATGAAACAGCCACCAGCCCTACCCCTACATTACCGCTTTGCACAAACTGAAACGCATGCGTAATATTATTACCGTACACATAATTTATTGGTTTTTTAAAATGGTTATTCGCGTAATGCTCTGAGGCACGTCCGTATGGTGAAAAACGCGGATTAGCAATGGCTACTTTATCATTTACTTTTTCAGCTTTTGGTTGCCACAAAGCAAGTTCGCCTAACGCGTAAGTAATTAAACTGCTTTGCTCGGCATAGCCTTCTTTAATAAGCGATTGCGGGCGAAAATCGTCAGCTGATAAAAACACATCAAATGGCGCGCCATGCACTATTTGCGAATATAAAACACCGCTAGAAGCGGCTGATATTTTCACGTCAACATTAGGTAATGGGGATTTTTTTAGTAGGGTTTGCAATACAGTTTTAAAATTACTTGCTACGGCTACTTGCAGCGTTTCTTTTGCGTTTACGCTGCACGAAAACATGCATATCACACACAAAAAATAACCCAACCATGTATTGTAAAGCTTTGACATTATAAGTATTGTTTCAAAATAAAATGATTTAAGTAAGCAATATATATGAACGATGTTTGCAATGCACCCGGTTTATTACCAATTGAAACTGCAATACAAAATATACTTGGCACAATAACGCCTATTAAAGACGTTGAAACCATTTCTATAATGCAAAGTGTTGATCGCGTTTTAGCAAGCGATGTTAAATCAACTATAAACGTACCCGCTCATAACAACTCTGCAATGGATGGCTATGCGCTGTGTATTTCAGATAAAAGCTTAACCTACACACAAGTAGGTAGTGTGTTTGCAGGTCAAGTTTTTGAAGGAACGCTTACCCCAGGGCAATGCGTAAGAATAATGACCGGCGCCGCCATTGCACCAGGCGCTAACGGCGTTGTAATGCAAGAAAACGCCTCGGTTGATGGTGATAAAATTACGTTTACCGCGCAACCAAAACTAAACGAAAACGTGCGTTTTGCTGGCGAAGATATTGCGATAGACGACGTTATTTTAAAAGCAGGCGATAAATTAAAAGCCGTTGATGTGGGATTACTTGCCTCTTTAGGAATTGCCAATATAGACGTGGTAAGAAACTTAAAAATAGCAGTACTTTCTACCGGCGATGAGCTAATTGAACCTGGTCAGCCGCTTAAACAAGGCGCTATTTTTGAAAGCAACCGCGCTGTTATTATTAGTGCGCTGCAACAAAAAAATATAGACGTGCTTGATTTAGGAATTATCCCTGATGACAAAGAACTCATCACCAATGCATTTTTAAAAGCGAACGAACTTGCCGATGCCGTAATAAGCTCAGGTGGTGTATCGGTTGGTGAAGCCGACTTTACGAAAGAAGTGCTCAACGAAATTGGCAATATTCACTTTTGGAAAATAGCCATGAAACCAGGCAAACCTTTTGCCTTTGGTAAACTAGCTAACAGTTACTTTTTTGGCTTGCCAGGCAACCCTGTGTCGGCTGCTGTTACGTTTAATCAGTTAGTAGAGCCTGCACTGCAAAAGCTGTCGGGGCTTGGTGACGTAAATCCTAAAATGCGCTTTAACGCGGTTACTACATCCGTTATTAAAAAACGCCCAGGTAGAGCTGACTTTCAGCGCGGTACAGCAACAATTAACGAGCAAGGAGACTTGGTAGTTGCCCCGTTTAATAAACAGGGCTCGGGTGTACTTTCGTCGCTTAGTAAAGCTAACTGCTTAATTGTAGTGCCAGCACAAAGCGGCAATATCGAAAAAGGCGCAACAGTAAGCATTGAGTTGCTATAAAGCCTAACATGCTACAGCTAACTTTATAATTTAGCTGTAGCACGATTGCAAACCTTAAAATATTTTTATATTTAATGTTTGAATTAAACAATTTAACTTTTCGCTACGCCCTACGAACTCTTCTTTGCTTAATCTATTAACGCACTTCAGCGCGTTTTTAGTCGCAAAATATCTGTCATAACTTAGGCTTCTTTGGCATTTAACACTATACGTTGAGGGCCAAGAGCCACCGGCACCCGTTGCTATGCCAACAACGTTACATGTAGCATCTATATACTGCTCCCATGCTGTTATTTGGGCTTTAACTGCGTCTACTTGGTAATCATCAGTTAGTTGCGGGTAAATTTCATCCATCATTTTACTGATTTTAGTTTTGTACCTATTACCCTCTAAATTATAAGTAATGCCGGTGTGCATTGCACCGCCTTCAGGCCAACCATCAGCACTTTGTGCAAGTGCGCCGAATGATGAGATAGCAAAAGCAAACCCAACAATAATTTTATTCATTTTAAATCCCTTTAATAGTTAGATCAGATACCTGTAAAAAACGCCTATAAAAAATGCCTATAAAAAATGCCTATAAAAAATGCCGCTAAGCTTAACTGAGCGGCATTATATTATTCAACAAGTTTTAAAGAGGTTTATTAAAAACCAAATATTTTTAAATCAAAAAACTTAGTCGCCACTGTATTAATAAATATCACAGCTAAAATAACAGGAATAAACGTTGAAAGTGAAAAGTTAACGTATTTTTCCATAAAGCTTCCTGCATAATTAGGCGAACCTAAGCTTAGCTCTTGTGTTAAGCGTGCTTTTTTCCAGCGATACATTACAAACAAACACACCATTAAACCATTAAGCGGTAAAATTGTGTCGTAAAATACATCAACAATAATATCAAAAAAGCTCTTATTAACACCGCCGTAGCTTGTCACTGATGTAAGGCTGTCAATCATACCAAACGACGTTGTACATAAAATAGTAAGTACACCGGTTGAAAGTGTAAGAATGCCCAATGCTTTTTTACGGCTAATACCTTTGCGGTCACTTAGGGTTGCAGTCGGGACTTCTACTATTGAAACAAGCGAGGTAATCGCTGCAAAAAATACTAATAAGAAGAACGAAAATGCAACAATAGATGCACCTACATAGCCAATATCATTTTGCAGTGCTAATAAAATTTTAGGTAAGTAAACAAAAATCATGGAT
The DNA here is from genome assembly GCF_016598755.1 of Pseudoalteromonas sp. LC2018020214. NCBI lineage: Bacteria > Pseudomonadati > Pseudomonadota > Gammaproteobacteria > Alteromonadales > Pseudoalteromonadaceae > Pseudoalteromonas > Pseudoalteromonas sp. LC2018020214. The sequence goes on from NZ_CP066804.1 coordinate 2,097,639, forward strand.
ACGGACGAGTCAGAAAGTGCTGCAGGGTCTGTATTTGGATCAAAACTAAATATAGCGGGTAGCACCATTAAACCCGCTACAAACGCAACGAGTGAGTCAGTAATAGCAACCATTTTAGCGCTACTTACAATGTCATCCTTTTTAGAAATATACGACGCGTAAGTCATTAGGATACCCATTCCCAAAGATAGTGAGAAAAACGCTTGGCTTAATGCGCCATTTAAGACGCTTGCATTCATTTTAGAAAAATCAGGAATAATATAGTATTTAACGCCAGCCATTGCGTTATCAAGCGTTAATACATAAATAACGAGGGCGAGCAGCATAACCAATAAAGCGGGCATTAAAAACTTAGCGGCTTTTTCTATGCCCTGCTTAACACCGCCTAATAAAATTAAGTTCACCATAATAACTACAACGGCCATATAACCGAACACAGTGTAACTATTAATAAAAACACCAAAGTGGCCGGGATCTGCTAATAAGTCTAAATTACCTAGGCCTGTTTGCGTTAAATAGCCAAAAATCCAAACCGTAATTACCATATAAAATACAGCAATCATAAATGGTGTAAGCACGGCTAAAAAACCTGCAAACTTCCACTTTTTATCGTTATTTGATAATAGTTTATACGAACCAAGTGGATCTTTTTGAGCGTTACGACCCATTGCCATTTCAGCCATCATGACTGGTAAACAAATGAATACGACAAATAAAGCGTAAATTAATAAAAATGCGCCGCCGCCATTTTTAGTAGCAGAAACCGGAAAGCCAACTAAATTACCAATACCAACAGCCGAACCTGCTGCCGCTAATATGAATCCGAGACGGGAACTAAATCGTTCTCTATTTTCGCTCATGCTTAAAACCTTTTTATTATTTTGTATATTTCAGGGACTCTACCAGTGTTACACAGAGATTTTCAAGCAATTACAGTGTAAAAATAAAATCGATGTGTAAACCTGTGTAAATACGCTTTTAATTCACCAATTTTCAACGCTGTGGTAGTATTGCGTTAATCAAATTTAACAATTTTTATGAGATTACTTATGTTGTACATGATTCACTCAACAGATGTTGAAAATAGCTTAGAGCTTAGAAAAGCAGCACGCCCAGCGCATTTAGCACGCCTGAGTGAGCTTGATTCTCAAAATCGTTTACTTACTGCAGGCCCGTTTCCGGCAATCGATAGTGAAGATCCTCAAGAAGTAGGTTTTACCGGTTCATTAGTTGTTGCTGAGTTTGAGTCAATTGAAGCCGCTCGAGAATGGGCAGCAGCTGACCCTTACGTTGCCGCTGGCATCTATGAAAATACAGTGGTAAAACCTTTCAAAAAAGTGTTCCCTGCTTAAAGGTGTATTAAGCCCTAAGAGCGTGCGTTGCACTGTAATTCAGGGTTTGTTCACAAGATTTTAATTAAAATTACCAAGATAAAAGCGAATTTAGCGTTTTTACTTGAATTTTAGTAACTTAGTTCATTAAACTAAGTGGGTCTGGTCTAGGAGTTTTCCATTATGCGCGTATTATTAAGCCTCGGTTTTATTGCTTGTGTTAGCTTAGCTAACTTTGCTCAAGCAGCGACGGCCGCCCAAGCATCTCATGCTAAGGTGGACAAAAAGAAAGCCGTAATACTTGCAAAGAAAACAGTAGGCGGTAAGACCTTAAAAATTACCGAAAAAACAGATTTTTATACCGTACGAATACTCAAATCTGACGGCCACGTCGTTGATTTACATATAAATAAAAAAACCGGCGAAGTGAAAAAGGATTAACAAATGCGAATTTTAGTTATTGAAGACGATTTACATTTAGCAGATAACCTACGTAATGCTTTAGAAAAAGAACGTTACAGCGTGGATTTATGCCACGACGGTGAAGCAGGTCTTTTCCACATTACAGAATACCCGCTTGATATGGCCGTAGTTGATTTAGGTTTACCTAAAATAGACGGTATTGAGCTAATAAATAAAGCACGGGCACAAGGCATTACTATCCCTATTTTAATCTTAACAGCGCGCGATCGCTGGCAAGATAAAGTAGAAGGTTTAGATGCAGGTGCTGATGACTACCTTACCAAACCATTTCATGTTGAAGAACTTATTGCACGTTGTAATGCATTAATTCGTCGCAGTGCTGGTAAAGCAAATCCAGAAATGACTGCGGGCCCAATTAAAATTCATACACGTTCACAACAAGTATGGGTTGATGATAAAGAGCTTAGCCTTACAGCTTACGAATATAAAGTACTTGAATACTTAATGGTAAATCCGCAAAAAGTAATTTCTAAATCAGAACTTACTGAGCATATTTACGACCAAGATTTCGATCTTGATTCAAACGTAATTGAAGTATTTGTACTACGTTTGCGTAAAAAGCTTGACCCTGATGGCGTACTAAACCCAGTAGAGACGCTACGTGGGCGTGGTTACAGGCTTAAAAGCCAGTGGTAATACCGCAAATATCGTTAAAAATAAGGCAAGGATTTATCCTTGTCTTTGTTTTATTAGTCGCGCTCCCTATCTTATTTTATTCAATTGGCAAAGCGTATTACGCTTCACTTGTTGATGCGACAGAAAAAACTCTCGAAGCACAGCTTTACTCGCTAATATCTGAAGTCGACTTTACTGAGCATGGTATTATTATGCCCAGCACTATTTTAGCGCCTGAGTTAAACAGATTAAATTCAGATACCTACGCAATGATTTACCGCGATGATGACCCTGTTTGGAACTCAGAATCGGCTGTAAATTTAAACTATGTACCAGAGCAAATAGAAACCAAAGCCGGTGCCGCAGATTTTAGGCGCGTGGAGTATAATAACACCGCGTACTGGCAACTTAGCCTAACAGTAATTTTAAATAACATAGACCAATCAGAACAAGCTCGTTTTATATTAGTTAAACGTAATGACGCTCTACTTCGTTTAATGGATGGCTTTAAGCAGACCCTTGTAGATTGGATGTTTATAATGGGCATTGCAATTGCAGGTCTGATGGCAATTGGTTTTATTTGGAGCGCTCGCCCACTCCAACGACTCGATAAAGAAATAAAAGCGATTGAATCGGGTGATATTCAAGAAATTAAAGGCCTTTACCCTGTAGAACTGCAAACAATAAAAGCAGACCTAAACTTGCTACTTGAGTCGCAACAACGCCAAAAAGAACGTTACAGAGCCTCATTAAGCGACCTTGCTCATGCTCTTAAAACACCGCTTGCGGTACTAAAATCAAGTCCATTGGCAAACGATGCCGATGCACAAGAACAACTCGACCGCATTAATGTGATGATCGAACACCAATTAAAACGTGCCGCAACGGGTGCATCTGATACCTGGAAAAAACAAACACCAGTCAAGCCTGTACTTGATTCAATACTCAGTGCTATGGCAAAAGTATACCGTGATAAAGATATTATTTTTACCTGCACCGTAACCGAAAAAGATTACTTTTTAGGTGACCAAACAGATTTAATGGAATTACTCGGCAACCTGATTGATAACGCTTGTAAAGCGTGTCGCTCACAAGTAGCAATACAAGTTATTCAAAGCAAAACTTTGTGTATTGGAATTAGCGATGATGGCCCTGGCGTACCAGAGGACAAACGTGAATCTTTACTTACACGCGGTACTCGCCTCGACACATACGATAGCGGACATGGCGTAGGCATGGCGATTGTATCTGACTTAGTTAAGTCTTATCACGGAACACTTACCATTACTGATGCTGATAACTTAGCTGGCGCTCAATTTATTTTAGAGTTTAATTACAATGACAAAAAGTAGCTGGTTATTAAAACTCACTGCTATTGTGCTATTAGCTTCAAGCCAGTACAGCTTTGCAGATGAAGCATGTACTTTAGCTGCTAAAGCAACAACCGATGAAGCTAAGCGGTATATTCAATGCTTAGACACCCAGATTGATAAAGCAAAGCAAGCACAAGGCAGTTGGATACAAAAGCGTAAATATGAGCTAACTAAATCACAAGAAAGCACAGGCAATACGCAAGTGTTACCGTTATTTATGCGCAGCATTAAAAATAATGAAAAGTACCTAGAAAGCGCCTGCCAATGGCGTTACTTAATAAAACTACCTAATGCGACAACAGCAGCCATTAGCTATAAACTCTGTGAAATTGAGCTTATAAATCAATTTACGGAATCACTAAAACACCCATTTTAACGTAACTTAGGCAAACCAAATTAGTTGCGTTTGCAGCTCTCTCTAGCCTACTTGACAATTTATTTATATCAAAACAAACTATCTACTAGTAGATTGCTAAAAAACTAATGAGTTAACAAATGACTAAACCAATAATTATTATAGGTGGCGGACTTGCTGGCTTATACAGTGCATACAAGTTGCAAATACTTAATATTCCTTACTTATTGCTAGAAGCTAAATCGCAATTGGGTGGTAGAATTTTTGCCGCGCAATCACAAATAAATAACGATATTAGTTTTGATTTAGGCCCTACGTGGATATTTCCCCATCAGCCAAAAATTCAAACGCTAGTAAAGTCACTCCACTTAAGTATATTTGAGCAATACAACAAAGGTGATGTGTTATATCAAGCACCTAACTCCGGGCAACCTCAACAAATTGCAGGTGCTGGAGATATGCAATTATTTAGACTCAAACACGGCATGAATACCTTAATAACTGCCTTGTATGAGCAACTTAATCCCGATTCAGTGTTGGTAGATCACAATGTCACTGAGCTTAAAAAGAGCGATAATAGCTGGCAAATTACGGTTAATCACTTAGGCAATATAAAGCACTTTACAACTGAAAAGCTAATTTCAGCAATTCCTGCTCGTATGGTTACAACGCATTTAACACCTGAACTATGGGCGACTCCAACACTCATAAACCGACTTAGCAGCGTACCTACATGGATGGCAGGACAAGCCAAATTTATAGCTACTTTTGAACATGCATTTTGGCGTGATAAAAACTTATCAGGGCAATGCTTTAGCCGCGTAGGCCCTATGGTCGAAATTCACGATGCGAGTGCTGAGGATAGCAATTACGCCGCATTATTTGGCTTTATAGGTGTGCCCTACTTATCACGAAACCAAGTAACTCAAGAGCAATTAATTCAAGCCTGTGCCCAACAGCTTAGCTATTTTTATGGTAAGGATGCTGAAAAGGCAACGGGATACTTTATTAAAGACTGGGCAGAGGATAAATTTGTAGCTAATAGAGACGATCAAACTCAGCCTTCACAGCATCCAGAATTTGATTTTTCAAACTTGGAAGAGCAATTAAGTAACCTTGATATTCATTTTGTAGCGAGTGAGTTTGCAAAACAAGAAGCAGGATATTTAGAAGGCGCAATAAACGCTGTGGATGACGCTATTAAGTCGTTTATTAATTAATAGCTCTGTATTTACTGATAACTTAACCATCAAGGGCTTTAATTCTACAGCCCTTGATGGTTATAGATATTAGTTGTTTTTAGTAACCTCTTCACCACTGCCCAGTAAAGTGGCAACCCACTTACCTTCTACACTGGCTTCTAGGGCTATTTTTACAATCATCGTTAATGGAACAGATAAAAGCATACCCACAGTACCTAATAACCAGCCCCAAAATATCAATGATAAAAACACCACTAACGTTGAAAGACCCAACCCTTTACCCAAAAATTTAGGCTCTACAATATTACCCATTACCGTATTTATTGTTAAATATCCTGCAGCAACAAGTCCTGCCACTAATGGGCCTTGAGTAATAAGGGCAAGTAATACAGCTGGTACCGCCGCAATAATTGAACCTATATTTGGAATGTAATTGAACATAAATGCCAACACGCCCCAAAGCACAAAGTAGTCAACGTCTAAAGTCCATAAGTAAAACGCAGCAATAATACCCGTCCCTAAACTTACTAGCGTTTTAATTGCCAAGTATGAATTAATAGATTCTAAAAAGCGGTCAATTTGCTTCATTTTACTATCAGGGTCTTCAAGTGCCATATGTATTTTCTTGCTCAGCATTGGCCCTTCAAACAGCATAAAAACAACGGTTAAAATAATTAAAAACATGTTTGCCATTACGCCACCTAATCCAGTGAGCATATTAGTGGCCACATCAACCATTTTGCCGGGGTCGAACATATTAATTAGCTGATCTTTATTGATCAGTATGTTGTATTGAGATGCTAAATCGACCAGCCATACAAACTCTTCTTTAAGTTGTGCTTTATACTCAGGAAGCTGCTGAGAAAAATCGTTGATAGATTGCCCTACAAGTCCACCAAGGCTTACACCTAAGCCAACTATAATAAGCACTACCAGCATAACAGCAATGCCTTTAGGAATTTTGTAGCGCGCAAAAAACTTGATAAGCGGGTTACAAATAATGGCAATAAATGCCGCCAAAATAAACGGAATAATAATTACACTCGCGGCTTTTATTCCGGCGAGTACCACTACTAAGGAAGCAAAAACTATTAAGCTTTTATTCACTCCAGTTAAACTTGCCAATTTATTAATCCTTTTATTAACTATATCGCTCCAGTGTAAGGCAAAAGGTAATTAAATGAAATAATTACGAAGTGATCATAAAAGCCTGTTGTACGTATAAATTTGCAAAGCCGTTTGCTAGCGAGTATGTTTTTTTAATCACTTGCTTCTATTTTATTGTAAGGATTAATAATGCATATATTTATAACTGGCGCGACCGGATTAATTGGTAAGCACTTATGCCCTTTTTTACTTCATCATAATACTGTTACTGTACTTAGCCGCAATCCAACTAAAGCAAATGTATTATTAGGCCACAAAGTTAAAGCCGTAAGTGACATTAGTGATGTTGACTTTAACACTGTTGATATCGTTATTAATCTTGCTGGCGAGCCGATTGTAAATAAACGCTGGAGCGACAAACAAAAGCAAATAATACGAAACAGCCGTATTGATATTACACAGCAAATTAGTGAAGCTATTAAAGCCTGTAGTTCTCCCCCGCATACCTTTATATCTGGAAGTGCCGTCGGTTTTTATGGTCGACAAAATAGTAATCATATCGATGAAACGTTTGAGAGCCCACACAATGAATTTAGTCACCAGCTTTGTAAAGACTGGGAAAGTGCAGCACTACTTGCACAATCAGAACAAACTAGAGTATGCCTTTTGCGCACCGGTATTGTTTTAGCTAAAAAAGGAGGTGCACTTGGAAAAATGTTGCCTGCTTTTAAATTGTGTTTAGGCGGCCCGATTGGTAACGGCGAGCAAGGTATGTCGTGGATACACATCGACGATATGATTCAGCTAATACTCTTTATTATTAAGCACCCAGAAATATCAGGACCTGTTAACGCAACAGCTCCAAACCCTGTAAGCAATGCTCAATTTAGTAAAAGCTTAGGCGAAGCGCTATCTCGACCTGCATTTATTCCTATGCCCACTGCAGCACTTAAACTATTAATGGGTGAAATGTCAGACTTATTAACAACGGGGCAATTTGTAGTCCCTAAAAAAGCACTCGTTCATAATTATCGTTTTCATCACCCTGATATTAAATCGGCTTTAGAGAGCTTGGTTTAGCGGGCGTTAATATTCGTTCAGTTAAAATCCTTCCCAAATTAGACGTATGGGTAAATTACTACTTTTTACCCATATTGACCTTTAAACATTAATACATAATAATCATCACGTTTTCCACGCCAACCACGCCTATCTTTAATAAAAGAGAATCTTAAATGCTACACCTGCCTACAGTGATCAGTCTCTCTTTCATTCTTAACGTATTAATAGGCCTATTTTTTTTATCTGTACATAACTTTAAAAAACAAACATCATTTTTATTATTTGGCCTAGCGTGTATCACTTTTGCATTTGCCGAATTACTTGCCTGTTTAAAGTTAGTAATAGACGTGCCTTTTATTACACACTATTTGGCTGATATTTTTATATTACTAAGTCCATTTTTAATTATTGTTGGATTACATAAATATAAACACAGCAAACCACTAAACTTAGTGCCACTGTATTATTTGCTTGGCTTTACAGCGCTGACCTTACTGCCCATATATCCTTATTCAGCAGGGCAAATGCTAACAAGTTTTGTTATTTCGGGCCTATACCTCTACTCAGCTTACATTATTAAAAGTATGAGCTTTGTAGCAACGTTGCAGAAAAAAGCGCTTGTTGTGTGCTTTTTAATTCATACCCTTTTAATGCTCACACAAACAACATTACTCGCAATTCCTTACCTGGGTGCTAATTCAGCTAATTACCTTGAATCACTCCAGTTTATTTTAAGTAGCCATTTAATTTTAGCTACTTGCAGCGCACTTATATTGCCGTATCTGCTGGCTTCGAATACTGAACATACGCTTTCAAGCCTTGCTAATACCGACACGCTCAGTCAATTACTTAACCGCCGTGGCTTTTTTACAAAAAGCAGGGAAGCACTAAGTAATCCTAAAAACATAGATAAAAATGTATCTGTTATTTTGCTCGATATTGACTTTTTTAAACGTGTAAACGATCAATTTGGCCACGAAACGGGCGATCAGGCAATTAAATGGATATCTCAACATATTAAAGAGCAATTTTTAAATGTGGGTATTAGTGCCAGAATTGGCGGAGAAGAATTTGCCATTTTACTGCCTGATTACAGTCTAAGTGCAGCAAAAAATGATGCAGAGCAATTACGAAAAAATATAAGTATCCAGCCTTTTTATCATGACGGACAACACATTAGCCTCTCGGTAAGCGCTGGAGTAAGTAATGCAATCAATGGTGAGGCCACAATAAAAGAGCTGCTTGCTTATGCGGATAAACGCCTTTACTTAGCTAAAGAAACAGGCCGAGACAAAGTAGTTACCTTTGATGAAAAAAGCTTATTAATGCAAAGCTAATCGTCAAAGATAAACACGCCCTAATATCTACATAAAAAAAACCCTTCATTCGAAGGGCTTTGGTATACACACAATAGAGTTTGTAAACTACCTACAAGAAAGTGTAGCCTCGTCCGCTTTATTTGGCACAAACTGAATATTAGCTACAGAAATTGATGCTTTACCATCGCTGTGTAAACTAAATGGGCTTGTTAGGTTTGCAAAATTAACACCCTTATCAGCAAAACAACCTAAATCAATTGATACTGACTGCCATTTATTTCCAATGGTTTTATCCACTACGTTTGCTAAATCAATGCTTGCACCACACTCACCAGAACAAGTCATAGCAAGCGCTACATCGCTCGTTAGTGCTTCGTTTAATTTAATATCAAAGCTAATCACACCATTTGCCTCAACGTAGGCAATAGTATCTTCTGCAAAGCTTGTTACTATTTCAGCACTGGCTTTTTCTGCACCGCTGAAATTAAATTGGCGCGCGTCTTCTTGTACTGTTTTGTCCTCAGTACGGTATTTAATTGCACCAAATTCATGAGTACTACTCGATACATCTAAAAGCTCATCGCCCGATTTTAACAATAAGCGCCATGGTGCTACAGGTGCACCAACAAGTATATCCATACTCGTAAGCCCTGAGTTATCAAGTTTAGAGTCTTCATCAAGGTCGTCAGCTAATACATTTTTATCGCCGTACGTTAAACCAAAACCATAAGGAAGTAATGGATCGTAATTTTCATCGCCTTTATTAACCGTAGTTTGTACCGCCGATTTAGGCCAAGAAAACGATAGCTTACCTTTAAAGTTATTTTGAATGGTGCCGTCTGCCGCTTTTAATAAAACATCAGCAATACCTGCACCTTCTGTACCAGGTAACCATGCAGCTACAAACGCATCAGATGCATTAAGTTCGCTGTTAACCCACATAGGGCGACCTGAAATAAACACAGATATAACAGGGATACCTTGCTCTTTTAGCGAGTTTAAAAGTGCTAATGACTTTTTATTTCCACGTTCAAACTCAAGGTTATCTTTATCGCCGTGCCCTTCTGCGTATGGTTCTTCACCAAATACAACAATGGCAACATCAGGACGTTGTTCAAACGTACCATCAGCACTTAAAGTAACACTTCCACCTGCTGCAGATATTTGCTCTTCAAGCCCTTTATATATCGAAGTAGCACCAGGGAAATCAGCATTTTTATTATTAGTCCCCTGCCACGTAATACTCCAACCACCCGACTGTTTACCTATGTTATCGGCACCATCACCTGCAACAAGTACGCGTTGATTAGCTTCGATAGGTAATAGGTTATTTTTATTTTTAAGTAATACAAGCGATTCGCGCACAGCTTGACGTGCTACTTCGCGATGCGCTTGCGCGCCAATAAGCTCTGTTTTACCCGAGTAAAGACGCTTAGCCGGACTTGGTTTATCAAATAACCCAGCGCGTAATTTAACGCGTAAAATACGTGCCACCGCATCATCAATGCGGCTCATACTTATTTTACCTGCATTTACTTGTGCAATTGTATTTTCATATAGCGGCTTCCACGCACCTGTTGGCACCATAAAAATATCAAGGCCAGCATTTACCGCTTCTGGGCAGCTTTCGTTAGTACAGCCTTTAATTTGCCCATGGCCGTTCCAATCACCCACTACAAAACCATCAAAACCCATACGTGTTTTTAATACATCTGTAAGTAAGTATTTATTGCCGTGATTTTTAACGCCATTCCAGCTATTAAAAGACGCCATAACAGATTGACTACCCGCCGACAAACCACCTACGTAACCTTGGGCATGAATATCAAATAGCGATTGCTCACTGTCTATATTATTTCCCTGATCATCCCCATCAACGGTGCCGCCATCGCCAATAAAGTGCTTAACCGTGCTAATAACGCGCTTATCACTTAAAAAGTCGCCATCGGCTTTACCTTGCAATCCATTTACAATCGCTGCTGAGTAATCGTGAACAATTTTTGGATCCTCTGAATAGCCTTCGTACGTCCTGCCCCATCGGTCGTCTCGTACTACTGCTACAGTGGGTGCAAATACCCAATCTATTCCCGTAGCCATTACTTCTACTGCGGTAATAGACGCTATTTGCTCTATTAAATCTGGGTTATTAGCCGCGCCTAAACCAATATTATGTGGAAAAAGCGTCGCGCCAATTACGTTATTATGACCATGTACTGCATCGGTGCCCCACATAGTTGGAATTTTGCTGCCATCCACAGAGTCATCAATAGATGCTTGATACATTTTTTCTGCAAGTGCAACCCAATCCTCTGGCGTTGCATGCTTATCGCCATTAGGGAATGCACCACCGCCATTAAGGTAAGAGCCAAAACCATATTTACGCATGTCTTCAACGGTAATATCACGAATTTCTGGTTGAATCATTTGCGCTACTTTTTGCTCAAGCGTCATATTTTCTAAAAACGTGGCAATTTGAGCCTCAATAGCAGGGTCTTTTTTCACTGCAATTGCAAGCTTTGGCCAAATTTTCTCTAGCTTTGATTGCGCTTCAACATTTACTTTTTCAACATTGCTTTCGTTAGTACATCCGCTTAGTGCAGTAACACTCCCTACTAACGTTGCAATTGCTAATGCATTAAGTTTAAAAGTCGTTTTCATTATGATGGCTCCTTCACTAATACTGGTTTGCTGCCTTTTAGGCCGTAAAAAACAATGAATATGTAACATAAAATAGGTAAAACATACGAAAGTTGAACACCCACACTATCAGCAAGCGCACCTTGTAAAAGTGGCACTATTGCACCACCTACAATCGCCAAACACAAAATACCAGAGCCTTGAGCTGTATGCTTACCAAGTCCATTTAACGCTAAACTAAAAATAGTTGGGAACATAATAGAATTGAATAAACCAACCAATAGTATTGACCACATTGCTAATTGACCCGACGTGCTCATGGCAATAATGACTAAGATAATAGCCATAGTTGCGTTAAAGCCAAGTACTTTACCAGCAGGTAGTTTTTGCATTACAGCAGCACCAATAAAACGCCCAACCATAGCACCACCAAAATAATAAGTGATGTAATGAGCTGCAACATTCTCTTTTAGCCCTGCTATATTTTCTTGTGCTAAAAAGCTTACTAAAAAGCTACCAATTGCCACTTCGGCGCCTACATACATAAATATACCCACAGCTCCTAATACAAGATGGCGATACTGCCAAGCACTGCCTTCAATTGCATCTGAGTTTTCGGCTTCTGCTTTTTGCTCGCTCATAATGTCAGGTAATTTAAGCCAAGCAAAAATACCGGCTAGTAAAATAAGCATTGCAGCTAAAAGGAGGTAAGGAAGTTGAACTGACTCTGCATTTTGAGCAGGTGTTAAAAAGGCATCCGACGCTGAGTCTAGAATTAACAAAGCACCAAATGATGGCGCAACAGTGGTACCTAATGCATTAAAAGCTTGGGTAAGCGTAAGTCGAGATGATGCAGTTTTTGGTGAGCCCAACAAACTTACATAAGGATTAGCAGATACTTGCAATAACGTTATGCCGCTGGCAAGTACAAATAAAGCGAATAGAAATACAGGATAACTATGTAAAGACGCTGCTGGGTAAAATAATATACACCCGACCGCTGCAATTAATAATCCAATTACAATGCCTTTTTTATAGCCCACTTTTTTAACTATATAACCACTTGGAAGTGACATTAAAAAGTAAGCGCCAAAAAAGCAAAACTGAACCAACATGGCTTGTACATACGTTAGGTTAAATACGGCTTTTAAGTGTGGGATTAAAATATCATTTAGGCAGGTAATAAACCCCCACATAAAAAATAATGTTGTTAAAGAAGTTAATGCAAAACTGTAATTTTTATCCTGATAGTTTTGCGACTGTGTGTGTGTTGTCACTGGTGCTGAACTTGCCATGTGTTCTCCGTATTTTATTATTATAAATCTATTCTTAAGCTGCTCTGCTTTAGTTTTCAGCTGTCTTTAAACCATCCAGAAGCATTAAAGAGTTGACCTAAGAATTAATAAACACTAACCTTAAATGTAAGCGCTTTCATATGCAATTAAATACGAACAAGCTGTATATTTCAACACTTTTTATTTTTTGTACCACGCATACAGCATTAATTAAGCAAAAACACAGAGCTGATTTCTCTGTAAATGACTAACAAAAGGTTTGTTATTAATGACAAAATTATCACTACCACCCCATTCACCGCTTTTATCTAAAAACTTTGTATACGGTGTGGCTACGGCTTCTTTTCAAATAGAAGGCGGATCACAAGATCGTCTCCCATGTATTTGGGACACTTTTTGCGATACACCCAATAAAATAGTCGATAGCTCAGACGGTCATACCGCGTGCGATCACTATAACCTTTGGCGTGATGATATAGACCTTATTGAGTCACTTGGCGTAGATGCTTACAGGCTTTCTATTTCATGGCCGCGCGTGATGACCCAAGAAGGAAAGTTAAATCCTGTAGGCGTTAAGTTTTATACTGATATTTTAGATGAGCTAAAACGTCGCAATATTAAAGCCTTTGTTACTTTGTACCACTGGGATTTACCGCAACACCTTGAAGATGAAGGCGGTTGGCTAAACAGACAAACAGCTTACGCTTTTGAACATTACGTAAATTTAATTACTAAAGCCTTTGGCGATCGCGTTCACTCTTATGCCACATTGAATGAACCATTTTGTAGTGCGTTTTTAGGTTACGAAATTGGCATACATGCGCCAGGCCTAGTCGGTAAGCAGTATGGTAAAAAAGCAGCTCATCACTTATTACTCGCTCATGGTCTGGCCATGAACGTGCTAAATAAAACATCGCCTAATACTCAAAACGGCATTGTGCTTAACTTTACACCCGCATATCCACTTACCGATAATCAGCAAGACATAGACAGTGCCAAATACGCTGATGACTACTTAAATCAGTGGTACATGAAACCAATAATGGATGGTAAATACCCCGATATAATAAACCAATTACCAAGCGAACATTTACCAGATATACACCCTGGCGACATGGAATTAATTTCTCAATCTATTGATTACTTAGGTATTAACTTTTATACCCGCCAAGTTTATAAAGCGCACCCTACTGACATTTATGAGCCTATTGCACCTAAGGGTCCGCTCACAGATATGGGATGGGAAATTTACCCGCAATCGTTCACCGACTTACTCGTATCGCTTAATAAAACATATACCTTACCGCCTATTTATATAACCGAAAATGGTGCAGCCATGCCCGATACGTATAATAATGGTGAAGTTAACGACTTAGACCGTTTAAGTTATTATAATACTCATTTAAACGCGGTTCATAATGCGGTTGAGCAAGGTGTTGTTATACATGGCTACTTTGCTTGGAGCCTCATGGATAACTTTGAATGGGCTGAAGGCTATTTAAAACGTTTTGGTATTGTGTATGTAGATTATAAAACTCAGCAACGCACTATCAAAAATAGTGGCTTAGCTTATAAAGAACTCATCTCTAAAAGATAAGAATATACCCATAACTAAAAACAAGTATAAAGCGGGATAAATAATCATGGTCAGTGTAAAAGAAAAAATAGCGTATGGCTTAGGCGACACCGCCAGTAATATTATTTTTCAAACAGTTATGATGTTTTTAATGCTGTACTACACAGACGTAGTGGGTTTATCACCCGCTGTTGTCGGTACTATGTTTTTAGCAGTACGTATTTTTGATGCCGTAACCGATCCATTAATGGGCAACCTTGCTGACAAAACACATACTCGCTGGGGGCACTTTCGCCCCTACCTACTTTGGCTTTCACTTCCTTTTGCCATTATTAGTATTTTAGCGTTTACTACGCCTAATTTAGAAGGCACCGATAAAATAGTTTACGCCTTTACTACTTACACACTGCTAATGGTGGCTTACACCGCTATCAATATTCCTTATTGTGCACTGGGCGGTGTACTTACAAGCGACGTAAAAGAGCGCGTGACTATTCAGTCTTACCGCTTTGTATTTGGTATGTTAGGCGGCGTAATAGTTGCGGGTTGTACTATGCCAATGGTTGAGTACTTTGGCCAAGGCGATGCAGCTAAGGGCTACCAATATACCATGACTGCAATGAGCATTTTAGGCTTTGTACTGTTTTTACTTTGTTTTTTAGGCACAAAAGAGCGTATACAACAGCCAAAAGAGCAAAACATTCCTTTTACACAAAGTGTTAAAGCATTAATTAAAAACGATCAATGGCGAACGCTTTGCTTAGCTGCGTTCTTTTTACTTACCGGTCAAGTGTTAAGGCTTACGCTTGCTGTTTACTACGTAAAATACTATTTAGGTCGAGACGATTTAATCACCCTCTTTATGACTCTAGGCGTTGCAGCAAGCATGCTAGGGTGTGCTTTAGCTCAACCGCTTGCAAAGCGCTTTTGTAAAATAAAAGCCTATATAAGCTTACAAGTTATTGCTGCCGCTATTTGCGGATTTAGCTACTTTATTAGTGAAGATCAATTAGTACTCGCATTTATAGCCTTTATTTTATGGAAATTCTTTTTAGATATGGCTACCCCGCTGTTGTGGGCAAAAATGGCCGACACTATAGATTACGGGCATGAAAAAACAGGTGTACGTATTACCGGTTTAGTTTATTCAGGTGTCATATTTTTTATTAAAATGGGCGTGGCAGTAGGCGGCGCAATTGCAGGCTGGTTGTTATCTTTTTATAGCTATCAGGCTGATGTAGTACAAACTATTGATACTCAACACGGTATTTTGCTCTCATTTACTGTGTTACCTGCTTTTGGATCTTTATTTGTTGCCTACATAATGAAAAAATATACACTGACTAATCAGGTTGTTGAAAATATTCAATCTAAACTAACAGCTAGTTAAGATATATACTCTAAGGTATTATTTAGCCGAAGTAGTTAAGGATAAGCGAGTGAACAAATAACATGGCAACAATTTATCAAGTCTCAGAGCTTGCGGGCGTATCGTTAGCCACCGTTTCTCGCGTGATGAACAAAAATACCCGTGTAAGCGATAAAACCAAACAAAAAGTGCTTGATGCCATGGAGCAGCTTGGCTACAAGCCTAACTCAATAGCGCAATCTTTAGCCTCTAACTGTACTAACAGTGTCGGTATTTTAGTATCTGAGTTACATGGTCCTTTCTTTGCCCAAATGATGGCAGGTATTGAGTCGGAGCTTCGTGCTGCGGGTAAACACGTTATTATTACCACCGGCCACAGTGAAGAAGACAAAGAACAAGAAGGCATTGAGTTTTTAATTAGCAGACGCTGCGATGCTATTATTTTGCACGTAGAAGCCGTTTCAGACGACTACCTAATAAAACTAAGTAAAGGCTCTACGCCCGTTTATTTAATGAGCCGTTACGTAGAGCAATTAAAAGATAACTGTATCAGCCTAGATAATCAATTAGGTGGCTACCTAGCGACTAAATCGATATTAAATCAAGGCCATACACAAATAGCGTACATTGCAGGCCCGCAGTTTAAAGCCGATGCTTTTAACCGCTTAGAAGGTCATAAACAAGCACTCACAGAGGCTGGTATTAAATTTGATCCTACGCTTTTTTATATTGGCGACTTTAACGAAACTGGCGGTAGTAAAGGCTTAAAACATTTTATTGATGAAAAGCTCAGCTTTACTGCGCTGGTGTGCGCCAATGACGAAATGGCCTCCGGTGCTATGAAATATGCTCGAGAACACGGTTATAATTTACCAAACGATTTATCGATTGTTGGGTTTGATAACGTTATTTTTGCAAACTACCTGTACCCTACACTCACGACCATAGATAATCCTGTCGGGAAAATGGGCGAAATGGCAGCTAAATTAGTGCTTAAAGATGTTTATCAAAATAAAAACCTTGTTATAAATCGCTTTTTTGAACCTACTTTAATGCAGCGCGATTCATCTGCACCACTTATTAAATAAAGACTAAAAGCGATTACTTATTTGGGTACAAAAAAGCGGCTAAATGCCGCTTTTTATATGTGAGCTACTTAACAATCCAAGGCGTTACTTTAATAACCTGCGATATATCGCCAAGTGACGCGGTATCATCCTCCCAGTTATCTTCAACTGCAAAATAACACACTGACTTTTCACACGTTATGCTCTTATCATCAAATTGCATTGGGCTTTTAAATGTAACTGCTACGCCCTTTTGCTCTGGTAATAAAAACCACATTAATTTACTTACAAAAAAGCCCGACAAATCAGTTAACAACTCATCAAGTTCTTCGTTAATGGTATATAACGACTGCTTTGAAAACGTTAAATCTTCAAGTTCGTTTGCTTCTATTTGAAGTTTTAATTGGCAATCATGATCTGGGTTTTGTGGTTGAATAACAATCACCGCTTTATCGCTATCAAGTTGCTTATCAAACGGTAATAGTAGCTGTGCTTTATCGGTAAAATTAAGTGGGTACTCGTTTTTTTCAGTTAAAATAGTACCGTTTTTAATGGCACATGCTTCGTTAGTTGCTATATCGCTTATATAAAAGTTAACTCGCGCATATTGAAAATCGCCTTTGTTAACAACTTTTAATCGGTCATAAAAGCCGTCATACGACATCACAAATTCTCTGGCATTAACATTAAATGCACTCATGCCCATCAGCACTAACGCAATGGCGTTGGTGCAATTAAAAATGTATTTATTCATCAAAGTAGGCTCTATTTTGGCTAATCATCGTGTTTAGCTCTTCTATATACGCTTCACCGCGCTCAGAGTAAGACATTAAACCGTGTGTAAGTTCAGTCGCTAAAATTGGTTTTTGCTCAAGACGTAAGTTTTCACGTATTGCGCGTAAATCTTTATAAGCAGGATGCGTATTTATGTTTTTAAAGTAAGAGTTTATAGCCGCTCTTACCGATTTAAACGCAGCAACTTCGTGTGCAGCGCCAGTATTACGGCGTTTTGGGACCATGCCACAACCTTTTGTGTAACACCACTGACCAAAAAAGTTAAGGCCAATACGCGCAAAACGCGATGTGCCCCACGCAGATTCATTTGCAGCTTGCATAAGCGCTAATTCTTTAGGAATTATATCAACACGGCGTAGTGCTTGCGTAAGCACTAGCGTATCAATCGTGGCTGGTAAGCCGTACGACTTTAATATTGCTGCAACATCTTTACTTTGCTTTTTTTCTAAAGGTAATTCGTTTTGTAGCATCATACGTGCTATTTCGAGCTTAGCGCGTTGCTGTAATATTTTTTTGTTTTCGGCTTCAACGTGCGGACGAATAAAGCTAAAAAATGCATGTTTTTTTTCTTTAACATCACTAAATTCTGAAAACTTTGGCAGTTTTACATTATGTAATGGTTTTTCTTTTTTCTTCACTTTTTTTGGTTGTTCTGATGTTTGTTCATCTAGTTCAACATCATCATTTTGTATAAACGGATATGCAAGCGCCCATACAAAAAATACGGTTAACAAAAACTGAAAAATAATTCTTAGCATGTATTCTCTCTTTCAAACAACTAATTATGCATGGTTAATACACAAGCATACGAAGGCACATTATACCTAAGCCACTTTATAAACGCGAATAACGAAAAGTAGTGCATTTGTTCATTCGCAATTTATAAGTCCATGGGTATACTGAGCAAAGTTTAATAATATTAACTATGTGTGAGTAAGCAGTATGGATAAACAATGGCAAAGCCGAATAATAGAGCAATATAAACATCGTCCTAACGATAACCGCTCGCCGTGGCAGGTCGATCGTTCGCGTATTATTCATGCAGCTGCATTTAGGCGTTTGCAAGCTAAAACCCAAATTATGGGCATTGGCCTAAACGACTTTTACCGCACTCGCCTTACCCATTCTTTAGAAGTATCGCAAATTGGTACCGGCATATTGCGCCATTTAAAAGCGCAACATAGCGACTTTAAGCACTTTCCATCAACTGGACTGCTAGAAACACTGTGCTTGGCGCACGATATTGGCCACCCGCCTTTTGGCCATGGTGGTGAAATAGCGCTAAATTACATGATGCGCGATCACGGTGGTTTTGAAGGTAACGCACAAACACTGCGCATAGTTGCAAAACTTGAGCCTTACAGTAATGGCCACGGTATGAACCTAACTCGTCGTACTTTACTAGGATTTATAAAATACCCCGCGTTTATTAATACGCTTTGGCATACCATTCCCGATGCAACAACAGGCCGTGCATTTATAAAAGCGGATGATTGGCGACCTGCCAAAGGGTTATACAACGACGATGCAGCCATATTCAATTGGATAGTAGAACCACTGAGTCAAAACGATAAAACGTTGCTTGGCAACCACGCTGCAATTGATAAGTACCGCGCTAAAACAACCTATAAATCGCTCGACAGCGCCATAATGGAGCATGCCGACGATATAGCATACGCGGTACACGACTTAGAAGATGCCATTGCAACCCACGTACTCACATTAGACGATTGGCAAACTCATGCTTTACCTCATTTAAAAGCACTTAACTTTGACTGGTTAAACACCATGCTTGAATCGCTGACCCAGCGCTTGTTTTCAAAAAATGATTATGAGCGAAAAGATGCCATAGGTGAGCTGGTTAATACCTTTATTATTCATATACATTTGGATATTCAAAACGATAACTTTGAATGCCCTATTTTAAAGTACACCGCTAAATTAGATGCCCAATACGACAGTGTGTTGCAAATACTTAAGCATTTTGTGTTTCAACGTTTAATACGTGACCCCGAAATGCAGCAAATAGAGTTCAAAGGTCAAAACTTACTAATAGAGTTATTTACCGCGTTTGCAAGCGACCCTCTGCGTTTATTGCCCGAAACAACACAAGCACAATACATAGAAGCGCAAAAGCAAAACCAAGGGATGCGTATAATTTGCGATTATTTGAGCGGCATGACCGACGAGTACGCCTATAAAACGTATCAACGATTGTTTTCACCTATGCAGTAGCTAACTGCTAACTGCTAACTGCTAACTGCTAACTGCTAACTGCTAACATTAAAAAGGCCGAGTAAATTAAATTTACTCGGCCTTTTTGCTCAGCTATTAAAGTTAGCTATTTTGTTAAAGCGCTTTTATAACGACTCTACGCCCATGTTATATAGCGTAAAACCAAATATATCAGCGTACTGCTCAATTGTTTTACTCGTTGGAGTACCTGCACCATGCCCCGCATTGGTTTCTATGCGAATAAGCGTTGGGTTATTACCCGTTTGCTTTGCTTGAAGCTCAGCGGCAAACTTAAACGAATGCGAAGGGACAACGCGGTCATCATGATCGCCAGTTGTGATCATAGTCGCTGGATACTCAACACCTGCTTTTACATTATGAAGTGGTGAATAACCTTTAATGTATTCAAACATTTCTTTGCTTTGCTCACTGGTACCGTAGTCGTATGCCCAACCAGCGCCCGCAGTAAATGTATGGTAGCGCAGCATATCAAGTACGCCTACAGCAGGTAGAGCCACTTGAAATAAGTCTGGGCGCTGCGTCATCACTGCGCCAACTAACAAACCACCATTAGATCCACCACGAAGTGCTAAGCGCTTTTTAGACGTGTACTTTTTATCTTTTAAGTACTCAGCTGCGGCAATAAAGTCGTCAAACACATTTTGCTTTTGCAATTTAGTGCCGGCATTGTGCCAATCTTTACCGTACTCACCACCACCGCGAATATTAGCGACGGCGTATACACCACCTTGCTCAAGCCATACTGCATTAACGGGGCTGAAGCTTGGCGTTAAACTAATATTAAAACCACCGTAACCGTATAAAATTGTAGGGTTTGAACCATCAAGCTTAATGCCTGTTTTATAGGTAATTACCATCGGTATTTTAGTACCGTCTTTAGATGTGTAAAACACCTGCTCAGACGTGTAATCATCACTATTAAAATCAATAGCTGACTTGCGATAAACACCCGATTCACCCGTAGCTACATCAAACGTATAAGTAGTACCTGGTGTTTTGTAGTTAGTGAACGAATAATAAAGCGTTGTTTGATCTTTTTTACCGCCAAAACCGCGTGCTGTACCCACGCCTGGTAATGTAATTTCGCGAATTAGCTCGCCTTTTTTGTTGTACTGTTTTACCTGCGAAATCGCATCAACCATATAGTTGGCAAAAAAGGTATCGCCACCTTTTGTAAGATTTAGTACGTTTTTGGTTTCAGGAATTAAATCAACCCAATTTTCAGGGCTTGGGTTGCTTGCATCAACCGTCACTACTTTTTTGTTTGGTGCATTAAGGTTAGTAACTAAAAACAGCTTGCTGCCTTCGTTATCAATAACTGATGTATCTGAATCAGTATTTCCTACAACCGTTACAAACTCACTGTTCTCTTTTGTTAAGTCTTTTATAAACAGTTTATTGCCTGACGTAGACGTACTAGCTGAAATAAGTAAGTAGCGGCCGTCATGGGTTACATCAGCGCCTACATAGCGATGTTTTTGCTCATCAGTTTCACCAAATACAACACTATCAGCAGACTGTACAGTACCTAGCTTATGGTAATACGCTTTATGCTGATCTGTTTTAGCCGAAAGCTCACTGCCTTTAGGTTTGTCGTAACTTGAATAATAAAAACCTTCGTTGCCTAACCAATCAATGCCACTAAATTTAACGTCAACAAGCGCTTCTTCAACTTGCTCTTTAGTATGTGCATCAATAACTATAATTTTGCGCCAATCGCTGCCGCCTTCAGATATTTGATATGCGAGCAATGACCCATCTTTTGAAAACGATAAACCCGACATAGACGTCGTACCATCTTCACTAAACTTGTTTGGATCTAAAAATACTTCAACGTCGCCGCCATCTTTACTGCGGTACAAAACATATTGATTTTGCAGGCCATCGTTTTTATAAAAATAGGTGTAATCGCCTTCAGTAAAAGGAGCGCCTATTTTTTCGTAGTTCATTAGTTTTTCAAGGCGCTGCTTTAACTTATCGCGATAAGGAATTTGTTCTAAATAAGAAAACGTTAAATTGTTTTGCGTTTTAACCCAATCGGCAGTTTCTCTGCTCATATCATCTTCAAGCCAACGATATGGGTCACTAACGGTTTCTTCAAAGTAAGTGTCAACCACATCGCCTTTTTTTGTTTCTGGGTATATAACTGCGTTAACTTGCTTCATAGGTGCTTTTACTTCTTCTTGAGTTACCGTATTAGTTGGCTCTGAACAGCCGCTAAGCGCTACAATTACAGCACACGCTAGAGTATGTTTAAACATCCTGAGTTCCATTCTTATTTATTAATAGTGCGCCTAAGTTATTAACTTTTAGCCCTTTTGTCTATTTAGATGCGTTAAGCGCCATTTATCGCTGTAAACAAATGTAAACTTACGCTTTAATAGCACGACCCTCATTAAAATAAAAAACAATAAAAGAGCACACTATGCAAAGTACAAACCCCACGTTTAAAAGCTTTAAAGCTTTCTATCCTTATTATTTAAAAGAGCACAGCAACGTGACTTGCCGCCGCTTACATTTTATAGGAAGCACCCTTGTTCTTGTTGTAATCGCAATAGCATTATTAAAACAACACTACAGTTTATTGTGGCTATTACCTGTTATTGGATATGGGTTTGCGTGGGTCGGACATTTCTTTTTTGAAAAAAACCGCCCTGCTACTTTTAAACACCCTTTTTACAGTTTGTGGGGAGATTGGGTAATGTTTAAAGATATGCTTGTTGGAAAAATTAAATTTTAACACTATTTTTAGCATTCTTTTTTATACCAATTACTTATAAAAACAAAATTGCTTCATGCTTTAAAGTATAGGTTCTAATAAGTAGTACATAATTTAAAACACACCCATTAAATGTTAATTCAGTTAACATTTAATGGGTGTGTTTTTGTTTTATATTTTCAAAAATATTTATAGCTCAACAGTTGTTTATTGCCAGCCCAATAAAAACGGCTTCCTACTCATGATTAGTTAAACCTACCAACCTCATCTTACCAGTTAACTAAACGTTAAATTTAATTTTTAAATATAATTCACTATTCATCAATTACTTAGCAATTACCTTCGCTATATAACTAAAACAATGGTCATTATAAAAAACAGCCAAATGTAATTATAAAAACCCTTAAATTAATTGAATGTTATTCAATTGACTGGCTTTGTTAATTAAGTATATGTTCAAGGTAACAAAAAAGTTTATACCAATCCGCTTAATTAAGTGATCTATTTTGAGGATGGAAAAACGTGTTGATAGCTAGGCAAAAAATTCGCTATTTAGTTGCTCTCGGCAATTGCTCCTGCATTGCTCTACCTTCTGCATCCATGCAGTCGTAAATGAGAATTTTTTAACGCAGGTAACGGCACGTTTAGCCCCTAAAAATGATTAAGTATTATTGCGGGTTGGTATTAATCTTTTTGTACAAAACTAAAATAATTCAATGGGTATGGGGAAATACAGCATGAATAGAAAACCGTTATTTAAATTACAGCAGTCGGTACCACAAATATTACTCGCCATGAGCGCGTCTGCTGCACTAGTTGGTTCGCTCTCAGTAAATGCTGCAGAGCAAGACACCAAAGCAGAAGAAAACATCGAACAAATAAGCGTAATTGGCTCTCGCCGATTAGGCCGTACAGTAGAAGACAGCGCAGTACCCATCGATATAATTGGCGCAGATGCACTTAAAAATTCAGGCTTTACTGAAACGAATGCCCTACTTAGCAATTTATTACCCAGCTTTAACTTCCCGCAAGCATCACTTACTGATGGTAGTGACCATGTACGCCCTGCTCAACTTCGTGGTTTAGCCCCCGATCACACTTTAGTGCTTGTTAATGGTAAGCGTCGCCATAGCAATGCATTACTTAACTTAAATGGCTCAACGGGTCGTGGTTCATCATCGGTTGATTTAAATGCGATACCTGCAAATGCTATCGACCGCATTGAAGTATTACGTGATGGCGCAGCAGCCCAATATGGCTCTGATGCTATAGCCGGTGTTATTAATATTGTGCTTAAAAGTGCCAGCAGCGGTGGTTCAGTTGCGGCTATATATGGTGCTAACGTAACCGAAATGGACGGTGTACCACAGCTTGAGTCTGTATCTGAAGGCAGTGATGGTAATTTAGCCTTTACCGAAGGGGGCGATCGCTCTTTAACAGACGGCCAAACACTAACGCTGCAAGGTAATATGGGTTTTGAACTTGGCGATAATGGCTTTTTAAACATTTCAACAGAATACCGCGACCGCCATTCAACAAACCGCTCTGACTACGATAACCGTGAAAACTACGCACGATTAGATGATGGCTCTCTCGACCCACGTGAACTTACCGTAAATCGATATAACCATAACTTTGGTAATGGCGATGTAGAAGACTTTTCAGTGTTTTATAACGCGGGGTATCAATTAACAAACGAAGTAGATTTATATTCGTTTGGCTCTTACAGCAAACGCGAAGGCGAAGGCGGCGGTTTTTATCGCCGTGCAAGCGATAGCCGTAATATAGAAGAAGTTTATCCTGATGGCTTTTTACCTGTTATCACCTCAGACATAGATGACTTTTCACTGGCACTTGGCGCTAAAGGTTTTGTAAGTGAATGGAATTACGATGTATCGGCCGTATATGGTCAAGATGCATTTGAGTTTGGTGTTATAAATAGCTTAAATACCTCATACGGCCCTACTAGCCAAACAAGCTTTGATGCAGGAACACTTACCTACGATCAACTTACCTTAAACGTTGATTTTAGTCGCGAAGTAGACGTCAGCTTTTTAGAAAGCTCGGTAAGTGTAGCTGTAGGTGCTGAGTATCGCCGCGAAGGATACCAAATAGATGCAGGCGAAGAAGCATCATATGCACAAGGAACATTTGGCCCAGGCGGCGCAGTAACCGACCCTGTTGATGGCCCATTTGGCGCAGCGGGCGCACAAGTATTCCCAGGGTTTACACCCGAATCAGAGGGCGATAACAGCCGCCACAACGTGAGCTTGTATATAGACCTTGAAACCTACCTAACCGACGATTGGAATTTAGCGGTTGCCGCCCGTTATGAAGATTACTCAGACTTTGGCGATACACTTAACGGTAAAGTTGCGACTCGTTATTCATTAACTGAAGACTTAGCGCTGCGCGCCTCTGTATCAACTGGTTTTAGAGCACCTTCTTTGCAGCAACAATACTTTACCTCAGTGGCCACTGTATTTGTTGATGGCGAACCAACCGAAACAGGTACGTTCGCACCAAGCAGCGATGTAGCAAAAGCACTGGGCTCGCCGGGTCTTGATGCTGAAGAAGCAACAAACTACGGCGTTGGTTTTACATGGTCTACCGACTTTAATTTCAGCTTATCGGTTGATTACTACCAAATATTAATTGATGACCGCATTGTGTTATCAAACAACTTATCGGGCGATGCTATTGCCGATTTACTTCAAGGCACAGGCGCTAACCAAGGTCGTTTCTTCTTAAATGCAATTGACAGTAAAACCCGTGGTGTTGATGTAGTTGCCTCTTATAATGTAGCAACTGATGGTTATGGCGATTTAGCCTTTAACCTAGGTTACAACTACGGTAAAAATGAAGTAACAAATATTATCGACCCACCAGCAGAGCTTCAAGGTGCAGGGTTTGATCAAGACAACTTGTTCTCAGGCACTGAGCTGCGTCGTTTTGAAGTAAGCACACCGCGTAATAAGTACAACTTAAGCGCAACGTGGACTAACGATGATATTCGTACCACTCTTAGAACAACACGTTACGGCGAAACTCAAGACCCTTCAGATATCCCAGAACGTAACGAAGTACTCAAGCCTAAATGGATAACCGACTTAGATGTCGCCTATTCGCTTAGTGAAAACTTATCGCTGAGCTTAGGGGCTAATAACATTTTTGATGTTTACCCAGACGCAACCCGTGAAAATGTTGACGATGTAACCACCTTCTCTCGTTTATTTGCTTACTCTAGCTTCTCACCGTATGGATTTAACGGACGCTACGTGTACGGTAAAATAGAAATGAAGTTTTAATAAGCGCAGCTTAAAGTAACCAAACACACAAAAGCCACCGATTAGGTGGCTTTTTAATGCGAGTTGCTGATAAATCTATAATTAGATTTTAGTTAACCAGCCGTGTTTGTCTTCACTTTTACCCCATTGAATATCGTTCAATGCTTGGCGAAGGCGCGCAGTTGTTGGGCCTGGCTCGCCAGTACCTACTTTGTATTCTTTATCGTTATGAATAAACGTACCCACAGCAGTTAGTACAGCTGCAGTGCCCGAAAGCGCCGCTTCAGTACCTGGTTTAGCAGCACGCTCTAATAGCTCAGTAACGCTAAAGTTACGTTCGCTTACCGTCATACCTAAATCTTTGGCTATGGTTAAAATACTATTACGCGTTACACCATGTAAAAACGTGCTATCAAGCGCTTTAGTAATAATTTCGTTGCCATCAATAAGTATAAAGTTAGCAGCACCGGTTTCTTGTACGTCGCCACCTGGGCAAAACAAAATTTGATCTGCTTGATACTTAGTTCGTGCCGCGCTAATAGGTGCTAGTGCACTGGCGTAGTTACCACCACTTTTTACCATTCCCATGTGCGGGGCGCAGCGCATGCCATCTTCTTCAAGCAGTACACGCAGTGCAGTTGCACCACCGGCAAAGTAATCACCTACTGGCGATAGTAAGGTGTACAAAAGCGAGCTCATTGATGGCGCTGCTGCTTTACCAATTGCAGCCTCAGTACCAATGTGCGTTGGACGAATATACATAGAGCCCGGCGGTAATGGCGTTTCATCTGCGTATTCGAGCATAATATCGATAATCATCGTTTTTAGCATATCGCTGTCAAAACTCGGTAAGCTTAATAGCGCTGAGCTTTGTTGCATGCGTGCAATATTTGCATCCATTCTAAAAAGATAAACAGAACCATCTTCATGGCGAAAGGCTTTTAAGCCTTCAAAACATGTACTTGAATAATGAAGAACGTGCGCACCAGCATGAAGTTCAAGTTTATCGGAAGGGACAATTGAGCTTTCGCTCCATTTATTATCAGAAAAACGAGCTTGAATCATCTGCGGCATAAACACGGTACCAAATGCGGCCATTTTAATCTCTCTTGTGTGGTCTATTTTCCTCCATTGTATGACAATCACACGCTATTTAACCATAGCTAAAGTAAGGCTTTTTTAATTAACTATGAGAAATTTTTGCAAGTGCTGTTTACTAATCAACCGCATTGGGTGCTATAAACAAAAAAATCGGCTAATGCAGTTGCACTAGCCGATTTTTTAGAAGTAAATAATTTACTTGAACGAATATCTAATAATACGTTTTAGCACCGAGGTATACTGTTTAAAAAAGCTACCTGTATGGTAATCAATACCGTGTTTTTTCAAAACGGCTTGTACTTGAGGTGCAACTTCTTGGTAGCGCGAAGACGGCATATCTGGAAATAAGTGATGCTCTATTTGGCAGCTCAAATGCCCCGTTAAAACATGAAACCAATGCGACCCTTTAATATTTGACGAGCCCAGTACTTGGCGATAATACCACTGCCCTTGCGTTTCGTTTACGCAGTCTTCTTGTTTAAAAGTTTGTGTTTCTTCTGTAAAGTGACCACAAAATATTATGGTCGATGTCCATAAATTACGGATTAAGTTTGCCACTAAATTTCCCGCCAATACCCATAAAAATAATGGGCCTGCAAGTAACGGAAATATCGCATAATCTTTAATTAACTGGCGAGCGCCTTTACTAAAAAAGCGCTGCTTTAATGTAGAGTGTGATACAAGCCCTTCACGGTTTTCTTTCTTTTTACCAATAAAAACACGCTCTGCAGCTAACTCGTGATACGACACGCCCCACTGAAATAACACACTTAAATTAATATACGTAAAAAACTGCCATACATTTTTAAAGCGCCATTTAAAATCATCGCTCAGGCGTAATAATCCATAACCAAAGTCTCTGTCTTTACCAATAATATTAGTATATGTATGGTGCTCAAAGTTATGAACGCGATGCCAACTTTGCCCGTCGCACGCTATGTCCCACTCATAATGTTGTGAGTTAAGTTGCTTGTCGTTCATCCAATCGTATTGACCATGCATTACATTGTGGCCAATTTCCATATTGTCTAAAATTTTAGCAAGCGCTAATAGCAACACACCTGCAACCCACAATAATGGCTGAATAAAACCAAGCATTAGCAAAATTCGCCCGCTCCATTCACACACTCGCTGTTTGCGCACAACAGAGCGAATATAGTCAGCATCTTGTTGGCCTACTTTGCCAAGGGTCTCCATTTTAATGGCATCTAGCTCGCTTGCGAGCATGTCGTAGTTAATGTTTTTCATAATTGTAACTCCAAATCACTAACAGGTTGGCTTACGCAAAGTTGTATTAATTGCTCGCCGTTGTCACTCAATTCACCTGTTTTTAAATTACGTACCACGCCTGACTTTTTAATACATTGGCATTGATGACAAATACCAATACCGCAACCGCGTTTAACGGGTAGCTTTTTTTCTTCAAACTGAGTCAGTAAAACATCGTTGCCCGATACAATATGGGCACTGGCGTTAATTTTTACATTAAATTGGCTGTCGTCGTTTAAGCTAGGCAGCGCTAAACCAAAGGCTTCTTGGTAGTAATTTAGCTTATGCGTTTTAGCAAAATCGCTCACCGTTTGCATAAATGCTGCAGGGCCACAGCAGTAAATGTCTGGGTTTTCCCACGGCTTAATATTGCTGGTTATATCGCTTGATTGCTCACGCGTTAATAATAAAAACGAAAAATGCTCAAATTGCGCTGCCAACTCACTTAGCTCATCAACACATTGATGCTCAGTGGCTTTTGCGTAATACACCAACGAGACTTTTTGCGTAGTTTGGCTTAAGTAATCATCAAGCATAGCCAGCATAGGTGTTATACCCGAGCCGCCTGCAATAAAAGTGGCTGGCGTGTGTGTGTTTTTAAATACAAAGTCGCCGCTTGGCGCAGAAATATTGCACCACAACCCCGCTTTTAATGCACTGCTGAGTAAGCCTGTAAAGCGCCCTTGCGCATTTGTTTTGATTAGTAAGCGCACCAAACCTGTATTTTTAAATTGCTGAGCGCTTGAGGCCACGGTAAAAACGCGTGTTAGTAATCGCCCATTAATTTCAACCGTTAAACTTATATGCTGCCCTGACGTATGTACCTGCCATTGTTTGCTTGGCTTAAGTTGCACACTTAAAAAGCCACCATCAAGCACAGCGGTACTAACTACTTGCGCTCTAAACTGCCCTGCACGCCACGCAGGTTTAAACACCTGCATTACGGGCTCTATATAGCCTGCAAAACTTTGATGGTGTAAAAACCATTTTGAAAATTGGTTTAATACTTGAGTCATCATGGTTAAATCTCTATCAAATCTTAATTACTTTGAACTTACACGTGTACGCCCAAACTTCAGCGCACAAGTGTACGCTCAAATTTTAAGTTTTCAACCCCAATAGAGTAATTATTCAATTTTTATTAGCGCAATTTGCTAAAACAATTTCCTGTGATGAGGTAATTTTAAAATATATAAGTGTGCATTTTTCATTCAACTCAACACTTAACAAATTTATTTATGCCATGATAAGGTTATGTAAGATTGGATTAATTTTGGAAGCCATAATGATAAATTTAAGGTCACATAACACTCACCCTAAACTAATAAGTGCAGGCTTAACCGTTGCTATGTTTGCTATTAATGCACCCGCAAATGCAAAAAGCGATTACGTAAAAAACTATAAACAGCTCGATACTTTATCGCTTAGCGTTAATGCAGTAACAACAGCAGAAGGTGTAGTTATACCTTGGGCTATTGAGCCTTTAGCTAATGGTGATTTACTAATATCTGAGCGCAGCGGAACGTTATTTTTATTACCTAAAAATACCACTAAATTAACTAAGGTTTCAGGGCTCCCCGACATTGACGCTAATGGCCAAGGTGGATTGCTTGATTTAGCACTACACACCGATAGCAAGCAAAACCAATGGCTATACTTTAGTTACTCAAGTAGTGAGGGCAAAGGAAGCGGAAGTAACACCGCTTTAATGCGCGCCAAGCTAAGTAGCGATCATACGCAGCTATCTGATCAGCAATTGCTATACAAAGGCGAGCATAATAGTACCAAAGGCCAGCACTACGGCAGCCGTATTGTGTTTGATGATGAAGGTTATGTTTATTTTTCAATTGGCGATCGCGGCTCGCGCGACATAAACCCGCAAGATCTCACTCGCGATGGCGGTAAAATTTATCGCTTACACGAAGATGGTAGTATCCCAAGCGATAATCCGTTTGTTAAACAAAAAGATGCAAAACATGCGGCATGGTCTTATGGGCACCGTAATCCACAAGGCATGTGGTTTGATTATCAAAACAATATTTTATGGTCTCACGAACACGGGCCACGCGGCGGCGATGAACTTAATATTATAAAAAAAGGCGCTAACTACGGATGGCCTTTAGTAAGCTATGGCGTTAACTACAGCGGTACCAAGTTTACCGACCTTAAAGAAAAAGACGGCATGCAATCGCCCGTATTGCATTGGACTCCTTCAATTGCCCCTTCCGATATGTTGTATGTAACGAGTGATAAATACCCAAAGCTTAAAGGTAAGCTATTATTAGCATCAATGAAATTTGCATTCATTAGCGCACTGGAACTCTCAAATGGCAAGGTTGTTAAGCAATATAAATTACTCGATGGAATTGGCAGAGTACGCAGCTTAGCCCAAGGCAGTGATGGTTTTATTTATTTAGGTATTGATGGCCAAGGTATTAAACGCCTAGAGCCAGAAAAATAAACACTAGCACTAGCACTAGCACGCAAAATTACACCGTGTTTACTTTGCGCTTTTAAAGCGCAAAGTAAACATTTTCAACAAACAAAGAACTATTAAGCCCATTAATGCGTACACTAATTACACATAATTTAATAAATTAAGAGAATACTAATGTTTTCATTTTTAAAGCCTGATCCCGTAAAAAAACTGCGTAAAGAATACGATGTAAAACTAGAGCAAGGCATGCAGGCACAAAGAAAAGGCGACATTAAAAGCTTTGCCATGTTGAGCGCAGAAGCCGAAAAAATCTGGAGTGAAATAGAAACTCTAGAGGCTAAAAAAGCCAAATAATACCAATCGTGTTAAGTTATTAGACATTTATAGCGACGGATAAATAAAGTGATAACAAGGCATAAATTTCGACATGTAGTTGTTCTACATGAGAAGTTTATAACGCCGTTAACGCTTTATTTAGCACGCTAGAAAGGCTAAATATTTAAGTCGACTGGTATAAGTATATTTAAACGCGTCTACCCTGTTTTAAAAGAAGGAAGACGCGTTTAGTAAATAATTCATGACCTCGCTTTACTGCTTCCACCAACCCTAAACCCCCTTCTATAATATGTTTACACAAACAAGTGTGCTTAAGCCGTTACTTACGTTATCGCCACCGTTTTTTAGTGACTATTAAATGATTTAAAATCGGGTTTGGTTTTCATTTTAAATATTTAATTGCTGCATTTATATACCGCGCTGGAGCTTTTCCTCCTAAGTCAAAAAATGAGGACGTTTTCCTCTTTTCTGCATATTATTAAAAGAACATCCCGACTTAAAGTTTAATACTCGCAATGTGTTACAGGATTTGTTATTAATATTAAAAAATAATTAAGAGGACATACATTGCTCATAAAAAGAGGGAAGTGTCCTCTGATAAGCTGTTGTACCCTTTTCTGAGTTGGATAGTAATAATGGAAGTATTAGATAGCAAATTTGAAGATTCACATGATTTATGCTTTTTAATTCATGACATTATGGTGCAACTTCTTCACTCAGCTGAAAAGCAAAAAGCTTTCAATCAGACTTTTGATCTTACGGACGTCGAAGCTAAATCTTTAGAGTCTACCGAAGGGCACATAATTGAGTGGTTAGAGGATAATAAAAAGTATAAAGAAAGCTCTTTGGTTATTCGTTCAACTGTTCTTCCTGCTTTACTTTCCGACATGATGCATTGCATTTACGAAACTCTTCAAGCTTCTAAGAAAGGTAAATTGACAATTGCGTATATGCTAATTCGAAAACCTCTTCAAGAAAGCTTATTTGTGTTGGAATCAATGGCTCTAGATCGTAAGAAGTTCATCGAAGATTTTACTAATGAGCAAAAAAAGCTTTCACCAAGTAGTACGGGAGGTCTTGATGGGCATATTTCACGCATTGAAAAGGTGCTTAAAAAACTTGATTTTCCAGCTGTAGAAAGCTTTGATGCAAGCTACATAGCTCAACTACGCTATGATAAATCAATCGAAGATAGTTTTGATGGCGTATGCAATAAAGCAATGCATCTATTTACTTCACGTAAAACGTTAAAAACAGAAAGTAGAAATATAAATTTCATTTTTGCACGTGGCGAACAATATCCATCTTTATGGGCGTTTTTATATAGCAGGTTGCCATACTTACTATATTATATTTATCAGTTAGTTGAGCACATTTGTGCTGAATTAGCACCAACACACCCTAGTTACCTAAAACAGATGAATCGCTGGATCGCAGCTAAGGTTTTAGTCTCTTATCCAAGTGTTGAAGAGCGTTATAGGCATGAGAGTTTAGATAATCTGTTTGCGTCATTAACTTCATGGTTAGAGAGTGATTGTATTGCAAATGGTTTTAGTAATCTTGATGCCATCAACTTTGAAGAGCTAGTTGAAACAGGAATATATAATCTTCGTTGACTGGGGTATAACAAGCGCATCAAATCTGACGTCACACATTGTCCGATTTTTTGCTTAAAAGAAAAGGGCGCAAAAAAGCGTCCAACATACTCCGCAGCTTATGCGGGCGTTAGGTATTTAAACCCAAGTCGGGTGTTCAATGATAAAGGAGTATTATTTTGCAGTTTTTAGTAAACCCAAATGGAAATCCACCTCAAACACTACCAGAATCTTTTCGAAAGCTATTGAACTTATCATCTGGTTTTTGCAGAAGTTGGACTACCCAAGAGTTATCTGACGCTCAAGCTACGAGTGAAGAAGCGTTTGAGGTACTAGATCATATTCAAAACGAATTACTTCGTCATAGAGACGATAAAAGAAATGCTCCTAATTGGAGTTCTCATCCTCTTAAAGTGGCTTTATCTTTACCTGTAGGAAGTCTGATTAAGAATGCAACTTCCTATAAACAAAACTTTTTAAGCTTATCTCCTGGAAACGGTGCTCTTCCTGCTTCAGTCCCAGTGGAACCTTTGAGCTTGGAAGTAGCATTAAATAAACTAAAACATAGAGCTTCTATTGCAGTTAATTTTTCTATAACCAACTCAAATAGTCATTCTCTTTATATATTTACAAATGCTGGGATGGGGCAACCTGATTCCATCTCTGAGTTTAATATGGACGTTTTTTGTAATGTTGGTAAACAAGCTGCTAATGCCATATAAATACCTAACAAGAACATTAGACGGAATTTACTCTTCCCCCATTTAATAGGTATCACGATTGTTTTTACCATACACATTCTCAGGATTTATTTGCATTAGCAGTGCTGGGTTATCTATTGGTTTAAACCCGTATTGCGCATAAAGGCCATGCGCATCAGAAGTTGCTAATAAAAAGCGCCTGAGCCCTTGCAGCTCAGGGTGCTCTACTATCGTTTTAATGAGTAACTTACTCAGCCCATTTCCTTGCGAGTGCGGGGCAATAAATACATCGGCTAAATAGGCAAAGGTTGCTTTATCGGTCACGACTCGAGCAAAGCCAACTTGTTCGTTATGAGCGCTGTAAACACCAAAGCACATTGAGTTATCAATAGCCGATTGCATCACGCTTTTAGGGATGCCTTTGGCCCAATAGCTATTAGCAATAAAGTTATAAATAACGTTAAAGTTAAGTTTGCTTTTGTCTGTGCTAATTGAGTAATCACTAGTGTTTACTGTCATAAGTTAGTAGTCTTTTTTATCAATGTTTTTATAAACATTTCTATAGAACGTTCCTATAAATAGTCTTTAACGTTCCTATAGCCTATAAATAATCTTTAACGTTTTTTAGCTGTTTGTCGTGTACTTTTGAAAGCACTAACAATGAGCAAATAGCCCCAAATAACGCCAGTCCCATATCTGATTGGGTATCCCACACGTAACCTTGCGTGCCTAAAAACGCTTCTGCGTTTTCGCCGCTTAATACTGCAACCCACCATTCTATTAATTCGTAAAACGCGCTAAATGCTAAACATACCGAAATAACAAAGGTGATTAACCAACCTCGACCATTTACTACTTTTTTGCGCAGTAAAATTTCGCGTGCTAGTAGTGCAGGTACAAACCCTTGAAAAAAGTGCCCTACTTTGTCGTAGTTATTACGCTCGCTACCAAATAGGTTATCGAACAAAGGGACTTCGGCGTAGGTGTAATGCCCGCCAATCATCAGCACTATGCAATGCGCTAAAATAAATGTATATAAAATAGGGGTAAGTTTAAAGTGGCTATAGGTACTTGCTAGCAGCACTAAACCAATAATTGCGGGGATAACTTCAAGCAGCCATGTAAATTGATCTTTTGGGTTAATACCAGACCAAATTAATACAATAAAAAACAGGCTCAGCCATAAATACTTCATTTAGAATCCTTTTCTAAATTGATCAAATTTACGGCATTTTACGCCTTTGAAATAAACGACGCTACCTATAGTTTGTTTTTGCAGTAATGCGATTAAACAAAGTAGGAAAAAAGCGCTTAATTGTAGGCGCCCAACCACTTAAACCTTTGCCAATAATCACTTCGTCTTTTTTATTGCTAATGGCACGAATCATTTTTGAAGCCGCTACGCTTACATCCATCCCATTTTCTATCGACTCTTCTGGTTTATTTTGCGCTATGCCTTGCTCGTTTAGTGAGTTATGCGCAATTGCTGTTTTAATAGAGCCTGGGCAAATTGTTAAACAATGAATATTATGTTCTGCCACTTCTGCACGTAGGCAATCCATAAAACCAACAACCGCATATTTAGAACCCGAATAACCCGTTCTAAATTTTGAACCAACTTTACCCGCCACACTACTAATAGACACAATTGAGCCACTGCGCCTTGCCACCATAGTAGGCAATACAGCTTTAGTAAGTGCAATTAAGCCAAAGTAATTAACCTCCATTAACTGGCGATACACGTTAAAGTCGTTTTCTAAAAATAAGCTACGCTGCGATACGCCGCCGTTATTAATTAAAATATCTATTGCAGGAAGCTCGCCCATTTTTGCTGTTATTGTACTCAGTACATGCTCTGGCTGGGCTAAGTCCAGTGGCACAACTAAGTGCCCTTCGCCTTTAAGCGTTGCTTTTAAATCGTTTAGTTTATCTACATTGCGCGCCGATAAAATAACGCGCGCTCCAAGCTCGGCAAATTGTATAGCAAGCTCTTTACCAATACCTGACGATGCCCCGGTGATCCACACGGTTTTATTATTATATTGCATGCCCTATCTGCCTTTTATTGTTATTTATTAAGTTTTATTAAGTTACTTAGTAAAGTATTTTACGCCTTTGTAGGACCAGCTATCGCGTTTACTTCATCTTCTAATGTTTTGTAAAAACCCATTAAAAATAGTAGTTCAACAGTTACGTACAAAGGACCAATAATTAAACCAATTAGGTCATCTACAAACGCCGGTTTTTTACCTTCGTAATAGTGCCCAATAAACTGCAGTACCCAGCCAAATACAAACACACCTACGCCAATACTCAACCAAGGCCAAAACGCCATTGCCGCAATAGGCTGAGCACCAACAAGGAGTAAAGTGAATATCACGGCCATAATAAAGCCAAGCGAAAAGCTCAGCATAAAATAATAAACAACCGACGCTAATACAAAAAGTTGTGCACCATCAATTACTACACTACCAAGGGGTATTTGAATGCGCGCTAGTAAACACAACGCCGCAAATACAATCAGCGGAATACCAATAAAGTGCGTTAGTACATTACGCTTAGAACGATGATACAAACCATATTTACCAAGTTGCTGTTGAAGTGTTTTCATTGTTTTGCCTTTATTTTTATCTATAAAACTTACTTTAACAAAAGTAAGCACAGCAACAATGTCAGGTATCCGACACTTTGTAAATTAAACAAATGCAGAAATTATTTTACCCGGCTCATGCTCACCTTGCATATCCGTTCGCTCGCGCCCTTTTTGATACTCTTGCTCAAGCATTTTTTGAAGTTCCTCTATTTTAGAGGCAATTGTGCTAGGGTCTGCGCCCTCACTTTGCTGTTCTTTCATGAGGTCTTCTATTGTCGCTTTTAGCTCGTCTATTTTGTTTTTGTTTACACCTAAGCGCTGATAAACCAACGCTTCTTGAGCACTTTCTAAAAACGTTGGTTCTTTAGGGGCTGAACTAAAGCCTTTAGCATCACTTGTTTTTTCATTAGGGAGGGTATTAGTTGCCGCAACTTCGCTTGGACCTGCCGCTTTATTTACTGTAGGAGAGTTATAATTACTATATT
Source organism: Pseudoalteromonas sp. LC2018020214 (assembly GCF_016598755.1). Taxonomy (NCBI): domain Bacteria; kingdom Pseudomonadati; phylum Pseudomonadota; class Gammaproteobacteria; order Alteromonadales; family Pseudoalteromonadaceae; genus Pseudoalteromonas; species Pseudoalteromonas sp. LC2018020214. The sequence continues at coordinate 2,134,004 of NZ_CP066804.1, forward strand.
GATTTTTAAAGGTTATTGTAGTCATTAGCTCAAATCCATTGTTGCGTTACATTATCTGTAGCAATTTTGGTTCCAACTAAATAAAACAGCCTCTATTTAAGCTTGTGTAGCACGCGCCTGTAGCTTTTGTTTATCTAAAACTGTTATGCGTTGATACCCCAAACTAATAGCTTGTAAGCTAACAAGCTGTTGCAGTATTTGATTAATAGTTTGGCGCGTTAGGTAGGTCATATCAGCAAGTTGCTGCTGAGATAAAACAAGTGGTGTTAAGTGCTCTGTATGCTCGCTGAGCATTAAAAGTCGATTGCATACTTTTTGCTCAGCGCTTAGTAATGCGTGATCTTCCATTGAGGTAAACATTAGGCGTAACTTTTGTGCCAACAATAAACCAAACTCCTGCCAATATTGTGGCTGCTTGTTTAATAGCTGTTCAAGCTCGCGTTGGGGCACGTAAAAAAGCACAACATCAGTTTGTGCATATACATCATGAGTGCGCAGGCCACCATCAAATAAGGTAACTTCGCCAAACCACAGTGATGAATCAATAAAGCTCAATACAGCTTCTTTGCCTTCGTTACTTACGCCACTAATACGCACAACGCCGCTAAGCACTGCATAAATTCCATCGTGCTTATCACCTCGCAAAAATAATGATTGCTGAGCTTTTAGCGAGAGCGTTTTGCCCTGCGTTAGTAAAAAACTTTTTAAATAAGCGCTACGGTTTTTAAACCAATGCCCTTGCTCTATTACGTTTTGCTGCTGTGGAGTCATTATTTACTGCATTTGCTTATTAAATGGCTGTTTTTCACTAACCAATTTTTTAGGGAAATTTAAATCGGTTGCTATAACAAAATCATCGTAAGGATCATTACCCGAAAACAGCTCAGTAATTAATGTATCGTTTTTATAAACATTAACGGTTACACCACTGCCCATACCGCCTGAGTTAATAATATAGTAGTGATATTCGCCGTTACTAAAAAATAAAATACTCTCGCCAATACGCCCTACTTGCCTGTAGTAACTGCCAAATGGTGAATCTGGTGTAGCTTCTTTTTCAAGCCCTATGTCATTAACTCTACCAAATCGATAACTAAGCGATGAGTCATCTTTTGCAACGCAAATAGAAAGCACTTTATCGGTAGGCTCTAACTTGTAGGCTGTATTTTCATCTGGGTTACGCACAACTTTATGCATTTTTGCGTTAATGTAGGCTGCTTCATTACTTTTACAATGTGTTGCTAGCATACCGACCACTAAAGCGGGTTCGTTTGTTTGAGCTGCTGAAGGCGTGTTTACTTTGAGATTAGAGGGTGAGTTACTTACATTATTATTTAGCTGAGGACTACCTTGAATTGCCATACTTTGATCGTCACAACCAAACAGAGCAAACAAGAAGAAAGAATAAAAGCTCGCTAAAAATTTAATGCGCATAATAAAATCCATCTATGAGAGAGCCTTTAAAATAGCGATAAAACTAGCGACTCGCAACACCTTATGCGCAATACTTTATAAGTTTATTTTTAAACCATCTTCTGCAAAAACTACGTTACTTTTTAGTGATTTAATTAACGATTTTTTAAACAACTACTGGTTTTTAATGACCGATTCATAAACTGAGATAGAACCGCCGCTTGATGCGTTTTCATCAATTGCGTTGTACATAATCACTACATCGGCATTTTCGCTAAGTTAGCAAATGTACCTATTTTTTGTTGAGTGACCAACGGCCGATTTATTAATTTTAGCTAGTATTAAAAGCTGATTTAAACACCTTATAAAAGTGTGTAAATAACTAAATTAATCAATAATTGGTTTTCTTATAATAAAATGTTGTTACAGCACTATTGCAAACGGTTTTTTATAACCAACTGTAATTTGTAATTTAAATAAAATTAAATCCAAAAAACATACATTTTAAAAACAATTTAGTCTCATTTTATTAAAACAACAGTTGACCCTATTCAAAATATAAACTAGCATTTCTGGAAGCGCTTCCACAAATTCTAGTTAAACAGATTTTTCTGGAAGCGCTTCCACACATTTGACAATGTTTATAACTACACAATAACAGCCCCATACAAGCTGTTAATAATAATGATAAAAGCGCGAGGGAAACCGAATGTCCAACCATATTGTAAGAAAAACAAAGATAGCGACCAGCCTATCTCTGATTTTAGGTGCATCAATCTCTTTGCCTGTATATGCACAAGAAGCAAATACAGATGTTGAAGTAATCCAAGTTACTGGTTTTAAAAGCAGTATTAAAGAGTCGACTCGTTTAAAACGCGACGCCGCCGGTGTTGTAGATGCTATATCAGCTGAAGATATTGGTAAATTCCCAGATACCAACTTAGCCGAGTCGCTACAGCGTATTACGGGTGTGTCGATTGATCGCTCAAATGGTGAAGGCTCTAAAGTAACGGTTCGTGGTTTTGGCCCCGACTACAATATGGTAACCCTAAACGGGCGTACAATGCCGGCGGCATCTTTGCCTGCAGGCGGTGGTACACCCAGCTCTCGAGCATTTGATTTTGCAAACTTAGCGTCTGATAGCGTTAAATCGGTTGAAGTATATAAAACTGGTAAAGCTAGCATTGCATCAGGTGGTATTGGCGCAACAATTAATATTAATACGGCTCGCCCGCTCGACAATCCAGGCTTTGTTTCAAGCATTGGCGTAAAAGCATTACACGACTCAACAAACCGCGTTGGTGATGACATAACACCTGAGCTTTCGGGGTTAATTAGCTGGACCGACAGTGAAGCTAAATTTGGTGCCTCGTTAACTGCAAGCATGCAACAGCGCGATAGCTCATCAACAGGTGCGTTTGTAAATCAATGGAATACATCAGCTTTTGACGGCACAATCCCACAAGCTGCAGACGATATTGTTTTAACTAATGCACCCGCTGTTGGTCAGCTTTATTCAATGCCATCAGATTTGCGCTACACCATTGCCGATAGAGAACGTACTCGTACAAACGCGCAATTAACGCTGCAATACAGCCCTATTGACGATTTAACAGCCACGCTTGATTACACATATTCTAAGCAAGATTTATTCGAAGCCCGTGCTGAGCAATCAATTTGGATGGATAACTACAAAAGCGCGCTAACATTTGACGACAACACGGTAAAAACTCCTATTTATTACCGAGAAGAACGTCGCGATCAGCAAACACGCGATTTAGGTTTAGCGTTTCAAGAGCTAAACCAAGTTAACCAAAACGACTCTATTGGTTTAAACGTTGAGTACTATTTCAACTCAGAATTGAGCTTTATGTTTGATGCGCACAATTCAAAAGCCACTAGCAAACCAGATGCACCTTACGGCAGCTGGGTAAACGCAGGCTTGGGCGCAAACGTAGTTAACGCACAAGAAGTTGATTTTAGCCGCGAGCTTCCATCAATGAGTATCGATTTTGATGATTGCCGCCGAGACAACCTAAATTGTAATAACACATTAGATGCCTCTGATGTGGGTACGTCTATTTTAGATTCTAACTTTGCTCGCCAAGAATCTGAAATAACAGAATTTAGAATCCATGGTAAATACGAAATTGAAAACGGTGCAATTGACTTTGGTATAGAGTCTCGCTCTATGGAAAGCCATTCACTGCAATCACTTACACGTAATACAATGGGTAACTGGGGTATCGAAAACCCCGGCGAACTACCTGATGGCTACCTAAACCCAACAAACTTTTTAGCTGAGTTTGACGACTACGATACATCAGGCTCGTTCAACCAAGGTTATACCGGCAGCGCATCGCAAATTGGTTACTGGGCAGGTGAAGAATACGGCTTTAACTTTGCAGCCGATGGCGCATTTGCAACAAACCGCACCATTGAAGAAGATATAACCGCAGCGTTCGTGCAATTTACTTACAACGGTTACATTGGCGATATGCCATACAACATTGTTATTGGCGCGCGCCAAGAGTCTACCGACATTACCTCAACGGCTAATATCGATTTACCTAACGCAGTAGCGTGGGAAGGTAATAACGACTTTAACGTTCGTTTTGGCTCGGCTAAAGAAGATTTCACGCTTAAATCTAGCTACGATCACTTTTTACCAAGCTTTGACTTTGATATAGAAGTAATCGAAAACGTAAAAGCGCGTTTTTCTTATAGCACAACAATTGCTCGCCCAACTTACGACAACTTAAGTTCAGCAGCGACTGTTGGTGTACCAGGTGCCCCTACTCTTTTAGCGGGTTCTTCACCGGCTACAGCGTCAACAGGTAACCCTGGTTTAGTGCCGCTAGAATCAGATAATATTGATGTATCGGCTGAGTGGTACTTTGCAGAAACAAGTTATGTGTCGGTAGGTTATTACACTAAAGACATCGAAAACTTTATTGGTTTAACACCCATGACGCAAAACTACTACGGATTACGTGATGCAACAGCGGGCCCTCGCGCTCAAGCTGCCATTGCTGAGCTAGAATCTCGCGGACTTGCCCTAACCGATTCAAACTTATTTCAAATGGTTGCCGCAACAGAAAACAATGTTGATTTTGACTCTATGACCTACGAAGAGTTTGAAGCCGCTTACGATGTAATTGCTAACAGCGACGACCCATTACTAGAATTTACAGCGCAAGTACCTACCAACAATAAAAATGCCACTATTGATGGTTTTGAAATTGCCTTTCAGCACTTTTTTGGTGAAAGCGGTTTTGGTGTGCAAGCAAACTACACCACAGTTAATGGCGACATAGACTTTGATGTAAACGCTGATCCTACTACTACACAATTTGCACTAGTGGGTTTAAGCGATACAGCTAACTTTATTGCAATGTACGAAAACGATGATTTTCAAGCACGTATTGCTTACAACTGGCGTGATAAGTTTTTAAATAGCGCAGCTCGATACGTAAACGAGCCAGGCTTTACTGAAGAATATTATCAAATCGACTTTAATGTTGCGTACAACTACAGCGAGCAACTATCGTTTTTTGTTGAAGGCCTTAATATTACTGAGCAAAACAGCCGCGAACATGGCCGTACGTCAGTTCAATTGTGGAACCTACAACAGCTAGGTGCACGTTACAATATTGGTATGCGTTACAACTTCTAAAGGTAATACAAAGTAAAGCCGTTAGTTTTTACTAGCGGCTTTTTTGTATTTAAAACAGTATTAATGCTAGTTTAATTGTTATCAACTTTAGGGTGTTAACTCATGACCAAACCAATAACAAAAATAGTCGTTTTAGGCGGTGGCACTGCCGGTTGGCTAAGCGCAGGCTTATTAGCTGCCGAACACCCGCACCTTAATGTAACGTTAGTGGAGTCGGCAAATGTGCCTATATTGGGCGTAGGTGAAGGCACATGGCCGTCAATGCGCAATACGCTACAACGCATTGGCATTAAAGAAAGTGATTTTCTAACCCAGTGCGACGCGTCATTTAAGCAAGGTTCTAAATTTATAAATTGGCGCAACCTCAGCGAGGGAGAAAACTACTACCACCCTTTTATGAACCCACAAGGCTACGAGCACACTAATTTACACGCCAGCTGGCAACGTATTGCACCTAACCAAAAATTTGCCGACGTTGTTAATATGCAAAGCTTTGTATGCCAAGCAGCACTTGCACCAAAGCAATTACAAACACCTGAATATGCAGCGGTCACCAACTATGGTTATCATTTAGATGCGGGTAAATTTGCTGAATTTTTAAAAAATCACTGTGTTAAAAACCTAAACGTTACGCATATTATTGACGATGTAACCGAGGTTATTAACGACGATCATGGCTATATTGCCTCATTAAAAACAAATAATAATGGCGATATAACAGGTGATTTATTTATAGATTGCTCAGGCTCTTGCGCTCGTTTAATTGGTGAGCATTTTAATAGTGAGTTTATAGCGCAAGATCATATTTTATTTAATAACAGCGCTGTTGCGGCGCAAATACCTAATGCACACATCAATCAACCAATTGCCTCTGCTACGCTATCTACAGCACAAAGTAACGGCTGGGTTTGGGATATAGCCCTGCCAACACGCCGTGGCACAGGTTATGTATTTAGTAGTAAATATCAAAGTGATGAAAGCGCAACAAATACACTAAAAAGCTACATAGCCAAAAGCACCAGTGAGCAACAAGCTGAGCAACTTACCTACCGTGTATTAAAATTCAGCCCTGGTTACAGGCAAAAATCTTGGATTAAAAACTGTGTTGCCGTGGGTATGTCTGCTGGCTTTTTAGAGCCACTTGAAGCGTCAGCTCTTGCTATGGTTGAGCTTTCAATTAGCATGATAAGCGAGCAACTACCGCAAAACCGCACCCACATCAGCCAGCTTAAAACGCGTTTTAATGACCGTTTTAGCACTCGTTGGCAGCGCGTTATTGAGTTTTTAAAACTTCATTATGTGCTAAGCGAGCGCGACGACACTCCTTATTGGCAAGATATTAGTAATTTAAATACCGCGCCCGAGCGCCTGCAAAACTTACTTAAACTTTGGCAATTTCAGCCCCCTAGCCGCTTTGATTTTATTGAAAACGAAGAAGTGTTTTCATCAAGCAGTTACCAATACGTTTTATATGGCATGGGCTTTAATACACAAACAGTATCTGCACAAAATACATTTAACGACCCACGCGCTGGGGATTACTATTATCAGCAAAATCGCGAAAAAATAGCGCAGTGCTTAAATGGACTGCCAAGTAATCGCGCGCTTTTAAATCATCTTTTATTAAATAATGGGCAGCCACATAATGACTAAAACAAACGCTGTTAAAAACGTAGTAATTGCTGGAGGCGGCACTGCAGGTTGGATGGCCGCAGCAGCACTTGCTAAACTAGTTGGTAACAATATAAACATAACCCTTGTTGAATCTGACGATATTGGCACTGTAGGTGTTGGCGAAGCAACAATTCCGCCTATTCGTACATTTCATAAATTGCTGGGTATAAACGAGCAAGCATTTATGAAAGCCACTCAAGCAAGTTTTAAGCTAGGTATTAGCTTTGAAAACTGGGGCGATGAAAACACGCATTATATTCACTCATTTGGCGCAACGGGCAAAGAATGTTGGGCGGGTGAATTTCATCACTTTTGGCTGCAAGGTCAAGTACTTGGAATAAACAACCCATTTGGCGATTACTGCTACGAGCTGCAAGCGGCTAAAGCCGGTAAATTTGCGTTTAATCAGCAAAACCCTATTAACTATGCCTACCATATGGATGCCACGCGTTACGCACAGTTTTTACGTGAATTTTCAGAGCCACTGGGTGTAAAACGCATTGAAGGTAAAATACAAAAAGTAGTAAAAAACCCTAAAACGGGCCATATAGAATCATTGATTTTAAATAATGGCGAGCATATTAACGGCGACTTTTTTATTGATTGCACCGGCTTTAGAGGCTTATTAATAGAGCAAGCATTGCATACTGGCTATGAAGACTGGTCGCATTTACTACCGTGTAACAGCGCCATTGCGGTGCAAACAAAATCAACCAGCGATACCGTATTGCCACTTACCCGCTCTATTGCCCACAAAAGCGGCTGGCAATGGCGTATACCGCTGCAAAACCGTGTCGGCAACGGATTAGTTTATTGCAGCCAATATATGGATGATGAGCAAGCCAAAGCGCTCTTATTAAGTAACATTGAGGGCGAGCCGCTTACAGAGCCACGTATTATTAAATTTAAAACAGGGCGCCGCTTAAAAGGCTGGAACAAAAACTGCTTAGCGCTTGGCCTTGCTAGCGGTTTTGTTGAACCACTTGAGTCCACCAGCATTCACTTAATTATGTCGGGTATTATTCGCTTTATGCGTTTATTTCCGTTTAATGGCATTACCAATCACGCCATTGACGAATACAACAAACAGCTTAAAAGCGAAATTGAAAATATTCGCGACTTTATTGTGCTGCACTACAAAGTAACTAATCGCGATGACAGTGAGTTTTGGCAACACTGTAGCGCTATGGAGGTGCCAAAAACACTTCAACATAAAATTGATTTGTTTAAACAAACCGGCCGTGTGTTTTTAGACGATGGCGATATTTTTAGAGTCGATTCGTGGGTGCAAGTTATGCTTGGTCAAGGTATTGAGCCTAATCAACATCACTTAATAGCCAGCATGATGAGTAATGAAGAACTCACCCGTTTTTTACACGGTATTAAGCAACAAATAGAGCAACGCGTAAGCCAATTACCGCCTCATCATGAGTTTTTAAAACAATATTGCCCAGCATAAAAAAAGCCCTTACTAGGGCGTGTTGTTCTTTGGTGGTTGAATTTGCAGCAGCATATTTGGTTTTTAGGCAAGGCAGAGCCTATGTAGTGTGGTTATTCCCCATAAATAGGCGATAACGTAGCATAAATGCCAAACATGCGCTGCCCGTAGGGTTCTGCCTAGGGGCAATTTACTCTTTGTTGCTCGGTTTTTACTTAGCCCACTAGGTTACAAACCTCGCGCCGCGATTAAATTGCCCCTAGATTGAACAAATTTCAATCCACAAAGATCAACACGCCCTTAGGGCTTTGAGACAACACAATAAACTTAACTTATAAGCACTCTACTACTCACACTTTATTTTTGCTGTTTCAGCGCCTTGTGGTTCAAAGCTAATATCTGCAACTGAAACGCTAAGCTCTCCTGCCGTTTTAATAATAAAAGGGCTGGTTACTCTGGCAAAATCAACGCCCTTTTTAGCAAAACACGTTAAATCAATACTCATGGTTTGCCATGTATTTAAATCCGCATTTTTAAGCTCATTGGTAATATCAAGCTCGCCACCACAGCCTTGTTCGCATTTCATTGCAAGGTATGTCTGTGAGCTAGGTATTTGGTTTACTTTATAGCTAAATCTAAGGGCTGAATTTGCTTCAATGTAGGCCACTTTGTCTTCGGTAAAGTTACTATTAATTTCGATATAGCTGGCTGCAGTGCCATCAAAATTAAATTGCATCGCATCTTCTTGAATCGCTTTGTCTTCAGTGCGATAAGTAATGCCGCCGAGCTTTACACTGTTACTTGCTACTTGGTGCTGCTCGCTGTTTGAATTTAAAAACAAACGCCACGGTGTTTTAAAACTGCCATTAAATATAGATAACGGCGCAAGGTTACTAATATCAACACCTGAGTCTTCATTTAGATTATTGCCAAGCGTACTTTCATCTTTATACGTTAAGCCAAAGCCATAGGGTAATAATGGCGAGTAATCAGCATCGCCCTTATTTACTGCGGTTTGAAGTGGCGATTTAGGCCACGAGAAAGACAACTTACCTTTAAAGTCGTATTGTACCTTCCCATTTTCATCCGCTAGTAAAACATCTGCAATGCCTTGCCCTTCAGTGCCAGGAAGCCATGCTGCTACAAATGCATCTGACGCGTTAAGCTCGCTGTTAACCCACATTGGTCTGCCCGATATAAACACAGAAACAACCGGTATATTTTGCTGCTTTAATGTTTTTAATATTTTAAGAGAGCGTTTATTGTTACGTTCAAACTCAAGGTTGTCTTTATCGCCATGCCCCTCTGCGTACGGTTCTTCACCAAATACAACAATGGCTACATCGGGTTTGGTATTAAATTCACCCGTTGGGCTTAAAATAGCGTTACCGCCAGCAGCCTCTATTTGCGTTTTTAGCCCCGCATAAATAGAGGTTGCCCCAGGAAAATCAGCATTTTGATTATTAGTTCCCTGCCACGTAATACTCCAACCACCCGATTGCTTGCCTATGTTATCGGCCGCATCGCCTGCTATGAGTATGTTGCTTGATGGGTTAAGCGGTAATAAATGGTTGTTGTTTTTAAGCAGTACTAACGACTCTTGTACCGCTTGGCGGGCAATATCGCGATGTGCTGGCGCACCTATTAGTTTTAATTTACCTGAATATTTTCGATTTGCGGGGCTTGGTTTATCAAATAAACCTGCACGTAATTTAACGCGTAAAATACGTGCTACGGCGTCATCTATTCGCGCCATTGTTATTGTGCCCGCTTTTACTTGTTTAATTGTATTTTCATAAAGTGGCTTCCAAGCACCCGTTGGCACCATAAAAATATCAAGCCCCGCATTAACAGCTTGCGGGCAACTTTCATTTGTACAGCCTGCAACTTGTCCGTGTCCGTTCCAATCTCCTACAACAAAGCCATCAAAACCCATTTTTGTTTTTAATACATCGGTAAGTAAGTATTTGTTGCCGTGATTTTTTTTACCATTCCAGCTATTAAACGATGCCATAACCGACTGACTACCTGCGGTTAAGCCACCTATATAACCTTGCGCATGAATGTTATATAACACCTCTTCGCTATCAATGTTATCGCCTTGATCGTCACCATCTACTGTGCCGCCATCGCCTAAAAAGTGCTTAACGGTACTAATTACGCGTTTATCACTTAAAAAGTCTTCATCGGCTCTGCCTTGCAATCCGTTTACAATTGCGGCTGAATACTCACGTACAATTGCAGGGTCTTCTGAGTAGCCTTCGTACGTTCTGCCCCATCGGTCGTCGCGCACAACCGCAACAGTTGGTGCAAACACCCAATCTATGCCTGTTGCCATTACTTCTATTGCCGTAGCTGCTGCAATTTGCTCAATTAATGCAGGATTATTTGCTGCACCTAAACCAATATTGTGCGGAAATAACGTCGCCCCAATCACATTATTATGGCCATGTACGGCATCGGTGCCCCACATGGTCGGAATTTTACTGCCATCAATTGAGTCATCAACCGAGGCTTGGTACATGCTCTCAGCAAGTGTTATCCAATCTGCAGGCGTTGCATGCTTATTAGCATTCGGGAACGAGCCACCGCCATTTAAATACGAACCAAAACCGTATTTGCGCATATCTTCAACACTAATATCGCGAATTTCAGGTTGGATCATCTGCGCTACTTTTTGCTCAAGTGTCATTGTTTTTAAATACTGTGCAATTGTATTTTCAATTTCAGGGGTTTTAACTACCTTACTTTTAAGGGTTGGCCAAAGTGATAAATCACCTTGCTCATGCTCAGTCTTTTTGACTACGGCGCTTTGGCTATTATTTGCGTTAATCTCTTGTTTATTACACCCACTTAAAACGCACAATCCTCCAATTAAAATGGGGAGCATGTGTAACCTGTTAGTGTTTAAGCTTTTTTTCATTTTTATAGCCCTGTGTTGTGTCAGTGTGATTTTGTGAGCGCCCATTTGTTATTTAAATTTAACTATTGACCTGTTTAACAATAGCCACTAACCTAAATATGGAAGCGCTTCCTTAAAGTTATTAAATACCATACTTAGTGATTAATCAAATTAAATATGGAAGCGCTTCCAATAGTGAATTTAATATACGCTCTATACAAAGCAAACTTTACCAAAAAAGAAGCAGAGGTTTTCTCTTAATGAAACAATTATCTTTACCTAGTGGCTCACCACTTTTAGCCAAAAATTTTACTTATGGTGTAGCTACGGCCTCATTTCAAATTGAAGGTGGCGCAGCTGATCGCTTGCCATGTATTTGGGATACCTTTTGCAGTAAAGAAGGCAAAATAGTCGATAATTCAAATGGCGATGTAGCCTGCGAGCACTACACTCGCTGGAAAGACGATATAAACTTAATTGAATCATTAGGTGTGGACGCTTACAGACTTTCGATTTCGTGGCCGCGCGTAATGACTAAAAGCGGTCACTTAAACCCGACAGGCGTTAAGTTTTATACCGACATTTTAGATGAATTAAAACGCCGTAACATTAAAGCTTTTGTAACGCTGTACCACTGGGATTTACCACAACATATTGAAGACGAAGGTGGCTGGCTTAACCGTAACACCGCTTACGAATTTGCACATTACACAGATTTAATTACCAAAGCTTTTGGGGAACGTGTGCACTCTTACGCCACCTTAAACGAGCCTTTTTGCAGCTCTTACTTAGGTTACGAAATAGGCGTACATGCGCCTGGCATAGTAGGTCGCGAATTTGGTCGCAAAGCCGCGCACCACTTATTACTAGGTCACGGTTTGGCTATGCAAGTACTTGCTAAAAATAGCCCAAATACGCTAAACGGTATTGTACTTAACTTTACGCCTTGTTACTCAGTTACCCAAAGTGAAGACGATTTAAAAGCCACTGCATTTGCTGATGACTATATAAACCAATGGTACATGCAGCCTGTAATGCAAGGTAAATACCCTGATATTATTAAGCAATTACCTAAAGCCCACCGCCCAGATATTTTAGATGGCGACATGGAAATAATTGCTCAACCGCTAGATTATCTAGGAGTTAACTTTTATACCCGCATGCATTATCAAGCAAGCGAAACCGACTTTTACCATGAGCTGCCACATAAAGCGCCAATGACCGATATAGGCTGGGAAATTTACCCTAAAGCGCTGACAGAATTACTTGTATCGTTAAACGAAAAATACACCCTACCGCCTATTTATATTACCGAAAACGGCGCAGCCATGGCTGACGAATTTAAAGACGGTGAAATCAAAGATAACGACCGTATTGAATATTACCACGAGCATTTAAATGCCCTGCATAAGGCAACCGAGCAAGGCGTAAAAGTAGATGGTTACTTTGCCTGGAGCCTAATGGATAACTTTGAATGGGCAGAGGGATATTTAAAGCGCTTTGGAATAGTACACGTAGACTACAACACACAAAAACGAACTGTTAAAGCCAGCGGTAAAGCGTACAGTAACCTAATAACTAGCCGATAATTTATCGGCTTATAACAATAAGAACACACACTGTGAACAAACTCCCTTTATACGAAAAAGTAGGTTACGCCATGGGCGACGCCGGCGCTAACTTAGTATGGCGCGGCGCGCTTGCTTATTTAGCGGTGTTTTACACCGATACATTTGGCATATCGGCAGCCGCCGCTGCCATGTTGTTTTTGGTGGTAAGGCTGTCTGATGGCGTAACCGATATTATTATGGGTATGATTGCCGACAGAACGCAGTCGCGCTTTGGTAAATTTCGCCCGTGGATACTCTACTCGGCACCATTTTTGGGCTTGTTTATGGTGTTGTGTTTTACTACACCCGACTTTAGCACCACCAATAAACTTATTTATGCTTACGTAACTTACATAGGTTTAACGCTTGCTTACACCGTAAGTAACGTGCCCTACTCGGCACTTATGGGCGTAATGACACCAGACGATACAGAGCGTACAAAGCTCTCTGGTTTTAGGTTTGCAGGTGCGTTTACTGGTGGCTTATTGGTTATGGGTTTTTTACCTGAGCTAGTAGCTTTTTTTGGTGGCGGCGACAACGCCAAAGGCTATCAGCTTACTATGTACTTATTTGCCAGCTTACTTATTATTTTAATGATTATAACGTTTGCGACCACCAAAGAACGTGTAACACCGCATGCCTCAAATGAAGGCAATTTAAAATCAGAGTTGTTTGATTTAACCAAAAGCCTGCCATTTATAATCCTACCCTTGCTTGCTACCACCCTGTTTTTTTATTACCGCGATTTATACAGCGGTGTATTTTTTACCCTTGTTATGGCTGCAATGACATTCGTTATTAAAAAATTGCTCAGTAAAGATAAGCAAAGCTTAACGGGCTCACAGCGCGATATGGTTGATCTTCTGACCAACAAACCTTGGCTGGTATTACTCGGCATTGGTTTTTTAACCATGATGTTTAATGGCATAAAATACGGTGTAATTGCGTACTACTTTAAGTACCACGTAGCTAATGAACTCATGGCTGGGCAATACTTTATCGCTTTATTGGTTGTATCTATATTAGGCGCACTTGCCACAGGTAAACTGGCCGAAATTATGGGTAAACGAAACCTATTTATAGCATCATTAATGCTTAGCGGCATACTCACTACTGCATTTTACTGGGTACCTAGTGATAACCTTATTGCTGTATTTACCTTTGGTTGCGCTGCTGAATTTTTTGCCGCGATGATGCCAACATTATTTTTTAGTATGCTTGGTGATTCAGCCGATTATTCCGAGTGGAAAAACAAACGCCGCGCTACAGGCTTAATTTATTCTGCGGGTACATTTGTACAAAAAACCGGTGGTGGATTTGCCGGTGCATTAGTATTGGTGGTACTTGCAGGCTACGGCTATAACGGTATGGATGAGCTAACAATTACACAAGCCTTACCTGGTATGCAGCTACTTATGAGCTGGATACCTGCCGCATTTGCTTTTTTAGGCGCCGCATTGATGCTTATTTATCCACTTACTTCAGCGATGACGCAAAAAATAACAGAAGACTTAGCAATTAGACGCAGTAATGTGTAAATTAACTTTTAATGACCCTTCGCATTTTATATTTTTTATAAAGCGCGAGTAAAAATACATATAAGCTAGGACATCAATGGCGACAATTTATCAAGTATCAGAAATGGCAGGTGTGTCTTTATCAACTGTTTCAAGGGTACTTAACGACAACGACTACGTAAGTAAAAAAACTAAAAAAAAGGTATTAGAAGCAATGAAAGAGCTAGGCTATCAGCCAAGTTCTATTGCTCGCTCTTTGGCGTCTAGCACTACAAACAGCGTCGGTATTTTAGTTTCTGAGTTGGATGGTCCGTTTTTTGGTCAAATGATGTCAGCCATTGAAGAGCACCTTCGTATTGCGGGTAAACACGTTATTATTACCCCTGGGCACAGTGACGAGAAAAAAGAAAAAAGCGGCTTTGAATTTTTAATAGGCCGTAATTGCGACGCTATTATTGCCCACGTAGAAGCGGTATCAAACGAGTACCTAATTGAGTTAAGTAAAGGCAAAACCCCTATTTACTTAATGAGCCGCTACGTTAAAGAAATTGAAGAAAACTGCATTAGCCTCGACAACGTAATGGGTGGCTACTTAGCCACTAAAGCCATGATCAACAAAGGTCATAAAAACATTGCGTACATAGCAGGTCCGCAGTTTAAAGAAGATGCGTCAAATCGTTTAAAAGGCCACAAAAAAGCCCTAGCAGAATACAACCTAACCTTTGACGAAAACCTATTTTACATAGGCGACTTTAAAGAAACTGGCGGCAGCGACGGCTTAAGGCATTTTATTCAAAATAAAGCGCAAATAACCGCCCTTGTATGTGCCAATGACGAAATGGCATCGGGTGCTATGAAATACGCCCGCGAACACGGTTTTAACCTACCAAAAGATTTAGCCATTATTGGGTTCGATAACGTAATTTTCACCAATTACCTCTACCCAACACTGACTACAATAGATAATCCAGTTCCCGAAATGGGCCGAGCTGCGGCTAACTTAGTACTTAAAGACATTTATAAAAAAAGCGGCATAACAGTAAAGCACGTGTTTCAGCCAAAGCTTATTTTAAGAGACTCAACACCGGATATTAATTAACTTTAAACCGTATTTAAATCTAGTTTAAATCTAAATTATGTAACTCGTTACGCACCCACTGCGTATTTAAATATTGCTCTACGTGCTGCTGCGAAAACTTTAAAAAGTGACGTGCAGCATGCGAGATGCGCCTATCTGCTTGCATTACAAAAAACTCTATTCAGACATAAATGCTCACAAATATAAAACAATATCTACATGTAAAAACTACAATAAAAAGCATAATAGATCCGATAATTTACCAAAGTGATCGTTTTAAAGTTTATTTATATTGTTTAATAAAAAATCACTTTACTTATTTTTAATTTGGCTCTAAATTCGCGCAAATTTTATTATTAAAGTAACCTCTAAAACTCTAAAACAGTGGTTATTTACCTTGATGAGTCGATAAACACACATGGCCGAATCAGCCGCCACAAGCACCTCTAACAACCCTTTAGCACCCGTTATCGGGCTGTCATTTTTTGCTATTGCATCAGGCTTTTTAATGAGCCTTATTCCGCTGTCGTTACCTGCATTTAAACTTGATGAAAACCTAGCGCCTTGGCTTGCGAGCATTTTTTACTTTGGCTTACTTATTGGCGCCACCACAATAGAGCGCATTGTGGTAAAAATGGGTCATCGCTTGGCCTTTATATTATTTTTAAGCTTATTAATAGTAAGTGTGCTTGCACAACTTGCACTACCAAATACCGTTAACTGGTTAATTGCACGATTTGTAGCAGGTGTTGCTGTTGCCGGTGTGTTTGTCGTTGTTGAGTCTTGGTTATTAATGACCAACACAGCAAAGTCGCGTGCTAAACGTTTGGGTTTATACATGACCTCACTTTATGGGGGCAGCGCGGTTGGTCAACTTGCTATAGGGCCGCTTGGCACCGAAGGTTCAACGCCTTATTTATTTGTAGCCTCGTTATTATTTTTAGCTATTTTGGCGCCTTTATTAATAACTAAAGGTCAGCCCGAAAAACAGCACCTTGAAAAACTACCACTAAAAGAAATAAAAACATTAAGCCACCCAGCTATGCTCGGATGCTTAGCATCGGGCTTATTACTGGGCCCTATTTACGGCTTAATGCCGGTGTATATTTCAGCACAAGCTGATCAAGTTCAGTACACAGGGACACTTATGGCGGTTATTATTTTAGGCGGCATGGTCGTGCAGCCGCTTGTGAGTTACTTATCTACTCGGCTTGAAAAAAGCTTATTGATGGGTATGTTTTGTTTAGTAGGCGCAGCCGGTGCTGTGGGTATACTACAAGCAAACACTTTAGCAGGATTAATAGTAAGCTACTTAATACTAGGCGCATGCAGCTTTGCACTTTACCCGATTGCTATAACACTTGCGTGCGACTCATTGCCAATGGCAAAAATAGTATCGGTAACTGAGGTAATGCTTTTGAGTTACAGTATTGGGTCGGTATTTGGCCCTATGCTTGCTGCAAATTTATCTGATGCACCCAACGGTATTGTGTTTTATTTAGCAGGCTGTTTAATCACTACCTGTATTTATATGTTTATTAAAAGCATTAAAAATATACGCGCGGGTAAAACCCCAGTTGCAGGCTAATCTTTAGCTTAAATACACACTTGTTCATTAACGGATTTTAGCTGTTAAACATCTTGATTTAACAGCTAAAACTATTATTTAGCAGTGAGTTTTTTATGTGGGCTCAAAAAAAACATCTTTTTCCACCCTTGGTTTTGCGTTGTAAAAAGCCACGGCATAGGCACTAACGATAAAATAGAATAATGCACATGAGGCTGTTTTCCTGCGGCATTTCCGGTATCGCCCTGTAAGCCAATTTGACTGTTTATACTTACTACATCACCTGTACTTACCGAGTAGTCATTTAAATGTGCAAAATAATGCACGCGCCATTTAGGCCCAAGCACCGCAACCACCTTACCACCACGGGTTAACTCACCTGCAAATATAACAATACCGCTTGTTGAGGCAACTACGGGAGTATTTTTTGTGCCAAAAATATCAATTCCTTTGTGCACACCCGACCTACCCCAAGGCTCGTACCAAAACGTGTTATGGTTCCAATCTTTACTTGTGGCACCTTGTACCGGAATCATTATTTTTTCGGGAATTAGTAAGCCTATAATTAATAAAGTAGCTATTCCAATTGCAATCCACTTAAGTACTTTCACTTTTCTATCCTTGATATTTAAATAACTTATACTGGTAAATTATTAGCCATAATAACTGAACTCATCATGAGTCGTATTTATGGTGTTTTATTTGAATGAAATACCCGGCTAACATGTACTAAGCTGATCAATTTCAAAACAGGTTTTATAAGCAATTGAGCACTGCCCGCTATAAACAGCCATGTGCCACTTTCTATTAGTGAGTCATTTAAAAAGAAAAAACTGCCAATTAAAAACCAAACAGCAATCAAAAAATCGTTAAACGCTCCCAGCGCTTCATATCGTCGCTGGATGGTAATATGCTCTTGTCCTAAATCTAAAATAAACTGATTACTGGGGTCCATAAGTACTGCTCACTCTTTTATTTCATAATTTAAAAAGCTTGTTTTCACAAGCTAAGCGCACCATACAATAACAAAATTTACGCAATAAAAAACGCTGGCCAATGCGAATCAGCCAACGTTTTTATTGTTTGTGCAAGACTTAACTAATCGTTTATTTTTTCTCTTTTTCTAAACGCTTTTTAAGACTTAATGCAGCATCGGCGGCTAATAAACGCATAAATTCAGAGCCATTTTTAAAGTGCCTAACTATCGTTTTCTTCACGTTTATAAATATATGTTTGTTGGGTTTTAAAGCCAAAACCAATTGGTTCAGCGCCATTTACTAGCTTAACTTTTCCACCTTCAACATTTAAATTTGGCCCAAGTATTTCAATAGCTTTTATCGGCTTATCAGAACCTTTAACCCCTGGGCCTATTAAATAAAACTGACTAACTTGCGTTACATCCGTTGCATCATCCCAATCGCACTTACCATCCGCATCATTATCTGCACACGACGGGCCTTCCCCAAAAAATAGTTTCGGTGTATCTGGTACATCATTACTTGTTGCAAATTTCACATCGTCATAAACCTTCGTTCCATAATGCAAATGAAAGGCATAAAGCGAACCACCGCCACCCGTTAACGAACATTGGTTTTGCGTTGATGATGAAGATGCAGGCGTAAAGGAAGTAAAGTACGCAACCCCACCAACGACCGTTGCTGCAGCAAGGGACTTTTCGCCCGTCCCTAATTCGTATCGCCACCCTTTAAATTCGGCTAACTTAACTTCAAGGTTAACAAATTTATCAACGTCATCAAGTGCGTTACCAAATGGGTCTTCATTCATTTTCATTAAATCATCTGGCACTATTGGGGCTGGAAATTCAGTAAATATTTTTGTTAGGGTGTTTTCATCACGGATCATATACAGCTGATCTTGCTCATTAGTAGCAAGTGGGTTTGAACGATTTCCGCTACCTATAACTATTGCGTCGTACGGGGTATCTAAACGGGTGGTGATCATTTCACCACCATAATTGGTTTTAGTGACTTTACTAAACAGCGTTCTAGCAACTAATGGTTTGTAAAAAAAACGTCTGTCTTGCGACGCTAATGTACTGCCAAGCTCCGCAAGTTTAAAATGGGTAATATCACCTTCATCTTCACTAGGAATATCTACTCGCCAAATATTACCGCCAGTATCGGTTGCATAAATTCGGTCGATATACCCGTCGTAATCTGAGTCAAGCGTAGTTACATCCGCTGCAATACTGTGCTCTCCGGTAAAACCATGCTCATCTGGAGTCAGCGCCCATACCTTTTCGCCAGTTTTAGCATTAACAATGTAGATACCTAGTCCGGTTTCATCTGTTGTTCTAATCGCATTATCTTTGTTTGTATCGTAGCCTGCGCCAAATATTAGCAATGGATCCTCACCAAAGGCTTTAATGTAAGCAATTTGAGGTTTAGACCATGTTTGTGCTAAATATTTAAATTCTTCTGAGCCACCAACAATTGGCTTATTCCATAATTTTTTAGGTTTTTTTGGGTCACTTATATCAAGCGCGTAGTAATTTTTACCGCCTCTGCGCATACCTGCAAATGCCCACACTTCATCACCATCACTTGCTCTAATAACACCATCGTTTAACCCTTCGCTATTTGAGCCTTTATTATTAAAGAACACACTTATAGGTCCATCCATGCCATACACTTTTGTATTTGCAAGATTACTACGCAAAGCAGGAATGTTTTTTAATAAGGCAGCAGGTGTAAAAGCCCACTTTTCTTCAACAGTATCGCCTTTGTCTTCAAACATATGTAAAAAGCCGGCATTAGTACCAACAAGTATGTGAATACTTCCATCGCCGTAATCTATTG
Source organism: Pseudoalteromonas sp. LC2018020214 (assembly GCF_016598755.1). Classification (NCBI taxonomy): domain Bacteria; kingdom Pseudomonadati; phylum Pseudomonadota; class Gammaproteobacteria; order Alteromonadales; family Pseudoalteromonadaceae; genus Pseudoalteromonas; species Pseudoalteromonas sp. LC2018020214. Next base: position 2,153,698 of record NZ_CP066804.1, read on the forward strand.
ATACTGGCTTTGAATGCAAAGGGTCACCAAAAATATTGATTCGCTGATCTACTGATGAGTCATCACCATCTTCATTATCAACATCAACCCCTCGTGCCCAGCTAATATCACTCTCCTGTAAAGTTAGCCCGATATTAGGAATCAAATCAGGGGCAAGATCGGTAACTGTACCTGTCGCTAAATTTAAAATGGTTTGTACTTTATCAAAAGTAAAATCAATAATACTGCCCGTTTTATCTATGTAAATTTTACGGCTGTCAGGGTCTAAAGTTGATAAAAGTAAATTGACGCCACCCTGGGCTACTAAATTCCCATCTGCAGGCTTATTAGTTGGCAGCCAAAATGTTCGCGCTTTCTCATCAATTAACCCATTTTCATCAAGGGCTATTTGATCAGTTGAATCGACTATATTTGCGTCTGACACTTTTAGCTTTTTTAAATTTCCGCTCCAACGTGCGCCTGTTTCAGGGTAAAACATCGCAAAGTAAATTGACTCTCGGCTACGTGTTTGGTCAACATTATTACTTGCTACCGTAGGAGATGAAAAACTATCGTTAACTGCGCGTATTTTCGATATTGTATTATTAAGCGCTTCAGAAAGTTCAGTCGATGTATCGGCATGTAAGTACTCGCCGCCGCCCAATAAAGCGGTTTTTTCTAATAACTTTTTACCATTTGTGCTCATGCCACTACCAAAACCGATAGTAAAAACTCGCCCCGTATCGGCAACCTCTGGCGTAGTCTCGTACAAGTCAACTTCAACATCTCTTGTACCGTGTATTATTTGAGCTAAAGCGGCTAAATAGCTATTACTTGTAGTATTAGGATATGAACCAAAAGTAGATTTGTATAATGATTTGATATCATCATTTCGGGTAATATCTTGTGTTGGATCACCATCAGTCATTAATATTAAGCTAATTGAGTTATCACAACGCTCATCTGCACCAACAGCCTGTTGAAAAGGAGAAACATAACGAGGTATATCAGTACCACTTTGATCTCTCTCAATCGTAGTATCTCGTTTGTCCGTATTTTGCCCATACCAAACCGTCTGCCCCGTCATATATAGGTAAGCTTCCCATAAGGTCTCAGTGATAGGTGTATTCCCGCTAGCAGGCAGCTTTTTTATTTGACCCAATATTTTGTCATGTGAGGAGCCTAGGCCAGCCATAACATAGCCACCATCATTGCCATTAAAACGCATTAACCCAAAATCAATAGTCGCGTTATCAGTTACTAATTGCTTCATAGCGCCTTTTGCAGCAGTTAAACGTGTCTCATTTGGATAATCAATGTATGTTCCCATACTTCCTGAAGTATCAAAAATAATAAGCACGCGAGGGTTTTCGTCGGTTTCAACATTATGGTTTACGTATAGCTCTATATCTTCGGCAAATACAGAAAGGCTTATACCTACTCCGAATAACAAGGCAGCTATTTTTTTTAGTTTGAATTGCATTTTTAAATCCCTTTATTTGCGCTTTTTATTTTTATTGCGCAAGTTAATAACTACTCTATTCCCTGTTTGATTTTTAGTAATATTGAGGTGGGACTAAAAATAAAACAAAAGCCATATCTAGCTATTCATCACAAAACAGTGATTAGCATCCACGTGGCGTCAATGCTATAAAATATATATTACTTCGATTTTTAAATAAAAATAGACTAAAGTCAAAGACATTAGATTTTATTATCAATTAAAAACAACAACTTAAATAAAAATAATCCCATTTTACTGCACAGTTGAATCATGCTAAAAAACTATATTTTTACCTATGTTTCTATATTTATAGATCTATGCTTTAGGTAACAAGTACTTACCAATATAAATTAGTAACGTAAGGCTCTAAAAATCACCTTTAAAAACACTATTATTCAGTAAAACTGTTTTATTAAAAGAAGTGTATTTATAGGTAACTACGGTTATTCAAACATACAAAAAAGCCCATATTAGGTGCTACCTAATATGGGCTTTTATACTCTCGCTAAATTATAAGCGCTTTATACAAGCATTCTTATAAAGATAACTCTTTTTTAGCGCGAGTTAAGTTATGTGTTACAAGTGAGTTTTTAGAAATTTGAACCGCTTCATATAAATCAGAAATACCAGCAGTGTCTTTTTGAGCCTTAATACGTGCTACACCACGGTTACTTAATGCAAACGATGTAAGTTCACGTACTTTTAAACGCGGACCATGGCTTTGCTTAAGCAATGCAATAGCTTGTGTACAAATAGCTTCTGCTTCTTCGTAGTTTCTTGCTTCAACATTTAAAGCACAGCTATTAAATGATTTTTCAAATGCGGGTGCTGCAGTTACAGAGTCTTCAATAACCATTAATTTATAATCACCTTGATTAGCCATTGCAGCAGCTGAGCAAGTTAATAATGAGCCAAGAGCGATGGTTTTTAAAAGTGTAAATTTCATGATTATATTCCTAATTAATTAAGTCGTACTTGTTGCCGACAACTAAACTTTAGAGTGTTAGCTCAATTACCACAAACGATAAAAACAAACCTAATAAGTGAATAAATCTAACCTATAGACTTTAGTCTAATATTTGGTTTTAAATTTACCTAAATTACAAAAATTGAGTTCTTCTAATATACTAAAAAAGCCCTTAGTTTGGTTGCACTAAGGGCTCAGGAACTATGTGTAGATTTAAAAATTAAACTATTCCATGTATTTCTTTCCAATTACCTGGGTGTACCACATAGCCAAATAACGCATGCCCGCCGTATACCAATTCTGTATTCTCAGGTATCCATAACATTTGACCCGGATGAACCAAATGCGTTTCTCCATTTGCAGTTAGCTCAAAGCACCCTTCAATTACAAAAATAACTTCATCGTATAAAACGGTCCAAGCAACTTTCGCCCCTTCCCACTTAGCAAAACCCACTCCAATGTGAGGTGATATTTCTGTGCTTAAAGCACGTGCAACATAAGCCATACCAAGGGTCTCCCCTCTAACATTAAAATCTAGATTTTTGCTGTCTACTAATTTAACTTGTTTCATATTTCGCTCCGGCTTAACCATTTAGCTAAACTAATTCGGCTTTTAACACCAATACCTAAAAACGGCTCTGGAGGATTAAGGCTAGGCATACCTGTAACGTGTTGAATATCGTCGAGGGATTCTGATTGTTCGCCCATCACTAAATCTGCTAATAATGTTCCTGATACTGTGCCCCACGCAATGCCTACACCGTTATCACATGCACTGGCATATACGCCATCATCTAATTCGCCAAAAAAGTTGGTAAAATTACGAGAAATTGCATAAGTACCTCCCCACGAATGGGTAAAAGGAACGTCAATTAACTGAGGATAACGTGCTAAAAACACTTTACGGTGATCATCCTGAATCTGTTTACGCACATTTTCATTTACAGCGGAACTAGCACCGTATTTATCGACATGCTTGTAAGTATTACGAATTAATATGCGGCGATCTGCTGTCATTCTTATCGTTGTGCCAGCATGATCTGCGGGTGTTAAGCCCCAATCTAACAACCCTGTATACGCTTTCATTTCATCATCGTTTAAAGGCCTGGTCCAACTAGCAAAAGTCATGACAGGTAATAATCGATTTTTTAAAAAGCCAAACTCTCGCGTAAATATACTAGTACCAAGCAGTAACTTAGGTGTTTTAACTACACCATGCTTAGAGTGCAGTAGCCACTTCCCATGCTCTTTAGATAAGTTATTTATTGGCGAGTTTTCTAATACCTCAACATTATCAGGAAGGTTATCTCCTAACCCGCATGCTAAAGCCGCAGGCTGAACTAAATAACCACCAGGTGTATAAATAGCGCGACTGTAATAGTTTGTACCCAATACTTTAGAAAGATCATCTCCATTTATATGTTGGTAAGGCTCACCTAAATCTTTCATTAAGTGTTCAAAATGATCTAAGTAAGCTTCACCACGCTCACCGACTGCACCTTGATATTTACCAGCTGCAGACCATTGGCAATCAATCTTATATTTCGACACTAAACTCGAAAGCTGATCTATCGCTGAGCGATTAAGCTTAAGTAGCTTTTGCTTATGCGCAGGATCTGGATGCTCTAATGAAAATTTATGCGGTAGATCAATTACAAAGCCTGAGTTTCGACCCGATGCTCCTTGCCCAATACGCTGCGCATCAATCAATATAATACGTGCATTAGGCGCATGCAAAGCTAGTCGCCTAGCCATTGCAAGTCCAGCGAACCCGCCACCTAGTACAACGTAATCGGCAGTTTGTTCACCTGTTAGTCTAGGTTTTTCTGGTGTTTTAGTTATTGCATGATACCAACCACATGTAGCATCATCGTTTGGTAAATGAATCATTTATTACTCCGCTACAGTAAGCTGTTTTGTATTAAGCTGCTCAAGTAAGTGGCTTCTATTTATCTGAGCTTGTTTACCCAAAAGGGCAAAACCTAGTAATAAACCATCAACAGAATAAAACCGAGCAGTTAAACCATCATCAATCTGCTCTATTTGCCACTCACCAAGTGCCCCTACTGCCGCAGGATAAATAGATAAAGGCATGATTGGAGTTTTCACTATCACTGGTGAACATGTAAAAATAGCTTTGGTCAAGTCGCCTAATAAACAAGAAACCAATGAAGGCACAAGCTGATTAATTGGCGCTATAAATGGCTGCCAGCCTTGACTTGTTTCGGCGCAATCACCCAATGAAAAAATAGTTTCATCACTTGTTTGACCATAGTCGTTAACCTTTATACCTCGGCCAACTTCAAGGCCAGCTTGCTCTGCTAATGCTGTATTTGCTTTTAAGCCAACGGCCGATATAACTAAATCAGCTTCAATTACTTTTCCACTTTGTAAATGTAATTGAGAACTTCCATCAGGCTCAGCGTCAATATGAGAAATACTGTCTTCTAAAAACCAAGAAACCCCAATATCGGTCAATGATTTCTTTAAACGCTCTCCTAATATTTGTGGAATTAAGCGCTCAATTGGCCATTTACCTAAACCAATTACACTCACGTCATAACCACTTGCACTCAAATCGTTGGCAAATTCACAGCCAATTAAACCATCACCTAGAATAGCGATGCGTTTTTTTCCTGTAAGCTCATTTTTAAAACAGCGATAGTCTGTTAAATCATTAATACTTAATACATTACTACAATCGCCAGCAATCGGGATTTTAATAGCAGAAGCACCAGTGGCTAGTACTAACTTGCTATATTCATAGCTGCCAATATTAGTATTTAGGGTCTGCTTATTCCTATCAATCTTTTCTACTCGAGTATGAGGGTAGACACGAATATTAAGCCTTTGCTCCCACTCTAACGCACTTTCATTTTGTAAATCGTCACAACTTTTACCTAATGCAAATGAATTAGATAGTGCCGGTTTACTATAAAGCGCGCCGTTATCAGCAGTAATAACAGTAATAGGGACCGTTGAAGATTGCTTACGAAGTGCTGCCGCTACTTGATAACCACTATGCCCACTGCCAATAATAACAATCGGTTTTAAAGTAATGTCTGATTTTAGGTCTTGTGCTGCAATAGGTTGAGCCTGCTCGATTAGCTCCACATGACTCGCTACTTGAACGTCGTCTTGTGTGATCTCCATCATTTCAAAATCAGCTTTACCTACTAAACAATCTGGGCAAACCCAATCTTCTGGTACATCTTCCCAACGAGTGCCTGGTAAAATGCCATCAGCTGGCCAGCCTTGAGCCTCATCGTAAATAAGACCACAAATAATACAGAGCCATTTTTTCATATCTCTCATCCTACTGACTTTATTTAAAACACCTGTTGCATTCACTTTATTGAATAAAAAATAAGAAGTGAATGCGAGTAACAAGCCGAAATATTGTTTTAATGATGCAAACGAATCGCAATATTGCGGGTTTGAACATAGCTATAAATTGCTTCTTGGCCTTTTTCTCGCCCAAAGCCAGACAAGCCCACACCACCAAAAGGGGTTTCAATACCACCGGCAAACCATTCATTAACAAACACTTGGCCACCTCTAAGTTGCTGAGCAACATTAAATACATGGTTTAAGCCCTCACCAAACACACCCGCAACTAAACCAAAGTTGGTTCCATTAGCAATAGCAACAGCTTCAGTGTCTGTATCAAACGGCATAACAACAAGTACAGGGCCAAATACTTCTTCTTGCGCTATTGTCATTTCTGGCGTTGCTTCAATTATGGTTGGTGCTACAAAGTAGCCAGGCATATCAGGTATATAGCCACCGGTGATGATTTTTGCGCCTTCTTTTTTAGCTTGCTCGATCATTGCCATAACACTGATTTGCTGCGCTTTTGAGACAACAGGCGTTAAATCAGCTTGCTCTTCGCCAGAGCCAATCAATAAGCTTTCAGCCATTTTTACCACTGCGTCTTTCACTTCTGTATAACGGCTTTTATGTACTAATAAACGCGACATAGCAGAGCAAACTTGTCCAGCATTAAAAAATATCCCGCTGCGTACACTACTTACAACGTTTTGTAAGTCAGCATCATGTAAAACAATAGCGGCAGATTTACCGCCTAATTCCATTACTGAAGGTGTTGCTCTCGCAGCAGATGCTTTAAGAATATGCTGCCCTGTAGGCACTGAACCCGTAAAAACAATTTGATTTACTTCAGCGTGTTCAACTAAATGGTTACCTATAACTGAGCCTTTTCCGCAAAGTAAGTTTATTGATCCCTTAGGAAAACCACAGTTTTCAAGTGCCCTAATTAAATACACCATGCCTACAGGTGATATTTCAGGGGATTTAATAACTACGGCATTACCTGCAGCAAGCGCCGGGGCTAAAGAGCGTGCACAAATAGACACTGGAAAATTCCAAGGCACTATTTGAACCGATACACCCATAGGCACATATTGAGTAAAATCAATGTAGTCTTTACCAAGCGGAATAGAGGTACCTTCGAGTTTATCCGCCATACCTGCGTAGTATTCAAAATAGCGAGCCGATTCTAAAAATTCGTCTTTAGCATCTTGCAAAGATTTACCATTTTCGCGACATAGCTCGAGCGCCCCTTCATCAGCAATATCTCTTATTGCTTGCGCCGCATTGAGCATCCAGTGTGTGCGCATCGCAGGGCGTATATCGTTTAACTCGCCGCTATTAACGCATTGTCTAGCCGCTGCCATCGCTTTATCTGCATCGTTAATCGTCGCACTGGCAATTGTTGCGTATAACTGCCCAGATGCAGGATTAATTACATCTATATGGGTATCAGCATTAAGCCATTGACCGCCTATATAATTAAGGTAATGTGCCATCACTCTTGCTCCGTCGCCGATTTAACTTGTTTTGCTAACCATGTCTGAAAAAAGTGAGTTGGCTTGTCCATTTCCGGAGAAAAAGCACCACCACCAAATCCAGGAGAGTAACGTCCTTGCTGCATGCCTTCAACCGCAATAATGTCTTCGCTAAATACCACGCGCCAAGACTCAACGGTCGACGTTCTACATGCCGCATATTCATCTTTCATTGCCTCGTCACCCACATAAAAAATGCGTAATCGCTCAACTGTTTTATCGGTATTTACCGGGTCAATCATCATCGCAAATGCATGGTCGGCTTGAATGCCAATTAAAACATTAGGAAATAGCGCAATATATTCGGCTTGACGTAACTTGTCCTCAGGCCAGTTAGGGAATTTAGGTAAGTGTGTACCGGCGGTATCAGAAAGGTTATACGCTAAGCTACCCTGACCAGAGAAGTGCTCATTAAACATAATGTTATAATGATCTTCTAACTTAGAGTAACTATTTAAAGCGGGGTGTATCCAAGGTAAGTGGTAGGCTTCACAAAAGTTTTCTATTGTTAGTTTCCAGTTACTATTTACTTCTATTTCAATGTGTCCGCTCATATTTACGCGGCGCAATAAATCTAAACCGTCATTACCAATAAATTGTTTCCAACGTTTTTCAAGCGGTGCAATGTGCTCTTCAAAACTTGCAGCATCGCCCGACAAGTTAACAAAAACCATATCCATCCAAATGGCTGAGCGCAGTGCTTTTAACCCATGATTTTCACACTTAAAGCGCTCGTCTTTATGCTTTGCAATACCACCAATATGAGGAGTCCCCTTTAAGTTACCGTCCAGATCGTATGTCCAAGAATGATAAGGGCAGCGGATCATGCCTTGTACTTCACCCTCTTCATGAATCAGCTTCATGCCTCGGTGACTACATACATTATGAAAAACCTGCACATCGCCTTGGCGGTTTTTCATTAGTAAAAGTGGTAAATCCATAAAGTTAATTGGCTTTACGTAACCATTTTTTGTCAAATCAGAAGCGAAACCAACACAGACCCATGTGCTGCCAAAAACCTGATCGCGTTCAAATTTAAAATACTCTGGATTGGTATAAGCCTCATTAGGCATCCCTGTGGCCTCATGAATAGGATTAAGTACACGATCAATCTGCTGAATAGGGATTATTTTTTGTTTTACATTGCTCATGCTATTTCTCCAAACGGTGTGTGTGATGAAAGATAAGTCCTAACTTTTAATTTAAGAAAAACAAATTAAGCGTTTTTATTTAAATTAAACTCTCAGGCCATAACTACATTTTGTTATCAACTGACTTGATTTTGATTAACAACAGTGCACTAAACAAACGATTTTTGCGCCACCTATCGATGAGTTTTTATCATGCATAATTATTAAACTTAACTTTCGACAAAGCTTTAGAGTAATAGCACTAAATTACAGGCATAACTAAAGCTCATGGATTGATGAGAATTTATAATTTGTAATGAGGAAGTAATTTTTCTAGTTTTGAAACACTGTTTAACAAAAAGCAATAAAAAATACACACACACAGGACAACACATGACACACTCCACAATAAGAGCTAAGTCCGGAATTTTTAAAGGACTCAACCCCACGGTTACCATTGCTTCCAAAGTAATTTTAATCGCCTTTATTTTATTTATTGTGATACTCGCTAATAAAGCAGGTCACTACTTTGAAACTCTCGCTACTTTCTTACTTTATAATATGAAGTGGTTTTCTATTGGCTTAGTTTCGCTCGTGGTCGCCTTTTTGATTTATCTTATGGTTAGCCGTTATGGCCATATTAGATTAAGCGAAAACGACAACGACAAGCCCGAATTTAGCTTTTGGGCTTGGATTTCAATGTTGTTTTCAGGCGGGATGGGAATAGGTTTAGTTTTTTGGTCAGTCGCAGAGCCTATGTGGCATTACGCAGATAATCCATTTACCGAAGGGTTGACCGACGAATCAGCCTCAATGTCGATGCAGCTAACTTTTTATCACTGGGGTCTTCATCCATGGTCACTTTTTGTTATTGTCGCACTAGCCCTCTCTTATTTTTCTTATCGTAAAGGCCTACCATTCACTTTTAGATCTATTTTATATCCTATCGTAGGGGAACGTATTTACGGCCCAATTGGTCATATTGCCGATATCATTACCGTTGCTGTAACTGCCTTTGGTATAGCCCAAACTTTAAGCCTCGGTGTTATACAAATAAACTCCGGATTACAACAAACTTTTGGTATTGATATAAGCCTAACAACACAAACTATTTTAATTGTTACTTTATGTACCATCGCTGTTGGATCAGTGCTTTCAGGGGTTGGCCGAGGTATTCGTTTATTATCTCAATGGAATATGCTGCTTTCTCTATTATTAGTATTAATTGTTTTAGCAATTGGACCTACTCGATACATCTTTAATATTTTTTTCGAAAGCACTGGTAACTACCTTCAAAATATTGTGCAAATGGGATTATGGACCGACACACAAAAAGACACCAATTGGCAAAATTCGTGGACTAGCTTTTACTGGCCATGGTGGATGACCTGGGCGCCTTTTGTAGGCATGTTTATTGCCCGTATATCTAAAGGTCGCACAATTCGTGAACTTATAGGCGGTGCACTGATAGCACCGACAGCCATTGCATTTATTTGGTTATCTGTGTTTGGTGGCAGTGCATTAAAAATAGAGCAAGACGAGCGAAACGCCTTTGAAAAAAATAACGTTGCAGCTCAAGTAAGCAATTCAGAGCAAGTAATTAAGCAAGATGTATTTATAGGTGGAACAGTCCTTGAGGCCACAAAAGAAGACAGCACGCGCGCACTGTTTACATTATTTAATAACTTAGATGAAGGTTTATTAGGGACGATACTCAGTATTCTAGCGTGTATATTGCTCGCAACTTACTTTATCACCTCTGCAGATTCAGGAACGTTAGTCCTGTGCATACTTGATGCCGCAGGCGATACTGAACCACCTAAATCTATACGTGTCTTATGGGGAGTTGCAATTGCGGTGATTTCATGGGTATTAATTTATGCAGGCGGATTACAAGCAATTAAATTTGCCTCCATTATTATTGGTTTTCCTATCTCGATTTTTATTTTAATGATGGGTGTAACGCTATTTTATAGTATTCGACGCGAGCCAAAACCTTGGGCAATGCTTCCACAACATGTTCGCCCAGGTAAAGATCAACTCGACGAACCAATAAAGCATACTAATACAATCAACTAAGCTACTAAATAAGCACAAAATACGCGCTGCTCTTAGGTTTGCTCCTTAGGCAGCGCATTCATACTATTAAATATCAGAATCTACACGCCAAATTCTAATCTCAAAACCGAGGGTAATTAAACGAGTCCTCGTTCACCTACCTCATCTGGAATTTGCTGTAACAACCATTCTCTAAAGTGCTTAACGCTTGTTGGCATACGACCACGATTATTAGGTTCTATCATAGAAAACTTAGAACCTGTAGTAAGTACATGTTCTGTTGGCCGGATCAATACTCCACTTTGTAAGTATTCATCAACTAGTGACCCCCACGCTAATGCAATGCCTTGACCGTTAATTGAAGCTTGTAAAAGCATTGGGTAGTTATTAATGTTTATACGGTTTCTTGGCTCAAGTTGCTCAAGTCCAACACCCGCAAACCACTCTTCCCAGTTAACCCAGCCCATTTGTGTTTCATCTAGGTGTAAAATTGTTTTAGTAAAAATATCTTCCGGTTTAGTTGGACTGCCTATTTTTTCTAAATAAGAAGGGCTACACACCGGAAAAACTTCTTCGCAAAACAACGTTGTTATATTCATATTGGCAGGTTGGGTTCTGCAGTAAAATAAAGCGAGATCACACTCCAAGCGGTTTAAATCGACCTCGTTATCGGAGGCTAAAATACGCAAATCAATATCATCGTGTAAATTTTGAAACTCGGCGACTTTAGGTAACAACCATAACGAAGCCATGGCATTTGTTGTTGCTACAGTTATTTTTTTATCACCTTGCCATTTTTTAACTTGCCCAGTTATATCTGAAATATCAGCTAAAGAGCGGCTGATTGCCTGATAATATTGAAGCCCCGTTGGTGTTAAATGAATACTTCGGCTTGCTCTAATAAAAATAGCCTTACCTAAGTACTCTTCTAATTGTCGAATTTGACGGCTAATTGCCCCTTGCGTCACATTTAACTCTTTTGCAGCAATAGTGAAGCTTGAATGTCGTGCAGACGCTTCAAATGCCACTAAACTATTTAACGGCGGTAACGGATTAATTTTCATATAGCTTCCTACTTTGTCTCTACTCAATAGAAAAGACTGACCAACCAATTTGAGAATACATACACGTTTATAAGGTATAAATTAAGGTGAGTAATTTGCAGGTAATTGTTGTGGTCAACTCATTGTTCGCTTGAGTTTTTCTACCAAGTCGATTGCCAGCAACCTATCATCTCAAATAGACTAATTCACTGTAACCGATTATAAAAAGTAATATAAGAGCATAAACTTATTTCAAGCAAAGCTTATGCTCTTCTTTTTTAAAAATAATAACCAATATTAATATTAAAACGGCGCTCAGTTTCATCGCTGTCACCAGCAATTGAGCCACCAACAAACGGCTGGTTTTTAGCGTGTACTAAGTCAAAATAGGTGAACAATCCACCGGCAGCAACTGAAAACCCTGTTACGTTCATCCAAGTATCTGCACTGCTATCAGATTTATCGTAAATTACTCCGTAATCATTATAAAACTGCAAAGCGGTTACAGGCCCCCATTTTACAGGTAAGTTGTAAGCAATATTTGCATTGGTTGTAGTGGCCTCAGCAGCAATACTGTCATAAAACGAGTACGCACCTACAGCCATGGTGTTTGCGTTTTCTATATCGTAATTGTATTCGCCATGTTGAAACTGTAAATTCCACGGCCCTAAATTACTATTCACATGCACTGCCCACGCATAATAATCACCCGCTCTGTCTACACCATCATGTAATCCACCACTTAAAGCAGAAAAGCCAACCTCAGTCTTCCCTTTATCGTGTTCAATATGATAGCCATAACGCGCGGAAAATGTATTATATTCAGCAAGTGGATTATCAAGCTCTGCGTATGTCCCCTCCTGTGCGCCCCTAAAACCCACTACATCATATGAATAACGATCACTACGGTTATCAACATAGCCATCTATGCCACCTAGCTCATCATTTTTAAAAAAGCCTAAATCAAGCTGCCAATTATCTGCTATTTTACGTTTAAATATCACCCCTAAATCGTGGTCATCCTCGAGCCCAATGTAGTAATTAGTACTAAAAAAATAGCTGTGCGAATTATAAGGCCAATTACCAAATGGTACCTTTGTAATACCGGCTTGTACTTGCCAAATGTCAGCAAAATCATATGCTGCATAAGCATATTTAACTGCGGTCATATAATCAAAAAAACGGATCTCGGCATTTAGTTTTACACCACCTACATCGCCTGTAAAATTTATCCTAAAAATATCAAAATCAAAATCCCCACCTCTGTTTTTACTGCCATCCTCGTACGACGTATAACTGTAGTTAGTACGAACAGCCCCACCTACTTTTATTCCTCCTGCTTTTTGCTCAGCTACAACATCTTGCGCTTCGCCACTATTTGATAGTTTTTCAGTATTGCGTTTTATAGCATTTATTTCATTTTTATTGGCGTTTGCAAGCTTGAGCTGTAAATTTTCAACCTGTTGCTGTAATTCGCTTAATTGCTGTTTAACTGTGTCTAGATCATCGCTTGCATTAGCACTACAGGTAACAACCCCCATAGCAACGGCTAAAGCCGATAGTTTAAAAGCTCTCATTGTGTGTCCTTGTGTGCCGTGTTGATGTTTTATTATGTGTAGCATTACTCGTTTTTTTATTACTTTTAGCTTTGTATTCACGTAAACAGGCAATAATACAATTACAAAAAAACAATAATTCCATTAAAAAGTAAGCCTAATCACACGTTAAAACCAACCGCGTAAAAGCAATAATGCTAATAAAAACAGATGTTTTTCGGTATATTAAATATGACTAATAATTATTAACCACATTTATTATTTATTAAAATTAGCTCTCAAATTCTGCTTAACATTTCAGCAACAAACAAACTACTTTTTTGATAGGTCACCATGAGAATTAATCATCAATTAATTCTAAGCGAGGCTATAAGTGCACAGATTTAAAACACAAGGGATGCTGGGCGTTATATGAGGAGTGTTACTTTTATATTGTGATGATGTATGTAATGCATTTTATCAATGCTATAAAACAAAAAAGCCGATGTTGGGATTTAACCCAACATCGGCTTTTTTACTCTCGCTATTTTATAACATGCTTTTGGTAAGCACTTTATAAAAGCGTTTATAAAGTGCTTATAAAGAAAGCTCTTCTTTAGCGCGAGTTAAGTTATGCGATACCATTGCACTTTTAGACATTTGGTTTGCTTCGTATAAATCAGCAAGGCCAGCTGTGTCGTTATTCGCTTTTAAACGTGCAACACCACGGTTGCTTAATGCGAATGACGTAAGTTGGCGTACTTTAAATTTAGGGCCATCTGCGTCTTTTAAAAGTGCGATTGCTTTAGTACAAATTGCTTCAGCCTCAGCGTAATTTTTTGACTTAACATTTAGTGCGCAGCTATTAAATGATTGCTCAAGTGGCTGTGGCGCTGTTGCAGTTTCAATAACCATTAATTTGTAATCACTTTGATCAGCCATTGCAGCAGCTGAACATGTTAATAGTGAGCTAAGAGCGATAGTTTTGATAAGTGTAAATTTCATGATTAATTTCCTGTAAGTTAAGTCGTACTTGTTGCCGACAACTGAACTTTAGAGAATTAACACAACCCCGACAAACGATTAAAACAAACCTAATAAGTGAAGAAAATTAACCTATAGACCTTAGTCTAATACGTTTAAACTTTTTCTATATATTTAAACAACTTACGCACCAACAATCGTGCCTAAAATCGCTACTTTACGTTTTAAAATGTATATAATTATTTATGCTTTTTTTTAGTTGGTTTTATTTTAAACACCTTACTTTGGCATAGCTGAGTAACTATCAAACAAATTTATACATTTAATTACATGCAATACTAAGTCATGTATTTATAATTACAGTTCTGGTAACTTTTCATCATTAATGGATTAACTTTTTTGAAACACATACTTCCTCTTTTTGTTTTATTAAGCACGCTTTTATCATTTAGCCAAAATGCTAACGCAAGGCTTTTGCTCGGTAATGACATGCCTAACACCGGTATGTTTATAAAATCAGAATTTAATGGCGATAGCAGCATTACATCTGCGGGTGTAGAAATGATGGTTAAACAAAATTACAGTAACTTTGGTGTTGTTTTTACAAGCGCAATTGGCGCGGCTGTAATCGATAATAAACAAGGCGAGCAAGAAGAATTTATAACGTGGGACAATGGCATGAAGCTTGGTTATTTTAATGACTTTTTTATATACGCAGAGCTTGGCTTAGATCTGTTCGAACTCGCCTTTAAAAACGATAGAGGCGATAACACCTACCAAATAGAAAAATCGAACAACGACATAGACGGCTACGTAGGTATAGGAGCGGGTTATCACTTTAAGCCATTTAAAATAGAAGTATTTACTCGAGCACGCCAAATAGATGGCGACTACTGGGAAGCACAAGAACATATTTACAGCGGTGTGCAGCTCAGTTTTACGTTTTAATTGCCCTTTTGTTTTATAAGAAAAATAAAAAGCGTGTGAAATACAGCTATTTCACACGCTTTTTAAAAAATTATATTTAACGGATAGTTTTGGCTACTTTGCCAATACTCAAACCCTGAATTAAAATAGAAAACACCACAACCGCATAAGTAAGAGCCAATAAAATATCGCGCTCGTTCCCATCAGGTAGTTGCAATACCAGTGCAACCGAAATACCACCGCGCAAGCCACCCCAGGTTAAAACTTTCCATGCGCCAGATGGCAACTCTAATTGCTCATTAAATGTAGTGGTTGTTATACCCACAACGATTAAACGTGCCATTAACGCTATTAAAATTGTTAAGCCACCAGCAATAAACAAATTACTCGAAAATGCAATCATGACGACTTCAAGCCCTATGAGTACAAATAAAATGGCATTTAAAATTTCGTCAATCAGTTCCCAAAATAAATCAACGTAGTGGCGTGTTTTATCGCTCATAGCCATACTACGACCATGATTGCCCACCATTAACCCCATCATTACCATTGCAAGTGGGCCCGACAAATGCCAATGGCTTGCAAGTGCATAACCACCAATAACGCCCGCTAAAGTAAGGAGTACTTCTTCTTGGTAACTATCAATACTTTTAAGTAAGTAATATAAAATACCACCTAATACCAAACCAAAAACAATACCGCCACCCGCTTCAACCGCCAGCGTGTGCGCAACATAATAGGTTGTAGGAATATCACCACTTGATAAAACACCCAATAAAAGCACAAAAATAACCACGCCTATACCATCGTTAAACAACGATTCACCCGCAATCACGGTTTCAATACTTTTAGGCGCCCCCGCAGATTGTAAAATACCCATTACCGCAATCGGATCGGTTGGCGAAATTAATGCGCCAAACAATAAACACCAAATAAATGCTAAATCAAAACCAAGCAAAGGAAGCACTAAATAAAGCGCACCAGCAATAATAACCGTTGATAGCAACGTACCAACACAGGCCAAAATACCTATTGGCAATTTATAGCGCCTTAAATCGCTAACATTTACATGCAGCGCCCCAGCAAACAGCAGCATAGAGAGCATGCCATCAAGCAAAACTTCAGTAAAATCTAACTGATCGAGCAAGCTCACTTCGTAATCTATAAGATCATCAAACCCTAAAAAGCCCAAAAATATAGCGCCGATAGATAAAAGCATCGAAATAACCATAACGCCAATGGTTGTTGGCAAGCCAATAAAGCGATGGTTTACATAGGTGAGTAACGCGGTAATTGATAAAAATATCGCACTTATTTCAAGTACGCTTAGGCTGGTTCCTGGTGCCATGGTTTAAATCTCAATATTTATTTAATGATGCCTTGCTCAAAACAAGCAAAGCAGAAGGGTTATTATTTTTTATACGGTTATCTCGCATTATATTCGTGTAGCCTAAACAAGCATACCCAAAATATTAATTATAAATACACACCCTACTCAATTAACGTATTTAAAGTATTAACTCACGCGTTAAATAAACACAAAAAAGCCCATGTTAGGAATTAACCTAACATGGGCTTTTTTACTCTCGCTATTTTATATCATGCTTTAGTAAGCACTTTATAAAAGCGTTTATAAAGTGCTTATAAAGAAAGCTCTTCTTTAGCGCGAGTTAAGTTATGCGATACCATTGCACTTTTAGACATTTGGTTTGCTTCGTATAAATCAGCAAGGCCAGCTGTGTCGTTATTCGCTTTTAAACGTGCAACACCACGGTTGCTTAATGCAAACGATGTAAGTTGACGTACTTTAAATTTAGGACCATCTGCGTCTTTTAAAAGCGCGATTGCTTTAGTACAAATTGCTTCGGCTTGAGCATAATTTTTTGACTTAACATTCAGTGCACAGCTATTAAATGATTGCTCAAGTGGCTGTGGTGCTGTTGCAGCTTCAATAACCATTAACTTGTAATCACTTTGCTCAGCCATTGCAGCAGCTGAACATGTAAGTAGTGAGCTAAGAGCGATAGTTTTGATAAGAGTAAGTTTCATGATTATATTCCTGATTAGTTAAGTCGTACTTGTTGCCGACAACTGAACTTTAGAGAATTAACACAAAACCGACAAACGATTAAAACAAACCTAATAAGTGAATAAAACTAACCTATAGACTTTAGTCTAATGCCAAATTACTAATTTACGGCAATTGGTATTTATAAAAACAACCAACGAAACTTAAACTTATTGAGTGCGTTCTAGTAACTTAACTACTTGGGCTACAACCATTTCTGGCTCATCATTTTGCGGGTAGTGATAGCTCTTATTTGTTATTACTATTTCACCTCGAGGAAAGGCATTAGCCCACTTTGAATGTAAGTCGCCCCACATTTCACGCGCTTTGTCGGTAAAAAATAATACAGATGGCTTTTTATACTTTTTAACTGAGGCAATTACTGTCACGGGTATATCAGTAATTTGTGGATAATTAGGTAGCGGGCGTTTTGCCCAAAAATCTAAATACTGATTCGACATTCCATTTTTCATATCGTCGAGCTTTATTGCTGCAATTTCTTTTTCAGCGCGTGACAAATCAATCGCGCGCATAATATCTACATCGTGCTCTGATGCAGGCTCAATTAACATCAACGCTTTAATCTGATCAGGGTATGTTGCAGCAAATACACGCGCAATATAAGCACCATAAGAGTGCGCAACATACACAACAGGCTCTTCTATTTTCAGTGTTTTAAGTAATAACACAGCCTCAGCTGCATATTCTTCTGAGCTATAGTTTTTCTTTATTTGCGTAGAACCACCATTACCAATACGAGAATACCGTATAACTTTACCGTGCTTGGTAAGTGATTCAAAAACCGGGTCCCAATCACTTAAACCAGCAGAACCGCCCGCTTCAAGTAAAATAGTATGTTGACCTTTACCGGCTAATTCGTATTCAACATCAAAGCCATTTACTTGAACTTTAGCCAGTTCAGCTAAAGCACTATGTGAGATGAAAAGTGAGCAATAAATAATAACTTTTATTAATGGTAATTTTACGTTAGTACAAAAAGTCATATTTACAGGTAAATCCCTATAAAATTAAAAGATCTAGAAATGAAAGTTTCTAAAATATTTGTTCACTCAAAAGGAAAAATAAAGATGAATGACGATAAACTAAATGATATAAAATCTATATTTGATTCAGTCAGAAATATAGTTGTCTGCGCAGTCCTAATATTAGGGTTACCTTTAGTGAGAGACTCATTTGAATGGGCACCAGAATTTATAGTTACAATTGCTGTTTGGTTCTCAATAAGCATTATTGCATCTCTGTATATTTTAAATTTAGTTTGGATAATCAATATCACTAAAGAAAAGCCTAAATCAAACATTGTCTTATATGTTTGTAATATCGTTTTTACATTGAGCATAAGCTTATTATCGGTTGGTGTATCTCTTTCAAAGGTGTGGTGCGATATATTTGGATAAATCAATTTACATCTTCACCTCATGTAATTTAAAACACAAAAAGCCCGAAAAATGCGGGCTTATCATCTAATAATGCTTATATAGTTTATAGCCTTAGTGATCATCTCTCATACTCACGCCTATATCATTCGCTAATGGTACAAGTATGCTTTTATCAAAAGGCCAACTATCTAAAAGCTTTCTCTTTTTCCGTTTAAGCATCCAATATAAAAGAAGTACTGTACTTTGTTTATATAAAGCACTATCTGAATACTTTTCCTGAATTATTTCTGCTATTTCAGGAGTTTTGTTGATATATGATTCTATCGAATCAATCAGAGTATCATCAACTAAGTCTTCAAATTCATCTAAAATAGTTAAGATAGATTTTTGAGTGTTCGGTCTTATTTTAGTACTAGAGAAATAAATAGCATCTAGCTTAGATACAATGCCAAGCTCTTCTACTGGGCCATTGTTTAATAGATGTGATACTTCATTGAAGAAGCCATCAGTTGTTTCAATCAGAGCCATGCTTTTAGCAACTGTGCGATGAACACTAGGCTTTACTGCTCTTTTTGCTTTATAGATAGCATCATGAGTTAACTCAGCATGAGCATGTTGCAGTAAAGTTCTAATCTGTACCTCACAAGGAATTTCCGTTGTGATGTTACAGCCTCTAATATTTAATGCATTTTTTGGTCGAAGAATAAAATGTACTGATTGATAGGTAAATAACAAGGGCTCTCTTTCTTTATCTTCATCAAAATGTTTACACGCATCAAATGTCCACAAGTCAGAACGTTTGATAATGTCATCAATTAGTCTTATATCTTCAATCAACAGGACTACAAAACGAGCACCAACTTTGTCCTCGATCTCGCTATATGGGTCTGTGTAAGATTTGTCCGGTCGATAAAAAGCTTTATCTATTAACGATTCTTCATCTTTGACCCTGTGCTTTGGCGGTACTTTTAAAAAAGCATCAATGGATTTACCAGCTTTTTTTAGCTCTGTGCAGATTGTTGAAACAACAAATCCCCCCCAAGTATCATAAGCTAGTTTATCCCTATCCCAATGCTGTTGAAACTCTTCCTCTGTCATTCTTGCTTCACTATTTTGTCTTTAATTATGACTTGAGTCCATTCTTCTGGAAGGCCAGATTTTCCAATGTCCCCGTCTATAGTAGACATACTAATTAAACTTTTAAAGGAATCCGAAGGTGCAGATATTTTTATATTTTTGCTAAAGCTGACTTTTCTAAACTTTAAGCTACTAGAGATATATTCTATATCTTTAGTAAAGGATGCTGTGGGAAGACCTGCATCATCCATATATCCAGCAAATTCATCCTGAGTGTCTTGATCAAAATATTTAGATGCGAAGTCTGCTGTACTTATTGTTGATGAGGTATCAACTTTTAAGTAAGTAGTTAATGCATTGATGTAATCACTTTTTTGAGATTCATCTACTTCTAGAGCTTTGATGAATTTTTTTGTCTCGTCGTAGAATTGTTTAGTTGTTCGTGCACTAGTTTGGGGGTAACCAAAACCGAGAAAACTAGAATAAAAATACTTTGCTGCAGCCTTACCATCAGTTTTACCAATTTGCGAGTCTGACACCATTACTAGCCATTTATCATTCAAATCTTTAGATTGTGGATCAGAATTAGCTTTCTCAAAAAAAGCTGCTGTTTTATAAAGTTTAGAACTAGGTGTTAATAAAACCTCTTCAACATATTTTAAAGATATTTCCCCGGTCTGAGAGTCTTTTTCTGCTTCATATGCACTATGCGTTTCTGCTTTAATTATACCAAGAAATTTATTAGCCGAACGCCCTACAGTACCAGTAAAGATAACTACAATCCCTCCAGGTATACCTCTGCTTAGCTGAGAGTCACTAAGCTTTACTGCAAAGTCATAAGATGAAACAGCAAATGTCACACGATCTTCATCAATAGAATGGTTAACTAAGTGAGAAACACTAGTTAAATCCTGATTAACTATTTCCATCTCAACTGCTTTTGAACTTTCACCTAGAGCTTCTACAATACGTTGCTTAAATGTTTCCATAGCAGCCGGTGCAAAATTTGTATAATCATGAGTTTGCATTGGTTTGACACGGTGGCCATCGGCATCTCTCTGATATACCTGATGAATTATAATTTTATCTATGTTGAGCTTAAGTAACTGCACTATATAATGTCCTTATTTATTATTTGCCTACTAGAAACATCTAGAGCCTGCAAATCTAGCAGGTACTAATCGAACATACAATTTCTATGTTAATGTTAGATGAGTTGTAAAAATGGCACACCTTTTACAATTACTTTTGTTTTGGACAATTTGTTAAGCACATTCGAATTAATGTTTAATAAATTAGCTTCAACTTCAAATACGGCTCTTTCTGCCTCTTTATCAAAGCTCAGCACTTTAACTTTAGCAAAAGTTTCGGCCAGTTCAGATCGAACAAGCGCTTCACCTTCTATACCACCAAATACTGTAAAGTTAGGGTTGTTCTTTGATTTTGATACAAGCTCAACACCCTGCTTTATATCTTTCTTTTTTATCGCAAATGCATGAAAGTCGTTATCATTTTTACCAAACGAAACAACAACAGAGTAATCTGGGCCTGGTAACAAATTGAATGTATTAACGCTTATATAAAGTATTTTCTGTTGAAAATTATAAACATGGGAATAAATTATTAAAACTATAAATATTACGGAGATAATTATTTTCATGGGAATGTACTCTAATTAATATAATTTAGAGCATAGTTAGTTTTTAAGCCCTTTACCTACTTGGCTTTTGACATATAGACGCAATGCACTTACTTGCATTTCTTCCCATGAATTAAAATTTGTATTATTAGCAATATATATATCCCACTCA
The DNA here is from genome assembly GCF_016598755.1 of Pseudoalteromonas sp. LC2018020214. Lineage (NCBI taxonomy): Bacteria > Pseudomonadati > Pseudomonadota > Gammaproteobacteria > Alteromonadales > Pseudoalteromonadaceae > Pseudoalteromonas > Pseudoalteromonas sp. LC2018020214. The sequence goes on from NZ_CP066804.1 coordinate 2,175,049, forward strand.
TCATCTGGTATTGCTTTAAAATCTTCTGCAGTTTCAACATTGAAATGACTACTGCTTAATAGTTCATCAAAGTTTCTATATTTAGAGTGGCTAGATACGAAACCATCATTTATCAATTCATCTAGTCTTATAGATTTTTTATTACCTAATTCCTCTAAGTTTTTAGATAGTTTTTTCAATCCGCTCATATCTGTTTTTGTAGACATGTAAACTCCCTCTTATTTTTAATTAGGAGTCTAGCTTAGTTAACTATATTGATTTATCAAATTTATTCACAAAAAAACCCGCTATTAGCGGGCTTGTTTATTAAACTCTGTTGATTGCTCTATCAGCTCATCAATACTACTGGGTATTGCCCCTTTTAATAGCATTTTTTTTGAAAACTTCGTAAACATCTGTTTTACTGCCTTCTTTACGAAGCGTTGACTGGTCATTAAACCAAGCTAGAACTATTACTTTATTTGTACTCGAAAACTTAAAAAACAAACGATATCGATTAGGCATGCCCTTTTTGGCTCTTCGCCAATCTCGGTTACTTTTACCTAATGTATTGCCCAGTATAAAAGCTGGTGCTTGAGGATCTATAAATATGCGATTTTCTATGCAATCTGTAACACATTCAAATAATTTGTAGATTGCAGATTCGTAAAAGTGTTCTGGGTCTTTTTTGGCTTCGCGTTCGACCTGATCCAATACTTCCGTGTATCTATTCTCAAATACAGTATGCCAATACTTTTCCCAGTACATTTACATCTCTATTAATTCGTTGTTTTGACGTGCAACAAGTGCTTTGTGCTTAATTGCAGCGATGCGATCAAATACAGAATCAGGAATTTTTTTTACATTTCCTGCTTTAATGTCAGCATCGAGCAAGTTTAAGAACTGCTCTGTTGCTACATTCTCTTTTTTTACTTCGCTTAATTGGATAACTTGATTTTTCATTACAGCTCCATTCTTAGCTATAAATAAAAGCCATTTTAGTTTAATAAAAAGCCTATTAATTACATTGTTGGGAGCCCATTAACTGTACCCACAACCAAATTTCTGGGTGTCATTAACTGTACCCACAACCAAATAGTAGTATATTGGCTCTCAAAACAGCAAGAGACACTAGGAGACTATAAGAGACAACTGTGATAACTGTAGATATCAAAGGTCAGTTTATGATTCCAATCAATATTTGATGACCAATGTATTTACACAGCTGATTTTATTCTTCTTTATATAAATTTAAATCAATAGCTGATGTACTGGTCTCGAATGAAAACTCTTCGTTATATAACGATTTATATTCAATTTTGACCCTGCAATTAGTAACAATTAGATTAATTATCTTTTTAAACCTATCTGTTGGTATGTCGCTTGATACGTCTGAAACTACTGTTAAATCTATCAATTTAAATATTTCGTCATTTGACATGCCGAAATCACTGCCAAGGTTAATTATTTTAAGATGATCTTTATGCTTAATATATGGATTTACTTTATTTCTTAGCTCTTCGTCAGTTATTTCTTGACCTGCCCAGTAGTATTTAAAAGACTCAATTTTAGCCACACCATGACCTTTATTTCTGATTGAGTATGTGAAGCATTTATCACCCTCCTCCATAAAGTCATAAATTAATGGTTGAACGGACAACTTATTATGCTTACGGCTAATCCAAGCTTGATGTACAGCAACAAAAAACGCTAAGCACGCAATAAATGTGCTCCAATCAAAAACAAATTTAATGATTTCTTTGCTTTCTTCCATTCTAATTTTATCCTTTATTATTGAGTGATTCTAAAATAGCATCTTCAATAAGCTGGCAATAGAGCTCGTAACCTTCGGCCTGTTCTTTTATCCAATCATGTTTGTTGTATACAGCCATTACTCCTCGCATTGTATGGCCTAACATTTTTTCTGTTACATGCGGTGCGATACCGTTTTCACTTAACAATGTTGATAGTGAACGGCGGGCATCATGCGGTAAAAACTTAGGCATTTTGTACTTAGCAAATAGGTGATCCCACATTCGACAACAATAACGGTTAATGCTGTGAGTGGTCATAGGTTTGTGCGGGTTGCCGCCAGGTATTAAATATCCTTTACGGCCATAGACCATGGCAAGCGTATCTAATATGCTTTTCATCTTAGTTGATATTGGCCTGCGGATAGCTTTATTTGTTTTTGAGTTTTCGGGCGGTACTGTCCAAATGCCATTTTCAAAGTCAAAATGCTCCCACTTTGCTAAACGAACCTCTGATTGGCGCGCCCCTGTTATATAAATTAGTTGTAGGCATGCTTTAGTTGCTGGGGTGGCTTTTGAGCTTTCTATTTGTATCCAAAGCTTTGCAATTTCATCAAAGCGCATAACTCGTTGGCCTACCGATGCCTGTTCGCCGATATCGTTTACATTTAATGTAAGCACAGGGTTAAATGGTTTTACTTCCCCCCGCTTTTCAGCCCAACCAATAATCGACTTAATACGTACTAGTATAGTACCGGCTGTTTTAGCACTGCCTTGTGCTTTTACTTCATCAAAATATGTTATCCAATCTTTAATGGTCATTAAATCAAGCGGCGTATTTTTATCATTAAGTATTGGTACAATCCATTTACTGACTTGGTTTGCGTATAAAATTTGTGTTTTTTCTTTTAGGTCGGGTACTTTTTTATCTAGCCACGTTGCAGCAACTTCTGCCATTGTGGGCAGGCCCTTGGCATTGTTACGCATAAGCTTAAGCTCTAGGCGCGGATCTTTATCTTGGCTCAACCAATTTTGAAACAGCGGTATGTAGTCTTGTGCTTCTTTTATGCTTAGCCCAGGATAACGCCCTAGCGTAATAATTACCTGCTTAGCATCGACACGGCAACGGTATTGCCAAGTGAGAGTTCCCTTAGCTGATACTCTTACACTTAAACTATCTCTATGCGATAATACGAACGGTGTTTAATTTTTACCTAGCAGCTTTCTTAATTTGGTGTTAATGATCGCCATTTAATTTTTTATACACAGTTAGCAAAAAATTTATACACGAAGCTATACACACAACGCGTCAATTACAAGAAACTCGAAAATACAAAAAGAAACTGAGTAGCGCTAACAACCCGTAAATTTAAAGGGCTAAGACATAGAATGAATAATGAAAGCTATCAAGAGAACCAAGCAACAATCTATTGGCACGATTATGAAACTTGGGGGGCGAGCCCTCAAAAGGATAAGCCGAGCCAGTTTGCGGGTATTCGTACCGATCTTGATTTAAATATTATTGGCGAGCCGCTTATTGAATATTGTAAGCCGCAAGCGGATTACTTACCTCACCCTGAGGCGTGTTTAATTACGGGTATTACGCCACAAGTAGCGATGAAAAAAGGCTTAGTTGAAGCTGAGTTTATAGCAAAAATTCATGCCGAATTTAGCGTGCCAAACACCTGTGTCGCCGGTTATAACAGTATTCGGTTTGATGACGAAGTAAGTCGTTATAGCTTTTACCGTAACTTTTACGACCCATACGAGCGTGAATACAAAAATAACAATAGCCGATGGGATATTATTGATTTAGTACGTGCTTGTTATGCGCTGCGCCCTGAAGGGATTGAATGGCCGTTAAAAGAAGACGGCAGCCCAAGCTTTAAGCTAGAGCATTTAACCGTAGCTAATGGTATTGAACACGCCGCAGCGCACGATGCGCTAAGCGATGTAACCGCCACTATTGCACTGGCTAAGCTAATAAAAGAAAAACAGCCAAAGCTGTATAACTTCTTTTTTGGACTGCGTGGCAAAAAAGCCCTTGCTGAATTGGTTGATGTATTTAACATGACGCCGCTGGTGCATACCACGTCGCGCATACCAGCAACACAAGGCTGTACAAGCTGGGTTGCACCTATGAGCTTTCATCCGGTAAATAAAAACGCAGTTATTTGTTTTGATTTAACCCAAAATCCGCAAGTACTCATTGATTTAAACGTAGAAGAGTTACGCAAACGCTTATACACCAAACGTGTAGATTTAGCCGAGGACGATTTACCTGTTGGCTTAAAACTAGTGCATTTAAACAAGTGCCCTATTTTAGCCCCAGCTAAAACATTATTGCCTGAAAACGCCGCCCGCCTTGGGATTGATCGCGAGCAGTGCTTAGCTAACTTAGCTATTTTAAAAGCCAATACCGATCTTCGCGATAAAGTAACCGAAGTGTTTAACGAGCAAGGTGATTACAGCGCAACCACTAACGTTGACTACTTACTTTACGATGGGTTTACAAGCCATGCTGATAAAGCTAAGTTTGCGATTATTCGTGATGCAAAACCAGATGAGTTAGCTGGGTTGAAGTTAGACTTTGAAGATAAAAAGTTTAATACATTGTTGTTTAGATACCGCGCCCGTAACTGGCCTGAAACGCTAAACCAGCAAGAGCTTGACCAATGGCGCCAGTATTGCCAAAACAAGTTAATGCACGGGGAAGATCAACCGTCGATTAATGCGCAAGATTTTATGATCACCCTTGAAAACCTAGCGCATGAACATGACGACAGCGAAAAAAATCTTACTACTTTAAAGGCGCTATATAACTACGCTCAAAGCATGTAATTTTGTTTGTATAACGCATTAAAAACGCGACGCTTTAGCAATAAAGCGTCGCGTTTTTGTTTATAAATATCTGTACCACTTCAAACAAAGCAAAATCTATTTCACAAAGAGAAGCGAATGAGGAGTAAATGAGAAGACATAAAAACAATAATTTTTTAGATCTATTACTTCCTCTAAAAGCGCAGCGCCTCTAAACCTCTTTGTGAGCCCGTCACGCAAGCAAGCTTCGCGTCTACAAGTAAAATTCATATCGACACTTTGGGGTAAACGTTGAGCTTGCTCACGTGAAAAGCACAGCTTTTAATTACTTAAATAAAACTCTATTCACAAAAGAAGCGAATGAGAAGACATAAAAAACAATCTTTTTTAGATCTATTACTTCCTCTAAAAGCGCAGCGCCTCATAACCTCATTGTGAATAAATCTTACGGGCTTTGCCCGTCACGCAAGCAAGCTTCGCGTTTACAAGTTAAACACACCGCTATACTTTGCCGGTAAGAGTCGAGCTTGCTCACGTGAAAAGCACAGCTTTTAATTACTTAAATAAAACTCTATTCACAAAGAGAAGCGAATGAGGAGTAAATGAGAAGACATAAAAACAACAACCGTTTTAGACTTATTACTGCCTCTAAAAGCGCAGCGCCTCATAACCTCTTTGTGAATAAGTCACTTTACGGGCTTTGCCCGTTACGCAAGCAAGCTCCGCGTCTACAAGTAAAACTCATATCGACACTTTGGGGTAAACGTAGAGCTCGCTCACGTGAAAAGCATAGCTTTTAATTACTTAAATAAAACACTATTCACAAAGAGAAGAGCAAGAGGAGTAAATGAGAAAATATAAAGACCAACAACAATCTTTTTTATCTATCACTGCCTCTAAAAGCGCAGCGTCTCATAACCTCTTTGTGAATAAGTCACTTTACGGGCTTTGCCCGTCACGCAAGCAAGCTTCGCGTCTACAAGTAAAACTCATATCGACACTTTGGGGTAAACGTAGAGCTTGCTCACGTAAAAGCACCGCTTTTAATTACTTAAATAAAACACTATTCACAAAGAGAAGAGCAAGAGGAGTAAATGAGAAAATATAAAGACCAACAACAATCTTTTTTATCTATCACTGCCTCTAAAAGCGCAGCGCCTCATAACCTCTTTGTGAATAAATCACTTTACGGGCTTTGCCCGTCACGCAAGCAAGCTTCGCGTCTACATCGACATACTCAACGTAAACGTTACTTTTTATGCAGTGCTTCAATGCGTGCTAGTAAGCTTGAGGTGTCGTATCTGCCGCCGCCGAGTGCTTGTACGTCGGCGTAGTATTGATCGACCGTTGCGGTCATTGGTAAAGTAGCGCCGTTGTTTTTAGCTTCATCAAGTGCAATGCCTAAATCTTTACGCATCCAATCTACGGCAAAGCCAAATTCGTACTCACCCGCCCACATTGTTTTGTAGCGGTTTTCCATTTGCCACGAACCGGCTGCACCTTTAGAAATGGTTTCTATAACTTTTTCACCATCAAGCCCAGCTTGCTTGGCAAAATGTAAGCCTTCGGCTAAACCTTGCACTACACCAGCAATACAAATTTGATTAACCATTTTACAAAGTTGTCCCGAGCCAACGCCGCCTAACAGTTGGCTAAAACGGCTAAACGCCGCCATAACTGGCTGCACTTTAGCAAATACGGCTTCGCTGCCACCCGCCATAACCGTTAATACGCCGTTTTCGGCGCCAGCTTGTCCGCCCGATACAGGCGCATCTATAAAGTCGATATTTTGCAGAGCCGCTTTTGCAGCCACTTCACGTGCTACTTCAGCTGAGGTTGTGGTGTGATCAACCAAAACAGTGTGCGGTAACATGCCCGCTAACACGCCGTCGTCGCCATACACTACTGAGCGTAAATCGTCATCGTTACCAACACACATAAATACAATGTCGGCATTGCTGGCAGCTTCGCGCGGGGTTGATGCAAAGCTTCCTGAATGTTCTGCAGTCCACGTTTGAGCTTTAGCTTGAGTACGGTTATAAACGCATACGCTGTGCCCTGCTTTTGCTAAATGCCCCGCCATTGGGTAACCCATTACGCCTAAACCTATAAATGCGACTTTCATTGACATAAAAATGACCTATTTAACTGATAACTTAGAAACTAGACCTCGATTATGTCAACCGGTCGATAAAAAAGCGAATGAAAGTCTTTATAAAATTTCCTTAACGGGAAAGGTAAGTAGGTAACCTATGGACAGTATTTATCAATTTAATGCACCACTTTATAACAGCGAAAATTTTCCTCTTAGCCAGTTACAGGGCAAAACCGTCCTTATTGTTAATACAGCGAGTAAGTGTAATTTTTCGGTGCAATTAAACGCACTCGAAAAGCTCTACCAGCAATACAAAAGCAATGGTTTTACTGTGCTTGCGTTTCCGTGTAACCAGTTTGGCCAAAATGAGCCGCTTGATAATTTAGCCATTAAAGATTTTTACCAAGATCAATTTAATATCTCGTTTGAGGTATTTGGTAAGGTAATGGTAAACGGGCCAGAAACACATCCGTTGTTTAATTATTTAAAGTCGCATACGCGGGGTATTTCGCAAAACCGTGCAATTAAGTGGAATTTCACTAAGTTTTTAATTAACTCACAAGGGCAACTTGTTGCACGCTATGCACCGCGTACTAAGCCCGAAACACTTAAACAAGTAATAGAAAGTAACTTACTGCAAGCCGCAAAGTTAAGCGCTGCAAGAGGTGGTAAAAAGGTAGCATCAAAAATACCTTTGTTTACGCCAGCTAAGGCTTAATTTAAATCAATAAAATGCGTGTTACTAAAGCACAGATTTATAAAGTAGTTTATTGTATTGATACTTATTAAGCGTCGAGGCTATTACCATGAACATTGCTTTTTTTAGTACTCAAAAGTACGAACTACCTTTTTTTGAACAAAGTACACGCGATCACAGTGATATAAAAATAACGTATTTTGAACAAGCCCTGAGCGAACAAACGGCTATTTTAGCAAACGGGTTTGATGCCATATGCGTATTTGTAAACGACACCGTAAACGCCACGGTTATTGAACAATTGGCAAGCCAAGGCATAAATACTATTTTGCTGCGTTGTGCAGGATTTAATAATGTTGATTTACCTGCAGCAAAAGCACATAAAATTAAAGTATTACGCGTACCGGCTTACAGCCCTGAGGCCGTAGCCGAGCATTGTATTGCACTTATGCTAACGCTTAGCCGTAAAACGCATAAAGCGTATAACCGCGTACGCGAAGACAATTTTGATTTAAATGGATTACTAGGCTTTAACTTGCACAATAAAACCGTGGGTATTGTAGGTTGCGGTAAAATTGGCCTTGCGCTGTGCAACATTTTAAATGGCTTTGGCGCTAAAGTATTAGTGTGCGACCCATACGCACAACCTGGCAATTATACAATTACCGATATAAACACCTTACTTAGCCAAAGCGATGTGATTTCTTTACATTGCCCACTAACGGAACAAACTCATCATTTAATAAATGATGAGGCATTTAGTAAAATGAAAACCGGCGTTATGCTTATTAACACCTCTCGCGGGGCACTGCTTAACAGCAAAGCGTGCATTAATGCGCTTAAAACTAAAAAATTAGGGTATTTAGGGCTCGACGTTTACGAGCAAGAGTCGGAGCTGTTTTTTAAAAACCACAGCGACGAAATAAATCAAGACGATATATTTTCGCGCTTAGTGAGCTTTAAAAATGTTTTAGTAACAGGCCATCAGGGCTTTTTTACCCAAGAGGCACTCACCGAAATAGCAAACACAACCCTACTTAACGCGCTTGAAGTAAATGAAGGTAAACCTCTAACTAATGAGGTTTTATAAAGTTCTTGGCTATACCTAAATAATAGGCACAAAAAAAGCGAATAAGGTGAGCCCTATTCGCTTTTTTGTTTAAAAATTTACTTTAAATAGAGCTTAGCCAAACGCAACGTTTGCAAATACCAAGGTCATTAATATTGGGCAAACAAAACGAATATACTGAGCAAACCAGTAATGTACGCCTGTTGTTGCTTGGTGTAATTTATTACCACGCTGCCACATCCACCCTACTGTAATAAAGTAAAATAAACCCATAAGCGGTAATTGGTATTGAGTAAATAGCATAATGACTAAGCCAAATAACCAATCAAAATTTAATATAATGGCGCTTGCACACACAAGTACAACGGCGCTCACTGCCCACGTTGCTTTGGTGCGACTAACGTTGTGGTTTTCTACTAAAAACGCTACCGGAATTTCGGTGGTCGATATAGTTGACGTAACCGATGCGATAGACATTAATACAAAAAACAATAAACCAACTAATAAGCCAATTTCGCCCATGGTGCTAAATAGCTCAGGTAAAATAGCAAAAATAAGTTGCCCTTCGCCAATCAATTTACCACCACTAAATACTTCAACACCGTTGTGTTGCGCCACATAAATAGCAGGAATAATAAGTAAGCCCGCTAAAAACGCGACACTGGTATCGAGTAAAGCAACACCTGCGGTGAGCTTTGGTAAATTAGCATCTGGCTGTAAATACGAGCCGTAAATCATCATACAGCCCACACCTAAAGAGAGCGAAAAGAACGCTTGCCCCATTGCGGCAATAATTAAATTAGGGTCGAGTATTTGGCTAAAATCAGGAATTAAATACGCGGCAAAGCCTTCGCTTGCGCCATCGAGTGTTGCAATGTAGGCAATTAAACCAACTAGCAGCACAAGTAACAGTGGCATTAAACGGCGCGACCAGGTTTCGATTCCCGATTTAACACCTTTTAAAATAATACTGGCAGTTAAAATAAGCATAAGCGGCGTAAATACAAAATTACGCAACACTGAGTCGCTATGTAAAAACTCGCTTGCGCCTGTAAACCCAAAAAAGGTGGTTATGGGTTCAATAGCGTATGAGAGCATCCACCCAGCTACTATTGAGTAAAAACTTAGCATAACAACTGCGCCCGCAAGGCCTATATAACCTGCTGCTGCACCTACTTTACGGTTAGTGTTTTGCCATGCATCGCCCAATGCTTTTACAGGATTAGCTTGTGCTTTGTGACCTAAATAAAGTTCGGTATACAGCGCAGGAAGCGCAAGTAAAAATATAACAATAAAGTAAACCAGTAAAAATGCACCGCCGCCATGGTTGGCCGCTTGCGTAGGAAAACCCCAAATATTACCTAAACCCACTGCTGCGCCAGCAGCGGCTAAAACAAAACCAAGTCGGCTTTGAAACCCATCACGCACTTGTGCCATACATCTACAAATCTGTTATTATTTTGATTATTGTGAATTAAACCATATTTCATGCCAGCTGAGTAATAAAATTGTACCCAGCCTTTATTAGTGGCGTTAACCGCTCACAATATCAGCGACTTCTTTTGCTTTAGGGCTTTTATGACTGAACACTATTTTAAAAACGCCTTGAGTATTACTTCAACTCAATTGGCAAATTTGTCTTTTGCGAGTAACAGTATTTTATTATTTAATGCTAAAACACTTGAGCTTAGTGACTTTAATTTGCCCGATTGCTTAAGCCCATTTGAATTAACCATTATAAACCGCCGTAAAAGCCCGCCAGCTAAGCAAGAGTATTTAGCGACGCGGTTATTGTTAAAACACCTTATTAAAGTAGCGCAGCCGCAACATGCGCACGTAGCCCTTAATAAAATGAGTACCGAATTTGACGAGGCAAGCTCAAAGCTGCAAATACATGTGAGTGGTGATGTTATTAATACCTGTATTTCGCACTCGCATGGTTTAGTTGGGGTCGCGCTAAATTTTGATAAAAGTGAGTTTGGTTTTGATATTGAAAAAGTAAGCCTAAAGCGCCCGTTTGAAAAGCTTGCTAAGCATTTTTATCATAATGATGAAATTACACTTATCACCAAGCCCACTAATACCCAAGCCCAAGCAGATACGTTTTTTAGAATTTGGACATTAAAAGAGTCACTTGCTAAAGCCACCAGCCGCCCTATTGCACAACTACTTAGCCCCAATGTGTTTGACGAATTACATAGTGCAAAGCTGAGTGCTTGCAGTAATAGCGTTACTGTAGCTGATAGCAGTGACAGCAATGTTTGCTTTGATGTAAGTGTGGTGCATAAAAAAAGCACCGACTGGCGATGCTTTTTATTAACCGACTTTGTTAAGTAACTTTATTAAGTGACTTTACTAGTTAATTTTACTAGGTAACTTTACTAGTTAATTTTACTAGGTAACTTTACTAGGTGATTTTCCTGAATAACGGTTACTTACGCAGCAAAATCGTTTTCTAATAAACGGCTATGAATAGACTGTACTACGTTATCTGACTCAGTTTGCTCTACTAAAAAGCATAGGTTGTGCTTACTAGCACCATGGCAAATTAATCGTATGTTAAAGTCTTTTAATACACTCATTAAGTTCATTTCGTGTTGGCGTAATTGAATCTCAGAGCCAATAAGTGCCACCAATGTTAGGTTGTTTTCTACCGAAACATGGCAAAACTCTGCAAGCTTATCTAGGCATTCTTGGTCGAGTTCTGGGCGCGAAGCGTTTTGCGCGTTATCAAGAGTTATAGCTACGCTGATTTCTGATGTGGTTACCAAATCAACCGATATATTGTATTCACTTAATAGTGTAAATACGCGTGCTAAAAAGCCGCTTGCTAGTAGCATTTCTGGGCTTTTAAGTGTAAGCAATATTTGGTTTTTACGTTGCGTTACTGCGCGTATACCTGGTTGCTGCGATTTTTCGCGCTCAATCCACGTACCGCCACGCTCTGGCTCTCGGCTAGAACCAACAAATACGTTAATGTGGCTACGGCTCGCTGGTAAAATAGTTGCTGGGTGTAATACTTTTGCGCCAAAGGTCGCCATTTCAGCGGCTTCGTCAAAACTTAAGCGTGCAATAGGCGTCGCTTTTGCGCACAAACGCGGGTCGGTGCTAAAAATACCCACTACGTCGGTCCAAATATGCACACTTTTAGCGTTAATTGCTTCAGCTAAAAGTGCAGCGCTGTAGTCAGAACCACCACGTCCTAGCGTTGTTGTTTGACCGTATTCGTCACTGCCAATAAATCCCTGAGTCACAATTACTTGAGCGTCTAATAACGGGATTAAATGCTCTTTAGCAGCTTGTGCTGTGGCTGCAACATTAGGCGTTGCTTTGCCAAATTGGCTATCGGTTTTAAGCACCTTGCGCACATCAAAGCGATCGGCATTTAAGCCTTGTAAACGCAGCACTTGTGCAAACAAATACGACGATAAACGCTCACCAAAGCTAAGTAGTTCGTCGTGTTGCTGATCGGTTGTTAGTGGCTCTTGAGCCAATGTTTGAAATGCTTTTAGGGTTTCGTTAAAGCCAACTACTAAATCGGCATCTAGCGATAATTCATCTAAGATAGTTTGTTGAATAGCAAGCACGCCGTTTATGTGTTCTTGGCGCTCACTAGGAGTAATGCTTGATTTACACAGTGCAACTAAGTGATTAGTTACGCCGGCACTGGCGCTCACGGCAACAATACGTACGCTTTTATCTGCAACAATAATTTCGCTACAGCGACTCATCGCTTCAAAATTTGCAACACTGGTTCCGCCAAATTTGGCAACGATGTAATCTGATTTTGCGCCTGATACTGTTTGTGGCACTGATTGGGTAGTCATTTAGTCTCCTTTCGCGGTATCCAAACCGCAATAAAACAAGAAGAACTTGGCAAAGGAATGCTTGAAGATAAGTCCACTGCCAGAAGCTCTCCACCTATATTGGTGACAGTTTTGAGGATTCAGCCCCATAAACCGAAAAACAATGACGACGTATCATTATTTTCCTCGGCGAGTACTTCCCTCCCTAATGATCATCGGCTTTCGTCGCCTAACATTAAGTACCTAAGTATCGCACCTCTTCTGAATGCTTTATTAACCAGTGGCTAATAAAACAAAACCCCACTAAGTAGCGGGGCTTTGAAATTTATCGTTTAGACGTCTAGCTGTCAAGCATTTAATAATTTATGAGTTAAATAAAACTGCCCATGTAATACGAGCCCGCATAACCAACCGTGTAACAAATTAATAAATGCAGCGATAAACGCAAGTAGCTCATAAAGGTAAGCGCTTTAACTTTGCTCATGGCAATAATGCCCGCAGCCGAACCAATAATAAGCATTGAACCGCCCACGCCCGTTGCATACGTAAACGACAACCAGTGTTGTTGGCTCATTACTATATCGGCTTTTAATAAGGCAGCGGTAAGCGGTACGTTATCGACCCCTGCTGATAATATGCCCATTAAGTAGTTTGCGTATTCTGGTGCCATTACCGTGTATAGGTCGGTAAATTTACTCAACATACCAATTTCTTTAAGTGCGCCTACAAGTAAAAGTACGCCTACAAAAAACAATAATGTGTCGTATTCTATATCGCGAACAAAATCGATTATGTCTTTGTTTATGTCTTTTTTGCGCATTAAAAATTGCGCCACTAAAAACATCACTGATAAGCCAAACAAAAAGGTTAATAAAGGCGGTACGCTGTAAATTACACTCAGCGTAAGTGTGCTCACTACGGTAGATAAAAATATAACAGCAATGGTTATGTCGGTTTTTTCAATGCGGGTTTTACCTGCACTAGCAAACTCAACACGCCCTTTCATACCTATAGACAGTAACGCGGCAAGCAGCATAACGCTTGCAAGTGCTGGCGCTATAAGTAGTAATAAATGAGCAATGGTTACTTTGCCATCTAAAAATATCATTAGTGTGGTTACGTCACCGGTTATTAGCGATACCCCACCTGAGTTAACCCCAAACACAATAAGCGTGGCGTATTTAACGAGCTTTTTAGGTTCAAGTTTTAACGACATAACAACCGCAAGCGATATAAGCGTCGCTGTTACGTTGTCTGAAATCGACGAAAACAAAAATGCAAATCCACCCACCAAAAACATGAGCTTTTTTTCGCTAATACTTTTTGGCATAACGCGGTGCACAATATTTTCTATAAACCCCTTTGAATTTAAATACGCTACAAAGGTCATTGCAGCCATTAAAAATAGCCATAATGAGGCAATTTCTAAAATATTTTCATTTAAAAGATGTTGAATCGTATCGGGGCTTTGCCCGTGTAGAGGGTATATAAAAAGAAGAATCCAGCAAAGCGTACCAAAAAACAGCGTGGTTTTAGCTTTATTTACGTGGATTATATCTTCTATAACGATCAGTAAAAATGCAATCGCTATCAGGGTTAGAATAATCGAGGAAACCATGGTAGTTAAACAACCTTTGATATAGTTTTAAAGAACACACAAATAACATTCCATTTCATGTGCCTATTTTCGGCGCGAATTTTAGCACTGCCTCTATGCAAAAACTATTATTAAATGGTCTTAAAAACGAATACTATATACAGACAAGGTTAATTAAAAATACGTAATAATGAGTCTTCTAAAAGAACTCAATAATAAAATACTAGGATGTTGTAACCCCTTATGATCCCAGCTAAAAAGCTGCTAAACACCATAACCGAACATTGGGGTGTATTAGAGCTATTATTTAAACGTTTTAAAATGGCTGACTTTAGCCTAAAAGACGTACAAAACGCGATTAAGCAAAAGCAGCCTACGTGGTCAAACGAACGCATTTATAAAGAAACAAATCGTTTGTTAAACCAAGATATTTTAATTCCGCTGGCTAAATCCTCTCAGCTTGAAATAAATCGTGCTATTGCTGATTTTGCTACTTTTTTACTGCAAGAAGAGCATTTAGGTTTAGCGCAAGAAATTAGCGTATTAGTAGAGGACCTAGCTCGCTTAGGTAACCGCCTAGATAACGCTGGCGAAATAGAAGACTTTGACGACTTACGCCGCTACAGCCGCATTATGGATGATCGGGTGCGTAAAATAATGAAGCTCTATACGCACAACGAAAACGCTATTTTAAATATTGTTGAACAAGCCAAATCAAATAATGCAGTGCAATCGCTGCAAAAACGTTATAAAGCAGTAATAGAAGCCTTTGACGAATACATAGAGCCAATGCTTGAAATGGTTGATATTCGTGGTGAGTTTCATGCATGTTTTACCCTCATTGAAGAGCAAATAAGTAAGCAAATACTGCACATTGAGCGCTCAGGTAAAGCGTATAACGACAAACGTATGCTGGAGCAATTACGTACCCGTATACTCGAAATGCATTTAATGGGCCGAGAAAGCTTACGTAAAAGTGCCGATATGCTTATGCCACTGCGCGAGGAGCTGCGCCGTAATAGCTTAATTACTCGCCAAGCAGCCAAAGTACTTGGGCTTGTACGTAAAAATGGCGTAGACAATATGCTAAGTGCTGTGCAACCACATTTTGTAAGCGACGCGCAGCGATATTCGCTTGGTCAGCAACGCCATATTGTGGCTTACATGGCAAGCTTGGTTGAATTTGAACACGAAGAATACCAATTGCCAGATCAACAAGACGTACCTGCATTTGTTACGCCTAATATTCCTGACTACAACGATGTTAAAACCAGCTTTGCTAAGCGCTTTAATAAAAAACGCAAAAAGCCGCAGCCCTTGCTGCAATTTTTAGACGAAAGCTATCCAGATCTCGATGCCGACGAAATGCTATTTTTGTATCAAAAATTAGTCAGCGACAGCGATATTAAAATAATTCAAAGCGATGAAAAAGCACGCGTAAAAATTGCCGGTCAGCACTTTTCTTTATATCCATTTAATTCAGAGCCTCAGCCAGATCCAAAGGCAGGTAAATAAACCATGACACACATAAACTTAGACGAGCTAACCCATCTACAAGCCATTAATAAAAAATTAGTAGCGGGTTATCACATTTGCGAGCAAGACAACGTAATGTGGCAAGAGCTTGACCAACACATAGAAGACTACACCGCCCTATTTACCGCTTTAGGTAACGATTTAAAACACGACAGCCGTGGCTTTTATTATTTTGGTAGCGACGAAAGTACGCCAAATATGGGCAAAATATCTCGCGCTATCGCACTCACCATTTACATTTTAATTGAGCACTACGCCAATACGGGTAAAGACCCAATGCGCGCATTGTTTGACGACGTAAACGATTTAGAGCTTATGCAAACGCTGGTGCAAATTAACAAACATTTGTTTGATCAGCTTGAGATATTTTCGGGATCGGATTTGCGTAAAGACGTTTACCTGCGCATGGTGCGCTTAGGTTTAGCCCGTGAAGTAGAAGGCGGCTTTATGCTACAAGCGCCAATTCACCGCTACATAGATGCACTCATGGAAGTAAACGAAGAAACCTACATTACAGAGGACGAGGAATGAAAAATCTATACGGACTAAGCAAACTCGCCCTACTTAACACCGCAGGCTATGCAAAATGTGTGATCCCGCTTGATAAAAGCAGCTCTATTTGCGCGCCCAATAACACCGGTAAAAGCTCGGTTATTAACGCCCTGCAGTTCCCGCTTATTAACGATTTACGTTTAACAGAATGGGACGGACACGATTTAGATGAAACCCGTAAGTTTTATTTTTCATCCGATCAGTCGTACATTTTACTAGAAGCTAACTTGCCTCATGGCTCGGTAGTAATAGGCGTTGCGGGGCTTGGTAAAATTGCCGGTTACGCGCATCAGTACTTTTGTTATCAAGGAAAGCTTGATTTAGAGCAGTACACGCAAGGTAAAACTATTATTAAATTTACTAAGCTGTTCAACCATTTAAAATCGCTTAACTACAACCCTATTGAGCTTAAAGCACAAGAGTTAAACGCGCTATTGACTGGTGGCGCAACGCCTTTTGACGGCGACATTAACCTAAAAATGATCCCGCTAAATAATGTACAAGACTCTTCTATTTATAAAGAAATATTTAGACGTATTCTTAACTTACATAAATTGGGCGCAAACGACGTAAAACGCTTTATGTTACGCGTGTTTGAACGCCATATGTCGAACTCTAAAGTCGACTTTTATGAAGTATGGCGTCGCTCATTTGATAAAGTAAATCGCTCAAAACGCGAATTAAAAGCCCTTGAGTCAATGCAAGAGCCAATAGCAGCGCTTGAATCAATGCTTGAAAACCAAACCGTGCTTAAAGGTAAATTAGCCGCATACGCACCTAAAATTGACCAAGCACTGATTGATTTTGATACCTATCAAGAATCGCAACTTAACGAGCTGGGTATAGCGCTTGAAGATATAGAGCACGAAAAACACGAGTTTGAGCAAAAACAAAGCCTATACGTACAGCAATCGCGTGATATAGAGCGCAGACAAACTCAAATTGAGCAGTGGTTTTTAGATTACGATGCGCTTAAAAGCGAGTTTGAACTAGTAAATAAAGCCACGCTCAAAACCAGCCTGACTCAGTTAAAGCAAGATTACGAGTCGCTTTCGCACTCTATAACCAGCGCACAAGGGCAAAGCCTGCACACGCTTGACTACCGCATTAGCGAAACACAAAAACAAATTAAGAGCTTAAAGCTGCAACTTAAAAATCTTGAATTTAATTTGTTTACCCGCATGCGCGAAGACCTCTCGTTAAAAGAAGTAGAAGAAATATCGCGGATTTTAAACCCAGATATTCTCTCGTTTGCGACCACCACTAATGGCGATATAACCATTGATGATGAAGACGCGTTTGGTGAATTTTTATCGCTATTAAGTGAAAACGTTAAAGGCGGCGTATTAACGCTACCAGGTGCGAGCATTAAGCTTAAAAAGCTCTCGCCTGTGCAAATGCAAAGCGGCGAAAACAAAGAGCAATTAACCGCTCAGTTAAATGCACTTGAGCATTCACTTAAAGAGTTTAAGCAACAGCGCGATGTTGCAGCAAACGTTGCCGACAAGCAAAAAGAAAAAGACGCACTATACGATGAGCTTATGAGCGCAGAGAGCGCCCTAAAACGCTTAGAGCAGTTTGAGGTAATGCAGCAATCGGTTGAAGCGCAAGCCATGCTAAAAGAGCAGTTATTAGCTGAGCGCGAACAAGTTGACGACTACCTGCAAGATATTCAAAAAAATAGTGGCTCAATTGCCGATCGTCGCTCGTTAATTAAATCGAAACAAGAGCAAATTAATCGCCAAACTGAGCGCTTACGCCAAGTTAAAAGTGAGCGAATTGATCACACGCTTGATTTATACAGCGGTAAAGTAACTCCGTATATGATTGATATTACGGTCGACTTTGATAACTTAAGCGACCTTGTTCATCACTTTAATAAAGACTGCCAAGAGCTGCGTAATTTTGACATAAACGTGCGTAACACTTATTTGCATGTATATAACGCGGGTATTACTAAATTCGACAACGAAAATGACGAATACACTAAATACCAAAAGCTAATAAGTGCCTTTCATAATATTGATAACGAACGCGATGCTGTTGAGCGCCAAGCACGCGTTGCGCTTACCGAAGTGGCCGCAACTATAAAAGGCTTGCGAGAAGATTTAGACCGCCTTCGCCGCGAAATGAACAGCTTTAATAAAGGCATAAGCCAGCACCGTATTTCAAACCTGCAAGCGTTTAAAATTAACGTCATACCCCGCAAAATGCTGGTTGATAGTATAGATACCATTATCAGCACGTCGCATCAGTTTGAACAAGGCGACACGCTTGATTTACTTAGCCAAGAACCTTACAGCGAAAGTGCGGTAAACGAAGCGAAAGATCACTTAATTAAACTCGCATCAGATAAAGCGGGCTTAACACTTACCGATTTATTTGATATTCGATTTGAAGTAGTTAACCGCGCAGGTGAAACCGAACACTTTGAAAAAATAGATTCGGCGGGTTCAAATGGCACACGTATTACGATTAAGTTATTGTGTGGCATGTTGTTTATTCGTTACTTATTAAGCGATCAAGAACAAAACCTATACCGTATACCAATTTATATAGATGAAGCGGCCGACATTGACCCACAAAATCAAAAAGCAATTATAGAAACCGCACTAAGTTTTGGTTTTGTTCCTATATTTGCCTCAGTTAAGCCGCAAATAAGTTGTGACTACATTGTGCCGATTCGCTCGGTAAAAGACGGTGCACAAAACTGGGTAGATGAAAAAGATTGGATTGAAGTTGAACATTAAACTTTTACTGATGACTAATTAACAGAGGTTAATTAGTCGTTCAGCCCTAACAATTAGACTAATATTTAGGACGTTTAAATAATATACATTTAAACGATGTGTGTTATTTTAAATTAATGCATTTTATTGGAGCAAACGTAATGAAAAATATACTTATTGTTGCAGCGCTAGCACTACTTACAGCCTGTACACAAACCCCTGATTGGGATTACGATAAATCAGCCAACTTTAGTAATTTTAAAACATTTGCTTGGGTAGAAAACGCCAGCCTAACTAAAGACACAAATAACTACCAAATTAATGGCCTAATGGAAAAGCGTGTTCGCACTGCCGTTAACGCAGAACTTAGCCAAACACTAGGTATGAGCTTAGTTGATGCAGCAAATGCTGATGTACTTGTTAACTATCATGCATCGGTTGATAAAGAGCTTGAAGTAGATACATTTAATGTAAACTACCGCCCGCATTGGGGTTATTGGGGTACTGGTTTTCAACGTGATACAACCGCGCGTGAATACGAAGTGGGCACACTGATTATTGATATTGTAGACCGTGAATCTAACCAGCTAGTATGGCGCGGCGCAAAAGAAGGCCGATTAAAGAAAAATCAATCGCCAGAACAACGTGAAGCATCAATTAATAAAACAGTGAGCGAAATTTTAAGTAACTTCCCGCCACAAAAACAGCAGTAAGTTAAAAGTTTATTTTGAAAAAGCTCACAGGTTTGTGAGCTTTTTTGTGGATGTGTATTTTTGGGCTTACAGACTTAAGTAATTACGAGCTACGCTCGTCACGTCAGCAAGCTGCACGTCTACAAAAAACACCGCGTCAAACTTTACCTGTAGGCGCTAAGCTTGCTTGCGCGAGAAGCGATAGCTTCTAATTACTTTATAGCGCTAGATTCCATCTTAAATTACGAGCTGCGCTCGTCACGTCAGCAAACTGCACGTCTACAAAAAAACACCGTGTCAAACTTTACCTGTAGGCGCTAAGCTTGCTGGCGCGAGAAGCGGTAGCTTCTAATTACTTTATAGCGCTATATTCCATCTTAAATTACGAGCGGCGCTCGTCACGTCAGCAAGCTGCACGTCTACAAAACACCGCGTCAAACTTTACCTGTAGGCGCTAAGCTTGCTTGCGCGAGAAGCGATAGCTTCTAATTACTTATATTTATAGCGCTATATTCCATCCTAAATTACGAGCTGCGCTCGTCACGTCAGCAAGCTGCACGTCTACAAAAAACACCGCGTTAAATTTACGATTTATACTTATGCAGTAACTCAAGCGGTATATGGCAATAGTCATCAGGGTGATTAGTTAAGCGGTCTTGATGCTCAGGATCGCTTGGCGCGTAGTTAGTTAACAGCTCTACCCCTACCACAATTTTATCGGCATCACTGCGCTTGTTTATATAATTGCTTGCTGCATCTAAATGGCTTTTGTTTTTGCTGTAAATAGCAGTGCGGTATTTAGGGCCTACGTCATCCCCTTGTTTATTAATGCTATACGGGTCAATAATTTCAAAAAAGTAGTCATACAGCTTATTTAGGCTAACGACTTTTAAATCAAAAATGACTTTTACGCATTCGGCATAACCATCGTATTCGCCGTCAGTGGTTTTGCTTGTACCATTAGCGCGACCTGCTTCAGTACTTATTACGCCTGGTAAGTGCTTTAAAAACTCTTGTACGCCCCACAGGCAGCCACCAGCAAAGTAAATAGTATTATATTCTTTAGTATCCATTATAAATGTTACCTAATAAGTAATTATACCGATTGCATTAAAATAGTGTTCTATTATAGCGCCAAGAAAATAGCGCAATAACAAGGCGAAAATTATGACATATAGTTGTTCTATATAAATAATTTTTAACGCAGTGAGTGCGCTATTTAATACGATAGAATGACCATGTTTTTAATAAAGCCGGTATTACGTAAATGGTTATCAAATGCAGTTATTAACAAATTAATGTACAATCGCGCACAAAATGACTGCTGTTACATTTAGTTATTTTATCATGCTCAAATATAAGCTTTAAAATTAATTGTAACCGCAGCTACAAATAAAAAATGACGAGAAACACATGAATCGCACACCACACCTTATAATACCTGCAATATTATGCAGCGTTACTGCATTTGCTAATGCTAATACGCTATCTGATGAGTCGGCAATCGAGAAAATAACGGTTGAGGCCTCACCCACTGCAAATAAGTTGCCAGTAGGTACATTCGACTCACCTATTTCTAATTTAGAATATGACCCCCGTGTTGATTTACAATCGCGTAATATGGCTGAGGCGCAGGCTGATGTAACTATACGCGGCGGTATTTTCGAAAACACCGGTTTTAGAGTAGGAAGCACTACCCTGCTTGACCCGCAATCTGGTCATTATTTTGCTGAAATACCCATTGCACCGCAAATGCTAAGCGGCCCAGATGTTTTAACCGGTGCCGATAACGCACTTTACGGTATGAATAGCTCTGTAGGTACGGTTTCGTTTGGTTGGAAACCGATTATTACTGGCGGTAGTGTTTCCCTTGGTACTGGTACAAACGACTTTAATCTGCAAAGTATTCACGCTGCTAAAAACACACAACTTGATAGTTTAGTTAACTATACTCTGGGTTTTGAAGGTGAGTATTCTCATTCGCAAAGTGATGGCACCATTGATAATGGCGATCATGACTTCTCGCGCGCCTCAGCTCGCGTTCAATTAGCTAGCGAGCACAGCCAAACAGATTTGTTTTTTGGCTCACAAGATAAGTTTTTTGGCTGGCCTAACTTGTACACCCCTTTTGGCGTTAACGAAACTGAAGATTTAGAAACCCGTCTTTGGATGCTTAATCACAAGCAAAACTACGCTGATAACAGCAACTTTGAAGTATCTGCTTATTATCGTACCCATGACGATCACTATATTTACTCGCGCGAAAATCCTAGTGCATTTGAAGCTTTTCATAAAAGCGAAGTTAAATCGCTTGGACTTTCGGGTCGCCATGCACAAAGCGATGCACTGGCAATAAACTACTCTGCACAGTTTATTGACGACTCGATTGAATCAACCACACTTGAAAACAACTTTACCTCTCGTAAGTATTATAAATTAAGCGTATTGCCTGAATACAAAATGGCGCTTGAGGATAATAAACAACTTACATTTCGTTTAGGCGCAGCCTATGACGATACAAATCGTGATGATGCTGAAGTATCAGCTATTGGTGACATAACCTTAAACACCCAAAATAGTGACGGCACAGCACAAACCCTTTACTTATCATACGCGCAAGCGAGTCAAGTTGCAGGCTACACAGCCATTGGCGGCAGTGATTCAGGCGGGTTATTTAGAAGTAACTACAACCTTGAGCGCGAAACCACATCAAACTTGGAGCTTGGTTTATTACTTGAAGAACAAACCTGGCAGTTAAACTCGGCTATTTTTTATCGAAAAGATAATAACTTAACCGATTGGACCTTTAATTTTGATTCAACCTCAGCGCGCTTTGCAAACCCAGTTGATATTGATACTGCAGGGGTTGAATTTTTAGCGACTAAGCACTTTGATACAGCAAAGCTTATAGCAAGCTACACCTATTTACATAAATCAGAAAACTACGGCGCAGTCGATATTGATGCCAGCTTTTACGCGTTAAACTTTCCTGATCACCGTTTAACACTTGGCGCTGTGTACAACCCAACTGATATTTTAGAATTTAGAATAGATAACGAATGGCGTACACAACACAAAAATTCACTTAGAAACGGCAATGACAACGCGTTATTTACCCAGCTAACCCTTAAAATAACGCCGCCACAGTTGAGTAATTTATTTATCACCTTAGCAGCAGATAACTTATGGGATGAGTCGTTTGAAGAAATACCGGGTACACCTGGGCGCGGTGAGCAATATACGTTAAGCGCAACGTATAGCTGGTAGAATTGAGCTATCACATTCAAAGACCTGTTTATTTAAAACAGGTCTTTGAATAAATATTTAGCAAGGAATAAACGCCATACTAAATATTAAGAAATACGATTACTCAGCTTATATTGAACCAGAACGACATTGTCTTTTTCTTAGCTCATTATCAATTTGTAAAGGGCGACTAAGCTCATCTGTAAGAACCTTCGAAACAACCGTACCGGTTTCAACTTCTTGTATCCAGATTGATATTTTATCCCCATCCCTTTTTCTATTTAACATGTAGCTTTTATTAGAATCTAAATTAACGTTAAAATTAACAAAAGCTTCTTTTTGACTATTTAAAACATCAGGGTTTGAAACACTCGCCTTTACCCATAAATCATGCTCACCACTGATATACTGCTTTGGTTCAGCCCATTGTGTAGGTCTTTTTTTAAAGCACATCAAGTGGACATATTCTAGATCTACTCCCTGCTCTCTTTTAAAGTTTTCGAGTCTAAAGTGGTCTTCTTTAATATCGGTTTTAATGGGTAAGTTTGAACAACCTAATAAAGTCACACCTAATGTAAATGCTGTAAGTAAATTTTTCATTTTTCTTTCCTTTTAAAAATTAAGATTGAATGAAATCACCTATAAATGAGATTTATAAAAAGTATCTTACAGTTACCTATATTAGCAACAAAGTTAAATATGTCTAATATTTCGCCATAAAATATATTAACGACTGCTTTTAATAACCTTGTGGAGATTTTTATTAATAATATATTGTAAATAGATGTGTATTAAAAATGAGGATTAAGTGAGCTCTTCGAGCTCTGTAATAAGCGCTAGAGCCTGTGCATTTGTTGATCCGCAAACATCAAATGTGGCGCTAAAATCACTACATACTTTAGGTCGGCTTGAATCACCAAATAACTTACATAAATTACGTTCGTCCAGCTGAATACAGCGCTCTCCGGCTTTTTTACCATTTGGCATACCTGGAATAGGCGAACTAATACTTGGCGCAATACAACATGCGCCGCAGCCTAGCCTGCAATTCATCGATTCGGTTTTCATAATTTCCTCTGAATAAAAAACGCTTACTTTA
The DNA here is from genome assembly GCF_016598755.1 of Pseudoalteromonas sp. LC2018020214. Taxonomy (NCBI): domain Bacteria; kingdom Pseudomonadati; phylum Pseudomonadota; class Gammaproteobacteria; order Alteromonadales; family Pseudoalteromonadaceae; genus Pseudoalteromonas; species Pseudoalteromonas sp. LC2018020214. The sequence continues at coordinate 2,198,717 of NZ_CP066804.1, forward strand.
TTTTCTTTTTAGGCACTTAATTAGTCGCATAGTGAGTTGTAACACACACATGTAATGCTTTGTTACATCTTAAAACAGCTTGTAAACACTTTATTGCGTATTATTGCTCTGTCACCACCAATTATGAAGGAATGCCTTGTGGCTACTACAAAACAAATAATACTCCCAATCGCTGTTTTAGCAGGCGGTATTGCTTTAGCTTTCGCCTTTATGGCAATGAAAAAACCACCCGAAGAAAAGCCAGAGCAAGATTTACGTCCTTTAGTAGCAACACAAAGCGTACTTTTAGATTCTATAACGCTCGATGTTAAATCGTACGGCATTGTTAAACCAAAGTATCGTACCGAGCTAATAGCACAAGTTAGCGGGCAAGTTATTTCGGTATCAGATCAATTTGTAGAAGGCGCGTTTGTAAAGCAAGGCGATATTTTAGCACGAATTGATGCAAATGATTACGAGGCAGACTTTATTGAAGCGCAAGCGGGTTTAGCACAAGCAAGCTCAGCACTTGAAATAGAACGCGCGCAAGCACATGTCGCTCAAGCTGAGTGGGAGCGCATTAAGTCAGATTCAAGCGACGCTATCGCATCAGAACTTTATTTACGAAAACCACAGCTGGCAGAAAAATTAGCGCGTTACCGCTCTGCTCAAGCAAGTGTTAAGCGTGCTAGCCGCAATCTTGAGCGTACTTATATTAAAGCCCCATATGATGCCATTATTAATGAGCGCACAATTAGCTTGGGTTCAGTAGTAAACCCAGGTAACAGTTTTGGCGCACTAAGCGCAACCTCAGTTGCAGAGGTACGTCTACCGGTTGCCGATCAAGAACTGCAATATTTAAAAAATGGCGGCGTAGGCTCAAATGTTACATTTAACGCAGAATACGCAGGTAAACAAACAATGTGGCAAGCCAAAGTAATTCGTACCGAAGGTGTGGTTGATCAAACAAGCCGCATGAGCTATTTGGTAGCACAACTTGCAACACCTTATGGCGACAAAACACGCCCTCTTCGTTTTGGTTCGTACATTAACGCTACCATTGAAGGTCGCCCGCTTGATAACGCAATTATTGTTGCCCACCACTTAGTTAAAGATAATAAAATTGTAATTTTAAATGACGATTTAACATTGTCGTTTAAAACCCTCAATATTATACGCGAACAAAACGGCATGATTATAGCCAGCCAAGGGTTAAAAAATGGCGAGCAAATTGTTACCTCAGCGCTTGAATACCCAACTGAAGGTATGGCAGTAAAAATTGAAGATATTGCGCCTGATAAAACTGATGTAACTCAACTTGCGCTGAAAGAGGAGTAATCATGAACACTCGTGAAACAGGGTTAATAGCATGGTTTGCCCGAAATCCCGTTGCAGCCAACCTACTAATGATATTTATATTAGTGGGCGGTATTTTAATGGCGATGACCATTCGCAAACAAATGTTCCCACAGTTTGAAAGCAACTGGATAAGTGTACAAGCAGTTTACCCAGGTGCAGCCCCGCAAGAGGTTGAAGAAGGCATAACCATAAAAGTTGAAGAAAACCTCGAAGGTATTGAAGGCATTAAACGCCTAATTACGTACTCTAACCGTGGTTTTTCACAAGCGTGGATTGAAATAGAAGAACAATACAATCCACAAGAAGTACTTGATGAAATTAAAGTACAAGTTGATTCAATAAACACCTTTCCTGCGGGGATGGAGCGCCCTGTTGTGCGCCGCGATAAGTTTGAACAAGAAGTAATGATACTCGCGCTTTACGGCGACATGAGTAATTACCAGTTAAAAGAGCTTGGCAACGATATAAAAGACGAGTTACAAGCACTGCCTCACGTTAACCTTGTTAATTTTAACGGCGGCTTAGAATACGAAATTGGTATAGAAGTCAGCCCTGATAAATTACGCGAGTACGGATTAACATTTAGAGATATTGCAGGCGCGGTGCAAAACTTTTCGGCAAATATGTCGGCGGGGCAAATACGCTCTGAAAATGGTTATATTTCGATGCGTGTTGAAAAACAAGCCTACCGTGGCTTTGAGTTTGAAAAACTCCCCCTTATTACCCTTGCTGATGGCGCACAAATTTATTTAGGCGATGTAGCAACCATTAACGACGGCTTTGAAGAAGGTCTACAATATTCAAAATACAATGGTAAAAATTCACTCTCGTTTGAAGTAAACGCATCAAAAGATCAAGACATTACCGATGTAGCAAAAGTACTTAAAAGCTACATGGCAACTAAAGAGCCACTTTTACCTGCAGGCGTTAAGCTCTCTCCTATTGTTGATTTAACTTACTACCTTGAAGGTCGACTCGATATGATGGTCGATAACATGATTTGGGGTGGCTTGTTAGTAATGATAGTGCTGGCACTATTTTTACCGCTACGTTTAGCATTTTGGGTAATGATGGGCTTACCGGTGTCTTTTCTGGGCGCCTTTTTGTTTATGCCTATTGGCTTTTTAGATGTAACAATTAATTTAGCCTCTCTTTTTGCCTTTATACTTGTACTCGGGATTGTTGTTGATGACGCCATAGTTGTGGGCGAGTCAGCCAGTGCCGAAATAGAAAAATACGGCCACACACTTGATAACGTAGTACGCGGTGTTAAACGTGTTGCGATGCCAGCGACCTTTGGTGTACTAACGACTATTGCGGCATTTTTACCACAAACACTCGCAACCGGCCCTGGTGCTGCTTTTTCTAAGGCCATTGGTGGCGTTATTATTTTATGTTTGATTTTTTCACTCATTGAATCAAAACTAATTTTACCTGCGCATATTGCAGCAATGAACCCACGTAAACCAAATCCTAAAAACCTATTACATCGCTTACGAATGGTGATTGATAGTAGCTTAAAAAGCTTTGTGAATAACTACTACCTTCCATTTGTTGGCCGCTGTATTCATTATCGCTATACAGTGATTGTCGGCTTTATGTGTTTGCTTATTGTAAGCGCAGGTATGTTTGCAGGTGGTTTAGTTAAGTTTGTACCAAACCCGAAAATACCGCACGACTTTCCACGTATTGATATAGAGATGAACCTTGCTTCATCTGAGCAAGCAACACTTGAAACCGCACGTAAAATAGAAAGCGTGTTGTTACAGGTCGATCAGCAACTACAAGAGCAATACGGTAAACCGATGATCCGCGATTTATCGGTAAGCCTGCGCGGACGAACGCAAGCCAATATTATGGCCATTTTGGTAGAGCCTGATTTACGCCCTATCGATACCTTTGCCCTAAGTGCGTTATGGCGTGAGCAAATGCCCGCCCTACCAGGCATTAAAACCATGACCATTCAAGACAGTATAATGAATGGCGGTCGAGATGATGGCGACGTTAGTTTTAAACTTGAAGGCAAAAATGCTAACGAGCTAAAAGAAGTAGCAGGTAAATTAAAAGCCAAATTACAAACAATGGAAGGCGTTGGCGACGTAAACGATTCAATGCAAAGCGCTACCGACGAAGTGCAACTTGATTTAAAACCACTCGCTTACAGCATGGGTTTAACGCTTGCTGATGTAGCGTCGCAAGTTAGCTTTAGTTACTACGGCTTAGAAGCGCAGCGAATATTGCGTGAAGGCGAAGAAATTAAAGTCATGATCCGCTATCCAGAAGACGAACGTAATTCAATAAGTGACATAGCAAGTGTGCGTATTATTACGCCTACAGGCGCTGAAGTACCACTTAGCGAAATAGCCGAAGTTAAGCTGGTTGACGGTGTAAACCGTATTCGCCGCGAAAACTCTAAACGTACTGTAAACGTATGGGCTGCGGTAAATACCGACAAAGCCGAACCATTTGCGATTGCAGAAGAAATTCGTGATGAATACTTACCAACATTACTTAAAAGCTACCCTGGCGTTACAAGTGATGTAGCTGGGCGCATTCAAGAAGAAATGGATAGCGCTTCAGAGCAGCTTCGTGATTTTGGTATATCAATGATGATTATATTTGCCTTGTTAGCCATTCCGCTTCGCTCTTACTCGCAGCCACTTATTATAATGTCGGTTATTCCGTTTGGTGTAGTTGGCGCGATGTTTGGCCATATGATTTTAGGTATGACTATGAGCAGCTTATCTATGTTTGGCATTATTGCTGTAGCGGGTGTGGTCGTAAATGACTCCCTCGTTATGGTTGATTTTGTAAACAAAGCCCGCGCCGAAGGTGTTGCAATTAAAGATGCTGTAGTACAAGCCGGTGCTCGTCGCTTTAGAGCAATACTACTCACCTCAATCACTACCTTTATTGGTGTAATGCCAATTATTTTTGAAACGAGTTTACAAGCTAAAATTGTTATCCCAATGGCTGTATCACTTGCTTTTGGTGTGTTATTTGCCACAGTAATTACACTGATACTTATACCGTGCCAGTATGTTGCACTAGAAGATGCTAAACGATTAGTTCGTAAAATGCGTGGCAAGCCACCACTAGTAGATGCCCAACCAGCGCCTACAAATAGCTAAATTAAGTAATATCCCAACCAAAAAAGCTCGGCATATTATGCCGAGCTTTTTATTTTTAGCTTAAAAATAATATTCACCTATTTGCCAAGTCTTTATCTTACTGATAGTTTAACTCTATAAATATAACCCTCAAAAGGAATAATGATGGGCACAATTCAACTTATTTTATTTATTGTTTTTGCTGTATTAACCACTCTTAGCTACAAAAGAATAACCGCAACTTAATGCTATTAGGCGCCGTTGCAATATCGTTTGCGTTTGTAGGGCTCGACTTTTTAATCGGCGTAGATGAAGGGATATCAGGCATTAATTAATCAATAAAAATTTCAGCTTGAAAATTAAAGGGACTTTAATGCGCTTATACATACTGATTATTTCTTTAGTTATTTTTTTAAGTGGTTGCCAGAGCTATATTGCTTATCAAATAACTAAGCCTCCGGAGAAAGTTCTCCCTAAAGAATTTGAGAGCTCTATCGCTTTATCTGGAGCACAAACCCATTACTGCAGCAGCGAAATAGGTTGTCTTGATTTTAGGATTATTTCACCTAAGGATATTGATAATTATCTACTAAGTGGCAATACGTTAACATTAACTTTAATTAGTAAAGGAAGCACTGAAGACGATACATTTGAATATCAACTCAATGCTGATAATTTACCGAGTAAGTCAAACGATGGGCTTTTAATTATTTTTCCGGGATATGGCGTAAATAGTTTGGTTTACACCATGCAAGCCCGATGGCTTAGCCATATCACTGGAAAGAATGTAATAGTGATGCCTGCAAGTAATCAATACGATGAATTTAAGTATGGCTTAAACTCCCTTGATTTATTAGTAAAATATATAAATGAACACCAATATACCGACATTTCATTGCTTAGTTACTCTATGGGTGCAGTTGCAAGCATCGACCTCACAACCAAACTCAATATTAATAAGCATATACTTTTTGCTCCAATGATTAATTTTAAAGCCGCACTAAGAACAATTGCTAAATTATCATACCCTGTTTATAGCAAACTGTTAGGTGATGATTATATAAACGAAGTCGCGGCTAAGGTAATTGAAAAAAGTAAAGTACCTCTTAATAAACTCGACATATTAAGCAATCTAAATAAGACCCCTCATGCAAGGCAAACTTACATCTTTTCAAGTAATGCAGACAAAGTGAGTCCATATAATGGGTTGCTTACTCTTAGTAACCCAAAAGTGAGCATTTATGAGGTAAAAGATTTAAATCATCTTGAAATGGTTTCTTTAATATCCGCACAACAAAGGAATGTGCTCCTTTCCTTGCTTGATGGATAACTTTGGCAACAATCCTAATAATTGAGAGAAATATTGCTCGTTTTTTATCCCTAATACGTTATGGTATTTAAATAATAAATAGACATAATAAAGTTAAGGAACAGCCATGAATACATCCCCCTCTGATCACATTCCTCAAGAAGCCTTTGATTGGTATGACGAATACGCCCACGGTTTAATGGACCGACGTACTTTTATGAAAAAACTCGGTGGCCTTGCTGCACTTGGCTTTTCGATGGCTGTACTTACATCAGCATTATTACCTAATTACGCATTGGCTGAACAAGTGTCGTTTAATGACGATGATATTAAAGCAACATACGAAGAATTCGATTCGCCAGATGGGCACGGTAAAGGCAAAGGTTACTTAGCAACCCCTAAAAACATAGAAGGTAAGCTCCCTGTTGTACTTGTGATACACGAAAACCGTGGTTTAAACCCGTACGTAAAGGATGTAGCAAGACGCTTAGCGAAGGTAGGCTTTATTGCATTTGCACCCGATGCGCTATTTCCACTGGGTGGCTACCCTGGTAATGATGATGAAGGACGCGCTATGCAAAAAACCATGGATCGCGCTAAAATTCAAAACGATTTTGTTGCCGCAGCGCACTTTTTAAAATCGCATGCTAACAGTAACGGTAAGTTAGGCGCTGTCGGTTTTTGTTTTGGTGGCTACATTGTTAATTATTTAGCGGCAGTAGATAGTAATTTAATCAGCGCTGGCGTGCCTTTTTACGGCACTCCCGCCAGTGAAAGTTTACGTAAAAATATTAAAGCACCGTTAATGATTCAATTAGGCGAGCTGGATAAACGTGTAAACGCGTCGTGGCCACAGTACGAACAAGATTTAAAAGCTAATAATGTTGAATACACTATGCATATGTATAAAGGGGCAAATCATGGTTTTCATAACGACTCGACAGGTCGCTATGATAAAGACAATGCCGAACTTGCATGGCAACGTACCGTTGAGTTTTTTAATAAAAAGCTAAGTTAACGAATAAAAAATAATGCCACCAGCTCTAAGCCGGTGGCATTATTAAAAATACTTGGTTTTTATTAACTTTAATTTTTTTTGCTACGCATAACTAATAACGACAACAAAAAGAGTAAATAAATACTCAAAGAGCCACCGCTACTAGAGCCATCTTTATTTTCGACTTTTGCAATTTTTTCTTCTTTAACACGTGTTTTAAACCTTGATAGCTCTGCATCTAAATTAGTAGTCATATCACTAACTGCTAGATTAAAACCTTCAGCCGACTTTTCAGATAACGTTTCATCAATACCTATTGCTGTTGTTCTTTTTTCAAGTTTACTTATACCTGGTGCTCTAAATAGCATTTTTCTACTTTTAATATCAAAAACAGCTGTATCCACAAAGGTTTGAATTGTATTTTCATTACCTGGAATAACGTACATACCCACTATTGTCCAATAAAGTAAGGCTGCATTATTTTCATACGATTGCGTAACTTGATCATATGAAACCAGTGCCATTACATCTACATCGTAAAGCCTCCCGACTTGCTCGAGTGTTGCAAAACCTTCACCTCCTTTTAAATAGGTACTTGGTATAACTTCAATGCGGTCAATGTAATCATATTGTAGAAATGACTTTTTTACTTTTTCGAGTAACTCGACTTGGTTTTGGGTCTCTAACCCGTCTGGCTGCCAGTTTTTAGACGGTACAAATGCAATTCCGACGGTAACAGGGAGTTTTAAAACAGGTATCTCAGGTTTATAGGTAGAGCGGCTTTGTTGATCAGGATATAAGAAGTCCATTAAGCTACTAGATTGCGTATTTTTACCTGTATTGTTACTCACAAGCGAACTACAAGAAGCAAGTAAGGTCGCCATAAAAATAATTATATATTTATTAAATTTCACATTTATTCCTTTTTATTTTTAATTTAATTCAGTTACGTGCCAAAGCTCACCCGATGGTCCCCATAAGTAAATAACGCTACCCCAAGGTTCTTGTTTTATACCCTCAAAGCGGATATCAAAACCGTTTAGGTTACTAATGAGTTCATATGCTTCATCTATATTTAACACACAAAGTTGCAGCATTAAGTTTTCAGCAAACGTTTTATTATAATAACGCTGTAAAAAGAACGTACATTCGCCAAAGGTACACACACATAAATCATTTGAGGCATCTTCAATCTTAAATCCAAGCGCTTTATAAAAACACTGAGATTGTTCATAATTTTTACAGGGAATAAAAACTCTAATATCATCAACTTGCATAACTCTTCCTTAATTAGCTCAGTACGCTTTTATCAATAATTCCTTTATTTACCAACTGCTGCAAAATAGCTTGGGATTTTGCTCTGCATGCATCACGTAGTAAACGCACCGCTGGGGTTATTGACTGCCTACTTGGGCAAATAAGCCAAAGTTCACCATTAACATGTTGATAATCTTGCATTACAGTAACCACCCTGTCATTGAGTAAATCATCGGCTATATCAAGGGCTGATTTTACAGCCAAGCCTTTACCCGCAACGCACCAGCGCCTTACTAAATCGCCATCGTTTGAGGCGCGCCTGCCATTCATTTTAACTTTATATTTTGACTCACCATCGGTGAATTCCCACGTATTATTTATAATATCCTGCAACTGATAAAACAAACCTTGATGCGACGCTAAATCATCGGGATGCATGGGAGCCCCGTTTTGTAAGAGATATTCGTCAGTTGCACATAACAAGCGCGGTACGTTACAAATTTTGAATCCATAAACGCTAGCATCATTAGGCGAGCCATAACGAAGTGCTATATCAACTGAGTCACGGTAAAAGTCGATATTACTATCACTTATATGCGCTCTTAAACTTAGCTTTGGATAAGTGTCCATGAGTTCATCAATCCATGGGATCACTAAGTTACGGCCTAAGTCAGATGAAAGGGCAACACGCAGCTCGCCTTCTATTTCGTCGTGTTCACCTTTTAGATTTTGCTTTGCAAGCTCAAGTACAGCTAAAGCCTGCTCACATTGTGGTATGTAGCGCTCCCCAGCAGCCGATAACCTTAAATGACGTGTTGTACGAACAAATAGCTCACTACCAAGGGCTGCCTCAACACGTTTAATAGCAGCGCTTGCTGTGGCTGTACGCATATCTAACTTAGCAGCTGCGAGCGTAATACTTCTAAACTCAGCTACTTTTAAAATAAGTTTTAAATCTTCTATGTTCATATTATCTATTTTTATTTGATAATGATTCAACAATTATGCGGTTTATCTATATTAAAGCAAGGTCTACTATATATCCATCAGCTAGCCAAAGCATGGCTTGCACCTTATATGTAAACAAATTAGGACACTTATTATGAAAGCCATTGGTTATAAAAAATCTCTTCCTGTTTCTAACCCTGAGTCGTTAATTGATGTTGAATTACCACAGCCAGTTGCAACAGGTCGTGATTTATTAATTAAAGTTAAAGCTATTGCAGTTAACCCTGCCGATTATAAAGTGCGCCTATATATGCCACCAACAAACGGTGAAGTAAAAGTAATTGGTTGGGATGCTGTTGGTGAAGTGGTTGCCATCGGCGATGCTGTAACGGCATTTAAACCGGGCGATGCTGTTTACTACGCAGGTGATATTACCCGCCCAGGTAGTAATGCAGAATTTCAATTAGTGGATGAGCGCATTGTAGGGTTCAAACCACAAAGCTTAAACGATGCTGAAGCTGCTGCATTACCCCTTACTGCAATAACAGCGTACGAATTATTATTTGAGCATTTAAACATTGTAAAACAAGCAGCTGATTCAACAACAAAATCAGACGAAGTTATTTTAGTAACAGGTGCCGCAGGCGGCGTTGGTTCTATTTTTATCCAGCTTGCTAAAGCGATTACTGGCGCAACTGTGATTGCCACTGCATCGCGTGAAAGCTCACAAGCATGGGTTAAAAAACTAGGCGCGGATTATGTTGTTGATCATACAAAACCATTACCCGCTCAAATTGATGCATTAAACATTGGATCGGTAACACATGTAGCAAGTCTACACAGTACTGATACTTACTTTGAAGCGTATACGGAGGTACTTGCACCATTTGGTAAAATTGCAATGATTGACGATCCTGAGTCATTAGATGTGAGTAAATTAAAAATGAAGAGCTTATCGCTACATTGGGAATTTATGTTTGCCCGCTCAATGTTTAATGCCAAAGATTTAATTGAGCAAAGCAAGTTACTAAATCATGTTGCTGAGTTAATTGATCAGGGCCATATTCAAACAACGATTGGTAAAAATTTAGGCATTATAAATGCGGCTAACCTGCGTATTGCACACGCAGAACTTGAAGAAGGTCGCTCTATTGGCAAAATAGTGTTGGAAGGTTTTTAATTCCATAAATACTAAATACGCGCTGCCTGAATTAATTGAAGGCACCAATGTAATTGGTGTCTTCAGCCAATATTTCGGGGTGGCTATGGCTGTATTTATATTTATTAAAGAAACTATTACCTAATAATATTTGATAATGATTCAACCATATACCTGTTTATCATATTGTAATAACCCACTACTATCCGTACCTAGCTATATTGATAGGCCTTACTTTACGTAGATATCAATTGAATTAAATAAGTAGAGTGATTTAAAAACACGATATTATTTTTGTAATAAATTTTTAAAAGGGTTTGTTTTTACTAAAACTGACTCAACATAGTAAATACTGGTAAAACACCTACTCAATGGAGAAACTAATGACTCACCCTATTATTAATGACTTAGAAAAGCGTTACACAGCAAAACGTTACGATGCAACGAAACGTGTATCTCAAGACGATTTAGCCGTTATTTACGAAGCTATGCGCCTATCTCCATCATCTATTAACTCGCAGCCTTGGAAATTCATCGTAATTGAATCAGATGAAGCTAAAGAGCGTATGCATAGTACATTTGCTAATAAATTTGCGTTTAACCAGCCACATATTAAAACAGCTTCGCATATAATATTATTCGCTCACAATCCTAAATATACCCGCGATGACTACGCACAAGTTATTGATGCAGATATTAAAAATGGCCGTACTAAAGCAGAAAATCGCGAACAAGCTTTTGGTGCTTATGCGTTTGTTGATATGAATACTGATGAGCAAGGCGTTAATGAAGAGTGGACTAAAGCACAAACTTACATTGCACTGGGTAACACTATGCATGCCGCTGCACGTTTAGGCATTGATTCAACCCCAATGGAAGGCGTAGATGCCGAGCTGATTGGCGAAGTCTTTGAAAAAGAACTTGATGGTTACGTATGCGACGTGGCATTAGTACTTGGCTATCATGATAGCGCTGAAGATTATAATGCTAAATTACCTAAATCTCGCTTAGCAAAAGAGCAAGTTATTCAGATTTTATAAGTAATACGTTATAAACTTAAATGATAACAATATTAAAAAACCACTTATTTAAATAAGTGGTTTTTTTGCTTTAAAGCAGTTTAACTTACTTTGCGCTGTGCAGCCTGAATGTATTGCACTAAATCTTCAATAGAAACCACGGTCATACTATGTTTATTAGCATAATCACTCACCTCTGGTAAGCGCGCCATTGAACCATCAGGATTTGTTAGCTCGCAAATTACGCCAAATGGTTTTAAGCCGGCAAGTTGCATTAAATCAACGGATGCTTCGGTATGACCGCGACGCACTAATACGCCACCCGTTTGTGCTTTTAAACCAAACACATGCCCTGGGCGCGATAAATCACTTGGTTTTGCATTATCCGCTGTCGCTGCTTTTATAGTAGTTACTCTATCAGCAGCAGATACGCCTGTTGTTACGCCATGCTTAGCTTCAATAGTGACTGTATAAGCGGTGTTATTTTGACTCGTATTGTTAGCTACCATTTGCGGTAAGTCGAGCTGTTTAATGCGCTCATCCCCCATGCATAAACAAACAATACCGCTGCCTTCGCGGATCATTTCTGCCATTTGAGAAGTCGTTAAATGCTCAGCTGAAAAAACAAAGTCGCCTTCATTTTCACGGTTTTCATCATCAACAACAAGTACGCCTTGGCCTTGCTGTAGTGCAGTGATTGCGCTTTGAACGCGGGTATGGCTTTCGCCGAATTGAGTAAGTAGAGACTGAATCATCATTATATTCCAAATAAAAATAATAGATTCAGGACTGTGAAAGGATCAGTAATACATCACTTAAATTTAAAGCGATCACTACCAAAATAGCTTAAATAGAATAACAAAAAGCACGCAGCAAAAAGCAGCGCACACTGTTATACCAATAACATTAAATTAGTGACTAATTATAGCGCAAAGAAAATAGCTCACTTAACGCGATACAACGGTCATGTCTTTAATAAAATTGGTTTTAGTATAATAAGCCATATTCTCTTTCATCCGGACTGTAACCGTCGGCTCTGGCATCTCACCAGATCTGCTTGACCTTTACTTAACCTAAAATAAGTTAAATAAAGCGCTCGCGGGCTCGTTTAAGTCATAAAAAACATTAAACATACCGCCGGTGGGGAATTTCACCCCGCCCTGAGAATTTACAGTAAGCATTAGCACTTACTGTAGGCATATTATACGCTTGTATTTATTTGTTTTTCAAAACTAAATACAATAAAAACTACGAAAGTTGAATATTTAACGATGCGCGATCTACTATACCTTCGTTTATATCAGCAACTAGCGTACAGGTAGCACCATTGACCAAATTTAAGTTAGGTTGAACGTGCCCTATATCGGCATCAAAAATTACAGGAAATAAACACCCACCTAGCGCTACATCTAACGCATGGCGATAATCAAAGGCATCGTAATGACCTTGTGTTATTTCACTTCGCCCTAAAACCAAGCCATTGATATCATCGAATATACCGGCTAATTTTAATGACAGTAAAAATCGTGCAACGGTTGTTGGTGTAAGTTCTGAGTTTTCGAGGTATAAAATAAGCCCTTCGGGCGCACTGTCCTTTTTAAACTCATGCAGCGCTAAAAATGGCGAGTCGAGCAATAAACCTACGGTATCTAAACACCCACCAAATAACCGACCAGACATTTCTATGGTACGTTTATCTGTGTAGTTTAAACATTGCCAGTTTGTGGGCTCACTCGGGCTGAGTAATTCGTTCGGGTTTTGCGCGTAATTAGGCTTATTTTTTTGGTATAAAGAAGAAGGACCTTGCTCAAATTTACTACCGGCTTCGTAGGTCAGAGTTTCAAATATTTGTAGGCTATACGGATTTTTTTCATCTGGGTGTAACTGCATAAGATTAGCGCTGTGAAGGGTTGCCCATTGGCACTTAGCAGTGAGTGCACATGCAATAGTACTCACATCAGAAAAACCAACTAACCACTTAGGCTTTGCTTCCTTAATGGCGTTAAAATCAAGTAGTGGCAGTATTTCCATTGCCAGCTCACCACCCATTGGCGGCATAATCGCATCTATTTCATCATCTAATAAAAAACCCATTAGCTGCTTAGCATGCGCTTTAGCATTAAGCTGTTCACGTGGTTTGTTTTGACGTAAAAACTCGCCTTCAACAACATTATACCCTCGTTGTTTTAGTCCATTTATAACAATATCTAATCGTCCGTGATACTTTTCTTTTAGCCCAGATGAAAGCGAGCAAATAGCAATTTTAGAGCCTACTTTTAAAGGCGCTGGGTAAAGTATATTAGCCATTGAGTGTTCCTTTTAATGAAGTGATTATGTACCTATATCATCATGCTCACTCTTTATGCAATATGAACACCCTTATCAGTATAGTGATTTATTTAAGGCATAAAAAAACCGATGTAAATACATCGGTTTTTATTTAAAACGTTAAAGTGAGTTATGCGTTAAAGATACTCAACTTCAATGATTTCGTACTCAACGATACCTTTTGGCGTTTGGATAGACACTGCATCGTCTACTTGTTTACCAATTAAGCCACGTGCAATCGGTGAATTAACAGAAATTAAGTTGTTTTTAATATCTGCTTCATCATCGCCTACAATACGGTATTTTACTTCAGCATCCGTATCTACATTTACTATAGTTACTGTGGTACCAAAAATAACTTTGCCCGTATTTGGCATTTTAGTTACGTCGATTATCTGAACATTTGAAAGTTTAGCTTCAATTTCTTGAATACGACCTTCACAAAAACCCTGTTGCTCACGTGCAGCGTGGTACTCAGCGTTTTCTTTTAAGTCACCGTGTTCACGCGCAACAGCAATGTCGGCGATAATTTTTGGACGGGTAACTGTTTTTAATTCGTTAAGCTCTTTGCGCAGTAAATCTGCGCCACGAACTGTCATCGGAATTGATTGCATACTTTTCTCACTTAACACCAAGGCCCTAGTTGGCCTTGGCACATTTCCTTAGTTCAATCGCAGGTGTAGCTCTTGAACTGACGTTACTTTACTACGGTCATCTGCTTTGTTAGCAGTACAGTTAGCAAAAGCCGCGTTCAAGGTTGTCGTATAGTTGGTTTTATTTTGCAATGCACCACGACGTAACACCTTCGAATCTTCGATCGCTTGGCGACCTTCGGTGGTATTAACGATATAGCTGTACTCTTTATTCTTGATATAATCAAGAATATGCGGGCGGCCTTCATATACTTTGTTTACACGTCGTACTTCAATGCCAGCTTCTTCAAGAGCTTGTGCCGTGCCACCCGTTGCGTCAAGTTCAAAACCTAAGTCGGTCATAATCTTGGCTAATTCAACAATGCGTGGCTTATCGCTATTACGAACAGATAATAACGCGCGACCACCGCGTGGTAAAGTGTTGCTTGCACCTAATTGTGCTTTTGCGAATGCTTCGGCGAAAGTATCACCAACACCCATCACTTCACCCGTTGAGCGCATCTCAGGGCCACGAATTGGATCCACACCCTGAAACTTAGCAAATGGTAAAACAACTTCTTTAACGCTGTAATAAGGAGGGATCACTTCTTTAGTGATACCTTGGCTTGCCAAAGACTGACCCGCCATACAACGAGCAGCTACTTTTGCAAGCGCTACACCGGTTGCTTTTGATACAAACGGTACAGTACGAGCTGCACGTGGGTTGACTTCAATTAAGTACACTTTGCCATCTTTTACAGCAAACTGTGTATTCATTAAGCCAACAACACCAAGCTCAAGCGCCATATCGGTTACTTGCTTGCGCATTACATCTTGCACTTCTTGCGATAAAGAATGTGCTGGTAATGAACATGCTGAGTCACCAGAGTGAACACCGGCTTGCTCAATGTGCTCCATGATACCGCCAATAATTACTTGCTCGCCGTCGCAAATTGCGTCAACGTCAACTTCAATTGCGTTATCTAAGAAACGGTCCAGTAATACAGGTGCTTCGTTTGATGCAGATACAGCTTCGGTCATGTAGCGACGTAAATCGTCTTCATCGTATACAATTTCCATTGCACGACCACCTAGTACATACGACGGACGTACAACGAGTGGAAAACCAATTTCAACTGATTTAAGTAGTGCTTCTTCAGTTGAAGTTACTGTTGCATTTTCTGGCTGAAGTAAATTTAAACGCTCTACAAGTTGTTGGAAACGTTCGCGGTCTTCTGCACGGTCAATCGCATCAGGTGAAGTACCAATTACTGGCACGCCATTCGCTTCAAGCTCACGTGCTAATTTAAGTGGTGTTTGACCACCGTACTGCACAATAACGCCTTTTGGCTTTTCAACACGTACGATTTCAAGTACGTCTTCAAGTGTAATTGGCTCAAAGTATAGTCTATCAGATGTATCGTAATCGGTAGAAACCGTTTCAGGGTTACAGTTAACCATAATGGTTTCATAGCCGTCTTCGCGAAGCGCAAGCGAGGCATGTACACAACAGTAATCAAATTCAATACCTTGGCCGATACGGTTAGGACCGCCACCAATAACCATGATTTTGTCTTTATCTGTTGGGTTTGCTTCACACTCTTCATCGTAAGATGAGTACATGTAAGCTGTGTCTGAGCTAAATTCTGCAGCGCACGTATCAACACGTTTGTATACTGGCACGATGTTTAATAGGTGACGTTTTTTACGAATTTCAGCTTCAGATACACCAGCAATTTCAGCTATACGTGGGTCTGCGAAACCTTTGCGTTTAAGTTTACGTAGGAAGTCGGCATTTAAACCAGCCATACCTACTTCACCAATTTTTGCTTCGTCTTTTAAAATATCTTCTATTTGTACTAAGAACCAGCGATTAACTTTAGTCAGCTCATAAACATCATCAACGCTCATACCATGGCGCATTGCATCGGCAATGTACCAGATACGCTCAGCACCTGGCTCGCGTAATTCGCGGATGATTTTTTCTTTCGCTTTAGGGTCATCAAGTGCAACTATTGGGTTAAAACCTGTTGCGCCCACTTCAAGACCACGTAATGCTTTGTGTAATGATTCTTGTTGGTTACGACCAATCGCCATTACTTCGCCAACCGATTTCATTTGCGTAGTTAAACGGTCGTTCGCACCTGCAAATTTTTCAAAGTTAAAGCGAGGAATTTTTGTTACAACGTAATCGATTGAAGGCTCAAAAGATGCTGGAGTTTTACCGCCAGTAATATCGTTTTGAAGCTCGTCAAGCGTGTAACCTACTGCTAGCTTTGCAGCAATTTTAGCAATTGGGAAACCCGTTGCTTTTGATGCAAGTGCAGATGAACGTGATACACGTGGGTTCATCTCAATGATAACCATGCGGCCATCTTCAGGATTAATACCAAACTGCACGTTAGAACCGCCAGTTTCTACACCAATTTCACGTAATACCGCCATAGAGGCGTTACGCATAATTTGGTATTCTTTGTCGGTTAGCGTTTGCGCTGGTGCAACGGTGATTGAATCGCCAGTGTGAACACCCATAGGGTCAAAGTTTTCAATGGTACAAACAATAATACAGTTATCATTTTTATCACGTACAACTTCTGTTTCGTACTCTTTCCAACCAATCAGTGATTCATCAATCAATAATTCGTTTGTTGGCGATAAGTCTAAACCACGTTCACAAATTTCTTCAAACTCTTCCATGTTGTAAGCAACACCGCCACCGGTGCCACCCATGGTGAAAGAAGGACGAATGATACATGGTAAGCCAATTCGGCTCATTGTATCTTTAGCTTCTTCCATTGAGTGAGCAATTTCAGCACGAGGACATTCAAGGCCAATGTTTTTCATTGCTACGTCAAAGCGTTCACGATTTTCTGCTTTGTCGATTGCATCCGCCGTTGCACCAATTAGCTCAACGCCGTGCTTAGCCAATACACCATGCTTGTCTAAATCAAGTGCACAGTTTAATGCTGTTTGACCACCCATTGTAGGCAATACTGCATCTGGCTTTTCTTTTTCAATAATTTTTTCTACCACTTCCCAGTGAATTGGTTCGATGTAGGTAGCATCGGCCATTTCAGGATCGGTCATGATAGTTGCAGGGTTTGAGTTAACTAATATAACTCTATAGCCTTCTTCTCTAAGTGCTTTACACGCTTGAGCACCAGAGTAGTCAAATTCACAAGCTTGACCAATTACAATTGGGCCTGCGCCTAAGATAAGAATGCTTTTTATGTCGGTACGTTTTGGCATTATTACTCCAGTTAAATTAGTGTTTACGCGCTTGCATCAAATCGATGAAGTGGTCAAATAATGGTGCTGCATCGTGTGGACCTGGACTTGCTTCAGGGTGACCCTGGAAGCTAAACGCGGGCTTATCAGTACGATGAATACCTTGAAGCGTTCCATCAAATAACGATTTATGCGTGGCACGAAGCGTACTTGGTAGGCTTGATTCTTGAGCTGCAAAACCATGGTTTTGAGCTGTGATCATAACTACATTACGGTCTAGGTCTTTAACTGGGTGGTTACCACCGTGGTGGCCAAATTTCATTTTTTCTGTTTTAGCACCTGAGGCAAGGGCTAATAACTGATGACCTAAACAGATACCAAAAATAGGTGTGTCGGTTTCTAAAAAGGCTTGAATGGCTTCAATAGCGTAAGTACATGGCTCAGGATCACCAGGGCCATTAGATAAGAAGATACCATCAGGGTTTAAAGCAAGTACGTCAGCGGCAGAAGTTTGCGCTGGTACTACTGTAAGTTTACAACCACGGTCTACAAGCATACGTAAAATATTACGTTTTACACCGAAGTCGTAGGCAACAACATGAAACTTTTCATCAGCAGCGTCAAGGGTTTTAAATCCTTCACCTAATGTCCAGCTTGATTCGCGCCACTCAAAATTTTCCTTGGTTGAGACAACTTTTGCTAAATCCATACCTTTTAAGCCTGGGAAGGCTTGCGCGGCTTGTAACGCTTTATTTTCGTCTAGCTCGTCACCGGCAACAATACACCCGTTTTGTGCGCCTTTATCACGCAAAATTCGAGTTAGCTTTCTGGTGTCGATGTCCGCAATACCTAAAATATTACGTTCTTTTAAGTAAACATCTAACGATTGCTCGTTACGAAAGTTACTTGCTAGCAGTGGCAAATCACGGATCACTAGGCCTTTAGCCCAAATTTGATTCGCTTCTTCGTCTTCGCTGTTGGTACCCGTATTACCGATATGTGGGTACGTCAAAGTTACGATTTGTTCCGCGTATGATGGATCAGTCAAAATTTCTTGATAACCAGTCATAGACGTATTGAATACCACTTCACCGACTGACATGCCGTCAGCGCCGATTGCAGTACCGCGAAACACTGTGCCGTCTTCTAGGACTAACAGAGCGGATTTAGTCAAGTTAAACCTCCTAACAGTAAAAAACGGGAGTAAGCAATTGCTTAACACCCCGCCAATACCCAGAGGGATCGTCAAAACCAGATTTTTGTGAGCTTAAATTGTTTTACGCAGTCTTAAATGATGCAGATGTAAAGCATTCAACCTTCAATCATTTTTCTTGCCTAAAACTATTTTCATTCCCACTGAAACCCTGGATTTACTAGCCACTTGGGTATAATTGGAAACACGCATTTAGTAATTTTTGGCAAATTGGCTGCATATTACATGAAGTTGCTATTTAGGTCTAACATTATTTGGTTAATTGTTACAAATAAGTCACTGTAGGTGAAATTAGACCCAAACAGTTAAAATAGTAACTAAACTACTTAAGATCTAGCACATCTTGCATATCATAAAGTCCAGCAGGTTTGTTTTTTAACCAGCTTGCAGCCCTTATAGCACCTAGAGCGAACGTCATTCTCGAACTTGCTTTATGTGTTAATTCAAGCCTTTCGCCCATTGTAGCGAAGTATGCGGTATGTTCACCTACTATATCGCCCCCTCTTAGGACAGAATAACCAATCTCATTTTGAGATTTCGCTGTTTCTACTTGGCTTCGGTCATATACCGCAACCTCGTCGTGATCCCAGCCTTTCGCTTGCGCGATTGACTCACCTATTGCCAGTGCAGTACCCGATGGTGCATCTATTTTATGACGGTGATGCGCTTCAAATATTTCGATATCTAAATCGTCACCAAATTTAGTCGCTGCGGTTTGCACAAGGTTAAGTAATACATTGACACCTACGCTGTAATTTCGCGCAAATACAATAGGGATATGTTTAGCGGCATCGTGTAATAGCGCCATATCATCATTTGTTAAACCTGTTGTGCCAATCACCATAGGAATTTTTTGTGCAACAGCTGTTTTTAAATGGTTTTTCATACCCGCTGGCAGCGTAAAGTCGATTAAAACATCTACATCATCTATTGTACTTTCGTCGCTAAAGCTAACACTGTTATCGGCTGCGCTATTTACTTGATTTACATTAATGCCCAATAGCGATGAACCACTACGAACATATGCGCCTGTAAGTTGTGTTTGCTCTTTAATTGTAGCGGCTTCTAATAGGGCTAAGCCCATTCTGCCGTTAGCACCAAAAACACCTATTCGATTTGTAGTCATGGTTTTTACCTAATTTAATTTGAATCCGTTTATTAGCCACATATCCGGGCATTACAAAATACGCAGGTGGGTATTTTTATGCAGCTGGATAAATATTAATCGCTGAAAATCGCGTTGCTTTATAGATATTATCTAAAAGTCATGCAATAGTCAGGTGACCTTTTTAATTTAATAATAATAACAATACCAGTTTACTTTAGCCATCTATACATTTAAACTTCTCTTTCGCGTCGATTTGGTCTTTGGCTTGCGGACGCTGCGGCTAACAACTTTTTAAAATAAAAAGTTGTACTGCTAAATTCAGCTAAAAGAGGAGTTTTGGCTGTGATAAATTTTACTGGTTATGAGGATTATGATGCAGCCATCATTTAATAAAAACAAAGCAATACTTTCTTTACTTCCCCTACTTACCTTTGTAGCGCTATTTTTAGGCTCCGGTTTGTATTTGCAATCGCAAGGGGTTGATTATGCTTTTTACCAACTACCTGCACCTGTTGCTATATTGCCCGCCATCATGCTTGCGTTTATTTTAAATAAAGGCACGGTAAACCAATGTGTAGAGACCTTTATTAAAGGTGCCGGACACAACAATATTATTACCATGTGTTTAATCTACTTACTTGCAGGTGCTTTTTCGGCTGTGGCAAGTGCAACCGGTGGTGTAGATGCGGTAGTAAATGCAGGCTTATCGCTTATCCCACCTTCGTTATTGCTCCCTGGTTTGTTTTTAATTGCGGCCGTTGTTTCTACTGCAATGGGAACGTCAATGGGAACAATTGGCGCCATTGGCCCTATCGCTTATGCGGTATCAATTAAAACAGGTATAGACCCAGCATTAATGGCAGGTACGATTGTATCTGGCGCTATGTTTGGCGATAACTTATCTATTATTTCAGACACCACTATTGCAGCTACGCGCACGCAGGGCTGTGAAATGAAAGACAAGTTTAAAGAAAATCTTAAAATTGCAGTCCCTGCAGCCATTCTAACAATCGCCCTGTTGTTTTATTTAACACCTGCTGCACAAGTAGTTGAAACTAAAGACTATGATATTTGGTTAGTACTTCCTTATGCCTTTATTTTAGTGTTAGCAGTTGCTGGCTTGAACGTATTTGTAGTGTTGTTTAGCGGTATTATTTTTGCCGCATTAATGGGCTTTACAGGAAGTTACGAAGGCGCAAGCTTTGTAAAAGACATTTACAAAGGCTTTACTGATATGCAGGAAATATTTTTACTTTCTATGTTTATTGGTGGCTTATCTGAATTTATTCGTATTAACGGTGGTCTTGATTACATTGCTCAAAAAATTCAAGCGATTACTAAAATCATTGCAAAATGGCACCGTAAAGTGGCAGACCAATTAGGTATCGCTGCGTTAGTTTTAACAAGTAATGTATGTATTGCTAATAACACAGTGTCTATTATTGTGGCCGGTCCTATTGCTAAAAAGCTAGCAGATGACGGTGAAATAAGCGGTAAACGCTCTGCCAGTTTACTTGATATATTTGCCTGTGTTACACAGGGTTCATTGCCATACGGTGCCCAAGCATTGTTATTAGGTGCTACGTTTAAAATTAGCCCGTGGGAAGTATCAACGTCTTCTTATTACTGCTTTATTTTAGCATTTACAGCCATTGCAGTTATTTGCTTACGCCGTAATAAAGCATAATTTAAACACCGATACTATGTTGCAGCTTAATAAGTAAGCTGCAACATATGTTAAAATAACACTCTACATATCAATCACTTTTGCTATAATGCGCGCCTTCGCGTGTCACTAAAATTATAGTTAAATACAGATATGAAATTTAAAAAATTACTTCCTCTCGTTACTTTTACATCAATTGCTTTATCGTCTTCTGCTTTTGCGGCTAATTGGAGCAGCACAGCACTACATATTAATAATGGCGACCAAAAAAACCCATTCACTGAGCAAGAGTCAAACACAACTGTTTACTCGGTTCAACATGCATCGGGTTACGATTACGGCGATAACTTCTTTTTTATCGATTACAGTAAAGACGATACCGATGATGGTTACCAAGATGCTGATTTTTATGGTGAGTGGTATTCAACGGTAAGCTTATCGGCCATTAGCGGCGAAAAAATTGGCGCAGGCGCATTATTAGATGTGGGCCTTACCGGTGGTATTAACGTTGCTGGCGACGCTAAAGTAATGAAATACTTGCCTGGTGTTAAATTAAGCTGGGATGTACCTGGGTTTAACTTTTTTCAAACGCTGTTCACAGCTTACATTGACGATAGTGAAGGTGTAGCAAAAGGCGGGGCTCCTATTGAAACAAATAGCTGGATGCTTGATGTTGCCTTTGAATACCCTTTTAATATTGGCTCACAAAAATTTAGCTTTAAAGGCCACGCTGAATACATTGCAGAGCGTGAAGATGAATTTGGTAACGATGTAGAGGCGTGGATACTCGCACAGCCTATTTTAGTATGGGATATGGGCCACGCTCTTCAAATGAAAGAGAACACACTACTGTTGGGTATGGAATTACAATACTGGCACAATAAACTAGGTACTGAAGTCACTGAGTCAGTGCCACAAATCCATATTGAGTGGACGTTTTAAGCTTTAACGATACTCGTTTTACCCTACATTAATAAGCGAAGCTCTATTTTAGCTTCGCTTTTTTCATCTCCAAATTAAACAACGTTGAGCATGACAAAGCCTCAATTGAATAGTACTTAATGTTTGGTTACTATAATGAATTATTCTGAGTTTTATATATTAGAGCTCATATTATTTGTCCTTAATTGGAGTAACCAAATGTCGTCGATTAAAGTTATTTGCTTTTCTACTTTATTGTTATTAACAAACAATGCATTAGCGGGCACAACGCAAGATACCTCTTCACTTTCTTATGATGCACTTTTAAGCAGTTACCAGTACGACTTTAAAGTAAATTACTTTAACATTGAGTCACAAAAACAATCTCTTAAAATGGCCTATATTTACTTAAAGCCTACCAAATCCGACATGCCTACAGTGACGCTTATGCACGGCAAAAATTTTAATGCAGATTACTGGACTTCCACTGCGCAATACCTGCAATCTTTAGGCTACGGCGTATTAATTCCTGATCAAATTGGTTTTGGGAAATCATCTAAACCAACTAATTACCAATATTCATTTGCGGCTCTTGCTCATCATACTCATGCGTTAATGGACTCACTTAATATAAAAGAGTCAATTGTATTAGGGCACTCTATGGGTGGGATGCTAGCGAGTCGTTTTGCACTAATGTACCCAAACACAACAAGTAAATTAATTTTACTTAACCCTATTGGGCTTGAAAACTACCTGCAGTATGTTGATTACAAAGATACAAATTTTTTCTATAAAAACGAATTTTCAAAAACGCCAGAAGGCGTAAGAAAATACCAACAAAAAAATTACTACGATGGTAAGTGGAATGCCACATATTCAGCCTTAACCGACTTTATAACAGGGCAAATACAAGGCCCGGATAAAGAACAAATGGCATGGGTAAATGCAAAAACATACGATATGATTTTCACTCAACCTGTAATAACCGAATTTAAAGATTTAACTGTACCGGTTAAATTAATTATTGGTACACGCGATAGAACCGGCCCTGGCCGTAACTGGAAAAAAGACGGTGTTGATTACGAGCTTGGTCGATATGATAAATTAGGCAAACACGCTGCAACACTTATTCCTGACGCACAATTATTTGAACTGGATAATTTAGGGCACCTGCCGCACATTGAAGATTTTGAACGCTTTAAAAATGTATTTAAACAAGCACTTGCTGCTGAATAACCACGCTTAAAAACTAAAATAAAACCCCTGTAGGTAAATACTTACAGGGGTTTATTTTAATTACGCATTAATACTAAACGTACACTACTTCAAATAGTAAAGCGCTTAACTACAGTGTGCATTGTGGGTTTTTACCCTGTGCTTTAGCAGTGCCTTGCTCGCTAAGTGCTTTACTCATTTGCGCTTGTAAATTTTTAATACGGTTACTTGGCGCTGGGTGAGTAGATAAAAACTCAGGGGTTGTACCGCTGCCCGCTGCACTCATATTTTCCCAAAGTGTAACCGACTCTTGTGGATTAAAACCCGCCTGTGCCATTAAATCCAGACCTATAGTATCGGCTTCTGATTCGTGAGAGCGGCTAAATGGTAAAACAACTCCATATTGTGCGCCCAAACCTAAGCCTTGCATAATTTCGTTACGGTATTGAATATTACCCATTTCAAGTGCAGCACTACCAAGCTGCATACCGGTATCTAAAATAGAGCTTTGTGAAACACGCTCATTAGAATGCTCAGCAATTACGTGCCCTACTTCGTGCCCTAGTACTGTTGCTAGTTGGTCTTGATTGGTGGCTATTTTTAATAAGCCCGTATGAACCCCAATGTAACCCCCAGGTAATGCAAAAGCGTTAGCAGATTCATCTTCAAATACCACTACTTCCCAATTTTGCGACGCGTATTCTTTTGGTAATACAGCCACTACTTTTTCAGCAATACAATTTACATAAGAATTTGTTTTAGCGTCTTTATTAATTGGTTGGCTTTTTTTCATATCTGCAAAGCTAGCTGTGCCCATTTCACTCATTTGTTGATCTGAGTAAAGCGCTATTTGAGTACGTCCTGTTGGTGACGTTTTACAACCGGCTAAAACGGCTGTCGCTAATACTGCAAGTACTAGTTTTTTCATGATAATTCTCTTAAGTAATGAATTTTTTATTGCTTGTAGAATAGCAAACACAGTACCAATTTAAAATATTTGCTTTATGTACCGTTATATTAAAAAAAAGCAATATGACGATAAACTTAGCGGGCAAACTAAGTTTATCCAAATACAATGCCCTGTTACACTATAGCCCTTGTTTTTAGTGATTGTTGAGTTTACACATGGACGCCTCAGCCTCGTCTTTTAATACCCGTATTTTATTGCCTTTATTGGCCAGTATAGTGGCGATTACGCCATTGGCGATAGATATGTACTTACCTGCCATGCTGGTAATTGCAAACGATTTACACACTAATATGCCAAATGTTCAAATATCGTTGAGTATTTACTTAGCAGGCTATTCATTAGGGATGCTATTTTTTGGCCCCATTGCCGATCAAATTGGCCGCCGTAAGCTTGCACGTATTGGCTTAACCTTATTTGGTGCAAGCTCACTTGCACTGGCATTTACCACCGAAATCCATGCTTTTTGGACTCTTAGAGCAGTGCAAGCATTTACGGGAGCGGCAGCAACGGTAGTAGTACCGGGTATTATTCGCCATATTTATCAGCAAAATACAGCTAAGGGAATGTCATATGTATCGATGATTATGATGGTAGCGCCGTTAGTTGCCCCCTCTGTTGGCTCGTTTATTTTAGGATTTTCTGTTTGGTCAACCATATTTTTGGTGCTTGCTGGGTATAGCTTTTTAATATTGGCGTTTGTGCAAGTGTATCTAATTGATATTCCTATTCACAAAAATGAAAAAAAGGGTCTCGCTCTATTTTTTGACAGCTATAAAACAGTACTCAGTAATAAAGATGCACGTGCCGACATACTCAGTTCTATGTTTGTATCGTTTGGATTTTTTTGCTTTTTGACCTCAGTACCATTTATTTATTTAGATTTATATGAAGTGTCAGAACAGTTATTTGGTGTGTTATTTGCCTTTAACGTAATGGCGCTGATGTTTGGTAACTTTTTAAATACGCGAATTGTACCAAGGCTGGGCTCTCGAAAAATGCTCTATATTGGGCTTGTATGTGGGTTTGTATCGGGGCTTGCGCTATTAACATTTAGCTTATTGCATTTATCACTTTATTATATTGTGGCTGCTATTGCGCCATTAATGATGAGTTTAGGCGTCACAGCAAGTAATGCTGACTCGTTAATTTTAATGAAGTTTGAAAAAAACACAGGCACGGCAACGGCCGTAATTGGTACACTTCGTTTTGGCAGTGGCGCATTAGTTGGCCCACTACTCGCTATTATGCATGCAAAAAGCGCAGTGCCGTTTTCAAGTTTAATGTTTAGCGCTGTGTTGCTTACTATGCTCGTACAGTTAATTCACTATAAAAAAGACAAAAAAAATGCCTCAATATGAGGCATTTTTTAAAACTAATAATTCAATTAAGCATCAGCAGCTTTAGAAACCATAACCATTGCAGGGCGTAATAAACGACCATTCAATGTGTAACCTTTTTGCATAACAGCAAGTACTGTATTAGGTGTTACATCGTTACTTGGTTGAATTGACATTGCTTGATGAAAATCTGGATTAAACTGCTCACCTTGTGGGTTTACAATTTCAACACCAAACTTTGCAACAGCATCGTTAAAGCTTTTGACTGTCATATCGATACCTTCAAGCAACGGCTTTAAAGTCTCATTTTCTTTATCAGAAAACTCAATAGCACGCTCAAGATTATCAATTACAGGTAGTAATTCGTTAGCAAATTTTTCTAGTGCAAACTTATGCGCTTTTTCTACATCTTGTGCTGCACGACGACGAATGTTGTCTACGTCTGCTGCAGCACGAACAACACCATCTTTTTGATCAGCAATAGTTTGTTTAGCAGCTTCAAGCTCTGCATATAGCATAGCTATTTCTGCTTCAGGGCTTTGCTCTTCTTCTGCATGTTGATCAGCGGCTTCTACTGCTGCTTCTACATCAGCCTGCATTTTAGAAATTTCTTCGTTTAATTCTACTTCTTGCTCAGGGTTTTGTGTCTGCTCAGACATAAAATACGTGCTCCAATTCTTTACAACTGCGGTAATTATGGGGATTGAATAAAAAGATTCAAGAGTTAGATGCCTCAATTAATTTAAATTCTCGAATTATTTCTTCGATTTGCGCTGATTTAGGGCAAATTATACAAAAGCGGCTTTGGTATTCTTGGTTTTGAAAGTACGGCACGCTTATTACGATCAATTCATCACACTCAGTAAAAGGCAATTTTTCGCTATTAAGTACCGATACACCGTTTTTAAAAGCGAGTTTATCTTCTACATAATTTAAAAACGAAACACCAATATTTAAACTTTGCTCACAATCGATTTGTTTATAGAGGTAATTTTCGCCAACTACAATACTATTATCTGAGCCTAATTTTTGACTTAGCTGTCGCGTCCATTGATTAAGTGAATCATGACAATTTCGAGGCGCTGTATTTGCCATCGCCTGCATACGATACAAACCCTCCATAAGAGTTTGTTGGCTAAATACGGTATTCAACCATGTTGCAAACTGATAACGAACAGAATCTGACGAATCATGAGGTTTATCAATACAAATGTTGTGGCTCTGCCCAGCCCTGTCTATTAATAGAATAAGCCAGTCGGTAGAATCAAAATCAAGCACCTCTACTCTAAACACTTGCTGCGAGCTGGCTTGTGGTAAACCAACACAACAACATATTTGGTATTTTTGGCTCAAACCATGTGCTAGTTCAACGAGTTGTGATTGCTCTGGTTGCCAATAATTAGCAATTTCAGCGAGTGGAAAAAACTCATCAAACCAATAATCAAACCCTTCATTTGTGGGCACTCGTCCTGCAGATGTATGAGGTGAATACAATAGCCCCACTTTTTCTAAGCGAGCCATAGCATTACGAACCGTAGCCGAGCATACTGCCATGCCTTTGAGCTTGGCAATTTTTGTTGATGGAACAGGCAAGCCTTCACCATTACAGTACATGTTCATAACAGCTGAAAAAATTTGCTGATCTCGTGAGTTTAGTTTCATGGTATCTACATCTTGTTGCATGAAAGAGATATCGGGGCGTTTAGTTGTTTTTCAAGTCGTGCAGTTAACTGACTGCGAATAAAATTGAAGGTTTATAATATTGCTATAATCTGTATTTTCAAACACTTCTGTTTTGAGTTACTCTACAATTATTAAATCTTTTTGTGCGTACATTATGGACTCTCCTTTTAATACCATAGGCCTAATTGGCAAACCTAATCACCCGGGAGCCGCTGCTACCCTTCAGCGCTTACATACATTTTTACTTGCGCTTGGTTTTGAGGTAATAGTAGAAAAACGCACAGGGAGTCAATTAGACGATATCCCGCATGACAAACTTGTTAAGTTAGTCGACTTAGGAGAACAAGCCGATTTAGCTATTGTTGTAGGCGGTGACGGTAACATGCTTGGTGCTGCACGCGTGCTTGCGCGCTTTAACATTGCTGTAATTGGAGTAAATAGAGGTAACCTTGGCTTTTTAACTGATTTAAACCCTGAAGGGTTTGAAGCGAGCTTAGAGCAAGTCCTCAGTGGTGAGTACCTTGAAGAAAAACGCTTTTTATTAGAAGTAGAAGTATATCGCCACAACGAATTAAAGAGTGCAAACTCAGCCGTTAACGAAGCGGTACTTCATGCCGATAAAGTAGCGCATATGATTGAGTTTGAAGCTTTTATAAATAATGACTTTGTGTTTTCTCAGCGCTCTGACGGTTTAATAGTATCAACCCCTACTGGCTCTACGGCGTATTCACTTTCAGGTGGCGGGCCAATTTTAACGCCAGAGCTAAATGCAATATCGTTAGTACCTATGTTTCCTCATACCTTATCTAGTAGACCTTTAGTGGTCGATGCCGATAACGAAGTACGCTTAAAGCTAAGCCTAGAAAATACAGATAGCCTACAAGTAAGTTGCGACAGCCATGTTGTGCTTGCCGTATTACCCGGCGATGAGGTAGTAATTAAAAAAGCGGATAAACAATTGCGCTTAATTCATCCAAAAAATTACTCGTACTACAACGTTTTACGTACAAAACTAAATTGGGGTAGTCGTTTGTACTAATTTTATTGCCAAAAGTTAAACGATAGAGCAAAATATTAGTAACAACTAAAAATTAAACATTTCAGGAACAAACGGCAATGACTTATGTAGTATTCTTTGCTTTACTGCTATTAATTACACTTTTATACAGTTACCTCAAAATTGAGAGTAACCGCAAAAAAGCAATCGAAGCTAGAAAAAAGCTATTTAATGAACGTGTTTCGCATGTAAATTCACGCCTTAAAGTAAAGCTTAATGATCTTCTTGATGCTAAAATAATTCGCCCAAAATACGTTCCTCGTATTCAAGCTATTGTAAATAATTTTTTTGTTGTTCAATCGCATACAGACGAGAATTTACAACAACTTGAAGATACCGCTGACCTACTAATTAATACGTTGTCCAACGAGTTAATTAAAACTAATCAAACGAATGTAATCCAACCATTGATTGATAATATACAGTACTTTGTATCTGAGTTACCTCAGCAAGGAATTTTATACAATAAGAGTTTTTACCTAAATACTTTACCTCCACTTATCGGGCTACTTAAAACCGAAGACATTATACAAGCTACTGATATTGTTGATGATCAAATTGATACCTCCCCAAAAACTTCTGATACACAATTTATTCAAGATGTAAGCGTTGCATAAATAATAAAAAATTAATTTGCAAAAAACCAAAACACTGTATAAATTAACAGTTAATTGACTGGATGGATAAACAGTATGTTAATTGGTTTAGAAGTTAAAAATTTTGCAATTGTTAGTAATTTAAGCACAGAATGGCGCAGCGGTATGACCGCGATCACTGGCGAGACAGGTGCTGGTAAATCTATTGCTATTGATGCGCTATCATTATGTTTAGGTGAACGAGCTGAAGCATCAGCAGTGCGTCCAAGCTCTGATAAAGCAGAAGTATGCGCTCAATTTGACCTAACAGATTTACCGCTAGCTCAATCGTTTTTAGAGCAACATATGCTAAACAATGACGATAATGAATGTTTATTGCGTCGTGTTGTTTGCAAAAATGGACGCAGTAAAAGCTATATTAATGGCAGTGCCGTTACCGCATCACAATTAAAAGAACTTGGTCAATATTTAATATCTATTCATGGACAACATGCCCACCAACACTTATTAAAAGCTGAGCATCAGTTACAGCTTTTAGATGCCTATGCAGGGCATCACCACTTAGTAAATGATGTAAATAACAACTATAAACAGTTTGCTAACTTACAAAAAGAATTTAAACATTTAGAGCAACAACAGCAGCAACAAGCAGCGCAAAAACAATTGTTAGAATACCAAGTTGCAGAGCTCGATGAGTTTGCCTTACAAGAAGGTGAGTTTGATTTAATTGAGGCCGAGCATTACAAACTTAGTAATAGTCAAACAATATTAGAATCGTGCCAACGTGAATTACAATATTTATATGAAAGTGATGAACAAAATGCTTGTTCAATGCTGCAGCACAGTGCCCAACAATTCGCTGAGCTGGCTCAATACGACGAAAGCTTAGCGGGCGTAGCAGCGCTCCTTAGTGAAGCCGCAGTACAAGTTGAAGAAGCAAGCCGTGAAGTTCGAAATTATACTGAGCAAGCAGATTTAGACCCTGCTCGTTTAGGTGAAGTAGAAAATAGACTAAGCGGTGCGATGGATTTAGCGCGTAAGCATCACATAAAACCACAGCAGCTAGTTGAGTTTCATCAATCGATTGCTCAGGAGCTTGAGTCAATAAGTAATAATAGTAATCGTCTGGAGCAACTAGAGTCAGAAATAGAAAGCGCGTTACTTAGTTATAAGCAAGCTGCCGATGAACTAAGTAAAAGTCGCTATGAGTATGCTAATACACTTAACACACTAATAAGTGAAAGCATGGCTAATTTATCGATGGAAAACGGTGTATTTGAAATAGCTTTAACTCAAGAGAGTAGCCGCGCACCTAATAGCTTAGGGTACGATAATGTGTCGTTTTTAGTATCAACTAATCCTGGGCAGCCACTTCAGCCGTTAGCTAAAGTAGCCTCAGGTGGTGAGCTTTCGCGAATTAGCCTTGCTATACAGGTAATTATTGCCCAAAAAGTAACAACCCCAACGCTTATTTTTGATGAAGTTGATGTAGGTATTTCTGGCCCTACAGCATCAGCTGTAGGCAAACTATTGCGCCAGTTAGGTAAGTCTACTCAAGTGATTTGTGTTACCCATTTACCGCAAGTTGCTAGTAGCGCACACCAACAATTTTTTGTAGCTAAAGAAATAGCACAAGGCGAAACGTTCACTCATATGCTGCCTTTGAATAAAGATGGTCGTATTAATGAAATAGCTCGCTTACTTGGTGGTGATAATATCAGTAAAACAGCTAAAGCGAATGCTAAAGAACTAATAATGGCCCATGCCTAATATTGGTTAATAGAGCTTTGAAGGATTAAATAATGCACAGTACTTTAGTTAATTTTTGTATCATTTTAAGTTGGTTTTTATTAGCGCTAAGCAGCTGTTTAATTATTTTTAGTAAATATAAGCATACTTACTTTAAACAGCGTTTACTGGGGTTTTTAAATAGCTTTTTAGTTCTTCAGATAATCGCCGTAGCCTATTACTTTACTAGCGAAAAAATAAATAACCTAAGTGACTTAGGCATCAGTTATTGGCTATTAATTACAATGCAGATTGCCTGTAATGCAATGTGTTACATGAGCGTAAAGCGCAGAAAGGCTAAAATAAAGCCATCACTTGATTCGTTTTCAATGGATTAAAGTAGATAAACTTTTAAGAAGAACACGTTCTGTTTTTACCTTGCGCTTTTGCTTTATAAAGTAGTTCATCAGCACGCTTGATATCAAGATCAATTGAGCGTTCGGCACTTGCAGAGATAACACCAATACTTAGCGTAATATTGGTACTATCTGAAAATAAGCTCACAACTGAAGCTTTAAGGGCGTTGTGGATTTTTTCTGCAACTTGCTCCCCCTGCTCAACTGTTGCATCTGGAATAACAATTAAAAACTCCTCTCCGCCCCAACGTGATGCAATCGCATTTTTTGGAATACTTTTATCAAAGGTTTTAGCTAACTGAATAAGTGCTTCATCGCCAAAATCATGGCCGAATTGATCATTAATTTTTTTAAAATTATCTACATCAGCTAATAAAATTACAAAAGGAGTATTATTATCTTTCAGCTCACTTTTAAAAGCCACAAGCTTATTCATGGTATAGCGACGGTTTGGCAGGTTGGTGAGTGGATCTATAGTTGCTAAAAATTCATTCTTTTGACTCAAAGCAATTATTTTATTGCTGTATTTTTCTCTTAAACACTCGTAGTAGCCACTCAGCGACGCGACAATCATAAAGGCAATTATTATTCTTATAGGAAACTGTTCCGGACTATAGTCATATATATTTAATGTATCAGCACAGTAAAAGCCTAAAACAATCGCTAATAAAAACAAAATTATATCAAATGTACCTCGTTTAAGTCCGCGTATTGAATAAGTAACAGGAGACACTATGAATATCCATATAGGCCCTGTTCCTTGTGCTCCCCCAGTGAGAACTAGGTAAAACATTAGTGCATAAAGGTTGTATAAAATTATAGTGCCTGACTTCTCTACTCCCCTACTTATGCTAAATGCCAATAAATAAACAAACGAAGAAACAACCAGGGTACACGCTAATAAATAACTGCTATTAATAAATGCTAAGCTAGCCATCGAAAACGTTGCTATAAACCCTATTGAAGAGAAGAATCGAACAATGAGTTTCCTTTCCGATTTGTTTGAATATTCGTACATAATTTCTATTTATTTTATTAATGTATAAAAGCCTACTTGTATGTAAAAAGTAAGCAAACCGTAAACAGCGTGCGATAATGAACCAACTTTATATTTAAATCAACTCCAAAGATTAGTTATTTAGGCTTGATAAAAGCGTATATTTTAGTCATTATTTACCTTTATCAGGGATGAATACGGTTATTGTAATGTATGATCCCATGATGTAATACGCTTTATTTAAAAAAATAAAGCCTAGGATAAAACAATAACGTTAAGGATTAAAAATGAATAAACTTGCTCTTCTTGTTCCTGCACTAATAGTACTGAGTGGCTGTAAAAGTAATGATATAACTCGCGCAGTTAAAGATGGTATTAACGGTGCTGTAAATAGTGTATCTAGCTCTAGCAACCAATCAATTAACTCTTCAAATCAAAGTGCTTATACAACGACGCAAACAAAAGTTTTAGCGTATAAAGCAACAAAAGAAGCTAGAGATTATGGCCAAATAACGTTAGCTAGTACTGCTGAAAATCCAAAAAAACAAACTCGAGTTGCTATAAATAAGTGCCTGCATCCTCGTGTAGGTGAAGTAAAATGTAAGGCTTATATGTATGAGATTAGCCCTCAAGGCTGGTTAATAGATGCGCAAAGCAACCGTATTTGGCTCGAAACAAGAACAACCCACTATGACAAGGTAGTTCCTTCTGGTAGTTACTATATGAAAGTAAGAACGGAAGGTGTCGCTAAAGAAAGCTATGCTACAGGTGATATTAATATAATACCGTTTGTTACTAACTACGTTGACATTACATTCGAATAAAACAATAAAAAAAGCAAGCCAGTTGGCTTGCTTCTTACATCACTTTATTAATACAAACAATTAAACTTTTAAGTAATCCATAATACCTTCTGCAGCATTACGTCCTTCAAAAATAGCGGTTACCACTAAATCTGAACCACGCACAATATCGCCACCAGCAAATATTTTAGGGTTCGTTGTTTGATGTGTAAATTCACCTTGTTCTGGTGCATTAATGCCGCCCCAGTGGTTTATTTCTACATCGTATTTTTCTAACCAATCCATTTTGTGAGGCTGGAAACCAAATGCCATAATAACTTGGTCAGCTTCTATCACATGCTCTGAACCAGGAACTTCTTCAGCACGACTTCTGCCATTTGCGTCAGGTTCGCCTAATTTAGTTTTAACCATTCTAACGCCAGTTACTTTACCTTTATCGTTCAATACAATGCCTTTAGGCTGAACGTTATAGGTAAATATAACGCCTTCTTCTTTGGCGTTTTTAACTTCACGTTTAGAACCAGGCATATTTTCTTTATCACGACGATAAGCACACGTTACTTTTGCAGCATTTTGACGAATAGACGTACGCACACAGTCCATCGCTGTATCACCACCACCAAGTACAACGACTTTTTGGTTAGCCATATCAATACACGGCTGCTTAGTCTCGTCATAGCCCATTACACGGTTAGTGTTACCAATCAAGAACGGGAGTGCATCGTGAACACCTGGTGCATCTTCATTTTCAAGACCTGCACGCATACTTTGATACGTACCAACTCCTAAAAATACGGCGTCGTAATCTGCTAAAATTTGATCAAGCGTAATATCAACACCTACTTCAACATTTAACTTAAACTCCACGCCCATTTCAGTGAAAATCTCACGGCGCTTTTGCATCACTTCTTTTTCAAGTTTAAAAGAAGGAATACCAAACGTGAGTAGTCCGCCAATTTCTGGGTGACGATCAAACACTACTGGTTTTACGCCGTTACGAACTAAAATATCAGCACACCCTAAACCAGCTGGGCCCGCACCAATAATAGCCACTTTTTTGTCGGTCCATGTTACATAAGACATATCAGGCTTCCAGCCCATTTTAAATGCCTCATCGGTAATATACTTCTCAATATTACCAATTGTTACAGCACCAAACTCTTCATCTAATGTACACGAGCCTTCACACAAGCGATCTTGTGGGCAAACGCGACCACACACTTCTGGTAAACTGTTTGTACGATGTGAAAGCTCAGCAGCCTCTATAATACGACCTGTGCGTATTAACTTTAACCATTGTGGAATGTAGTTATGTACTGGGCACTTCCACTCACAATACGGGTTACCACAATCTAAACAACGATCAGCTTGTGAGTTAACCTGATTCTCTGAAAAGGGTTCGTAAATTTCTAC
Organism: Pseudoalteromonas sp. LC2018020214; assembly: GCF_016598755.1. Lineage (NCBI taxonomy): Bacteria > Pseudomonadati > Pseudomonadota > Gammaproteobacteria > Alteromonadales > Pseudoalteromonadaceae > Pseudoalteromonas > Pseudoalteromonas sp. LC2018020214. The sequence continues at coordinate 2,233,165 of NZ_CP066804.1, forward strand.
GAAAGATTTTTTACGTGACGAGATTGGTTTTTTGCGTGGGTCTACACGCTGCACGTCTATAAATTGATATACATTTTCGCTCATACTGCCCCCTTATTGCGCCTGAACACGTAGTTCGGCACTACTGCGAGCGCGATGCCCGAGTAAACTTTTTACGTCGCTTGATTTTGGTTTTACTAATTTGAACATCGGTAAGTACAGTTCAAAGTTAGCTAAAATGCTTTCTGCTCTGCACGAACCCGTAAGCTCTAAATGCTCAGCAATTAAGCCGCGTAAATGCTCTTGATGCGACGTTAATTCGTCTAGTGTTACTATTTCGACAAGCTCTGGATTAATGCGTTTTTCAAAATCATTTCGCTCATCTAAAATATAAGCAAAACCACCAGTCATGCCCGCGCCAAAGTTAACACCTACATTACCAAGTACACACACAACGCCACCGGTCATGTATTCACAACCATTGTCACCTACACCTTCAACAACCGCTTGCACACCTGAGTTACGAACTGCAAAGCGCTCACCGGCACAACCCGCTGCAAACAGTTTTCCGCCTGTAGCGCCGTACAAACATGTGTTTCCGGCAATGGTTGCTTTATGGCTTTCAAAAGATGAGCCAAGTGGTGGACGAATAACTAACTTACCGCCTGCCATGCCTTTACCTACGTAATCGTTAGCATCGCCAACCAATGTCATTTCAAGACCACCGGCATTCCACACGCCAAATGATTGACCCGCCGTACCGTGTAATTCAATTGCTACTGGGTCTGCCGCCATACCTTGATTACCGTGTTTATCAGCAATATAACCCGAAAGCATTGCACCTACAGAGCGGTCAGTATTACAAATACGACTCACAAGCGAGATACCGCTTGATGTATCAATTGCCTCTTGCGCTTTAGCTAATAAACTTTCGTTTAACTTACCTAGGTAATGCGAACTGTTAGGCGCACTACAATAAAGCGTTTCGCCAGTTGGGTTGTTCGGCTGAGCAATAACAGACGATAAATCAATTTTCTTCTGCTTTGCAGTTTTACCTTCAATTTCTTCTAATAAATCTAAACGGCCAATTAAATCAGTTAAATTTGCAACGCCTAGGCTAGCCATAATTTCACGCGCTTCTTGCGCTATAAACTTAAAGTAGTTCATCGCCATTTCTGGTAAACCGTGATAATGCTTTTGACGAAGTGTTTCGTCTTGTGTTGCAACACCGGTCGCACAGTTATTTAAGTGACAAATACGTAAGTATTTACACCCAAGGGCAACCATTGGACCAGTACCAAAGCCAAAGCTTTCAGCACCTAAAATTGCCGCTTTAATAATATCTAAACCTGTTTTTAAGCCACCATCTGTTTGCAGGCGAATGCGATGACGAAGGCCATTTTCAACTAGTGCTTGCTGTGTTTCAGCAAGTCCAAGCTCCCATGGGCTACCCGCATATTTAACAGAAGTAAGTGGGCTTGCGCCTGTACCGCCGTCGTAGCCAGAAATAGTAATTAAATCGGCATACGCTTTAGCAACACCTGTTGCAATGGTTCCCACACCTGGCTCTGAAACAAGTTTTACAGAAATAAGTGCTTTGGGGTTTACTTGTTTTAAATCGAAAATTAGCTGTGCTAAATCTTCAATTGAGTAAATATCGTGATGCGGTGGTGGCGAAATTAACGTAACACCTGGTACCGAATAACGAAGCTTAGCAATATACGGCGTTACTTTTTCACCTGGTAATTGTCCACCTTCGCCTGGTTTTGCACCTTGCGCTACTTTAATCTGAATAACGTCAGCACTGCGTAAGTAATGAGGCGTTACACCAAATCGACCTGAAGCGACTTGCTTAATACGCGAGTTTTTCTCTGTACCATAACGCAGTTTATCTTCACCGCCTTCACCCGAGTTTGAACAACCACCTAAGCGGTTCATTGCAATTGCTAGCGCCTCATGCGCTTCTGGTGATAACGCACCAATACTCATTGCTGCTGAGTCAAAACGCTTGTATAGGTTTTCTGCAGACTCTACTTCATCAATGCTTATACCTTGCTCAGGTAATTTAAGCGCTAACATATCGCGCAAAGTCGCTATTGGACGATTATTAACTAAATCAGCGTACGCACTGTAGTCTTTATAATCACCTGATCGAACCGCTTTTTGCAGGGTTTGAATAACATCTGGATTATAAGCATGATACTCACCACCGTGAACGTACTTAAATAAACCACCGTGGCTTAATAATTTACGCTTACTTAAAGCAAGTTTGTGCAAACTCTGCTGATCGTCATCAAAGTCGGTAAAGCATGCCCCTTGTATACGACTTGCAACGCCTTTAAAGCACATTTCAATAATCGCATCAGATAATCCCACCGCTTCAAACAACATTGAACAACGATAAGACGCAACCGTACTTATGCCCATTTTAGACATAATTTTGTACAAGCCTTTATTAATGGCTTTACGATAAGCAAGAGTCACTTCGCAATACGACTTATCAATAATTTTGCTGTCGCTCATCGCAACTAACGATTCATACGCCAGGTATGGATAAATTGCCGTAGCACCAAAACCTAATAGCACAGCAAATTGGTGCGCATCTCGCACGCTGCCAGTTTCAATGATAATATTTGATTCACAGCGCAAGTTGTTATCAACTAAGCGTTTTTGTACCGCACCTACAGCCATAGCTGCTGGAATTGGTAAATTTATTTCATCAAAGTTACGGTCAGTTAAAATAAGCATGATACAGCCCGCAGCTGCTTTTTCTTGTGCTTGGTCACAAATACGCTTAACCGCGTTTTCTAAACCCTCTTCAACTGTGTAGGTAATATCAATTTTACAGTAGCTGTAGTGCGCTTCATCAGCATTTAATAGCTGCTGCATGTCTGCGTACATTAAAATTGGTGTATCAAACTGTAGGCGCTTAGCGTGGCCCGTTGTTTCGTTAAATACGTTTTGCTCACTACCAATACAGGTTGCAAGCGACATTACATGGTTTTCACGTAGTGGATCGATAGGTGGATTTGTTACTTGCGCAAATTTTTGGCGGAAGTAATCATAAAGTGAACGATGCCCTTCACTAAGCACAGCAAATGGCGTGTCATCACCCATTGAGCCTGTCGCTTCTTGGCCGTTTTCACCCATTACACGAATAACGCTATCAAGCTCTTCGTTGGTATAACCAAACATTTTTTGATATTTAGCTAGCGTTTCGTCATCAAATGAGCGATTACCAGCGTCTTGCTCAGTAAGTTCTTCGAATGGAACTAAACGTTTAACATTTTCTTCAAGCCATGACTTGTAAGGATGGCGAGATTTTAAATCCTGATCGATTTCATCCGAGTGCCAGATTTTGCCAAGTTTAGTATCAATAACTAATAATTCACCTGGACCAACACGGCCTTTTTCGACCACTTCATCGGCAGTGTAATCCCAAATACCCACTTCTGATGCAAGCGTAATAAAACCATCTTGTGTAATTACATAACGTGCTGGGCGAAGTCCATTACGGTCAAGGTTACACGCCGCGAAACGACCATCCGACATAACAATACCTGCCGGGCCATCCCATGGTTCCATATGCATAGAGTTAAAGTCGTAAAATGCACGTAAATCGTCGTCCATTGCACGGTTTTTCTGCCATGCAGGCGGCACGAGCATACGCATCGCGCGGAATAAATCCATGCCGCCAGCTAAAAATAGCTCAAGCATATTATCTAGGCTTGATGAATCAGAACCGGTTTCGTTTACAAACGGCGCTGCGCTTTGTAAGTCTGGAATAAGCGGTGACGCAAACTTATAAGAACGTGCGCGTGCCCACTGGCGGTTACCTTCAATAGTATTAATTTCACCATTGTGTGCTAAATAGCGGAAAGGTTGAGCTAAAGGCCAACGCGGCTGAGTATTAGTAGAGAAGCGCTGATGGAAAACACAAATCGCACTCGTCATACGAATATCAGCTAAATCTAGGTAAAAATTAGGTAAATCCGCAGGCATCATTAAGCCTTTATAGATAGTTACCAAACCAGATAAACTTGCGATATAGAAAGCTTCATCATCAACAATGCGCTTTTCAGCGCGGCGGCGTGCTACATATAAGCGACGCTCTAAGTCTTTAGAACGCCAACCTTCTGGCGCGCTAACAAAAATTTGTTCAAAACCTGGTAATTGCTGTACAGCAATAGGACCCAACATAGATGGGTCGGTTGGTACAACACGCCAACCTAAAATATTTAGCGTTTCTTTTTCTAATTCTTCGCTAAGTATTTGTTTTGCAGCTTGTGCTAAAACAGGGTCTGAATTTAAAAATATCATACCCACTGCGTAGTTTTTGCCTAAGTGCCAATTATGTTCACTGGCAATTGCACGGAAAAAGCTATCTGGTTTTTGTAATAATAAACCACAGCCATCACCTGTTTTACCATCGGCAGATATACCGCCACGGTGCTGCATGCGATCAAGCCCCGTAATAGCAGTACGAATAAGCCTATGACTAGCTTGACCATTAACTTGGGCTATTAAGCCAAAGCCACAATTTTCTTTTTCTAACTTTGAGTCGTATAACATAGACCCCTCCCCTTGCTGCACTGTTAGCGTGGATGAACTGCTCGACGATTTGCTAACAGACGGACAAAACTAGCCTCTATCTTAAATAGAGTCAATAGCACTTTGAATACATATTCACATTCTTGAATATTTCTCACTTCATAGCAAGATTTCTTTTTATCATTATTTTTAACATTTAGCGTTATTTTAACCACTATTTTTTCATGACACTGGTGTCAAGTTTAACATATTGTAAAAACACAAGCGTTAAAAGCCGCAGCTTACGTAAACGTAAAGACGAGCCAAAGTGAATAAGTATTCAACGCATGAAGGGCTATTCAGTTAACATTTAGATAGTTTTATGCTATTTCATTACTTTAATGGCTTAACATCCCCGATTATTGCTGCTCATTAGTATAGTTATGAAAGTTCATGTCCTTTTTTGTACATTAATAGTGAATTTTTATTTAAAGCGGTGTCCGATGCGGACATAAAAACTGTCCGCGGACATCATTTTCAAGAACAAAAAATAAAAAGCACTTTAATATCAATGTGATAATAGTTGGCATATTAATCGTATAACTTTACGTATAATCGCTAATTGGAATTACCATGTTTACTCTAAGCTTATTTTTGCTCTCTCCTATTGCCGCCATTTGCACAGCAGCTTTATTACTGCTGTGCGAAAAATACATAAAAGCAATGTAGGGGGAATTAAATGATTAAAGATACCAGCGCACAAGACGTACAAGTAAAGGCACCTATAAGCTATAAAAAATACGCGATAATCACTGCGGTTATTTTCATTGCAGCCTCTACAATTGCTTATATTTTTTTAACGAGTCATAGCGCTAAAAGCTCTATTAGCCGCTCAAAAGTACAGGTTGCCAAAGTACACGTTAAAGCGCTCATTCGAGATATTGCCGCCAGTGGTAAAATTGTTGCTGCCAATGCTCCTAAAATCTACAGTCCAGAACGTGGATTTATAGATTTAAAAGTAAAGGCCGGCGATACAGTAAAGCAAGGCGATACACTTGCCCTGCTGCAAAGCCCTGAGTTAACTAACGAATTAAAGCAACAGGAGTCTGTACTTAAAAGACTACAAGGCGAGCAGCAAAGGCAGCATTTGCAAGCAAGACGCCAAACACTCACTTTAAATAAAACACTCGATATGGCACAAGTTGAGCTTAACGCCGCTGAGCGCGAAAATCGTCGCGCGCAGTTATCAATTCAAAAGCACTTAATTAGCCAAATTGATCTTGAAAAAGCAGTTGATGATTTATCACGTGCAAAGCTCTCATATAAACATGCACAACAAGAGGTACTGCTTGCCAAAGACACGCTCGCCTTTGAACTACAAGCTGCTAAAAGTGATGTGACCCGCCAACAACTTATTGTTGATGACTTAATCAGAAAAGTAAGCAACCTATCTATTAAGGCTACCGTTACTGGGATCGTGGGTAACCTACTTGTGCAACAAAAAGCCGCAGTGACGCAAAGCCAACCTCTTATGACTCTCGTCGACTTAAGTAATTTCGAAGCGGAACTTCAAGTACCTGAAAGTTACGCCAATGAATTAGGACTCGGTATGGAAGTAGAGCTTAAGTTAGGCAATGAAACAGTGATGGGGAATTTATCCGCCATATCCCCAGAAGTTAATAATCGTGAAGTAACAGCACGCGTCCGATTTAAAGGTGTTACTAACAACATTCGTCAAAACCAACGCTTAACTGCACGTATTTTACTCGACAACCGAGAAGGTGTAATGCAGGTAAAACGCGGCGCTTTTATGCAGCAAGGAGGAATTTTTGCTTATAAGGTAGAAGGCAATATTGCAAAGCGCATACCTATTACAATAGGCGCCACCAGCATTAATGCGGTTGAGCTTTTGAGCGGACTAAAAGAAAACGATGAAATTATTATTTCAAGCTACAGCGACTTTAAGCAAGCCGATACGATTTTATTAAATTAAACAGACGTTCTCAACCAACACTAAAAACAATTAGGAACAACCATGTTACAAATGAACAATGTAAGTAAAGTATACCAAACAGAAATGGTACAGACCCATGCGCTTCGAGACTTTAACCTGCAAGTAAACGAAGGCGAATTTATTGCTGTTACCGGTCCTAGCGGCTCAGGAAAAACAACCTTTTTAAATATTGCAGGTATGCTCGAGCCTTTTAACGAAGGTGAGTACCTGTTAGATGGCGTTAATGTTGGCAGCCTAAACGATAACCAACGTGCTGATTTACGTAATCAAAAAATTGGCTTTATATTCCAAGGCTTTAATTTGATCCCTGATTTAAATTTATATGAAAACATAGAAGTTCCCCTTCGCTACAGAGGGATTAAAGCAAATGAGCGAAAACGTCGAATTGAGCAATGCCTTGAACAAGTTGGTTTAGCATCTCGCGCTAAACACTTACCTCAACAACTCTCTGGTGGCCAGCAACAACGTGTGGCAATAGCTCGTGCGCTTGCTGGTGAACCTCGTTTTTTACTTGCCGATGAACCAACAGGTAACCTTGACAGCTTAATGGCGCGCCAAGTTATGGAGTTACTTGAACAAATCAATCGCGACGGTGCCACTATTGTAATGGTAACGCATGATAGTGAATTAGCCCGCCGTGCTCCGCGTAATATTCAAGTAGTTGATGGGCAACTTGCCGACTTTACACTTTATCAAGGCGCGCAAACTATAAAAACAGCATCGGGGGTTTAACTAATGTTTATTCATTATTTAGATTTAAGTTGGCGCAGCTTCAAGCGCACCCCACTGGTTAGCTTTTTAATGGTACTTGCCATTGCGATAGGTATAGGCATAACAATGACCAGCCTTAGTGTTTATCACATGATGTCGGCCGATCCTATCCCAGAAAAAAGCAGCCAACTTTACAGTGTGCAATTACAAACAATGGACGATGGTAGTACGTGGTGGACAGAAGATAACATGCCACTGCAACTGACCTATCAAGATGCTGAGAACTTATTAAACGCACCCACGCCAGAGAAAAAAGTGGCTATGATGCGTACCGGCTTTTCAGTTTATCTAGACTCCGACAAAATAAAACCTTTTATAGGTAATGCTCGCATGACAATGCCTGACTTTTTTAGCATGTTTAATTTGTCATTTTTATACGGGGGGGCTTGGAGCAAAGAGCAAGAAGACTCTGCCGCACCTGTCGTTGTTATTACCCAAGAGATAAACGATAAACTATTTGCAGGAAAAAACTCTGTCGGAGAACTGATTTACTTAGATGATACAAGCTATCAAGTAGTTGGTGTTATTAACCATTGGCCTCTCAATATTAAATATTATGATTTAAATAACGGTGCATTTAATCAAGTAGAAGAGTTATTTATGCCCTTTAGCTTAATAAAGGCAAAAGAGCTCGTAAGTTGGGGCAATAGCAATGGATGGAAACACGAAAACACACCAACCTTTGCAGATAAACTGCAATCTGAGCAAGTATGGATCCAGTTTTGGGCAGAGCTAAATACGCTTGAACAAAAACAAGCCTATCAAAATTACTTATTAGCCTACATGCAAGAACAACAAAAACGTGGTCGATTTAATCGTAAAGAACTTGAGTATAAACTTCGCGATGTAAACCAATGGATGCAATACAACAACGTCGTCACCGAAGACAATAAAATTTTAGTGGGCCTGAGCTTTATGTTCTTAGGTGTCTGCTTAGCCAATATTTTAGGTTTACTTTTAGCTAAGTTTTTACGCAGAGCGCCAGAAGTAGGTGTAAGACGCGCATTAGGTGCTAGTAAAAGGCAAATATTTTTACAGCACTTAGTTGAGGTCGCCATGCTTGGCTTTATAGGTGGCATGCTAGGAATTGTACTAGCACAACTTGGTTTAATGGGCGTAGGGCAAAGCTACGACTACTATGAAAACTTAGCGACAATGGATTTAACCATGCTATTGAGCGCCCCATTGATTGCAATTACAACCTGCATTTTAGCTGGTTTGTACCCAGCTTGGTTAGTGTGTAAAACCAATCCTGCTATTTATCTTAAGAGCCAATAAGGAATGTCACAATGTTAGAAATAAAACCTATATTTAACGCCTTATGCCGCTCAAAGGTGGGCGCTGTATTACTACTAATTCAAATTGCAATTACCACAGCTATAGTCAGTAATGCTGCATTTATTATTCAAGATAGAATTAGCTATTTAAACCAAGAAACGGGCTACCCTGAGCAAGATATATTTAAGTTTAATGTAATGACCTTTGGTACTGATATTAACTTAAGCCAGCAGTTTGAGCTTGATGAAAGCATGCTTAGAAAAATGCCAGGCGTAGTTGATGCCGCATTAAGCAGTAGTATTCCGCTATCAGGGGGTGGCAGCGCTTCGAGCTTTAATTTAAAACCTGCTCCACAAGAAGGCCTAAGTGTCAGGACCGCTTATTTTTTTATAGATGACCACGCAATTAATACCTACGGCGTTAACTTAATTGCAGGGCGAAACTTTACCGAAGATGAAGTGCTTGTAACAAATGAAATTACGCAAGAGCGCACCAATGTCACTATAGTCACTAAAGCCTTACTTGATGAGCTCTACCCTGATGGAGATGGTTTAGGAAAGATAGTTTATTTTGGTGACCTACCACTTAAAGTTATTGGCGTGATCGGAAAAATGAAAGGCCCGTGGCTCAAAGACAGTAAACCCGATAATCTTGCGTTTATTCCTTATATTAAAGCAGCAAGTTATGCACAAGTTGCCGTTCGTACTAAGCCTGGTCAGCGAGCAGCTGTGATGAAAGAAATAGAAAATGCTATGCTCGAAAATTACAGCAAACGCGTTATTAACAACATTAAAGGGCTTGATGAATTAAAAAATGAGTATACCGCTCAAGATCGCCTTATGATGCGCATGCTCATAGTATTAATCACTATTTTAGTGCTTATAACCGCTCTCGGTATTTTTGGCTTAACCTTATTTAATATTAGCAAACGTACTAAGCAAATTGGTACACGCAGAGCACTTGGCGCAAGAAAGTCAGCTATTGTTAGCTACTTTTTAGTAGAAAATGCATTAATTTGTAGCCTAGGTTTAGCCTTAGGTGTAGTAACAGCAATACTGCTTGGGAAAATGTTAATGCAGTATTTTTCTGTAGCTGCACTACCGCCAAGTTATATAGCCGTTACCGCCATTGCCGTATTTTTAATGAGCTTACTTGCGGTATTAGCGCCGGCTAAACGCGCTGCTAATATTTCGCCCAGTATCGCAACTCGCACTATTTAATAATATGTAAATCACTATGCTACACTGCTTAGTAAGGCAGTGTAGCCATTAAAAAATTATAAAAATAACCTATGACTCATAAAATACTCATTGTTGATGATAACCAAGCAGTACTCGACGCACTTTCATTGTTGCTCGAGATCCACGACTTTTCGGTAGTCACTGCAACAAATCCATTTGATGCTCTGCAAATAGTTCGCTATCAGCGAATTGAGCTTGTAATTCAAGACATGAACTTTACCAGTGACACCACCTCTGGCGAAGAAGGTAAAGCGTTGTTTTATGAACTACGAGAAATAAACCCACACCTACCTATTATACTTATTACAGCCTGGACCGAACTTGCCACCGCCATTGAGCTTGTAAAAGCCGGTGCTGCTGATTACTTACCAAAACCCTGGGATGATGCAAAACTACTAGTTTGTATCGGTAACTTAATAGAACTAGGCAGTGCTAAAAAAATAGTTGCGACACATAATCGCCATCAACAAGAACGTGAAGGTACATTTAAAAATGCAGACCTTGCTGGGCTAATATTTAAAAGTCCTGCGATGGAACGACTGGTTACTATGGCGCTTCAAGTGGCTAAATCTGATATATCTGCATTAATAACAGGCCCTAATGGGAGTGGCAAAGAGTGTATTGCGCATATTATTCAAAAAAACTCCCCACTTGTATCGCAACCTTTTATTAAGGTAAACGCCGGTGCACTACCGCAAGAACTTATAGAGGCCGAACTTTTTGGCGCTGAAGCCGGTGCATATACGGGGATAACCAAACAACGTATTGGTCGATTTGAAGCAGCTGATGGCGGTACGTTATTTTTAGATGAAATTGGTAATTTACCACTTTCAGGACAAATAAAATTACTACGCGTACTACAAACCGGCGAGTTTGAACGTTTAGGCTCAACACAAACACGAAAGGTAAATGTGCGGGTTATATCGGCCACTAACGAAAACTTACTACAAGCAATACAACAAGGTCGATTTAGGGAAGACTTATATTATCGCCTTAATGTAATTGAGCTCAATGTGCCTGCCCTAAGCGAAAGACAAGATGATGTTTTAGCACTTATTAGCCATTTTTTACCTCACCGAGAGCTGACTATAAACACAGAGCAAGCGCTTCAACACTACAAATGGCCTGGTAACGTTAGAGAGCTAGAAAACGCTTGTAAGCGTGTCGCGGTACTAAAACCTACAGGTGCGCTTACAGTCGATGACTTTGTACTTTCGTCACCGGTTACTGCTCAACAAGAAGCAAAAGCAGAGCCGACCAAACAGGAAATAGAACACGCAATGCGCGCTCATCAAGGTGTTATAGCCAAAGTGGCCCGTGAATTTGGTTTAAGCCGACAAGCACTTTACAGGCGGTTACAAAAAATGGGTATTGATTATTAATGCCAAACATTATTAGCAACTTTACCCTAAGCCAAAAGATTGTATTAATTTGCGGGCTTTGTAGCGCGCTGCCTGTTGTTATTATTGCCGCGCTAAGTGGTTTTGATATGTACTACACTCTGTTTTTAATATTACTAACGCTTGCATTTAGCACCTTGCTTTCAAGAGCTCTCACCAAACCAATAAAGCTTGGCATGCAATCGCTTGAAACCGGATTACTTAATTTTAAAGATGGTGAGCTCTCCAGCTTACTAGCGTATAAAAGTAATGATGAACTTGGAAAACTATGCCTACTTTATAATCAAACCGCTAAACAGCTTCGCCAAGAAAAACAATGGATTTACCAGCGCGAGTTAATGCTTGATAAAGTATTGCAAAGCTCGCCGCAAGCGTTATTACTGGTCAATGATAATAATACGGTGGTATTTAGTAATTTAATTAGCCGTAGTTTATTTAATAGCGCAACTCGCCTTGAAGGTATGCAGCTAAGTAAATTACTCGAAAATTCGCCTCTGCAATTAGTAGCAGCTTTAGAGCACGGTATTGATGGCCTCTTTAATATAGAAATAGAGAATCAAGACTCGCAAACTTGGCATTTAGCCACCGGGGAGTTTTTACTCAATAACCAAAAGCATCATTTATATATATTTAAACAATTAACCCGTGAGCTTAGTCGCCAAGAAGTTGCCGTGTGGAAAAAGGTAATACGCATTATCAGCCACGAATTGAATAATTCACTCGGCCCTATGTCATCCATGTTACATAGCGCACAATTGCTCGCAAATAAAGTTGATGAGCCTCGCCTTGCCCGTGTATTTGCAACTATTGATGAGCGAATTAGTCATTTAACTGAATTTGTACAAGGCTATGGCAAGTTTGCTAAATTACCTCAGCCACAAAAAACGCGGATTAACTGGCAAAACACACTCGATAATTTAAAAAACCACTGGCTATTTAGCTACGAAATAAAAAATTCACACAATGAATTACAAGCTGATCAAACACAACTCGAGCAGCTGCTGATAAACTTATTAAAAAATTCACACGAGTCAGGCTCCAACGCCAGTGAAATACATATTCAGGTCGAGTTTGTACCCCAAGCATGTGTTATAAATGTAAGCGACTGCGGCAAAGGAATGAGCGAGCAAGTAATGGCAAATGCTTTAGTGCCCTTTTATTCTACAAAAAGTACGGGGAGTGGTTTAGGGTTAGCCTTATGCAGAGAAATAGCAGAAGCGCACCAAGGGCATATAAGTTTACATAACAAAATAGAGGGCGGCTTAAACGTACAAGTGAGCCTTCCTTATTCATAAATTCACACAAATTAAAAACAACAAAGCCACTTAAAAAGTGGCTTTGTGTTTAAAGAGCTTAATAACCTGAGTTCAGGTTGAGTAATAAATTACTCTGCGTCAGCTTCTTTGTATTTAGCAGCAGTTTCTGTAATTAACGGCTGTAATTCACCGCGTTGAAACATTTCGATAATAATGTCACAACCACCAACTAATTCGCCATCTACCCAAAGTTGTGGGAATGTTGGCCAATTTGCGTATGCTGGAAGCTCAGCACGAATGTCTGGATTAAGTAAAATATCAACGTATGCAAATGGTTCACCACATGACATTAACGCTTGCGATGCTTGTGAAGAAAAACCACAATTTGGTAATTTTGGTGACCCTTTCATGAAAAGGATTATTGGATTTTCTGAAATTTGCTGTTTAATTTTATCAATGGTTTCCATCTACAACCTCAAAGTAACGATAGCTAAATATATTTAGGTCTTGAAAATAACTCATCGTGACCACAAATATATAACTTAAAATGGGCAAATAAAGCCGCAATTGAAATAGTCTTTCGCAATAGCATTGCTGTTTGCTTAAACTTGAGTAAAATACTCAACAATTATAGTAACACTATATTACCGCTTGGTATAGGTAACTGCTCTGTTTCAACAGGCATTACGTATTACCAAATGGACTATCAACCAAAGAAGATGGAGATAAAAAAATGGCATTTGAACTACCGTCACTACCATATGCAATCGACGCACTTGAGCCACATATTTCAAAAGAAACGCTAGAGTTTCACCATGGCAAACACCACAACACTTACGTGGTTAAGCTTAATGGTTTAATTCCTGGTACTGAGTTTGAAAACAAATCTCTAGAAGAGATCGTATGTTCATCAGAAGGCGGCGTATTTAACAACGCAGCACAAATCTGGAACCATACTTTTTACTGGAACAGCTTATCTCCAAACGGCGGCGGCGAGCCTACTGGCGCAGTTGCTGATGCAATCAACGCTAAATGGGGTTCTTTTGATGCGTTTAAAGATGCATTAAATGACAAAGCAGTAAATAACTTTGGTTCAAGCTGGACGTGGTTAGTTAAGCTTGCTGATGGTTCACTAGACATCGTTAATACATCTAACGCTGCTACACCATTAACTGATGATGGCGTTACTCCAATCCTGACAGTGGATTTATGGGAACACGCTTACTACATCGATTACCGTAACGTTCGTCCAGATTACCTTAAAGGTTTTTGGTCGCTTGTTAACTGGGAATTCGCGAACGCTAACTTCGCTTAATTAGCCTTTAAACGCTAATGTAAAAAAGACGCTTAGGCGTCTTTTTTTGTTTCTTGTTTATCACACCTAAGCGCCTCATCATTTAATAAAACGCTTTTAGTAACATGATCTTTTTTCACTTAAATTTTTAATTTTATTGCACAAAAATACACATTCGTGACTAGACTTTAAAAGGTAAGCACCTTTTTACAGCGGGTTTCGGAGGTTATTATGACGATTTTTGAGCATTACCAAGCACGATACGAAGCGGCACAGGAAGAAGAATACAGTATCGCTGAATTTCTTGAGATTTGTAAAACCGATAAGTCTGCCTACGCCAGCGCACCAGAACGCCTACTCATGGCAATTGGCGAACCACACATGGTAGATACCGCAACGGATGCACGACTAAGTCGATTATTTTCAAATAGAGTAGTTGCGCGCTACCCTGCCTTTGCTGATTTTTATGGTATGGAAGACGCCATTGAGCAAATAGTCTCTTATTTAAAACATGCGGCTCAGGGGCTAGAAGAATGCAAACAAGTGCTTTATTTACTTGGACCTGTTGGTGGGGGTAAATCATCCATTGCTGAAAAACTAAAGTATTTAATGCAACAAGTGCCTATTTATTCAATTAAAGGGTCTCCTGTAAACGACCACCCCCTCTCCTTGTTTGATCCTATCGAAGATGCAGACGTACTCAGCAAAGAGTACGGTATTAAACCGCGCTACTTAAAAACCATTATGTCGCCTTGGGCTGGCAAACGCTTAAAAGAGTTCAATGGTGATATTAGCCAGTTTAGAGTGGTTAAACGCTACCCTTCTATTTTAAACCAAATAGGCATTGCCAAAACCGAACCAGGAGATGAAAACAACCAAGATATTTCAGCACTGGTTGGTAAGGTCGATATTCGCCAGCTTGAGCACTTTGCCCAAAACGATCCTGATGCATACGCCTACTCTGGCTCTTTATGTTTAGCTAACCAAGGGCTGATGGAATTTGTAGAAATGTTTAAAGCGCCTATTAAAGTGCTGCATCCTTTACTTACCGCAACCCAAGAAGGTAACTATAACGGCACAGAAGGCATTAGTGCCCTGCCCTTTAATGGCATGATCCTCGCTCACTCGAATGAGTCTGAGTGGCAAACCTTTAAAAACAATAAAAACAACGAAGCATTTTTAGACCGTGTTTATATTGTAAAAGTCCCTTATTGCTTACGTGTAACTGAAGAAATTAAAATTTACGACAAATTACTTGAGCACAGCGAGCTATACAACGTGCCATGTGCACCGGGTACACTTAAAACATTGGCGCAATTTACGACGCTATCACGTTTAAAAGAGCCAGAAAATTCAAGTATCTATTCTAAAATGCGGGTATACGATGGCGAGACCCTAAAAGACACCGACCCTAAAGCAAAATCGTATCAAGAGTATCGTGATTACGCAGGTGTTGATGAAGGTATGACGGGGCTCTCTACCCGCTTTGCGTTTAAAATTTTGTCCCGAGTGTTTAACTTTGATACCACTGAAGTTGCTGCAAATCCGGTGCATTTGTTCTATGTGCTTGAGCAACAGATAGAACGCGAGCAATTTTCAAGTGAAATAGAAGAGCGTTATTTAAGCTTTTTAAAAGGCTATTTAATTCCACAATATGTCGAGTTTATAGGTAAAGAACTGCAAACCGCTTATCTAGAATCGTACTCAGAATACGGACAAAATATTTTTGACCGTTATGTTATTTATGCAGATTTTTGGATACAAGACCAAGAATATCGCGACCCCGATACAGGACAGCTATTTGACCGCGCAGCGCTAAACGCTGAACTTGAAAAAATAGAAAAGCCAGCGGGTATTTCTAATCCTAAAGATTTTCGTAATGAAATAGTGAACTTTGTACTGCGTGCCCGTGCACACAACAACGGTAAAAACCCACTATGGACAAGCTACGAAAAACTACGCACGGTGATTGAGAAAAAAATGTTCTCTAATACCGAAGATTTACTCCCTGTTATTTCGTTTAATACTAAAACGTCTGCAGAGGATCAGCAAAAGCACGAAGACTTTGTGAACCGTATGGTCGAAAAAGGCTATACACAAAAACAAGTTCGCTTGCTTTCTGAGTGGTATTTACGGGTTAGAAAATCGCAATAACCTTCATAGTCGTAGTATATAGGAGGTCAATATGGCGCATTTTATAGATAGGCGTTTAAACGGAAAAAATAAAAGTACGCTTAATCGCCAGCGCTTTATTAGGCGCTATAAAAAACAAATTAAAGAAGCGGTTTCAGATGCGATTAACAAACGCAGCGTTACCGATTCAAGCTCTGGTGAGAGTATTTCTATTCCACAACGCGATATCAGCGAACCTACATTTCATCAAGGGCAAGGCGGGAATAGAGAACAAATTCACCCTGGTAACGATCAGTTTTCTACAGGTGATAAAATTGAGCGCCCTAAAGGCGGACAAGGCGGTGGTGCCGGTGAAGGTGACGCCAGCGATTCGGGCGAGGGACAAGATGAGTTTGTATTTTCAATATCAAAAGATGAATACCTTGATTTACTGTTTGAAGATCTAGAACTTCCTAACTTACAAGAAAACCAACTTGATAAGTTAGTGCAAATGAAAACCCATCGCGCAGGATTTTGTAGCGACGGCATGCCAAGTAATATTGACATTGTCCGCTCTCTTCAAGGCTCGCTTGCGCGCCGTGTGGCAATGAGTGCAGGTAAAAAACGCCGTTTAAAAGAGCTCGAAGAACAACTTGCTCTGCTGCTTGCTGGACCACATAGCGATAAAGCAGCAATTACTTTATTACAAAAAGAAATTGCAGCATTAAAAGTGCAAATTAAGTCGGTTCCGTTTATTGATAACTACGATTTACGTTTTCGTAATTACGAAAAGCGCCCTCACCTCACCAGCAAAGCGGTGATGTTTTGTATTATGGATGTGTCAGGCTCAATGGATCAGCCAACAAAAGACATGGCAAAGCGTTTTTATATTTTGCTCTATCAATTTTTAACGCGAAGTTATAAAGACATAGAAGTTGTTTATATTCGCCACCACACACAAGCTAAAGAAGTAGACGAACAAGAGTTTTTTTACTCCCAAGAAACTGGCGGTACTATTGTTTCAAGCGCTCTTAAATTAATGAACGAAATCATAAAAGAGCGTTATCACGCAAATGAGTGGAATGTATACGCCGCACAAGCCTCTGATGGCGATAACTGGGCGGACGACACCCCGCAGTGTGGTGAAATATTACGTAATAAGCTCTTAAGCGCAGTACGCTATTTTGCTTATATTGAAATAACCACTCGTGCTCATCAAAGCCTATGGCGCGAATATGAATCTATAACACACAGCCATAATAATTTCGCCATACAGCATATTCAAAGCGTTGAAGATATTTACCCAATTTTTAGGGAGCTATTTAAAAAAGGTCGTCAACAGCAAAACTCTGCATAGCCAAAAGCGAGGTAGCATTATGAATGATAAACGATTGAGTGATGGCCCAGATTGGACCTTTGATTTATTAGATGAGTACCAAGGTGAAATTGCCCGTGTTGCAGCTCAATACAGGTTAGACACCTACCCTAATCAAATTGAAGTGATAACCGCAGAGCAAATGATGGATGCTTATTCAAGCGTTGGTATGCCTATTGGCTACAGTCATTGGTCTTACGGTAAGAAATTTATCCAAACAGAGCAAAATTATAAGCGCGGACAAATGGGTCTCGCGTACGAAATAGTGATAAATTCAGACCCTTGTATTGCGTATTTAATGGAAGAAAACACCCTGCCTATGCAAGCGCTTGTAATGGCACATGCATGTTACGGACATAACTCATTTTTTAAAGGTAATTACTTATTTAAAACCTGGACCGATGCAGGTTCAATTATTGATTACTTGGTATTTGCTAAAAACTACATAAGCCGCTGTGAAGAAAAGCACGGTATTACACAAGTAGAAGCCCTACTCGACTCATGTCATGCATTAATGAATTACGGGGTCGATCGCTACAAACGTCCACAACAAATATCGCTATTTGAAGAGCAAAAACGCCAACAAGAGCGCGAAGACTACCTTCAATCGCAAGTAAACGAATTATGGCGGACTATTCCTGAGCAACAGCAAGAAACCAAAAAGAAAGTCCGCCATTTCCCTTCTGAACCTCAAGAAAATATTTTGTATTTTATTGAAAAAAATGCCCCATTACTCGATTCTTGGCAACGTGAAGTGATACGTATTGTACGTAAAATTTCGCAATACTTTTACCCACAAAAACAAACTCAAGTAATGAACGAAGGTTGGGCAACTTTTTGGCACTACACCATCCTTAATCACTTATATGATGAGGGAAAGCTCACCGACTCTTTCATGTTAGAGTTTTTACAAAGCCACACCAACGTAGTTTATCAGCCACCTTATAACAGTAAGTATTATTCAGGCATTAACCCATATGCTTTAGGCTTTAATATGATGGTTGATATTCGCAGAATATGTGAACACCCAACTGAAGAAGATAAACGCTGGTTTCCTGAATATGCAGGTAGTAACTGGCTAGATACACTGCATTTTGCAATGGAAAACTTTAAGGATGAGAGTTTTATTAGCCAGTTTTTATCGCCTAAGTTAATTCGTGATTTTAAATTATTTACTATTATTGACCATACTAATAATCCCCATCTAGAAATTGGCGCAATACATAACGACAACGGCTATAAGGCAGTGAGAGAAGCACTCTCTGCGCAGTACAATTTAAGTAATCATGAGCCTAACATTCAAGTGTATGATGTTGATATTAGAGGTGACCGTTCATTAACCCTACGCTATGTACCTCATAACAATATTCCTTTAGCAAACTCGCACGAGGAAGTGCTTAAGCATCTTTACAGATTATGGGGCTTTAAAGTAAAACTAGAACAAGAGTCAAATTCTGGTGAGGTTTCAATGATTGGTCAATGCCCAATAGATGACTCTCGACACACAACACAATAATGAAGAGCAATACAATTTTCATACTGATTGGGTTTGCTCAGCAGATTGTAAAAAAACACGGTATTATTTAACTCTAAATTCTGGATATAAAAAATGACGCTTAAGCGTCATTTTTTATATCTTCGTAGGCTATTACTTTATTTCGCCCTGTATTTTTAGACTGGTACAGTGCTTTATCTGCAGCCTCTATCCAGCGCTCATGATTTTTAAAATCATTACTGCTACCAGCCAGCCCTATACTTACCGTCATTGTTATTTCAAAGTGTTTATACTTAACAGGGTTAGTTTCAATCAAAACCCTTAAACGCTCAGCAAATACAAAAGCGCCTTCTTTGTCTGTATCAAGTAATGTTACTGCAAACTCTTCACCGCCATAACGCCCTGCAACATCAGTCTCGCGCAGCGTCGTACGTAGTAAGTTAGATAAATGACGAAGCGATTCATCACCACAGCTATGGCCATATTCATCATTTATTTTTTTAAAGTGGTCAATATCAAACATTAATAATGTACTACAGCCACCACTTCGCTTAACTCTTAAAAACTCTTGGCGTAGCGTACCTTCCCAATGTCCACGGTTTGCAAGCTGCGTTAAGCTATCTGTTTGACTTACTTGTTCTAATTTTTTGTTTAACTCTTCAAGCTCTTTTTTATTTACCGCGACATCTGTTACATCATACAAAATAATACAAATATGGCTAACTTCGCCCATCGTATTTGTAAGAGGGATAAATGTCGCATTTTGATACATGTAATCAGCTTTACCAGTAATAGGTCGATAATTTTTAAACCTAAAAATGTATGGCTGCTGCTCCCAAATCGTAAAAGAGCGGTTTTTTAAAACAAAAACCGACTCAGATTTACTTCTAAACCATTTTTCGTCTATTGCAGGAAATAAATCAAATAGATCTTTATCTTTTACTGCGCTTGGTAGAAGCCCTGAATGGTTTTCCATAAAACCATTCCATACACACACCTTATAATCCCTATCGAGTACCACAAGGCCTACATCAACGGTATTAAACATATCCATTAACCAATGGATCTCATTCATTTCTAAATCAGCGGCCATAACTTAATCTTCTAATAGGTAAGCAACTTTGTATTTCAAAGTTTTAAGTGAATCTTCAGTAAATAACAGCATGAGGTCGCAATTTATATCATGGTTTTCAATACCGTAACTAATCTCTATTGCAAGGGTACGTTGCCAACGTGACTTGTTTGATTTAACCAGCTCAGACACATCTCTGTGTTGGCCAAGTACTATGGGGTGCCCTTGACTAAATGACATATCGAGCTGTTTTGAAAGACCCGTTAAAATAGCGCCTATCAAAATATTACTAATATCCATAAGCAGCTCAAGTTCAACTTTATCGTTTAACTCGCCGTCATAGTTCATCAAAGAAGCTATTTCTTTAAAGCTTGAATCATTTAAAAGTAATAGCGCCTCGCCCGAAATACCACCGCCAATAAAGCCCTGGCACACACCCGATGTAGCTGCGTTATTATCTATAGACTGCAGCGCCATATCGAGTTCATTAACTTCCAAAATATTCACATTAGGAATTGGTAACTCTACAAATACATTAAGAAGACGTGCAAGTAAATCCCCAGCCTGCCCCATAGCAACATTAGTTAGCTCTTGGTATATATCCCGAACATCAGGGTCGACTTGCTCTCCTAGCGAATGAGAGAGACGCTCACGCATGGCTTTATCTTTAATCCCATGGTGTTCAATTATGCTGGCTAGTTTTTCGGGGGAGCATGGTTTTTGAATAAAATCGATAGCACCAAGCTCAAGCACTCTTTGGTGTGCACTTGGTTGTATATCACCAGAGACAACAACAGTGAGAATATTAAGCCCCTGTTCTTTCATAGCGATTAATACTTCATAACCGTCCATTTCTGGCATGTTTAAATCGAGAAAAAGTATCTCTGGTTCAATTAACTTTATTTGCTTTATACAATCAACGCCGTCAAGTGCAAATTCAACTTTAATGTCCCAATCTTCAGGTAATGAGCGAGCCAACTGACGTCTAGCTAATTTCGAGTCATCACATATTAATACCGATGTTGACATATTATCTCTCTGTTTCTAAACCAGTAATGAGCATTAAAATCATTTTATGATGGTTTTTATTTTTATTATTGAAGATATCTTTTGTAACTTCATGTTAATCAAAGTTTAGCATAGTTACAATTTTTATATTTCAGAGCTAATACCCACTCTATTAAGCAGGTTTAATCACTTGGTAACTAAAGCCCAGTATAATACACTGACGCCCATTGCGTTAATTTAAAAGGAAATACCTTATGTTACGTTCACTTGCCTTTGCTTTGAGTGCATTTTGTTCTGTGGCTATTGCAGCCGACTATCCAGAAAACACACTTGATGCAGGAAAAGTATCCGCACAAGGCAAACCAGTCACTTTATTAGGTCAAGGTATCTCAATTGGAGATAGTGCGCCAAACTTTAAAGTTGTTGATGACAACTTTATTCCAGTGACACTTGAGGATTATAAAGGCCAAGCTGTATTAATAAGTGTAGTACCCAGCCTAGATACCGGCATTTGTAGCCTGCAAACTAAGCACTTTAATGAAAAAGTAGCCTCACAATTCCCAAGTGTAGTTATGCTAACAATTAGTGCTGATTTACCATTTGCTCAAAAGCGTTTTTGCAAAGCTGAAAATATCGATAAAATCACTACGTTATCAGATTCTGTTTGGCGTGATTTTGGTCAGAAATACGGATTGATTATTAAAGATATGGGCTTACTAACGCGAACAGTCTTTATTTTAGATGAAAGCCATAACGTCATTTATAAACAGTTAGTTAGTAGCCTTTCAACTGAACCAGAATACAACAGCGTAATTGAAAAACTTAAAACATTGTAAAGTCCATTAAGTAGCACTAATTAAGCAATGCTAAATAGCCTTAAAACAAAAAACCGCCAATTGGCGGTTTTTTAATGTGCTTTTATAATTAACCTAAAAGTTCACCAAGTTGTTGGCTAACAGTTTCAACAGCTTGTGTACCATCTAGTTTATGGTATTGAGTATTACCAGCAGCCGCTTCTGCTTGATAGTAATCAACCAATGGCATAGTTTGCTCGTGATAAATACCTAAACGTTTACGTACTGTTTCTTCAGTATCATCAGCGCGAACAATTAAGTCATCCCCAGTTTCGTTGTCTTTACCTTCCACTTTTGGTGGATTATAAACAACGTGGTAAACACGACCAGAACCAGGATGAACGCGACGTCCGCCCATACGCTCAACAATGACTTCATCAGCCACGTCAAATTCAATAACGTGATCAACCACTACGCCATTTTCTTTCATTGCATCCGCTTGCGGGATTGTACGCGGGAAGCCATCAAGTAAAAAACCTTTCTCACAATCCGCTTTAGTAATACGCTCTTTAACTAAACCAATAATAATATCGTCAGAAATTAGTTGACCAGCATCCATTACTTTTTTTGCTTCTAGACCCAGTGGCGTGCCTTCTTTAATTGCCGCACGTAACATATCGCCAGTAGAAATTTGTGGAATACCGTATTTGTCCATTAAAAACTGAGCTTGAGTACCTTTACCTGCACCCGGCGCGCCCAAAAGAATAATGCGCATATTATTGTCCCCTAGTATGGATATTTATTTTAAAGCCTGAATTCTTCCACAAGCGCCGCCGATACTCAAGCAACTTATACTAATTGATGAGCCGTTGGGGTGTTTACAGGGCATTAAAAAAGGGAACACACGTTCCCTTTTATTTAAAGTACATAATTTATACTTTATTAACTGAGTAAATAGCTATTTGCTTATTTACTTAGTTCAAGCATCAATTTATTTAAGCGAGTAACAAATCCTGTTGGATCTTTAAGTGTACCGCGTTCTGCAAGTAGTGCTTGATCTAGTAAAACGTGTGACCACTGCGCAAACTTATCTTCATCTTGTTCGTCATTTAAGTGCTTAACAAGTTGATGATCTGGGTTTAGCTCAAACACAGGTTTTGCTTCAGGGGCTGCTTGACCAACAGATTCCATTAGCTTTTGCATTTGTGAGCTCATGTCGTTGTCGTCGCTTACAACACATGCTGGAGAATCTGTTAAGCGGTGCGTAAAGCGCACTTCTTTAACGTCATCACCTAGTGCTGTTTTAATACGTTCAACAAGGCCAGCCATTTCTTTTTCAGACTCTTCTTGCGCTTTTTTAGTTTCTTCGTCGTCAAGCTTACCTAAATCTAAGTCACCACGTGTGATCGACTGTAGTTGCTTATCAGCAAATTCAGTTAAGTGGCTCATCATCCACTCGTCAACACGGTCACTTAGTAGTAATACTTCAATGCCTTTTTTGCGGAAAATCTCTAAATGCGGTGAGTTTTTCGCAGCGGTGAATGTATCAGCTACTACGTAGTAAATTTTGTCTTGGCCTTCGTTCATGCGTTCAACATATTGCTCAAGCGACACATCTTGTGTTTCTGAATCAGTGTGTGTCGAAGAAAAACGAAGTAGCTTACAAATAGCTTCTTTATTTGCAGCATCTTCAGCTGGGCCTTCTTTCATTACTTGACCAAACTCATTCCAAAATACTTGGTAATCGTCAGCTTTGTTTTTAGCCATACGCTCAAGCATTTTAATAATACGCGATGTACACCCTTTACGAATAGCTTGCGTTACTTTGTTGTCTTGTAGAATTTCACGAGATACGTTCAGTGGTAAATCGTTTGAATCTAGTAAGCCTTTTACAAAGCGAAGGTAGCTTGGCATGAATTGCTCAGCATCATCCATTACAAACACACGTTGTACGTAAAGTTTTAAACCACTTTGACGTTCACGGTTCCATAAGTCGAAAGGTGCTTTTTTAGGAATATATAAAAGGCTAGTGTATTCAGTTTTACCTTCAACCTTATTATGTGCCCAGCTAAGTGGCTCTTCCCAATCATGGCTTACATGCTTGTAAAACTCTTTGTATTCATCATCAGAAAGCTCTGATTTATCGCGTGTCCACAATGCAGTCGCGCGGTTAATGCTTTCCCACTCACCTGGTACTGCTGGAATTTTTTCGCCGTCTTCACCTTCAGATTCTGGCACTTCTGCTTTAAACATTTGTACTGGCGTTGAGATGTGATCAGAGTATTTAGTAACGATACTACGTAGGCGCCAGTCATCAGCAAATTCTTTTTCTTCATCGCGAAGATGTAAAATAATGTCGGTACCACGGCCTTCTTTTTCAATTTCTTGAAGTGTGTATTCGCCTTCACCTTGAGATTCCCACTCGTATGCGGTTGTTTCACCGGCTTTGCGTGTACGAACAGTTACTAAATCAGCAACAATAAATGCAGAGTAAAAACCAACACCAAATTGACCAATTAACTGTGAATCTTTACTTTGATCGCCTGTTAAGTTTTTGAAAAACTCAGCAGTACCCGACTTTGCAATAGTACCTAATGAGCTAATGATTTCATCGCGCGTCATACCAATACCATTATCTGAAATGGTAATTGTATTTGCTTCTTTATCTGCACTAATACGAACACGTAAATCGGCATCACCTTGGTAAAGGTCGCCTTGAGATAATGCTAAAAAGCGTAACTTGTCTGCTGCGTCTGATGCATTTGACACAAGCTCACGTAAAAATATTTCTTTATTAGAATAAAGAGAATGAATCATTAAGTTTAATAATTGTTTTACTTCTGTTTGAAAGCCTAATGTTTCTTTTTGTGCTGCAGTCATTTATATATCTCCAATTTGCAAAGTGTCTGCGTTATGCACTTAATATGGGGTGAGGTGTTAGAACTTCAAGGGAAAAATTTAAAAAAGGTGAAACGAAAACAAAGAACCATTAATTTGTTTAAAACGAATGCGGACAATTAATATGAATCTTTTCACCCGTTGCTGGGTGCTCAAAAGATACATCGCTGGCATGTAATTGTAACCGCCCTGCCATATGTTCACTTTGCGCACTTTTATATAAATCACAGCCTAAAATTGGGTGCCCTATAAACTGGCTGTGTATTCGTAATTGATGGGTACGCCCGGTAATAGGTGTAAATTGCACTAAGGTTCTGCACGGCTGCCTGAGCCGCTCAAGTACTTTATATTCACTCAGCGCTGTTTTACCTGTCGATTGGCAAATTTTAACACGCGGAAAAAGCAGTTTATCTTTTGCAATTGGCGCAGTAATTTGCCCTTCATCAACAGCTAAGCTACCCTCTAACATGGCTACATAACGCTTTTGAATACTGCGTGCCTGAAATTGCTTATTAAGGTGCTTTGACGCAATCGCGTTTAATCCAACAATCATAATGCCCGATGTGCCCAAATCTAGCCGATGCGGTAACTTAGCCTCTGCAAATGCAGCTGTAAAGCCCTTTTGACCATGTACTAAGCGGTAATGCACTGAGTCCCAATTAAGCGGATTTTTACCTGATAAGCTTAATAGTCCACTGGGTTTATTGATCAGTAAAATATCGTCATCTTGATATAATATTTCAATAAACCCGTCGCACTTGGGCGCTACAAAGTCATCAACAATCATTTGTGACTCTACCGGTGTATCCAATATTGAGTTAGCCATTAAATTAGTCAATATCTTTTGAATGAAGCGCTTTTAAAGCCAATACTTGCTCACGTAAATCGTCTGCTACTACTTTGTCAGCGGCAATCGGGGTACCTACTGCAACCGACACCAAAGACCATTTTAATCGAGGCAATTGCCATTTAGCTTTACGACTAAACATGCTGCCCCATAAACCCCCTAAGTGCACAGGAATAACGGGCACAGGTGAGCGCTCAATAATGCGCTCTATTCCACGGCGAAAAATATCCACTGAGCCGTCACTGGTTAGTTTTCCTTCAGGGAAAATACCAACAAGTTCGCCTTTATTAAGCGCAGCAGCCACTTCATCAAAGGCTTTTTTAAACGCTTCTGGATTCGTTTTTTCACTGTTAATGGGAATAGCCTTGGCCATTTTAAATAACCAATGTAGGGCCGGCGAATAATAAATAGGGGCAAATACCATAAACCGGATAGGCCTTGGTGATGCGGCTAAAATAAACATCCAATCAACAAAGCTGACATGATTACACACGACAACCGCAGCGCCTGCATCAGGTATATTACTTTCACCTTTTGTACGCACTCTGTACATACAAATAGCTAAAATATATATAATAAATCGTAAAAAGAACTCTGGTACTTTGGTATAAATATAAACAGAGATAAGCAAGTTTAGCCCAGCAAGTAACAGTAGCAACTCTGAAATACTCCACTGAAAAACAGACAGCGTTACAATACTTAAAACAGCACTGCCCACCATAAACAGTGCATTTAATACATTGTTAGCCGCTATAACTCGTGAGCGACTCGACTCTTCAGTACGCTGTTGAATAAGCGCATACAGCGGTACAGTGTAAAAACCAGAGCCAATACCAATGCCTGCCATCCATACAAAGTGCCACACCATGTCGCCTGTTTTTAATAGCTCCTGAAGCGTCATTAACTCAAGGTTTTGCGGTAAATAAGAGCTAATGGCTGGCTCTTGGCTCAGTAAGTATAAAAACAAGGTAATTAAAATAGCGCCAAAAGGCACAATTCCTAATTCTATTCGTGAGCGAGAAAGCTTTTCACACAGTAACGAACCAATCGCAATACTTAGTGAAAACACAACAAGCGCGCTAGTGACAACCAGTTCATCACCACCCATTGTGTGTTTTACATAATTTGGTAGGGATGTTAAAACGATGGCGCCAATTAACCAAAACCAACTGATCCCGAGGACTGATTTACCAACCGATTCTGTTTGCGAATTAAGTGCTGAAAATACGTTTTTTGTAGATGAAAATATATTATAGGTAAATTTTAAGTTAGGCTCGTTTGCTTCACTAGTGGGTATAAAGCGACTGCTCACATAACCCATCACGGCCAATACTAATACTGCAATACTTATAAGCGTAGGCCCTACTGATTGAGTAATATAATAAGTGCCAAAAATTGTACCCATTAGTATGGCCACAAACGTGCCTGATTCAACCAAACCATTCGCTTTTGTTAATTCATTAGGTGCTACGTGCTGCGGTAAAATAGAATATTTTAATGGACCAAAAAACGTACTTTGCACGCCCATTAAAAATACGGTGGCTAACATTAGCCACACATACTGCGTTAAAATAGAAACTGCCCCTACAACCATAATAGGGATTTCACATAGTTTTACGATTCTAATCAATTTTGATTTTTCTGTTTTTTCTGCAAGCTGCCCTGCCATCCCTGAAAATAAAAAGAACGGAAGAATAAATAACCCAGCAGCAATATTTGAATAAAGTGCGCCATCTGCAAGCGTTGCAGCCTGAAATATTAATAGAATAAGCACTGATTGCTTATACACGTTATCGTTTATCGCTGAGAAAAACTGCGTAATAAAAAGCGGTAAAAAACGCTTACTACCTAGTAATGCACCTTGATAGGGTTGGTTATCTTTCATTGTATTCCTTACTAATTAGAGACATAGCCCAAAAATAAATTAAATTGTTTCTAAGCTTACCTTAAAAACGAAAAAGCCTACATGATTTAATCATGTAGGCTTTTGTAATTTGTTTTCAAATAGTGACTTAGAGCTAGTCTTGAGTAACTAGGCGCCTGCCGCTAAAGGCATGCATAAGTGTTCTACCATCTACTAAATCAAGCTCACCTCCCACAGGAATACCATGGGCAATACGTGAAGCGCCTACTTTGTATTTATGACAAAGCTGAGCAATATAATGTGCGGTAGTATCGCCTTCAACGGTAGGGTTAGTCGCTAAAATAACCTCATTAATATCGCCTTGAGCAAGCTTTTGCTCTAAAACATCTAAGCCAATCTCTTTAGGACCAATACCGTCTATTGGCGATAAGTGACCCATTAATACAAAGTATAGGCCTAAATACTGACCTGTTTGCTCGATGGCAAGTACGTCAGTAGGCGATTCAACAACACATAATATACCGCTGTCTTGGCGTTTTGTACTTAAACAAATATCGCACTGAGCTTGTTCGCAAAAAGTACGACAAGACTGACAGTGCCCTATGGCGGTCATTGCTTTAGTGAGTGCATTGCCCAGCTGAGTGCCTCCCTTTCGGTCGCGCTCAAGCAGGTGAAAAGCAATACGTTGCGCTGACTTTGGACCAATGCCCGGTTGACAGCGCAGTGCTTCTATAAGCTGATTTAAACTATCTGAAAGTTGCATTATTTACTTAAAACGGCATTTTCATACCTGGTGGTAATTGCATACCGCCAGTTACTTTACCCATACGCTCTTGTGTTTCTTCTGCAACACGGCGAACAGCATCGTTACATGCTGCTGCAAGTAAGTCTTCAATCATGTCTTTGTCGTCTTCCATCAAGCTCTCATCAAGCTGAACACGACGTACATTGTGGTTACCAAGCATAGTTACTTTAACTAAACCTGCACCGGCTTCACCAACAACTTCAAGAGTTGCGATTTCGTCTTGGGCTTTTTGCATGCGATCTTGCATTTGCTGCGCTTGCTTCATCATGTTGCCCATTCCACCTTTAAACATAACTTTCTCTCTTTCTTTTAATACATTAATTAACATGAACATAAGGGCGATTGTAAGTAATTACAATGCCTGAATACTGTTTTCGTCAATTTCGGCGCTAAATACTTGCTGAAATTGTACTATGTTTTCATCCGATGTGATCACATCGATTGCTTGTTGATGACGTCCTGCATCTATTTTTTGCTGAATAAGATAAGGGGAATCAATAACTCCCTTAGCAAAATTAATACTTAACGACACGTTATGCTCATAAATACTCGACAATGCGGCATCTAATCTTTGGCGAAGCATCGGTGTATCTAGATGCTTTTGTGATTCATCAACGTCTATATGTAAACTGTTGCCTTGCTTGGTAAATATTGAATGCAACGCAAATTGGCGCATACGACCACCCAGTCCCATACGTTTAATTAAATAAGCCCATTCATCTTGTTGATGTGCAAATCTAATTTCACTAATTGGACTTTGAAAATCATCAGGCACGGGAATACTAATTTCCTCGGGCGCTGCTTCAGGTACTTTTTGAGGATTTATTTGCTCAAGTAGCTCTGGCGCTAAATTTTCGGTAATTGTTTGATGTTTTTCTTTAAAATCAACTTTTCGTGCTGGTTTTGTATTAGCGTGACCATGTGCCTGGCTTTCGCTCCCTGTTGGTGGGAGCTCATGCTTTTTTTCACTTGCACCTGCACTATCAGTCACCCAAGGTGGGGGATCGCTAGGTGCTATGCTTGAAACGCTGTTGAGCTCGTTTGTATTTTCAGCGGTGCTACCTTGGTTAACACTTTGAGCTTTAGGCATTCCTGGCTGGTGTTCAGGCTTTTTAGCGGGCGCTTGGTTTGGCTGCGCTGCTACATTATTTGCAGAGGTGCTTGTACTCTTGCTTGATAACCTACCCGCACCGGATATGTTTCTGTCACGTAAAATACGAGCAATGGCAGATTGCGCCTGCGCTTCTTGTTCAGCTATTGGCGTACTTGCATTGTGATTAGTAACAGGCTCTGATTGAGGTTCTGAGTTTGTATTAGTTACAGGGTTAAAGCCCTGATCTACAGCGCTACTCATTATATCGTCAAATTGCGAGGCCAGCGTTTGTTCAGCATCACTATGGAGCATATAAGCTTCATCTTCGCTTTGTCGCTGGGCTTGAGCATCTGAAACAACATTAGTTTGTGCTTGCTCTTTAGCTAAAGCCTGTTGCTTTGAAGCGTTTTCACTTTGTTGAACCGGTTGCTCTACTGCAACTTGGGCAGGCTCATTATTACTTTGCACGACTTCATTATTTGATGACTGAGCGGCAGCGTTAGCTGAAGGCTCTATCTCAACGGCTTTAGGCTGCTCTGCATTGCTAACTGGCTTAGTATTATTTACAGGTACACTACTTTGGCCAGCTACGGTGTTTTGCGATGTTTTATTTTTATTTAATATATCTCGCAGTGCATTTGCGCGGCCTTGTTTATTTGGGGCCGGCTCTTCGTTTGCTGTGTGTACAGTTTGTTGCACATCTGAAGGCTTAAATGCTAATAATCTTAGCATTATCATTTCAAAACCTAAGCGAGGCTCTGGTGCCCATTGTAAATCTTTTTTACCATTTAACAGTAACTGATAATAAATTTGAATTTGTTGTGGGCTCGTATGTTGTGCAACATGAGCAATATAATCTACATTTTTTTCATCTAGCCCTGCCGCTTCAGGCACTAACTGGGTTAGTTGAGTCAAATGCGTAAGTGCAATTAAATCATCAAGCAATGCCACATAATTAGGATTACGACTTGCTACCTGCGCAATCTCATCCATTAGCGCAGAGCCATCTTGTGCAAGTATTGCTGCAAGCAAGCTTTGGCTATAATGAGTATCCATTAAACCAAGCATTGTTTGTACTGCTTGATTATTAATATCACCATTTGTTTGCGCAATAGCTTGGTCGGTTAAGCTAAGTGCATCACGCATACTGCCATCAGCGGCTTTTGAAATAATGCTAAGTGCATCGGTATCAAAGCTAAGCTGCTCTTGAGTAAGTACGTGTTCAAGCTGTGTTTTAATTTCACTTTGCGACAAGGCATTTAAGTTAAATTGTAGACAGCGAGATAATATAGTAACTGGTAATTTTTGAGGATCGGTGGTCGCCAATAAAAATTTCACATGCTCTGGTGGCTCTTCAAGCGTTTTTAAAAGCGCATTAAAGCTGTGCTTAGAAAGCATGTGAACTTCATCGATTAGGTATACTTTATAACGTCCACGCGTTGGTGCATATTGAACATTATCAAGTATTTCGCGAGTGTCTTCTACTTTTGTACGAGAAGCCGCATCTATTTCGAGTAGGTCAATGTAGCGCCCTGCTTCTATATCCAAACAGCTGCTACATTGTCCACACGGATTTGCAGATATACCTTCATCGCAATTTAAGCTTTTAGCAAAAATACGTGCAATGGTGGTTTTACCTACACCGCGGGTTCCAGTGAATAAATAAGCGTGATGCAGTCTATTTTGCGTAAGCGCATTTACAAGCGCTTGCTTAACATGAGACTGCCCAACCAATTCATGAAAGGTTTGAGGACGCCATTTTCTCGCTAGAACCTGATAACTCATCGATTACTCGCCTTCGAATTCAACCAATTTTAGGATTTTAATACCCATTTTTTTGATGCGCTGCTCGCCACCAAGTTCTGGTAGTGATACAACAAATGCTGCATCTGTGGCTTCGCCACCTAGTTTATTAACTAACTTAGCAGTGGCTTCAATTGTGCCACCAGTTGCTAATAGGTCATCAACTAGTAATACTTTGTCGCCAGGTACAATTGCATCTACATGCAGTTCTAGCGTGTCTTCACCGTACTCAAGTAAGTAATCTTGGCGAATAACTTCGCGTGGTAACTTACCTGGTTTACGTACTGGAATAAACGGAATGCCTAACGCGTAAGACAATGGCGCACCAAAAATAAAACCACGTGATTCTGTGCCTATGATTTTAGTAAAGCCCTGATCTTTATATTCTGCGATAAACGCGTCAATAGTTGCTTTAAAGGCTTCTGGATTTGCCATTAAAGTGGTTACATCGCGAAACATAATGCCCGCTTTTGGATAATCAGCAATTGTAGTTATGCTGTTTTTGATAATTGCTGGTGTTACTTGAGTCATAATTTTAACTGCTCAATTGTTTATATTACAAAGCAGGTGATTATAACCTTAACTAACCTTTAATTGCGAGTTTGGCGTTATTATAAAAGAAGTATTAAATATGGACGGGGTAATTAAAATAAAGTGGTTCAAGGCTGAAGTAAGCAACAGCCTTAATAAACGCTATGCATTTTACGTTAAGCTAGTGATCCAGCCTAATATTGCATTTAAACAACCAATCCCTGCAAATACAGCTAAAAAAGCAAGAAAGTAAGTAGCGTTGAACGGATCTTTAAAGTCTTTATCATCTGACATTGGTACAACCTTTTATTAAGCACGGCAAATAAGGCTGCCATAATAGACGATGTAAAATCATCAATAAAGACCTTAATCTTGATTTTTTGTCACAATTACACCGCGTTCTACCATTGCATTGAGGGTAACCAATGCGCCTTGAGCAATTTGCTCTGCATTAAATTGTGGTGCATGAGCAAATACCTGTTGGCAAACGTTGTCAAATGTCGCGCCTTCGCTTGCCTCTATGATTGACAATAGCAAAGCTGTCATCGCATTCGTAGCCAGAAATTGAACGTCATCATCTTTATCTCTATATACAACAAAATAGTTAGGCTGAGGTGATGGCTCTTTTGGTTTAAAGCGATTGCTAATATTTTGAACCGGAAATTGATAACTTAAATTTCTTGTCGTTTTCGATAAATATAAAGCTGAACTAGTAAGCGCTGTTGTTTGTAATTTTTTCTCTTGCTCATCTTCGTGTGCAATGGATACATCTAGCTCTACCCATTCATAATGGGCAAGCTCTAGCATAAACACGGGATCGTATTTTTTCATTTTATAATCACTTGATAAGTAATTAATAAACTCCCCTGCTATGTCTAAAAAGTACGGCGAATGACAATCATATTCGCTAAAAAACTGGCGTACGAGGGCTTGCCATTGCTTCTGGGTATATAACGTTTTTAATACCGGAAAACCTGATGATATAAAACCTTCAATGTTATTAAAAAATAGGTCGCGATAAATAGCCATACGCCTGCCTTCGATACCGCTGGGCTTTTTATTTTTTTGAGGCTCGCGAATATGCGCCATAAATTCGTTTTGTATTTCAATAAAGCTCATAACTAGGCACTCTTTTAATGTTGATAAAGGCTTATATTAAGCTCGTTGTTTTGAAACAGTTGAATCAAAGTGTTTAGCTTGCAACCCATGAATTATATCTAACTCTTTGGTTAAAACATTCATGGTAGGAATATTAAAATCACGCTCAAGCAAGGTTGGAAATACGCCATGCACTTCGTATGCTTTATCGAGTAGCTCCCAGACAGGATCAATCACATCAGCGCCATGTGTATCAACAATTAAGTCATCAGCCTCATTATAATGGCCAGCAACATGCCCATAGGCTATACGATTAGAGGGTAACCCAGTTAAAAATGCTTGCGCGTTGTAGCCATGATTTATCGAATTAACATAAATGTTATTCACATCAAGTAAAAGTTTGCAGTCAGCTTGCTCTAAAATAATATTCGTAAATTCAAGCTCGGATAGTTGCTGTCCCGGAGCGCCATAATAGGAAACATTTTCTATCGCAATTTGCTGCTCTAGTATGTCTTGAACTTGTTTAATACGAGGTACAACATGTGCTATGGCATCTTGTGTAAACGGAATGGGCATTAAGTCATACATATGCCCTGTACCCGAGCAGTAACTTAAATGCTCACTAAAAATTTTTATATTGTGCTCTTCAAAAAACACTTTTAAAGACTTAACAAATTCAACATCAAGAGGTTCTGGAGAACCGATAGACAGTGATAATCCATGACACACAAAATTATTAGCATCGGTTAATGTTTTAAATTGTTTTTTAAAGCGTCCACCTAGTTTTAACCAGTTCTCTGGCGCAACTTCTAAAAAGTCTACTTGATTAGGTACATGCTCAAGCAGCTCATCAAGCATTTCTCGTCGTAGGCCAAGGCCCACCATCCCAAAATCTTTACTTTGAGTTTGTATCATAACTACCTCTAACTTAACAAAAAAGGGCCTTAGGGCCCTTTTAGCATAACTTATTTAGAATAAGATATTAACGGCCACCACATTTACCTTCGCCGCACTTACCTTCTTTTTTAGTTTTTTTAGCGTCGCCGCCACATTTACCTTCACCACATTTGCCTTCTGTTTTAGCTTTTGCGTCTTTTGCATCGCCGCCACACTTACCTTCGCCGCATTTACCTTCTTTTTTATCTTTTGCGTCGCCACCACATTTGCCTTCGCCGCATTTACCTTCTTTTTTACCTTTTGCATCGCCGCCACATTTGCCTTCGCCGCATTTACCTTCTTTTTTATCTTTTGCGTCGCCACCACATTTGCCTTCGCCGCATTTACCTTCTTTTTTATCTTTTGCGTCGCCGCCACATTTGCCTTCACCGCACTTACCTTCTGCAGCATCTAATTGGTAACCTGTTACTAGTTGTTGAAACTCAAATGGGTTAGCTTGTACATCTGCAGATACAAAACTTGCAGAGCCAACTACTACTGCACCTAAAGTTAACGCGATTGTATTTTTTTTAACTGTATTCATTTTATGACTCTCTTTAATCAAGGATTGTAAATCTCAGCAATAAAAATGTATTTTTAAATTGCTTGTATGCTTAAGTAGACCCGTACAAAAATAAAAACTTTCATTTATTTTCATAATATTTACTTTTGCAATTTCTTCATTAAATATGGTCGGTAATTACAGATTTATCAATGTGTGATTTACAGGTAAACTATGCCTCCAGTTTTTTATCAAAATTAATCTCCTTATGAAACTTGTTTTAGCACCTATGGAAGGTGTCGTTGATTTTAAAATGCGCCAATTACTCACAGACATTGGTGGGTTCGATTTGTGCGTTACAGAGTTTGTAAGAGTGGTTGAAACATGCTTACCTGACAAAGTTTTTCATCGATTTTGCCCTGAACTACATAATAATGGGTTTACACGAGCAGGTACTCCTGTGCGTGTTCAATTACTCGGTCAAGAAGCAAATCCGTTAGCCGAAAATGCAATAAGAGCAATCGCTTTAGGGTCCCATGGGGTCGACCTAAATTTTGGTTGCCCAGCAAAAACTGTTAATCGTAGCCGAGGGGGGGCTGTACTGCTTAAAGACCCTGACCATATGTATACGATTATTAAAGCTGTCCGAGATGCTGTAGATGATGAACATGAAGTAAGTGCAAAAATTCGCTTAGGCTTTGATGATGACAGTAACAGCCAAGAAATTGTTGATGCTGTGGTAAGCGCAGGTGCAAATAGTGTAGCTATTCACGCCAGAACCAAACGTGATGGTTATAACCCGCCAGCTTATTGGGAAAAGATTCCACCAATAATAAAAGGTAAAAATATTTCCGTTGTTGCCAATGGTGAAATTTGGCAAGTAGAGGACGCAATGCTTTGTCAAAAACGAAGTGGGTGCACTGATTTAATGCTTGGTCGTGGCGCCCTTTCGCACCCTGATTTAGCAAAAAAAATTAAAGCTCATGTAAATAATGAGCAATATGATGGCCTTGAGTGGGAGCATATTATTTATCACTTAATTCACTCAGCTATTCATCAAGACCCCGCGAAGGATGAAAAATACTTTGCTTCACGTACTAAACAATGGCTTGGTTATCTAAAACGCCAGTACCCGCAAGCTATCGATTTGTTTGACGAAATCAGACGTTTAAAAAGTAAAGAAGATGTGGCGAGCGTATTAAATAAATATGCCAAAGCACCGCAACTTGATTCAAATCATAACGACTAACTTAAAGACTCTAGATAATATCAGTATAACGTAAAGCCCATTTAATAAGGTTGTACTGATAATGCATCATCAAAAAAGACTTAACGATGAAATAGCACAAGTTAAATTAAATATATTAACCATGCTTTCTAAATCAGCTTACCCTGCACATCACCATTTAATACAAATTTTAGCTGATACAGCAAATAATGAATGGTTAGACTGCGCAGCAGAGAAGTTAGGCCCTGAGTATGCACTTTTAATCAGTCGCATGACCAAACTAGAAGCCGCACTAAGTCAAATAGAAATTGGCCAATATGGCTACTGCTGTGATTGTGAAGAAAAAATATCAGCTGAGTCACTTGAACTAGACCCCGCAACTCAACGGTGTACAAAGTGCGCACAATAAGCGCACTTTCAAATCATTATATAATGTGTTGTATAAAGCTAAATGATTGCCCTGGGTAGAGAATTATATCTTCAACCAAGTACTGGGCCTCTTCTGGACTCATTTGTAGGCGCTTTATAAGGTTCACCTTTGCTTGAGGCAAAGTCCACGCATGGTAGTGAATACCTATATCTGATTCCATCATCGCAAGCATCAATGTTTTATCTTTCTCAGACATATCCATAGCGCTCGCCATTGCAGGTAAGTCTTGATAGTTAGCTTGCCAATCTAAGCCTTCTATTAATTTTTCATCAGATAAATACTGAACTAAAAACGATTTTTGGTGAGAAGTTGGCAGCTTACTGTCGAATTCAACACGATCTAATACTTTTATTTTTTCGTTTAAAAGAGTAACCCATTCTAACGGTGAATGTACTTCGCCACTAAAGTAATTAAGTTTACTCTGATACCACTGAGTGCCATTTGGCAGACCTCTTAGACCCACACTTCCTCTTGGCTTATAACTAGCTAAATAATCGCTAAAAGCTCTTATATGGCTTTTAAGCGCTGGTTGAACATCGTTACTTGCTATCGCACTTAATAAATAGCTTTGTAACAATGTAAGTTCAACCTTGTTCAGCTTTAAATTGCTTTGTTGAGCACTGTCTAGGGTATCTTGGGTTAACTTGAGCCAAGTAATAACATTATCCGGTGTGTTTTTTGAGCCTTCAAAAGCAAGCATGTTTTTTAACACATTTACTTGGGCCGGCCAATTAAAGTAGCGTTCAGGGAAACGCTCTGCAATTACCAAATAGTTCACTTGCGCAATTTGATTTAGATTAAGCTCCATACCCATTAGGCTCTGATAAATAGTATGGCGTTTTGTTAAGTAAGCATCAGAGAAAACCAATTGATCTTTTTCAATGTTATTGCCTTTAGTCGCACCTGTTTGTACAAGCGCCATGTTTAAAGCTTTTAAAGCGACTTGTGCGTCCTCAAACGACTCATAAGGTTGAGGCTGCTTTGAACATGCAGCTAAAAATAGGCACAGTAATGATGATAAAAAGAGCTTCTTATACATAGTAGTTCCAATAAAAAAAGCCCCAGAGGGGCTTTTTATAAGTTGCTTAAGCTAATTAAAATTAAATTTTAACACCGTTGCGAGCGGCTTTATCTTTAATATATGTAGACCAACCTTTTGCAAACTTACGTGTGCGAGGGTCATCCATAGCTTTAGTAATTGCAGCATATGCTTGCTTATACTTACCTTGGTAGTAATACGCTTCAGCTAAATCTGAATAAATTGTGCCTTTTTTGTCAGAGCCAAGCTCTAATGCTTTATTCAAGCGAACAATAGCAGCACTGAATTTTTCAGATTGTAAAAGTAATGAACCAGCTTTGCGGTAAAGCTCAGCGTCGTCATCAAATTTAGCAGCATCTTCGTAGTACTTAGCAGCTTTTTCTAAATCTTTAGAGCGATGGTAATTACTCGCAATCGCGCTAACATTCTGCTTTGTACGTTCTACTTTTTCACTCTTAATGGCCTTTTCTAGCGTTACAGCTGCTTTATAAGGGATCTCATTTAGAGAGTAAAAGTTAGATAAGACTTTATACTCAACTTCATTTTCAAAGTAACCATTCTTGTATGCAACTTCCATAGTTGCTAAACCTTTAGAATAATCTTCAGTTTGTAGGTAATACTTACCTAAGCTAACCCAAGCTTTTTTATCATCAGGCCATACACGAACAATTTCTTCGCCAATTTTAACCATGTTTGCATAATCTTTAAGCTCAAAGTATGCGCCAAGTTTTAATTGGTAAGGGCCTTTGTTAGGCTCTTTTTGAAGTTTTATTGCCTTATCTGCTGGTTCAAAAACATCACGGTATTGCTCTAACTGATAGTTAGCTTGAGCAATACGTGTATAAACCGTAGGGTCCTCTTCACCGGTAAAGTCCATCCAAGCTACATATGCTTTTTTAGCTTCTTGGAACTTTTCTGTACCAGCGTATAAGTCACCTAACAACTTAAGAGTTTGTTCTTGATCAGCAAAGTTTAAAACATCAGGTGCAACGGCTTGCTTAGAGTACTTGATCGCTTCGTCATACTTTTCTTTTTGAGCGTACATGCTACCTAGGTAACGATTTACTGTCGCTTTATCAAAGTCATTCGAAGGCTCGATTTCTCTAAGCAAAACAATTGCTTCATCAACTTTTTCTTCGTTGTACAAATCAAATGCTTTAATTACTTTTTTACCAGTACGCTCGCCCATGATTTTAGTTTTTGCTTTTTTACGCTCTTCAATCTTTGCGTAATCCGGCGCTGCTAAAACAGATGCACTTAAAGTAGCACCCGACACAGACATAAGAATTGCAAGAGCAGTTACTTTAGAAAAATTTCTCATTACTCGCCTCCTTAGTTGCCTTGGTTAAGTTTAAAGTCTAATTGAACTTGTAAACCTGGTTGTTTCTGTGGTTTTCCGTCAATGATCTTAGGACGGTACTTCCACTTACGCAGTGCACGTTTAGCTTCACGGTCAAAGATACGTTTCGGATCTGCGTCAATTACTTCAACGTCAGTTACTCCACCTAGCTCATCAATTGTGAATGAAAGTTGAACCCAACCTTCTTTACCATCACGTGCTGCTTGCGTTGGATATTTTGGTTCTATACGAACGATAGGTGTCGCATCACCATCTCGTCCAAATGCACCAGGACCACTTAGTCCACCTGCCGAACTACCAACATCAATGCTTCCCATATTAAATGACATAGCACCAGGATTTGGATTATTATTTTCCGGCTGTGGCGGCTGCGGTTTAGGCGGCTGCTTTGGCGGTGGCGGAGGAGGAGGCGGTACACGCTTCCTCTCCTGCACCTTAGATTCAGGCGGATTCGTCATTATTTCGACTATGATCTGCTCTTTTTGTTCCGTATTACGGTCAGCCCCACCAGAGATGAGGAATGCCATGAAGTAGAACAAGCCGAAAGTAACTGCCCCACCTGCAATCAGTGAAAACAGAAAACGAATCATTACTGATCTCCAGCTATTGAAATTCTCAGGTTATCACCCGTCGCTTTAATCTGGTCCATAACTTTAACCACTACGCCGTGTTTTGCTTCTTTATCAGCTTGCAAAATTACAACTTCAGTAGGTTGTTCTGCTAATAAACTTTCGATTTTTGCTGAAATACGTTCAACATCAACCTGCTGTTTATCAATCCAGATCTCGCCGTTACTACGAATAGCAATAAAAATGTTAGCATTTTTTTGCTTAGTAGCTTGAGCCGCTTTAGGTTTATTGACCTCGATACCAGCCTCTTTAACGAACGATGTAGTTACGATAAAGAAAATAAGCATGATAAATACGATGTCAAGCATTGGCGTCATATCAACCGCTGCTTCTTCTTCTTCACGAAAACGTTGTTTACGTGCCATATTTAATTCTCTCTCTAGTGATGAGGCATACTATCAATAAGTTTGGCTTTCACCATTTTAGCTTTTGTCTCAAGACGTGAGCTAAAAAATACTCCAGATAATGCCGCAACCATTCCAGCCATTGTTGGGATTGTTGCCATTGAAATACCTGATGCCATTAAACGTGCGTTACCCGTACCCTGGTTGGCCATGGTTTCAAAAACCGAGATCATACCAGTAACAGTACCAAGTAAGCCTATTAAAGGACAAACAGCTACTAATGTCTTAATCAACAACATACGCTGATCTAATTTTTCAGACGCTTCAGAAATCCATGCTTCACGGATTCTGTGTGCGTACCAAGACGTAGTGTCTTGGCGGGCATCCCACTTTGCTACAATTTCTTTCGCTGTGCGAGGAAATTCTGCAAGTAGGAACCAATAGCGCTCAATCATTAAAACCCACATAAGAAAGAGTGCTATCGCGACCACGTATAAAACCTGGCCGCCTGTGCCAACAAAATCCCTGATAGATTCCCATATCTCCATCAGGACTAGCATTAGGCTTTCTCCTTCTCCGCGTGAGTAGCAACGATACCCGCGCTTTGCTCATCAAGGATGTGTAATACCGACTTACTACGACCAGCTACAAGAGCATGAAGTAGAATTAGTGGTAATGCAGCAATTAGACCTAGCGCTGTAGTTACAAGTGCTAGAGAGATGTTACCTGCCATGATCTTCGGATCACCCGTACCGAACAATGTGATTGTTTGGAACGTTAAGATCATACCGATTACTGTACCTAGTAGACCTAGTAACGGTGCGATTGCAGCAAGAATCTTAATTATATTGATACCAGCTTCAATGCGTGGCGTTTCACGTAGAATCGCTTCATCAAGTTTAAGCTCAAGGTTTTCAACATCTTGGTTCTTGTTGTCATGGTACACTTTAAGAATACGACCCAGTGGGTTATTTGTATTCGGTGTAGCAACATTTTTAAGCTGGCTCTTAATCTTACTAGTAGTAAGTGTAAGGTCAACAAAGCGGATTAGAGTAATTAGCATACCTAGGCCAAGTAAAGCCGTGATGATATAACCAACTACGCCACCTTGATGGAAGTATTCCATAAGGGTCGCTTTTTGAGTGTTGATACGTAAGATAGCACCACGAGTCGGATCTATGTAAACACCAGCGTAGTTATCTGGTGATGTATTTTCTAGAGCCGTGATACCGTCTAAGATATAACCGTCTGGTTGCTTACCTAGAGGCTGGATAGACTTAGTCTCTGGTGAATAAATTAAGTAACCATCGTCTGTAACTAAGTTAAAGTTACCGATACGTGTTACTTTTTTCATTGACGGGTTACCGTCAAGACCAGCAACTTCAGTTTCAAAAGTTGAAACTTTAGCTGATTCTGTCATTTCAGTTTGAAGTGAAATCCAAAGTTCTTCAAGTTCGCGAACTGTAGGAAGTTCTTTAGCAGCTGCTAACGAACGTAAGATTTCAGCACGACCTGGTTTTTCAGCACTAACTAGTGACGCTTCGATAGAACCGATAGCATCTTGAGCTGCACGACGTACAACACCAAACATCTCACCTAAAGTACCTTGGGCACTTTGAAGAGCTGCTTCTTTTTCAGCTAGCGTATTTTCGTTTTGTGCATATTGCTTAGCTAAGCTTTCACCACGAGACTTCTCAGAAGCAAGTTGGCTTTTAGCTTTGTTAAGTAATGCTTGCTTGTCAGCACGTTCTGATAAGAACTCTTGCTCACGTTGCTTATTGATTTTACCTTCAGAGATACGCTCTTGCTTTACTTGCTCAAGAATTTTATCTAGAGCTCCAGTATTTGCATGTGCATTAAGCGCGGTACCTGCAGAAACAGTTAGTACTGCTGCAACAGCAAAACCTTTAAATAGTTTCTTCATTATTGATTACTCCGCGCCAAAGATAGGTAGTTTAACAAGTTCTAATGTCGCTTGCTTACGCGCCATACGAATAACTTCTTTAACAGGTTTTAGGTATTCTTCGCCTAATGCTTTCCACTGTTTAGTGTTGTTATCCCACACCCAAGCATGTTTCAAGTCAAAAGACTGAGCAACGTAAGTGATACGACCTAACTGACCGATATCAACGTTAATGCTTTTACCATCAACTTCTAGAGTACCTTGTGAAGCAGATACAAGAGAGCTGTATGCTGTTTCAATAGTGTAAGCTTCAAGTACTTGACGGAATTTTTCAGACGTCGTTACAGACGCAGAAACCATGATCTCACGTAGTCTTTCAACACGTCCTAAACGCGTTTCAAGATTAAATGGAACGTCCGCTTTGATGAATTGCTCAAGCGTATCGATCATGCGATACATCAAAGGCACAACGTTTTGTTTAGTGTTATCAATAGTCGCGATTTGACGATCAAACGATTCAATTGAAGCGTTTTGGCTATCAACCAAGCGCGACACGTGATCGTTATACACTTTCATAAGTTCAGTCTCATCAACAACGCTACGGTACTCAGCGATTAGCTCCTGAGTTTGACCATATACATTGTCAATTTTAGTTTGAGACTTAACCGCAGCCTTTTGAATTTGTTGACCTGCTTTTTGCACGTCATTCAAAGGATCTGCAATCACATTGCTGCTTGCAAATGCAAATGCGCCAACCAACGCAGTTGCTACAAGACTCTTTCTGATTTTAACAGACATAGTTCCCAACCAATTAAGTAATGTTACTTTTATAATTTAATTATCCTCCGAGGAGAACAACCCTGATATCTTTTAATAGATATCAACCTTCCAATAATGCTAAATGCAATTAGCGCTGTCAACTTGATGTTTACTAATCTCAGTAAATAAATAGCTAAGTTAATGCTTAAACGAAAGTACCAGCCCACAACAGTTAACATTATTGCAACGAAGCTTTTTCTTAATATTTCTATTAAAGCCTTTTAAGGGGTGTATTTATTCGCATTGCACTGACATAAAACAACATTATTGCAACATTTAGCTAAAGCTGAATTCGCACTGAAAAAAAACTAAAAAAAATATAAATTGATATAACAAAAGTTATTTTTTACACGATTTTATCGTGTTTTATCGCCTCAGTTACACTTCATCTGAAAAAACAAACCATTTGTCGCACAAAAAAACAACACTGGATAATATTTAATATCGGATACTCACGCTTTATATACGTTACTTTTAAAACTATTTTAAAACGTGTTTTTTCATAAATAGTAATAATAAACTCAACAATGCATTTCTTTTAGCAGCATAAAAGCTTTTGATAATTAAACAGGTTGTATTTACCGCTTTAAAGTATTCTTTAATACTATTTTAACGTTAAGGTTAACTCAGTAATTAAGTTAATCATGAAGAGTTACCCTACTTTATTAGTAATACACTATAAATGAAGCTTTACGTTCACATAATAAAGTAATGGAAGCACCTAGAAGCCCTTCTCAATGAGTAGCCTTCATCACACAGAGTAAGCTTGAAACAGAATTTGCAAGGATTGATATTGAGCATCGATTTTATTTAAGCTGGTATCAGGCCCATTGAATAAATTCTTATGAATGGTTTTTAAAAGTATTAGAGGATTGTTTTGTCCGTTAGATTATTAGTTGTTTAGCTTTGCAAAGATAGAATGTTTGAGTAGTTTTTTAAGTTTAAAAAAAGGAGAATTTGAGGTATGAAATAAATAGATTTAAGGAAGGGGAATTATGGTGAAACAGAAACCTGCTTCACCAAGATGAACTAGAGTTCACATAATAAATTATGCTGCTTCTACGTTCTCAGCTTCAGGGCCTTTTTGACCTTGTTTGATGCTGAATGTCACTGCTTGACCTTCGCTAAGAGTGCGAAAACCAGAACCAGTGATTGCGCTGAAATGTACAAACACGTCAGGACCATTTTCTTGTTCAATGAAACCAAAGCCTTTAGCTTCGTTGAAAAACTTTACTTTACCAGTAACCGACATACTAAATTTTCCTGTAAGTCAATAATTAAAATTCAGCCATATTATTATGGCAATATCCTCCCTGAGTCAATGCTCAAAAATATGGAGGTACAGTACAGGAACAAGTAATAACCTAACCGGTAACCTTAAACGCAGCACAATATCCGTAAATTCAATACATAAAAACTCAAAGCAAGGTAAGATTAACACATTATATTTTTTTTCGCTCTATTAATTAGGAATTATTTCTTAAAAATATAAATTTGTTTTAAATCGCCTTTAACTGACTAATTTACAAGCAAAAAGCTATAAGTATTATTGTAATATTTATTGCTGTAAGCGAGATCAAAAGCCACCTACAACCACCCTGTCGTCGAATTACGCTTCAATAATATCAAAAGCACAAACAAAAAAGCCGCATTAAAAATTAAGCGGCTTTAGATTTAAATATATTATTGGTTATTCGACAGACCAATCCATTGTATTTTCAGCCTTTATAGGCACAACTTCAGAGTCGCCCAATGTATAACTTGCAGGTACTTTCCACGGCTTTCTTTGTAATGTAATTGTATCTGTATTACGCGGCAATTCGTAAAAATCAGGGCCAAAGTGGCTTGCAAACCCTTCAAGCATGTCCAAAGCTCCTGCATCCTCAAATGCTTCAGCATATAATTCAATAGCAGCATGAGCCGTGTATGCACCAGCACACCCACAAGCAGCTTCTTTTTTATCTTTATAATGTGGTGCAGAGTCAGTTCCTAAGAAGAATTTTTTATTTCCACTTATTGCTGCAGCCATTAATGCTTGCTGGTGAATGTTACGCTTGAGAATTGGCAAACAGTAATAATGTGGGCGAATTCCACCCGCTAACATATGATTGCGGTTATAAAGCAAGTGATGCGCTGTAATTGTTGCCGCTACATTGCTAGGTGCATTAACTACAAACTCTACTGCATCTTTAGTCGTAATATGCTCGAGTACAATTTTAAGCTCAGGAAAGTCATTTACTACATCTCCTAAAATTGTATCCAGAAATACTTTTTCACGGTCAAAAATATCAATCGACGAATCTGTCACTTCCCCATGCACTAACAGCAACATGCCTACTTTTTGCATTGCCTTTAAAGCTGGATAAATATTTTTTACTGATGTAACACCCGAGTCAGAATTAGTGGTAGCGCCAGCAGGGTAAAGCTTAGCTGCTACTATTTTACCTGTCGCTTTGGCTTTTATTATTTCATCTGGTGTAGTTTTATCCGTGAGATACAAAACCATTAATGGCTCAAAGTTGCCTTGAGGATTTGCAGACATAATGCGTTCTCTGTACGACAATGCCGTATCTGTGCACGTTGCTGGCGGAACAAGGTTTGGCATAACAATAGCGCGGCCCATGTATCTGCTAATATCGCGTACAGTGTCTTTTAACTGGTCACCATCACGTAAATGTACATGCCAGTCATCAGGGCGAGTGATAGTAAGGGTTGTTACAGAGTTTGTATTATTGCTTGTCATTACTTTGTTCCACGGCTGAATTTATCCGATCATAGGCATATGATGTTTTCGAGTAAAGATTTTATTAAAAATAAAGTTTTTGTATGGATAAAATTACTGAGGTACTATTTAAAGCACAATGAGCAAATTCAATGTTATTAGCTTATTGTAATGATTTATGATTAATTAAAACTCGCTATATTAAAACTTTACA
Organism: Pseudoalteromonas sp. LC2018020214; assembly: GCF_016598755.1. Classification (NCBI taxonomy): domain Bacteria; kingdom Pseudomonadati; phylum Pseudomonadota; class Gammaproteobacteria; order Alteromonadales; family Pseudoalteromonadaceae; genus Pseudoalteromonas; species Pseudoalteromonas sp. LC2018020214. Next base: position 2,277,849 of record NZ_CP066804.1, read on the forward strand.
GTGTATGAAACCACTCATCGCTTTAATTTGTACAAAAACCCTAGATTAGGTTAACTTAACTGCGAATTTAAAAATAAAAAGAACAATATAAATTGCCTATGTCTTATAAAACCGATGCTACTAGAGCGCTTGAGATAAAAACTGATCAACTAAGTATCATTAATCAATTTTCATCTAGCCTATTGCAACTCGATACATTAGAAGAATTGTTTGAGTATGTTACAACACATGTTGTAAATCGCTTAGGGTTTGTTGATTGTGTCATATATCTAGCTGACAATAATGCAAATACATTAAACCAAGTTGCATCAATGGGTATTGCACACGCGCGGGACAAATATCAAGCGGAACGTAAAATAATACGTTTTAGTGAAGGTATAACGGGCGCTGTTGCAACGACCGGAAAAGCGGTAATTATTAACGATGTAACGAAAGACAGCCGTTATATCGCTGATGAACGCCCTGCTCAATCAGAACTATGTGTCCCCCTCATATATAAAGAACAAGTTTTAGGTGTTATTGATTGTGAGCACCCTATCAAGGGTTATTTTACCAATGCACACCTTGAAATTCTTACAACAGTTGCTCACTTACTCAGTGCCAAAATTAACCAGGTTAATACAGTAAACAACTTACAAAAAACAGTTGAGCAACTCAACAATGCACAAAAATTAGAAAACAGCTTATTACAAATCGCTAACCTAACTTACAAAGCGAATGACCTAGATACATTTTTTAAAGCCTTGCATTCAATCATAAATAACTTACTTCGAGCCGATAACTTTTTTATCGCTCTATACGACAAAAAAGTAGATATACTTGACCTCGTTTACATAGTCGAAGAAGGCATAAACACTAAAACTCATCAAAAAATATCTAAAGAACAACTTAAAGATACCGCTTCATATTACCTTCTAAAAACAGAGCAAACCCTATTACTTAACAAAGATGCCTTTCAAAGTCACATTAATAACGGTGATTTTAAAATGGTAGGTCGGCAATCTGAGTCTTGGTTAGGTGTTCCATTTCAAACAAGTGATCGTATAAGCGGGGTTATCGTTGTACAAAGCTACGATAAAACACTGCATTACAACGAACACGATAGTGCTCTTCTAACGTATGTAAGTCGCCAAATAAGTATGGCAATTGATAGGCAATTAGCCCGCCAAGAACTTGAGCACAAAGCATTACATGACGAGCTTACAGGCCTTGCTAACCGCTCACTACTCATTGAACGTATAAAACATGCTATTTTACGTTTAACGCGTGCTAAAAAGAGTACTAGCCATGCCCTGTTGTATCTAGACTTTGACCGTTTTAAAAGTATTAATGATTCGCTCGGGCATGAAGTTGGGGACCACTTCCTTATAAAAATATGCGACTTGATTAAAGGTACAGTACGAAGCACGGATACATTTGCACGTTTAGGCGGCGATGAATTTGCAATTTTTATGGAAAACATCACGCATAAAAACCAAGTTAATGAAGCTTTAAACCGCATTAAAAACGCATTATCAAAACCTTTAAATATAGATAACCACTTACTCCAAGCATCAACGAGTATTGGGATTGCCTATACAGATAACGTAAACGACAAAGCTTATATATTACTGCAACAAGCCGATGCCGCTATGTATGAAGCTAAGTCAACCGGACGTGGTCAGGTAAAGTTTTTTAATAACACGATGCGTAAAAAACTTAAAACCCATGCCGATATAGAAAACGACTTACAACACGGTATTGAACACAACGAGTTTGAACTCTATTTTCAGCCAATTTTCACAATTAATACCAGTGAAGTTATCGGCTTTGAAGCACTTGTTCGTTGGCACCACCCTACAAAAGGGTTTGTACCCCCTAATGACTTTATACCGATAGCTGAAACTACAGGGCAAATTATAAATCTTGATTTACATTTACTTGATTTGGCGGCCCAGCATATTTCAAATTGGCACCAACAAGGCCATCGTTTTTTGAAAGTCACCGTTAATGTATCGTCACGACACTTTGCAAGCCTCGATTTTGTAGCGCAAATACATTCCATTTATAATAAGTACCAATTACCTCTAGGTTCTTTATGCTTAGAAATTACCGAATCTGGCTTAATAGAAAATCTAGAACTCGCCACTCAAATAATTGAAGGTCTTTCACCTTTAAAAGTAAAATTATGCCTTGATGATTTTGGAACAGGTTATTCAGCACTAGGCTACTTGCACCAACTGCCTATTCATATTTTAAAAATAGATAAAAGCTTTATTGACCATCTACAGGATTCTACTAACCCACTTGTTGAAGCCATTTTATCACTTGCGCAATCATTAAAACTTGAAGTTGTAGCTGAAGGAATAGAAACAGTTGAGCAATTAACTATTTTGCAATCCACCGCGTGCGACTATGGCCAAGGCTTTTTAAAATCGAAACCTGTTACTGCCAAAGAAGCCATATTACTAATTAATAAACCCTTATAAAAAGAGCCAGCGAGTAGGTCGCTGGCTTTGGTACTACGCATATACTCACCCATTGAGCTAAACTTAAGCTATAAGGCAAAACGACTCTAGCTTTTAAACCACAATCTAAATTATGCATTCAACAAATCTCACCTCATACCGTTATCAACATGGTTAAAACTCACGCTGAGCTAAAACACACAGCAATCGTTATATTTAAAATACAACATGAAGCAAACTCATCTAAAACTCATCAAACCAGTTTTCAAATGACTTTTATCATTACTAACCCTAATATTTTCACGATTCATAGCGATAAACTGCAATAAAATGCATTACTTTAGCCATCTAGACGTTGAAACGTTTTTTATATAGGCGTAGTATGTAATTAATCTGAGCTGAACTCACTTTTTCCATGAGAATTTTTAAAGATGATTGGTATTAAACATTTAAAAACCATAGCAACCCTAAAAGAAACAGGATCTTTGGTTAATACAGCACGAGAGTTATTTTTGACACAGTCTGCTTTATCTCATCAAATCAAAGATTTAGAGAATAAATTGGATTGCCAATTATTTGAGCGTAAAACTCAACCAGTCCGCTTTACCCCTCAGGGAATGCTATTACTTGAATTAGCTCACGAAATATTGCCAAAAATGGAAGCGACTAAATGTCGTTTAAAAGAAAGCTTAAACCAGCCTATTTCTCAACTGCGTTTGAGCGTGGAATGCCATGCATGTTTTCATTGGTTATTACCTACTATTAAAGAATTTAATAACTTTTGGCCTGATATAAAAATTGATTATGAACGTGGCTTTAGTTACGACGCTATTCCTGACTTACTAAGCGATGAGCTCGATTTAGTTTTAACGTCTGACATACGCGAACCCGACACATTAGAATACGCGCACTTATTTGATTTTAAATTGAAGCTTATTGTGGCGCCGGATCATGAACTTGCTAAAAAAGCGTATGTAACAGCGCTTGATTTAAAAAACGAAACTATTATTTCATACCCTATTCCGCGTGAACGCCAAGATATATTTAAGCATTTCATTCAAAATGCTCGTTTTGACGGTACATTAAAAACGGTTGACCAAGGACTACTTATTTTTCAACTAGTAAGTGCTGGAATGGGCGTTGCCGCTTTACCTGATTGGCTAGTTACACCTTATGAAAGCCAAGGCTTAATTAAATCAATTCCTTTGGGCGCTCTTGGTCTTACTCGCCCTATGTATTTAGCGATGAAAAAAGACATGAAAGATAACCCTGTTTATCGTCACTTTTTAAATACCTGTAAGCTAAATAACGGTCGATAATCATCAATATAATAAGTAATATCGCTGTAATTAACTCTACAGCGTTTAACTCTTATGTTTGTTATTAAAAAAATGATTGGTGGTTTACTTATGCCACTGCCTCTATTTGGTTTATTTGCGTGCCTGATGCTTCTACTGGCATTTAAAGGCCGCAAATCAGCCCTCTTCTTGTCTACTTTAAGCTTAATTGTATTACTTGCATTGAGCACACCCTTTATCGCAAATTTAATTATCCAAAATAATGAACCAGCGTCGCTTGCATTTAATGCCCTAAAGCACCCTAAAATAGACAAAATAGTTGTACTAGGTTGCGATATAAACCCAAATTCGGCTTTAAGTTCAAATAATCAATTAGGTAATTGTGCGCTAACGCGCTTAGTCGAAGGTGTAAAACTTGCCAAGTACTACCCTAATGCAGAGCTTATAGTTTCAGGCGGGGGTTATAAAAATACCACTAATAGCGGGCTTATGTATCAAACGGCAATTAGTTTAGGCGTTAATAAGAGCCGTATTTTCCAAAATCCAAAAGCAATGGATACAGGTGAAGAAGCTAAATTACTGGCATCAAAATTAGTCGACTTTAAAGTTGCACTAGTAACATCTGTACTGCACATGCCCCGTGCCAAAGACTTATTTAGTGCTCAAGGTATTGAAGTAGTTACCGCAGCCACTGATTATCATAATTTTGCAGCGCTGCCGTGGAGCAAGCAGTTTATTCCCAATGCTCATGCCTTACTTGTGGTTACGCAATACAGTCACGAAGTAGTAGGAAATATATGGATAAGTTTGCGCCGCTGGATAGATCCAGAGGCGCTGTAACTTATATAGCCTAATTAAACTGGGTTATCTATGTCTATAAATGTCACATCAAAACCATGCTCTTGAGCAAGTAACTCACCTAGTGCTTTTACGCCATAGCGCTCTGTTGCATGATGCCCAGCTGCAAAAAAATCAATGTTTTGCTCACGAGAACTATGAATTGTCTGCTCCGATGCTTCACCCGTTAAATAAGCATCAATGCCTTGATCTGCTGCTAAGTCAATATATCCTTGCCCACCACCAGTACACAGTGCAATGGTTTCTATTTTAGCTGAACGTACTAAGCTTGTGAGCGGGGTTCGATTAAGCACCTTTGCAATTTTATCTGCAAAATCTTCACCACTTAATGGTGTTTTTAAACGCCCTTTCATTGCTACGCTATTTGGAGTTGGCTCTAGCCCTGTTTCAATTTCAATATCTAATAACTTTGCAAGTTGTGCGTTATTGCCAACTGCTGGGTGAATATCGAGTGGTAAGTGATAGCCGAATAAATTAATATCGTTTGCTAGTAGCGCGCCTATGCGACGCTTTTTCATACCCGTTATTGGTTGAGACTCCCCTTTCCAAAAAAAACCATGATGAACCAAAATAGCATCTGCTTGTTGCTCAATGGCAGCTTCTATTAAGGCTTGACTTGCGGTTACACCCGTCACAATTTTTTTAATTTCGTTTTTACCTTCGACCTGTAAGCCATTTGGGCAAAAATCTTTTATTAAATGAGGTTTCAAAATGTCATTTAGGAGTTGGTTAAATTCTCTACGTTGCATACAACTTACCTTACTTAGCACTGAATTTTGTGCAAATTTTGGCGTTTATAGGCCTAAAATGGAAGGAAAATCGCAAAAAATTGAAAAACTGTTTTAAAATAGGTATAAATACCTCTTCTTTATCTGTGTTCACAACGTATAGGGTCTCTGATGAGCAAACTAGACAAAACAGAAGTGTTATCTGCCTTTGAAGCAGCGTACGAAACTGCCAATGGTAAAAAACCTGAAATCACAACCAAACCTGGTTGGTACAGCATTGATGGCGGTAAAAATTTACGCCTAGCTGACGTAGCAGAGCTTACTAAAAAATTAAACTCTGGTAAAACAACTAAAACGAAAAAACCAAAAGCAGCTGCTCCTGTTAAAGCACAGAAAAAAGCGCCATTCACTGTTGTTACCGAAAATGAAGAAGGTTACACAGCGGAAGAACTTTGGATTGTAATTTTAGCTCGTAAAGATCATGACTGTCGCTTACCGCGCGGTGTTGTTTAATCAACATTTATGATTTTTAAAAGAAACCGCGTTAAGCGGTTTTTTTATATCCGTTATTTGCCAAAAACATAAAGCTTTATAAGTTGTGTAAGGCTAAAAAAAGCGGCTATGTAGCCGCTTTAAAAAGTTTAAAATAAATTACAGTTCTTCAAAATAAAGTGGTTCGCGTTCTTTTTTACCCACTTCATTCATTGTCTCTGCATTGAATAATCGACCATTGATCATGGTGTAATCTACTTTATCCGAATCTCGAATATTTTTAAGCGGATCGCCATCTATAACCATTAAATCAGCCAGTTTACCCACTTCAAGCGAGCCTACGTTTTTATCAAGCCCTAAATACTTAGCCGGATCGAGTGTCGATGCACGTATTGCCTCAAGCGGTGTCATTCCGCCTTGTGCAAACATCCACATCTCCCAGTGTGCACCTAAGCCTTCACGCTGACCGTGAGCACCTAAGTTAACTAATACACCTAGGTCTTGCAGCTCAGCAGCAACGCGTGCGTTATTAAAGTGATTATAGTGATGATCGGGCGCTTTAATGCGGCGCATAGAGCGTGGTAATAATTGATTTTTTGGCACAAATTTACTTAAACGCGGATGATTCCACACATCAGTTTTATCGTACCAGTAGTTCTCCCCCCAAATGCCACCATAAGCCACTACAAGTGTTGGTGTATAACCAACATCACTTTGCGACCATAACTGCTTTATATCGTCGTATATGTGCTCTACAGGGATTGAATGTTCAATACCTGTGTGTCCATCTACAATCATACTTAAGTTATGTTGTAATAATGAGCCGCCTTCAGGGACAACCATCATTTCAAGCATCCGGCCTGCTTCAATAACTTGTTGGCGCTGCTCTCGACGTGGCTGGTTATACGATTTAACACTAAACGCCCCTACTTTTTTAAGGCGCTCTAAATGAAATTTAGCATCGTCTAACGAGTCAATATGCGAAGTATAACCTGGCATATTTGCGCCATATAAAATAGTACCCGTTGAGAAAATACGCGGGCCAACAATCATGCCTGCCTTTTGCATTTCGCTTGCGGTAAATATTTCTGAGGTATCGTTTGATGGATCGTGAATTGTAGTTACACCCAGCGCTAAACCTGCAAAGTTTTTCCAGTTTTGCTCAGGTATAATTTCACCACTTGCTTGCGAGCCATGTGCATGAGCATCAACAATACCAGGCATAATAGTTTTACCTGTTACATCAATAACCTCAGCACCTTTAGGGATGCTTATCTCGCTGGCTGTACCAATTGCTTTAATATGCTTGCCATCAGTAATAATGACGCCATTTTCAATAACCTTTTCGCCATCCATAGTTATAATTTTTGCACCAGTGAGCGCAATCATGCCTTTAGGCTCTGCCATTTTTTTACTGAAACCAATATTATCGCCACTTTTCACTTTAAAGTCGGCATCTTCGGCTTTGTTAATGGCAAACATCCCCTCAAGGCTTGCATGATAAAGCTCAGGCCCTAATGTCCAATAAAGTTTGTTGCTCTTAGCACTCCAGCTAATGTTTTCACCAGCACGTACCGATAACTGCTCTATTGGAAATTGACTGTCTTTAGGCCCAATATTAATTGTTTTACCACTTTGTACAAACGGGGTTACAAATACTTTAAATCGCTCTGCAAACGCTAAATATTTGCCATCTGGTGATACTCTAAATTCTGTCGCATGCTCTGACTCGTATAGTTTGCTAACTTTTTTACTTTCAAGCTCTACTACACTTAACGTTGGTTTTGGCCAAGGACTCATAATGAAAACACGATCGTTTGCATCTCCAAATTGTGGTTGATAACCACTTTTTGAAATAAGCTCACTTTTACCGCCTTTAGCGCTTACGCTATAAACCCCCGGATTAAGTGACCACTTAGGGTTTAAAATACTGCCGCCAGTGGCTTTACGATAAACAACCGTTTTACCATCTGGGCTAAACGTAGGCTCTACATATTTCCCGGGCTCTTTAGTAATTGTATCGCCACGACCACTACGCGCAGAAACCACTCTCACTGACCCTTGTTTGGTATCGTCCCATGTGGTGTAAACTATTTTTTTACCATCGCGAGAGTACTGTGGAAATAATTCGTAATGATCAGTTTGCTTTGTTAAACGCTTAATTTTACCTGACTCTAAATCACGTTTATAAATATGCCCAAGCGCTTCAAAAATTGCCGTTTCGCCATCTGGGCTTACTTGCACATTACGTAGCATTTTTACATCAAACTCATCAGTATCTAAGTTTTGTGTAAAGCGCACCGCTTTTTGAATTTTTTTACTTGTTTGCACTTTAAAAGGAATGGTTTTTACAGATTTGTCTGCAACATCTAGCTTGTGAATTGTACCACCAGCCCAAAACACCAGTTCTTCGTTATCTGGTGTCCATGCAATGGTTGGGTATACACCATGAATAGCCCATGTTTCTTGCATATCTCGCTCAAGCTTATCGTAAAGCTTAGTGTGCTCACCGCTGGTTAAGTCATATAAATAAAGACTAGTTTGAAAGTCATCACGCTTTATATAAGCAAGCTTTTTACCATCAGGTGACGGTGTAGGCCTAATAGCACCGCCCATCGTATCGATTATGGTTTCAATTTCACCCGTTTCACGGTCGTAGCGCTTAATTTTATAAATGCCCGCTACAGAATCTTTTGAATAATGAAAGGTTTTACCGGGTGTTGCATCATGCGAAAAGTATACATAACGACCATCAGGTGAAAACATTGGCTCACCTAAATCTTTTTGATCGTTCTCGCGTTTTGTAAGCTGCACGCCCTTGCCACCCGCTTTATGATACAACCACACTTCACCTGCTCCCAATGAGCGGCTAGCTGTAAAGTGTTTACGCGCAACTAAGTAGTCGCCATCAGGACTCCATGCAGGACTATTTAGTAATCTAAAGGTTTCATCGGTAACAGCGTGTTGATTTTCGCCATTTAAGTCCATTATCCAAATGTTATCGCCGCCACCTTGGTCGGAGGTAAACGCAATACTTTTGCCGTTAGGACTAAAACGAGGTTGCATTTGCCATGCAATATCAGAGGTGAGCTTTGTGGCTGTACCACCACTCATTGGCATAGTGTAAATATCGCCAAGTAAGTCAAACACCACGGTTTTACCATCAGGGCTAATATCTATATTCATCCATGTGCCTTGCTCAACGCTAATTTCAGCGTCAACAAATTGCCCTTTTGGTGAATCCACTTGCCATTTTTGTTCGTCTTTTTCGGCGGCATTTACCTGCCCTATCGCTAATGACACCGACAGCGCCAATACTGTATGAAGCATTTTTTTCATGCATTTCTCGCTTGTTATTGTTGCAGTAAAAACTATTTCACATGATTGCAACAAAAACAAACGCAACTTGCCAGCGTTATATGATAAAGCGCGGTTTATGTAGGTTTAATGCCAAACAATAGGGTCAAATTGATAGTAATTAACTAGCATACTGTAAATTTCAGGATCGTATCGGCGAAGCTCTGCGGGTTTTTCGAGGAAGGTTTCGGTGAGTACAGCAAAAAACTCAGCTTCGTTAGTCGCACCATAGCTGTGAATAACATGCGGCATGCTATAGGCAACATGACTTTTTAACTGGGTGAAAGCACGGCTAAATACTCGGCCCCACTCTTTGTAATCTGCTGAGCTTTTTAAAATGGGCGTACCCGTTGTTTTACCTGTTTCCTGATCAAGTTGATGCGCAAACTCATGAAATACCAGGTTATGTCCATCACTTGGCAAGCGGTTACCTTCAAGCACGTCATGCCAACTGAGTACAAGTGTGCCGCCAGGCCATGACTCGCCTAGTCTTACCGTATTATGGTAACTCACAAGTCCTGCACTATCGCGAGTTGATTGCGGAGCATAATAAGCACTTGGGTATAATAAAATTTCTTTTACATTTCTATATAACGGCCACGGTTTATTAAGCACTAATACACACGCATCGGCGGCAACAATTAACTTCATTGCAGACGTTAGCTTTAAGCCATCACAACCAACGAAGCGTTTTTCGTTTAAAAACCACGTAATATGTCGCTCTAACTTTTCTCTGTCAGCGTCGGTCATTTTTTTATAGATGGGCATGCAACGCAGTAAAATATCTTTTTGCTGCGAATTTAAAGCAAAATCTTTATATTTACTGCGCCATAATCGGTTTTGAATTGATGGCCAACGCCAGAAAATCACCACAAAAAGAATTAAAACAACAATTAACAGTCCATTTATCATGGGGATTTCCTGAGCTAAGGTATGGTATATAAATATGTCCAGCACACGTGCTTTTCAAGCATATAAGGTTATGTATTTGAATAAAAAGTAATTCACATCGCATTGCTTATAGATTACTTATAGATTACTTATAAATTGTTTACTGCTTTGCACTGCCGTTACTGATGTGTTTAAAGTTAACCTTTGCAAAAGGAGTCAAATGTACCCTGCAATGTGTTTATAAATTTCGCTACGTGCAAACCATCCATTAATGAGTGGTGTACATCGATAGCTAAAGGTATTGTACCTGTGTGTTTATCAAACTGACCAAATACAAATTTAGGAATGCCTAAACTCTCCCCTTCACTAAATGCATGCGAAAACGCACTAAAATTCAGCCACGGCAAAACAGATATATGAATTAAATCTGCCTGCCCTTCTGTTTGAGCAAATGCATCAGAAAATAACGGCTGTAATTTCGCTTTTTTGCTTACGTCACTTGCATGATTTACAAACTCTTTAAAATCGCTTGCGCTGTTAAAATAACTAAAAACAAACGTATCGTTTTCAGACAACTCAACCACACTTGCGCGAACACTATTAAGTAACCATGGTTGATTATCTATTATACGTAGCATTATTGAATCGTACTCATGGCACGCTTTTAAGGTGCAATATACATACGCTTGAAAAAAAGAAAATTGATTGGTTTTGCAATAGTCGTAAAGTGCTTGAGCATCTAAACGCACACACACATTAAAATAAGGCTGAGAAAAGTGTTTAAATAATTCAAAGTGTTGCTTTCTAGGCCAATTATCTAAATCGATAGGCTGCATGAGAGAAGTTGAGGGAGTCATAATTTGCCGCACAAAATTAAAAATAAAGTGTACCGCTGTTCAGTAACAATTGCATTAGGGTCTATTAATCTTTCAAGGTTAAATCCGCAAAGATCAACACCCCTTAACTTACAGATAAACAAAAGGTGTGCAATTGCACACCTTTATGTAAATTAGAACTTAAATTACAGACCGTTTTTAATGATCTCTTGCGCTAATTCGTCAGCAATTAAATGCGTTGATTTTTGCTCTTTTTCGCTGCGAGCAAAAATTTCAGTTAACGTATTAAAAATACCTTCAACATGTTTATTAGAGGCTGCGGCACTGTAACCTTCTGGCGCTGTTTCATAATAAACATTAATAATACCACCGGCGTTAATTACGTAATCTGGTGCATATAAAATGCCTTTTTCACGAATAACTTCACCGTGGCGAGATTCAGCTAACTGATTGTTAGCACAACCCGCAATAATAGTCGCCTTTAAACGCGGTATCGTTAAATCGTTAATAGTTGCACCTAATGCACAAGGTGCATATACATCAACATTTAAGTCGTAAATGTCATCAATGCCTACCGCAGTTGCACCAAAATCACTTACTACACGGTCAATGGCAGCTTGGTTAATGTCAGTTACAAACAACTCAGCACCCGCATCATGTAAATGTTTACACAAACCATAAGCAACAGCACCTAGACCTTGAACAGCCACTTTTACGCCTGCAAAATTTTGATGGCCACGTTGATGCTGTAGCGCTGCTTTAATTCCTAAAAAAGTACCGTATGCTGTAAATGGCGATGGGTTACCGCTTTTACCTTCAAGACCCAGTACGTAATTAGTTTCTTTATTCATGATAGCTACATCAGCACATGTGATGTTTACATCTTCTGCTGAGTAATAGCTGCCATTTAATCGCTCTAACTGACGGCCAAATGCACGAAATAATTGCTCAGATTTAATTTCTTTCGCATTACCTATAATTACAGATTTACCGCCACCAAAGGGTAAGCGCGCAACTGCATTTTTATAAGTCATGCCCTTTGATAAACGTAGCACGTCGTAAACAGCATCTTCGTCGTTTGCATAATCCCACATTCTACATCCGCCAACTGCAGGACCTAGGTTAGTATTATGTACAGCAATAATTGCTTTTAAACCCGACTCTTCATCAGAACAAAAAACCACTTGTTCATGGTTATCAAATTCAACTCGATTAAACACAGCCACTTAAAATACTCCGAAATAGTTAACCCGTGAGAGGGTATGCGCGCTGGAAATTGCCGAGACTTTATCACTTCATATACGTGTTCGCTATACTCACAGATGATAAAACCAATGAAAACATCAAGCTTAAATTAAATAACCAAATTAAAACTTTTATATAGATAAAAAATTCACAAAACCGTCATTTGTAAGTTTTAAATACTATAAATATAAAAACCTCACTAACTTACGTTTACGTACACGTAACACAATTATTGCGTGTAAAGTTTAATATACAAGTGCTACTTGCCCGCCACGTACCGCTGCCTATAGGTTTTCAGTAAAAAGTGAGCTTTTTCGCAAACTGGTCAGAGCTGTAAACTTACTAATAACTCTATTTAAAAAAACAAAAAAGCGAGCACTAGGCTCGCTTTTTAAAAATACAAAACGTACGTTATTTTAGCTTGCTATCAAGCTCTTCAATTTTAGCTTTCCAGATTGCAGGACCTTGTGTATGCGCATTGGCGCCTTCACTGTCGACTGCAACGGTCACTGGCATATCTTCAACTTCAAATTCGTAAATAGCTTCCATACCTAAATCTTCAAAAGCTACAACACGCGCTTTTTTAATCGCTTTAGATACTAAGTAAGCTGCGCCGCCTACGGCCATTAAATAAACAGATTTATGCTCTTTAATAGACTCAACAGTTGCAGGGCCACGTTCAGCTTTACCAATCATGCCTACAATGCCTGTTTTTTCTAGCATCATATCGGTAAATTTATCCATGCGAGTGGCTGTTGTAGGGCCTGCAGGACCTACTGCTTCATCGCGTACCGCATCCACAGGGCCTACGTAATAAATAAATTTATTATCAAAGTCTACGCCCTCAGGTAAACCTTCACCTGAGTTGATCATATCTTGCAAACGTTTATGCGCTGCATCACGACCGGTTAAAATAGTGCCCGAAAGTAAAACGGTTTCACCCATTTTCCATTCTTGAACATCTTTTTTAGTCAGTGTATTTAAATCAACACGACGTGTGCCTTCGCCCACTTCAAATGTTACTTGTGGCCAATCTTCTAGTTTAGGTGCTTTTAAATTAGCAGGGCCAGAACCGTCAAGCGTAAAATGTACATGGCGAGTTGCCGCACAATTTGGGATCATTACTACAGGTTTTGAAGCTGCATGCGTTGGTGCTGTTTTAATTTTAACATCAACAACCGTTGTTAAACCGCCTAAGCCTTGTGCGCCAATACCTAATTTATTAGCACGGTCAAAAATTTCTAAACGCAGTTTTTCTTCAGTTGTCTCTGCGCCGCGTTCCATTAATTCATGGATATCAACCGGATCCATTAACGACTCTTTAGCCATTACTGCTGCTTTTTCAGCCGTACCACCAATACCTATACCTAGCATGCCTGGCGGACACCAACCAGCACCCATTGTTGGTAGTGTTTTTTCTACCCATGCAGCAACATCATCTGACGGGTTTAACATAACCATTTTACTTTTGTTTTCAGAGCCGCCGCCTTTAGCCGCAACCATTACTTCTACTTTTCCACCCGCTACTAAATCAATATGCACAACCGAAGGCGTATTATCTTTAGTATTTTTACGCGTACCAGCAGGGTCTGCAACAATAGATGCACGTAAAGGGTTATCTGGATTCAAATATGCACGACGAGTACCTTCATCAACCATTTGTTGAACGGTTAAATCTGTTTTATCCCACTTAACATCCATACCTACTTTAACAAAACAGGTAATAATACCGGTGTCTTGGCAAAGTGGACGCTTGCCTTCAGCCGACATGCGTGAGTTAATTAAAATTTGTGCAATGGCGTCTTTAGCCGCTTTACTTTGTTCTTTGTTGTACGCTTTTTCGAGTGCTTGAACAAAATCAAGTGGGTGATAGAACGAAATATATTGCAATGCATCTTCAATGCTATCAATAAAGTCTTGCTGACAAATTGTACTCATAGTGGTTCCTTAAGTTACCGTTACGCGTTGTCGCGTAATCTAAATCAAACCGGTGACGGTGGTTTGCACTGTTTTTTGCAGCTTAGTGCTGCCAAAAAATTTGACTTATGATACCCTCCCAGCCCGTTTCGAGCCAGTTCTTAAAGGGGCAGTAAATGCTAAACAATAAAAAAAATTGTATTAAATTAGGCATAACACAAAACTGCATTGACGTTTTTGCGCATTTTTCACATTTGCCTTACGCAATTCTATTAGATTCTGCAAATAGTAATCATATAAACAGCCGTTTTGATATTATTGCCATTGAGCCGCAAAGTACCCTTGAAGTAAAAAATAATAAAAGCTTTTTAAATAATATAGAAAGTAGTGATAACTGCTTTGAAATTATGAATAATGAGCTTTCGCATCTTGCTAAAACAAAAGCCGATTACGATTTACCCTTTAACGGCGGCTGGCTTGGCTACTTTGGCTACGACTTAGGGCGTACAATTGAAAACATCCCCACTCATGCTATTGAAGACATTAATCTTCCCCAAATGGCTATTGGCCTTTACTTAGATGCCCTTATTTACGACAAGCTGCAACAAAGCTGGTTTTATGTATCGCAGCCAAACACCGATCGATTAGCGCTTTATGAGCAATATTTAAATACGCACGTTAACTCCCAAGTTAATACGCAGTCCTTTGCCCTAAACAGCGACTGGCAATCAAATATGAGCGAAACGGAGTACGCTTCAAAGTTTGCCCAAATTGAGGAGTATTTAAAAAGTGGCGATTGTTACCAAATTAATTTAGCGCAGCGCTTCAACGCTCAGTTTGAAGGCTCCCCTTGGGCAGCTTACATTAAACTACGTGAAGCAAATAAAGCGCCATTTTCGAGCTTTATAAATCACCCTCAAGGGGCAATTTTATCAATTTCCCCTGAGCGCTTTATATCAGTAAATAATAACGTTGTAGAAACCAAACCTATTAAAGGCACACTGCCGCGAAAAGCTGATGCGCTGGAGGATCAACGCCAAGCCCAAATACTCGCAGCATCAGCTAAAGATCGCGCTGAAAATGTCATGATTGTTGATTTACTGCGTAACGACTTAGGCAAAGTGGCAAAACCTGGCAGCGTTCACGTCCCTTCCCTTTTTGCCATTGAAAGCTTTCCGGCAGTGCATCATTTAGTAAGCACGGTAACCTCAGAACTTGATGAAGGTAAAACAGCGGTCGATCAGCTAGAAGCGGCTTTTCCGGGTGGATCAATCACCGGTGCGCCCAAAATTAGGGCGATGGAAATAATTGAAGAACTAGAACCACATCGCCGCAGCATTTATTGTGGTTCAATTGGTTATTTAAGTGCATGTGGAAATATGGATACGAGTATCACTATTCGTACCTTGGTATGCCACAAAGCGCAAATTTACTGCTGGGCTGGTGGCGGAATAGTCGCTGATTCTAAAGTCGAATTGGAATATCAAGAAACTTACGATAAAGTAAATAAAATCCTCCCTTTATTAAAACAGTAGGTCGCTTTGAATAGTGAACACATTATGGCGCGGTTTCTGTTAAGCCCTACAGCTGCGCCAAACCAGTTAAAAGACACGCGTAAAAAACGTGCTAGCGCTGTTATGCTGCCAATTATTGATATAGATAACCATGCACATATTTTACTGTGTAAACGCCCTACTTATTTACACCATCACCCTGGGGAGATTTGTTTGCCCGGAGGTAAGTTTGAAGTAAGCGACATTACCCTTCGCACCACAGCCCTTCGCGAACTAAAAGAAGAGCTAAATATTGCCCAAAACAACGTTAATGTATTAGGTCACTTACCTGAGTATTCAACATTAACGGGTTTTAGTATTAGCCCCTATGTGGGTTTACTTAATAAAGGCACCACCTGGGAAAATGATTATAATGAAGTACAAGCGAGCTTTTTGCTCTCGGTCACTGAGCTAAATAACGAAGCTAACTGGCAACCCTTACCTTTTCAACGATTTGGGAAAACGGTTATTTTGCAAGGTTTTAAAACACCACATGGTTTACTTTGGGGTGCGACTGCAAGCATTATAAAAAACTTTACAAAACAACTCGCCTTACCAGTTTAAATCTTCGTTATTAGTAGTTACACAATCACAATTCCACGTTATCATGCTCGACCGTTCAAAGAGCAGCTTCGTGCTGATAAAACAAAGTAGAGACACACACATTATGATCAGTGCATTTGATATGTTTAGCATTGGTATTGGCCCTTCGTCATCACACACCGTTGGCCCAATGCGCGCATCACGCTTATTTGTTAATGACCTACAAGAACAACAATTATTAGCAAATGTGACCGATATTAAAGTAGAGCTTTATGGCTCTTTGGGTCAAACAGGTGTTGGCCATGGCTCGGGTAAAGCCGTAATTCTTGGTTTAGCCGGTTATGACCCTGAAACTATAGATGCCGATTTAGTCGACGACATTTTAGCGACCATCGAAAAAGATCAGGTTATTTATTTAAACAAAACACACAAAGCTAAGTTTCCAAAACAAGGCGCTATTGTTTTTCATCGTCGAAAAACGCTGCCTAAGCACTCTAATGCAATGGAAATTATCGCCTCAAACAACGGCGAAAAAGTTTACAGCAAAGTATATTACTCTATTGGCGGTGGCTTTATTGTTACTGATGAAGAGTTTGAAAACGAAAAACAAGCAGCCATTGATATTAGAGAAGAAAACCCAGCTCCTTTCCCTTTCAGTAGCGCAAAAGAGCTACTAGAGATGTGTAAAGAGTCAGGGCTTAGTGTTTCAAGCTTGATGATGAAGAACGAAAAAACACTGCGCACTGAAGATGAAATAAAAGACACGCTGTTTCATATTTGGAAAGTAATGATGGCCTGTATTGACCGTGGTATGCGTACCGAAGGTATCCTACCTGGCGGCTTAAAAGTAAAGCGCCGTGCGCCAAGCTTATACTTAAAACTAAATATAGAAGTCAGTAACGACCCACTTCGTGCAATGGACTGGGTTGATTTATTTGCCCTTGCCGTAAACGAAGAAAATGCGGCAGGTGGTCGTGTAGTTACCGCACCAACTAATGGTGCTGCGGGTATTTTACCGGCTGTGCTTATGTACTATCACACATTTGTGAAAGAAGTAGACCGCGATATAGCCACACGTTATTTATTAACGGCTGCTGCTATTGGTATTTTATATAAAAAGAATGCCTCTATATCGGGTGCTGAAGTAGGTTGCCAAGGTGAAGTTGGCGTTGCGTGCTCTATGGCTGCAGGCGCATTAACAGAAATTGTTGGTGGCAATGTTGTGCAAGTAGAAAACGCAGCAGAAATTGGTATGGAACATAATTTAGGCCTCACGTGCGACCCTGTTGGTGGCTTAGTACAAGTACCGTGTATTGAACGTAATGCAATGGGCGCGATTAAAGCAATTAATGCCTCACGTTTAGCTATTCGTGGCAGTGGCGAGCAAAAGGTATCACTTGATAAAGTGATTAAAACCATGCTTGAAACCGGCAACGACATGAAAACCAAATACAAAGAAACCGCTCGCGGTGGATTAGCTGTTAATATTATCGAATGTTAATCAGCTCGCTATAAAAAGAAAAGCTGCCTATTTAAAAGTAGGCAGCTTTTTTATTGTTCGTTTAATGTAATACCTTATTTAACGGGTAACTCTATATCTGCAAATAACTTATCTACGTCATCTTGGTTACGTAACAAGCTTGCTCGCTCCACGCGCTCTTTAGTTAAATGCGGTGCAAAACGTTCGATAAAATCATACATATAAGTACGTAAAAAGCTGCCCTTTCTAAAACCAATTTTGGTCGTGCTTGCTTCAAATAAGTGGCTTGCATCAATACACACTAAATCGGTGTCGCTCACTTGATCTATCGCCATTGAAGCAACAACACCAACTCCTAAACCCAGTCGTACGTATGTTTTTATAACATCAGCATCGGTTGCGGTAAATACAATGTGTGGTTCAAGCCCGTGTGCGCTAAACGCTTTATCTAACTCTGAGCGGCCCGTAAAACCAAATACATATGTAATGAGTGGATATTGGGCAATATCAGCAACGGTTAAACTATTTGCCTTTTTAGCGAGCGGATGATCTTTAGCAACAACAATACTGCGGTTCCAATGGTAGCAAGGCAGCATAACTAAATCTGAATACAAATGCAGTGCTTCTGTTGCAATAGCAAAGTCGGCATCACCGCGTGCTGCAGCATCCGATATTTGCTGTGGAGTACCTTGGTGCATATGAAGCGATACCGCAGGGTATTTTTTCATAAACCCTTGAATCACGTTAGGCAAAGCATAACGAGCTTGGGTATGTGTTGTGGCAATATTTAACTTACCTTGATCAGGTAGCGTATGCTCATTAGCAACGGCTTTAATACCTTCTACTTTGGAGAGTATTTCACGAGAAATATTAATTATATCTTCGCCAGCACCGGTTACATGCGTTAAATGTTTACCACTGCGACCAAAAATTTGTACACCCAACTCATCTTCTAACATGCGTACTTGTTTAGAAATTCCTGGCTGCGAGGTAAATAAACTCTCAGCAGTCGCTGAAACATTTAATTTATGATTTTGTACTTCTACGATGTATCTGAGTTGTTGTAATTTCATGGCTGCAAATTTTAACGTTATTATTCATATTATTTATAAAGGCAATACCGCTTAAAACCAAGTGTTATTTGCGTAAAATATCACTTTAGGTCTTTAGGTGTGCAATTATCTGATTAGAGCTCAAGGCTAGCATAATAAATATGCTTCAGGTAGCGATGTTTATTCAGCTTTAGTTTATAAGCCCTTAGGGTGACTACGGTTTATAAAGAGCTCAACCTATCAATTTTTTGGTGTATTTTTTAAGTTAATCGGCGCAAAGCTACCCTGTTAACGTATATTTAATGTAAGATTAAATAATTAGGTTATATATCCGAGAATTACACCATGATCGTTTCTATTATAATAGTGCTTATAGTTGCATTGATTGTGATTGCACTTTGGGTAAGTGCTGTACAACAACACAAAGAAAAACAAGAAGCGGAACGACGCAAAGAGCTAACAAAACAAAAAGCTATAATAGAAGAAACTGAAGAAGCACTAATGAATAGTGCCAATATACCTCTTTCTGAAAATATAATCCGTGTATTGCAACGCCGTATTTACGAAGCATTAAACACGATGGTTACTAGTTCGCCAACATCCAAAGCACTCAAAAGCCGCTTAGGTGAGGCTAAAACGCACCTCACCAATGCAGTTCTAGACAACAGCAGTGAAGCCCTAACGTTACCCAATAATGACAAACAGCTTGTTGGCCTAATTCAAGGTATTAAAAAATTACGCTCAATTTTACGCTCTGAACATAATAAAGGTCGTATTGATAGCCAAGTTTTTGTTTTAGAAGATAAACGTCTTGAAAAACTACAACTGCGTATTAATATCGAAAGCCAAATAAAACGTGGTTTATCTGCCCGCTCAGCAAGTATGGTTGGCTCAGCAAGACAGTATTTTGAAAAAGCACAGGCAACGCTCAATGCAGTTACATACACCGATGAATATGTAACAACAAAACGCCAGGAAGTTGAAGGTTACTTAGAAGCAATTAGTGTTGAACTGCGAGCTTCTAATGCAAGCGCACTTAAAAAGAAAACAGAAGAAGAGCAAGACGACTTAGATATATTGTTTGCTCCTAAAAAGAAATGGTAGCGTTTTTATACTAAAAATAACTATTAAAAAAGCCTGCACAAATTAAATTTATGCAGGCTTTTCTGTATTTTTTGTTAGCTATTAAGACAAAAATGCAAACTTGAAAACAAACAAGGCTGTTAATATCCAAACACTAATACTGACTTGATCTTGCTTACCGCACAAAACTTTAACCGCCGTATAAGATATAAAACCAAGTGCAATACCGTGCGCAATCGAAAACGTTAATGGTGTCATTAGTAATACCACAGTAACAGGAATTGCATCGGTCATATCATCCCAATTTACAAACTTTAAATTTTGTAGCATCAGTACAGCGACATATAAAATAGCACCTGCTGTAGCATAAGCCGGTACCATTTGTGCAAGCGGTGCAAAAAACATCATTAGTAAAAAGCAAATACCTACAACTACAGCCGTTAAGCCAGTACGT
Source organism: Pseudoalteromonas sp. LC2018020214 (assembly GCF_016598755.1). Taxonomy (NCBI): domain Bacteria; kingdom Pseudomonadati; phylum Pseudomonadota; class Gammaproteobacteria; order Alteromonadales; family Pseudoalteromonadaceae; genus Pseudoalteromonas; species Pseudoalteromonas sp. LC2018020214. The sequence continues at coordinate 2,298,083 of NZ_CP066804.1, forward strand.
CCGCCAACAGAAACACCAGCAACCGATTCTATATACGATGTAGTCGTAGACGTGCCTAGCATCGCACCTGCAATTGTTGCTGAGCTGTCAGCACTTAGTGCGCGTCCTAAACGAGGCATGTTACCTTTTTCATCAGCTAAACCAGCTTTTTGAGTGACCGCAACTAATGTACCCGAAGTATCAAAAAGATCGACAAACAAGAATGCAAAAATAACACTCATCATTGATATATCAAAAGCGGCGGCAAAATCTAGTTGCATAAAAGTAGGCATTATTGATGGTGGCATAGCCATAACACCGTGATATTCAACTAGCCCTAAACTTAGTGCAATGCCTGTCACTAATAAAATACTAATAAGTACACCGCTTTTAAAATCGCGGTATAAAAGCGCTGCAATTACAAAAAAGCTTAATATAGCTAATAATGGGCCTGGGGAAGTAATGTCGCCCAATTGCACTAATGTTGCTGGGCTTGAGACAATAATGCCTGCATTTTTAAGGGCAATTAAGGCTAAAAAAGCACCTATACCTGTTGCGATAGCTCGCTTGAGCACCAGAGGTATGGCATTAATAATCCATTCTCTGACTTTAAATAAACTTAAAAATAAAAATATACAACCCGACATAAAAACAGCCCCTAATGCGGCTTGCCAGGTATAACCCATTCCTAATACGACGCCATACGTAAAAAAGGCATTTAGTCCCATGCCAGGCGCTAATGCTAATGGATAATTAGCCCACAAACCCATTATAAAACAGCCTATCGCAGCTGCTATACAGGTAGCTACAAATGCAGCCCCTTGATCCATCCCTGCCTCAGCAAGCATAGCCGGGTTTACAAATACAATGTATACCATAGTGATAAAGGTCGTTAGGCCAGCAACGCATTCGCGTTTAACTGTTGAATTATTTTCGCTGAGTTTAAATAAGGCTTCAAACATAATAAACTTGTGATAGTAAAAAGTGGCGAGATTTTAACATAAAAATTATCTTTTACAGGACATTTTACCTTGCTATATACTAAACTGTTAAAGTAGTTAAAATAATAAATGAACCAATATGCTTAAAACAACACCTTGTGAGCAAGACTTAGAGCAACAGCTAGACAACATTTTAGGTTTTGTTACTCAACCAGAAAGCAGCCCCGCGCCCATTGATAATAAAAAAGATGAGCAAAGTACTATTAATAAAGCCCTATATTATTTAAAAAATAATCAAGCTCCATTGGCTGCAAAATGGATGCGCCTTGCTGCAATGGCAGGAAACCATAGAGCACAGTTTTATTTAGGTTTATTTTTTGTAAAAGGTGAAGGCGTGCCACAAAGTGTATTTCATGCTGTAGCGTGGTTGAGCTTAGCGAGTAGCCAAGGGTACGCACCTGCCACTGCAGCGGTTACAGATATACGCAAACATATCGAAACTAAGCGATTTAAAGATGCTCAATGTTATGCAGCAAGTTTGTACGAACAAATCCACCAACTCCAGTTTTCTCATATGATCCCTCGCACCAGTGAAAACACATAAACTAACTAAGTTATAAGTACTGTATACAGTGTTGAAAAATACTGTATATAGTTACAAAGATACTCCTACACAGTATAAAACCCACAAATGAAAACATGACTCAAAAATTTATTTTAAAAATACCCCCTCAAAAACAAGTCTATAACAAGTTGATTAATAAAGAATTATAGATTTAAAAACAAAAAACAATGATCAAAAGCTGAATAACTGTACAAATAAATAGCATAAAATGCTTGCACGAAAGCACTGTATAAACTACTGTATATGAATACTGTATAAAAACCCAGTGAGTGAAATTATGTTACAGCCTATTACCGTAAGAACAGTTAAAAGTTACCAACAAGACGAGCAAAGCGATTGCGTAAATTTGATCCAAATTGAAGATGAAATTTCAGCGACCTTTGAGCTTTTAAAAGTATTACACCAATATAATAGCTCTAATGCATGGACGTTATTAATTGCACCAGATCATGTACCTAGCAAAGCTTTACTTGACTCATGCTCTATTGATACAAGTAAATTACTTGTTATTAGACAGAAGCACCTAGTAAATCTAGAGTATGTATTAAATTCTGCGTTACATAATGGAAACTTTGCAGCGGTAATTACCTGGACCGATATAGTTAATAACCAACTACTTACAAATCTATCGTTCGATTTGAGTAAAACGAATACAAAACTATATTGTTTTACTAAAAACGCTCAAACAACAGAGATACCACTCGCTCAATAAGCTTGTTAAACTAATGTTTTAGACTTTGTATTATTATTATGACTTCACTCAATACCACATTATGTTTTTGCAGCAGTGGGCACAATTATGCCGATTGCTGCGAGCCGCTTCACTTATCTGTTAAGCAAGCTGACACTCCTGAACAACTTATGCGCTCACGATTCAGCGCTTATGTTATTAAAAATGCAAAATATGTTTATCAAACCTACGCAAAAGAAAAACAAGCTGAGAATCCGGTTAAAGAAATCAATGATTTTGCTAACAGCTGTCGATTTATAAATCTTGATTTAATTGACTCAAGCCATGATGGTGATACTGGAACGGTAGAATTTAAAGCCCAATATTTTTATCAAAACTTATTTTGTGAGCTTCACGAAAAGTCGCTGTTTATTAAAGAAAACACTCAATGGCGTTATTTAGATGGCACTATATATCCTGTTGAAGATATTAAAGTAGGCAGAAATGATGACTGCCCATGCGGTAGCAATAAAAAGTACAAAAAATGTCATAGCATGTAATAAATAATCTTATTTAATATTTATCACCTAAAAGGTGTTTTTAAGTGGCAGAGTGATTTATTAGCTAACTAAACTTAAAAACACACTTTGTTACGCCCTTGCATTTTAGACTCATACATTTTTTCATCTGCGATCTGCAACGTGTTTTTGTTATTTACATATGGTTGTAGGGTTGCACCGCCAATACTAATAGTCACAAAATCATATTCTGAATATTTGTGTAATATTCCTAAATCGGCCACATTTTGTTTAATTTTATCAGCAACACAAATTGCACCTTCAGTGCTTGTATGCGGTAGAACAACTACAAACTCTTCGCCGCCATAACGCGCAACAAAATCGGTTGGCCTTTGCAAACTATTAGTAATAGTTTGTGCTACTAGGTTTAACACCGTATCCCCCTGCACATGACCATAGATATCATTGTATTGCTTAAAGTAATCTATATCGATGAGTAATAACGCATAGTCAACTTTTTCTCGTAAGGCGCTTCGTTCCATTTTAGAAAAATGTGCATCAAAATAACGGCGATTGAATACTTTAGTTAAATCATCTAAAAATACTTTTTGATTGAGTAAGTCGTGTTGTAATTTTAACGTTATATGGGCACGAACCCTTCTAAATAGTGTTTCTTTTATAATCGGCTTTTTAATAAAATCAACAGCTCCGGCTTCCCAACACTCTTCTTCTTCGTTTTCAAAGGATGTAACAAAAATAACTGGGATATCCTGTGTTTCAGTATTATTTTTTAATTTTAAACATGTATCAATACCACTCATTCCACCCATACTAATATCGAGTAGGACTATATCGGGTACATTTACATTACAAATTTCAATTGCTTCTTCACCACTTCCAGCTGTTGTCACATTAAAATGCTCAGATAATATTTTTTTCAATACGATTAAGCTTAATAACTGATCGTCAACTATAAGTACTTTAGAATTCTTTAAACTTAGTTTTAATTGATGGTCAGAGTAATTTATTGGCATAGTAAAAATGTTTTGTTTTTTTAATTAAAAACAGCCTATAGCATCACATTTTGTTATGCAAATGTTAATTAAGAGGGGTTCTACTTATTGGTTACTAATAAAAATACTTTTTAGTAAATCTTTACTGCATAAAAACAAAAAATGAGCCACTTGGGCTCATTTTATAACTTTGAATACTTAATTTAGTTAAGTATTATTCGTCATCATCTAAATCTAATTGCTGACGTTGAGCAGGTCGAGCTAAAATCTCTACGTAGAAAGAGGTCAAACCTTGCTTTTCAATTTCGCCAATTTGGTTACTTAATTCAGCAACGTGCACAACTTGCGCATCTTCAGCTGTGTTACCAAACTTACAGTCAAATGCCCAATAGTCAGCATCTTCAGGTAGCGTTTTATTACGCTCTCTTTTCAAATATTTTTTCACTTCGTGCTTTGCAGCATCAACCATACGAGGGTATTTGATTTTCTCGTGATTTAGCGTGAATGTTTTCTTCATTACGTTCCTAATTACCTTGGTTTAATGATAATGGCATTTCATGTCATACCATTTGACGCCATTATAGCAATTGCATTTAATTTTTGGATGCTTTTTTTTCATTAAATCAATTATTAGCAAATATATAAAGCAGACCCGTTATAAAGCATATATTAACTGATGATTATTACAATCATATATCACACCGCAATAAGCTGAAGTGGTTGATGTATTGCATCATTATTAAGGCTGTCGTAAAAAGCAGCTGCATTTATAGGGGGATTCGCTAGTTGTGTTTGTTCGCTTTTAATTCTTCTTCTGACAGCAAGCTCACAGTTATCTATTATATTAAGTGGAATATGCTTATCATCATTTCTAATCGCAAGTGGTTCAGGGCTTAAGCATTGCCTTAACTTAATACTTGTCATACCACAGCGCTCCCCTTCTTGAGATATTAATGATGCATTAAACTGTCCAACCAACATATTGTATTCATCAGGGGCTAAAAGTTGCTTTGGACCTGCGCCAAATTGCTTTCTTAATGCCTCTTCTTCTATAACTAAATTATCTATTTCAGTTTTTGGTAAATGAAATTGGCTAAAGTCGAGTGCGTCATGTGACAGCATCGCTAATAGTAGAGAAAATTCGCCACGGCGATTTTCATGCACACTATTATTGAGCCTACTGTTTAACTGACTCTCTGTGATTAACAAATCATCTATTTGCATAGTCTTTAGTCGATTGTGGTAACTGATAGATATTTATCGGCTTTATTTCAATTTTCTTTAGCTTTTTTCTTTACTTAAATACGCAATTTGCTATTATCAGCGCCGTTGCATTGGAGGGGTTCCCGAGCGGCCAAAGGGATCAGACTGTAAATCTGACGGCTCAGCCTTCGCTGGTTCGAATCCAGCTCCCTCCACCACTTTTCTTACCGCTAAGTTAAGTGGGGCCAAATGCAATAAAATTAGTGTGGAGGGGTTCCCGAGCGGCCAAAGGGATCAGACTGTAAATCTGACGGCTCAGCCTTCGCTGGTTCGAATCCAGCTCCCTCCACCACTTCTCTACTATTCCTATATTCCTATATTCCTATATTCCTATATTCCTATATTCCTATATTCCTATATTCCTATATTCCTATATTCCTATATTCCTATATTCCTATATTCAGGTAACTTCAAAATACCCATTGTAAACTCATACTGTTTTTCTTTAGCCATGTTGATGATGCTTTATAATTAGGAAAAAAACGATCAACGTGTTGCCAAAAAGCTTTGCTGTGGTTTAAGTGACGTAAATGCGCTAACTCGTGGACAATCACATAATCAATAGCATGATAAGGCGCTCCGATTAAATGCAAATTAAATGTTAGCTCTCGCTTACTATTACAACTTCCCCACTTTCGCTTATAAATAGCTACTTTTAGACTCGTAGGTAATTCTTCATCCATTTGTGCGCAGAAGTACGCTAAACGCATTTCTATATATGCAGTTAGTTGCTCTTTTAAATATTCTTCAAGAAGTTGCTGATATTTTTGCGAAGTATTTTTAACGCGCGAAGAGTGTGTAATAAGCAAGCTGTCGTTACAGTTTAGTGCTTCGGACTTAATACCTTGCTTAAATTCTATGTTTACAATGCTATCAAAGATTAAAATTTGTTTGTCTTTGAGCGGGTTCTGTCTGCTATCAGCAATATTGTGCTGTTTAGTTAATTGAGCATTTACCCACACCTGCTTATCAAAAAGCCATTCTTGGATGTGTTTATTACTAACAAATTGAGGGGCATATACAGTCACCTTCTTGTTATGTACTTTAATGGCAACCGTTTTACGTTTTATACTTTTCTTTAACTGATATTCAAACACTTTCATACTCATTAATGATATTGCTACGAGAAAATTCACCAGCAACTAATAAAACCAAATAAGGTGTAATTTTCGCTTAGTTAAGCCAATTCATTAGTTTTCTTAAGGTTGCTCGATAGAAACTTAAATATGACCATATAAATCGAACTTAGCCCCGTTAAAGGCAATACATTAGAATAAAAAACACCAACTAAAAAACTACTTCCTGATAAATAAAAGAAAACTAAAAGTAATAAATTCGTTATTTTAATCACTTCATTGAATTAACAGTTTATTTATTAATTAATTAGATTAAACTTGATAAATAAAGATTATATTTTGAGCCATTATGTTATCAGCTTTTTTTATCACAGACCAAGATCCTAGCTTAATCATTAATGGCGTTTACGATCCTCTATTAGTTTCAATGTCATTGCTAATTGCTATTTTTGCAGCCTTTTTCACCATTCGACTTATAGATCTCGCAAAAGAAACTCAATTTCCTAGCTACCAACGTTTAGCAAACGTGACCGCTGCAACTGTTTTTTCGGCTGGTATTTGGAGTATGCACTTTATTGGTATGCTTGCCTTTTCACTGTGTACTAATATTGATTATGATCCAACAATCACTCTCCTTTCTTTTATACCAGCATTTATTGCATGTCAGTACGCTGTATCAATGCTAGTAAATAGTAAAGGGAATCTAAAAGTATTGTCGATTTGCTCCGTGTTACTAGGAGCCGGCATTGGCACTATGCATTATAGCGGCATGGCTGCAATGGATCTTGCTCCTTTACTTAGATATGATCCATTGATATTTGCGTTATCAATCATTGTTGCTGTAGCCCTCTCCTTTATAGCCCTTTACAGTCGCTTTAATCTTGAGCGTTTTTTACCCTCTTTATCACCTCTTCAAAATAACTCAATTAGCGCTGTTATTTTAGGGTGTGCTGTTGCTGGTATGCACTATATGGGTATGGCCGCTACACGTTTTGTAGCTACATCGCCACTAATCTATGATGATGCTAACGCAACCGCAGGACTAACTTTTATCGCCATTGCAGTCGCCACAGCAACTATCGCGATTACAAGCGTGGTTGGTGTAATAAATGGTATGGTTCGCTATCGCATGCTACTTGAGGATAAGTCGGCAAAAGAATCCCGTCTAAATGCTATTTTAGGTACCGCTATAGATGGCATTGTTACCATTGACCATGCTGGTATTATTTTAAGTTTTAATGAAGCCGCAAGTAAAATTTTTGGCTGGCAAGAAAACCAAGTTCAAGGCAAAAACGTAAAAATGCTAATGGACGATAACATTGCCAAGCACCACGACGAATACCTCTTAAATGCTCACAATGTTGATCTAGGTAAAATAATAGGCATAAACCGTGATGTATATGCAAAACACATGAACGGACATGTTTTTCCTATTCGCTTAGGTATAGGCGAAGTAAATCAGCCGGGCCATAACCCTTTATATGTTGGCTTCATCACCGACTTGACCGAACAACGCGCTTTGCAGCAAAGTTTAGAAGAGAAAGAACAAAAATACCGCTCTCTTATCGATAACATGCCCGGAGTCGCGTTTAGATGCAAGTTTGATGACAACTGGACTATGTTATTTATTAGTCCAAATATAATTGAGCTTACAGGGTATAACCCAAATGAGTTTACAGAGCATTGTATCGAGTTTAATGACTTGGTCTTGAAATCAGACCAAAAACAAATAGTTGATGAAGTCACTAAAGCTGTTGATGCAAAGTCTCAATATTCTATTGAATACCGAATTAGACATAGAAATGGCAAAATTTTGTGGTTGTTAGATAAAGGGAGTATCGACTTTGATGCTCAAGGCAACCCAAAGTGGATTGATGGTGTTTTAGTCGATATTACTGAACGCAAAGAATATGAAGAAAAACTAGAGCAAGCTAAATTTAAAGCTGAAGAAGCTGCTCATGCAAAGCAATCTTTTATGGCTAATATGAGCCATGAAATACGCACCCCAATGAATTCTATAATAGGTTTTAGCGATCTATTAATGGACACCCCACTTGATCAAGAACAACAAAAGCACTTGGTTACCGTAAATAATGCAGCGCGTTCATTGCTAAGATTGTTAAATGAAATTCTCGACTCTGCAAAACTAGAACGCGGTAAGCTCACCATTGAGCCAGTCCACTTTAGCTTAAAACCAGTGATAGACAGTATTATTTCTACTTTTTGGTTAGAGGCTAAAAAGAAAGATTTAGAACTTAAACTCCATATTAAAGAATCAGTAAGTTCTACGTACTACGGCGACCCAGATCGACTCAGACAAGTACTCACTAATCTAATTGGTAACGCGATTAAGTTCACCGAAGAAGGCTCTGTTACGGTCACCGTTGGCATGACACAAAATCAGCATCTGTTTTTTGAAGTGCAAGATACCGGAATTGGTATTGCAAAAGATCGTATTCAAGCTGTATTTCAACCTTTTGAACAAGCCGATGGCACTACTACTCGCCGCTTTGGTGGTACAGGCCTTGGTACAACCATAAGTAAACAACTTGTAGAGCTTATGGGCGGAACAATAAACTTAGTAAGTGAGCTAGGTAAAGGCACCTGTTTTTACTTTTCATTGCCGCTTACTTTAGGTGACGAATCTAAAATAGATTATTTTGATGGTCTACACACCCAACTGCCTGCACTTAGAGTGCTAGTAGTTGATGATATAGAGCAAAATACAGAACTACTGTCTTTGCTTCTATCACGCGATCAGCATTCAGTTACCAAAGCGTCAAACGGACTTGAAGCGATTAAAGTATTTGAAGAGCAAGACTTTGATGTCATCTTAATGGATATACATATGCCATTGTGTGATGGCATACAAGCAGCACAAAAAATAAGAGCTATAGAAAACCAAAGGCAGCTTAAGTACACGCCAATTATCGCGCTCACAGCAAGCGTATTACAGCAAGATAAGCTTACGGCTAAAAAAGCAGGCATGAATGGCTTTGCCAATAAACCCGTCGATATAAATCAGCTTAACCAAGAAATAGCGCAAGTGCTGGGGCTTGGTATTGCAAAAGAAATGGTTATATCGCAAAGCGATCCTAAAGCGCAGCATATAGATTTTGAAAAAGGATTAGCACTTTGGGGTTCTAAGTGTAAGCAACTTACAGAGATTACTAAGTTTGTTAGTGATAGTGATAAGCGGTTTGAGAGATTATTTAATGATAAATTATCAAACATAAAAGATGTCGATAGCCTCATTCACACACTCAAAGGTGTTGCTGGTAACTTAGGGCTAACAACGTTAATGAAGTTATTAACCGATTTAGAGCACAAGCAAAGTGATGCTAAAGTTATTAGTCTTTTAGACGATATCAAAAACGAACTACTTATTATAACGCAACTGCTGTCATCAAATACTTGCGATGAGCCAAATAGCAAGCCTGAAGATGATAGCTCAGACACTCTATCAATAGATGAAATTAAGTCACTGTGTGAAACACTTCATCAAGATGCGCAAAACGCAGAATTAAATGATGAACTACTCGCAAAGTTGCAACGCGGCGCACCTTCTACCTTTCAAAATGAAGTTGATGATATAGCCGAAGCCTTTGATGAATTTGATTTTGATAAAGCACACGTAATACTAGAAACCTTACTTGAAAAACTAACAAACAATGAGTATTAATTAATGGATTTTACGACAGATAGGCCACGGGTATTAATTGTTGACGATGAGCCTGCAAATCTAAAAGTAATGCGCGAAGTGTTAGGTAATCAATATCGTATGTCGTTTGCTAAATCTGGTGATGCCGCACTAGCACTTCTTGAAAAAGAACTACCAAAGCTAATTTTGCTTGACATAATGATGCCAGATATGAATGGCTTTGAAGTGTGCCAAATTGTTAAGAGAAATCCTAAAACATCACATATCCCAATTATTTTTGTAACTGCGCTTGGCGATGAAAGCGATGAATACAAAGGTTTTGAGTTAGGCGCAGTAGATTATATTACTAAACCAATAAGCCCTGCCATTGTAAGAGCAAGGGTTAATACTCACTTGTCGCTAGTACAAGCAGAGCAATTAAAGCAAGCTCATGTAGATTTAGTGGAACGTCTAGGCCGTGCAGCGGAATATAAAGACACCGACACGGGTGAACACATAGTGCGCATGAGCCAATACAGTAAAGTATTAGCGTTAGCACTAGGTATGGATGAGCAACGTGCAGAACTTTTACGTCAAGCTGCCCCAATGCACGATGTAGGAAAAATAGGCATCCCTGATGCTATCCTACTCAAACCTGGAAAGTTAACCTCTGAAGAGTTTGATCATATGAAAGAACACGCCACCATTGGCGCGCAAATTTTAGCAAACTCATCATCTCCTTTACTACAACTTGCACATACACTTGCAATTGAACACCACGAAAAATGGGATGGCTCAGGCTATCCTAACGGGATCAAAGGCGAAGAAATATCAGTTGAAGGTAGAATTGTTGCTATAGCTGACGTATTTGATGCACTTACCTCAAAACGCCCTTACAAAGAGGCTTGGAGTGTAGAGAAAACAGTTTTGCATATGCAAGAGCAAGCAGGAACTCATTTCGATCCCGCTCTAATCGAGCTATTAGTAAAAAACTTAGACAATATTATTGCTATAAAAAATGCAAATCAAGAAAGCTAATTCTTTTTAGCACTGTGAGAGCCAAGCTCAACATTTGGGTAATAAGATTTTATATAACGATAGTCATGTGACGTAATTTCATGGCTATTGCCACTTTCGTCTTTAAAGTACATAGAAAACGTTACACCATGATCTGCTAAAACTACTTTTATATTTAAACTCTCAAGATGAATACGCCATTGAATAAATTGATCCCCTGAGGCTAAAAATGCAATCCCTTTACTGCGCCCCTCTCCTTCAAACAATGCTAAACGAGTGGTTGAACAAGCATCTTCAAGCGTTAAAGGGCCTCGCCCATCCTCATCCCAAAAGGCAAGCTCTGGCACTACGCTAAAACCTAAAACCTGTTCATACCACTTAACGGCATTAGCTAAGTTATCAACATTTAAATGGCAATGATCAATGCCTGATAATTTCGGTATGCTTGTATTATTCACGTTACTCACCAATTTCTGACTTTAATTGCTCTAAAAACTCATGCATATACCTTGTTCGTCTATTCGCCTCTGCTTTAGCTGATGGGGTATTCATACTATCGGCAATATGTAATAACTTTATGAAAAAGTGATCAAGCGTGTATGTTTTATCATCAGCCTCGCGTTCAACACAAAAAGGGTCATTTGGGTTATATAATAACCGAGAAATTGAGCCACCAACCTTCATGCACCGGCTAACGCCAATAGCGCCCAATGCATCCATTCTGTCGGCATCTTGTACTATTTGCGCTTCAACTGTTTTAATTTTTATATTTGCGCTGAAGCTATGTGCTGCAATTGCATGATGAATCTCATCAAAAAGTGACTCGTCATAATTAATCGATTTTAAAAATTCCAATGCCTTATCAGCTGCCATAGTAGAGGCTTTTGCACGATCAGGGTGGTTTTTAGCCACCGCCACACAGTCGTGCATCCACGCTGCAGGTAATACTACTGACATGTTTGCCTGCTCCGCATTACATAACTGTATTGCAACGCGCACCACTCGCTCTATATGAGTAATGTCATGAGCAACATCGGCATGCACTAAAGAGGCGATAAACCCTCTACATTGTGAGTTAAGTATTTCTAAATCAGGGCTTAAAGCGACGTCAGACAAAGTTAGGTTCCAAAAAGCTAATTAATCAATGAATTATCCGTACTTTACCGTGCTTTATGCCCCCCTTGCAAAACATTCATTGTATGTTGCTCCTTGCTTGACTAAAATACAGCGCTTATTTATTACTACTGAGAAGCCTTATGTCATCTGCCGTTTACCTACAAGCTGGTCGCGATAAATCATTAAAAAGAAAACACCCTTGGTTATTTTCAAAAGCCATCAAAAAAATTAAAGGTAAACCTGGATTAGGCGACACAGTAACGATTCACGACAGCGAAGGTAAGTTTTTAGCAACTGCTGCGTATAGCCCTCACTCACAAATTCGTGCACGTGTTTGGAGCTTTGACGAAAAAGAAGTCATCGATCAACACTTTTTTGAACGCCGTTTACGTCGCTCATTAGAAGCCCGTAGCCAAGTTATTGAAGAAGGCGGATTAACAGGGTTTCGCTTATGTGCTGCTGAGTCTGATTACTTACCAGGCGTTACAATAGATAAATTTGACAACGTATTAGTGTGCCAGCTATTAAGCGCCGGTGCCGAGCGCCATAAAGGCGAGATTGTAGGCGCATTGATGTCTATTTTCCCCGGCTCTAGCATATATGAGCGTTCTGACGTAGATGTACGTACTAAAGAAGGCTTAGAACCAATAAAAGGCGCTCTTTGGGGTAACGAACCAAAAGAGCCTGTGCTTATTGAAGAAAACGGCTTAAAAATCGAAGTTGATATAATTGAAGGTCACAAAACAGGATTTTACTTAGATCAGCGTGACAGCCGTGCTGCACTTGAGCGCTTCTCAAAAGGTAAAACTGTCCTTAACTGCTTTAGTTACACAGGTACATTCTCGTTGTATGCCCTGCGTGGTGGATGTGAGCATGTAACTAACGTAGATGTATCGCAACCCGCTTTAGATACAGCAAAGCGTAATGTTGAGCATAATAACTTAGATTTAAACAAAGTGAGCTTTGTTAAGCAGGATGTATTTAAATTATTACGCCAATACCGCGACGAAGGTAGACAGTTTGATACCATCGTAATGGACCCACCAAAATTTGCTGATAATAAAGCGCAGTTAACGGGCGCGTGTCGTGGCTATAAAGATATCAACATGATTGCCATGCAAATACTAAAACCAGGTGGAACACTATTAACATTCTCATGCTCTGGTTTAATGGAACAAAACTTGTTTCAAAAAGTAGTAGCCGATGCAGCACTTGATGCAGGTAAAGACCTACTGATAATGGAGCGATTAAACCAGGCAGCCGATCACCCAATTGCTGGCAGCTACCCTGAAGGCTTTTACTTAAAAGGCTTAATCTGTAAGGTTTTTTAATATCTACTATTGAGTTTAACTGAATTCGATTTAGTTAAACTGAATGATTTCAAGACCTGCTGTTACCGTGCCATCATCTTCTTTGCTGGCACGTATTACTTTTGCTGTTGCATTTAAAGGCGCAATACTTGGATGAGTCGAATCAATGTTCACCGTCAGTAAGGTATTAGGTTCAAGCAATTCATCTAAATGAATTGATAAACCTGTTGCACTTAAATCCACGCACTCTGCGGCAAAACTTAAACCCGCTATTGGTTCTATCGTTGTTAAATTTGCAGGAGTGTTAATCTGCATGCGTCTAAAATTTCGCTTATCATCAGTAAACATATGTTACCTCTAAACAACCGTGTTAATTTCTTCCAACAAAGCACCCACTGAAAATGGCTTTACAACATACGCGTTACAACCAGCATCAAACCCTGCTTGTTTTTCAGATGGGGACTCTAGGCCCGATACCATAACAACAGGAATATTTTTTGTTTCAGGTGTGTGCTTTAGCATTCGGCATGTATCATAACCATCAAGACCAGGCATACAAACATCAAGCAAAATTATATCTGGCGGACTCGCAATTGCTGACGCAAGGCAGCTTTGCCCTGAATCTGCGTAACTAACATCAAATTTCGACGCTAGTGCGGCTTTGAGCATTTCAAAATTAAAATACTCGTCATCTACCACTAAAAGTCGCTTTGTTTTATGTTCAATCGATGAGGACATAACTATGTCGCTTCCTTTTCAAAACAAAAATAAATCCTTCTATTAAGGTACTAAGCTTAATAGAAAATGCAAGTTTTATTCTATCTCTTTTATCGCATTAAGTACCCGCTTGGCTGAAATTGGGTAAGGCGTTCCTAGTGTTTGAGCAAATAGCGACACTCTAAGCTCCTGTTGCATCCAAAAAATAGCGGTTACCTCTTGTGGTATAGGCAACCCTTTAGGCGTTTTATTAACTACTTTTTTATACTCTTGCGCAACTTTATCTAGCTCTAGTACGCATAACCTATCACGATTTGGATCCACTGGCAGCTTTTCTAAACGTTTTTGAATCGCTTTTAAATAACGAATTAAATCCGCTATTTTATCTGCGCCATGCGCGCTCACAAAACCTTTAAATATAAGTGACTCAAGCTGTGACTTAATATCGCCGTGCGCGGTTATCATGGTTAAATCAACGCGCCCTTTCATTTTTTTATGCAGCGCATGAGCAATACTTAATACTTGCTCAACTTGCGTTGCAATCGATACAACGGCATCGCCCAGCTCACCGCGTATTTGCTCTTTTACTGTTTCAAATGCTTTTTCGTCGCGTATATCACCGTGTTTTACTAATAAGCTATCAACACCTGCGGCAATACAGTCATCAATTAAATCAGCTATTTTACCAAATGGGTTAAAGTACAAACCCAGCTTTGCCTTATTCGGTAAGTTTTGTTGTAAGTACTTAATTGGCGATGGCACATTTAATAGTACTAAACGGCGCAAACCTTGTTGATGAGCTTGCTGCGCTTTTGCTTCGCTATCAAAAAGCTCCACTGCAGCGGCTGATTTTTTATCCACCAGCGCAGGGTATGCTTTTATCTCATATTGACCTTGCTTTTTAACGTATGAAGCGGGTAACTCACCAAAATCCCATTGTGTTAGGTCTGACTTTTCAATGCCTTTATCGGCTACTTTAGACAGTGTTTCGGTTACTTCACCTTGCAGCTCTGCTTTGAGCTTGGCTAAATCAAGTCCTCGTGCAAGTAACTTATCGCTCTCATCACGTACTTCAAACTGTAATCGTAAATGCGGTGCTAATGCACTTAAATCCCATGCCTCGGGATCAACCCTCACACCTGTCATTCTTAATAAACGCGTGGCTAAAGCATCAATTAAGCTACCTTGCATTGGCTCAATAGCTGCCAGTACTGCATCAGCATAGTTTGGTGCTGGCACAAAATTACGACGAAGCGATTTAGGCAATGACTTTATAAGCCCACTTATTAGCTCATGCCTAAATGCTGGTATGTGCCAGTCAAAACCACTTTCTTGTACTTGATTTAAAAGCGCTACTGGTATTTGTACCGCAACGCCATCAACTGCTTGGCCTGGGTCGAAATGATAAGCAAGCGGCAATATAATATTGTCTTGCTGCCATGTGTCAGGGTAGTCAAACTCAGTGATATTACTTGCACCATGCTGCATTAACTCTTCACGAGTCATGTGTAGGTAATGCTTATTTTGTTGTTTTTGTGTTTTATACCATTTTAAAAATGCAGCGCGGTTATTAATTTCTTTAGGTATTTTTTTATCGTAAAACTCAAATAACGTTTGCTCATCAACTAAAATATCACGACGACGTGACTTATTTTCCAGAACTTGAATATCTTCTATTAGCTCACGGTTAAACGCTAAAAAGCCCTCGTTTAAGCCCAGTTCTTGCTCAACTAATGCAGTGCGCACAAAAAGCTCTCGACTCACTTTAGGGTCTATGTTGCTATAAACACAGCGGCGTTTATTTACAACAAGTAAGCCGTATAAAGTTTGCTGTTCAAACGCGATTACCGCACCTGGCTTTTTCTCCCAATGAGGTTCTGTGTAACTACGTTTAACTAAGTGCTGTGCTAATGGTTCTACCCAGTTAATGTCTATTTTTGCATTTGTGCGGGCATATAACTTACTTGTCTCTACCAGCTCCGCTGACATGATCCATTTAGGGCTCTTTTTAAATAAACCTGAACCCGGAAAAATATGAAACTGACTATTACGTGCGCCTTTGTATATTTGTTTTTCATCTTTAAAGCCAATATGGCTTAGCATCCCGCTTAACAACGCTTTGTGAACAAGTTCGCCATCAGCCGCTTGGCTGGTGGCTTTCATGCCCATTTCGTTACACACAGTACTTATTTGATAAACAATATCTTGCCATTCACGCAGGCGCATATAGGCTAAGAAGTCTTTTTGACACAGCTTTCTAAACTGGCTATTAGTCAGCTCGCTTTGCTGCTCTTCTAGGTAATTCCATAAGTTTAAAAAAGCGATAAAATCAGAATCTGGATCATCAAAACGACCGTGCTTTTCATTGGCAGCCGCACGTTTTTCCTGTGGGCGTTCACGTGGGTCTTGAATAGACAACGCCGCCACAATAATAATCACTTCACGCAATGCGCCAAGTTTATGGGCTGTTAGCACCATTTTTGCTAAACGTGGGTCAACGGGTAATCGACTAAGCTCTCTGCCCGATTGCGTTAGGCTGGTTTTACTATCGCGTTTAGCTGGTTTTACCGCTTGTAGCTCTTCAAGCAATGTTAGGCCATCATTAATATTGCGGCTATCTGGCGCTTGTACAAACGGAAATTGCGCCATATCACCAAGCCCTAGCGCCAACATTTGTAAAATAACAGATGCAAGATTAGTACGTAGTATTTCAGGGTCGGTAAACTCTGGGCGCGATAAAAAATCATCCTCAGAGTACAACCTAATACAAATACCCGCTTCAACACGTCCACAACGACCCATACGCTGATTAGCGCTTGCTTGTGATATAGGCTCTATTGGTAGGCGCTGTACTTTTGTACGATAGCTGTAGCGACTTATACGCGCAGTACCTGGGTCTATTACATAACGAATACCCGGCACGGTTAATGATGTTTCGGCTACGTTAGTCGATAAAATAATATGACGACGAGAATGTGGCGCAAATATACGGTTTTGCTCTGCGTTAGATAAACGCGAATAAAGTGGCAATACATCGGTGTGTTTTAAATTACGCTTGCTAAGTGCATCTGCGGTATCGCGTATTTCACGCTCACCATTTAAAAATATGAGAATATCGCCAGGGCCTTCAGTGCACAGCTCATCAACGGCATCAAAAATACCTTGTAGCTGATCGCCCTCCGCTTCCATATCATCTTTATTAATATCAGTAATAGGGTTGTAGCGCACATCAACAGGGAAAGTACGACCCGATACTTCTATAATGGGCGCATCATCAAAGTGCTTTGAAAAGCGCTCAGGATCAATAGTCGCTGAGGTAATTATTATTTTTAAATCAGGGCGTTTTGGAAGCAGGTTTTTTAAGTAACCTAAAATAAAATCAATATTTAAACTACGCTCATGCGCTTCATCAATAATAATCGTGTCGTATTGATTTAAAAAACGGTCTTGCTGAATTTCAGCCAGCAAAATACCGTCGGTCATTAATTTAATATACGTATTATTAGATACCTGATCGCTAAAACGAATTTTAAAGCCAACTTGCTGACCAAGTTCACACTTCATTTCTTCAGCAATACGATTAGCCACCGTTCGTGCTGCTAATCGGCGTGGTTGCGTATGACCAATTAAACCATCAACACCGCGACCAAGCTCTAAACACATTTTAGGTATTTGCGTTGTTTTACCTGAGCCCGTCTCACCGGCAATAATAACCACTTGGTTATTTGCAATGGCGTCTTTAATTAATTCCTTTTTTTGACTTACCGGCAATTGCTCAGGGTAAGTCACTTTAGGGAGGCCAGCTAAGCGTTTATCGCGTAATTCTTGGCTACGGGTTATATCAGCCGCTATTTTTTCAAGCGCGTTGGCATGCTTGTTTTCATCCGTTATTTTTTTTACGCCATGTAAGCGTTTTTTGAAAATGAATTGATCTTTTTTTAAGCACGTTTTTAGCTCGCCAAACAACTGACCTAGGTTTACCACCCGCATACCTTATAAAATTAGTTAAAGAGCCGTAATTGTATCAAATTAAACGGCTGGGGTTAATCCTACAAAATGCATAACGCGGGGTTGTTTGTTATATAAACGCTGCTATTGAACTAAACTGTGAATAATAAATTTATTTTAAACAATTATTTTCAGGGCTAACTACATTGAATAAATTAAATGACGTTGGCTTATTCGTCACTAAAAATGCCTACGTAGGTCGCTTGCGTATTCGATTTACTTGCCCGATACATGCCAGAGGTATTAAACGGTAAGCTAATATTACCTTTTGTATCAATAATAATTACGCCGCCTGTGCCACCAATAGGCTTAAGCACACCGTTTATAACTTCATCCCCAGCTTCGGCTATGGTTTTACCTTGGTACTTAACTCGCGCACATATATCGCTTGCTACGTTATAGCGAATAAAGTATTCACCATGCCCTGTTGCCGATACCGCGCACGATTCATTTTCAGCAAATGTTCCAGCCCCAATTACCGGCGCATCCCCCACACGACCATAACGTTTTGCGGTCATACCACCTGTTGATGTACCTGCAGCTAAGTTACCATTTTTATCAAGCGCCACTGCGCCAACCGTGCCCATTTTGTAAGAGTTAGGTAATGCTTTGTGCGCGGCTTGGTACTCTTTACTGGTTGCTTTGGCTTTATCTAATTTTTGTTTTGCTTTTAAAAGCGCTTTGTAGCGAGGCTCGGTATCAAATAAGTTATTTTCGACAAGCTCAACACCTTGCTCTTTAGCAAACTCTTCAGCGCCTTGCCCACTAAGCATTACGTGTACAGAGTTATCCATCACCAAACGCGCTAAGTTAATTGGGCTCTCAATATGCTTTACACCCGCAACTGCGCCTGCTTCACGATTTCGACCATCCATTATGGATGCATCAAGCTCATGCCCGCCATCGTAGGTGTATACCGCTCCACGCCCTGCATTAAAATAAGGGGATTGCTCTAATACTGCAATTGCTGCAATTACCGCATCTAAGCTTTCGCCGCCTTGGTATAATACTTTATAACCGGTCTCTACTGCTTGCGTTAATTTTGCCCGATACTCTTTTTCTTGAGCGGGTGTAAATCGTGCTTTTTCAATTGTCCCTGCCCCACCATGAATCGCAATGGCAAAAGGAGTCTCTGCAGCTAATGCACTATTGCTTAAAGCAACAAGGCTGCTCGCAAAAATGGCTAATAATGGTGTTTTCATAATGAGTTCTTTTATGGGGAAGTTATAAACTAATGTGAATGGTTACGGACTTAATTTCAACTAAAGTGAGTTTAATGGCATAAAAAAAGCGCCTTAAGGCGCTTTTTAAAATTTTACGTGTTTGTAATACCAATTTTATTAAAAACATGGTCATTCTAGCGTATTAAATAGCTCACTAACTACGTTGAAAATTATTTATATAGAACAACTATGTATCATAATTTTAGCCTTGTTATTGAGCCATTTTTTTATCGCTATAATAGATCACTAATTTAATGCAATTGGTATAATTAAGCTTGTTTAGCTTTTAAACGCGCTAAACGTGCTACTTGGTGAGTAGACGTTAAGAACGAGTAAATTGGTGCTAAGTAACCACGTTTACGAAGCTCTAAGAAATCAGCATCGCTTAACTCGTTTAGTTTTTTCTCATCGATAAGGTAAATACCGTTGATGTCTTTTTTCTCGCCTTTAATGTCTACTGTTAGCGTTTGCGCAATTAGTAGCTCTTTATCAGCAAGGAATTTAGTGAACGCTTCAGTTACTTGAGAAAACTCAATAAATGATACTAGCGCTTCTTTACGACGTTTTAGGTAATCTGTTTCTTCGCCGTTTTCAAATAATGCGTTACCTTCGTCTTCACCAACAAGCGCACTTGCTTCGTCAATTACGATACCGTATTGATCTTGATCTGGGTGTTTAACTAAACCCAGTGGGTAACGAGTAGATGCCATAGGTGCAAATGCTGCAGTCCATTTACCATCTTCTACAAAAAGGTTTTCGCCTGGCTCTAAGCCAAACATAGCAACTGCTTGAAAAGTGCCTGTTTCGTTATTTTTAACGAATGACATTGGAAACTCGTTTGCTACACGTGCAAACTCATGTGCAACTACTGGCACTAAGTGTTGAGTTTTCATGAATTCTACATTGATGCCGTTTTGAATTTTAGTGTTGGCATGTTTTTCGTTGTGTAAAGGCTGTACTTGTTGCTCCGCCATGTTACTGCTCCGTTTATTTTAATTTATATGTTTCATTGTTAATGCCTTTAGGCTAATGCTTTTGAGCTAAAAAAGGAAGGGAAACTTTTATGACAACAACCATGAAAAAATAAAATTTAACTAAATCTGAACGTTGCTAAAAAACATACAGCTCAAACTCATAAACTTTGTTCAAAAACAACACACTTCGTGGTTGATTTTAATACAAAGCAAAGCTATTCATTAACATTGGTTAACAGTTCAAAGCTATTTTTTTGCAGTGTTTAGGCTTAAATTTAAGCAAATAAAAAAGGCCGCTTATATAAGCGGCCTTTAAAAGTTAAATTGGCATCTAAATTAAGGCGCCCAATATACTTCGATATTTATACTTGGGTGATTAAGCACAGCGCGAAGTGGCATGTCATTCACATCGCCGCCCGCTTTTGCTTGCTTATAAACAGCGAGTTTTTCTTCACCGCTAATTAAAAGCTTCACAACTTTAGATTGCGCAATGGCATTTAAAGTTAATGTCATTCTCTCGGTAATACTACCGGTTACTTCACTTTGTATCGCATTAATTGCACATACTGTTTGCTCAGTTGTTAAACCATGCTCTAAACCGTCTGCATTTGGGAATAACGACGCTGTATGGCCATCTGGACCCATACCTAAAATAGTTACATCATATGGGCTTTTTAGCTCGCTATAAGCCGCTTCACACTCTTGTGCGCCCTGTTGAGCCGTGGCTGCAGCGTTCTTCATAGTAATAAAGTTGGCAGCACTACCATGATTTTGTAATAAAGTGCTTTTAATAAATGCTTCATTACTTTTTTCATGGCTTGGGTCTACCCAACGCTCATCAACCATAGCAACATCAACGTGTTGCCAATCTAAATCAAGCGTTGATAAATGCTTATAAGCGGGCGCAGGAGACGAGCCGCCCGACACCATTAATACAGCACGGCCATCGTTTTTAATGCCATCACGTAATGATTGCTCAAGCGTTGCAGAAAGCTCAGCTGTTAACGCGTCTTTATCATCAAAAAACTTTTCAACTAGTGTTGCCATGCTTATACCTTATCGCCTGTGTTAAACCATACATGATTGTTTTCTGCCAATAATTCATCAGCATCATCAGGTCCCCAGCTACCAGCACGGTAAAGCGCAGGCTTGCCTTTGTCTTGCCAACGGTCGATGATTGGATCAATCCACTTCCACGCTTGACGAACTTCATCACGGTGAATAAATAACGACGGGTTATCAGCAGCGGCATCAAGCATTAAACGCTTGTACGCATCTGAGTGGAAACCATTGCTGTAAGCTTGTGAAAGCTCAATATTCATTGTTACTGGCTCAAGTTGCATTTGAAGATTATCAAGGCGCTTAGACATAAGCGTTAGTTGAATTGTTTCCTCTGGCTGCAAACGAATAACAAGACGATTTGGCTCGATATTACCCACGTTATCTTCGTAGATATTGTGAGATACTTTTTTGTATTCAACCACAATTTCTGCACAGCGCTTAGCCATACGTTTACCCGTACGAAGGTAAAATGGAACACCTGCCCAGCGCCAGTTATCAATATGCGCGCGAATAGCTACAAACGTTTCTGTTTTACTAGAACCTTCATTTAGCTCTTCTAAGTAACCCGGTACAATTTTACCGTTTAAGTCACCTGGTACGTATTGACCACGAACAATATTTTCATCAACATCACCATCTACAAGCGGGCGAAGTGCTTCTAATACTTTTAGTTTTTCGTTACGAATGCTGTTAGCGTTTAGCTTATTAGGCGACTCCATTGCAACTAAGCAAAGTAGTTGTAATAAGTGGTTTTGAACCATGTCACGAAGTGCACCGGCTTTATCATAAAAACCAGCGCGGCTTTCAAGACCAACCGTTTCTGATAAGCTAATTTGAATATTATCAATAGATTTAGCATCCCACATATTTTCAAACAATGAGTTTGAAAAACGCAGCGCCATTAAGTTTTGTACTGTTTCTTTACCTAAGTAATGGTCAATACGGAAAATTTGTTCTTCATTAAAAAACTCTGCAATTTTTCCATTAATTGCTTCAGCAGAATCACCGCAATAACCAATTGGCTTTTCAACAACAACGCGTGATGTAGGTGTAATTAAACCTTTAGTCGATAATATTTCACAACATGTGCCGTAAACAGCAGGCGGAAGCGATAAGTAAAACACACGAGACTTAGTGCTTTCGTGCTCATCTAAAATGCCTTTTAGTACATCCCAGTTGTCGTCTGCTTCTGTAACATTACTTACCACTGGCACTAAAAAAGTAGAAAACGCTTTCCAATCTTTAGCGTTAAACTCACCTTTGCTTAAAAATTCTTGTAATGCTTTATGCGCTGTTTCTATGTATTCAGCACGTTTCGATTCTTCGCGCACTGTTGGTAGAATACGTGAGCCTTCAGGTAAGTTACCTTCTTGATATGCTCTGTACATTGCAGGTAGCAATTTGCGTAACGCAAGATCACCACCGCCCCCAAAAATTATAATATCAAAAGGATTAAGCATAGTTACTCTCTACGTTGTGATACCCAGTACATTTTGTAAATGCGCGGGTATGCCTATTTATTGCTAGATTAGATGGCTTTTATAGCTGTATTTAAATAAAAGCCTGCTGAATTGTTCTGTATCGATGATTTATTATTATTGTTTATCATTGCGCTTATTAAATGAGCCTTAGGGGCCCTGTATCTCCTCTCACAAAAATACAGACCCTAAGCACTCCAGCGCTACCCGTTCAAAGGTACTCGGTTTACTTACTTGCGTAAGCGAATTTTTTACTGCGTACGGTTTTGTTTGTAGTACGCCATTAAGCCGTTTGTAGAACTATCATGAGCGTGTTTCACGCTATCATCAGTGAGTTCACTCTCAATTTTAGATGCTAAACCTTTACCCAGCTCTACACCCCATTGGTCAAACGAACATATTTCTAAAATAATGCCTTGGCAAAATATCTTATGCTCATACAGTGCAATTAAACGGCCCACTGTTTTAGCATCTACTGTATCTAATAGCATAGACGTTGTAGGACGATTGCCTTGATGAATTTTATGGTTTAATAACTCATCAATCTCTGCTTGCGATTTACCCTTAGCGGTTAAATCAGCTGTAACTTGCGCTGCATCTACACCACTCATCATCGCTTCTGTTTGTGCAAAGAAGTTTGATAATAAAATATCGTGATGCTTATCAACATTCACTTGTGGCTTAACTGATGCAATAAAATCTGCAGGTACAATTACATTACCTTGGTGTAAACACTGATAAAATGCGTGCTGGCCATTAATACCCGTCATACCCCAAATAATTGGAACTGTAGTATAAGGTACCGTTTCGCCGGCAAAGTTAACGTGTTTACCGTTACTTTCCATTTCGCCTTGCTGTAAATAAGCAGGCAACATATGCAGTGCTTGGTCGTACGGTAATATAGCTTGCGCTGTGTAGCCCAAAAAGCTCGTATTCCATACACTAAGCAATGCCATAATTAATGGTATATTTTGCTCAAACGGCGCAGATTTAAAGTGCTCGTCTATTTCAAACGCGCCTTCTAAAATTGCTTCAAAGGCGTCATAGCCTAAATATAAAGCAATTGGTAAGCCTATCGCACTCCAAAGTGAAAAGCGACCGCCAACCCAATCCCACATAGTGAATACGTTTTCGTCGCTGATACCAAAGGCTGCCGTTTTTTCTAAATTTGTACTTACTGCAACGAAATGCTTTGCAATTGTACTTTCATCTTTTGTTGTTTGTAAAAACCAGTCAACCGCAGTTTTAGCGTTTGTCATGGTTTCTGACGTAGTAAATGTTTTTGACGAAATAACAAATAATGTTGTTTCAGGGTCAATGGCTTTTAATATAGACGAAATCTGTACACCGTCAGCATTAGATACGTAGTGAACATTTAACGTATCATCAGCAAGTGCTTTTAATGCCTCAGTTGCCATTTGTGGACCAAGGTTAGAGCCACCAACACCAATACTTACAACATCTTTTACCGCTTTGCCGGTATAGCCTAACCATTTACCGCTACGAACTTTTTCTACAAACACTTTAATTTTAGCTAACTCGTTGTCTACGTCTTGTGTCACGTTTTCGCCATCAACAATTAATGGAGTGTGAGCACGATTACGAAGTGCCGTATGCAAAACTGAGCGATCCTCAGTGATATTTATTTTTTCACCGCTAAACATTTTATCGCGCCACGATGCAATATCGCATTCTTTAGCAAGCGACATTAAGTTAGCAAAAACATCGTTATCAATAAGTTGCTTAGAATAGTCGAATAATACGCCTGGTACTTGAGTAGAAAACTGAGAAAAGCGCGTGTCATCTTGTGCAAATAACGTTTTTAGATGTGTTTGTTTCATCTTAGCTGCACTTTGTTCTAGTGCTTGCCAACTTGCTAGTTGCGTTCGGTTAGACATGGAAATATCCTCTATTTTTTTCAATCAATTGATTTAAAAATGTTTTTTATAAAAGCAAAACTCTTAATACTACTTATTCACACTAAATTAAAGCGCAAATAGTATAACTAAAAATGCAAAAAAAGTGCTGTTTTTATAATTTTATGTGCAGATGATAACGCAATTTTTAGCTTTTGACACCGGTATCATAAAAATTTTATAAATTAATTTACCTGTAATTTTAAAGGCAACGGCATAGCTTAATCAATCAAAATGAAATATTAATGAATTTTTATAAGCGCTGCTAATTACTTTTCATAGTTATTCACTAATTACTGTAATTGTTTGCCTTGCAAACAAATAAACCTTAAAAACAAAAAATCGGCTATAAAGCCGATTTTGTATAAATTACAATCTTTGCTTAATTACTAAGCGCTAGCCCACCACTTAGGTTATAAACAGTTTTGTACCCTAGCTGCATTAAATTGCTCGCAGCAATCTTTGAGCGGTTACCACTGCGGCATAATAAAATATATTTGTTATTTTTACTTAACTGCCCTTCAAATACCGCATTTGCCATTCTGCTAAGCGGTATATTTAATGTTTTTTCATCAAGTGTATTAAATAACTGAGCAACATTATTTGCTCCATGTTCATACGGCTCCCGAGTATCTATTAAATACACATCGCTGGTGTTTAACATTGCTTTAGCGTCATCAAAATTTAATTGCTGTGTATCAATCTCAGGCAATGCATTTACATAACCACACAATTGCGTGTTATTTACTTGCTTTGAAGCGTCGTACTGCTGCTTTTGTATTGTAAATTCATCAACTGAAATACTGCCGCTTACTAACGCATTGAGTAATGGCGTTTGGTTTTGTTGTACAACCCAGTTCATGGCAAAACATTGTTGGTAGTCGTGCCCTGAGCAAATAATGCTGGTGCTATTAAGTTGCTCGCTTATTGCTAAAATAGAGCG
The DNA here is from genome assembly GCF_016598755.1 of Pseudoalteromonas sp. LC2018020214. Classification (NCBI taxonomy): domain Bacteria; kingdom Pseudomonadati; phylum Pseudomonadota; class Gammaproteobacteria; order Alteromonadales; family Pseudoalteromonadaceae; genus Pseudoalteromonas; species Pseudoalteromonas sp. LC2018020214. Next base: position 2,323,572 of record NZ_CP066804.1, read on the forward strand.
TGCCATTGCTTTTGCATCCCCACCTATAAGCGATGTATTGCCAAGCCCTGCAGGCAAAATTAAATCACCACAAAAACAATAACGCGTTTCGCCATTACTATTTTTTAATAAATAACTTACGCTATCTTTGCTGTGCCCAGGTGTCGATATTTTTTCAAGTACGTCATTTGCTAAGCTAATACTTTCTGCATTTAGTGGCCAACCTAAAGCATCAACCTCACCTTTTACAACTCTTGATGCAAGAACGCTGGTTAATAAATTAGTCGCTGACTCTCGCTCTTGATGCAGATGAGTATTAAGCACCGCTGATATAGTTAAGTTTTGTGTATTGGCTATTTTTTCAAAGCGCGGAATAAGCTCAACAATCGGGTCTATTATAACTGCGCGCTTATCATCGCTTACATAAAGCCAACTACATGCTCCTTGGTGCCTAAACTGAGTAAGGCCAAGTGCGCACACTTCTTGTTGTGGTGTAGTGCTATCAGATACAATTAAACAGTTAGCCTGAAGTATTGCTTTAAGAGCGCGAATACGCACACAAGCATCATCAATATCGTGTTGTGTTGCAGCAGGTCCAAACGATAGCCTAATCGCATTTTCACTTTGCCACTTACTTGCACCCATTGCATCTAAAACAAAACTTGTTGATGCGCCTGTACTACAAGCCGAGCCACCACTTACGCGAATGCCCGCAGCATCAAATAAATCAATCACTTCTTTGCTCGTTAAATCGTTTACCGCAAAGTTAAGTGTGGTAGGCACGCTATAAGCAAAATCATGATTGAATGTAATATCGCCAAAGGTGTCTTTTATCGCGCTTTGTAACTGGCTTCGATAAGAGTTAAGTATGCTAATTGGTTTAAATGTATCGTCTGATTTATCAAGCAACATACTAAATAGTTTGTTTAACCCTGCAATACCGGGTAGATTTTCGGTGCCTGAGCGCATTCCACTTTCTTGACCGCCACCCGCTATAAAAGGTGTGTACGCACTGCCACTACGAATATATAAAAAGCCAATACCTTTAGGTGCGTAAAGCTTATGCCCCGAAAAAGGAGCGTAATCAATAGTTGTATTACTCAGTGCGAGCGCTTGTTTACCGAGTGCCTGCACGCAATCCACCATCCACGATACATTTTTGTTACGGCTACGAATTACCTGCTCTATAGCGGGTAAATCTTGATATACACCGGTTTCGTTATTAACGGCCATGGTGCAAATCATCAAAGCGTTATTAATATGCTCTGCGATAAAATCTAAATCTAAAATACCGTTGCTATCAACCGGAATAGCAAGCACCTGAGCATTAACGTCAAGTACGCTATTCCAATGTTTAAGTGTATTTGGCACCGCTTTATGCTCAGTTGCGCCATATAATAATACAGGTTTTTTAATAGACTGCTTTTTAGCATTAATTAATGTAGAAACCACCGCAGTTTGAATACCCTCCGTTGCACCAGAGGTAAATAGGATATCGCCATTAGTTGCGCCAATAACCGTGCGTGCCTTTTGACGTGTTTGTTCTAATAAATGCTTGGCTTGAATACCTGTGATGTGCGGGCTTGAAGGATTACCAAAACATATTTGCATGGTATGAGAAACAACATCAGCAATACAAGGCAACACAGGGGTCGTTGCATTTGCATCAAGGTAAACTTGTTTTACTGGCTCATCGTGCAATAAAAACTCAGACATTAAAAAACGCACCTTATTACTAAAAAATATATCTTATTACCAATAGTACATAAATTTACAGGTAATGAGTAATAATCAATTAGCACTAGAGGTGCGTTTACTATGCTTTTTTAAACTAAAAGTCTGTTTGCTTAACTATTCACTGAGCTCTTTGCTGATCTCTTCGTGCGTTGACGACCAAGCTGTTATTAGCGCTTTTACTAATGAGGCCAACGGGATGGCAAAAAATACGCCCCAAAACCCCCATAAGCCACCAAAAAACAATACCGCGACAATTATAAATACCGGATTTAAATCAACTGCCTCAGAAAACAACAGCGGTACAAGTACATTGCCATCAAGCGCCTGAATAATTCCATAAATAATTAAAATGGTCCAAAACTGCGTTTCTAATCCAAACTGAAACAGTGCAACTGCCGCTACCGGAATAGTGACGAGTGCCGCGCCAATAAATGGAATTAATACCGAAAAGCCAACAAGCACACCAAGTAAAGCTGCATAGCGCAAATCTAAAACAGTAAATGCAATGAAAGACACACCACCAACAATTAAAATTTCGAATACTTTACCGCGAATGTAATTCATAATTTGTTGGTTCATTTCGTTCCACACTTGTAAAATCAAGCGTCGTTGCTGCGGGATCAGTTTAGCTATACTCCCTGTCAGCTCCAGCTTATCTTTAAGCATAAAAAACACCAGTAATGGCACAAGTACCAAATATATAAGCCAAGCAACAACATCTTTTAAAGACGTAAGTGAAAACGATAATACCGCTTGACCAAACTCAATAATTTTAGCTTCTACGGTTGCAACAATTGCTTGTACTTGTTCTATATTAATTAAACTTGGGTATTGTTCAGGTAAAGCCATTAAATAAGACTTCCCCTGCTCTAGCATATGCGGTGTTTCTTGCACTAAGTTACTGGTTTGCTTCCAAAGCACTGGGCCAATAACTAAAATAAGGGTGAGCATAATGCTAATAAATATCAACATTACAATAATTGTTGCAGTAAAACGTTTTAAGCCAACACGCTCTAAATGAACAACCGGCCAATCTAGTAAATAAGCGATAACCAGTGCAACAAGCACAGGAACAATTAACGCGCCAAAAAAGTAAAGTAAGGCAACTGATACCAATAATAAAAATAATAAGGTAGACGAATGAGGATCCGAGAACTTCCTTTCGTACCATGTTTTTACGTATTCAAACATGTAATGGCTCCACTAATAACAACCCACGTTGTTTATCAAAATTGTAACTATAAGCATTTTTTTGCAAAAAACGTTCAATGTCGTTCGCACTTTCACCTTTATTAAGACTAAAAGTGATGCGTTGTTTTGATGACTGTGCGCTTCGAAGCGCAAGCTTAAACTGCACAAATTGCTGAGGACACTCAAACTCTTTTAAATCGCGCTCTACCATAACTACTTTATCCGTATAGTAAATGAATAATAAGTCGCATATTTACGGTCTACGTATTTATATACTCAAACCGTTGTAACTTTTTGTTAAAACAATTCCTGCAATAGTTTATCCTTATAACATAACTAGCAGTAAGGATAAGTTAATGCCTGGCACGCATAATAAAGCGCAACTACCAAGTAATCCAACACTCAAAGAGATTAATTGGTTTAAAAAGCAGATTAATTGGGGCGAACTACCTCCTTTTTATCACCTTGTTGCCTCATCAATAAGCGAATCAGAAGGAATTTTAGATCATGGGTTCGACAATGCAGTTAAACAACTTTTAGATAAACGCAATTGGAACTTAGATTTATTAGAAGGCTATGAAGATAACTTAGGTGAAATACATACCAAACATAAGCCACGTATTGCGCTGCACCAAGTATTTACCGACAGAGGCTTTGAGCTATGGGCACAGCCTTATGCTAAAGATGTTATTGTTGATCAATACATAAAAAATAATCGCTTTATGGAGTTTAGAGTGTGGGACCCACATTCAATGAAAAACTTGATCAGAATAAGTCAGTTACATAAGTTTATTGGCTTTTATTTTGAACGAGGCGACAAAGCAGATAAAGCCATTATTTTACATGCACACAAAGTAGTACATAAAATTATTACTTTTTTGCAGCGAGAATTGAACGTTGTAAAGCTTGATGGAGTCACAATAAAAGAACTATACCAATTGTGCGAAAAAGACAGCCGCGCAAGCAGTGACGAAATAGACATAGCCAAAATTGCAATTGGCGAACAAATTAACAAGGAATAAAATGCAGCTAAAATCAGCATTTATCACTTTATGCAGTGCTGCGCTTACGTTTAGCTTATTAATAAGCGAACCTTTAAAAGCGCAAACCAACTTTACGCTTCCTGATTTAGGAACATCTGCATTACAAGCACTGCCACTCGAAAAAGAACAAGCCATTGGCGAAGTAATGATGATGCAAATACGAGGCTCATCACCAGTAATAAATGACCCAGTGCTTGATGAATACCTCACAACTATTGGCCGTAAACTTGTTGCTAATGCTAACGATGTACGTTTTCCGTTTTCGTTTTTTTGGATAAATAACTCAGAAATAAATGCGTTTGCATTTTATGGCGGGCATGTAGGTGTACACACCGGGTTAATAGCTCAAGCCGATAACGAGAGCCAGTTTGCCTCAGTGCTTGGTCACGAAATTGCTCACGTAACACAGCGCCACTTAGCGCGAAGAATACAACAACAACAAGATAACAGCGCGCTGACTATTGCCGGTATGATAGCCGGAATATTAGCAACCGTTGTTGCACCAGATGCGGGTATTGCAATTATATCTGCCAGCCAAACACAATCAGCTTTTAGTCAATTAACGCATAGTCGCTCAGCCGAGCAAGAAGCTGACCGCATAGGCATGCAAACGCTTAACAATGCAGGCTTTGATGCTCGTGCATCGAGCGAATTTTTAACTAAACTTGCCGCGCAAATTCGTTATAAATATAAACCACCTGCGTTTTTACTTACTCACCCATTACCAGAGAGCCGAGTATCAGATGTACGTTTGCGTGCAGAGCAATTTCCTGTGCGTCATATGAGTGCCAGTCTTGAGTTTAATTTAGCTAAAAGCCGCGTGCTTGCGCGCTACGACAACAAACCAGAAAACGCCGAAGACCTATTTAGAAAACGACTACGCGAAAATAGCTACGATAACACCGCTTTAAAGTACGGTTTAGCTATTAGCTTACTTGATCAAAAAAAGCTTGATGAAGCAGCCCCAATACTAGATGAGCTTTTAAAAAACGATCCTAAAAACCTATTTTATATAGATACCCATACCGATTTACTCATCGCGCAAAAAAAGGCAGATGAAGCCGTAAAATTTTTAGCCGATTTAAATCAGTATCGCCCTAACAATCAGGTAATTACGCTTAACTATGCCAACGCAGCACTTGAAGCTGAGCAATATGAACTAGCCGAAAATATTTTGAAGAGTTTTTTACTCGAAAAGCCAGATCATAACCTAGGCAAGCAACTTCTTGCTGATGCGTATAAAAAACAAGATAAATTAGCCTCATATCACGAAGCGAACGCCGATGTATTGGCTCAATACGGTGCTTATTTAAAAGCCGCAGACGAAGTACAAAAAGCACTTAACTTCGTAGAGCCAACCGAACTTGTAAAGCAACAACGTTTAAAAGCACTACTTACCCAGTATCGACTTTTACAAAAAGAGCTTGCAAGACTTTAAGTCTGCAAGCGCTTACCCTAAAATAGACGCAATTCACACTTTGGAATCATTTTATGTCTGTTACTATTTACCACAACCCACGTTGTTCTAAATCACGCGAAACGCTAGCGCTACTGCAAAGTAAAGCGATAGAGCCAAGTGTTGTAGAGTATTTAAAAACCCCTCTTACTCACGAGCAAATTTCAACGCTTGTAATCCAACTTGGTTTTTCATCCGTACGTGAAATGATGCGCACAAAAGAAGATGACTACAAAGCGCTTAATTTGAAAGATGAAACAAATGAGGATGCACTTATTAACGCTATGGTTAAATACCCAAAATTGATTGAACGCCCTATCGTAGTTAATAACAATAAAGCAGCGATTGGTCGTCCACCAGAAAACGTACTAAGCGTTTTATAATGAGTGCAACCATTGTGGTGCTTTATCACTCAAGCCATGGCTCAGTTGAAGCGATGGCTCACGAGATAGCAGAGTCGATAGAGCAACAAGGTGCTAGTGCACTACTTCGCACCTTTGTGGCTAAAAATGCGCACGATATTGTGATCACCAAAGATGATTTAATAAATTGCGATGGTTTAGCATTTGGTACACCAACTCGATTTGGCATGATGGCCTCTCAAGCAAAAAGCTTTTGGGAAACCACCAGCGACTTGTGGCTAAAAGGCCAATTAATCGACAAGCCAGCGTGTGTATTTTCGTCATCAAGTAGTATGCATGGTGGAAATGAAGCAACCTTACTTAACTTATCTTTGCCACTATTACACCACGGTATGATGCTTATGGGCGTGCCGTACGATGTGCCCGAACTACTTGCAACACAAACCGGTGGAACACCATACGGTGCAACACACGTCGCTGGCAGCGCTAATAGTGCACAGCTAAGCAAAGACGAAATTAAAATATGCCAAAGCGTTGGTAAACGCCTTACTCACATTGCGAGAAAACTTAAATGACTACAGCTGACAATCCAGCTAAAAAGCCGATTACGGTAAAATTTCAACGTGCAGCACTATTTGGCTATGTTGGTTTACTTATTCTGATTCCTTTGTGGATGTATTTTGTACCCCCTCTAGACGGTAATACTAGTTGGGTGTCATTGTTTTTTCCTATCATTCCTTTACTGCTGCCGCTAAGAGGCATAATTCAAGACAACACATACACCTATGCGTGGGCTAACTTTATTGTAATGCTTTATTTTATCCACGGTCTTACCATGCTGTGGGCAGCACCAGATGAATTAATTTGGGTGTTGTTAGAGCTTGTATTTGCCTCTTCAATGTTTATTGGTTGTACTTACTACGCAAGACACCGCGGACAAGAACAAGGTTTAAAAATCCGTAAGCTTAAAGAAGAATTAGCTGAAGAAAAAGCAGCAAATGAGCAGGGTAAATAAGTCTTAACCATAAACGCTATATACAAAAAAAACGCGCTTAAATTACTTTAAGCGCGTTTTTTATTAACTGTTTAAAACTAGCTAAACTAAATCGCTCAAGGCAGCTAGCACCACAATACTCGCCAACCCTATTTGAGCAATTAAGCTAATAAACGAAAAGCCTCTAAGCACAAATAAACCCCAAGGGTGTTTAATATGTGGATATAGCGCACAGCGTTTTAAAGTGGTCGCAAAGAAAAAACAAATCACCGCAGTCATAGTTAAACCCAGCGTCAGCTCACTTTTAATTGAGAGGGTTTCATCAAAAAAGAAAAACAACTGTAAAGGCAGCAATATAGTCACAATAGCATGTAGCACATGCACTTTTTTAATGCGATCGAACTGCCCTTCTGGCGAAAGTTCTTTAATACCAAAGTCACGCTCTAAACATTTAACTAAGTTATTAGCTTTAATACTCACCGCTAAACGGTAACAGCTTAAACCTTCTTTATTACGTGCTCTAAAATCGTATCCGGCTTTAATAAGCAGCACCATTAACGACTCATTTTTAGCAAACACAGCATAATGAAGCGCAGTATTACCTAAGTTATCTGTCGCTTTTTTGTCTTGCTTTGCAAGTAGCGTTTCAACCACATTTACAAAGCCTTTTTCGGCGGCCCACATAAAGGCTGTTTTATTGTTTTCATCAGCAAGTACACCAGTAGCGCCTTGTTCAATAAAACGCATAGCCATTGTTTGCTTAGCTGTTTTTTTACGTAAATGAGTAAGCAAAGCTTTTTCTAAGAGAACAACAGAGTCAACATCAGGAGAAACCTGCGTCAGCAGCGTAAAATAGTCTTTACCCGCAGCTACTTTTTCGCTGGCAAGTTCAGAGAGAGTATCTAAATCAGCAATAGACTCTGGAATAAACGCACTTAGGCGCTCTCTAAAATCAACTTCTTTCCAAAGCGCTAATGTGTCCTTTGCCGAGAGTTTACTTTTATTATTTAACGCATGCTCAATTAAGGTGAAGTAGCGTTTACTAAAAAATAAATCGACTAAAGACAGTGGCGTATCTATGGTATTTTGTGCAGCCACGCTTGCGTATTTTTCAAGGCGCTGGCACAGCATAAGCACTAAGCTTTCAGGGGTGTATTCATTATCGTAGTAATGGCTTTTAACCGCACTAATATACGCTTGTGCGTCTTCGTCATATTCAGAGATATGTTGAAAGTAACATTCTTCAAATGGCTCCAGCGGGGTTAGCCATGCCAAATAATAAATAGGTGGCAGCACGGTGGTGCATACACCATCGTCTTCATTTGTAGAACGACAAGCAGGCCAAGCTTCCAAAGCATCTAAAATAAAGGCACCGTTTTGTTCTACCAGTCCTTTAATAAGTAATGGGTATTCCTTTGGCCAAATCAGTACATTTTCCATTAAAACAACACAACTCCAGTGTGGCTTGGGGGTGGTAAGTTATATCAGTTTTAAGCTGACACCACGCTTAATCAAAGTGCCGATATTCTAGCACACCTTTGTTTTGCTGCTAGCGCAAAATTACGCAATAACAACAATCCTTTAGGATTATAACAATTCGCTTAATTAAGTGATTTATTTTGAGGTAGAAAACCGTGTGATAGCAAGGCAAAAATTTCGTTATTTAGTTGTTCTAAATGATTAAGTATTACTGTGGATTGGTATTGTCCTTAGCAAAAATATAAAAACGGCCAAGTACATAAGTAATTGGCCGTTTTTGAGGTTGGAGTTGGGCTTAATCAGAGCCAGACAAATAGTCTATTTACTTTTTAACTCGCTAATAACTTGCTCTAAACCCACATCAGAAATGCGTTGAATAATCTCTTTTTGTTTAGCACTTAATAGTGAAATGCCTTCAGCAACAATATCGTATACTTTCCACTCATTGTTTTTACCTAAACGAAGCTTAAAGCTTAAGTCGATAGTAGGCGCATTTGGCTCAATAATTTGCGTATTAACTGTTGCGTACTCAGAGTCACTTTTTGCGTTATTACGCTCAAATACTACTTTTTGACCCGTATACTTCATTAGTGCACCGGCGTATGTGCCTGTTAAGTAATGCTCTACTGCATCTATAAATTGAACAGCTTGCTCGCGCTCAATACCTTTAATGTGTTTACCTAATAATTTAAACGACACAAACTTAACGTCAATATGTGGCATTAAACGTTTTTCAACAATGGCAGCCATCGCGTCTTTGCTGGCTGTACCTTTTGAGTTTACTTGGCCAATATCTGCAAAAAGCTTGTCGGCTACCGATTCAAGTAACTGATCTGGTGATTGCTGAGCTTGTGCAAATAACGAACTGCTAAAAAAAGCAGTGGCTAAAACGAATAGTTTAAAGAGTTTCATAATTGTATATGTCTGTGTGATTAAGATGGCTGTAATTTACGCGAACTATACGCAATAAAAAAGGCACAAATAAGCAACTTATTAATGCTCAATTAGCACCAATCAAATAAATAAAATAAATTCAAGCAGTTAGAAAACTCCATTAACAGCTCATATACAACCGGCATTTTGTCCTCATTGTAATTGTTAACAGGCCGCCCTTATCATTTAGTTATCAACTTAAATCAAACAAACATTTGGCACCTATGAAAACGTCACTTAAAACACTTATTATCTCTTTTGTATTAGTAGTTTCACTTTTTGGCAAGCTTGCTTTTGCTCAATCGGACCACGGTTATGCCGTTGACTTTCTCAAAGGCGAAGGTAACGTAAACGGCGTTAAGCTTGCGTATCAGTATCATGCACCTGGTATGCAAAACATTATTGGTGATGCACGCTTTTACTTTGAAACCAGCGTAAACATGTGGGAATACCGCCACGGCGATGAAACACAATCAAACCTAGTACTTGCTATGTCACCTGTACTGCAATTTCCTGCTTTTAGTTTTAACAACACCCCATTTTATGTAGAAGCAGGCATTGGTGTATCACTGATTGATGAAACGCAGTTTGCCGGAAAAAACATAAGTACTCACTACCAGTTTGAAGACCGCATAGGGCTTGTAGCCGATTTTGGCCACACCAATGTTGCCCTTCGCGTTATTCACTATTCAAACGCAGGCTTTAAAGAGCCAAACCCTGGGCTTAACTTTTTAACGCTTTCGGTAGCGAGACGTTTTTAACGTTATTGATTGTATTTTTGAGTAAATTAATTGCTGTTATAGCGCAAAGCGGTCACACTTAAACGTACTAAAGTTTAGGTGATACTGCGATGCAAACTTGGCATATTGTAATTATTGTCGCTGTTGTTTTTGCCATTATCATTGGTAATATTGCGCTGATTAGACTCTCTGCAAAACAGGAGTTTATAAAGCCCAACGCCAATATAAAAAATACAACAGACACAAAAAAGCCCTGATCAATCAGGGCTTTTTCAATAATACCAATTCGCTAAATATATTTTTGCTAATTTAGCCTACTAGCCAATGCGCCATTAGCGCAATAACAGGTAAAGTAATTAGCGTTCGCAAAATAAATATAATAAATAGCTCTAAAATATTTACCGGTATTTTACTGCCAAGTAAAAGTGCACCTACCTCAGACATATAAATAAGCTGAGTTACACTCATTGCGGCAATAATAAAGCGCGTTACATCACTTTCGATAGTTCCTGCAGCTAATATTGACGGAATAAACATATCAGCAAAGCCTACCATAATAGTTTGCGACGCTGCGGCTGCTTCGGGTACTTGCAATAGCTCTAAAAATGGCACAAACGGCATACCTAAATACTGAAATATAGGCGTATGCTCAGCAATGATCAGTGCAAATGTGCCTACCGCCATAACTACAGGTAACACACCAAACACCATATCAAGCGCGTTATGTACGCCCTCTTTTATAGTGCCTTTAACACCCGTTGAATTATCTGCTTTAGCTAGTGCAACATCTAACGAATGGCCAAATAAAGTTTTATGACCCGGAATTGTTTCAGCGTCTCTATCTGGCTCAGTGCCATCAATGAGTAAGTCTTTTTTAAAGCGCAGTGGCGGTAATCGCGGCACAATAATAGCGGCAACAATACCGGCTAAACATACCGTTGCGTAAAACGGTGCAAATAGGTATTCAAGTTTAACTTGCCCAAGCACCACTAAACTAAATGTAATTGAAACCGCTGAAAACGTAGTACCAATAATAGCCGCTTCGCGTTGTGTATAGTGCTTTTGATCGTACTGCCTTGCAGTCATCAAAATACCCACACTGCCATCACCTAACCACGATGCAGTACAGTCAACCGCGCTTCTACCTGGTACACCAAATACAGGGCGCATTACTTTGGTCATTAACGTACCAGCAAGCTCTAATAGACCAAAGTTAATTAATAGCGGCAGTAATAAGCCCGCTAAAATAAATACCGAAAACAACACAGGCAATAAGTCATTTAATACCAGCGCGCCAGTATTAGCCGAGGTAATCATCTCGCTGCCTAGGCTTAAGTACGTCATTAAACCAAACGCCATACCAAATAAGCGTACCACCAGCCATGTCCAGCTCACATCAAATAAATGCTTTAACAAAGGTGAGTTACATATAGCGGCGGGTTTAAACACTTTAGTAATTACAGAAATAACCCCTGTAATACAAATAATGAGGGTAATAATTGCTTGAGCAGAGCCAAGCATCATTGCTTGAACCGCTTTTGCCATAACGGCAATAGGAATGGTCATCCCTTGCGAAGTACTAATGGGTGTCATAAATAAAAACACACCAATTAACGAAGGAACCAAAAAAGTAAACCAAGTGCGCCACGTATAGTGTGAACGTTCAGGTAGCTGAGACATATTGTTTAACCTATAAAAACCACAAAAAGAGCATAGCGCTCTTTTTGTGGTAAAACTTATTATTATTTAAATTTTAATGCCGCGCTGAATGAGTGCTGCTTCTAATGCTTGTTGTAAACCATTCATAGTACCTGGCTCAAGCGTTTCGCCTTTATCATCCATCCACGTTAAGCTAGTACCGCCTTCTTTAGTTTTGCTTACTAAAATTTGGTATTGGCCTTCATCAATAGGTAGTTGAGCTACGTCATCACCCCAAATTGAATCCCAAACGCTTGTTTCTGGTTTAGTATAATCTGCAGTAATTAAGCCCGTATCTGGGTTAATTTCAACAATAGAGAACGACAAGCGCTCTAAAAACCCAGAGAAACGGTCAAACACAGCGTCGTAAGATTGCTCAGTTACAAGTGCTGCATTACCTTTATTATCAAAGCCCATTTCAAGAGAAATAATACCTTGGCGTTTACGCATATCAACTTCAAGTTGACGGTAACGGTAATCAAACTCGCTCACTACTTGGTTGAGCGCACGTACTTCTAGCTGCTGCTTGAGTAAGTCTGTTAGCGTTTTATCACCTTTGAAATCAATCAGCTCTACACGTAAAGACGCAGTGCGTTGATGTGATTTTTCTTCAATAGTGAACCTAAACTTTTCTAAATCATCGTTAACTTCATCGCCCCACCACCAAAAACCTTCTTCGGTTTTAATGATTGAGTACCAATCAGTTTCAATAATACCAAGTAGCTTATCTTCTTTACTAGTTCCTGCATTATTATCAGCGAGGACCGATTTAATCGTATCCCAAAGAAACTCATCTAAATCAGCAATGCCATCGTTTTTATCAAAATAAATACGCGCCTGTTTATCTGTCTCTTCTACCCAACTGCCTTTAGCAATTGTTAATACTTGTGCCGGTGGGCGGTAATTTGTAGCTTCAGGATTATTGTCGTATTGACCTACATCCATTTTATAAACTGGGTCTTGAGCTGGTTGAGATAACGACGCTGGTGCTTTTACAGGCTCATGCGTACGATAGTTACGTTCGTCATGTGCCTTATTAATAAATACACTACACCCTGATAAACTTACCAATACACTTACTGCAAGTGCTTTTGGGATCCAATACTGCACAGATATTTCTCCTTAGCATACCCTTTAATTGTTTTAACAAATATATGAGTGGGTAATACCGATTTGGTTCAGTGTAAAATCAATATTAACTTTACATTTATTATTTGGCTGCCTAAATGCAATAAAGTTCAGCACTTCAACTTAGTAAGCAACTAAGCGCAAATAAGCAAATTTTAGCTATGGTACTTTCCCGTGCCAGTAAAAACAAGAAACACCGCACTTTAAAAGCGCTTAATTAGCGTGTGCTGTAGTTTAGAGCCCTTTTTGTGTTAAACTTCGCCGCCGTGCAACTTCTCGTGTGTATTTTGGGTGTTGCCAACTCGGTTGATATAATCCAAGTAACAAGGTATTTGAACTCATGACTGCATTTTCAAATCATCAAATTGTTTTAACAGCGATTGGCGAAGACAGACCCGGTATAGTAAGTGAACTAACCCAACTGGTTAGCGATTGCCACTGCAACATTATTGACAGCCGTATTGCTATTTTAGGCTGCGAATTTACCTTCATAATGCTACTTAGCGGCGACATGTCGGCAATAAGCCGCATAGAGCACGTACTGCCCACTAAAGCCATGGAACTTGGCCTGCTAACCATGATGAAGCGTACAGCAAGTCATACTCCTAGCGAGTTTTGTGCAGGTTACACACTAGAATACACAGGCATAGACACCCCTGGCACATTGAGCAAAGTAACGCGCTTTTTTGCCGACAATAATATTAGTATTTGCTCACTTAAGTCAGACACTTATTCCCAAGAAGACAACATAAAGATGCGTTGTGAACTTGAATTCAACATACCTGTTGATGTAGATATAGATCAATTTAAAATTAGTTTTGAGAGCCTTTCTCACACACTAAACGTAGATTATATTTTTAAACGAATTCGTTAAGGATGCTAAACATGAACACAATTAGTCCATTACAAGCTGGCGATACTGCACCCGCTTTTAGCCTACAAAACCAAAACGACGAAACAGTAACATTAAGCGAGCTGTTAAAAGAGCAACAAGTGCTTGTGTACTTTTACCCTAAAGCGTCAACGCCGGGCTGTACTGTACAAGCCGAAAACCTACGCGATGAGCAAGCACAGCTTGCTAAATTTAACACACGCGTTGTAGGTATTAGCCCAGATCCAATTAAGCGTCTTAAAAACTTTGAAACTAAAAAAGAGCTTAATTTTGATTTATTAGCCGATGAAGACCACGCTATTGCTGAAGCATTTGGTGTATGGGGCTACAAAAAATTTATGGGTAAAGAGTACGATGGTATTCACCGTTTGACGTTTTTAGTAGGCCAAGACGGTAAAATTAAACACCTATTTGATAAGTTTAAAACCAAAGATCACCATCAAGTAGTTTTGGACTATTTAGCTGCAGAATAAGCTAGCGGCACAGTAAGTTAGCTACCAGCTATTAGACAAATACAGAAAAGCGTTACTCAAGGGCAACGCTTTTTTTATGCCTATACATTTGCGCTATATAAAAACTTAAATAGTAATTGAGTAAATAATTTGTTAAAACTGCCAAAACACTTATTATTAGCACCTTGCCAATAGGATATTTAAATCTTGAATAAAAGCCTAAAATTTAAACTTTATTTAACTGCCTTAATCATCTGTATTATCGGTTTTAACTTTTCAGAGCCAAGTATGCAATTTTACGCAAACCCGTTTTATATCGGTAGTTTTGTTTTTGCTATTGCGCTTATAATCTCTGTAATTAATTACGCCTGCCCTGCCTGTAAGAAAAACCAAGTAATGCGCTCTATTTCTAGTTATAAGCTCCCAACTAACGACTGTTATAATTGCGGGAAAGAGATTGATGAGAAAAACTAATTCACCTACTCTGTCTTAATACATGAAACTAAATAAGAAATAGTTAAGCAACCGCATTACATTGTAAGTTTTTCTCTATTGCTAAACTCTCACGGTACTCAGAAGCTTCAGCTTTTAAAGTCCAATGAACGTCTTTAATCCCATTGCCCTCTACAGCTTTCTTAACTTCTGATATTGTAGTTTTGAAAAATTCTTTCCTTGAATTTATCTTATTCACTGAGTAAATATCAAAACGGCGATGGAGTTCTTTTTCTAAAGATGGCGCATCTTCACTAAATATCATCGCATGAACATCAAAGGAAAAAGGAACAGAAGCATCGCCCAGTTCTTTGACACGATCCATAGGCTCAAGTCTTCGGGTCATACCAATTTTGAATACCTCTTCACCAAAACTGCCTACATTGCTTATTACGTATACATGCCCTCTTCGGGTTTGCTGTGCCATCGACATAGCTCTTTGACCTTTATCTTCCGCTTCTTTTAATTGTTTCTCTAGATCAAGTAATTTCGCTTCATAATCGGCCCGCTGCTCATCATTTGCAGTAGAAAGTTCTTCTCGTGCTTTTTTCAAAGCTTTCTGAAGTAAGCGTTCTTCTTTTTCGGCTTCTCTCTTTGCTTTCTCAATATCTCTTAGAGCCTTTTCTTCTTCCCTAATTTGAGCTTTAATTTCTGCTTGCTCTTCACGTTCGATTTTTTTTAATTCACTTGTAGCTACAGCCCACTTTAGTTCGATTAAACGTGCATTAAGGTATTTTTCATTAATTCTAGCTTTTCTAAAAGGAACGCCATTGTGGTTAACTAATGCGAACGCATCTAGTATTTCTTGGTTTATTTTCCCAAAATTATCATGTTTTACTTTAGATAAAGCACTATCTACTTTCCCGTTAAATGCATCTACTACAAAATGGATTGCATATGTTTTTCTATGTTGTTCAACATAGTCACAATCTCCAGCAAATCCTTCTTTTATCATTTGTCTAATATTTTGTCGTATTGACTTTAGCTCTGCTCCAGCTTCTTTATGACCAAAATCCTCAGCTAAATCATCTAAAACTGAGTGATTAGGAATGATATAGTCGTCCTTATAGCCTTCGATGGTATTTCGCATTGCTTTTATTGCTTGCTCGTAGGTATTAGCTTTTTCTTTCGCTTCATAAGCATCACCCGCAATCTCTTTAGCCCTTTGCTCTGCGAATAAAGTAATACGGTCAGCTTCTTGATTAGCATCCAACCTAATTTTTTCTGCTTTTTCCTTCGCTTCTCGAAGTCTTAAGCTCCCCTCTAACCTTTGTTCCTTTAATGACTCACTTAAAGTAATAGATTCATTTTTAACTTCATTAGCTAAATTTTCAGCAGTTTGCTTTATAGCATTTGCTTTTAGTTCCGCTTCATCTAATAAAGTTTGAGAGTAAGCTTCAGCTTGAATGATTGGGCTATATTTCTCAGTTAGTTCTTTATTTTTCAATGATTGCTTTTTAGCTTCTTCTCGCGCTAAAGCTAAAGAATCAGTTAATGCCTTAATATTTTTTTTAAACTGTATTTTTAAATTTTTTGTATGGTTGTACCAACCAAGACAAATCAATATGGTAATTATTAGTAGAAGAATTGATGCAGAGAGTTCCATTTTAAATTCCTTTTATCATTATTTAATCCACTATTTGAAAGTAGCATATATTTTAGAGTCGATGAAACTGAAATTAATATACAGAATTTTACGCGCCGAAACTCAAATAGGTTACTGTGTCGGATGGCGCTTCGCTTATCCGACCTACGTTTTCAAATATATAATGCGGGGTTATTGGGCCGTGTGTATTGGAGGTTCGTTGGAGCTCGTTGGGTTTCGCTGCGCTCTACCCAAACTTTTATCTCTTCTTGATGAGTGTTTGCCTTAAATTTTTACGCAGACAAAAATGGCGTTGCCTGAGCGCTGTGCCCATGGGGTTATTTTGTCGTAGTCATGTTCAAATATGTGGATTTCGAAGTACGGTTTTAAGGCTTCTTTAAGCTCGGTATAACTAAAAGCGACCATTGGGTGCTCGTCGTGCCATACGAGTGTTTTGTCTGCGGTGGTTTTTTCTATGCTGAGTTTTAATAACTGTTTACTGCCGCTGCCACTATAGTGCCAGCCAGAACGAAATGTGAAGAAGCTATTTTCGCTTGTTGCTGTGTGCTCTACAAATGAATCGCTGTCGATTTTGTTTTTATCAACCGTGTTAAAACAAAATATTCCACCTACGTTTAATGCGCTGTGTACGCTGGCAAGGCATTCTTTTAACTTATTAATGCCGTCGCAGTAATGGATTGAATACAAAAAGCAGGTAATTAAATCCAAGTGCTCGGTTACCTTAAATTCACTCATGTTTTGCAATGAAAATTGCGCTTCTGGGCAACGCGTTTTTGCTTTATCTAGCATTGGCTGGTTTAAATCAAGCCCACTACTTTTATAACCGTTATCAATAAAGTGGCGCACATGCGGGCCGGTGCCACACGCTAAATCGAGATGGGTGTTCGCGCCATTACCAAAAATTTGGTGCAGCCTGTGAATAGAATTGCTTTGGGCTTGATAATTAATATCTGCACACATTAAGTCGTAGTAATCAGAAAGGTCGGTGTAAAGCGCATTTGCGGACATATAAGCCTAGTGGTAAGTAGTAGAATATTTTTAAGTCGCGCATAGTAAACTAGTTATGGCTATTAGCGAAGAAGATATGAGCTTTAGGGTTGTCGGGTGGTGCTTCGCTTATCCAATCCACGTATTTAAATATTATAAAAAGTTATTAGAAAATGGTGCGGAAGTAGAGGTTTGTTGGGTTTAGCTTCGCTCTACCCAACATACGTAATATAACTTTAAGCTGGCTTTAACTAATTCCTAAATACTTATGTACTTGTATTGATAGGCGCCAGTTTTTGGCAATACAGGTGTCGATTGCTAATTTGGTTGCTGATACTTTTTGGCTAATTGGCTGCAAATAAACAAGCTTTGGATTAACGCCTGTTTTAGCAAATAATTCTTCTAGCTCTTCTACGTGCTTTTGCATCGCAACGGGGTGTTTAATTTCGTTGGCACGCTTCATAGCGCTGGTAAGTACTTCATAACCGCCGCGCATATTGATTTTTGGCGATACCGTTACCCATGTTTGCTCTGGGGCGAGTATTTCAAACGTGCCGCTGGTTTCTATTTGTGTGCTAAAACCGTGTTCATGTAATAAGTTACATACTGGATTTAAATCAAACATGCATGGCTCGCCGCCAGTAATTACAACATGCTTTGCGGTGTAACCACGTGATTGAAACAGCGCTAAAATTTGCTCTGCACTGGCGTTAGCCCAATGATCTGAGTCGGCTTTTTTTTCTACGGTTTCATCCAGCGATACTTTATATACATTATCAACATCCCACGTTTGCTTAGTGTCGCACCAAGAGCAACCTACTGGGCAGCCTTGCAGACGTAAAAATATTGAGGGTGTGCCAGTAAAGCTAGCTTCACCTTGAATGGTTTCAAACACTTCATTAATTTTGTACAAAAGAGATCTCACTTACTACCTAGCAGCCAAATTGCTACTATTAAAAAACCAAAAAGCGCTGTGCAAAAATTGTTATTTAAGCTGCGGCCGTGTAGTATATCGCGCCCTGATATAAACCTCTATTAAAACTAAGAGCAAAACAGATATGACGCAAAAAGTAGTTGTTATTTATTCCGGCGGTATGGACTCATTTACCGTATTAAATAAAGCCCTGCAACAAGGCCATGATGTATATGCCCTTTCATTTGACTATGGTCAGCGTCATGTAAAAGAGCTTAAAGTAGCGGCAAGTGTGTGTGAAAAATTAAACGTTCCACATAAAATTGTTGATATTTCGGCGATTAACCAACTTATTGGTGGCTCATCACTTACTGATGATATTGATGTGCCTGAAGGCCATTACGAAGAAGAAAGCATGAAAAGTACGATTGTACCTAATCGTAATATGATTTTGCTCTCGCTTGCTGTTGGTTACGCGGTATCACTTAAAGCTAGCCAAGTTTATTACGGCGCTCATTCTGGGGATCATGCTATTTACCCTGACTGCCGTCCTGAATTTGTGCAAAAAATGGATGATGTGTGTCGTATTGCGAACTACGACGCGGTAGAAATTTTTAGCCCGTATTTAAATAATACTAAAATTGGTATTTTAACCGACGGTATTGAAATGGGTTTAGATTACAGCCAAACGTGGACCTGTTATAACGGCCGTGAAAAGGCCTGTGGTAAATGTGGCGCGTGCCAAGAACGCCTTGAAGCATTTGCACTAAATAACATTACAGACCCGTTAGAATACGAATAAGCCGCAATTAATTAGTAATACAATTGCTGCAAACAAAAAAAGGCTATCATCGATAGCCTTTTTTGTTTGTCAGGTTTTAAGTCAATGATATTGATTACAGCCAGCGTTTTACGCGCGCTTTGTAAGCGATAAACTCTTCACCAAATAATTTAGTGAGCGCACGCTCCTCGGGTATTATTTGAAAAAACGTTAAATACACAATAAACCCGATAATACATAAAAGCGCCCACAAGGAACTTAACCAAACACCCCACCCTGCTAAAATAAATGCAAAACCCACATACATTGGGTTACGCGAAATTTTATAAATGCCGCTCGTAATAAGTTTTGACGCTTGCTCAGGTTTATTTGGGTTTACTGTGGTGTTTGCTATTTTAAAGCTCGCCACCCCTGCAATACAAAAAACACATCCAATAATGACCAAACTTGCTGCTAAGTAGGTAATAAAGGCGGTGAAATCAATAACACTGTAATGCGCAATAAGCGCCATTATGCCTGCAAAAAACAGCACAACGATAACCGGTGGAATTTTATTATTTAACATGGCAACTCACTGTATTGACTAAAATATGTTTATTTAAGTAGCTATTAAACAATATCTGAAGTGTATAAATGATGAACACGCTCAAAGCTGAATTAAATAAAGTATACAAATTAAGTTACAATTGTCAGCTTTATCAAAAGCGCTTAAAGGTTATACTTTAACCATAAACGAATAATAAAATGATAAGGAATGAGGTTATGTCTGGAACTACGATGATTGTACTTATTGTGCTAATTTCGGTTGGCTCAGGAGTAGTTTACGATATGTATAAAAAGCATCTTGAGTTTAAGCATAAAATGCAAAACAACAACAGCGATGCCCATAAACAACTAGCTGAAACAAACGCACAAGTGCTTGCATTAAAAGAGCGTGTACAAACACTTGAGGCTATTGTTACTGATTCAAGCTTTAACGTTAAAGATGAAATTAATAAACTTTAAGTTGTTATAAGTAATTTGGATATAAATGCGCATTTTCTGGCTGCTCAATGCCGTGAGCAGCTAAAAACCCACCAATAGCTTGCCCGCAGCCCTGTGGTGCTCGCCCACTGTCTATCTCAAAATTTAACTGATTAGCATGTTGCTTACCCATAGAGCAAAGCCCTACGGTACTTGGCGAGCGCATAGCGATACTTAGGTTACCTATTTGTTCAACTGCAACGTGCTTACTAAAGCGGGCAAAACCTTTGTATTTAAACTGCTCGTTTACGTAGTCATTACTTGTGGCCACCAATGCCGCAATTAAGCCGTGTAAAAAACTATTAGCGGATGAGTCTGCTGTTAAAAACGCAATTGTTTTTTTATTAAACTCGCTAAGCTGGCAATCCTCACACAACAGTTCAACAGTATATAAATGTTGCTCGGCTACTTGCTGCTGACTTTTAAGCTCAATACTTTTTCCTGCAAATACAATACGTTTAAGCACTTCATCAACGTTACTTGTAACCGCTTCGCTTTTAACAAGTTCAGGGTTTTGCGCCATTACCGGTAAGTCGTGATGGTTATTAAATGGCGTACTTGTTGCGCCGCTTTGCATTAACTGGAAAAGTTCTCTTACTTCATGTTCTCGCGCTACTTTTAACGCTAAAAATGCGGTTTGAATAAGCTCTGAGGTAGGTAAGTTTTCCTCTACAATCCAGCGTCTGCCAAATAATAGTTTTTTAGCTTTGACTTCATTAGTAGATGCGCTTTTTTGGTAGTTATCAGGGCTCAGCACTGCTACTTGCAGGTAAATTTCTTCACCTTTTTGTGCAGCAAGCACTCTAAAGTGAGCCGAAAATTCAATACTCTCAAGTACTTCGTTTACGCTTTGAAGCGTGTGCTTGTAACGTAAAAAATGCTGTGGCACCACCCAATTACTATTAGCCAATTGCACAAGGGGTGCATAAGAAATAGGTTGCTCGTAACTGTGTTGCCATTTTTGCTCATTGCTAAGCAAATGATTAATGTGACTCTTGTTATCTGACATAAATAAACCAAATAAACTCGCGTTGTGCGATATAAACTATGAACACATTACGTCGTCAATGTCGTAATTAGATCACATGTACGCCCTACTTTTGGGCTTTTTTAACTATCGGTGAGTTCTTGATAGTCTGTTATAACTTTTTGATAGTATGGCTTATCTTTATTGAGCATTTTATTATAATGATTTATGAGTTGCCGTTGATACATAACGTGCTCTGTACTAGCAAAGTCCCACATTTTTTTGCCGGTATGGCTAATCCCATTATTGGTACTAAAGCTCACTTCAATCACTTCATAAAAACGTTTGTTGTCGTAAACTATTTGCTCACTTATAAGCCCTAAACCAAGTTGTTTTAAACCTACTCGCAACTTATAAGTGTGATGCACGGGGCATAAAATAAACCGAACATTATTTAAATGCTCCACTGCGTTATTAGCAATAATTTGTTGTACTAAACTTAACAACAGCTCACCGCCAACACCAGCTATTACAACTACTTGGCTTTTACTTTGAGCAATTTCTATTTTGCCTACATCCTGACATAAGACCTGCCACTGCGGGTTTTTATCACAGGTTTTTTGTAATTTATTAATAGATGATAATTGCGCTTCTAAATCGTTCATTAAAGTGGCGACTATATCTACAAAAATAACGTGGTTTGCAGCTGCGCGTTTTAATAGCGCCATGCCTAAATAACCATGGTCGCAGCAACAATCCCAAATAATATCGTGATGCTGCGAAATTAATTTATCAATGGCAGTTAGGCGTTTACTGAGCTTCATTTAAGCAGGTATTTGTGACGTTTTATAGACAAGCGCTTTTAAACTTTTGTCGCTGTCTACTTCAATAAAACGCTCGGTGGGGGCTAGGCGCTCAACAAATTCAATTGCGCCTTGGGTGTTCTCGTTTATTAATGCTTTAAATGCCTCTTCGCTAAGCTCTGGGCTATTAGCACACAATAGCAATTGTGTGGTATCGCAAAGTAGCTCTGGCAACCTGCGCAGCACTTTTTGATAGTCTTTAGTTAATATAAAGCTGCCTTTTTGAAAGCTTGGCGGATCAACTATTATTAAATCAAACGGGGCTGCTTTTTTTAGTTTTCCAAAAGATTTTAAAATATCGTGGGGTAAAAAACTTACGCCGCGCTCAAAACCATTTAGCTGATGGTTTTGCTTGCCGACTTTTAGCACGCCTTTGCTCATATCCATGTTCATAACATGATCTGCCCCGCCTTGCATGGCGGCAAGCGAAAACCCACACGTATATGAAAACAAATTAAGCACTTTGCCATGCTTGCTGTTAGCCATTACAAATTCACGGCCGCTGCGCATATCGGGAAATATTCCGGTATTTTGGCGGCTCTGTAAATCAACCAAAAAGCGAATGCCATTTTCGATTACAACATGTGGGTTAGGTAATTGTCCATAAACCACTGTGTTTTGGCTTTGCACTCCAGCACGTTGCTGGTACACAAGTGACGTAATAAGCTCTGGCTGGTTTTCTTGCGCCCACTGCCACACAACATTGGTGAGCTCGCTTAGTGTTTGCTCGTCAATTTCGTCGTACGAAACCAAAAATAAACTTGGCGGGTAAAAGTCTAAATTAATATGGCTTAATGCTTCGACGCTGTGGCCTCGGCCATGAAAAACACGACACAGTTCATTTTTTAAAATTGGCGCGTTTTCAAGCGCTGTAATAAGAGGTGTAAAGTTTGCTGTCATTTTTAATTAATCAACTGTTGTTGTAGTTCATGTATTTCATCGCGAACAGAGCCCGCTTTTTCAAATTCTAGGTCGCTTGCGTATGCATGCATTTTGGTTTCAAGCTGCTTAATTTGCACGGCAATTTCTTTCGCACTAAGTACCTTTTTAGACTCTTTACGTATAAGTTTAAGATTGTCTTTAGGGGCCGCTTCTTCGCCTACATCCATTACATCAAGTATTTTTTTAGCCAGAGCATGAGGCTCTATGCCGTGCTCAACGTTATATGCATGCTGAATTTCGCGCCTGCGTGCTGTTTCGTCCATGGCTTTTGCCATTGATTTTGTAATTCTGTCACCATATAAAATAGCGCGGCCATCTAAGTGACGCGCAGCACGGCCAATGGTTTGTATCAGCGAGCGAGCTGAGCGTAAAAAGCCCTCTTTGTCAGCATCAAGTATGGCAACAAGTGCCACCTCTGGCATATCGAGGCCTTCTCGCAGTAAGTTAATGCCCACTAACACATCAAACACGCCAGCTCGTAAGTCACGAATTATTTCTACGCGCTCAACGGTATCAATGTCTGAATGTAAGTAACGTACTTTTACATTATGCTCGCTTAGGTAGTCTGTTAAATCCTCAGACATACGTTTAGTAAGTGTAGTTACCAGTACGCGTTCGCCCTTCTCCACACTTTTGTATATTTCTGAGAGTAAATCATCAACCTGATCGCCCACAGGACGTACTTCTATAAGTGGGTCGAGCAGCCCTGTTGGGCGAATTACTTGCTCTGCTATTTCGCCCGCGCAGCGCTCTAACTCAAAGTCGCCAGGCGTTGCCGATACATAAATAGTTTGTGGTGCTATGGCTTCAAATTCTTCAAAGCGCAGTGGCCTATTATCCATTGCTGAGGGCATTCTAAAACCATACTCAACAAGGTTTTCTTTACGGCTTCTGTCGCCTTTATACATTGCACCAATTTGCGATACGGTTACATGCGATTCATCAATAATCATTAATGCGTCATCAGGTAGGTAATCAAGCAATGTTGGCGGCGGATCGCCTGGCGTACGCCCCGATAAATAACGGCTGTAGTTTTCTATACCCGAGCAATAACCTAGCTCGGTCATCATTTCTATATCGTATTGCGTTCGCTGTGCTACACGTTGCTCTTCTACTAACTTGTTTGCACTGAGTAACTGGGCGCGTCGCTCTTTTAGTTCTTCTTTTATTTTTTCGATAGCGCCAAGTATTTTTTCACGCGGGGTAACATAGTGCGTTTTAGGATAAATAGTAGCGCGCACTATGTGCTTTTCAATTGCACCGGTAAGCGGGTCAAAAATACTTAAGCGCTCTATTTCATCATCAAACATTTCTACACGTACAGCAAAAGTGTCTGACTCAGCTGGGAATATGTCAACTACTTCGCCACGCACGCGGTATGTACCTCGGCTAAAATCTATATCATTGCGGGTATATTGTATTTCAGCAAGGCGGCGTAGCATGTCGCGTTGATCTACTTTTTCGCCCACTTTTAAAAGCAGCATCATTTTCATGTACGATTTAGGGTCACCCAAACCATAAATAGCCGATACCGATGCCACAATAATGGTGTCGCGACGCTCAAGCAATGCTTTGGTCGCACTTAAACGCATTTGCTCTATGTGCTCATTTATCGAAGCATCTTTTTCAATAAATGTGTCGCTAGATACAACATAGGCTTCTGGCTGGTAGTAATCGTAATACGATACAAAGTATTCAACCGCGTTTTTAGGAAAAAACTCTTTCATCTCGCCGTATAGCTGCGCAGCCAATGTTTTATTGTGCGCCATTATTATTGTTGGACGATTTAAATCGCTAATAATATTGGCCATGGTAAAGGTTTTACCGGTACCTGTGGCACCTAATAACGTTTGGTGTGCAAGCCCCGCTTCTAACCCTTCGCATAGCTGTTTAATGGCGGTAGGCTGATCGCCTGCTGGTTTGAAATGTGATTTTAACTGAAAATGGTCGCTCAATTATTGCACTCCTGTAACGATTCGCCGCTCAGCGCTTCTAGTTTTTTCATAAACCATTTATATGCCACTATTGCTGTAAATAAATTACCTATGGCAGCGCCTATAAATAACCCTAATAATCCGGCTATTTCGTTGCCGATATAAGCAAATGGTACATAAAATATGAATAAACGAATAACGCTTAGTACCAATGCGTTCATTGGTTTGTGTAAAGCATTAAACGATGAGTTTGATAATATGATCACCCCTTGTAAGCCATAGCTTAGTGGGATGGTATAAATAAAGAGCTTAATTACATCTATTACGGCTTGTTCTTTACCAAATAATTGGCTTATTACACCTGAAAATGCAATTAGTAATACGTAAATGGCAAATTGCCATACCATCACAAATTTTAGTGTGCCGGTATACGCTTCTTTAACACGGCATAATTTGCCAGCCCCAAAGTTTTGACTCACAAATGGCGGTAATGTCATCGATAGCGCAAGCACTAAAATACTTGCAATAGATTCTATCCGGCTTCCCACTCCAAATGCGGCCACGGCTTCTGGCCCATGATGCGCTACTAAGGCGGTCATTACAGCCATTGCAACGGGTGTAAGCATGTTTGCACCTGCAGCAGGTAAACCAATTTTTAATATTTTACGAATAGCGCCAGTTACAGTTTGCTTGCCCGCTTTGAGACTCAACAAACGTTTTTTAACCGCTAATATATATAAAATAATAACCACAGCGACCGACCATGCAACAACACTTGCTATGGCAGCGCCTTGAATTCCTAACGCGGGTACCGGCCCAAAGCCAAATATAAGTATTGGGTCAAGTACGGCGTTTATCAGCCCTGCTCCGCCCATTACTATACTTGGCGTTTTGGTATCACCGCTGGCACGCAGTACCGAATTACCAATCATTGGGGTTATTAAAAATACGCTACCGATAAACCATACATTCATGTATTCGTGTATTAACGGCAATACTTGCGCGCCCGCTCCTAGCAAAGTAAATATGGGGTCAATCAGTAAATATCCAACAGATGACAACACAATAACCAGAACCACACCAACCATTAAAGAAATACTGGCATCAAAACGTGCTTCATCAATTTTATTACTGCCGAGCGCTTTCGCTATTACTGCTGATGTACCGATCCCCAGCCCTATTGCTAAGCTGATAACGGTAAAAGTAACCGGAAATGTAAAGCTCACGGCAGCTAGTGGTTCGGTGCCAAGTAAGCTTATAAAAAAGGTGTCTACAATATTGAACATCATTAGTGTGATCATGCCGAATATCATCGGTATGGTCATCGTCTTTAATGTAGGCAAGATAGGATCGTTTAGTAAATCTGGGCGAGTCTGAGATTTTGAAATTGCGCGCATGAAATAAATAGGCCTCTTTTACTGAACGAATCATTTTAAAGCATCAAGGCAGTTCAAGCCACGGATTTATCACTACAATTGATGTAATTACGGAAGTAAATATTCTAAAAAATAGTAAAACTTGGTTTTTACATCTTTTTGTTAAAATAGAGCCTAAACACGCCAAAAAACAATTAAAACACATTTTTATAACTTTTATTACAAACACCCTGTGTTATCTGATGCTTTTTTACACAAAGCAACTACTTGGTTTATCGTTACGAAAAAATTCATTCATGGAGTTACATCTATTAGCCACCAAAACATAACCTACTGTTTTACAATGAATAAAAAATAGTGATTTAAAAGCTTGAAATCGTTGTAGCACCCTAAAACATTGGTGCCGATGATGTTCTTAAAGTTTCATAAACAGAGTTATCCACAGAAACCGTGGATAACTCATTCAAAGCCGCATTTATAAAGGCCTTGAGAGACTCGCAATTTTCGCTGAGGTCCAACCAATTGTTGATTTGCTAATTGTGGCATTTTTATAAACTCACACTGAAAACGCAAGCTTGCCGATTTTTCTTCTTAACATAGTTATACGTTAGTAAATAAAAAACGTTTAATACAAAGTTAAGTTATTGATTGTTCTATTTTTGAGCGAAGATAATAAATGCTCAATTTATAGAACAAAATTGGATCACTATTAAGGGGGAAAATACTTTTATGACTATTCGTGCAGGTATATTTTTAGAAAATTAAAATAAAAAAGTAAATAAATACGAAGAATACCCCAAAGTAAAAAATGAAATTTTATGTTTTTGAGTTGTTTTTTGATTACAAGTGGCTTTAATGGCGTGTTTAATTTAACCAATTTAAAGACTCAATAATAATAAAACTCGCATTAGTATTCTTAAATTCTCAAAAAAATAGCTTTAATAGAGCTATAAATCACGCAGATCGAACACAAAAACAACGAATAAACCTCTTTTTTCAATTTATGACTTTTATATGTTGACACTTTGCGGCTCGGTCATTAATATTTCGCCCCGTTGAAAGGCAAGACGCTTCCCCCTTAGCTCAGTTGGTTAGAGCGACGGACTGTTAATCCGCAGGTCCCCCGTTCGAGTCGGGGAGGGGGAGCCAAGTTTTTCAACCATAAACGATTCCCCCTTAGCTCAGTTGGTTAGAGCGACGGACTGTTAATCCGCAGGTCCCCCGTTCGAGTCGGGGAGGGGGAGCCAAGTTTATGTTTATGATGTAGTTCCCCCTTAGCTCAGTTGGTTAGAGCGACGGACTGTTAATCCGCAGGTCCCCCGTTCGAGTCGGGGAGGGGGAGCCAAATCATCATAATAATATCAGTATTTTAGTTCCCCCTTAGCTCAGTTGGTTAGAGCGACGGACTGTTAATCCGCAGGTCCCCCGTTCGAGTCGGGGAGGGGGAGCCAATTCTAAGAATTTCATAGACATTCCAAGCTATTTCCACTACTCTTCCTTATATAACTAAAGCATTAGTTTGATTCTTTAATGCGCTGTACTTAGTTTATTAATCAAGGACTTGATTCCTTCCCTTTTGATTATTAAAAGACTGAAAACATGGCTGGATTTAAAAAACTTATTTTTATACAAATTATCTCTTGGTTATTGTGTGCTGCAGCAGGAAGCTACTTCATATCTATAAGCTTTGATACTGCGGTAAGTGATGCACAAAAAAATGCACAAACAACTGTTACTAAGTATATTAATGACCTTTCTTTAGACGATATTTCTGCTCAAAATTTAAAACAATCAATTGCAGATGGTAATACGTTTTCAAGCTTTACTCTAAGAGATTACCAAGGTGCTGAAGTATTTAGCATTAACCCCCCTACTCAATTACCAATGTTTGCTGATTTTGTACTCTCTAACTTTAACTCTGTACGCCCACAGTTTGCTGTAAACGATGCCGCAGATATAAAAGTTGAATTTGTACTTAACATTGAGCATTTAGCGTCGCAGCTACAAACGTCCCTTTTTATTGTTATTTTGATTTCTGCCATTTTAGTTATTATTCCAATAATTCTAATGAAATCTATTTTTTATCATTTAAATAAAAATATAAGTACAACAGTTGCTGACATTATCGATATTTATATCAATCAAAACCAACTTGATAATGATTTAGAAACAGCATTAGATGGCACTCGATTGAAAAAAATGGGAAAAGATTTAGTACCTAGTTTTAATCGGTTATCACATTTTTTAAAAAACAAGAACGAAGACATACAAAGCGCTGCTATGACTATCAAGCATGAAGCGTACAAAGATGTAATTACCTCGCTTGGTAATCGTAATATGTTTGTTGAGTACTACGAAAAAAATATTGAAAACACTGAGCAAAGTACATTTGGCTCTTTAGCTATGGTTCGTTGTAGCGAACTACAAGCTATAAACCAAAGCCGTGGTTATCAAAAAGGTGACGAGTACGTTAAAGGCGTTGCTGATATTATTAAGCACATAAGCGGCACTTACACGGGTAGCCAAGTATTTAGATTAAACAGCTCTGATTTTGCGGTAGTACTCCCCCACATTCCTTTAAAAGAAGCTGAGCGCTTTGGTGAAAACCTGCAATCGCGCTTCACGCAGTACCAACAAAACCAAGAGTTAAGCTCGGTAGCTAATACGGGTATTGTAGGTTACGAAAAAGGTAAACCGTTAGGCGAACTACTTTCTGTTGTTGATAACGCGATGAGCATGGCGCAGTCAAAGCAAGTTAATGCATGGCACGTACAACGCGAAACCGATTTAGTTAATAACGTAAGTGCGGGGTTTGGTAATCAAAACTGGCGTAAGGTTATTAAGGAAGTTATTGAATCTAAGCGTGTGCATTTAGTGATGCAAAACATTATGCCGCTTGGTAAAAGCATAAAAGCCTACGCTGAAGTACAAGTTCGATTTAAAACAGAAGACAATCAGGTACTGCCTACCGCTTCTTTTTTAGCGATGGCCGAAAAGCTTGATATGGCAATAGAAATTGATCGCTTAATCATCGACTCTTCTCTTGAAAAGGTTAAAAGCCGTAATTTATCTGAAAAGTTTTTTGGTTTAAACGTAACAGCCTCAAGTGCACACAACGATCAGTTTGTAATTTGGCTAGAGCGCCGATTATTGAAAGATACGCATATTGCATCTAAACTAGTATTTGAGGTTAGCGAGTTTGGTTTACAGCAAAACATCAAAGCTAGTAAGCGCTTTATCGACATGGTTCACCGTGTTGGCGCACGCGTAACTGTTGAACGTTTTGGTGTTGGCTTAACTTCATTTAAGTTTTTCCGCGATTTAAAACCTGATTTTATTAAAATGGATGCAAGTTATACTCGCGGCCTAGAAGATGATAAAAATAATCAGTACTTTATGCGCTTAATGGTCGATTTAGCCCACCGCATTGGTGTTAGCGTATTTGCTGAAGGCGTTGAGAGCCAAGAAGAGAAACACATTATAGAAACGTTGTGTTTAGATGGCGTTCAGGGTTATTACATAGAAAAACCTAAAGACATATAGTCTATTGGAGGCATCATGAAAAGAGTAGTTACCTTTATTATACTTTTTATTATGCCTTTGAGTTTGTACGCAAGCGCCCCGCAAAAAGAATTAGCTTTTAGCACTCACAACTATCCTCCATTTTCATTTGTTGATGAAAGCAATAATGCCACTGGCCCCTTTGTTGATATACTTACCTTAGCGTGTAAACGCCTCAATTATAAATGTGAGTTTATTAGCGTACCAAATCGTCGCTCTAAGCTGATGTTAAAAAACCTGCAAGCTCAAGGAAACTTTCCTATGGGCTGGAATATTGACCGCAACGAATGGCTTTACTTTTCGATTCCGCTTATGAAAATGCAATATGGTTTTTTTCAACCTGAAGGTGCTAAAAAAACCATTAAAAGCCTCAATGATCTACAAAAAATGCAAATTGCTGTTTTTGGCCCTTCAAATGCATCTTTTCAACTAATCAAAATACAGCAACAAATGATCAAAGACGGATTGCGAGAATTTGATATTATTTTACTCACCGATGCCAATGGTACGGGTGTAAAAATGATAGAAAACAACCGTATAGATGGATATTTTGCCAATACTTTACAAGCGCGCGCTAGGCTAAAACAATTTAACTTACATCATGTTAATTTGGCTTTTTTACAAAGCGAATCCCCCTATTTTATTGGCTTTAATAAAATTCAATTATCTACTGAACAAATCGCCCTATTTAATAAAGCACTATTAGATTTATACCAAGAACACGATCAATTTAAAGATATTTTAAAGCCGTATAATATTGATCCTATTCTAATTACACCTGAAATCTTAAGTCGCTTTAATATCATTACTGATTGAGTCGTTTATTTGCTTCTCATGTGTTGTTAATCGATAAAGAAAAAAGGATAATACCCACGTTTATTATAGCGTGAGGCACACATGACAGAATATGTCTTGTTATTGATTGGAACCGTTCTGGTTAATAACTTTGTATTAGTACAATTTTTAGGCTTATGTCCGTTTATGGGCGTATCAGGTAAGCTTGATACGGCGATTGGTATGTCTTTGGCAACCACGTTTGTGCTTACCCTTGCTTCTGTAACTAGCTATTTAGTTAATCAATATATTTTAATCCCTCTGGATATCGCCTTTTTACGCACCATGAGCTTTATTTTAGTGATTGCCGTTGTAGTGCAATTTACCGAAATGGTTGTGCGTAAAACCAGCCCTACCCTATATCGTTTATTAGGCATATTTTTACCGCTGATCACCACTAACTGTGCGGTATTAGGTGTGGCTTTATTAAATATCAAAGAAGATCATTCGTTTTTACAATCTGCGGTATATGGTTTTGGTGCTGCGGTTGGTTTTTCTTTAGTGCTTGTATTGTTTGCAGCACTACGAGAGCGTTTAGCAGCTGCTGACGTTCCTACGCCTTTTAAAGGCGCCTCTATTGCAATGATCACTGCAGGCTTAATGTCGATGGCGTTTATGGGTTTTACTGGATTAGTGAAGTTTTAATATGACCTTGTTTTATGCCTTGATAGCGATTGGTTCGCTAGCACTCATTTTTGGACTTATTTTAGGGTTTGCAGCAATTCGCTTTCGCGTTGAAGGTAACCCTATTGTTGAGCAAATTGATACTATTTTGCCGCAAACTCAATGCGGACAATGTGGCTACCCGGGTTGTCGCCCTTACGCCGAAGCCATAGCTAATGGCGATGAAATAAATAAATGCCCACCAGGCGGCGAATCTACCATGAAAAAGCTTGCCGGCTTAATGGGGGTTGATGAAAAACCACTTGCCGGTGGCGAGCAAGCAGAACCTGTAAAAACAGTGGCTTATATTCGTGAAGATGAATGTATTGGCTGTACCAAATGTATTCAAGCCTGCCCAGTTGACGCTATTTTAGGCGCAACTCGTCAAATGCATACCGTTTTAATTGATGAATGTACTGGCTGTGATTTATGTGTTGAGCCTTGCCCTGTGGATTGCATTGATATGCTACCTGTAGCCGAAACTAAACAAAACTGGAAATGGCAGCTAGACGCTATTCCTGTTACACAAATAGATTAGAGGTTTGAGTGGACAAGTTACTTGAACAAATAAAAAAAGGCACCGTGTGGGCATTTCCTGGCGGCATACACCCACCACAACAAAAATCACTCTCTAATAGTGCGAGTATCACTCGCCTACCCTTGCCCGACAAACTCATTGTTGCGCTTAAGCAGCACATAGGCGCAAATGGTAAGTTACTTGTAGAAAAAGGCCAACACGTCTTAAAAGGCCAACCACTAACAGAGCCTGCTGCTAACTGGTCGGTACCTGTGCATGCGCCAAGCTCTGGTGTGGTTACTGATATTGCACCTATGCCATCAGCACATCCATCGGCCCTGCCTGAACTAAGTGTTATTATTGAACCAGACGGCAAAGACGAATGGGTAGCTCTAAATAAAAATAAAAATCCTGCTGAGCTTAGCCATGATGAGCTTATAAATATTATTCACCAAGCCGGTATTAGCGGTATGGGTGGTGCTGGTTTTCCTACTTATGTAAAAGCAGATACCAAGCAACCTATCGAATTTTTGATTGTAAATGCTGTTGAGTGCGAGCCTTATATTACTGCCGATGACGTTTTAATGCGCGAACACGCTAAAGAAGTTATCCAAGGCATTGAAATAATGCAGCAACTTTTAAACCCAACACTGTGCATTGTGGGTATAGAAGATAACAAGCCTGAAGCTATTGCAGCAATGAAGCAAGCAGCTGAGCATAACTCAAAAATTATTATTCAAACGGTGCCAACTATTTATCCATCTGGCGGTGAAAAGCAATTAATTAAATTACTTACTAACCGTGAAGTTCCTAGTATTGGTATTCCTGCCGATATTGGTATTTTAGTGCATAACACGGGTACTTTGTTTGCCGTACAACAAGCCGTTTATGAAGGTAAACCGCTGATTGAGCGTATAGTTACGGTAACAGGTAACACTATTCATAAACCTGGAAATGTATGGGCACTACTTGGTACTGAAATAAAGCACTTACTTGATTGCCAAGGTTTCTCTCCTGTACCGCAGCAAAGTGTTGTGATGGGCGGCCCAATGATGGGCTTTACGCTACCAACAGTACGTATTGGCATAGTTAAAACAACTAACTGTATTTTAGCACCTGATCATAAAGAGCTAGCGGAACCCGGCCCTGAAAAAGCCTGTATACGTTGTAGCGCCTGTGCCGATGCCTGCCCTGCTTCTTTACTGCCACAGCAATTGCAGTGGTTTGCTAAATCAAAAGAGTACGACAAACTACAAGAGCACAATTTATTTGATTGTATTGAATGTGGTGCTTGTGCATACGTGTGCCCAAGCGAAATCCCTCTTGTACAGTACTACCGTATAGCCAAAGTTGAAATTAAAGAACAACAAGCTGACAAAATTAAAGCCGACAGAGCAAAAGAGCGTTTTGATGCCCGAAAAGAACGTTTAGAGCGTGAGCAAGAAGAACGCCAAAACCGCCATAAACGTAAACCTGCGGCTAAATCTGCTGACGAAAAGCAAAAAGTAGCTGAGGCACTAGCCCGTGTTAAAAATAAATCAGATAACGGCGATGAAAAATCAGCTGTTGCTGCCGCTATTGCACGCGCTAAAGCTAAAAAGCAACAAGGCGAAGAACTAGAGCCAGATAACAGCGAAGTAGCAAAAGAACGCGCACTACGTAAAGAGCAAGCGCGTAAATATAAAGAGCAAAAATCGCAAACAGATGAATCGGCCGAGACTGCACCCGTTGATGATAAAAAATCAGCAGTAGCTGCAGCCATTGCTCGCGCTAAAGCCAAAAAGGCAGCACAAGCATTAGATAACGCTGAACAAGCAACAAGTGAAGAGCCACAAAGTGATGCCCCTGTTGATGATAAAAAAGCAGCGGTAGCGGCGGCCATTGCGCGTGCTAAAGCTAAAAAAGCGGCTAAAGCATTAGATGGCGCTGAGCAAACCGTGAGTGAAGAGCCACAAAGTGATGCCCCTGTTGATGATAAAAAAGCAGCAGTAGCGGCGGCCATTGCTCGTGCTAAAGCCAAAAAGGCAGCTAAAGCAATTGAAGAAGCTGAGCAAACAGCAAGTGAAGTGCCACAAAGTGATGCCCCTGTTGATGACAAAAAGGCAGCAGTAGCGGCGGCCATAGCTCGTGCTAAAGCTAAAAAAGCAGCTAAAGCACTAGAAGAAGCCGAGCAAACCACAAGTGAAGAACCACAAACTGATACCCCTGTTGATGACAAAAAAGCAGCGGTAGCGGCGGCTATTGCCCGCGCTAAAGCTAAAAAAGCAGCTAAAGCACTAGAAGATACCGAACAAACTCAGCCCCAAGAGCTACAAGCTGAT
Source organism: Pseudoalteromonas sp. LC2018020214 (assembly GCF_016598755.1). NCBI lineage: Bacteria > Pseudomonadati > Pseudomonadota > Gammaproteobacteria > Alteromonadales > Pseudoalteromonadaceae > Pseudoalteromonas > Pseudoalteromonas sp. LC2018020214. The sequence continues at coordinate 2,357,436 of NZ_CP066804.1, forward strand.
AGCGCAGCACCTAAGAGTGCAGAAAGTAATACCGATGACTCATCAGTTCTTATTAACGCAGATAAACCTAAATCAGCCGACGATAAGAAAAAAGCCGCCGTGGCTGCTGCAATTGCGAGAGCAAAAGCTAAAAAGTTACAAAAAGAAGGAAATAATCAGTCATGAAACTAACCATGGCCAGTTCGCCGCATAATCACAGCCATAAATCGTTAACGCGATTAATGCTTAGCGTTATTGCTGCGTGTATTCCAGGGCTAATTGCTCAAGTTTTCTTTTTTGGAACAGGTGTACTTATTCAACTGGTACTAGCGCTTGTTGCTGTAAGCGTATTTGAAGCTGCAATAATGCTAATACGAAAGCGCCCTGTTTGGCCTGCATTAAGTGATGGCAGTGCGTGGCTTACTGCCGTGTTATTGGCATTGAGTATCCCTCCACTTGCGCCTTGGTGGATAATCGTGATTGGCTGTTTATTTTCTATTGTTATAGTTAAACAGCTTTATGGCGGCCTTGGGTTTAACTTATTCAATCCAGCAATGGCAGCTTATGTACTGCTTTTAGTTTCGTTTCCGGTACAAATGACCGCATGGTTGCCTGTCACCGATTTAATAAATACGCCAATAGGCTTTGCTGATCAGCTAAGGCTAATATTCACCGATTTTACGGCCTCTGGGTTTAGCCTTGATCAAGTACGTGCAGGGGTTGATGGCCTAACAATGGCAACACCGCTGGATACTGTTAAAACAGACATAGCACACGGTTTAACCGTTACCGAAAGCATGCAAAAGCCATTATTTAACGAATGGGCTGGCCTTGGTTGGGTGTGGGTTAACTTAGGCTTTTTAGCCGGTGGTTTATACTTATTAAAAGCAAAAATAATTAACTGGCATATTCCTGTCAGTTTTATCGCAAGTTTAGCTATATGTAGTGCTATTGGTTATATCGCATCACCAGGTACAGAGCCGGGCACCCTATTTCACTTATTAAGTGGTGCCACTATGATGGGGGCCTTTTTTATAGCAACCGATCCGGTATCTGCAGCAACAACTAACAAAGGGCGCTTAATTTATGGCGCGCTAATTGGCTTACTAATTTATTTAATTCGTACCTTTGGTGGTTTTCCTGATGCCATCGCATTTAGCGTATTATTGATTAATATTGCAGTGCCGCTAATAGACTACTACACACAGCCACGTACTTATGGCCACGGAGCAGTAAAATGATCATTTCGTCAATGGCTAAAAATGGTGCTATTTTAACTGCGTTTGCGTTAGCAACAACGGGCTTAGTTGCCTCGATCAATGCACTTACTGCCGATAAAATTGCAGAGCAAGAACAACTGCAACTTACTGCGCAACTACAAGAAGTGCTCGACCCAAAATCGTACGACAATCAATTATCACAAGATTGCGTAGTTATTACTGACGAAAAACTAGGCCCATACGCAAATCAAGTAATTTACCGTGCTCGTAAAAACAATAAACCAGTCGCTGTTGTTATTAGGCATGTTACGCCAAACGGCTACAGTGGCGATATTAACTTATTAACAGCGGTATTAAGCGATGGCACTATTGCTGGCGTGCGTACGACTAAACACGAAGAAACTCCTGGTTTAGGCGACAAAGTAGAAGTTAAAAAATCACTTTGGATCACAACATTTAAAAGCTTAACGGTTGAAGGCGAAGAAGACGCTCGCTGGGCTGTTAAAAAAGATGGCGGCCAGTTTGATCAATTTACAGGCGCGACCATAACGCCACGTGCTGTTGTGGGCTCTGTTAAAAATGCCGTATTATTCGCACAAACTAATTTTGATGATATTTTTGCAGCACCTAATGCCGAATGTATGGAGGTAGCTAAATGAGTGAGTTAAAAACATTATACAAAGAAGGTGTATGGGTAAATAACCCTGCCCTTGTACAGCTTTTAGGTTTATGTCCACTGCTTGCCGTTACCTCAACTGTAACAAATGCCTTAGGTTTAGGCTTAGCAACTTTACTCGTACTAATAGGCTCAAATGTTACCGTATCAATTGTGCGTAACTGGGTGCCAAAAGATATTCGTATACCTGTATTTGTAATGATCATCGCGGGCTTTGTAACAATAGTTCAATTACTTATGAACGCTTATACTTTTGGTTTATATCAATCATTAGGGATTTTTATCCCGTTGATTGTAACTAACTGCGCCATTATTGGTCGCGCTGAAGCATACGCCTCTAAAAATCCTGTTCATTTATCAGCATTTGACGGCTTAATGATGGGCTTAGGCTTTATGGCTGTATTGTTAGTGTTAGGAGCTATGCGCGAACTAATCGGCCAAGGTACGCTGTTTGACGGAGCCGATCTATTACTTGGCCCATGGGCACAGAGCATGCGCATAGAAGTATTTAATTTTGATAATCAATTTTTACTGGCAATTTTACCACCGGGTGCCTTTTTAGGGCTTGGGCTACTTATTGCTGCAAAAAACGTAATTGACGCACAAATAAAATCAAAACAAGTTGCACCGCCAGAGGCTGAAAAAGGCCCTCGAGCACGTGTTACTAGCTTAACTTAAGGGGAAAACGTATTAGAGCAACAATTAGCACTAATACGTTTTAAGTTGCATGAATAAAGAAAAACGTCACCAAATACTGTCGCGCCTGCGCGACGATAATCCGCACCCAGTTACTGAGCTTGAATATTCAAGCCCGTTTGAGTTACTCGTAGCAGTAACACTCTCAGCGCAAGCAACCGATGTAGGCGTTAATAAAGCCACTCGAAAGTTGTTCCCTGTTGCTAATACGCCACAAGCCATTTTAGACTTAGGTCACGATACACTGCGTGATTATATAAAAACCATCGGCTTATTTAATTCTAAAGCTGCCAACGTGTACAAAATGTGCCAAATTTTGGTGGATGAACATAACAGCATCGTGCCAGAAAATCGTGAAGCCCTAGAAGCCCTTCCAGGCGTTGGCCGTAAAACCGCTAATGTTGTACTCAACACAGCCTTTGGCTGGCCTGTAATAGCCGTGGATACACATATATTTCGTGTATCTAACCGTACTAAGCTTGCCATGGGTAAAGATGTAGTTGCTGTAGAACAAAAGCTTGAAAAGGTTGTACCAAAAGAATTTAAAGTAGACGTGCATCATTGGCTGATACTGCACGGGCGCTACACCTGCGTAGCACGTAAACCAAAGTGTGGCAGCTGTATTATTGAAGACTTATGTGAGTTTAAAGATAAAACAGAGTAACTACAGGCTGCCTTGAGCGAAGAGCAGACCGTCAGCCTTTGTCTTTGCGGTAGGCTATTTCAAGCTCATTGCTGCCGTTCATATTCAATTTTTGAACGTTCACTTTGAGCCAACAACAAATTGTCACTTAATAGCTTAATTCTTCCATAACTGACACTGTATTGTGAATGTGGGGGGGGCTCTTTCTGAGTTGCGATGTGACCCCTAAGTTTAGTATAAACTAGTCATTTAATTTATAACCTCGTATTCTAGTTCGAAAAAGTTCTTTTCTGATAACATAGCTCTTCTTAATTCAATCTTCGATAAATTATTATCAATATTTTCATTAAGACCACTGATGATGCTTTGTATCAACTTTATTGTACTTTCGGGGAACTTATAACCTACTGTAATGCTTTTTATGTAAGCATTAGCTATATCGCCTTTTTTATATGGGTAGCTGGCTTTTTCGTAATAAATTTTATCCCTTTTATATGCGAATAGCCGAACTTCTTTTTCATATGACCAATCTTTATTTTTGGTAAGCATATATTGATTGAATAAGTAGCGTTCTTTTTCTTTGTATCTTTTGGTGGTGTGAGAGTAGTTCACTTTATCAATACCAACACCATCAGGTAGTTCACCTTCAAAGTAATATTCCACCATAAGTCCTGTATGATTCTCAGCGTAATGCGACCACATTAGCATTGAATTCTCATTATTTGAAAAAGAAGCCAATCGGAAGTTGGGACGCAAAAATAAATTAGTTTTATCAGCACTCAAGTTATCGTATGGTAATTCAATTGGATCATTGAGTTGTTCAGAAGATGCTAGATAAAAATACCCATTAACTAAAGCGTCAAGAGTGAACTGGTTGAAAGGGTAGTACTTAAATAGTGAAATCCCATTTTTGGAACAACTAAAATGACCTGCAATACTCTTATTAAAGTTATCTATATATTCATTATATAAAGAATCTGGAATAGAGTGTTGTGAGCGATTTAGACAAGATAAATAGTTTGAGATAATTACATCATTCAGCTCGCCACTAACTTTCATTGAGTCAACAGCCGCTTTAAAATGCGTTAATGCTGCGTCCACTTTACCTTGCCTTTCATAATATATAGCTAATAAATTAGAAACTGACATTGAAGGTTCTAGCTCTGTTAAAAGCGAAGATGCTTCATCGTGCCTGTTAGTATGAATAAGATAAGATGCCAATTTAGTTTTGTCAGTTTCGCTTAAAGGTTCATCAAAACTCTTCAACTTTTTTATTTCTAGATTAGCGACATGCTTATCCCATTTATCCTTCAGTGATTTAAGCTTTTCTACTAATGAGTCATGCATGTAATGGTTTAATAGATTATCATGGCTCAGATATTCATCGGCTTCTTGATACAAACTCCAATATTCAATCTGATGAAGATCTTCTTGTTCAACTAGATAAGTTTCTAATATCTTAATATTTCTTAATATCAAATAGGCTAAATATAAAGGGTTGCAACTAGATTTTCTAAAGAAATTTTGCTTATTGATGGCTATTTCAAATTCTTCATTTAAATCAATGCCTAAATATAACGATGACAGTAAGTAATACAGCCTTAGTTGATTGTTAATTTTTCTTGGTTCTTTGATTTCTTCCTCTACTAATGAGATGACTTCACTGTATTCCTCTGCCTCGAATGCGTATTTTATTATCGCCTCTTTAGTTGGGTTCGCATTTCCTTTTTTTGCTTCTTTCTTCACTTCTTCATAAATACGTTTAAAGTCACCCTCAAGATATTTAACACTTTCAAAGAAGTATGTTTTTTGAACTGCGTAGTCAAAATCAATACATCCCTTATCTAGATATAAGTCAATAAGACTTTTACTGAAATATTCCTTTTCATTCATGAGATTAGTGCCGTTTTCGAGGTCGTCTAGATAAAAATAGCAAATCAATAATAAATTGTGGTAGTGAGACACATTTACATCAATGCATATTCTTTTTAATTCCTGCCAATCTGCCTTATCAAATTTTGCTTCAATAAAATTCGGAGCATATGCGTTGAGAAGGTTATGTGAAACGATATCAAACTTATTTGCTTCATAGTTTATTTTAATTGCAGTTAGGAAGTACGAAGAGTCGCTAGTTAAATCGTATAAATTCCATAATACATGCGAGTCCCTATCATCGTATTTTAGTGCTTCTTTGAAATAATAGGTTGGTATTTTACGCTCATTAGGATACGTAAATAGTTCACGTGCTATGTCACCTAAATAGCTGTATGAAGAAGCATGGTTCTCCTTTACATGTAGGATTTTATTGAAAACCTCAGAGGTATCCTTACCTTTCAATTCTAATAAGAAAAAGTAAAGACCTAGATTATTATTATCTTCAGCCCAAGCTTTTTCGTTGGATAGATATTCTAAACTTGCAAACTTTTTGTTTTTAAAATTATTTTTAACTTGGCTATCCATACCATTTCCTTTGATTAGATTGACGGTCAAATAAACTCGTACACTTCTTTAGATGTTGCTATAAATTTTATCTGATCCGGAGAAAATCATACCATGCAACTATGGTTATTAGAATGGCCGTTTATAGCGCAAAGTTAGCGTTAATGTACTGCTTTCAATGACTGCAATGGTGGCTTAGCTGTCCAATTCAGAGGTTTTTGAAAAGTAATGTCAATGTCTGCTGCTAGCACTAAGCCGAACTTCGGCAAAGAGCGATAACCGACCATTCAGGTGAGTCGTCATTAACTTAGTAAGAATAAGTGAAAACCTCCCTCTTTTTCACATAGTAAAATAACCTTTCCTAAGCTTAATATTTATAGATGGCAATAACTTACACTATTTGCTATTAATAGAAACTCATACAATAAGGACGTTTTCGCGCTAAAAAAGGGAAAGTGTCCTCTGATAGAGTTGTTAGGTTGCATATGAGCACTGAGATTGAACCAATGTATGTTGATTGTGGCGAACATGGTAAGCGAGTTGCAGCCGTCGTCTGTTGCCATTTGTTGAAACCAGAAGGTGTACCTGTAGGCTTTATTGAAAACTCTAGCGAACCTAATGACCTTCAAGCGTGGTGTTCCAAATGTGAAGCCTTGTTTGATGAAGAAGATGGTATGACTGAGAAGTTTCGAGCCTTTAATAAAATGTCAGTTGTGTGTGTCAATTGTTATGAAACATCAGCTGATTATCACAGCGTCGAGGCTCAATAGTGTTTATTGTAGACCAGCAACCTAACAAGCCAAGTCAGCGGGAATTTTACTCGCTGAAAAACGCTCTTGAAATCCCCTGCTTGGGGCGTTACCACCGTCCGCTCATGGCACTCGACAACATAAAATGCTGATAATAATTGGTAAAGTATTTTACTGTGTCGGATGGCACTTCGCTTATTCGACCTACAATGGCACAAAACTGCCCATCAAATAAGTATGATTTTTATACTTTAGTGGTATAAAACTTAAAGGGAAGTATATTGTCGTTGATAATGATCAAAATCTTTATGCTTACGATGCAAAAAGAAAACACATGAATTTCATTGCGCCTCTTATTTGTAGTAGCCAATGAAATAGAATAATTATTAGAACATTATCAAAGTATTAATTTCACAAGTTACACTCCTTTGGTTATGCTAGTGAGCATTATAAAATTATATTGCGAAACCCTCTATGCTACCTCTACTTCGTATCTTGATAATTGAACAAGACCCAACCACCTTACAAGGGCTTTCAACGAATCTGTCAAAGACTATTCCTAACTTTGAGCGAGACGATATTCATATCGATATTATTGAATGCCTCGAGCTTAAACACGCGCTGGAATGTGTAGAGGAAGATGGTGATATTCAAGCCGTAGTTCTTAGCTGGGATATGCACAACAAAGTGGGTGAGCGGATGTATAGCCGCTTTATTGAAGAGTTAAAGGCAATTCGTCTTGAGTTACCGGTTTATGTTATTGGCGACGACACTAAAGGGCTGGAGATCGTTAACGAATCAGAAGAAATCGAATCATTCTTTTTTAAAGATGAAGTGATTTCTGACCCAGAAGCTATTTTAGGTTATATGATTAACGATTTTGACGACCGCTCTGAAACGCCATTTTGGACGGCGTATCGTCGTTACGTTGGTGAAGCAAATGACTCTTGGCATACACCGGGTCATAGTGGGGGTTCTAGCTTTAGAAACTCCCCTTATATCAAAGATTTTTATCAGTTTTACGGCCGCAATGTATTTGTTGGCGACCTGTCGGTTTCGGTAGACTCGCTAGGTTCATTATCAGACAGCACCAATACTATTGGTCGCGCTCAAGAATCAGCAGCGGCTACGTTTGAAGTTAAGCACACCTATTTTGTTACAAATGGTTCATCTACCTCAAATAAAATCATCTTGCAGACACTCCTGCGCAAGGGAGATAAAGTAATTGTCGACCGTAATTGCCATAAATCAGTACACTATGGCATCTTGCAATCAGCTAGTTACCCCATTTATTTGGCGAGTATCTTAAATCCAAAATATGGTATTTTCGCGCCACCGTCGTTGACCGACATCAAGTTAGCAATTGAAAACAATACTGATGCTAAATTACTAGTGCTTACCGGTTGTACTTACGATGGCCTACTTAGCGACCTGAAACAAGTCGTGGATTATGCTCATCAATATGGTATCAAGGTGTTTATAGATGAAGCCTGGTTTGCATACTCTTTGTTTCATCCTAGCTTTCGTCATTATTCTGCGATACATGCAGGGGCTGACTACATTACGCATTCGGCGCATAAAGTAGTATCGGCGTTTTCTCAAGCGTCTTATATTCATATTAACGATCCAGATTTTGATGCCGATTTCTTTCGAGAGATTTATAGTATCTACGCTAGTACATCGCCTAAATATCAGCTTATTGCATCGCTTGACGTGTGCCAAAAGCAATTAGAGATGGAAGGCTATAAGCTGCTCAATGCGCTGCTAAATCATGTTGAGGAGTTTAAACAACAGATGGCCTCGCTTAAGCAAATTAAAGTATTAGCTAAGCAAGACTTTATGGAAATATTCCCGCATTTTAGTGGTGATAATATGGGTCACGATCCATTAAAGATCCTTATTGATATTAGTGAGCTACCTTACTCATTAAAAGATATTCATAAATATCTACTGGATGAAATTGGGCTAGAGATAGAAAAATACACACACAGCACTATATTAGTTTTACTCACGCTTGGCGGCACGCGCTCAAAAATAATTCGTTTGTACAATGCGTTGAAAAAGCTAGACAGCGGTAAGGTAAAACTATCAAAATCGACGCGTAGAGCTCGCTTACCTGAAAATTTACCTGCCATAGACTTGGCGTGTATTCCAAGCGATGCTTTTTATGGCGACCGCGAATCTGTGCCTATTAGCAAAAGTAACAACCGTATTTGTGCAGGTTTAGTTACTCCATACCCACCGGGCATTCCGCTTTTAGTCCCAGGCCAGCATATCACTAATGACCATATCGAATATTTACAAGAGTTGGCAAGCCAAGGACTGACGATACAAGGCAGTTTCGATGGTGAAATTTATGTTCTTAAGGGTAAGGTTAAAAAATAAAGGTATTGGTTTAATACTATCTCGATAATAATTGCTGGTGGCAGTGTCGCAGTAACAGTATTGAGAAGTAAAATACAAGGTGGAATAAATCATTTTGTAAATGTTAACTAATTTTAGTTAAAAAAAAGCAAGCCAGGTGGCTTGCTTTTAGCGTCTTTAAATACACACACTTATAGACTCGATTTAACTATAACTTTTAAAATCTATAGCTTGCGCCAAATGTAATACGGCGGTCTGTAATACCTTGGAAACAAAGTAAAGCACCTTCGTTCACACAAGACTGGCTAACTTCTGATTCAGTTAAGTTAACGGCTTCAATACCGATATTTAGCTGATCGTTCACATCATAACTTATGCTGGCATTAAGCTGCCCTCTGTCTTCTTGTACAACAGGGAAACCCCATGGGAAGCTTGAAGTGCTACCAAAGTCAGTTGAACGGTACCCTTCGCGCCACGTGTAACGCGCTCGAGCAGATAGACCGTATTTCTCATAATAGAATGTGATGTTATATGCGTTTTCTGACAAATCAATGAGTGATTGCTTAGCACTTATGTCTGCATCCGGGTTACCGGTTGTTAATGCAAAAACAGCATTTGCACGACTCGTTGCGGTGTCAAATGATTCACCACCAGAAAATTCTTGATAAGTATAGTTAGCAACCACACCAAAACCTGATGCCCAGCCTAGCTCTTTTTCAAAATTTGATAAGTCGTATTGAGCTGCAAGCTCGATGCCTTGCTGTGTTGTTTCACCAGAATCATTAATAGTAGTTTGTGTTGGTACACATAACCCTACACCAGCATCTGGGCCAAATACGTTTATGTCAGCAATTGGGTTAAATATGCCGCCGCCTTCACATTCTGGACCATTTGTATCGCGAAAACCTGTGCTTGGGTCTTCAAATGGGTCAACTTGCTGTGTAACGTGCAAATCGCTACGTGTTTTATGAAAGTACCCCACACTTAATAAAGCAGCGGGTGCAAAATACCAATCAGTGGATATATCGAAAGAGGTTACTTCTTCTGGCTCTAAGCCTGAGTTACCTATTGAAACTGCACTATTAGGGCTGGTGCCAAACGTCACAGACGTAGATAGGTCATCAAAATCTGGGCGTCTGATATCTTTTGACCAACCTAAACGAACAATCACATCTTCACTTACATTCGCGGCTAAATTAAATCGCGGTAAAAAGAAATCGTAATCACCTTTTGACGTTACCTGGGTAACCAGTTCGTTGCCACTTCCATCTTGAGTAACAGAGTTACCTAGCGATGTAACTTCAGTCTCTAAATAACGTAGGCCAAAGTTACCGCGAAACATGCCATACTCAAAATTAGCTTGTGCATATAAGGCATGTGTTTCTTCTTCAATATCAAAAAACGCATTTACTTGAGACGTTGGTGAACTTATTGGACCACGATCAGAACCCGTTATAGCATTATTAGCTTCAATCGCTTGGTTAAGTGCTGCTAATACAGCTTGTGGATCAGAGGATGCAAGCTCTGGGTTTATAAGTAAGAAATCACGAATATAAAGTGCTCGCCCATCACCATCGTTAAAGTTATCTGGGCCCGCTTTTAATAATTGTGCAAATAAATCACCCGTTGGACTATCAGCCATATTTCTTAAACCAACGTTAGAGCGAACTTGATCCGACATACTGCTCGTTTTACTGTAGCGGTAACCAAAATCGACTGACGTTATTACATCATCTAAGTAATATGTAAAATCTGTACGAAACGCATCTTCTGTATTTTCTGACTCGTCTTGCCCTTGGTTTACGTCACGTAGAACAACATTTGCAGGGTCGAGTAATTGAGCCATTGTTGGCGCGTTTGCCTCCCCTGTTGCAATGCCAAATGTAAGTGCATCACCTGTAAGATCATACTCAAAAGGAGTACCGTTTTCATTTGACGAATTAGTAGCGACATTTGGATTTATAAAATTAAGCGTTGTATTAAAACTTGGTGTAGTTGAATCAGAACGAGAGGTTGAGGCTTCAACACTTGCAAATAATCTATCGCCTTGCCATTCGCCTCCTATTCTAAATATTTTGCTTTTTGTTATGCGTGAATTAGTATCGCTAGAAAAACGTAAATTAGGATCGCCACCACCGTCTTCAACCGGAATAACGCCTCTTACGGCCGCTTGTATGCTGCCTAGGTTTTGTCCGTCAAGTGAACCAAAATTAACTGTTTCAAATTCACTCGGTATTGATACATTTCTAAGATCACTTAGGCCAGATGCTTGTACTCTTGAGCTTTCTTGGCGGCGCTCTTGATCATTAACAACTGCATCAAAAAAGAATTTCATATTATCGTTTGGTGCATATTCAAATGTACCTGCGAAGTTTTTTGTCTCGTATTCGTAATTATCGTAATCTTGAATTAAAAATTGTACTGGTAGAAAATCAAACGATTGTGCACTTGCAGCACCACTATCAGCGGCTACCGAATTATCTCTATCAGCACGAGGACGAAATGCGGTTACGTCTTGCTCACTGTAACTACCACTAAATACAACACCAAACTTACCGCCCGAATCAAGCTCCCAGTTATCACCCCAAGCACCCGATACCCTAGGAGTAACACCATCTGTTGATAAGCTACTATCTTCACCTTGAACTCTAATTGAGCCTAGAGTTTCATTTAACTGTAACGGGCGAATTGTTTTAAGGTTTATTGTTGCGCCCACAGAGCCTTCGATTGTTTTTGCTTCAGGTGATTTAATTACTTCTACACCGGAGATGATTGCAGCTGATACATCTTCAAAACTAATGCCACTTCGTCCAGACCCTGAGCCAACTGTTGATACGCCGTTCACTTCTGTACGATTGGCATTGGTACCACGAATTTGAACACCCGTACCTACCCCTGCTTCACGGGTAATTTGAATCCCTGTTACATTTTAAAGTACTTCTGCGAGGTTTTGATCTGGTAGCTTACCAATATCGACAGCCTCAATAATCTCAACAAGGCTATCTGCTGAACGCTTTTGTGCAAGCGCATTTGTAAGCGATTGTCGAATGCCTGAAACTTCGATAACCTCAAGATCGTCTGCAGCTTTTTTTGGAGCTTCTTGCGCCTGTGTAGACAAAGACATACCAAGTGCGGTTGCCGATATAACTGCCAGTGTAATTTTAGATAACTTGTGACTCATAGTTTTTTTCCTGTGTGTGTGAAATGCTATGTTTAACCAGCTACTTTATTGTTTTTATTAAAAGCCCTTAATTATTACAAACCCTTAACTTTACATTTACACCCAACTATAAAAAGGTCAACCTTTTGGTAATAAATTTAGATCAAATATTATGCAATATGTTATTACCAAAATAGAAAAACTTAACTAACCTATAATTTAAAATCATAAAGTAGATTTTAAGTTCATGTTATTTATTGATTTTAAATTTAATTAGAAATTGAGCAGTCAATTACAAGAGTTAAAAGAGTTATCGTTTTAAAAATGAAATAATTTAGGAAGGAGAAACCGATGATGTTGGGCGTGCTGAATAAATGGCATTATTGGTTAACCAATTTAGTTTTGAGTCAAGAAGCGTTTATTAGAAAGCGAGCTATGTTGAGTACTATTTATTAGCGCTATTGAAAATATAAAATTGAAAAATTTAGGGATCAAAAAAGGCGGTAAAACCGCCTTTTTAATGTGATTTAATGTTTAACTATTATTACAGCTTGTAGCTTAAACCTAAGAATAAACGTGGGCCGTAGTCATTCACTTCACCTAAGTTTCCTTCAACAAAGAAATCTTGTGATTTAGGTGCGCTGAACAAGTTAATTGCTTCTGCTTTAACTCTAAAGTGCTCATCGATTTTGTATGATGCGCGCATTTCCCACACACCTACGCCATCAACATAACGAAGTCGAGTACCATTTGTAGTATATGGTTGGAAATACTCACTACGATATTTGTAAATAACAGCAGTATCAAATCCACCAATTTGGTAGTACAGCTGGCTGCTAAATACATGCTTTGAAAAGCCAGGTACTGAAGCCGACTCAATAATACCGTCAGTTAACTGTGTAGTATTACCATCTACGTCAGTCTCAAACGTATCGCCGTATAGGCTATCTTGGAACTCAAAGTCAGTGTCTGCATAGTTGTAACCAAATTTCATACCGATGCCATTATCCCAGCGGTAAGAAAATGAAGCTTCAAGACCTAATATTTCACTGTCCTCGTCTGATGTAACAGAGTTGGTGATTGGTAGTGAAACTGTTTCACCGGCAACAGTAAACTCTTCAATTACTGTTTGTTGTTGAAAACCACCGTTGAACTGTTTGTAGTATAGGCTTAACGCTAAGATTGAATCTTCGTTAGGGTACCATTCAAATGCAGCATCGTAGTTCCACGACATAAGCGGTTGAGTGTCTGGGTTACCAGAACCATTAACACCCACTAATAAATCGCTGATTGAAGTTGCTGTACCTTCTGTATCTTCTTGGAATGTACGGCTATAACCTAAATTAGATGGATTTGCGCGTGACATACCACGGTATATACCAGCTCGGAATAAAATATCTTCGCTGTAATCAATAACTAGGTTAAAACTTGGTAAATACTTAGTGTAATCGCCACCGCTTTTTATTTTATCCAGTGAACCGTTATCAGACTCACGCAGAGAAAGTACACCTGTGTCGCTTGTTACTACGTCAAAGCTATTTCTAAAACCAATCGAAGTTACATCTGTGTCTACAATACGAAGACCAAAGTTACCGCGAATGAATTTGCCAAACATTTCAGTATCGTAGTTAGCCATTAAGTACACTGATGTTGTTTTCTCTGTTACATCAATTGTACCTGCATTTTCATATTCCACTTCTGGGTAAGCAAACACACCATCAGCGTTAGAACCAGCTACAGCTTGTGAGAAACATACGTTGTCGTATGTAGCCCATGATGAGCCTGTACCGCTAGCTACAACGTTACCGTCGCTATCAATATTTGTTACGATATCACCATCAGATACACTCGATAAAAAGCCTGATTCAGGGAAATCTATTTGACAATCTTGTAATACGTCAAGCGCTTCAGTGCCAGAGTCTAGTGTAAACTCGTTTCTTGAACCGTTACCTTGGCTACCACCATACTGTAGGAAGGTCATTTCAGATGTTCTAATACCACCTTGAATACTTGTAAAAACGTTGCCATCTAGCGCATAGTCAAAATCTAGTCGCGCTGAGATAACTTCGTTTTCACGAACATTTTCACGGTCAAGTCGTGTTCTTAGGCTATCTGTAAAGTTTGAAATATCTGTTACGTCAAAATCAGTCAGTGTGAAATGAGGAATTTCATCGCCCATGTCCCAAGAAAAGAAATTACGACCTGATGTTCTACCACGGTTAGATATTTGAAGTTCTTCACGTTCAGTTTTTGAATACGCTAAATCTAAGTCAACAGTTAATCTATCGGTAACTGTATGCTCTATATTTATGCCGTAACCTTGGTAGTTTTCTTCACGAGAGAATTGCTCACCCGCTGATTCAATACGCTCTTCACCTTCCCAATGTAAAATACCGCCTACATCGTTAGTTACAAGTGTTGGACCGGTTACACCTGGTGTTGCACGTTTTTGTAAAAAGATTAAATCGTGGCGTGCTTCTTGTTGTGTTCTATCTGAAATTTGTGCATCAAAGTTAACATCCCAATCAGCTGACGGTTGGTATTGCAGTGCAAAAAATACTGCATCACGTTCATCAGATGTCTCGTTTTGACGAAAGCTTCGGCTACTGCCAGTCCAAGCATAAGGAGTCCCATCACTTACTGCTTTACCTGTTTCTGGATCAATTTCTGTATCGTAACCTTGGTTACTACTGCCATTAACTTGGTCTTCACAGTCGCCTGCGCTGCTACGATAAAAACCTTCATTGGTATTAGTCGGATCGTTTAAACACGCCCACAATGAAGAACCTGATGGGCTAGAGCTTCTGTATTCAGCCTCTGGTTGACTAATTTCTTGGCGCTGCACACCAAAAGACACACCAACGGCTTGGCCGTTATCAAATTCAAACTGATCAACATAACTAAACGTGCCACGGTAACCCGCGTCACTTTGTAGCGAGTTATCTACATTACCTTCATCAGGGTTGTAATTTAGTTTAACTTCAGCTGATACACGTTGTTTGCCAAAATCAAGTGGAGTTATAGTTTCAAGTGCAATAACACCTGCAACACCACCTTCAATCATTGAGGCATCTTGCGTTTTATATATCGCTACTTTTTTTACAAGTTCAGAAGGAAACTGCGAAAAGTTAACTGAGCGGTCACCACTACCATTAGTCGCTTCACGACCATTAATGTGTGTTGCACTTAAAAATGGACCAAGACCACGGATAGTGATTTCTGTAGCACCACCGTTTTCACGATGAGATGCAGCACCTGTAATTGATTCTAGTGCTTCACCGATAGACAGTGCTGGTAAATCACCAATATCTTCAGATGACAGGCCATCAACTACCGTTGTTGCTTCACGTTTAATTGCTATTTGGTCTTGAATCGTTCTACGTGTACCTGTAACACTAATTATTTCAACGTCTTCTTCAACTTCTGTCGCTTTTCCCTGATCTTCCTGTGCGCTTGCTGTAAATACGCAAGAACTTGCCATACCTGCGATGACCGCTGTTCTTACCCATTTTGCAACTGGGCGCATTGCAAACTGCCCTGTTGTAGAATTATTGTTATCTCGTGACTTCAACGACATTTGAATTCTCCGCTGGTTGTTGTTGTGTGATTTTAGTGTGTTAGCTTGTTATGCTGATGTATATTTTATGTGACCTTTGACATTAATATACTTAAACCCAGCACGATGATCAACCAATTTGACGTTTTAATATTACCATAAGGTATACCAATTTTAACTTAACGGCATTACCAGTAGGTCAGGCAGGTTTTTTGCTAGAATATAAACAGCTCTAAACTAGTCGATAAATGGGTAATGTAGGTTCAGAAAAGTGTGGTGATTATTAATAAATAATAAAAAAGCCCCAAATTTGGGGCTTTTAAAAGTTAACTGATTAATTGGTTACTTAATCGTTTTGTATTTTCCATGTAGATCCAACACCTACTTCAGATGATTGAATATAATGAAGACCTTTAGCACCCGCCTCTGCCTGAAGGCCTGCAGGGTCAGTTTCTAATAACGTACTTGCTGCTGTAACGTACTCAAGCACTTCTTTACCGTTAGTTGCTGGGTCTTGGTCAATTGCACCATCAGTATCGAATGCGCCATTACCATTTAGTTTTCTAATTTCAACCCAGTCACCGCTTGCATCGCCTGATACTCGACTATCCATATAACCAAAGTTGTTACTTAGCAGCGAGCTGTCATGATTAATTAAGTCACAGTCATATTCAAAAGCATGGTCACTATCAAGTGTATTTGGGTAAAATAGGCCTTGAGTTGTGGCACTGCTGTTTATTGTATCTGCGTCTGTTTGATCGCCTAATCCGTTTGCAATTAAATTTCCATTAAAGTTTATAACAAACGCATTTTTGGTCAGCCCATAGAGTACCGGCGCATTCGCTGCGGTTAACTCATCGCAATCACTTGTTGGTGCTTTAGAGCCTATTTCCGTACTAAATACAATAGGTTGCTGTGAGTTCAAAACCGTATTGTTTGTTACATTTAGTGTAAAGTCGCCAGCGCTATCAAGTACAGCTTGGTTACCTGAGTTTGGCACACCGCCATCAGCTTGTGAAAATGGGTTAGCTGTAAATACAATACCGCCCGCTTCTTTATTACCAGAACGAATACCTGCAATGTAGTTGTTACTAACGGTGTGACCAAGTGGTGTGATCAATACCCCAGCAGGTCTATCGCTTGAGCTTGCAATATCTGTAGTACGAATAATAATGTTGTCTGTAACACTATTAAATCCACCATCTTCTAATGAAATACCACCATTAGGATTTACGATTGTATTGCCTTTGATGGTTGCGCCAGAAGTTTGTACACGCATTAAACGACGACCCGTTACAAAGTTTTCTACGCGGTTATACTGAATAGTAAAGTTTGCGTTATCAGCTGCACCACTACCCGTTGTACTACCTGCATTGATTAAGTATAAACTTGATTGATCAAAGTTTGGATTATCACTGTCACTAAATAAATTATATTGAATAACGTGATCAGAGCTTGATGATGATATTTTTATCACAGACCCTTTTTCTGCTACATTTCGATTAGAAAATGTATTTCGCTCAACCAACGCACTTTGACCTTTTATCATCAGCCAATGGTATTCAGAGTTATTGAGTGTCGCTTCTTCTCCATCCATCGTGTTTTGCGAAAAAGTAAAGTTATCCCCTTCTGAGTAAATAACAGCACCTTCTTCGGTTTCACAAAATGCACCCGCTTTAGTATCTATATTCTTAAAGGTAAGCCCTGTTAACCCAGCGCCATCTACTCCAGCAGCTACATGCACACATACTTCACCACTAAGTACAGGAGTTTGACCTTCTACAGCGCGAAGCGTTACTGCACTGGTTAATAAAATTGCGTCCATATCAGCATAAACACCGGTGTTTAAGCCAATAACATCACCGTCAGCTAAACCACCACTTATAGCACCAAGGAGTGCTTCAGGGTTACTAACTAATTGAGTGTAAACCAATGTATCAAGTGAGTTTGTAACCTCACTCGCAAAGCCATCATTATCTGTATACGTGGCTTTTACTGACATTATTGAGCCAGCGTAATCAGAAGGCGTAAATGTTTTACTATTGCTCCCTGCTATTTCAACACCATCAGCAGACCAAGTATAAGTAACGTTAGCCTCTTCAACTCCGTTGTTATCAGTTATCTCAGCGGTTAACTCGCCAGTTGTTAAATAAGGCACTACACCCATAATGGCTACGCTACCGACTTCGTCAACCGCAACAGCAGAAACAGCAATTGTTTCCTCTGATGTATTATCCTCGATAAACCCATTATCATCTGTATAAGCAACCTGAACACTTACCTTTTGACCTAAAAGTGATGCATCAACTGTAAAGGTGCTCTCTATTGCGCCATCTATCTCTTGTGCGTCAGCAAGCCATTGATAAGTGATATCTCCTGTTGCCCCATCGGTATCATTAATTTCTGCTGTTAAAGTATTTCCAACAGTTGGCGTGCCGCTAATTGTAACTTCGCCTTCTGAGTTTGTTCGTGCGACAACCTCTGTACCGGCTGAAGTTACAGACTCGTTAAACCCACGGCTATCTTCAAAAGATGCACTAACTGTAATAACTGTACCAAACTGTGCGTCTGTTAACGTAAGCGTTGCAAGTGCTTCATCAGCAATTTCTACGTCATCTGCAAACCATTTATAAGTTACTGTATCGCCATCAAAGCCATTGTCGTCAGCTACATTAGCAGTTAGTTGCGAACCAACTAGCGCGTCACCTGTAATAGTTAAACTTGCAGGAAATGCGATTGCGGCAACATCTGCGGTTGGTTCTGTAATATGCGATTCATTAATACCGCCATCATCGGTATAAAGCCCTTGAACTGTAATTGGTAACCCTATCTGATCGTCAGTCAATGTAAATGAAGCGCTATTTGCACCAGCAATTGCCTCACCATCTGCATACCAGTAGTAAGTCACGTCACCTGAGATACCATCAGGGTCACTAACTTCAGCTGTTAATGTTTGTCCGCTTGTAACAGTTCCACTAAGAGCAATAGAGCCCAAGTTGTTGTCATTGTTGTTTGAGTTTGTGTCACAACCAACGATTGCTGCTGCAATAGCGCATAGCGCAAAATGTTTGAATTTCATGGTGGCTCTATTCTCCAAATTTATAGTTTTAATATTTGGCTATCTATTGTGTGTGTTACCAAATAAATCATGTGTTTATTACCAAATTCATTTAAATTGCAAATGAATTGTTAACCAACTTGGTAATATAACCACAATAAAATAAGTTTTTCCACTATCCCCACCTAATTAAATAACAATAAATAAACACCAAGTTAACCTTGGGCTTTTATTTTTGGTTAAAAATTGAATTCAATTGTGAAAAATAACGTTGAAGATACATAGCGTTATAGTAAAAACTTAGTTTTATATAGGGTTTAGTAGGTAATATTATTAAATATATGTGAAGTATTCTTATTTGAAGACAATAAGAAAAGAAGTGAGTTTGTATAAAGAGGATGATTTACAAAGAGAATTAAAATTAAGAGTAAAACAAGGGGCAATTTTCTTACCCCTTTTTTTGAGTGCTGTTTTATAACATGGCGTTATTATAAAACTCTACAGGCTCATTTGAACCCAAAGCAACAGGCACACGCTGGTGCAAGCTAGTTGGCGCAATATCTAAAATTCGCGTTCCTCTAGAGGTTGCTTTACCACCTGCGTTTTCAACTAAAAGTGCTAACGGGTTTGCTTCATAAAGCAGTCTTATTTTTCCGTTATCGTTACCACTGCGTTTATCTTGTGGATACAAAAATAACCCGCCTCGGCATAAAATACGATGAACGTCGCCTACCATCGCTGCATTCCAACGCATTGAGCTTTTTTCAAAGCTTTCACAGGTGTATAGCAATTTATCAAAATACACTTGAGTTGGTTCGTCCCAGTAACGGTAGTTAGCCATATTTACGGCAAATTCACGACTTTGTTCTGGTACACTTAACTGCTTATTTGTCAGTAAGTAACCGCCGTGTGTTGAGTCTAACGTATAACAACGCGTAGGACCGCCAGTACTCATTACAAGTAATGATGAAGGGCCGTATAACACATAGCCTGCACATACTTGATTTACACCGGGCTGACTAAATTGCTCGTCGCTGTCAAAAGGAACATCATCACGGGCTAAGTAAATAGTAAATATAGTGCCTATTTGCCCATTAACATCAATATTAGAAGAGCCATCTAACGGGTCAAAAGCAACAATAAACTTACCTTCAGGGTGGCCACCTACCGCATGATCTTCTTCCTCTGATGCAACAGATCGTACACTGCTATCATCAAGTAGGATGTCTTTAAGTAGTTGGTTTGCGATTACATCAAGCTTTTTTTGAACTTCACCTTGAACGTTTTCATTCAAAGTTGAGCCTAAAACACCGGCTAATTCACCTTGGCTTACTCGAAAAGCAATTTCTTTACTGGTCGCTAAAATTGTGCGAATAAGTAAAATAAGATCGGTATCTACACCGTCTTCTTTTAATACTGTATTTAATCTTTTCATGCGCTATACCTGTTTACACAATTTAGATCGTCAAAGCATTGCTCTAGCCTTGCAACCATACTTTGCTCTGAATGACGCAACCATACACGAGGGTCATAGTATTTCTTGTTTGGCTTATCATCCCCGTCAGGGTTACCAATTTGCCCTTGTAGGTATGCTTGCTTGTCTTTGTAGTAATCTAAAATACCTGTCCAACACGCCCACTGCGTATCGGTATCAATATTCATCTTCACTACGCCATACGTTAAAGACTCTGCAATTTTACTGTACTCAGAACCACTACCACCATGAAAAACAAAGTTAATTGAGTTACTTGGTAGATTAAATTTTTCTGATACGTAAGCTTGTGAATCTTTTAAAATAGTTGGCGTAAGAACAACGTTACCCGGTTTATATACACCATGAACATTGCCAAAAGAGGCTGCAATTATAAAGTTAGGGCTAATACGACTTAAGCGTTCGTAAGCAAATGCAACATCTTCAGGTTGAGTGTATAAAGCAGAACTATCTAAGTGTGAGTTATCAACACCGTCTTCTTCGCCACCCGTGCAACCAAGCTCAATTTCAAGCGTCATACCTATTTTTGCCATACGCGTTAAGTAACGTTCACAAATTTCGATATTTTCTTCTAAAGGCTCTTCTGACAGATCAATCATATGTGAGCTAAACAATGGTTTGCCAGTCAGTTCAAAGTGTCTTTCACCTTCATCAAGCAAACCATCAATCCAAGGTAGTAGCTTTTTAGCTGCGTGATCAGTGTGAAGCATCACTGCTACTTCATAATGTGCTGCCACTGAATGTACATATCTTGCAGCACTTACCGCCCCAAGCACAGCTGATTGTTGCTCTGGTAAAGATAAGCTTTTACCACAAAAAAATTGTGCTCCACCATTAGAAAGCTGAATAATAACGGGCGAGTTTTTCTTTTTAGCAGCTTCTAGCGTCGCATTAATAGATGTTGTACTAACAACATTTACCGCTGGCAACGCATATTGATTAGTACGTGCATGCTCGTACACAGCACTTACTTCGTCGCCAACGATTACGCCTGGTAGTATTGTTGGGGCTAAATAATTCATTTATGAAATCCTTTCTATTTTAAAGCCTGGATACAAGAATCAGTAATTGCTTGCCAATTTTCTTGTTCAACCCATTCTTTTTTCGCTATCCAAGTACCGCCAACGGCGAATACATTATTTAAAGAAAGATAGTCCATTTTGTTACTTTCGCTAACGCCACCTGTAGGACAAAAGCTGACAGCTCTAAATACTGACGACACAGCTGACACAAAAGGAGCGCCACCGGCAAGCGATGCTGGGAATAATTTTTGCTCTTCAAAGCCATATTCAAGCGCCATTAAAATATCACCGGTGTTTGATACACCAGGAAGTACCGGCACATTACATTTAGCAAGTGCTTCAAGTAACGCAGGAGACACCGCTGGGGTTACAATAAAATCAGAACCTGCTTCAAGTGCTTGCTCCAAAATATCAGTATTGATGACTGTTCCCGCACCTACTTTTAGCTCAGGCACCTGTGCTTTAATAGCTTTTAATGCCTCTATTGATGCCTCTGTTCTTAGCACTACTTCAACTAAAGTAAGCCCAGCATTGGCCATAGCTTTCGCTATTTGAACACCTTGCTCTGGAGTATCTGCTTGAATTATAGGTAGCAGTGTTTGTCCTGCCATAAGTTCAGAAAAGCGAGTCATAACGTTGTTCCTTTATAAAAAGTAATGCGGCCGAGGTATGGCGGCCTTTAATGTTTAATTATTTTGTTATACCAATTGCATTAAATTAATGAGCTATTATAGCGACTAGAAAATAGCTCAATAACAAGGCTAAAATTATGATACATAGTTGCTCTATATAAATAATTTTTAACGTAGTTAGTGAGTTATTTAATACGCTAAGGTGATCATGTTTTTAATAAAATTGGTATCAGATCCCAGCTTCAGCCATTGCTAGCTGAAATATATCTTTTGGAGCAATAGCACCTGGTTGCTGTATAACAGCCCCTGCCGCTTTTGCAGCAAGTTGTACAGCACTTGAAATTGATTTATCAGATAAACGTGCACCTAAGTAAACACCGTTAAAGGCATCGCCTGCGGATGTCGTATCTACAACATTTGTTACCGGTATTATGGTGTGGCTTTGAAGCGTATCGCCCTCTTTTGTCACTACCGATTCAGGGCCATTTTTAACAACAATTTCTTCAATTTGGTAAGGCTTTAAATATTCAACAACTGCTTCTACGCTATGAACGTCATAAAGTGTTGTTAAATCTTCAACGCCTGGTAGGGTAATATCTGCAAACGTAAAGGCTAAATGATACTGCTCTTTTGTTTCCTCTACACTATTCCACAAACGTGCTCTGTAATTAGGATCAAAAACGATTTTAACCCCAGCATCTTTGAGCTGCTTTACCACTTTCCAAAAGTCTTCACGTGCACTTTCTTCAATTATTGCTAATGAAATTCCTGAAAAGAAAAACATATCACCTTGGCTAAGCTGCTCGAGTGCATCAGCATCTAAAAAATCAACAACCTTTTTAGCTGCAGAATCATTGCGCCAATAAATAAAGCTACGCTCACCATGCTCATCAGTTTCTATGTAGTACATACCAGGTACTTTGGTGTCGTGAGCAAATACAAGTTGCGTATTTATTTGTTCACTTTCAAAGCGTTCTAGCATTTTTTTACTTAAATTATCTTGACCTAAAGCCGTAACAACCGAAGTAGTAACCTGCGGGAAGCAACGTTTTAAATACACTGCAGAATTATAAACATCGCCTGCAAATGATTGGTGCAGTGTTGCCGCGCTCATAGCTCTAAGCTCGACCATGCATTCACCGATAAAGTAAATATTTTTCATCTTGGAAGTTACCCTATGTAGTTAACTGCTATGTACTTATACAAAATATGTTGGCATAGCAGTTATTATCTAGATTATTGAGGCTTTTTAAGAGGTTCTATTTTTGGAATTAAAATCCAAACAGCTGCCATTGCTATGATGGCTAAAGAAGCACCAATTACAAATGCTGGTGTGTAGTTACCATCAGCAGTAAGAAAAGGTACTAGCGATGTAAGACCTACAGCACCAAGCTTTGCCGCCATACCAGAAAAACCTGATAATGTACCCACTGCTTTTTTACCTAACAAATCACTTGGTAGTGTTTGCACGTTACCAATTGCAGTTTGAAAACCAAATAAGATAACAGCCATAATTAGTACCGCTGTTGTTGGTCCGCCTGGATTTGCCATTGCAAGTAGCGCTGGTAACATAATTAAACAACCCAGCGTAATAGTAAGCTTACGTGTTTTATCTGTATTCCAACCGGCTTTGAGTCGATTTTGAGCCAATAAGCCACCAAACCAAGCACCAAACATAGCGCCAACATAAGGTACCCAACCGTATATACCAATAGATTTAACATCCATACCGTATACTTCGTTTAGGTAAATAGGGATCCAAAAAACAAATAACCACCAAATTGGGTCAATTGCGGCAGAGGCAATGATTACACCCCAGCTTTGCTTACGAGAAAGTAACTCAGCAGTTGTAGGGTTATATTCCTCTTCGTCTTCACCTGTTACATCACCGTTGTCATCAACACGTCTTTGACCCGTTAAGATATATTCACGTTCTTCGGCAGTAAGCCAAGGATGTGAGCTAGGCGGTGCTTTAACTAAAATTAACCATGGAACTAACCAAAGGAAACCTAATGCACCAACAAAAACAAACACCATTTGCCAGCTAAAGTAGATAGTTAAATAAGCAATTAAAGGAATAGCAATAATGCCACCAATTGCGGCGCCAGAGTTAAAAATACCCTGTGCTAAAGCACGTTCTTTAGTAGGGAACCATTCTGCGTTACCTTTAGCTGCACCAGGCCAGTTACCGGCTTCTGCTACACCTAAGATTGCGCGAAAAATACTAAGACTAAGTACACCTTGTGCAAATGCATGCGCAACGGTTGCAATAGACCAAACACCTATTGATAGTACAAAACCGAAGCGTGTGCCCACCCAGTCAAATATTTTACCAAAGATTGCCTGACCAAATGCATAAGCAAATACAAACACAATAGAAATATTAGCGTATATTTGTTTGCGTTCTAGCGCTGATTCATCAGGAAATAAATCTTCAACAATGTCCGGCCAAAGCACACTAAGTGCTTGGCGGTCGATATAGTTAATAATGGTAGCTAGCGCTATTAGCGCTATAACCCACCAACGTAAGCCTTTAAGTTGCATAATTAATCCTCAAGAAAGTCTTCACGCGCAGGGCTAAAAGTATCAATCAGGATTCCGCCTGTTGGGCAGGTAGCTCCATGATCAGCAAATGGTGGGATTAAGCAGCTATCACCCGGTTTTAAGATTTTAGTTACGCCATCAATGTTAAAGTGAAACTCACCTTCAACAACATACGTTACTTGAGAATGTCTGTGAGCATGGTTATAACCAATAGCCCCTTTCTCAAACCAAATTTTAACAGCCATTAGCTCTTCGTTATAACCTAGCATTTGACGTTTTAGACCATTTCCTAAGTCTTCTATTTCGGTCTCGTTACCAAATGAAAAGTTTGCGCTTTGCTTTTGCATCCTATTTACTCCTGATTATTGTTCATCATATAAACGCCTAATCGGCCATTTAAAGTGAACTCTTTATTTTGATAATTGAATGTGTTTTTAGCTGATGTTTGTGCTTTATTAATAGCCACTAAATATGAGTTGCCTTTAATATCAAGTTCAACAAGTGTTAAATCGCCCTGCTGACTATATTCAAGCTTTGTAACTCGACTAACAGCTTCTAGGGTATATTCTTTACTTGGGTTGTACTCACCATGTGGCTCTAATACAGATATAAACTTATGTTGCTTTTGACCCTCAACACGACGAATAAAACCATTTTCGTTGCGTAAATTAAAGTGAGGGTCATTTGCGCCTATTTGAGTAAACAAGAAAGACTCATCACCTTTAACCAAGCTTGTTTGCGTATAAAAACGACCATTTTCGTTTAGCCACGTTACTTTAGCTAAACCACTTTGAGGTTGCGCTTGAGCTTTAAGCCATAGATGTTGGTAGCCATTTTTAGTACCTAGCGCAGACAGCTGCGTTGCATTTGCTTTTAACTCAAAGCTGGTATCGATAAGCTGGCCTTTATAATGCAAAGGCAGGTCAAGCTGATGCGCTTTATTTGCAGCAACATCAAATATATCAAGTGCAACTGTGCTTTGTAGTTCAGGTAAGTTAATAAGTGCAAGCGTACGCTCAAGATCAACGCCTTTATAAGCTGTGCTTATTTCGCCGCTTGAAACCGTGCCGTATTTATTTGTTTCGAAAAAGTTAAGTGTAGGGTAATTACTATTTCCTACTTCAACATTTGCATTAAAATGCGTTGTTTCGTCAACCACTACCGTATTGTGCGCAACAGTGTGTTTAGCGTAAGTTTCGTTTTCAGGTAAATAACGACCGCCGTATTTAGCTTCTACATTTAAAAAACGTGCTGCACCATAATCAGATACAATTTCATTTCCGTGGTCGTAAAACTGCCATGTTAATTTATCAAAATGACCATGGCCCAAACCTTGTGCAGCAGGTTTAAACAGCAGTGCTTGATCGCCACCTACCTGCGTTCTCATTACAACTAGAGCACCTTGTTTACCGTCATTACCATCACCGAAGGCAACAGATTTAAACGAATAAGGTTTTGCCATGTTGTTATCAAGTGCTTGAGCTACTTTTAGTCCATCACCAGAGAGAATTATTTGATCTTGTTGCTTAGCAATATCTAAATAACCTGCGTCGTTAGTTAAGCCATACGCCGCCGTTACCCCATTTACTAACTCAATGGTATCGATGCCTTTACTTTTTATTGCATCGTTAATTGGGAAGAACAAACCGTTGTAGCTAAGTTGAATCGTCGTATCAATCGCTTTTAATAATATGCCATCGCGATATTCAAAGATTTTTCGTTGTGGTTCGTTGTTTTCAATCGCTTTAGCAAACGTTACAAATGGTAATAGTGCAAAGCGTTGATAGTAAGGACCTTCGTTATAGTAACCTTGTGGTGAAAACAGCATCTCTAGCTGCTTAATAAAGCCACCCTTACCCGACTTTTCTAAATCGTATAATGATTTTTCTACCCACTCAGGTTCACCTAATACATACCCTGCCATGCCAACACCCGCTGTTGCCCATGTTCCATGGTTATGTACTTTATTAAATGTAGACGGTTGGCCTACAGATGTGAACAACGAAACAGGACGGAGTAAGTCATTCTCGATTGTTTTAATATTATCGGCATTTAACGAGTCATAAATTAGATCATAAGCTTGTATTGTGTACACAAGCCACATTGCTTCATTTAGGCTTTGCCAAAAAAACTTACCTGGATTTTGCGAGTCCATTTTACGTTTTGGATGCAGACCAAGCGTTGGGTATAATTTTGCATACTCAAGTAACATATCACGTACATAGTTTGCGTATTTATCATCTTGGCTTAATTGATAAATAATGCCCGCGTTGTACATAAGTTGGTAATTCTTCTTATGGCGCTCATGTGTATAACCACCACCGCCATCTTTTGGAACTGGTACAGTGATAGGCTTTGCAATTTGTTCATCTACTTGCGCTTTTAGCGATTCAAACGCTGTAGCAAACTTTGTGCTACCGTTGCTACTTATTGCTTGGCGCATTTGCTTAACATCATCAGTAGTAATCACTAAGTTTGGGTGCGCTGCATGCGCCCCCAATGATGTAAGTAATGTAATTGCAGCTACAGCAGCTATTTTAAAACGTGTTTGGCATTTTAATAAGTACATAGTATTTACCCTGCCTTATTTAAAATGTTGTTATTTTTTAATACTGCCGTGTGTGGGCCTTTAACTCTTAACTCTTTAACACTTGGTGCTTTAGTTGCATCAAATGTATTGCCTGAGATTTCAGTTTTAGGCTCGCCTACTGTGTGCTCTACAACAATAGGAGCAGATTTAACAAATTTATTATCTTTAATATTAGTAACCTGAACACCGTGAACATAAATGCTCGCTTGCTCTTTGTTACGCTTACCAAGGCCAACGTTATTAAGCGTGTTATTTGTCATTTCAAAATGAGGACCAAATGTACTTTCATCAGTGCCACCACGGTAAAGCTTAAGTACACCGCCTTCTACATTATTAAATGTATTATTATTTACAATAACGTATTCCGCGTTATAAACACCTAAGTCTTCAATTTCAGTATTTAGACGTAAAATGTCACCTGTTACTGTATTAAAGGTATTACCTGTAACAATAATTTCGTCAGCCATTGCACCTTTACCAGTAATAAAGAAATGGAATGAATGATTAATATCTAAAGCATTTAACTCTGAGTTGGTTATTACAAAGCGGTAATTATCAACCATACCCCATTTTTGCGTACGAACAATGCTGTTACCTATTGCATCTGGCGCGTTTTCACCTGAAATTGATAAACCATCTAGTTTTAAGCTGCCGCCATCATGTATTTCAAACAAGGTAGAGCGTTGAAAAGTAAGTTTAGCCTTTGCGCTCTGCTTCGCTTTAATTGTCAACGTTTTATCAATTTTAACCAGTTTAGACACATCATACTGGCCAGGCGCTAGCTCTAGAACATCGCCCGACTCTGCATTATCAATAGCGTCTAGTAATGCACTTACATCAGCTTTAACAGAATGTGTCTTACCAGAATCAAAATCAACTAAAGCAGGTACTTTTGCATACCAACTAACACCGGTATCTTCTTTTTTAAGTACTTTTAAATCGCGCTTTGCACCTACATTTAAACTTTTAGATGTTGGGTAAAGTAGACCATTACTTGCTTTTTCAAGCGTGATTTTATCTTTTTTTACACCGTACGTTAGCTCAGAAAGCACTTTTGTATCTGCAATGTTGTTACTTAATACTAACCCACTTACATCGTCGAATGTTGTAAATGGCTGTTCACCATCTTGGTTTATGATTAAGTTGTTTTTCATTACGCTATTTTTTGGGGCTGCGCTACGCTCAGCATCGCTACCTGCAGCAAGTTGAATATGACGCACATTGATAAATGTGTTGTTTTCAATCGTCGCATTTTCTACTTGGTGATAACGATTAATAGATGAATTTGGTACGCCGTTCATCACAGTAAAACCACTGCCAAAACGATAGCCTGTTAGGCCTTGTAGGTAGTTATTTCTTACAATTTGATCTTTATTGATAACGCGGATACCACCTGTGTGATCAACACCATTACCAATGAAGATATTTTCTTCTATAAGATTGCCGTTACCATGGCGCAGCGTTAATGTACCGCGCGCTTCATAAAATACGTTATTACGAAGGATATTTTTACCTGATTTAACCGAAACAATTTCGACTTCACCATTGGTACGTTCAAAGTAATTATTTTCAACCAATGTATGCGAATCAGTTAGTGAGTAATGGCTTGTGCCAATACGCAGGGTTTCACCACCGTTAGAACCAAAAGTAGGACGGTAGCCAAAATAGTTGTTATCTATACGATGATAGTTTTCCTGGCTTGCTTTAGTGTTTAAACGAACAGCAACTGTCACACCTTTATTTCGTTTGCCAACTAAATGACTATGATCAAAGCGGTTATGTTGTCCATATAAGGCAACCCAATAATCAGACTCTCGTTTGTCTGGATTACTGTAATTATCGATTACTATTTGAGTAACTCGTGAATTGTAGGCTAATTCATTTTTATTTTTACGAAATTCTATTACAGCTGAGCTCGGTGTGTAGCCGTCTTTAAATACTAAACCAGAAGCTTCAAGGTATTTACCTGCAAGTCTTAGGTTAGATTGACCTGATAGAATTACTTTTCCGTTAGTTTCAGCGGTTAATATAATAGGAGAGTTTTTTGTACCTTGGCCTTCAAGTAGAATTTCGAAGTCAGACCAAGTACCATTTTTAAGTACTACTTTGTCGCCAGCAACTAGATTAGCTGCGATATCATTAAAAGCTTGTTTATTTTCTATAAAATAATCTTTGGCCGCTACTTGTGTGGATATGCAACCGATGAGAACTAGACTAAGCTTTATTGTATTAATCAAACGCATAGTTAACTCTTTTTCGTTGTGACTGAAAGTAGTGCTTCATCAGAATTAAAAAAAGCTGACATTGCACAAAGACTTTAGTCAATTGGTGTCATGTGTGTTAAAGCGCTTTAAGTTAAAGCTCAAAGCGCTCAATAAGGTCGAGAAGTATTACTTTTCTAACTTTTTGAAGTAATCAAAAATTTCAGGAACGTTACCTTGACCCATACCAGCGTCAAACGCTGCTTGTAGGTTAGCTGATGAACCTTCAGCGATTTTTGATTCAGTACCTAGGTCTTCTACCATTTGTAGGAAGTAGCCTAAATCTTTGTTTGCATTAGCAATCGAGAAACCAAGGTCGCTAACATTATCAACTGCATAGTTTTTACAAAATTGCATAAACGGTGAGTTAGATGGACCAGTCGACATTATGTCGAAAAGTTGTTGACGGTCAACACCAGCAAGCTCTGCCACTGCAAATGCTTGTGACATAGCACATACTGTCGTCATGCCCATGAAGTTGTTGATAAGCTTAGTTGTATGACCTGCACCTAGCTCGCCAAGATGGAAAACGTTTTCACCTTGATCTTCCAGTACTGGTTTAACTTTATTGAATGTATCAATATCGCCTGCAGCCATAATGTTTAAAAGGCCGTCTTTAGCATGTGCTGGTGTACGACCTAGTGGCGCGTCGATCATGCCTGCGCCTTTAGCTGCTAAATCAGCACCAATTTTTTTAGTAGATGATGGGATAGAAGTACCAAAATCAACTAATACTGCACCTTCTTTAATACCCGCTAGGATACCGTCTTCTGCGTAAACAATTTTTTCTACAACGGCAGACGTTGTAAGACAAAACATAACAATATCTGAACCTTCAGCTAGCTCTTTTGCAGTGCTTGCTGTTTTTGCGCCTCTAGCAACACATGCTGCAACCGCATCTTTGCTAAGGTCCATAACAATTAGCTCATAGCCTTTGTTTTGTAAATTTTCGGCCATGTTGCCGCCCATTAAGCCTAAGCCGATGAAACCGATGACTGGTTTTGACATGAATAACTCCTAAATATGTGGCGCATACTTTTATAAGAACAAGTAAAATTTACTCTATAAATACGCTGTGTCTTTTGTTTCAATTTGTAGAGTAACTTTAAGCTTGAGTTATTTATAAATTAACCTGTGCAAAACGTAACTCTGATTAATTACCAATACATTGTATTTACTCAAACCAAGCAACTTACCAATTGGTATGCAAAAACTGTATTACCATACGACTTTTTTGTCAACCAATAAGTTAACCAAGCAAACGCCACATTTTTACAAATTACACAAAAATTAATTTAATATCCTATTAAAACATATGGTTATATATAAACAGCACAATTAAGCAAAGGTTAACTTTTGTTGAACAATCAGTAACTTTTTTTATACTAATAGGTTGACCAATAATTGAGTACTGGTTATTTAAACATCCAAAATTTAATAAAATGATTCATTAATTGGTAATTTATAAAGGTCGAACTCAAACTGTTTTAAGCCCACTCTCATATTAAGCTTGTGATTTATATGTAATGCCTACATATATGGCTAATACATATAAACCCCCTAAAACGCGCTTAATAATAGCGCTTAGTTAAAAATACCCTTAACTTTGAATAAATAACTAAAGGAACTAAAAATGCGTTTATTACATACTATGCTTCGTGTAGCCGATTTGGATAAATCAATTGCTTTTTATACTGAAATATTAGGTATGAAAGAATTACGCAGAGCTGATAACAGTGAATACAGATACACTCTTGCCTTTGTTGGATATGGCGACGAAGCAGATAACACAGTATTAGAGCTAACTTATAACTGGGACGAGGATAGCTACGACCTTGGTAATGGATATGGTCATATTGCTATTGAGTTTGATGATATTTACAAAGCATGTGCAGATATTAAAGCTGCTGGCGGCAATGTAAGCCGTGAACCAGGGCCTGTAAAAGGCGGTACTACTGAAATTGCTTTTGTAAAAGACCCAGATGGCTATGCAATTGAGTTAATTCAGAAAAAAGAAGACATGAGTAAATTTTAAATTACTTAATAACTAATTTAAGTTATAACAATTTGCTTAATGCCAATCTGCTTATATATGGGGTCTATTTAACGTTAAGAAAATTACGCTAGAACTAGGCCAAATTTTTGTATCTAGTTGTTCTAAATAAAAAATTTTTAACGACGTTATAGTGCAATTTAATTCGTTAGATTGATCAAAGATTTATGCTGGTTGGTATAACTATGGAGGGGTTTAATTTTATATATTGTTCAAATGGTTATGCAGATTGGTATTAAATAAAAGGTGCTTTGCAGCACCTTTTTTTAACGCAACTGACTATCTTTACTACCACGCCTATTAAACGATTTAGCGCTGGCACCATTACCTTCTATTGCAGCTTGGCATGCAACACAGTAGCGAACTCCTGGTAGCGCGAGCCTTCGTGCTTGTGGGATTTTTTCATCGCACTCGTCACATAGCTCAGCACTTGCACCAGATATTAAATTGCTTCTTGCATACTGTACGGCATCGTTAACACTTGCATCAATTTGATCTTGAATTGCACCGTCTCGTGCCCATCCACTTGCCATAAATCCTCCTAATAAAGTTGGATGTTTAAATTTATGCTACCAAATTGAATCTTTATAAGTACTGAATAATAAAGCTAGGAATGGGGCGTTATTTGAAGGTTTAAACTTCAAAATTATATTTTATATCTAAAGAAAGACGCTGTAGTTGCTCCTTGTAATCTACTTTCAAAAAGATCAACACTCTAAAATCAGGCAAAAAAAAGCAGCTAAAAAAGCTGCTTTGTAATTCCAATTATTTAAATATTAAAGACTGTAGTCAACAACCTTCATACCTAATTTTTCGAGCTCTGGGCGAAGTGTTTTAGCATCACCCACTACTAAATAAATCATATCTTTAGTGTTTAAGTGTTTTTTAGCTAAGGCGTTAACTTCTTCTTTGCTAATATTGCTAACAATCTCATTTCTTTCTTTTACAAAGCTAGGTTTTAAATCGAACTCTAATATTTGTGCTAAAAAGCCAAGTTTTGCATTAGGCGTTTCGTATTTAAGCGCATCTTTTTGATTGATAGCTTTACGCATAAACATAAGCTCTTCATCAGTGACACCGTTTTGAGCATAGTTATTAAGCTCATTAGTAAACTCTGTAATAGACGCTGCAGTAGAGTCAGCTCTCACCGCTGCAGAAGCTGTAAAGCCACCTGATGTTTTATCACCCCAAAAACGAGAGCGAGCACCGTAAGAGTAGCCTTTATCTTCTCGTAAATTTAGATTGATACGGCTGTTAAACGTGCCACCAAATGCAAAGTTCATTAAGTTAGCTTTAAAAAACTCACCTGTAATGTCTTCAACCATATCGCGTTTACCAATACGAATTTCTGATTGAGGAGCATCTGGTTTATCTACAAGATAAATGACATTAGTTTCGACTTTAGGTTCGCTGAAATCAACGGTAACTGGGCTCGATTTACCTTGCCAGCTTGCAAGTGTAGCTTTAACCTTTGGCTCAATTTTTGACTCTTTTAAATCAGAAACAATAATGACTTGCGCGCCCTGTGGTTTAAAGTTTGCGTTATAAAAAGCTTTAACGTCATCTAATGTAATAGCCTCAATACTATTAAGCGTTCCAGTACTTGGAAGTGCAGCTATATTGTCGCCATATAGTAATTTGCTGTATGTATTAGATGCTAAATACCCTGCATCCTTCATTGAATGTTGAATATTTTGAATAATTTGCTTTTTATTACGCTCAAAGTCATCGGCATTAAATGCTGGTTTAAATAATTTCTCTTCAACAAGCTTTAGCGTTGCATCTACATTTTTGGTTAAGCTAGAAACATACACATTTGTATGTGTTTTATCTGAGTAGATACTTACCTGGCTACCCAGTTTTTCAAGCGCGTTACTCATTTGCTCTGTAGTGTAGTTTTGCGTTGACTCGCTCATTAACGATGCAGTCATTGACGATAAACCCACTTTACTAGCTTGCTCATTATACAAGCCACCCGGAACTTTAATGAAAATAGCGGTGGTTGGCGTTTCTGTACTTTGCGTACCTAATATTTTAATACCGTTTTCGGTCTTAGTTTGCCAAAGAGAAGGAACATCAACAGCTGGATTTGCGCCGGCTACAGGGTGAACACTTCGATCAAATGTATCAACGGCTCTTCGTACCACTAAATCATCAGCTGAAGTTGTAGATGGACCTCCAAAATCATGCGCTTTAGGCGTAAAGTTATCTGGGGCAGCTATAAGTTGAGTTTGACCTTCTGGCACAACACTCATAATAACGGCAGATTTACCTTTGATATATTGATTAAAAACACGCATAACATCAGCTTTTGTAACTTTGTTATAACGTGAAATCTCATCTTTAGCTGAGTTTGGGTTACCTGTAAACGTTTCAGATGCGGCTAGTTGAGAGACTTTTCCTGATACGCTTTGCAGACCAAAAATTGCACCCGACTCTATTTTAGCTTTTACTTTATCTAAATCATCTTGTGTAACGCCACGCTCTTCAAATTCAACAAATGAATCACGAATGATTTTTTCCATATCAGCTAACGTTTTCCCTGCTGTAGGATTTGGTAAAGCATAAAGACTAATTGAACACGCTAACTCTTGGCATGGATGATTTGCACTTGCTTGAACAGCAAGTTGAGTTTTAACTAGGTTTTTGTATAGTAGTGAATTATTACCTCCACCTAATATTTCAGCAAGTATATCAAGAGGTGCTTCATCTTCAGAGCGAGCGTAAGTAGTTGGGAAACTCATACTTAATAAAGGTAAGTGAACCTTATCTTCCATTGAAATATATCTATCGGCATTTAGTGTTACCGCTGTTTTTTCAACTTTAGGTATTTCAGGACCTTTTGGGATTGGTGCAAAGTATTTAGTAACTAATGGCAGTATTTCATTGGCGCTGATGTCACCACCAATGGTAAGCGTTGCATTGTTTGGTCCGTACCATTTTAAAAAGAATGCTTTTAAATCATTTACATTTACGCGATTTAAATCGTCCATAAAACCAATTACAGGCCATGAATATGTATGGCCGTCTGGATACATCGCTTGAGCAACACGTTCACCTAAACGACCATAAGGGCGATTATCAACACGTTGGCCGCGCTCATTTTTTACTGTTTCGCGTTGTACTTCAAATTTTTCTTGGGTTACAGCATCGAGTAAAAAGCCCATTCGGTCAGCTTCTAGCCACAACATCTTTTCTAATTGATTTACAGGTACTGTTTCAAAATAATTTGTTCTATCAGAGTTAGTAGTACCATTTAAGGTACCGCCTGCTTCAGATATTATTTTAAAATGTTCCTCATCAGCAACATTCTCTGATCCTTGAAACATCATATGCTCAAAAAAGTGAGCAAAGCCTGACTTACCAAACTCTTCGCGAGCAGAACCTACGTGGTATGTTACATCAACGTGTACTAAGGGATCTGAATGATCCTCATGCACAATTACAGTTAAACCGTTATCTAGTTTATATTTTTTATACGGTATGTTGATTTCACCTGCATTAGATTTCACTGATTCAATAAGTGTAACGCCAGGAATTGATGTTTCTGTAACAATATTGTTATCAACAGCTTGAGTTGAGCTATTACATGCAGCCAACCCTGATGCAAGTAAAACAGCAAGTGCAATTTGTGTGAGTTTCATTTTTTAGTCCATATTTAAATTAACTCAATGAGTTTAAAGACTAATTAAAAGTACAACAAGGAATATGGAGTGATTATGGGTTTGGTTTTGTAACAAAGTGTAAATAGATTGATATAAAAATGAAGTGTAAAATGAGGGTATTAATTTGTAGTTTTATTCTAATAACACTGCACTTTCCTATCTAAGTAATAAATGACATATCTAAGAGATTGGTACTCTTGATAACGTCGTGCAAAAAGAGTGTTATGTAACACTGCTTTATACAATACTTAAAATAGTAAGTGGCGTCCCCAAGGGGATTCGAACCCCTGTTACCGCCGTGAAAGGGCGGTGTCCTAGGCCTCTAGACGATGGGGACACATAAATGTGTCACTAGGACAACTGAATTTTTAGACTCGTTTCAGGCGAGCTTTCTTAATAACACTACACTTTCCTATTAAAAATAAGTAAGTGGCGTCCCCAAGAGATTAGTACTCTTGATAACGTCGTGCATAGAGAGTGCGGTGTCACACTGCTTTACACAATACTTAAAATAGTAAGTGGCGTCCCCAAGGGGATTCGAACCCCTGTTACCGCCGTGAAAGGGCGGTGTCCTAGGCCTCTAGACGATGGGGACACATAAATGTGTCACTAGGACAACTGAATTTTTAGACTCGTTTCAGGCGAGCTTTCTTAATAACACTACACTTCCCTATTAAAATAAGTAAGTGGCGTCCCCAAGGGGATTCGAACCCCTGTTACCGCCGTGAAAGGGCGGTGTCCTAGGCCTCTAGACGATGGGGACACATAAATGTGTCACTAGGACAACTGAATTTTTAGACTCGTTTCAGGCGAGCTTTCTTAATAACACTACACTTCCCTATTAAAATAAGTAAGTGGCGTCCCCAAGGGGATTCGAACCCCTGTTACCGCCGTGAAAGGGCGGTGTCCTAGGCCTCTAGACGATGGGGACACATAAATGTGTCACTAGGACAACTGAATTTTTAGACTCGTTTCAGGCGAGCTTTCTTAATAACACTACACTTTCCTATTAAAAATAAGTAAGTGGCGTCCCCAAGAGATTAGTACTCTTGATAACGTCGTGCATAGAGAGTGCGGTGTCACACTGCTTTACACAATACTTAAAATAGTAAGTGGCGTCCCCAAGGGGATTCGAACCCCTGTTACCGCCGTGAAAGGGCGGTGTCCTAGGCCTCTAGACGATGGGGACACATAAATGTGTCACTAGGACAACTGAATTTTTAGACTCGTTTCAGACGAGCTTTCTTAATAACACTACACCTACTATAAATAGTAAGTGGCGTCCCCAAGGGGATTCGAACCCCTGTTACCGCCGTGAAAGGGCGGTGTCCTAGGCCTCTAGACGATGGGGACACATAAATGTGTCACTAGGACATTTGATAAGTTTAACTCACATCATGAGCGTTAAGGTAATTGCGTATAATACAAATAAAGACTCGAGCTTTAATTGTGACGCTATTTTCTCGGTAAAACCGCCTTTAACTAATAAAAGTTAAGTGGCGTCCCCAAGGGGATTCGAACCCCTGTTACCGCCGTGAAAGGGCGGTGTCCTAGGCCTCTAGACGATGGGGACACAGAAAACTGCTACCCTAGGACAAAACACTAATTTTTGGTGGAGCCATGCGGGATCGAACCGCAGACCTCTTCACTGCCAGCGAAGCGCTCTCCCAGCTGAGCTATGGCCCCAACTTAATCAATACCCGTCGTGATAAACACATCGTGTATCGCTTAGTGCGGGGCGCATTCTATGCACCACCCAAAATAAAGTCAACAGTTTTTTACCTAGCTTTATTTAAATGGTTTAATTTTCAACAAACTGGCTATCAAGCGTGCTAAAAAATACAATTTGAATAAGATTCTAGCCCTACTGCTTATAATAACATCACTATATTGCAGCGAATACTCAATAGCCACCACTCCCCCATTTAATGAAACAAAATTGCATCAAAGCAAAGGTATACATTTATATGCAAATTAAACTTATCTAAAAACTACCAATTAAGGCCTCGCCAATCGCCTTAATCTTTTAAAAGTTACAATTGCTTATAATAACCAAAGTTTAAATGTGGGTTTGAGAGTACCCGCAGCCTTTACTTGCTTAATAACCAGCGTAACTCGTACTAAAAAATTCGATTATTGTTTGAAGAGCATTTTTAAAAGAGCATTGTAGCTTCGTAATTCTATCTACAAAACTTCAGGGCGCGTTGATCTTTGGTGGGTGAATTTGCAGCAGTATGTTTGGTTTCAGGCAAGGCAGAGCCTATGTAGTGTGGTTATTCCCCATGAATAGGCGATAACGCCGCATAAATACCAAATATGCGCTGCCCTTTAAGTTCTTTCTAGGAACGATCAACTCTTTGTTGCCTATATGGATGCAGGTAAGGGGCGCGAGCAGGACGCGGAAGCTTTGCTCGGTTTTTACTTATTCTTACATGGATGTAAGCCATTAGAGTAACGCAGGAGCAGTTACCGAGCCCACTAGGTTACAAACCTCGCGCCGCGATTTAATCGTCCCTAGATTGAACAAATTTGAATCCACAAAGGTCAACACGCCCTAGTTATATGTGATCTATTTAGTCTTAACCCGAAGCTAGTAGAGAGGAATACGTATTTACGAGATGGCTAGGTTGGCTTATAAAAATAAAGTAAGTACAAAAATAGAGTTTAGAATGCTGAAATAGCATTTGTTTTGGGAAGTTTAGATTAAATTCATTTTTAAAGGACCGCTCTATTCACTAAATAACTCGCCCTAATATTAATCCATCTTGCTCATAATCATAAAAAAGACTCCAGTAAAAAACAATGAGTATCGTAAAACTAAATTTAAGGTTAATAAAATACAATTCCCTACTCACTTTTAGGTGCTTAATTGAACTGCAATATCAAATTTGATGATAAAATAGACTTCAACCATATCCTATTGTTTATAAAACCTTCATTCAGCACATTTTTATCATTCAAGTGTTGACACATTTCCAACTCTATCTATAATAGCGCCCCACAACAACGCAGCAATGCAATGTTGTTTAGATGTGGGTGATTAGCTCAGTTGGGAGAGCATCGCCCTTACAAGGCGAGGGTCACTGGTTCAAGTCCAGTATCACCCACCACTTTTTAGTTAAAGTGTTCACATCTAAATTCTATATGGGTCATAAGCTCAGTTAGAAAATAGAGAGCATTACCGCTACTTACAAGTAACGGCAAAGTTCACTGGTTAAAGTCCAGTACTATTTATTTAATAGTAGCGTTTTAATTTATATGTGGGTGATTAGCTCAGTTGGGAGAGCATCGCCCTTACAAGGCGAGGGTCACTGGTTCAAGTCCAGTATCACCCACCACATATAAAACCTATTACTATATTAATAGTCGTGTTTTAAAATTGTAATATGGGTCGTTAGCTCAGTTGGGAGAGCATCGCCCTTACAAGGCGAGGGTCACTGGTTCAAGTCCAGTACGACCCACCATTTTTTAAATGGTGCATATTACAAAAAAATCTAAATGGGTCATAAGCTCAGTTAGAAAAAAGAGAGCATCACCGCTATTTACAAGTAACGGCGAGGTTCACTGGTTAAAGTCCAGTACTATTTATTTTAATAGTAGCATTTTAATTTATATGTGGGTGATTAGCTCAGTTGGGAGAGCATCGCCCTTACAAGGCGAGGGTCACTGGTTCAAGTCCAGTATCACCCACCACATATAAACCTATTATTATATCAATAGTCGCGTTTTAAAATTTAATATGGGTCGTTAGCTCAGTTGGGAGAGCATCGCCCTTACAAGGCGAGGGTCACTGGTTCAAGTCCAGTACGACCCACCATTCCTAGAATGGTGCATATTAAAATGTAATTTGGGTGATTAGCTCAGTTGGGAGAGCATCGCCCTTACAAGGCGAGGGTCACTGGTTCAAGTCCAGTATCACCCACCAAATTACATCAAGCGGTTAATTGATAATAAAGAATTAAATAACAGGCATACCTATTATATGTGGGTGATTAGCTCAGTTGGGAGAGCATCGCCCTTACAAGGCGAGGGTCACTGGTTCAAGTCCAGTATCACCCACCACATATAAATACCATTAAACAACTTCTCTAGTAATAACTCTTCCTTCTCATATTAAACACATTTACGAACTTTATAAAAACTCAATATATAAATCGCATGTAATTAACTTAGCCGTAAGAAAAAGAGCATCACCACCCTTTACAAATAATGGCGAGGGTCACTGGTTCAAGTCCAGTATCACCCACCACATATAAATACCATTAAACAACTTCTCTAGTAATAACTCTTCCATCTCATATTAAATACATTTACGAACTTTATAAAAACTCAATATATAAATCGCATGTAATAAAGAGGATCCCCACTCTTTACAAATAATGGCGAGGGTCACTGGTATCAAGCCAAGTAATCACCCACCACATATAAATACCATCAGACAACTTCTCTAGTAATAACTTTTCCCATATTAAATACGTTTAACTCCTATTTTTACCTTAAATACATTTCATATTTTTATTAAAATCTAAATTTCCATATCAAAGCACTCATCAAATATAGCGTTTCCATTTT
This sequence comes from Pseudoalteromonas sp. LC2018020214, assembly GCF_016598755.1. NCBI lineage: Bacteria > Pseudomonadati > Pseudomonadota > Gammaproteobacteria > Alteromonadales > Pseudoalteromonadaceae > Pseudoalteromonas > Pseudoalteromonas sp. LC2018020214. The sequence goes on from NZ_CP066804.1 coordinate 2,396,807, forward strand.
ACTTATTTGGTTTTTAATTATGTTATTCGGCTCAGTACTTTCGTAGTTAGATAAACGTATTAGGCAAAGTTAAGTACCTAATAAATACAGCTATCATTTAAATTCCCTTGTAAGGAGTTAAACTGTTGATTATAGTCTGTGTTAAATACAATTACGCTTAAGCCAATGCCAACTAAGATCTATTCAAAAGCCAAAATACTTATAGTAGAGGAGCAGCCACTTGCTCAAAGCTATATGAAACAATCGTTAGAAAGGCTTGGCTTTCGGCAGTTGCGCTTTGCTGATCATGCAAACTCTGCAAAAGAGCAGTGTTTAAGTGAAGAATTTGATTTAATCGTTTGCTCATTCAACTTAAACAAACACCAAGATGGCTACCAGCTTTATGAAGAGCTACGTGTAAAGCAGCTCATAAAAAGTTCGACTGGCTTTATTTTTATCTCAGCAGAAACAAGTGGCTCACTCGTTCATAGTGTTCTTGAGCTGCAGCCAGATGACTTTTTAGTTAAGCCTTTTACAGTACAAGAGCTTAAAACACGCATTGAACGAATCTTAAAGCGTAAACACGACTTACAAACAGTGTATTCATTAATTGATGATGGTAACGATTCAAAAGCTATTAAATTTATTGATACCGCTCTGGATAAAAAAAATAATAATTACAGCCCTATCCTACTTCGCTTAAAAGGCGATGCCCTACTTCGCTTAAAGCGCGCTCAAGATGCAAAAGACTTTTTTAAGTCTGTTCTCGATATTCAAAAATTTGCTTGGGCAAAAGTAGGTTTAGTAGAGGCACTTATAGCGAATAACGAACATATTTTGGCGCAGCGAATGCTCAAGACAATGTTAGAGCGCCAAGAAACTCGTTTAGTAGCCCTTGATTTGTTGGGCAGATTAGAAATAAAGCTAAATCAGTTTGAACTAGCACAAAGCTTTTTAAGTCAAGCAGCAGACATTGCACCGCGAAACATCACACGCCAAAAATCGTTAAGTAATGTGTCGCTAATTAATCACGACTACGAAAAAAGCTATTTAACTCAAAAAGATATAGCCACCTTTGCAAAGCACTCAATACACGACCACCCCGATGTATATTTGAATGCAGCACGTGCCGGTATCGACTTTGCGTTAACGACTGATCAAACTGATCAAATTCAACGAATTTCTAGACAAACAAATCAGTACATTAATGATTTAAAAAAACAGTTTCCTAATAATGCAAATCAAGCTCAAATTGATGTACTAAATGCACGACTTCATTACTTAAAAGACGAGCATCAAAAAGCGAAAAAGCTAATTGAGCAGCTTGATGACGACGATACTCATATCCGATCGGTTGATGGAGCACTTGATAAAGCAAAAGCATTTCATGAACTGGGGTTTCATCAGAAGGCGCAAACCTTATTCACCCAAATAATTAGCCACTGTGAAAGACACCCTGCAGTTAGCGACACAACTTACTTGCGTTATATTCAGCAGCAGCAAAGTGAGCGACGCGATATTAAAATGGGTCCAAAAGAGCTTAATAACCATGCCGTTAATCAATTTAATAAAGGGCAGTTAAATACTGCGCTGGAGGCTTTTACGCAAGCGTTTAGAGTCATGCCTCGCAATCAGAGTATTGCACTTAATTTATTACAGTGCCTATTTGATTCAACCAAGCAATCTGGCAGCTCATTTAATATGGATCTTGCTAGAAGATGCTACGCCCTTCTTGATAAAACTAAATTACAAGCAGATCAGACGCAGCGTTTAGATAAGATTTTACATATAGCAAAAGAAATGAATTTAGATATTCAAAGCGCTAGTAAATAAAATATTAGAGCTTTTTCATTGCTGCGGCATTAACGCAATAACGTAAACCTGTTGGTAATGGGCCATCTGGAAAAATATGGCCTAAGTGCGAATCGCACACATTACAAACCACCTCTATGCGCTCCATACCATGACTTGTATCGTTTACATAACCAATCGCTTCAATTGTTGCAGGTTGCGTAAATGACGGCCAACCAGTGCCACTATCAAACTTTTCATCGGCATCAAACAATAGGTTATCACAGCAAATACACACATACTTGCCAGGTTCGAGTAATGTACAACTACCCGAGCTATCTGGGCGCTCTGTTCCTTTCTTACGTGTTACGTAATATTCATCTTCTGATAGTTGCATCCGCCATTGCTCGTCAGTTTTGACTACTTTTTTACTTGGGGTAGGATTGCCGTTGGTGGCAAAGTTAATAACATCATTCCACTTCAACATAATAGCCTCATTGAATAGTTGATTAACCGTACTTAATAAATTTATAAAAAGTACGGCTAATTATTACGTTATTTAATACACTAAAGATCAGCTAAAGAGTGTTGAGCGTTTAAAATTAAAACTCGTTCAATCTTAAAGGTAATCTCCTCAGCTAAAGGTAATATTTTGTTTTTCTGAGTCGGTAAGTATTCGTTTAATAAAACTATCTAGCTCTGCTTTTTTTACAGGTAAACTAACACTCATTTGGCGCTCGTTATTACTGTAAATTATTAGCTCATCATCCTTTGTTGTTATGCGTTCAATACTCTCAATAACTAACCAATCTGGACCATGCTTTTTATCAAAAAACCCCATCAAACTAAAAAGTAGTAAATGTTGGGCATCTCGCTGAATAAAATCCTCTAGCCTGTTTCTTGATTTAAATAAGGGCGTTAGCCTATAAACGCTTGAGCAAAAAACAAATACCCACAACCCAAATAGCGCTTTAAACCACATAGACTCTAAAAGCTCAGTGCTAATCATTAAAATAATAAGCACTAAGCCTATTAGCGATATAGCTATCGCTATTTTTTTATTTACAGCGTCCACAACTAATCCCTTTTAAGTCGCTTTTTTTCTTCTGATGCTTTTTTTGTCGGCTCAGGCCAATCATTAAAAAAAACGGTTAAATAACGGCTTTTCACCAAATACCACAATACCCATAAAACAATCATCATTTGTACTGCTAAAAATGATGAAAATCGATAATGGCTATGCGCGGCTTGAATACTTAACCATGTTAAATCAACAACAGCACATACAATAAGGGGCCAGCGCATATGCCGCCATATTTTTGCTAACTTATCGCTCGCACTGTGTGAATCTCGTGGTCTGCGTAAACAAAATAAAATAGTTGGTATTATTGCGATACTTCCAATTGCTATTGCAATAAAAAAATCATTTTTATTTTTAAAAAATAACGACATTAAATCAAGTTCAGGCCTGCGACTTAAAGCCGCAATCACCCAAATAAAATAGCCACGTAATAGCACAAGCAAACTTAAATTAAATGCAATAGGAGTTCGGTAACTTCCGTACTTATCCCAGTATTCTGGACCGTATCGGCTCATTGTTGCGTCCTAACCATTATGCTTTTTAAGCAGCTCAATTAATTCATCTTCCGTGAGTATGTCGATACCTAAATCTTGGGCTTTAGTCAGTTTTGAACCTGCTTTTTCACCCGCGACTAACGCATCAGTTTTCGCTGATACGCTACCAGATACTTTAGCACCTAGTTGCTGTAAGCGTGCTTTTGCGTCATTACGATTAAGCGTATTTAGCGTACCAGTAAGTACATAAGTAAGCCCAGCAAGCGGTTGTTCTTCTTCAGAAGGTGCACTCAACGCTGGCCAGTTTACGCCTTGCTCTATAAGCGCATTAACAACTTCTAAATTATGCTCTTCATCAAAAAAGCCACGAACATGCGTTGCAACTATTTCGCCTACATCACTTACCTGCGTTAAACTATCAATGCTGGCATTTATTATATTTTCAAGGGTAAGGAAGTGATTAGCTAAATTTTGTGCTGTTGCCTCACCTGCTTCGCGAATACCTAATGAATATAAAAACTTAGCAAGCGTAGTGCCTTTCGCCTCTTCAAGGGCTGTTACTAAATTTTTGGCTGACTTAGGTCCCATGCGTTCAAGTGACTCAAAATGTCCTTGTTTTAAAATAAACAAATCAGCGGGTGTTTTTATAAGCTCTCTGTCTACCAGCTGATCAACAATTTTATCGCCAAGGCCGTCTATATCCAGCGCTTTGCGTGACGCAAAGTGTTTAATTGCTTGTTTGCGTTGTGCAGGACATACAAGTCCACCCGTACAACGAGCGACAGCTTCGCCTTCAACCTTTTCAACATGAGAGTCACAAATAGGACAAGTTACTGGAAATTCGATATCTCTGGCATCATCAGGGCGGCGCTCAAGTACAACTTGCGTTATTTGGGGGATTACATCTCCAGCACGGCGAATAATAACTGTATCACCTACTTTTACACCCAAGCGTGCAATTTCATCACCATTATGGAGTGTTGCATTTGATACTGTAACACCACCAACAAAAACAGGCTCTAGGCGTGCAACTGGGGTAATAGCGCCAGTACGGCCCACCTGAAACTCGACATCTAGCAGTTGGGTTATTTCTTCTTGCGCCGGAAATTTATACGCAATAGCCCAGCGGGGAGCTCGTGCCACAAAGCCTAAACGCTCTTGTAAGGCCTTTTGGTTTATTTTTATTACTACGCCATCAATTTCATATTTAAGCTCACCACGGCGCATTAAAATATCGCTGTAGTACTCAAGCGCGGCTTTAGGACCTTCAACTAATTTTGTTTCTGGACACAGTGGCAACCCCCAGTCAGTTAACTTTTCTAATTGCTGATAGTGATCCTCAGGAATACTGCCATCAGCTACAAGCCCGGTACTATAGGCATAAAACATGAGTGGGCGTTTAGCTGTAATTTTAGAGTCGAGTTGACGCAAGCTCCCCGCGGCTGCATTACGCGGGTTAACAAATACTTTTTCACCGCGTTTTTGCGCTTCAGTATTTAATTTATCAAAGCCAGCGCTGTCCATAAATACTTCGCCGCGCACTTCAAGCTCTTTTGGGTAATCACCACGTAACTTAAGCGGTACATTACGAATAGTTTTAACATTTTGTGTAATGTTTTCACCGGTAAAACCATCACCTCGCGTAGCCGCTTGTACAAGCACACCATCACGATAAATAATTGATACGGCTAATCCATCAAGTTTTGGCTCACAACAAAAAGTAAGCTCATCAGTACTCATTAAGCGCTCTTTTATACGGCGATTAAACGCAGTGAATTCTTCTTCACTAAACGCGTTATCAAGCGATAACATGGGTACTTGGTGCGCTACTTGCTCAAATTTACTCAGTGCGGCACCGCCTACTTTTTGTGTCGGAGAGTCGGCGGTTAAAAATTCAGGGTGCTGCATCTCTAGTGCGCTTAATTCGCGTAATAACCTATCGTATTCAGAATCAGGAATACTGGGGGTGTCGAGCACATAATAGTTATAGTTGTGTTGCTCTAATGTAGTACGAAGATGATTAATTTGCTCACTAATGCTGCTAGACATTTAAACCTCAATAAACATAAAAAAAGCCACTTTGACGATTCACCGTCCAGTGGCTTATAAAAATATAATGTATGCGTTATTTACGCTGAAAAAGAACGAACCTGTTCAACATATTGCCTGATGCGCTCTACTGTCATTTCATTTCGCTCAGCATCTAAAATTTGTGCACCAAATTCATCCGCTAACTTTTTAGCTGCGCTGTGCAACATATTAAATGCCGCTAGACCATCGCCGTCGCACGGTAACGTCATAAATAAACTTACCCCAGCGGTACTAAATTGTTCCATATTATCAATATCAAACGTACCTGGGTTGTACATATTTACTAATCTAAATAAAACAGGGCCTTGGCCAGCCGGATCTAAGTGGCGATTAAAAAAGCCTTCCTCAGAATATTTAAAACCTAAAGTATTAACTGCTGGTAATAGTTTACTGCCCTGCATACTAAGCTCTTCTGGCATTTGAATATGCACAATAACAAAGTCAGACATTTGAGCAGGCGCTTCTTCAGCACTTTGATCTTTTGTTTCAAGATCATCAACTATTTCTAAGTCATCTTCAATCGGTGTTTCTGGCACGCTTGTATCAATTTGCGGCTCATTTGCATCAAAGTTAAGCTCGCCAAATTGTGGCTCATCACGTTCGTCTTGCATTGGCTCTTTTGGCTCAGCCTCAGTACGAAACGGTTTAGATGAAGCTGGTGCGCTTTGTTGTAATGGCTCAACCCGTTCATTATCCGATACTTCTGGGCGGTCTTTTTTTCTAACTGACCACAATCCATGTATTAATAAACCACCAATGACAATTACACTGATAACGATTAAAACCCATCTTAATTGTTCGGCCATCCCCTCACCTTTTATTATTTGATATGCCTAAAACCTGTATATTAATGAAAAACTAATACACTTGTTATAAAAATTTATGCGTGTGCAAGTTGCACAGCTTGCTCTATATCTACAGCAACCATACGCGATACGCCAGGTTCTGCCATAGTAACACCTGTTAATCTACCAGCCATTTCCATCGCAATTTTATTATGACTAATATAAATAAACTGCACTGATTGTGACATTTCTTCAACCAAACGGCAAAAACGCACAACGTTGGCATCATCTAGTGGTGCATCTACTTCGTCCAGCATACAGAAAGGAGCTGGATTGAGCCTGAATATAGAAAACACTAATGATAATGCGGTCAGCGCTTTTTCTCCACCACTTAACAAATGAATTGTTGAATTTTTCTTACCCGGTGGTCGTGCCATTATACTAACACCACTTTCGAGTAAATCGTCACTGGTTAATTCTAAATACGCGCTCCCACCACCAAAAACTTTAGGAAATAGCTCAGCAAAGTCTTCGTTAACTTGATCGAACGTCGCTTTAAAGCGTGTTTTGGTCTCACTATCAATTTTACGAATTGCACCTTCAAGGGTACTTAACGCTTTTGTTAAATCATCTAATTGATTATCAAGATAATCACTACGTGCCTTGGCTAAATCAAACTCTTCTATTGCCGCTAAGTTTACTGCACCTAATTTATCTAACTGATTAGTAAATCCGGTTAACTGATTTTGCGCTGCACTCAAATTTAATGAATCTGGTAATTCATCAAGTATTGCTTTTAAGCTTTGTTTCAACTCTTCTAATGGCTCAAGCGCAACTTGCGCTTTTATTACTAAGCTTTGCTCTTCAATTGTTAGCTTTTGGTGCTGCTCTTGCAAGCCCACCAGCTCACCTTGTGAATTTTTAAGGCTTATTTGCTTAGTGTTTAAGCTCTCTTTCGCCTGAGCTAATTCTTTTTGTAGCAATACTAATGCCTGCTCACCTTTTTGATGCTGTGCTAAGAGCTGCGTAATTTCATCGCTAAGTTCTTGCTCTGGTATCAGCAGCTCTTCTATTTCACTAAGTAGTTCTTGCGCACCTTCTGATGCACTAACGTGCTCTTGCTCTGCATGGCTCAATTTGGTTTGGCTTAACTGCCATTCACTGCGTGCCTTTTGCTCTGAGAGCGTTGCCTTATGTGCTTGTGTTTTATATTGCTCAAGCATGCTTAATGCTTCGCTATAACTTTTATCACTTTGTGAGCGCAAGCTATTTGCAGCGTCTACTTCATCCGCTAAGTTAAGTTGCTGCTCATTCATCACTTCAAATTGCGCTACTTGCTCATCAAGCACGGTATTTAATTGTAAAAGCTGATTTGTTAATTGCTGTTTTTGTTGTTGTAGCTTTTCTAGTTGTAACTTAAAGTGCGCTACTTGCTGTTTGAGCATATCGTTGCGCGTACTGGCTACTGCTATATTTTGCGCAAGCTCATGTATGGCTTCTTTTAGCTCGCTTTGTTCGTTAATTAATTTTATTTGCTCAGCTGTATGTTCGTCACGAGTGTGTGTTACTTGTTGTAACTCGTCCTCGGCATTAGTTAACTGCTGAGCTTTATCCTGCAATTGCTTATGCTTTAACAGTAATGAGTTTTCTGCATTACATTCGGCACTTACATGCCAGTTACGACCATATAAAGCACCGTTTTTATCCATAACAGCTGTATAAAAACTATCTTTTAGTATTTCTAAATCACCGCTTTCACTATAAGCAATACGTGCTAAATGCTCTGGATAAACACCGCTTGTTATATATGTAGCTAAGCTATTTGTTGGCATGCTTTTATCACTATTTGGCCACACACTGTTATCAGCTTGCTGCTCACTTACATTTAAGTGCTCTAAAGATTTAAGTGCTTGCTCTATTAGAAGCTCAAAGCCTTCTTTAACACTTAGCTGATTAAACAAACCATTAGTACGTTCACTTTTTTCATCAAGCCCTAATGTACTTTTAAGCCCCGTTATACTGGCTTTTAACTCGTTTATTGTTTGAGTGAGCGTCGAATATTGTGTTTGTGAGTTATTAACAAGCTCATTTTGCATTTCAAGCTTAGCAGTGCACTTCGTATGTGCTGTTTGTTTAGCGGCAAGTTCTTGAGTTAATGTTTGTGTTTGCTGTGTTTGCTGTATTAACTGTTGCTCTACATCACTACTTTGTAGCTCGCTAAGCTGAACAGTTAACTGATCAATTTGCTCGTTAACGTGGCTTATTTGCTGCTGAGTTTGTTTAATGTGACTACTATGTAGTTGCACGTTATTATTAAGCTGTTGCTGTTGCTCACACAAAGCTTGCCAATGAGTATGGTGGCGCTGCTTAAGTGCTAATAATTCCTCAAGTTCATGCGTTAACCCACTAACTTGCTCTTCACATATTAAGGCATTTTCACTTGCCTCTTGCAGGGCTTCGTTGAGTTGTTCGCACACAATTTGCTGCTGCGATTTTACCTCAGCACTTTGAATTTGGCGTTGCTGTAATTTAATTAAACTTTGTTTAAGCGTTTGGGTTTGCTGCTTTACATTGATTTGTTGTTGCTCAGCCCGGGTAAGCTCTGTGTGTATTACATGTTGCTGATGCTGTGCATCGCTTAGTTTATCTTGCTGAGCTTGTACTTGCCCTTCTAAGCTTGCAAGTACATCGTCATGCCCTGAGTTAGCGGTTTTAAAAAACAAAATTTGATCATTAAGCTTTTTAATTTGGGCACTTTTTTCAAGTTGCTGCTGATGTAACTTTTGCCATTTTAAAACGGCAATTTGGCCTTTTAGCGTACGTTCTTGTGCTTTTAATTCGCGGTATTTTTTTGCATCAACCGACTGCACAGCCAATTTATCTAGCTGGCTTTGTAGTTCTTTACGCACATCTAACAAACGTTCAAGATTTTCGCGAGTGCTCTTTATACGAGTTTGTGTTTCGCGGCGGCGCTCTTTGTATTTAGAAACGCCAGCGGCTTCTTCTAAAAATACGCGCAGCTCTTGTGGTTTACTTTCTATTAAGCGCGAGATCATCCCTTGCTCAATAATTGCGTAACTACGTGGACCAAGACCGGTGCCTAAAAATATATCGGTAATATCGCGCTTACGGCATTTACTGCCATTTAAAAAATACAGTGACTGTCCGTCGCGCGTTACTAAACGCTTAATAGCAATTTGGTTTCGATCGGCAAATGTGTTTGAAGGACTTCCTTTATCGTTATCAAAAACAAGCTCTACAGAGGCTTGTGATATGGCTTTTCGATTAGTTGAGCCATTAAAAATAACGTCGGTCATGGCGTCGCCACGCAGGTTTTTAGCAGAGCTTTCACCTAGCACCCATCGTACTGCATCAATAACGTTAGATTTGCCACAGCCATTGGGGCCAACAACACACGTCATTTGATCAGGAAATGGAATTTTAGTGGGCTCTACAAACGATTTAAAGCCCGCTAATTTAATAGTGCTTAAGCGCATCTTATTGTTATTACCGATTATTATTGTTATTGATTACAAAAAATTTAACTCATTAACAGTTAAATTGTTAAGCTTGTCGTTTAAAATTATCTAAAATAATACCGGTCGCCATTGCCACATTAAGCGATTCTGCACCACCAAAAGCGGGGATGGTGATTTTATTAGTTACTAACTTTGCACATGTCTCGCGTATTCCATGCGACTCACTGCCCATTAGTAAAACGCCTGAGCCCGTAAATTGGGTTTTATGCACGCTTTGCCCATCTAAAAAAGCACCGTAAACAGGTAAATTTAAAGACTGTAGGTAATCAGGTAAATCTACTTGGCTTACCGATACCCTTACAAATGAGCCCATCGTGGCGCTGATTGTTTTTGGGTTGTAAGCGTCTGCGCTGTCGGTGCTGGTTACTATATGTTTAATACCGTACCAGTCTGCCACTCTTATTATTGTGCCTAAATTACCAGGGTCTGATACGCCATCAAGTGCGAGTATTAAGCCACTTGCTTGTGGTAAAGCTGCTTTTGGCATATCAACAATAGCAATGGCTGCATTATTGCTAACTAGCGTGCTGGCTTTGGTGAGGGTCTCTTCATCAGCTTCTATAAAGTTAGCTTGCGGATACTTACGTTGGTACGCATTTATAAATTCGTTTGTAGCAAAAATATTAACCACATTTAATGGGCTGTTTAATAACTCAAGTACGTTTTTCTCACCCTGTACAAGGTATTGATTATATTGCTTTCGGTACTTTTTTTGGCCAAGTTGGCGAATAAGTTTGAGTTGGTTTTTTGAAATCATAACAGCCCCATAAAATTATCCAGCAAGTATAACAGATTTCGTTATAACATCTGAACTCGAAAAGCAGCGAATGGGGCTAATTTATCTTACTCGCACTTCTTTCAAAGGTCAGATTAATGCGAATAAACATGCCTTTTATTGCTTCTAATTGATTTGAATCGTCAACCGTCTGAGCCAATTCCCCATAAAGATTATCTGACGCTTGCTTAAACTTATTATTAAACTTGCCCTTGGTTGCCAACATAAATGCATCGGCTAATGTACGCTGCCACTCATTTAAATACTTTAGCTTTGTATTACCAGCCAAATTTTCACAAATTGAGTTTAATCGAACCGACGCATGCCCTAAATTTAGAGCGGTTAGTGCAAGATCAGTAATTACGCGTGAGTGTGAACCTTGATCGTAATTAGTTAGGCGAATTAACCTATCGGCCATGCGGCGGTTATACCAAATACTTGGGGTTGGATGGTTATTTATTTCTAGTAAATCTTTATAAGTGGCCTTAAAAACACGATGAACAAGTAATTGTACACTCGGACCTGTGAATAACTGAAAAATCCAAAATAAAATACTCACCCCCGCAAAAATTGCCATTGCAGAGCTAAGTGTGTAATCGATTGAAAACGCAAGGCTCATATCGGTACTGGGTCTTACCAAAATCGTAAATGGGATACAAAACCCCAAGCCATATGGCAATGTTTGTTGATCAGCTAGCAGCAGTAAACCCAGAAAATAAGGCCCTGCTAATACAAGTAGCAATATTTCTAATTGCCCACCACTTTGTGATAATAAATTGAGTGCGTAAAAAATAGTTACAATAGCAGCGACCACCACGCCTACCAATAAACGCTTTATTACCACCTGTAAAATAGCTAACGGTATTCTCGCCAACATTATCGAAAATATGACCGGTAAAATCATAATTAATAATGCAGCAGAAGAGCCTGTATTAATCCAAATAAATGCGCCGATAGAAAACACCAAAGCAGTTCTAAATCCAACAATTATGCCAGCTAATGGGTCGCGATATGTAAGCATACTGGGTGCATTTAATAATGTTTTATCACGCTCTTCTAACGCTCTGTATGCGCGTAGTAAAATTGTTAAGTCGGCTGCTACTTCTAAGCTCACATTGAGCATGTGAGATTCAAATGGCGAATCACACACCGTATTTGCTCTATAGTCGGTTAGCTCTTTACGCAGCGTTTTAACTTGTTCAGCGCAGTAATCAAAATCGTCAGACTCTTTAATTTGCGCAAATACTTGTTTAAGTTTACTTATTAATTTATCTAAAGTAGGTGTAATAAGGTCTTCGTGGTTTCGCTGTAGGCGGCCAATTATTTGAATTAAGGCCAATAAAGAAAGTACTTTTTGCGACAACTGATTTGCAGCACGCGAGCGCCCTGGACCTTTTGGTCCTTCGTACCTTACTGCGCTGGAATCTTCGTTTATTGATCCCAATGTTGCCATAATGCCATCTATTTGCTGGTGGCGATTTTCGTGAGAGCCCTTAGAATCAAGCTCAATAACTAAGTAATGTAACGTTTGATTTATAACCGACCGCGCTTGTGTTTGCAGTAAATGTTTAACCTTTACAGGCCAAAATAGATGACTCACAAGCCCAGCACATACAGACCCTATTATTATTTCGCTTACTCGCGCTTGTGCAATATCAAATATACTTTGACTGCTTACCATTGCCGGAGTAACCATGACTAAAAGCACAATAATGGCGGCTGTTACACCTGCCATAGCAAACGCATAAACAAAGTTTGCTTGGCGTACCATTGCCGATAACGCAGAGTTTACCCCCAACCATAATGCCAGTGCACCGAGCGCTAAATAAGGGTAGAGAATTAACTGAGTTAAAAGCAATATGCCAAATAAACCGCCCACTATGGTGCCTATTATTTGGCAAATTGCTTTTTCAATAACCAATCCGCTTTGCGGGCGTAATTGCAAAAAAATAGCCGAGACTAACGCCCAATAAGGCCTTTCAAGATTAAGCGACATAGCAATAGTGAGCGCCATCACCATGGCTATAACGCCCTTAGTCGCAAAAATAATTGCCTGTTTTTTAGGAAAAAACAAATTTTGTAATACAACGCCCACTGTATTCCCCTTAACGTGTAGCGAGATGTATAGTGGCGGTCATTCCTGCGCTAAGCTGTGTATTTTCGGGCAATGAATCTAACTTAATATCAACAGGTATACGCTGTGATAAACGTACCCAATTAAATGTTTGTTGTACTTGTGGTAAAAGCTGACCGTTACTTTGTGTATTCGTATTTGCAATGGCTTTACCTACACTCACTACATGCCCTGTTAATTGCTTACCACCACTTAAAAGGGCTATTTTAGCTTTTTGATCAGGATAAATAAGCGGTATTTTACTCTCTTCAAAGTAACCCGTTACATAAAATGAATCTGACTGAACAATAGCAAAAACAGGTGTGCCTTGAGCAACATAGTTACCTTGGCGTAAATTCAAATTAATTATTTGCCCTGATGCAGGCGCAACAATTTTAGTTCTATCAACATTTAACTGCGCAATTGTTTGCTCTGTCTTGGCTAGGTTATAATTTGCCTCAGCAATTTTAGTATTAATACGAGTGGATTCTAGCGTTTCTTCACTAATTGCCTGTTGAGTGTTTAGCTCAACACGTCTTTCGTATTTGTGTTTGGCAAGTTCCCATGTATACAATGCGTTTTCTGTGTTTGCTTTACTTTTATCAAGCGCTGCTTGATAACGCTTTTTATCAACATTAAAAAGTACTTCGCCTTTTTGTACGTTTTGACCATCTTTAATATTTAAAGCAGTTACCCAACCCGACACGTCTGGAGCAACCGTGACAATATCGGCTCGAATACGCCCGTCACGCGTCCAAGGAGTATGCATGTAGTCAGTCCATACCCAACGCCCAGCAAAGACCGCAGCTATAACAACCAAGATAGTAAAAGTAATACGCAGATATTTAATCATTCAATTTATCTTCCACTTAGTAATACCAACCCGCAATAATAATTGAGTAATTTGAGGGCTTAAACCTGACGCTAACTGTGTTAAAAACTTCTGATATAGAACAACTAAATAACGAAATTTTTGCCTTGTTATCGACACGGTTTTCTTGCCTCAAAATAGCTCAATTAATTAAACAGATTGGTATAAATAGACGGCGAGTGCCAAGTAACAAACAAATAGTGACACCTCAAACCAAGCCACTTTCCAAATACGGTCATGCCAATCTAGTCGATGCAAAGCAAAACGAGTCAACGCCGTTAAAATAAATGCAATTGGGAAGTAAACAATCAGCGGGCTAAACTCTAATCCCCCTAACACGACTGCTTGAAACATAATAAATATCCTAATGTTATTTAAAGCGGTGATAAAAGCTGTAAAACCTAAATAAATTTACATCCGCACTACTCTTACAATCTATTATTTTGGCATATAAATCAATTAGCTTAATTGTACGTAGGTGTGCTTAATACATAATTAATGCCATTACATTTAAGCAGCACTAACTATGTATAGTAGCTAAATCGCATATTAAAAAGCTAAAGACCCCAGTTACCAGCCAAATACATAAACCAGCGAGGTTTATTTATAAAAAAGTATTAGAGTATTCAACTTAATACTTAAAACGCCTATTTATAGCTGCTTGCAGAAGGGTTGGATAATTATAAACATTGAGTTTTGCACTAAAAATGGGTAAATTAACAAAAAAACAACATGGATATAATTTAATGGAATCAATACACCCTACCCCATCTGAAACAACCCCACCAATAAATGAGCCTGCTGAACCAATTTTTAGCGGAAAAGTGCAATTTAGTGGTAAAGGCGGTGAGTTTTTTGGAATTTGGATTGTAAATATATTACTTAGCGTTATTACGCTTGGCATATATTCGGCGTGGGCTAAAGTACGTACGCATCGCTATTTTTACGGCCACACCCGTATAGATGGTCATAGCTTTGACTACTTAGCAACACCAATACAAATTTTAAAAGGTCGGATTTTAGCGGTTGTTGTATTTTTTATTTATACATTTTCTATTAGCTTTATGCCTATTTTAGGCCTGTTTATTGCTCTTGGTTTTATCTTTTTAATGCCATGGATTATTAACCAAGGTTTACGTTTTAATCTGCGTATGACCCGCCATCGTAATGTTCGCTTTGCTTTTAAAGGCAGTTATGGCGAAGCCTTTGTTAACTTTATACTTTTACCTATTGCAAGCATATTTACGCTTTATTTATTAATGCCTTACGTTATAAAGCGTATTGATAGCTATATACATAGCAATATTAGTTATGGCGACAAACCGCTTACTGTAAATCTAAAAGGCGAGACCTATTACCTCACAGCGCTTATTTGCTTTGTAGTGAGCTCTATCACCATGGTGGTATTTATGGGGATTTTAGGATTATTTGGCCTCAACTTAGTAGATATTGAAAACCAACAAAATTTAGAAAACTCTGCAGCTATGGTTATGCTTCCTATCTTTATGATGATTGCCTATGTGCTAATGATTGCCATTGTTTCTGCTGTATGGCACGCCGCTATTAGAAATCACATTTTTGATAACAGCCATTTTGAAGGCGTTGCTACATTTAAATCAGAGCTAAAACCAATTCCTTTCGCTGTTTTACTATTAACTAATATGTTGGCTATTGTATTTTCTTTAGGGCTTGCATACCCATGGACAAAAGTACGTACATCAAAAATGCTCGCTGATGTAACTAACGTCACTATTTATCCTGGTGCATTAAACCTAATTGATACCGCGCAAGAACAGCAATCATCGTTTGCTGAAGAAGCTGCAAACGTATTTGATATTGACCTTTCTCTAACTTAAGAGCTCACCATGCATGTAAAGGGACATTTTTTCCCCATAGCATCGAGTAACTATCAAGTGTGTGTTGCCACTATTAGCGACACACACATTGAGGTTATCAACGATGAACACGTTATAGCTCGCCACGCAATCTCAAGTCTAAAATTAAGTTCGGGGATGGCAGGACTTGCTGACGAACTAAACTTTGAAGATGGCAGTCGTTTTATTCCTCAAGATGTAAGTTACAGATGGCCATTTAAAGAAAATAACCATCACATAATGGAGCGCCTTGAAAAAAGTAAATGGGCAATTTTAGCCGCAGTCATATTTACACCACTTTTTATGTGGTTAGTACTTTATAAAGCGGTACCTGCCATTGCTGTTTACAGTGTTGATACTCTGCCACGTAATGTTGTGGAACAAATGGGGGAGCAAAGCTTTACACTTATTAAAAAGATTGCGCTTGACCCAAGTGAGCTGCCCGCAGAGCAGCAAACTAAAGTACAAGCACATTTTACAAGTATGCTTAATGCGTTATCGCTTGATCAATCGGTTTATAGATTATCGTTTTATAAATCAGACAGCTTTGGTGCTAACGCGTTTGCACTACCCCATGGCCGTATCGTGGTCACAGATGATTTAGCAAATTTACTTGCCGATAAACCCAATGCACTAAAAGCGGTATTACTACACGAAATGGGTCATGTAGTGCATCAACATAGCGTACGTATTACAGCACAATCTGCCGCAAGTACGATTGTGCTAGCGGTTGTATTTGGTGATTTAGAAGGGGTTGCAGAGGTTGCATTAGGTACGGGTGCATCGTTTGCTCAGCAAGGGTTTTCACGAGATATGGAACGCGAGGCAGATACCTTTGCACTCATTCAATTAGAGTCGCTTGGGTATTCGAGTAATGACTTTGCTGATGCAATAGAGGCCCTACAAGAAAGCCATACCAGCGAAAACGAGCACCTCGAAAAAGTAAATGACTTTTTAGAGTACTTATCTAGCCACCCAAGTGCACAAGAGCGTATTGACAATGCTAGGAAATAATCGCGGTTATATTCAACTTGCTCGCTACATAGTGAGTTTAAGTTGGATATATCATGGCTTTTTCCCAAAGCTTTATCACGTAGCACCGCTTGAAAAATTAATGACTGGCAGTGCGGGCTATTCTGAACAGGTGTCTGATTTAATTACACGTTCAGCGGGAATTGGTGAAATTATATTTGGCGTGTGTTTATTTGTATTTTATAAAAATAAATATCTAGTAATTTTAAATGTTTTAGCATTAATTGGCCTTTTACTCGCTGTAGTTGCAGTGCAGCCACAATTGCTTATTGAAGCATTTAACCCTGTAACTACTAACCTGCCTCTTATTGGGCTAAGCGTTATTTGGTTAAAGGAAATTAAGCTGCTGAATAATCGATACCTCTAAATAAAAAAAGGGTATGCCTGCGCATACCCTTTTTTGTAGTACTTAAGTTATATAATTAGTACTTGTTTTTATGCGTCCACAAATGCAGTAATTCGCTCGCAATGGTTGCTGCGGCAATAGCGGTAAGCTCACTTTGGTCGTACGAAGGTGATACTTCTACCACATCCATACCTACCATGTTTATGCCTTTTAGCGCACGCAGTACTTTAAGTACTTTATCTGACGTTAAACCACCGCACACAGGAGTGCCTGTACCAGGCGCAAACGCAGGGTCTAAACAATCAATATCAAACGTTAAGTAAACAGGTAGGTCACCTACTCGTTCAAGTATTTGCGCTGCAATATCATTTGCATGTAAATCGTTGGCTTGCATTGCATCAATCACAGCAAACTCATGTTTACTTTGATCAAAGTCGGTACGAATACCTATTTGTATACTGTGCTCAACATCAATCAGCCCTTCCATTGGTGCATGATAAAACATAGTGCCGTGATCAAATCGCGAGCCGTTGCTATAGGTATCTGTGTGCGCATCAAAGTGCACTAACGCCATTTTGCCATGTATTTTTGCATGAGCGCGTAATAGCGGAAGCGTCACAAAGTGATCGCCCCCTAAACCTAATAGCGTTTTACCTTGGCGAAGTATTTGCTCAGCAGCCATTTCTAGTTGCGCAGTAAAATATTCAGGGTCGCCAACAGGGTAAGTAAAATCCCCTGCGTCTGCCACTTTTAAGCGCTCAAACAACGGGAACGTCCACGGGTACTTAGTGTCTTCCCATGCTAAATGAACCGACGCACGACGAATCGCATCAGGACCTAAACGTGCACCAGGGCGACCCGATGTCGCTAAATCAAACGGTAAGCCTAAAACGACTACGTCTGCATCAATTGCATTAATATTTTGCACCATAGGACGACGTAAAAACGTCATCCCATTTGAGTACAATGAGTGATCTGCGTGACCAAACAAAGTCGACATTGCTTATAACTCTTCTAAATAAGTGTAGCCATCAAGGCCGCTTTGCAACTCGTCTAAAACGCTTTGCTGTTCGTGTTTTTCAATTTTAGTGCTTACTAACTGCTCGTATGATTGCTGAAAACTTTCAACATCTAAATGTACATAGCGCATCATATCGGCAACAGTGTCACCTTGGTTTATCTCGGTAATACTTGCAACGCCTTGCTCATCCATATTAACAATTGCGCTGTGCGTATCGCCAAACAAGTTATGCATGTCACCTAAAATTTCTTGATAAGCACCCACCAAGAAAAATCCCATTAAATAAGGTTTATCAGCACTAAACTCTGGCACTGGTAGTGTACTTTCAATACCTTGTCCATCTACGTAATGCTCAAGTGCGCCGTCTGAATCACAGGTTATATCAAGTAATACGGCACGTTTTTTTGGCGCTTCAGTTAAGCCACTTAATGGCAATACCGGAAACACTTGATCAATGCCCCATGCATCTGGAAGCGATTGAAATAACGAGAAGTTTACAAAAAACTTATCGGCTAAACGTACGTTTAACTCGTCAATAATCGGACGATGAAAACGGTTTTTATTATCCATGTGCTTGTTGAGTTCATAACAAATACGAATATTAATTTGTTCAGCCCATGCACGTTGCGATAAATCAAGTAACCCGAGTGCAAACTGGTTATGCGCTTCAGCTAAGTCACCTTGGCTATCGTGATAAATCTCAATTAATGCACGGTCATCCGTTAAATCAGTTAACTGTACAAACGATGCCCACATATTTTTTAATAACAGGGGGGCATCTGCCGCTGGAGCTACTAACTCTTCTGGCGTGTAACTTTCAGTACCAATAACATTAGAAATAAGCACAGCATGATGCGCCGTAAGCGCACGACCCGACTCAGAAATAATAGTCGGCATTGGTTGCTCATATTGCTTACATGTATCACCAATGGTGTACACAATGTTATTTGCATATTCAGCTAAGCTGTAATTCATAGAGTTATGCGACTGGCTACGTGTGCCGTCGTAATCAACAGCTAAACCGCCACCTACATCAAGGCAATCAATTTCTGCGCCTAGTTTACGTAGCTCACAGTAAAAACGCGCAGCTTCGCTTACACCTAAACGTACGTCACGAATGTTCGCCATTTGTGACCCTAAGTGAAAATGTACTAGCTGGAGTAAATCAAGCTGGTTTGCGTCTTTTAAACGATTAACTACATGCAAAACTTGCGATGCAGATAAACCAAATTTTGATTTTTCGCCGCCACTCGCTTGCCATTTACCTTTACCTTGCGACGCTAAACGTACACGAATACCAATGCGTGGTTTTACGTTAAGCTCTTTTGCTTGGCTAAGTACCATGTCTAGCTCAGAAAGCTTTTCAAGTACGATATACACTTTATGACCTAGCTTTTCGCCAATAAGTGCTAAACGTACGTATTCTTTATCTTTGTAGCCATTACATACAATAACAGCGCTGGTTTTTTCAGCCAGTGCTAGTACCGTAAGTAGTTCTGGCTTGCTGCCTGCCTCTAAACCAAGTTGCTTTTTTTCTACTTGTGCTTGGCTTGCTACTATTTCTTCAACCACTTCACGTTGTTGGTTTACTTTTATTGGGTAAACTAATAGGTAGTCTTTAGGGTAACCATAGTTTTCAATCGCAGTATTAAATGCGCCGCATAAGCTGTGTACACGATGGTGTAAAATTTGCGGAAAACGAACTAAAGCAGGTAAGCTTAAGCCTTTATCTTGAAGTTGCTTTGCGATATCTGTTAATGCAATGGTTTGCTCTGGTGCATGAGCCTTGGGTGCAACATACACATCACCTTGATCATTAATACCAAAAAAACCTTGGCTCCAATGACGAACATTGTAGCTCGTACGAGCTTGTTCTAGTGATGTTGTTTCTTTCATTTATCTTTCTCTTTTATTTAATTAATGCCGACTCGGCTAGTGCCGCGCATTAAAAGAAAAATAGAGATTCAAGTCCAACAAGTATTTTTGCTCGTAACGAGTGATTTTTGATGTTAAAAAAATAACCAAACAACTATTGCCCGCTAGCATATATAAAACAGGACTTTGATGATTATTAAAGATAAGAAAAGTTATAAAAATGGCTGTTTTTAAATGACTCATTATAAATTTTATTAGCAAAAATGAATTAGCTCATTCAATAAAATTCATCTTGAGTTACTTTGTTTATAAAATTTACTTTTGATGGATTAGAGCAAGGCGTTCTCAACACCTCAATTACTCACAGTTGAGCCAACGTGTTGTGGCCAAGTAATACCTATGTATTCTGCAAAGTGAATAAAAACTGCACGTCAAAAACGCTTAGCCTACATCCACCAGCACCAATAACCACTCACAACTACTTATGAGTATTGTATAACTGGCTCTTTATTTAACTATTATTGGCTTTTTATCTATCTCTGTCATATTTTCAACCGTAGATAAACCATACCCACCAAACAGTAAAGTCGTAGTAATTAACCTCAACTTGTAAGTATTACCTATTGTAGATAATTTATGTGGGCTAACTTCCCAGAGTTTTTTATAGTCATTTGCACTTACATAAAAGGCCGTATTATTATCAGCTAAAGTAACTACTTTATTTCTTAAAATAACAGTTTCAAGAAAGTGTCTAAAACATGTATTTTTATCAATAAAAACAAATACAATTTCACCTTCAATACATTTTTGCTGCTGGGATTTTGGTAGTCTATAAATTAAAAATGCAAAAAATAGGAAGCTAGCTGCTATAAATATAAAAATAATCACAAGGTATAAAATATTCAATCTTTTATTCCATTAAAATATGAGTGCTGGTTTGGTATTACAATTTGCGATGTTTTAATAAGGGTAAGGTAGCCATTCCTGCCAATTAAAACTTTCGCTATACATTTCATCAACTATATCCATATACTCAGATTTTGTAGCTAGGAGGTACTCTTGCCTCTCTTTTGGGCTCATATAGGCAAGCCAATAAGGGAGATAACCTGGATAGTCTACCCCAAACATATCTTCAAAAAATCGGCTTTCGGGTAGTTCAAGGGTAATTTCATTATGAGTAAGCTTTGGCATGCATTTGAATTAAATAGACTTTGGGGCGAACATAATTATTGCCATACCTAGCAGTGCAACTAAACCACCAATAATATCCCATATAGTAAGCTTTACGCCATCAACAACCCATAACCATAATAGCGCAACGCAAATATATACGCCGCCATAAGCTGCATACACACGCCCGGCAGCAGTAGGATGTAAAGATAGCAACCATGCAAATAGTGCCAAACTTAAAGCCGCTGGAATTAAAAGTAAAATGCTTTTATCTTGCTTAAGCCAAAGGTAGGGCAAATAGCAACCCACTATTTCTGCTAAGGCTGTAATAGTAAAAAGTGCGATTGTTTTTAATTCAAACATAATGCTCCGCGATAAAATAACAAGCATAACAATCTATATAAATTGTTATGCTTAGTGCGTTGTTATTCGCTAAGCGCCATAGTGGCAAGTTTCATTGTACTTTCAAACGACTTAGTGCCCGCTATAAATAAACCATTATGGCAAAACACTGCATCATCAATACCGGTTTCGTCTACAAACGCTTGATCAGATAAACCAGACCAAGCTTTAGGAAGCGGTTTTCTATCTTCAAACGAGCCAGGCTCAACGGGTACTGTTTGTAATATCCATTGCCCAGAATGCGATGGGTAAACCATGTATAGCGCCTCACTTGATAAAATATGCACTGTTTTTTTCCACGGTGTGTACTTTTCAAGCACGATTACTCTAGCATCTTCTGCATTTTCAATTGCTTTGGCGACAATCTCTTTTGCATTAACACTACCGTGAGCTGAGGCGATAAAACGAATGAGCATGCGAGCTGCAAATTCAACGGCTTCATCAAAACAGGTATCAAAGTTACTTTCTTCTTCCCATGTAGGGTTAAACATTGAAATTGTTTGGCTCAAGCTTATCCCTTTTGATACACCTTCAACATGACCACAATCAATGGCGTCAATAGTTGAAACTAAGCCTGAATCCACTCTATCAGCAACGGCCTGGTTATCATCACACAGTGCTAAGCCGTATTTTTTCCACACTAAACCAAATGATGAAAAAGGAATGCCATTTTCTCGCTCGCCTGCACCACCACGTTGATGATGATCAAAGCGATTAGTTTCAGGATCGTATTCCCCACCTACATCTATTACGTAGTCGGCACTTTCTATAAGCGCTTTATCGCGTGTGCGTACCAATTTAAACGTTGGCAAAACATGTTTAAGTACCGCAATACTAAAAACGTCATCTGCATGAAAATTACCATTGTGGGTTACTACTGTTATTTCGCTCATTTGTTTATTGCTACTTTTAGAAAAGATAAAAATTCTCGCTTTGTAAGTTAGTCACTAATTATCGAGGCAGATTTTATACGAAGACAGGTGTTAAAAACAGTGAAGTATTTTTGCATCACTATAAAAGCTGCTTTTATAGTTACTAGTTTGAGTATGACTTTTATTACAAGATAATAATGAAGGCAGATATTTACGACACATTAAGCTTTAACATGTCGCAGCGTTAATGAACTTATTTACTAAGCCCTAATTCCATAAAAACACTTTGTGGATTATCTACATATGAGCCAAAACTGCTACAGCGTTTAAAGCCTAAATTTTCATATAAATTGATTGATTTTATTTGTTTTGGGCCTGTTTCTAAGCGTATTAACGGGATTTGTTTTTCGCCAGCTTGATGCAATAAAATCTGCATAATACGTCTTGATAGCCCTTTACCACGATGACTTGGTTTTACATATAAACGTCTTATTTCGCCATAAGGCTGAGTATCAAATTTCTCTACAATCGCACCGCAGGCAATAATACCTTCTTCAGTTTTTAAACCAATAGCGTACACATTAGGTAAGGTTAATTCGTTTAACTCCAGAGACTGTGCGGTAGCAACAGGATATAAAGAGTTTATAAGTCGGTCTATATCATCAAATACATTTACCACGTCGGGATCATTCGGGTTCAAATCGACTAACTGCATAAAGCTTCCATTCATTGTTATAAGTTTATTAAGCTTTAAATAATATATTTAAGCGGTCATAGCTTAGCATTGTTTAATTAAAAAATCTTTACTCCTTATTTAGCATATGAGTTATAACATTTCACCAGCTAAAAGAGCAAAAGTGGCCTAGCAAGTGTGTAAATTTTGCTAGGTTATTACTAATTAATAAATAGTAGTCTTCAAGTATTATTGCGCATTGGTATTAGCGCTATGCCATTTTGCATAGCCTTCTTTATCCATCGGCCTTGCAATTAAGTAGCCTTGCATGGCGTCAATATTCATTTTTTTAAGTAAGTTATATTGTTCTGTTGTTTCTACGCCCTCTGCAACTACCTCTAAGTTTAAGCTTTTTCCTAGGCTGATAATTGTTTGCGCAATATTAAAGCCAACCGTGCTATCTAAAATTTTATCAATAAAGCTTTTATCTATTTTTAATTCTTTAACAGGAAACGCACTTAAGTACGCTAAGCAGGAGTAACCGGTTCCGAAATCATCAATCGAAAATAAAAAGCCAGCGGCAATGAGTTCTTTCATTTGTCTAATTGTATAATCTATATCGCTTGAGAGCATTGACTCAGTTATTTCTAACTTAATTTGCTGCGCTCGAATATCAAATTTATTGATAGTGCTAAACAGCTCTCCTTTTAAATTTGATGAATTAAACTGGCTTTGACTAATATTAATTGAAACACTAAACGAGTCGTCAATTATGTTATCTGCTTTAAGTTCGTTTATTAAAATACATATATCATGTAAAACAATATTTTGTAGTTTTTGAATAAGCCCGTATTGCTCTGCAATTGGTATAAATTCGTTTGCCGCTATTAACCCTTTTTGAGGATGGTTCCACCTAATGAGTGCTTCAGCACCAATAACATCACCATACGTATTTACCTGAGGCTGAAAATAAGCACAAAACTCATCAGATGCAATCGCTCTGACTATATCGGTTTCTAGTTCAGTTTGTTTTTCAAGCAGTGTTTGTAAGGCTGGATCGTAAAAGCTACTGCTATTCCCCCCTTTATTTTTAGAACGATACATAGCCGTGTCTGCAAATTTTAATATATTGCCTGCCTGCGCATTTACGCTATCAATTAGACAAATACCTATGCTGCAGCTTACTTGAAATGCAAGGTTGCCCACTTCAAATTTATCATGAAAAGCTCTTTGAATCTCTTTGGCTACTATTTTGCACTTGATGCTCGCCTGCTGTGTATTTTCTCCAACGTGTTTTAGTAAAATAATAAACTCATCGCCACCCGCTCTGGCCAACGTATCAGATCCTTTTATTATTGCGCTTAACCTTTTTGATAATTCCACAAGTACTTCATCACCCGCACTGTGCCCAAGTGAGTCATTAATACGCTTAAAATTATCTAGGTCTAAAAATAATAACGCCCCTATATTTTTATCTCGCTTAACACTCTCCACACACATGCTTAATCTGTCGCTAAGCATTCTTCTATTTGGAAGATTCGTTAATGGGTCGTAAAAGGCAAGCTTATGTACTTCTTGTTCGGCCTTTTTCTTTATTGAAATATCTCTGGCCATCCATACTACGTGCCTTTTTGTAGGACTATTGGGGTGGTAATGATCTAATGCAGCAGCCCTGCCTTCAAAAACTATATTGCCCTTTGGTACAGCTAATTCATATTCAAAAATTTGCGTCTCGTTAGTCGAGAGTGTTTTTTTAATAACGTCCATTATCATTTGTGCATCGTCTTGGGAGAGCAGGTCCTTAACACTTTGACCAATAAGGTCCTTGCTTGAATCAAGCAGTAACTCATTAGAGGTACCATACACATCGGTATAAATTCCCTCTTCACTTAAAATAAGGATGAGATCGGGCATTACCTTAGTGAAGGCTTTAAACTTTTCATTACTTTGCTGTAAATTCGCGAGAAGCTGTTTTGCTTTGTTAAATTCGTTACTTTTTTCAAGAGCGATACTAGAAAAGTGCACAAAAAAATCGATTAACTCTAAATCTTGCTTTGATGGTGATTTAGGAGTGCTGTGATAGATAGCAAAGGTGCCTAATAAATCGGCTTGAGTTGAAAAAATAGGCGTTGACCAACATGACTTAAGACCAAACTTTAGTGCTAAGTCTTTAAAGTCCTCCCACAGCGGTGAAGTTTCGATATTTTCAACAATAGTGCGCGATTTCGAAAATGCAGTAGTACCACATGAGCCCACTTTTGGCCCTATATAGACTCCATTAAGCAAACTACAGTACTCTGGATGAATATTAGGAGCTGCGCAATGAAAAAGCTGCTGGCCTTTAACTGATAAGATTGAACACCTAGCGGATTCATCATCAATAATCTGCTCGATTGATGAACAAATTTCAGTAAGCACCTCACTTAAAGGTACCCCTAATGCAATTTTAGATAAAATGCCTTGCTGGTGAGATAATAACTTTTTTAACCTATCCGTACCCATTTTCCTTTACCCGTATTATTTATACACATTGAAACAACAAAAGCTTTAATCAAGCGCTTTTTTCTTACGCAGTAAAGTTCAGTATAGTCATGATTAGTAAGTTTTTTATTTTATTGGCAAAAAATAATCGGGCCTGTCTTAAATAATCATAGTTGCATATTACTGAACACCTATTGTTACTATATAAACAAAACCACAATATTAAAGCTAACACTTTGTTACTTAAAAGTACTGTTCAAAATTTTTAAGCTATTTATACTATAAGTAATGGTAAATATTTTTTGAGGTTACAGTGCAGATCACACAAGGTATGGAATACTTTTTTTCGGGGTTTAAATTAATTAGCCAAAAAGGGCTAAAGCGTTTTGTCCTTATTCCGCTATTAATTAATATTTTGCTGTTTGGTAGCTCGCTGTTTTTTTTAGTTGGCTGGTTAAGTGATAGTTTTAGCTACATAAACAACATGCTCCCCGAGTGGTTAAGCTGGTTAGAGTGGCTAATGTGGCCTATTGCTGTATTAGTTGTTTTGTTTAGCTACAGTATGCTCTTTACAGTTATCACTAATTTTATTGCAGCCCCTTTCAATGCGCTCTTGAGTGAAAAAGTTGAGCTTTACCTAACAGGTCAAAAAATTAACGATGACGGCTTTGCCGAACTAGTTAAAGATATACCTCGCATGCTTGCCCGTGAGTGGACAAAACTATGCTACTACCTTCCTCGCGCAATTGGCTTTTTTATATTGTTATGGGTTTTACCGGTCATTGGTCAAATACTATGGGTGTTGTTTACTTGTTGGATGTACGCAGTTCAATACGAAGACTATGCGTTTGATAATCATAAAATTGACTTTAAGCAAATGAAAGACGATTTAAAATCTAAGCAAGGTTTGTCATACGGATTTGGTTTTGCTGTTATGTTGTTAACTGCTATCCCTTTTATAAACTTAATAGTTATGCCAGTCGCAGTGTGCGGCGCAACACGTTTATGGGTAGATAACTATCGTCCAAAATATCGCAGTTAATTAAAAGGTTGCTGACTTTTCAATATTCGAAGGACACCGCACCCTAGATTAAAAAGCACCTAAGGTGCTTTTTAATCTATTTTTAAAGCAATAAACTCAAGCAATGCACGCCTTGGTAATGCATCGCTTTGTTTATCTACTTCTTCAAATTTTTTAATCAAAATACTAAAGCGCTGATTATTAATATTAACGGCTGTAACTTCACCAATTTTTATACTGTAGTTTTGATGCTGATCAAACAGCTTTAGTATTTGACCTTTTACACGCTCTACGTATAAATAAGGTGTTTGGTCTGGCATCTTTAAACGAATGACATTGATTTTACTTAGTTCATGTACCGCGACCCAATTCTTACTCTGCATTAACGTATTATAACGACTAATACCTTCAGGCTGATAAACAACATCTTGGCTTATAACGCATGTATTACAGTCCTTTACTGATTCAATTCGCCAGTCAACAGCTGTATTTTTATAATACAAATTATCATTTTTTAGTAACCACTCACGTGCATTGTTAGTATCGCTACACGCTATTAGTAAGCTAAAAAAACTACTCAAGATAATAAACTTAGTGCTTAGCATTGGCTTCATACTATTGCTCTTTAATTGCTTTTAATTCAGCAATAATTGCACTACTTGGCTGTGCTTCTTTTATATAACTGGGCAGCGTTTCAATATTAGCAGGCGAGCTTTGTAAATTATGCACCTTACTGTTATTTGTATTTGGCACGCCAAATCGATTACCTGCACTTTGCATATAAAACTGTAAATTAAGCACGCTCCACTCATCTACATCACTCAGTATTGATATTGTATTATCTTGGTTAGTATCAAAGCTGGTTAAGCTTTCGGTGTTAATTGCATTACAATTAAAATCAACTGGTAGTGAGCTATTTCTATTTAACCCCTGTACTTCAAGTATGGTGCTTTCATTTAAATCTGCTGAACTACCATTTGAATAATCAATAATAAAATCATCCGTAGAGCCTAAATGACTATTAGTATTTGGTGCAATATCGCAACTAGCATTGCCTGGGTAAAAACGCTCATAGTAGCGATCGCCTTCGTTATTACCTATTGTTGATAAACCCGCTAATTGATATAAATAGTTCATAGAGCTTAAATGATTAGGCTTAAAATTAACTTCTTCATCACCGCCATGGTATAAACCTAAGTTATGACCTAACTCATGAAATATTGTTGATGCTTGATAATTATAAGTTACATTGGTTGCTACTTGCGTATCAAGCGTTAAACCCCAGCCCCCCATAGTTACCATTAAATCATTACCGCTTATCTCAGCAATACCCGAACCACTAATACTACCGTCTTCGTTACCACTACTTGCCATTAATAAATAATGGAAAATGGGCCTGCGAGTTATATCGCTATATTCCATTTTATAAGCAAATAAATTAGGGCTACTTAAATCGTATTCAAACGGGGTATAGCTGTTAAAAGGGACAAGATTTCCGTCACCTAAATCAAAGTTTTGCGGTGCTGTATTTGTATTTTGATCAAACAAATCACCTACGTCAAAGTGGACTGTATAACCTTTTTCTGCAAAAACAGTGGCTACTTTTTCAAGTGCTGTTCGATGTGGAGTAATACCTACATCACTGCTGTCCATATAATCAACTTCAATAAATATATCTTTTTGTGAGGTACGCGCCCCCCACTCATAAAGTGGTAAACCCGCGAATGTTGTACCCTGTTGCTCAGCGCAATCAGGAATACCATCCTCATCATCATCTATTGTGCAATTTATATTGTTTGGCCCAGCGGGTGTGTTAAACACAGAATAACTCCAATCAGTACTTTGATTAGTGTCTGTAGCATTAAGCTCGCGCTTTAAGCTGCCTCCTTGCTCGGAGATGATTTGCTCTGCGTTACCACCTTGCCATTGTGATGGCGTTACTGGCTCTTGTACTGAGTTACCAAATTTTACAAAGTCGATTGTTTGTGTACCTGCACTATTAAGTAATTCTACAAAACCGTTTATGTACCAATAAGGTCTAATTTCATCACTAGCATTACCCACAAGCGCTATTTTAGGATTGTTAACTGATGCATTGACTAAAAAATCATCTCCAAACTTGCTTTGTAAAATAAGGTACTCACCATTTTCAAGCTCTTTATTGGGCAGTGAAAAAGTTGTCTCTGCACTAGTCGAGCTATTAATCATATTAATACTGCGGGTTTTAAGCGAATAACTCTGTAAGTTTACAGCAGCCCCTGTGCCGTTATAAATTTCAATCCAAGGTAAGTCGTTACTAAATTGCACAGAAGAAACTTCAGTTATTTTTATATCTTGGCTAGAGGTAGTAAAAGAAGTAGCGGTTTGCGTTTCAATGGCCGTATCATCAAAATTAGTTAAATCAGCTGTAACACGGACAATATATTGGGTATCTTCATTAAAGCTTGCGCTTACATTTACAGTATGAAAATAAGTACTTGTGTCACTAGTAGTACCCGACAAACTTTCAATATTTAAGGCCAAGCAAGTAGTAAAATCATCTGCTGACACTTGTACACTTCCTGTACAAGCACCACTACTAGAGTTAACTGCTAAAGTGCTCGTTAGCATAATATCTGAAAATGTAATACTAACAGGGCTATCTACAAGAACTGGGTCATTATTACTTTGGGGTGTTACATTACTAATTGTAGCGGGCGTTGAATCAACCACAGTAATATTCAGGGTAAATTCGGTTGTGTCTTTTGAATCAGACGCAGTTAACGTATAGCTTTGTGAAGTGATACTGTTTGCAGGAGGTGTGTAGCTAAAAAGTAAGGCTTGTGCATCAATAACACTAATTTTTGCACCATTTAAATCATCACCAAAATCAATCTGAACGGTATCGTTATCGGCATCGCTAACTACTAAACTAAATTCTGTGGCTTGATTATATTGCACGCTAATACTTACATCATCTGCAGTTGGTGGATTGTTTGGTGCTAATACTGCAACTGTTTTTTGAGCGCTATTTGTAGCGTTATCGTCATCGGTTACAGTAACCACAAATGTAACATTGGTATTTTGTGAAACAGTGGGCGCATTAAAGCTAATGCTTGTTTGTGTTTGAGTAAGTTCAACTACAGGACCACTTATTTGCTGCCAAGTTATGCTATTAATACTACCATCGCTGTCTTGTGCATCTGCAACTAAGGTTACACTGTCACCTTTTTCAGCTTCTTCAGGGCCTGTAACAATGACTGTTGGCGCGCTATTTACTTGATTAATTAAAACCGTTTTACTCGCTTGAGCGCTTTTACCTGCATTGTCAGTTACGGTTACGCTAAAACCTAGTGTTGTATTTTCAGATACATTAGGGGCGGTAAAACTAAGGACTCCATCAGTTTGTGAAAACTCAACATTGTCCCCAGCAGACTGAATCCAATTAATATTACTTATAGTGCCATCTGTATCTTGAGCGTTAGCAACTAAACTAACTTGTGTGCTGGCAAGTGCACTACTTGGGCCTGTTATATTAACTGTAGGAGCATTATTTTGAGAGGTGATAGTGCCTGAAAAAACTTGTTGTGCAGTAGCACCTGAGTTGTCAGTAACTGTAACCGAAAAGCTAAAGGTCGTATCGGTTGTTACACTAGGTGCAGTGGCTGTAAGCGTGTTACCGTTAGAGGTAAACGTAAACTCGGGCCCGCTAAGTTGTTGCCATTGATAGCTGGCAATTTGTCCATCGCTATCACTTGCAAGCGCTGTAATAGTAAATGATTGATTAGAAGTAATAACGTTACTGCTAACCGAAAGCATAACACTGGGCGCAGCGTTACCAGAGGGCGTAGTTGTATCACTACTTTCGCCTCCCCCGCCACAGCCTGTGATTAAAAGTGATAAAAAAAGTAAACTTAGCCATTTATTAATATTGTTTTTTACCACTTTTAGCCTCTACATATTAACTATACAAATTTTGTGGCACCTTAGTAACGTTTAAATGAACGGTTATTTCCTCACGATCATGATATAGATGTTTAGCTTGCAACTCGTAATTGATACCTTGTTTCTCAAGCTCTTTTCTGATCATCGAAAGACATTCATAAACACTATCAAAGCGTTTTTTCATAGGCAGCTTTAAGTTAAATATAAACTCTTTTGCGTATGCATTTACTGCCCAGTCAATCATTAGCGTAGTCACTTTGGTCGGTTTTTCCACCATATCGCACACTAACCAAGTAATATTTCTTTTTTCTGGGCGATATTTAAAACCGTCGGCTCTAAAATGTTTAACTTGCCCAGTTTGCATTAAATCGTCATTCATTGGGCCGTTATCAATCGCACTTACAAACATACCACGGCGTACAAGCTGATAAGTCCAACCACCAGGGCATGCACCTAAATCAACACTGCGCATACCGGCAGCTACGCGTGACTCGCGTTGTTGCTCAGGTATAAATACGTTAAATGCTTCATCGAGTTTTAACGTTGAGCGACTCGGTGCATCGCTTGGCATACGAAGGCGCAAAATACCCATGAAAAATGGAGAATTATTAAAGCTATACGAGTAACCAACATAAGCCGTATTGTTTGTTAAAAACATGACATGCATTACTGGGCGATTTGCTTTTGGCTCACGTAGTACAGTATTTTGTTTTTCGAGGGCTTTTTTAAGCGGTGTTGAGATTTTTTTACAGAACGTTAAAAGCTCTTTACCTTCGTTTGTGTCTGGCGTTTCAACGCGCAGTTCTGAGCATAATGTAAAATCTTTAGCAGCTTCAACTACTGCGCTCACACGGTCCTCTACTGGCATGTTTTCAAGTAATGTGCCGGCAAACCATTGACGTGCAAACACCATGTTTTTAAAATCAACTTTTTTGATTATTTCGTCGCTGTGATGCGCTTCAAAACATTCGTAAACAACATAACCTGTATTTGGTTTTGCTTTTACATACCCTGCAAAACCTTGCTCTGCAGCATGAAACGTTATTTCAGCAGCGGCATCGTTTTCAAAACCACTACGACAAAAAATCACAACACTAGACATATTAACCCTTAAACTCTTTAAAACTTAAATCGTGCAACTTGCACTAAAATAACAATCCAACCAATAATAAAGCACAACCCACCAAGCGGTGTTATAGGCCCAAGCCACTTCATTCCTGTTAGAGCGAGTAAATATAAACTACCACTAAAAAGTAGTGTGCCCATTATAAAAAAGCCACCAGCCCAACTCAGGTTTATGCCCCATTTAATTAAAATAGCCACCGCAATAAGTGCAAGCCCATGCACCATTTGATATTCAGCAGCCGTTTTAAAAACGCCTAATGAATACTCCGATAAGCGGCTTTTTAAACCATGGGCAGCAAATGCACCTAACATCACCGAAAGCATACAAAAAATACTACCGGTCATTAAAAATAATTTAATCATCTAACCCCCTGCTCGAGTCTTAACGTATCTCAATTTGTTGCTTAATAAATTCAACGGCACTTAACGCTGCTGTTTCTCTATTTTGCAGTTCAGTTACGCCACTTTTTTTACGTGGTTTTAATGAGTGATCGCCATCACTCAGCCAAGTAAACAAAGGCTGCTTTGGCATTTTCATAGTAAGAAGTTCTTCACGTGTACCAAATGTATCTCGCTCGCCCTGTAATACTAAAAAAGGGCAAACAATATCAGCAAAATGATCGGTGCGTAATTTTTCTGGCTTACCCGGCGGATGAAATGGATAACCAAATGCTATAACACCTGAAAGGCTTTGCTCTGAACTACATGCAAGCATTGATGCCATGCGACCGCCCATCGATTTACCACCTATAAACAACGGTAAATCTGGCTGCGCATTCGTTAGCACTCGTTCATAATAAATAAGTAACTTTGGTGCTCGCTCAGGAGGCCTGCGTTTATTAGTTTGTTTAGCGATTTGCATATATTCAAAATCAAATAAACCAACATCAACCCCCTGCTCGCTTATTAATTTTGCCATGTGCTGCATAAAGTCAGAATCGCTACCAGCACCTGCGCCATGTGCAAATATAAACTGTGCTATTGCAGGTTGCTCCGTGCTTTTAAACCATTCAATCATTTTTAATACTCATGTTCTTGCTCATGCTCTACTAAGCTCAGCATCCACTCTTTAAACGAAACTATTTTACCAAGCTCTGTTTGCGACTCACGAAGCACTAAGTAATACGCATTTTTACTCTCTAGGCTATGATTAAACGGAATTACCAAACGCCCTGCGTCTATGTCGGGTTTAGCTAATACACTATTGCCAATTGCCACACCTTGTCCATGTACCGCTGCTTGTAACACCATAGAGGAGTGGCTAAATATAGGCCCTTGATTTACCTGGATGTTACGCACGCCTGCGGTTTTCATCCACGTTTTCCAGTTTTTACGTGTAGTGTCGTGTAATAGTGTGTGATGCGCTAAATCACTAGGTTGATCAAGCGGCTTTAACCCGCTTAATAACATAGGACTACAAAGTGGTACTAAATATTCGGTATGAAGCTTGTACGCTTGTACGCCATTCCAATGACCCCTTCCATAATAAATAGCAATATCTACGTCATCAGTGAGTGAGTTTTCATCTTGGTCTTGTGCTTTTATTCGCACATCTATCTCTGGATGTAACTCATTAAACAAACTCAAACGAGGCACTAACCACTGAATAGCAAAACTAGGGGTTAGGCTTACCGTTAGTGAGCCCTTAGCGCCACGAGCTAATAGCTTTTCAGTTGCATCAATAAGCTGAGTAAAAATCTCTTTAATATCTAAAAAATAGCCTTGGCCTTCTTCAGTTAATAATAAAGAGCGGTTTTTACGTAAAAACAACTTCAGCCCTAAATGCTCTTCAAGTGTTTTTATTTGATGACTTACTGCCGCCTGCGTTACATAAAGCTCTTCTGCAGCTTTTGTAAAACTTAAATGGCGTGCAGCCGCTTCAAAGGCTTTTAATGCGTTTAATGGAGGTACCCGTCTTGACATAATAACCAAGCTTAGAATTAGTTTTTCTTATGCGTGAGATTATATACATCATATAAGTTTGTGTATATTAAAGGCATAAAAAAAGCGACCTGAGTCGCTTTTTAATAAACATCATGCTTAATTATAAATCGCTTGCACTTGTATCAAGTGGGGCAAAACTTTTAATTAAATCATCAACCGCTTTCATTTGCGTTAAGTACCCTTCTAACTTGCTAAGCGCTAACGCACATGGGCCATCACATTTAGCTTCGTTAGGATTTGGATGCGCTTCGATAAATAAACCAGCAATACCCAACGCCATACCACTGCGCGCAAGCTCTGCAGCTTGTGCACGACGACCATCAGCAGAGTCAGCTCGTCCACCAGGGCGTTGTAGCGCATGTGTTGCATCAAAAATAACAGGTGCCATTGCCTTCATGTCATCCATACCAAGCATATCAACCACAAGGTTGTTGTAACCAAAGCTAGAACCACGCTCACAAAGGGCTACGTTGTTATTACCAGCTTCATTAAATTTAGTAATGATATGGCGCATTTCGTGTGGCGCTAAAAACTGTGGTTTTTTCACATTAATAATTGCACCTGTTTTAGCCATCGCCACAACTAAATCTGTTTGACGCGCCAAAAAAGCAGGTAACTGAATTACATCAACAACTTCTGCAACAGGTGCAGCTTGATGCGGTTCATGTACGTCAGTAATTAGTGGAATTTTAAACGTGTTTTTAATTTCTTCGAATATTTTTAAACCTTCTTCCATACCTGGACCACGGTACGAATTGATTGAAGAGCGATTAGCTTTATCAAATGAGGCCTTAAATACATAAGGAATATTTAGTTTCGTCGTAACTTCTACGTAATGCTCTGCAACACGCATTGCTAAATCGCGAGATTCTAATACGTTAATACCACCAAACAATACAAACGGTTTGTTGTTTGCAAGTTCAATTTCATTAATTTTAATAATTTGGTCTTTCATTTAAATTCCTTAAGGTGCAACTGCTTGCATCATTAATCCACAAATATAAGCCATATAAGTACCCACACCGTAGCCTAGTACAGCTAACAGAACACCAACAGGCGCTAATGACGGATGAAACGCTGATGCTACAACAGGTGCAGACGCTGCACCGCCCACATTAGCCTGAGAACCCACAGCCATATAAAATAACGGTGCTTTAATCAGTTTAGCCACAATTAACATAATGCTTGCATGCACTAACATCCAAATTGCGCCCACTAAAAATAGCCCGGGGTTATTGAAAATAGCGGTTACATTCATGTGTAAACCAATCGATGCAACCAAAATATATAAAAAGCTAGAAGCTACTTTTGAAGCGCCAAACGCTTCTATTTGCCTCACTTTAGTAAACGATAAGCCTATACCAATCGTTGTTGATATAACAATTAGCCAAAAGAATTTACTGTTTAAGCTGTATTCTTTTGCCCATTCATAAGTAGTGCCAAAGTACGGCCCCAAAAAGTCAGCGCAAAAGTGTGCTAAGCCAGTTATACCAAATGCAATTGCAATCAGCGTCATGTAATCATTAAGAGTTGGGATGCGTGCATGTTCTGCATGATATTCTTCCACACGCTTTTTCAAATCTTCAATTGCGCTTGTATCAGCCCCCGTCGCTGCATCAATCTTTTTATGATTTGCTGCCATTAACAATAAAACAGCCATCCAAATATTAGCGACAATTACATCAACTGTAATCATTACAGAGAATATATCACCACCAACTTCAAACATTTCTTTCATTGATGCTTGGTTAGCACCGCCGCCAATCCAGCTACCTGCAACAGTTGTCATACCGCGCCATACCGCATCTGGGCCATGCCCACCAACAATACTTGGGTCAAATGCGCTCACCACTAAAATAGCTAATGGCCCACCAATAACAATGCCTAAAGTACCCACTAAAAACATAATAAGTGCTTTAGGGCCTAAGTTAATAATCGCTTTTAAATCAATACTAATGGTAAGTAGTATTAAACAGGCAGGTAGTAAGTAGCGCGAAGCCACATAATAAACATTAGATTTATTACCATCTACAATACCAAAGGTATTTAATAACGAAGGTAAAAAGTAACACAGTAATAAAGCAGGTACGTATTTATAAAATCGTTTTAAAGCTGGACGCTCACTGTTTGAGGTTTTAAAAATAAACCCCAAAATAATAGCAAGCAAACCAAGCACAACGGCATCATTTGTGATTAATGCGCTTTGAGTTTCAACCATAATTATTCCTATTCTTAATGGTGCGTTTTATTATTATCTTCTAGTTCTTCTATTTGGTGTTGAATAATCTCTATTGCAGGATCGTCCGGACACTCATCTACAAAAAACTGTAAATCATCACGTGCCATTTTAGGGCAACCGAGCTGATTTAATAAGTAACCTCTGTCGCGTCTCTCATACGGGTCGTCGCCTATTAACTCCATTAGCATCTCTACACAGGTTAAAGCATGACCAAATTTATTTTCGCTAATGAAAGACCATTTTTGCTGAGCTAAAAATAACTTATATACTTCGTCATCAAAAATCAGCTCTAGTGGCTCTTGCTCTTGACCATCATCTTCATCTGCGTTTTCAGGGATAATATACCAACTTTGTTGTCCACTGCTTGGCTCTATTATGTAGCCTTCTTCATCACTAATCGCCACATGTACGCCAACGTCACCTTGGGTAAGACTAAGGTTCGCGTCACAATTAGCTTGTTGTAAAAAATGACAAAGTATAATTGCCAGTGTTGTAGGTGAACCACTGCGCATAGAAAGCGTATAGCTTAATGTATTTAATTTATATTCAGGCACTTTTAAACCTGATGCACTAAATAGCCAATCACTGTAAAACATATCTAATAATTTTTCGAGGCGATCGTGCTCATCACTCACTTTTAAACACAGCGCTGAAATTTGCTGTTCAAAGTCAGTTAAAGTTTCATAACATGGTGTTAAATCTATCTGAGGGTCCCACTTTGACTCTGCTTTAATACAGCGGTAAATCGCTGGAGGTGTAAATTCATCGTAAGCATCATCAAGATAAGATTCATCGTGTTCGTCAAACCCGAGGGTAGTCATTAATACTGCAACATTTTAGAAAACGAAGGCGTAGTTTACCTAACTTTAAAGCTATATACCAATATAGAGGTGTATTTGAATATTTTCTGAGAGGGAGTTGTATTTGAGCTTTACAAAACACCTATAAAGCTCAAATAGTCAGGTATTACTTAAAGCAAAAAAGCTGATTTAGACGTCGCTAAATAACCTATCGCTAAAATAACAGCAGTGTTAACTAAAACGTAAGCAACTTTAGCCGCCATTTTAGTTTGTCGGGCGCTTTTAGCCCCAATACCAATGTATATAACCACTAAAACTATTTTTTCTAATAGCCAATATTGTTCAAACGGATTAATTTTAGCCATAAATATAAGCGTAAGTGCAGACACTAATAACAAAGTATCTATACTGTGACTACCAATCATTACCGCTTTATTTTTTGCTAATTTACCACTGCCCATTCGCGAAAAAGCGCGAACATAAAATAATATTACACTTAACATCGCAATTGCCATGTGCGAGTGCTTTACTGCTAAATAATCCATATGCCCCTGTACTTCTGTTTTATAAAAATCTAATCAGGAAAACGGCTAAGAACCGCCTCTAACTCATCAAGCTTTTCGTTAAATACTTCAACCATTTTTGGTTCAAAATGTGTGCCTTTTTGAGCATTAATTTCATCAACCACATTTTGTAATGTCCAAGGCTCTTTATAACACCGTTTATGGCGAAGTGCATCGTATACATCAGCAAGTGCGACTATACGGCCAAATACGTTAATTGCGTTTCCGCTTAGACCTTGTGGGTAACCAGACCCATCCCATTTTTCATGATGCTCTTTTGCAATAATTGCACCTGTACTCACAATTTCATGGGGAGAGTCTTTTAAAATAGTATAGCCTTTATCAGTATGGGTTTTCATCACTTCCCATTCTTGAGGTTCTAACTTTGCTGGTTTGTTTAAAATCGCATCAGGAATGCCCACTTTACCTACATCATGAAGAGGCGACGCCAACCTTACTAAATCTGCATCATGTTTAGATAAACCATAGCCCTCAGCTAAAATATGACAAATATGTGCTACACGTTTAACATGATTACCTGTCTCGGTTGAGCGCTGCTCGACTGCTTCACTTAACCTATAAACAAGCTCTTGTTGTGTCGCTTCTATTTCAGACTGAAGCTGCACATTTTCAAAGGCAAGTTGCACATTTTGAGAAAATATTTTGATTAAATGACGCTGAGTATCCGTTAAATCCTTTGGGACACCTGATATGAACAGCATTGAGTTATGATTGTACTCACTACTGCAGTACGCAAATAAGTAATTATCTTTATAAATGATACTTTTATCATTAAGCGCCTGATGACACGCACTTAACTGCTCAGCTTGTAATACCTCATCAAGCTCTTTACCTTCACTTTTTTCAAAATCGCCAGTGCCAGAGCAAACTATTAGCTTTTTATTTTTTTCATGTTCTGGGTTTTGTGCAACTAAAGTGGTGGCATACATAGCTTGATCAGCAATACCCAATAAAGATGTTAATTGCTGCATAACGCCTTCAATAAAGTGCTCTATTGAATGCGCAGAAAAAATATCACGAGACGCTATAATTATTTTTTCAAGCCCTTCGCGTGACTGCTCAATCGAAATAATATCCCGATACGAGCGTAGGCTCGACATAATAACAGTAAATAATTTTTGAGCCGTTAGCTCAGTTTTCGATTTGTAATCGTTAATATCATAATTAATAATGACTTGGCGTTCAGGTGCCTGGCCAGGTTGGCCCGTTCTTAAAATAATCCGTATATGATTATTTTTAGCTTCTTCACGAATAAACTTAGCAACCTGCAAACCAGCGTCGTCGGTTTCCATTACCACATCAAGTAGCACAATAGCGGCATCTGGATGCTCCTTTATGAGCTCTTTCGCTTCAGCACCTGAGTAGGCACTAATAAACTCTAAGCGTTTATTTTGAAACTCAAAATCACTCAGTGCTAGTTTTGTAACAGCATGAACTTCAGGTTCATCATCAACGATTAATACTTTCCAGGTACCGTGTTCAATCTCATCGATTGTTTCTTCTGGTTCATCTGAAAATAAAAAATCACCCATCATAGTCGAAATTCCTTCATGGCATTATTTAACGCACTAGTAGGCAATTATTATTCTCTAGGGCCACAGTGCAAGTGTTACACGGTCATTGTTACCAAGGTCTTTCACTGTTTTAATATTAACAAACGCCATTTTTTCAAAGAAATGACGAACAGCTTCACCTTGCTCAAAACCGTGTTCTATTAAAAGATAGCCATTAGATGACAAATAGTCACGTGATTGTGTAATTATTTGTTTAATATCAGACATTCCGCAATCATCAGCCACTAATGCCGATAAAGGCTCAAAGCGCACATCACCCTGATTTAAATGTATATCGCTACTTTCTATATAAGGAGGGTTCGTGACAATTAAATTGAATTTTTCGCCATGCAACTCACTAAACCAGTTACTTTGTTTAACATGTACATTATTAATCGCTAATCGCTGCTGGTTACGTGTAGCAAGTGCAACTGCATCGCTTACTCTATCTACTGCAGTAATTTGCCAATTAGGCATTTCACTACCCAGTGCCAACGCTATCGCACCAGTACCTGTGCCTAAATCCAGCACCTTTGCTGTAGCGGGTAGCGCTATTTCAAGTGCTTGCTCGACTAATGTTTCAGTATCTGGTCGAGGTATTAGGGTCGTTGCGTTAACTTCAAGCGATAAGCTCCAAAATTCACGCAGCCCAGTTATATGGGCTACGGGCTCACCTTTCAAACGTCTTTGGATAAATACATTAAACTGCGATTGTTGCTCATCACTAAGCGCATGTTCTGGCCAAGTAAAAAGGTAACTGCGAGGTTTTTGAAGTATATGAAGAAGTAAAACTTGTGCATCTAATTTAGCACTTTCGCTGCTAAGTGCTAATAAGTCAGCACCTGCAGCAATTGCTTGTTCAAGAGTGTGAGCCACAATTACTCGTCGCCCATGGCCGCAAGTAAGTCAGCTTGATGCTCTTGCATTAATGGGTCAATAATCGCACTTAAATCACCGGCTACCACTTCGTTTAAACGATAAAGTGTTAGGTTAATACGGTGATCGGTAATACGACCTTGCGGGTAGTTATAAGTACGAATACGCTCAGAACGATCGCCACTACCTACCAAGTCACGACGCTCAGAGGCTTCTGCCGCATGGCGTTTTTCATCTTCAGCTTGTTGCAGTCGAGCTGCAAGTACTGACATCGCTTTAGCACGGTTTTTATGCTGCGAACGCTGATCCTGACACTCAACCACAACACCGGTAGGTATATGTGTAAGTCGAATAGCAGAATCAGTTTTATTTACGTGCTGACCACCTGCGCCTGATGCACGAAATGTATCAACTTTTAAATCTGCTGTATTAATTTGTATCGCTTCAGCTTCTGGTACTTCTGCCATAACCGCAACAGTACACGCTGAGGTATGAACACGACCTTGTGATTCAGTCTCTGGCACACGTTGTACGCGGTGTACGCCTGATTCAAACTTTAATTGACCGTAAACGCCTTCGCCACTGATATTTGCAATAACTTCTTTGTAACCGCCATGCTCACCTTCATTGGTGCTTACAACTTCTACTTTCCATTTTTTATTTTCTGCGTAGCGGCTGTACATACGAAATAAGTCACCAGCAAAAATAGCCGCTTCATCGCCGCCCGTCCCTGCACGTACTTCAACAAACACGTTGTTGTTATCTCGCGGATCTTTTGGCAACATTAATACTTGAATTTGATCTTCAATCACTAGTATTTGTGCTTTTGCTTCTTTATATTCTTCTTGCGCCATTTCACGCATTTCAGGGTCAGAATCTTTAAGCATTTCTTCTGCACTGGCTAAATCGTCTTGCGTTTCTTTATAGTTTAAAAACGTTTTTACAATCTCTTCAAGCTCAGAATACTCTTTTGAAAGCGCACGAAAACGGTTTTGATCACTAATGACCGACGGGTCGCTTAGCAGCGCTTGTACTTCTTCGTAACGCTCTACTAAGGTTTCTAATTTATTATAAACAGACTCTTTCATTTAACGGTTATTCCTGATCAATACCTAACATTTTTTTCAACTGGTTTAGCTGCGCCACTTCACCTTTTTTCGCTGCATCTTGTATTGCACGGGTAGGCGCGTGCATTAAGCGATTGGTTAATTTATTGGCGAGCTCTAATATAATTTTTTCTGCATCTTTACCTGTATTGAGCTGACTAACAGCACGCTCTACAAGTTCAGACTTAATTGTTTGTACATCATTTCGATAATGGCGGATTAAATCTACCGAATCGAGTGAACGCATCCACATTGCAAATTCTTTGGTGCGTTCAATAATAATTATTTGCGCTTGCTGTGCAGCTTGCTCGCGCGCTGCCATATTCTCGCTTACAATGGTTTGTAAGTCATCAACGGAATATAAATAGGCAGCATCTAGCTCCCCAACTTGGCTTTCTATATCACGGGGAACCGCTATATCTATAAATAGCATAGGTTTGTGACGTCGCTGCTTTAGCGCTTGCTCAACCACCCCTTTACCAATAATAGGTAAAGTGCTGGCTGTAGAACTAATCACTATATCGGCTTTATGCAAACGCTCAGGCAATTGCGCCAAAGCAATCACATCTGCCGACACTTCGTCAGCTAAGTTACGAGCTCGCTCAATAGTTCTATTTGCAACAGTGATATTTTGAGGCTCATTTTGGTATAAATGCTTAGCAACCAATTCAATGGTTTCACCTGCGCCAATTAATAACACATTGGTCTTATCAAGCTTGCCATAAATATGCTTTGCCAAGTTAACTGCAGCAAACGCTACCGATACCGCACTTGCGCCAATATCGGTTTCAGTTCTAACTTGTTTCGCTACCGAAAATGTTTTTTGAAACAACCTATCAAAAGTAACACCTACTGCATCGTGGTTTTTAGCACTAAAAAACGATTGCTTTATTTGTCCCAGAATTTGCGGTTCGCCCAACACTAAAGAATCCAACCCACACGCCACGCGCATTAAGTGATTAATAGCATCGTTATCTTCGTAACAATAAATGTTTTTGCTCAGTTCATGTTCATCCAAACCATGGAAACTGGCAAGCCAGCTCAACAGTGTTTGGGAATTTTGCTGAGCGAGGCTACAATAGATCTCGGTTCGATTGCAGGTAGACACAATAACCGCTTCATTAAAGTCGGCATGGCCACTTAATTGTTGCAACGCCTCTGAAATTTGCTCAGGCGAAAAAGCCACTTTTTCACGTAATTCTACGGATGCGGTTTTGTGATTTATACCTAGTGCTATTATGGTCATATTTGCCAAATATTGCTGAGCCCTACTTCAAAGGCGGTAATTTTACCAAAAATCAGCGGAATATGGAAAGTAAGGAACAACATTTGATTCGACAATATTTGATTTTATTCATGTTTTTTTTGTTTTTAGGTGGCTGTGCTCATCAAATTGATACAAAAACAACACTTTATGATGATTGGAAACCACGTTTAGCTGCTCAAAAAACTTGGCAAGTAGAAGGTAAACTAGCATTTATTAGCCCTGAAGAGCGTCAATCTGCAAACTTAAATTGGCAGCAAACAACAAATTCCAATAATTTAATACTGACTACTTTTATTGGTACTCGTATTTTGTCGCTTAAACAAACAGCTAACGGTGCTGAATTAGAGTTTGACGGTGAACAATACTTTGATACTAACGCTGCAGAGCTTTTAAAACGATTAACGGGTTTTACACTACCGGTTGATAATGCCGATAACTGGCTTAAAGGCACTATTGACGATGAAAGTTTAATTGTTGATGAGCTTGGGCGTGCAAAGCAAGTATTATGGTTTGATAATACAGGCAAAAAATGGCAAATAGATTATGGCACTTATGTACAAAACGCAGGTTACTGGTTACCTACTAAACTGACGTTAAAGCACCAACAAATAAAAATTAAAATTCAACTATACGATTGGCAGTTTAAATAAGTATGAATAACAAAACCTCTTTTTCACTTATTGCTCCGGCAAAACTCAATTTATTTTTACACATTAATGCTCGCCGAGAAGATGGCTATCATGAACTTGAAACCTTATTTACTTTTTTAAATTTTGGTGATGAGCTGCATTTTGAGTTAACAACAGATGGGAGTATTTCTGTCGGTGGTGATACTAAAGACATCCCTCTAAATGATAATCTTATCTATAAAGCGGCTTTATTATTACAAACACACTGTAAAACCTCTTTGGGTGTAAAAATAAATTTAATTAAGCGCTTGCCGATGGGGGGCGGTGTTGGAGGAGGTTCATCTGACGCAGCGAGTACTTTATTAGCCCTAAATAAGTTATGGAAATTGGCACTAAGTTTAGAAACACTAGCACAATTAGGGCTCAAGTTAGGGGCAGATGTTCCAGTGTTCATACAAGGTCAAAGCGCCATAGCGCACGGTATTGGTGAAAAACTACACCGCGTAACACTTGAACAAAAATGGTACTGCGTTGTACACCCTAACCAACATGTAAGTACCGCAAAAATATTTACACATCCAGATTTAAAACGCGACACACCAAAAATAATAGGCGACTGGAAACACCATACTTTGACCAACGATTGTGAGCCTTTAGTTAAAAAGCTTTGCCCCGAGGTTGAAAAAACCCTCCAGTGGTTGCTAAAATACGCCCCGTCGAAGATGACCGGAACAGGTTCATGTTGTTTTGTCGAATTTGCTAGCCAAGTTCAAGCACAAGATGTACTTGAAAATCTCCCCCATACTTGGCAGGGTTTTGTGGCTTCAAGCGCAAATGTCTCACCTGCTCATACGGAGTTAACCGCCATATTCGATCAATGAAGTAACGTACAAGTAATCATAAGTTAACCCGCAGTGATATTTATCATTGCCCGTTAGTCCAAATATTCAGTGCCTGAGGAACCCTACCGTGCCTGACATGAAGCTCTTCGCTGGTAACGCAACACCTGAGTTAGCTCAAAAAGTTGCAAAACGTTTATATATTGAATTAGGCGATGCTGTTGTTGGCCGTTTTAGCGACGGTGAGATCAGTGTTCAAATAAATGAAAATGTTCGTGGCTCGGACGTTTTTATCTTGCAATCAACCTGTGCCCCTACAAACGATAACCTGATGGAACTTATCGTTATGGTTGATGCTCTACGTCGTGCATCTGCAGGTCGTATTACTGCCGTCATTCCTTATTTTGGTTATGCGCGCCAAGACCGTCGTGTACGTTCTGCTCGTGTTCCAATTACCGCTAAAGTTGTTGCAGATTTCTTATCAAGTGTTGGTGTTGACCGTGTTCTTACGGTTGATTTACACGCTGAACAAATCCAAGGCTTCTTTGATGTACCTGTAGATAACGTATTTGGCAGCCCTGTATTACTTGAAGATATGAAAGAACGCGACTTTGAAGACGTCGTTGTTGTATCTCCAGATATTGGTGGTGTTGTACGTGCTCGTGCAATTGCAAAACTACTAAACGATACCGATTTAGCAATCATTGATAAACGTCGCCCTCAAGCAAATGTTTCTCAAGTAATGCACATTATTGGTGACGTTGAAGGTCGTGATTGTATTATCGTAGATGATATGATTGATACCGGTGGTACATTGTGCAAAGCCGCAGAAGCACTTAAAGAACATGGCGCTAAGCGTGTATTTGCATACGCAACGCACCCTATCCTTTCAGGTAAAGCAG
This sequence comes from Pseudoalteromonas sp. LC2018020214, assembly GCF_016598755.1. NCBI lineage: Bacteria > Pseudomonadati > Pseudomonadota > Gammaproteobacteria > Alteromonadales > Pseudoalteromonadaceae > Pseudoalteromonas > Pseudoalteromonas sp. LC2018020214. The sequence continues at coordinate 2,440,881 of NZ_CP066804.1, forward strand.
CCGAAAACTTACGTGACTCAATGATTGATGAAGTAATTGTAACTGACTCAATTCCGCTATCTGATGAGCTTAAAGCCCTTGATAAAGTTAAGGTACTTACGCTTGCTGACATGTTAGCAGAGACTATTCGTCGTATTAGTAACGAAGAATCTATCTCAGCGATGTTTGAACACTAAAATTAAACATTCCTGAATATAAAAGCGCCTTTTGGCGCTTTTTTTGTAAGCGATGTTTATTTTATCTGGGCGTGGTGGTATGATAGCGCGCCTTTTGGCTAGGGACCTTGGTCGCAAAGGCCCTACACATTTAAATAACTGGAGACATCATGTCTAACAAAACTTATACGTATAACGCTGAACTTCGCGTAGAAACTGGTACTGGTGCGAGCCGCCGCCTACGTCGCGAAGACAAAGTTCCTGCAATCCTTTACGGAGCTGATAAAGAAGCTTTATCTCTTACTTTTGCTCATAAAGATATGATCAAAGCTCAAGAAGACGAAGGTTTCTACACGCATATCCTTACGCTTAACGTTGATGGCGAAGCTGTTGAAGTAATCTTAAAAGATATCCAACGTCACCCATTCAAGCCTAAGCTTACTCACCTTGATTTCCAACGTGTAGATGCTACTCATAAATTTCAAACTAAAGTTCCTCTACACTTCATCGGTGAAGAGATTGTAACTAAAGCTGGCGCAACTGTTGTTCACCAGTTAACTGAAGTTGAAATTACGTGTCTTCCAAAAGCACTTCCAGAATTCATTGAAGTAGATGTTTCTAAGTTTGTTGTTGGCGATTCAGTTCATATCTCTGACCTAACTTTCCCTAAAGGCGTTAGCTCTGTAGATTTAGCTAAAGGCGAAGGCCATGATCAGTCTATCCTGACTATCAAAGCAAACAAAGCAGCTCCAGTTGAAGACGACGCTGCAGCAGCAGAATAATATTTAAGGTCTCGCAACCTTGAATTCTATTCAAATGCTTGTGGGCCTGGCTAATCCAGGCCCCGAATACGCAAACACACGCCACAATGCAGGTGCTTGGTTCATCGAGCAAATCGCTGCACGCTATAACTGCACTCTAAAACACGATCCTAAATATCACGGCCTTACAGGCAAAGTGATCATTCAAGGCCAAGAATTCAAATTATTGATCCCCACTACTTACATGAATTTAAGTGGTAAAGCGGTCAGTAGTTTAGCTAATTTTTTCAAAATCCCTGTCGAGGACATTTTAGTTGCCCATGACGAATTGGATTTAGACCCAGGCGTTGCCAAATTAAAAAAAGGTGGCGGGCATGGCGGTCATAATGGTTTAAAAGACATTATTGCAAAAATGGCAAATCAAAAAGACTTTATGCGCTTGCGCATTGGTGTAGGTCATCCGGGGCATCGTGAAATGGTAACTGGTTGGGTGCTTGGAAAAGCGGCCAAAGAAGACCAAGAAAAAATGGATGCTGCTGTTGATGAAGCAGTTCGTTGCATGGAAATACTTGCAAAAGATGGTGTGTTAAAAGCACAAAACAGACTACATTCGTTTAAACCCTAGTAACTTGGGTCCAAGTACACCGTTTAAACGAATTCTAAACAAGGTATCTTACTATGGGTTTTAAATGTGGCATCGTTGGCTTGCCTAACGTAGGTAAATCAACGCTTTTCAATGCACTAACTAAAGCGGGTATTGAAGCCGCTAACTTTCCTTTTTGTACCATTGAGCCTAATACAGGTGTGGTACCTGTGCCAGATCCTCGTCTAGACGAACTTGCTAAAATTGTTAATCCTCAACGAGTTCTTACCACTAGTATGGAATTTGTAGACATTGCTGGCTTGGTAAAGGGCGCATCTAAAGGTGAAGGCCTTGGTAACCAGTTTTTAGCTAACATTCGTGAAACCGATGCAATTGGCCACGTAGTTCGCTGTTTTGAAGATGAAAACATCATTCACGTAGCAGGCACTATTGACCCTGCTGACGATATTGACGTAATCAACACAGAGTTAGTACTTGCTGATATGGATAGCGCTGAAAAAGCCCTTTTCCGTAACGCAAAAAAAGCAAAAGGTGGTGATAAAGACGCCAAAGAGCAAAATGCCGTACTTGAAAAAGTAAAAGTGCATCTTGATGAAGGCTTAACTTTACGCGCTTTAGCATTAACTAAAGAAGAAAAAGCAGCAATCAGCTCTATCAACTTCTTAACTATTAAACCAACTATGTATATTGCAAACGTTGCTGAAGATGGTTTTGAAAATAATCCATACCTTGACCGTGTACGCGCTATTGCTGCAGCAGAAGATGCGATTGTCGTTCCTGTATGTGCTGCTATCGAATCTGAGCTTTCAGAATTAGATGACGAAGACAAGCTTGAGTTTATGGCTGATCTTGGCTTAGAAGAGCCCGGCCTTAATCTTGTTATTCGTGGTGGTTATGAATTACTACAATTACAAACTTATTTCACTGCGGGTGTTAAAGAAGTGCGTGCATGGACAATCCCTGTAGGTGCAACAGCGCCACAAGCAGCGGGTAAAATCCATACCGACTTCGAGCGTGGCTTTATTCGTGCGCAAACGATTGCTTTTGACGACTTTGTTGCCTTTAAAGGTGAAAGCGGCGCAAAAGAAGCAGGTAAGATGCGTCAAGAAGGTAAAGAGTACATTGTTAAAGACGGCGATGTAATGAACTTCTTGTTCAACGTATAAGTTAAATGAAACCAAATTAGTATTGGTAATAATTTTAAAGGCTCGTTTTTACGAGCCTTTTTTGTACCTCCAACGTTATAAACTTATAAAATTGATATAGCCCCAACCTAAATGCCTACGTTTAATCTAAAAATACACCCTAAGCAGAAGATCAAACCTCAATAATAAGTACCTCTTAAACAAATTAATGTTAAGATTTAACCAGAGCGTAATAATTTGTTGAATAATCAAACAGCTTCAAACTATTGGTTTTTGCTTTTTTTTATTTAGCGACAAATTTTGTATGTGAATTGCACTCAAAAAATCATCATTTTTATTAAAATTTAGCCGCTTAGCTTAATTTTCCTGCAAACAAACACAGTTAAGTGTTTTTTTGCAAAAAAGGTGTTGACGAATTTGGGTCATATCAGCATAATACGCCCCGCACTCAGCGATGAAGTGCTAACAAAAAAGATGGCTAAGTAGCTCAGCTGGTTAGAGCACATCACTCATAATGATGGGGTCACAGGTTCAAATCCCGTCTTAGCCACCATATTTTTTTGTTGCTCAATGAAGAGTTTAAAATAACTACCTTGTGTGCGGGAGTGGCGGAATTGGTAGACGCGCTGGATTTAGGTTCCAGTATCTTAGGATGTGAGAGTTCAAGTCTCTCCTTCCGCACCATAATTCTTGATAAGAATTAAAACTATCAATTGTTATTGTTGGGATATCGCCAAGCGGTAAGGCACCAGGTTTTGATCCTGGCATTCCCAGGTTCAAATCCTGGTATCCCAGCCAACAATGGCTAAGTAGCTCAGCTGGTTAGAGCACATCACTCATAATGATGGGGTCACAGGTTCAAATCCCGTCTTAGCCACCATTTCTTTTTTAGAAGTGGCTCTGCAAGAGTTAAATTGCACTCAATAAAGAGTCTAAAATAACTACCTGTGTTTTATAACACAAACGATGCGGGAGTGGCGGAATTGGTAGACGCGCTGGATTTAGGTTCCAGTAACTTCGGTTGTGAGAGTTCAAGTCTCTCTTTCCGCACCATGTTCTTGATACGAACTAAAAATATCAATTAATTCTTTGTTGGGATATCGCCAAGCGGTAAGGCACCAGGTTTTGATCCTGGCATTCCCAGGTTCAAATCCTGGTATCCCAGCCAACTTCTTCTACCAAGGAAAGTTGATTAAAAGAATAACTCTTGCTTAGAGTTTAAATGAGCAAATTAGTGATGCGGGAGTGGCGGAATTGGTAGACGCGCTGGATTTAGGTTCCAGTATCTTAGGATGTGAGAGTTCAAGTCTCTCCTTCCGCACCATGTTCTGATAAGAACTAAAATTATAAAAGAATTCTTTGTTGGGATATCGCCAAGCGGTAAGGCACCAGGTTTTGATCCTGGCATTCCCAGGTTCAAATCCTGGTATCCCAGCCAACTTCTTCTACCAAGGAAAGTTGAATAAAAGAATTACTCTAGCTTAGAGGTTAAATGAGCACATTAGTGATGCGGGAGTGGCGGAATTGGTAGACGCGCTGGATTTAGGTTCCAGTATCTTAGGATGTGAGAGTTCAAGTCTCTCCTTCCGCACCATGTTCTTACTAAGAACTAAAATTAATATCAAATTTATAGTTGGGATATCGCCAAGCGGTAAGGCACCAGGTTTTGATCCTGGCATTCCCAGGTTCAAATCCTGGTATCCCAGCCAATTTGACTTCCTTCTCTAAAACTTCTCAATATTCATTAAATTCAGCTTACTTTTTCTGTACTTAAATATACATTTATAAATTCGTCTATATTTATTGGTTTGCTATATAAATACCCTTGTAAATAATCACAGTTCATACTCAATAGCGCTTGCTCTACTTCTTTGGTTTCTATTCCTTCAGCTACTACATCGCAATTTAATCGGCTCGCCAAAAACAACGTAGATTCTACAATAGCGTAATCAGGCGGATTAATGAGCATATCTTTGATAAACGATTGATCTATTTTTATCTGGTTTATGGGCAACTCCCTTAATAACGACAGTGACGAAAACCCCGTACCAAAATCATCAACACTAAATTTAAATCCACGCATACTTAACTGCTGCATCATTTTTCTTGCTGCGGGTATGTTTGTCATCATTGCCCCTTCTGTAATTTCAAATATTAGTGAATCACTTAAAGTCGGGTCAGTAGTAAGTAAGCTAATTATAAATTCGTAAAACTCGCTGCTTTCAATATCTTTTGTTGATAAGTTGACATGAATAGTACCGGTGAACCCAAAGAGTTTAAGTTTTCTAATATGGTTAACTGCTTCTTGTACAACCCATTTCGATAAAACAAAAATGAGCCCTGTACGCTCAGCTACACTTATAAACTTTTCAGGGCTAATAAAGCTACCATCAGCTTGCGGCCATCGGATCAGCGCTTCTAAGCCATGCAATTGAATATCTTTGGAGTCCATTATTGGTTGTAAATAAAGCTCGAACTCCCCTTTGTGTAACGCGGCTTTAATTTTGACTGATAAATCAAAAAAGTCCTCTGCTCGTTTACCTATTTCAGATGAGTAATTTACTAAAGGTTGAAATGTCTTTTTTGCTTCATGCAGTGCCAAGTTGGCTTTTTTTAGTAACTGGTCGGGTAATCGGCTATCATCAGGAAAACGGCTTACGCCTATGCTTAATTGTATTTTAACCATTTGCTCATGCGTACAAAACGGAGCTTTGACGGCTGAGTTTATAATATTTACACAGTGAGCCATGCTTTCATCAGTATCGGTATTCAGTAAAAACGCAAACTCATCCCCGCCTATTCGATATAACTTAGCAATGCCACATAGCTCTTTGCTTAACTTATTAGCAAAAGCAGCCAGTAGCTGATCACCACATTGATGACCAAACGCATCATTAATTTGTTTAAAATTATTTAAATCAATATAAAATAATGCAAATGAAGAAGGGTAATCGACTTGTTTACTCAAGGATTTAAAAAAGTTATTGCGGTTGGGTAAGGTTGTTAAGTTATCGTGCTCAGTTTGATATTTTTGATACTGCGTTGCTTGCTCTATTTTAAGGATGCTTTTTAAACTCAGTTTGACAACTAAGAAAACAAACCCTGCACCACCAAATAATATTGTGGCAACTGCATTTCTTATTATTGGTGCCGTATCGTAATTTGAAAAGTAATAAAGTATCCACCAATACCCTAAAATAAAACAGACAATAGCGCATAACAGTACACTCCACGCTCTTTGCGATGTTTTTTTACAAACTTTAAAGGTTGTTTTTAAGCTAGCAACTAGCAGTAGCGCACCTAAAATAATTATTACTGAAAAAAAATTATCCACACATAGGCTCTTTAAAATTATTAAATTGCGGTTTAGTGATATAACCCTAGTCAAATTAAAATTTTATTTAATATAACTGGGTCACTATTTGTTCACTTAAAAAACAGACATAAAAAAAGGCTCATAAATGAGCCTTTTTAATCTCTACTTTAAATTTAGCCTAAATCACCGCTAATTGCGTATTTTAAAACCCAGTTTTTTATAGGGCCTGTATTATTAGCCATTTTTAAAAACTGGCTACGTGCCCATTTAAGTGGCGCAACTTGGTTAGAAAAGCCAAAGTAACAGGCATCCATCATGCTCATCATTAATAAATTAGCTTTACGGCGAGCTCGCTCGTATTCTTTAAGTTTTAGTGGGCAACCTATATCTCCTGCTTTGTATAAAACCTCAGCAAGTGCCACTACGTCCTGAAAACCTAAATTAACGCCCTGCCCTGCAAGGGGATTTATTGTATGTGCAGCGTCACCGACTAAAACTAAGCGCCCTTGTGAATAGTTGTTAGCATGTTGGCGAGTAAGCGGAAATATTGCATGAGTCTGTACTTCAAAGTCTCCAGCAAGTTCAGGAAATTTATTAAGTATGTGCATTTTTAGCTCAGCTGGGTTTAGCCCTTTAAATGCTTGCAGTGTATTTGCATCGTCGTACCAAATTAAATTAGCGTATGGTGCCTGCATTGGCAAAAATGCGAGTGGCCCACTTGGCGTAAACTGCTGCCATGTTTTTATTTGTTGCGGCGCATCGAGTTTAATTAATACCCCCATGCAATGCTGCTGATACTGCCAGCCGGTAATTCCTATATTAGCTTTAGCACGCAGCTGCGATTGTCCGCCATCGGCTGCAATCACTAAATCAGCGGTATAGGTTTTAGCTCCATACACAAGCGTAATTAAATCATCCGTTTGCTCTATTTTAGTAATAGGTGTGGCTTGCTCAATAACCTCAATCTTATAATGATCAAATTGCTGCCATAAACTTGCTTGAATTAAACTATTTTCAATTAAGTGGCCTAAATGCGTGGTGTTTATATCGGCGCAGTCAAACAATAAATTATCACCACCGCGCTCAAATGCCTCTAATTGTTGATAAGGCGCTATGCGGTTTTGCCTTAAAAGCGGCATTGCTCCTAATTCATCAAGTAAATTTTCTGAAAAACGATTAATAGCCGACACTCTAATATCAACCTTATCACTACTAAGAATCTGTGATGGATCTATTAGGTGTTTTTCGATTATGCGTACGCCAAAGCCCTGTTGAGCAAGCTTTATCGCCATAGCCGCGCCAACCATGCCACCACCAACTACTATCACATTATTTTTAGTCATGTTTTTCATCATTTTATTATTACTTGAGTCTGTTTTGATTGTATCAAAATTAATTTGTTTTATACCAGAGGATATCCCTAACAGCTGATTAAACTCGCCTCGTATTGATTTGAGATCACAAACATGAAAACTATACTTGGATCTGGACGGGTATCCAGCTAAAATACGCCTCCTTTGAGTGAGCATGCTTGCTCCTTAATCCTGTTTCAAGCACATTTTTGTGCCACTATCGAATTGAACACGAGGCTATATTTCAATGAGCAAAAAGCTGCATATTAAAACCTGGGGTTGTCAGATGAACGAATACGACTCTCAGAAAATGGCTGAACTTTTAGATGCCACCAACGGCTACCAGCTAACTGAAGATGCAACAGATGCCGACGTAATCTTACTTAACACCTGTTCAATTCGTGAAAAAGCACAAGAAAAAGTATTTCACCAATTAGGTCGCTGGAAGTTATTAAAAGACGACAAGCCAGATTTAATCATTGGTGTAGGTGGTTGTGTTGCCTCACAAGAAGGTGACTCTATTCGCCAACGTGCACCATTTGTAGATGTTATTTTTGGTCCGCAAACGCTACACCGTTTACCAGAAATGATTAAACAAGTGCAAGGCGACAAAGGCTCATCGGTTGTTGATATTTCATTCCCAGAGATTGAAAAATTTGACCGCCTGCCAGAGCCAAAAGCAGATGGCCCATCTGCTTTCGTATCAATTATGGAAGGCTGTTCTAAGTACTGTACTTTTTGTGTTGTACCTTATACTCGCGGTGAAGAAGTTAGTCGCCCAGTAGATGACGTACTACTTGAAGTTGCACAACTTGCAGAGCAAGGCGTACGTGAAGTAAATCTTTTAGGTCAAAACGTAAACGCATACCGCGGCGATACGCACGATGGCGAAATTTGTTACTTCTCTGATTTAATTCGTCTTATTGCAGCTATTGATGGTATTGACCGTATTCGTTACACCACATCGCACCCGGTAGAATTTACCCCAGATATAATCGACGTTTACGCCGATGTACCAGAGCTTGTAGATCACTTACATTTACCAGTACAAAGTGGTTCAGACCGTATATTAAACCTAATGAAACGTGGTCATACGGCAATTGAATACAAATCGACAATTCGTAAGTTACGTAAAATTCGTCCTAACTTAAGCATGTCATCAGATTTCATTATTGGTTTCCCAGGCGAAAGCAAAGAAGACTTTGAAGCAACCATGAAGCTTATTAGCGACATAGGTTTTGATATGAGCTTTAGCTTTATTTACAGCGCACGCCCAGGTACGCCAGCGGCAGATTTGCCAGATGACGTAACAGAGCAAGAGAAAAAAGAACGCTTATACTTACTACAAAACCGTATTACACAAATGGCGCAGCAAATTAGTCGTCAAATGTTCGATACAGAGCAACGTATACTTGTTGAAGGTCCTTCTAAGAAGAACCCTATGGAATTACGCGGCCGTACAGAAAACAACCGTGTAGTAAACTTTGTTGGCCCGCACACAGTGATCGGACAGTTTGTTGATGTACGTATTACCGAAGCACTACCTAACTCTTTACGTGGTGACTTAATTCGTACAGAATCAGAAATGAACTTACGACGTGAAGTCGCTCCTTCAGCTATTTTAACTAAAGCTGCAGCTGCAGAGCCAAAACCAGACACTGTTAACGAAATTGGCGTAGCTACTTTCGTTCCTTAGTCACACAATTAGCGCCAGTTAACGCTGGCGCAGTACTATAGGAAGCAATTTTGAGTAATCAGTTAAAAACATTAGAGATTTATTTAGAACCTGCCGATAACAAACGCCTTTCTTCTTTATGTGGCCCGTTTGACGAAAACATCAAACAAATTGAACGCCACCTGGCTGTTGAAATAATTCACCGTGACAACTTTTTTAAAGTAACCGGTAAACTACACAACTGCGCCGGCGCTGTAGAAATCTTAAAAAACCTTTATGTTGATACTCAGCCAGTTCGTGGTGTTTTAGGCGAAATAGAACCCGACGCCGTTCATTTAGCTATTACCGAATCAAAAGCCTTAGAGCAAGATGCATCCAGCAGCGCTTATGGCAAAGAAATGGTTATTAAAACCCGCCGTGGTGTTATTAAACCACGTAACGACAACCAAGGTGTTTATGTGGCTAATATTTTAAACCACGACATTACCTTTGGTATTGGCCCTGCAGGTACTGGTAAAACTTACCTTGCAGTTGCAGCCGCCGTCGACGCTCTTGAGCGCCAAGAAATACGCCGTATATTACTAACGCGCCCTGCTGTAGAAGCTGGCGAAAAGCTTGGCTTTTTACCTGGCGATTTAAGTCAAAAAATAGACCCATACCTGCGCCCTCTTTACGATGCTCTTTTTGAAATGCTAGGTTTTGAAAAAGTAGAAAAGCTCATCGAAAAAAATATCATCGAAGTCGCACCGCTTGCTTACATGCGCGGACGTACTTTAAACGATGCCTTTATTATTTTAGATGAAAGCCAAAATACCACCGCCGAGCAAATGAAAATGTTTTTAACCCGTATAGGGTTTAACTCAAAAGCGGTGATTACAGGCGATATTACACAGGTCGATTTACCTCGTGGCACACGCTCAGGCCTTCGCCATGCAATTGAAGTACTTGATGGCGTAAACGAAATTAGCTTTAACTACTTCAAAGCCCACGACGTAGTACGCCACCCTGTTGTAGCACGCATAGTTGAAGCCTACGAGCGTAACGACGAAAGCGAGCGACTTAAGCGCATTGAAAAGCAAAATGCAAAAGACGCACTCGCTGCTCTTCAACAGCCTACTACTAAAGAGTAATACTTTGACAACCGAACTTGATTTACAAATAGCCTGTGAGTTTGACAACCTCCCAAGCGAAGAACAATTTGCACTATGGGCCGACAAAGCCCTTAGCCAATACCGTGACGAGTCCGAACTCAGTATCGTTATTAGCGACGAAGCGCAATCGCAACAACTTAATAACGACTATCGCGGTAAAAATAAACCGACCAACGTACTGTCGTTCGAATTTGAAGCACCACCAGGAATAGATATTCCTTTGGTTGGTGATTTAATTATTTGCCCAGCCATTGTATTAGCTGAAGCAATTGAGCAAGAGAAGTCATTTCATGACCACTTTGCTCACATGGTTATTCACGGATGCTTGCATTTGCTTGGATTTGACCATATAAAGAGTGACGATGCTTTAGAGATGGAAAGCATCGAAAAGCAATTACTTGCAGAGCTAAACATAGCAGACCCATACCGGGACGATATTTAAATTAACGGAGCAATTAGACGCAATGAGCGACGGTAACTCGCAATCTAGCCAGGGTTCTTCTGGCAAAACGTGGTTGGGCAGAATAGCCCAAATGTTGCAAGGGGAACCCCAGAATAGAGAAGAGCTGGTCGAAGTTATTGCCGATGCGCAAGAACGAGACGTAATCGATCCAGAAACAAAAGAGATGATAGAAGGTGTGCTTGGCGTGTCTGAGCTTAAAGTGCGAGACATAATGGTTCCGCGCTCACAAATGATCACTCTTGAGATCGACAGCCCGCTTGAAGAACTAATTCCAATGATGGTTGACTCAACTCACTCACGTTTTCCAGTGGTGATTGAAGACAAAGATCATGTAGAAGGTTTTTTACTCGCTAAAGATTTATTGCCACTGATCTTAAATAAAGACGAGCATTTACCATCAATACGCGATTATTTACGCCCAGCAATGGTAGTACCTGAAAGCAAACGTGTTGATACATTGCTAAACGAATTCCGTCAGCAACGCTACCATATGGCTGTTGTTATTGACGAATACGGCGGCGTATCTGGCTTAGTAACGATTGAAGATATTCTTGAAATAATTGTTGGCGAAATCGAAGATGAGCACGACGAAGAAGAAGAACATCAAGATATTCGTCAACTTGCTAAACATGTCCATGTAGTGCAAGCACTCACACCTGTAGATGACTTTAACGAGCATTTTAAAACAGGCTACAGCACAGACGAAGCCGATACTATTGGCGGAACTGTACTGCACGCATTTGGCCATATGCCAAGCCGTGGTGAAACGATTGACATAGAAGGTTACCAATTTAAAGTAACCAACGCCGACAATCGTCGTATTTTGCAACTGCAAGTCACCGTTCCTAAGGCTGATGATAACGACAGTGAAGAAACTGCTAACTAGACTTACCCTATTAGCAAAAGATAAAAAAGCATGGCTCGCACTCGTTGCGGGCCTTGTTTTAACTTTTGGCTATGCCCCTTTTGAAATTTGGCCCATCGTATTTATTAGTCTTGGCGCCATAATTTTTTGCATTAATCCCAATAGTACCGGTAAAGCACACGCAAAAACCGCCGCTAAATATGGCTTTATATTTGGCCTAGGCTGGTTTGGTGCAGGTATAAGCTGGGTACATGTTTCTATTGCCACCTTTGGCGGTATGCCGCTTATAGCGTCGCTCTCGTTAATGGCTTTTTTGTGCTCATACTTAGCATTATTTCCCGCACTTGCCTTTTGGGCAACTACACGCTTTGCCAGTGGCCCTAAAAGCTTTGGCGCATTACTAATTGCCTGCTTTGCAATTAGTGAGTATTTACGTGGCACCGTACTTACCGGTTTCCCGTGGTTAAGTTTTGGCTACACACAAACCGACGGACCTTTAAGGCTGCTTGCCCCTTATATTGGCGAGTTTGGCTTAACACTAACGTGTGTGGCTATTGGCTTTGCACTATATAGACTTACCCAAAAAGATTTTAAAACCCCGGCGGTTACTGCGACAGCTGTTGCGCTTATTTTTACAGGCGCAAATACCACAGGCAACATTCATTACACAGATAAAAACATGTCAGTATTGCTCGTACAAGGCAACATACAGCAACACCTGCGCTTTGAGCCAAGTGAGTTTTGGACCACAATGAGCAAATACCAAGACATGACACGTCCACATTGGGATGCCGACTTAATAGTATGGCCAGAAGCAGCAGTGCCTGAAATAGAAATGCTTGCCGATTCCTACCTAGCCAATTTAGACAGTGCCGCCTCGTTTAATCAAACCGCCCTTGTAACCGGTATTGTTGACTACCAGCGAGACACCAAAAATATATTTAACACACTTATTGTGGTCGGTAATAAAGAACGCGGCGACGAGCATGGGCATTACCATTACCTTGATAAAAACCGCTATCAAAAACACCAGCTACTACCTATTGGCGAATTTGTACCGTTTCAAGACTTTTTGCGCCCTATTGCCCCATTATTCGATTTGCCTATGTCATCGTTTACCCGTGGCGACAAAGTGCAAAACAACTTACGCGCCAATGGCTATAACTTACTCCCTGCTATTTGCTACGAAATTGTTTTTGCCGACTTAGTACGCGGTAATTACAAAAGCGACTCTGACCTACTCTTTACTGTAAGTAACGATGCCTGGTTTGGCGACTCCATTGGGCCTTTGCAACACATGCAAATAGCCCGTATGCGCGCGCTCGAACTACAACGCCCTCTAGTTCGTGTTACAAACAATGGTGTAAGCGCCGTATACGACCCTATAAGCCACACTCAACAAACCATGCCTCAGTTTGAAGCTACAACATTGAAAGCCAATATTAAGCTTATAAAAGGCGACAGCGTGTACAGCCAATACGGAAACATGTTTGTGTGGGGGTTTGTGTTGTTGATGGGTGTTGTTGGGTTTGGGGTTAGGTTGAGAAAGTGAATTAAAATTAATAGCTGTCGGTGGACAGCTATTTAAAAAAGGTGTTTATTTAAAACTTGTGTAATCTGGTCATTTGAATACTTTTGAAGAGCCATATCAATTGCACTTATAGTTAAATTCAAAGATGAGTCCCTATTTGATGAAAAGGGATTCGATGTTACTTTTACACATTTTAAAATTTCTTTATTATCACTATTCACCGAGCACCTATTTATCAAGGAACATTTTAATAATTGTTTGTATCTTACTAATTGTTTCTAAACTCGCTCGACGCTCTGCTGATAAACAACTGTAATTACCGATATTATTAAAGTGAATTATCGTTTTAGATAGCGCTTCATTACCAAGCTTTAGATAATTATTGACCTCTTCATCTAGTAGTTTATAAGTTGCAGCTGTTTCAGTATGCATAGAACCGCTAAGTTGTTGAATATAATAATCATCATTATTTTTCAATAAATACCACAAAGAACCTACTTCAATGAGCTTCATAAAGCCTGTCTTATCCTTTATAACTTAAAAACCAAGCCACTTAAACTTTAGCTTTGCTGAGTGCACTCTACTCACCTGTGGCCTCAGTAGATTACAATGAATATCAATATAGCTACTTTTATTTGGTTCTATAAAAATGTCATCGCCTTTACCTAAACAATTACCAACAAACTTTCCGTTTTTATCGAATGTAGATGCTATAACACCACCTGCATATATGCTTTCATTGGTGATATTTTTTAACTCGGCAGTTATTCTTACTCGCCCATTTTCTTTAAAAATATCAGAAAGGGTAAGTTTATAATCACTATTTAAGTCGTCAGTGCCCTCCAATGCTTTATTTGATACCTGCTCTTTAAAGCCACTATCAACCTCTGCGGCTATTGTTAGCGCGTACACACTGATACCACCGAGTGTTGCTATTACAAACCCTATCCCCCAAAAAAAGCCCTTTATAGCCTCATTAAAATTATTACTCATTTAATTCCCTTTTAATTTTTCACTAGTAAATTTCGTTAACAATATACCCAAAATCACTCCTTTCACTAACCTAGTATATAAATTAAAACTTATTTTTTAATAAGCTTTTTAAACCATAGTACCAACTAAGCGCTGCCACCGTGCCATGAGTTTCTTCTTCAAAGTAACGTTGATTTATATATAAACTATTACTCGGGTGCGCTTTTAGTTTTTTAGCAAGCTCTAAGCCCCATTTATAATTAGCCTCTCCAATTTCACCAAAAGCTGCATTATTAGCAAAAGTAAAATATACATTGCCTTTAAGCTGCTTATTTATAAGTTGTTGTTCGTCAAAATAACGATTGAGATAATTATTATCCCAAAGGTAGGTTGCATCAATAATTAAGTAATCAGTAAATAAAGAGTGATTTGTAAGTAAAACATAGCTTGCGAACAAGCCGCCGAAAGATTCCCCAATTAATACCCGCTTATTTGATGTACGGTAATTTTTATTAATGAAGGGAATAAGTTCTTTTTCAAAGAAAGCGGTGTAGTTTGCGGCATTGCCAATATTTTCAAATTTTTCGAGTAGCTTGCCGTTAAAAGTCCAATCGACATTGGTAGGGGTAAAGTCGCGCTCTCTTATCGCATTTTTACTGTTTGGAACAGCGACAATAATTGCTTGTTGAATTTGTTTTTCTAGCCGCTCAGTACTGAGTGCTTCAACAAGCCCCGCTAAGGCTTTTAAATGGGTTGGGTCGCCATCAAGCAGGTAAATAACAGGATATACTCGTTCGAGGTTTTGCTTGTAGCTTGGCGGTAAATAAACACTACAACTGCGCTGCTCACCTAAAATAAGAGACTTAAGCTGATGTTTTTTTGCTAACACAATATTTTCTGACGCATACGAAGCTGTAATAAAATACAGATAACTAAACGCCATTAATAAAGCTTTCATAACCATCCTTGTAATTAATAAGAGCAAACTTAACTTTTTACAGTCTCTTCTACCGTTTCCACATTTACAACTTGATTCAAGTTACCTTTAATAACCACAGTCGCTGATATTTTATCTTGAATGGCTTGCCTGTTTGGGTCCCAATATATTTGTAAAAACCCTAACAAGCCTGTGGCAAAGCCTGCGCCGTAGCCGCCGTAGCGACCAAAACAATCTAATAAACCTAATGGCTCGCCGCTTAAGGCAACCACACGGATATTACATACCTTTTTACCCGGTGTTTGGCCGCGCCAAAGCAGCGAGAACAACGTAAAGTAAACAGCAGCCCAGCCAAACCCTAAACCTAAGTCTTGAATAATGCCTTTGCTCCACTGCAAAATACTATTTGTGTTTGTTTGTGCAGGTTTTTCTTCTATTAACTGTACAGGCTTTATTTCGTTATTTTCACTGAGCACCAATAGCTGTAAAAGTACGGTAGCAAGTTGTGGGCTTTGTAGGTCGTCCATTTCAGCTAATTTGGGAACTTGCCCAATTAAATTATCAAACGCGTTTTGTTGGCAAGGTTGCTCACAGCTTTCATCGGCTGTTTGCGCTAAATAAGTATTTACCTGTTGTTTTTCTGTAGCGGTAAGCTGTATTTCATCTTGTATTTTTACGCCCTGAACAGCTAAACCTTGATCAGTGTTATCGTCTTCTAGGTAATCAATGCCAATTGAAAGCACAGTAAGTGCGCTTACAAATAAAATACTTGCTGCCGTTATTTTTAAGATTCTTCGCCACACATTCGACATTTTTGGAAGGTATTGCTGTGCAGTGCCTTTATAAAAGGCCATAGCCGCGACAAATGCTATTAGAGCAGCGCTAAGCTTGGCCGCTAAAAATATCAGCGCAACATCAATAATAATCGCTAGTGCACGCCGAATTGGCGTAGCTAAAGGCAAGCCCAGTAAAGCACTGTCAATTTTAAAGGCGTAGGGGGTAACAACTTCTCGGGTTTCAGAATTTGATAATTCTAATTGTTCTATCTCTTTGGCTTTCATTTGTTTTCTTGTTATTAAAATAGGTAACCCGTTTAACTTACGCGTTTTTTATTTTTTGCTCAAGATAAAGCTAATAGAATCAGTGCACAAAAAAGGGCTGCATAAAATGCAGCCCTTCATGTTTTTACTCAATGTTAATTACTTACTAGCAATTATACCGTTGGATAATCGGTATAGCCTTGCTCTGCACCACCAAACAAAGTGTCGGGGTTGTGGCTGTTAAGAGGCTTGCCTTGCTTTAAGCGTGCTGGTAAGTCTGGGTTTGATACAAATGGGCGACCAAAGCCAATCATGTCAGCCCAGCCTTCGCTAAGTGCTTTGTCTGCGCGCTCTTTTGTGTACTTGCCTGCGTAAATTAATACACCGCTGTAGGCTTTGCGAATCGATTTTTTAAATTCAACACTCATTAAAGGTGCGTCATCCCAATCGGCTTCGGCTATATGCATGTAACCTACACCGGCTTTATTTAATGCCTCAGAAACCGCTAAGTAAGTTTCTTCAGGGTTTTCGTCTACTGTGCCATTAAGAGTTGTTAACGGGGCAAGTCTTACGCCTACTTTACTGCTACCAATTTCGTCGCTAACAGCATTTACCACTTCAATTAAAAAGCGTATTCGGTTTTGCACACTGCCGCCATATTCATCGGTGCGAGCATTTGACTCTGAGTCTAAAAATTGATTAATGAGGTAACCATTTGCAGCATGAAGCTCTATGCCATCAAACCCTGCATTAACTGCATTTTTAGCTGCTTGGCGAAATTCGCCTATGACATGCGTAATATCTTGTTTGCTCATTTCGCGTGGGAGTTGGGTGTCTACAAACCCCGGTGCGCCGTTTGTATCTACAAATACTTTTACGTCTTTTGCAGCAATGGCCGAGGCTGAAATAGGCTGCACGCCACCGGTGTTGTCACTATGAGTTACACGGCCAACATGCCAAAGCTGAGCAAACATAATGCCACCAGCGCTATGTACTGCGCTTGTTACTTTACTCCAGCCTGCAACTTGCTCATTTGAATAAATACCCGGAGTCCAAGCGTAACCTTTACCAAGCTCACTAATTTGTGTGCCTTCGCTTACAATTAGCCCGGCACTTGCGCGCTGTGCGTAATATATTGCCATTAAGTCGTTAGCTATATCGCCAGGCTGCGTTGAACGCGAGCGAGTCATTGGGGGCATAACAATACGGTTTTTTAATGTTTTACCTGCAAGTTCTATTGGTTCAAAAAGTAATGTCATAATGCCTCCTAAGTTTGATTGCGCTCATAATAACGTAACCAAGCACATGCAAAAACAACAAAAACTGCAAAATAGTTTTGTTGTATCTGCAATAAAGCCACAAAGTAAAACACATTAACTTTAGGTGAACTAAATGTATTTTATTGACTCTTAACAGCACTATTAAGTTGAGGGTTTGATGTGAATAAAGGGAATGCATGGCCCTGGGTTATCTCGTTGTGTATACACGCTATTGTGTTGTACTTTTTGTTTTCGCAATCTATTAAAGTTGCGCCGCCAAAGGAGGAAAAAAACGCAATAATACAGGCCTATGTTACGGTTAATTTAGCAAGCCTACCTAAGCCAAGCTCAGTTGTTACAACAACCAATGCGCCTGATATAAAACCTGTAAACACTAAAACTGATGCACCAAATTCAGCGGCCTCTAACACTACACCTATAAAAAAAGATTCTACAAAAGCCAAAGTAAAGGTGACTAAAAAAACGCAAGCCAAAACCATCACGTTACCAAAGGCACAAACAGAGCTTAAAAAAGACCCTGTAAAACCTGTAGCCCCCTTGGTAGCCGCGCCTTCAGAGTCTATAACAAAAGCCTCTCAAACATTTAAAAAGCTAAATCCATACGCGCCGCTATTTGGCACTCCTGTAAATAATATGACTCATAAAAAAATGGTCTCCTTTGGTGAAGATAAAAACTCTGAAAATGATGAGATAAACAATAAGCCCACAATTAAAACGCCAGTAAAATCTGATAATTCAGAAGTTATTAGCCAAAATACAACTGGCACACGACGATTAGAAAAATTTAACGGTAAATGCTATTTAATTGATACTTCAACCGTATTTGGTAGTAATGGCATGCCTCAAGGTAGCGGTAAACCCTGTCCTGAGGATAAAACTGATAAAGAAATTATGTTTGAAAAAATCATGAAAAAATGGAGCCGTAAAAATAATTAACTTTAAATAAGTGAACAAATAATATGTTTATCCGTATTGATAAGCTTAAAGTAATTAGGAGTAAGCCATGATCACCAAACAACTATCCTCACTTTTTGTATTTAATTTATTAGTTGTAAGTGCACACGCGAATGCAAACCAGCGCTGGTACGTTATTAACGACTCAGTAATGGGCGGTGTATCTAATAGCCAAGTAACACAAACTCAAGAAAGTTTGCTTTTTACAGGCAATGTTTCGCTTGATAATAACGGCGGTTTTGCATCAATACGTACAGAGCTAAATACACAAATCCAAAAAACTAAAGCTATAGCGCTGCGTGTTAAAGGCGATGGACAAATCTATCAGCTCAGGCTCAGAACAACTAATTACCTTGATGGCGCAGCGTACACTCACTCATTTAAAACAGTAAAAAATGAATGGGTAGATATCAACTTTGCTCCGAGTGATTTTACTTTAACGTATCGCGGCCGCGTGCTTGAGCAACAACCGATTATTGATTTTGATGATATAAAACAGCTAGGCTTTATGATTGCAGGTAAGCAAGAAGGTAAGTTTAAGCTTGAAGTGGGTAAAATTGAGTTTAAAAGCTAACCCACCAACATGTTGGTCGCGCTAAATAGTATAGTCGTCGCCCCGCCTCTTTAGTTCACTAATAACCAGTTCAACCATTTGTTGCTTTATTGCCGCTTGCTCTGATTTTAACTCCCCGAGTTGCAGCTCTAACATATCTATTTGTTCTTGCTGTTGTGTGTTTTTATATTTTTTTGCACCTAGGTGCTCTGCATCTAAAGTTAAACTCGCATCACTTTTATTTAGCTCACTTACAGAAGTGTTTATAGTTAAACTACGTTGTACGGGGCTTTGTTTAAGTTTGTTAATTTGTTCTTGCAGCGCAATAACTCGCCCAGTGAAGTGCTTGTATACTTTTTCTAGGTTTTTATATTGATTGCCAAACGTAGCGTTATCTTCACTATACTCTTCGGCTTTGGTATCTAAAAACTTTGATAACACATATTTTGGCTCTTCCTCATTCTCTTCCTCGCTCTTTTCTTCACTCGCTTTTTCAACAGTTAGTTTATCTGATTGCGCTAAAGGTTGAGTATTTGAGCTGTGTACTTGGTATGGAATGGAAGCCGCTAAAATCTTCATTATTTTATCCCTAAAATAGCTTTGTAACTATTATGGGTATCGACCTCGTATTAAAATCCTTGAGTAAATTTTATTGTTAGCTAAAAGCAAAAAACCCCACTTTAGTAAAGTAGGGCTTATACCAATTTATTAAACTAACTCGTTGCTTACTTAGTGCTTTGGTTATCTTGTGAGAGCGCAATAAGAGCAAGGGCTGCATTTAGACGAGTATTTAAATTATTATAAATAGTCATTCCAAACACACCGATAATACAAACTATTAAACCCATTTGTAGGTTAACGCTCATCTCTAGTAAAAAAACAGCTGCAACGAGTAAGCACAGCGCTAATGCATAAATAATAGATTGAAAGGTAAAGTTAATATCACCTTTGGCTATTTTAAGTAATTCATCTTTATTCATAATTTACTTCCTTGTTATTTAATCACTAAGACTCAATTGCCAGTAGCTCTACTTCAAAAATAAGTACTGAGGCAGGAGGAATACTCCCTACACGTTTTTCGCCGTACGCTAATTGGTGCGGTACATAAAAGGTGTATTTATCGCCTGGGCTCATCAGTTGTAAGCCCTCAGTCCAGCCTTTAATCACTTGGTGCAAGCCAAAGCTAATCGGTGTTTTACGCTCTACTGAGCTGTCAAACACCGTGCCGTCGATTAGTGTGCCGTGGTAATGCACGTTAACCATACTTGTTGGGCTTGGTGTGTTTTCACTCTCACCTTTATGCAGTATTTTGTACTGCAAGCCAGAGGCTGTTTCTACTACACCTTCTACTTTTGCGTTAGCGGCTAAGTAATCTGCCCCTATTTGTGCATTTATGCCTGCTTGTTGTTTTGCTTTTTTACTATTTTGAAATATTAAAAAACAAAAAATGGCGATAACCACCGCCAAAATTATATTGATCATTATTAACCTTTTTCGTTATCTAGTTCTTCGTCTTTTTCGTCATCGTTATCGTTATCGCCATTTACTATGTCGGCAATTTCTTTAAGGCGAGCAAGCGCAATTCCGTTTACTGAGTTTTCTGGATACTGGTCATCAATAATATCGCCAGCTTCTATATCCATTAACAGGTTAAGCGCTTGGTCTACGGTTTCAACTGCGTAAATATTAAATTTACCCGCTTCAACCGCATTAAGTATTTCGTCATCAAGCACTAAGTTAACTTGGTTTGATTTAGGAATGATAACGCCTTGCGAACCTGTTAAGCCACGCATTTTACACAGTTTGAAAAAGCCTTCTATTTTTTCGTTTACGCCACCAATAGCCTGTACATCACCATGTTGGTTAATAGAGCCTGTCAGTGCAATTGATTGGCTAATAGGTAGGCTTGTAATAGACGAAATAAGCGCACACAACTCTGCCAAAGATGCACTATCGCCATCTATATAACCGTAGCTTTGCTCAATAGCTATATTAGCGCTAAGCGTTAAGCTAAAGTGCTGCGCGTATTTATTACCTAAATAACCGGTAAGTAGCATTACCCCTTTTGAGTGAATTGCTTTACCAAGCTCGGCTTCACGTTCAACATCTATTACGCCATCGGCGCCAGCATAAACCGTTGCCGTAATACGCGCAGGGGTACCAAAAGAAGTATCGCCAATGTGTAATACGGTTAAGCCATTTACTTTACCAATGGCTTGGCCGTCGGTTGCAATAAGTGTGTGACCTTCTTTTATATCGCTTAGCATGTTTTCACTAATTTGGCCGGTACGGTATTGCTTACCTTCAATGGCTTCATCAATATGATGCGCATCTATAACAGTTAATTTATCCTGTTTTGCGTAGTAACTTGCCTCTGCAACTAATTCAAGTACATCAGCAAAACGCGCAGAAAGCTTATTGTGATGCTCTGCTTGGCGGTAGCTAAACTTAAGTAAACGCACCATAGCAGCTTGCGTGGTAGTGCACTTTAATGTTTGCTCGCAGTACTCGGTAACTTTAGTTATAAATTGGTACTGTAATTTATCGCTACTTGGTAAGTAGTAATCAAAGTCAGCTAATACTCTAAATAACTCTGCAAACTCTTCATCGTATTCACCTATGGTGTAATACAGTTCGCGCGAGCCTAATAAAATAATTTTCACGTCAAGCGGTATAAGCTGCGGGCGAAGTGTAAAACTACTGCCTACTGAGCTATCTTGATACGGTAAGTCGTTTTTAATTTGATGCGTTTTAAGCGAAAGTTTTAAACCATCCCACACTTGAGGGTTAGCCATTACCTTTTCAGCATCCATAATTAAATAACCGCCATTAGCACGGTGCAATGCGCCCGGCTGAATAGAGCGATAACTGGTAATTAAAGACCCTTGCGATGTGGAATACTCAATTTTACCAAATATATTACCAAATGTTGGATTGGGCTCGTACACCACGGGTGCTGCATCGTCTTCTTTAAACTCAACTAAAATATTAGGTGCAAAAAAGTCGGTAAGCATGCCTTTACGATCAAAGTCTTCTTTGCTTTCTTCGCTTTCGTCTTCGTCATCGAGCCATTCAAGTACCGCGTCTATAATTTCAACGCGTATATCTTTTAAATAACGCAGTACACCAATATGAGTTGCATATTTATGTTCTAAGTCTTTTAAAAGCGGTTTTGTGGCCTGCTCTGCAGTCGACTTTTTAAGATTACGCTGTTTTTCTTTTGATTCGCGCTTCCAGCGTGGCAGCTCAATTAACGCTTCTATTAATGCATCTTCTAGCTTTTCAATTTTTTCAAAAAACTCTTCGCGTAACGTTTCTTCAAGTTCGCCAAATTCGCTGTCGCTTAATTGTTTACCATCTACTAGCGGTGCAAACCCAACTGAATTTTTTTCTTCGACTAATGCAACACTTTGCTCAAATGCCGCAATTTCTACTGCGGTAATAGCGCTGTCGTAGGCATCGTTAAATTCACGGTCGATTGATTTTTTTTTGCGTTGGTATCCTGGGTTATCAAATGCAGCAGGAAATGTGTCGAGTACTTCATCTAAAAATGAATCTATGTCGTCACTAAGTTGCTTACTTTGCCCTGCATGCATAAACAATGCGATAGGCTCTCTGTGGTCATCGTAATTATTTACGTATAACCATTCGTTTGGGGTTGGGCGGTCTTTTGCATGTTGCTTAAGTTTATCTTTAACAAGCGTAAAGCGCCCATGGGCAGCCTCGCCCATTACATAAACGTTGTAACCAGGTAGTTCCATCCCTAAAGAGAAATCTAAGGCACTTTGGGCGCGTTGTTGGCCTATAAATGTTAGTTGCTCGGGGTATGGATTGCTCATACACGTATGTACGTGATTAGTAGAAATACTCGGTGCGAGCTTTGAAACAGATAGTGGCAGCAATTTTTTCGTCATTCTAACTTCTTTTTTTACCAACATATTCGCTGGCCTTTGGGCGTATTAAGTGGCCCGCAGCCACTTAATACTTATATTTAAGGGTGCAGCGCCTTACGACTAAAATAGATTCCATCACATTCAATACACGGTGTAATTTGTGTCGCGTGATAAACATCGTAACTATGAGTGCAATTCTTACATACTAATGTGCCCATGGCTATCCATTCGCCTGCGTGATACACACCATTGTGCTTAAAATCTTGACTAAGAGATTGCCACTCAAGCTGAGTTTTATCTTCTATGTGCGAAAGCTCAAACCATAATGATTCTTTAAGCTCTTGCCATGCAAGCGAATTATAGTGCGATTCGTTTTCTTGGACATGTTCTATATCGCGCTGTAAATAACTTTTATATAAAGCGTATCTTTCTTGCCCTAAATCTTTAAGTGCCTGCTCAGATTCAACAAATCGAGTAACTGCGTCTTTTACTTCATGATCTTTTACATCTTTTAGCCATTTGGTTAAATCGCCAAGCCATGCTTTATAATCTGCCATTTTTTACTCCTTCAAAATTGCTGTTAAATCACCCTATAACTTAGATAAGTATAGGTTAACCTGAACTGAAGGTTAGAATTTATCAAAACCGCGTTTTTGACGCTGTGAATAGCACTTTATTTGGGGTATCCTAATGGCAATTTTTTATTAGTTTGCAAGAAGTCTGGAACCATAGATGCAAGAGCAATATAACCCGCAAGATATAGAGTCAAAAGTACAAAGCTACTGGGAAGAAAACCAGGTATTTAAAGTCACTGAAGATGAGAGCAAAGAAAAGTATTATTGCCTTTCTATGTTTCCTTATCCGAGTGGTCGACTGCATATGGGTCATGTACGTAACTACACCATTGGTGATGTTGTTTCTCGTTTCCAGCGCCTGCAAGGCAAAAACGTAATGCAACCTATGGGTTGGGATGCGTTTGGTTTACCTGCAGAAAACGCTGCTATTAAAAACAAAACAGCACCTGCTAAGTGGACATACGAAAATATTGATTACATGCGTACACAGCTTAAGCAATTAGGTTTTGGTTATGACTGGGATCGCGAAATTGCGACGTGTCATCCAGAATACTACAAGTGGGAGCAGTGGTTTTTCACTAAGCTTTACGAAAAAGGCTTAGTGTATAAAAAAATGTCGACGGTTAACTGGGATCCAGTGGATCAAACAGTATTAGCTAACGAGCAAGTTATTGACGGTCGCGGTTGGCGTTCAGGCGCTGTGGTTGAGCAAAAAGAAATTCCACAGTGGTTTATTAAAATTACCGACTACGCACAAGAACTGCTTGACGATTTAGACAAGTTGGAAGATTGGCCAGAGCAAGTTAAAACAATGCAGCGTAACTGGATTGGCCGCTCTGAAGGGTGTGATATTGAATTTAAACGCACCGATAACGACGAAACTTTTAGCGTATACACAACTCGTCCAGACACCTTTATGGGTGTTACGTATGTTGCTGTTGCTGGTGGTCACCCTATTGCACAAGAAGCCGCTAAAAATAGCGATGCTGTTGCAATGTTTGTTGAAGAATGCAAAAACACCAAAATTGCCGAAGCAGACATGGCAACAATGGAGAAAAAAGGCATAGCAACAGGCTTTTACGCAACTCACCCATTAACGGGCGAGCAAGTACCAATTTGGGTCGCTAACTTTGTATTAATGCATTACGGCTCAGGCGCTGTTATGGCGGTACCTGCACACGACCAACGCGATTTTGAATTTGCAACGGCTTACGGCCTAGATATTAAACAAGTAATTGCACCGGTTGAAGGCTCAGATCTTGAAGTAAACCTTGAGCAAGAAGCATTTACCGACAAAGGTGTACTTGTAAATTCAGGTGAATTTGACGGTCTTGATTTTGACGCTGCGTTTAAAGCTATTGCCGACAAGCTTGAAGCACTCGGTGTTGGGGAGCGTAAAGTAAACTTCCGTCTACGTGACTGGGGTGTGAGCCGTCAGCGTTATTGGGGTTCTCCAATCCCAATGCTTAGCGACGAAGAAGGCAAAGAACTTGCAGCAACAGAAGATATGCTACCAGTTCGCTTACCAGAAGATGTGGTAATGAACGGTGTAACGTCACCTCTTAAAGCAGACCCAGAATGGGCTAAAACAACAGTAAATGGCGCACCTGCGTTTCACGAAACTGATACGTTTGACACCTTTATGGAATCATCTTGGTACTACGCACGCTACTGTAGCCCACGCTACGACGAAGGCATGCTAGATCCAGCGGCTGCTAACTATTGGTTACCAGTAAACCAATACATTGGTGGTATTGAGCACGCTATTTTACACTTATTGTACTCGCGATTTTTCCATAAATTATTACGTGACTTTGGTTTAGTAAATTCAGACGAGCCGTTCGACCGCTTACTTTGTCAAGGTATGGTGCTTGCTGAAACATTTTATCGTAAAGATGAAAAAGGCGGCGATGTATGGATTTCGCCAAGCGATGTAAATACCGAAACCGACGACAAGGGTCGCGTAACTAAAGCGTGGCATAAAGAAGACGGTGAGTCGGTATTCTCATCTGGCATGAGTAAAATGTCGAAGTCTAAAAACAACGGTATAGACCCACAACAAGTAATTGCCCAATACGGTGCAGATACAGTGCGTTTATTTATGATGTTTACAGCACCACCAGAGCAAACGCTTGAATGGTCAGACTCAGGTGTTGAAGGCGCACATCGCTTCTTAAAACGTGTATGGAAATACGCAGTAGATGTTAAAACAGTAGGTTACCAAGCACTTGATAAATCAGCGCTCACTAACCCGCAAAAAGTACTACGTCGCGACTTACACAAAGCAATTGCTAAAGTGACTGATGATGTTGAACGTCGTCAAACCTTTAACACCGCTATTGCAGCCATTATGGAGCTTTCTAATAAGTTATTAAAAGCACCACTGAGCGACAAACAAGATGTAGCGATTGCTAACGAAGCACTTGAAGCATTAGTTATTATGCTTGCACCTATTACTCCGCATTTATCACATGAGCTTTGGAAAGAGCTTGGTAAAGAAGGCGAGATTTTAGATGCAGCATGGCCAAAAGTTGACGAGTCGGCACTTGTTGAAGATGAAAAACTAATCATCGTTCAAGTAAACGGCAAGCTTCGCGCTAAGTTAACGGTTGCAGCTGATGCCACTCAAGAGCAAGTAGAAGCCCTTGCGTTTGCGGAATCTAACGTAACTAAATTTACGGATGGCGCAACTATTCGTAAAATCATTTACGTACCAGGTAAACTACTTAACGTGGTAGCTAACTAATATGGCTGCATTTAACGCCATTAAAAATGGACTAGCCTTAGTGCTAGTCTGTTTTTTGTTATCAAGCTGTGGCTTTCATTTAAAAAAAGCCTCTAGCTTGCCTGATAACTTAAAACAGCTAACACTTGTAGGCGATGATGAAAAATCGACTTTATTTACTGAGCTTAAAAAAGAGCTTAAAGCGAGTAACGTAGAGCTAGTATCGTCAGCTAAAGATAAAGCCCAATTGTATTTACGCAAAGAAAGTATTGAACGCCAAACACTTTCGCTGTTTCAAAATGGTCAGGTTGCTGAATACGAACTTGCTTATGGCGTGTCGTATGTAGTTAAACTCCCAGGTGAAAAAGCGATAGAAAAACGTTTTGAGCTTTATCGTAATTACCAAGACGATCCGGATCATGCATTAGCAAAAGCAAAAGAGCTTGAGCTACTCATTAGCGAGATTCGTGAGCAAGCCAGTCGTCGTATTGTTAGAGAGCTGTCGCAACTATAATGCGCTGCTACGCTAATCAACTACCGAATGAATTAAATAAAGGGCTAAAGCCCTTTTATTTAGTATTTGGTGAAGAGCCTTTTCAAGAAGCGCAATGCGTACAACAAATTCGCGACTGTGCTAAGCAACAAGGTTTTGATGAAGTAATTAAATTTACTTTAATGCAAGGATTCGATTGGCAAGAAATCATAGCCCAGTATCAGAGCATGTCGCTGTTTAGCGCCCGCACTATTATTGAGCTTGATTTAAACCAACAAAAGCCAGGCGTTATTGGCAGCAATACCTTTAAAAAAGTAGTTGAGCTGGTTAATCCCGATACTATTTTAATTGTTAAAGGCGCTAAAGCCAGTCAAGAAGTACAACGCGGTGCATGGTTTAAAGCCCTTGATAAACTAGGCGTGTTCGTACCTTGCTACCCACTTACGGGCTCTCATGTAAAACGATGGCTTGATGAGCAATGCCAACGTTTATCACTTAATATGCAAAGCGACGCCAAAGTAAGCTTAATAAATGCCACTGAAGGCAACTTATTAGCCTGTTTTCAGGAGCTTGAAAAGCTCTCGCTACTGCACGGCAATACATTAATTACTCAGCAACTAGTTATGCAAGGGCTGTTAAATCAAGCCAAGTTTGATATTTTTGATTTAAGCGATGCACTATTAAATGGCCACGCTAAACAAGCTATAAAAGTACTAAACAAACTTGCCAGCGATAACACCGAAGTGGTGAGTATTTTGTGGGCTATAACCAAAGAGCTTAATACACTTATAAGTGTGCAACTTGGTTTATTAAATGGCGAACCTATAGCAAGTTTATTTAAACAAAAAGCAATTTGGAAAAACCAACAAGGTCCAGTTCAAAACGCAATTAACCGTTTAAATATGCACACACTAGAACAAATAAACAGTGATGTTGCGTTGTTTGATGCCAGTTACAAGCAAGGTAATTTAATTGCACCTTACCAAGCGCTTGCTCATATTTGTATTAAATTTTGCCAGCCGCTCAACATTCCTATGCCTTGCCACGCGGTTAATTAATAAATAATGGGTGTTAAATGATCGCAATTTTTGGTGGCACTTTCGACCCCGTCCATTTAGGCCATCTAAATATGGCGCAGCAATGCGTTAATGCGTTTAATTTAGATACGCTTTATTTTATGCCCTGTGCACTCCCTGCACATAAAGCAGCGCCGGGAATTAGTACTCAGCACCGTATTAATATGCTAAACGCAGCCATTGCACCTTATCCTCATTTTGAACTCGATTTAAGAGAGCTTAACCGAGCTGGTCCATCGTATTCGCTACTTAGTTTGCAAGAACTTCGTAAAGAGCACCCCACTACACCTATTTTATTTTTAATTGGTATGGACTCGTTTAACAATCTCGATAAGTGGTTTGAGTGGAAGGCAATAACACAGCTTTGCCATATTGTGGTGTACCAGCGCCCTGCTCAACATTGCACTGTAAAAGGTGAGCTCAAAAGCTATATGCAACACGCAAATGTTGGCGAAGTAGCGGCACTTAAACACTCACTTGCAGGTAAACTTTATTTTTTACCGGGTGAAATGCTCGATGCAGCCTCAAGTACAATTCGCAAGCAGCTAAAAAAAAGTAATAAAAAGAATGAACTATTGCCCGACGCAGTGAGTCATTACATAGAAGTGCATCAGCTCTATCAAATTGATGCTTAAAAACTCCTAGCGTGTTAAAATGCGCGCCATTAAATTTTTAAATTGAGACAAAACCTTGGATTCAAAACAACTACTCGCCTTTGCTATGGACAAAATTGACGATATGAAAGCGCGTGACATCGTTCATATTGACGTAACTGAAACATCAGATATTACAGATTACATGGTAATTTGTTCTGGTACTTCTAAACGCCACGTACAGTCAATTGCCGATCACTTAGCAAAAGAAGCGCGTCATGCAGATTCAGAGCCACTAGGTTATGAAGGTGAAGGCGACGGCGAATGGGCACTGGTTGATTTAGGTGATGTGGTTGTACACGTGATGCAAAACGAAGCACGTAGCTATTACGATCTAGAAAAACTGTGGGGCTAAACGCTCACTCATTTTAGACAATGCTTGGAAGTAATACGTGAAAATACAAATGATTGCTGTTGGTACTAAAATGCCAGCATGGGTAGAAACGGGATTTGCAGAATATCAGCGCCGTTTCCCTAAAGATATGGCGCTAGAGTTAATCGAAATTCCAGCCGGTAAACGTGGTAAAAATGCAGATATAAAGCGTATTTTACACATTGAAGGTGAAAAAACATTAGCGGCTATTCCAAAAGGCAATCGTATTGTAACGTTAGAGGTAACAGGGAAAGCACTCGATACTCACCAACTTGCTAAAAATATGGAAAAATGGCAACTCGATGGCCGCGATGTAAGTTTACTTATTGGCGGACCTGAAGGACTTGCTCCAGAGTGTATTGCAGCGTCTGAGCAAAAATGGTCGTTATCTAATTTAACATTGCCGCATCCTTTGGTGCGTATAATTGTTGCAGAGAGCCTTTACCGAGGCTGGAGCTTAAATAACAACCATCCTTATCATCGCGAGTAACCCCTTGCCATGCTAAAACATAGACCCACTATTCGTGACCACTCCGCAGAAGCAAACTTATTTGCTAGGCGAGCATTCGTGGGTTTTGTTTTTGTATTAGGATTAGTCGCAGTATTGCTTTCTAATCTTTATACCATTCAGGTCGAAGATCACCAAGACTACCAAACCCGCTCCAACGATAACCGCATTAAAGTTATTCCTATTGCACCCAACCGTGGTTTAATTTACGACCGTAACGGTGTGCTACTTGCTGAAAACAAACCTGTTTACAACCTTGAGGTCATCCCCGAAGAGGTAGACGACCTTGACGAATCGCTTGATCAAATAAGTAAAATAATTGCGATTACAGAGCAAGAAAAACAAGACTTTTTAAAAGATATAAAACACACCCGCCGTTTTAAATCACAAGTATTAAAAGCCCGCTTAGACGAAACAGAAGTGGCGAAATTTTCGGTTAATCAACATAAATTCCCTGGTTTTAGCATTGAGGCACGCCTTGCACGCTACTACCCATTTGGCGACACACTAACGCATGCGCTCGGTTACGTTGCCAAGCTTAATAGAAAAGAGCTAAACCAATTAGAACAAGAAGACCGTGCAACCAATTACCGCGCCACACATGATATTGGCAAACTCGGCATAGAAAAATATTACGAAGAAACACTGCACGGTAAAGTAGGCTCACAACGGGTAGAAGTTAATAACCGTGGCCGTGTAATTCGCACCCTGAGCATGACCCAACCGCAACCTGGTAGTGACTTAGTACTTACTTTAGACGTGGGCTTGCAACAAATAGCACAACACGCGCTAAAAGATATGCGTGGCGCTGTTGTAGTTATGGACGCCAAAGATGGTGGCGTGCTGGCACTTTATTCAAACCCAAGTTACGATCCAAACTTATTTGTACACGGCATTAGCAGCAAAAATTATAAAGCGCTGCTTAACCAAGACCGGCCATTAATAAACCGTACTACGCAAGGTCGTTATGCGCCGGCCTCTACGGTAAAGCCTTTAATGGCAGTATTAGCGCTTGAAGAAAATATAGTAAATGAGTCAACATCAATGTGGGATCCTGGCTTTTTTCAAATTCCAAATGTTGAACACAAATGGCGTGACTGGAAACGTTGGGGCCATGGTCATGTAGATGTATATAAAGCCATTGAAGAGTCGTGTGATACCTATTTTTACGATGCGGCTTATCGATTAGGCATTACTAAAATAAGCGATTTTATGGCCCGTTTTGGCTACGGTGATTTGTCAGGTATTGATATTCACGAAGAAACTACTGCTATTCTACCTTCAAAAGAATGGAAAGAAGGACGCTTTAAAGAGTCTTGGTGGCGCGGTGATACAATTTCTGTAGGCATTGGCCAAGGTTACTGGACTGCCACACCAATTCAAATTGCAAATGCAACTAACATATTAGTTAATCGTGGTATTAATCATCCACCTCATTTGGTGCAAGTGATAAAAAAAGATAACGACATAACGCAAATTAACAACGAAGAAAAACCCCCAGTTATTTTAAAAGATCCGCGCCATTGGCAGGTATCGTTAGATGCAATGCATAATACAGTACAAAAAATATCAGGCACAGCCCACAAAGCATTTAAAGGGACTAACTACGACTCGGCTGGTAAAACCGGTACCGCGCAAGTAGTTAGTATTGCCCAAGGTGAACGCTACGATGCAGAATCTCTTAAAGAGCGCCAACGCGATAATACAATTTATGTAGGCTTTGCACCTTATAGCGATCCTAAAATTGTGGTTTCTGTTGTGTTAGAAAACAACCACGGCGGCATTCAAATAGCTCGCCAACTTATGGATTACTACTTTGCAGCCAACCCTGTTAATCTTGCAAGGAACGAGACACCATGACCGCTTTGCACGATAAACGCTCTATTTGGATGCGTATGCACCTAGACCTACCGCTGCTTATTGCACTACTTATAATGATGGCTGGCAGCATAATGGTTGTTTACAGCGCAAGCGGGCAAGAGTCTTCTATGATGATTAGGCACATGACCCGCATGGGCGGTGCGATTGTTGCTATGATTGTTTTAGCACAGTTTTCGCCTGCCACGTTAAAGCGGTTAGTGATCCCACTTTATTGCGTTGGGTTATTAATGCTAGTCGGTGTACTTTTATTTGGAGTAAGCTCAAAAGGCGCGCAGCGTTGGCTCAATTTAGGGGTGACACGATTTCAACCTGCAGAATTAATGAAGTTGGCTGTCCCGATGATGGTAGCTTGGTATATAGGTAGAAACCACTTACCACCTCGCCCGCTACATTTAATTATTGGTTTTATGATTGTAATGCTCCCTACATTATTAATTAAAGAACAACCCGATTTAGGTACCGCTATACTTATTGCAAGCTCAGGTATATTTGTATTATTTTTGTCTGGTTTGAGTTGGCGTTTAATAGGCTTTTTAAGCTCGATTGTAGCGCTTGCTGCATGGCCATTTTGGCACTACGGTATGCACGATTATCAAAAACAACGTGTACTCACCTTTTTAGACCCTGAGAGCGATCCGCTTGGTTCGGGTTATCATATTATTCAATCGAAAATTGCTATTGGATCAGGCGGCATAGAAGGTAAAGGCTGGTTGCTTGGTACACAATCGCAATTAGAGTTTTTGCCAGAGCGCCACACCGACTTTATATTTTCGGTTTTAAGCGAAGAATTTGGCTTATTCGGCGTATGTGTTTTACTTAGCCTGTACTTATTTATTATTGGTCGTGGTTTATACATTGCTGTTAATGCACAAGATGCATTTGGTAAATTGCTCGCAGGCGCACTCACCCTCACCTTTTTTGTATATGTATTCGTAAACATAGGCATGGTATCGGGTTTATTACCTGTTGTAGGCGTACCTTTACCACTGATTAGTTATGGTGGTACGTCGATGGTGACGTTAATGGCAGGCTTTGGCATTATTATGTCAATCGCGACAGATAAAAGGATGCTTTTAAAATAATGCGACACACGAATCAGTTTATATTTACTACATTATTAATTTTACTTTTAAGTGCTTGTAGTAGTGGGCCAAGTAGCCGTTATAGTATGCGTCATGATGCAGCACCACTTAGAGCTCCTACTACGCTTGAAATGCAAGACGCTATAGTTACCGAAGTAACTAAAAGTGCCAGCGCAAGCCGCCCATACACAGTGCTTGGTAAAAGCTATTCGCCCATGCTTGATGAGACGGGTTATAGTGAGGAAGGCATTGCCTCTTGGTATGGTCGTAAATTTCATGGTTATCACACCTCAAATGGTGAAACGTATGATATGTTTGCCATGACCGCAGCGCATAAAACGCTGCCACTACCTAGCTTTGTTAAAGTAACCAATACAGCAAATGGTAAATCGGTAATCGTACGCGTGAACGACCGTGGCCCATTTCATGACGATAGAATAATTGATCTTTCGTACGCAGCAGCTTATAAGCTTGGCTATTACACCCATGGTACAGCAAAGGTTAAGCTAGAGGCCGTTACGCTTGCGGGCGCAACTGCGCGTCAAACCTATATTCAGGTAGCTGCAGGTAGTACACTTGCTAATATTGAAGCACTTGCCAGCACATTGCGAGAACAATACAAATTACCAACAAATATTGTGCAAAAAGACGATATTTACAGACTGCATTTAGGGCCAATAAAAGATACCCCTCATGCAAACGAAGTATTAAAAAAATTAAAAGAAAATCAATTTCAAAACGCGTTCTTGCTTTACACTCAGTAAGGCCTTTAGAATGGCGTAACGCGAATCTTTAACTTTAACCATTAATGAGTATGATGAAATCTATTAAACATAAAATCCTCAAAGGTGTATGCGGCCTAGTTTGTACAGCCGCCGTATTCTCAGCCAGCGCCCAAATTATTCCGGCACCACCTCAAGTTAATGCGAAAGGTTATTTTTTAGTCGACTTTACAACAGGTAAAGTTATTGCTGAAGGTGAAGCCGATACACAGCTTGCACCTGCAAGTTTAACTAAAATGATGACCAGTTATGTAATTGGTACTGAAATTAAAGCAGGTAATATTGCCACTACCGATATGGTAACGGTAAGCGAAAAAGCATGGGCTAAAAACTTTCCAGAATCTTCAAAGATGTTTATTGAAGTAGGTAAGCAAATTAGTGTTGATGAGCTTAACCACGGTATTATTATTCAATCAGGTAATGATGCATGTGTAGCAATGGCTGAGCATATTGCTGGAAGCGAAAGCGCATTTGCTGATTTAATGAATGCCCATGCTGCTAAATTAGGTATGAGCAACAGTCACTTTATCAACAGCCACGGCCTTGATACTGACGAGCACTTCACAACTCCACGCGATATGGCGACACTTGGTGCTGCTCTTATTCGTGATGTGCCAGATGAATATGCACTTTATAAGCAAAAGTCATTTACTTATAACGGCATTAAGCAATATAACCGTAACTCATTATTATGGGATGAAAGCTTAGATGTTGACGGCATTAAAACAGGGCATACATCAGAAGCTGGTTACAGCCTAGTTACCTCAGCAACTAAAAACGATATGCGTTTAATTGCTGTTGTTATGGGTACCTCAAGCGAACGAGCGCGTAAAGTAGAAAGTAAAAAGCTACTTAACTATGGTTTTCGTTTTTATGAAACGATTACGCCGTACAAAGCAGGCGATAGCTTTGCAGAACAACGTATTTGGATGGGTAACAAAGAGAACGTATCTTTAGGTATTTTAGAAGATACACCAATTACTATCCCACGTGGTCAGCATAAAAACCTTAAAGCTAACTTTGAGCTAGATAATACGCTTGAAGCACCACTTGCTAAAGGTACTAAAGTAGGTACGTTATTCTTACAACTAGAGGGCGAAGATATTGCTCAATACCCACTAGTTACACTTGAAGAAGTGGAAGAAGGCAGCTTCTTTAGCAAAATTTATGATTACTTACGCTTACAGATCATGCAGTAATTTATATCTCCCCTATTAACTAGGTAACTAATTTAAACGTCTCCACTGTGAGGCGTTTTTTTTTGCTTGAAAAATGTTAGAATGCGCCCCATATAAGCAAGACTGCTAATTGCCTATCTGTATTAAGCTTCAAGCTTGCATAGAGTCCACACTTTTGTATGAGGAGTCACCGTCGTGGTTCAACCTGTTAAAGATACTAAATTTGATGAGTACCTAGAGTACCCTTGCCCATTTACATTCAGAATAATGGGTTTAGCTAACGTAAACTTAACTGATCAAATTTTAGCTAAGTTACAACCAATAGCACCTGGCGATTACGCCCCTAAAGTAAAACCAAGCAGCAAAGGTAATTACGAGTCAGTAAGCCTTGTAGCAACAGTTACTAGTGGCAAACACATTGAAGAAATTTACAACGTGATCAGCAATATTGATGACGTACGCCACATGCTTTAATCCATAGTTGAGATTTGTTGTGAACGAAAACACTTTGATCGTACGCCAACTGGGTCGTCAGCGTTATATGCCAATTTGGCAAAAAATGCAGGACTTTACCGACACCCGTGATGAAAATACGCCAGATGAAATTTGGCTTGTAGAGCACGAGAGTGTATTCACCCAAGGTCAGGCTGGTAAGGACGAACACTTACTAGCTCCTGGCGACATTGAGGTGATAAAAGTTGACCGTGGCGGGCAAGTAACTTACCACGGCCCTGGCCAGCAAATGATGTATGTATTATTTAATCTACGTCGTTTAAAGATTGGTGTACGTGAACTGGTTACGTGGCTTGAAGAGTGCATTATTGAATCACTCGCCGAGTATGGTATTGAAGCTTATGCTAAAGCTGATGCACCAGGTGTATACGTTAATGACAGTAAAATTGCATCCCTTGGTTTAAGGGTTCGTCGTGGTTGCTCGTTTCATGGCTTAGCATTAAATGTTAACATGGACCTAAGTCCATTTTTACGCATTAACCCATGTGGTTATGCGGGCATGAATATGGTGCAAACTAAAGAATTAGATGGTCCTCAAAACCTAGAAAGTGCGGGTGAAGGATTGGTGAAACACATGATCAAGAAGCTTAATGCAACACAGGTTAAGCATACTGAAGGGTTTGAAAACGAATGAATAAACCAGTCAAAATGGAACCAGGTGTAAAACTACGCGACGCAGAAAAAATGGCGTTGATCCCAGTAAAAGTTTTACCTACAGAAAAAACTGAAATGTTGCGTAAGCCAGAATGGTTAAAAATTCGCTTACCTAAATCAACCGATCGTATTGACGGTATTAAAAAAGCGCTACGTAAGCATGGCTTACACTCGGTATGTGAAGAAGCTTCGTGCCCTAACCTATCTGAATGTTTTAACCACGGTACAGCTACCTTTATGATTTTAGGTGCAATTTGTACTCGTCGTTGCCCATTTTGTGATGTTGCTCATGGTCGCCCATTAAAACCTGATGCCACTGAACCTGAAAAGCTAGCACTTACTATTAAAGATATGAAGCTAAGCTACGTTGTAATCACTTCAGTTGATCGTGATGATTTACGTGATGGTGGTGCACAGCATTTTGCCGATTGTATTCGCGAGATTCGTAAACATAATCCAACTATTACTATCGAAATTTTAGTACCTGATTTTCGTGGTCGTATGGACCGCGCACTAGAGATATTAATCGAGACGCCACCAGATGTGTTTAACCACAATCTTGAAACTGCGCCACGTTTATACAAACTAGCTCGTCCAGGTGCTGACTATAAATGGTCATTAGAGTTACTTCGTCGCTTTAAAGAAGCTCACCCAGAAGTAAAAACTAAATCAGGCTTAATGGTTGGTTTAGGTGAAGAAATTAGCGAAATTGAAGAAGTACTTCGCGATTTACGTGCTCACAACGTTGACATGCTAACTGTAGGCCAATACCTACAACCTTCTAAGCATCACTTACCGGTTAAGCGCTACGTGCCACCAGTAGAGTTTGACGGCTTAAAAGCGTATGCAGACGAAATTGGCTTTACTCACGCGGCTTCTGGCCCGTTTGTACGTTCAAGCTACCATGCTGATCAACAAGCAGCGGGTAAAGAAGTGAAGTAATCACTTTCTCAAAAAATTAAAAAAGCCGTTAATGATGCATAATCATTAACGGCTTTTTCATGCTAATTGATAAAATAGCTTACTGCGCTATCTTACCTTTTGTAATAGATAAATCAGCAAACCTAACACGCTCTTCATCAGCGCGAAGGCTGTCGGTTTCAACAATTGAGCGGTATATTCCCCACTTAGGACGAGCAAAATCATCATCACTAAAGCCGCGCCACATATCTATGTTTTGCTCGCTTATATTAAATATCTCTGCGTTGTCGCTTAAGCGCGTTAATGTCATATCAAGCTTACCATTTTCACTAAATGTAGCTTGTACAAATACCTCGACCCATTCATCTGTAATGAGTGACCAGTCGGTTTCAATGAGGTTTTTATCAAGCCCTGTGCTGTTACCGTTTTCATCAAAGCCTGCACTATATCGCACTTGCAACTGATTACCTGTGCTGTTTTTTTGAGCCCCAGAGAGCGTGATAATAGGCTGGTCGTCATTACCATTGGTGTCGTCGTTGCTATCATTTCGGGCTTTTATTTGAAAAAAATGGCTAAACTTACTCGTAAGCTCAAGCTCGCTGCTTACTTTAAATTTCCAGCTATATTGAAATGTCTCACCCTCAAACGCCAGTGTTTCTTGTGGTGATTTATCGTAGGTCTTTATTTCGTTACGTTGTCTATCACTTACGCCTTTGTCTTTATCTTGGTCATCATCTCGGTGAGCTAAAAAGACAAAATGGTTACCAATTATCGTATCGGTATCTTCAAGAATATGGACAACACTTTGATGATTGCCAGCATATAGGTCTGGAGATTCAATTGACCCTTCGCCGAAGGCATTTTCAATAAGTGTGTATGCGTCAAGCCCCGAATTAACGCCATCTGAACGCAATAAAACGTGTGATATTTTCTCAAAGCCATCAGCTTGAGCTATTGGTGCACCTACAATTGTTATGATAATTTGTGCGCTAGTACCATCTACAGAGTTTACTGTTATTGTATCTTGTAGTGTTTCACCTTCACTTAAAGATGTTATTGATGCGTTTAAATCGTCAAGTGTGTATGACCAATCTCCACCAGCATTTAAGCTAAAAAAACCATAGCTTGTAGCGCTATTTTCTTGTGCTACAAAAGCAGCTTCACCTGATTGTTGATCCGTAATAGTTAACGAGCCTGTTATTGCAACATTACTATCGCTAATAACTTCACCTAGAGTGTTACCAGCAATTGTTGCAGGAGTTTGTGAAGAAATCGCTTCATTATTTTGTACCGTAGTATCAGAGCCTGAGCTGCCACAACCAGCAACTAAACAAGATAGAAGTATAGCTGTAACTGTATTGCACGGTTTAAGGGTATATTTAGACATGAGTAGCTCTGTAGTTAATAGCAAGTTAATTAAATATGAATTTACCAATTTATTGTACAAATAACCACAACTCAATTACCAATTAATATTACCAATTTACTGATATTTCAAATTTAATTATAAAATCTATTATTTTCAAAGTGATACAAAAAAATATTTCTATAGAGTGTTTATTTATATTTGTTTTAAAATAAAATTAGGTTAAACCTGAGTTACTTGAGATAATTAATACTGACATAATTATTTAGGTTCATTATGAAACTATTAGTTCGTAACTTGTCTCGTGCTACCACTGAGCATGAGCTTCGTACTTTATTTGCAGAGCACGGTAAAGTGACTACCTGTAACTTGGTACTTGATAAAGAAACTGGCCAATCTAAAGGTTTTGCCTTTGTAGAAATGCCAAACGACATAGAAAGTAAAAGCGCAATTACTGCACTTAACCAATCTACTGTTGATAAAAGTAAGATCCGCGTAAAACTTGCAGACGCATAAAGCTAACTGCAACTTATGCAAAAAAACCAGCTAATGCTGGTTTTTTGCTTTTAGTGCCAAGTATTGTATTTAAACTTTATATTTAGCTAAAAAAACTAAGCGGTTATTCAATCGCTTTTTTTATACTTATAGTGCCCAGTATTATAAAAGAAGCAGACAGCACAAAAAATGTCTCCTGCTCAGCTAATATTGCAGCAGCAAAAAAAGCAATGCCACTAGCTATAAATAAATACCCACTTTTTTTACATTGGCCCATTATGTGCTCCTTTAGATTGTTCGTTATTTATACGCCTTATAAAATCAATCTGCAATTGAATGAAAAGTTCTCTATAAAAATTCGACATCGCTGCGGTGCTTCCTTTATATTGAAAGCCTAATTAAATAACAATATGAAGACTATGGCATCTACTCTTATAAAAAGCGCTAGCCTCAGCTTGCTAGTTGCACTCTTTGGCTGCTCAGAGCCTGCAAGCGAGAAAACTCCATTAGAAAATACAGCAGGTGTAAGCCTTAGCAATATTAAACAGCATATTAAAACGCTAGCCTCTGATGACTTTGAAGGCCGAGGCCCGCTTACTCATGGTGAAGTAAAAACCGTAGGCTACTTAAGCGAGCAATATAAAGCGCTGGGTTTAACCGGTGCTTATAAAGGTAAATACTTACAGCCTGTAAAAATGGCAATGGTGACAGCTAATCAGGATATGCAGTTAAAGGTAGGTGATTTAAGCTTTGAGTCAGGTAAAGACTTTACCGCACGTACCGAGCAACTTCAGCCATTAATTGATGTACGCAATTCTGACGTTGTATTTGTTGGCTATGGTATTAATGCACCAGAATATAACTGGAATGACTATAAAAATATCGATGTAACTGGTAAAACTGTGGTTGTGCTAGTTAACGATCCAGGCTTTGCTACTCAAAACGACGCCCTTTTTACTGGTAATGCAATGACCTACTACGGTCGTTGGACTTATAAATATGAAGAAGCCGCTCGCCAAGGTGCAAAGGCTGTATTTATTGTTCATGAAACAGCACCTGCGGCATACCCTTGGGGCGTAGTTGAAAGTTCAAACACCGGCACTAAATACACGTTAATGGATAACAATTTAAACGCATCAAAATTACCGGTTATGGGCTGGCTAACACTTGATGCGACTGAGAAAATGTTTAACGCCGCAAAGCTTAACTACCAAGATTTAAAACAAGCAGCATTAAATGATGACTTTAAAGCGACGCCACTTAACTTAAAAGCAAACCTTGCCTTTAAAAACGAAGTATCACATGCCAAATCGCATAACGTAGTTGCACAAATTACAGGTAGCGAATCACCTGACGAATACGTTGTTATCAGCGCTCACTGGGACCACTTTGGTACTAAACAAACTGATACTGGCCCTAAGATTTATAATGGCGCAGTAGATAACGCTTCAGGCACTGCAGCCACGCTTGAAATAGCACGTATAATGAGCGAAATGAACAAGCAAAAACCATTTAAACGCTCAATTATTTTTGCTAACTTTACAGCAGAAGAAACGGGGTTAATTGGTTCTGAAGAATTTGCATCGGGTGCGGTTGTACCTACAAAACAAATGGTCGGTCTATTAAATATTGATGGCATGAACGTGCTTGATGGCACTGACTACATTTTACAATACGGTAAAGATTTATCGACAATGGAAAACTATTTAGCAAAGGCTGCAAAATCACAAGGCCGTGTTGTTAAAATGGACCCTCGCCCGCAAAATGGCTTGTTTTTTAGATCTGATCATTTCTCGCTTTCTAAGCAAGGTGTGCCTAGTTTATTATTTATGAGTCTGGGTGATACCGATCCTGAGTACATTGCGCATAAATACCATAAAGAAGCAGACGACTACTCAGCTGATTGGTCGTTAGGTGGTGTTAAGCAAGATATAGATCTTATTGTTGATATAGCCACTCAACTTGCAAACAATGGCGATTGGCCAAAGTGGACGAGCGAGTCTGACTTTAAAGCCAAACGCGCGCAAGATAAGCAGTAAATAGCTATTAAATAGAGTTATGTAATATAAAAATCCTCCTACTTGGAGGATTTTTGTTTTAAACGAGCGCGCATTAATAGCGTTTCGGCTTTTGCCCCTAAATAAACATAAATAGCCAGTGCAATTAAAAGCCCTACCACTGCCAGCATCATCGCTATGGCAGGCATTAAATATTCCGATTGCCCCAACGCCGCTTTAAACATAGTTAACAGCGCCTCAATTGATATAGCAATCAACACAGTAGAGATAAACCGTGTAATAGTGCGCCGCGTAGACGAGTGCCTAAAAATATCCTTATGCATAAGGATTTCTTCTTCGAGTATTGTTTTACCTAAATCGAATACTGCTAATGCTAGGGTGATGTAAATAATGATACTAAAGGGTTCAAGTGGGTCTGATGAGGTATCTACATGAGTTAATAGCGCGTATATATCACTAAAAACGATATTTAGTAGAAATAATACTAAACAAAATAAGCACGCCACAATAATACCGTAACCCGCTTTGAAGTAAGGCGACATATTAGCGCGCGCAGTATCACCCATTACAAACTCAATAAGCTGCGTTAAGCTCACATCAACGACCAAGTAATGCTGATTATTAATTGGTTTTTTTAGCTCTTTAATCGCCGATATACATAAATGGTTAGTCGCTATAGAAATATAGGGATCAGTAAAGCACACTTTATCACTTGCTTTAGCGTTCAAAAAATAGGGTCGCTCACTTAAATCTTGTTGATTACCACTTTCACCTAATTTTTTGCTGTATGCGCGTTTAAAGCAGACGTTATTACCCTGCTGCAAACCTTCTGCATTTAAACAATATTGTAATTCTAAAAATGGGTACTGCTTAATCAGATAGCGAGTATCACGTTCTTTAGTTAATCCGTCCTCAATACTCATTAAAATAGATTCAAGTAAACTGTGTATTACATGCTCATATTCGTGGTAGCGTTCAACACTACTGATATAACTCATTCGCGCCATTTTAAATACTCATTAACCTAAGTTATAAATAGATTTGCAAGTTTAAAACCAACAATAAAATAACTTAACAATCAGTAACTTGACACTATTCAAACTCAACTTTTGCACTACTTTGGTGACTAAATAGTAATATATTAAATTAAATGCACAAAAAAGCAGCTAAGTATTAATTACTTAGCTGCTTTGTGAGTATGACTGGTAAGGTTCTACATAGAGCTTATTACTGAACCTTCGAAAACTCTTCTTTAGATAACTCGCCATTTCCATCTGTATCTAATTGATCAAAAAGCTGTACTAGTTGCGAGTTTACTTGGGCTTCTGTTTTGCTAATTACGCCGTCGCCATCTGTATCAAAAGAATCAAAATCTACCGCAGCAAACGCCGCTGAAGAAGAAGCTAGGGCTACAAGTGCTAGAGTTTTATGTAAAGTTTTCATAATCGTTTCCTTAGGCTTTGGGCCTGATTAGGGGTAAGAAGTCCTTTTCAAAGATCCTTTAGGAGTAAAGTGTCTATAAATTAATATTCAAAAAAATCATTTTCTGTCGGACCACCGCTACTTTGAACATTCAGCTCGTCAAATTGCTCTATAACTTGCGCCGATTCTTCAGCTTGGCTAATTGAAGCGTTGTCGTCTGCATCGCGTGTTTCAAAGTCTGTGTTTGCAAATACTACTGACGAAGAAACAATAGCTATAAGTACAAATGTTGATTGTAGCTTTCTCATAATTTAATCCTTCAAAAGTATGCGGTGTCCTAAATAAATTTGCTCTATAGTGCTCTCTAGTCACATCCTGGTTATTCTTTTTAGTAGGCTCCCTTGCCTACTTAGGTTGTCTTTGGCAACTCAGAATTTAGATAACATCACAGAGCATTAACTGCTTAAGGCTTTAATTTTAGGCCTTAGAAAACTCATCTTCAGATAGCTCACCATCTTGGTTAGTATCGAGTTCTTCAAACTTGCTTAAAAGCTCAGCATCCACTGAAGCTTCGGCTTGGCTGATTGCGCCATTACCATCTACGTCTAGCGTATCAAAATCTGTTGCTGCAAAAGCCGCTGATGAAGAAGCTAGCGCCATTAGTACTAATGTTGATTGAAATGTTTTCATAATAGTATTCCTTCATTGGGTTGTTGCGATTAAGGCCTTTGGCTTTCATCACGTTTTGCTTAATACATTCTATGTATTACAACTTCGGTGCCACTTTTTATTTATCATTTAAAAACAATGAGTTAAATGATGCAAAGCGAGAAAAGCTTAATTTGGGGAGGTGTTGTTGTTGCTATTTAGCAACAGCCATTTAATTAAAAAGATTAAACCTATGAAAATCAATTGGTTAAGTTTAATTAAAAAGACACACTTTTGCTAAAAAGCCAATAAGGGGGGCGTTTGAGTTAGTCTTCAAAATAAACTGAATATGAACATGGAAATTACATCGGATTTATTTGCGGCTATTAAATAATTAATTTACTTATAATCAGTAAGTTACATTGTTTTTGAAATTTATTATAAATAATTTTGGAAGGATATTTTGAAATTAACTGTTTTGTTGCCAAATGGCGAATTTATTTAGGAAGGTTTCAATGCTAAAGCTAAGTTGTAGCATTAAACTCATAATTTAATGCGCCGTAAAATATAGGTTCGCTTGAGTTAAGCAAACCTACATCGTGTGCCAGCTATTGGAGTGAGGTAAATTATATAGATTTAAACTACTTCCACCCTTGCAACCACTTTTGGTTATCTTTTAAATCTCGCCAACTAATTGGATATTGATTTTTTGACATAACAGCCTCGGTAATACATTCAATTACGTTGCCATCTTCATCAAATTCCACCTCAACAATAATGAAGTGTTTTTCTTTATTTATAGCAGGTGTTGCGGTCCATTTACTATTCAATAATTTTTTAGGGTTTAGTTTATTCATTGAGTATAACGACTCCTACTCATCTATTTATACAGCTTATATAAGGCAACTATACGACCCCAACACCTACTTAGTTCAGATTACTCTGCAACTAGCTTGCCCTTATACATTTGCATTTGGCAATGAAAGTCATACTCACCGGCTTCAAGCGCAGGTAGTTTAACTGTATTGCCATCACCCATTGCCAGCGTTTTACTTATATCAAGCTGTGGAAATACAACGGTTTCGGCGCACGGCGCGCTGTCTTTTCTATCAAAGGTAAGTACAACCTCTTTGTTGGCTGCCACTTTAATGTGTCCTGGCTTATAAACACCGTTATCAACGACTATTGTTTCTTTGTTGTCATCACTTTGTGTTTGCTCTGGTTTGTATAGCCAAAACCAATAAATAATTGCAGCTATTAACAGTGCACCACCTATATTAATCATCAACATAATGTACTCCTTAGCTTAAATTACGATTTATTTGGTTTGAAAAAACGTAAGCGATTAGCGTTACTTACCACTGTAAGCGATGAAAGTGCCATAGCTGCACCTGCAACAACAGGGTTAAGTAGGATGCCAAAAAATGGATACAACACGCCGGCTGCAATCGGAATACCCGCCACGTTATAAATAAAGGCACCAAATAGGTTTTGTTTAATATTTGAAATAGTTGCATTACTCACTGCAATTGCATCAGCAAGGCCATGTAACGAACCACGCATTAAGGTAATGTCTGCACTTTCTATTGCAACATCGGTACCTGTGCCAATTGCAAACCCTACATCCGCTTGCGCAAGTGCGGGGGCATCGTTAATACCGTCACCTGTCATACCCACTATTTCACCGTTTGCTTGGCGTTTTGTTACTTCGTTTACTTTGTCATCGGGCATTACTTCTGCAATAAAGTCATCAATACCGACTTGCTTAGCAACGGCTTGTGCAGTGGCTTTGTTGTCACCTGTTAGCATAACTAGGTGGATACCTTTATCTTGCAGGCGTTTAATAGCTTCAACTGAATCCTCTTTAATTGGATCGGCTACTGCAATAATAGCGTGGAGCTTATTATTACTTGCAAAATACATGGGTGTTTTAGCATCACTGGCAAGTGTTTGAGCTTGCTCGGTTGCATCATCAACGGCCACGTTGTATTTATCCATTAGCGCTTTATTGCCAAACAACAATGTTTGCCCGTCAACACTGCCAGTGACACCTTTACCTGTAATTGCGTTAAAGTCGGCTACTTTACTTAAAGCTAAGCCCTGCTTTTTAGCGTGTGCCGTAATTGCTTGGGCCAGTGGATGCTCTGAGCTACTTTCAAGGCTT
The DNA here is from genome assembly GCF_016598755.1 of Pseudoalteromonas sp. LC2018020214. Classification (NCBI taxonomy): domain Bacteria; kingdom Pseudomonadati; phylum Pseudomonadota; class Gammaproteobacteria; order Alteromonadales; family Pseudoalteromonadaceae; genus Pseudoalteromonas; species Pseudoalteromonas sp. LC2018020214. The sequence continues at coordinate 2,485,055 of NZ_CP066804.1, forward strand.
GCAACAAGTTGCATTACTGTATTTTCATCACTGTTATTAAAGGTAACTACATCGGTAACTTGCGGTGTGCCTTGAGTAATAGTGCCTGTTTTATCTAAAATCATGGTGGTGATTTTAGATGTTGTTTGCAGCGACTCACCATTTCGAATTAATATTCCTGACTCTGCAGCTTTACCAATACCCACCATAACTGACATAGGGGTTGCGAGTCCTAACGCACAAGGACAAGCAATAATAAGTACAGTGGTAACCGCAACAACGGCATAAGCAATTGATGGCTCAGGTCCAAAGTTTAACCATGCAAGGCCCGCAAGTACTGCAATAATCATGACCGTTGGTACAAATATTCCTGATATAACATCAGCTAAGCGCCCTATTGATGGCTTTGAGTTTTGTGCACGCTTTACCATATTGATAATATTGGCAAGTGTGGTTTCGCTACCAATGTGCGTGGCTTTAAATAATAAAGTGCCACTTTTATTAATACTTCCGGCAACGACTTTATCGCCCGTTTTTTTGCTTACAGCCATTGGCTCACCAGTAAGCATTGACTCATCAACCGTACTGCTGCCTTCAATAACATCGCCATCCACAGGGATTTTTTCACCCGGGCGTACGCGTACTTCATCATTTTTTACAACATCACTAATGTCGATGTCTTGCTCTTGACCATCGCGAATTACGCGTGCAGTTTTTGGTTGCAGGCCAATTAAGCGTTTAATTGCTTGTGAGGTGCGCCCACGTGCTTTTACTTCAAAAGCGAGCCCTAAACTAATTAAACCGATGATCATCGATGATGCTTCAAAATATACGTGTCTTGCAACTTGTGGTAATAAGTTTGGTGCTATTACCACAAACATTGAATACAGCCACGCAGTACCTGTACCAAGCGCTATTAATGTATCCATATTGGCAGCATGGTTTTTGAATGCCTGCCATGCACCGTTGTAAAATTGTTTACCTGATATAGCCATAACCACAAGCGTGACTATACCCACTAAAAACCAGGCTATTCGTTGTGTGTCGGTGGTCACACTCATGTCAAAAATAAGCCCGTATATCATTAACGGCGCACCGACCCCTAACGCTAATATCATATTACGCATTAGCTTTTTATAATGTGCCTCATCCGACTTTGCTTTTTCATCAAGTGCATCTTGATCAGACTCGTTACTCATTGGCTTAGCTGAATAACCAATGTTTTCGACTGCTTTAATAAGCGTGCTTTCGCGGGCTTTACCTTCTACACGGACAGTACGCTGTGCAAAGTTCATTTCCACGTTTTGCGCGCCTTGCACGCTATTAAGGGCTTTTTCAATTTTAGCCACACAACTGCCGCAATTAGCACCCTCAATAATAAAGTTTTGCGCGGTGTCTTTTGTATTAGTCGTCATTACGCTGCTCCTTATTTGCAGAATCGTTTATTGGATCAACAAAAGATTCTATTAAACTACATACGTCACTGGCATTTGCACCATCGGCTGATGTATCCCATTGCGCCAGAGCTGCATGCATTCTGTTTCGTAATTTTAATGTTTCTTGAAATAGTGCTTCGGTTTCTTCTAGGCGTTTAGTAATGAGTTTACGCGTTAACGGACAAGGACAATTCCCCTGCTCTGACTCGCCTATAATGTGTTGAATATCTTTGAGTGAAAAACCAAGTTGACGAGAGCTAATAATAAACTTTAAACGCTGCTGGTCTTGCTTTGTATATTCTTGATAACCATTTTCTTCACTGCGTATTGGATGAAGTAACCCAATTCGTGTGTAATGACGAACAGTATCGGCAGTCACGCCCATTAACTTGGCGAGTTGTTTAACATACATAATTTAGCTCCGTCGTGTTTCAGTAGCTTCATAATAAACCTAGGTGCAACACATAGGTCAATGACTATTTTAAAACTAATAAAATAATACCAATTCGCTTAATTAAGTAACCTATTTAAGACAAGAAAATAGTGTTGATAACAAGGCAAAAGTTTCGTTATTTAGTTCTTATCACTAATTGCCTCTGCATCCATGCAGTCGTATATCAAAATGTTTAACGCAGTTAACGCCGAATTTAATCCCTCAAATTGATTAAGTATTGTTGCTCATTAATATAATGACACAAACATAATTAACTTAAGCTGATATCGGGCGTGTATTATCTGGAGGGGGCGTAATTTAGCAGAGAAGCGCCTAAGTAAGGCGCGTATTAATCTAAGGGCGTGTTGATCATTGGTGATTTAATTTATGCAGACTGTTTGGTCTTTAGGCAAGGCAGAGCCTATGTAGTGTGGTTATTCTCCATAAATAGGCGATAACGCAGCATAAATACCAAACATGCGCTGCCCTAGTTTGATTCGCTACGGCTTTGCTCTAATTCGTCGCTTAGTTGCTGCGCTAAAGTTTGTATTTTAGGCATAGCATCTTTCATTAAGCTTTGTGACATTTGCATAGACTCTTGCATTACAACAGGCATTTTTTCAAGTATTTTTTGCCCTGTATCTGTTTTATAAAACGCTAGCATATCGGCAATTTCTTGCTCACTAAAATGTTTGTCGTACACGCTAATCATCATCGGCTGCATTTTGGCCCAGCTCATTTCAGTTTTTAATACCGTCGTCATGTCGCTGTAGTATTTATCAAAAATTGCCTGTTCAGAAGGCTTAACGCCCATTTGGTCTGACATGCCTTTCATCATACCTTCAACCTGGCCGTACATAGAGTCAACCATTGAATCTAAATTCATTACATTAATGAGTTCATCTATTTTTTGCTGCTTAGTACTTTGTTCAGCATATAAACTACTAGAAAAAATTAGCAATGATAAAAGTAGTACCTTACCCATAATAATATCCTTTCATATAAATAATGGATTTATAGTCACATGAATAATTTGTATTGTAAAGGGTACAAGCAATCATTAAAAAGGCCGAATAAAATGAACTTATTCGGCCTTTTATAAATTAATTTTTGCGTTAGTCGTCTTCTACATTATCTAGGCCTTTAGTGCCTTCTTTGGCTTTTAGCTTATGATGAATAGCTGACTTTATTAGCATGTAACCACTAATCGGTGCCGTAATTAGTAAAAATATAGTGATGAGTATTTCTTTAACACTTAGGCCATGCCCTGAATTTGCAAAATAAACCATAGCAGCAATTAACATACTCGCCATGCCCAACGTGGTTGCTTTAGTTGGCCCATGTAAACGCATAAAAAAGTCAGGTAGTTTAATTAAACCTATTGAGCCAATTAAAATAAACGTACCACCAAATAACAATAATATTGATACAACCCATTCGCTGATCATGTTTTCACCTTATTCAATTATATCGCCACGTAGTAAATACTTACACACTGCAACCGTACTTATAAAACCTAGCATGGCAATAAGCAGTGCAGCTTCAAAATAAAGCCCTGTATCCATACTAATGCTGTATAAAATAATCAGTGCGATGACGTTAATGTACATAGTATCGAGCGCTAAAACACGGTCAGGCACTGACGGACCGATGATCAATCGCCATAAATTAAGCAATAATGATAAGCCAATCATCGAAAAAACAATGAGTAATATGGTGTCTAACATTGAAATATCTCCTTTAGTGGAGCTTCGTAGCGTTGTTTTATTTGTTTGATAAGTGCTTCTTCATCTTTAAGATCAAGCACATGTATCAGTAAGTAGCGTTGCGTTGGCTCTTCACCTTCAGGTAGCGACTCAGCAATTGGATAAACCTCTGCACTCACAGTACCAGGTGTAAGCGATACACAACTAGCCAATATAGTAATTGGCATGTCGTGTGTTAAATCTATAGGAACTTTTATAAAGGCCGGACGCAATTTTTTTGATGGTCCAAGTATAAGTAAAGCCACTTGTAAATTTGCAACAACAATATCGTACAGCACTATAAGTAACTGCTTAAGCGCCAAGCCTGGCTTTAAAATCAGTGGCTGAGGGTCTCGAAACGAAAAACTTAGAATAGGGATAAGTATCGCAAAAATAGTCGCTAATACTAAGTGCCCTACCGATACGCTATTGTTTAACAATAACCAAACCATAAACAAAAATAAGCTACGAAATGGCGTTGGTAACCAACGAAAACGGGCTTGTAATCTCATCACATGCCTCCTTTAAGTACAGCATTAATACCGCCGCTTAGATCATGTAACTGAGTAGCAGCATTTAGCATATATTCACTTATTGGTCCGCCCAAAATAACGAGCAATGGCGAACATGCAAGTAAAGCTATAATTACTGTTACCTGCAACGGATGTGCACTTGCACAATCGGCATTTTCGCTATTTTTGCTTCTATGCTCCCAGAACAAAGTTGTGCCAGCGCGCGAAAGCGCTACTAACAACGCAAAACTTGTTACTAAATATACTGGCCAAAATAGTAAAGCTTGCTCACTATTTAATGTCGCTTTAAGTATCCAAATTTTACCTACAAAGCCTGACAGTGGTGGCATACCAACTACCGTTAAGGACGCAATAATAAAGCACACACCTAATAAAAATGGCTGTTTTACAGAGCGACCAGCTACTAGTCTATCGCCAACTTTACCGCGCTGGATTGAAACTAAGTCTGCTAGTAAAAATAGTGCGGCACTAACAAGTGTTGAATGCACTAAATAATATAAAAGTGCAGCAGTGGCATTTACATTTTGCAATGCTATTAGCGCAACCAGCGTACCTACCGATACTAATACTAAGTTAGAGGTGAGTTTACGTAAGTCTTGTGCAGCCATCACACCAATTGCACCTACTATAATGGTCGCAATTGCTAAGCCCCAAAGCCAAGGCTGGGCCATGTGTTCAAGCGCTCCGGCTTGTTCACCAAATATCACCGTATAAACACGAAGCATAGCGTAAACGCCTACTTTGGTCATAATCGCAAACAATGCAGCAACCACAGGTTTAGCACTTGCGTAAGTATTTGGAAGCCATAAATGCAGAGGTAATAGTGCGCCTTTTAAAGCAAATACTATTAATAGTAGTAAGCCACCTGCTTTTGCTAGGTATACATCATCACCTGTAAGTAGTGATACCTTTTGCGTCATATCTGCAATATTGAGCGTACCAAGTACACCGTACAAAATACCCAAACCGATTAAAAATACACTTGAGCCAACTAAATTTAATATTACATATTGCAGCGCAGCACGGGTGTTTTGTTTATCACCTGCGTGCATTAACAATGCATAAGATGCAATCAGTAGCACTTCAAAAAATACAAATAGATTAAATAAATCGCCAGTTAAAAACGCACCATTTACACCCAATATTAAAAAGTGGACAAGTGGATGATAAAAGCTGCCCTTTTCATCATCGCCAGCACTACCATATAAAATAGCGCCCAAACCTAAAAATGAAGTTAACGTAACCAATAAGGTAGACAACATATCGGCTACTAAGACTATCCCAAATGGTGCAGACCAACTACCAATAGCGTAAACATTAATACCTGTATTATTAATATGTACAAGTAAAAGCACACTAATGGCAAAAGTAGCTATTGCCATTACAATTGAAACTAAGCGGCGAATTTTGACGCTTTTACCACACGGCGGCAGCAATAAAATAACGGCCGTCAGCATAGGTAATAAAATAGGTAGCGAAGCTAAATGTTGGATCATTTTTGCTCCTTATTATCTGCCGAGGTGTTAGGCACATAACCATCAACATGGTCGCTACCTAAATCGGCGCGTCCACGTATTGCCAAAATAACCACGAATGCGGTCATCGCAAAACCAATAACAATAGCTGTAAGCACTAAAGCTTGAGGTAATGGATCGGCGTATTCTGTACCAGTACCAAGTACTACCGCTTTATTAATAGTAAGGCGACCTGCTGAAAATAAAAATAAGTTAACAGCGTATGAAATCATAGTAAGCCCAAGTACTACAGGGAACGTACGAGCTCTTAGCAGTAAAAACACACCGCAACTGACCAATACTCCAACGCAAGATGCGTACAATAATTCCATTAAATATTTACCTCTTTTTTCTGGGTATCTGCCGTCATATTACCTAAGCTTGCTAAAATCATTAACGTAGCGCCTACAACAGTTAAGTAAACACCTAGGTCAAATGCAATCGCGCTGGCAAGCTCTGTTTTACCGACAAACGGAATATCAAAGTAGTCAAACCAAGTTGTTAAAAATGGCTTATCAAAGAACCAACTACCCACACCTGTAAACAAAGAAATACCAATGCCTGAAGCTATAATTTTGCGATAATTAACATCAAAACGTCCGTTTATCCATGCTGTACCATGCGCCATGTATTGCAAAATAAACGCGATTGATGTTACCAGTCCTGCAATAAAGCCACCACCAGGTAAGTTATGCCCGCGTAAGAAAATATATGCAGAAACCAATAACGCAAGCGGTAATAAACTTTGTGAAATACTCGCCAGTAATATTGGATGGCGCTCTCGTGCCCATGGGCGCCCTTCACTGTCACTTGCTGGCATAAATAATGGGATTCGAGAAAGTACTTTAAATATACCTAATGCGGCAATGCCTAATACGGTAATTTCACCAAGCGTATCAAAGCCCCTAAAGTCGACTAAAATAACGTTAACTACATTAGTACCACCGCCACCAATTTTAGCGTTAGCAATAAAGAAGTCTGAGATTGAATCTAATGGACGTGTAAGTAATGCATAACAGATACTCGCTATAACTACACCTAACGTAGAGGCAATTCCTAAATCTCGAAGTACGCGTAATGAACTTGATTCTTTTGGCGTATGCTGGGGTAAGAAAAACAATGCCAGCATAAGTAAAATAATAGTAACAACCTCAACAGTTAGCTGTGTAAGTGCTAAATCAGGAGCAGAAAAGCGTGTGAATACAACCGATACCATTAACCCTACGATTGAGAGCATTAACAACGATACCATTCGAGAGCGATGCCAAATAACGGTAGCAAGAGCACCAATAATCAATAAGCCCGCACCAATTGCATTGTGCACATCAACAGGAGTGAGTGGCATGCTGCCTGCAAGTTGTTGCATTTCAAATAATGGCCAACCGGCACACAGTAAGACTACCGCTAACATAATTACTAGGTAGCGCTGCAGCGATCCATTTTCGATACTGCTTACCTTTGACTGACACCAAGCAACAACACTTAAAATTACACGTTCAAAGGTTTTTTTAGCGTTTAAAGGTGGTAATGACGCTTGAAACTGAAATAAATATTTACGATTAATATAAATAAATAAACCGCCAGCAATCGCCATTGCACTCATTAATAGAGGCAAGTTAAACCCGTGCCAAATAGCCAATTCGTAAACTGGCATTTCTTTTCCAAGTACAGCTAAAGAGGCCGCAGATAAAATGCCATCAATTGTAAAGTGTGGGAACATACCCACTAGCAAACAAATCACAACTAATATTTCTATTGGTACTCGCATATAACGTGGCGGTTCGTGCGGCGTGCGAGGTAAATCGATTGGCTCACCATTAAAGAACACGTCATGAATAAAGCGTGCGGAGTACGCAACAGCTAATGCGCCTGCAACCGTTGCCAGTACTGGAATTAACCACGACATAGAACCAAGCACTTGCTGATGCAGCGTTTCTGCAAAAAACATCTCTTTAGACAAGAAGCCATTAAGTAATGGAACCCCTGCCATTGCAGCCGCCGCGACCATTGCAAGCGTTGCAGTGTATGGTAAGTATCGCCACATACCATTTAATTTACGCATATCGCGCGTGCCTGTTTCATGATCGATAATACCAACGGCCATAAATAACGACGCTTTAAACGTTGCATGGTTAATTATATGAAATATAGCAGCAACAGTCGCAAGCTCAGTATCAAGCCCGAGTAATAGCGTTATTAAACCCAAATGGCTTATTGTTGAGTAGGCTAACAATCCTTTTAAATCGTGTTTGAATAATGCTATATAAGCACCAAACAACAGCGTAGCTAAACCTGTTAACCCAACAAGCAGGAACCACGTATCGGTGCCAGCTAAAGCCGGATGAAAACGTGCTAACAAAAATATACCGGCTTTTACCATGGTTGCAGAATGTAAATACGCGCTCACTGGCGTAGGCGCTGCCATTGCATGAGGAAGCCAAAAATGAAATGGAAATTGTGCCGATTTAGTAAACGCACCCAATAGCACCAATACTAATGCTACTTCGTATAAATCGTGAGATTGAATTATTGCTTTACTCGCTAGGATAACATCTAGGTCATAACTACCAACAATATCACCTAATAGCATTAAGCCTGCAAGTAACGCTAAGCCGCCCGCACCTGTTACAGCAAGTGCCATACGAGCACCCTTTCGCGCTTCAGACTTATGCCACCAAAAACTAATTAATAAAAATGAGCTGATGCTCGTTAATTCCCAAAACAACCACAGCTGAATAACATTGTTAGACATAACAATGCCAAGCATTGCGGTCATAAACAGCATTAAATAACTATATAACTTAGCCATTGAGTCGTTGGCACTGAGGTAGTAACGCGTGTAGAGAATAACGAGCAAGCCTATGCCTAAAATCATAAACATAAACAATAAACTGAGGCCGTCTAACCGCAGAGATAGGTCGAGCCCTATTGACGGGATCCAAGCGAAAGAGTAACGAATGGTTTCGCCCGCTAAAACTGCAGGTGCATGGTATAAAGTTATTCCCAAAGCCGTTAGAGGCGCAAGAGCCGTTAAACTAGTGCTTAAATTGCGGGATAACTTACCTGTGCATGCAGAAATAACACTGCCAATTAAGGATAACAAGGGTATCCAGAGCAAAGTCATAATGTAGGGCCTTTTATAATCATAAGTTTATCAGGGCATCTCTTTTTAATACTAAGGGATGCTTTTACTGCCTGTTTTTAAACGACATTAATGACTATAGTTATACTGAAAAACACTGATTTTGTCTATAAAAAGCGGTTCTGTATGGGTGTTTTTTAAACATGAACTAACAATTTATTAAGCCTACAAAAACAATTAATTAATACTGATAATTGTTAATTTAATATGGCCTTATTTGCAAATGTAAGCGCGCTGGAGTGGCGATAAGAATTACCATTGGTCATATCTAAATGCTTCAACCAAATCTCTCTATACTGCGCCGAGAGCCCTAACTGCTGATATTGCATAATAGACCAATTTTCACTAGGTTTATATGCAACACCACCTATCTGGCAACTCTTTGCTTTATGCCATCCTATTGGGGGCGACTCATCATGAGAAATAAATAAATTAGGTGCCACAAAACCCGTTTTTGCACACAACCATGCTTGTTTAGTTTTAGGCAAAGCATATTCATCTTCAAAACCGTTAAAATGCATCAACTCATGCAAAAACACACTGTATTTTGCTTTTGAGTTTATTAGCATTGTTCCTTTAGTAACATTAGCCGTTCCATCTTTTGGCATCATTACTATAAAATCAAAATTGTTAGGAAGCTGGTTATTGAGTTTAGCTGATTGCCAGTCACACTTTGCTATTTGATTAATGCTACTTTTACACTCAAGCATACCTGCAACGTAAACTGGTTTTGAAAAGCAAAAAATATTTTCACGGGGCTCTGGTTGTTTATTATAAGCATTAATAAACTCGGTGAGTTTATATAAGCCCCTACGATGATCGCTCATAGTCAGCACGTTAAACATACATTGCTTATTAGGTTTGCTTATATTTCTTAAAGATGAAAAACCAAGAGCGTGGATAAACTCACTAGATACTTTACTCTGTGGTGTTTTTAACTGAAGTTTTAGATGATTTAGCACATCCCCTGCTGGTAATTTGTTTTTACTAGCGAGTAACTTTAAATCGCTCCAACGTGAGTGCTCAAGTAACTTTGTTGCTAATATTTTACGCTCTGGGATTGTTAAGTCATTTATAGCGGAGAGCCAAAATTGTTTTGCAGTATCGCTCTGACTACTTTTAATAAGCTTAAGAGAATACATATATTGGGCTGAAGAAATTTTACTGCGGGCGAGTATAGCTAAAGAGGTATTTGGTAACTGCTCTAAGTGATCAGAAAAATAACCAGGTGATTTCCAATAACTTTGTAGCACATTAGCTTTTGCGTTTAAAACATGCCAAAAGCCAATAGCGCCTAGGTGATTACTCGAGCCTGTAAGTAACAAACAACATAGTAATACACCTATTAATTTAAAACGCTTAACTTGCGTCAACACCTTGCATCAACTCAAGCTCTAAACGCGCATATTTGTACTCAATAAACTCGTGTACATTAGTTGCTAGCGCAAGCCTAAAGTAGTCTGATGCTAAATACAGCTCACCTGCTGCTTGATGCATTTTAGCTAAATAAAAATAAGCTTCGCATAAACGCTGCGCATATTCTTGCTCAGTTCTAACACCATCACTAATGCCAGATAAAAATGCATGTTCACTCATATCCCCCGTATAAAGAGAAATTAACTGGTACGCCCATTGTGATTCATCAAGCGCAGTGGCATTTTGTTTAAGTGCATCAAGCGCAACGGCTTTATCCTCTTGTGCTTGTGCTAAATAAACCCATAAAACTCGGTACGGATCTTTTGGAGAGCGAGCTAAAAATTCATTAAAATCATTTTTAGCAAGGCCTGCTCTGTCGCCGTAATACAGTGCGATACCACGATTTAAATAGGCGTATTCATGCTCTTCATCAAGTTCTAGGGCAGAATCGAAAAACTCATAGGCTTTTTCATACTGCTGCATAAGCGTATGTTGAATACCTAAAAAATTATACACTTCAGCTAAATCAGGCTTAAGCTTTACTGCGCGATTAAAATCAATACGCGAAAGAGTTGTCATACCTAGACTATCAAAAAGTACACCACGGTCGTAATAAAGCTTAGCTTGTTGCTCTTCGCTTAAGTCGGCTCTATTTAATAGCTCTGAGTAGCGTGCAATAGCAATTTCACTTCTAAAGTCAGAAGCTAAAGGTGCAGTAAATGGCACATTAACAATCGGGGTTGGTTCTGATTCTGTTGTAGTTTGGCAAGCGCTTAAAGACAAAATAGCAAAAGATGCCAAAGCTAAATGTTTGAGTATCATTAAAATCCTTAATACCAAGATATATCGCGATTAATATAAGACAGACCTTGTCCAATAAGGTTTCATTAAAGCATAAAAAAAGGGGCTAAACAGCCCCTTTTTTACTATCTAGCTAATATAACTAGATTAATAAGTTAGCAATTACGCGTCAGTTGGCGCGTCAGCTGCAGGTGCTGCTGATTCCATTGCTTCTTTAATACTTAGACGTACACGGCCTTGGCGATCTACTTCTAGTACTTTAACTTTAACTTCTTGACCTTCAGAAAGGTGATCAGCCACGTTATTAACGCGCTCAGTACTAATTTGAGAAATATGTACTAGACCATCTTTGCCAGGAAGAATGTTTACAAACGCACCGAAGTCTACGATACGTACAACTTTACCTTCGTAGATAGTACCTACTTCAAGTTCAGCTGTTAATTGCTCAATACGGCTAATTGCATTAGCTGCACTTTCGCCATCTGTAGCGGCAATTTTAATTGTACCGTCGTCACCGATTTCAATCGTTGTACCAGTTTCTTCAGTAAGCTGACGAATAGTTGCGCCACCTTTACCAATAACTTCAGCGATTTTCTTCTGTGGGATTTTCATTGTGTATATGCGAGGAGCAAACATTGATAGCTCTTCAGAAGGAGCAGAAATCGCTTCATCCATCACTTCTAAGATATGTAAACGTGCAGCTTTTGCTTGTTTAAGCGCAATTTGCATGATTTCTTGAGTGATACCTTCGATTTTGATATCCATTTGAAGTGCAGTAATACCTGCAGCAGTACCGGCAACTTTAAAGTCCATGTCACCTAAGTGATCTTCATCACCTAAAATGTCAGAAAGAACAACGAATTTATCGTCTTCTTTAACTAGACCCATCGCAATACCGGCAACAGATGCTTTAATTGGTACACCCGCGTTCATAAGTGCTAGAGAAGTACCACAAACAGACGCCATTGAAGAAGAACCGTTTGATTCAGTAATTTCAGATACTACACGGATTGAGTAAGGGAACTCAGTAAGTGTAGGCATTACAGCTGAAATACCACGCTTAGCAAGGTTACCATGGCCGATTTCACGACGCTTAGGAGAACCAACAAAACCAGTTTCACCTACACAGAATGGAGGGAAGTTGTAGTTAAGCATAAAGTGGTTTTTATGAGTACCAGTTAAATCGTCGATTAACTGTGAATCACGTTCTGTACCAAGTGTCGCTGTTACTAACGCTTGAGTTTCACCACGTGTAAAGATAGCAGAACCGTGAGTACGCGGTAATACGCCAGTCATTACGTCTAGAGCACGAATCATATCTGGTTCACGACCATCGATACGTTTTTCGCCAGCAGCGATACGGCCACGAACGATTTTCTTCTCAAGTGAACCGAAGATTTTGCCAATTTCTTGCTTGTCTAAAGACTCGCCTTCAGCAAGTTCAGCTGTTAATACTGCAACAACTTCATCTTTAGCTTCACCAAGAGCTTCTTTACGCGCTACTTTATCAGTGATTAAGTAAGCTGCGCCTACTTTTTCAGCAGCAATAGTTGCTACTTTATCTTCTAATGCAACATTTTTCTCAGGTGCAGTCCAATCCCAAGTAGGCTTGCCTGCTTGCGCTTTAAATTCTTCGATTGCAGTAATGATCGCTTGAGATTGCTCATGACCATATACAACAGCGCCAAGCATTACGTCTTCTGCAAGTACGTTAGCTTCTGACTCAACCATAAGTACCGCTTTATCAGTACCGGCTACCACTAAATCAAGTTGGCTTTCTTCAAGCTCTTTTAGTGTAGGGTTAAGTACGTATTCGCCGTTGATGTAACCAACGCGAGATGCACCAATTGGACCACTGAACGGGATACCAGAGATAGCAAGTGCTGCTGAAGTACCAATCATCGCAACCATATCAGGTTGGATTTCAGGGTTAACAGAAACAACAGTAGCAATAACTTGTACTTCGTTTACAAAGCCGCTTGGGAAAAGTGGACGAATTGGACGGTCAATAAGACGTGCAATAAGAGTTTCGCCATCGTTAGGACGGCCTTCACGCTTTAAGAAACCACCAGGGATACGACCAGCAGCGTACATACGCTCTTGGTAGTTAACTGTTAGTGGGAAAAAGTCTTGACCAGGTTGTGCTTCACGCTTACCAACAACAGTTACTAAAACTGAAGTGTCGCCAATGCTTGCAAGTACAGCGCCGTCTGCTTGACGAGCGATTGCACCAGTTTCTAGAGTCACTGTATGTTGACCTAGTTTGAATTCTTTAATAATTGCTTGCACTTAAAATATTCCTTAAATGTATTCTAATAAGTTGTCATCAAAGTACCAATTACAGTACATAATTGTATTCAGTTGGAAATCAATTAAGTACTACAATTGGCAATGATGTGAATAATTGCAGATAAACCTTTTTACCTACGCGCATAGTATATACCAAAGCTACTTCAAAATGCGAGTCTAGGGTGTGTTGATCTTTGTGGATTGAAATTTGTTCAATCAAGGGGCGATTTAATCACGGCGCGAGATTTGTAACCTAGTGGGCTAAGTCAAAATCGAGCAACAAAGAGTTAATCGCCCCTAGGATGAACCCGCAGGGCAACGCATGTTTGGCATTTATGCTGCGTTATCGCCTATTTATGGGGAATAACCACACTACATAGGCGCTGCCTTGCCTAAAGACCAAACATACAGCTGCAAAATTAATCACGAAAGGTCAACACACACTAGCTACTAGATTTAAGCTGGGCTAATGAGCGGGTAAATACAACGATGCTTGATAAGCTATGAAATAAGAGTTTTATAATATAATTCAATAAGTTTATATATTTGTTTTATTTTCAAACACAAATTTTAGGCACAAAAAAAGGAGCTAAAAAGCTCCCATTTCTATAATCTAGTTCTTAACGACGTAGGCCAAGTTCTTTGATTAGTGCAGTATAACTAGTGATATCTTTACCTTTAAGGTAATCAAGTAGTTTACGGCGAGTGCTTACTTTACGAAGCAGACCACGACGTGAGTGGAAGTCATGCTTGTGATCAGCAAAGTGACCTTGAAGCTTGTTGATATCATAAGTAAGTAATGCTACTTGTACTTCTGATGAACCTGTATCGCCTTCTGCACGTGCAAATTTAGCAATGATATCGATTTTTTCTTGATTGCTTAGTGACATAGTAACTCCAAAAATTAAATTTAAAAGGTGTCTTAGCCGATCACTAATTCAGCCAAAACGATTAAGCCGGCGTATTCTACCAACTGTGGGAATAACTACAAGTTAATTATTCCCATCTACAACTAATAAGCCACTGCTGGGCACACTAATTGCTTATTCAGGCTTTACGTAATCATCTTGCTGGCTAGCAAGACCACGTTTAACCTTTAAATGGCCACTTGAGTTGCGCTCGCCAGTACCAATAAACACACCATCCGCAACAACTTTAATTGCCCCCTCAGATAAAGCTTCTGGTAACTCGACTGCTTGCCCATGACTAAATACTTTGCCCTGCTCTTTCGAAATTTCAATAACAGGTAAATCAGTTAAAGCAGTGTCTATAGGTAATAACAACGAGTCTAAATAAGTAGAAGGCGCAAGCTCTTCTGCTTTCGCTTTAGCAAGCAACGCTTCAATTTCATCAAGCGAAACCATTTTATCTGCCGGATACTGACCAACAGCAGTTCTGTGAAGCATTATAACGTGTGCGCCACACCCTAGGTTTTCGCCCAAATCATCAACGATTGTACGAATATACGTCCCTTTTGATACATGAGCCGTCATTTGTAATACGTTGTTTTGTTCATCAAATTCGTCAAACGATAAGCTAAACACATTTATTTTTCTGCATTTACGAGGGACTTCAATACCCTCTCGTGCGTACTTATATAATGGTCTACCTTGATACTTAAGTGCTGAGTACATTGATGGATATTGATCTGACTCACCAACAAAAGCTGCAATTTCTTTTGTTAACTGCTCACGCGTCACATTCACATCTTTCGTGCTTACGATTTCGCCATCAGAATCTGATGTCGTTGTACGCTCACCCAGTTTTGCACGAACAATATAGGTTTTATCTGTATCGAGTAAAAACTGCGTAAACTTAGTCGCCTCACCAAAACAAATTGGCAGCATACCTGTAGCAAGCGGGTCTAAAGCCCCAGTGTGGCCAGCTTTTTGTGCAAAATAAACACCTTTCGCTTGCTGCAGTGCTTTATTTGATGAAATGCCTTGCGGTTTGTTTAACAACAAAATACCGTCAACTGCACGGCCTTTACTGCGCTTTGCCATCTGTATCAGTGCCTTCTTCGCTATCTGTATCTTCTACGTGCTTAGTACTTTGTTCACTATCTGAAATATCAGCATCAACACTTTCTACATCTTCATCGACATGCTTTGCGTTATCTTCGCGGATAATAGAATCCACTAAATTAGAAATACGCATACCTTCCATCAGTGAATTATCAACTACAAACTTTAACTCAGGCATTATACGAGCACGAATACGCTTACCAAGTAACGAGCGAATATAACCCGTTGCTTCATTAAGTACTTTAGCGCTTTGCTTAGCTGCATCTTCATCTTGTGTGTTAAACACAGTGATGAAAATTTTGGCATAAGATAAATCACGCGATACTTCTACCGCTGACACTGTCACCATACCTAAGCGTGGATCTTTAATTTCGCGTTGTAAAATTACAGCAATTTCTTTTTGGATTTGCTGTGCAACACGATCAGTGCGAGAAAATTCTCTCATTGCATTTGTCCTAAAATCATAACTTATTGAAATTTAATAATAAGCTAATTAAATAATGGATACACAAATGGGGGCTAAGCCCCCATTTATTAGTTTAGCGAGCTAACAATTAAAGAGTACGTTGTACTTCAACTGTTTCAAATACTTCGATTTGGTCACCAACACGTACGTCATTGTAGTTCTTAACGCCGATACCACATTCCATGCCGTTACGAACATCAGCAACATCGTCTTTAAAGCGACGAAGTGACTCAAGCTCACCTTCATAGATAACCACGTTTTCACGTAGTACACGGATTGGAGCGCTACGTTTAATAACACCTTCAGTAACCATACAACCAGCAATTGCGCCAATTTTTGGAGACTTGAATACGTCACGAACTTGCGCAAGACCAATGATTTCTTGTTTAAACTCAGGTGCTAGCATGCCTGACATTGCTTGCTTAACTTCTTCGATTAAGGCATAAATTACGCTGTAATAACGAAGGTCTAAGTTTTCAGTATCAATCACTTTACGAGCAGATGCATCAGCACGAACGTTAAAGCCAACTACAATTGCGTTAGACGCTGCAGCTAGTGTCGCATCAGTCTCAGTAATACCACCAACACCAGAGCCTACAATCTTCACTTTCACTTCATCAGTAGAAAGTTTAGTTAGTGAATCAGAGATTGCTTCGATAGAACCTTGAACGTCTGCTTTAAGTACCACGTTAACTTCAGAAACATCACCTTCAGTCATGTTAGTAAACATGTTTTCAAGCTTAGCTTTTTGTTGACGTGCTAGTTTAACATCGCGGAACTTACCTTGACGGTATAAAGCAACTTCACGCGCTTTACGCTCATCTTTAACTACAGTTGCTTCGTCGCCCGCAGCTGGAATACCAGAAAGACCTAAAATCTCGACTGGAATCGATGGACCTGCCGACTTGATGTCTTTACCGTTTTCATCGCGCATTGCACGAACACGGCCATACTCAAGACCACATAATACAATGTCACCTTGGTTAAGCGTACCAGATTGAACAAGTACTGATGCAACTGGACCACGGCCTTTATCAAGACGAGATTCAATAACAACACCTGCAGCCATACCTTCGGTAGGGGCAGAAAGCTCTAAAAGCTCAGATTGCATAAGTACGGCTTCAAGAAGGTCATCAATACCTAGACCAGTTTTAGCTGAGATATGAACGTACTGCGTATCGCCGCCCCATTCTTCAGGGATAACGTCTAGCTGAGCTAGTTCGTTTTTAACGCGATCTGGATCTGCGCCTTCTTTATCCATTTTGTTTACAGCAATGATTAAAGGAACGCCAGCTGCACGTGCGTGCTGTACCGCTTCTTTAGTTTGTGGCATAACACCATCATCTGCTGCAACCACTAAGATTACGATATCTGTCGCTTTAGCACCACGAGCACGCATTGATGTAAATGCAGCATGTCCTGGAGTATCTAAGAAGGTAATCATATTGCCGTTTACATCAACATGGTATGCACCGATATGCTGTGTAATACCACCGGCTTCGCCAGAAGCAACCTTCGCAGAACGAATGTAATCTAGAGTCGATGTTTTACCATGGTCAACGTGACCCATTACAGTTACTACTGGAGCTCGAGGCTCTGACTTACCATCTTCATGGCGGTCGTTAAGTACTGTTTGCTCTAATTCGTTTTCTTTAACAATGATAACCTTGTGACCCATTTCTTCTGCAACTAGTTGTGCAGCTTCTTGGTCGATCACTTGGTTAATAGTAACCATGTCACCCATTTTCATCATTGTTTTAACAACTTCAGCGCCTTTAACAGCCATGCGTGATGCAAGCTCAGCTACTGTAATTGTTTCGCTAATACGCACTTCATTTTTAACATCAACAGTTGGTTTTTGGAAACCATGCTGCAGCGATGCTGGTGCTTTTAATTTAGACTTGTTACGGCCTCTTGACGCTGCAAATTTATCTTTTGCTGGCGCTTTTTTCTTTTTCTTAGCACGGCGAGTGCCTTGCTCATCACGAGCATCGGCAACATCTTCTGCTTCACGTGCATAAGTCGAAGTCGTAAGATGGTGATCCGCTGTTTCTTCGCGTTTCTTACGTTCTTCTTCTTCTTTCTTCCAGCGTGCTGAATTCTCTTCAGCTAGCTTTCTTGCCTCTTCTGCTTGACGTTTCGCTTCTTCTTCAGCTTTCTTCAATGCGGCCTCTTCTGCTTCTTTTTGCAGACGCTCAGCTTCTATGCGATCTTTCTCAGACTTAGCACTTTGCTCTGGGGTCATCTGCTTTTGTTTCGCTTTACGCTCTGCATCAGCTTTGCGTTTAGCTTCTTCTTTGGCTTTACGGTCAGCTTCTTCTTTCGCTTTACGTTCTGCCTCTTGTTTCGCTTTTAATTCTGCGGCTTCTTGTTCAGCTTTTTGTTGCTGTTCAAGACGGGCTTTTTCTTCAGCGGCTAAGCGTGCTTGCTCTTGTTCTTGTTCCATTGCGCTTTTCTTCACGTAGGTACGTGTTTTGCGAACTTCAACTTGAACATCTTTAGCTTTACCCGTAGAACCAGTCACACTTAATGTGCTTTTGCTCTTACGTTGTAAAGTCATACGCGCTGGGCCATCTGAACCTGTACCACCATGATGCTTGCTTAAATGATCAAGTAACGTTGCTTTTTCAGCTTCTGTTACGTTATCAGTTGCTTGCTTAGTGATACCTGCTTGTGAAAACTGCTGTAGCAATTTATCAACAGTTGTACCTATATCGCCGGCTAGTTTTTCAACATTTACTTCTGCCATAGTGTGTAATACCTCCGTTAATAAATTACTCGTCTGCAAACCAACAAATGTTTCGTGCAGCCATAATCAGTTCACCCGCTTTTTCAGATGAAAGTTCTGTGATATCAACTAATTCGTCAATACCTTGCTCTGCCAAGTCTTCAAGTGTAACAACACCTTTGCTTGCCATAACAAATGCTAAGTGACGCTCTAAGCCTTCAAGCGCAAGTAAGTCTTCAGCTGGCTCTGCGCCATCTAAGCTTTCTTCCGTTTTAAGTGCTTTAGTTGTCAATGCATCTTTTGCGCGTGAACGCAATAAATCTACAGTCTCTTCATCAAGACCATCAATTTCTAAAAATTCAGACGCAGGTACATACGCCACTTCTTCAAGTGTCGAGAAACCTTCGTTAATAAGTAATGATGCAAACTCATCATCTATATCTAAATTTTCAGTGAATAAGTTAAGTAACTTATCAGATTCAGCTTCATTTTTAGTACGCATGTCTTCAACAGTCATTACGTTTAGTTCCCAGCCAGTTAATTGGCTTGCTAAACGAACATTCTGACCATTACGACCAATTGCTTGCGCTAGGTTATCGGCTTCTACAGCGATATCCATTGAGTGAGTGTCTTCATCCATTACGATTGAAGCAACTTCTGCTGGCGCCATTGCATTGATAACAAATTGTGCTGGGTTGTCATCGTAAAGTACGATATCAACACGTTCGCCACCAAGCTCAGACGATACAGCTTGAACTCGTGCGCCACGCATACCAACACATGCACCGATTGGATCAATGCGTTTGTCGTTAGATTTAACAGCAATTTTAGCGCGTGAACCTGGATCACGTGCAGCTGCACGTAACTCAATCATCTCTTCGCCAATTTCTGGCACCTCAATGCGGAATAATTCCATTAGCATTTCAGGTTTAGAGCGCGTTACAAATAATTGTGCACCGCGTGCTTCAGGTTTAACTTCATATAAAAGACCACGGATTCGATCACCCGGGCGGAAGTTTTCACGTGGCAACATGTCATCACGGTAAATTACCGCTTCTGCGTTGTTACCTAAATCAAGTACGATTGCATCGCGAGTTGCTTTTTTAACAACACCCGTTACCAGCTCGCCTTCTTGATCTTTGTATGCTTCAACAACTAAAGCGCGCTCAGCTTCACGTACTTTTTGTACGATAACTTGCTTAGCCATTTGTGTTGTAATACGGTCAAATTTGATTGAGTCGATTTGTTCTTCAACATAATCACCCATTTGCAAATCAGGTTCTTCAACCTGTGCTGCTTCTAGAGTGATTTCGCTGTATGGGTTCTCTAATGAACCATCTTCTAATACAGCGGCAATTTGCCAGCGACGGAACGTATCGTAATCACCGGTTTTACGGTCAATTGCTACACGTACTTCAATTTCGCCATCGTGTTTTTTCTTTGTCGCTGTCGCTAGAGCGAACTCTAGAGCTTCAAAAATCTTTTCTTTTGGAACCGCTTTCTCATTGGAAACGGCTTCAGCAACCAATAATATCTCTTTTGCCATGGGTAATGCCTCGCTTGCCCTATTCCTTCGCACTCGAATTTAAAACTTCGCGATTAAATTCGCACGTTCGATGTTACTAAGCATGATCAGATGCTCTGCACCATCGCTAGATAGTGTGATCATATCGCTGCTAACTGCTACTAAGTCGCCTTTAAAATTACGACGACCATCCTGTGGAAGTTTAGTACGCACGCGTACTTCCTCTCCTTGCGCCTGCTCGTAGTGATCTTGTTTGAATAATAGACGATCAACACCAGGAGACGATACTTCCAAATCATATTCATTTGTAATTGGGTCTTCGACGTCTAAAATCGCACTAATTTGGCGACTGGCATCCGCACAGTTATCAACTGAGATCCCATCCTCATGAGCAATATATACTCTTAAGGTAGAATGGCGACCCGCTTGTACAAATTCAAGACCATGCAACTCAAAGCCTAACATTTCTACCGCAGGCGTTAACATGGTTACTAAATCTTGTTCAAGTTTTGTCACGAAAATCCTCCATACAAACAAAAAAAGGGCTTATAGCCCTAAAATACTGAGTTTAAATTTTAATTTGATAGCAATTGCCACAAATCGTAAGGTGCAGATACAACAACGCCCCGAACCAAGCGGGGCGTCACACCAATAAAGCATAAAACTGTGTGGCCGAGGGCCAAGCTTGGTTGCGAGTCAGTAAACTGACCTAATTAAACTACATAGCCTAAAACGCAAAACGCGCATTACTTAGAATGCGCGATATAAATTAGTAAGGTAATACCTACTAGTAGAATTGGTTGCGGGAGCCGGATTTGAACCGACGACCTTCGGGTTATGAGCCCGACGAGCTACCAGACTGCTCCATCCCGCGCCAATAGATATCAAACCTTAAATTTAATATCGCTGTTAGCTGTTATACAACACGCTAAACAATGGCCGCTATTATAAGGATGTACAGGATAATTAGCAACTATAATACGCAATTAGTTTATAAAATTTGCAATTCGTCAAGATGCTAATTTAATGTATATGTAAGTAACATAAGTAATCAGCCAACTTTATAAAATTCCCATACTTGAGTCATAAAATGTAGTAGCTTATTATTTCAGGATAAAAATCAGATAAACTGAAGTTTAATAACTCTTAAAATACGTTTTAAAGGCTCACTAATTACCAGAAAGTAAATAGATATAATAAAAAGCCATACTTTCACACTAAAAAAACGTGCAGAATTTGAACTGCCCGCTATAATCAACATTATTCCTACTTGATAATAATAGTTATTACTCACTGCAACGAGATAAAAATGAATCAACAACAATCAGCATTATTAAATAACTTAACAATTATTAAGCCTAACTTTCATGCGTTTACGGCTAAATTTCATAGTAAATTAGCCCAATCTAGTATTGAGATGAATTACCCGACGGCCTTACAGTTTAACGAAAAGAGCTTTACCCTCTTTTGCGTGTTAGAACGAATTGTTAAGCATTTAGATAAACCAGCATCGGTAGCTCCTTTTTTAGCTCACCATTTAATGTATCTAAAAAAAAGCGGCGCTTCACACAGTGACATTGCCCTTTTATCTAACGCTTTTTACGAAACCCTTGAAGAGCACCTTGGTAAGCATTTTACTACTGAGAGTCAGTTCGCTTGGAAAAAAGCGCTTAGGTACTTTGAAAGCTTTGCAAGCAATGTTCTTTTCAACGTTACCAATGTGGTTTCGTTACAACAAAGAATGCAGCAAAAGCAAAGTAATAAAATTTAGATATTCAATTGGGGGGAGACTTAATTTACTTAATCTCCCCTTAATTAGACTCATTTTAACACCATGGTCAAAAACGCCTTGATATGCGGTTAAGCTTTTTTGCCCTATTGCTAACAGCACACTGTATTGTGTTATTTACCGCCTATATTCGTTTTACTAATCTATTATTAAACTCAAGAAACAACTAATCCCCAGCATTAAAAACAGCAAACTATTGTCGTTACGCACTTATTTACTCCTATTTGCTTGTTGTAAAATATTAAAACGATCGTTTAATTAGCTATGCCCGTATAAAAAAATTTGGCTTTACTATGACCCATCATAAAACACTTAGATTAATACTAGGCGATCAGCTAAACCCATCTCATTCATGGTATAAACAAAAAGACGACGACACGCTTTATCTCATCGCAGAATTAAAACAAGAAACCGACTACGTTAAGCATCACATTCAAAAACTATGTGCTTTTTTTAATGCTATGGAAAACTTTGCGACTGCATTAAAAACGGCAGGTTTTAATGTTTTGCATTTAACTCTTGACGATACCGCTGACGACAAAGATTTAATTGAATTACTCAAGCGAATTGCCGATAAATACCAATGCGAAACTATTGAATATCAATACCCTGATGAGTTTAGGCTTAAGTCTCAATTAGCTAAGTTTAAAAGTGATGGCTCATTTGATGTAATTGCCACAGATACTGAACATTTTTTATTACCGTTCACCGATATAAAAACACGCTTTACAAAAAACAAGCATGTAACAATGGAGCACTTCTATCGTGCTATGCGTAAGCAGTTTAATATATTAGTTGATGATACTAAGCCAACCGGTGGCAAATGGAATTTTGACAGTAATAATCGTAATAAATTTTCCAAAAACGACTTAGCAAATATCCCAGAGCCTAAGTTATTCAATACTGATGTTAGCAGCATTATTTCCCGTTTAAATAAGCATAAAGTCGCTTATTTTGGTCAAATAGATGAGCATTCACTAGAGTGGCCAACAACAAGAAAACAAGCCATTGAATCTCTCGAATACTTTTGCGAGCATTTACTTAGTTGCTTTGGTCACTTTCAAGATGCGATGACAGATCAAAGTAAAAATAATACCAGCTTGTACCATAGCCGATTATCGTTTGCCCTAAACGCGAAAATACTCCACCCGTTATATGTAATCAAACGTGTAATAAGAGAATACGAACAAAGACCCAGTGAAATATCCCTCTCGCAAGTAGAGGGCTTTACTAGGCAAATATTAGGTTGGAGAGAATATGTACGTGCCATTTATTGGATTAACATGCCCGACTACGCTGTTAAAAATCAATTACAAGCCAAAAACACACTACCATCTTATTTTTGGAACAGCTCTACAAAAATGAATTGCCTAAGCCACTCATTAAAACAAAGCCTTGAAACCGCTTATGCCCACCATATTCAACGCCTAATGGTTATTGGAAACTTTTGCATGCTTACAGGAATAAACCCTAATGACGTAGATAACTGGTACCTAGGTGTTTATATCGATGCCATAGAGTGGGTAGAGATGCCCAACACCCGAGGAATGAGCCAGTTTGCCGATGATGGAATAATTGCGACTAAACCTTATGCTGCAAGCGGTAACTACATTAATAAGATGAGCGATTACTGCAAAAGCTGTCAGTACGATGTAAAACAAAAAGTAGGTGATAAAGCTTGCCCGCTAAATAGCCTGTACTGGCATTTCATGAATAAACACAGAGACAGGCTAGAAAAGAACCCACGTATTGGTATGGTATATAAAAACTGGGATAAACAAGAAAAAACACTCCAAGAACAAACGCTGCAACAAGCAACCTACTACCTCAATGATTTAGAAGCGCTGTAAACAAAAAAGCCGCCTCGAATGAGGCGGCTAAGTAATCAGGGGAATATGTACTTTAGAAGATTATTTACCTTCTATTAGATTGCTATTGCCAATTTCAATTTTACGTGGTTTTAGCGCTTCAGGGATTTCACGTTCTAAGTCGATACTTAGTAAGCCATTGGCTAAATCTGCGCCAAGTACTTTTACATGATCTCCTAACTGGAATTTACGTTCGAAGTTACGCTCAGCAATACCTTGATGAATAAATTTACGCTCTGCGTTTTCATCTTTATTTGCTTTAGTACCTGTAACTTTTAATGTGTTATTTTCTGACTCAATGGTTAATTCGTTATCGCTAAAACCGGCAACGGCCATAGTGATTCTGTATTTGTCTTTATCGAGTGCTTCTATGTTGTAAGGAGGAAAACTTGGCTGCTTATCTGTATTAGCTGCCGCATCCATAAGTGATGCTAAATGTTCGAAGCCGATAAATGAACGATAAAGTGGTGATAAGTCTACTGTACGCATAATAATATCCTCATATTTAAGCGATATTTTGCATGTGCTTTTCTATTGAACAAGCTCAAGCAAAGTTTAATTAATAATATAAATTTCAATTATTTAAGTTTAATTTAGGACCCATCAGGCGTCCTACTTAACTATATATGGACGGTAAAATTGTTTTCAAGAGATTAATTTTAAAAAAATTAAAAATAAATAAAAAAAGGCACTAAAAAGTGCCTTTTGAAACCATGAAAATGAATGTTATTTAATAAATGTGCCTCGGATTGGGTAGTCGTTTTCTCTAGAAAACTTAATTCCACCTAGCAGTTGCTCTAAATCAGGACGAACAAATGGGCTGTTTGATATATCGACCATTTGAAGCTGATTTTTTCCATTAAGTACAAAAATGCCTGGCTCAGCAAATGGATGATCAGTTTCTGCATCACTGCGAGGCTCGCTGATATGTAGCCCTAAATCGGTCATTTGTTCGATTGTTAAACCATAGTAAATTGGAAAGTTAATATCTATTTTTTCAAGATGTTTATTAAGCTGCTCATGGCTATCACCACTTACTGCAACCACTTCAACACCAGCATCTTTAAAGTCTTTATGAACTTTAGCAAGCTCGTTAAGTTGCGCAGTACATTTAGGGCAGTGCTGGCCTCGATAAACAACAATCATTTTCCAGGGAGAGTCACTTACTCTATCAACTAAATCTACCTTATTCTCATCAACATCACTCACTACTAGTGATGGCATAATATCCGCAGGTTTTAAACTAGTGTTACTCATTGCGATCTCCTTTTACTGTTTCAGATTAAAAATTAATTTGCTCTTACCCATAGAGCTTAGGGTAACTTTTATTAATTCAACCTGAAAAGTGTAATTAAAAATCGATTATAACTTTAAGACCATCCCTTTATTTTTCTATAAATGGTAGATGCACTAACCCCTAGATAAGCAGCAGCAAGAGGAATATTGTCTTCACAGCTTTTAATTGCATTTTCAATCGCCCTTTTTTCAACTTGCCACAAAGGTTCTATATCGTGAACAGACATAGGCGATAATTGAACACTCTGCTCGTTTGTATTGTGAACTGACTTAGCGGATATCGAGTGCTTCACAGCGCCTAACCCAAATGAGCTTGGTAGCATGTCTTTTTCAATTACATCGCCATCATTAATAACGACGGTGTTTTCAATTACATTTTGTAGTTCGCGAATATTTCCTGGCCAATCGTAATTACAAAAAAGCGCCTTAACTTCATCAGAAAAACCAGTGAAATGCTTTGCATTACTATCGCTTTTTTGTTTCAAAATATACTCAGCAAGCAGTAATATATCGCCTCCGCGTTCTCTTAAAGGGGGGAGCTTTACGGGGATAACATTTAAACGGTAATATAAATCTTCTCTAAAACGCCCTTCTGCTACCTCTATGATTGGGTTTCTGTTTGTTGCACAGACTAAACGAACATCGCTGTGTAATACTTCACTACTACCCACCTTACTAAAAATGCCTGTTTGTAAAAAGCGTAATAACTTTGCTTGTAAGTTAAGTTCCATTTCACATAATTCATCTAAAAATAAGGTACCGCCGTTGGCCACTTCAACAGCCCCTTTTCGATCGCTTAATGCCCCACTAAACGCACCTTTAACATGACCAAAAAATTCTGATTCAAATAGCTCAGCAGGGATAGCTGCACAGTTTATGGCAATAAATGGTCCTGTATTTCTCGGGCTTGTATCATGAAGGGTTTGTGCGCAAACTTCTTTACCGGTTCCACTTTCACCTGTGATAAATACACACGCTTTACTTCTAGCTGCACTATCAAGTAATCTAAAAACGGTTTTCATTGCCAGTGATTCACCAACAAAATCTTGATTTTTATCCCTGTTTTTAACCAATGGTTGAACTTTAACTTGCTCTTTTGGCGTCAACGCACTTTCTACTGAGCTAATGAGTCGTTGACTTGTGAAAGGTTTTTCTAAAAAATCAAAACCGCCTAAACGCATTGCTTCCACTGCAATATCAATAGAGCTGTTTGAGGTGATCATGACTACATTAGCAGGATTTTTCTGCTTATTTACAAATTGTAATACCTCAAGCCCACTTATATCTGGCAAGCATACGTCTTGTACTATGACCGCTGGCATTTTTTCTTTAATACCTACTAAAGCAGAGTACCCATCTGTAAAGTGTTTGCATTGGAAACCAGCCTGTTCAAGCTGACTTGCATATAAAGCACCACTGGCAATACTATCTTCAACAATATAAACAAGACCTTTATCGATTATATCTGACACGGCTTTCTCCTAGATAGCTATACTATTACTCATTATTTGATACGCATCTCGGGTTTTATCCAAGTTGTGTTTAATAACAAGCGCTGCGTGCAAGTTTTCTTGTGTAGTTGACGGTGGCGAATCGTGTAATTGTGTTGCTAACGCAGCTAAAGCAGATGCACCATATAAAGCTGCTGAATTTTTTAAGACATGCATTACTTCTTTAATTTTTATAGTATCTTCACTACTAATTGCCGTATCTAATTGGTTAGCCATAGTAACTAATTCATCAATAAATAATTTAATTAAACGAGCTAACACGGTTGTCCCAACATCCTTTTCGAGTTGAGTTAATACATTTAGCTCGGTAATACTTTTATCGACAAACTGCTCTGATATGGGCATAGATAACCTTTGTGGAAGTTAAAACTTCGTACACTAATAATATGTAAGAGTTGTAGTTTAAGAGTAATTTGTTTTTTGCATTTTGCAAATCAAAATGAATATAAACATTTACAAAGCCCAAGTATCAATACTTTTAGTTAACGTTTGCGGCTTATCTAGCAGGTATCCCTGAGCTATATCGCAACCAAGTTGTTCTAATATTTGTAATTGCTCATTCTCTTCAATACCTTCTGCTACCGTTTGTAAACCCAATCGTTGAGCCATCGCAATAATTGCGCTACATAACGTAAAGTCTTCATTATTAGTTGCAATACCACTTACAAAACTGCGATCAATTTTTAAACCATCAATATCAAATTGACGAAGTAAACCTAAAGAGGCATACCCAGTGCCAAAATCATCAATCCACACCTTTACGCCTTCTTTATGGAAGTTTTCAAACGCCTTAGCTATTTTATCAGGACTATGAATGAGCGCTGTTTCCGTTAATTCGACTTTAATAGCCTGTGGTGGTATTTGGTGCTTTTCTAGCAAAGACATTACTTTTGAAAACACATCACCATCTAAGATTTGTACCGGTGAAATATTTAATGAAACAGCAATATCTGTCATACCAAACTGCCGCATATGTTTTAAATCAGACAAACATTGCTCAAAAATCCAGTCACCTAATTCTAAAATCATTCCAGATTGCTCTACATGAGGGATAAACTCATCAGGGCCAACAATGCCAAAGCGCGGTGATTGGCACCTTACTAGCGACTCAAAGCCGACCAGCTTTCCAGATCCCAATGATACAAGCGGTTGATAAACCATTTTAAAATAATTATTTTGCATTGAATCAGACATGATTCTCTCTAACTCATGCCATCTTGCTAGATTGACTGGTTTTTCCGATTCTAGGTATTTAAACGCACTCATGATTTTGCTCCGGTTTCACTATTAGTGACTTATTATATTAAAGAGCAATTTACAGGCCATTTTAAATACAAAAAAACAGAAATAAAAATCAATATATTCAAGTAGTTAAACTAGAAAATTAAATGACTTTACTTCTCCCATTTCATTCGCATTTTGCAATTCAGTTTGCAATGCAGCTAAATTGGCAAGTGAGCGCTTAATCGAGCTTATAAAACACAGATAAGCCAGTTAATAGATACTGACCAAAGCTAATATTAGCAATTGTATATGAGAAAAGAGAAAGCTTTGATAAAACCCTGTTTAGGTTAAGCACCATCTAAATTTAAGAGAATATAAATAATTTTATGGGGAGGGATAAAAAATTAAATTGGTGGTAGGAACATAAAAAAACGCAGGCAACTATAAATAGTTACCTGCGTAAAAGTCTCTAGTTTGGAAGAGTGTCGTTATTTTCGTTTTTAGAAGCTGTTACATGTTGTGCATAGTTGGTATTTTGCGAGTCAAACGTATTACTCATCAACTGCGCGTTTTCAACATCAGCCTGTGTAAAAGTAATTGGCTGAATATCTGCCAGCGGTTCAATCGAATCGCTACCTCGTAAAACTGTTATACCTATTACTAAAGTGGCAACAAGCAAAATTGACAAAACCATAATTTCAGGTGTTAGTACCCAATTGTTACCTTTAGGCTGTTGTTTGGCTTTTGTGTTTGTTTGCATATTGCACCCCTTAAAAATTTAACTAAATTCGTCTTGATTTGATAATTAATATATTGCGAAAGTCGTGCCAACCAGATAACAACTTTACAAAAAAGTAAAAACCTTACAAAATCATGTCGTTAAAATAAATTAAAGGTATGATTGAGTATTTAAATAAAGTTCATAACAGTTTATTTTTATTTTGAATTGCAATTTGCGAATCAAATTAAAAAAAACACACTAAAAACACTCATTAATTACTAAAAAATAAATTTAACTTACCCCTAAAATACTAGGTTAATTTCTCCGTTTATCAAGTTTTATGCAACACAAACCCACTTTTTATATTGTCTGTTGATCTTTGCGGATTAAAATTCGTTCAAACTACAGGCGGTTTAATCGCGGCGCGAGGTTTATAACCTAGCGGGATCGGTAACTGCTCCTGCGTTACCCTACTGACTTACATCGATGTAAGACCGAGCAAAGCTTCCGCGTTCTGCTCACGCCCCTTACCTACATCCATGTTGGCAACAAAGAGTAAATAGCCCCTAGGAAGATCCCTTTGGGCAGCGCCTGTTTGGCATTAATGCTACGTTATCGCCCATTTATGGAAAATAACCACACTGCTACAAATTTAACCCTAAACGTTTAACAAACCCTAGCCTTCATTGCTCAACTCAGATTTTCCCACACTTGCGCTAAACGAGAGAGCTTTAAATGTTTAGATTCAATAACCTGCTCTGGGGCATATTTATCAAGTAATAAATAAAGTGTCTCACTTACAATTGGCTTAGCTAAATAGTCATTCATCCCCGCGTCTATAAATCGCTCTTTATCACCATGAATCGCATTTGCAGTGAGTGCTATTATAGGAGTGGTTATACCTAACTTTCTGATTGCTTTAGTTGCAGAAATCCCATCGAGTATTGGCATTTGGATATCCATAAAAATAATATCAATTTCATCGCTTTGCGCCTTTATTATTGCCTCTTGACCATCACTAACAATATGCACACGGCAACCTTTTTGTTCTAAAAACTGCCGAATTACAATTTGATTATTCGTATTATCTTCAGCAACTAATACATTGGTTCCGCTTAACTGAGTTAACCCTAAGGGGCTTTCTAAAGTTTCTTTTTGCTCACGATTGGTAAATATAATATCCAAATGAAACAGCTGCTCTTCTAATAAACTAATTGCCCGTAGTACATGGGATACTTTATAAGGGCCATTTAACCTAAGCTCTCTGTCGTTAATATTTTGCGGTAATAAGCTTTTACCTAGTAAATCTAGGATGAGTAAACACGGTGAATTAAGGGAGTTGTATGTATTTATACGCTCGCGTGTTTGGGCTAACATTTGAGGATCAGTTAGTACAATTGCATCAGGAAAACTATCGTACTTGGGTATATCTGGGCATACTTCGTAGTGTTCAAAAGTGATAGAAAACCGAGTGAGCGTATGCTCCAAGGCTGTTTTTAGAATTTCGTGATTTCCTACTATCCATACTTTTGGCTTTTTACTTCGTGCTGCAAACCCTTCTCTTAAAATTGAGTCAGTTGTGTCTATTTGCAGCGGGTAATTAACTATAAACTCGCTTCCTTTATTAAACTCAGAACTAACCGAAATATCTCCACCTACTACATCACAAATTTGCCTACATATCGCAAGCCCTAAGCCACTGCCACCATGCTTTCGAGTAATTGAATTATCGGATTGAATAAAAGGCATAAACATACTGTCAATTTTATTTTTTGCAATTCCCATACCCGTGTCTTTTACAGATAAATAAAGGTTTAAATTATTACCTTCAATATGAGTGCACTTAACAGTAACCGTTATTACACCATGTTGAGTGAACTTAATCGCATTGGCTAATAAATTTATGACTATTTGTCTTATACGGGCATGATCACCAATTACTTGAGCTGGTACATCAGGATAAAAATCAAAAATAACCTCAAGCCCTTTTTGTAAAGCGCTTTGGGAAATTATATCTATTGCTTCTTCAATACACGTATCAATACTAAATGGCTGATTATTGAGTGTTATGGCTTGTGCTTCAAAACGTGAGTACGTTAATACATCGTCCAATACACTTAATAGCGCGTCAGAACTTGTTTTAATCATTTGTGTATAGCGCATTTGTTCAGAAGTTAAACCGGTATGATGCAAAATATCTGCAGATCCAATAACAGCATTTAATGGCGTGCGAATTTCATGACTAATATTTGCCATGAATCGGCTTTTTGACTCCGCTAGGGTTTCTGCCTGATGTTTAGCTTCAAGTAATATTTGCTCGCTTTCAATACGCTCTTGTATATCCACAAGTGTCGCGGCAATTGATGATAAATCACTTTCGTAGCCACCAACAATTGGAGTAAGTGTAATTTCGACCCAGTTATTTATACCTTGTGCATTAATTAAACGTATATCAAAGCGACGTATATCACGCTTACCTTGTTTATAATCAAGCAAAGTGCTACTAATTTTTTCTACATCTTCTTTTGCTATAAACTTAATTATAGGTAAGCCAAGGCTCTCATCTACCCTGCTGTGTAACACTCGCTGCCATGCTTGATTTATAAATAATAGATTACCAAATGTATCTAGGCGTAAAACAATATCAGGGATATTATCAACGACAGAGTGATAATTATATTCTATCTCTGCCATTGCTTGTTCGGCTTTAACTCGCTGCGTAATATTAGTTTCTATAGCGATAAAGTGCTTTACTTGGCCTTCATCATCTCGCACTGGGTTTGCATCAATAGCAACCCAATAAATATTACCGTTTTTATCGTAATTTGTAGTTTCAACTTGAAAAGGAAGTCCATTTTTTACGGCATGAGACATGACCTTACGGCTTTTTTCACATGTTTTTGGCCCTTGCAGTAATTGACCAGGACTGGTGCCTATAACCTCATCACAGGTGTAACCTGTAAGTACTTCAAAACTATTGTTAACCCACTCAATTACGCCAAATTTATCTGTAATTATTACTAAGTTATTTGTATGGCTCGCAACAAGCGATAAGCGTTTTACATATTTTTGCT
This sequence comes from Pseudoalteromonas sp. LC2018020214, assembly GCF_016598755.1. NCBI lineage: Bacteria > Pseudomonadati > Pseudomonadota > Gammaproteobacteria > Alteromonadales > Pseudoalteromonadaceae > Pseudoalteromonas > Pseudoalteromonas sp. LC2018020214. The sequence goes on from NZ_CP066804.1 coordinate 2,516,569, forward strand.
GTTGCGTTAGTAAAAATTGAGAATCTTTATGACGTTGAATGTCATAGAGTGAACCTATAAAACCGCTTTTTTCATCATAAACTAGCCTCAACTCAAACCAGTTTAAGAGTCCGAGACTATTTTTTATTTGTATTTCTACACTAGGAGTCTGCTTTCCTTCAAGCAAACAACAACTGTATGCAACAAAATGCATAATATCATCGCAATTCATTAACTTAGTAATATTAGAACCAATTAATGAATCGCTTGAGTAACCTAGTTTCTTCTCCCACGCTTCGTTAATATAGGTAAGATTTAAATGTGTATCACACTCAAAAATACATTCATCTAAAATAGCTAATAGCTTTGCTTGACGTCGATTACTATTGGAGAGCTTTTCAACCAATGCATATTGAATTTGCACTTGTAGTTCATCGTAGTTATCCATGCTCTCTCCAATGCTTAATAAGAGTTTTGCTATCACAAACTCGCGCATAAAGAGGAAAAACCTCTTCACAGTAAAAAGTTTGTTCAAAAGGAGTGCGACTCGATGTGCAGTCACTTAAAATAGTGACGTTAAAACCAAGTTCAACAGCCGTTCGCGCAGTTGAGTCAATACAAATAGAAGTCACCGTACCGGCTAAAATTACATTAGTGACACCATGTTCTTTGAGCTTTTGCGCTAGAGCAGTATGTGTAAAAGCATTTAAACCTCTTTTCCCAGGCACCACTTCTATAACATTGCTAAAAAAATCTAGCTGCTCAATGGTTTGAGCGCCGTACGAACCTGCTTTAAATGCGCCCACATCTGCAATAGCTTTTAATATGCCAATAGGATTTTTAAGCTCACTGTAGTTTTGTGTAAAATGAATGGGTGTATTAACAACTAACGCAAATTGCTCTGCACAGGCGGCCAATAAAGAGAGTGTATTTTCTACCACGCCAGTAATTCTTGACGACTCTTCAACCACGTCATACAAAATACCTTTTGGTGAAAAGTAATCATTTTGAAAACCAATCAAAATAAGCGCTGTTTTAGAAAAGTCATGCATCATTGCCACCTTATTAACCAATTTAAGACGCTAATTGCCAAGGTTTAATAAACTTTTCGAGCACTGCTTTGGTCACTGGTTTTTGTAAATAGTGCGTAATACCTTTTTCAAATAACTCAGCTATCTGCTCATCCCCTGTTAGCCCCGTTAAAATAACTTTGGGTGTATTATTATTAGGGGTATTTTGACGCACCAATTGCTGTGCGACGTCACTGCCAAACATTCCTGGCATGCGCTCATCTAAGAGCAATAAATCAAATGGTTCATTTTGAGCAAGCGTTAAAGCACTAGCGCCATTTTCTGCACATGTTACTAAGCAGCCCAGCATTTCGAGCATCACTTTTGTTGCAATTTGGCTTGGTAAGCTGTCATCCGCCACTAATACAGATAAACGTGTTTGCGTATGAAATGTTGTTAAAATGGTAATGAGATCAGTATCAAAAAATGGCCAACCTAATATTTTTTTAGATAGTTTATTCTCTTGGCTCAGCTCACTGATGTCGCTAATAGTGCATAACTTTATGTGTCTATTTATGCTGTCACCATTTAGTTTATCAGTTAGCGCGTCACCACTAAGGTGACGTAAATCCTCAATCTGTACCGTTTCCTTAAAAGTGCTATTGAATAATTTAAAATTTAAGCCAAAGCGCTCATGGGTATTATCCGATGTTATTAAACAACTTTTAAATAACGCCTCACAATCAGTTAGAACGTCTATATTTTGGCTAATATCAAGTGCCAAACTAACAGACTCTTTTGTTGCTAAAAGCCCATGAAAATCCAGCGTGCTTACTTGCTCAGAATCATCAATCTGGTAATGAAGGCTAACCCCTTGTATATTTGCTTCTAGGTTAAGTAAAAAGCTCTGCTTTACAGATTCTAGCGCTGGAATCAGAAATTCCTCGCATTGCGCAATCATTTGCTCAAGAGGGATTTGCAAACAAACGTAGTTACATTGCAACTTGTTAATTAAAGTAACTGAAAAATTTCGATTTTGGGTTTCACAATATTTACCGATTACCCCTTGGATAATTTCTAAAACGTGACTATTAATATTCATAAAGTATTCTCGTTAACCCAATGTATACCTCTTAATCATCAAGTTATGTGCCACAAATTAATTCTTGTAAACACACTTGCATTCATATACTTAAGTATTAGACAGACAGCACTTTAGTTTCTCATTCGCATTTTGCAAATCATATTGCTATGCAATATATGATTTATAGTTTTTATTAGAATGGTCTAATCGATTTTTTTTGCTTTAAATAATTTTTCAATCATTTAAACTGATTTTAATCAAATTGAGGAGAAAGCTATGTTAACTGTAATTTTTGGCCGTGAAGGTTGTCCATATTGTGTTCGTGCAAAAGATGTTGCGCAGCAACTATCAAATGAACGTGATGACTTTAAATTTCGCTACATTGATATAATTAAAGAAGGCATTAGTAAAGCCGACCTTGAAAAGTCAGCTGGTAAACCTTGCCCTACCGTTCCACAAATTTTTGTGGATCAAAATCACATCGGTGGATTTACAGAATTTGAAGCTTACGCAAAAGAAAACCTAGGCTTGTACAAATAAGCGTTGTATTAAATATGTTAACCAGTTTAATAAACCCTAAATTAAACTGGTTAAATTTCGACCAACATCAAACACATAGAAATTAGTTTCAATTTATACAAGCATTTGCCTCGCGAATCCTATATAATGCGCGCCTCTTTAAATTCGTTGAGGCGTATTAATGTCAGAACCAGTCACGTTTGAATCTCTAAATCTTTCTCCTGCAATTTTGAAGGCAGTTGAAGAGTTGGGTTACAAGACACCATCTGAAATCCAAGCTCAATGTATACCGTTATTGCTAGAAAGAAAGGACGTACTGGGACTAGCTCAAACGGGTACAGGTAAAACCGCAGCATTTGCACTGCCATTACTAAATAATATTGACCCGTCTGTGAAACAGCCACAGATCCTTGTACTCACACCAACACGTGAGCTTGCGATCCAAGTTGCTGAGGCATTCGAACAATATGCTAAACATGTTCGTGGTATTGAAGTATTGGCACTCTATGGTGGCCAAAGCTACAGTATCCAATTAAGCGCACTTCGTCGTGGCGCTCAGGTTATTGTTGCAACTCCAGGTCGTTTAATCGATCACATTAACCGTGGCACTATCAAGTTTGATGCTCTACAAGCACTTGTACTTGATGAAGCCGATGAAATGTTACGTATGGGCTTTATCGATGATGTAGAAAGCATCATGGAAAAAACACCGCGCGAAAAGCAAACATGTCTTTTCTCTGCGACTATGCCTAAGCAAATTCAAAACATCAGCAGCAAGTATATGAACAATCCTGAACAGGTTCATATTTCTGCGCGTAACTCGACAGTATCATCTGTTGAGCAAGTGTTTTGGAATGCAAGCGTACATAAAAATAAAGCAATTGTTCGCTTCTTAGAAGCTGAGCAATATGAAGGTGCTATTGTTTTCGTACGTACGCGTAACGATACAGTACAACTTGCTGAGTTATTAGAGCGCGAAGGTTTCTCTGCTGCTCCACTTAACGGTGACATGAACCAGCAAGCACGTGAACGCACTGTAGATCGCTTAAAAAGTGGCATGCTAAACATTGTTATTGCAACAGATGTAGCGGCACGTGGTCTAGATGTTGACCGTTTAAGCTTAGTTATCAACTACGATATCCCACAAGATTCGGAAGCCTACGTTCACCGTATCGGCCGTACAGGTCGTGCTGGTCGTACTGGTAAAGCAATCTTATTCGTAAAACATAACGAACGTTATTTACTTAAAAATATCATTCGTCATACGAAGTCTGAAATTGCTCAAGTTGAATTACCTACAGCAAAAATTGTTGAAGAAAAACGTATCGAAGCGTTACAAGCAAAATTAACTATTGCGCTTGAAAACAAAGACATCACGTTCTTCAATGAAGTAGCTACTAACATGGCTGAAAAACTTGATCTTCCTCTTGAAAGCTTAGCGGGTGCGTTACTGTGTTTAGCACAGCAACAGTCGCCAATTAAAGTTGAAGAAGTTAAGATTCAACCTCGTGAACGCAATGAGCGTAACGACCGCAATTCACGCAACGATCGTGGTGACCGTGGACGTCGTAACGAACGTGGCGGCGAACGTGGTGGAGAGCGCGCTGAGCGTAAACCTCGCGAACGTAACAGCCGTGATGCAGGTCCTATGGATACGTACCGTATCGAAGTAGGTCGTGAACATGGTGTTCAGGTTAAAAATATTGTTGGCGCTATCGCTAACGAAGCTGACATCTCAAGCAAGTTTATTGGTGATATTCGTCTACACGACAATCACAGCACGGTTCAATTACCGCAAAACATGCCTAAAGATGTACTTGATCACTTCCAAAAAGTGTTTATTTGTAAACGCCCTATGGGCTTAACAATTACAACTGATCAAGGTCCTGCTGAACCACGTGGCGAACGCTCTGAGCGTCCAGCTGGTGATAAGAAACGCAGCTTTAATAAAGATGACGGCGCACGCGGTGATAAGCGCAGCGGTCCTCGTAAAGAACGTCGCCCTGTAAGCTTCACAGCTAAATAAGCAACGACTCTTTAATAAAAAAACCTTGCCACGAAAGTGACAAGGTTTTTTTGTTTTTAAGCTGCTACAGTGAAAAAAAGTAAACTTTCGCGTCAATTCAATAGCGGCTTGAGATAGTTTTTTTAGCCTGAGTTCGGGTTGCTTAATGCCTATAAATACATTTCTCTGATTTTTAAAATAACAAAAATTCTGTAAACTAGACAAAGGCTATAGTTCACGGACGAATTAAAAATTGAAAAAGATTTACGACAACTTGCTCTTTGTAGCAATAGTACTCCCCATTTTATTATGCATCACTATACCTATTTTAATGGACTTTACAGATCCACCATTCATCTCAAATGAACTATACGGCGTTGTTTTCTTTATAACCCTCCCTATTATCTGTTGTGCACTATTTATCTATTTAAATATACTTATTTTCAATAAATATAAACGCTGCAGTAAATATAGAGAATCACTTAAATATAATTTCTCAGATACTAAAATAAAATTAGCATCCATTTTCATGTACCCATTATCCCCTTTATTAATCTATGGAATACTCTATATTTTTATCTCTGATCCTATTAAATTATGGGCTTACTACACGCAAGGCGACTATTGGTATAAAGAATACATCCTGACCGATGTACAAGAGTGTGGCACTGAGTATGAAGATAGCTGTACTCGTTTATACTTCAAAGACCCTAAAACGAATAAGATTCATGATTTTAGGTGGTATGACGATAAGTCTACAATAATGAACAACAAAAATGATTATGTGTATATTGTTGGAGAGGCCAGCTTATTTGGCTATATAGTGAGAGATTTAGAAAGGTAACTTAGACTTACTTTTACATTACAGGACTTTTATTTAAAAACCTCACTCAAGTGAGTGAGGTTCATAAAGGTTTAGGTTAAGGCAATGCTGGATAAATGTAGCTTGCATCTAAACCTAAAGGAATACCAAGTGCCCAATAACCTAATAAAAAGATGCTCCAGCCAATCATAAAGGCGATTGAGTACGGCAGCATAATAGCAATTAAAGTGCCTATACCGGTGCCTTTGACATACTTTTGACAGTACACCACCACCAATGGGAAGTATGGCATTAACGGTGTAATAATATTAGAGCTTGAGTCACCTACACGATAAGCGGCTTGAGTTAAGTCTGGCGAAATACCGAGTTGCATTAACATCGGTACAAAAATGGGGCCAAGTAACGCCCATTTTGCTGAACTTGAACCTACAAACAAGTTAACAAAGCCAGTTAAAAAGATAATGCCTACAACCGTTACTGCACTTGGCAATTCCATCGCCTTTAATAACTGCGCACCTTCAATTGCGAGCAGTGCACCTAAATTTGATTTACTAAATGCAGCAATAAATAGCGAACAGAAAAACGCCATGACGATATAATATGCCATGCCGCTCATCGCTTTACTCATAGCATCAATCATATCTTTTGAAGTTTTAAAGGTACCTACCGTAAAGCCATATACAGTGCCTGGGATCCAAAAAAGTAAAAATATTAGTGGTACAATTGATTGCATTAAAGGAGAGCTAAAATTAGTAAGGGATCCATCACTACTGCGCATTGCAGAATCGTCTGGAGCAGAGACAAATGCTAATAACGCAAGTCCAGCAATCATCACGGTACTGGCTATATAAAAGGCACGTTTTTCATCACTACGTGCATCTTCAAATACAGGTAAATCCTCTTTAGCACCATCAACTGCTGTTTTTTGTAAACGTGGTTCAATAATTTTATCGGTAATGTACCAGCCTAATACCACAATAAATAAGCTAGATGCTGAAGCAAATGCCCAGTTATTTAACGGGTTAATTGTTATTGCAGGATTAATTATTTGCGCCGCACTTTGGGTGAAGCTTTGTAGTAATGGGTCGATACCCGATGGAATAAAGTTAGCCCCAAAACCACCACTGACTCCTGCAAATGCAGCTGCAATACCCGCAAGCGGATGGCGTCCTGCAGCATAAAATATAACACCGGCAAGTGGAATAACTAATACATAACCTGCATCAGTAGCGGTATGGCTCACAATAGCCACTAAAATGATTGAAGGCGTTAATAGCTTTTTAGGAGTAACTTTAAGCATTAACTTAAGACCGGTATTAATAAAGCCCGAATGCTCTGCAACACCGACACCTAACATAGCTACTAACACGACACCTAAGGGAGCAAAGCCAGTAAAGGTTTTTACCATAGAGGATAAAAAAGTAGCGAGCGAATCACTTGCCAGCATATTATTAATAATAATCGCTTCACCGGTACGTGGGTCTATTGCATCAAAGCTCACGCCTGAAAACCACCACGACAAAAACCAAATTAATAACATTGCAAATAGAAATATTACGGCTGGATCTGGAAGCTTATTTCCTACTCGCTCAACAAAATTTAAAAAACGCGCTACAACCCCTGAAGGTAAAGCGTCTTGATTATTATTCATTCTTATTGTTCCTAAAATTTATTTTAGTAACAATATCGCATAAAAACAAAACAGTAAATTAACATGGGAATGTGCTTTAAAAGTTTTGGGCACAAAAAAACACGATAGTGATAAACAAATCGTGTTTTTTTGCCACTTAGGGTTAAGCGAGGGCTTTAACTTCATCCCACAAGCGTGCAACTAATGCCTTGTCTTCTTCGTTAAGCTCGCCGTTGCGATATGCTTTAACTAAGCTTTGCTCTACAGTTTCGTTTAGCTCATCTATACTGATTGTCAGCTTTTCTACTTCGGCATAACCAACTGCAAGATCAAAATGACCTCGTAAATAGCCGCCAGCAAATAACTCATCGTCAGTTGCTTTTATTACTAAATCATCGAAGTACTGCTGGGCTGCATCGATATAGTTCACTAAACTCATTTATTAATCTCCTGGTTTTGCAAAGCACCTGTATTTTCAAGGTTTTGGTGCCCTACTGCATACATAATATGGTCGTTAAATCCGGTAGTTACTTTAATATAACCGGTTAATTCATCATCTAATTCGCCATCGCCTGTATCACAAATAAGGGGGCGACCATTAAGCGCTTGTAGTTTTGTTTTTGTTGCTACTACAATAATATTTTCTTTGCCAATTGCGCGTATAAGCACAGGACTCAATTGCTGGTTACCACGGCCAAATATATGCCCTTGCCCGCCAATGAGCGTAATGACTAACTTAGTACTTTGATCATGTGTAAGCTCAAGTAATTGTTTAGCCGTTAAATCTTGGGCAACTAAGGTTTGATCTTTTATTAAATCAACACCAAGTAACGTATTTTCAAGCCCCATTTCTTCCATTATGGCTTCAACCGTTGAGCCGCTACCCATAATATAAAATGTGTCTTCATCCATTTGCGATACAACATGCGCTGCAATGTCGGCAAGTACGAGTTCGTCGGTTTCTTTACCGCCATTTTTAACCGCTTGCATATAGCGTACTTCGCTAGGTGTTTGCATTTCGCCGTAGCGTTTGGCTTTTACTGTACCTTGCCTGAAAGCATCTTCATCTATATCCATTACATCTGCATCGGCTAAGGTAACTAACTCACCCTTAACCAGCATTTCGACTACGCGCCCTGCAGCCTTTGGTGTGATAGCGTAAACACCAGAATGAATTTTACAACCTGCGGGAATACCAAGTACGGGAATGGTATCCTCTATTGCATGGCAAATGTTACGTGCTGTACCGTCGCCTCCGGCAAATAAGACTAAATCAACACCAGAGTTTTTAAGTATTTTTGCGGCTTGTTCTGTGTCATCTGGGGTTGTTATTGCTGCAGTGTTATATACAACCTCTACATTAAAGCCCAAAGCTTTTGCTGTTTGCTCACCCATGTCACCGTTAACAGTGTAAATAGTTAAGCGTTCTTTATAAGGTAATAGCACCTCAAGCGCTGCTTTTGTTCGGCTATTTGCTTTTGGCTCTGCACCTAATTCAATTGCTTTAGCGGCTGTGTGTGCGCCATCACTGCCTTTTAAGGCAACTGTGCCACCTAAACCTGCTACAGGGTTTACAATTAAGCCTAATTTAAACGCCATTACAAAGCTCCTTTGGATGTTGCCAATTAAATTGCTGCGCTGTTAATGGCCACGGTGTATTGTAAAAATCACACAGTGCTTTTAAAAGTGATTCTGTACGGGAGTTAAAGCCATTTTCGATTAGCGATAATACCCGTGCATGTACGCGCTGCTGAAAATCAAACCGACACGTTTGTTCGCCGTTTAAGTTATCCACCGACACATTAAAATTAAACCCTGCTGCGGTGCTTAATAACCACTCTATAGCTTGGGGCTTTATTTCTACCTTTTCAAACTCAGCTTGTTTTTGTTTGTCGCGCCCGTCTGGGCAGTACCAATAGCCGTAATCTTCTAATAACCGACGTGCATCACCGGCCACCAGCCAGTGTGCTATTTCATGTAATGCACTGGCATAAAAACCATGCGCAAATACAACTTGGTGATATGGCACCTGCTCTGTTGCTGGTAAATACACAGGCTCACAATCGCCTTTTATCAGTCGTGTATTGTGACTTTGATAAAAAGTGCGCTCAAAAATTGAAATTAGATCAGCTATTTGATGCATAAAAATTGATTAATTCGTCTCGGTTACAGCGCCATATTAGCGCACTAAAAACGAGACGAATTGTACGGGCTTTTACAACTAAAGTAAAAATAAGGCGTGATAGTAAAATATAAGCTGATTAATCTTTCACTTTATTGATATTTTTAATAATACCTAAACAGTAAAGCGTATTGGCAAGTTCTTTACGCTGTGTTTTTTCACTTGAGGTTTTATTGGCTAAGCTAGTTAACATATCGTACCGTTTACGTAGAGTTAGTATATATCTGGCATGCTTACGGCATTCAAAACAACGTGTACAGTGTGAATCGACCCAAAAATCAAGTACCTCAAACCAATACTGCTGCTCTTGAGCAAAAAAAATAAATGCCTTAGAGCAAGTCTCGCACTGCACCTCAATATCAACATAGAGTATTCGGGGGTCAATGGCATAGTTTTGCTTTTTTATATCTGCCAATATTACCGTATTAGGGAAGTATTTAAGCCTCGAGTAACGCCAGTGCGCATTCTCTATCGCCTCTATTGTCACTGAGGTATTGGTAGTTATCGGTTTATTGCCATACCTTGGGTGATTTAGATACATGAGCTGCCTAGTTTAAACTTATGATTTTAAGGCATAAAACATGCCATATGAAAAACAATAATTATACAGGCGTTCCTGCTTCATCACACTCTACAATATCGGTTTCGGTTAATGCCTGAGTGATCCATACTTGCAATACGGGGCAACGCATAACAAAGTCACAATATTGTTGCGCCTCTGGCGATAACGTAATTTGATATGTTTTTAAACGCAATACAATAGGTACGTACATAGCATCAGCAATACTAAAGTCACCAAAAAACCACTCATTTGGAAACACATCTTGTTGCTGTGCAAATATCTCGTCTATACGGGCTATGTCTTTTAATGCTTCGCTCGATAGGTCTACTTTACGGGTAGCTCTTATATTCATTGGCATTTCGCTGCGCAGCGCCATAAAGCCTGAATGCATTTCAGCGCTTAGCGCACGCGCTTTAGCTCTTTGGGTAATATATTTTGGCCATGCAGCGCCCAATAAGTAAGCATCGTTAATATATTCACAAATTGCTAGCGAATCCCATACCTGTAAATCGCCATCAATTAACGCTGGGACTTTTTGCACAGCAAAGGTCTTTTTTAGCTCATTGTAAAAATAAGGGGTGTCGAGTACCAGCTGAGTTTCACTAAACTCAACATCAAATTTACTCATTAAATACCATGCGCGTAATGACCAGCTGGAGTAGTTTTTATTACCGATGAATAATTGCATATTGTAAATACCAAAGTGAATAGACGCTCCTACCTTACTAGGTGATTAAACAACCAACAACATTTTGTTTAAAGTCTCTTTGCTAACGGTTACTTAAAGCTATTAATTACTCACTTAACTGCTTGTTTAAATGTTTTTTCAATAGTTGAGTATTACGCGTGTTAGCTTTAAAAAACGCATCAAATATATCGCCAAAAAATGGCACTAAGCCGCCCACAAAATCTATGAGCATATTAATGATCATCTTAGTCTTTATACGTTTACTCACACCTAAACGCTGCGCTTCTATCAGCACATAGCTTGATAAAATTAGCCCTGCGGCATCACCTATTACAGGGATTAAACCAATCACCGCCTCCAAACCTATATTAAATTTAGTAAAAGGAATACCAATGCTGCTATCCGTTAACTTACTGAAACGTTCTAAGCGGGCTATTGCAGCTTGGGCTTTTATTTGTGAGTGTTCATTAATATTATCGTTCATGATTACTACCCTCCTTCTTGCAGTATATAGGGCTTACTTGAACAACTCCTGAAAGGCTTTAAACTAAATTACAGACATAAAAAAACGCGGTAATCCGCGTTTTTTATAATTATAAATACTTACACTGAGCCGTTAATTGGCCCGTGCTGATGATTTACATGCGGATTTTGTCCGCGTTGACGCAGTAAGTGGTCCATTAAGGTAATGGCCATCATTGCCTCAGCAATCGGGATTGCACGAATGCCCACACACGGATCGTGACGACCTTTAGTGATCATCTCAACCGCTTCGTTGCTTGTATTAATACTGTTACCTGGGATGGTAATGCTCGACGTTGGTTTTAGCGCAATAGAAGCAATAATATCTTGCCCTGTCGAAATACCCGCAAGTACGCCACCTGCATGATTTGATGTAAAACCTTCAGGGGTTAGTTCATCACGATGCTCAGAGCCTTTTTGCTCAACTACGTCAAAGCCATCACCAATTTCAACGCCTTTAACTGCGTTAATACTCATTAATGAGTGTGCAAGTTCAGCGTCAAGGCGGTCAAATACTGGCTCACCAAGACCAACAGGTACATTGCTTGCCACTACTTTTACTTTAGCGCCAACTGAGTCACCTTGCTTTTTAAGGTCACGCATATATTCGTCAAGCGCTTCAAGCTTACTTGCATCAGGGAAGAAGAATAAGTTACTTTCCACTTCATCCCAGTCAAACGTTTCCGCCTTGATAGGACCAAGTTGACTTAAACATGCTTTAACTTCAATACCATGAAATTGCTTTAAGTATTTTTTAGCAATAGCACCTGCCGCTACGCGTATCGCGGTTTCGCGTGCAGATGAACGACCGCCACCGCGATAATCGCGCAAGCCGTACTTATGCCAATACGTGTAATCGCCATGACCTGGGCGAAATACATCTTTAATTTTGCCGTAATCTTGCGAGCGTTGATCGGTATTTTCAATCAATAAACCAATGCTGGTACCTGTGGTTTTACCTTCAAAAACGCCTGCTAATATTTTTATTTGATCGCTTTCACGGCGCTGCGTTGTGTAACGGCTTTGGCCTGGTTTTCGGCGATCTAAATCAATTTGTAAGTCGGCCTCTGTGATTTCAAGACCTGCGGGAGTACCATCAACAACGCCGCCTAATGCAACGCCGTGGCTCTCACCAAAGGTGGACACTTTAAATAACTGCCCAATGCTATTACCTGCCATTAACTTTCCTCATTCCTAATGACTACCAATAGCCAAGCACAGGGCTTGGCTATTCATTTTTTACTTATTTTGCAAAATACTCATCTAGCTGCTTTTTGCTAATTACAAATACACCTAAGCCGCCTTGTTCAAATTCAATCCATTCAAACGGCGCGCCCGGATACAGTGCATCCATATGTACCATAGAGTTACCAACTTCTACAAATAACAAACCGTTATCAGTTAGATGTTCACTCGCTTCGCTCAATATAGTACGGGTTACATCTAAACCATCGTGGCCTGATGCAAGCCCAAGCTCTGGCTCATGATGAAATTCGCGTGGTAAGTCAGCCATATCTTCTGCATCAACATATGGTGGGTTTGCTACTATTAGGTCGTATTTTTGACCTGGTACACCGCTAAATACATCTGACTGAATCGGTAACACGCGATCACTCAACATGTAATCGTTAATGTTTATGTCTGTCACTTCAAGCGCTTCATACGATATATCTACCGCATCAACTTGTGCCTGCTCAAAAGCTTGCGCAAGTGCGATTGCGATACAACCCGAACCCGTACATAAATCTAATATACGGTTTACCGATTGTGGATCTTCAAGCCACGGCGTAAAGCGATTACTAATAAGCTCGGCAAATGGTGAGCGAGGTATAAGTACACGTTCATCCACATAAAACGGCATACCCGCAAACCATGCAATGTTTGTTAAGTAAGGTACTGGTGTGCAGTCGTTAATACGTTCTGCAATAAGACCCGCAAGTCGGTTTTTTTCTGTGCTTGTTAAACGCGCGTGCATTAATTCTTTTGGCGCATCAACAGGCAAGCTAAGCGCAGGCAGTAATAAGCTTACAGCTTCATCCCATGCGTTATCTGTACCGTGTCCAAAAAATATACTACTACTTGCAAATTGGCTTGTAGTCCAACGTAACCAGTCATGTAAAGTTGACAGTTCTGCAACGGCTTCTTCGAGTGTTGCTTCTTCTATTTGTAAATCGCTCATATATTTTTACCTGTATTAGCTTACTGACTGTTTTGAGTCTTTAAGACGATTGCATTGCCTATCTGCGCTGGGCAAATTACAATTGCCCCTCATTTAAGTATTGTACCGCCTTTTGCGCTGCGTTTTTACGTTTTTTTGTTTAGGTAATAGTTATGAAAAAAGACACTCCATCACATTCGTCCCTAAGCAATGACGACATAAGCTTATTTCGTCAAACGATCACAGGCGCCAAAGTATTTAAACAAGATACTCATCGTTTTGATACAAAGCCTAAGGTGTCACAAGCTAAGCAATTTGCCCAGCAAAAAAAGCAGGCTCAATCTGAATTTTTCTTCTCAGACGTTTATATTCCCGATATAGACACCCACGGCACGGTTAAATATGTAAAACCTGGCCAAGATACTTTCCTAGCTAAACAGCTTCGCCGTGGTGACTTTGCACCCGATTTGACGCTAGATTTACACGGCTTAAATAAAGAACTTGCTAAAGACGAACTCGCTGGGCTCATTCACGAATGTAAAAAGCAGCATTATTATTGTGCATGTGTAGTGCATGGTATTGGTGGCGGCGTACTAAAGCACAAAGTGCCTCAGTACTTAGTACAACACCCTGACGTAATAGCGATGCACCAAGCCCCTCTCGAATATGGTGGAAGAGGCGCTGTACTCATACTAATTAATTTACCGCAAAGTGATGAATTTAGACGCTAACTTTAGCTATTACCAGGATGTAACTACGTGCATATTTTTTCAATTATTTTTCCGCTCATTTTTATTGTTGCGCTTGGTTATAGCTGTTGCCGATTAAAATTTTTCGACAAGCAGCATATCGCAGGCCTGAGTAAGTTTACTTTTTATATTAGTTTGCCTGCTTTTTTATTATTAAATATGTCGCAAATTAACTTACAGCAAAGTATTAGCCTTTTTGCATTTTTGAGCTTTTACATACCTGTTTTGAGTGTATTTGGGGTGGGTATATTAATTGATCGCTTTTATTTAAGTAAAAAACATTTAAAAAACTACCAACAACACGGTGTATTTGGACTTGCTTCTAGCTATTCAAATATGGTGTTAGTGGGTATTCCTATTGTTATTGCCTCGCTTGGCAAAGAAATGATAGCCATTGCATTTATGATCATTACTTTTCATAGCACATTGTTATTTGCACTTACATTTTTAATAGGCGCTAAAGGTAGCAGCGATAAATTTTCGTGGTCGCACTTTGGAAAAAGTATGGTGTTAAACCCAATAGTACTGAGTATTGGATGCGGGCTTATATTAAACATATTAGGAGTTACACTGTTTACCGACTTAGCAAATAGTTTGGAGCTATTAGCTAAACCAGCAATTGCCTGTGCGCTATTTGTACTTGGTGCAAATTTAGCTTTTTATAAAATAGCTGCAAATTGGCAACCGGCGTTAATAGCATCAGTTTTAAAAATATTTTTATTGCCTGCGTTAGTTTTATTGGTAGGCACTTATGTATTTAAGCTAGACACGCAAATACTTAATGTATTGGTACTTTTAAGTGCGTCCCCTGTTGGCGTAAATGCTTATCTTATTGCGACTCAAATAAAGCAGCATGAAGCCACGCTTGCTGGGGCTGTCGTACTTTCTACTATCTTAAGTGTTATTAGCTTTACGTTTTGGCTAGCTTTATTACTTTAGCTTACAAACCGCCGGCTACATCAACAAAGCTACCCGTTGTAAAAGAAGCGTGCTCTGAAGCTAAAAAGTAAATTGCTGCAGCAACCTCTTCGGGTGTACCGCCTCTGCCAAGGGGTAGTTTACTTTTAAGACGATCGACTCGATTTTCTTCACCGCCATCGCTATGCATATCAGTGTAAATAAGCCCAGGTCTAACCGAGTTAACTCGAATACCTTTACTTGCCACCTCTTTTGCCAAGCCAATAGTAAATGTGTCCATTGCACCTTTAGATGCTGCATAATCAATGTACTCATTAGGAGAGCCCGTTTTAGCGGCCCCCGATGAAACATTAACAATACTACCACTATTTCCCATTCGCTTTATTGCCTCACGGCTACATAAAAAAGCACTGGTAATATTTGTAGTCAAAACTTCGTTTATGCGCTCAGCACTCATTCCTAACAAAGGCATTTGTGGTTTTAAAATACCGGCGTTATTTATTAGTACATCAAGTTGACCAAAGACTTTATCTATATGCATAAATAAAGCTAAAACGTCAGCCTCTAGTGACACGTCACCTTGAATTACTTCAGCCTCAACTCCTAATTGCTTTACTTTTTCTGCCACCAATATTGCACTAGCTAAATCAGCTTTATAATTAATGCAAACATCATAACCATGCTTTGCAAAATATAGTGCGGTAGCTGCGCCAATACCTCGGCTAGAGCCTGTGATAAGTACAACGGGGGAGCGATTCATTAAAGCTATTATTCTTTTAAAGCGGCAACTACTGAAATTTCAACAAGTAGTGCATCACGTGCCATTTTAGCTTCCACGCAGGCACGTGCAGGTGCATAACCCTCGGGTACCCATGCATCCCATACTGCATTCATATCAGCAAAGTATTCCATGCTCTTTACATAAATAGTCGCGCTAAGCATATGTTCTTTTGAACTCCCTGCTTCATCAAGCAGCGCCTCTACTTTATCAAGCATAGTTTGAGTTTGCTCTTTAATACCTTTTTGCGCGTCGGCGCATACCTGCCCACATAAATACACAGTGCCGTTGTGTTTTACTATGCGGCTCATGCGCGCACCTGTTTGTAAGCGTTCTATCGTCATATTACTTTTCTCAATTATTTATATTTAAAGGTTTTCTGGGGCATTTATACTTATATAACTACTACGCTGGGTTTGCTCATCATAACTAATAACAGCAACAGCACCTGTATTAAAAATTGGCATATTACCAGGGCTTAATTGGTCCACTAAATAACTTACAATAGGCATGTGTGCCACTATGAGCCATGTATTGCATTGGGGATGAGTAGCAATAAGCGTTTCAAGATAGTCAGCAGCAATTTGAGGTTTGCCTTCGGGGATAATATCGGGCGTGGTTTCGCTAAATTTAAATACGTTATTTTTAGCCACACCTGCAGCTGTTTGCTGTGCACGAATGTAAGGACTAACTAACAGTGCATCAGGGCAATGTGCTTTACTGAGCCAAAGGCCCATTTTTTCAGCTTCATCGTGCCCTGCTTGGGTTAAATTTCTACCTGCATCATCAGCCTGCATGGGTGTTGCTTCGCCGTGGCGCATTATTAGGATTGTTTTCATAAAAAATCAACCGATTAAAGAATATAAAACAGTAGCCAGTTTGCCCATTTGTCAGCTATATTAACAACATAAATCTATTTATTTCTAAATAATTCTTTCATGAGATTCAGGTAAATCTTTAAGCTGTATTTCGCTTTCCTGAAGCCATCATCTGTTGTTAACAAGTAAACGTTTAGTTTCAGGAGCATCATTTGAATATCAGCCGCAATGATAACAGAGCATACCGCGCCTTTACACTGGACAATGGTCTAAAAGTACTATTAGTGCAAGATAAAGATTCTACAAAAGCGGCAGCATCAATGGCAGTTAACGCCGGGCATTTTGACGATCCTCTTGATAGGCAAGGTCTAGCACACTTTTTAGAGCACATGCTTTTTTTAGGCACTGACCAATACCCAGATTCAGGCAGTTTTAATAATTTTGTTTCGCAAGCTGGCGGGAACACTAATGCGTGGACTGGCACTGAGCATACCTGTTACTTTTTTGATATTAATAACCAAGAATTTGAACAGGCGCTTACCCAATTTAGCCGTTTTTTTATTGCGCCACTTTTAAATTCAGCCGAAACAGAAAAAGAACGCAACGCAATTGAAGCCGAGTTTAAACTAAAAATAAAAGACGATGGTCGCCGTATTTATCAAGCCCACAAAGAAACGGTAAATCCAGCTCATCCATTTGCTAAATTTTCTGTAGGAAACCTACAAACCTTAGCTGACAGAGAGCGCTGTATTAGTGATGAGCTTCGCGACTTTTTTAATAGTCAGTACCAAGCTCAGTGGATGACTTTAGTTATTTGCGCAAACGAAACATTAGACACACTACAAAGCTGGGCACAAACTTACTTTGGCGCAATTAAGGGTAATAAAAACCTCAAAAAGCCAGAGATCAGTGAGCCACTCTATCGCAAACAAGACATAGGAAAAATACTTCATATTGAGCCGCATAAGCATATGCAAAAACTTATCATAAGTTTTGCTATGCCTAATATTGACGACTTTTATCGCCACAAAACAGTGAGTTTTATTGCCCATTTACTTGGCTATGAAGGCGCGGGTTCTCTTTATTCTATTTTAAAAGAGCAAGGCTGGATAAACGCGCTTTCTGCTGGCGGTGGTATTAATGGCAGCAACTTTAAAGATTTTAATATTAGCTTAGCGCTTACCGATGAAGGTATTGAATACTTCGAAGACATTATTGAAATGGTGTTTGAATACATTTGCTTAATTAACGATAACACCGAAAAATTGCCGCGTTTATATCAAGATAAAAAAAATCTATTACAAATAGCATTTGATAACCAAGAAAAGTCACGCTTGATTGATTGGGTCAGTAATTTAAGCATTAATATGCAGCATTACGATGAAGCAAACTACGTGCAAGGCGACTATTTAATGGAAGGCTTTAAAAAAGCGACCCACGAAATGGCCATGCAGTGGTTAACGCCACATAATATGCGCATCGTACTTATACATCCAGATGTAGAGCCTGAACATAAAACCGCATGGTACAACACACCATATAAAGTAGAACATATTTCACCTAGTTGGCTTGATGCACTTAGCGAGATAAATAAACCGCTGAGCGAAATGCTGCTGCCTACCGCTAATCCTTATTTAACAAAAGAAGTGGTGTTATTTGATGTCATAAAACCACAAACAAAACCCGAGTTATTAGTAAAAGAACCCGGTTTTGACTTTTGGTTTAAACAAGACAACACATTTCGTGTTGCTAAAGGTCATTTTTATTTGGCCATGGATTCTGATTTTGCCGTAAAAGATGTAAAACATATGGCACTCACCCGCTTATTTACAGATTTATTTATGGATAGCGTGGGCGAGCAATTTTATCCTGCAGAACTTGCGGGACTTAGCTACCACTTAACCTCGCATCAAGGTGGATTAACTCTACATACCGCAGGGCTTTCATCCAGTCAGTTAGAGCTTGTTGATCAATTAATAGATGCTTTATTTAATGTAGAAATTTGTGCAAAACGCTTTGCTGAATATAAAAAACAACTTGTAAGGCATTGGCGCAATAGCAACCAAAACAAACCAGTCAGTGAGTTGTTTAGTATTTTAGGCGCAAAAATAATGCCTTGGAACCCTCAACCTGGGGAGCTTGCTTCGGCATTAAAAAACACCTGTTTTCAGCAATTTAATGAGTTCAGAACAGACTTTTTTAAAGCACTACATGTTGAATCATTTTTACATGGTAACTGGCAGCAAAGTGATGCATTAGCCTTTCAAAAAAAGGTCGCCGAACACCTAAAAAACGCAGCCATAATTGAAGATTTAAGACGCCCTCTTTTTGAAATTAAAAAAGTAACTCGCTACGAGTTAGAACTTCCTTGTAGCGACCATGCCATGGTTGTTTACTATCAAGCGCAAACTGATTGCGTGGCCGAAAAAGTAAAAATGATGGCGTTAAATCATTTAATTAATCAAGATTACTTTAACGAGTTACGAACAACACAACAGCTAGGTTATTTAGTGGGCGCAGGTTATGCACCTTTTAATACTCGTGCTGGAATAGCATTTTATGTGCAGTCACCTAAGTTTGATGCAAAAACATTATTGCATCGTCATAACAGCTTTATTAAAAAATACCTTGATAACATTGATGCACTTGATGAAAACGATTGGCAACAGCAAAAACATGGCCTTAGTACTCATATTGCAGAAAAAGATAAAAACTTGCGCCTGCGCTCACAACGGTTATGGCTTGCTATTGGTAACAGAGATCACGAATTTCATATGCAGCAGCGACTTTTAGATGCCCTAAACGCACTAACACTAAAAGAAGTAAAAGTTTATGCACTAAGCCTATTTGATGATAATAGACCAAGATATGAGCTTTTAAGCTCGGCAAAAGTCAGTAAATCTCAAAATATGCCCGTTTACTCTCAATCTCTTTGACACTAGGTTTAGCTTGTTTTAAATTATCATTTGTAAATTAGAAGTAATCAAAAAATGATAAAAACAATAATAAAACTAAGCATGCTTGTAGTACTTGCTTACTCATTTGAGCTTTTTGCCTTTGAGTCATCACTTAATTACAACTCAGACAATATACTTATACTAGCAAGCGCCATTATAGCGCTTGCTTTGCCCTACCTGTTATTTGTAATCCACAAACTTAGACGTTCACGCCGCCAACTCCGACTTTCGGAAAAACGCCTTAAAAGTACTGTAGAAGGTAGCGGCGATACACTTTGGGACTGGAACATAAAAACAGGCGAAGTTATTCGTATTAACGATAAGTATTTAATGGACTCAACTACGTTAATGGGGTTTCCACCAAATAAAGGCCTTATCCATCCTCACGATATTAATAACGTTGAGCACTTGCTAAAAGTGCACTTTGCAGAGCAGTCTGCTTTTTTTGAAGCCACCTACCGAATCAAAGATACTTTTGGTCGTTGGCACTGGGTGC
Organism: Pseudoalteromonas sp. LC2018020214; assembly: GCF_016598755.1. NCBI lineage: Bacteria > Pseudomonadati > Pseudomonadota > Gammaproteobacteria > Alteromonadales > Pseudoalteromonadaceae > Pseudoalteromonas > Pseudoalteromonas sp. LC2018020214. The sequence continues at coordinate 2,536,447 of NZ_CP066804.1, forward strand.
TCGATCGCGGAAAAATAATTGAAAAAGACGCCAACTTATCACCCCTTAGAATGACAGGTACCGTTCGCGATATATCACAGTTAAAATCAACTGAAGAGCGCTTAAACCTTTTTGCAAAATGTGTTGAGTCGCTTACTGACGCCTTAGCAATTTACGATAAAAACTTTAAACTGGTTGATATAAACCCTAGCTTTTTAACCTTGTTTGGTGGCGTACGCGAACAATACTTAGGAAAAGATTTTAGCCTATCTGGGTATGAGCCAAGCTACACAAACAGAATTATTGAAATAGTAAAAGAGCGCGAACATATTCAACAAGAAGTGAAGCTTCGTAATAGTGAGCGTATTTTATTACCGATAGAAATATCCATAGATGAAATTAAAAACGATCAAAATCAAATAACTAATTATGTCGTTGTATATTCAGATTTAACAGAGCGTAAAAAAGCAGAATCGCAATTACATAACTTATCGAATCGAGATCGCACAACCAGTCTGCCTAACCGAAATTTATTTTTTACTGATTTACATAAACTAGTAAAACTCAATTCGCATCACGCCTTGCTTGTATTCGATTTAGATAACTTTAAAAAAATAAATGACTCGTTAGGACATCAGCTAGGTGACAGCTTATTAGCTAAACTAGCAATGCGCTTAAATAAACTAACCCGCGAAAATGATGTGTTTTATCGTTTAGGCGGCGATGAGTTTGCTCTGGTAATGTCTGACACTAACGACATACATGTAATTACACGCATGGCTAAACAGTTTTTAGCAGCCATTGCTACACCATTTAAAATGGCAGGCCACGAACTGGCAATCACCTCAAGTGTAGGTATTGTATTATTCCCAGAAGACGGTAATACACCTGAACTGCTTTTAAAAAATGCAGATACCGCCATGTATCATGCTAAAAAGAAAGGTAACAGCTACTTATTTTTTAACGACACGATGAACCGCCAAGCCGTTAAACGACTGCAAATTGAAAACCTCATGCGCTTTGGTTTAAAAGAAGACCATTTTGAAGTGTACTACCAACCAAAAATGAATATTCGCACAGGCAAGCTAACCGGAATGGAAGCATTAGTTCGCTTTATAACCCCTAAAAAAGGCATTATTAGCCCTGGTGTATTTATACCTATAGCTGAAGAAACTGGCCAAATAATTGAAATCGGTGAAGTGGTATTAAACAAAGCCTGCAGAGACGTAAAAGAATGGCTAGATAGCGGTTTATTTAGCGGTCGAGTAGCCGTTAACTTATCAGCAAAGCAATTTAGCCTCCCCGATTTAACCTCTCGTATTGACGTTATTTTGCAAAAAAATGAATTACCTTCTTACTTTTTAGAGCTTGAAATAACAGAAGGTACTGTAATGGATGACCCTAAAGAAGCCATTGCAATTATGCGTTCGTTAAGTGCCCGAGGTATTCATTTAGCAATGGATGATTTTGGTACTGGTTATTCATCATTAGCGTATTTAAAGCAATTTCCACTTAATACACTTAAAGTAGATAAAGCATTTATAGATGACATGACCAACGAACGTGGCCGTAATATGGTCGACTCAATAGTCACTATTGCACATAACCTTGATTTACATGTAGTTGCTGAAGGTGTAGAACAAGCCCATCAAATTGATATACTCAAAAAGCTTAATTGCGAAACAGTACAAGGTTATTATTATTCCAAGCCTCTATCAAAAAGTGAATTTACTGAATTTTTAAAGCAACAACAAACTAAAGCAGCCCCAAGCTTAATTAGAAAAAATAAAAATGTGGCGTCGATAAATTAAGGGCGCCATATACACGCATTTATTCCTACATTTCTAACTAAAGCACGACGATAATGTAGATTAAACAAGCACCAGGCTACTGGTCCAAGTAAACCGCCTAAAATCAGCCATCGCTTAATTGGCATGCCTTTTTTAATGGTTTCTAAATACATTAAAGCTATAAATATACTGCTTAGTAAAACTATAAACAAAATCACGCCTTAAAGTTGCTCAAAAATACGGCGCTTATTCTAACGCTAACGTGATTAAATTTAAAGCAACAAATCCCCGCGCGCAAAAAAGCCGAACCTGTTAAACACAGATTCGGCTTTTAAAATTATAATTTATACCAATCTGCTTATATATGGGGTCTATTTAACGTTAAGAAAATTACGCTAGAACTAGGCAAAAGTTTTTATATCTAGTTGTTCTCGGCAATTGCTCCCTGCATTGCTCTACCTCCTGCATCCATGCAGTCGTAAATAAAAAACTTTTAACGACGTTATAGTGCAATTTAATTCGTTAAATTGATCAAAGATTTATGCAGGTTGGTATTACAAGTTACTTTTCAGCACGACCCATAAATTTGTGTTCAACAGTATTAATACGGATACGGTCACCTGTTGAAATATGCTCTGGCACAGAAATATTTAAGCCAGTAGACATACGTGCAGGTTTTGAACGAGCACTTGCAGATGCACCTTTGATAGATGGGTCTGTTTCTTCAACAACAAGTTCAACACTTGACGGTAAATCAAGTCCTACTGGCGCGCCATCAATAACAATGACGTGTACGCCTTGCGTTTCTTCATTAACAAATAAAATTTCTTCGCTAATAGCATCTTTGTTTAAGTTGTAAGGCGTGTAATCTTCATTATCCATGAACACATACTCGTCGCCATCAATGTACGATAGCATTACTTCACGGCGTGTTAAATCAGCCAGCGTTAGCATGTCACTGTCTTTGAATGTTTCGTCAACTTTACCACCGGTTACCACATCGTATAAACGCATACGGTATAAACTACCACCAGCACGACCTTGCGGCACAGAGCGCACAATATCTTTTACAACTAAAACGCGGCCATTGAAGTCAATAGCAGTACCTTTTTTAACATCACTCGCCTTTGGCATGTGTGAATTCCTATTATTTTTTTGATTGGCAGAAACATACCACGAACTGGATTTTGTTCAACTAAAATTACGTTGGTTTTACGCTACATGTTGTATTAGCTTGTAAAATTTTAATTTATACTAAAATACATATAATCAAATGTGAAAAAAACTGCTATTGTAGCTTTACCGAGTATGACTTCAAGGAATGGATCATGGACCAGAAAAAAGTACATGAGTATTTAGTTAAAAAACCACTTGTTCAGGTTACAAAACCATTTGCGCAAGAGGTTGATGTATATAAAGTGAATCATAAAATGTTTGCGACTCTTGCTATTGGCAATGACGGTCAAACTAATGATGATGGTGAGGTTATTTGGTGGCTTAACTTAAAGTGCGATCCTGATGAAGCAATATCATTGCGTGATACTTTCCCGGCAGTGATCCCTGGTTACCATATGAATAAACGCTTATGGAACACAGTAATTTTAGACGGCACAATTGCACAAGGTGAAATTGAGAGAATGATTGATAACTCATTTAATTTAGTCGTAGAAAATATGCCAGAAAAAGACCGCAAAGCTATTGCACTTCACTTGTAGCACTTTTGGGCTAGGCTACTAGCCCATTAAAACCTTAAACCTTAAGCGTATAAATTAAATCGTCATATAACTTTTCGCCTATTGTATGCACTTTAAAAAGTGTATCGGTATGGGTTAAGCCGCACTTACTAAGCACCTTTTCAGAACCAATATTGCCACGCGTTACAACTGCTTTAAACTGCCTAATACCACATTCTTTCCAAGCCCAATCAATTACAGCTCTTAACGACTCTGTCGCGTAGCCTTTATTAAAATACTCTGGCAATAATAAATAACCAAGCTCTGCGGTTTCTCCGTCATAGGCAAAACCTGTAACACCCACTGGTTGTTTTGTTTTATTATTAATAATGAGTAAGCACAGTGGATGGCGTGATTTAGTATTCCACTTAGGTAAGCGTATCTCAAAGCGGTTTCTTATCAGTGACTCCATTGGCATATCAAAACAATACTTAAGGACCTGAGGATCGCGATGAAGCGCTAGAAAAAGAGGCCAATCAGACTCTTCTATTTGGTACATGCTCAATCTTTGTGTAAATAATGTCATTAAGCTCCTCATTTAAATATTAAAAATCATAAAAAAACCGCATTTAAATGCGGTTTTTATAAACAGTAGAAACTTTATTCTTTTGTTTCAATCTCTTTAGTAACTTCAGGCTCAGTGACACTTTGCTCTTGTGGCTCAGTACTTTGTACTTCAGGAGCTACAACCTCAACAGTTGCTGCATTATAAAAAGTAGTACCAGAGCTTGCCATTGTTACCAGTGACTCACATGGAGCAAAATTAGCATCGCTGTTACCCAATGTAGACATATCAGAGCTTATTTTACTTGCGCCTAATTTATCCATATAGCTAAACGGGCCACCTAAAAATGGTGGGAAACCAATACCAAATATTGCACCAATGTCGCCATCACGAGGGCTTGCAATAATGCCATCATCTAAACAGCGTACTGCTTCGTTAAGCATTTTTGATACACATCGCTTAGCAATTTCGCTTTTGTTTAAACGTGGAGCTAGGGTAACACCCAATAGTTCGTAAACTGACTCATCAACCTTTTTGCCTTTTTTGTCGTATTCATAAAAACCACGACCCGACTTACGGCCAAGGCGTTTTGAATCGATCATACGCATAAATGCATCAGGGCCTTTAAAACGCTCACCTAATTCTTTTTCAAGAATTGGGGCAATTTTAGAGCCAATATCAATCCCTACTTCATCAAGTAGAGCCAGCGGTCCTACCGGAAAGCCAAACTCAACTAGGGCTGCATCAATCTTTTCAATTGGCTCACCCGCAAGCATTAAGTTAGCAGCTTCATTTAAGTAAGGCGCTAAAATACGGTTTACGTAAAAACCGGCCATGTCTTTTACAACAATTGGCGTTTTACCTTGCTTACGTGCAAAGTTAACAACGCGAGCAATAGTCTCTTTAGATGTACCTTCGTGTGGAATAATTTCCACTAATGGCATTTTTTCTACTGGTGAAAAGTAATGTAATCCAATTACATTTTCAGGACGTGCTGCCTGCGCTGCAATTTGCGATATTGGTAATGATGACGTGTTACTAGCAAAAATGGTATTTGCTTGGCATTGCTGCTCTACATCAGCAACCATACCTTGCTTAAGTGCAAGATCTTCAAACACCGCTTCTATTACTAAATCAATGTGTTTAAAGCCACTGTAGTCTGTTGTACCTGTAATACGGTTCATTGTTAACTGCATATCAGCTTTAGACATAATACGGCGCTTAAGACGCTTATCTAAAATTTTGTAGGTGTAGCTCATTGCATTACTAATGCCCTGCTCTGCTACATCTTTAATACGTACCGGTACTTTAGCTTTAACAGCACTTACGTGCGCAATACCTGCGCCCATTAGTCCACCACCTAAAACAGCAGTTTTGCTAATTGCGGGTGCGTCATCATTGCGCCACTCTTTTTTCATTTCAGTGGTTGCAAAGAAAATACCGCGAAGCGCTTTCGATTCGTCACTCATTACAAGTGTTGCAAAGCTTTCAGCTTCTGTTTTATACGCTTTTAGCTCATCAAGCTCTACACTAGCACGCACAGCTTTAATAATAGCGAGTGGTGCTGGGTAGTGCCCGCCCGTTTTTTTAAGTACGTTTTCTTTGGCTTTTTTAAAGATAAAGTTACGACCAAATGGGTTTGACTCTAGTAATTTACTAATATTGTCGAGCTTTGGCTCTTTTGCTTGTGGCTTTTTCTTAGTCGCAAATTCTTTTGCAACTTTTAACAGCACACTGTGCGGTACGCAATCATCAAGCACGCCTGCTTTTTTAGCTTGCTTAGGGCGAATTTGTTTACCTGTTAGCATCCACTCTAGTGCTTTTTGAATACCAACAATTTTAGTTAAACGCTGCGTGCCGCCGCCACCTGGTAGTAAACCAAGTTGCACTTCTGGTAAGCCAATTTTTGTTAAATCGCTGTCGGTACCAACACGGTAGTCACACGCTAAAGCAAACTCTAAACCACCACCTAATGCAGCGCCATGAATCGCACTTACTGTAGTATATGGCAGTTTTGTCATATCAAAAAATGCTTGATGACATAGTTCGCTAATAGCTAAAGCATCATCACGCTTTTGAACGCTATCGAGCATTTTTACATCGGCGCCCGCGATAAAGTTATCGCTTTTTCCGCTTATAAATACCATGCCTTTTACATTTTGCGACTTAGCGTCTTCTAATAATGCTTTTAAGTCATCGGCAAAACTACTGCGCAGGGTATTCATTTTCTCCCCTGGCACATCAATCGTTACTACGGCAATTTTGTTTTCATCTACCGCTAAATTAAATACTGAATCAGTCATTACGCGCTCTCCAATACAAAGGCTGCACCTAAACCACCAGCAGCACACGCTGTTGTTAATGCCAAACCGCCACCACGACGTTTAAGCTCGTGTAAGCTTTGCGTAATTAAGCGTGCACCTGTTGCTGCAAATGGGTGACCATATGCTAAAGAGCCGCCGTTAACGTTAAACTTATCCATGTTAATTTCGCCAATTGCTTTGCTGCGACCTAAATGCTCTTGTGCAAATTTGTCTGAGGCAAACATTTTCATATTGGCAAGTGTTTGCGATGCAAACGCTTCGTGCATTTCAATTAAATCTAAATCAGCAAGCGTAATACCCGCTCTATCTAGTGCAATAGGCGTTGAATGAGCTGGGCCCATTAACATGTCTTTTTCTACGCCAATTGCCGAAAATGCAAAGCTACGTACGTAACCTAGTATTTCATAGCCAAGTGCTTTTGCTTTGCTTTCGCTCATCATAAGTACGGCCGCTGCACCATCAGTTAATGGTGTTGCATTTGCGGCGGTAACAGTACCGTGCTGACGGTCAAAAACAGGTTTAAGCTTGGCGTAGCCTTCAACCGTTGAGTTTTTACGAATATTGTTATCTTCTGAAATAAAGCTTTTATATGGCGGTAAATGCGCCGTCATTACTTCATCTTTTAACTTACCATCAGCCCATGCTTGCGTTGCAAGTGAGTGAGAACGATGCGCTAATGCATCTTGATCTTCACGGCTAATATTATGTGTTTTAGCCATTTGCTCAGCAGTTTGCCCCATTGAAAGGCCTGTTGAGTACTCTGCAACTGCAGGAGGCACTGGTAATAAGTCTTTTAAGCGCAGTTTTGAAAATATTTTTAAGCGTTGACCAAGCGTACGCGCTTTATTTAAATCAACTAGGCTGCCTGCTAGCTTTTTACTAACACCAATTGGCAGTACTGATGACGAATCTGCGCCGCCTGCAATACCTACACTTACAGATCCCGCCATAATAGACTCAGCTACATTAGCAATAGCCTGAAAGCTGGTAGCACATGCGCGCGATACAGAATATGCATCAACCGATACCGGCATACCTGTGCCCAATACAATTTCACGTGCAATATTTGGCGCTTCTGGCATTTGTACTACTTGACCAAATACAAGTTGATCAATTTCTGACTTATTGAAATTTAATCGTTCAAGCATTTCGTTAACCACCAATTTACCCATATCAAGTGCTGGTACATGGTGAAACGCTGTTGCTTGTTTTGCAAAAGGTGTACGTAAGCCGCTAACGATGGCAATACGGTCGCCCTTTGGTGTTTTTAGTATGTTTTGCTCAGACATTTATGCTCTCCCGCTGACAGGTCTGACCTGTTTGTTTTCCTCGATTCTAAACAACCCGTGCCCTAAAGCCAATAGATAAACACAAATTTATATAAACAGTGTTTAATTACGACTATCACAATAGGCTTTTTTAGACGCATTTACAAAGTTTTGTGGTACGCTAAAAATCGTTAAAAAATAACGAACTATTTTAAAAAATACAGTCTAACTCTTGAGTTACCCAATTATAAACCTTATAAATAGGTCAGTATTTATCACCTAACACTATTAGGTACAAACCCAGCTGACGAGGACAGTCCACTTATTATGGCAGCTAACGCATTTTCACAATTAAAAACGTACTTAGATACACAAATCATTGGCCAGCCAGAGCTTACACAAGCGCTACTTATTGCTATTTTAGCTGATGGTCACTTATTAGTAGAAGGCCCTCCTGGGCTTGCAAAAACACGTGCAGTTAATGCACTTGCTAAAGGCATTGAAGGCTCATTTCAGCGCGTACAGTTTACGCCAGATTTATTACCAGCTGATGTAACAGGTACCGATATTTACCGCCAACAAACTAGCGAGTTTGTATTTGAAAAAGGCCCTCTTTTTCACAACCTAATTTTAGCTGACGAAATTAACCGTGCACCAGCCAAAGTACAATCAGCACTATTAGAAGCCATGGCAGAGCGACAAGTTACCGTGGGTAAAAATACCTATCCGCTTAGCGAACTGTTTTTAGTTATGGCAACACAAAACCCGCTAGAGCAAGAAGGGACTTACCCGTTACCAGAAGCCCAGCTGGATCGCTTTTTACTGCACCTAAGTATTGACTATCCTGGCGCAGAGCATGAGCTTGATATACTGCGTTTAACGCGCGGTGAAGCGCTTAATGAACAACAACCGGTAATGCAAAAAATTAGTCAAAGCGACTTATTTGCAGCGCGTAAAGAAATATTAGGCCTTTATTTAGCAGAGCCACTTGAGCAATATTTAGTACAACTTATTATTGCTACCCGTGAAGGCGCTAAATTAGACGCGCAACTAGGTAGCTGGATTGAGTTTGGTGCAAGTCCGCGTGCAACAATAGCACTTGATAAATGTGCTCGTGCTCATGCATGGCTTCAAGGCCGTGACTTTGTAGCACCTGATGATATTCAAGCTGTTGTGCATAACGTACTGCGTCATCGCATTATCTTAAGTTACGAAGCCCAAGCCGATGGCATTACTAAAGATCAAGTAATAAGCCGTATAGTTGAACTTGTAGCCGTACCATAAGTTATGCAAAAACAATTAGAAACCCAAGCATGGCTCAAACAGAGCCATAGCCACGGTGTTAATTTAGCACTCAAAGAGCTAATGTATTACAAAGCCAAAGCGCAATTGCTTGAACTTGCCCCTAAGGTAAAAATAAAAAATACCTTAACAGGGCAATACCTTGCACCGCACAAAGGCCGAGGAATGGAATTTGCCGAAGTGCGACATTATCAGCAAGGTGACGATATTCGCTCTATTGATTGGCGAGTTACTGCGCGTACCGGCGAGACTCACACAAAGCTCTTTCAAGAAGAAAAAGAGCGCCCTGTGTTTGTGTTCACTGATTTTTCAAACTCAATGCTGTTTGGCTCAAAGTTACTGTTAAAGTCGGTGCAAGCTGCGCATATAAGCGCTCTTGTTGCATGGTCGGCGTGTCAGCGCGGCGATAGAATTGGCGGTATTGTGTTTAATCAGCACTCGCATTTAGAGCTAAAACCCAGCGCCCGTGAAAAAGCCGTGCTTAAGCTTTGTCATAATTTATGCGACAACCACCAGCAAGCGCTTAACAATATTGATAAAACAGCCACTAACAACTTTAGCGATAACCTAAAGCGCCTTAACCATTTAGCAAAACCAGGCAGCTTAGTGTATTTAGTGTCTGATTTTAATGCTCTGGATGATGCCAGCTTTAAGCAACTCGAAATATTAAGCCGCCACTGCGAGCTGATTGGTTGCCACATAAGCGATCCCTTTGAGCATCAGTTGCCTGCGTTTAAGCAAGCCGTTACCGTTAATGCAAATGGTCAGGACTTTGCCCTACCATTAATGGATAACAGCTTTAGAGAACGCTTTGCTAAAAATGCTGAGCAAGCATTTAGTACGCGCTTTAATCGCCTAACTAAATCGGGTCTTAATTTAATATCATTCAATGCAGCAACCCCGCTTGAGCTGCAATTAGTGAGAAAATAACCATGCAAACCAATCCACTAGATGGCCTGCACGATATAATAGCGCCAAGCCAAGTTAATTGGTGGCCACTCGCCCCTGCTTGGTGGGTTATTATTGCACTGCTGTTTTTAGCACTGTGCGCAGCTATTTATATATTTTATAAAAAACATAAATTTAAAAAGCCTAAACGCTACGCAATACAATTGAGCCAAAGTGAGCAAAACCCTCAGCAACTGCATATTATTTTAAAACGTTTAGTGATTGAATATTACGACAAGCGACTTGCTGCGCAATCTACCTCTAAGTGGTGCACAACACTTAATATACTCACCGGTTTAAGCTTTACAGAACAAGAAATACTAAGCTTGTATAACCCCAGCCAAAAAGATACAACACTGTGCGAAAAATTTCGCCAAGGTATTAAACAATTTAAAATAAAGGAGTCAGTAAATGTTTGAATTTAGCTGGCCATGGTTATTTTTATTACTACCCTTGCCTTTATTACTTTTACTATTAAAACCCGCAGCAAGTAATGCCAGTACGCGTTTACGTATACCCAGTTTTGCAAAGCACAATTTAACCAGTCAAAGCATTGAGCCACACGCACGACGTTTAAATCCCCTCGAGTGGGTAATTTGGTTATTACTTGTTACTGCTGCTGCCAATCCAACATGGTTAGATGAGCCAATCTCATTACCAAATGAAGGACGCGATATAATGTTAGCAGTTGACTTATCAGGCTCGATGACCGAACAAGACATGGCTTATAATGGCCAATATGTTGACCGCCTTACCATGGTAAAAGCCGTACTCAGTGATTTTATAGAGCAACGTCAAGGCGACAGGCTTGGGCTGATATTATTTGGCGACACCGCGTTTTTACAAACCCCGCTTACGCGCGACGTTAAAACAGTAAGTAAAATGCTCAGCGAAGCGCAAATTGGTTTAGTGGGGCGCGCAACAGCCATTGGTGATGCATTGGGTCTTTCGGTAAAACGCTTTGCCAATAAAGATGAAAGTAACCGAATTGTGGTGCTGTTAACCGACGGACAGAATACCGCTGGTAATTTAAACCCAGAAGATGCCCTACTGCTAGCTCGCGAAGAAGGGATTAAAGTGTACACCATTGGTGTTGGCTCAGATAATCCGCGCGGCTTTAGCCTCTTTAATGTGGGTGGCTCTAGTGGCAGTAATTTAGATGAAAGCTTACTTAAAAAGATTGCCGAGCAAACTGGCGGGTTATACTTTAGAGCCAAAGATGTAGCTGGCCTTCAACAAATTTACGCAGAGCTTGATAAGCTTGAACCTATTAGCGCTGATGAACAAACTTTTCGCCCACAAAGCTCATTATTTTACTACCCGTTACTTATCGCTATTTTACTTATTAGCTTAAAAGTAATGCTTAGTACACTGCGTGCATTAAAGGAGCCAAACTAATGGATTTTGAATTTATTCGCCCCGCTCTTTTATGGTTACTCATACCTGCTGTGGCATTATTTTTTGTTGCCTTAATTAAACATAAAAAAACGACTAGCGAACAGCTAATTGCACCTCATTTAGCACAATTTATAATGAGCGAAGCAAATACTAAAGCCAGCCAGCCACTTTGGTTAGTTGCTTTGTTTTGCAGCCTTGGCATTTTATTTAGTGCTGGGCCTAGCTTTGAGAAAAAACAAGTTCCTGTATTTCAAAGTAAAAGTGCCCGTGTAATTGTTATGGATATGTCGTATTCAATGTACAGCACCGATATTTTGCCAAATCGTTTAATGCAATCACGCTTTAAAGCGCTTGATATGATTGAGCTATTTAAAGAAGGTGATACCGCGCTTGTAGCTTACGCAGGCACGGCCTATGTAATTTCACCACTAACAAACGATGCCACAACACTCAGTAATTTAATTCCAAGCTTGAGCCCTGAAATAATGCCAGACAAAGGCTCAAACGTTTTAGCGGGTCTTGATATGGCCAAAGAGCTATTAACGCAAGCGGGTTATATTGATGGCGACATTATTTTAGTGACCGACGGTATTGACCAACAAGAACAAAGCGACGTTAGTAGCTTTACCAGTAACACCCAATATAGATTAAATATATACGGTGTAGGTACCGCTCAAGGCGCACCAATTAAGTTACCTGAAGGCGGCTTTTTGAAAGACAGATACGGCCAAATCGTAGTACCTACAATTAATGCCTCTCAGCTTAAAAATTTAGCATCGAGCAGTGGTGGTAAATTTGCTAGTTACCAACCTAGCAATAACGACATAAATACGTTTGCCCCAAATGCACAGAGTGAATTATTGAAAGACGAAAAACAAAGCCATGCGCTTTGGCGAATAGATGCAGGTATATATGGACTCTTGCTATTACTGCCATTTGGTTTGTATTTATTTAGACGCGCTGCCTTGTTAGGCGCATTTTTAGCTTTTGGTTTTTTACCGCAGCAAAATGCGTATGCCGTAGAGCTCCCTACTCTTTTGCAAAATGCAGATCAACGTGCATTAGAGGCTTACAATAATAAAGAATACGATGCAGCAACACAGGCGCAATCGAGTGAGTTAAAAGGCGCGGCGCTTTACCAGCAAGGTAATTTTGATGCTGCACTTAATGAGTTTAGTAATGATAAGTCGGCTACCGGTTTATACAACTACGGTAATGCCCTTGCCAAAGCTGGCAAACTTGAGGACGCAATTGAGGCGTACAAACAGGCCCAAACCTTACAAGATGACTTTACACAAGCAGCCGATAACCAAGCCTTAGTTGAGCAATTACTAAATCAACAAGAGCAACAAAACCAGCAAGATCAGCAAAGCGACGGCGACGACTCTCAAGACCAAGATGATAGTCAGAAAAAAGATGAGCAAAACCAAGGGCAAAATTCTGATGAGTCAAAACAGGATCAGCAACAAAATGGTGATAAAAGCGATTCTGAAAAAGGCGAAAACGAAAGTCAAAGTTCAAGCGATGAAAAATCTGATAAAGAGTCTGAACAATCAAAAGATCAACAAGGTGAGCCTGGCGAGCAATCAGATAAGCAAAATGAACCTGATATGCAAGCCCAGCCACAAAGCGAACAAGGGCAAAATAAAGACGCTGACCAGCCTAAAGAGGATGAGCAGCAACAAAGTAAGCCACAAGCAATAAGTGAGCAACCTGCCACTGATGAGCAAAAACAAAATGCTCAGCAACAAGCGATGCAAGCCCAAGCAAGTGAGCTCACTAATGAAGAAAAAGAAAAAGCACAACAGCTTAATCAACTACTTAGAAAAGTCCCGGACGATCCGGCTATTTTGTTACGGAATAAAATGCAATTAGAAGCCCAAAAAAGACAATACAAACGTCGCCCTACAGGAGTCGAAAAATCATGGTAATGCGATTATTTTGCTGTTTATTGCTATTAAGTGCGATGCCTTCGTGGGCTGCCACCAAATTAGAAGCCAGCGTAGATAAAAACCCTGTATTAGCGGGTGAATTTTTTATGCTTAATATATCGGTAGACGATACAGTTAAAGGCGAGCAACCAGACACCTCATCGCTGTTAAAAGACTTTGTTGTAGGCCCGACGAGCTTAAGCTCTCGTACCAACATTATTAATGGCAGCATTAATAAACAAACTACGTGGTCAGTTAAACTAATGACCCGTACAGAGGGTGATTACACGATTCCGGCATTTAGCGTTGCAGGGTTAACCTCACAACCTATTAAGTTAAAAGTGGCAAAACGCTCAGTTGATGCAGACAAAAATAACGAAATATTTTTAAAAACGTCACTCTCGAGTAATTCATTATTTGTGCAAGAAGCCGGTGTTTACACTGTTAAGCTCTACCTTGCCAAAGAACTGCTTGATGGCAGCTTAAGCACACCAAGTATGGAAGATGCTCAGCTAACCCAATTAGGTAAACAAACTGAGAGTTATGAGCTGGTTGATGGCAAACGCTACCTTGTTATTACTCGTGAGTATTTAATTCAGCCACAAAAAAGTGGTGCCTACACGATTGCAGGCCCCGCTTTTCAAGGGCGAGTACAGCAAAATTACCGCCAACTGGAGGTATCTGCTCTTGGCGAGGATCAGCAAGTAGAAATAAAACCAATCCCGAGTGACTATAAAGGCGCATGGTTACCAAGCGAATTGGTTAACCTTGATGAAGAATGGCAACCTAACGACAACACAGTAGAAGTAGGTACGCCTATAACACGTACTATTACGCTTACCGCGCTTGGAGTTACAAAAGAGCAATTACCTGAAATCTCTATGTCTACTATTGATGGCATACGCAGCTACCCTGATAAAAAAGAAAATAACAATGCAGTGCGAGACGGACGCGTTGTGTCGCAGCAAACGGCATCATATGCCTTACTGCCGCAAAAACCAGGTACTTATACTTTGCCTGAAATAAAGCTGCCTTGGTTTAATACCAAAATGAACCGTATTAGTGTAGCTACATTACCAAAGCGTACTATTACAGTAACGCCAAGTACTACCGCGCCTAATACAGCCATAGCAAACCCACAACCCAGCACAAATAATTCACCTACTCTTGAAAATATTTCGAATCAAGCAACTGGCACACAACCTATTGAAACTAAAAGTGATACTCCTCTTTGGTTAATAGTTGTTGCCGCTTTAGGGTATATTTTATGGATTGGTACTGTAATTTTTTACTTAATAAGCCGTTCTACTAAAAATACGACTGAAAAATTACAGCTAAACACCCGTGGTACTTCTCAGCCAAGCTTAAATGAGCTTAAAGCATTAGCCAAAACACACGATGTGAAAGCCTTTTACACCGCATTAAATAACTTTTCTGTAAAGGTGACCCATAAAAATGTTGGCGCGATTGATGAGCTCTGCATCCGCGTAAACAGCAGCGAGCTTAATGGTCTCATTAGCCAATTGCAGGCACAACTTTACAGTAATAAAGGCGCAAACACGGATCTTAATGCTATTATTAAAATTCTTGAGAACTATCAAACTCAGGCATCAAAGTCGCAACAAGCTGTATTAAAAGACCTTTATGATTAATAACTACGAACCTCAGGTCTTTTTTTGCAATAACTAATAATTTTTAATTAAAAAAGTGCTTATGCTTGGAAAGAAAAAATCAAACAATCAGGTCTTAATCGATATGGCAGAGAAACAAAAGCGTTATGAAGCCTTGGTCCACGTTTACAATAAAGAGCTTTATCGCTTTGCTTATTGGTTATGCCGTGATCCACACATAGCAGATGATTTAGTACAGGAAACGTTTTTACGCGCATGGCGTTCACTCGACTCTTTACTTGATCAAAAGGCAGCTAAACCCTGGCTGCTTACTATATTACGAAGAGAAAACGCACGCCGCTTTGAACGTAAACAGTTTGATTACAGCGACGTAGAAAACGATACGCTTGTTGATGAAACCAGCCATTCATTAGACGATGAAATGGAACAAACGGTAATTCAACGCCAGATTGCACTGCTATCTGATGAATACCGAGAACCATTATTACTGCAAGTTGTAATGGGCTGCTCTGGTGAAGAGATTGCAGGCATACTTAATTTAAATAAAAACACGGTAATGACTCGTTTATACCGTGCCAGAAATCAACTTAAAGAGGCTTTAAGCCGTGATGATGAACAACTTAAAGGGGCATCAAAATAATGGATGAACTTGAGTTTCGTCGCCGCACTATTGCGCAGCCAAACGACATTGACAAGGAGCTTATGGAATTTGCTGACAATAACCCAGAGCGACAAAGTTTTATTAACGATATGAAAGATTTTGATAAATTCATTCAAGATTCTTTAGATATACCTGTGCCTGAAAATCTTGCAGACCGCATTCTTTTAAACACATCGTTAAAAGAAAAAGCACTCCAAGAAGAACAAGCAACTGGTAAAAACGTGGTTGATGCTCGATCGCGTTTTAAGTTTGACCGTGTACATCTTGCGTTAGCAGCGTCTTTTGTAGTGGCGATCAGTGCCTTCTTTTTTAGTACAGAGCAAAATATTGCACACGAAGCGGGTGAGCATGCGCTTGCCCATGTGTACTACGAAATTAATGCGCTTGATAAAAAAGACCCCATTAGCCTACAAAGCGTTAACGACAAGCTTGCAGTATTAGGTGGTCATCTTGATGAACTTCCTGGCGCTGTAACTTATGCCATGTTTTGTGATTTTAAAGGCGAAAAAGGTCTGCATTTAATATTTGAGTCTGACTTTGGTCCTATGACGGTATTTATAGTGCCTTCTGAAAATAAATCATTTGGTTTTGGGGATGACAACTTCCGTGATGAACGCTTTGAAGGTCACATTAATCGTGGCTCACAAGCTGATACTATTTTAGTGGCAAGTCTTGGAGCACCTCTAGATACATACAATGAACGCGTTACTGGCGCAATTCGTTGGCTTTAAAATAGACAAATTTACCGCTTAGTTTCTACTGAGCGGTTTTTTGATTATATACTCACCAACAAAGCGTTTCTTCACTCCCCAAAACCTCTGATTTTTAAAGTAATTAATTAAATTCCTAAAGAAAGTAAATTATAATCGCGGCTCGATTTTAATTAGGGAATTTCATGAAGAACATCATCGTTATTTTTTCATTATTGGCATTATTATGTACTGCCAGTTTTGATGCACACGCACGTAAAAAGTTTGGCAGTAGTAAACGCGGACAGACACCTGCAACACAACAAACAGCGCAAAAACAACAAACAGATACAACAACACCTAACGCTACACCTAAAGCCACATCAAATAAAAAAGGCATTATGGCAGGCGTTTTTGGAGGGCTTTTAGCGGGTGGCTTAATTGCAGCAATGTTAGGCGACGATTTTGAAGGTTTTCAGCTATTAGAATTGATTTTATTAGCTGGCGGACTCTTTATTTTATTTAAGCTAGTAACGGGCTTTTTACGTGCTAATCGTGCCCCACAACTTGCCAGTGCAAGTACAAGTGCTCAACAAAATGCTTTTAAACAAGCACCTATCGAGCAACCAACAAGTACAGGCTTTGCAAGCAATGCACCACAAGGTGAAAGTGTGCCTTTTAATTTACCACCTAACTTTGACGTTAATGGCTTTTTGCAAGGTGCCCGTAGTCATTACCATACGCTACAAACTGCATGGAACAATGCCGATTACACCACAATGGCTGAATACTTAAGCCCTGCACTTGTTGCCGAGTTTAAAGCTGAACGTGAAGCTATACAAAGCGTAGAAACAGAAGTGATGTTTATTGATGCCGAACTTGTGCGCGCAGATACAAACGCGCAATCGTGGCAGGTTAGTGTTCGCTTTAAAGGTAAGTACCGTGATTTAGGCGATAAAAAAGAAGAGCCTATTTTAGAAATTTGGCACTTAGAGCGTCTAATTTCAGACGACGCTCCATGGCTAATAGTGGGTGTTGAAGATTTAATTGATACTCAATAATTTTGTATTGTTTAAAACACCGCGCTTTTAACGCGGTGTTTTTTTATTTAAAAAACAATCGATTTTCCACGTCCTGATGCTTCAGAAGCGGCATCTAATTGGCCCTCTTTATTAATAATAACGTGTAAGTCACCAAAGTGATTCTCATCTATGGTGTAACCCATTTTTGTAAGCTCTGCTTTTACGCTATCGGTTAAACCTATGTGTGTTCTAATTATATTTTTAGGCCACAGTTGATGATGAAAACGAGGGCTATTTACAACCTGCTCTGCACTCATATCAAACTCTATCGCATTTAAGATAGATTCGTACACAGAGCTAATAATGGTTGTGCCACCAGGGGAGCCTGTCACCATTTTAACGGTGTTGTCTTTAAGGAGTATTGTAGGTGTCATAGAGCTAAGCATACGCTTGTGCGGCTGTATTTCGTTAGCTTTGCCACCTATTGCACCAAACACATTCATAACGCCTGGTTTGGCGCTAAAGTCGTCCATTTCATCATTTAAAATAAACCCTGCACCTTCAACAACTACACCGCTACCAAACCCTAAGTTTATTGTGGTGGTATTTGCGACAGCGTTACCCATTTTATCAACGATTGAAAAGTGTGTAGTTTGCTCACTTTCTTTAAGGCCCGGTTTAATATTTTCGGTAGTCGAGATAGCGGTTAACGAAATGCCATTACTGCGCTCTTTGAGGTAGTTAATATTAGTTAATGCGTTGACTGGTACATCAAAAAAATCAGGATCGCCTAAATACTCCGCCCTATCTGCAAATACACGTTTACCTATTTCAGAAAGTAAGTGTACATACTGAGTAGAGTTATGCGCTAAGCCCGCATCTGGTTTTTGTAACTCATACATTTTAAGCCACTGTAAAATAGCAATACCACCAGAACTCGGCGGTGGCGAAGTAAGTACTTCATAACCATTCCAACTCGCTTTAATAGGTGTACGTGATTTAGCGGTGTAACTTTTTAAATCATCTTGATTAATTATACCGCCATGTTGGTGCATAAATTTAGCAATAATATTTGCAGTTTCGCCTTTATAAAACCCATCTTGGCCGTTATCACGGATACGCTTTAGCGTTGCCGCTAACTCGGGTTGCTTAAATACTTTATTAGCTTTTACATCAGCAAAGTATTTTTCGAAGTTTACATTTATTTTTTGCTCTTTTAGATGGGCTATATAATTGTTCACACCTTTTGCTAACTTAGGCGGAACTACAAACCCTTGCTCAGCCAACGTTACCGCTGGTTGTACTAATTCTTCCCACTTTAAAGTGCCATGTTTTTTATGGGCAAGCCACATGCCCGCTACACTGCCAGGTACACCGCTTGCGTGAATACCATATATTGATTTGTTTGCAATAACATTACCTTGCTCATCTAAATACATATCACGATGAGCCGCTGTTGGCGCTGTTTCGCGATAATCTATAAAATCGCCCTTGCCATCTTTTTGAATAAGCATAAACCCCCCGCCGCCAATATTGCCGGCTTCAGGAAGCGTTACTGCAAGTACAAATTGTGCCGTAATAGCCGCATCAACAGCATTACCGCCTTGCTCTAATATACTTTTAGCAGCATCGGCACTGAACGAGTCAGGCATTGCTACCGCGCTTTGCGATAAAGGCTGCGCTAAAACACTAAAAGCAGCGAACTGTAAAACCAGCACACTTTTGACAATTAATTTACTTGGTGCAAAAAACAATCCCATACAACATCCTTAATTTATTATTTTTTAGTTACGCATTCTTATTAATGCACGTCACTTAAGGACAGGTCAATCTTTATACTGTTGATATTTAATCATCTTTAAACGTTTTTTGAATAAAGTACCGCGGGTAAGTCGCCTTGCTCGTCTGTATGTGTATAATTTTTTATAAATTGCAGACCTAGCTTTTTCATTATATTTATAGAGGCCGTATTATCTTTTAGTGCCGTTGCACTTATCGCCTTAACGTCATCTTGCTTTATAAGTTCATCACATAATGCTAAAGCCGCCTCGGTTGCATAACCATGCCCCCAACTTGCTTGCTTAAAGCGCCAGCCTATTTCAATATCACTGTAGTTTGGTGCATCAGTAAAAAAGCACATAGGCCTTATTAATACCCAACCTATAAATGTATTGGTTTGCTTTATAGTGATACTCCACAGCCCCCAGCCTTTTAGATCATTTCGATATGCGAGCATACGAGGCACACCCTCATTTTTTATTTGCTCTAAAGAGGTAGGTTCACCTCGTGTTAAATACTGCATTACAGCTGGGTCTTGGTCGAGTTCAAATAATTGAGGCCAATCATGCTCATTCATTAATTTAAAATTTAATCGTTTTGTTACGGGGGCGTTCATTTTCATTGTTGTATAGTCTGCCTCGAATTAATTATCAGTCTCTAAAGGAGATAGCACATGAATAAATTAGCAGGTTTAGCTTTATTAGGCACTTTAATTACATTAACTGGTTGTGAAGATGCCAACGAAGTAAAAGAAGATACAAAAGATAAAAGCGCACAAATGCAAGAAAAGCTTGGTGATGCATGGAACGACGTTAAAGAGACAACTAACGATCTTAAAAATGACGAGTCTTTAAACGAGCTATTAGAGCAAAGTAAAGCAATGGGCTTAGACATGTACGACGACGGCAAAGAGATTGCGGTAGACGCATGGATTAAAAGCAAAGAAGCTGCTGGCGAGTTAACTGAAAAAACTAAGCAAAAAGCGCAAGAAATTGCAGACGAAATTGAGCAAGCGCGTCAAGAACATAACGAAGGTTAATTAAACTTTCGATAATAAAAAAGGAAAGCCTCGGCTTTCCTTTTTTGTTTTGGGCTATTTAGCCCAGATATGCGTTTGCATATAGGGCTTATAAGCTCGAATTAACCTTTGTACTTACTCATAACTAAAGTCGCGTTTGTGCCACCAAAGCCAAAGCTATTAGACATTACAGTATTTAACTCAACATCACGACGCTCAGTAATAATATCTAAACCTGTCGCTTGCTCATCTAGCTCATCAATATTAATTGAAGGTGCTACAAAGCTGTGCTCTAGCATTAATAATGAGAAGATAGCTTCGTGAACACCTGCAGCACCTAGGGCATGACCCGTCATTGCTTTAGTTGCACTGATCATTGGTGATTTGCCACCAAACACTTCTTGTATCGCACCTAACTCTTTAACATCGCCTACAGGCGTTGATGTGCCGTGCGTATTTAGATAATCAATACTATCTACATCTTGCATAGCTTGGCGCATACAACGTGCTGCACCTTCGCCAGATGGAGCAACCATGTCGTAGCCATCTGATGTTGCACCGTAGCCAACAATTTCAGCGTAAATGTGCGCGCCACGTGCAAGTGCATGTTCAAGTTCTTCAACTACAACAATACCGCCGCCGCCAGAAATAACAAAACCATCGCGATTAGCATCGTATGTACGAGATGCTTTTTCAGGTGTTTCATTGTATTTAGTAGAAAGTGCGCCCATAGCGTCAAATTCCATTGCTAATGTCCAGTGTAGCTCTTCACCACCACCAGCAAACACAACGTCTTGCTTGCCAAGCTGGATTTGCTCTACGGCATTACCAATACAATGCGCAGATGTTGCACATGCGGAACTAATTGAATAGTTAACACCTTTAATTTTAAATGGTGTTGCTAAACAAGCAGATGTAGTGCTCGCCATAGTGCGTGGCACCATATAAGGCCCTACACGTTTTACGCCTTTTTCACGTAAAATATCAGCAGCTTCTACTTGCCATTTAGACGAACCACCGCCAGAGCCAACAATAATACCCGTGCGCTCATTTGATACTTGGTCGTCAGACAAACCTGAGTCTTCAATTGCTTGCGTCATTGAAATATAAGAGTAAGCAGCAGCATCTCCCATAAAGCGCATTGCTTTGCGGTCAACGTGTGCTTTAACGTCAATATCAATTTTACCCGATACGTTACTACGTAACTTATAATCGGCAAATTCTTGATTAAAAGCGATGCCGCTTTTGCCTGTTTTTAACGATTCTAATACTTCTTCTTTGTTGTTACCTATACTTGATACAACACCGATACCTGTAATTACAGCTCTTCTCATGGGTAATTCCCTTAGCTTAATACTTAATTGCATTCTATTTTACGCGAATTTAATCACCTAAGTGGTCAGCTTTCTAGCGTACACTTGTACTCTGAACTGCTAGCTTATAAATAACGCCAGACTATTTCAAAGAAAACCCGTAAAATAATTAAAAAATATATCTATAAAATTAAAAAATCATGATCAAAAATGCACATATACACTTTAATAATTTAGGTACACCTTTCGCTAATGACTTCGGTGATATTTATTTTTCTAATGACGATGGCTTAGCTGAATCGCATTATGTGTATTATGAGCAAAATAATATAGATGCACGATTACAAAATCATGACCAGCCACATTTTGTTATTGCCGAAACCGGCTTTGGTACAGGTTTAAACTTTTTAAATACATGGCAACGCTTTACTGACCACCTTGCACGTCAACAAGTTCAAAATCAATTAGATAATGGTGTTAAACGCTTACACTTTATTTCATTTGAAAAATATCCACTGCACATAGACGATTTAAACAAAGCACTACAGGCATGGCCTTCATTAAGCGCCTTTAGTAACAAATTATCTAAACAATACCCAATTAATTTAGAAGGATGCCACAGACTCGAATTTGACAATGGACTTGTTGTTCTCGATTTATACTTTGGTGATGCACTTGAATCAATACAAGCAATGAGCT
Organism: Pseudoalteromonas sp. LC2018020214; assembly: GCF_016598755.1. Taxonomy (NCBI): domain Bacteria; kingdom Pseudomonadati; phylum Pseudomonadota; class Gammaproteobacteria; order Alteromonadales; family Pseudoalteromonadaceae; genus Pseudoalteromonas; species Pseudoalteromonas sp. LC2018020214. The sequence goes on from NZ_CP066804.1 coordinate 2,558,437, forward strand.
ATCCGCAAACAGGAATTGTTGACGCTTGGTATTTAGATGGTTTTGCGCCAAGTAAAAACCCCGAAATGTGGCAGCAAAGTTTATTTAATTCTATGGTCAATATATCAAGGGCAAATGCAACCTTATCAACATTTACTTCAGCAGGTTTTGTTCGCCGTGGATTAATTGATGCAGGCTTTAATACTAAAAAAGCCAAAGGCTTTGGCCAAAAAAGAGATATGCTTGTTGGCCAACTAGAGTGCGTAAATGATGCTCAATCAGCTCCTGCATATTTTCATCAAGATAGCAGCGCTTTAAAAAATGTAGCGGTCATTGGCGGCGGTATAGCCAGTAGCTGCATTTTATATAGTTTGGCTAAACGAGGCATAGCAAGCCAATTATTCTGCCAAGATGAAAAACCAGCTATGGGGGCATCGCACAATGTGCAAGGCGCTATCTACCCTCACCTACAAGCTAAAAATTCACCGCACAGCGAATTGTTTGCACATAGCTTTTTATACGCAAAGCGCCTATATAACAACTTACTTAGCAGTGGTTTTAATTTTGATTACGATTGGTGCGGCGTATTACAACACGCAGTAAAAAAGCCTCTGGCCGATAAACATGAAAACTTAGCACAAAAACAACTGTGGCCAACCCAGCTAATGCACAACGTAACCGCAGAGCAAGGCGACGAAATAGCCGGCGTAGAAACAGGTTATTCGGGCGTGTTTTTTGAACAAGGCGGCTGGGTTAACCCTCCGCAATTAGTAAACGCCATGTTAAGCGCTGCAAATAGCATAACCCCATTTAAAAGCGTATTTAACTGCAATATAAAACAGCTTAAAAAAACTGATAGCGGTTGGTTTTTATTAACGAATGATGAGCAGTTAGGTCCTTTTAGTGATGTAATTATTTGTGCGGGCGAGCACAGTGATGCATTTGAGCAAACAAAAGCGCTACCAATAGTAGGCGTACGCGGGCAAGTTTCACATATTGAGGCAAGTGAGCAATCACGCAAACTTAAAACAGTGCTATGCCATAAAGGGTATTTTACCCCAGCCTATTTAGATCATCACTGTATGGGTGCAACGTTTGAAAAAAATACCAAAAGCCGTCAAGTTACAGCGCTCGACAATCAGTTAAACCAAGAGCAACTACTTAGCTTTTATCAGCAAAGTGAATTTGCCTCAACCCTTGGCAACATTACCTCGGCAAAAGCAGCTGTACGATGCACATTTATAGATCACCTACCAATGGCAGGGCAATGGTGCGAACAAACTGATTACACTATGGCTTTTGCTAACCTACGTTTAGGTAAACGCTATCAGTACGAGCAACTTAATAAGCCACAACAAGGCCTACATATTTTTACCGGCTTTGGCGCCCGCGCTTTATGTAGCGCACCGCTAAGCGCAGAACATCTCGTAAGCTGTTTAAATAACGAGCCTCGCCCATTAAGCGAACGTGTAAGCCAAGCTATTCACCCTGCTCGGTTTATAGTACGAGATTTAATTCGTAATAAAATTTAAATGACAAAGGTGCTTATTGAGGTAAAATAAGTACCAATAAATGGAATTTATTATTTAAAGGACTTTAATGAAAACTTTAGCATTTTTAATAATACTGCTATGCACTCTATCGTTTAATGTACTTAGCCAAAACGTCACTGAAATCCCACTTCCTGAAGAGTTTGTTACAACAATGGATGTAGCCGGCGAATATCCAATGGTTCGCACTGGTTATTTAACAGATTCAATTTCTGATATCGCTCGCTTTTATCAGCAAAAATTAGGTGAGCCGTTAAAAACAAACGGCAATAATACATATCGCACTTTGTTTTATAATTACCAAGAACATAAGGTTCGTATTAGTCTATATCGCCGTAGTTATGTGACCGAAGTGAGTATAATGGTTGAATAAAAAGTTCTAAAAAACACGCCAAAAGCAGCTAATTTTAATGCTCAGTTAAGTATTGAATTTTAATTAAAGTATTTTTTGAAATTAGCTCATTTAAACTCTTCTTTACCCTTTAAAAATCATCCCCTACCCCAAGGTCTGTTTGTAAGCACATTACTTTTACTATTTATTGGAAGGAGTTAATTATGAGTAAGACCTTAATTATTGGCGCAAGCGGACAAATAGGTAAAATGGCAACTGAGCTACTTTTAAAAAATGAGCAAAATGTTGTGGCATTAGTGCGTGACAAAAATAAGCTAAGTGATTTAAACAGCTCTTTTTTAACTATTGTTGAGCAAGATCTTGAAGGCGATTTTGGCGAAGCAATAAAAGGCTGTGACCAAGTGATTTTTGCTGCAGGTTCTGGCGGAAATACGGGCGATGATAAAACTGTACTTATTGATTTATGGGCTGCAACTAAAGCAGCTACCTTTGCAAAAGAGCATGGCGTTAAACACTTTATTATGGTCAGCTCAATCGGTGCAGACGACCCAGATTCGATTCAAGGTGATTTAAAACCTTACTTAGTTGCTAAGCACATGGCTGACGAGCACTTAATCAATAGTGGTTTAAATTACACCATTGTTCGCCCTGGTACACTGACTGATGATAGCGCTTCAATGCAAGTAACGACGCAGCGACCAAGTGATCGTTCTGAGGCTAAAATTAGCCGCGAAAACGTAGCCAATGCATTATTACATATTGCGACTAACTCATTTATTAGTAACCGCATTTTTGAGTTATTTGATGGCGACAAACCAATTAAAGCTGCTGTTAAATAAGCTTTAATACCAATTTAATTAAACGTATGAACAATTATTGCAAATTAGTATAGTTCATCGATAAGCCAAAAAATTACAGTGTAGTCGCTCTATATCAGTCACTTTTTGGCGCAAAGAATTATTTAATCCGCTTAAGTGATTTATGTTTAATAAAATTAAATTTACTCCACTAAGTAAATTAGTGGAGTAATATTTTAATACCTTGCCAACCGAGCTGTAGCGTTAATAACGTTAAAACGACTCTAAAAATACGCTTAAATTTATCCCCAGACATACTTTTAAGTAATTTAATTCCAAACCAAGTACCTACAGCACCACTTATTACCATAGCAATTACAAGCGGCATCCATTGCCAAAAGCTAAAGCCAACAGCACCATAAATTACCGCTTTTAATAAATGCTGCACACTCATAATGCTCGAAAACGTTGCCGTAAATTTTAACTTTTCGTAATTATTTATATATAAACAGCTACCAACTAATGGCCCGCTCGCCCCCACAAACATAGAAACAAAAGTTGTTATGCCACCGGCGACCATGCGCCATAGCTTAGAGGTTAGTTTTACTGGCGGCGTTTTACCCCACAGTAAATAAATAACAAAAATAGCGACCACTAACTTCATAGCATCAAGCGATATATCATCAATAACAAAACTTGATAACCCCGCCCCTACTAAGCCGCCTAACGCAAAATATACAAACATGCTTTTATCAATATGCTTAAAGCTGAGTAATAACCTATTTGCATTAGAGCCAAGCTGTACTAAACCATGCACAGGCACAACAACTGCCATAGGCATAAACGACGCCATAACAACAAGCAACATTAGCCCGCCACCCGCACCAAATGCAGCAGATATAAAAGAAGTAAAGCCAGCGGTGATCATTAACAATAAAAACAAAAATAAAGACATGCTGTCGGGAAATAAAAAATCCATAAAACTCCACTGTCTATTTAAGTACTTTTAAGTCGCAGTATTTAAATAGTAAAAAAGGTACTAAACACATTTATAGCAACTTTATCAGCTTCTATCTCGTGCTATGTACTATGTTGCGTTGTTTTTGCACTTTGTTTGCACATTTAACAAATATTATACATTCAACTTCATTACCGGATATTTTTGATGAGAAGATTTAACACACCAATTTTGACACCGCTTGCAGTGTGTATATTTGCACTGAGTTTAGCCGCCTGTAACGGTAGCGATGCTGAAAGTACCGTCGTAACTGAAACAACGACCGATGAGGGCACTACAACAGATACTTCAACCGATTTCGTTGTAGAAGTTGACCCTTTTAACTTTGAAAGCGATGCGCTCATTTCATCAATTACCACTCAAACATGTACGCTAAGTAATGGCGATGAAGCTTCATGCTACAAAATTGATATTGCCGGTGCGCCTTCAAATTACGAGATTGGTGTATTTTGTCCTAGAAATATCACATCAACAGCAGACGAAGCCGGTATTTGGTTTGATGGCACCGGTGAGGTTTACGATATAACTGGCGACTTTATTTTAAATCTACCAACATTATATAACGATAACCATTGGCAGCTATACGACGAAGGTACAGGCCTTGTAAATGTAACAGACACACAAGAATCGTGTGATGGTGCTGCACGTCCAAACGTAGAGGAGCAATACCAAAACCACTGCGTAGAATGCTCTATTGATTATGTTGATGGCGGTATATCAGAATCATTTTTAATACCAATAACGCCTGTTGCAACCACTCAAAATAGCAGTATTGGTAACACTAATGTAGGTGTTGCTCTCAATGGTGTTGTACTTGCTGCACCCGCCCCTGTTGAGGCTATTTTAGGCGCATACACTATTGCAGCCTTTGATGATTGCGCCGGGCATATTAACTTAGTAGCAGGTTATCACTACCACGGTGAAGCAGGCTGTAGCCAAACACAAATCCAATCAGACGGTCATGCCGCCATGATGGGTTATGCACTCGATGGATTTGGTATATTTGGCATGCTTAACGAAGATGGATTAGAACCCACTGATTTAGACGAATGTAGAGGCCACACCGACGATACACGCGGATACCACTACCATGCAGCCGATGTATCTGAAAACATGTTTATTGGTTGTTTTAAAGGTGCTACCGCAAGATAACTCGCATTCTGGCCAAATAATTAACTGAGATACTAATGAAAATATTTAACGTAATAAAAGCCCTAACCACTGGCTTTTTACTTGCAACCTCATGCTCAGCGCTAAGCCATGCAGGCCACGGCTCAAACGTGCCTTGGGAAGCATGTGAAGAAAAAGCCATTAATGAAGATTGCAGCTACATAAGCCATGATAAAAAAGCGACAGGCACATGCCAAGCAATGAACAAAGTACTTATGTGCGTTCGAAATAAACCACTTGAAACATTAATAGACAAAGCAACCCAACCTGCCAGTGAGCAAAAGCAATCTGTAAAATCACTCGCAAAACGATAAAGTAAAGTAACAGCTACACGCCAAAGTCTTAACGCTGTTTGTTAAGACTTTTTTAATCACAAATCATTAGAAAGCATACCCTTTATCTGTTAAATTAGCTTTGTGTATCAAATAATAAAAATAAAATTCCAAAAATGGAATTACACAAGCAAGGTACTAACGTGAGCGCTACATTTAAAATTGTTTTTAATGGTCAGTTATATCAAAATACTGACCTTACCTCTGCCCAAGAACAACTCAGCCAACTTCTTAATATTCCTCATAATATTGTTGTTCAGTTATTTGATGGAAAAGCTTACGCTTTAAAAAAAGACTTATCGAGTATTGATGCTGTTAAAACAGAATCCTCACTAAAAAAGCTAGGATTAATTACTAAAGTAGAACCGCAACTCTCTACTGTAATCTCTCAATCTAAAAATAATCAAATAGCACTCACTGAGCACAGTAAAAATACAGATAAACACATTAGTGAAAGCTCTGATGGCAAAAGTATTTCAATACAAACCGAACGCCTAGATACAAGCGAAGCCTCAAATACAGCTGCAGCTATTAAGCAAAGTTATAATAAATATAAATTACTGCGTAACACTTTAAAAAGCGCATTGTACTTTTGCTATTGCGCACTTTGTATTATTACCATAATAGGCGTAGGGATCAGTGTTAATGCACTTAAAAACAACTTTGGCACTCTAAATATTGGAACTACAAATAACACAACTACAAACAGCTTAAGTTACCAAAACTATAAACAATATTTGATTGATCAAAATAGCCTAAATCAACCAACACAAAAAGTAACAAACGAGCGAACAGCTAACCCTACCCTACAAAAAAGTAATGAGTACTTTAGTCGCTTTTCATCGCTAATAAATAGCTACGCGCAAAGTACAGGACAAGCTGATATAAAAACAATGGGGGGCGATAAATTACAACAGCACCTACAAGAAATAGACGACCTAGGCCCTAAAAATGAATTTTGGCAGCAACTGGTACAACTTTCAAAAGGCTTAGATAACGATAAGCATGCAATAGGGATGCTAAACAATACTGATCCCGCCAAAGTACAATGGATAAACGCGGTAGATTGGATCAGCCAAAGCTATATTAGGCAACATCAAAACTCGCAAACTACAAACAACTCTCCTGTCACTACCTACGAGCCAAGTAACCTTATACTTAACCTAACGTTGTTAATAAGTATGCTGTCGTTATTTAGCCTGCTTGTGATTGCAATAAAAATGAAGCTACGCGCAATAAGACATTCTTAAACTCTATTTTATAAATTCCATAAAAAAACCCGCAAATTTGAATTAACAAATTTGCGGGTTTCTTATGGTTTTCGAATAACGAGTTCAAAAACCTTTATTGGTGGAGCTGGGGGGATTTGAACCCCCGTCCGAAAAGCCTCGACCGTCGGTACTACATGTTTAGTATTGTCATTTAATTAACCTTTAAGTCCCGGACAAACACGGTAAATAAAGGCGAGGCCGCTTAGTTTTAACGCTTCAACCCCGGCCAGGGTTTCCGTCGCGATCAGGTGTTAGGGTGACACTCCAAAATCCAGTCCACAAGAATACATGGAAGGAGCGCTAGCCAGCCTAAGCTGCTAGAGAGTAGTTATCGTCGTTTGCGATTACTTTAGGTTGCGGCTGTTTAACGAGGCAAACCGCACCTCGACATGCACCTTGGGCTTCTTGAATTCCGTCGAATCCTAATCAGCCCCTGAATTAGTAACTCAATTCAGAGCGTACAAACAGTATAACTGAGTAAAGTACTGATACTCAAGGCCTAGTAACGCTTTATTTTAATTGCGTGCACTAACCGAGCATTAAGTAACCAAAATTTAGTTTATGCAAGCCCATATAAACATTTGCTTAACAATGTGTTTAACCTGTGTTCAAATAAGGAGTTAAGGTTTTTGTCATTTCTAAACCTTTAGTTGTAAAAAACAAAAATAATAACAGGCATAGAGTAGGGAATTAATAAATGTCGGTTTTTTCATTTGATCAAAATACAGGGTTTGTCTCTTTAGTTAGTCACCCTATTGATAGTGGCTTTCCTGTTACAAGTACTCAGTTAACGCAAATGCTCGAACAATCTGAGTTTAGTGAGTACGAAGCTGTCATTGCCAATATTGGAAAGCTTTTTGCACCAACTAAAAACTATCAGGAAGTATCACTTGTCGTTGCTAAAGCGGTAGATGCGTCGCTTGTCATTAATATTGATGAAAAAAACATGGTCGCAGAAGCAACATTAACTACCGCTAAAGGTGGTGCGCTTTTGTCTATGGAAGGTGCGCAAAAAGCGCTTGCTGATGCAGGTGTTAAAAAAGGAATAAGCCCACGCGCGCTTGATACCTTTTTAGGCCAACAATTTGAAAAACCAGCAGGAAGCTCTTATAGCGCCATAATTGCACATGGGCGTAATCCTAAAAAAGGCAGCGATGCTAAATTTGTGCGCTTATGCTCAACAGCCCAAGACCGTGTGCTTAGCCCACAAGCTAAGGAAGGTGGTAAGGTTGATATGAAAAACCTTGGCGCTATTATCACCGTAAAACCTGGTACTCCCTTAATGCAGCGTATTGCCGCTACCCCTGGAGAAGATGGCTATACGGTATTTGGCGATTCAATTAGTGCAAAACCAGGTACAGATCACCAACTCCAGCCTTTCGAAGGTACAAAAGTAGATCCTAATAACCCTAATATGCTTATTGCCGACTGCAAAGGTGTGCCCGTTGCCCTACCCCGTGGTATGCGTGTAGATGACGTTTTGTGCTTTGATAATGTAGATGTAAGTACAGGCCACGTTGATTTTGATGGTAGCGTAATTATTACTGGCGATATTAAAGACGGCATGCGTGTAAAAGCCAATGGTGATATTACGGTACTGGGTTTTGTAGAATCAGGAGCTGTTGAAAGTAAAAGTGCGGTAACCATTATGCTTGGCGCAATTGGTAGAAAACGTGAAGGCGAGGAAGCATTTACATGCTCTATAACCGCTCAACGAACTATTTCTATTGGTTATGCTCAGTACTGCAATATTAAATCAGAACAAGATTTATTTATTGAACGCCAAGCTCTACATTGTGATTTAAGCGCTAGGCGATTAATACGTGTAGGCAAAGCAAATGATCCGCGAGGTAAAATTATTGGCGGTAATATTTTAGATGCTATGCGCATTGAAACAGGTGAGCTGGGCGCGCCAGCTGGTACTAAAACGCGCGTATTTTTAGCGCAACTCTGGTTTGAGCTTCGCCAAAAGCAAACACAAATAACCGATTTTGAAAAAGTACTTGCGACTAAAGTAACCGCTTTACAACAGGCTCGTGAAAAAGCGAGTAAAATTGCGGGGGCTGCTCAGCGCCAGCAATTCATGAATAAAATAACTGAAAATGAAAAGCATATAAAAATACGCTCTGCGCATATTCATCGTCAAAAACTACTTATTAAACAAAAAATAGTGCAATTACTTGCCAGTAGTCGTTTAAAAGTAAATGAATTAATGCACCCTGGTGTGGAGCTTAAAATAGCCAAAGATTCTAAACAATTTTCGCGTATTTACCCGCCCCACCTAGTTAAGCTAACTGAGGGTAAAATTACTCAGACGTTTTAGTTTCTTCGTTATTTTGTGTCTCAGTTTCAACTTCGCCATTTGCGTCGCAATCATCAGTTGGCGCTAATGGCCAACCACCTAATTGCTGCCAGCGATTTACTATTAAGCAATAAAGCTCAGCTGTACGTTCTGTGTCGTAAAGCGCTGAGTGTGCTTGGCTGTTATCAAACTCGATACCTGCCGCTCTACATGCTTTTGCTAATACAGTTTGCCCTAACGCTAAACCCGCTAAAGATGTTGTATCAAAGCTTACGAACGGATGAAATGGCGTACGCTTAATGTTATTACGCTCTATTGCTGCATTTAAAAAGCCATGATCGAATGCGGCATTATGCGCCACTATAACTGAGCGTTGGCACCCAGCGGCCTTTTGCGCTTTGCGTACTACTTTACATATTTCTTTAATTACTTCGTCTTCAGGTACTGCGCCACGTAATGGTGAAAATGGGTCTATACCGTTAAAGTCAATGGCTGCTTGTTCAATATTAGCGCCTTCGAATGGCTGAACATGAAAATGAACAGTATGATCTATGCTGAGCAGTCCTTCGTCATCCATTTTTAAAACAGAAGCTGCTATTTCTAACAAGGCATCTGTCTCTTTGTTAAAACCTGCAGTTTCAACATCAATAACAACAGGAAAAAATCCACGAAAGCGTTTTGCGAAAGGTGTTTGCTCAGTATTTGCCATAGTCTTCTTTGTTTATACGTGTAAGCTGACTATTATGTCAAAATTGATGCCCCCTAGGCTAGGGGATTTAAGTATTTATTGCTTTAAAATTGTAGGCACATAACTTGCTTTAACTTATAAGTTAGTTACGTAGAGAACAAACTAATCATCGCAGTCGTTAATTTGCCAAATTATTGGCATTCCCGGATAGCTGGAGAGCACCATGAAGTATAAGTTGTTATTTATTAGCCTTAGTATAAGTGCAGTGCTTTACAGTACTCACTCGCAAGCTGCTATGCGCCAATACACAGCAACCCAAGACAACTCCAACTGGGAAGTCGTTAAAACAACGCGCTTACAATGCCAATTAAATCATGAAGTTCCTTATTATGGGGAAGCTATTTTTAAAGCTTCAGCAAGTAAAAATAAAAACTTAACGTTTAATTTAGATATGGTTGTACGCCCAGATAATTACGCAATTGCTGGTTTAAAAGCCGTGCCACCGTCTTGGCGAGCAGGCTTACCGGCCCGTGATATTGCAAATATGAAATTACTTAAAAAGTTTGATGGTGAGCTGGGTAATAAAACCGCATGGGAGATGCTTAGCGAGCTTGAAAAAGGCTACTACCCTACTTTTTATTATCAAGACTGGCAAAACAGTGCCGATAAAATTGCCGTTGGTATATCGAGTGTAAACTTTAAACAAGCTTACTGGGCTTTTTTACAATGCCGTGATGAGCTACTCCCTTACAGCTTTGAAGATATTTCGTTTACTGTAATGAACTATCAATCTAACAGCAGTAAATTAACTAAATCGTCGCAACAACGCCTTGATAAAATTGCTGAGTATTTAAAAAATGATGCAAGCATAGAGTCCATTAGTATTGACTCATACACTGATAGCTATGGCGGCCGCTGGAATAACTTAGATTTATCGCGCAAGCGCGCCAAAACTATAAAAGATTATATGGTGAGCTTGGGTGTCGATGAAGCAAAAGTGCAAACCACCGGCTTAGGCGAAAAACGCTTTGTTGATAATAACGATAACATTTTAGGCCGAGACAAAAACCGTCGTTTAATTATTCAAATAGAGAAAATGTAGTAAAACTAATTGTGTTTACTTTCTTTAGCTTTAAAAACTTATCACCAAATTGAAAAAATGCAGTAAAACTAATTTGCGCTTACTCTCTTTCGCTTTAAAAATTTATCACCAAATTGGAAAAAGCCTAGGCTAATTAAAATAATAACCGCACCAATTATTAGCTCCTGGCTTAATGGCTCATTGTTTAGCCAAGCTCCTAAGCCTAACGCAAAGCTAGGAGTTATGAGCGTAGTAAGTGATACCGTACTCGCATTTAGATTTTGCAGTACATGAAAATACGCCAAAGCCCCAACTAAAGATCCAAACACACCTAAATAACCAATTGCCCACAATGATTTTGCACTCCAGTTCTGTATATGCAACTGACCATCTAATAACCACCAAGCAATAAAAAAGAGTGGGGTTACAAAAACTAAGGCACCAAATGTTGTTGCCATAGGGTGAATCGCAATTTGTACGCGCTTAATCATCACACCACTTAAACTAAAAAAGCAAACAGCCATAAACACATAAAGTAACCCGAGCCCTTGAGTTTGCGAGTTTTGTACTTGGTTATAACTAACAAAATATAAGCCGATTAAGGCGCACGCTAACGCCACTAATTTAATCGGGCTAAATTTAGGTTCATTTAATAACTGCTGAGCAAGCAAACCCGACAAAATAGGTGCAAGGCCAAACATAAGCGAAATAATACCCGAAGGGACTGTTTTAGCTGCCATATAGCTCAACAACATACCGCCAAAAATACCTATACTTGAATAAAAATAAAGTAAGCACGCATTTTTGCTCCAAGGTACTCTAATGTTTGTTATGGCAACAATTAAACCACCTAAAAACAACCCCACCAGCATACGCATTAATACAGCAAGCGTTGGCGATAGTGTTTCACTGCTCCACACAATCCCCAGAGGTGTAGTAGACCAAATGAGAACCATAAAAAAATACGATACTTTTACCGGCACATGCCAATCCTTAGCGTTTTATAACGCAATCCAACGTACATAAAATTATACCCTCACCACCCTATTTTAATACTTTTAAATGCATACAAGTCCTTAATAAATACAGTTGTAAATTGTAAGTTACATTTTAATACTGCTCTTTTATTACAAAACTATTTGAGATTTGAGTAACTAGTTATATCGTGCATTTATATTAATAATAATTAAGGTAATTAAGTGCTTAAAAATAAAACAACTGGAAGCATGTTAATTGTTGCAGGCACAACTATTGGTGCAGGTATGTTGGCACTGCCAATTGCATCTGCCGGGCTTGGGTTTAGTACTGCGCTTGCATTAATAATTGCTAGCTGGTTACTAATGACCTACACCGCACTACTCATGCTAGAGCTACACCAATATGCACCACGCGATGCAACGTTAAATACGTTGGCTAAATTATGGCTTGGGAAGCGAGGACAATACATCGCGAATTTTTCGATGGTTTTTTTATTTTACGCTTTATGCGCTGCTTATATTGCAGGTGGTGGTGCACAACTTCAAGCGCGTATAAATATAGGCTTTGATGTAAATATAGCTCCACAGTTTGGCTCTGTGATCCTCGCTGTTATTATTGCAAGTGTGGTAACGCTGGGCACTAGCAAGGTAGATAAACTAAACAGAGTGTTATTTACAATAAAAATTATTGTATTAGCTAGTTTGTTTTACATGCTAACCCCTTATGTACAAGGTAAGCATTTATTAGAGATGCCTGTAGAGCAAGGGTTAATCCTTTCAGCTATACCGGTTATATTTACTTCGTTTGGCTTTCATGGCTCTATTCCTTCAATTGTTAAATATGTTGGTGTAGAAATAAAAGTACTGCGCAAAGTAATGATTGCTGGAGCCGCCCTGCCTTTAGTCATTTATATTTTTTGGCAACTACTTAGCCAAGGTATTATGAGCCAAGCTGACTTACTCAACAGCCAAGGCCTTAGTGGCTTTGTATCAAGCGTGGCAAGTATTGCGCATAACCCAAGTGTAGCAACGGCCGTTAAGTTATTTGCTGATTTAGCACTTGCGACATCATTTTTAGGGGTGAGTTTAGGGTTATTCGATTTTTTTGCTGATACATTTAAAAAAGGTGACAATAAAACGGACCGAATTAAAACGGCCTTAATTACGTTTATTCCGCCGCTTGGCTTTGCATTATTTTATCCTCAAGGCTTTATTATGGCTTTAGGTTACGCTGCAATAGCACTTGTCGTACTTGCAATATTTTTGCCCGTAGCAATGGTTTATAAACAGCGTACAACATCAAATAAAACAGGCTACAAAGTTAAAAGTGGGAATGTTGGGCTTGGTATAGCAGCTATATGTGGCATAACTATTATTGCTGCGCAGTTTATGCAAATGGCGGGGCTTATTCCTGCTATCGGTTAAAGCTTTTTGTTTTAATTTAGATAATAAAAAACCGCACATCATTAGATGTGCGGTTTTTTTATATTAACTGCGTTTATTTACAAACGTCAGCTACAGCATTTGAAAAGTATTCAATATTTGACTGGCTAACACCTGCAACATTTACGCGGCTAGAACCAACAATGTAAATACCATATTCTTTTTGTAGGCGAGCAATTTGCTCTTTATTAATACCTAAGAAAGAAAACATACCGTTTTGGCGTTCAATAAATGAGAAGTCTTGCGCAATATCTTTAGTTGCTAAGCTTTCCTTAATTAAGCTACGTAAGCCATTTATGCGGCTACGCATTTCATCAAGCTCTGAGTGCCATAATTGTGTAAGCTCTGTACTGCTTAAAATAGTATTAACAATATCAGCACCATGCGCTGGCGGCATTGAGTAAATACTACGTACAACGCTTAGCATTACAGAGTTTGAAATATCTGCTGTTGCGCTATCTTTTGCAATTAGTGAACATGCACCAATACGCTCGCGGTATAAGCCAAAGTTTTTAGAACATGAAGAACAAATAATTAGCTCTTCTACTGCATCAGCTAAAATACGTAAGCCACGTGCATCTTCTTCAAGTGAAGCACCAAAGCCTTGGTATGCAATATCAACAAGTGGTGTAAAGCCAACTTCTTTTGCAAGTTCGGCAACTGTGTTCCACTGTGTTTCGTTTAAGTCCATACCGCTTGGGTTATGACAACATGCATGCACTAAAACCACATCACCTTTAGGCACTTGTTTAAGTGTATTGATCATTTCATCAAACAGTAAGTCTTTATTTTCGTAATCGTAATACGGGTATTCTTTTACTGTTAAGCCTGCAGCTTCAAACAAGCTAATATGGTTTGCCCATGTTGGGTTAGTTACCCATACTGTTGCATCTGCATTGCAACGCTTAATAAATTCAGCTGCAACGCGAAGTGCGCCCGTACCACCTGGCGCTTGCGCAGTACGTACGCGATTTGCTAGCAATGCTTGATGTTCGCCTAGTAGTAACTGCTCCATCTTTTGGCAGTAATCTAAGTTACCCGCTAAACCAATGTAAGATTTGCTCATTTCGTTTTCAAGACGAAACGCTTCAGCTTTTTTAACCGCTTTAAGAACCGGTGTATTGCCTTGCTCATCTTTGTAGACACCTACACCTAAATCAATTTTATTAGGGTTTGTATCTTGTTTATAGGCCGCCATAAGGCCAAGAATAGGATCTGTTGGTAATGGTTTTAATACTGAGAACATTGGCTATCTCTTATCGTTATTTAGGGGTTAGCTGTTAAGCTAAGCTTAACATAAAAGCACATCATGTTGACTAGCGTTATTTACACTAGAAAGTGAGGAATTTTAATACAACATGCAATTAAAACGGCAAGCGTCTTTTCATCAAAAAAATCATTTTTAAAGGCTTCAGCATCTACAATACCAACACATTCATTTTGTGTATTAAATAAAGGTAAGCAGGTTTCTGATTTAACTTTAGGATCGCATGTGTAGTATTCACCACCTTGTGATAAGTACTCTTCAACGTTATTAATAATACGGCCCTTGTGAGATAGCGCAACCTGTACGTTATTACTACCTGCCGCAAATGCTTGCGTTAAAGGGAACAACGGACGACTAGGCGCACCATGATAAGCCAATTTTAATAATTGTTTACCTTCACTAGTATTAGTTGATTGATAAATACCATACCAATCAACACTTGTTTGTTGCTCAATGTAGCTCACAATACTTTGTAAATTAGCTAGCTTGAATTGTGTTTGCTCATCACTTTTAAGATAGTCAGTTAATTTGAATGGCTCATCTTGTAGGTAACCAAATAAACTACACGCACCGCCCTCGCCAAGCTCAGGTATTTGATACTCCCAACAGACATCAGGCAAAGCTGTGTTTGCTAAATGTAGCTCAAGCTTTTCAAGCTCTGTTGAAATCAAAGCTGGATTAGCACTTAGTTGTGCTTGTTTTAGGTAAGAAGAAATCATTTGGCCATCCATACATCTAAAGTTTCGAGAATAATAGCATGGATATTTTTGCAGAGCTAGCTCAACTTGTAGCACATTTCAACTTGGTTACCGCTGGCGTTATAAGTTACCTTTTCGGCTATTTCTTCTAGTAAAGACACCCCTCTACCAAATTCATTATTAACCTTTGCCAACTCATCGTGCTTACTACTAAACCCTCGGCCTGAATCACAAATAATGAAATATAAACTGAGCGTGTCGGGGCAATAGCGCATATCAATAATAATCATCGCATCTGTAAGTTTAGCAAGAGCTGCCTCTCTTAATTCATAATATCGAAAAAAGCCGTCTTCTTGTTTTTTAATCTCTGAGTTAAGCCCTAGTACACCATGATCAAGCGCATTGTTATAAGCCTCAGACAACAGTAAAAATATATTAGAACGATGGGCGTTTAGCCCCCCAACACTGCTTAAAATATTAACAACGTCGTAAACGGGGTCTGTTTTTTTTATTTGTTCTGAGTTTAAACTCAAAGATAAATTAAACGCTAAAGTAGAGAATGCTTCTCGCTCTTGCTCCTCAGGAACTAAAGGCAGGCAATTTAGTAAAACAATGCTTAAATCATCTTGCTGTTTAGTGCCATCAGCAAACTTAGTAACGTCAGCCACTATATCTTCGCTACTAATCATCGATTTACTTTTTAAGGTTTGTAAAAAACGCTCTTCCCCAAAAAATATATCTTCTTTGTTTGCTGTTTCTATAATACCGTCGGTTGCTAATACTAGGCGTGTATTACTATTTGTTTCAAAGTGAATAACTTCATATTCAAATTCTTGATCGTCTAAAATCCCCAGCGCCATATGTTGCGATTCTAATGTTTGTTTTACATTACCGTCTTTATCTATTAGGTACGCATCTGGCAGGCCGCCCATCCATGCAGAAATACTTTTACCGGATGCACTAAGCTCTATAATGGTTGCAGCACAAAACATGTGTCCAGGTAGAAGGTTGTAAAGCAATGTATTTAGCTCACAGGCAATATCATTAATCGCCATGCCTTTTTGTACCATAGTATAAAAAACACGAGAGATAGGTAATGCACCAATAGCTGCCGCTAAGCCGTGCCCTGTAAAGTCTCCCAACATGCAATACAGATTGCCTATTGGACTTTGCGCCACTAAAAACATATCGCCGTTAAACATAGACGCCGGCGATAAATTAAAATCGAGGTATTCTTTAAACTTACCCTGATTCTCTAATGAGTTATTAAAAATATGCTCAATTATTTCGTGTTCACGTTCAATTTGATTGTGATGATATTCAAGCAGTTTTTTTTGTTGATTTGATTTTTTACTCAGCTCTCTGGTGCGGCTATGTGCTTTAATTTTTGCGTGCAAAATAACTTTTTCAAATGGTTTATGAATAAAGTCATCACCACCGACTTCGAGGCACCGCTCAAAACTTGCTTGATCGTCTAAGGAGGTTATAAAAATAATCGGTAAGTAAACTTCACTATACTGCTGCTTTATTTTTTCAGCGGCTTCAAAACCATCCATTACGGGCATTAAAACATCGAGTAATACAATGTCTATTTGCTCTCTTTTAAGTACATTAAGTGCATCTAGCCCATTGTAAGCCACTGAAATTTTGTAGCCTTCCTGCTCAAGCATTTTACTTAGTAAAATGCGATTGAGCGCCTGATCGTCAACAATCAACACATGTATCATTAGCTAATATCAAACTTTTTATCAAAACGTGAAATTTGTAGGATTTTTCTAAGCTGAGGCTGGCAATTACTTATTTCGATGGTTTTTACTTGGCTATCAATGGTTTTTTTCATGTTAAGTAACATGCCAAGTGCTGAACTATCCATATAATCAGTCTCTCTTAAATCGATAATAACCTTTACTGTTTTTTCGCTCATTTGAGCATAAGCTTGGCGAAAAGATTGCACTAAATTAAAATCAAACTTACCTTTAATTTGTATTGTTAATGTAGTGCCATCGACTGATTCATTCTTAGTTAAACTCATAGTAAACTCCAATAATATTTCCTTTGAACTAAATATAACCTGTTAAAAGTATTTAGCAAAAAGAAAAACACACAACTTCAAATTTGCTATCATTTACACCAGCATTTAATTCATTTTTATCCACAAAGGTAAGGTATGAGTGATAGTCACTTAGTATATTCAACCAGTACGGGTCGCATTGACCAGCCGAAACCAGAAAAAGAGTTGCACGCTAAACTTTTTAAAGATGGTTTTATTCGCATTGAGCGTCAAACAAAAGGGCGTAAAGGCAAAGGCGTAATGCTAGTTGTTGGCATTGATCCAAAAGATCACGATTTAAAAAAGTTAGCTAAAACTATAAAAAGCAAAATGGGCCAAGGCGGCGCAGTAAAAGAAGGCATTATTGAAGTACAAGGTGATGACCGAGATAAACTAAAAGGCATTTTAGAAGCGTTAAAATTTAAAGTTAAAATTGCGGGTGGTTAACCCGCAATTTTATTAACTAGTTACTTCGCTATTTGCGAGTTCATTTAACCTTTCATACAAATTCGGTAGTTCGTGCTCAGCAATTGGCTTACTAAAATAATAGCCTTGCACAATGAAGCAATTATTATTTTGTAAAAACTGCATCTGCTCTATTGTCTCAACCCCTTCTGCGACCACGTCTAGCTTTAACTTTTGCGCCATGGCAATAATAGCTGCAGTGATTTCCATATCATTTGTATCCTCTGGGATATCTTTTACAAATGAACGGTCAATTTTCAATATATCAACCGGGAATCGTTTTAAGTAACTGAGCGACGAATAACCTGTACCAAAGTCATCAATAGAAATAGATATACCTAATGCTTTAAGCTCGTGCAATTGTGTAATGGCTGCCTCTACATTACCCATTAACATGCTTTCGGTCAGCTCTAAATGAAGGCGCTTTGCTGAAACACCCGACTTAATTATCATTTTGCTCAGTGTTGTAACTAAGCTAGAGTCTTTAAACTGGCGGGCCGATAAGTTTATCGATATATTATTTTCTAGACCTTGTTTTGCCAATCTTACGGCAAAATCACAAGACTCTTGAAGCACCCATTCACCTAATTCAACTATAAGGCCTGTCGCTTCTGCAATAGGAATAAATTTATCTGGAGGGATTGCGCCTTCAGTTGGGTGGAACCATCTTAATAACGCTTCATAACCAACGACCTGATGAGTACGGCTATCAACTTGAGGTTGGTAGTAAACTACAAATTGCTTTTCTTTGAGCCCTATACGTAACTCATTTTCGATAAATAAACGCTCATTTGCGGCCGCGTTTAATTCTTGGCTATAAAAGTGGAAGGTATTACGTCCTTTTGCTTTTGCCTCATACATTGCCAAATCAGCATGTTTGAGTAACTGATCTTCCTCTAAGCTATCGTAAGGAGCCATAGTTATACCAATACTTGCACTGACAATAACTTCATTGCTACCTAGTTTTATAGGCACGTTCAGTGTTTTTTGAATTGTATTGGCAACATCAGCCGCGTGAGATTGGCTTTCTATACCACTGAGCAACACTGCAAATTCATCACCACCTAAGCGCGCTATGGTGTCCTCGGCTCGTAAACGTTTTTTAAGTCTGTTTGCCACTTCAATTAATAATTGATCGCCAGCATCGTGGCCTAATGTGTCGTTAATACGCTTAAATTCGTCTAAATCAAAGTAAAACAAAGCAAATGCATAATGCCCGCGCTCTGCTAATGCCATTGATTTACGCAATTGCATTCTAAAAAATGTTCTGTTGGCAAGTCCCGTAAGGGTGTCAAAGTAAGCCAATTGTTCCATTTTACGCTGGCTTTCTTTTACAAACGAAATATCTTGTGCTGATGCTACATAACTGGTTATTTCACCGCCCTCTTCACGAATTGGCGAAACACTTAAAGACACCCAAATTGGCTCTTTGTTTAAACCAGCTATTAATGTGTCCCCGCGCCAGTAATTACGGCTGCGTAAATCTATGTCTATATCTTCAATTAAAATAGACATTTCTGAGGCAATAATATTAAGTAATGGTGCTCTATTAAAATGGCTTTCTGGATAGCCTGTCATTTCGAGCATTTTGGGGTTTACGTACTCAATGACAAAATTCTCATCGGTGATCACAACGCCAGTGCCCGAGAATGCTACCGCTTTAGATAAACGGTTAGCTGCTTTTTCAGCAATTTCTTTTTCTGTAATTCTCTGGTTTAAGCCATCGATAAGTTTGCGAATTTCTACCGTCATGTCTCTAAATGAGCCATTAAGCGTGCCAATTTCGTCTTTGTTTTCTGGTGGAAATTCTGTAGTTAATTGACCTTTGCCAAAACTTGTAACTGCATAAACCAAAGTATGTAAACGGCGAAGGACTAGTTGATAAAGCGCTTGATGCAGCAATAAGGCAACTAATATTGCGTATAAAATAAAGAGACCAAAAAACTTCAGTTTTAAATCTTGTAATGCAGATAACGTCGATGAACGCTTTTTATATACCCCTATGTACCAATCTAAGTCATCAATCTTACGAATATTGATAATATGAGCTTCGTCATTTTTTTCAAACGAATTTGCGTATTCAGGTAATTTCACCGCAATTACATCATCAATAATCGACTGCAGCGCTGGGTTTACAAATTCGTTAGTAGCGAGTGCTTTATTATCGCTACCATAGTCGGCTAGTAAGGTCGGATTTAAATCTGGGTGTGCTAACAATTGCCCTTTACTATCAAACACAAGTAGGTGTTTTTCTTTATCACCAACAGGTAAAAACGAAATAAGTTTGTTGAGGGAAATATCGCTCCCCGTCACACCTAAAAACTCATTATCGACATAAACTGGCACTAGTAAGCTAATAACCCATTTGCGCCATACTGTATCGTAATAGACTTTTGACCATGCAGGCTCTCTTACTGTTTCAAGCGTGCTTTTAATCGATTTATAAGTTGAGCCATTCGTTGCTCTAAAGTCGGCAGGTGCGTTTAATGCCCAATTAGGGGGAGAAACACGAATAAAATCATCATCTGTTATTAAATAAAAGTTAAAAAAGTCGTGTACCAGTGTAGGAGAAATTATGCGCCACAGCATCTCAGAATCATTAAATAGGCGTTTATAAAAAGGAGAGTAATTTTGCTGTGGTAAAAATGCTGCTGATAAACCATCAGCAGAGGCACTTCGAATCGTACCGTCACTATTAAATTGTAACTGTGATTTATTGCTTAAATTAATTGGTGAATTGGGTTGAAAAAGTTGTTGTGTTACTACGTTATTAGCTTGCTGAGCAATATTTACTTTTGTTTTAATGCGCTCATTAAATTGCTTCACTAATAAATCTGTCGAGCTTTTTAAAACTTCGTGTTCTTCAAAAACGAGTTGTTTCTCTTCAGATTTAAGCATTAAGGCAGCCGCACATACCCCAGCTATTAAGCAAATAGCAGATATGAGTAGCGATAGTTTTACACTTAAAGAATTCAATCCAAAACGCGATGGAGGGCGTCTGTAAACCACGGGTCAACCTTAATTATTAATAATTGTTATTATTTGAACCAGTTAACGAAATATACCAGATCCGCATTCATATTTATAAATTATTTGTAAACTTTCTATAAAAACTAATATAGGGAAATAAATAGTACTCTAAGCTTATTTAGATCTTTATTGACATTGGTAGCAACTCTCCATACATTAACTGAATGAACATATTTATCTCTAGCACTTTTTTTTCGTTTTTTAGCTTCTTTATATAGAAGAGGCTTCCCTGTTTGTGAGATAAAATCAATCGAATAGTAAAGCCTCCCAACCGGGAGGCTTTTTTGTTTTTGCTGTGTAATAACAGCCTACTTTTGGAATGAGGATACCAAAATGACAAATGATGTATTAAATGCACTAAGACACGATATAAATGAAATAGACTCCGATTTACTCGTGTTATTAGCTAAACGTCGTCGTATTAGCCACGGTGTGGTTGAGTATAAAATTGCTAACAACAAGCCAATTCGCGATGAAGCACGTGAACTCGCACTTTTAGAGAAACTGATTGGTTATGGTAAATCACTAGGTTTGGATGCTTACTACGTGAATAATGTTTTTCAAACTATTTTGGAAGACTCAGTTTTACACCAACAAGCAATGCTACAAAAAAACCTGAATCCAGATGCCCTTAGTGAAACACACCGTGTAACTTACTTAGGTGGTCAGGGTTCTTATAGCCAACTAGCATGCCATAAATATTTTAGCCGCCGCCCGGGGAAATTAGTTGAAATTGGCTGTACATCGTTTGACGAAATAACAGGTAAAGTAGAAAACGGACAAGCTGATTTTGGTTTATTACCCATTGAAAATACAAGCTCTGGCAGTATTAACGAGGTGTTTGACTTATTACAGCACGCGCAAGTGTCTATTGTTGGAGAAGTAACTCACAGTGTAGAGCATTGCTTACTCGCCAACCCTGATACTGAACTTAGTCAACTAACAAAAATATTTGCACACCCACAACCATTTGCGCAGTGCAGCCGTTTTTTACAGGGCTTAGGTGATTTACAACACGAAACATGTGACTCAACATCAAGCGCGCTACAATCAGCTCTGAACACTCCATACAGTGCT
The DNA here is from genome assembly GCF_016598755.1 of Pseudoalteromonas sp. LC2018020214. Classification (NCBI taxonomy): domain Bacteria; kingdom Pseudomonadati; phylum Pseudomonadota; class Gammaproteobacteria; order Alteromonadales; family Pseudoalteromonadaceae; genus Pseudoalteromonas; species Pseudoalteromonas sp. LC2018020214. The sequence goes on from NZ_CP066804.1 coordinate 2,579,984, forward strand.
GCAATTGGCTCTGCACAAGCGGGGAAAAATGTCGGGCTTGAGGTTATTAAATCAAACCTAGCTAATCAAAGCGAAAACCATAGTCGCTTTATTGTTGTTGCACGTAAGCCTCTACAAGTGTCTAACCAAATTCCAACTAAAACTAGTTTGATCATGTCGACAAAACAACAAGCGGGCTCACTAGCCGATGCGTTAATGATTTTTAAGCAGCATAAGATTAATTTAGTAAAACTTGAATCTCGCCCTACTCCGGGCAATCCGTGGGAAGAAGTTTTTTATGTTGACCTAGAAGCAAACTTAGCTGAAAGCCAAGTAAAAGAAGCGCTAGAAGAACTTAAAGAGCACACCCAATATGTACGTATTTTAGGATGCTACCAAAGCGAGTCACTACAGGCAGTAAGCGTTAATACTTAATAAGCAATTTTACAAATCAAAAAGGGCCGATATCGGCCCTTTTTCGTTAACTAGTACCAGTCTGCATAAATATTTTAGCAATTTAACGAATTAAATCCCCATACTTAAGCAAACGGTATAACAAATATTAATCTAAAACTTTTGAATCATTCGCTTTATTTAATAAGCTTCTGCTTTGCGTTAAAAAGTGTTCTGTCGAGTCAGAAAAGTAAACTTTCGCCTCAGCAAAAGAATCAATAAGCGCGGCTTTATCTCCCGCTTTTAATTTTGCTAATGTACTTGCAAAAGTATCTTGGTACTGTGCAAGTAAGGTTTCTACATCATCGAATTGTGCTAGCATAATATCTGAGTAAAGCTCAGGCGACTGCGCAAATAAACGCCCTACCATCATCAGCTCTAATTGATAAATAGGTGACGAGCAACTACGTAACTCTTCTAGTGTATGACTTTGTTTTGCTAAAAACTGTCCGTACACAAATGTTGTTAAATGGCGCATTACCTGAATAATTTGCATTGCTTCGTCGTGTTTTTTAGCATCAAGCTCAACAAGCTGACAACCCCATACTTGTAACTGCTGTAACAAGCCTTTTGCCGCTTGGTGCTCTCGCCCTTCACATACAACGACTGTTTGTTTTACCCAGTGTGATATGTCAGGGCCAAACATAGGATGCAAACCAACCACAGGGCCACTGTGCGCAGCTTTTAGTGCTTTAATAGGCGATTGCTTTACCGATGTAATATCAACTAGTAAACAGTCATCATCTAGTTTAGGTAACTTAGCAACTACTGCGTCCAATGCATTAATTGGTACGCTAATCATTACTAGCTTGGCACCTTTTAAAATATTTTGCGCATCGTTTTGCTGATCTTTATCTAAAACTTTAACTTCGTAACCTGAGCGAATAAACTGCTGAGCAAATAGCTGCCCCATAGCACCTTGGCCACCTACAATAACAATTGGCGAAAGTTCTGGCGCTGCACATGCAAGTTTTGCTTGTTGGTTTTGATAGGCTTCTCGCATCATACGTCTTAGTATATCTTCAACGAGATCAGGGCTTACATTTTGATTTATTGCTTCTTGTCTTCTTGCCGCTAATAGCTCTGCTTCACGATTAGGTGCATGTAAAGGCGCGCCTGTTTGTTGTTTTATCTCACCAATTTTTTGCGTAATACCATTACGTTTAGCGAGTAAGGCAACAAGTTGTGCGTCGCATTCATCTATACCTTCTCTCAGCTGTGCTAAATCACTTATGTCAGCCACGTTCATACCACCTTAAAAAACAAATAACGTAAATATAAATTTACATAAAAGTAAACTAATCAATACGATAAATACTAACAGGATCAGCTAACTGATAAAAGGCTAAAGCTTAAATTTTACTAATGAGGAAATAAGAATTGAGAATTGAGAATTGAGAATTGAGAATTGAGAATTGAGAATTGAGAAAATAATATTTTAAAACCAAAACGGGTTGCAACCCGAAGGATGCAACCCGTTTTTTTGCGTTGATAAACAGCGCGTATTAGTTAAGTTTTTCTCTAATACGTGCAGATTTACCAGAACGCTCACGTAGGTAGTAAAGCTTAGCACGGCGAACTGCACCGCGACGCTTAACTGCTACGCTATCAATAAGAGGGCTGTGCGTTTGGAATACACGCTCAACACCTTCACCGTTCGAAATTTTACGAACTGTGAATGCTGAGTGAAGACCACGATTACGCTTAGCGATTACAACACCTTCAAAGGCCTGTAGACGCTCTTTAGCACCTTCTTTTACTTTTACCTGTACAACCACTGTATCACCAGGGCCAAATGCAGGTACGTCTGTTTTAAGCTGCTCATCTTCAAGCGCTTTAATAATATTTTGGTTTACTTTTGCCATTATGTTTCTCACTTTCCTAGGTGTAACTGTCTTCTAGCCACAAGCTTTTTGGTACTCTTGCTGAAATTCTGCGAGTAATACCGCTTGCTCCTCAGTCAGAGCTAGGTTATGCAACAAGTCAGGACGTCGTAACCAAGTTCTACCTAATGACTGCTTAAGCCGCCACTTTGCTATCTCTTGGTGGTTTCCACTGAGTAATACAGCAGGAACCTGTTTGTCGTCCAATGTTTCTGGTCGTGTATAGTGTGGACAATCTAACAAGCCATCCGAAAACGAATCTTGTTCTGCTGACTGGTTATGACCTAACACACCTGGCACTAATCGCGCTACTGCGTCAATTAATGTCATGGCAGGTAGTTCACCACCACTCAAAATAAAATCACCAATTGACCATTCTTCGTCAACATATGATTCTATTATTCTCTCATCTATACCTTCATAGCGACCGGCAATCAAAATCAGTTTATTAGAGTTAGCGAGTTCGCTAGCGCCCTGCTGATCAAGTTTGCGCCCTTGCGGGGACATATAAATTACTTTAGCGCCATCACCAGCTGCTTTTTTAGCTTCGGCAATCGCTTTTTTTAATGGCTCAACCATCATTAACATACCTGGTCCGCCCCCGTAAGGACGGTCATCTACGGTTCTATGCTTATCTAAAGCGTAGTCTCGCGGATTCCAACAGTTAAAATCAATTAAACCATTTTTTACTGCGCGACCGGTAACACCTTGGTCTGTAATAGCGTCAAACATGTCTGGAAAAAGGCTTATCACCCCTACCCATAATGAACTAGTTTGCGTCATTAAAACCCTGGATCCCAATCTACGGTAATTTCTCTTGCGTCGTATTTAACTTCTTTAATAACTGAATCAGTTAAAAAAGGAATCAAACGTTCAGCTTGACCAAATGCGTCTTTACTATTTGCTTTCACAACTAGTACGTCATTTGACCCTGTCTCCATAAGGTCATCAACAATGCCTAAGCTATAACCTTTATCGGTTACAACAGACATGCCAATGAGATCTCGCCAATAGAACTCACCTTGCGGAAGTTCTGGTAAATGCGCTGCATCCATTGAGATTTCAGCATGGGTATAAGCCATTGCTTCGTCTCGGTCGTTTATCTGCGCAAATTTAGCGATAAAGCCTTTGTTGTGGCGACGCCAGTCGACCACTTCTAAGGACTGCCATTTACCTTGCTGCCCTATCAACCACGGGCTGAAATCGAAGATCCCTACGGGATCATCAGTAAATGAATGTACCTTAAGCCAGCCCTTTATACCATATGGGGCACCGAGCTTTCCTACGACAATTATTGATGAGGTGTTCTCTTGACTCATGGTTACACTTACGCCTATTAAGCCGCTTTACGAGCGTCTTTTACTAACTTAGCTACGCGATCTGAAAGAGATGCGCCCTGACCTACCCAGTGTTCAACACGTGGTAAATCTAAACGAATTTTTTCTTCTTGACCTGAAGCAATTGGGTTAAAAAAGCCTACTTTCTCGATGAAGCGACCGTCACGCGAGAAACGGCTATCCGCAACCACAATTTGATAGAAAGGGCGTTTTTTAGCGCCACCACGTTGCAAACGAATAGTTACCATACCGTCCTCTATAAAGATTGACTGTTTTCATTAATAAGATTTACTCCCCAGAATGGGGAGCTGGGGAATTGTACGAGTTTTTGGCAATAACGCAAGTAAGAAGTGAAGCAAAAAGACAGTTTAGTAGGTTAAACCGTGATCTCAACGACAAATTAGGGTTAAAGGTGTATTACATGCATAATTTATTCAACAAAAAAGGAGCTATTTGCTCCTTTAAATATGATTCGCTATTATTTTAAAAAATAACTCAAAAGTATTTTTTAAAACTTAGGACCACCGCCACCCATCATTCCAGGTGGTAACATGCCTTTCATGCCGCGCATCATTTTAGTCATGCCGCCTTTACCTTTCATCTTTTTCATCATTTTTTGCATTTGCGTAAACTGCTTAAGCAACTTATTAATCTCTTGTACTTGTGTACCGGAGCCAGCAGCTATGCGTTTTTTACGTGAACCTTTGATGATTTCTGGACGTGCGCGCTCTTTTTTAGTCATTGAGCTAATAATAGCTTCCATTTGGATAAATGTTTTGTCACCCATTTGGCCTTTAACAGCATCTGGTAAGTTAGACATACCAGGGAGCTTATCAAGCATCGACATCATGCCACCCATATTTTTCATTTGCTTTAATTGATCAGCAAAGTCGTCAAGGGTAAAACCGGCACCTTTAAATACTTTTTCAGCAACTTTGGCAGCTTGCTCTTTATCTACTTTCATTTCGACTTCTTCGATTAATGAAAGTACATCACCCATACCTAAAATACGCGACGCTATACGGTCTGGATGAAAAGGCTCAAGTGCGTCAGTACGCTCACCCACACCCATAAATTTAATTGGTTTGCCTGTGATATGACGAATAGATAAAGCAGCACCACCACGTGCATCACCATCGGTTTTTGTTAATATTACACCGGTTAGTGGCAGGGCTTCATCAAATGCTTTAGCTGTATTTGCCGCATCTTGACCCGTCATTGCATCAACAACGAATAAAGTTTCAATTGGGTTGATTGCTTTGTGAAGATCTTTAATCTCGTCCATCATGTTGCTGTCAACATGTAAACGACCTGCGGTATCAACAAGTACTACATCTATAAATTTCTTTTTAGCATGAGAAATTGCAGCGTTTGCAATATCCACTGGCTTTTGCGAAATATCACTTGGAAAGAAATCAACGTCAACTTCTGTAGCAAGCGTTTCTAGCTGTTTAATCGCAGCAGGGCGATAAACATCGGCACTTACTACAAGCACTGATTTCTTTTTGCGTTCTTTTAAAAACTTAGCAAGCTTAGCTACACTGGTGGTTTTACCCGCACCTTGCAGACCAGCTACCATAACAACGGCTGGCGGTTGTGCATTTAGGCTTAGCTCTTCATTGGCCTCACCCATTGCTTTTTCTAGTTCTTCACGCACTATTTTTATAAATACTTGGCCTGGGCTTAAGCTTTTTGTAACTTCAACCCCAACTGCACGTTCTTTAACTTGTTTTACAAACTCGCGAACAACAGGCAGTGCCACATCGGCTTCTAAAAATGCCATACGCACTTCGCGAAGTGTGTCTTTTATGTTGTCTTCAGTCAGACGGCCACGGCCACTGATATTTTTTAAGGTTTTACCTAATCGTTCTTGGAGGTTCTCAAACATGTAACGGTTCCGATAAGACGTTTATATCAATCCATTAAAATTTTGCGGTTAGTTTGATTTTCAATTAACCAGGATTGACTTATTAAGTTTCAATTAAAAGTAGTATACCGTATATGGCGTCTTACAATACAGTGTTCAAGTGCACCTTGTTGAGTTTCTTTTTTTAAGGTCTATGCATTTGCTTTGCTATAAAATACAATGGCTATATAACAACAAGGATTATTTTGTCTCAAATTAAGTGGCCCAAGCACAATGCTGATTATTAGTTTAACTATTATTGCCAGTTTATTTTATGTGTTAGCAACGTCTCACGTGCTCTCACGCCTGTTTCATCAACAAGGCCCTAGCCAAAAGGTAACCGTCATATTGAGCACAGTTGCTATAGTGGCGCATATGCTGCTGTTAGTTAACTCTGTTTTTAGATCCGACGGTCAAGACTTAAGTATTGTAAACGTCTCCCTTTTAACATGCTGGGTTATTGTAGTTTCAGTAACAGCTGTGTCGCTAAAGTTCCCTGCCACTTTATTATTGCCCGTTGTTTATGGTTTTGGTGCTTTACTTACAATTGCCAGTTTGTTTATTCCTCATCATATTTTACTGCAAAGCATTAATATTGAGGTTGGCTTAGTAACACACATTTCCTTATCCCTATTGGCCTACTGTATTTTAATTATTGCTACTTTATATGGTGTACAGTTCTACTTTATTGATAAACGTTTAAAACGTAAAGATTTAGCAATTGTGCATAGTCACCTTCCGCCTTTGATGGTTGTTGAGCGCCAGCTTTACCAACTCCTTAATTTAGGCACCATATTACTCACGTTCGCATTACTCTCGGGGTTTGTATTTCTTGATGGGATGTTTGCTAAAGAGTTCATTCATAAAACGATATTGTCGTTAGTTGCGTGGGCTATTTTTGCCATTGTAGCCATCGGGCATATGAAAAAGGGTTGGCGCGGTAAACCTGTGGTTATTACGATCATGGTCGCTGCATTTGTCCTCACACTCGCATATTTTGGCAGCCGTTTCATACAAGAAGTGATACTAAATAAGTTTTAACTTGACTCTGCTTCCTCACTCTAGCTTAATACGCATTGATTTATAAGAAAAGGATCCATCGTTGGACGACATATCGACAAGTACCCTATTTATCATTTTAGGTTTTTTGGTGCTTTTTTCTGCTTATTTTTCTGGTTCAGAAACCGGAATTATGTCAATCAATCGTATACGCCTGCGACACCTCGCTAAAGAGGATCATCGTGCAGCTAAACGAGTCAGTAAATTACTTAGCCGTCCAGATAGGCTCATCGGTTTAATCTTAATTGGCAATAATCTTGTCAATATAGCTGCAGCTCAAGTTGCTACCATTATAGGTATTCGCCTTTACGGTGACCTTGGTATTGCTATCGCTACGGGTGTGTTAACTTTAGTCGTGCTTATATTTGCCGAAGTAACACCTAAAACTCTTGCTGCCCTCTATCCTGAAAAAGTTGCTTTTCCAAGCTCAATAATACTTAAAGGGTTACTAAAAATTCTTTTTCCTTTTGTTGTTATCGTTAACTGGATGACCAACGGGATATTGCGGTTATTTGGTATTAGTGCCGCTCAAATCGACGAGCACAGCATGAGCAAAGAAGAATTAAAAACAGTGCTCAATGAATCAGGCGCACTTATCCCTGCTCGCCATCAAAGTATGCTGACCTCAATTTTAGATTTAGAGCAAGTAACCGTTGAAGATATCATGATCCCACGTAACGAAATTGTGGCTATTGATATTAATGATGATTGGAAACTAATTAGTCGCCAGCTTACCCATGCACAACATACTCGCGTGTTGTTGTATCGCGACAATATAGATGACGCAGTAGGCTTTATTCACTCTCGAGATGCACTTCGTCTACTTACAAAAGAGCAATTTGATAAACCATCGTTGCTGCGTGCTGTACGCGAAATTTACTTTATCCCAGAGGGAACATCACTTAACACTCAGCTGTTAAAGTTTCAGCAGTCTAAAGAGCGTATTGGCTTAGTAGTAGACGAGTATGGCGATATTCAAGGTTTAGTAACGCTTGAAGATATTTTAGAAGAAGTTGTTGGCGATTTTACAACTACACAAACTCGTACGCCAAGCGAAGAAGTAGAAACTCAAACTGATGGCTCTTGTATTGTAGATGGCGGCGCTAACGTACGCGATTTAAATAAAGAGATGGGTTGGGATTTCCCACTAGACGGCCCAAAAACTTTGAGTGGTTTAATTGTTGAATACTTGGAAGATATTCCCGATGCAAATATTAGTCTACGTATTGCGGGCTACCCTATTGAAGTACTCGAAGTAAAAGAGAATATGATAAAACAGGTGAAGATTCAGCCTAATAAGCGTTCTCGCTAAGTAAAAAAGGAGCCGATTGGCTCCTTTTTTATATCCATTAATAACTCTCTAGCCAAATATAAGACGTTCAAACCAACCTTTATCAAGCTCGTCTTCACAGCGCTTTAATTGCGCGCCATAACGGCTCGCTCTGTGTTTAACTTTGTTTGCTACACCCATTAACCACTTTTTCTTTTTATATGTGCCACGCTTATAGCCACCCCAACCTTCATGATAATTAAGGTATTGTGCGTAAGCATCCCATTTAGAGATTTTATTTACTTTATGCGTTTTATAAACAAACCACGCCATAAAGTCGATTGCATCGTCAAAGTCGTCTCTATCAGCACCATTGTTGCCTGTTTCACGAATATAATCTGACCATGTTGGTGTTTTAGCCTGTGAGTAACCATAAGCATCACTTGCGCGACCGGTTGGAATTATCCATAAGAAGTACTCCATAGGCGGAGCAGCATCATGCTTAAAAGAGCTTTCCTGGTACATCATACTCATGAGTACATGCTTAGGAGAACCCCATTTTTCTTGCGCATCTTTTGCGTCAAAATACCAATCAGGTTTTTCTTCAAAGATTTTACATAGATCGTTAGGTTGCTTTGGAGGCGCTGTTGCACAACCAGCTAAAGTAATGGCAAGAGATAAAATAATTGCATTTTTTTTCATTTTTCTAAGATCTCACAGAACTTTTCTAAAAAGTGTGGGTCTGACTCAATGAATGCAGCAGTACAGCATTAGTTCATCCCTGAATATATATTTACGCAGCCTACTTAGGCTGCGTTTTTTTTGCTTAAATTTTACTAAGTATTAGGATTATTTACCGCTAAAATACGCATCTAAAAAGGCGGTAAATGACTGAGTATCTGCTTGCTCAATTGCAGTTTGTGCTTCGTTAGACTCTACAACTTGTTGTTCCAGCCAAGGCTTTAAAAACTCACTGTAATCAGTGTCTGCGTGACTTTGTTTGTATTTATTAGCCAGTGCTAGTGCAAAGTGACCGTTGTCTAAACCAGACTCTTTTAATTGCGACACGTAACGTCCAGAATAAGTAAGCTCTGGATTATACACCCACGTAGCCATGCGCTTTATAGTATCGGAGTAATAATTAACACCATAAGCATTATCCATCCATTTAGCGACATCAGTGAGCTGTGCAAATATTTCATCGCCCCACGACTGAAGACTACGCTGTGTGTTATTAAAGTTAAGCATTAGCCCTTCTTCTCGACCTTGATTGACTACTGTGTCGAGGTTTTCAGTACTGCGTGCTTGTTCTTTCCAATCCATTGGAGCTGAATCTTTTAATAAACAATACGTTAAAAACACATCTAAAAAGTGAATTTGCTCAATATCAATACCAACTTCGCTAAACGGATTAACGTCTAATGCGCGAATTTCTACATATTCAATGCCTGCTCGAAGCAGTGCATCCGTTGGCGTTTCGCCACTTTTAGCATTACGCTTAGGACGAATTGGCGAGTAAAATTCGTTTTCAATCTGCAGAATATTTTTATTTAACTGCTTAGGGTTTTCACTCTTATAGTCATCAAGATCACCATAAATTTCTGATGGTGTGTTGATTGCTTTTTTAAGGCCTGCTACATATTCATCTAACGAGTTATACATTACGCGTAGTGACGACTGAGCACTATTTGTATAACCTAAATTGCCTAAACGCAGTGCCGTACCAACTTCTAAGTAAAGCGTACCTTTACCTAGTTTTTTAAATGGTAAATCGGTTTTTCGACCTTGTAAAAATGAGTTACACAATGCTGGCGATGCACCAAACATGTAACTTATTAGCCATAGTTCGCGTTTAAAGTTACGAATAAGCGCTAAATAACCTTCTGAAATAAAATCTTGAAGGCTTGCATTGCTTTTTTGTAACGAATGAAGCGATTGCCAAAGCGTATCTGGGAATGAAATATTAAAGTGAACACCTGCAATTGCTTGCATCATACTTCCGTAACGATTTTTTAACCCTTCACGGTATAGTGTTTTCATTTGACCAGTATTTGAACTACCAAATTGAGCTAAAACAATATCATCTTGGTGTTCAATAAAGCATGGCATACTAATAGGCCAAAGCAGTTCATCGTCCATCTTTTCTAGAGTGAACTTTTGAAGATCTTTTAATTGCTTAAGAGTTTGCGTTGACGACTCACTAACTGGAGTAATAAATTCAAGTAAAGATTCAGAAAAATCAGTTGTGATATGGCCATTAGTTAACGCACTGCCCACCCCTTTTGGATGACCTTTAGGTGATATAGCACCATTCTCTTGTATTCTTAGCGACTCTCGCTCTATGCCACGTTTAATGCCTTTAACTGCATGTTGGTGCTCATTTACTGATAACGCTTCAAGTGCGTTAGCTAAATCATGTGTTGTCAAAAAATCTTTCCTCGGGCCACGTGGCTTAATCATAAGGTTATGGGGACTAATTACTTAGACTCAAGATTAATACCAATTTTTATTGAAAATATGATCATTCTATCGCATTAAATAGCGCACTCACTGCGTTAAAAATTACTCATATAGAACAACTATATGTCATAATTTTCGCCTTGCTATTGTGCTATTTTCTTAGCGCTATAATAGATCACTTATTTAATGCAACTGGTATAAATTGCTAAGAACTATATAACTTTTCAAATTTAATAATTATTTCCCCACTCTATACATGCGCTTAATATGACCAACATCATTATATTAAGTCGTAATATTGCCATTGCTATGTGCATTATACAAATGCTTTAAATACGTATTTAATTATAAATCAAATAAGTAAAATATCAGCTTAAAGTAATAGACCGGAACTTATGCAAAATCAGTTCAATTTAGCTGTCCCGTATTTAAACTTGATCTAGATCAATAAATACAATTATTTGTCTTATGAGCATAGAAGGAAGGACGCTATTTTTTGCTTTGTAGAGTGTAAGCAATATAATGACTGCAACAATAAAGGATGATAATAAATACAATGCACAATGATAAAAGCTTAAAAAATGAAGAAGTATACTTTGATGAATCACAAGAGCTGGTTTCCACTACTGATCTTAAAGGTGTAATAACATACGTCAATCAAGCGTTTTGTGCTGTAGCAGGATATAGCGCACAAGAGCTTATCGGTCAGCATCATAATATTGTTCGCCACCCTAATATGCCAAAAGCAGCCTTTAAAGAAATGTGGGCAACATTAAAACAAGAACACTCGTGGCGCGGTATGGTTAAAAACCGCTGCAAAGATGGCCGCTATTACTGGGTAGATGCCTTTGTAACCCCCATTTTTGAGCATGGCCGACTTGTTGGTTATCAATCTGTAAGAACCAAAGCAAGCTCTCAACTTAAGCAACGTGCACAAACACTTTACAACAAAATAAATACCAACAAGTCATTATTTAAACTACGAGAACACACCACAATACGACAAAGCCTTACTTTTATAAGTCTATTATTTTGGCTGATTTTTATTGCTGTCGCGGCATCAATCACCATTGCTGCAATTAGCCTATTTATTTGTGCTTTAGTTATTGTGCTAAATTATGACGAACTCATTGTTACCCCTAAAATATTACGCGAACAAAAAGCAAAAGCCGATTCAATCTCTCGTTATATTTACAGCGGCCATACACCGCACAGTGTAAGTGATTATAGAGAGCAAATGCTAAGTGCAAAATTGCGCACAGTTCTTGGCCGTATGAAAGACTCAACATTAAGCTTTAATGGCATCGCGACTGATTTAGACAAACAATCAACACTCACCGAAGAAGGCATTTCTTCGCAAGGTGAGCGTTTAGAACAAATTGCATCAGCGATGACTCAAATGAGTTCTACCATTGGTGAAATATCAGTAAATACCGCTCAAACAGCTGATAAAGTGAATAACACCCATCAAAGTTGCTCAGAGATAAAAGACCACATTGCAGATAATAGTAAAATGGTATCTGACTTAGCTTCTCAAGTAGAACAAGCAGCAAATACAGCCACCAGCTTAGCCACTGAAGCAGATAAAATTGGTAAGGTAATGAGTGAAATAGAGGGAATTGCCGATCAAACTAACTTACTTGCTCTTAATGCAGCGATCGAAGCAGCTAGAGCGGGAGAACATGGTCGAGGCTTTGCAGTAGTCGCAGATGAGGTAAGGACTCTTTCGTCACGCACTCAAAATGCTACGACACAAATCCATAGTTCTATTAAAGAAATACAAGACACTTTATTTAGCTGGTCCAAAGTAATGCAAAGCACTAAAGCACAAGCCGATAACTGTGTTTTGACAACCGATAAAACCCAAGTTGAATTAGAGGGTATTTTTATCCAAATCAGTGAAATATCTCACTTGGCAATACAAATATCATCCGCTGCAGAAGAGCAACAAATGGTTAGTAACGACATTAGTAATAATGTTTCGCAAATTAAAGACTTTGGCGATAACAACTTAAGTTTAAGCTTTAATGTGGCAAAAGGTGCAGCTGAGCTTGTTGAAGGCTCACGTAGAGTGAACGATTTATTACTAACCTTTAAAGTTTAATACCTAGCAATATAGTCGACATAAAAAAGCCGCTATTTTAGCGGCTTTAGAGTTTAATTATTTACAATCAGCGTTTGGTAAATACCAAAGCGTCGTCATTTGCATCAATAACAATCACGCTACCTGGTATGTAGTCCCCATTAAGTAGCTTTTGTGCTAGCGGATTTTCAATCGTTTGCTGAATAGCCCGCTTAAGCGGGCGTGCACCGTACACAGGATCAAACCCACTTGCTGCAATTCGCTCAAGTGCAGCATCGCTTATTTCAAGCAGATACCCCATCTCTGTTAAACGCTCACGTAATTTCATTAACTGAATATCAGCTATTTCTTTTATATGCTCGTTTGCTATCGGGTGGAATACAACAGTCTCATCAATACGGTTAATAAACTCAGGTCTAAACTCATTAATCAATACTTCCATTACTTTAGCTTTAAGGGTCGTATAGTCATTATTACCCGCTTGTTCTTGGATAATATCTGAGCCTAAATTTGATGTCATGATAATAACCGTATTTTTAAAATCAACGGTTCTACCTTGTCCGTCAGTTAATCGGCCATCATCTAACACTTGCAGTAAAATGTTAAACACATCTGGGTGTGCTTTTTCTATTTCATCAAGCAATATAACTGAGTAAGGTTTACGACGAACAGCTTCTGTTAAATAACCGCCCTCTTCATAACCCACATAACCTGGAGGTGCGCCCACTAGGCGTGCAACTGAGTGCTTTTCCATAAACTCAGACATGTCGATACGCACCATGGCATCTTCGGTATCAAACATAAAACCAGCCAGTGCTTTTGTAAGCTCGGTTTTACCCACACCAGTTGGACCTAAAAACAAGAAAGAACCAATTGGGCGATTAGGATCTGCAAGTCCTGCACGTGAGCGTCTTATTGCGTTAGCAACAGCAACGACCGCTTCATCTTGCCCTATTACTTTACTGTGTAACTTATCTTCCATTTGCAGCAGCTTTTCACGCTCACCTTGTAGCATTCTTGCAACAGGAATACCTGTCCAGCGAGATAAAATTTCAGCAATTTCATCCTCACCTACTTGGTTTTTAAGCAGAGTCATTTCTTGCATTTCGGCTTGTGAGGCTAAATCAAGTTTTCGTTCAAGCTCTGGAATTCGCCCATATTGCAGCTCTGACATACGCTGTAAATCACTTGCTCTTCGCGCTACATCTAAATCTAATCTTGCTTGTTCAAGCTCGGCTTTAATTACTTGTGTACCTTGAAGCGATGCTTTTTCAGCATTCCAAATTTCGTCTAGCTCACGATATTGCCCATCAAGGTCGGTGATCAACTCTTGCATTTCGGTGCGACGCTTTTGACTCGCCTCATCTTTTTCTTTAGCAAGTGCATTATCTTCTAATTTTAATTGGATAATACGACGCTCAAGCTTATCTAACGACTCTGGTTTTGAATCAATTTGTAATCGAATCGAAGAACCCGCTTCGTCTATTAAATCAATTGCTTTATCTGGTAACTGACGATCGCTAATGTAGCGGTGAGATAACTGCGCCGCAGCAACAATCGCGGGATCAGTAATTTCTACTGAATGATGTAGCTCATATCGCTCTTTTAAGCCACGCAATATTGCAATGGTATCTTCAACCGACGGCTCTTCAATGAGTACCTTTTGGAATCGACGCTCAAGTGCTGCGTCTTTCTCTATATATTTACGGTATTCATCAAGCGTGGTTGCGCCAACACAGTGTAACTCACCGCGTGCTAAAGCAGGTTTTAGCATATTACCCGCATCCATTGCGCCATCACTTTTGCCTGCACCCACAATAGTGTGTATTTCATCAATAAATAAAATGACTTGGCCTTCTTCTTTAGCCAATTCGTTTAACACTGATTTTAAACGCTCTTCAAATTCACCGCGATATTTAGCGCCCGCAACTAGTGCTCCTAAATCAAGCGATAAAACACGTTTGTTTTTTAATCCTTCAGGTACTTCACCATTAATAATACGCTGTGCTAAACCTTCTGCTATTGCTGTTTTACCAACACCTGGCTCACCGATTAATACAGGGTTATTTTTAGTACGGCGTTGTAGTACTTGAATCGTGCGGCGAATTTCGTCATCACGACCAATAACAGGGTCAAGCTTACCTTGCTCTGCTCGCTCAGTTAGATCAATCGTGTACTTTTCAAGCGCTTGGCGTGTTTCTTCGGCATTTGGGTCATCAACTTTTTGACCACCACGAATCGCTTTAATTGCGGTTTCAATTTTAGTGGAGGTAATATTTAACGATCTGAATATATCGCCAAGTGGACCTTTATCGTCGCATGCTGCCAGTACAAACAATTCACTTGATATGTATTTGTCTTTGCGTTTTTGCGCATACTTGTCACATAGGTTAATAAGTGAAGCCATATTATTTGATAGCTGCACGTCGCCACCTACGCCTTCTACTTTAAATAGTTTTTCTATTTCTTGAGAAAGCTTGGTGTTAAGCTCATCCGCGCTGACCCCCGTTTGTGCAAATAACGCGCGCACACTAGAGCCGCTTTGCTGCAGTAGTGAATACATTAAATGTACGGGTTCAATAAATTGATGGTCGCGGCCAAGGGCTAGCGATTGCGCATCAGAAAGCGCAGATTGAAATTTACTTGTAAATCTATCTAAACGCATGGTGTTACCTATTAAATAATCTAATTGCTTAATTAATGGGTATGTTTAGGTGTTTGTTCAAGGTGTAGAGAGAAATATAATAGCTAAAGGTGCTAATTACTTGCGCCAGATCAAACTTGCCATACGTCCGGTTTGTCCATCCCGTCGATAAGAAAAAAATAAGTCACTTTGAGAGACTGTACAATAGTCGCCGCCTGTAATATTTTTAACGCCTTGCTGGGTAAGTAAAGTACGCGCAATGCCATAAATATCAGCAAGATATTTGCCATTAGCTTGTGGTGTAAATGCTTGAATAAATGAAGAAGACCTTTTTTGAAATAACTCAAGCACTTCAGCCCCAACCTCAAATTGAGTTGGCCCAATTGCAGGCCCTAGCCAAGCATTTATATTTTCATACTTTGAGCTAAAACATTCTAAAGTATTTTTAATAATTCCCTGCTCAAGCCCTCGCCAGCCGCCATGTATAGCTGCAACTTCCTTCTCATCGTCACTCACTAATAAAATAGGTAAGCAATCGGCAGTCATTATAGCCAAAGGCTGATTTAATAACTGAGTATAAAGCGCATCAGCATTGTGTAACTTATTAGAGTCAAAATGTTCATCAACAATAACAACATCAGAGCTATGAACTTGATTTAGCCACACGGCAGGTTTAGGTAAGTGTTTGGTTAATAGTGAGCGGTTTTTTGATACATGATCTTGATTATCTCCAACATGGTATCCCAAATTGAAACTTTTAAATGGGGTTTTTGAAACACCACCTCCACAAGTAGTACTTAACGTTCCTACTTTATGAAGGTTTTGCCATGTCGCTGACAATAAGTGCATTATCTATCGATATCAGGATTAGCTTTAGTATCTTCACGTAGTGCATGTGTCATAGCAACCATATCATCAGGGATAGGTGCTTGCCATGTCATCATTTCACCCGTGATTGGATGCGCAATGCTCAATTTTACAGCATGTAGTGCTTGGCGTCTAAAGCTACGAAGTAACTCAAATAACTCAGGTGTTGCACCTTTAGGTGGACGCGGACGGCCGCCATAAGATTGATCGCCAATTAGCGGATGATTTAAATGCGCCATGTGCACACGAATCTGGTGAGTACGGCCTGTTTCTAGGCGCAGACGTAAACGAGTATGAGCACGAAATTTTTCAGCAACACGATAATGTGTAATTGCCGGTTTGCCCAGTTCATGTACGGCCATATGCGTACGCTGAGTAGGATGACGGCCAATCGCTTTTTCAACCATACCACCTGCAGTCATAGTACCATTACACAGTGCTTCATATTCACGCGTAAAGTTTTCACGCTTTTGCAGCGCTGTTACTAAATGCGTTTGTGCTGGAATCGTTTTAGCTACAACCATTAAACCGGTCGTGTCTTTATCTAAACGATGCACAATACCTGCGCGTGGCACGTTAATTATTTCAGGGTAGTAATGTAGCAATGCGTTTAACACTGTTCCATTAGGGTTACCCGCACCTGGGTGAACCACTAGGCCCATTGGTTTATTAATTACCAAAATATCATCGTCTTCATAAACAATGTTTAATTTGATATCTTGTGCTTCATATTCGCGTGGTGCTTCAATTGTTGTTTCAACACTTACAACTTCACCACCTAGTAGCTTTTCGCGTGGAGTGTTGAAAATTTCACCGTCTACAGTGATTTTATCATCCAAAATCCACGTTTTTATACGAGAACGTGAATAATCAGGGAACAATTGTGCTAATACTTGGTCTAGACGTTTACCACCTAATTCGGTTGGAACGTCGGCTTGAAGAGAAATTTGCTCTGACATTAGTAACTTTACCCAATTTACCAGTGCAAGCTTTGCTCGACTGGGTTAGAATCGCTTTTAATAAAAGCATAATATAATACGCATAGTTTACTCGGTTTTACCGACTTGGCCTAGCCGAAGACATCGAAGGTAACAAATAAAATGATAAATAAAATAGGGAAACGTGCATTTGCCATTGTTTTTTCAGTTTCTGTACTTAGTTTAGGCGCTTGTTCGTCTGCTCCAGACCAAGAAGACATTCAACGTGTACCGAATAAGTCTGCACACGCTTTATATGAAGATGCAAAAGAAACGCTAGATTCTGGTTTATATGCTCGTGCAATTGAACTTTTGAGTGCTATAGACTCTCGCTACCCATTTGGCCCATTCTCTAAGCAAGTACAAATGGACTTAGTCTATGCACATTATCAATCAGGTAATACTGAACAAGCACTTGCAACCATTGACCGCTTTATTCGCTTAAACCCAAATCATAAAGATTTAGACTACATGTATTACATGCGTGGTTTAGTAAATATTAAAGCAGATAAAAATGCGTTCCAAGAGTACTTTGGTGTAGATAGAGCCGACCGTGATGCTAACCGTACTCGTGTTGCATTTACAGATTTATCGACATTAGTAAAACGTTTTCCTAAAAGTGATTACGCGCCTGAAGCTAAGCGTCGTTTAGTGTGGCTTTTAAACCGTATGGCACGTTATGAATTAAAAGTAGCAACTTACTATTACGAACGTGAAGCTTATTTAGCTGCTGCTAATAGAGGTAAGTTTGTTGTTGAGCATTATTCACAAAGCAGTTACTTAGATCCCGCGCTTGAAATGATGGAGAAAAGTTACGACCAATTAGGTTTAACTGAGCTTAGTGAACACGCAAAGCAAACACGAAAACTAAATAAAAGAACTAAATAAATAAAAAAGGCGCTTACTAAAGCGCCTTTTAACTACATAGAAAAACAAGCTTAAATCGCTTCTTCATCTTCCTCTGCAGTACGAATACGTATTACACGCTCAACATCTGTGACAAATATTTTACCATCACCGATTTTTCCTGTTTGCGCCGTTTTTACAATAACTTCAATTGCACGGTCTACATCTTCATCAGTCAATACAATATCAAGTTTTACTTTAGGTAAAAAATCGACCATATACTCTGCGCCACGATATAGCTCTGTGTGACCTTTTTGACGTCCAAAGCCTTTAACTTCGCTTACCGTCATCCCCGTAATACCTACATCAGACAACGCTTCACGCACATCGTCTAACTTAAAAGGTTTGATAATTGCTTCTATTTTTTTCATATTAATTACTTTTGAAAGCTTCAGTTGCCTCGATTTTAGACAATCATGATGTTCATAGCAAACAAAGCGATTGAATTACGGTGATAAAACAACCGATCGTGGTATAATTTATTATATAAAAATAGCTATACTTAAATGACTAGCAGTAAATGAGATTAATATGAAAAACAAACAAAACGGGTTCACCCTTTTAGAACTCATGGTAACCGTTGCTATCGTTGGGATCATTGCATCAATTGCAATTTGGAATAGTAGCGATATGCTAGAAGAAAATAGAGCTGAGAACTTTTTGTTGGAATTAAAAAGAAATATTAGCTACGCCCGTGCTCAAGCTGCAAGTACGGATGAAATTGTTATCATATGCCCTGCTCCTATAAGTAAAGTTGAGATTAATCGATACTTTAAATGTCAAAGTTCATGGGGGGAGGATTCAATCATAACTCTCTTTGTAGATACTAATAATAACGGAATATATAACTGGAAAAAAGATACTATTTTACGCACCATGGAGCAGATAAATAGTATAGACAAGGTTAAATTTACTGGTGATAGTAGCCTTCGCTTTAATACTAGTGGGCGCATTACAACAAACCTAAACACCAGCGCTAACTTTGCTGGCTTTGTATACTGCCCCAATAATGACAATGAAAACAATAAAGCGCTGAATGTATCAGTATCTGGTACTGCTTTTTACCTTGGTGACACCACTGAAAAATGTGATTAAAAAATGCACAATTGTATCTTGTCATATTTGTATCATTTACTAGACTGAGTTAATCATTTATTAACTCAGGTCTTCAAGGATGAGATTATCAATATCAAAAAGTAAGGGAGTAACACTTCTCGAATTAATGGTATCTATGGCTGTTGTCAGTATTATCAGCCAATTATCTATGTGGTTTTACCCAGATTTTTTAGCTAAAAACCGCTTAGATAACCACGTAAACCTCCTACACCGAAATATAAATTATGGCCGTTTATATGCCATTGAAAATACTACTTACGTCACGCTTTGTGCACTAAAAGACAGTCAATGTACAAAAGATGAGTGGAATGGCCAAATGTCACTCTTTATCGACAAAGATAAATCAACCTCGTTAGATGATGATGAACTACTCTTGAGTACTTTTGAGGAGATCCATGAAGCTGACAGTCTTAAATACCCTCGCAGCGCAATTACGTTTCGTCCTGATGGTTCTTTGAATGGTTTTCAAAATGGTACTTTTATATATTGCCCCAACAGCAATAAGGCCAACCTCGAGGGGTTGGCCTTATCAGTAAGTCAAACTGGCAGAATACGTATTAAATCAACTGATAAGTGCCAGAAGAAGTAATCTAGGCTATCGACCCCAGCAATAACCAATATCGGTGTCTCCTTTAGACCCTTTTGCACCTTTGAGACCAATATCAGTGATTGAAAGCTCTTTACAATCAGTATCTCCTTTTACAGCACCGTCTATAGGCTTAGCTGTAATAGTGAAGGTATTACTATCAACTACGCTGATAGATAGTTCAAAGTGACCATTTTCGGTTTTACTTTGTAGCCCTAAGTCAGTAAAGGATTGCGTATACTCACGATTATCTACAAAATATTGCTCCTCTTTATTTGCAGCATCTAACAATGCTGCAGCAGCTTCAGCGCGCGAAGCACGCTTTACATATTCTGTATAATTGGGCAATGCAATTGAAGCAAGTATGCCTACAATTGCAACCGCTATCATCAGCTCAATTAAGGTAAACCCATGTTGTTTCTTCATTTAATTTCCTTAATTATTAACTTCGTCATTTTCTTCACGTTTATAGATATATGTTTGTTGAGTTTTAAAGCCAAACCCTACAGCATTATCATTAACCAATACAACTTTACCATCAACAATTGTTAAGCCAGGGCCCTTTATCTCAACAGGCTTCATTGGGTTTTCAGCATTTTCACCTTTGATACCCGGCCCAATTAGATAAAACTGACTTTCTTGTGTTACGTCAACTGTTGGGTTGTCATCACACTTACCATCTCCATTACCATCTACGCATGAAGGGCCTTCGCCAAAGTATAACTGAGGTGTATCTGGTACATCATAGCTGGTTGTAAATTTAAGGTCGTCATACACTTTCGTACCATAATGTAGGTGAAATGCGTATAAAGAACCACCACCACCACTTAGTGAACATTGGTTTTCAGTCGATGTATCTGATGCAGGTGTGAAACTTGTAAAATAAGCAACACCTCCAACAACTGTAGCAGCAGCTAGTGATTTTTCACCCGTTCCTAACTCATATCTCCAACCATTAAATTTAGCCAAGTCGACTTCTAAGTCAACAAAATCATCAACGTCATCTAGAGCATTACCAAATGGGTCTGAATTCATTTGCATCAAATCAGCAGGTTCAATAGTATCCGGTGCATTCGTTTTATATGATTTAGTAACTGTATTTTCATCTCTTATCATAAACAGTTGATCTTTTTCATTGGTACCGGTTGGTTTTGAGCGGTTACCACTACCAATAACTATTGCATCATACGGCGTATCTAAGCGTGTTATAACGGTACTACCATCAACTGTTGTCTCGCTTACTTTACTATAAATGGTTCGTGCAACGAGTGGTTTGTAAAAAAAGCGTCTGTCCTCAGTTGCTTTATTACTGCCAAGCTCAGCTAATTTAAAGTGACTAAATTCACTAGTACTAGTGCCTGGCATATCTATACGCCAAATATCTCCACCAGTATCTGCCGCATAAATTCGGTCTATATATCCATCATAATCTGAGTCAAGCGTGGTAATATCTGCAGCAATACTATGCTTACCTTTAAAGCCATTAATATCGGGTGTTAATGCCCATACTCTTTTACCTGTTTCTGCTTCAACAATGTAAATACCTCGCCCTGTACTATCTTCACTTTTAATCACCGCATCTTTGTTTGTATCGTACCCAGCACCAAAAATTAATAAAGGCTTGTCACCAAATGCTTTAAGGTAGGCTATTTGCGGTTTTGACCATGTTTGCGCAAGCTCTTTAAAATCACCTTTTCCGCCTTCTATTGGTGCGCTCCATAGTTTTTTAGGCTGATCGGGATTTGTTATATCCAGTGCGTAGTAGTTTTTACCACCTCGACGCATCCCTGCAAAAGCCCATACTTCATCATCACCACTCGCATCAATAATCCCGTCGTTTAAACCATCGCTATTTAAGTTTTTATTATTAAAATAAACGCTGATTGGACCATCCATACCATATTTTTTACCCGTTTCTTTGTTGCGCAGCGGTTGAATAATGCTGTACAGATCTGAGGGTATAAATGCCCAGCTTTCAGATACTTCATTATTTGTATCATCGTCTTTAAACATATGCAAAAAGCCAGCATTGGTACCAATAAGAATACGAATATCATCATTACCGTAATCAAGCGCAACAGGCTTTGAATGCAGAGGATCACCAAAAATATCATCTCTTTGATCCGTGGTATCGTTATCGTTATCTTCATCATCAACATCAATACCCATAGCCCATTTAATATCTGAACTAGATAAGCTAATTGGGTTATTAGTTATTAAATCAAGAATGTCACTAACAATCGATGTAGTAAATCGTACTATATCGCCTTGTTTATCTGTATATAGTGTTCTTCGTTCTTCTGCGTTGGTTCCTGTTAAGGTACTTAGTTGATAATTAACGCCACCTTGTGCTACTAAGTTCCCATCTGCTGACTTACCATCAGGAAGCCAAAATGTTTTTGCATCAGTGTCTATCAAACCATTAGAATCAAGCGCTACATTGCCTGCTGAATCAACTATGTTACTACCCGATACCTTTAACTTTTTTAAGTTACCGCCCCAGCGGGTATTTGTCTCTGGGTAAAACATTGCAAAATAAATAGCATCTCGACTACGGGTTTGATCTACGTTGTTACTAGCAACAGAGGGAGATGAAAAGCTATCATTTACTTCACGAATACGAGAAATTGCACTGTTTAATGATTCAGAAAGCTCATCTGGCGTACTTGCGGGCAAGTTTTCACCACCACCTAAAGAAGCAGCTCTGCGTAAAAGCTCTTGTCCGCTCGCACTCATACCAGAGCCAAAACCGATAGTATATAAACGGCCTGTTTCATGAATATCGGGAGTCGATGGGTATAAATCAACAGTAGTGTCGCTTGTACCATGAATAATTTTAGCCATTTGGTGTAGGTAACTACTGTAGTAACTATCCGTATTCCAGTTTAATCCTTCCCCAAAGTACTTCTCATGCTCTGCACTAATTTGGCTGTCACTATCATTATCACCAGATGGGTCGCCATCGGTCATATAAATGATATTTATCGAGTTGTCGCAGCGCTTAGCCTCAGCGGTGCTATCTGCAAAAGGCGATATGTAAGTATACTCATAATTATTTGTAGTTACATTTTCACACTCATAACTCCAGCGGCCTCTATTTCTAACCCAACCACATTCAAGCTGTGTAAACTCACTTCCAGTTCTTAACTCGACACTCGTATCACGTTCAAGAATTGTGGCCTCTAAGCCATATTGAACGTTTTGCCCTGTAATATATAAATAAGCTTCCCATAGAGTCTCAGTAAGCGGGGTTCCACCATCTGCAGGTAAAGATGCAACCGACGAACGTACAACTGATGAATCACTACCAACACCGTTAACAATGTAACCACCGGTCGTACTTTTAAAGCGCATTAAACCAAAGTCGATAGTATCTTCGTTATCAGAAATGACTTTATTCATCGCAAACTGCGCAGCAGCAAGGCGGCTATCAATACATAAATTATATAAGTTTAAAAAATTATTAAAACCACAGTTACCACCACTTGAAGATGAAAAAGCCATGCTTCCTGATGTATCAAAAATCAGTAATACTCGGGGCTTTTCTTCAACATCCACATCATGATTAACATAAAGCTCTATATCTTCAGCATAAACTGACGCACTTATTGTTAAGCCAAGTAAAGAGGCTAACACTTTGTTTAATTTTAATTTCATATTAAATCCCCTTACTTATGCTAGCCATTTCTTGCGCTACACCTGTAACAATGGTTAGTTCATGCTTACTTTTAGAGCCATATTCTATTGTCGTGGCGACCTGTAACATATTGCATGATATACCTGCAGTAAAATTAAAGCGTCGAGGACACTCTAGGTCAAGCGCACCTTTGTTTAGATTAACCATTTTGCTTTGCATACCATCATGTGTTGCGATCACCATGCCTTCTTTATCAGAGGCTGCAATCGAAGTGACTTCATCTGGACTCAAAAAAAACTGATTATTCGCACCTTTATTTGCTTCATCAGAAATCATGCGCTGTACTTCGCCAATAAGTTCATTTTCAGCCACCTCACGCTCTTGCGCTGCATTGGTAATTTTAATATCAATACTACTACTGCTCATAAGGGTCACCGCTATACCCGTCACTGCAATTACCATTATTAGAGCAGTGATCAGTACTACACCCTGCTGCTTTTTCTGTGATTGTTTTAAATACGCCATAAATTTGATCCAACATTATTTAATCGAATAGTCGTGGTAAACACTGTGCGTCTGAAACTATCGGTAAATTTCAATTCACGCTTGTCTTCATCTTCACCTAATATGTAAGTTTGGTTTTTAATTTTAACCCCAGGGTCTTGCTCCAATGCGCGTATTAATAAAAATACCTGTACTGTTAAAATACCCTTTCGATTTTCCCAATCAGTGTGCTCCATACTTTTAATACTTCGGTATGTATCTACACGATTGTCGCTGTTTGTATCGAGACCAAAAACAAACCGCATGTTTTCGACACCTTCCATAATAGTTTCTGTGGTGATATTTCCACCAACTAAGCGCTTTCTCATTAATGCAGGTACAGTTAGGTTCTTGTTATTTACTTTATATGTTTGCTCTGAAATATAATAAACATGATGGCTATACGGCCAAATAGAGGCATTAACAGAACTTCCTGTAATTTCACCTCGCTTGAACTGGGCTCTCTCTTGCTCCGCTATGAAATAGTTTTCACTCGTTTGAGTCTCACTTTCAGTTAATTGATTACCTTGTAAAAACTTTAACTGAATAATATCGGTACCTTTTACTGGACTCGTTACGCAGTTTAGTTCTTTTGAAGCATCTGCAACCTTCGCATAAATAGTTCTAAAGTTACTCGCAGTTGCCAAATCAGGAAAACTACCGTTATTTAGTCCTTCAAAACAGTCATTTAGCGGGTTTGATAATGCTTCTGTGTTTACCGAAGTAAAAGAATCATCATAATAAGTGCCCCAAAAGCCAATTTGTTCAATATCACGTTGCATTATGTTAATTGCAAGACGTCCTGATTCTTGAAGTTCACCAATAGTCATCGTATCTTTAGTGGTTACTTTCATACCTATATAGGTAAACATAACGCCGCCTAAAATTAACCCACCAATAAATAATGAAATCATCATTTCTACAAGTGTAAAACCTTTTTGCTTCATGTTAGCTCCTAAGGTAAATATAACTAGTTAAAACAACTAAACGGCGCTTTTTATCAGCCGTTCCACACTTGATGTCTCCAGTCGTACTATTTGCATTAAACTCTTGACGCCCTTGCCAAGATACAACGACCTCTAAATTAAATGCTTTACCACCTGTACCTGCAACTGCAGTAGCCGCAATACATACAGTTGCGTCATCTAAAGAGCCTGTGTTTTCCCTTGCTTTTATAGCTCTTTTCCATTGCTCAAGGTCTAGGGCTGCAACTTGCGCTGCGCTACAAGTGCTTGTAAAACACGTCTGTGAGGTTTTAGTTGAGGCTTCGCTATTAAATGTTTGTGTATATAGGCTAGCTATTTGCGGGGTATCGTTAGCACGGATACGCTGCACAATATCATTACCAAGTGCTACTGCAGCAGCACGCTGCATAGAATCAAAGCTTGCTTGCTTTGCTTTTGCTTGCAGGGCAACTGCGCCTAAAAGGCCAAAACTAAGAATAATAAATGCAATTAACACTTCAATTAGAGTGAAGCCTCTTTGCACTTTTGTTTGAGATGACTGCATAGTAGAACCAAATAAAAATTATCTGATTATAAGTTTATGCTATTTATTTGAGGAATCAATGAGGACTAAGACAAGCGGTTATATTTGTTGATAAACGGTTAATTAAATCTGTTTATTCAATAACACCGTTGATAATTAAAGCTCAAGTGTATTTAAATCAGGGGGAAGTTAATTGCAAGGTAAGCCTAAAGCGTATTTTTAACTAATTTAAGCTCGCGGCGGCTCACTGGCAATAACTCACTGCACCCTTGTAGCTCAATCATATGATTGCCATTCCCTTTTGAATGCAAGGCTATTACTTTTTGTTTATTCACTAAAGTATTGCGGTGAATTCGTAAAACATATGCGGGATATTGCAGCTCTAATTGCTTTAGGCTTTGCTCCAGTAAAGCTTCTCCACCACAGAATATCATTTTGGTATACTTTTCTTCGGCACTAAAATACAAAACATCATTTATATCAACACTACGTAGAGTACCCGCTAACTGATAAGATACTTTTACATTTTGTTGTTTTTGAATATGTACTTTATTTAAACGGCCTACTTGCTTAAGTACCTTCTGCAGTGATTGCTCTGAAATAGGTTTAACTAAATAACCTGCAGCGCTTAATTGTAAAGCATCGAAGGCATGCTCAGGGTGGGCAGTTATAAAAACAATAGCAGGCGGTAGAGTTAGACTATTGAGCTCATTAGCAACTTGCAAACCATTCATACCAGGCATATCAACATCTAAAAAAATCAAATCAGGCGTTTGCTTTTTAGCCAGTACTAGCGCTTCCTTACCATTACTTGCCTCACCTTGCACAACTATACTTTTATCGTGTGTTAACAAACGGATTAAGCGAGATCTCGCAAGAGGTTCATCATCAACAATGAGCACATTCATACACAGCCCTTAATTAGCTTAGGGATAACGACCTTGACCCTAAACACATCATTTTTATTAGTAATTGTTAGCTGCGCTTTATTTTTATAATAAATATTTAATCGCTGGCGAATATTTTCAAGCGCCATTCCGTTATTAGGCCTAGTTTGAGCATTAGAAATTGTTATAGGGTTAGAAACAATCATGGTTATATAGCCGGTAGTGATATGTAGCTCTACTTTTATTTCTGCACCATGTTCACTTGTTTCAACACCGTGGCATACTGCATTTTCAATTAATGGCTGCAGGGTTAAACAAGGAATACTCAATGCAGGTAGTTCATTGGGTATTTGCCAATCAACGCTTAAGCGATTACCGAAACGCCATGTTTCAAGTGCTATATATTGCTTACTCAGCGTTACTTCATCGTCAAGAGATACATTTTTCCCTGAGTGCATTGCAGCCTGCGATAAGGCGGCTAGTGCTAAAATAGCTTGCTCTGCCGCATCGGCGTCATGATGAGTAAGCTCTGCAGCTGTGTTTAAACTATTATATAAAAAATGAGGACGTATTCTAGCTTGCAAGGCATCAAGCTCAGCTCGAGAAAGTGCTTTAGTTTGTTGCTCTTTTTCAAAATGAATTAATAAAAATTGGACGAATAAAGCCGCTAATAAAGCCACTATAATACAATTACGAAGTGTGAAATAAATTAGGTTATTTGTATCATCTATATCAAAAGCAAAATGGGAAAATAAAATACTAAAAATACAGGTAGATAATAAAAAAAAGATAAAAAACAAACTTAATTGAAAAGTTTGGGTGCGCGTTTGTAAGAAAAATCTACAAAAATATAAAGCAGAGGTACCGACTAAAACAATTAAATGCATAAACAAACTGATGATCCCAAGTCGAAGCCAAATATCGCCTTCTACATTGGGTGCAAAGGCTAAAACAATAGCAATAACTTGAGAAACAATAAGCGAAGCTAGTACGCCTCGCTCATTAAAAAGAGCCGAAAAAAGCAAACCATCATTTTTTAGTGACTTGCTCATAACGACTCTCCTATAATCTAAATTTTAAATTAACGTAGCTCTACAGGAACAGCAAATACAATATTCTCTTCTTCGCCTGGGTTTTCAACAACCTGCGTACCACCAAGATCTTTTAATCGGCTTATAACTTGTTGTACAAGCACTTCTGGCGCAGATGCACCCGCAGTTACACCCACTGATTTAGAACCTGAAACCCACTGCTCTTGCACATCAGTTGCGTCATCAATTAAATAAGCAACAGTGCCCATTTTATCTGCAAGTTCACGTAAGCGATTAGAGTTAGAGCTGTTTTTAGCGCCAACAACTAATAGCACATCAACTTTGTCAGCTAGGTCACGAACAGCATCCTGACGATTTTGCGTTGCATAACAAATGTCATCTTTACGAGGTCCGTCAATTGATGGAAACTTATTGCGTAGTGCGTCAATAACATCTGCTGTGTCATCAACTGAGAGTGTTGTTTGGCTGCAATAAAAAAGATTTTCAGCATTTTTTACATTAAGCGCAACAACATCATCAACGGTTTCAACAAGATAAATACCACCGTCTGAGTTATCATATTGTCCCATTGTTCCCTCTACTTCAGGGTGACCATGATGTCCAATTAAAATACACTCAATACCTTTGCGACTCGCACGTGTAACTTCCATATGCACTTTAGTTACAAGCGGACACGTTGCATCAAATACTTTTAAATCACGACGTTTAGCCTCGCTGCGAACCGCTTGCGATACGCCATGTGCGCTAAAAATAACAATACTGTCGTCAGGTACTTGATCAAGCTCTTCAACAAATACCGCACCACGGCTTTTTAGTCCATCAACCACATAGCGGTTATGTACTACTTCGTGGCGAACATAAATTGGCTTTTCAAAAATATCTAAAGCGCGCTCAACAATACTAATAGCACGGTCAACACCAGCGCAAAAGCCGCGAGGATTAGCTAGTAATATTTCCATTAACCTTTCACCTCAATAATATCAACTTCAAAGGTTAAACGCTGGCCAGATAAAGGGTGATTAAAATCAATCGTTACCGACTCACCTTGCACTTCGCGAACTAAACCAGGAAGCTCAGTGCCATCAGGTTGAGTAAACGCAATAATTGCACCTACCTTAGCTGGTGTTTCTGGACCAAACTTACTACGGTCAACGTAGTAAATATTATCTGGGTTTGGTTGACCAAAAGCATCTTCAGGTTCTAATTCAAACGTTTTACTTTCGCCTGCAGTTAAACCTAATAAACACTTTTCGAAGTTTGCCGTTAAGCTGCCATCACCCATTGTTAATTTAGCAGGTTTGTTGTGCACCTTGGTAGAATCAGCGGCAGAGCCATCTTCTAATTTAATAGAAAAATGGAAAATAACTTGCGAGTTTTCACCAATTACAGCTTGGCTCATGCTTTATGCTCCTTTGGACTCTCGCCGGTGAAGGCGTCAAATAACAATAATGCTGCGCCAATACAAATAGCGCAATCGGCAATATTGAATACAGGAAAATGTGAGTCTTTATAAAAAACGTGAATAAAGTCGATTACATAACCATACGCAATACGATCGTATAAATTACCAATAGCGCCAGCAAGTACCAATGCATAAGCGCCGCATAGTACTTTATTTGTAGCAGGTAAGCGTTTTAGCCACCATACAAGCAAAGCACTAATAGCAATGGCAATTGCACTTAAAAACCAACGCTGCCAACCACCCGCTTCACTTAAAAAGCTATAAGCAGCACCATAGTTATGCACATAAGTAATACTAAAAACAGGGAGTAAGTTTATAGACTCTTGATAAGCCATAGTCCCTACAACAAGTGTTTTACTGGCAAAGTCTATTACTAAAAGTAATAGACTCAACCAAAGCCACACTAAACCACTTTTTTGGGCTAGTTTGCTCACTAAGAATAACTCCTAAGCGAATTGACGCTTTTCACCTTCGCCGTCAACATTACTTACACAACGACCGCAAATTTCAGGATGAGCAGGCTCAACACCTACATCTTCGCTGTAATGCCAACAACGCTCACATTTAGCAGCATCTGTTGCAGCAACGCTAATGAACAAACCTTCAATTTCGGTAGCTTGTGTATCTGCAGGCTGGCTATCAACTTCAGTAACATTCACCGCTGATGTTAACAATACAAAACGCAGTTCATCACCAAGCGCGTTTAATTTAGCGGCAAGCTCTTTACCCGCAAATAAATTCACCGTTGCTTGAAGTGTTGCACCAATTACTTCTTCTTTACGTGCAGCTTCTAATAAGCGGTTTACTTCGTCACGTACAGTTAAAATCTCTAACCAATCATCGTTACTAAATTGGCTATTTGTTGGCGCTTGTAAGCCATCGTACCAAACTGATGTAAATACGTAGTCACTACGCTCACCCGGTAACGCTTCCCAAATTTCTTGTGCGGTAAAGCTCATAATAGGTGCCATCCAACGCGTCATTGCTTCTGCGATATGATAAAGCGCAGTTTGACAAGAACGACGTGCATGGCTATCACTCTTAGCTGTATATTGACGATCTTTAATAACATCTAAATAGAACGAGCCAAGCTCACCCGTACAGAAGTTCATTAGCTTTTGAGTTACTAATAGCATTTGGTAGCTGTCGTATGCGGCTAAAATCTCGTCTTGCAACTGAGCTGCGCGGCCAACAATCCACTTATCAAGCTCAACCATATCATCAACAGCTACTTGATCTGTTTCTGGGTTAAAACCATTTAGGTTAGCAAGCAAGTAACGGCTGGTGTTACGAATACGGCGGTAACGATCGGCTGAGCGTTTAAATATTTCATCCGACACAGTCATTTCTGCCGTGTAATCGGTAGAAGCCACCCACAAACGTAGAATGTCAGCACCTAGTTTATTCATCACATTTTGTGGTGAAATAACATTACCTAACGACTTAGACATTTTGCGGCCGTTTTCATCAACAGTAAAACCATGAGTCAATACTTGGCGGTATGGCGCATGACCATTAATAGCCACAGATGTCATCATTGATGACATAAACCAACCACGGTGCTGATCAGAACCTTCAAGGTATAAATCAGCTGGACCAACCAAGTCTTCACGTGCATCTACTACACAAGCGTGTGACACACCTGAGTCAAACCATACATCTAGCGTATCTTGTACTTTCATATATTGCTTGGCGTCTTCTTCACCAAGTAAAGTAGCTGGTTCTAAATCGTACCATGCTTGAATACCAGACTTTTCAACAAGTTCTGCTGCTTGTGAAATTAGCTCTTGTGTATTTGGGTGAAGTGCACCGGTGTCTTTATCAACGAACAATGCAATAGGAACGCCCCAAGTACGCTGGCGAGAAATACACCAATCTGGGCGGCTTTCAACCATGTTAGAAATACGACTTTCGCCCCACTCTGGTAACCACTGCGTGTTTTTAATCTCAGCAAGAGAATCTTGACGTAAGTTAGCCTGATCCATACTTACAAACCACTGTGGTGTAGCGCGGAAAATGATTGGTGTTTTATGGCGCCAACAATGCGGGTAACTATGCGTAAGCGCATGGTGATGCATAAGCGCGCCACGCTCTTTTAATACTTCAATTACGCTCGCATTTGCCTTAAATACGTGCTGACCTGCAAAAAGTTCGGTATCTGGTAAATAAACACCATTTGCACCAACAGGGTTAGCCACTTCAAGGTTGTAATTTAAACCAGCCACGAAATCTTCTTGACCATGGCCTGGGGCGGTATGTACAACACCAGTACCTGAATCAGTAGTTACGTGTTCTGCAACAATCACTGGTACATTAAAATCATAAAAAGGATGGGCTACTTGCAAGTTTTCAAGCGCTGCACCTTTTACATACCCTAGTACGTGAAAGTGATTAAAACCAAAACGGTCCATAGCATCTTTAACAAGCTCAGAACCTAAAATTAGACGTTGTTGTACGCCTTCATCTTCAACCTGTACTAACGCATACTCTAAATCGGCATGCACAGCCACAGCGCGGTTTGCAGGAAGCGTCCACGGTGTTGTTGTCCAAATAACAGTACCAACACTGCCTTCACCTTTATGACCATCAGCCAAATCAAATGCACTAACAACAGCATCTTGATCAACAAATGTAAAACGCACATCGATTGCTGGAGACTGCTTATCTTGGTATTCAACTTCTGCTTCTGCTAATGCAGAGCCACAGTCTGTACACCAATGCACAGGCTTGGCGCCTTTATGCAAGTGACCTTTTTCAATAATTCGACCAAGCACACGAATTGCATTCGCTTCAAAGTCAAAGTTCATTGTTAAATATGGCTTATCCCAATCTGCAAATACGCCTAAACGTTTAAAATCAACTTTTTGACCTTCAACTTGTTTTTTAGCGTATGCACGGCATTTTTCACGAAACTCACTCGCAGTAACTTTTACACCCGGCTTGCCTACTTTTTTCTCAACCATTAACTCGATTGGTAAACCATGACAATCCCAACCTGGAACTAATGGTGAATCAAAGTCAGATAATGTTTTAGACTTAACAATAATATCTTTTAATATTTTATTAACTGAGTGGCCTAAATGGATATCGCCATTTGCATACGGAGGGCCGTCATGCAAAATAAAGGTTTTTTTACCTTTCTTAGCGCTGCGAATTTGACCATAAAGGTCGTCCTCATACCATGCTTTAAGCATTTTTGGTTCACGTTGTGCCAAATTGCCACGCATTGGAAACGGTGTTTCCGGTAAGTTCAAAGTATGTTTATAGTCGCTCATTTATCCTACATTCCGTCTCTATCGGCTACCTGATTTAAACCAAAACACTGCTTAGCGGCAGCAACATCAGTTGCTATTTGCGCCGTTAATTGTGTTAATGTCTCGAATTTTTTCTCATCGCGAAGTTTTTCTATTAACTCCACATGCATAAATTGTCCGTAAATATCCTGTGCAAAATCAAAAAGGTGAACTTCTAATAATGCACGAGTTCCATTAAATGTCGGCTTATTACCTACATTTGCAACTCCAAAAATCTGTTTTCCTGCAATCGTTGCTTGCACTGCAAACACTCCGTTGACAGGACACACTTGGCGTTTTAGGGCAATATTTGCCGTTCTAAAACCGAGTTCACGTCCTCTTTTCCAGCCATGTATAACACGCCCAGAAATAGCATAATCGTGACCAAGCATTATTTTAGCACTCGCTAAGTCACCGGATGCTAAAGCATCTCGTATTAAAGTGCTGCTTACTCTAGCATTTAATTGACGAAAGCTCGCGGTGCTTTTTACATCCATGCCCGCTTGCTTACCCATGCTAGCAAGTAAGTGAAAGTTACCTTGGCGTTGCTTTCCAAACTTAAAATCATCACCAACAGTAAGTGCTTTAACACCTAACTTTTTAATCAAAATCTCATTAACGAATTGCTCAGCATGCATGTTTGCAAATTGCTGATTAAAGCTAATGCAAATAACTCGCTCAATACCTAAATCACTCAATAAACGTAACTTATCTCGTAAGCGCGTTAACCGTGCAGGGGCATTGTTTTTAGCAAAAAACTCTTGTGGCTGGGGTTCAAACAGCATTACAGTGCTAGGCAAACGATGCGCTTTAGCATCGCTAAGTAAACCTTTTAATACTTCTGCGTGGCCTAAATGAACGCCGTCAAAATTACCAATAGTTAACACACAACCAAAATGGTGTGGGCGAATATTGTGTATACCTCTAATTAACTCCATGCCACCTAATGCCTTGTTTAGCGAGCTATTAATTACGGCTAAAAAATGATTAAAGCCGCAGAGTTGCCGATTATAATCTTTTTTTTAGTTTGATTCAGTAATTGCTACACTTTTTATCGTATTTAGTCTAACGCCCATCACAAATAGCATTGCAAAGTAGCTAATACCTGCCAAAGCCACTAGCGCTACTAATAATATTACTTGCTGTGTAAAGGCCCATGTAGCCCAATAATAGTAACTGCTCACAAACCATGTGACAGCTCCCATAACAATACTTGCAACAACACATTTAAGTGTAAAACGCATACTCATTGATGAGAACTGGTATACATTTTCTTTTTTAAGCTGTCTGTATAATAAAAATGCATTGCAGCTAGCCGATAACGAAGTAGCAAGTGCCAACCCTAAATAACCAATGAAAGGAGCCAGCATAATGTTAAACACCATATTAAGTACTAAGGTAATAATACCAATACGCACCGGTGTTTTTGTATCTTGACGAGCATAAAAGCCAGGAGCGAGTACTTTTATTAGCATAAAGCTTACAAGACCGACCGAATATGCGACTACGCCTAAGCTTACAGCTTTGACATGATCAATACTGTCTTCTTTAAATGCACCGTGGTCGAACAACACGGTAATAATAAGTGGACTGATGATCATTAAACCTACCATTGCTGGTAGGCCTAAAAATATAACAAAACGAACTCCCCAATCGAGAGTATGCTGAAAGTCGCTACTTTTTTTACTGCTATGTAGTTTAGAAAGCGCCGGTAGAATAACTGTCGCAATACCAATACCAAATAATCCCAGCGGAAATTCAATTAAGCGGTCTGAGTAATAAAGCCACGCAATTGAACCCGTCATCAGTAATGACGCAATCATGGTATCGAGCAACAGATTAATTTGACTAATAGAGACACCAAACAAAGCCGGTAGCATAAGTTTTCGTACTTTTTTTACGTTTTCGTCTTGCCATGCCCAGCGCGGACACGCCAACATTTTAGCGCGATACAAGAACGGTAGTTGAAATAGTAACTGCACTACACCACCGACAAATACACCTATGGCAAGTGAATAAGCACCTACCGAAAATTTATCATGTAAAAAAATTGCACACGTAATAATAGAAACATTAAGCAAAACTGGTGTAAATGCAGCAACAGCGAAACGGTTATACACATTCATTACCGCACCACTAAGTGCAACTAAGCTTACAAAAAATAAATAAGGGAATGTAAGTTTAAGTAGTGAACTTGCAAGTTCAAATTTTTCGGCATTAGGTCCGCCTTGCCACCAATCTATAAACCAACCGGTACCAAATAATGCTGCAATAACAGGAGAAGCAACAACACCTATAATAGTGACAATTAGTAAAATGGTTCCTAACGTGCCTGCTGCTTGTGCAACAAAAAGTCTGACCTTGTCGTCTCCTTGCTGTTCTTTAATTTCACTTAGCACAGGTACGAATGCTTGTGCGAAGGCACCTTCTGCAAATAAACGGCGTAAAAAATTAGGAATACGGTTAGCAAATAAAAAAACATCAGCCGCTGCACTTGCGCCTAATAAATTGGCAACGACAGCATCTCGAACGAGCCCTAAAATACGCGATATCATAGTCATACAACTAACAATCATACCAGAGCGAAATAAACCTTTTGACACCTTAAACCTACTCAAAAATCCTCAAGATAGGCGATTATGCCACAGTCTTTTTTATAAATCGCTTTAAAGCACTAGGCTGGGGGTCTGTGCTTTGTTACAATGTCTATATTAACTGCTAAAGCGGCAAATTGATGCTCGTTATATGGTGCAGTTTTTCTTGGATTGTTAAATTTAAATTGACATCCATGATAGAAACAGGCATATTCCACGGCCTTTAATTTAAGCTTTATTTTAAGATTGTTAGGAGCAAACCTTGGCTAACATCAAGTCTGCAAAAAAACGCGCTATCACAAGCGAAAAAAACCGTCAGCACAACGCAAGCCGTCGTTCAATGATGCGCACTTACTTCAAAAAAGTAATTGTTGCTATTGAAGCGGGCGATAAAGAAGCTGCACAGCAAGCTTTTTCTGTTGCTACACCTATCCTAGACCGTTACGCAACTAAGGGTCTAATTCACAAAAACAAAGCAGCTCGTCATAAGAGCCGTATAGCAGCTAAGATTAAAGCTCTATAATTTGTTTTTGATAGAATATAAAAAACCGGCTTTTGCCGGTTTTTTTTTATCTAAGATTTAATCTCATACTTTAATAACAGTCGACATAAATATTTAAACAGATTGGTGTCATACATTTTCCAAGTCTGGATAAAACTTCTTAAGCATTGCCGCTATTTTTTTAGGTGTAAACGGCTTCACTACAAATCCTTTAGCGCCTTTATCAATTGCATCCTTAACATTTTCAATACCTGAATGTGCAGATACCATTACTACATTTGTCTCAGGGCTTAATTCATTGATTTGTGCAATCAAATCTTTGCCATCGCCGTCCGGCAATTCAATGTCTAAAAAAATGATATTATAATTTGCAGCCTGGCACTCACTAATACATTGTGAGGCAGTAGATGCTTCCTTTACGTTATCTATCCCTAAGTGCATGAGCGTTTGGCTCAAAAAACTACGCACTGTGCTAACGTCATCTACAATTAAAATTGATAGCTGCGTATTCATCTTTATTCCTCGTAGGCTATAAGCTAACTTTAAGTTATCATAATAATTAGCTTAGTATATAAATTTGCTCATTTAATTATAGAGACCTACGGAAAAAAGGCCAGATTTGCTTTATGTCTAAAACCCCAAATAAACAGTCGTTGCTAGGTAAAGCACCAACAAGAAAAAAAACAGCGCAAAAAAGAAAGCCGCAACGCCCTACTCAGCGCTCTATACCCGCAGAGGAAAAAACAAATATAAACAATGGCACTAGCCAAAAAACAAAGTCAAAAAAGGGGCTATTTATATCTCTGGCCATTGTTATTGTAATAATTTTAGCTTTTCCAAAACCAACCTTGCTCACCTATAAAAAATTAGGGATGGTAAGTGAGAGTGTATACTGGCCTGGACTTTTAGGTTACGGAGCTACTTTAATTGATTCCAACTTGCACCCCAACTATGATTCTAGCCGTGAATCCCTTTATTTATGCAGTGATTTACAAAAACCACAGAGCTGTCAAAAGTATCAAGTAATTGCTGACAATGGTTTGTTTTCGGCAATTGGCAGTTACTTTTAGCATTAAAAAAACTAATCTGAAAATTTAAAATTACTTGGTTGAAAGGTGTGCAAAAGATCAACATAATGGCGCTCCTTTTTTCAACAACTGAACTATTGAAACGACCATGCTAAACGAGCTAGATTGGCTTTTAAATACTACACTACTTGCACTAGGTTTAGGTGCATTCTTTATTAACCAGATAACACTGCTGCGCGTTGCCGCCATTAGTGCATGTGGTTTATTGTTCTTATCATTTAGCCTAGATCTTATGTCGTCGAGCGTTATTTCAAATATGAGTTTAGTGTTGATCAACACGTTTTACTTGTTTAAAGTTTATACATTCGGGCAATTTAATGTAACCCAAAGTTAACAACTTTTCCTTAGAATATTTAATAGCCCAGCATTGCTGGGCTTTTTTATTGCGAATTTTTAAAATATTAGAAACACGTTGCATCAGGACAATATTAAACGCCACTAAAGCACCACCACAATAATGGTGCTGAGCATGTACTGTTGAGAAAAACGAGAAGAAAGACGAAAACCGAAAATACCTAATAAGCTAGGTTAATCTGCTATTGTTAATTCACTTTGGGTTTGTGTTTTAGATGGACTATCTTCAGCGTTAGCCTGATTAAACCAAGCTGAAACACCTAGCACGATAATTGAAATAACAACGAGGCTTAATTTAGCCCCACTTTGACTGGATTTCATAACACCCTCTTTATATTTTTATTAGTGAGAATATCTTTTACACTAATGAAAATTACAAATGTTAACAAGCTGTTTTTTAAACTAATTAGCTATCAGCTAATAACCTTTTGTTCTATCCACTGAATTATTGAGTCCTAAGCCCTTATTCAAACGTTCAATATTATCGGCTATTTGGTCTATAACGCTATTTAAATCAGATAGCGCTGCACAATGTGGTGTAAGTGTTATTTTGGGGTTTCCCCAGTAAGGGTGGTTCTGCGTTAAAGGTTCTTGGTCAAAAACATCCAAGGTAGCAGCGCGTAAGCTATCGTTATTTAATGCATTTAATAAATCTTGCTCAACCACATGAGCACCACGTGCCACATTAATAACAACAGCATGTGAAGGTAGCTTAGCGAGCATTGAGTGATTAATAATACCCTTCGTTGCCTGCGTAAGAGGTAATAAGCACACGAGATAATCAATCTTACAAAGCATATCGCTAAGTCCTTCATCGCCATAATAAACCTCGACACTAGTCGTGCTTTTATTACTTTGCGCCCAGGCACTTACTTTAAAACCATTAGTTACAAGTTTTTGCGCACATGCTTTACCTAATTCGCCAAATCCAAGTATACCAACATGTTTATTACTAAAAGCTCGTTTTGGCTTCCATGTTTGCTGTGTTTGTTTAGTGTAATACTCTTTTAAGCGTAATTTTTGAGCTAAGACATGTGTAAGTACATATTCCGCCATATCTTCAGCTAGTTGCATGTCAACAATACGTACTACTTCGACATGTTCAGGTAATAATGTTAAATCGATACTGTCTACGCCTGCACCAAATGACGACACAGCTTTTAAGTTAGGCAGCTGCGGCCACAGAGACTCAGGAGCATTCCACGCAAGTACAAAATCCACATTATTTGCGTTTTTGCAATCAGGCCATTGCTCTATCAATGTATTTGGTAATCGCTCTTGTAACTTCGTTATTAGCTTTTCGTTATTGCGCCCCGTTATAGCCACCAATACCGACATAAATTCTCCTAGCAATTCACAGTTTATAATTTAGTACTTTAAAAAGTCACACTACTGCAAAGTAACTGTCATACCCTTTTTTTAATCTTACATGTATAGCGAATAGACCAAACGGAATATGAGGTTAATATGATAAGTGTTGATAAAGTAATTGCAGCAAACTTACCACAACTAGAGAACTCTCCAAAAGTAAAAGGTTTAGTAAAAAAGGGCTTAGGTTACTTATTGCATGAACAAGAGTTTATCACCTTTGGTAATACCTACCCTCACCTACAAGGATTAGAATTTGTTGAGCAAGTACTTGATGAACTCAATTTTGATACGCGCTATAAACCTAAGCAGATAGAACATATTCCTAACGAGGGTAAACTTGTTATTGTTGCTAACCACCCTATTGGTTCACTAGATGCTTTAGCACTTATCAAAGTACTCTCTACAGTAAGGCAAGATTTAAAAGTAGTCGCAAACCGCATGTTAATGTCGGTCAGCGCAATGCATTCTCTTTTACTCCCTGTTGATAACTTATCTGGTATGAGTAAAAAGCAAGAGCTTAGTAATATACAAAACCATTTAAAAGGTGGAGGTGCCTTACTTATATTTCCTGCAGGGGAAGTGTCGCGCCTAGGACCAACCGGTATTAAGGATTGCAAATGGAATAGCGGTTTTTTACGTATGGCAAAAAAAGCCAACTGCCCCATTTTACCTATTTTTATTAAAGCCAAAAATAGTCCACTTTTTTACGGCACATCAATGATTTACAAGCCTCTGGCAAGTTTATTATTAGTGACAGAAATGTTTAAGCAGCGCAAAAAATCTTTAGAGTTTGAGATTGGTGCTTCTATCCCTCCTGAGTCCTACTTAATAGAAAACCTTAAAGATAAAGAAATTGTAAACCTCATACGTAAACAGCTTTATAGGCTTACAACTAAAAAAACACTGCCGCTAAAAACACAAACACCTATTGCTGTGCCCGAGTGTAGAAAAGACCTAAAAAAAGCAATTGAGCAATGTCAGCTTCTGGGTAAAACACACGATGGCATGCACATTCATCTATATCAATATGTAGGTAGTTCACCTATTTTTAGAGAGCTGGGACGCCTCAGAGAAATAGCATTTAGAGCAGTAGGTGAAGGAAGCGGTAAGCGTCGTGATATAGATAAATATGATATGGATTACCAACACCTTGTACTGTGGGACCCTATGCAACTAGAGCTAGTAGGTGCTTATCGATTAGCCTGCGCACAACAGATAATACAAAAACATGGACGTGAAGGTTTATATACCGATAGTTTATTTTCTTACACCGACGCTATGACGCCCTATCTACACCAAGGAATTGAGCTTGGTCGAAGTTTTGTACAACCTAAGTATTGGGGACGTAAGAGTCTTGACTATTTATGGTACGGTATTGGTGCTTTTATAAAAAACTACCCACAGTATAGGTATTTATTTGGGGCCGTAAGCGTGTCCAACGCTCTACCTGAGCAAGCCAAAGCCATGCTCGTTTATTACTATCAACATTACTATAAAAGCAGCATAGAACTAGCTACACCTAATAATGAGCTTAAATTAACTGAGCAACAGCTAACTCAATGCAATATTCTTTTTAATGGAAACGATGTTAGAGAAGATTTTGTAGAGTTAAAGCATGTGTTGGCTAATATGGGCGCTCAAGTCCCTACTTTATTTAAACAATATACTGAGCTTTGCAACCCTGGCGGTGTACAATTTTTAAGCTTTAGCATTGATCCCGATTTTAATAATTGTATTGATGGATTGGTATTAGTCGATCTTAAAAGTGTTAAAGAAAACAAAGCTAAACGTTATTTGGAATAACTATTGATAAGTAAAGTCAGTGCACCGAGTATTTTATGCCTTATAAAGTACTCGGTTTATATTTCATTATACAAACCGACTCAATCGCGTTTAAGTCTTCCAATACTTTTTAAGTGTCGGTTGTTTAAATTATTTTTTGAACCCTGCTAAAAACATATTTTCTTGTTTATTAAGACCCTTGTTTAAACACGTGATTATGGCAAGGCAGTGCCTGCCTTAATATATTCATGTGACTGTTAATTAAATAAATATGTCAATCTTTACAAAAGTATAACGACACTAAAATTAATCTAAATCAATAAAATATTTTATAAGCTTCAAATGCTTTTTAAACTTTGATCTAGAACAGGTTTTCATATTTATTGCTCGGTAATAATAGCGCCAATCAAACAGTAGTTCTTGGAGAACAACATGAAAACTCAAATTAGCATCGCATTATTAACCTCTTTATTAGCACTCTCTCCAGCTGCACACGCTAACTTTAGCGTAAATGTTGGCGCTATTAACGTAAACCCTGATAACAGTAGCTCAGCGATTAATGAAGCACCTACGCTAGGCCTCAAAGGTGATTCAGATACTCAACTGGGTATCACCGTAGATTATGCATTTAACGATCAATGGGTGTTAGAGCTGATAGCAGCAACACCGTTTTCACACGATGTAAATGGCGCAGGCGGCTTAGCAGGCAACAAAATTGCAGATATAAAACAACTTCCACCATCATTGGTTGCACAATACCACTTTTTAGATACAAGCTATGCGCTAAGACCTTTTATAGGCGTAGGCATAAACTACACTGCATTTTTTGATGAGCAACCCTCTCAAGCACTTAAAGCAACACTAGGAACAGATGATGTAGAAGTAAAATTAGATGATTCGTTTGGCTTTATGGCTCAGGTAGGCGCTAACTATAAAATTGATAAAAACTGGGGGTTACACGCTATGGTATCAATTATGGATATTGATACCGATGCCACTGTTTATGCTAATGGTGCAAAAGCGCTTACATCAACTGTTGAGCTTGACCCTGTTGTGGCTATGTTTGGTGTTAGGTACAGCTTTTAAAGCATATATAAAGTAGTACATAGTTACCCAATTACAATGTGTGTTAAAAGGCCGAAAGGCCTTTTTTTTCATTTGTAGAGATTAGGGCTGGTTACTTAACTTTTTCTGCTCTAACATTTCTTTCCAGTGCATTACTTCACTTGGCAATATAGGTGTTTGCCCATCAAAACCAGCAACTTCAAGCATTTCTTCAATGCTTATAATACCCTTTTTACTTTTAAATACACCGCGTACATAAGCAATAGCATGTAAGCCTCGCTCTGAGTGAAACTTTTGCTCAATATAAAAGTATTTATGATCCCAGCCAACTAACTTAGTACTTATTGTATATCGCTGCATAGGTTTTATATCGCGGATATAAGTAATAGCAGTTGCGTTAACAATCGGAAACCAACGACGCTTCATTATTTGTTTTAGTAAGCCAACACGCTCCGTCATCCACGTGCGAGATAAATCCATCATCGCAAGATAGCGTGAGTTCGTTAAATGTAGATTAATATCACAATCAGTCGGCAAAGCTTTGTAATCAATATCTACTGTATCAAGTAGATTTTGATATTGCTTATTGCGTTTGATTTTGATTTTGAAAAATAATAATAAAAGTCGAATATATAAGTTCACAAAAAAGGTCTTACCAGTTAAATTTAATCGAGTGTAGCATAGCCCCTTGCGAAGACGAATATTCTACTTTAATCTTAAATCATTATTATAATAAAAAAGATAACTAATGAAATCAAAACTAAAAATCATCGCTGCACTGGCCCTATTAGTCCCTAGCTACAATGCTTTTGCCGATTTTTCGTTACCAGGTAAAGGCTCAGTAACTTACCCTACCGGTGTAGTTAAAGAATTTAAATTTGGTTTTGAATGGCAGCAAAAAGCTGAGAAATTCACTATTGGATCTAAAAGTTACAATATGGAGCAAATTCCTAGCTCTTATTCTGTCGCCATCACGCTTTCAAAAGATGACAGCCAAGTATGGGTTCAAGAATTTAATAATGGGTTTATTGAGGAGTTTGAATGGCAAATTGGCGAACATACTGTCACTCTAAAAAAGCAGCAGTTTAGCGATCCGGTAAAAGGTGACTATGTTATTGAGCTAAATGGCCGTAGCTATTTTTTCACTCGTAATAACGCCAGTATCGTAATGAACTTTAACGAAGAAGGTATTGAGACGATTGCAATTGATGGGGTAACAAAAAATATGGGCACTAAAGATTAGTCCCCATATTTTAATTTCTTTATGTCAATTACACTTTTACTGTTTTTCGATTAATCCCGTAATCACGTAATTTATTAGCTACAGCGGTGTGACTTAGGCCCAATCGCTTAGCTAACTGACGTGAGCTTGGGTAAGCGGGGTAGAGTTTGCGAAGTAAAGTCGCTTCAAAACGTTTAACAGCTTGATCTAGTGAGCCTTCAAAATCAGACTCTAAATACCCTAAATCATGGGTAAAAGTTGGTAACTGTAAATGCTCTACGCGAAGCTCGCTATCATCTAGTAACGACACTGCACGGTAAATTGCATTTTCCAGCTGACGTACATTTCCAGGCCAGGGATACTCTTGTAAAAAGCTTAAACATTCTTGTGATAAAACAGGAATTGCATGACCATTTTGTTGTGCGTATTTTTGAATAAAATGCTCTGCAAGTGGCCCTACATCTGCTTTTCTATCTCTTAGTGGCGCTATTTCTAAAGTAAGCACGTTTATACGGTAATATAAGTCTTCTCTAAAAACCCCTTCTTGTACCATTGCAGGTAAGTCTTTTTGAGTAGCGGCAACAATACGTACATTTACTTTAACTTCGTTCTCATCGCCTACTTTTCTAAACGTACCATCTTGTAAAAAACGCAGTAACTTAGTTTGTAGTTGAGTCGACATTTCGCCAACTTCATCTAAAAATACAGTTCCACCATCAGCTTGCTCTAATACACCACGCTTTGGCGCTGCGTTTTCTTCGTACCCGGCATAGCCAAATAATTCAGACTCAGCAACATCGTCAGGAAGTGAAGCACACGACAGCGCAATAAAAGGCTTAACAGAGCGATTAGATGCGTAATGGCACGCTCTAGCTAATAACTCTTTACCTGTGCCAGTTTCACCAGTAATCAAAATAGGGGCTTCTAGTTGCGCCATTTTGCGTGCTTCGCGCACAACTCGGCGCATTGCTGTACTAAAGTTATGAATAGTAGCAAAGCTTTCTTGCCCGTAGCGTCTAAATGCACTGACCTGCTGCCCTAAGCGGCTTTGCGATTTAATGTTAATAACCGCCCCCGCAAGCACATCACCTTCACTACCTTGAGGGACTGCAATTGGTAAAATGTCTGCAATAAAATCCTCACCCGCCACTTCAACGCGTGTGGTTTGCCCGAGCACTTCTTTACCTTCTAGCCAACGTGTAAAGTTAAACCCTTTAAGTAAGTTATTAATATTTGCACCAATAACTTCTTTTTCAATTAACTGTAGGTCCTTACATGCTGCATCGTTGCATAAGCGTACCCAACCTTTAGCATCAATAGAGATAACGCCATCAGGCAATGCACGTAGCAAAGTATTTAATTCGTTGTGTTCACGCTCAGATGGTAAAAACGCAGTGGTACGCACGTCATGTACGCCGTCGATTAAACGTATCGATGGCATAATCTTTTGAAATTGTTCAAATTCTATTTCGGGAAAACTAACGTACATACGACAATTTACAGAATCAACTTCAATTCCTTTTAGATCAACGCTGTAGTTAACTAATATATTAAGGATTTCTTGAGCAATACCAATTCGATCAGCACAGTGAATATCTAGACGCATACATCCTCAAAGAAGGAAAAACTATATTAGCTGAATAATACGCTAAGTCGCTTTGAGAAGGTAGCTTATTGTAAACATTTTTGGACGAAACAGACTGCGAAAGCGATAAGTTGAAATGTAATTAAATGAAGAAAAGTAGCACTGATATTTAACTATACCAGTGCTATTTGTTAAATCTTATTATGTGACTACTTACCTTGTGGGTAAGCAGACCAATCACCACCATCTAATTGTATAAATGGTCTTTGGTTAACATACATCATTATTGTGCCTTCGTTTTCAGCAACCTTAGGTGCTGTAGGTAGGTTTTCAAGCAAATTAGCAACACTATTATTCCCACCAAATACATCAGTTTGCAGCGCCTTACTTACCAGCTCTGAAAGCGCAAAGTAACTTGTTGAATCATCAACCACAATTTGCGAGTAGTTTTGTACGTCTGGGCCTATAAATTTAATTGCTACAGGTACCGACACAATTGCTGGGCTTGGGATTTCACGTAAACCTGCAAACTGTACTTTGTCACCTTTTAAATTAGCGCCGTGTTCAGGCACTATCATTAACATAACGTTGCGACCGCGTTTTTCTAATTTTTTTACAAATTGGTTAATATCAGCAAACAAGTTTTTATGTCTGATTGGGTATGTCTCTTTACTATTAACCCTTGGTTGATTCTCTAGCTGATTACCATCATGTAAACTTGTGGTGTTGTAGTACATCGCACACGGCTTACAATCATCAGCTTGCTCTAACCAACCATCCAGCACAGCTTCATCTGAGTAAATAGGACTATTATCAAAACCTCGTAGCGCCACTGGCATTGAATCGATATTAAATGGTGTACTATCTAGGCCACCGTACTTATTTATTAAGCCTTTA
Organism: Pseudoalteromonas sp. LC2018020214; assembly: GCF_016598755.1. Taxonomy (NCBI): domain Bacteria; kingdom Pseudomonadati; phylum Pseudomonadota; class Gammaproteobacteria; order Alteromonadales; family Pseudoalteromonadaceae; genus Pseudoalteromonas; species Pseudoalteromonas sp. LC2018020214. The sequence continues at coordinate 2,624,332 of NZ_CP066804.1, forward strand.
AACTCATCAAAATGTCCGTCGTGATTCATCACAACATTGTTTTGATAACCTAGTTTCTCTAGGTTTTTAAACAAGTGACATTGTTCAGGTGCCTCTTTAAATAATGCTGTTTGACTCGTTTGCCCACAACTAGCGCGCAGCAGTCTTACCGCAGCGGGTCCACTGTATGACGTAGCCGAGTTAAAGTCTGAAAACACCACATCAAAGTCTTTATACATATCAGTAACACTTACACCAATAGCATTTAAATCAGCAACAGCCATTGAGCATATGTTCAAAATAATTACATCAAACAGCTCACCATTCACTTGGTTTGGAAAGTGGCTCATTAGTAAGCTTTGTTGTTGGTAAAAATCAGCTAATTTTTGATCAGGAGATTGCGCTGCCTGAGTGATCACTTGCGTTTGAGGATTACTCTGATTTTGAGTAACCGGTTCAGGGTTAGCCACATTATTAACGAATTGTGATTGAGAGTTATCTCCTTGCCATCCTACAACTAACAGCCCAACAATAGTCACAGTGGTAAAGCGTATCCATTGCGATGTATACCAAAAACACACACTAATTACGAACAAAGCCAACAACATATCAACGCTAATAACTCGGGTTAATAGCTCGATAAAGTAACCAAAACTAAAATCTTGAACGTTACCTGCTTGTTTAGTCAACCTGTTTATTGGTGGCAACCATGAGTCTTGGTAAAGTAATACCACAGCAAACACAGCACCTACTATATGTTTTGCCTTCTCTATTAATGGCTGTTTAAATTTAATCGCAAGCAATGCAGCAAAAGCGGCATTAGTTAGTACGTTAAAATCAATTGCACCGTAATAAAACAGAGCAAACTTAACTAAAAAATAAAGGTTCCAAACCCCTAAACCTGATAATTTCACTGCTTATCCTTTTTTACTGTATTTGGTGTATAAGGCTCTAGTACTTCATGTTTAAAAGTAAGCTTATAATAATATTTTGTTATTTGAGATAAAATATATTTGCCTAGCATACAAAGCACCGCGCCAAGCACCATTGCAAGAAACATGGTAATTAAAAGCTGATTCATACTCATAAGTTATCTCTTAGTTTCATTATAAAAGGCTTAGCATCTGGGCGGCTTTTACTAGAAAATTCTGGGGTGTTAATATTTTCAGTAACGCTGTTTGCTATATCAGGTGCAAATTTATAGCTATCATTCTCAGCAAGTTTTTGCGAGAAATCTACAACACTCTTACCTTTATAAAATCGCCTTAACTGTTTACATTCTTGTTGAATGTAAAAGTGGTCAGAAATTATATTTTGCTGTACAAAAAAATCACTCGTTTTTAATTTAAACAAGTGCTTAATTGCATTATCAACGTCATTTTCTCTACAAGCATGCAAATATAAATAAACTGTATTATCTGCAATGCTAAATACATCACCTTCGCGCTTAATATGAAATAAATGCAAAGGATGAATAGGGTCAATTCTTGGTAGTAGCTCAAGTTTCACTAGCACACCACTAACACCTAAATTAACGGCTGAGTCACTATGAATTTCTACTTGTTTCGTAAACTCGATGAAAGGTAAATATCCTTTCGAAAAGGTATTTTCAGTGTATTTTAAAACATCCTCAACTGAGGAAGGTAAAGGCCTTGAAAACTTAAAACCTTGAATAGATTGCACTTGTGAAAGCAAACGCGAAGGCTCTGAAAAGCTATACAAAATTAGATTTACACCCAAGGTTAAAAATAAGCACTCGTCTTGATGGCGAATAACACCATCAACATTTTGAATAACAAGCTTTAACCATCGTCCGCAGTTTTTTCTAAGTTCAAAACACTGCTTACCCAATAGCGCCAAATCGGTGTAACGCGTAACTGCAAAAATTAAGGTGGCTGCTTCTACTTTTGGGCCTTTATTAAATAAATCATTATTATCTTTTACGCTTTTATAATGCATCGGTAACTTAGTACCTTCGGGCACAGCACTTTGCACAAGCCAAACATCGTCTTCATCGGCAAAGTCTGAGTGTTTAAGTGCTTTACTTTCGCTTACTGCTTCAGTTTGAACAACAAACTGATTACCACTTAATAATAATTGGTAATGTTCACCAGCAATAACCCCCATGCTGTGACGCCAATAATCATATTCAAGTACTCGAACCGCAGAGTCGTTATCAACAAATACCAGCCCATCAAATACATTGTTTAATCGTCTAAATAAAAAGCGATAATTTGCAATATCAGGTCCCGAAATTAAAAATAATAATGTAGCTCCCGTACTACGAACAAAATCGTTGTACTGCCTCATCATCAGCTCTAAGCTTTTCTCGTCAGTACTGCTTAACTGTGCTGTATTAAAATGAACAAAAATAAGCGCTTTGTTTAGGCGTTTATAAGCACTTATTTCTTTTATAATACCTGAATTAATTTTCTCTATAGAATGATTCTGTGTTTCTGAGGCCAACGAAAAAGGGTGTACTCTATTATGCTTATAAGCATAATTTAACGATGCAGAAAAAGAAGAATCAAAAAATGATTCAACCTCTTGGGAAACTATATATATATCATTAACCAAGCTTTGGTTAATTGAATGTAACGCCAATTCGATTACAAAATTGTCTAAAGGGGCTAAAACAGCATAACTTGAAGCCGATTTTAACTCTTTTGCAGCAGGCTCTAATCCCGTTATGTTAAAGTTATGCACTTAAAACGCCCTATAAAAAATACTTTTTTACTAGTTTTAACCGTTATTCTATATATAATAGCCAAATATTGTCCACTTTTAATCAAAATAATTAAAGTAACTGTAAAGGTAAGAATGAATAACTTGACGCCTAAAAACTCACAAACGTTAACATCAAGTGACATAGAAAACCTTGCTCTACGTTTTGGTGGAAAGAGTGATGACTACATAGAAATTGTAAACAAGCAGCAAAATAATAATACAATTAATAAGTACGCATTACTTAAAGAAATAAACAACGAACTAAACACATAAGTTAGTTCAATTAAAGATAGGTAAAACATCCGTTGCAAAGAGTTTTCGTTAAAGGTATCAAAGGCGGTTTAGGCACTACCTCTGTGGTTGCAAATTTAGCGTGCGTGCTAAAAAAGTCTGACGTTGACGTTATTGCAATCGATCTAGATGCAAAAAGTGACCTAGGTTTACATTTTGGCTTGCCATGGAAATATACCAAAGGCTGGAGTAATGAAGCGAGCTTTGAAGATGCACTTGTGCATTTTCATCAAGATGACGATGGCATTATATTTTTACCATATGGTGACAGCACTGATACTAGCATCGATAACATCACTAAAATGGTAAATAGATGCAAAAACCTAAATTATAGCCAAGAAGCGTGGGTAATTTTTGACTGCCCTGCACATATTAACCTTCTCCACTACCCGTTAGAGAAAAACGATATTGTAATTGAACTGGTTAATTGCGACGCTATTTGTCACAGCTTAATTTATAGACGCCTACAAACACTCAAAAATTCAGATACTGATTGGAAGCATTATTTTTTAGTTAACCGCTATAACTCTGCATCTACGCTAGAATTTGACTTGTTTTCTCTTTGGCAATCTACGCTCCCCCTTATGGCTCCGTTTTTTATCAACAGTGACGAAGTTATTAAAGAGTCAACCGCATACAGAAATGTAGCGCTTAATTGCGCGCCATATAGTGTCGCAAACGATGACTTTGAAACACTAGCTGGTTGGCTAGTTAGTAAAGCGACCTTATAAAATGAGCATTACATTATTTTATCAGCGCCCTATTCACAGCACTTTATACTTGCTGCTGAGCATTTTATTTACTGATAAGTTAGTCCGGTACATTTTATTCAAGTTTCATAGCTACTTTAATCAACATAAAGTAAATGTTATTGAAGCTTTTATAATGCCTTTTATTACGCTTTTAAGCTCACTGTTTATAAATATTAAAAAGCACAAAATCAGCTTTGAATATACCCTTTATGACTACTACCCTCATTTAAGGTTGCCTTACCGAACCTACATTTACTCAAATATATTACGCTTTATTATACAAAGTGTTTTTTTAGTGTTTTTTAAAAACCAGCTTAAATCTAGTTCTGTAAAAGAAGATGCTGTTAATTATTTTTATGACGGCGTTAGCTACCTTTTAAGGCAATTACGTTGGTTTGATTTAAAGCTAGGTAGATTGTTAAAGCGCCTACTATCAAAAAACAAAAAAGGCCCTAAAAAAAGTGCGTTTAAAACCATGGCGGATGCGCGTGTATGGCAAAATAAACTAGTCAAATACGTCATTCTCGCGTTTATTCTATTTTTATTAGCAATATTTATTACAATTCCTTTTAGCTTGGAAGCTCAAGCCGTTTTTATAAGCTTTATTTTACTAGTTGCGTATGCGCTTAAACGAGTAAAAGGCCAAATGGCAACCATTGTCATGATTACTCTGTCAGTAACTACGTCTTCTCGTTACTTGTGGTGGCGTTACACTGAAACTTTAAATTGGGATGATCCACTTGCACTTGCACTAGGTGGTGGCTTATTACTTGCTGAAACGTATGCCTGGCTTGTACTGATTTTAGGTTTTTTCCAAACAATTAACCCGCTTGAGCGAAAACCAGTGCCTTTACCGAAAAACACTGACTTATGGCCAACAGTAGATGTATATATTCCAACTTATAATGAGCCGTTAAGCGTTGTAAGGCCCACTACTCTGGCTGCTCTAAGCATCGATTGGCCTGTGGATAAATTAAATGTTTATATATTAGATGATGGTAAGCGCCCAGAGTTTAAGGAATTTGCAGAGGAAATTGGAGTGGGCTATTTAGCTCGTTCGGATAACAATCATGCTAAAGCCGGCAATATGAATAGCGCTATGCGTTATACCGATGGCGAATATATCGCAATTTTTGATTGTGACCACGTTCCTGCTCGCTCGTTCTTACAAATGACGATGGGGCAGTTTTTAAAAGACAGTAAAGTATGCTTGGTGCAAACACCGCATCACTTTTTCTCTGCAGATCCGTTTGAGCGAAACCTTAACAACCATAGTCAAATTCCTAACGAAAACATGTTGTTTTATGGGCTTATTCAAGACGGTAACGACATGTGGGATGCGACCTTCTTTTGTGGCTCTTGCGCCGTATTAAAACGAGCTGCGCTTGATGATATTGGCGGTTTTGCGTTTGAAACAGTAACGGAGGATGCTCACACAGCACTTCGTATGCAGCGCGCTGGTTATAAAACTGCTTATATAAATATTCCACAGGCAGCAGGTCTTGCAACCGATAGCCTGTCAGCACATATAGGTCAACGCATTCGCTGGGCGCGTGGTATGGCGCAGATATTTAGGCTTGATAACCCATTAATGGGTAAGGGTTTAAGCATTCCTCAACGATTATGCTACATAAACGCAATGCTGCACTTTTTATCGGGTATTCCTCGTATTGTATTTTTAACAGCCCCTTTAGCGCTAATATATTTTAATGCGTACATAATTTATGCCCCATTTTTAGCTATTTTTATTTATGTAGTGCCGACATTAATTCAAATCAAAGCGACTAACTCACGTATTCAAGGTAAATACCGTTACTCCTTTTGGGGTGAAGTGTATGAGTCAGTACTTGCTTGGTACATATTAAAACCAACCACCGTTGCTTTATTTAATCCTAATAAGGGTAAGTTTAACGTAACCGAAAAAGGCGGTTTAAATGATGAAGAGCATTACGACTGGGGTATTTCTAAACCGTATCTAATTCTGTTACTTATTAATTTACTCGGTATATTAGTGGGTCTATTACGTCTATTTTTAGGTGACCCAAGCCAGATTGGCGTACTTATAATAAGTATGGGTTGGGCTTTTTATAATATTATAATTTTAGGTGCTGCCGTTGCTGTTGCAGCTGAAGCTCGTCAAGTGAGGCACTCGCATCGTATAAAGGCAAACTTTCCTGCCGGCGTTCGTTTAGCGAATGGTCATACTTTGAAAGTAAAAATAACGGATTATTCAGATAACGGCGTGGGCATAGAGACAGATCACGCGCATTTATGTCGTGTTAACGATAAAATTGAATTGTTAATGAGTCGTGGTAATAAGCAATTTTCGTTTACAACGTATGTATGTAATACCCGCAAAAAACAAATTGGCCTTACACTTAAAGACTTATCTCTCGAAAAACAGAGAGCTTTTATACAATGTACCTTCTCAAGAGCAGATGCTTGGCTAGATTGGCAAAATAACTTTAGACATGACCGTCCATCGTATAGCTTCAAAGAAGTACAAAAAACCAGTTTACGGGGCTTTAGTAATTTATTATTTCATGCTCCAAGAGCGTTACAACCAGTTATTAAGTTAATGACTAATATTGTCATTTACATAAATTCATTTACTCCAAAAAAACCGATAGTGCATAATAATTATGATTAAAAAGTTACTTAATACATTTCTAACATTGTTACTTATTAGTAGCGCATATAAAGTGCTCGCTATCGAGCCTATGCACGACAAAACCCTGTTTGTAAATGGCTACCCTGAGAGTGCCCAGGTTTCTAGTTTACGCCTTAGCTTTGAAAAATTAGGATTCAATGACTATAAACTCGACGGCGTGAATAATAATTCTCGTGTCGATTTCACAAATAGAATTGATAAATTAAGCACTAATTTAAAGCTTAACTTTTCGTACACTAACTCACCTTCATTGCTGGCTAATGTATCGCACTTAAAAGTTTATTTTAACGATAACTTAGTAACAGTATTACCTATTAATGAACAGCTAAGTGTTGTAAAAAATACGGTAAGTCATAGCCTTGACCTAAATGCTAAATACATTCAAGACTACAACCAAATTCGCTTTGAACTAGTTGGTTACTATGATTTACGATGCCAAGATTACTTTAGCCGCTCAATTTGGACTGAAATAAACAAATCAAGCCACATAACGCTTGATCAAAAACAGTTAGCAATTGATAGCCGCCTTGAATATTTACCAGAACCATTTTTTGATGCTAAAGATTACAACAAATTAAACTTACCTTTTGTATTTGCAAGCACACCTAATACACAAGCTATAGAAGCGGCAGCCACTTTATCTAGTTGGTTTGGCGCACAAGCAGACTGGCGTGGCGCTAACTTTCCAGTAGTTTTAAATAAAGCACCAGAGCAGCACAGTGTGGTGTTTATTACTAATGACTCAAAACCTGATTTTTTAAAAGATTATCCAGATGTTGAAAAGCCAACCGTCGAGCTAATTTCAAGCCCTATTCACAGATACAATAAAATGCTGCTAATTTTGGGGCGTGACGAAAAAGACTTAAAAACAGCGGTTACTGGTCTTGTGTTTGGTCATAAGATTATGACTGGCCGAAGTGCAAGTATCGAAGCAATTAACAAACTCCCACTGCGTAAAGCTTATGATGCGCCAAGATGGCTTAGAAACGATCGTCCCGTGCACTTTGACGAGCTTATTGACTATCCAACTCAGTTACAGGCTGAGGGTCTTAACAATGGTCCTATAAAACTAAATGTTCGTTTTGCACCTGATTTATTTACTTGGCGTGAAAAAGGCATTCCTATTACTTTGCAATACCGTAATACGCCAGAGAGCGAAACCTTAAATTCACGTTTAAACATGTTAATAAACCAAGAGTTTATAAGTGGTTTTTTACTTGATAAAAAAGACACATCGTTAACTACCGCAAAAACCTTGCTGCCTTTAATCGCTAATACAGACACAACGCAAAGCGCTGAAGACTTTTCATTAGATGGTATTAATCTTGCCAGCCGAAATGAGTTAAATTTTGACTTTAGATTTGCAGTACTTAAAAAAGGCGAGTGTGCCATTGCTCCACCTGGTGGCGAATACGGCGTAATTGATGGGAACTCCAACATTGATGTAAGTGGGTTTGACCATTACATAGCTTTGCCTGATTTAAATGTATTTGCAAACAGCGGATTCCCATTTACAAAATACGCAGACTTACAACAAACTTTAGTATTGATAGATGAAGTTCCATCACCTAAAGCGCTATCTGTATTGTTTAATTTAACAGGCCACTTTGGTGCTATCACAGGTTACCCCGCTCATAGAATAAGCGTTGCTCACTTAAATGAAGATGCCAACTTAGATGATAAAGACATCTTAGTAATCGCCAAACCTAATAGCATTGCTAACAACTTAGATGAAGATGCGCAAACTAATATCTTGCTTGATAACAATCAGCGCGCTATTAAACAAGCTATATACAATGGTGCTTACGATGAGCAAACAACAGATAAAGTTCAAGTAAGTATAAAAAGTAGTGGTGATATGGCCGTTATTACAGGCTTTCAATCACCGTTTGATTCAGAGCGATCAATAGTATCGCTCAGTGCAACATCACAAAAAGCCTTTACTCTACTAGATGATGCGTTAATGAGTTCACAAGCGCTTGCGCAAATTAAAGGCAGTGCTGCGGTCATAAACTCTCAAGGCATTAAAACAATTAAAACTGATGAGCAATATTTTGTTGGTCACATTCCTGTACATACCCTAATTTGGTTCCATTTATCGGATCACCCATTTGTACTGGCACTGTTGTCTATTTTAACACTACTGCTGATCTCATTTATTATATGGCGATTACTGCAAGCATTAACATACAAGCGCTTAGCTGAAGGAGATAAGTAATGAAGTCACTCATTAATGTATTTTTTACCGTGATTGCATTATTTACCTTTAATGCCAGTGCACAAATAGAACAATGCCAACCATGGGATGCATGGCAAACGTTTAAAAGTAACTTTATAAGCCAAGATGGTCGCGTTATTGATTTGGGGAGTGAGCAAAAAGTCACAACCTCTGAAGGCCAATCTTATGCCTTATTTTTTGCTGTTGTAGCAAATGACAAAGCAATGTTTGACTTAGTGCTTGATTGGACGCAAGAACATTTATCAGAAGGTGATTTAAGCACTCGTTTACCGGCATGGCAATGGGGTGTTAATAATCAAAATGTTGGCGGAATTTTAGATTCAAACCCTGCGTCTGATTCAGACTTATGGATAGCATACAGCTTATCGCAAGCTGCTATTCTTTGGGATGAGCGCCGCTACAGCATATTAGCAGCTGTACTTGCACAGCGAATAATGCGTGAAGAAACCGCTTATATCTCGGGCCTAGGTTTATCATTACTACCCGCTCCTACAGGTTTTGAATTTGATAATGAACGTTTTAAGTTAAACCCGAGCTACTCACCATTATTTATTTACCAGCAGTTTAAAAAGCTCTACCCACACTCGCCTTGGCATCAATTACACGAAGGCTCAGCAAAGCTAATTTTAGATACAGCAAAGCAAGGTGTTAGCCCTGACTGGGTAATGTTTGATGCGAATAACGGCTTTTACTACGATAAAAAAACGAGCGACTTGGGCAGTTATAACGCCATCAGAGTATATTTATGGGCAAGCATGATGGCAGACGACGCGCCTTATAAACAAGAGCTGTTAGCGCAATTCAACCCTTTTATAGAAACAATTAATAAACGTGGTTACGTGCCTTTAAATACCTTTGCTAAATCTGGAAAATCTGAAAAAAGAGGCCCTTTGGGCTTTAATTCAGCTTTATTACCTTTACTGTCGACTAATAGCGATAATTCTACGGTAATGGCGATTCAGCAAAAACTAATGATTGATAAATCATTTACCCAGACTCGTTATTACGACAGCGTGCTTAACTTGTTTGGTACAAGTGCTTTAAATAAGCGTTTTTCAATTACAGCAGATGGGACGCTACAACCGGTATGGAGCACTGAATGCCGTTAAGGTTTGCCCTCGCTTGCACATTAGCACTTAGCTCTGGATTAAGCGCTAACACAGTCAACGATATTGATACGCAATCTGTTGATTGGTTACTAAGCCAAATAGGTATTGGTGAAGCACAGCAAAATAAAAAACTAGTTGAAGATAGCTTACGAAAGCTAGTCGCCATTGCCCCTGCCCGAATAGAAACGCAGTGCGCAGTAGCGCGTTATGATTTTGCCAATGGCGAATCAGTGAAAGCCAACCAGTTATTAAGCAAAATAGATAACGGGCTTACCAAACAGGCTCCGTGCGTTGAAAAGCTAAAAGTCCTTTCTCGTATTGAGGGCAAAGATAAGTCTTTAATTCATGAAGCTAGGCTACTTTCTCGAGCTGGACGTTATGAACAAGCCCGTGAAATATACAATAAAATATTTAAAAACACCTACCCTACACTTAATTACGAGCTTGAGCATTTAAGCTGGTATGGACAAGACAGCGACCAATGGGAAAGTGTTAAAAAAGGTTATGAAAAGTTATTAAAAAGCTATTCTAATATCGCTCAAGTAGAAATACCTTATGCTCGCCATTTACTGAGGAAAAACCCAGCAAATAATAAAGCTATAGATATTTTAAGTAATTACGGTACTAGCCCTTCTTTTATTAATGAAGTTGAGTTTATTTGGCTTGCAGCTCTTAAGAGTATGGATCTTACTCAAAATACAGTTGAGCAATACCAACGTTACTTCTCTGTGTATCCATTTAGTAGTAAAGGTAAGTTACAATACGAAGATTTCCAACGAGATTTTAAAGTAAGACAAGCATTACTTGCCGATCCCGCGTATCAGCTTTGGCTCAAAGGCGATCGTTTACTTAATAATAAAAAATTAAAAGAAGCTGAGCCCCTACTATTAAATGCTTTAAAAGGGCGGCCAACCGATAAAGAAATTATGCGCAGCTTAGGGTATTTGTATTTAGCGAAAAGCGACTACAAAAAATCATATTACTATTTTTTTACCGCGCAAAAATATACACCTAACTTTGATGAGCGTGAAGGACTTAAAGAACTCGCGACAGTTGCGAAGTTTTGGCTGTATATGTCTGAAATGGAAGATGCTATAGAGCAATCTGATTTTAAAACAGCACAATTAAAACTAAATCTAGCTGAGCAATTAAATCATGACCAAGAAGCTTTTCTTTATAACAAAGGCCTATTATTAGTAGCTCAAGGAAATTACACACAAGCAGCTACCGCCTATCAAGCAGCCCTAAAAACCAATCCTTTGTATGAAAATGCCTTACTTGGCTTATTAAATATCGCGCAACTAGATCAAAACCAAAAATCAATTCGCAACTTTTATAATTCATTAAACGCAAAGCAACGAGATTTAATCTACCCCTCATATGCACTAGCTACCAGTAATACTCTAAGGGATAAAGCAAGCCAGTATACTAATGGTGGAGAGCTAGAAAAAGCAGAAGAATTACTTAAGCAAGCTATTGAGCTTTCACCTGAACAACCTTGGTTATATTACGATTTAGCTTTTATATACCAACAAAAAGGCCTGACTCAACAAGCACGTGATTTGTTTAATAATGTATTGTGGCAGTTCCCGCTAAACCCCCAAATTAGATATAGCCATGCTTTATTTTTGCGCTCTATAAATGATTATGAAGGAGCTTTGGATACACTTAAATATATTCCTTTTAAAAATCGAGATACCGATATTATTGCTTTAGAGCAGCAATTGTTGCTTAACGAGTCTCTTACACAAAGCCAGCAATATCTTGATTTAAAAAACAAATCTGTCGCCATCTACCATTTAAGTAACTTAGAAGCGAGAGAGCTAACACCTGAAATGCAAGCTGAGCTTTCTAATAGTTGGTACAAAATTGATGAAAAACGACATGCTCTTAAATTGCTTTCAAGTGCCCTTTCATCTGACTCATCTTTGTCGCCTTATTGGCACCTTTTACAAGGCCAGTGGATACTAGAGCAAGATAACCAAGTTGAAATAAAACGCTGGTTTGAGGATTACGTGTTACCAGAGAGCGCTTCTGAAAACGAAACGGCTCAATATGTGCAGTTACAAAATAACTACCTAAACCAGTTTTATACAGGCAGTGACTTAATTGCTAAGCTCAATCAGCTTGATCAAAAATATAAAGATATTCCAGCAACAACAACTGCCCTTATTAATGCAAACTTAGCGCTAGAACAATATGAAGCAGCCGTTATCTTATATCAGCGAAAAGTACAAAGTAGTCAAACTATTGAACCTCAAGCGCTTCTCGCTATTGCTAATGCATACATAGAACTTGGAGACGACTTTCAAGCAAAAGAAGTTACGCAAAAAGCGATAGCGCAAACCACATCGCAAGAGGGTTATTTACAACGCCAAATCATGTCATCTCTTAATGAGTTTAATTACTCAGGGGATGCACTTTATTTAGCTAAGCAACTTATTGAAAAGTCACCAAACGATCAAGAGTTACGCTATTTAGGTGCTCAAGTAGCCAGTAAGTTTAATGAAACCGAACAAGCACAATCTTGGTACGCACAAACCCTGTCACCTAATCGTACTTTAAACGAAAAAGAGCTTTACGGAGCGCTTTTAAAAATAGATGAAAACGATCAATGGTATGTAAACGGTGCTAAACGTGAGCTAATAAACGAGCAAAACAAAAACCAAGCATACATTGCCATAGGTGTTAACTTTAGTGGACAAACAAGCACCGAAAGTGAAGCAACACTTGGTGCGGGCTTAGTACCGATTGAAGCTTACTTTCCACTTTGGCAAGGCCAAGGTTTTATTAAAGTAGACCCGACTACTATTAGCGCACAAACAACTCGCTTTGATGAGCAGTTCGCTGGTAGTCGCTACGGACAAGGTGCTTTATGTATTTTCACTTGTTCTGTCGATGAAGTGACACCAGAGGAAAGTGGTGTAGATATAGGTATTGGTTGGCAAAACGAAAACTGGCGTGTAGATGTAGGCACTACCCCACTTGGTTTTTTAATTGAAGACTTTGTGTGGGGTGTAAATTACGCAGACAGTTTTGGCGACTTTGGATACAGCCTAGAACTTGAAAAGCGCCCAGTTACAAATTCAGTGCTTTCTTATGCAGGCTTAAAAGATGTAAATACAGGTGAAGTTTGGGGGGGCGTACGCTCTACAGGCCTAACAGCTAATGTATCACACGACTTAGGCGGAAAATGGGGTTTTTGGTCAAGCGCCGACTTTACCCTCTATAAAGGCCAAAATGTAAAAGACAACCAACGCTATCGTATGATGGGTGGTACTTATTACCGTGTAATAAGCAATCAAAAGCGTGAATTTATCGTAGGCGCTAGCTTATTACATTGGGTATACAAGTATAATTTAAGTGAAGAAACATGGGGCCATGGTGGTTATTACAGCCCGCAAAACTATGTAGGTCTATCCGTGCCACTCACTTATGACGCACGTTGGGGTGATGATTTTGTTTATAGATTAAAGACCGGTGTTTCGTACTCGCAAACAAAAACTCAATCTATTGATTTCTTCCCTAACGATAGCGATTTGCAAATAGCTGCGTATGATAGAGAATCAATAACAGGTGTTGACCCTGTATTTGAAGGTGAAACAAGTTCTGGGGTTTCATATAATCTTGAAGGTAGTTTTGAGTATAGAATAACGCCGAATTGGTTTTTTGGTGGCTACTTAGCCATCGATCGTTCTGACTTTTACGAACCAAACTTTGGTCAACTTTACATACGTTACTATTTTAACCCTGTTTATGGAACGCTTGAGTTCCCAGGTACCCCTATTGTTCCTTATGCTGAGTTCTAACTTGGCATAAGGTGATACACCGCGCAATACTTCCCCTAGCACTAAGGTATATGTATACTTGTGCCCAATTGTAACTAGGATAAGGGTGTGTCTCTTACCTTCTGGTGTTACTACCATATAGCAAATCATTATCTTAGCTACAAATAATAAACTGATGGTCGAGCATTTTAGTATGACTAAATACTAAGATAGCTAAAGCAAAAAATTATAAGGCCATTACAACAATTCTTAAAGTTAGGAAGTAAATATGAGTTCAGCTCCAGATAGTGGTTGGTTTGGCCACCCTAAAGGACTTTCGACATTGTTCTTCACTGAAATGTGGGAACGAATGAGTTATTACGGTATGCGAGCTATGCTCGTATTATTCATGACAGCAAGCTTACAAGAAGAAGGCCTTGCCTTTACTGTTGCATCAGCTGCTGCAATCTATGGTTTGTACACAGGCGCAGTATACTTTTTAGGCTTACCAGGTGGGTGGCTAGCTGATAGATTGTTTGGTGGTCAAAAAGCAGTTTGGTATGGCGGCATAATTATTATGATTGGCCATATTATTTTGGCTATTCCACATGATTATTCTTTCTTCGTTGGCTTAATATTTGTAGCAACAGGTACTGGTTTACTAAAACCAAATATCAGTGCAATGGTAGGCCAATTATATAGCGATGCTGATGAGCGTCGTGATGGCGGTTACGCTATTTATTACATGGGTATTAACATGGGTTCTTTAATAGGTTACTACGTATGTGGTTACTTTATGGAGAACGTAGGCTGGCACTGGGCATTTGGTGCGGCAGCTGTCGGTATGGCCATTGGTTTAGTGCAGTACAAACTCACACTTAATAACTTACCAAAGCACAGTGCTTTACCGGCTAATCCATTAGGCTCTAAAGGTACTTCACGTGCATGGGGCGGTATTGCTGCATTTGTAATTGCAGCTGCTGCAGTTACTACGGCTGCAATGACCGGCGCTATTGTTATTAATCCAACTGTAGTTGCAGGTTACACAGCCATTGTATTTACTATTATCTTTTTTGTTTATTTTGGAGTTATTTACTTTACAGGTAATTTAACAGATGCCGAAAAACAAAGAATGTGGGCACTATTTTTAGTATGTATTGCATCTGCATGTTTTTGGTCTGGCTTTGAACAAGCTGGTTCATCATTAAACTTATTTGCTCGCGACTATACTGACCGTCTTATTGGTACTTTTGAAATCCCTACAACGTGGTTTCAATCATTAAACTCACTGTTTATTATTGCTTTATCGCCATTTTTTGCAGCGCTTTGGATTAACTTATCTAAAAGCTTAGTATCACCTAGCTACAGCGTTAAATGTGCAATTGGCTTAATTATCATGGCATCAGGCTTTTTAGTTATGTTTATGGCGGCTCATTACGCAGCTGAAGGCTTAAAAGTTGCGCCTTACTGGCTTGTTACTACGTACTTTTTACATACAGTGGGTGAGCTTTGTTTAAGCCCTGTAGCATTAAGTGCTGTAAGTAAGTTATCGCCTAAACGTTACACTGGCCAAATGATGGGTGTGTTTGTATTAACTTACTCAATCGGTAACATCATCGCAGGTTTACTTGCTGGTAATTTCGATCCGAATAATGTTGATGAAATTCCTAACTTATACTTACAAATTGCATTATTTAGCATTGGTGTTGGTGTTGTTTTAGTACTAATGACTTTTAAAGCTAAAGTATGGGAAAAACAAGGTTTAGAAGAGAAAGTCTCTTAATTATTGTTTATTTCAAATGTAGCAATATAACCTAAGACAATTCCTCCATAGCTTCTATGGGGGAATTTTTTATTCAACTTTGCCCTGCCCCCGTTAACTGATATTATATCCTGATTGGTTATTGAATAGACTCAGGGACATCCGTAGATGCAATCGTTAACGATATCACGTGTTATTATATTTATATTTCTTAGCTTTATTCTAACTGCCTGTGGTAGCGGTGATGAAGTGACGGTTAATCCAAACGATCCTGTTGAGCCTGAACCTAGCAAATTAACGCTATCAAGCGCTAATGGTTTAGACGCTACTTTAGACGAAGGCAATTTTATATTTAATGCACCTTCCAGTGCTATTTCTAGTGATGTAGAGCTTACCTACGAGAAAACATTATTAGATGAGACGAATATACAACAAAATATAATTTCTGATTTACATGCGCTTACGCCCTCCACGCTTACTCTTGAAAAACCTATTACCATCACAATAAAAATCCCTGATGACTATGCATTAGGCGGACAACTGTTTATCGCAAAACTATCGGGCGCTAATTGGGATACTGTTACAAATTCAATAGTTTTAGATGGATTTGTTAGCGCTCAAGTAACAACACTGGGCACATATGCAATACAAATGCAGCGCAATGAAGCTTTTGCAAATATCGGCCCAACTTGTGACGCTAATGCAACAGAGCAGTCGGTAAGGTTTGTTCACGTTGCCGATTTACATGCTCGCTTTGGCTATGAAGAGCAATATTTCAGCCGGATAAAAGCCTACTACAACCAAGTAGCAAGCCAAACTCCGCACACCTTATTTACAAACGGTGGTGACGACTATGAAAAAGGCACCGTTGCTGAGCAATTATCACAAGGTACCGCGACAGAAGAAGCTATAAAAGCAATGCAGTTTGACCTGCGAGTCGTTGGAAATCATGATTATGCTTGGGGCCCTGAAAAATTACTAAGTTATTCCCAAGACGAGAATGCAATCGTACTTGCTAGTAATACTCGTTATGAAGCAGAGCAACTACAAGACTTTGCAGGCGTAGGATTTGCAAAAGTACAAGTAGGATGTATTACACTTGGTGTGTTTGGCATGACCTCAGTGCCATGGAATGAGCTAGATGAACCTATTCAAGATGATCCGATCCCTGATTTTATTAAACAATTTAAAATGAGCTGGCAATGGCAACAAATCGCACAAAGCATCGTAAACCAATACAGTGATGATGTAGATTACATGATTATGTTGAGCCATTTAGGTGTAGGCCAAGATACTGATATGGCAACAAACGTACCCGGTATAGACTTAGTACTTGGCGGCCATACACACGGTGGGGAAAGCTACACAACCCTTGATAACGGCGCTATTGTTTTACAACCGGACTTTTACGCTAAGGGTATTACTGACTTAACGCTTAATTTTAATTTAGCTGATAAATCATCCCCAGTTGTTGATTACAAAACGATTGAAACCGATACAATTGATGAGCGCGATGAGACAACTAAACTAGCTATAGATGAGATAATGGGGCGTTATGCTCCCGATGCAGAAACGGAAATCGCTATTTCTGAAAACTATCCAACTGATGCGCAGCTAGCCGAAATCACCGCCTTAGCCGCAAAACATTCAAGCACAATTAACGCAGCATTACTTAACCCTGAACTAGTACAAAAGCGCTGGACACCCGGCACACTGACTCAAGAAGACTTCCATAAAGCTTTTTACGTAGAAAGGCAGCCATCAAATACGCCAGGGTTTAACTCTATATATAAAGTAACAGTATCGGGAAGCGACTTAACAACGATGTTTGCAAGTCAACCAGATTGGTTTTTACTTAAACCTGAAGATATACAACCCACTAATAATTACGAAGTTGCACTATTTAAAGGAGCAGCTTTGAATCCTGATTTATTTTTTAATAGTGTTACATTCTCAAACGTAGAACCAATAGCTGAAGCTTGGTGGCTACTTGATAAATATGCACGTGCTAGAACAAGTCAGTGCCTTCACCTTGACACTGACACCGAACTTTATTCATGCAACAACTTAGCAAATGTAACCATATGGAATTTTGACGATACTAACAACCCGTTAGCAGCTGATTTTGGACCTTCGGTACTTAGCTACTTTGATCCAGATGAAACAAATTGGGGCACTGCAGAGACACAATATAGCACCACTACTCAATTAAATATTGATGATTTAAGTGATGGTCCTTCAGGTGTTATGGCGTTTTCTCGCCACGCTCCAACAGAAGGCTTACTTATTGATTTAAACACACCTGCAAATGGTGACTTTGCAAATGAAGAAATGGTGTCTGACTACACCTTGGTAATGGATTTATACTGGCCCGCAGAAGGTAAAGATATTTACCGTGCAATTATGCAAGCCAATACAACTGATTATCTTAATGATGATGCCGATATGTTTATTGACCCAAGCGGCGGCTATGGACAAGCAACTAGCGATAGCGGCTATTTTGGCAATACACAACCTGACTCTTGGCATCGTATAGCTTTTGTATTTTATACAGCACCAACCAATGGGGTGTTTGAAGTCTATATAGATGGAGAACTTGCTGGCGTAAAAGAGGATGGCGAAATCGATAGTCGCTGGGCACTCAATCAATCTGTATTGCTTTTTACAGATAACAATTACGAAACAGTACCAGGGTACTTAAACTCGCTGCTTTATGCAGGACGTGCTATGACCAGAGATGAAATTAAAAGTATGGGCGGCGCACAACAAAAGCTGTCTTTTGAGCAACCGACGCGAGTGCTAAATCAAACCATTGAACGCCATTACCAAGCAGCTCCAGCAATTAAAACTAACGTGTGGATAGAACAACGGAACAAGTTCTTTGGTAACGGCTCTTAAAGTGTAAACAATTACATACAAAAAGGCTTTTACTTATTAATTATAAAAGGAGGTTTAGCGCAGGTTAAACCTCCTTTTTAGTATTTAAATACAACAACTTAAAAACAAGTACCCCCACTTGAATTTATACCATATAACTTCATTTTACTTAACTGTATTACAAACACGTAACTTTATAATAACCGTCCTATAAAATTTACACATGCACTACATACTAATTAGCGCCCTCCTCTTCCCCAAATTAAAAATCTGGTTGATTATCTACTGCAATATGACAACAACACATAATCGCAGTGCTTAATTGCGGGAGTAATAATAATGAGTGAAGTAAATAACTATTTAGGTTTAGTCGGTATTGAATTTACCGAGTACGCAACACCTGATGCTGATTATATGGATAAAGTATTTACTGATTTTGGCTTCTCTAAGCTTAAAAAATTCAAAGGTAAAGACATTGTTTATTACAACCAAAACGATATTCACTTTTTACTGAATAACGAGCGTGAAGGTTTTTCTGCAGAATTTGCTAAAAGCCATGGTCCTGCTATTTGTTCAATGGGTTGGCGTGTTGAGAATGCGCAAAAAGCATTTGAAACAGCTGTAGAACGTGGTGCAAAACCAGCGACAGACTCAACGCATAAAAATATGCCTTACCCTGCAATCTATGGTATTGGCGACAGCCTAATTTACTTTATTGAACAATTTGGCGACAAAGGCACTATCTACGAAAGTGATTTTGAAGACTTAGAAACGCAAAATGTTGTAGAAGATAAAGGCTTTATCCGAATCGATCATTTAACCAATAACGTTTATAAAGGCACCATGGAAAAATGGGCTAACTTTTATAAAGACGTATTTGGTTTTACTGAAGTACGCTACTTTGACATTAAAGGTCAAAAAACAGCGCTTATTTCGTATGCACTTAAATCGCCATGCGGCACCTTCTCTATTCCAATAAACGAAGGTAAAGGTAACGATAACAACCAAATTGATGAATACCTTGGTGAGTACAACGGCCCAGGCGTTCAACATTTAGCGTTTTTAACAGATGACTTAGTAAGCTCTCTTGATAAGCTTGATAAATCAACAATTGCCACTTTAGATATTATCCCAGAGTACTACGATACTATTTTTGACCGTGTACCTTGGGTTGCTGAAGATAAAGAAAAAATTCGTGAGCATCAGATACTCGTAGATAGCCAAAGTGAAAATTGTTATTTATTACAAATTTTCTCTAAAAACTTATTTGGTCCAATCTTTATAGAAATGATCCAACGCGTTGATGATGGTGGCTTTGGTGAAGGTAACTTCCAAGCATTATTTGAATCAATCGAACGTGACCAAGAGCGTCGCGGCGTTTTATAAAATATTTGAGTAAATTAAAAGCAGCGAACTTCGCTGCTTTTTGTCGTTTTAATATTTAAAAAGTATGGCGCCAAGTACAAGTATGATTAAATAAACTATACCTTGTCGCCATACAGTAAAATCCAAAGGAAATGTAATGAGCCTAATTAACGAAACCCACAATATTAATTTAACCAGCTGGGTAGAATCAGCTAATGTTGATAATTGCGACTTCCCGATTCAAAACTTACCGTTTGCAGAATTTCGTTGTAAAGGGTCTGATGAGGCCTTTCGTGGTGGTGTTGCAATTGGTGACCAAGTAATTGATTTAGCAAAACTGAGTAAATTAAATGTTTTAACAGGTGACGCTAAAACAGCCGCTGATGCAGCAAGTGAAGCAACCTTAAATACATTTATGGGTTTAGGGAAGCAGTATTGGTCAGCCCTTCGTTTAGCCCTTTCAAAAGCACTAAGAGCAGGCTCTGAGCACCAACAAGCGCTTAGCGATACATTGGTTGCACAGTCTGATATAGAGTTTTCTTTGCCTTGTCGCATCGGTGATTACACCGACTTTTACACTTCTATTTATCACGCTACAGCTGTGGGTAGTTTATTTCGCCCTGACAACCCATTACTACCTAACTATAAATGGGTACCTATTGGTTATCATGGTCGCTCTTCATCTATTGACGTATCGGGTCAAACATTTCATCGCCCTAAAGGCCAAACTAAAGCGCCTGATGCAGAAGTGCCATCATTCGGTCCTTGTAAACGCCTTGATTACGAACTAGAGCTGGGTATTTACTTAGGTAAAGGCAATGCACTGGGCGATGCAATCGCTATCGAAAATGCTGAAAACCATGTATTTGGCTTTTGTGTATTTAACGATTGGTCAGCACGTGACTTGCAAGCGTGGGAATATCAACCGCTTGGTCCATTTTTAGCTAAAAACTTTGCCTCAACTGTATCGCCTTGGATTGTAACAACCGAAGCATTAGCACCTTATAGAACAAGCTGGACACGTGATGAAAACGATCCACAGCCTATGGACTATTTAGAATCAAAAGCGAATCGCGACCAAGGTGCTTTTGATATTCAAATGGATGTTAGAATTCAAACGCAAAAAATGCGTAGCGAAGGCCATAACCCAACGCGCGTATCAACATCGAGCTTTAAGCACTCTTACTGGACTGTGGCACAAATGGTTACTCATCACACAGTAAATGGCTGTAACTTTATGCCAGGTGACATGCTAGGTTCGGGCACTCAGTCAGGTCCAACGCACGAAGAAGCAGGTTCATTACTTGAGCTTTCTCGTGGCGGTAAAGAAAAAATTACGCTAAGTAATGGCGAACAACGCAGCTTTTTAGAAGATGGCGATAACGTTATTATGCGTGGCTGGTGTGAAAAAGAAGGCTATGCACGTATAGGTTTTGGCTCTGTAGAGAGTACTGTACTGCCGGCAAAATAATACGCATATTAAAAAATTTATTAAAAGGGCTGCTTACTAAAAGCAGCCCTTTTTTATTAATTTTTGAACAGTTACAATTTTTTTCTAGCTTTTTTAACTCAAATTGCTATCTTAATTCGGTTAATAGCCAGTGTTTATATGCCATGTCAGTATTTATAAAGTCTTTTTATCATAAATTTTTCCCTGCTCGTCAGCTACTTATTCGTCAAAATGGCGAAGTTAAGCATGTTGTTTTAGCCTCTTGGTTTCAACTTCTTGTAGCGTTGCTTATTTTAGTCACTTTTACTTGGCTGAGTATTTCGAGCTTTCGTGTTTATACACAAACAAATAAAATCTCTGACATAAAACAAAATCAAATAACCGAGCAAACGCTGTGGCAACAAAAAGTCAGTGAGCAACAAGCCCTTCAAGCAACGCAGTTAGAGCAACTTGCAATACTTGAGCAAAAGCAGGCGCTACTGCAAAGCATGATAGAATCCCTTCCTGCTTCAATTAGTAAAGATGTTATTAAGCTTGATACAGAACTTGATGTACCTATTAATGAAAATGGCAATGAATTTCATGAGCCATTAGTCGATGAAAATCAAAAAGGTAAACAAGCACAGTTAATCGCTCCAATTACATTCGCAACAAGAGTGGCCAACTTAAATAGTCATTATGAGCAAAGCTTTACCTATTTAGATAACCAAATTAGTGAACGTCACCAAGCCATTTTAGCTATGGTTAAAGGCGCAGGAATTGAGTCTGCGCTTGAGCAACACCTAATATTAAGCGCCCAGACAACTGCACAAGGTGGGCCCCTTGATATATTTAACGAAACAAAAATTCCGAGCCACTTTTTAGCCATCGTTGATAAGTTATTAATATTAAATAATTTAGAAAACTTTTTAACTGAGCTACCAAACACCCTGCCTTTAGCTAAAGCTAAATACTATATTTCGAGTAATTTCGGCCTTAGAAAAGATCCCATGAATAGTAATCATGCCTTTCATAAAGGAATTGATTTAGCCGGTTGGCATAAAACCGAAATATTCGCTCCAGCAGACGCTGTAGTTCTTCGTGCCGGTCGTAATGGTGGTTATGGTAACTTTATCGAGCTTGAACATAAAAATGGCTTAGTGACTCGATTTGGACACTTAAATAAAATTAAAGTAAAGAAAGGTCAATCAATCACTAAACATGATGTGATCGGCCTAATGGGCAGCACCGGCCGAAGCACAGGCACGCATTTACACTACGAAGTATTACTTAATGGTAAACAAGTCAATCCTCTAAAAATAACAAAGGCGCTTTCTCGTGTTTGGTAGAAAAAAACAAAAAACAGTTAGCTCTAATTTAAAAAGAGTGAATCACACACCGTCTATTATTTCTGAAGACGTACGCCTTACAGGCACTTTAGTTAGCCAAGGTGAAGTACAGCTTGATGGCCGTATTGATGGTGACATAAAAGTGGAGCATTTAGTTATTGGCTCAGCGGGAGTTGTTGAAGGTATTGTTGAAGCTAAAAGCGTTATTGTTAAAGGTAAAGTTATTGGGTCAATTAATGCCAGTGAAGTAAAAGTACAAAGTGGCGCTCATGTTCATGGCGATGTATTTCACGATACATTAAGTATTGATGCAGGCGCTGTAATTGAAGGCAGTTTAAAGCAACGCTTTGAAAAAGAAGAACCGGAACTAATTTCGAAAGAACTAAAACCCGCAAAAGAAGTTAAAGCATTATTGAAAGAAGATGGCAGCGACTTATCATTTGTAAATAAACAAGCCGCGGATAAAAGCTAAGTCAAATCAGCTTTACGTAAGTTACTTTTTCTCAGTAATGTACATAGTAATATCTGCAGTGAAAACAAGCTCATTGCGGGTATTATACAGTTTAACGGGTACTACTAAGTCTTCTTTATCAATCCACTTGTGTGGTAAATCAATTTCAGCGACTGCTCGTACATCTGTATCTACTTTAGCCAAATACCTAACTGTCATCCCTTTTGGGATCCAACGATGCGTTTTAACTGGCACTGTTGCATCAACCATTACACCTGCACACAATTCAGCTAAGTTACACTGCGCAATAGCATGAATGGTACCAATATGATTATGAACGCTGCGACGATTTTTAACCACCGCACTACAATGGCCCTCTCTCAAATCGAGTACGTAAGGTTTCATCGAACCAAAATATGGCGCTTTAAAGCAAACAGCTTTAGTAAAAAGCCAATTCCCAAAAGGTAGGCGCTTAAATTTATGCCATGTTTGTACAAGTGCAGATTTATTACTCATTATTATTTTCCATCAACAGTTACTTTTTTAAAATTAACACATCAGACCAGTTTTAAAAAGTGCATCTATGCTGGCTTTTTAGTTTAATCCAATCAAAAAGTAAGAATGACCGACCTATGCAGGGGTCATAAGCCCTTTCTTTTTTATGAGTGCCCACCTAAAATACTCGACAAAAGGAGACTCAATGCAAACACAGCCCGCTAAACCTAATATGACTTTGTTACTTATCTTAGCGTTACTCGTTATATTTTGCCCTATGGCAATCGATATTTACCTACCTGCTTTTCCAACTATTGCAGAACAATTTGCAGTTACTGAACAACAAGTACAGCAAACCGTTGCTATTTTTATGCTAACAGTGGGTTTAGGCCAATTAATTGCGGGCCCTTTAGCTGATCGATTTGGCCGAAAACCAGTGGCAGTAGTGGGCATTAGTTTGTATGCAAGCTCTGCATTACTCGCATACTACTCGCCTTCTTTTGAGATATTACTAATAGCACGTGCTTTTCAGGGATTTGGAGCGTGTGCCACATTTGTTGTCGCATTTGCGATAGTGCGTGATAAATATGGCAGTGAACGAAGCGGACAAATGATCACCTACCTTAACGGGATTGTGTGCTTTATTCCGGCAATGGCACCTATTTTAGGGGCTTGGCTTACCGTACAGTTTGGCTGGCGTATGAACTTTATGTTTTTAACCGCGTTTGCCATTTTGGGCCTTATTGTTACCCTATTCTTTTTTAGAGAAACTCGTCCTGCTGATAGTCATTATCAGGGGCATATTTTAGATTTACGTCGCTTTACTCCGATTATTAAAACACCGGTATTTTTGTTTAATAGCCTAATTTGTATGGTCTCAATGTCAGCCATATTAGTGTATGTAACGCTCGCACCAGGCTGGCTTATTACACATTTAGGGGGCACCGTAGCCGACTTTACTTTTTGGTTTACGTTAAATGCCGTAATAAGTATTGTCGCTAGTTTTATTTTACCAACCTACATTAAACGAAATAGCCAACGTGCTTTGCGTGTCGGTGTGAGTGTACTGGTTTCCTCAGGCATTTTAATGTTAGCCCTTAGCGGTATAGAAACAGCATTTGCACTTATGCTACCTATCTTAATTGCTGCATTAGGGTTTGCTTTAAGTTTAGGCTCTGCTGCAGGAATGTCTCTGTCTAGCTTTCCTAAACAAGCAGGCACAGCCTCTGCATTACTTGGTGCTATGCAAATGAGTGGCGCAAGTATACTTGTCGTTTTAACCCAATATTTAGGGCTAAGCACACCGTGGTTGATTGCTTTTCACTTGTTATTACTAGTTCCGCTTTGGCTTATTTTAATGAGTAAAAAAGCACATACTTTACACCCTGCTAAAAGTACTCAATGATCAATCCTGACTTTCTAGTCTCATTTTTATTAGCCAGCTTTTTAATGGCAGTAGCGCCTGGGCCATCAAATGCATTTTTGATGGCGCAAACATTTGCTAATGGTCGAAGCGCTGGTATGCAAAGTGCTTTTGGTTTTGCATTAGGTGGGGTTGTTCATACGCTATTTGCTGTTGTAGGCCTAAGCGCAGTCCTAAAAGCTTCCCCTAGTGCCTATGCAGCAGTGCAATACGCAGGCGCAGCATACTTATGCTAT
Organism: Pseudoalteromonas sp. LC2018020214; assembly: GCF_016598755.1. Classification (NCBI taxonomy): domain Bacteria; kingdom Pseudomonadati; phylum Pseudomonadota; class Gammaproteobacteria; order Alteromonadales; family Pseudoalteromonadaceae; genus Pseudoalteromonas; species Pseudoalteromonas sp. LC2018020214. The sequence continues at coordinate 2,649,254 of NZ_CP066804.1, forward strand.
TTAGGGTTTATGATGATTAAAGGCACGCTAAATCAGCCAGAGCCGACATCTGATGACAAGCAAACCGATAAACCGCATATAAGTACCAGTAAAAAAAGTAATGTCATGTTTCAGGCCATGATGACTGAAGTACTAAACCCTAAAGTAGCATTATTCTTTATTGCATTTATTCCGCAATTTGTAGATCCAACGCTTTCATCGGCTACTTTTCAGCTCGCTTTTTTTGGCTTACTTTACCCTCTTTTTGCTTTTCCGATTGACTGCACGTATATTTATTTTGGCGACAAAATTGCACAGTTTTTTAGACGTAACCCAAATAGCCAACTTTGGATTGATAGGATCACTGGCATTGTATTTATTGCCCTTGCTATCAATCTATTATTTTAACTAACCTGCACTTTGGTTAAGAGGTTTATTCTTCCGAGTTTAGGTTCACCAATAAAAAGAATTAGCATGGAACAAAAAACACAATCTCTTCCCGCACAAAAAAATATTGCTTTAGTGGCACACGATGGTAAAAAAGCAGCACTAAAATTATGGTGTGAAAAACACAAAGAAATACTAAGTAAGCACACTTTATATGGCACAGGTACTACGGGGCATTTAATCCAAAAAACCACGGGGCTTGATGTAGTTCAGCTTTTAAGTGGTCCTATGGGCGGCGATCAACAACTTGGCGCTAAAATAGCAGAACATGAGATACATGTTTTAATATTTTTTTGGGACCCATTAGCATCACAGCCTCATGACCCTGATGTTAAAGCACTACTACGTTTAGCAGCTGTTTGGAATATTCCGGTGGCGTGTAATGAAGTGAGTGCAGATATGTTATTAAGCTCACCGCTTATGGACATAGAGCTTGAACGTACATTGCCAGATTACGAAAAATATCTCGCAACCCGACAAATAGATCTTTAAACCTCAATTGTAATCTAGGTTATTTATAAAGCATGCTGGCCCATTTAGTCAGGCCAGCAGTTACACTACCAAAGTGATCCCCGTTAACCATTTTTATATCGCCTAAGTGCTCACTTAAAGCCGCTTTAATCAATGGTGATTGTGCACTACCGCCTGTTAAATAGATAATGTCTGGCGTGGTCGCAGCGTCGCTGATTGCTTGTTTTGCTAAAGTAACTATTTGGCTAATACTACTCTCAACGGCAACAGCTAAATCTCTTACAGATACATTTTTATTCAGCCCACTATCTAAAAAGCTTAAATCACAATCAAACACACTAGCAGACGAAAGTGCTATTTTAGCCGCTTCACCTTGTTGCACTAACTGATGGCCTTGCTTGTTTTGCTGTAAATGTATTAAACGCTTATAAAGCTCAGGTGCACTTACATCACGTAATTGTGCGTTTAGCTCTCGGGTATGGCTTTCACTATAAAATTGGCTTTGTAAGTTTACATCGTTAATTTTACACGCTTGCCAAAACGCTTGATTAGGCAAAGGCAAACCCGATTTAAACGTACTACCTAAACCCAATAACGGCATTAAACCATGAAAGCTCAAAGCAATATCTAAATCATTTCCGCCAACACGTTTACCACTGTGAGATAAAAAATCGCTATCGCGCTGACTATTTCCTCTAAAGCTTGGGCCCATTTGTACAAATGAGCAGTCACTTGTACCACCACCAATATCAATAACGAGTACTTTTTGATCCTGAGTTAAATCACTCTCGTAATCGATACCCGCAGCAAGTGGCTCATATAAAAACTCTACGTCTTTAAAACCAGCGCGTTTAGCAGCACGCTCTAAAATACCGACCGCTTGTTGATTTGATTGCTCACCACCCACAGCTTGAAAGTTTACTGGGCGACCAATCACTGTTTGTGTAAGTGTTTTACCTAAAGAGAGCTCAGCGCGTTGCTTAATTTTTAAGATCATCGCGGTTGCGATATCTTCAAAAAAGTTAATTTGACCTTGCTTTAAACCTGTTGCACCAAAAAATGATTTAGGGGACTTAACAAAATAGCCTTCTTCAGGGAACTGCACGTACTCGCTAATCGCTTCACGACCAATAAATAGGGTTTCATCTGAAGGTTGTAAATCAAGGTCTGACTTAATACGAGGTAAGGTATTTAATAATGCTTGGCGCTGCGTTAAAAAGTCATGCTCATGGGCTGTGCCATGTAAATGCTTAGCAACAAAATCCACAACCAACGCACTGTGATGAGTGTAAAGTGTAGACGGTAAGTAATGTTTTCCTTGCTCTAGCGGTACTAATTGAACATTACCCTCGCTCATTACACCCATAGCACAATTAGAACTACCGTAATCAAAACCTACAAACATACTTCACCACACATTACCAAAAAGGCCGCGCAATTTAGCACACTTTGTAAAATTTATAAATGTTATAAACTATCTCTGACCCGTAAAAAACTAGCAAAACGCGGTAACCCATTTTTTGTTAAGCCATGAAATCGGTACGTTACAGTACTACCAATCTCCGGTGGGATGGAGCGCTGTGCATCATTAAACCCAGTACCAATAGAGAATACCTGCCCCTGCGCTGTTTTTACCCTTAATGCCCCTAACATACCTTGATATTTACCTTTGCCTGGTAAATGCGCAATTACAACCGCTTCTGCATCTAAATAAGGTTTTAATTTTAGTAATGCATTACTTCTTCCATTGCTGTGCTTAGCGCTGGCCAAATGAAGCATTACGCCCTCGCCGCCCTGCTTAGTTATGTTGTCAAAATACTCTGTAAGTTGCTCATTATTTGTAAAGCTATATTGAACTACAGCACTAATGTGCGGCGAGTTTAGGCTAGTAATAAGCTCATTATAGTTTTTATAGCGAGTGCTAAAAGGCAGATTTTCATTTGGCATATCAAATACTTTATAAGTAATAGTTTGCCAATCATGATTATTAGGTTTTTTAGTTCTGACTATGCCACTAAGCGCAGAAAAGTGCTCACGTTTAGTCCACAGCTCACCATCAAGCCATACATTTGGCAATGGCGCTGTAAACCAACTTGGCGCATTGATAATATTACCCTTACGAGTTACAAACTCCGTGCCGGTCCAGATAGCTCTTACGCCATCATATTTTTCACTGACTAAATATTTACTTACATCATAATGCTTAGTTTCGTCATATACTTTAGCCAGTAAAACAGACGGTTGTGCTGCACTTATGCATTGCGTAAAAAGTACAATAACAATTAAAAGCAGGTGTTTAATAGTAAACATTGGCGCATCCAAGCACGTAAAAGTTGGCTTAAACTATAGTTGAGATTGCACCCATTGCCAAAACTCATCTAAGTTACTCATTTTATAGGTAGCTTGGCTGAAATCGTGATCTTTAGTGTGGCTATTAGCAATGGCAACAACACGTAACAACGCGTTGTTGGCCGCCGTAACGCCGGTAAATGTATCCTCAACGGCTATTGCATTGCCTGCCTGTATATTTATCTGCTTAAGTGCCAGTAAATATGGGTCTCCAGCAGGTTTAGGATTAGTTACATCGTCTTTTGTTACCACCGTGTCAAACAGCTCATAAAACCCTAAACCTTTCAGTATTGGCATGGCTTCACTTTTAGCACTGCCCGTTACTAGCGCCATTTTTAAGCCACTCGCTTTTACAGCTTTCAACGTTTGCTCAGTAAACGGCATCAGTGGTGGTAAATGTGTTAATACATATTCGCCAAATAAACGGTATTTTTCATCTGCTAAAAACTGTGCGCTTACTGATAAGTTATGCTCTTGCTTAATCTCTATTGCAGCTTCTAAAGTGGGTCGTCCTGAAAAGCGCTGACAAAAATCATTTTCTAAATAACTAACACCATAAGGCTTAAGTAGTTTACTCCAACATACAAAGTGCATGCTTTCTGAATCAACTAATGTGCCATCCATATCAAATAATACTGCTTCTAATGTCATCCTCATTCCTTATTTAACTTGAGCTAAATTTTGACAATAAAAAAAGGCGCCTTAAGCACCTTTTATATAAATACAGTTATTGCGTTAAGCCTGCTGGCGGCTCACCCGTTGCTTCTTCACCCGTATCAACATCAACAAGCTCGTAGCCACGCGTTTTACGTACAACTTTAAGTACTGGCTTATCAAATGCTGTTTTTAAACGCTCAGAGTCATCTTTTAACTCATCTAAGGTTGTTCCAAAAGGGGCTGCGCCAGTTTCTGACCAGTTAGTTACTTTACCATTTAGGTTATATTCTACTTCATGTATTTGATATTGCGCTGCTTCGTCTTTCGTTGCTTCACAAAAAATTACACGATAATTCCAAAATCCAGCCATCTTTTTATCTCTTTAAATTAATTAACGCTACTTTACCAGCTTTATAAAAACATAAAAGCCTGCACAAGGCAGGCTTTTAAAAATTAATATAATTTAAGGTTATCTTTAGAAGAAGTTAACTTTAAATTCAGCACCAACATAACGCTCTTCGTTAACAATACCTGTATTGTTATTGAAATCTACAGCGCCAATAACTTGTTGCTCGTCAAATAAGTTACGAACAAACGCAGCAACTTCGTATTCGTAATCGCCTTCAGACCATGTGTAACCTGTACGAAGACCTGTTTCAATAAGCTCTTTACCTTCAAACTCTACTGATTCGTAAAGGAACATATTGATTTTACTGCGATAAGAAATATCACCGCTTGCGAAGAAGTTACCATCGGCAAGTTCTTTAGTGTAGCGAAGCGTAAAGTTAGAGATCCACTCAGGAGCATGCGGTAAGCTATTACCGTCAAGTACAGCAAGGCCAGAACCATTAATTGGGTCAGTTACAGTACATTGAGCACAAACAGCGACAGCTAAATCGTTATCTTTAATTTCTGTTTTATTGTAGCTTAAGTTAAACGTTGCATTAAACTCATCGCTTAATACCCACTGCGTATCTAACTCAAAACCATAGCCAGTCGTTTTATCTGCATTAACTAAGCGGTTAAAGTTAGCACCACCGCCTACAGCAGTAAGCTGTTGGTCGTCCATCGTGTAGTAAAATACAGTTGCATTTACACGGCCTTGGCCGTCTAGCACGTCTGATTTAATACCTGTCTCGTACGATGTTACCGTTTCTGACTCAGCTGTTGTTACGTCATCACCAAACAAAATACGACCTTGTAAACTAGGTGCGCGGAAGCTATTTGCTACACGGCCGTACCAGTTAACATCGTCGTTTACTTTATAGTTTGCAGATAAATCCCAGCTAACATGGTCGTCACTAACATCACGCTCTACAAGTAATGCACCGCCACCAATTGGGCTAAGTGTACGATCAGCTACAAAATCTTTATCATCATCAGAATAACGAAGGCCCGCTGTTACTTTTAAATCATCTGAAAAAGTATAATCTACAGAACCAAATACAGCCCAAGCTGTAGTATCTTGCTGTTGACGAACATAGCCATTTAAAGCACCTGCATTAGGTGTTGAGAATGTATCGTAGCTGAAGTTTTCAATCGTTAGCTCTTCATCAAAGTAAAATACACCTACTTGATAATTTAAGTCACCATCAAAGTTACTAGATAAACGTAGCTCTTGCGTCAACTGGTCCTGCTCTGGAATACCATCAGCACTCTCTGAAGCAAATGGAATGGTACCAGGACCTTGGTAATTACCATCAGCAATAAATGCTGCACCGTAACCGCCGTCAATATCAGCGCGCGAATATATTTCAGCACTTTCCCATGCAGAAATTGAAGTAATTGTGTGGTTTTTAAGTTCCCACTCAAGCTTTAAGCTTGCACCTTCAGATTCTACTTGTTGAGTAGAGCGAGATGCCGCATCTTGATAAACAATATCACTTTCGTAGTTATCTACTAGCTCATTAGTACCCGCTTTAATTACATTTGCACGAAAGGCAATTGGTGAGCCATCTAAGTCACGTGTGTGATAGTTTAATAAAGCAGTAAAATCATCGCCTTCATATAAAAACTGAACGCGTGCCGCTTTTTCAGTATAACCACCTTGCTCATCTTTAGCTTCAAAGCCTGGAGCTTGGTTATCAATGTAATCGTCTTTGTCTTGCCATAATAATGAAACACGAGCAGATAAACGGTCAGTTAAAGCACCACCTACAGCACCACTTGTATCTATAGCACCACGGCTACCGTATGAAACAGAGCCATAACCATCAAATTCTTGACTTGGTTTAACAGTATCAAACTTAACAAGGCCAGCTGGCGTGTTACGGCCAAATAGCGTTCCTTGAGGACCACGTAATACTTCTACGCGTTCAACATCAAATACTGGGAAACCTTTTAAAATTGCATTTTCTTGAACTACTTCATCAACAACAAGTGATACTGGCTGTGATGCATTCAAATCGAAATCGGTATTACCTAAACCACGAACGTAAAAGCGTGGGAATGAACGACCAAATGAAGACTCAATAGATAAACTTGGAATTTTCGCATTTAAAAAGCGAATATCCATACCTGCAGAGCTATATGCATCAAGGTTATCACCTTGTAATGCAGATACTGCTACAGGTACTTCTTGTGCATTTTCTACGCGTTTACGGGCGGTAACTTGAATAACTTCTAGTTGATTGCTTTTTTTAGCCGTTTCTTCTTCAGCGGCGAATGCTGAAATAGATGTGCCAGCAGCAGATAGTAGTGCAGCGTTAATAATTGTCGCTATTGCAGATTTCTTTAATGATTTCATGTCGGGTATTAACCTTTAGTATGCACTCTTGTTCAACGGTTTTTTGTGTTGCGCAATGTATTCATTGCGGGCTCGTACAATTTTTCGCGACTTGCTATATGGCGCGCGGACCTCATCACCGAGAGTACAAAACGGAGTAACAAGGCTGAACGAACAATTAAGATTATACCATTGTGTAATAATTTTACTGCATAAATATGAACATAAATGGAAACTTTTTTGCAACATTTAACTACAAGATTACGTGTTTTTATCAATATTTAGATGCAAAAACCTAATAATGAGGACATATGTCCTTTATTGAAGATCGCGAAGTAAAGTAGGAAAAATGGATTGCTTTACATATTAACCCAAAATAGAAACGTTGTGGTTACTCATAAAAAAAGTCACCCGCAAGCGACTTTTTTTATTAGAACTACGACCTTTTAAAAGCAATTTCACCATCTATATGAATATCGCGCTGTGGAAACGCAATCACTACATCATGCTCTTCAAATACAGCATAAATACTAAAACGAATATCACTGCGCACTTTTCTAAGCATGGTTTCAGACTCGGCGCATACCCAAAAAATAGCATTAAATACAAGCGAGCTATCTGCAAAGTCATCAAATAACACTGATGACTTTGGATTAACCAATATTGCATCATGATCATCAAGCACTTGCTGGATAAGCTTTTTAACCAGTATAACGTCTGAACCATACGCAACGCCGACACTGACCGATGAGCGTGCATTACCATCTATCAGCGTCCAGTTTGTTACTGTATTTTCGAGCAATTGAGAATTAGGTATAAGCATATGTACGCCGTCATTTCGGCGAATACGTGTAGAACGCGTATTAATAGTTTCAACTACGCCCTTTGCGTTACCTACCTCTAAAAAGTCACCAATGCGAATTGGGCGCTCCCACATCAATATCCAACCGCTGATAAAGTTATTAATAATATTTTGCGCACCAAAACCTACACCAATGGCTATTGCACCGGATACGAAAGCAAATGCCGTAAGCGGGATGCTGAGCACTTCAAGCGATGTAAAAATTAAAATTGCGATACTTAAAATAAAGTAAATTCGAGTAAACAAATGCACTGCATCTTGGCTTATTTTTTTAGCGAGTAATGTTTTTTTAATAAGCTTGCCAATACGTGTGACTACAAACCACATAGCAAACAATATAAGTGGCACTTGAATTACTTTTGCTACTGTAATATTCACATCGTTATAAGTGAATATTACAAAGGCTAAGTATTGATTAATTTGTTCGAGGGTCATAAGTGTTCCCAATATCTTTTTTGATTGTTATTTGTTCACTAAAAATAAGTGTGGTTCAGTTTTCGCTAAGCTTAGCACGTCATAATATAACTAAAACGCCAAGTTAATAAGTTCAATATGAATTTTATAAACAATTTATTAACTCTTTATTGCACCGAGTGCTATATAAATAGTGTACAAGCACTGGAGATCACATATGACACAACTTACTCTAAATCAAAGACTCGCTACTTTGCAGCCGCAGGTAGATTTAAAATTGTTTGAAAGCAGCCTAGATTACCGAAATAAAGTTTTGTGCTTGCTCGCCGAACAAGAGCAAACTCTAGCAACTATTAATAAAGAGTTTGGGCAGCAATCTAATAGCTTTGGCTCAGAGAAAAAATTTGTTTTAGGTTATAACTAACCCCCTCTCAAGCACACGATCGTATAATTAAGTAGCTTTAACGTTTAATTTTAGAGCTACTTTTACCCACCTTAATACTAATTATTAGCTAATTTGCGTTCAAATCCCCCTTAATACCGATAAACTTTATTGTATAAACCCACAAATTTGATAAGTTAACTAGGTTTTTCGACTCGCAAAGCCTATTTCGGCTAATCTTTTTATGGAGTTATTATGCGTAAAACCCTGATCGCCACGACTATTGCTAGTGCCCTAATCCTATCGGCTTGTTCTTCTAACGAACCTCAAGACATGGCAAAAGAGAGCGCAGCACAAGTGCAAGACATGAACGCAAACAATGTTTTATTCAAACCAAGCCCATTACAATACATGGCACCTGAGTTTGATAAGTTTGGTACAAAAGACTACGAAGCCGGCTTTGATGCTGGTATTGCTCAGCATACTGCGCAAATACAAGCTATTGCTAACAACCCAGCTCCTGCAACTTTTAAAAATACATTAGTTGAAATGGAAATGTCTGGCGAGCTATTAAACCGTGTATCAGCTGCTTTTTATAACCTTTCAGGTTTGATTTCTGATGACGAATACCAACGTATAAGTAAAAAAATGGCGCCGGTATTATCTGCTCACTCTGACGACATTTACTTAAATGGTGCATTATTCAAGCGCGTACAAACTATTTACGACAACAAAGACTCGCTTAATGCTGAAGATCAACGCCTTGTAGATTTTTACTATAAGCAATTTGTAAAAGCAGGCGCTAAATTAAATGACGCTGAAAAAGCAAAAATGCGTGAAATCAACTCACAACTTGCAGAGCTTTCTACTGCGTTTTCTCAAAACATTTTAAAATCGTTTAAAGAAGATGTCATTGTCGTTACCGATAAATCTAAACTTGCTGGCCTTTCTGAAGGTGAAATTGCAGGCCTTGCGGCCGCTGCTAAAAAAGCAGGTAAAGACGGCTACATGATCACGTTAGTAAATACGACTCAACAGCCAATTTTATCAAGCCTTGAAAACCGCGACCTACGTGAGCAAATATTTAAAGCCTCTGCTAACCGTGCAGCAAAAACTAACGGCCCAATTATTATTGAAGAAACCAACCTACGCGCTCAAAAAGCAGAGCTACTAGGGTTTAAAGATTGGGCATCGTATGTAATGACTTCGCGTATGGCACAAACAACTGACAACGTGTACGGCATTTTAGATGACCTAGCACCAAAAGCAGTTGAAAAAGCTAAAATTGAAGCAGCTGCTATTCAAAAAGTAATTAACGATTCAGGTGAAAGCTTTGAGCTTAAACCATGGGATTGGGCTTTTTACGCAGAAAAAGTACGTGCTGAAAAGTACGACTTAGATCCTGCCCTTGTTAAGCCTTACTTTGAAATGGATTCTGTAATTCACGATGGTTTATTCTTTGCAATGAACAAGCTATACGGTATTACATTTAAAGAGCGTAAAGACTTACCGGTTTATCATGAAGATGTTACAGCCTACGAAGTATTTAACGCTGACGGCAGCGCCATCGGTTTATTTTATCTAGACCCATACGCACGTGAAGGTAAGCGTGGCGGTGCATGGATGAGCGCTTACGTAAGTCAAAGCGGCTTAAAAGGCACTAAACCAGTTATTTACAATGCGCAGAACATTCCAAAACCTGCTGCAGGCGAGCCAACGTTAATGACGTTTGACGAAGTGTCAACTATGTTCCATGAGTTTGGTCATGCGGCGCACGGTTTATTCTCTGACGTTAAATACCCAAGCTTAGCGGGTACCGCTACAGCGCGTGACTTTGTTGAGTTTCCGTCGCAAGCGAATGAAGATTGGATGATTGAACCTACGGTACTTGCTAACTACGCCAAACACTACAAAACAGGTGAGCCAATTCCACAAGCTTTACTTGATAAAGTACTTGCATCGCAAAAATTCAACCAAGGTTTTGGTACCACTGAATATTTAGCAGCTGCTTTACTTGATATGGAATGGCACTCGTTTGGCTCAGATAAAAAAATTACTGATGTTCAAAAGTTTGAAAGCGATGCGCTAAAAGCACACGGTATTGATTACTACCCTGTACCACCGCGTTATAAATCAAACTACTTTAGCCATACATTTGCCGGTGGTTACTCTGCGGGTTACTACGCATACCTTTGGACTGAAGTATTTGCAGCCGATGCCTTTGCACACATGGAAAACAACGGCGGCTTAACACGTAAAAATGGTGATAAGTTCCGTAAAGAAATCCTATCTAAAGGTAACAGCCGCGACTTAATGCAAAGCTACATTGAGTTTAGAGGTCAAAAACCAACTACCGACGCATTACTTAAGCGCCGTGGTTTAGTTGAGTAAATAACTTAATTTATTAAGCTCACTTTTATAAAAGCCCGCTTGCGGGCTTTTATTGTTTATACCCTCACATATAACAGATAAACTTAGCTCAATATTTATTAAAAGATGATGGTTATGCAGTACTTATTTGCAGTCACTTTGCTTTGGGCGTTTTCGTTTAGTTTAATTGGTGTGTATTTAGCAGGCCAAGTTGACGCTTGGTTTAGCGTATTAATACGCATAGCACTGGCAACACTGATTTTTTTACCTTTTTTAAAGCTCAAACAAACGCCTAAACCTTTAGCCTTAAAGCTTATGCTGATTGGCGCTATACAACTTGGTGTTATGTATAGTTTTTACTACCACTCATTTTTATTTTTAACCGTTCCCGAAGTGCTGCTATTTACTGTAATGACTCCTTTGTACATTACCCTGCTAAATGATGGATTGAACAGACGCTTTAACCCACGCTTTTTTATAGTCGCACTTATTGCTGTAATCGGTGCAATTACTATTCGTTACGAAAACCTAAATAGCGATTTCATAATCGGCTTATTAATCGTTCAAGGGGCGAATATAAGTTTTGCTGTAGGCCAAGTTACCTACAAACGCTTAATGAATAACAATCAGCTTGATGACAAAGCCGTATTTGGATGGTTTTTTATAGGCGCACTTATTATTGCCACAATTTGCTATGCATTATTTGGTAACTCAAACAAATTACCAACCACTTCTACACAGTGGGGCATACTAATTTATTTAGGGTTGGTTGCATCAGGACTTGGTTACTTTATGTGGAATAAAGGCGCAACCCTTGTCAACGTAGGTGCTTTGGCAGTTATGAATAACTTGCTTATCCCAGCTGGGATTATAATTAACGTGCTGATCTGGAACCGAGATGCCGATATAGTTCGGTTAAGTATTGGGGCTGCTATAATGTTAGGTGCGTTATTGGTCAATCAAATGCTTAATAAAAAAGTAAATTAATAAGCTTGTAGCAAAATTGTCATTAATAATCATTAAGGTAGTACAAATTTTACTTTTTAAGGATAAACAATGAAACGTATTACCTTACTTACAAGCTGTATATTGTTAGCCACACTTGCAGGCTGCGACGACGATGTAGAAATAGTAGAAAAAGAAGTGGTTGTTACCAACACCGAAGTGGAAATTGTTGAAGTACCTACGCCCATTGTTGTAGAGGTTGCTGAAGGAGTAAATATTCAGCTAGGGACTCGCCCTGACTATTTAATTAACGATATGGCGCAAAGCACACTAAAAACAAAATTAGAGTCATGCAGCGAAGGTCCTTTTTACCGCACCGATTTTTCTATTGGTCATCGCGGTGCATCAATGCAATACCCAGAGCACACTAAAGAAGCCTACATTGCGGCAGCGAGAATGGGCGCTGGCATTGTTGAATGCGATGTTACATTTACAAACGACAAAGAGCTTGTTTGTCGCCACTCTCAATGCGATTTGCATACCACAACTAATATTTTAGCCATTCCTGAACTTGCAGCTAAATGCAGTGTGCCATTTACACCAGCTGACCCTGCTAATGGTATTGCCGCTTCTGCAAAATGTTGTACCAGCGATATAAGCTTAGCGGAGTTTTTAACCCTTGAAGGTAAAATGGATGGTGCAAACACTAATGCAACGACCGTTGCCGATTACATGGATGGCACACCAAATTGGCGCACTGATTTATATGCCACCAACGGCACATTGATGACCCATAAACAAAGCATTGCACTGTTTAATGAGCTAGGTGTAAAAATGACACCAGAGCTAAAATCGCCACAAGTAAGTATACCATTTGATGGAATGACACAAGAACAATATGCGCAAAAAATGCTAGACGAGTACACGCAAATGGGTGTGCCAGCCTCAAAAGTTTATCCGCAATCATTTAACCTTGAAGACGTAAAATACTGGATTAACAACAACCCTGACTTTGCAGATAAAAGCGTTTACCTAGATGGACGTGACAGTGAAGCCGGATTTGATCCAAGTAACCCACAAACATGGCAACCGGGTATGGATGAGTTAGTGGCTGATGGGGTGAAAATTTTAGCTCCTCCAATTTGGATGATGCTAACAATAGATAACGAAAGTAATATTGTGCCATCGCAATACGCTATTGACGCAAAAGCAGCAGGTTTAAAGCTTATTGCATGGAGCCTTGAGCGCTCGGGCCCGCTTAATGAAGGTGGCGGTTATTACTATCAATCAATTGCTGATGTTATAGATAACGATGGCGACATGATGACAGTAGTCGACGTACTCGCAAAGGACGTGGGGGTAATGGGTATTTTTTCAGATTGGCCGGCTACGGTAAGTTACTACGCCAGTTGTAATAAAATGCCTGCAAGTATTTAATACCAATCTGCTTATATATGGGGTCTATTTAACGTTAAGAAAATTACGCTAGAACTAGGCAAAAATTTTTTTATCTAGGGTCTGTTGATCTTTCAAGGTTAAATTTGCAGCAGTCTGTTTGGTATTTAGGCAAGGCAGAGCCTATGTAGTGTGGTTATTCCCCATAAATGGGCGATAACGTAGCATTAATGCCAAACAGGCGCAGCCCAAAGGGTTCTTTCTAGGGGCTATTTACTCTTTGTTGCTCGGTTTTTACTTAGCCCACTAGGTTACAAGCCTCGCGCCGCGATTAAATAGCCCCTAGTTTGAACAAATTTTAATCCGCAAAGATCAACAGACCCTAGTTGTTCTAAATAAAAAATTTTTAACGACGTTATAGTGAAATTTAATTCGTTAAACTGATCAAAGATTTATGCAGGTTGGTATAAATACTCAACGACAAAAGTCGTATATTTTATCGCGCTCAGTTACCATATCAGCATGTATAATTTTATTTTACTGAGCGCTTTTTATGATAATCCAACAACATAATGCTGACTTGCCAACACCGACCGGTTTAATGCGAACAACTGTATATCGCCCTCAAGCGCAAGGACAGTTCCCTGCTATCATTTTTTATTCTGAAATATTTCAGCAAACTGCCCCCATCGCACGCAGCGCAGCTATTTTAGCAAGCCATGGCTTTGTAGTGTTAGTGCCTGAAGTGTTTCATGAGTTAAACCCTATAGGCACTGTGCTTGCTTATGATGATACAGGTAAAGACAAAGGCAATGCCGACAAATGGGCAAAGCCACTTGAGCACCACGACAGTGACACACAAACTATGATCGACTTCATTAGATTACAAAGCTATTGCACAGGCTCCGTCGGCGCAATGGGCGTATGTATTGGCGGTCACTTAGCTTACAGAGCGGCACTAAACCCTGAAATTAATGCGGCTTTTTGTTTATACGCAACTGATATTCACAGCAATACATTACCTGCGCAACCTGGAAATAACTCATTCGAGCGTATGGCTGATATACAAGGCGAAATTCACTTTATATGGGGCAAACAAGACCCGCATGTGCCAAAGGAAGGCCGCGCTAAAATATACCAACAATGTGTAAGCACGGGCATCAATTACCAGTGGCAGGAAGTTAACGCACAGCATGCCTTTATGCGTGATGAAGGTGAGCGATACGATGCAGCACTTGCGATAAATATGTATCAACAAGCGGTGGCATTATTTAGCCGAACTTTATAAATGCTGTAAAAACTACTCATTAAGTACTTTTCAGCATACCTAAAGCGGTATGCTGTTTTACAAAGTATGCTTTTAAGTAATCAATAAACAATCGTAGCTTTTTAGAGCCCGCAGCCCCTGGCGGAAATACCCCGTAAAGCTCAATATCTTTGCTTTTATAATCATCTAATATTATTTCAAGCAACCCAGCTTGTACTTTTGGCCACGCATCGTAAAGCGGAATACGCCCGATGCCATGCCCCGCTTCTACAAAGGCAGTACGTGCGGCTGCGTTATTAGTACTTAGCCCGCCTTGCATTGTAATATCGTGTTTTTTGCCATCTTTTTGAAGTGTTAATGTTTTACTGCCCAATTGATAAACGACCCATTGGTGCTCTGCTAACTCTAAAGGCGTTTTAGGTTTACCAAAATGTGCAAAGTATTCCGGCGCGCCACAAATACAAGTGCTCATTGTAGTCAGCTTGGTTGCCTGCAAGTTGGAGTCACTCAGTGCCACGCCCCTAATTGCAAAATCAAACCCATTTTTAATAATATCAACCACATCGTCAGTAAGCTGTAAGTCTATTTGAATTTTAGGATATTGGCGCTTAAACGTATTTATTGCGGGCACAATTAGCTGCATTCCCACATTTACAGGGCAGCTAATTTTAAGTAAACCTTGTGGCTCACTCTTTATATTTTCTATTTGCTGATTAGCCGCATTAGCTTGTTCGGTAATTATTCTACAACGCTCATAATAAGCAATACCCGCTTCAGTCAGCGCCATGGTACGGGTTGAGCGATTTAGTATAGTAACTTCAAGCTGCGTTTCTAATTTTTTTAAATGATAACTTGCAACTGCTCGCGTAAGCCCTAACTGTTTGGCAGCAGCGGTTAAGCTGCCCTGCTCTACAATTTGTGCAAATACAACCATGCTCTTTAACTGCTCAAACGACACTTTCATAAATGCTCCGTAGTGTGTTTTAAATTCAATCTATTTATTGTATCAATTATTAAACCAATAAAGTTAAATTTATCATCGTTGTTTAAAGCAGTATTAGTGCATATAGTAATTGGTAAGCAAGATAAACTAATTTAAATCATCAGAAGGAATATATTCAATGTCTAAAAAAATACTTATGGTTCTTACATCTCACGCAGAACTTGGTAACACTGGCGAAAAAACAGGTTTTTGGGTAGAAGAATTTGCAGCCCCTTATTACGCCTTTGTTGATGCAGGCGTTGAAGTAACATTAGCGTCTCCAGCTGGCGGCCAACCACCCATTGATCCGACAAGTACACTTTCTGATTTTCAAACAGATGCAACTAAACGTTACGACGCAGACAGCGCGGCGCAAACATTAATGGCAAACACTAAAGTGTTGAGTGAAGTTAAATCTAGCGATTTTGACGCTGTATTTTACCCAGGCGGTCACGGTCCATTATGGGACTTAGTTGATAACACAGATTCAATTTCGCTTATCGAAAGCTTTGTAAAAGAGCAAAAACCTGTTGCTGCGGTATGTCATGCAAGTGCTGCATTTTTAAATGTTAAAGATGCCGATGGCAATGCACTAGTAGCGGGTAAAAAAGTAACTGGTTTTACTAACACTGAAGAAGCTGCAGTGCAACTTACCGATATCGTGCCATTTTTAGTTGAAGACGAGCTAATTAAAAAAGGTGGCGATTATCAAAAAACTGACGACTGGGGTGTATTAGCACTAGAAGACGGTTTAGTAATTACCGGCCAAAACCCAGCAAGCTCTGAACTAGCTGCAAAAAAACTATTAACTAAATTAGGTTAATAGTGAGTAATAATTAAAATTAAGCACAGCATTTTATGCTGTGCTTTTTTAATTGCTTTTCATTAGCAAATACAATTCCTATACTGGCAACTCTTAAAGTCAATTAGGGCGATTATATGGCAACCAAGCCAACCACACTGTCATTACTAACTAGTACCCGTTTCGCAATATTTAGTATTGTTGTTATTTGCTTTGTACTACAGGTGATCAATAGTCTACCTGGCATAAACCTTAATGGTTTAGGCATATATCCACGCAGTATCCAAGGATTAATTGGCATACTATGCGCACCTTTTTTACATGGTAGCTGGTGGCACTTTGCCAGTAATATGATCCCATTTGTAGTATTAAGTTGGCTAATTTGCCAGTACAGCGTAAAACGTTTTTATAACGTATTTATTTTTACCGCTCTAGTCGGTGGACTTTTAGTTTGGGCATTTGGGCGCAGTAACATACATGTTGGTTTAAGCGGTGTTATATATGGTTTATGGGGCTTTATTCTATGCTACGGCTTAGTAAGACGCTCATTAAAATCAATTATAATTGCAGTTGTAGTGGCTATACTTTATAGCGGTTTTATATGGGGTGTTTTACCTCAGCGCTATCATGTATCGTTTGAAAGCCATTTATTTGGAGCGCTAAGCGGGTTGTTTTTAGGTTATAGATTAGCAAAAGCCGATAAATTAAAAGGTCGGTAAATTAAATATTTAGGGCCTTTAATTAATTTTTTATGGCCACATTTATGAGTAAGTATTAAACATTTCCATTTAACATTGAGGTTATTTATGAGTGATAAAAACGAATACACGCCACCAAAAGTATGGACGTGGGAAAGTGAAAGTGGCGGTAAATTTGCCAGCATTAACCGCCCAATTGCAGGCGCGACTCATGACAAAACTCTACCTATTGGCGAGCACGCATTTCAGCTTTATTCTCTTGCTACACCAAATGGCCAAAAAGCTACAATCATGTTTGAAGAGCTTTTACAGCTTGGTTGCACCGATGCAGACTATGACGCATATTTAATAAACATAGGTGATGGCGATCAGTTTGGATCTGACTTTGTTGATATTAATCCAAATTCAAAAATCCCAGCGCTAATGGATCATTCAACCACACCACCTACTCGCATCTTTGAATCAGGTTCTATTTTACAGTATTTGGCTGAAAAATTTGATGTACTCATCCCTAAGGATTTAAAAGCTAAAACGCAGTGTCGTAACTGGCTATTTTGGCAAATGGGCTCAGCGCCATATTTAGGTGGTGGGTTTGGTCACTTTTATAGCTACGCACCAAGTAAAATGCAATACCCTATTGATCGTTTTACCATGGAAACCAAACGCCAACTTGACGTGTTAAATCGTCATTTAAGCGAAAATGAATACATGGCGGGTGATGAATACTCAATTGCCGATATTGCAATTTGGCCTTGGTATGGCTCGCTTGTTTTAGGCGACTTATATGATGCAGCTGAATTTTTAGATGTTGCCTCATACACTCATGTTGTTCGTTGGGCAAAACAAGTTGCTGATCGCCCTGCTGTAAAGCGCGGTCGTCGCGTAAATCGCACATGGGGCCCTGAAGAAGATCAAATGGCAGAGCGCCATAACGATAGTGATTTCGAAGGTTAAATCTACTAAACAGCAAGTAAAGTCGTTAACACTTCAACCTGCTAGATAATTTTAAGGCTCATAATGATTATTTATTATGAGCCTTTTTACTGTACTAACTTTTTTTTTTGCTTTCATAAACTATATTTATTCTTATACTCAGGATTAGAGCCTAACTAATCGATGTTTAATACGCTTATGTTCATCTGGAATATTTGCAGTATTTCTTGAACGTTTCTCCATCGCTAGTTGGAGTGACTTTTGTATAAGGTTTTACTTAGTGCCATATAAAAATCTAAATAGTGAAGAACGCAGAGAATCCGTTAAAATTTTATACTCTAATGCCATCTCTGGCATTGCCATTTCGACTGTAGTCAGTTTTATATTAGTGTTTGCTTTTGATTTAAATAACCAGAAAATATCCTACGAAAAAAGTATTTGGCTAAGCATTATGGTTGTCTTATTAGCAGCTCGCGCTATTGATGTAATGTGGTTTTATAAAACCAAAAAGGATAGCCCTTTATTTTATGCTGACACATACTCAAAAAGATTTTCAACCGGGTGTATTTTAACTGCGCTATCGTGGTGTGGGTATGCACTTTGGTTTCATAGCACCTCATCAGCAATAGAAACTACAACTACTATTGCTATTTTATCTGCCTTTGCAGGAGGCTCTGCAAATCTGCTTTCAGGAAGTCGAGTAACCGCTGTACTCTATAGCATTATTTTACTGGCGCCCTACTCTTTTTTATTAACCTTTTCTAACGAAAACTACAACTCTGTCCTCGGTATTTTAGGCCTAGCATTTACTGCTATTATGGTGGCTTCATCGTACAAATCAGCCACATTTACACACAGCGCAATCAAGCTCAAAAACCAAAACAGAGAGCTGCTTAATGAAATGGAAAACAAGGTTGAGCAACGCACAGAAGAAATCTACCGTTTATCGAATACCGATCCACTTACAAATCTATTAAACCGAACCGCATTTTTAAAAAATGCAAACAGACAACTAGCAGACAACCCTCAAGAACCCTTTGCTTTATTATTCGTAGATTTAGATGGGTTTAAACAAATAAATGATTCGTTGGGTCATAAAGTAGGCGATAAAGTATTAAAAGAAATAGCACGAAGAATTAGTAATGTATGCAATCAACAGCTATTTAAATGCCGATGGGGCGGGGATGAGTTTTTAATTTTAGCAACGTATCAAAAACAAGCTGAGCTTATCGAGTTTGCAGATAAAGTACTTCAAAGCATTGGTGCCGAGCATGAAACATATAAATATCAAAAATGGGTATCTGCAACTATTGGTATTGCCATGTATCCTGAGCACGGGAGTGATTTTAATACTTTAATTCGCTCTGCTGATACTGCAATGTATCACCAAAAACGCATCGCGAAAGGTAATATCAATATTTATAACGATTCACTCAAATTAATACAAGAAAGAGAGTATCTTTTGAGTCAACGCCTAGCCAGTGCCATAGAAGAAAATAGCTTAAGGCTAGTATTTCAACCAATTGTTGATAGCAAAACCTCAAAAGTAACCTCTTTTGAATCATTATTACGCTGGCAATTAGATGGTGAAAATATTTTCCCTGATGAATTTATAGCTATTGCCGAGCAATACGGTTTAATAACCGAGTTAGGTATTTGGGTAATAGAACAGGCATGTATACAAGCAACAAAATTAAGTCACTTACAACCACAAATTGCTATAAGCGTAAACGTATCGGTTATTCAGCTACAAGATCCTGATTTTGTATCTAAGGTATTAAAAATAGTAAATCGCCACCGGGTAGAACCTAAAAACCTACACATAGAAATTACTGAGTCAGTATTTGCCGAGGATAAACTCACATTTTTGACAGCCGTTAAAGCACTA
Source organism: Pseudoalteromonas sp. LC2018020214 (assembly GCF_016598755.1). NCBI lineage: Bacteria > Pseudomonadati > Pseudomonadota > Gammaproteobacteria > Alteromonadales > Pseudoalteromonadaceae > Pseudoalteromonas > Pseudoalteromonas sp. LC2018020214. Next base: position 2,668,820 of record NZ_CP066804.1, read on the forward strand.
CAAAAACAAGGCTTTTGTATTTCAATTGATGATTTTGGTACAGGCTACTCATCACTATCAAGCATGCTTGATATTGGTGTAGATATAGTAAAAATAGACAGAAGCTTTATTCAAAATATGGATAAAAGAGGGTTAAGTATTATTCATGCAATTGTACAAATGGCCTCTACTTTAGATTTTACTGTTGTTGCAGAAGGCGTTGAAACTATTGAGCAAGCAAACACACTCACTAAAATTGGTGTATCTCACCTACAAGGTTATTACTTTTCAAAACCGATGGAAGTAGGTTTTGTAGATGCTTATTTAAATGAGCAAAATAAGCAATGTAGTTAATAACCAAACACTTCTAAAAGCGCTTAGCTACCATATGAGTTATGCGCTACCTTTCTTATTAGGGCCTATTTATTTTTTGAAGTTGAATTTGCAGCAGACTGTTTGGTATTTAGGCAAGGCAGAGCCTATGTAGTGTGGTTATTACCCATACATAGTTGATAACGTAGTATTAATGCCAAACATGCGCTGCCCAAAGGTTCTGCCTAGGGAGATTGACTCTTTGTTACTAGGTTACAAACCTCGCGCCACGATTAAATAGTCCTTGGATTGAACAAATTTCAATCCTTAAAGGTCAACAGCCCCTCCCTAAAACATAAACTTACAATTGCTTACAACCAGTACATAGTAATTAGCGTAGGCTAAATATAATCCAACTTACATATGTATATTACGTTTAAACAAAAAAGCCCCAGCGCTGGATAGTACGTAAAATTATGCGCTGACGTTGCTTAAATAATAAAAATTTTAACGATACAACTAAATATAAAAAGGAATTTGCATGATAAAACCACTTTGCTATTCACTCATCACTTTACTTACCCCCATAAGCGTTATTGCTCAAACAATGGCAATAAAAACAACGGATGAATTAGTATCAACCGATTCAGAGATTTTATTTGCATATAATAAAGAATTAAAACAATTAGAAGCCATCAATTTACTTACATCACTTAGTAGTGAACTTGCTTTACCAAAAAACGCCATCGGGTTTGATGTGGCAACACTTGCTAACATCACCGATAAACAAGCACTCGTACTAACAAGTGATGGCGTATATAAAGCCCAAGCAGGTAAACCAACATTGTTGTTTAATTATGAGTCGGTTCTTAATCAATTAAAAATAGATAAATTTGAAAAAGTAGACTTTGTTTTCGATGCTAACAACGACGGTCTAAGCGATATTTTTATCCCTGGATTAGCAAGCAGTACTTTATACATTCAAAATAAAGATGGCAGCTTTAAGCCTAACAAATTTAAACAAACGCCTAAGTATGAAGGCCGCTTTTCAGGAAAAGGGCTTTCTTTAGAAGTTAATATTAACAATAAACCTGTCGTTATCGATTTTAACCACGACGGATTAAACGACCTGGTTTTTTCAAATGACTTTGGAGCAGATGTACTACTTGCTAATTCAGAGGGCTTTGAGCAAAAGCTCACCTCAATTGATTTTAACATTGAGCTAGGCGAGCTAAGCAATGGCGAGACTCGCAAAATAAAGCAAATTATTGATATTAATAACGACGGATTTCTAGATTTTACAACCAGGCAGTTTAAGCCAACACAAGGTATGGATTCGTTAGATATAAAAATAGCACATACTTTGTACCTAGGGAGTGCTAAAGGTTTTACTAATACGCCCATTACCTTATTTGAAACACAGGGCCCTAGTGAGTTATTGCTCAAAACTGATTTTAATAATGATGGCTTAATTGATTTACAAAAAATGGACTTAGATATTGGCTTAGGTACTATCGCATCTATGGCATTAGGCGGTGGCAGTACAGATGTAGATGTAGAAATGAATCTTTATAAGCAGCAACCCGACGGCTCATTTGCCAATAAATCGAGTATTGAACTTGATTTAGAAATGGAAGTGGGGATGAATGGCGATGAATCAGAACCGGCTCTCTATTTAGGTGACATTAACGGCGACAGCTATATTGATGCGGTATACAAATACAGTAAAAAAACGCTGTATATTTATTATGGAGAGCAAGACTCACTGCTAAATGATAAACGCAAAAAATTAAAGCTAACGCTGCCTAAAAATAATAAAGATATTCTTCTAGTAGATATAAACCAAGACGGTAAAAAAGATTTTGTATTTAAATTTACCGAAGAAGATGGCACCAGCAAAATAGAAACACAGTTAAATTAAGCCAATAAAAAAGCCCAACAGAATTAACCGTTGGGCTTTGGACTTAAGACTTTCGAGTAACAGTCAGCTTTACTCTAAGTAATAACACCTAAGCAGTTACATTTAGCAGTGAATCGCCTTCACTTAAACCAAACTTCTCTTGCACTGATGCAAGGATTGATTCTTTATCTTCATCAGACAACTGGTTTGAATATTCAGTTAAGAGCTCATCTAAATAACTCACTACCTCGTCTGTATCGACTGATTCTAATGAGTTTTGTGGCGGTGGCGGCGGTCTTTGACCTTCTGCTCTTCCTGCATCACCAATGCTTTTAGCATCAAACTCGAGTTCGCCCATTAAATCAGCAAGCTCTTTTGTTGGTTCAATACCTTGTTCTTTAAATGCCGCTTGAATACTTTGCGCATCGTCGCTAGTTAAGTTTTCGGCATCAAACTGTGCAAGCGTTTCTTTAACAAAATCACTTTGCTCTGTTGTTAATTTTGCAGCTTGATTACTTTGTTGCGGCACAAAACTCGCAGAGCTGCTGCCAATATTATTAATCATTTTAGTATCCTTTCAACGTTCACGACGAGGTGGTTTATGATCGCTAAGCTCTTGCTCACTAATTTCGCCATTACCATCGGCATCTATAGAATCAAAAATTGTTTGTGCATCACCGTGCGGCGGTTTTTTAGCACTAAACTCTTCAAAGCTAATTACGCCATCACCATCAGTATCAATAGTTGAAAAGTCAGGTTTTTCAGGAGGATTGTCACCGCCTCGAGCAGCTACATTAGCTGAAAAAGCAATAGATAATATTGCCACAGTGGCAAGAGTTGAAAAATGCTTCATAGTAATAACCTCGTATTTAAGAATTAAACTAAGCTTACGCTTTAAAAACGCAAACAATGTGCAAATAATGAGGAAGTAATAAATTATTTTTAATAAAAACTGATGATTCAAAAAAGTTCTGGTTGATTGCTTTGCAATCAATATATAAGCTAATAAAATAATACGATTAATTACTCTCTGGCAGTAGTGTTACTGCCCTTAATTCTCAAAGCTGATATACTGCTTGAGCCAATTAAACAAACAAATACAGAGCACTTTCATAAATAATGATTAATAACCAACCCTACTTAGCAGGCAATCTGTGAAAATACCTAAACGCCTACAACCTCTTGTTGATGATGGCCTTATTGACGAAGTAATAAGCCGACTAATGAGCGGTAAAGAAGCCGATGTATTTATTGTGCGTTGTGGTGAACATATTCGCTGTGCGAAAGTGTATAAAGATGCGGTTAAACGTAGTTTTAAAAAAGCGGCACAATATCAAGAAGGCCGAAAAGTACGTGGTGGACGCCAAGCGCGTGCAATGGGTAAACGCTCTAGCTATGGCCGCCAATTAGAAGAAGAAATTTGGCAAAATGCCGAAGTTGATGCGTTATCTCGTTTAGCTGGCGTGGGTGTACGCGTTCCTGATACTTACTTTTGTATTGATGGCGTGCTGCTTATGGAGCTCGTCTCTGATGAAGATGGTAACGTGGCCCCTCAACTAGGACATGTCGTTTTTAGTGAAGAGCAAGCGATTGAGCAGTATAAACTCATGATACATTACATTAAGCTAATGCTTTGCGCAGGTATAATACACGGTGATTTATCTGAGTTTAATGTACTTGTAGATAATAACGGCCCTGTAATTATAGATTTACCGCAAGCCGTTAACGCATCAGCAAATAACAGTGCACAAGCTATGTTTGCACGCGATGTAAATAACATACGCCGCTACTATGGTGAATTTGCCCCAAGCATACTAAAAACTCAATACGCTAAAGAAATGTGGGCACTATTTGAAGAGGCCAATTTAACGCCTAATTCAACGCTTACAGGTGAATTTGAAGACAGCGACGAACTTGCTGATGTAGATTCTATTCTTGATGAAATTCAAGCAGCAGAATACGAAGAGTTTGACCGTTTAGAGCGAATTAAAAATGCTGACGACGATGAGTAACTCATCGTCATAGCTCATTCCACATTACTGTGGATGCACAAACCGGTAGCCAACCCCATAAACAGACTGGATAACACTTTCAGTTTGTGTCACTTCATCTAGTTTTTTACGCAACTTTTTAATATGGCTATCAATTGTACGGTGGCTCACAATACGCTGATCGGCGTACATAGTGTCCATTAAGCTATCGCGCGAATAAATACGATTTGGGTTGTTAAACAAAGGTTTAAATAGCTGAAATTCAAAGTTCGTCAATTCTATACTGTTTGATTTATATTTTACGCTATAGCTGCTCTCGTCAAGCTTCATTGTTGACTCTGTAACGTCACTTGCGTTATTTAATCGCCTTAAAATAGCTTTTACGCGTGCCACCAGCTCAGCATAACTAAACGGCTTACAAATATAATCATCTGCACCTAACTCAAGTCCAAGCAGCCTATCTATTTCTTCTACTTTTGCCGATACCATAATAATAGGCACGTTTGAAAAGCGCCTGATTGCTTTACACAGTTCAATACCACTTTGCCCTGGTAACATTATGTCTAGCAAGATTACACTCGGCCTGTTAATTTCAAGCCAAGGCAATACTTCATTCCCGTGATGTATTTGATGAGTAATAAAGTGATGGCTGCTTAAAAAGTCACTCATTAAGTTAGCTAGCTTTACTTCATCTTCCACAATTAGTATTTGTTCACTCATAGGCATCTCTGTAAGTAACCTTAACTTTATTTTATAAACTAAATAGTTGGCAATCTAATAATAATAGCAAGGCCGCCTAAGCTGGCTTTTTCTGCAGCGATTTCACCTTTATGACCTTTAACTATATGCTGGCAAATAGATAAACCTAAGCCAGAACCGCCCTCTTGGCGATTACGCGAACTATCTACTCGGTATAAATATTCAAATAAATGCGATAAATGCGACTGCTCTACACCTACGCCATTATCTTCGATTATAAGCTCTAAATAAGTTTGCCCTTTAATACTTATATTTTTAGCCGTTAAAGAAATAGTTGTACATTGTGCATAGTGTACTGCGTTCATTAGAATATTATCGAGTAGCTGCAAAAGGCGTGTTTTATCTGCTTGTACAGTTATGTGTTTAGCGCTATTTAGTAGGTATATTTTTATATTATGTTGTTCAAGCAAAACCTGATACTTTTGCTCAATAGTATTTAATAATAACGCCATATCAGTAGGTTGCATAGTGTAGTGCATACCTCCTAACTCTGCGCTATTGAGCATATGCAAGTCGTCTATTAAGCGTTTTAAATGTAGGGCTTCATCGTTAGCCGAACTTATATTTTTTGCGTTCGGTTCTCGTATACCAAGTAGCATAGCTTCAAGTTCACCGAGTAAAATGCTCATTGGCGTCCTAAGCTCATGAGAAATATTAGCAAGCCAACGCTTACGTACTTGCTCATCTTTAGCGAGTGTAAATGCAAGCGTATTAAAATCTTCGCTCAACTGTCCTAGCTCGTCTTTTCGCTCAAGTGTGAGTTTGGTCTCGTAATTACCTTGCGTTAAGCGATGCATTCCGTTAGCAATTTGCTTTACAGGGCTTACTAGGTGACGAGACAATAAAAAAGTAACCATTAATGTTAGCAATACCGCAGCTAAAGCAATAAACCATAAGTAGTTAGTTTGCTGCTGTAAAAAATCAAGCTCATAGCCATCAACCAAGCTATCTCTTTTAGAAACTGCTAAGTAACCCACTATTTTATCGTTAACAATAATTGGGGTTGTTATATATTTTAAATCGCTGAGGTATTTACCCACTACTCGCTGTTTATTTTCGTCAAGCAAAGCGTAGTGAGCAATATTTTCTGGCGGTGGGCGGCGATCTTCCTCTAAACGAATATGATCTGGCGGCGGTCGTCGCATCATTCGCCCACGCGGACCAGGGCCTTCTTGTGGCCTAGGCAAAAACTGGCTATTTTCTAATTGCGATTCAACACGTTTTCTAAAGCTTTCGCCATTGCCGACAACATGCTCCCATGAGGGTGTTTGTTCGTATTGCTTTGCAAATTGCACAACAAGTGGTTCAAGCGCTTTCACCTCTTTTGCATTAACAAAATCAATTACGCCCTGCCCTATGCTCCACTGTATAAGAACCACCAGCCCTGCAATAACACTAAAGGTAAAACTAAATAGTATTAAAAAAAGTTTATTATGAATTTTCATTAATGCGTGTTTTCAACCTTGCTAGGAAAGCTTTCAAATCGGTATGTTATAAACTCTTTGGTTTGGTCGTTAACATACAGCGTAGCAACTATTTTTTTACCTTGAGCGGTCCAATACATATGACCATGATTATTTAAAGTAACCGATACGGTATTTATACCAGTTTTAAATAAGTTAGCAGGTAAATGCAACGCTTGTCCGTAAATTCGCTGTATTTTAACCCCATTAATGTATAAATGAGCATGACCTTGTAAAAAACCGGTGTCTTGGTTTGTTGTCACATCCATCATTTGTTGCATGTTCATCGTCCCCTCTGGCGGCACAGACAAATCATAACGCTGTGTATCTAAAATTAAGTTATAACCCGACATACTATCTTTTAATAACTTAAGGCTTAATGCCGGGATTGGCGCATCATTTGGCACTGCTATAGGCATATGGCTATGATCCATCATTTCCTGCTGCGCAAAGAGCTTGAAGCTCAATAGCGCAGCAGTAGTTAGGATCAATGCGTATTTAAAATAACGCATAGTTACTCCTTACATTCCTGGTGGTGGACCCATTGTTTCGCCAGTATCACAGCGACCAATTGAATTATCGGCTAATTGACCTTTAAAACGAGGCCCTATTTGATAAGGAAAAGAAGGCTGTAATTTACCATCACTGTCTAACGTTAGTGTTATATGGTAGTGATAACCCTTGCCATCATTAGTATCGTGGCCGTTATGCTCATCTAATTGAGCACCGGTTACTGTTTTTTGTGCGTAGTAATAATCTTCAAAGTAATACCCATCGTCGGCATTTAATGTATTACCAGAGAGCGTCGTCACTTGTGCGCCAATAGCAGGACCTGCATCACTTGTTTGTGTACCTTGGCTAACATCGTATTGATCAACTAAGGTACAGCTTCGCTCACCCTCAGTACCACAACCCCCTTCACTTTCTGATGCGCCATAATCACGCATTTCCCAGCCACTTAATGCTAGTTGTCCATTACTTTCATAAGGACCATAAAGCGGATAGCCATCAGCTGCAAAACCATAAATAGGTGAATGTGCATCGCCATCATCTTCAAGTAAATCAGCTAAGCAACTCGTATAAAAATGGTGATGATATTCCCCGTTAGCAGCATGTCCGCCACACACATCAACATCGTATTGCTCAGCAATGGGCGCTAATGTATACCAAATGTTATTACCGTAGCTCATACCATCGCCCCAGTTAAATATACTGGTGCCATTAACCATTAAGCCAACTGTACCTAAACCTGTTTCGCAAGTTTCAGTGTCAGATAAATCGGTAGGTGTTAGCGGAAAATACGCTTCAACCGCTTGTTCTGTTGGGCAACCCGGTCCTGGAGGCCAATAACCTGCACCGCCTGTGTCATCGCAGTTTTCAGTGCTGCTGTTATAGCCAATATCTTCACCAAAGGAAATGGTTTGCCCTACTGCTGCAGAAGTTACACCGTTATAAAAATCGGTAGCTGCACGCGGGCGGTTATTTAACGCGTCTACTTGGTCTTGTGTAAGCGTTACATCATATTTAGGAATGTCAGTTGTTTGCACGTACATGTATTCAACGTCAGCATCTTCCTCAGTAACGCTAACAACCTCAACTGATTGAGCATCTTCAACCACTGAACCATTATTTTGTATGTATGTAGAAGTTGTATCGTTGTTAATTAACCAGCTGGTAAGTTTTGCACTATTATCAACTGTATCTGAGTTTGAGTCTGATGAAGCAATAACATTAACTATAACTGTATCTACAACGACATCGTTTGTGCCATCATCTGCACTGATTTCAAATACAAGTGCTTCATCGGTTAAAACTTCAGGTGCAACAAACTCTGTAGACGTTGCAGTACTTGAAGATAAACTAACGGTAGTGCCTGATGTTTGTGACCAACTAACCGATACTTCACCGTCATCTTCAACCGTTGAACTTAAATAAACGGTATCGCCCGCATTAACAGTTTGGTCAATACCAGCATCAACCGTTGGAGCACTATTACTGACTGTATCGCCGACTGTTGCAGTACTTGTTGAATCGCTATTACATGCGCTTAAAGCGATACAAAGCGCACTTAACGCAAATAACTTAGTTGCATTAGCGGCTTTTGTTTTAAGAAGTGTTTTCAATGCTTGAACCTTTACTTTAACGTTTAATAAAACAAAGTTAACAAGTAAAAGTGCAAACAATGTGCACAAACAAAGGAAGATTGTGATCAAAAAAAGACAACCTAAGTTGTCTTTTTGCTATTTAACTGGAGTCTGGCTATTTATTTTTTTTCAAATGTTTATCAAAAAAGTCTAAAAATGCCTGAAGAGTTTTAACTCTGTGCTCTTGATAAGATAAGTAATGATCGCCATCCTCAAGCTCAATATAAGTAACATCTTTTGCTTCATCATCAAGTTCATCCTGCATTTCTCTACTATGATAAACAGGTACCACACTGTCGTCAGTTCCATGTACAAGCAATATTGGTCTTGTTATTTTTTTAGCAAAATTCACTGGAGAATTAGCTTCTAGTAAATCATCATCAGTTCCAAACTGCTTTCTAACGATATTTTTGTTTGTAAAGTGTCGTGCTTTACTCACTAAATACTGTAAATCACTTACCCCAGCAAAACTAGCTGCACATTTAAACGTTTCTGGGTGCTTAATTACAGCCATTAACGCTGCATAGCCACCATAGCTAGCACCACCAATACAAATGCTATCTGCTTGTGCTATTCCTTGGTCAATTAACCAGTTTGCACCGTCTTGCAAGTCATCTTGCATAGCCAAACCAAAACCTTGGATTGACTGCATTAAAAAGTCGTGCCCATAGCCACTCGAACCACGGAAATTAGGCTGTAAAACAGCATATCCGTTATAGGCTAATAAAGCTGTCCAGTAATCAAAATTAGCATAATCCCTTGCCATGGGGCCGCCATGTGGAAATATAATTGTTGGTAACTTATCACCTTCTTTATATTCTACTGGTAGAGTTAGATAGCCTTCTATTTTCAAGCCATCTCTTGCCTTGTAGCTAATGCGCTTTTTGCCTCTGTATACAGAGGCATCTATTTGCGGATAAACATCAGCAATTGCACTCACCTGCTTTTTTACTCTATCCCCAAATAAATAACTACCCGACGTTTTGTCTGAGCTAATATAGAGTATATATTTTTGCTGATCTTTACTGGTACTTACAATGTCTAATTTATATTCATCTTTAGGGAGCGATACGCGCAAAGAACGATGTAATTTATCTAAGTCTTTATCCCAATATTTAATACCATCATCTAAATGTGAATCAGTAAAGCCTGCAACTTCGCCAGTTTGTTGTGAATAAAAAATAGACCCATCAAAATCATATTTACTATTACTGTAAATTAGCTCGCGAGCTTTAGTCGTTAAATTGAGTTTAAATAATGCATCGCGCCCTTCATGTAACGCAGTGATGTATAAAAAATTAGAGTCTTTATCAAACCCTAATATAGAAATACTTTGCTTACTAAAAACCTCATAATCAAATAAAGTTTCCCACGACTGTTTATTCTCATCAAAATAATCGTAAGTAAATTGCGTATCGTCCATTTTTTTTGCAATACGAACTTTACCTTGCCTGTCGGCAAACCAAGTAACAACATTACTGCGTGGCCTTTGTATTTGGGTCTTACGTAATGTGGTTAAATCTAACTCATAAACTGCTGGGGTATTTGCTATTTTAAAATCCCCTTGAACTAAAATTTTATTTTCTTTTTCAGGTAAAAAACTAACAATTCGGTCTGAATATTGTGGCTGGATTTCATCTCTTACTGTGTTGGCTTTAAAAGCTAATTTAAGACCTTTATCATTTTTAAAGTTATACGCATACATAAGCGTTGATGTATATTTAACTCCGCCAAACTGATATTTTATAAAGCGAGCACCAAGTAATAGTACGTCATCATTTGCCCAGTTATACCAATCAAAAAACACTGTATGGTTATTTGAGTTTATAATTGGTGTAGTAACCCCCGTCTCCAAGTTTTTAACCATTAAGATTAAAGTACCTTGATGATTTCTTACAAAAGCGAGGTTCTTACCATTGGGAGATAGCTTAACTTGGCTAAAATTTTTTAAGCCTGCAAAAACTTCTATAGGTAGTTTTTTATCTTGTGTGGCAAAAGAGCCAAAACTTTGCAAAGCAATTAACAAAGTGAAAATGAACTTAAACATTCGTAAATCCTTTTATTATTGTATTCCTAAGTAAACGATTATTTCACAACTGTGGCCTTTTAAGCAAAAACTTATCTTTGGTTGTACTAAAGTAATCGCCGCCCATTTTGCCCACTGCATTTAATAATTCAGGGTCAATATAGCCACCACTCATCACTTCATCGTCTATACAAATACCCACTACATCCAGCAACATCATTTTTCCGCCGCCAGGCTCATTTGAAATACTAATAACTTCGCGTAACTTACATTCAAACCTTACTTTTGAATCGGCAACACTTGGCGTATTAACTAACTTACTTGGAGATTGGGCAATGTTTGCTGCATCAAATTCGCTTATATCACTAGGATAATTTGCACAACTTTGATTCATTTTTTCAACTAGCTCTTGGCTAACTATATTAACCACACATTCTTTAGTTGCCATTAGATTACTGAGCGTATCTTTATTCGTTTTATCACTAGGGTTTACTTGCGTAACACTTAAAACAGGTGGCTTGCAGCTAGCCACAGTAAAAAATGAATAAGGCGCAATATTTGCAATACCTTCGCTATTTAATGTACTTATCCATGCGATAGGCCGTGGGCTTATACCGCCTACTAAGTAAGAGTAAACATTTTGGTTAGTATTTTCGGTGAGATCTAAAAACATACATTTCCTTTTAATACATTAAAACTAAATCTTAATTCAAGGTAGTTACGTATAGGTTTGGCTAACTCAATTAAATAACAAGTTAATTTTTATTTCTATTTAAAGTAATAAACCAATTATATGAAAATAAACATCGTGTGGTTTAAACGTGATTTACGTCTTAGCGATCATCAACCATTAAAAAATGCATTTAGTAATGGCTTACCGACCCTGTTACTTTATAACTTTGAGCCATTACTGCTCGAAGATGCACACTACAATGAGCGGCACTGGCGCTTTGTGTATCAATCAATAGTTGAGTTAAATAATCAGCTAGCGCGTTTTAACGCCTGTGTTTATATATTTAATTTAAATATGAACGATTTACTTGAATCGTTAAAGATGCAGTTTGAAATAGTTAATATTTTTAGCCATCAAGAAATAGGCTTAAACAACACCTTTGAGCGCGATAAGGCAATAAAAGCATGGTGCCAGCATAACCACATTAATTGGCAAGAGTCGCAAACAGGCGCGGTAATTCGCGGCAAAAAAAATCGTAATAATTGGAACGAACGCTGGCAGCAAACAATGCAAGCACCTATTGCTGTTCCTAATTGGAAGAGTATAAAAACAATTACCCTTAATAACTATCAAGCGCCTGAGCTGCCAAGCGCTTACACTCAAGATCATGACAGCTTTCAACAAGGCGGTCCGCTGCATGCGCGAACTGTAATGCAGAGTTTTTTTGCCGAGCGCGGTAAAGGTTATCAAAAAGGAATATCGAGCCCAAGTTTAAGCCAAACCCACTGCTCTCGGCTTTCGCCCTACCTAGCATGGGGGAACATTAGCCTTAGGCAAGTGTATCAAATGGCCATTGATGAATATCATTCAAAACACCCTGACAAAAGAGGTTGGAAACGCCCACTAGCAGCGTTTGTATCGCGCTTGCATTGGCACTGCCACTTTATGCAAAAGTTTGAAAGCGAGTGCTCTATGGAGTTTTTAGCCCTTAATCCGGGTTATCACGTATTTCCGTATCGTGATGATGAACGTGTGAAAAACGATATTGAACGCTGGGCGCAAGGTCAAACTGGTATTCCAATTATTGACGCTTGCATGCGCTGCTTAAAAGCCACCGGTTATATAAACTTTAGAATGCGCGCCATGCTTGTAAGCTTTGTAACGCATCATTTAAATATAAGCTGGCAGCAAGCAAGCTTTCCTCTCGCTAATTACTTTTTAGATTTTGAGCCAGGGATTCACTACCCGCAAATTCAAATGCAAGCCTCGGTAACAGGCATTAACACCATTAGGCACTACAACCCAATTAAACAATCAGAAGATCAAGACCCAACAGGTTCGTTTATTAAAAAGTGGTGCCCCGAGCTTGAAAAACTCCCTATTGAATATTTACATCAGCCTTGGGAGCAAACTCCGATGGAAGCACTCTTTAACGACTTTAAGTTAGGGGAGGATTACCCTGAACCCATGCTTGATTTAACAGCGGCCTCAAAAGAAGCACGCGAGCGCTTATGGCAATACCGTGAGCGAGCCGATGTTAAACGCGCCATAGGGAAAATTCTTAAAAAACACGTTGGGGGTACTCAAAAAGTTACTCGAACAAAAAGTAAAACGGATACTAAAAATAACAGTAAGGCTAAGTAAGCATGGCGCACAAAAAACTAAACTTACCTCAGAAAATATGTCCTATTTGTAGTAAACCTTTTACGTGGCGTAAAAAATGGCAGCGCGACTGGGATAACGTTATTTACTGTTCAGAGCGCTGTAAACGAAATAAACAGGGATAACAATTAACTGGCGCCTATTTTGCAGCATCATCTGTAATTAGTGCTTTTAAGGCTTTATGTAAGCTTATTTTGTAAATAACGCTTATCTAACCTGAAAAGCTTACACTCAAGCAAGGAGAAGATGATGACGATTAAAAAAACGGCAAGTTCAACATGGTCTGGCGACATTAAAACAGGCAAAGGTAGCATATCAACTCAAAGTGGCGCGCTTAACAAACAACCTTACGGTTTTAATACCCGCTTTGAAGATGAGGCAGGCTCAAATCCTGAAGAATTAGTAGGTGCAGCGCACAGTGCATGTTTTAGTATGGCGCTTTCACTTGCATTAGGTGATGCAGGCTTTACCGCAGATAAAATTGATACTAAAGCCACTGTAAGCCTTGATGAAGTAGATGATGGTTTTTCGGTGACGCATATTGCCCTTGAGGTAAAAGCACGTATTGATGATATTCAAAACGAGCAGTTTCAAGCCTTATGTGAGCAAACCAAAAAGAGCTGCCCTATTTCAAAACTCTTAAATACCGAAATATCACTAGATGCGACACTTCAATCAGCATTTTAAATATTTAGGTTTAGATTACTGTAAATAAAGCACATTAAATTAAAGCCAAGTAAATTATTACTTGGCTTACTAATCATCAAGATACCTTTTTAGAGCTGCTTATACCTAAGACTTCAGATAATAAAGCGATCCCCATGCCAAGCGCGGGCCAAATCACCCATAAGGTGTTTGGTGATGTAATTAAATTAATTAATCCTAAAAACACTAGGGTCTGTTGATCTTTGCGGATTAAAATTTGTTCAAACTAGGGGCTATTTAATCGCGGCGCGAGGTTTGTAACCTAGTGGGCTAAGTAAAAACCGAGCAACAAAGAGTAAATAGCCCCTAGAAAGAACCCTTTGGGCTGCGCCTGTTTGGCATTAATGCTACGTTATCGCCCATTTATGGGGAATAACCACACTACATAGGCTCTGCCTTGCCTAAATACCAAACAGACTGCTGCAAATTTAACCTTGAAAGATCAACAGACCCTAAAGCAACTGCATACTGTTTAATACTTTGAAATATTGTTGTTGATGTATTCATGTTTATCCTCCTGTTAATGTATAAATCTATTTTTATATAAAAACGAAATGTAAACCCCTGCCAAATGTCATTAAATAGCATGACATTAGTCATAATATCACTCACATATAAATAATTACTTATTACGTTAAAAAAAATATAAACTAATACTTTAATCTGTTTGTGTTAGGATCTACCCTCAACTAACTTTAAAAATAAACATAAGAGGATGAACTAAGTGATCGAAAAATCAAAAGATTGTGAAAAAGTGACATGTAGTAATTGTGCTGACGCCAACGATCTTGAATTTGATTTTTCTATGGCTTTTCAACCGATTATAAACTGTAAAACTCGCCTAATTTATGGCTATGAAGCATTGGTTAGAGGTTTAAATGGCGAGTCTGCTTATTCAATTATTTCAAAAGTGAATGAAGACAACCGCTATGCATTTGATCAGCTTTGTCGTATTAAAGCCATTCAACTAGCCGCAAAGCTGGGCATAACATCAATACTAAGCATTAACTTTTTACCTAATGCTATTTATAAACCAGAGCGATGTATACGCACCACACTAGAAGCTGCAAAAAAGTATAACTTCCCAATTCAAAATATTATGTTTGAATTTACTGAAGTAGAAAAAATAGAAGACACCGCACACATTAAACGCATTGTTGATTACTATCAGTCTCTTGGATTTAAAACCGCCACCGATGACTTTGGTGCAGGTTATTCTGGTTTAAATCTACTGGCTGACTTTCAAACAGATATTATCAAGCTGGATATGGCGCTCATACGCGATATTAACAACGACAAAAAACGCCAACTAATAGTAACTCATTGCTTAAATATGTTTCGCGATTTAAACATAACCGCACTAGCTGAAGGCATTGAAAAAGTAGAAGAATATAAGTGGCTTAAAAACGCAGGTGTTGAGCTTATGCAAGGGTATTTATTTGCCAAACCAAGCTTTGAAAACTTGCCTGAGGTAAATTTTAAGGACATAGGTGCTGATTAGTACTCAACACCTATTATTAAACCTTATTGAGCCTAAGTACTTTTAAACTACATATTACCTAGCTCTATCATCATCGCTGTGTACATACGTAAATTAAGCTCAAGTTGCTCAAGTGTCATAAATTCATGCTCTGAGTGACCTGTGTAGCGCTTACCTGGCATTGAAGGACCAAACGATACCGCATTATCAAACAGCTTTGCGTTAGTGCCACCACCTATTGATACAAAGTCAGCTTTTTCGTCGCCCGTAAAATGCTTAAAAATATCAAGCAGCTTTTGCGCATGCGGCGCGCCATCAAGTAGCATAGGTGTGCCAATAATTGT
This sequence comes from Pseudoalteromonas sp. LC2018020214, assembly GCF_016598755.1. Classification (NCBI taxonomy): domain Bacteria; kingdom Pseudomonadati; phylum Pseudomonadota; class Gammaproteobacteria; order Alteromonadales; family Pseudoalteromonadaceae; genus Pseudoalteromonas; species Pseudoalteromonas sp. LC2018020214. Next base: position 2,684,258 of record NZ_CP066804.1, read on the forward strand.
TTCTATGTTAGCAAGTGTTACATTGTTAGTAGCTTGCCAATTAGCGAGCGCATCATCAATTTGCTTTTGTAATACAGCTTCGTCTTTACCCATAGGGCGACGTGCATTTACAGCAAGTGTTAGCGCATTACCATCGCGCTCAATAACTGTTGGTGCCACTGTCATCGGGCCCATAAAGTCGTGCTTGTAAGCTATTTCGCCAAACTGTTTACCGTGAATGTCTAAACCTATTAACTGATTCACAAAGTCGATTAGCTCGCCGTCGCTGTTATTTTCAAGCTCGATACCTTTAAATAATTCGGCTAAATAAGCAATGGCATTTATACCCGACTCGGGCTCTGATGAATGCGCCGACATACCTTTAACACTTATTGCTAAGGCATCATTTTGCTCACTAAAGTTAAACTCAACTTTATTTAATGTTTTGGCTTTTGCTTTTAATGTATTAATAAGTGCCGCGTCTGCATTGTGAAGTACTAAGCTTGCGTCTTCTGGAATTTGGCTTCTAAACGCACCACCCGTTACGTTACTTACATATAAACCCGTTTGTGGTGATGTTGCATTAAAAGTAGGTGCAATTAAGCTCCAGCCTTTCTCGGCAACCACTACAGGGTATGATGCATCAATCGTTACTGCATATTTTGGTTGTTCATACGTTTTCATAAATTGAGTAAGCGGACCCCAATCAGACTCCTCTGCTAGATAAATCATTAACTCAATACGATTATTAAGCGGTATGCCTTTATCTTTAATTGCTTTCATTGCGTAGAGCGCTGTTGCTATTGCACCTTTATCGTCTTCCGTACCACGACCAACTAATTTTCCCGGTTCAGATGTATCAATAATAAAAGGACTTTGTTTCCATTTGCTAGCATTAGCAGGTTGCACGTCGCCATGGGTTACTACCGTTACTTTTTCGCTTTGCTCGCCCATACCAATTAATACGGTGTAGCCTAAATCTTGGTAGTCAAAACCAAGCTCTGCGGCTTTCATTTTTAAAAGTGCTTTAAAGCCAATAAAATCGGGATTTTGAGGAGTGCTAATGTCGCTTTTATTAACCGTCGGAAAAGCCACTAAGTTAGTTAGTGTGTGTATTTGAGCATTTTGGTAGGTATTTACTGCGTAATCGGCAACGCTATCAATATTTTTATTTAACTGCGCATGAGCGCTAAATGCAAATAAAGCAATACTGGCTAAAGCTAACTTTTTCAAAACAATTCCCATTTAATTAATAACTAAGAGCGGCAACTATAACGCTTGGAAGAGTTTACATATAGCACTTTGCGGTAAACGCACAAGTTACCTGAGTTAATATTTATATAGCGGCTTTTATGTGGATGGCTGTATAATGCGCGACTTAAAATTAACAGGGTATTTAATTGTGAACCGTCGTAAAAAAATCGTCACTAAATTTCAAAAGAAAGATAAACGCACTAACGCTAAATTGCATAAAAGCAACAAACCGTCTTATGTATCAAAAGCTGAGCGCGAAAAACTAGCTGAACAAGAAAGTAATGAGCCACAGGTAATCCAAGAGTAGCTTTATGTTACCTGTTGCTTTGATAATTTAAAGTGGCAAAAGTACCGACTACTTACATAACATACCACTCCCGTGGCAACTATAAGTTCAAACGTAGCTAAGTAATTAACTGTATCTACATATGGCATTGCGAGGTTTATACTTTGCATCCAATCAGCCATTTTAAATAATGCAGTTGCCCCAATAACCATTGGAAATGTAAAAGCAGCGTAGCTCGGCGTAAAAGGTCTGCTTAATAACTTTATAAATAACACATAAACAATCAGTGTTTTTATTATCGCTAATATAAATAATGCCCCCACTATAACAAGTGATGGATTAGCTACAATATGAAAATACCCCGCTAATGTTAAACTGGCAGGCGCAGCTAAAATGGCAAGTGTTGGCTGTATTTCGTAGTCACTTTTTAATGCTAATAAAAAACGATAAAACATAATTGGCAGCATTATCGCGTACGTTGATATACCAATAACCAGCGCACTATAAGCTAACCACGCTAATGTCGGATTTCCCGAAAAAGTAACATCTGCAATAATTATCCCTACTGGTGGCACAAACCAGCTGGGCGCCATATCCTCAAAGTTAAACTTTTTTGCTCGCTGGCATAAAAAGCTCACCAAAAATGTGAGATGCAGCACAAAAGCTAAAACCCACATAATATCACCAGCCAATGGGTTAAATTGCCCAATTGAGTTTGAAATAACAAGATTAGCCATTGCAAATGTAGGGATCACACTTCCTGCAACTGGGTGTGCTAAATCGGCTTTTAATAAATGAGGGTGTAGTAAAAACTTAGCAGCCAAAAGTAAAACTAATACGCCAGCTAATACCGCTCCCAAAAATTGCCCTTGGGAGTTTAAATTAAAAACGTTTTCCCATGTCCACCCCATACTGGCAATACCCAAAGCTAAACCGGCCATAGCTGTTGGCGCACCCATCACTTTATTTTTAAATTGCTTAAACACTGTATTTCCTAATCATTGGGTGATGAACAAGTTACTGCTTTTTACTGCATTGCCTTAAAATAACGCTGTAAAATTAGTACAAGCGTGCTTAATAGAACGCTTTTTGCGTACAAATATTTCATAAAAATAAGTTTACGGCTTACATATTAAAGCGTATGAAAAAAGCCATAACACAGTTATGGCTTTTACTTTATTTTAAAATTTAATTTAGTTAAAACGCGTAACTAATGCTTACATTAAATGAACGGCCCTGCCCAGCAAGTTGTTCAAACCCGTTGCTGCTATCTTGTTTAAGTGCCGCAATACTTACGCCGCCTAGTGGGAGTTGATAGTACTCATCAAACACGTTACTCACTTCTGCGCTTAGCGTTAATGAATCCCATGTGGCTTTAGAGCTTAAATTAACCAAGCTGTAGCTGTCTGTTTGGTTTTCAAAACGATTATTATCTACACGTGTTTTAGTATCTACCCACTGCCAAGATAACGCATTTTCAAATCGACCCATTTGCTGGCTAATACCTAGCTGGGTTTGCAGTGGTTTAATTTGATAAAGCGGTTGGTTAGTATCGTCTCGCTTACCTCTGGTATTAGTAACATTAGCGTGTAACTGCCAGTTACCTAATTGCTTAGATTCATAAATGTTGGCTGTTAAATCTATTTTTGCACCATATAAAATGGCATCTACATTAGTAAACTGCAAAATGTTACGCGCTGTGTTGTCCAAGTCATAACTATTGAAGCTTCTTACAATATCAGCATCAATATAATCATTCACATCTGTATACCAAACATTGGTGCTTAATCGCCAACCATCATCTTTAGCCTGCTTAATATAAGTAGCACTTAAAGTATGCGCTGTTTCAACGCCTAAATCAGGGTTACCAATATAGCCATTACCATCGCCATACCAACCAATCATGGTGGTTGCCATATTACTTACGCCCCAGCTGTATCGCTCGTATAAATTAGGCGCGCGGTTTTTACGGGCAAGACCAAATTGCAGCTCATCATAATTTGTTATTTGGTAGTTAATTAATAAGTTAGCATCAACTATAGTGTCGGTTTTATCTCTGTCGCCAGCATTAAAGTTCTGTGCAGCAACTGTATTATCTGTAGACGTATCGCTCATGGTCATACTTTCCATACTGCCCATATCGCTCATATCGTCCATATCCATCATGCTCATACCGTCGTTGTAAGGCTGAACCTCACCTACTTGGGTATTAATACTTTCAATGCGTACGCCTGCGTTTAACCACAGTTTTGTATTTATTTGGCTCTCATATTCAGCAAATGCTGCTATGCGCTCTCGTTTGCCATTATTTATATTTACGTAATCGTTTGGTCCCATCATGGTTGAGCCTTCAATACCTGGCCACCAATCATCAATGCGGTAATTGTAATATTCTTGAGCGAGTAAAATACTGCTGCTTTTATTAAGCGCGATACGCCATTTAAGCTGCGTACTTATATCTTGTGCATCGGTTTTCATTCGCATCATGCCTGTTTTTTCTTCACTGAAAAAACCCATTTCGTGCTTTACGCTATGCCAGTTAACTTGCCCTTCAAGCTCGCTGTTATCAAAAGAGCGTTTGTATTGAGCTATTGCACCGTAACTGGTGTTATCGGTCATATCCATATACTGATTTGCAAATCCTTGATACGGGATTTTTTGATGTGTTAGCTTTATAACTAATTGCTGTTTATCATCGCGCATAGCTGCGGTTAAACTATGATTTTGTGCTCGATACAATGTATCTAATGCTACATCGCCGTTACCGTCTTCATAACTATCTGCATCACTAAACGACCCCTGATAATTAAGGCTAAACGTGTCACTTGCTAAACGTGCACCAACGCCAAGTTTACGCCCGTTATCAACGCTACTGTACTGTGCTGACACATAGCCTGAGTGCCAATCTAATTCATTGCTATCGCTATACTGTGGTGAAATAGAATTAACGCTTATTACGCCAGCAATATTATCGCCGCCCGCGCTCACTGGCGACACGCCTGCAACCACATTGTAAGACGTAATTTGATTAGCCGAGATATACGAAAGTGGCGGGTTCATATGATTAGCGCATGCAGCGGTTACATCTGCGCCATCAATTAACACTTTAACTCTGTCGCCCATTAAACCATTTAAAATAGGGAGGTTAGATACGCCGCCCGCAGCTGAAAAGTCGACACCTAAATCACTTAATAACGATTCTGACGAACCAAGTGCTAAGTGCTTATTTTGAGCATGTCCGTGTACTTCAATCACTTCTAAAGGCGTATCGTCGGCAAATGCAAAAGGAGATAGCACACCGCTAATAAAAAGTGCGACAGGGGAAAGTAAGTAAGTTTTTTTAGTTTTGCTTTTATAAACCATTGTTAATTTATGTCACTGTAATAATTGACGTAATTATAGTGTGAACTGCAAAAGCAAAAGCGCGACATATTGTCGCACTTTATCAATTTAAAATGTTGTTAGGTGTGTTTAATTTAAAAGGCCATATAATAAATTAAGTATTTAACTCAGCGACTGTTTGAGAAACAATATCAGCCCCTCGCTCAATCTCTTTAATAACCTCAGATACATTCGCAATAAGCTCTCGGCCTTGCTCTGAAGAGTCTGAAACCGACGTAATTTGCCTTGATATATCATTAGTAAGCTCTTGGTTATTTTTAACAACGGTCGCTATTTCATTAGTTGAACTACTCGTGCTGGCTGCAAGTTGCCTTACTTCGTCAGCTACTACGGCAAAACCTCGACCGTATTCACCAGCACGTGCAGCTTCAATTGCAGCATTGAGTGCAAGTAAATTAGTTTGGTCAGCAATGCTGCTAATTGTAGAAACAATGGAGCCTATTACAGCTGATTGTTCATTAAGGTTTTTAATTAAATCAACTGACTTAAGAACTTGGCTTACAATGGCATCGGAGTTTGCAACAGAACTTTGTAATATTTCAGAACCTTTTTTAGCTGTTTGCGCTGTAGCTACCGCCGATTCATACGCGATTGCAGCGGCTTCAGTCACTGCATTATTATTGTGTATACGATCAGTAATATTTGATGCAAACTTAATTATTTTAATTACATTACCTTTGCTATCTAATATTGGGTTATAAGTAGCTTCTAGCCAAATTTCTGAACCGTCGGCGGCAATACGTTTAAATTTTCCTGACTTAAACTGCCCCTGCGCTAATTCATTCCAAAAATGTGGGTTTTTCTCATAAAACACTTCAGTACAAAACATTTTATGATGTTTACCTACAATATCTTTTAAGCTGTAGCCTACTGTTGCTAAAAAGTTTTGATTTGCGCTTAAAATATTACCTTGTGGGGTAAACTCTATTGTAGCCAATGCTTTATCGAGTGCACTAGCTATCGCTTCTTGTGCCTTTCGTTGTATATAACTAGTCGTAATATCAGAGGCTATTTTAATCACTTTAGTGACTACGCCATGCTCTTCTACAGGAAAGTAAGTTGCCTCAAGCCAAAGCTTATCGCCATTAGCTTTGTATCTTAAAAACGATCCTGATTTAGAATCTCCGGTTTTTAATGCTTGCCAAAATTGGCTATATTTGTCTGACTTTGCATATTCAGGCTCGCAAAACATGCGATGATGCTTACCAATTATTTGCTCTTTTGTGTATCCAATTGTTGTTAAAAACAATTGGTTTGCGTCTAATATTATTCCTTCAGGTGTAAATTCAATATAAGCCACATGCTTGTTAATTGCAGACAAGATAGACTCTTTTTGAATTAATTGAAGTTCCAGTTCTTCAATTTTTGCGTTCTTTTGGGAAATACCAAACATATAAAAAACCTTAAGGAGTAAATTAGTAAAAACATTAGCAGAATAACGTTAAACAAATATGTAACTATACTGTAAATATAAGCTCTAAATAACCTTTCGGCGAATATTTAACACCTTATAGATGCATGCTTTATAAATAGTTTTTTTATTTTATAAATTTTAAGTAGTATTTTCTTCTAATTAACATTTTAAAAACCTAACAAAAACACTAATTTATGCATGACTCTGTACTTTTTTTAACTTAAAATAGCACTCTCACAGACTACCCTCTCACACCAAAATTTAAGCATACATATAATATTTTCTATTCAGAATTTATTGTGCTGTTTCACTTTTAAAATTAAATCTTAAGGGATCATCTATGACATCAGATGTAACGTCGGCATCTAGTCAACTTAACAGAACCGCTATTTTACTCGTATTAGCACTTGGCACATTTATTTTAGGATTATCTGAGTTTTCGATGATGCCTATGCTGCCACTAATTAGCGAAACATTTGGCTCAACGCCCTCACAAAGTGGTTATGCAATTAGTGCTTACGCCATTGGTGTTGTAGTGGGTGCGCCTATTTTAATGCTTACCACTGCTAATATGAGAAAGCGCAAAGCATTGCTCATTTTTATAAGCTTAATGTTTATCTCAAACGGGTTAAGCGCGATGGCAACATCGCTTGAGCAGCTTGTAATATTTAGATTTTTAAGTGGCTTACCTCATGGTGCATATTTTGGTGCTGCTATTTTATTAGCATCAGATATTGCTCCAAAAGGTAAGCGTGCTAGCTTTATGTCTAAGGTGTTTATGGGTTTAACTGTGGCTACTATTGTTGGCGTGCCTATAGTTACACTTGTAGGTCAAAATTTAAGTTGGCGTTATTGTTTAGCTGGCGCTGCAGTACTGGCCTTTATTGCTTTTGTTTTTGTTTATAAAGTAGTGCCTAATATCGATAACGCTAAGCCTTCTAACTTACTAAACGAGTTTGGCGTACTTAAAAATAAACTGGTTTGGTCTATTTTGGGTATTGTAATTATTGGCTTTGGCGGGGTGTTTTGTATTTATACTTACATTGCCGACACCATATTAGTGGTAACAAAAACAGCCCCGTATACTATTTCTATCGCAATGGTAATGTTTGGTATCGGTTGTACACTCGGTAACTATGTACTGGGTAAAGCTGCCGATAAATCAGCAATTAAAACGACTGGCCTTGCGCTTGTATGTACTATTGTATTTGCCTTTGCTTATGTAACTGCAAGCCATAATATTTGGGCTCTTTACGCGGTGATCTTCTTTATTGGTTGCAGTGTGGGCTTGGCTACGCTGATTCAAACGCTTTTAATGGACGTTGCGCCCGAAGGCCACGCTATGATTGGTGCCTTAGTACAGTGCGCATTTAATACTGCTAATGCTATAGGTCCTTGGGTTGGCGGAATTGCAATAGCGCAAGGTGCCGCACCTAATCAAACAGGTTACGTAGCAGCTGCATTGTTTTTAGGTGGTTTGGGTATGTGGCTATTAAGTTACTTACAACTAAACAAACAGCAACCAACAGCGCAAGCTACTAATTAACTGAGTTCGAGTTAATTTAAAATACAAAAAGAGCCGCTAATTAGCGGCTCTTTTATTTTTAATTTACCTAGTAAATTAAGCGTTTAACGATGCCATATCAATAACAAAGCGGTATCGTACGTCAGATTTTTCCATACGCTCGTATGCCGTGTTAATTTCGTCAATGTTGATCATTTCGCACTCAGGTAGCACGTTATTTTCACCACAAAAGTCGAGCATTTGTTGCGTCTGTGCAATACCACCAATAAGTGAGCCTGCAATACGACGGCGACCCATTAACAGTGGCACCGTGCTTAGCTCATCCACTGGACCAACTTGGCCAACAATAACTAATGTACCATCTACATCAAGTAGCGGTGTGTAAATAGATAAATCATGTTTTACAGGAACTGTATCTATAATGACGTCAAAGGCTGATTGCGAGTCTTTCATTTCGTCATCATTAGATGACACTAAATAGTGCTGAGCACCCAATTTAACCGCATCATCTTTTTTAGACTCACTACGGCCAATTACCGTAACGCTTGCGCCCATTGCAACTGCATTTTTAACGGCCATGTGACCAAGCCCACCTAGACCAACAACACCAACACGGCTACCTTTTTTTACGCCCCACTTATGAAGTGGCGAATACGTAGTAATACCTGCACAAAGTAGCGGTGCAACGCGTGAAAGGTCTAAATTTTCTGGTACAGAAAGTACAAATTCTTCGCGTACAACAACATGTTTAGAATATCCACCTTGGGTCATTTCACCACTAACGCGGTCTTTGCCTGCGTAAGTACCAACCATGCCTTCGCGGCAAAATTGTTCTTCGTCGTTATCACATTGATCGCAACTTTGGCACGAATCAACCATACAACCAACAGCAACCGTGTCGCCTTGCTTATATTTTTTAACGTCGCTACCTACCGACATAACTTTACCAACAATTTCGTGCCCTGGTACTAGCGGGTAGTCACTGCCACCCCAATCATTTCGTACGGCGTGTAAATCTGAATGGCACACACCACAGTATAAAATTTCAATTTCTACATCGTTATTTCGTAAATCGCGGCGCTCAAAAGAAAATTCTGTAAGTTCAGAACCTTGGCTTTTTGCTGCATATCCTACTGTTTTCATAATAACTCCATAGTGGTTAAAAATTTAAATCATCAACAGCATAGTCCATAGCCCGTGAATAGAACCTGACAATATAAAATAGGCACAAAAAAAGCCCAAACAGTGTTTGGGCTCAATCATTAGTACTAGGGCGCTAAATTTAATTATTTTGCAAGTAAGCTGTTTAGTTCATTAATAATTGAATGAATGCGCTCTGCATTTTTCCCTAAATCACTACGCCCTACTCGCGACTTACTACGAATATCAACAAAACGTTGGCTGCCTTCATCTTTAATACGAATTACCACATCGTCTTTAAAACCAAACCATGTTGTTGTATCAGTAGCTTCTACAATACCTGTAGCCGTGTTTGCACTTACTACTGCAAAACCAAGATTTTTAACTGCTTGTTCGCTTGCTGCCATCAAATCGGCTTTAGATTGTGCAAAGCTTAACGTTGCCAGTTCAGGGTATGCTTTGCGTTGCTGTACTGCCGTTTCTTCACCCGCGTACTCTACTGGATTTGGTGCTTCAGCACGTAGTGGCGCAATTGCTACAAATTTTGGTGGGTTAACTAAATCTGTTGAAATATCATGAATTGCCGGTACGCTTTTAGCTTTGTTCATCATATTAAGTGGCATAGCAATAGCCACAACCGAAAACACAAGCGCAATAACACCACTGCTTAGCGTTAACGTTTTACGCATAAATAACGCTTGTACTATAAGTAGCACCAATGCAGCGCCACCAGCGTAAACACCAAATTTAAAACCAGCAAACGCAGTTCCTAGCTCTACAATACCAAATTTATACAAAGGCCCTGGCAGTATGACGAGTAAAAAGGCGATTAGACTAACTAAGCTCACTAAAACTTTCATTTTATGATTCCTATATTGTGTGATTTTTATTATTAAAACAATTAAGCACTATTAACCAGTAGCTTATACTACTAACAAGTGCTTTTAGATTACTATTAGCGACTAATTACACAAAAAAGTCCAATGTTGTGTGATCAAAGTTACTCAAGTTTGGAAAAATATCAACAAGCTCAGAGCTTGGCACACCAAACCACTGAGCCAGTGTGGCAAAGTACTGCTCATTAGCAACACTTGGAATTAAACGCCCGCCACCGGTATCTTGTGGGCCATCCAAATGTTGAGTTAATAGCTCGCCATATATATTGCCGCCTTTTACTGCGCCGCCCATTACTATTTGGTTTCCTGCCCAACCATGGTCAGTGCCATCGCCATTTGAGGTCAACGTGCGACCAAAATCAGACATAGTAAACGTAGTCACTTTATCAGCCATATCAAGCTCTTTCATCGCACTATCAAATTCACTTAACCCTTGAGCTAACGTATTTAATAAAGCAGGGTGCGTTGTTAATTGGTTGTCGTGGGTATCATACCCCCCCATAGAAACAAAAAACACTTGGCGTTGAGTACTCAATTTTGCCTGTACGCTAATTGTTTTAGCAACGGCGGCAAGTTGCTCACTAAGGCTATTATCGCTAAATGGGGTAATAAGTGCAGGCGCGCTTTCTAACGCGCTGTTCATTGCTTGAGTGTTATTTATCGCACTTGTTAAGCCATTGGCATAAGCTGTACTTAACGGATGGCTCGTATTGCCTAGTAAGCGGTTCATAATAGCGGTTACGTGCTCGCTACGAGGTTGATACCCTCCAAACGCGTTAATACTACTAATGCCGCTTTTGTTAAGCGCAAATGCATTGCTAGCACTTCCCGTTTGCCATAAATTAGTACCGTCGAGTGATACATTAGCTGCAAACTCATCTTGTAACTCTAAACGATCTAAAAGTCGTGCGCCCCACCCGCTATTAAGTGATTGCTTTTCTCGACCATACATCCACGCAGCTTGCTGATCGTTATGCGAAAACAAATGCTTAGGCAAACCTATTGTTTTATTTTTATAGTCATTCAATGTTGTGGGAGCGAGTAAAGTACCTACCCCACCTATAAATGCTAAATTTTGGGATTCAAATACATTTTGTATAGGTTCAAGTGAAGGATGAATACCGACTCCACCGGCAAACTGGCTTTTAATGCTTAGCTCAAGTGGGCTCTCTACCGCTAGGTTTTGCCTGCTTTGCTCATACAAACTCCGTTGCTCGCCTTCAAGCGGAACGAGCATATTTAACGAATCATTCCCCCCGTATAAATACACACACACTAATGCTTTGTAATCACCTAGCTCAACAGCATTAGTCGCTCCAGTTAATGCTTGTAATTGCAGGCTCGTTAACGCGGCAGCCGATACGCTGCCTTTTACACATAACGACAAAAACTCTCTTCTATTAATGCTCATTATGCGCTCCTAATACTGCACGTTGAATTCAGGTGAAATAGCAATCATATATAATAAATACGAAACCCGTTCACGGTATTGCTCTTCATTAAAGTAGGCATCTAAATCAAGTAATGCTTGGCGTGTGTCACTGCTCATTGCGCCTGCAAAATATAGCGTGTTGTACTGAGTTAATAGCGCGTTAACACCGTTTTTCTCTAAAACATTCATGTCGTCTTGAATATAAACATAAATACCATTTGAATTTAAATCACTGTGTGCTTCAGCGGTACTCCACACTAAACTTGCGTAAAGCGCATTCATGGTGCCAATCAGTGTTGCATCGTTTGCTATTTGCAACTCTGGCGCAACAATACCTTCATTTCGCAAAGCTGCGGTTTGATAATCAGGCCTAAAAAAGTTAAATACCGAAGCCGACTGCATGGGTCCTTGCCCGTAGCTATTTATTAAATTCCATGTTTTATAGTAACCAGCCAAAGATTTAGCATCGAGATTTCGCCAAAACTGTACGGTTTTTAAAATAGGCTCTTTAATTTTACCTTGATAGTTAAGCACTGAGCCAAAGTGGCGAGCTTCATCATCTAAATATATAGCCTTTACTACAGCCGCTAAATCGCCGCGTACACCGGCGCCATTATCAATAAATATATTAGCTACTCGTTCAACGTATTGGGGGGTTGGATTTGACGTAATTAATCGCTGAATAAGTTGCTTAGTAATAAATGGCGCAACATTTTGATGGTTAAATAAATTATCGAGCGCTATTTGCAATGACTCTTCTGCTGTATAACCTTGTGGTATAACCTCGCCATTTAGTAAGGTTTTTTGTTTACTAGAATGATACTCGTCAAATGCTTCCATTGGCTTAATATAGTCACGACTTTTACGCTTAAATGTTTCACTATCGGCAAACGTCCAACCAGTAAATACGCGTGCAAAACCCTCTATTTCGACCTGTCCGTAAGTAGCAATAGTATTACCTTGTGCATCAAGCTTAGCGCTGCCGTCTAGGTTTAGCTCTTCAAGGCCAATAGTAAATAACTGCATTACTTCACGTGCGTAATTTTCGTCTGGGCGAATATTAAGTGCATCGTCTGCTTTTTCGTTAGCCAAATGGCTTAAGTAAGTTCCCATAATAGGCGAAAGCGTGACATCTTCGAGTAAGTCACGATAATTACCAAAGGCATGCTTTAGTAGCAAATCGTAATAAGTGATCATGCCCTCAGGTTGCCCTCTTAAGGCACTGTTTTCATCCGACACTACTAATATTTCACTTAACGCAAATGCAACACGTTGACGAAGTTGATCGTCACTTTGCATTACTGCCTTCCACCATGCGTCTATGCGGCTTATGTATTTAAAGTCGTCATCGTCATTTAACTTTACTAAATAATCACGGTGATAATTAATAGGTAGCGCTATTTGCTTATCAAGCCATTGCTGCTCGCTTAATCCTTGTGCGTTTTGTATTTCACTAAGCTTAGGTCCCATTGTTGCTTGGTGTAGTAACCGTGCGGCGCTAATGTCATCCATATTATTACGTGCAGTAAAGCTTAGCGTTTTTACACTGCTTGCCCCTTCGTTATCGGTTGCTGTGACCGAAAAAGCGTAATCAACAGGCTTATAACTTTGCGCATTTAGCAGTGTTACTGAAGTAGTTGATGCCTCTAAAGGCCCACTAATTAGTTCAGGCCCTTGCGTTTGTTGCCATACAACAGATGTAATAGTGCCGTCTTTATCACTGGCTGTTGCTGTTAGCTCAATTGTTTGCCCCTTACTTAATTCACTAGGAATATCAGCGACTGACAAAATGGGGATTTTATTTCCGTTAACGGTTGGCGTATCATCGGAGCCTGAACCACCGCAAGCGCATAGTATAAAAACCGAGCTTGCGATAAGAGCAAATTTATAATGCATGTAAAGTCGTCATCATTTGTTAATTAAAGTACGTTAGTGTGTACCGAGTTTAATGCATTTATTGAAACACAAAATTTACAATTTAACTCTTTATTTTTTGTAACCGAATCATGAACGCCCCATTAATAATGCGCTAGCAGCTGGGGTAAACAGCCAGAGCTTTATTATTTATGAAAACAGAAATTCGCTATTGTTTTGAATCATCACAAGTTGCTAACCGGTTTTTACACGAGCTCAAAGACTGGCCGGTTAACGATGTAAAAACACGACTTTTTAATGGCGGCGATAGTGTAAAAGTGACATACGAATACGACGAAAGTGGTTTTGATTACACTTGCGCCGAACTTGATGACCTTGCACATAGCCATGGCGGGAAAGAGGTTTGAGCGTTTAATAATAAAAAACAGCTGATGCATCTTTAATAATTGACTTAAATTATATAGATTTGATTGATGTTTTATCTCTACCTGAGTTTTTCGCTTCGTAGAGCATTATGTCGGCTTCTTTAATTAGTGATTGAATAGACACATTATTACCACTTAAGGTTTCTTTTGTAGCAAATACACACCCAGCACTAATTGTTAAATATTTACGTACAGGCGACGCTTCATGAGGTAAATTTAACTCCCGAACCGCCAAAAGCAATTGCTGAGATATATTTACAAACTCTTCATAAGAAAGCTCTTTAAAGAATAATATGAACTCTTCGCCGCCATAGCGCGCAACTGTTCCTGTGTTTTGCTTTGCCATTTTTTGTAATTTACCAGCTAGGAGCTGTAAAGCGTTGTCTCCGCCTTGGTGACCATAAAAATCGTTATAATTTTTAAAGTGATCTACATCAAGTAATATTACTCCAAAGGCATTTTGTTGCTGTTGAGCCTGCTCCCACTGAGCCGCTATAATTTCATCAAAGGCACGCCTGTTGTAAATTTGGGTTAACCCATCAATTTTACTTATTTTTTCGAGCTTAGAATTTTGCTCTTTTACTTGTTTAATTAACGCATTAAAACCGCTAATTAAAACGCGCATTTCTAAAAATTGATTAGTGAACCTCAAAGGCTGTAAATCGTTTTTAACCAACATTGAATTAATAGCGGACGCACCACTAATAAGCGGTTCAATAAAATAACGATTTACAATATAAAAACCTAATAATGACATTACAAAAAACATTAACAAAATAAGCTTTAAATAATGATCAAATAAAACTGGCAGTGTTTGGTGATGGTGCTTAATGTTCAAAGCAAGCAATGGCTTACCATTTACATCTAGAATCACCCTCTTCCTTTGAGTGGCAATGTCCTCTTCTTGGAGGCTCCCTTTAAGCGTCGCAATATCGTTTAAAGAACTACCGTGTGCTATTTGTGTATAGCTAAGCTCCACTTGTGCAATTTCCGCTAAGGATTTGATCAACGACGGTCTTACTTTTTTTATAAAAACAATACTACCAACAGGCTCACCTGTTTTATCTGTTCGCTTTATTACATGCGATGCAAACATAACAGGGCCGCCCGCTGTTTGTAAAAAACCAGAATGGCTTAAACTATTGTCGTCATTAGCAGCTTTTGGATTAGGAATAATTGCGCGGTTTAATTTATTAACCTGTAAATCTAAATCAGGCGCATCAAACTCCGTATGCTTCATATAATCATACGCTTGTCCGTACACCATATTAAAGTTTACATCGTAGATAAACACACCATCAATTTTGAGAGAATAGAAGGTATCCCCTACAAAGTTTGAATCTACATATTCTGCGTCAAAATCTGCCATATAATTATAGGTATCATCCCATACGGCGTAGTCATAATTGAGTGTTTCTAAAAATATAAACTCTTTATCAAGCGCAATTTTAAGACTCAGTAATTCACGATTTTGATAATCTTCAATACTAGTGTTTATAGTCGGCAGGCTAAAAAAATAGCGATACCCAACTAATAAACTTGTTACAAAGCACATTAAAATTAAAGTACCTATTATTACAAAAAATCTTAATGTCATAGTCTCTATCTAATCGTGTAGAATTAAGTCAAAGTAGCTTACGTTTTATGTTTTAGACTTCTGCATCTAAATTATAAATAATTAGCTTCTTACTAAAGCGTAGTATAAATTCATGAGCAGGAATAAACAAAGCTTACTATTAAGTTTTATAGCGTTAAAACTTTAGCACTTTCAATAATATATTTAATATAGACATAAAATCATACCAATTCGCTTAATTAAGTGGTCTATTTTGAGGGCAGAAAAACGTGTTGATAGCTAGGCAAAAAATTCGCTATTTAGTTGTTCTAAATGAGCATTTTTTAACGCAGGTAGCGACACGTTTAGCCCTGCAAAATGATTAAGTATTATTGCGAATTGGTATTACACATTTAATGTAATACAAAAAGCTGGAACTATTTCGCTACCGAAACTTCCACTTTCGATGAAGATGTACTCGCAAGTTCCAGTACTTCATAATAATTTAAGCCATCAATTTTTTTACCAATAATAAAGTAATTCATTTCATTCATCATGGTTGGGTCGCCTAAAACATCTTCTGCGCTTTGCACATCAGAAAATTGAATTGTAATTAAGGCGCCTATAAAGCGCATTAAATCTTGAGATTTTAATGTCTTTAAAACTTTATTAACTCCGGCCTGAGTTGACTCAGGTGTAGAACCATCAAATCTAAAATCACTTTTTGTACTAGCGCATGCACTAAGCATTAATATTGATAATGCGATAAGTAAATGTTTCATATATATCCTTATTTGTTATTCGTGATACTTGCGGATCATCGCCACTTTACCGTTTTCAACTTCTATTACTTCCATCATTGTGGAGGTGTATTCTATTGGCTGCTTACTTTGCGGGTGAATGCCCTTTGCATAACTCTTATAACGAATAGCAAAGCCCGTATTGTTAAACACAAATGTATTAAGCAGTGTGCTTTCAAACAACGTGTGTGCACCTAAGTAAAAACTCATACCTTTGCGCATCTGCTTTTTACCATCAGGAATACGTGAGTCATCCGGTTGATACGGAATGTGCTGATTGCCAATATCATCGGTTAACAATGCAAGGTAAGCCTCAAGCTCTTTAGCACCTGCGTTAGGTGCTTGTGTGGCGGTCATTGTTTTATAATACTGCTGCGCAAACGCATTTAAGTCGAGTGGCTTTTCAGCATACGCCGAAAAAGCAGTTACTAAAGCCAAACCTAATGTTAAAAGTAACCTCATTGACTATTCCCTGTAGCTAAAAATATTTTATAGGTACATTACCTTAGTAAGTTCAATAATCAAACAAAATCAGTTTTAAGTAAATTAACACCTACATTTTGCTCTTTACTCTATTTGTTGCAACGCTGTTGGCAGGGTCGTCTGGCCAAAAATGTTTAGGATAGCGGCCTTTCATTTCCTTTTGCACATCGCGGTAACTGCTAGCCCAAAAGTGGGCTAAATCTTGAGTAAGTTGCAATGAACGTTTACCTGGCGATAGCAGCTCCATAAGCAATGGCAATTTACCGTTGGCAAGCATAGGCGTACTGGTCAAGCCATAAACTTCTTGCATACGCACGCTTAGCTTTGCGGGGCCATCAAGTTGGTACTCTATCTTTATATTTGAGCCACTGGGCACCGTTAAACGCAGAGGTAACAAAGCTTTTAACGTGGTTTGTTGTTGCCAATCAAAGCAGTTTTGTAATGCTTCAAAGTAGTTAAACTTTTTAAGCTGCGTGAGCGTTTTAATATCTTCTAAAAACACGCCTAGCCACTGCGCTGCATTTTGAATAAGTTGTTGCTCGTTTATCTGCGGGAATTTATCGGGCATTAAATTACTTGCTAGGCTCATACGTATCAGCAATTGTTGCGCATCAGGTTG
Source organism: Pseudoalteromonas sp. LC2018020214 (assembly GCF_016598755.1). Lineage (NCBI taxonomy): Bacteria > Pseudomonadati > Pseudomonadota > Gammaproteobacteria > Alteromonadales > Pseudoalteromonadaceae > Pseudoalteromonas > Pseudoalteromonas sp. LC2018020214. The sequence continues at coordinate 2,701,343 of NZ_CP066804.1, forward strand.
CTCGTTAAATAATGCAAAACCGTGTTTAGCAAATAAGTTAAGCCACGCTTTAGCGCGCTCGCCCTTATCTAGTTTTTGTTTACTAGGCTGGCTGCTGAGCGTTATAGCCCCGAGCTTTACTTCATCTTGATGAATAAAGCGCGCTGATTTTTCATCAAACTCACAACGAGTAAGTTCACTAAATAAATGCGGTAAAAATTCTTGTAACTCAAATGGGTTAAGCGCAGTGGCTGTAAATATACGCCCGCCTTTGTGCCCGCCCATGGTTGCTATAGCTAAGTAATCGTCGTTGTGCCAGTAATCTGCATTTAACTCAGCACCTGCACCATTGGCAAGTAGGTAACCATTACCGCGTTTTTTAGCGATGCGATCGGGGTATGCCAATGCCACTAGCAAACTAATATAATGCGTATTTAATTCGCTGTTTTCGTCTTTTACTTTTAAGCGGCTTTGCCAATATTTTAACTGTTGTTTAAATACCGGATGCGGACGTTGCTGCTGGCTATGCAGCGCTAAACTCAACTCGTTTGCGCTATTTACTCGGCTCTCAAGTAATGCCACTAAATAAATAGCGAGCCTAAAAATACCAGGGAGTTGGTCATCAAGTATTTGTGCTTTTAATAGCATATGCGCCAAACGAATATCAGCACCAAAACCTAACATTTTACTGCCAAGCGGTGTGAGCTTACCTTTGCTATCAATAGCTTCAAGCATATTAAGCAGGTTACTTGCTTGTTCGCATTGCTGCTCAGTGGGCTTATCGAGCAAGGTTAGCTCATCAATACTGGCTCCCCACTGCTTTGCCTCAAGCATGAGCTGGCTTATGTCTGATGTGAGTATTTCGGGATTGTCGTGGCTATTACGTCGCTCAAAGGTTTGCTTTGAGCCAATTCGATAAACAATGCCCGGCTCTATACGTCCTGCACGCCCTGCACGCTGCACAGCAGATGAGCGCGATATACTTTGTGTTGTGAGCTCTGTAACCCCTGTTTTTAAATTAAAGGTGGCTGCACGGCGCTTGCCGCTGTCAATTACAATGCGTATGCCTTCAATAGTTAAACTGGTTTCGGCTACATTGGTGGTTAGCACTACTTTGCGCATGCCGTTTGGTGCAGGAGCAATAGCAGCTTGCTGATTAGCTTTATCTTGCTCGCCAAATAGCGTTGCAACTTGGCAGTTACTGGGTAAATCGCTCAGTGCTTGTTGCACGCGTAGTATCTCAAACTGCCCAGGTAAAAACACCAATACGCTACCTGTTTGCTCATTAAGTGCTTGTTTTATTATGTTAGGAATTGCATCAAGCCAGCGGCTTTCATCTTTTATGGGTATGTATATTTCGTCTATTGGGTAGCTGCGACCGCTTGATTGAATTACAGGGCAGTCAAAAAACGCTGTATAACGCTCAGTATCAAGAGTTGCCGACATAAGCATAATGGTTAAATCTTCACGCAGCGCACTTTGGGTCTCGAGCGCAAAGGCAAGTGAGGTATCGGCTGCAATTGAACGCTCATGAAATTCATCAAATATCAGTAAATCAATATCGCTTAATTCGGGGTCGTTTTGCAACATGCGCGTTAACATGCCTTCGGTGACTATTTCGAGGCGCGTATTAGCGCTTACTTTACTCTCGCCCCTAATCCGCAAACCCACACTTTGCCCAACACTCTCGTTTTGGCACTTTGCTAAGTAACTTGCAATATTACGTGCAGCTAAACGGCGAGGCTCTAGCATTACAATACGTTTAAAATGCCCGTCACGCATGAGTTGTAGCGGCAACCACGTAGATTTACCCGCACCAGGCGGTGCTTGTAATAACGTAATAGGATTACTTTGTAATGTAGTAACGAGTTGTTGATATATGTCTTGAACCGGCAGCACAGCTATTTACCCAAAATTGCTTTGTGTGCATTGTAACAAAAACCAAAAATAAACGCGCCGCTAAAGCTATGTGGTTATAAAGGATTTAATTAAGGGTTACATAATCAGAAATAATTACAGACCGCTCTGTACATTTTTTAAGGATGTGCTCAAAACATTAATCATTACTGCCTCAATAAAAACATAACACCATGATTATAAATGCAAAATAAAAATTTAACTTATTGGTACACGCCTTGCTCCTTTTATACTGAACGTTAATTAAATCTAAGTAAGGAGAAACTTATGAACAGCGATCGTATGAAAGGTAATTGGAACGAACTTAAAGGTAAGGCTCAACAAAAATGGGGCGATCTTACTGACGACGATTTAGACAAAATTGAAGGTAGCCGTACAGAGCTAGTTGGTAAAATTCAGCAGCAGTATGGTAAATCTAAAGAAGAAGCAGAGCGTGAAGTTGATGAGTTTGAAAAAACTCATTAATCGTTAACTTCTAAAAAAACCGCCATTTGGCGGTTTTTTTGTTTAAGCTGTAGGTTATTTAGCTACGCTTTTAATTGGTTACCAATCGGTAACTGCCTAATACGCTTTCCGCACGCTGCAAAAATAGCATTACATAATGCTGGCGCATAAACTGGTGTAGATGGCTCGCCTACCCCTGCTGGTGGTGCATCGCTTTGTACAATTTCAACGTCAACTTCAAGTGGTGAGTCGCTCATACGCGGTACGCGATAATCATGAAAGTTACTTTGCTGCACGCGGCCTTTATCAAAGGTAATACCATCGCTGATTGCAGTTGTAATCCCGTAAATAGAGCCACCTTGGGTTTGGTTTTTAACGGTGTCAGTGTTTACAACCGTACCAGCATCAATGGCAACCCACGATTTAATTACGTTTAAATCGCCAGCATCCGACACTTCTACTTCAACTACCGTAGCTACGTAAGTTAAAAAGCTTCTGTGTGCTGCTATGCCTAAACCTCGCCCTTTAGGAAGCTCTCGCCCCCATTTACTCATGTCAGCTACTTTTTCAATAACATGGCGCAGTCTGCCAATATCTAAAGGGTAAACCTCTTTATCGCCACCGTAATTATCGTATGTGGCATTTTGCTCTGTTACATCAACAATACGACTCGGACCTATAGTGTCTAGTAAATAGTCTTTTTGGTCGCGACCGGCTTTGTGCGCTGCTTCGCCAATAAATGACTGAATAGCAAAGGCATGAAAAATATTTGATACAGAGCGCATCCAACCAATTCGTGCTTTGGCAGGCGCATCACCGTTTTCTAACTTCATATTAGGTGTGTTAATTGGGTTATCGGTAAACCCTAAGCGCAGTTCAAAGCTTCCTGGCGTAGTCGCCCCTTCTGAAAAGGTAGAGGTAATTGGTGAAAATGCGGTGCGGTGTAAATAAGATTCTATTGCGCCATTTTTATCTAGCGATGCTTCAATGTGCTGAGCCGAAACCGCATGGTAAAAACCATGTTGTATGTCGTCTTCACGCGTCCATTGCACACGAATAGGTTTGCCTACTTTCATTGAAAGGTAAGCTGCTTCTGCTGAAAAGTCAGGTTTTGACTTACGCCCAAAGCCGCCTCCTAACATGGTAACGTGAACATTAATTTTGCTCTCATCCATGCCAAGCATTGCCGCCACTGTTTTCATATCGGCTTGTGGATTTTGCGTAGCAGCCCATATATCAACACTATCTTTGTTGTACATAGCTGTTGCACACGGCGGCTCCATTGGTGCTTGAGCAAGATGCGGCGCGTAATAATCAGCTACGAGTTTATTGCTCGATTTAGCCAACACGCCCATGGCATCGCCTTTATCACGTATGTTTGCCTGTGGAGTTTGTACTGTTTTTAGTAATGACTTTTTAAATTCTTTTGAATTGTAATCGCCATTTTTGCCATCATCCCACACTACTTTTAATGCTTTACGCCCTTGCCATGCAGCCCATGTGTTTTTAGCTATAATCGCAATTCCGCCTTTTGGCTGAAACTGCGGCGCGCCTTTTGGTGCAGGTATTTCAATAACATCTATAACGCCGTTTATCGCTTTTGTAGCACTGGCATCAAATGACTTAACAACACCGCCTACCACTGGCGGGCGTTCAATTATAGCCACCAGCGCTTGTGGTTCGCGTACATCGGCTGCAAATATAGCTTTACCTGTTACTAAATCGGCTAAATCTATGTGCGCCATGCCAGTATTAATGTAGCGCCATTCTTTGCGTGTTTTAAGTGTTAGTTTGTCAGCTTCTGGTGGCGTTATTGTAAGCGCTAAGTCGATTAAATCTTTATAAGTAAGCGATTTACCTGAGATGTGTGTAACAACGTGTTGATTGGCTGTACAGGTCTGCGGGTCAACGTTCCAATATTTAGCGGCAGCGTGCTGCATCATATAACGCACACTTGCGCCCATTTCACGCAGGCGCTGCATGTTGTAGCGAATACTGCGCGAGCCATCGGTATTTTGATCGCCATATTTAGGGTCGCCCTTACCCTGAATAACAATAACCTTATCCCACGCGGCTTCCATTTCATCGGCAACTATTTGTGCAATCGCGGTGCGAATTTGCTGACCCATTTCAGAGCGATGGCAGGTTATTTCAACCATGCCGTCTGGGCGCAGTGCAATAAATAAGTTTGCGCGTTTTGCCAGCTCAGATGGCTGCTCTAATACACCCGCAAATGCTCTTGGCGCACTGCCTACAAAATAAGTACCAAGTACCAATGCACCTATTGCACTGGTTTTTAAAAACTTACGGCGGTTTAAATCAAAGTATTTGTTATCTTGGTTCATACTTCTTCCCCTTGTTCATTTGGGTCAAAATATTGAACACTCGCCATTGTTTTAGCAGCTGATTTAATTGCTTTATGAATACGCGGGTATGTACCACAACGGCAAATATTTCCCGACATATTACTTACTATTTCATCGTCGGTTGGGGTTGGGTTTGCTGCTAATAAGCTTGCAGCTTGCATCATTTGGCCGCACTGGCAAAAACCACACTGCGGTACTTTATGCTCAACCCATGCTTGTTGCACTGGATGGTCGCCCTGCTCGCTTAGCCCTTCAATTGTCGTAATTGAACGCCCTGCTGCTGCCGCTACAGGCAATACACACGAGCGCTGAGCTACCCCATCAATATGCACGGTACACGCACCGCACTGTGCCATACCACAGCCAAATTTAGGCCCAGTTAAATTCAATTCGTCTCGGAGATACCATAATACTGGCGTTGACGGATCGCCAGAAAACTCATGTTTATTACCATTAATGGTAAGCGTGATCATACTAAACTCCTTGGCAAAGCGCTTTACAGGAGGGTTCCTTGTTGCGCGAGAACTATTTTTAATTACTTACTATTTTATACTTACTACTTTTAGCCTACCACTTAGATCTGTTTTATAAAAATACTAATTATTAGAACGTTTTACTGTTAAAAACAGATCTACATTATCAAGCATACTAAAACATACATTAATGAGTACTTATAACATCTTCAAATAGTAATCGCTCATCGTCTTTATAAACTTCAAGCCAACCTGGTGGTGATGTATCACAGCCAATAATGGTTACATGTAGTATGTAACTATAACGCCCATTTTTAAACGTATAATGGTGATTACCGCCAGTGCCACTAACCGTTACATCGCCGTTAAATAAAACCATATCAGGCTTATCCTTTAAGCGGGTAACGAATAAGTGCAGCAATTACAGGTTTATCGTGATCTGCAAAGGCTGCAATAACAGGTAAAACGAACTCGTGATATTTTTGCTCAAGAGCAAATGTGCTAGATGTAAAAAGTAGGCATAACCACGACATGATGTGAATAAAAAACTTCATTTATAGTCCTTTTTTGAAGCCCCCTAAAAAACCAGAGCTACATCCACGAAAAATAAAAGTATTAACTTATATTGTATTAACTTTTCCATGACTCAATTATTTTTTTCTGGCTCAACATACTGTAAACCCACTCCCTACCCTGTTTTTCTTTTTTAAATAAATTTAGCTCAACTAAACCATTTAAAACATTTGATGCAGTATTATAAGCGCATCCTAAATTTTCTTTTACATTCATTGCAGTAAATTGGTGTGCGACTCCACTTCTTGCGACTTGGAAAACAGTTTGTTGCTTATCGTTTAACTTTCTATATAAACCAGATTCCCAAAGCCATTTATTAAAAGTTTCTGCATCCTTAAGAGTATTTTTATAGGATTCTTTAAACTGACTTATTGCACGTATAACGACACTGCACTGATAGTCTATAAAGTATGTTAGATCCATATTATCTGTTTCACTATAAAGGTAGCTTTTACCATATTTGATTGGAGCTGACTTTAAAAGTACGCTGATAGCTATATATCTAAATGCTGCAAAGTCATTTTTAAACATATACCAATAGAATAAAGCTCTGGCAACCCTCCCATTACCATCTCTGAATGGATGCTCATAACCAATAACAAAATGTAATGTGATAGCTTTTATTAATGGATGAAAATACTCTTTATTATCAACATCATGATGACATTCATTTACCCACTTTGATAATTCTTTAATACGTTTTGTTAAACCTTCTGCTGGTGGAGGGATATGAACTGTCACTCCTTCAGAATCAACAACTTCAACGTCATTTGTAACTCTAAATACACCGGGAGTGTAATTATCATTATCAATATTTTCGACGCCTTCTTGGTGGATAGAAAGTATTAAATCAATCGACAAGTCTCTGTGTCTATTATCCCAAGCAAACTTCATCATCTTAAAGTTTCCAACAATCATTTTTTCGTCTGGAGATCTTGGCTTTCTTTTTCTTTTCAGCAAGTCCTTTGCTACTTTAGTTGTTGTTGCAGCTCCCTCAAGCTGGCTGCTACTTATAGCCTCATCCTCAACTAAATCATTTAGTAAATATTCTAAATGCTTTTCTTCACCAATCTTACTGCACATCCACTCTAAGGAAGCGCTAGTTGTGTTTCTGTCTGTTTCTGAAAGTGCTTTTTGGATTGTAGGTGTTAAGTAAAACTTACAATTTTTTGATGGAAAACCTACTGATATGATGTGTCTCAATTGCCTATCTCTGGCAAGCTTGACGATAGACCATGATATTTTTTGATCTAAGTTTTTTGGTAGACGATACTTAAAGTCATCAAAATGTAAATAACGACCTTTTGTATCTACGGGTGAAAATAGCTCTAAGTAATCTTCTAATTTATTAGGCTCTTTTTCTGCTATGAGTTGAAAAGGGTTTTTTATTAATTCTTGCGGTGGTTTATTTACCATTTTAATCTCAAAAAGTAGCAATATTGAAATAAGAATAAACTAATTCATTAACCTTGTCTCACTTTATGTATAAATTGAAATATAAAACACAAAAAACGAGCCTAATTTGGCTCGTTTTTTGTTTTAACTGATAGCTAGAAACTAACCGTTTCGCTTTACTCCGGATCATACCCCAAATTAGGCGATAGCCATCTTTCAGCTTCTTCCACCGTCATATTGGTTCGTTTAGCGTAGTCTTCTACTTGATCGCGTTGTACTGCGGCTACGGCGTAGTATTTAGCCTCAGGGTGTGAGAAGTACCAACCCGAAACAGCAGCACCTGGCCACATGGCGTACGAGCTAGTTAGCTGCATACCAATGCGTTTTTCGGTGTCGAGCAACTGCCAAATTTTCTTTTTCTCAGTGTGCTCTGGGCACGCAGGGTATCCTGGCGCAGGGCGAATACCTTGGTAGTTTTCGCGAATTAGCTCATCGTTACCGAGATTTTCATCGGGTGCAAAACCCCAATACTCTTTACGTACTTGTTCGTGCAGGTATTCGGCAAAGGCTTCGGCGAGCCTGTCGGCAACCGCTTTAACCATTATTTTGTTGTAATCGTCTTGCTGTGCGTCAAACGCATTTGCTAAGTCGTCTTCTTCTAGGCCGCCCGTTACTGCAAACGCGCCAAAGTAATCAGGCGTGCCTTTTGGTGCTATGTAGTCGGCTAGGCAATAATTAGCAAAGTCGGTTTTTTCGGTTTGCTGGCGTAAATGGCACGAAGTAGTTAATACTTCTTTGCGTGTTTCGTCGGTGTATATTTCTATGTCGTCCCCAACGCGGTTAGCAGGAAATAAACCAATTACGCCAAGTGGTTGCAAACTGCCTGCTTTTTCAAGGTCGTCTAACATATCGTTAGCGTCTTTAAATAAGCTTTGCGCTTGCTCGCCTACTACTTCATCGTCCATTATGCGCGGGTATTTACCGGCAATTGACCACGTCATAAAATATGGCGTCCAATCTATGTATTTACGCAAAGTCGCGATTGATACATTTTTAAACTCGGTGACGCCCAGCTTTTTAGGCACTGGTGGTGTGTAGTTATCCCAATCAAGCTTTGCTGCGTTATCGCGTGCGCGCTGGATTGTAACAGGCTTAGAGCGTGGTTTTTTACGCGCTTGTTGCTCGCGTACTTTTACATATTCAGCTTTAGTTTTAGCTAAAAAGTAAGGTTTAATGTCTTTTGATAATAAGTTTGAAACCACACCAACTGCACGGCTTGCGTTATTTACATACACAACGCCTTTATCATATTGCGGCTCAATTTTTACTGCGGTGTGCGCTTTAGAGGTTGTTGCACCACCAATAAGTAGCGGCAGTTCAAAACCACGGCGTTTCATTTCTTTTGCTACGTGCACCATTTCGTCAAGCGATGGGGTAATTAAGCCCGATAAACCAATAATATCGGCCTTTTCGTCGATGGCGGTTTGCAGTATTTTATCAGCAGGTACCATTACGCCTAAATCAATAACTTCGTAGTTATTACATTGTAGTACCACGCCTACAATATTTTTACCTATGTCGTGTACGTCGCCTTTTACGGTCGCCATCACTATTTTACCATTGGTTGAACCTTCTTCTTTTTCGGCTTCAATAAATGGGTCTAGGTAGGCTACGGCTCGTTTCATTACGCGCGCCGATTTAACCACTTGTGGTAAAAACATTTTACCTGCGCCAAATAAATCACCTACCACGTTCATGCCATCCATTAACGGCCCTTCAATTACGTGAATAGGTTTATCGGCAGCAGCGCGGCACTCTTCGGTATCTTCATCTATAAAGGTAGTAATGCCTTTTACAAGCGCGTGCTCAAGGCGTTTTTCTACAGGCCATGTGCGCCATTCTAAATCTTCTACTCGCTCGGCTTGTGCCATACCAGAGTATTTTGGTGCAAGCTCTACTAAACGCTCGCCTGCACCTGGGTCTGTGTTAAGTATTACGTCTTCAACGGCTTTACGAAGCTCTTCTGGAATGTCGTCGTAAACGGCGAGTTGCCCTGCATTTACAATGCCCATATCCATACCCGCTTTTATGGCGTGGTATAAAAATACCGAGTGAATAGCTTCACGTACTGGGTTATTACCCCTAAATGAAAACGATACATTTGACACCCCGCCCGACACTTTACAGTGCGGTAAGTTTTGTTTAATGCGGCGTGTGCCTTCAATAAATTCTACAGCGTAGTTGTCGTGCTCTTCTATACCGGTGGCTACGGCAAATATATTAGGGTCGAATATAATATCTTCTGGTGGAAAACCAATGTCTTCTACTAATATTTTGTAGCTGCGGGCACATATTTCATATTTGCGGTCTGCTGTATCAGCTTGCCCGTCAGTATCAAACGCCATTACAACGGCAGCTGCACCAAAACGTTTTATTATTTTAGCTTGGCGAATAAACGGCTCTTCGCCCTCTTTTAGCGATATAGAGTTAACAATGGCCTTACCTTGAATACACTTTAGGCCTGCTTCTATTACTTCCCATTTAGAGGAGTCGACCATAATGGGTACGCGTGAAATATCAGGCTCTGAGGCTATTAAGTTTAAAAACTTAACCATCGCGGCTTTTGAGTCCAACATGGCTTCGTCCATGTTTATATCAATAACCTGTGCGCCATTTTCTACTTGTTCGCGGGCCACTGTTAGCGCGGCTTCAAAGTCTTCTTCCATGATTAAACGTTTAAACATGGCAGAACCGGTTACATTGGTACGTTCGCCGACATTAGTAAATACTGCTATTTGTTGGGTCATGTTGGCTCCTTAATTTAAGTTACAGGCTTCAAGGCCTGATAAACGCATGCGTACTTCAAGCTCTGGCAATTGGCGTGGTTTAACGCCCGCTAGACCTTTTGCAAAAGCACGAATATGCGCAGGCGTGGTGCCACAACATCCACCTACTATATTAATAAAGCCCGATTTACCCCAATCGATAATTTCGGCTGCCATTTCAGGCGCTTCTAAGTCGTATTCACCAAACTCATTAGGCAAGCCCGCATTAGGGTGTACCGATGTAAAGGTTTCGCACACGCGCGAAAGCTCTTCTACATATTGGCGCAGTAAATCAGGGCCAAGCGCGCAGTTTAAACCAATCGAAATAGGCTTAATATGGCGAATAGAGTTATAAAATGCTTCGGTTGTTTGCCCCGAAAGCGTACGTCCAGAGGCATCGGTAATAGTCCCCGAAATCATAACTGGTAATTTACGCCCTGCTTGCTCAAAGGCTTCTTCTACGCCAAACGAGGCGGCTTTTGCATTAAGCGTGTCGAATATAGTTTCGATTAGTATTAAATCGGCGCCGCCTTCCATTAATGCAAGGGTAGACTCTACATACGCAGTAACTAGCTTATCAAAGGTAACGTTTCGGTAACCCGGATCGTTTACGTCTGGCGAAATTGAACACGTTTTAGAGGTCGGCCCTAAAACACCGGCTACATAGCGCGGTTTTTCTGGCGTTTTAGCCGTAAATTCATCGCAAATTGCGCGTGCTAATTTAGCCGACTCTAGGTTTATTTCACGGCTTAGGTTTGCCATGTCGTAATCTTCCATCGAAATAGTGGTCGAGTTAAACGTGTTGGTTTCAATAATATCGGCGCCCGCTGATAAAAAACCACGATGAATATCAGTGATTAAGTCGGGCTTGGTTAGGCTTAATAAATCGTTATTGCCTTTAATTAATACATGCCAGTCTTTAAAACGCTCTCCGCGATAGTCTTCTTCTTCTAGCTTATGATCTTGGATCATGGTGCCCATAGCGCCATCTAAAATTAAAATGCGTTCTTTTAATGCGGCACTTATTTCGGCTTGTTTATTATTTCTAGGCGCGTTATTCGGCATAGTTGTTAGTCCTCACGTCTTGGCTAACTAAATTAATATCATACGGTGTGGTTTGGTACACGTAGTAATTTAACCAGTTCGAAAAAAGTAAAAAAGCATGGCTTTGCCACGTTTTTGAAGGTTGTTTGGTTGCATCGTCATCCGGAAAGTAATTTTCGGGCTTTGGTGCATTAGGGCTTTTTTTACAATCGCGCTCGTATTCTGCTTTTAGCGAGTCGGCGTCGTACTCTGGGTGGCCGGTTATAAACACTTGGCTACCTGATTTATTTTTAAGTAAGTAAGCCCCTACTCGCTCAGAACCTGCCAGTACAACGAGCTCTTCACAGGCGTTTATTTTATTTATATCAATATGGCCGTAGCGTGAGTGCGGTACTAAAAAGGTATCGTCGAATCCGCGAGTCAGTGCACCGTGATCAAAATAACACTGGTGAGTAAATACGCCACACAGTTTATCGTCTTTTAAATCGCGTTTTAAATTGTAACGGTGATATAACGCTGCATGCGCTGCCCAACACGAAAATAACGTAGAGGTAACGTGTTGCTCAGCCCAATCAATAATGACCTTTAGCTCATCCCAATACGCTACATCGTCGTATTCTAAATGGGCAAGTGGCGCACCAGTTACTATTAATGCATCGTAATTGTTGTCTTTAACCTCAGAAAAATAACGGTAAAAGGTATCAAGGTGCTCTTCTGAATTGCTGCTACTGCGGTGAGTGTCGAGGCGCAGTAGTTCTACGTTTACTTGCAAAGGCGAATTGGCAAGCAAACGAATAAACTGAACTTCGGTTTCTACTTTATTAGGCATCAAGTTTAAAATAGCCAAACGCATTGGGCGTATTTCTTGCGTTTTTGCACGACTTTTTGGCATTACAAATACGTTTTCTTGACGTAAACGTGCAATTGCCGGCAACTCGTCTTTTACTGTAATTGGCATACTTTACTCCTGCTCATAAAAACCGAGGCTTAATTATGAACTGAAAGTAAAAAATATCAACCTCTAGATGTATAGATGTCCAAATGAAATTTATTCATGATTTTATACTTTACTTACAAGCATGCTTTGGTGCTTTAAAACCCGCCATTCGTTGACTGTTTCACCTGTCAGCCACTACAATACAACATTGAAATTTTTATTATTATTTGAAGGCTTTCCTCCATGGTTTTACCTGATAAATTTATATTCTCGATGAGTCGAGTATCTAAGGTTGTGCCACCTAAGCGCACTATCTTAAAAGATATTTCGTTGCACTTTTTTCCTGGCGCTAAAATTGGTGTGCTTGGTTTAAACGGTTCTGGTAAATCTACGTTACTGCGTATTATGGCCGGTGTTGACCAAGATTTTGAAGGTGATGCACATCCTCAGCCTGGTACTAAAATTGGTTATTTACCGCAAGAACCTATTTTAGACGAAAGTAAAACAGTACGTGAAACTGTTGAAGAAGCTGTTGGCGAAGTTAAACATGCACTTAAACGTCTTGACGAAGTGTATAACGAATACGCCATGGAAGACGCTGACTTTGACGCACTTGCAAAAGAGCAAGGCGAGCTTGAAGCTGTTATTCAAGCGCACGATGGTCATAACATCGACAACGTTTTAGAACGCGCAGCTGATGCACTTCGCCTGCCAGAGTGGGATGCTAAAATTGAGCACCTTTCAGGTGGTGAGCGTCGTCGTGTTGCTATATGTCGATTATTACTTGAAAAACCAGACATGCTTATTCTTGATGAGCCTACTAACCACTTAGATGCTGAGTCGGTTGCATGGTTAGAGCGCTTCTTACACGATTACGAAGGCACTGTTGTGGCAGTAACGCATGACCGTTACTTCCTTGATAATGTAGCTGGCTGGATATTAGAGCTTGACCGTGGTGAAGGTATTCCATGGGAAGGTAACTACTCTTCTTGGCTTGAACAAAAAGATGCGCGCTTACAGCAAGAACAAAAATCTGAAAAAGCACGTCAAAAATCAATTGCGCAAGAACTTGAATGGGTTCGTTCAAACCCTAAAGGTCGTCAAGCTAAGTCAAAAGCACGTATGGCTCAGTTTACTGAAATGCAGCAGTCTGATTACCAAAAACGTAACGAAACTAACGAGATGTTTATCCCACCTGGTCCGCGTTTAGGTGACCAAGTACTTGAAGTAACTAATCTTCGTAAGAGTTTTGGCGATCGAGTTTTAATTGATGACTTAAGCTTTAGCATGCCAAAAGGTGCCATTGTGGGCATTATTGGCGCGAATGGCGCGGGTAAATCAACGCTGTTTAAAATGATAAGCGGTGAGCAAACGCAAGACAGCGGTAACATCAGCGTTGGCGAAACAGTACACCTAGCTACTGTTGATCAATTCCGCGACGGTATGGACGAAAGCAAAACTGTTTTCCAAGAAATATCAGACGGACAAGACGTACTGAAAATTGGTAACTTTGAGTTCCCAAGCCGAGCATATGTAAGTCGCTTTAACTTTAAAGGTAACGATCAGCAAAAGTTTGTTAAAGACCTATCAGGTGGGGAGCGTAACCGCTTACACCTTGCTAAGTTATTAAAAGCTGGCGGCAATGTGTTACTACTCGATGAGCCAACCAATGACTTGGACGTTGAAACACTACGTGCACTGGAGAACGCTATTTTAGAGTTCCCAGGTTGTGTAATGTGTATCTCGCATGACCGTTGGTTCCTTGACCGTATTGCTACACATATTTTAGATTACCGCGATGAAGGTCAAATTAACTTCTTTGATGGTAACTACACTGAATATGAAGAGTGGCTTAAAAAGACCCTAGGCGCTGAGGCAACTCAACCTAAACGTATTAAATACAAAAAAATTGGCTAAAAATATTGGTTAATTTTATGTTTGTATAACTTAAGCCCTGCACTTTGCAGGGCTTTTTTATGCCACCAGCATTACAGGAGCACATCTTGCTAGCATGTAGAGAATTACCCGCTATGCTTAATTTATTATAAAAACAGTAAGGCTAAATTAGGTTATGCAAAATCGTCGACAGTTTTCTCGTGTGCTATTTTCAACTAACGCCCTGTTATGTTTTGATAGCCAACAGTATCCGTGTAAATTACTCGATCTATCGTTACATGGCGCGTTGGTTACTAATTGTGATGCATTTATTGGCAGCCACAATACGCAAGCAATACTGCGCTTTACATTGCCTCAAAGCGATATAGAAATAAAAATGGAAGTAGTAATTTGCCATATTGAAGCCGATCATATTGGTTTAAAATGCCATCACATTGATATAGACAGTATTACTTATTTAAAGCGTTTAATAGAGCTAAACTTAGCCGATGATGAGCTACTGCATCGCGAATTAGCGTCACTTATTAATGACTCACAATAGACTCATTCTCTTAAGTTGATTACCATAGCGCAAACTTTATAAAGCTTGTAAATATGCGCTTAAATCCTCATTTGCCTTTGGTATACCATCCTAACTACTCGTTTAGCTTTGATCCTAAGCATCGCTTTGTAATGAGTAAATTTGCACATTTATATCAACATGTTGCAGAGCTTGGTTTAATCGGCAGTAACCTAGTTGAGCCAATATTAGGCACGCCAGAGCCGCTTGAGCTTGTGCATTGCGATAATTATATCCAAGATTTATGGCACAACCGCTTAGATGAAAAAGCAATGCGTCGCATTGGCCTACCTTGGTCAAAAGAGCTTATGGCACGTACATTTACAGCCCCTCAAGGAACGCTACAGACAGCCCGTTTAGCACTTAAACACGGTATAGCGTGTCATCTTGCTGGTGGTACACATCACGCACATAATGACTTTGGTTCAGGTTTTTGTATGGTCAACGATTTGGCCTTTACCACGCAAACTTTAATTAGATCGGGTGAGGTAACTAACGTACTTATTTTTGATTTAGACGTGCACCAAGGTGATGGTACAGCCGCAATGTTACAGCATCAACCCTATGCGTATACCTGCTCTATCCATTGCGAAAAAAACTTCCCCTTTAGAAAGTCCGCTAGCGATTTAGACATTGGCCTGGCAAATAATATGAAGGACGACGAATACCTTGCCATAGTTGACGAAACACTAAGTTATTTACTTAAAGAGCTAAACCCAAGTTTAGTACTTTACGATGCTGGCGTTGATATTTGGCAAGGTGATGGCTTGGGTAAGTTAGATATTAGCTGGGATGGCATAGCTAAACGTGACCATTTAGTATTAAAACGCTGCCTTGAACACAATACACCTGTAGCTACTGTGATAGGTGGAGGTTACGATAGAGATCACCTACGCCTCGCTAAACGCCACGCTATTGTTGTTGAACAAGCTGCTGGCTTTTAGTTTGAAATAAAAATGTTAAATTATCGTTCTTGTTTAATATGTAAAATAAAAAAGAGCATATTATGAAACAGCTATTTATTACCATCACGCTAATTTTATTAAGCTTTACAGCTTACGCACAAGATACAAGCTCAGAAGCAATATATCCCAAATTGCCTACATTAAATTTACAAATGGCTGATGGGTCGCCGCTCAACACTCAAGATTTATTAGGTCAACCTTACGTTTTACACTTTTGGGCAACGTGGTGCCCGTACTGTAAAAAGCTACAGCCAGCACTTCAAAAAATTGATGATATGGGCTTAAAAGTTATTGCCGTGAGCTTTAAAGAAGATAACGATGCTACTCCCGCTAAAGCACTTAGCGAAAGAGGTTATACTTTTAAAACAGCAGTAAAAGCCGATGCAATAGCACAGCAATTAGGTATACGAGGCACACCTACTACATTGTTTGTAAATAAAGAAGGCAATGTAATTTGGCTGACTAATACGTCAAATCCAGAAGATCCAAACCTTCATTTAAATGCACGAACATTGTTGCACTCAATACCTGAATAATATAGATCTAAATTTAGTTTAAAAATATAAGTAACATAAACTTTATACTACAATTTAAGCTCATAAATTAATTGAGATTATAATGCGCTTACTACTTACATTATTACTAGTTACTTTAAGTGGCTTTGCTGTAGCAGAAGAAGAAAAAGCAGAACTACCACCGGTAGACCCCGCTTACAATGCTGAGCATCCTATGGCTTTGGTTAATCAAGGCTCATCTATAATTGCGATTAACTTACCTAGTTATAATTCTCCAGATGATGTGCAAGTTGTTTATAAAATAGGAAACCCCGATGTCGCACTCTTAAACTTTGTTAGAAATGCTGAGCTAATCACGGTTAAGCCACAAGCGTTTAATATTCAACATTTAATGCGTGGTGAAGAAATTACGATTATTGCCGATATTTACGAGGGTGATTATCAACAAGGTGGTAGTTTAATTTACTCAAAAAAAGAGCTTGAACTGACTAAGCAACTGTATGCCAGAGAGCTAAAAGATTTAAGTGAATCTTCGCAATGGCAAGATTACGACATGATTAATCTAGGCGGTACTGAGCGTATTTATATTCATAAAATTCAACAAGCGCCGAGCTATAACCATCTTATTTTTGTCGATTTAGTTAATGCGTGTATGCAAAAGCTTCGTACCTCAAAACGTGTCCCAGCTGAAAATGAGCTTACCTATAAGTTTATTAATTGCGGCACGCTTAAACCACTTTATTACAATGTTGATGATTTTAAATAATAGTTACTTATATTCAGTTATGAGTTTGATCCCTTGTTTCATAGCCTCAACTGATTGCCCTGCAAAGCCTAAGCGAACATAACTATATTGTTTAGGCATTAAACTTCTCACTGAATCAGCAAAGTAAAACTCAGATTCTGCTTGTAAATACACGCTTTTACTTTGCATTGCTTGTTTTATATTACTCGTATTTTTATTTAAGTTAACCCACATTGCCATACCGCCATCTGGCTTTTTATACTCTATTGGTAAACCCTGTGATTGCAGCAACGCTAACGTGTTGTCCATTGCTTCATAACGTTGTTTATAGTGTTTAGTCATGCGTTTTAAGTGGCGCTCAAATCCACCTTCTTGCATAAAGTGCGCTACGGCTAGCTGCATAACCACATCATTTTTATGATTCATTAACTGCTTCCATGCGGTTAACTGTGCTAATACTTCAGGAGCTGCACAAATGTAGCCAATTCTAGCGCCTGAGAACATGATTTTAGAAAATGTAGATAAGTAAATAATAATCCCAGCGGGATCGTCCCCAGCCATAGGTTGCAATGGCTGACAGCGATAATGAAACTCGTGATCGTAATCATCCTCTATAATCATTACGCCATACTCATAACATAGTTGATAAATTTGCATGCGCCGTGTGGGCGAAAGCGTAACGGTAGTTGGGTATTGATGCAGCGGAGTTAAGTACAGCATTTTTATTGGATATCGTCTAAGTTGCGCTTTTAAATCATCAACACATAAACCATATTCATCTTGTTTTATATCTATTAATTGCGCACCACAAGCAGCAAAGGCTTTGCGTGCTGGTGGGTAACCTAAAGTCTCAACGGCTACGAAGTCATCTTTACTTATAAAGGCCTTAGAAATTAAAAATAAAGCTTCTTGTGAGCCATTACATACAAGTAAGTCTGATGCTTTTAAATTTCTAGTTTTATGTAAGTAATCACTTATCTGAGCTTTTAGCTCACTCACTCCACCTATATCACCATAATGAAGTTTACTGGTATCTAAATGATTAAATACATGGCTCATAGAGCGTTTAAATTCTTTATAGGGAAAGCTATTTAAATCAGGAAGTCCACCTGCAAAATTATATACGTAGTCTTTTAAATTCATTGCCGGAATAGGCACGGCTAACTCTGTAGCAAATTTATAAGGTTTTGGTGTTAAAACTGGCGTGTGCTCACAGTTAGCACTGCTTTGAATTGGTAGTGTTTGAGTGACGCTATACCCAGAGCGTTCATGGGATTCTAGCCATCCTTCGGCTACTAATAACTGCAATGCGTTCATTATTGTATGACGGTTTAACTGATACGTTTGTGCCATAACTCGAGCAGAACTGAGTTTTGTACCAGGTGCAATATCTCCCTTTACAATAGAACCACGTAAAGCATCTGCAACTTGTAAGTACTTAGCTTTGTTTGAGTCATTAAATTCAATATTAAGTGGTTGCATGTCATTCCTTTATAACTGGTATAGCTAAAAAGCCAATTCTGGTTGTTTTTACCAAGCCAAATTAGCGTACATTTGTTGCTCGTAAATAGCAAAGCTTAGAGGCAACATGTTTACTCAACAGATACATAAAACAAATAAGGTCATATTAGAGCCATTAAAATATGAGCATTTAAAAAGCTTATATAAAGCTGGGCAACATCCAAAAATATGGGAATGGGTATTAAGCAACTATACAAAAACACCCGAACGGTTAAAGGAATGGTTTACCACCAGTGCACAATTTAATAAGAAAGAACAAATTGTATTTGCCATAGTAGACATAGCCAGCAAAGAGGTTGTAGGCACTACACGACTATTCAGATTAGATACGCATAACTTAAGTTCTGAAATTGGTCATACATTTATAAGCCATCACTGGCAGCAAACTTATATTAATACTCACACTAAATATTTACTGCTTAGCTACGCTTTTGACGCGTTGAATTTAGTGCGAATAACATTTAATACCCACGAAAAAAATCAAAAATCTCGAAATGCAATTACTCGACTAGGCGCCCGATTTGAAGGTATAGCCCATAAAGATAGATTGCTAAGTGATGGAAGTTACAGAAGCACTGCAAAATTTAGCATTATTGACGAACATTGGCAGAGCATTAAGTTGCAGTTAGAGGAGAAGCTTTAATGTACCCACCCACACATTTTCAAGAACATAATATTGAACGTTTGCAAGCATTGGTTGAGCAATTCCCTCTAGCGAGTATTTTAATGCCCTGCTCGCAAAGTGACTTAAATAATATATGCCAAGTGCCTGTATTATATGAGCCCTCACGTAATGTATTTATTGCACACGTAGCAAAACATAACCCGCTAGCGCAATGTGATAAACAGTCAGTAAAATTACTATTTAGTGGCGATAACTGTTATCTATCTCCCTCGTATAGTAATAATAAAACACTGCCGAGCTGGCTTTATTCATCAGTACAAGTAACTGCAAATGTGAATATTATTGAAAGCGATAATGAGAAAGACAAAATAATGCGGCAACTAACGAGCCATTTTGAGCAAGGCTTTACGCCAATGTGGAAGATTACTGACGTGCCCAAAAGCAATCGCCAAGCAATGTATCAACAATTAAGCTTTATAGAATTTACTCCCACTCATTGGAGTGGAAACTTTAAGTTAAGCCAAAATAAATCACCAGAGGTAAGAGCACGAATAAAACAAAGCCTAGAACTTGCCAATAAGCGCTCTATTGCAAAACTATTTTAGGCATAAAAAAAGGCCCTTTCGAGCCTTTGGATTAACTTTGGAATAGTTAAAAACTTTTAAATTAGGTAAGCGTTAATAGCTGTGGAGCAACGCTATGATAATCAACAGCCATAGCAATACTTAACGCTGTAATATTAATAATTGAAAATGCGAACACTTTACGTGCCCAGCTACTCATATCAATATTACGACGATAACCGCGCAGCGCCATTAGCAACCACCAAAAGCTGGTAATACAAGCAACAGCCATAAAAGCAGCACCTGTGTAGCCAGTAATTGGCAGTAACATCACCACTAATGCGTATACAGCAATGTAAAGTACGATATGGCGTTTTGCTTTGTCGATACCTTGCGCTACTGGTAATACAGGAATACCTGCAGCTTGGTAATCTTTAAAGCGAAAAATAGCAATAGCGTAAGAGTGCGGCATTTGCCACAAGCTAAACATGACTAGCAGTATTAATGCGCCCATATCGAACTGCCCTGTTACGGCGCAGTAACCTACTACTGGCGGTACAGCGCCAGAAAGGCTGCCTACAAAAGTGCCATATACTGAGTTGCGTTTCATGTAGAGGCTATAAACCCCTACATAAATTACGTAGCCAAAGGCTGCAAAAAATACCGCGGCTTGAGTGGTATAGGCGATAAGTAAACCAAAACCCACAACACCCAATAAAATACCGTGACTAAGTGCAGCAAAGGCCGACATTTCGCCTGTTACTGTTACTCGCGTACGAGTACGCGCCATGGCCACATCTATGTCTCTATCTATAACATTGTTAATAGCACAACCTGATGCAACCACTAGCGACAAACCAATTAATGTGGCAATCATTAACCATGGGTCTATATCACCGCGCGAGGCAAGTAAAAACCCGCCCGCTACGCTGATCAAATTGCCCATAATAATACCCGGCTTTGTCACTGATAAATAACGACGAAACATCTTCAACTCCTAGTACATCATCATTGCGTTAGATTCATAAATGATCCAAACAGATAACCCAACAACCATTACGATGATCAGAGCACTGAATAGGAATGAGAAAGTACTTGCACGGCCATCTTCGGTGGTAAAATTAAGGTGTAAAAAGTATTTTAAATGCACCCAAATTTGTACGATTGCTAAAGTAACAATGCTCCAAAGCGTTGTTGCTTTTGAGAAGTCACCTTCCATTACCATGTAAAACGGTATAGCAGTTAAAATTACCGATAGCACAAAGCCAATTAAGTAAGTTTTAACACTGCCATGAGATTCATCATGATGATCACTTTGCGTTTGCTTTAACGCATGCGTTTCGCTGTGGCTCATTACATTGCTCCCATTAAATAAACAACGGTAAATACACAAATCCAGACAATGTCTAAGAAGTGCCAAAATAGGCTTAAGCAGCTTAAACGCGTTACGGTTGCTTTACCTAAGCCGCGTTTAGCAACTTCAATCATCATTATGGTCATCCAAATTAGACCCGCTGTTACATGTAAACCATGTAAGCCAACTAATGAGAAAAACGATGTTAAAAAGGCACTTTGTTGTGGACCATTGCCATGCACAATTAGGTGATGAAATTCGTATACTTCCATACCAATAAACACAGCACCTAAACAAAACGTAACAAATAACCAAGTCAGTGTTAGTGCCTTTTTTTGCCCTTGAGCGGCAATCATGGCAAAACCAAAAGTAATACTACTAATCAGTAGTGCTGCAGTTTCTACTGCTACAAAGTCGAGTTCAAAAATATCTTTACCCGATACGCCACCGGCTGTGTTCATAAATAACACAGCGTAAGTGGCAAAAAACGAGGCAAACAGTAGGCAATCGGTCATTAGGTATAACCAAAAACCAAATACGGTATCACCCGAAGTATCGTGGTGATCATGCGCGTGGGCATGATCATCGTGTGATACAGAGTCTAAATTTGCAGAAAGTGTACTCACGCTTTTAACTCCTTAACGCCACTTGAATTATATGCAGCTTCAATGCGTGCAATTTCATCAGGTTGTATATAGTAATCTACATCGCTGGTGTAACAACGTTTGATAAATATGGCAATTCCGCCTACTAGTCCAACAACAGCTAACCACCAAATATGCCAAATCATTGCAAAACAAAATACTGTTAAGCTTGCTGCCATGAACACGCCAGCTGATGTGTTTTTAGGCATATGAATAGGGCTATAGTTTGCTTTATCTTGATATGCTTGGCCTTTTTCTTTCATATCGGTCCATGCATCAATATCATCGATATGTGGAATTGTTGCAAAGTTATAAATTTGCGGAGGTGAACTTGTAGCCCACTCAAGTGTGTGGCCGTTCCACGGATCGCCTGTTGTATCGTCAAGCGCTTCACGGTCTCTAAAGCTCACATATAGTTGAATAACTTGGCTGATAATACCAAACATAATAATCACAGCACCGCCTGCGGCAATGTATAACCACATGTTCCAATCTGGGTTGTTAGTGTGGTTTAAACGACGTGTCATACCTAAGAAACCAAGTACGTACAGCGGCATAAATGCTACGAAGAAACCAATAATCCAACACCAAAATGATGCTTTGCCCCATTTTTCATTAAGTTTAAAGCCCATTGCTTTAGGGAACCAAAATACAAAACCGGCCAGGTAACCAAACACAGCACCACCAATAATTGTGTTATGGAAATGTGCAATTAAGAATAAGCTGTTATGCAGTACATAATCGGCGCCAGGAATGGCAAGTAATACACCGGTCATACCGCCTACGGTAAAGGTAACCATAAAGCCAAGAGTCCAAAGTACCGGTACACTTATACGTAAACGACCTCGGTAAATAGTAAATAACCAGTTAAACAACTTAACCCCAGTTGGTACGGCAATAACCATGGTCATTACCCCAAAGAACGCGTTAACGTTAGCACTTGAGCCCATAGTAAAGAAGTGATGTAACCAAACAATAAAGCCTAAAATTGAGATTGCACCGCTGGCGTAAACCATCGATTTGTAACCAAACAAACGTTTACCGGCAAAGGTCGAAATAATTTCAGAAAAAATACCAAACGCTGGTAATACTAATATGTATACCTCAGGATGACCCCATGCCCAAAACAGGTTGATGTACATCATGGCGTTACCGCCCAATTCATTGGTAAAGAAGTGGAAGTCGAGATAACGGTCAAGCGTTAGCATTGCAAGTACAGCAGTTAAAATTGGGAATGATGCTGCAATTAAGATGTTTGCCCATGTACATGCCCATGTGAAAATTGGCATTTTCATTAGGGTCATACCTGGTGCACGCATTTTAAACACGGTTGCTAAAAAGTTTACGGCTGTTAGAAGTGTACCGAGCCCGGATATTTGCAAGGCCCAAATATAATAATCGACCCCCACCCCAGGGCTAAAGGTCAGCTCCGAAAGCGGCGGATATGCCACCCAACCTGTTTTTGCAAACTCACCAAACACAAGTGATAAGTTAATTAAAATTGCACCACTGGCTGTAAACCAAAAACTTAAATTATTTAAAAATGGAAAAGCAACATCGCGAGCACCAATTTGAAGTGGTAAAACAATGTTCATTAGACCAATCATAAATGGCATTGCCATAAATATGATCATGATTACGCCGTGGGCAGTAAATATTTGGTCGTAGTGTTCTGGTGGTAAATAACCTGGCGCACCACTGGTAGCAAGTGCTAACTGCGCACGCATCATTATTGCATCAGAAAAACCACGAAACAGCATTATTAGTGCTAAAAGAATATACATTACGCCTAAGCGTTTGTGATCAACAGACGTGATCCAGTCGCGCCAAAGCACGCCCCATTTTTTATACTTTGTAATAAGCCCGGCAATAATAAGCCCAGCTATCGCAATAACCGACATCGTGAACACAAGAATTGGCTCATGAAACGGAATTGCGTCGAGTGAAAGATTACCTAATAACGACATTATTATTCCTCGCCTTGGCTGTGAGATGAAGGCATTGAGTGCTCACTCATTTCATGATGCTTTTTACTCATTTGCCCATGTTCGCCCATTGCATGGTGTTTTTTGTTCATATCGCCATGCGCCTGCATATACTTCATAACAATGGTATGAAATAAGCCGTCATCAACTTTCCCGTAATATGCTACTGGGTTATTTTCACTTGCTTTTGCAAGCTCAACATAATTTGCATGAGTCAGGTTATTAGCGCTTGAATTCGCTTTCACATCACTCACCCACTTATCAAAGTCTGCTTGAGTAGGTGTAGCAATGGCATTAAATTTCATGCCAGTGAAACCTGCGCCGCTGTAATTTGCTGAAAAGCCTTTAAACGTACCTGGCTCATTTGCAATTAAGTGAAGCTTGGTTTCCATCCCAGCCATTGAGTATATTTGACTACCCAATTGCGGAATAAAAAATGAATTCATTGTGCTCTCTGAGGTGATTTTATATTCAACAGGTACATTTGCTGGGAACACTAATTCATTAACCGTAGCAATACCTTGCTCAGGATATATAAATAACCACTTCCAGTTTAGTGAAACCACTTCAACAGTAAGATGTTCACCTTTACCTTCAATGGGTTTATAGGGGTCTAAGTCTTGGGTAGACTGCCAGGTAATAACACCTAAAATGATTACAATAACAATAGGAACAGCCCAAACAACGGCTTCAATTTTATTTGAATGAGCCCATTTTGGAGCATAAATTTCTTGGTTTTGAGTGTCTCTATATTTCCAAGCGAAATACAAAGTCATCACAATAACGGGAACGACTACAAGCAACATAAGCACGGTTGCGATGATGATTAAATTTTTCTCATCAATGCCTATCTGCCCTTTTGGATCGAGTATCCCGCCTTTACAGCCTGACAACGCCAGTACTGTACTAGCTAAAGCAATATTACAAAGGTTACGAATTAACAAGGGAGTATCCTACAAACCTAGAGTTTCAATTTGCTGCTTAAAATAAAAACCAAAGCAACGATTTTTCAATAAAAACCCAAGTTAACTAGAATTAAATTATAAAAATAAGGGGGCTATTCAAAAAAACCTAAAGCTCATGCCATTAATGACCTAGCAACAAACCCAGCTTTCTAAACGCATTTATATAACGTAATAAAAGTTAACTTGGGTGAGTGGTGGTTGGCTGAAATGTGTTTAAAAAAACACGGAGCTACTTTGTTTTAGCTAACCTTAATTATTTACAGCAAGAACAAATAATTAAAACCAGCAACAAGATGCAGCGTTACAGGCAACCTGTAAAGCTAGGTGGAGCACGACAACCATGTGAAGAGATCACAGGCTGAAGAACTTTAGCCTCGCTAAAAGCAAAGGCTGCTTTACGGAGGATTATGCCAGCACGACGCGCTGGACAAATATGGAACAATAACCAACAAAGGCCAATAAGTAACTGACTTGATATGATCGGATGAGCTAAAAATTGCGCAAGGTTAAGTAATAGTGGCTCTACAATAAACCCATCACTTAATAGCGCTTCAAGCTTGAAGGCATCCTCTAGTGCACCGCTTAGCAACATTACAGTATTAAACACTAATAAAGTTATAGCTACACACACGCCCTTGCCTGCTTTATTCAAGCGTTCACACGTCTGCGGCTCGCCAGAGGCAAGTTCCGTAGCTGTATGATGCAAAGAAAGTGTGTTCAAAGACATTAACCTACTAAAATGACTATAACAAAATTAGAGTAATACAGTTTGCAATGGAAAAATTTAAAAAACATTGCTGTTGTAAACCCTAAAACCAGGTGCTAAATACAATCAAATCCAGCTAGCACATATTTACCTAGCGAAAATTGATCCGTATCAACCAAACTTTCAAAACTTACTGAAAGTTCGAACGTGAGTATAACAAAGAGAATTTTCTGTTCAACTAAAAATCAATTAATTTGAGTTAAGCTTTCGAAGCTATTTTGTTAATAAAAAATAACACGATAAAAAACACTTGGTTAGCTAAAATAAAAAACAATTTAAAGAGAAATATTTAATAGGATTATAGGTTTTTAGGAGGGAGTAGTAATTGTGTGGCACAAATAAAAACAGCCCAAATTCAGTCACCACCGAACTTGAGCCGCCTTTCACACTGACAACATCTTCACACACAATATAAAGATTCTTGGTTTACACTGCATGGCAATTGTAGGGAATAAAAACAACTCAAGCTAAGTCACCACCGAACTTGAGTTGCCTTTCACACTGACAACATCTTCACACACAATATAAAGATTTTTGGTTTACACTACGTGGCAATTGTAGGGAATAAAAACAACTCAAACTAAGTCACCACCGAACTTGAGTTGCCTTTCACACTGACAACATCTTCACACACAATATAAAGATTCTTGGTTTACACTACGTGGCAATTGTAGGGAATAAAAACAACTCAAGCTAAGTCACCACCGAACTTGAGCTGCCTTTCACACTGACAACATCTTCACACACAATATAAAGATTCTTGGTTCACACTGCATGGCAATTGTAGGGAATAAAAACAACTCAAGCTAAGTCACCACCGAACTTGAGTTGCCTTTCACACTGACAACATCTTCACACACAATATAAAGATTTTTGGTTTACACTACGTGGCAATTGTAGGAAATAAAAACAACTCAAGCTAAGTCACCACCGAACTTGAGTTGCCTTTCACACTGACAACATCTTCACACACAATATAAAGATTCTTTTAAGCGAGACTAACTTATGCCTCAAGCTTATGACGAGAGCCTTGCTCTTTGTCTATGGTTAAACTTTAGAGTGTTAGCTCCAATTTGACAAACGAGAAAAATAAACCTAATAGGTGAAAAAAACTAAACTATATACCTTTGTCTAATACATTTAGATTGGATTGCTTTGGAAGCTATGATGCGAAGGCGTTTTACAGGCACAAAAAAAGCGCTATAAAGCGCTTTTTAATATTTAAGACAGGCTTAAATAATTTGGTTTTCTTTCCAGGCTTGCTCTTTTGCTAAACGGTTTTTGCGTTTATCACATGGATCATCGCAATCACAGGCTTTATCAATACCAACCGAACCTAAACCACCACAGCTGCTTGCCATAGATTTTTTTTGCACGATCATACCAACGGCCATAGCCGAAACTATCAAAATTAGTAAGCCAAAAGTAAGAAGAAAAAGTGACATTGCTTAGCCCCTATTGATCAGCAATAAATTAAACTCAAATATTTTTGAGCGACTGCTATTATATACCCAAATAACACGGAAATAAACAAGTCAGCACCATACTATAAATAAGACTTAAATGCTGGGCTTGAGTAGGTAATTAAACCCTCTTTTGATTTACCTATCAAATAAACCGGTAAATCATGTTGCTCAGCATAAGCTTGCGCTTTTTGCATCCCCATTACAGTAAGTGCCGTCGCTAAACCATCTGCCGTCATAGCGCTTGGATGAAGCACAGTTACCGACACTAAGTCGTGCTTAATAGGCATACCTGTTGCTGGATCAATTAAGTGGGTATAGATCTCGCCATCCATTTTATAAAAAATACGATAATCACCCGATGTCGCTATACCACTTGTACCTGGCGATAAAACACGGTGTACCTTACGCTCTCCAGGTTGTGCATCTGGTTGCTCAATCGCGATTTTCCAATCCTGATTATTTGGCTTTTCACCCGCTATACGCAGCTCACCACCAATCTCAACCATGTAATTAGTAATGTCGTGGCTTTCTAATAACTGGGCAACTTTATCAATACCATAGCCCTTAGCTGTTGCCGAAAAAGAAAGCTCCAGTCCATTAACTGTTTTAGCCAGTCCTTGCTCATTTAAGATAAGTTTATCAATGCCTATTTTTTCAACCATACTTGCAAGCTCGTCATCACTTGGGCGATTAGTTGGTTTTTTATCAGGCCCAAAGCCCCATAAATCAATTAAAGGTCCCATCGTTACGTCGAGTGTTTTAGTCGATTCACCCAAGCGAATAGACTCGCTTATAACAGCCCTAAAATCTTCGCTAATTGGCATAACTTGATTTGCAGGTAATCTGTTAAATGTATTTATTTCAGAGTCTTCTATGTAAGTAGACATAGATTGGTTCACATCTTTTAAAACAGTGTCTATTTGCAGCTGTAGTTGTGAAGCCGATAGCTGGGCTTGCTCATCATAATATTTAATATGATAAGTGGTACCCATAGTCTTACCTTCTAAAAAGGTTTCTTTTAACTCTGGCTTTTCACCACACCCAGACAATAATAAAGTCAGTGTAATTAGTAAAAAGGCCATTATGCCCTGTGAAGTACTTACTCGATTCATAACAGCTCTACTTAATAGATTGATAAAATTAAAGAATAAAAAAAGCCTCGTAACACAAGTGCTACGAGGCTGGTATTTTAACCAAAACTAAACTGTTTTGGTATTAGTGTTAGCCACCGAAGTCATCTAGTAAGATATTTTCGTCTTCAACACCTAAATCTTTAAGCATAGTAATAACTGCCGCATTCATCATTGGAGGACCACACATGTAGTACTCACAATCTTCAGGCGCTTCGTGATCTTTAAGATAGTTCTCAAATAACACGTTATGGATAAAGCCAGTATAGCCTTCCCAGTTATCTTCAGGCTGTGGATCTGAAAGTGCTGTATGCCATACGAAGTTAGGATTTTCAGCGGCTAGGCCGTCAAAATCTTCTACGTAGAACATTTCACGCTCAGAACGTGCACCATACCAGAAGCTCATCTTACGTTTAGAGTTCAAACGTTTAAGTTGGTCAAAGATATGAGAACGCATTGGCGCCATACCAGCACCACCACCAACAAATACCATTTCTGCGTCAGTGTCTTTAGCAAAGAACTCACCAAATGGACCCGAAATAGTTACCTTGTCGCCTTCTTTAAGTGACCAAATGTACGAAGACATTTTACCACATGGCAAGCTAAGGTTTCTTGGAGGTGGAGCAGCAATACGCACGTTAAGCATAATGATGCCTTCTTCTTCTGGGTAGTTAGCCATTGAGTAAGCACGAATTGTTTCTTCGTCTACTTTTGACTCCAGATCGAAGAAACCAAAATGGTTCCAGTCGCCACGATACTCTTCAGGAACATCGAAATCTGCATATTTAACATGGTGAGGTGGAGCTTCGATTTGGATGTAACCACCCGCACGAAACGGCACTGACTCGCCATCTGGAATTTGCAGCTTAAGTTCTTTGATGAACGTTGCTTTGTTATCATTAGAGATAACTTCACAATCCCACTTCTTAACACCGAAAATTGACTCTTCAAGTTCAATTTCCATGTCATTTTTAACATTTACCTGACACGCTAAACGACAGCCTTCACGGGCTTCACCTTTAGATATGTGATCAAGCTCAGTTGGCAGAATATCACCACCACCTTCTTTAATGTGTACACGACACTGACCACAAGAGCCACCGCCACCACAAGCAGATGATACAAATATACCTGACTCAGATAGTGCGCCTAAAAGCTTACTACCTGCTGATGTTTTAATGGCTTTATCTGGGTCGCCATTAATGCCGATGATAATATCGCCACTTGCAACTAACTGAGATTTAGCACCAATGATGACTAAAACCAGTAGTACAACGATAGCGATAAAAACACCAACGCCTAAGAAAATCTGATAATCCATGATTTATCCTCGCTACCTTTACAGTGAAATACCAGAGAATGACATAAAGCCAAGTCCCATTAAACCAACAGTGATGAAGGTAATACCTAAACCACGTAAGCCGTCAGGTACGTCTGAGTATTTCAGTTTCTCACGGATACCTGCAAGTAATGTAATTGCAAGTGCCCAACCAACACCAGCGCCAATACCATAAACAACAGACTCGCCGAAGTTATAGTTACGCTCAACCATGAATGATACCGCACCAAATATTGCACAGTTAACTGTGATAAGTGGTAAGAAGATACCTAACGCGTTGTATAGTGCAGGGAAAAACTTATCTAATGCCATTTCAAGAATTTGCACAAGTGCTGCAATAACACCAATGAAAGTTAAGAAACGTAAAAAGCTAAGATCTGCATCTGGGTAACCTAACCAAGTTAGTGAACCAGGTGCAAGTACCGCATGATAAACCAAGTTGTTTACAGGTACAGAAATACCCAATACAACTATAACCGCTATGCCTAGGCCAATTGATGTAGTTACTTTTTTAGATACCGCTAAAAAAGTACACATGCCTAAGAAGAATGACAACGCTAAGTTCTCAATAAAAACGGCTTTTACAAATAAACTAATATAATGTTCCACTATTTGCCCCTTACGCTTTAGCTTCTACTTGGTCTTTCTTATAAGTACGCAGTACCCATATGAATAAACCAATGATGAAGAATGCACTCGGTGGTAAGATCAATAGACCCATAGGCTGATACCAACCGCCATCTTGCACTAATGGGATAATATCAACACCGAATAGTGAACCCTTACCAAATAGCTCACGAATGAAACCAACAGTAAGTAGTACTACAGAGTAACCTAAGCCGTTACCAATACCGTCAAGGAATGACATAAGTGGTGGCGACTTCATCGCGTATGCTTCAGCACGACCCATTACGATACAGTTAGTAATGATTAGACCAACGAATACAGAAAGCTCTTTTGCAGTAGCATAAGAAAATGCCTGTAATACTTGGTCAACAACGATTACCAATGATGCGATAATGGTCATTTGTACGATGATACGTACAGATGATGGGATCTGGTTACGAATAAGCGAGATAAAGAAGCTCGAAAACGCAGTTACAAGTGTCAATGCAATTGACATGATTAACGCATTTTTTAAGCTAGACGTTACCGCTAGCGCAGAACAAATACCAAGTACTTGTAGTGCGATTGGGTTGTTAGCTAAAACCGGACCAAATAGGACCGCCTTCATTTCTTTAGTATCAGCCATTATTTCAATGCTCCTTTACGTACTTTCGCAAGGAAAGGGCCAAAGCCATTTTCGCCAGTCCAAAAGTCAACTGCATGATCAACACCGTTAGACGTTAATGTAGCACCTGAAAGACCATCGATCTTATGCTCATCATTGCCCGCAGTACCTTTAACAATTTGAATTGGAAGTTCTTTACCTTCCCATGTAGCAGTCCACTGTGGATTTTGGATTTCGCCACCAAGACCTGGGGTTTCATTATGCTTGTAAAAGATAATGCCCTTAACTGTTTCACCATCGCTTTCAAGCGAGATAAAACCGTACATCAAGCCCCATAAGCCGTAGCCTTGGATAGGAAGAATGATTGCATCAACTGAGCCATCTTCTTTTTTAGAGATATACACCGGTGACTCTTTAGTCACACGTTGAATACCAGCAATATCTTTAACGCCTTTCTCTTGAAGAGAAACACTTAGCGCTGCATCATATTTGCTTTTTTCAAAGTCAAAGATTGTTGGGTCTGTATCTACAAACTCACCTGTAGTCATGTTTACAACGCGCGCTTCGATTTTTGCATCAAATGTTTCAAGAACATTTTCAACTTTGTCGATGCCCGCAGCAGCTAAGATATTGCTTTGAATATCTTTGTTTTTATTAGCTTGCTGTAAAGGACGAAGCTGTACAGAAGCAAACGATACAATGATTGCACACACTAAACATAGTGCTACAACAACTGATAACGTTTTGCCGATTGATTCGTTATTACTAGACATTACGTGCCAACCTCCGCTTAATATTAGCCTGCACTACAAAGTGATCGAACAGTGGAGCGAACAAGTTAGCAAATAAGATTGCTAGCATCATGCCTTCTGGGAAAGCAGGATTCACAACACGTATCATAACCACCATAAAGCCAATTAATAGACCATATGCTAATTTACCTTTGTCAGTAAATGCAGCTGATACAGGGTCAGTAGCCATAAAGAACATACCAAACGCAAAGCCACCAAGTACAAAATGCCAATACCAAGGCATTGCAAATACAGGGTTAGTTTCTGAGCCAACAGCATTTAATAAAAATGCAGTTGCTACCATACCTAGGAATACACCTAGTACGATGCGCCAAGAAGCGATACGAACGTAAATTAAGAACAAACCACCTACTAATAATGCAAGTGTAGATGTTTCACCTACAGAACCTTGAATGAAACCATAAAACGCATTCCACCATAATTCCATGTTTGCAAAGTCAAGTGTGCCAGCAAATGCTTGGCCTAGCATAGTTGCACCAGAGAAAGAATCTACTGCTGTCCATACTGTGTCACCTGAGATTTGAGCTGGGTATGCAAAGAATAAAAATGCACGACCGGCTAAAGCAGGGTTTAAGAAGTTACGGCCAGTACCACCAAAGATTTCTTTAGCGATTACTACACCAAACGTAATACCTAACGCAACTTGCCATAAAGGAATAGTTGCTGGCAAAATAAGTGCAAATAATACAGAAGTAACGAAGAAACCTTCGTTAATTTCATGCTTACGCACTGAAGCAAATATAACTTCCCAGAAACCACCTACTGCAAATGTTACAGCGTAGATAGGTAAGAAGAAACATGCTCCATAGAACATCTTAGCGCCCCAGCCTGCGTCAGCGGTTAACTCGCCACCGAATAACTGGAACAAACCAACTTGCCACGTGTTTGCTAGTTCAAAACCTTGTGCTAAAGCACCAGCGGCCTGATGACCGATATTGAACATACCAAAAAACATAGCTGGGAACGTCGCCATCCACACTAAAATCATCATACGTTTTAGGTCGATGTTATCGCGTACGTGTGTCGCGCCTTTATTTACGTAGCCTGGTGTATAAAAAATAGTTGCAGCTGCTTCATACAGTGCATAAAACTTTTCATATTTACCACCGGCTTCAAAATTCGGCTCGATATCTTCTAGATATTTTTTTAAACCCATCTCTCTAGCCTTCCTTCTCGATCGTAGTTAAGCAATCGCGTAGGATAGAACCATACTCGTATTTGCCTGGACAAACGAAGGTACATAACGCTAAATCTTCTTCATCAAGTTCAAGCGCGCCCAATGAAATTGCACTGTCTAAATCACGTGCAATTAAGTCACGTAATAATAAAGTAGGCAAAATATCTAACGGCATTACGCGCTCGTAGCTACCAATTGGTACCATGGCACGTTTTGAACCACCTGTTGACGTTGTCATTTTAAATAAACGACTTGGTGCAAGGTGAGAAAGGAATGTACGCGTTACAGAGAATTTATCACTACCTGGTGCAATCCAGCCAAACAATTCTTTTTCGCGACCTTCAAGTAAAACAGATACTTGAACGTGGTAACGACCTAAGAATGCATGAACACCGTTTGAAATAGAACCCGATAGAACAGAACCAGAAATAACGCGGTTATCTCCGTCTTCTAACTCACCAGCCACTAAATCATCCAATGAAGCACCTAATTGTGTTTTCACTAAACGTGGGTTTTTAACGCGAGGACCTGCAAGCGAAATAACACGATTTGTGTAAATTTCACCAGTAAGGAATAAGTGACCATACGCAATAACGTCTTGGTAACCAATATGCCAAACTTGTTTGCTAACAGAAACTGCATCAAGATGATGGATATGAGTGCCAACGAGGCCAGCCGGATGCACACCACCAAACTCATGTACTTCTACTTGAGCTATAGATGAGCTAGGAACTTGGCTGCCTGCTTTTTTACACACAAATACTTTGCCATCGGTCAAACGCGAAACAACTGCAAGACCCGCTTCAAATGCTTGCGCATTTTCTGCAATAATTACTGCAGGATCTGCAGCTAATGGGTTTGTGTCGATTGCGGTCACAAAAATAGAACTAGGATTTGCATCCACAGCCGCTACTTTGCTGAATGGGCGAACACGAAGTGCTGTCCACTGACCAGACTGGATAAGTACTTCTTTGGCTTTTTCGCGCTCTAAGCTCGGAAGCTCGTCTGCTTTGAAAGAGTCAAAGGTGATTTGCTCACTGCCTGCTACTTCAATAACAACAGATTGCAGCACACGTTTAGCACCACGATTTATTTCTTTTACTGTACCAGAAGCTGGAGCAGTAAATAGGACGCCTGGGTTCTTTTTATCTTCAAAAAGTACCTGGCCTTTTTTGACTTGGTCATCCACACGAACATGCATGGTTGGACGCATACCGATAAACTCTTCGCCAAGCACAGCTACACGTTTGACAGCAGAACCGTCATGTATAACTTGCTGTGGCGCGCCCTCTAAGGGTAAATCCAGACCTTTTTTTATGTTGATCATACGCACTTGCATTACATTAAAGGAAAGAAACTGAAAAATCGTATCAACCACGTCGCCATTTGAGTTATTCCAAGTTATATCAAGGTACAAAAGAGCAGCTTGCTAGAGATATCAAACAAGCAACGTAGTAAAACTCATCACATATTGTCGAGATTTTAACATCATTTTAGATGACTATGCGAGTGTATTTATGAAAATTATACGACAGAAACACTTATTTAGTTTTGTTAAGTGAATTAAATAAAAATCAAGCTAGACCAAAGTGGTAGCCTAAGCAATTATCATTCCTGATTTCATCGTAAATTCAACAAATCGCATAATACAAAAAAAGCCGCGATAGCGGCTTTTTATAACTAGGGCCTGTTGACCTTTCAGGATTAAAATTTGTTCAATCTAGGGGCTATTTAATCGCGGCGTGAGGTTTGTAACCTAGTGGGCTAAGTAAAAACCGAGCAAAGCTTCCGCGTCCAGCTCACGCCCCTTACCTACATCCATGTAGGCAACAAAGAGTAAATAGCCCCTAGGCAGAACCCTTTGGGCAGCGCATGTTTGGCATTTATTCCACGTTATCGCCCATTTATGGGGAATAACCACACTACATAGGCTCTGCCTTGCCTAAATACCAAACAGACTGCTGCAAATTTAACCTCGAAAGATAAACAGGCCCTAAGTTCTGTTAGTCAATCATATTGGCAATTGGCTTAACTGAATCTACATCTTGATCGTAGTCAACACTATCTATACCAAAACCAAATAAGCGTAAAAACTCATTATGGTAACCAACATAATCTGTTAGCTCATCAATGCTGCTTGTATCTACTTTATCCCAAACAGCTTGCACGCGAGCTTGCACGTCGTCTTCTAGCTCTTTGTAGTTTTGGAATAAATGTCCACCGTCGTCAAAGCGAGGTGATTCACCATACAAGTTTTCACTAAATAAAGCGTGAATTTGCTCAATAGTGCCTTCGTATGTGCCATCTGCTTTCATAACTTTAAATAAAGCAGAGATATATAGCGGCATAATAGGAATAGCAGAACTTGCTTGCGTTACCACAGCATTAAGTGATGAAACATATGCCTCACCATTTAAATCTTTTGTTGATTCTTTAATAGCAGCGGTTGCACGGTCTAGATCTTCTTTAGCCTTACCAATAGTAGCGTGTCCGTATATTGGCCATGTTAGCTCTTTACCAATATAAGTGTACGCAGTCGTTTTAAAGTTATCGGCTAATACATCCGCTTCTTTTAATGCGTCAATCCACATTTCCCAATCTTCACCGCCCATTACTTTAATGGTGTTGTCGATATCGTCTTGGTTTGCAGCTTCAACAGTAATTTCATCAATTTCACGCTTTGATGTATTTAAGTTTTTAGTAGTAACGGCATTTCCAATTGGCTTAAGCGTAGATGAGTACACTTCGCCCGTATTTGGGTCTGTACGACGAGGAGACGCTAAGCTGTAAATAATACAATCTACTTTGCCCAAATCTGCTTTAATAGTGTCGATTGCTTTTTGTTTAATTTCGTTAGAAAACGCATCGCCATTAATATTTTTAGACCAAAGGCCTGCTTCGTCTGCTGCATCTTGAAAAGCAGCGGTATTGTACCAACCAGCAGAACCTGTTTTGCGATCTGTACCTTCTTTTTCAAAGAAAATACCTAATGTTTTAGCACCACCACCAAACGCAGCTGCAATGCGCGAAGCCAAGCCGTAGCCTGTTGATGCGCCAATAACTAATACATTTTTTGGTGCATTTTTTAATGCGCCTTGTTGTTTTACATAGTTAATTTGTTCTTGAACATGCTCTGCACAACCAGCTGGATGTGCGTTTGTGCAGATAAATCCACGAATTTTAGGCTTAATGACCATTGATCATCCTATATCTTTTACAATAAAAATTAGCGCTAGTTTAAAGGCTAATACTAAAAACACTGATCTGATCAGTTAACCACAAGTGTAACAATCAAATCGCTATTAATTATTTAAGCTAATTTAGAGCCGCCCATACAATTAGGTGAATCAGGTGCCTCACCGCCCTGCTCTGTATACTCATCGGGTGTATATGTATGAATTGCAAGTGCATGAATATGATTTGCTAATTCATCTTTTAGAATTTCATTAATTTCACGATGGCGCTGCAATAAGCGTTTACCTGTAAAACCTTCGCTAACCACTATTACTTTAAAGTGTGATTCAGTGCCCGCACTGTGCATATGGCTTTCGTTAATTACGTTTAAATGTTTACACGCAATAGCGTTGCTTATTTTTTCTTGGATCTGTTGCTGCATTGACATAAAAGACCGTTTTAATTAGCTAATTTATACACTTACTATAACAATTTAACGCAGCGCTTGGCTAACTAAATTGCTTTTGTTTAATGTGCTTAATAAATCGGTAAGTTAAACTTATTCGAGGATGTGCAAGCGTTGTTTGCTTAGGTATTGCATGTTGATAATCTCGCTGGCTATGTCCATTCATTATTAAACAGCTGCCACTTTGTAATTTTAAGTCGGTTACTTTATTGCTCGCCTTGTGCTTTAACTTTAGAATCCGATCAGCTCCTAGAGAAACACACACAATTGTTGGTTTATCACCAAGCTCTATTTCATCATCACTGTGCCAG
Source organism: Pseudoalteromonas sp. LC2018020214 (assembly GCF_016598755.1). Classification (NCBI taxonomy): domain Bacteria; kingdom Pseudomonadati; phylum Pseudomonadota; class Gammaproteobacteria; order Alteromonadales; family Pseudoalteromonadaceae; genus Pseudoalteromonas; species Pseudoalteromonas sp. LC2018020214. Next base: position 2,737,505 of record NZ_CP066804.1, read on the forward strand.
CCCATCGTATCATTACCATCTCGGTAATAATTAACGAGTAATGAGTTTAGAGGCTGATTTAAGTGCGCCTCTAAACGCCTTCTCATATTAAGTAACAATTCATCCCATGGCTCTACTATTTGCTTACTACTTGAATAGCCGTATTCAATATTTAAATCGCTCATGAAGCATTGTAGCCGTGGAATAGGCCCCGTTTTACCATAAACAGTTACATCGGGTTGCTGCCAACGTAGGTTTTTTTGCAAATAATAAAATAGATCGAGGCTTTTTTGTGCACTAAGTGCCCTACTTTGATAAGAAAAGCCATTTGGTAACTGTTGGGGGTTGGCGTTTTGCCGTTGCATGTTAGAATTTACCTACATTAGATTACTGATCAACGAACCATTATGACGACGCAAGCCCAGCTAGGCGATAAAACCTTTACTCTTGAACGCTTTCCTTTGGATCAAAAAAACCGCAGCTTACAAGCGTGGGATTCGGCAGATGAGTACCTTATCAATTATGTTAACGAACATCACCCTGATTGTCGCTCATTGCTTATTTTAAACGATAGCTTTGGTGCACTTGCTTGTTATTTTAATAAGTTAACGGTTTGTTCAGTTAACGATTCTTATATTAGCCACCAAGCTGCGGCTTATAACTTACAAGAAAACAAACTGCCTACAGCAGATTTTACACAATTAGATAGTTTGTCTGCATTACCGCAGGATGTTGATTTAGTACTTATTAAAATCCCTCGTAATGTAGGTTTTTTACAGTTTCAGTTAAGTGAACTCAGTGAAGTCCTTGCACCTGGTACGCCAGTAATTGCCGCAGGTAAAACAAAAGAAATTCATAACTCAACAATAAAATCATTTGAGCAATTTATTGGTGAAACAAAAACTAGCCTAGCAGTTAAAAAATCCCGTCTTATATTAAGTACAGCTAAAGGCGGATATAAAGCAGCAGACTTCCCTGTAACGTGGGAGCTTGAAGGTACTGAGTTTAATATAACAAACCATGCAAATGTGTTTTCGCGTGATTCGTTAGATATTGGTGCACGCTTCTTTTTTAACTACTTACCAGAAACACCAAAAGCTAAAAGCATTATTGATTTAGGCTGTGGTAACGGAGTTGTTGGATTAATGACGCTTGCTCGTTGCCCTAATGCATCAGTTACCTTTGTTGATGAGTCTTACATGGCAGTAGAGTCGGCTCGGTTAAATGTAGAAATTAACCTAGGCGATAAATTTGATAACTGCGAGTTCATCGAAAACGACTGTTTAACAGGCTTTGAAAGAGACAGTGTAGATATGGTGCTTTGTAACCCTCCATTTCACCAAGCTCAGGCCGTTACCGACCATATTGCTTGGCAAATGTTTAAACAAGCAAAAGATACTTTAAAAGAAGGCGGTGAGCTGCGTATTATTGGTAATCGTCATTTAGATTATCATGATAAATTAAACCGTATGTTCGGCAACTGTAAGTTGTTAGGTTCAAACAAAAAGTTTGTCGTTTTAAGTGCAACAAAAAATAGTGGAATGCTATAAATGAAAATAACAAACATTATAATTGGGTGTTGTGTATTACTGATACTTGGTGGCTGCGCGAATCAGCCTAGCCAAGTAATACTTAACCCTGTTTATAAAAATGGTCAAATAAGCACTATAAATAGTAGCTTAAGTACTAGTGTAATTGATTTACGTGGCGATACATCAACACTTAAACTTATTGAGTCAGACAAAACTAAAACCTTTGCAAGCCAAGGTATTACCAGCTCTATTAAAAGTGTGTTAGACAGCGCCCTTAGCCGTAATGGAGCCAGTATTTCTAACTTAGCAACGGTTCGCTTTGAAGTAGATATTCATGCATTGCAAGCTGTTGTAACCGAAAAGCTAGTGAGCCATACCAGCGAAGCCCACATAGAACTTGGCGTGCGTGTTATTCGCGCCTCAAGTAACTTTAGTAAAGTGTATAGAGGTAGTGCTAATTTAGAAGGCCCATTTAGTCATGAGCGAGCAAAAATAGAAGGTCAGCTCAATAAGTTGACTGAGCAAGTTATTACCCGCATTGTATCTGACCCTGAATTAATAGAATTTTTAGAAGGTTAACTATGAAACGACTTTTTTTAATCTGCTTAGGCCTATTCTTTAGTGTAAGTAGCTTAGCAGCCCAAGAAGGCCGCTTTGTGCAAAAGGACAACATTTTTCCACGCGTAGAAATTGTAACCTCAATGGGTAGCATCGTGGTTGAACTAGATCGTTCTAAAGCGCCCATCACAGTCAATAATTTTTTAACTTACGTGTCAGATAAAAGTTATCAAGGTAGCGTTTTTCACCGTATTGAGCGCGATGTAGAAAATGATCGCGACTTTGTTATTCAAGGTGGCGGTTACGATAAAGACTATGATGGCCTACATGAAAATGACCCTATTTTTAATGAAAGCGGTAACGGTTTAAAAAACGATATGTATAGCATTGCTATGGCCTATCAAGATAGACAACCGCACTCAGGAACTCGCCAATTCTTTTTTAATATGGATAATAACGATCACCTAAATCCAGGGAAAGATTGGGGCTTTGCAGTATTTGGTAGCGTAATGGATGGTTACGACACGCTTGATAAAATTATGACTGTTGAAACCGGTTTTAATGAAAAAATTGGCTACGATTTCGTACCTAAAAAACCTATTGTCATCTTAAACATTAAAGTGCTTGAACAAGTCCCACTATAATTTTTTAAGAGCAGCTTAGCTGCTCTGCATCAAAGCCAATGAAGGCCCTATGAGCAAATCTCTCTCTATTAGCGAATATTTTTCTTACTTTAAAGACAAACGCTTAATCCACATTTTCATATTTGGTATGAGTAGCGGTTTTCCGTGGGTTTTAATTGGCTCTGTTATGTCTGCTTGGCTAAAAGATGAAGGGCTAAGTCGCAGTATGATAGGCCTATTTGGCATTGTATTTGGCGCTTACAGCATAAACTTTTTGTGGTCACCACTCATTGACCGTACAAAACTTCCTATTTTATATAAATGGCTAGGCCTACGTCGCAGTTGGATACTATTTTGCCAAAGTTTTATTTTTATTGGCACCTTGCTATTAGCAGGGCTTGATTTAAAAGCTAATTTGGCAATTGTTGCTGCGATTTGTTTATTAATCGCCATTGCTTCGGCTACTCAAGACATTGCTATTGATGCCTTTAGAATAGACACACTAAGCGAAAGCGAATCACACAAAGCAACCGCTGCAGCCGCCATGGCAACTTCGGGTTGGTGGACAGGTTATGCACTTTTAGGCGCCATTCCATTTTACATGGCCGATATCCCCTCGCTCGACTGGCCACAAATTTATTACTTTTTAGCTGCCGTAATGCTGCTGTTAATGAGTGGAGCACTTTTTGCAAAAGAGCCCGAAACTAATCGCGAAGCAGTACATGCTGAACTTGAGCGTGTGTACCTTAAAAAACTGTCCTCTACAAAACAAACTCCTTTAACAAAAACTGTTGCGTGGCTTGCGGTAACCGTTATTGATCCCTTTAGAGCTTTTTTTACTAAAAATGGCGTTAAAACAGCACTAGCATTACTTGCGTTTATTTTCTTATTTAAAATAGGCGAAGCGTTTTTAGGGCGCATGTCGATTGTGTTTTATAAAGAAATTGGTTTTAGTAATAGCGATATAGCTACATTTTCGAAGGTAGGTACAGCGGTACTTACAATCATATTTACCTTTGTTGGCAGTTTATTTAATCAAAAATATGGCATTGTTAAGGGTTTATTTGTAAGTGGTATTGCAATGGCTGCTTCAAACTTAGCCTTCTCGTGGATTGCTTTAGTTGGCCCTGACCTAAGGCTGTATGCCTTTGCTATTGTTATTGATGGCTTTACGCAAGCGTGGTCGTTGGTCGCTATGGTGGCCTTTATATCGATGTTATGCGATAGAGCATTTAGTGCAACGCACTATGCATTACTGGCGTCATTAGGGAATTTAGGACGAACATTGCTTTCAAGCTACAGTGGTGTAGTAATTGATGATTGGTTAATGGGAAATTGGTCGCTGTTCTTTATTTTAACAGCCTTAATGGTTTTACCTTCGTTGATATTTTTATATCTGATTAGGCATAAGTTGTATGAGCTTGAGAAGAATTACCACAAAAATATTTAATGCATCCCTGCATTAACATATTGCTTAGCACTATCAAGTGCCCCTTAAAGTGTACTAAGCAATTATTGAGTTAATCTACTTTTAGCAAGCTAAGTGCTTCATGTGGATCAACTTCTAGAGCTGTACAATAGCGAACAAACTCAATTACATCTAAGCGGCGTTCTTGATTTTCAATCTTGCCGATAAACGAATGAGGCGTTCCAAGCACTTGTGCTAGGCTTCGCATTGTATGACCCTTTTCATGGCGCTTAGTTTTAAGCCACTTTGTTAGCTTCGCATTTTCTTCAGAAGAAACTGTTTTGCCCATCATTTTACATCTCCTACTAGATGATTTGACGTACCCATTAAAGCAGTAGTTTCCATCAATAGCCGTAGGCAGGTAAGCAGTCATACTTTCAATAGCAAGCTATTGCTTAATAAAGCATGTGTTGCTACTCACTCCACCAACACAGCTAAAAACTACACTAATAATATGGTAAAGATTTGTTTTTATTGAGAATGAAATTTTGCCCGTCTCATTCTTGGATACATTATATACTATTAACACTTTGGTTAAATAATTAATTACATACTCGGTAAAAAATCAACCTGAACGAACATTTATAAACACTGAATATTTAACCTAAGTTATCAGAAAATATTAAAAAAATAATATTACCTTCATAAAACAGCTTAAAAATATTTATAACATATTTGTTCCTTTTTAATGTTACACGTTTATTATTAAGCAATAATTTGCACTGAAAAGGCCAAGTAATGTTCAGACTTCTTTTTTTATTACCTATCGTGTTGTGTTTAGGTTGGTACTTTTTTTTGCGCCACAACGGCGTACCAATTAAACAAGGTAAAAAAGGCTTTATGTATATTTTAGCGTTTTCAGCCTTTGTGCTCGGCTTTTTTGTATTGATAATGCAAATTACCGAATACGCACCAACTGATTTGTAGGCATTAAAAAAGCCGCAAAAGCGGCTTTATTCTATTTAGCGTTTGGCTGTTAAACGCTAAAGCTTGCACCACAACCACAAGTTGTTGTTGCATTTGGATTAGATACAAAAAAGCGTGCGCCTTCTAATCCTTCAGTGTAATCAACCTCACCATCAACCAAATATTGAATGCTCATTGGATCAATAACGAGTGTTACACCATTTTTTACAATTTCTAAATCGCCAGGATTCGCTTTTTCATCAAAAGTAAAACCATATTGAAAACCAGAACAACCACCGCCTGTTACATAAACACGCAGTTTTAAATCTGGGTTTTCTTCTTCGTCGATTAACTGTTTAACACGAACAGCAGCTGCATCGCTGAACTTAATTGGTAATTCTTCAGACATTTTAAAACCCTCAATATCGCAATGGCGTGATTATCTAATACCCGAGTGTTTTAATCAAGTATAGTAAAACAACTCTTTCCTCTAAGTTATATCTATAAATTAGTAAAAAAGTGGCCAAACATTAACTAGCTAAAATAATACTTAAGCAAACTAAAAGCGACCTTTATACGCTATAAACTCATTAAATATTTTAGTTATAGGCAATAGGTCTTAATCTTCATTGCAAATTGTTAATATAAGTTACGAAAATTTCAAAATCACAAGGACTTAGCTAAACTCTTTTGCTAAAATGCTGATGAAGAATACAGCGAGGAATTATGCATGTGGCTTGAGCAACTCAGGCGTCGGCTGGCAAAACCTAAAACATCTGTACAATTATGCTTATTAGGCGTAGTTGCCGGATTAATTGCTGCATTTTTTATTATTTTATTTCGCTTAACCATTTTGTTTTTCCAAAGCTTATTTTTAGAAACACCTGACGACTTTACTACCCTACCAACACTTGAACGTGTACTAATGCCTTTAGTTGCTGCATTACTAATAGCCACGTTTGCTGCCTTTACTGGGTTTAAACATTACCGCTTGGGTATCCCCTTCGTTATACACAGAATTAAACGTCACTACGGGCAAATGCCTTTATACAATACGGTTAATCAATTTGTTGGTGGCGCACTTGCTCTCATTAGCGGTTTTTCAGTTGGCCGAGAAGGGCCTTCCGTGCATATGGGCGCAACGGGGGCGAGTATTTTGGCAGATAAGCTACATTTACCGCATAATGCCATGCGTACTCTAAGTGGTTGTGGAGTAGCGGCAGGTATAGCCGCGTCGTTTAATACTCCACTTGCAGCCGTTATTTTTGTAATGGAAGTGGTACTTCGTGAATATAAAGTACACATATTTGTACCTATCATGCTTGCCGCTGTTACTGGCGCACTGGCCACACAGTTTGTTTTTGGTGAAGGTTCAGAGCTTGCACTCATTACCATAGCGCCATTGAGTGGTTGGCATTACCCTTATTTAATATTATGCGGCATGGCGCTGGGTGCTATTGCATTTAGCTTTAATCAAAACTTAATGCTAATTATTAAAACATTTAAACCTTTAAGTATGTTCCCTCGTTTATTAATTGCAGGATGCATTGCCAGCTTAATAGCTTACGCAGTACCTCATGCTATGGGCTCTGGTATGAGCGCAATAACTATCGCGGTTGAATCTCCTGATGACGTAAAGCTACTCACAACTATTTTAATCGCTAAACTACTTGCTACATTGTTTGCTATCGGTTTGGGTATTCCGGGCGGTTTAATTGGTCCGGTAATTGGACTTGGCGTATTAATTGGTACATTAATGGCTTTTTTTGCTCAGTTTATTAGTCCTGGCACTGATATAGCGGGTACTTATGGCGTGTTAGGTATGGCTGGATTAATGGCCGCCACATTGCATGCGCCACTAGCTGCTTTAACAACAGTCATGGAGCTTACATCGTCACCTGAAATAATTGTTCCAGCTATGCTTGTGATCACCACGGCTTATGTAACAGCATTACAGTTTTTTGGAAATCGCTCCATATTTTTGCAGCAATTAGATTTTCAAGGATTACCGTACCATGTATCTCCCGCTACCGAAGCATTACAAAAAGTGGGGATAATGGATGATATGGATGAAGACTTTAAATTGCTTTATTCAGACGATAAAGTGCAAATAAAAAGCACATTAGATGCCATGGATAGCCAAACTCCGTTAATTGTTTTTGACGAAGAAAATGGCTATCGTCTCGCTGAATACGATTTAACGCTAATGTCTAATGAAACAATAAATATAAATTATATTAGCTTGCAGGGCATCAGTAGTCAGGCCACCCTAGCCGATGCTTTCGATATCCTAAAAGATAAAAGAAGTGGCGCGCTTTACGTTTATAACCTTTTAGATAATCAACAAATTATGGGGCTATTACGCTGGGATCAAATTCATCATATTTTAACCATTCGTAACAGCTTACTTTAAACAATAAGGACTATTATGAGCGCATTATTGATTTATAAAACACTCCACATATTTTTTATGATTGCGTGGTTTGCCGGTATTTTTTACTTGCCTCGATTATTTGTATATCACGCTATGAGCGAGGAAAGATCATGCAACTCTATGTTAAAAGTTATGGAGCGCAGACTACTTTATTTCGTTACCCCATTTGCTGTATTAACCGCTGTATTTGGTGTATTAACCATTGTTGAATATGGTCGTGATTGGTTTAGATACAGTATGTGGTTGCACTATAAACTAGTGCTGGTGATCATATTATATATATACCACGGCTACTGTTTTAAGTTATTAAATGACTTTAAACATGACCGCAACACTAAGACAGACCGCTTTTATCGTATTTTTAACGAGCTCCCAGTTATTGTGTTGCTCATCATAGTGGCGCTTGCGGTAATAAAACCTAATTTATAAGCGTTTCGGTGCATGTTAAACTGCGCTGCAATTTACAATACTTGCTATAACACGCGCGATTGCGTGCTCCATTTATGGATTATCGCGCCCATTTGATTGATTAGGAATAACCCTATGTTAAGTTTCCAAGGTGAGCATATACTGTCTGTAAATCAGCTAGACAGAGACTGCATTGAACGTATTTTTGCAGTAGCAAAAAAAATGGAGCCTTATGCTAAAAAGCAAAAGCAAACTACGGTGCTAGAAGGCGCTATTTTAGCTAATTTGTTTTTTGAACCAAGCACTCGTACACGAGTTAGCTTTGGCACCGCCTTTAATTTACTTGGCGGTGGCGTACGTGAAACTACAGGTATGCAAAGTTCAGCCCTTGCTAAGGGTGAGTCTCTTTACGATACCGCCCGCGTTATTTCAGCTTATGCTGACGCTGTTGCTATGCGCCATCCTGATGCAGGCTCAGTTAGTGAATTTGCTGACGGCTGTACTGTACCCGTTATTAATGGCGGCGACGGCCCAAATGAGCACCCTACTCAAGCATTGCTTGACTTATTAACCATTGAGCGCGAATTACATCGTTTTGGTCAAAATATTGATGGTATGCATATAGCGCTTGTGGGCGATTTAAAGTATGGCCGCACAGTGCATTCTTTATCTAAACTATTGTGCCATTATAAAAACGTAAAGTTTTCGATGGTCGCGCCTGACGGCTTACAAATGCCAACAAGCATTTTAGATGCAGTAGAAAATGCTGGCCATAAAATTGAGCTAGTAAATAAGATGGAAGGTAATTTAGCAGCCGATATTGTTTACCAAACACGTATTCAAGAAGAGCGTTTTCCTTCGCAAGAAGAAGCAAATAAATACCGTGGCGGCTTTAGGATTAGCCAATCTATTTACAGCGCCCACTGTAAGCCTAACTCAGTATTAATGCATCCTCTTCCACGTGATAGTCGCTTAGAAGCCAACGAGCTTGATAACGACTTAAACAGTAACGACAATTTAGCAATATTTCGCCAGGTACAAAATGGCGTATTAATTCGTATGGCACTGTTTGCTTTAACACTCGGCGTAGAAAACAAAGTCGATAAGTATGAAGTAGACGTACCTTGGTTTAGCCGCAAACGCGACAGCTAACCCCCTTTTAAGTGACAATTTATAGGATTTTTCATGACAATTAGCCAAGACTTATTTGAACGCGCCCAAGCTTCTATTCCTGGTGGCGTAAATTCACCAGTTCGTGCTTTTAATGGTGTAGGCGGTACGCCACTATTCATTACAAAAGCAGAAGGCGCGTTTACATTTGATGCCGACGGTAATCGTTACATTGATTATGTTGGCTCTTGGGGGCCTATGATCATGGGCCATAACCACCCTGCAATTAAACAAGCCGTACACGAAGCTGTAGAAAATGGCCTTAGCTATGGCGCACCAACTGAAGCCGAAATATTAATGGCTGAAAAAGTAAAAGAGCTAGTTCCATCAATCGAAAAAGTACGCATGGTTAGCTCAGGCACTGAAGCGACAATGAGTGCAATTCGTTTAGCACGTGGCTTTACCGGTCGCGATAAAATATTAAAATTTGAAGGTTGTTACCACGGTCACGCTGACTCGTTATTAGTTAAGGCAGGCTCTGGTGCACTAACAATGGGTGTGCCTAATTCTCCAGGTATTCCTGAAGACTTTGCTAAGCATACACTTACAGTTTCGTTTAATAATCTAGATGAAGTAAAAGCTATTTTTGCAAAATACGCAGACGAAATTGCCTGTATTATTGTAGAGCCAGTAGCCGGTAACATGAACTGTATTCCACCAGTGCCTGGATTTTTAGAAGGTTTGCGTGATGTGTGTGACGAATATAAATCAGTACTTATTTTTGATGAAGTAATGACAGGCTTTCGTGTTGCACTTGGCGGTGCACAAGCTTATTACAACATTAAACCAGATCTTACGTGTTTAGGTAAAGTAATTGGCGGCGGGATGCCAGTTGGCGCGTTTGGTGGTAAAACTGAAATAATGGATTACATTGCGCCTGTAGGACCAGTTTACCAAGCAGGTACTCTTTCTGGTAACCCTATTGCAATGGCTGCAGGTTTAAAATCACTTGAGTTATTAAGTGAGCCTGGCCTTCACGATAAGTTAGAAGCTATTTCAAAAGCAATTTGTGAAGGCTTTGAAGCTGGTGCTAAAAAAGCCGGTGTTGCGCTAACAACTAACTATGCGGGCGGCATGTATGGATTCTTTTTTACTGATGCTGAAAAAGTAACAACCTACAAGCAAGCAACTGAGTGTGACCTAGAGCGCTTCAAACGTTTTTTCCACCTTATGCTTGAAGAAGGCGTTTACCTTGCCCCATCAGCATTTGAGGCTGGTTTTGTATGTGCTGCACATACTGAACAAGAAGTAAAAGACACAATAGCGGCAGCGGAACGCTCGTTTGCTAAACTTTAAGCTAAAAATTTCTATTTATACATTTGTAACCACTTGTTTTTAAGTATGTAATTAAGACTAAAGATTGAAAAAAGCCCGAAAGGGCTTTTTTTATTTGTAATGTACTATAAATGAATGATAATTAAGCGTAACAAGGTCTATTCACCTTTACCCTAATACAAAAAATACAAGAGAGCCTTATGTCAGGATTACGCCAATTTTCTTTTCCCGCTATCCAGCTAATGGCAAACTTAAAATACAAAACTAAAATCAGCTTAATGTTTGGAATTTTACTCGTTCCTCTAGCACTTAGTTTGTTTTTTTTAGTCTCGTTATTAAGTGAAAGTATTGCTGTTTCAAAAATGCAGCAGCAAGGCTTAAAAGGCTACAGAGCTATACTTTCAAATCAAATGCAGGGAGATACGAATCAAAATATAAAAATAGCTCGTTCACTCGGCTTTGACATAAAAGACACTCAAGCCAATGAAGTACTTGAACTTGTTTCTATTCAATCAAATCTAGCCTTAGACAGTCAATTAGCAAGCGCTTATGTAAACCGCTCTTTAGTCACACCAATTCCTGCACTTATAATGCAAATAAACTCAACAGCGCAAAGCGCTAATACTGTTTTAGCTAGTAACCGTTTTACGCCCGATACGTTTATAGCACTTTCAAATTTTAGTAAGTCACTTCCTTTATACGAAAAACAACTCGATAAAATACTCAATGTAGCCACCAATGCAGATAAATCAGTAAACAAAGCGCTTATGCCTTCGTTAAATAATTTACACAGTGCTGTGGATGCATTTAAAAAAGCGATAGATGAAAAACTACTTGAACCAGACGATATTCTATTAACTCAAGCAGAGTTCACTAAGCTAACAAACAACGTTCACAGTAGTATTAATCAACTTGTTAGTAAGAGCATTCCAACACTTGAGAGCCTTATAGAGGCAAAACTACAAACTCAACAGTGGACACGAAATCTTGTTTTAGCTGCTTCATTGATTAGTTTGCTATTTGCATTTTATTTGATGATTGGTTTTTATTTTGCAGTTGTTGATACCATTAATCGCTTTGCTGATGCCGCGAATAGAGCCGCGAATGGCGACTTAAATGCAACTATCGATTCGAGCACTAATGATGAAATGGGAATTATTGCATCGCGCTACAACGCACTACTTAACGCATTTTCACATTTATTATTTGATGTTAAAGCAAGTACAGAAGAGCTATGCGATGCAACTAAATCGCTATCACATGCGAGTAGCGAAACAAGCAATGATGTTTCAAAACAGCAAATTCGAGTCAATGCCATTTATAATGCACTAAGCGATATGGCTCAAAACGCACTTGCAGTTGAAGAGTCAGCGCATCAAGCTACGCTTACCGCACAAAATGCTGCTGCTCATGTGAAACAAGGTTCAGATAATACAATGGAGCTTGCTAAATATATGCAAGACCTCCAAATTGAATTTGCAGAGAGCCAACAAGCGCTCGATAAACTAGCACAAGATAGCCAAGAAATTAGCAAAGTAAGTAAAGGGATCAGTGAAATAGCCGATCAAACAAACTTGCTTGCACTTAATGCCGCTATTGAAGCCGCGCGAGCCGGCGAGCATGGCCGTGGATTTGCCGTTGTAGCTGATGAGGTAAGAACACTTGCTCAGCGTACACAAACACAAACCCAAGAAATACATCAAATTATTAGCTCTTTACAACAAGCATCTGACGACACTCAGCAAAAAATGCGCTCAAGTGTTGAAAAAATGGAGCAATCAGTAAAAGCAGCCAATCAAACCAATGAAGTATTACAAAGTGCAGAGCAAAGTATGGGCGATATTAAACATCAAGGTGAAGTAATTGCAGAGCGTGTTAAACAGCAATCAAATGCAACAACACAGGCATTAAATGATTCGCAAGAAGTGAGTAATTTAGCAGATCAAACGCTAACATCAGCTCAGTCAACGCTACAAGATGCACAGCAATTAAGTCGCTTATCTAATGATTTAACCAAATCAATGCAGTTTTTTAAATCTTAAGCGTTAACTACAACTTACAACAAAGCCGCTAAATAAGCGGCTTTGTTGTTTAAAGTAATCTTAAATTAACGTATGCATTGCGGCCTAGGCTCGAACTCACTCGCCCTAAGCGGTAGCTGAATCACCTTGCCACATCCTGGTGGTGCCTGCTTACCCGTTTGCTCATTTACAAATGCCCAGCGAATTGATGGTGGACGAGTATCAGCTATTGCTTGTGGGTTAAGCGGCTTTAAGTAACGAATATACGCTTCTAATGCGCCTACGCTGCCTGTTAAACCAGTGCTTTTGTTGTCATCTCGACCAAGCCACGCAACAGTCACTGTATTTTGATCAAAGCCTGCAAACCAACTATCACGTAAATCGTTGCTGGTCCCTGTTTTACCAGCGAGCTGGATTGACGGAAAGTGTAAATTTAAGCGTTTAGCAGTGCCATCTTTCGTTACGCGTTTCATCGCGTATTTGGTCATATACATTGCAGATTTATCAAAACGAGGCTCTGCATTTACTTTATGCTTATAAAGTACTTTACCAACAGAGTCAGTTAATGCCGAAATTGCAGTGAGCTTTTTATATTCGCCATCTGCAGCAATTGTTGTATAAAGCTGAGCCACTTCAAAACTCGACATTTCAACAGCCCCTAAAAGCAGCGATGGGTATTCGTCTATCGCCCCTGTTGCGCCTAAACCTTTCAATGTATTTACTACTTTATCAACACCTACATCGAGGCCTAAATTAACCGCTGGGATATTTATACTGTTACTAAATGCTTTATAAAGCGCAATTGCACCACGGTATTGGTGGTCAAAATTTTCTGGTTGCCACACTTTACCTTGCTCATTTGTGACCTGTACTGGCGAGTCATCAAGCAAAGTAGCTAAATTATAATGTGGCAATTGCAGTGCGGTTAAATACACGGCAGGTTTTACAAGCGAGCCTATATTACGTTTTGTGTCTAAAACACGGTTAAATCCTGAATAGCGAACATCGCGACCAGCAATAAGTGCAGAAACACCGCCTTTTTCTACATTAACAGAGATCATGGCTGCTTCTAGTTTTTCAGTTCTAGGGCGATTTTCCAAGTACGGTAAACTCTTTTCAATCGACTCTTCCATTGCTGTTTGCTTTTGTAAGTCAAAATAAGTAAATACTCTTACGCCTGCATCAAGTGTTTGCTGATCAGGTAATAATTCATTTAACTCTCTGTTTACTAGCTCTAAATAGCCTGGGTATGATTTTTGTAAACTGGCTTTCATTGGCGCAATATCAATTGGGCGATTAAGCGATGCACGGTACTCTTTTGTGCTAAGTAACTTATTTTCGACCATTAGACGTAGCACTAAGTCCCTGCGCTCCATTGTGCGCTCTTTATAACGACGTGGGTTGTAATAAGATGGGCCTTTAACCATTGCCACCAGCAGAGCAATTTGATCGTACTCAAGCTCGTCTACAGGCTTTGAAAAGTAAAAGTCAGAGGCAAGCCCCATACCATGGATGCCTTGGTTGTATGATTGCCCTAGGTATACCTCATTTAAGTAAGCTTCTAATATCTGATCTTTTGAATAGCGATAATCTAAAATAAGGGCAATAAAGGCCTCATTTATTTTTCGTACTAAAGAACGCTCACGCGTGAGGTAAATATTTTTAGCTAATTGCTGAGTAAGCGTACTGCCACCTTGAACGGTGCGTCCCGCTTTAATATTTGAATAAAGCGCACGTAAAATAGAAAACACCGACACACCATGGTGATCATAAAAATCACGGTCTTCAACCACCAGTAGCGTATCTTTAAGCATGGCTGGGAACTTATCTAGCGGTACAAATTCTCTATCTTGTTTAGAATCGTTGCCAATTCGCGCTATTTGCACAGGTTCTAGGCGAGCAGAGTTTAAACGCCTGCCGAACTTATCTTTAATGGTCGCAACTTTTTGCCCTGCAAAACGAAGTTCAATAATATGTGATTCTTCAAGGCCATCATAAAATTCAAAATCACGGCGATAAATCTTGATGCTATCTGCTGTTTTAACAAACTGCCCTGTTCTGCTTAATCTATTAACAGATGAATAATGTAGACGCTCTAACTCAAACACAACTTCTTGGCTTGATAAAAATTGCCCCGGATAAAACTCCATAGAACGAGCATACACTTGCGCTGGAAGTTGCCATTTATTACCTTCAAATATACGTGTTGTTTTTGAATCTAAATAAATGAAATACATTGCCATTGCAATAAAAACAGCCAAGCTGAATTTCCAAAACACTGACCATGTTTTTCTCATAAAAGAGCGTTTTACAGTGGGCTTAACTGTTTTTTTACTGCCCTTTGATGTGCTTTTTTTTGTCGTGCTTGACGATTTACTTGCACGTTTAGCTGCAGGTTTGCTGGTAGGTGTTTTTTTATTGTCGGCCATTTAAGTGTAATTTATTCCAAGGGTTATTCACGAGTGTGAGCTTAGCATATTGGGCATATCCTAACATCCGAAAAGTTAACCCCCCCTGAAACAAAAAAAGCCCTACTGAAGTAGGGCTTTGTGTAAACACACTATTATTTAAATAAACTATTAGCTATTTCGAACAGAAACAAACTCTGGGTAGGCTTCAATACCACAATCGTGTTGATCCATACCGTTTAGTTCTTCCTCTTCAGTTACTCGTATACCCATTGTTTTGTTAAGCACAGTCCAAACAATAAATGATGCTACAAATACAAAGGCAAGAATACACACTAAACCAATTAACTGATTAACAAAGCTTGCATCACCATTGGTTAGTGGTACTAACATAATACCTAATGCACCACACACACCGTGTACAGAGATAGCACCTACTGGATCGTCAATCTTAACTTTATCAAGTGCTATAATGCTAAACACAACTAATGAGCCACCAAGTAAACCTAGTAAACATGCCATTAATGGAGAAGGTGAAAGTGGGTCTGCAGTAATTACAACTAAACCTGCTAATGCACCGTTTAATACCATGGTTAAATCTGATTTGCCCCAAAGTATCTTACATACAAACAGTGCAGCAATAGCACCCATTGCAGCAGCTGCATTAGTATTAAGTAATATTTGACCTACCGCAGTTGCGTTTTCTTTATCCGAAAGTAGTAATTGAGAACCACCGTTAAAGCCAAACCAACCCATCCATAAAATAAATGTACCTAGTGTAGCAAGTGGTAAGTTTGAACCTGGAATTGGGTATATTTCACCGTTTTTACCATATTTGCCTTTACGAGCACCTAGGATTAATACACCAGCTAGTGCAGCAGCTGCACCTGCGCCATGTACAATTGCAGAACCTGCAAAATCTACAAAGCCCATTTCAGATAAGAAACCACCACCCCATGTCCAGTAACCTTCAATAGGGTAAATAAAACCAGTTAGTACTACAGCAAAGCCAAGGAAAGCCCATAGCTTCATACGCTCAGCAACTGCACCCGATACAATCGACATAGCCGTTGCAACAAATACTACTTGGAAGAAAAAGTCAGATTCTAAAGAATGGTCAGCATCAGCAGCCTGTGTGCCAATTAAAGCGCCTATTGAAGGAATAAAACCACCTTCGGCATTGTCGACATACATAATGTTGTAGCCAACTAATAAAAACATCGTACATGCAATTGAATACAGCGCGACATTTTTAGTTAAAATTTCAGCTGTGTTTTTAGAGCGAACTAAGCCCGCTTCTAACATGGCAAAACCTGCTGCCATCCACATTACTAATATACCTGATATTAAAAAATAGAAGGTATCGAGTGAAAACTTTAGTTCTATTATTGTATTTTCCATGAGACCCCCTTAAATTGCTTCTTCGTCAAGTTCGCCAGTACGGATACGAACAATTTGATCTAAGTCGTACACGAAAATTTTCCCGTCACCGATTTTACCTGTTGATGCAATTTTAGTAATTGCTTCAACAACGCGTTGACAATTTTCAGTACGAGTTGCAATTTCAAGTTTGATCTTAGGAATAAAATCTACTTGGTATTCTGCACCACGATATAACTCAGTATGACCTCGTTGACGTCCAAAACCTTTAACATCAACTACTGTCATCCCCTCAATTCCTAAATCAGCGAGTGCTTCACGCACGTCGTCTAATTTAAATGGTTTTATGATTGCACTAATCATTTTCATAGCGGCCCCCTCGGACTCTTTATTGTTATCCTGTTGGGTTAAACAATCCAACCTTTGTGCCACTATTTTTATATTTTTTAAAACAATAAGTTAGTGAAAAACAGAAACTAAATAACAAAAAAAACGCACCAATTAGGTGCGTTAATTTAACAAGTTATCTACATTGGTGCGTACAATATATTAATTGCATGCTTAGCTTTATACAACAGAGTTATACCACGCAGTTTCTACCTTGGTTTTTAGCTTCGTATAATGCTTTGTCAGCAACACGCATTGCCTGCGTCAAGCTAGTGTCTTGAAAGTCTGCCAAGCCTATACTTGTAGTAATTTTAATTGATTTATCGCTGATAGAAAAATCGTAACTAGCCAGCTTTTTTCTAAATGCTTCAAAGTATTCTCGACCACGTTCAAGCTCTATCTCAGGTAATATTATGGCAAACTCTTCTCCACCAACCCGTGCAACTGTAAACTTTGAAAACGTAGTACGGATTAATGAACCAACCTGCTTTAAAGCCTGATCGCCACCCTCATGGCCTAATGTATCGTTAATATTTTTGAAAAAATCGATATCTAACAATGCGAGAGTATTTTTCTGGTTTTTACTTTTAAGGAGCTTTTCTGCATATTGATAAAAATAGCGTCGATTATGAAGCCCTGTTAAATGATCCCTATGCGCGCTTTCTTTAATATCTGAAATTAACGATAGTTGCTCCATTGTTTGAAGTACTCGACAATGAAACTCCTCATTCATAAATGGCTTTGTTAAAAAGTCATTGGCGCCATATTTAATAAATCGCGCTGATAGGCCATGTTTCCCCGCGCCCGACAAGCCAATAATTGCTAAGTCGTCTCGGCCTCTAAAGTTACGTACCGCTTTAACAAGTTCAAAGCCATCCATAGAAGGCATAGCGTAGTCGGTCATAAGTAGCTTTATATCAGGATTAGCTTTTAATATTTCGAGTGCTTGTTGTCCATCGTGGGCATCTGTCACATCAAACAACTGCTTTTCAAGCATTTGCTTCATTAACGAGCGGCTCAGTAATGAATCATCTGCTACTAATGCTTTACAACCTTGGTTTCTTAGCAATTGCGCAACGAGTTTAACGGCGTAATGGTAAGAGTCGCGATTATCTTTAATAACATAATCAACTACACCTAATTCAAGCATTTGTTGGCGCTTGTACTCATCTATTTTTGAGGTTAAAACAACCGTAGGAATCTTTTTAGATAAAGTATATTTTGCGACTTCACCGTGAGGAGCATCTGGCAAGGTTAAATCAACTAACGCAAGCGTGTAGTCGTATTTTTCTACGTAAGTGGCACATTCAGCTAAAGACCAAGCAAAATCGATTGCCACATCAAGGTATTGTGCAGTTAAGTGGCGAAGTACCTGCTGCACTACTTTACTGTCTTCAACCACTAATACTCTTTGCATAAAGCTTCTCTTTACCTTTAATTAGTTTTACCACAAAACGACAAATACAACGCTATTACTGCAATAGCATTAGTCATAAACATCCGGTGTAAAGTGCACTTATTGTGCTTGAAAGCGTAATCCGTTAGATTTTTTTGGTGATAGCCTGTATAAAAAATCAATACAAGTAGGCCGCAATATACCTGAATTTTGCAATTAACTAAATAAAGAAAGTAAATCCAAAATAACTATAAAAGCGATTAATACGCGTCTTTCAATGTATTAATACCTTACTTAACCAGTATTATCGGCCACTAGTCTCAATACTTTTGTTATTTAACTCATTTTTATCTTTAATGATGTATCAACAATAATAAGGACACCTAATGAAGCTTAGTCGTATTATCAGTTTACCGATAACCGTTATTGCATTAATAATTAGTACAAGCACGCTTGCCGATAACCAACGTCGTATTGATGTAGACAGCAAAGTAGTTACCCAACATAAGGCTAAAATTAATGGCCAGCGTTTTAGTTATACCGTAGCTACAGGCACACAACCTGTATGGGATGATAAAGGCGACGCGGTTGCTACACTACAATACACCTACTACACACGTGACAAAGTTGACGACAGAACAACTCGCCCATTACTTATTTCATTTAATGGCGGGCCAGGTTCGGCTTCTGTATGGATGCATCTTGCTTATACTGGCCCTCGCGTATTAAAAATTGATGACGAAGGCTATCCAATTCAACCTTACGGCGTAAAAGACAATCCATATTCCGTACTTGATATTGCCGATATTGTTTACGTAAACCCAGTAAATACAGGCTATTCTCGCGTACTTGAAAACGAAAAAGGCGAACTGCCTTCTAAAGCAAAACAAAAAGAGCTATTTTTTGGTGTTAATGCCGATATTAAATACCTTGCTGAGTGGTTAAATACTTTTGTAAATAGAGCCCAGCGCTGGCGCTCGCCTAAATTTTTAATTGGTGAAAGCTACGGTACAACACGTGTATCTGGACTCGCTCATGAGCTTCAAAACAGTCAGTGGATGTACATAAACGGTGTTGTTCTCGTATCACCTACCGATATTGGTATTAAGCGCGACGGTCCGATTAAAGCCGCTAACCGCCTACCTTACTTTGCTGCGACTGCTTGGTATCACAAAGCACTTAACGCCGATTTACAAGCTAAAGATCTTGATGAGTTATTACCTGAAGTTGAAGAGTTTACTGTAAATGAGTTAATCCCAGCGCTTGCTAAAGGTGGTTTTATTAATGCTGATGAAAAGCGACGCATAATTACAAAAATGGCGCACTACGCAGGCTTATCAGAAAAGTTTGTTGAACAAAATAACTTAGATATTCCAACTCAGTTTTTCTGGAAAGAGCTACTACGTGAACGTGGTCAAACTATAGGCCGCTTAGATTCTCGTTATTTAGGAATAGATAAACGCGACGCAGGTGAATCCCCAGACTACTGGGCTGAACTTACCTCTTGGTTACACTCTTTCACTCCTGCAATTAATCACTACTTACGTGAAGAGTTAAACTATAAAACTGATGTAAAATATAACTTATTTGGTAATGTCCATCCATGGGATAGAACCGGTAATAATACAGGCGAAAATCTACGTTTAGCAATGGCGCAAAACCCTTACTTAAACGTGATGATCCAATCAGGATACTTTGATGGCGCAACCAATTACTTTGACGCTAAATATACGTTATGGCAATTAGACCCAAGCGGTAAAATGAAAGACCGTTTGAGCTTTAAAGGCTACAGAAGCGGACACATGATGTACCTTCGCCACGCTGATTTAGAAAGCTCTAATAACGATTTACGTGACTTTATACAGCATGCTTTACCCAAAAAAGGGCAAGCGGCTAAATACTAAAATACCTAAAACAAAAAATGGCTCTTTAAGAGCCATTTTTTATGTGCGTTTTTCATATCGTAAACAATAGCTTTTAAGTTGTGTGACTACAGCGTTAAAGCGCTCTTCCAGCTGCTGTATATATTCATTTTTGACTGTTTCGTTTTCTGCCTGCGTTTCTATCTGCTGGCATATATTTGCCAACTCAATAGCCCCCACAGACTTTGAAGATGACTTTAATGCATGAGCCTGAAAAGCTAAATCAACATAGTTTTTACTCTTAGCATACGCGTTAGCTAATTTAATTTGCTCCCCTGCTGTTTGTAAAAACGCATTAAATACCATGCAATGTACGCTAGGATCATCACCAAGCATTGCTTTTAGTAGCGTAATATCTAATTGATCAAAACTATCTGAAGCTATATTTTCACCATCTGATTTTTCTGAACGTGTATTGACCATAGTTTGAGAATGCTCCATCAATAACGACTTTAATTTAACAAGCTCAATAGGCTTGGTTAAAAAGCCATTCATTCCACAAGTATAACAATTATCTATGTTGTTTTTGGTAATGTTGGCCGTAATTGCAATTATAATCAGTTCATCAAAATGAGTGTTTTCGCGTATTTTTTTGGCTAACCCTAACCCATCGAGTAAGGGCATTTGAATATCGGTTAGTAAAATATCAAAGCGTTTATTTTGTATGGCCTCCCAAGCTTGCTCACCATTACTTACAAAAGTAGAACACACTCCAAGCATGGTTAATTGCTGCCTTAATACTTGCTGATTTGTAACCTGATCCTCTGCTACTAAAACCTCAAGCGTAGGAAGAGTTACTGTATCTAAACTTTGAAGTGTTATTTGAGGAGATTGCACTTGTGCTGGCAAGTCAGTTTGATCAAAGCTGTTAAAGTTTAGTGTAAAACAAGAACCTTTGTGCTGCTCACTTTGCGCGCTTAAAGAACCCTGCATACGCTCTACCAGCTGCTTAGTTATCACTAAACCAATACCCGTACCGTTTACTTTACTGGTTTCAGCGCCTAAGCGGTCAAAAGGTTTAAATAGGCGAGAAATATCATCTGGAGCAAATCCACATCCGGTGTCTGTTACATCTATTTCGCATTGTTTATTACTTAACACCCGGCAATTTATATTAATGCTGCCATTTGGTTTGTTGTATTTAATCGCATTTGAAAGCAAGTTAAGCATCACTTGTTTAAAGCGGCGCTGATCAATATAAATACTCAACCCTTCTAAGGACTCAAAACCGTGAGTTTGCAGTGTTATTGATTGCCCTTTAATAAGCTCAGTGACAAACTCTACTGACTCTTCTAATATGCTTTTAATAGGCACATAAGAAAAACTAAACTGCATATTACCCGACTCAATAGCCGTTAAATCAAGCACATCGTCTATGAGTAATAGTAAATGCTCCCCAGCTTGATAAATGCTTTTCGCGTTTTCTTTTTGTACTTTATTAGCACTCTCATCATATCCATACAGCTGGGCTAAGCCTAAAATTGCATTTAATGGAGTTCTTAATTCGTGGCTCATACTGGCCATAAAATCTGACTTTGCTTTACTTGCAGACTCAGCTTGAATTCGTAATGCATTTAATTTTTGATGGTTATTCGCAACCTCATCAACCATATTATTAAATGCATTTATTACACTGCCCACTTCATTTTGTTGTTGTTTATCTATATGGCAATCAAAGTCGCCTTTAGCTAAACGTGAAAACCCAAGTTTTAGCGTCCTCAAAGGCGATGTAACCCTGTAATCCACCAGCCAAGCCAAACCTATAAAAACGATAACTAAAATAATAAATTGTATATATATTAAGGTGTAATGAAGTTTTGAAGATTCGTTAATTTCATTCGTAAAATTAACAACCAAGCTAATATTAGCCAGCGGTTTGTCTAAAAATATCACCTGTTGAGATAACAGCATGTCGCCGTTCTCATTTGCTCCAACCCAATTCTCAAGCGGATACAATTGGTTTTTTGAATCAACATCAACAATTTTAATACTTTTCCAATTAGGGCGAGTTTGAAGTTGACTGTCTATTTCTTCATATAGCTCTGCATATTGCCTAGTTAACAACGGAGTCGTTATAGAAGTCGACAACTGCGCTAAAGAACGCTGAGCAGCCTTTGAAAGGCCATCGTTTACCCAGCGCGCTTGTTCCGGTAAGGCGTAAAACATAAAAAGACAGGCCATAAGCAAGCCACAAAGCAATACCACAATAAAGCTTTGTGCTCTTAGGCTACGAAACCCTCTAATTTTCAACATAAAAAGAGCGCAACCCCCACTGAGTTAACTGCTGATACTCTGCTAAAGTTGCAATACTAGGTTTAATAATTGGGATACCTGCAAGTAAATGTTTATGCTCTGCGCTTTGCCCTATATCTAAAATAGCTTGCTGTACTTTTAACTGTATTGCAGCATCAACCCTTGGGTGGGCGACAATTGGGTGGCGACTAATTTCACGCGTTTTATAAAGAATTTTAAGTTTATTTTGTAAGCTTTCTGGTTGTTGTTTAAATGTGCCCATTACACCACCGCCCGCCATTGTTGAGTGCAGTGCTACATTTAAATATACCGATGGATGAGTTTGGACATATACAGGCTTTATTGTTAGCCCATATAACAATGCTAAATCAGCTCTCATTAATAATGACGCACCTAATGCGTTAGGTGCAGGGAATGCTATTTCAGCGCCCTCTAGTTGGCTTAAATTATCAATATCACTGTCTTTGTTTACGAGCAAAATACCTTGCAGCTTTCGCCCTGCATCTTTTATTAGTGGCAAATATCCCTGTTTTTCGTATGCTACAACACTGTGCCATGGATTCATGTATGCAAAGTCGTATTCGCCATTAGCAAAGGCTTTTTCAAATACAGGAATAGACTCAACTGTAATTAGCTTTATTGTTACTCCCGTTTGCTTACTTACTTGCTTTAACAAAGGTTGCCAAATAGTATTTAGCTTTTGCGGCTCGTATTGCGGCACTACACCAAAGGTATATTCTTGAGCTAATAAGAATGAGCTGTGTATCAAACATAATATAGCCACTAAATACTTCATCAATTCTCCAAATAATAGCGTGTCATTATTGCTTAAGCGTAGTTAAAGACTACTCAACACACCATTAAATTATTATATATTCGATATTTAGCATTGACCTGCTTTGATTATAGGTAGTTTTGGAGTGTATTTTTTATCTGTGAGCATATGATGCAAGTTCATAAATGTGGTGTAAGTACTTTTCAATCCGACCTTATTGCTTAGCCAAGTAGGTATTGCCCCATCAGGCAAAGCATATACTTGGTACTCAATATCAAGGCGGCCTTTGTCCTCACTCAGTAGCCAGCGTGCATTTAAAGTAGTAATTCTTATGACGCCATTATTTCTGGGCTGCTTATTAGGGCGAGCATTAATAAGCAATTGGCTTTTATTTGCAGTTAACTGTGAATAACAAGAATAAGTAATGCTATCTCTATCTCTAACAGGCCAAGGAGAATTAAAATAACTGTACACTAAATTTTCTGATGGGCTTATGTGCTCAATAACCTTTACCTGAGATATATTTTCGAGCCATTGGGGGGCGGCATCGGTATCACTAAGTAATTCTAAAAACTCATTGGTGGATACGCCTTTCACGCTCATCTGCGCTTTTACTTCAAAGGTATTATCACTGTGGCTTTGATAATACACACTTACGCCATTTTTGTTTTTATACAAATGCCATATAGGCTCAGCGTAAGTGTTAAAACTAACTAATAAAAAAATAACGAATAAACACTTTTGCAACTGAATTTCATTACAAAAGCGCATCATTTATTTTTGCCAGTAAGGTTCTATGTCAAGTGAAGCAAGGCGACTTTGCTCCATGGCACTGACCAAATATTCAGACTTTTGTTCAAGCCATGACTGGATTTTAGCAAGCTGTTCGTCTTCTTGCCCTGCACATAATTGCTTTAAATACTCAAGCGTACTTAATTCATAAATACCATGAGAAATATCAAGCCAAGGCAATCTAAACTCTAGGCGTTCTTCTTTATCAAATAACGATCCTAAACAGTTACCGCTCAGTAGGCTATTTTCAAGTTGAGTGCGCAGGTTTAAATACGAAGCGACATCGAGTGTTTGCTCCTTTGGAAGCAACTCGTGCAGGTTTTTCCAGTCTTTATTAAAAAGCCTATTGGCAATAGACGACACATTTTGCTCAGCCGCTTGAAGCTCTGCTTGCCCCCAGTCTTTACGCCATTGCTTATCGATTAACCAGGTAGTTAACGATAGTAATAAACGATTATAACGTGCGCTGTGAAACAGTGCATTTATATCGTCAATGCTTGGCTGTAACTCTTTTAAGTCGCCAATGACTTGAGCAAGTGCTGGCGCCGCATTAATTTTTTTATAAAAAGCATGGCGTTTAGACGTGTACGTTTTTAATTGAATCGCGTTTTCTACCCACGCTAACTCACTTAATAACCATTTAAGTTCGGTACGTAAGTGCTCTGTACTTTCTTTAGATACTATATCGTCGTATAGCCAAAAAGTATGGCGGATTAAACTGATGCCGTCAGTTACGCGTTTAAGTGTTTTTAAACTTGGCTTATCGAAATAGCATTGCTCGTGCTTTTGTACAAAGCGAATGCCAAAGTTCATGGCTTCAACTAAAGCACGCTCTTGAGTAGTCGACTTTGGTAATTGTACAAAACCAATAGATTTGCTTGGCATTAAAGGTTTTTCATCAGCAAGTCGATAACCACGCGCGGCCTTAGAATACAAACCTAAGCGTATGCAGTTTTGGCTAACTAGTATATCTGCAAATGCAAACAGCTCATTACGACTGCCCTCAACTAGCTCAATTTCTAGCTCGCTAATAATTTCAATTTTACCCGAAGCCGCAATTTCACCTTTATCTAGCACAACTTCAATTTTAGCGCCACTTTCGGTTTCAATTAACCAAGTACGACGAATAAAGTTAGTACTAAATATTGGATACAGGTTTTTTGAGATGGCGCTTATTTGCATGCCATGAGGCCAAATATCAGCATCAAACGCCATTAAATTAGGACGGCTTGATTCAATTGGTAAATTGTACTCTGGACGTTGGTGTAAACCACCTACCACTTCACCTGCAAGCTTTATAGTTTGCTCGCATTCGCTGTCAGAACAACGCGTTCTAAAGCCTATATCAAGCGCTCTAAGCTCTCTGCTTGGCGTATCGTAGTATGCATTTTGTAAGCTGCGAGACGGTTTATTCTTCACCGTTTTTGCAAATTGAGTAATTAACGAGGGGATCAGTGGAATAACGGCATCTGATACCAAAAATTTCAGTTCTATCTCAGTATCCATTCGGTTTTCGGATTACCTTTAAAATAAATAAGTGCTCAAAATAAACAAAGCGCCTTAACAATGCAAATTTTTTAACCTTATTTTAGGGCCTGATGACCTTTGCGGATTAAAATTCGTTCTATCTAGGGGCAATTTAATCACAGCGTGAGGTTTGTAACCTAGTGGACTCGATAACTACTCCTGCGTTACCGTACTGGGTTACAATATCAGTCTTGCTATTGATCTATTTAATCCATACTATCTAACTACTTATGTGAAATAAAAATCACGTTCATAACGGACGCAGTTAGATCAACAAGGTAGATAAATGCTAAAACATTGTTTATTAGGGCTACTTTTAACAGCCACCACATTCATGAGTTATGCACAAGAAGCACAACCTGCAAATTCAACGAATGCAAACACCGCTTATATTATCGATAATCTATACACTTTTATGCGCTCTGGGGCGAGTAAAAATTATCGACTACTCGGCTCTGTAGATGCTGGAACAAAGTTAACCTTGTTATCAAATGAAGAAAACGGCTTTATAAAAATTAAAGATGATAAAGACCGCGAAGGCTGGATAGAAACTAAGTTTATTACTAAAACAGCTGGCTTACACCAACAGTATAAAACACTAAGTAGCGAAATGAGCACTATGCAAGAAAAGCTACGTCAAGCTCAAATAGAACTTCCACAGCTACAAGAACAAAACCAAACTTTAACAGATCAAAATCTGCAGTTATCTGCTCAAATTACTAAGCTTAAAACAACGCTAGAGCAAGAGCGCACTCAAAAAGAAGCTGCTAGCTCAAAAGAGAAACGTCAGCTACTTACTTACGGTGGTGCTATTGCGTTTTTAGGCCTGTTTTTAGGTATTATATTAACGATAGTGCTGTCACGTCGTAAGCGCTACGAAGGTTGGGCGTAAAGCTCCATCCAACTAAATACAAAAAAGCCGCTTTATAGCGGCTTTTTATTCTCTGTATTTTCATGCAGTTCGAGTTTTGGTGCACTCATACCTTTGAGCAACCGACCAAATATATCAGCGCCGGTAATAATGCGTTTCACGTCGCTCCACACTAATACCACATCGTGATCAATGGCCCCATCAAACGATTTATCTAAAGAATGATTAGCCCGTATTTTTAAAATCACTTCACTCAAACGCATCGCTTCATCAGCAACAATTATAGGTCTGTGACAATAATGATAAGGGTCAAACGTATCTGGCTCAAATAACGCTGATCTTAAAAAGCCGTCAGCATCTACCACTAATAAAGGCCAACCGTCTTCATTGGTAATGATCACCCAGTTATAACCTGACTTATGTAGTTTGCGTAAAAACTCATTATCAGTTGTTAATGTAAGGTCTGGGAAAATAGGCAAATCAAGCTTAGTAGGCAAAGCAATAATAGAGTCTGGATCAATTACCTCACCCTCTTTGGTTACGCTTATTTCATCTAAGCTAAAAAAGTTAAGCGCGCCTATTCCCTCAACGTGTTGAACATCAGCTTCTTCAGCCTCTATGTGTTTGCGAATAATACCCCTGAGCTCACTTTCAGCAAAGTACGTAATCCCCTCTTTACCTAACCATGCATCGAGTATTAAAGCCGTTGGCTTAGCAACTATATAAAACAGAATCTGATAAAACTTAATTAACGGCGAAAGTAGGCTCGCCATTTTTAACGCATTACGCGAAAAATAAGCCTGTGGTGTTATTTCACCAATAATAGTAATTGCAATAGTTGAGAATAAAAACGAACTTGCGCCCATTAATACCGAATCAGAAAGTAGTGTAAGTAGTACGTTAATACCTACGTTACCCCACAAAATAGTCGACAATAAAAAGTTAGAGTCGTTTCGAAGGGCCATTACTTTTATGGCCGCCTCGTTCCCTTTTGCACTTTCCATTTCAAGCTGAAGCCTACTTAGTGAAAAAAACGCTAAGTTTAAGCCCGAAAATATTGCCGATTGTGAAATACACAAAGCAATTGCACACCAAATCATGACTTCAAAGGTCATTGTATTTTCCTGTTAGTAATACCAATTCACTTAATTAAGCGAATTGGTATAAGGCTTATAAAAGCAATAAACTGCCTAAACCTAAAAAGGTAACAAACCCAACAATATCGGTAACGGTAGTTAAAATTACCGAGCCAGATAACGCAGGATCAATTTTCATTTTGTCTAAAATAGACGGAATAACAACACCCGCTAGTGACGCAGCGACTAAATTCAATAATATGGCTACCGTAATCGTAATACTAAGCATTAAGTCGTTAAACCATAAAAAGGTAAGTAGGCCGATTACAAACGCCCATACCAAGCCATTTACAGCGCCAACACGTAGCTCTTTTTTAAGCAACGCATTACGGTTTGAATCTGTAACCTGTCCGAGCGCTAAACCACGCACAATAACGGTTAATGTTTGACTACCTGCGATCCCGCCCATAGAAGCAACCACTGGCATTAATACAGCTAGTGCTACAACCTGTTCTATAGTTGCGCCAAATAAACCGATGAACCAGGACGCTAAAAAGGCAGTAGCTAAGTTAATACCTAACCATATACCACGGTTTTTAGCACTTTTTCGCACACTTGCGAACAGGTCTTCGTCTTCACGTAAACCACCGGCTTTAGCGGCTGCTTCATCAGCAATTTCTTGTCGTAATTCATAAGCAGAGGCAATGGTTAATCGCCCAAGTAATTTATTATCAGCATTAACCACTGGCAGTGCCATTTTTTCACTGTGGATCACCACTTCTGCTGCTTCATATAAATCATCATCAGCATGGAGCGATGAAAAGTCATGATTTGCCAATGTCATTAAGTTATCAGTGTCGCTGGCTTTTATTAAATCATTTACCGCAACCTCACCTATTAAACTACCCTTGCGGCTTACTAAATAAATAACTTCACTGTATTGCGGTAAACCTTTATGTAGCAATTTTTTAGCGCCACCGGCAGTTAGCTTCTCTGATACTTTTAAAAAGTCAAAACCTAACCAGTGACCAAGTTGTTCTGGCGGGTATTGCTGCGCTAAATCATATTGTTTGGTTTGCGCTTCATCGAGTTGCTTTTTTGCATACTCAACAAATCGCTCTGGTATAACTTCTTCAAGTTCCAGTAGCTCTTCTACATTAACTTCATCAAGAAGTTTAAAAGCCTCAGTGTCTTCTAGCGTTTGCAGCAACCACAAACAACTATCTTCACTTAAATTAACAAAAATTTCGTGTTGCGTGTCTTCATCAAGCAACTGCCAAATTTCAAGTCGTTGTTCTTTTGGTATCGCCTCAAAAAGTAATGATAAGTGCTCTGTTGAAAGCGTTAACTGCGCATCTGCTAATAATTTATTTTTGCGTTCTGTTGTATCGCATTGCAATAAATCATTTATGAGCTGTGGAAGTTGGTCTACCGGATACTCAATCATCTTAAAACCTTAAAATTTAAAAGCGCACATTATTTATAGTCTACTTGAACAATAAAAAATTGCAGAAAAAACGTGAACTTATTAAGCATGCGCAAGCTATTTTTGCGCATTGTATGGGCAAACTAAATGCAGTACTAATATTTATTTTAAAAAATTAAAAAAACAGTAAAAGTAATTGTTTTTGAGGGGTTAAACAACAAGTAAGCAAACCAAAGGGATTAATTATAATAAAAAAAATCCCATATTAGCTAGGCTAATATGGGCAAAATCACACAATGAATTAGGTGTTTTTAAATTACGGTTTATGCTTTAAATTAAAGTCTATCAGTAATATTTCGTACTAAGTCAGAATCTACAAATTGAGTAATAAGTGCAGCGCCCCACGCATAGCCTCGCTGTATTGGGTAACCTTTAAAAATCCAGCGTTTACGCACGTGATTAAAGCGCTCTAAATAGTCTTGCTTTTTTTGTGGCAGAGGCTGCTCACCCAATTTATTCCATGCTTTATATACGCCTGACATGTCAGATCCTCGCATAAAGCGTTGCAACCAACGTGGAAAACGAGAAAAGCTAATAGTGGACTGAAAATCAATAAAATAAGGTTTACCGTCTGCGCCGCATAAAATATTACCCATATTACGCAAGTCTAAATGCACGATGCCTTTGCGATGCATTTTTGCTACTTGACGCTCAAGCTCACTAAAAAAGTTAACAGGTAGTGTTTTGTCTTCATGAATTAAAGCGCGCAGTGGCGTGCCTTCAATATAGTTATAAGCAACCGCTATCGGCGACAATCTACAAAAGCGGTTAGCAACTGCGTTAAGCTCTGCTAAACGGCTCAACCCTTTATACTCTTGATTTACCGACATACGTGCAAATGTTTTGCGGATAAACCAGGGGCTTTGGCTAAAATCTTTAACGATTAAATCAAATTCATTATCTTTATATCGATACACAATCGCGTTAGCAAAACGTCCCTTATGGACAACACTTAAGTGATGTTGCATAAACGTATGTTCTGGAAATTGCTGTTGTAATTGTACTAACAAATTATTTTCAATCATAACAAACCTAACAAGATGATAACTTTAATTGCCTAGGCAACTATATTATCAAAGTTAGATTCTGCGCACAATCAGATCAACTAATTAGCACGCTAACTTTCTATTGAAACAGTATCGCTATTTTATTGATAATCTACTTTTGGGGGGAGTCTGGCAGTGAATCAAGATTATTTATAGCTTTGAATAGTAAGTCGATTATTTGGTTTTTTTCTGGCTCTGAAAAACCATTTAATGCTTGCGCATAGACTTCGTTCACTACAGGCATAATTTCAGGACAAAGAGCTTTACCTTTTTCACTTAAACACAAAATAGTTGAGCGCTTATCAAGCTCACATTGCGTTTTAATAATGAGTCCTTTTTCTTCAAGTCGGTTTAGTAAGCGGCTCATAGCGCCACGATCATAAACCATATATTCGCAAAGTCCTGCAAGCGTATTAACCGACTCTCTCGCAAGTAGTACAACCACAATATATTGCGCAGAAGTTAAGTCCATAGGAAGTAACTTGGCATCAACATGAATGGCTAATCTCGAACGTAAAAAAGAGACTAAACGCCCCAAATCTTGCTCTGGCGCTAACTCTTCTCGAGTACAACGTTTAATTGATGGCATGTTTTGCATGGTTATTTCACTGTATAGGTATATTTGCATGCTGATAGACCTTAACGCATGCAAAAAATTCAATAATTTTTATAAAAAATCGCCCACAAAAATAAAGCCGCTATTAGCGGCTTTTAGTGTAGGGCTTTGAGCTTTGTTAAATCTTAAACTGGCCAACTAAGTGTCCTAAGCTTTCACCACGCCCAGCTAAATGCTGACCAACTGAAGAGGTAGTTTTACTTGAAATAGTTAGCTCATTAACTATTTCTTGAATAGCAAATACATTACGGTTTATTTCTTCTGTAACGCTACTTTGCTCCAGCGCCGCTGTCGCAATTTGCGTACTCATGTCGTTAATTGATCTAACTGAGCTTGTTACTGCGCCTAAACTTTCTGAAATAGCACGAGAGGATTCAACAGAGCGATTACAACTACTTTGGCTTGCTTGCATTGCTGCAACTGCATCTGATACTAAATTATGTAGCTCACTCAGCATTTCACTAATCTCTAGTGTGCTAACTTGAGTACGACTTGCTAGGCTTCTTACTTCATCGGCTACAACTGCAAACCCTCTGCCTTGCTCACCTGCTCGCGCAGCTTCTATTGCAGCATTAAGTGCAAGTAAGTTTGTTTGCTCAGCAATTCCACCAATTACACTTAGTACGCTATTAATCTTTTTAGATTGATCACTGAGTGAATCAACCTGTTCAGCAGCTAAGTTAATTTCGCCCATTAAGTTTGAAACCTCACTGAGTGAAATATCAACACACTCTTGAGCTTTAGCAACTTCTTGCGTTGCCGCTTGAGTTGACTCTGCCACTTGGTTTGTATTTTGAGCCACCTCATGAGAAGTAGCCGACATTTCGGTAATAGCCGTCGCAACAAGATCTGTTTCATGATTGTGATTAAGTAACTTGTCTTCAATTAATCGTGTTTGTGTATTTATATCACCAGAAGCTGTTTTTACATCGTGTGTTACATCAACCACATTAGCAATAATGCCATGTAGCTTACTTACAAACATATTAAATGCTTCGCCAAGTTGACCTATTTCATCGTTAGTATCAATGTCTAGACGCTTGGTTAAATCGCCTTCACCTTTTGCAATATCGTCGAGGCTTTGCGCCATGCGCTGTATTGGTTTTACCATTGTATTTGCGGCAACTAACGCACATATAATTGTTAAAACAACCCAAAACAAAGCAATTAATAATAAGGTCATTACCTTATCATTCATGTGCTCTTGCATTGCTGTTTGGTATTTAAGTAGCTCTGCGTCTATATCATCCATATATGCGCCAGTACCAATCATCCAGTTTGTGCCTGGTATCATTGCTGCATAGCCCATTTTTTCAACTAAGCCTGTGGTATTTGGTTTTTGAAAATGATAGTTAAAAGCGCCGCCGCCTTTTCTAGCTTGCTCTAATAAGCCCACTATTATTTTTTTACCGTTAGGGTCAGTCATCCCTATTTTGTTTTGCCCTTCAATAGCATCACCTAGTAATGCATGAAAAACACTAATGCCATTGGTGTCGTATATAAAAAAGTAACCACCTTGGCCAAATGTTAAGTCTCTTAAAGCGTTTTTAGCATCTTGCTCAGAGCCATTTGCTAATTGATAACGAACAATTTTGCTAGCAATTTCAATTTCGGTACTTAGTAACCTTTGCTTGTCACTTATTAACTTAGTTTGAAATGCTTCAAAATTTTGTTGCTGATTTTTATTCTCTAAATAATAAGAACTCAGCATTAAGCTGATCAAAAGTAGCATTAGCGGTAAAATAGCTAGTAACAGCAATTTGTTTTTCAAGCTTAAATTACTCATTTTTTCTCCGAGGTGTATAAATGCATATATAACGACAATTGCCAAAGTTAAATTACGACTGTTTACTATGTTTTATTGGGTTTAAAACATAGTAAATAAAAAATTTGGTGGGAGTATACTCATACCATGCTCTGCGTGCTGATATTATAGTCACAAGGGAGGTATTTGAACACTAAAAACACTGCGACCTTTGTATTAATCAATATATTATTTACCACCCTTTTTGTTATATTCAAAATTCTAACGACTGTATTGATCTAAAATTAATTTGATAGCGTACTGAACCGCTCGATTGCTTCGTATGTAATGAGTTAACTCATTAGTCATGTTAGTATTGGTTTTAGGTTCATATAAATAATGAATATATGGATATTAAACTTCCATTAACATATAATAGTCCTATATTCCTAATACCAAACAACTAGATCGAAATTGGAACACATCACTTTGAGCCACAGTTATAATCTAATAAAAATGAATTATTAATGAAGTATATTTTATACCTTGCACTTTTAGTGTCGGCACACGCATTAGCAACGCCTGTAAATAATAGTATCGCTTTTTACTACTCAGCGCCGATGCCCTTAGCCGAAATGACCTTTTATTCTCGCGTTGTAGTTCAGCCTGACCTTGTGACTGAGCACGAACTCAATTGGTTTAAACAGCGTAACATAGCTGTTTATGCTTATTTAAGTGTTGGTGAGTCGTTTATTGAAAGTGAGTCCTCACTCGTAGTTAACCCTAACTGGAATAGTCACATTGCCGATTTAACATCTACGCATTGGCAACAACGTGTGCAAAATAACGCAGCAGCTTTAAAAGCACGAGGCTTCAGTGGCTTGTTTTTAGATACTCTAGACAGCTATCAACTTTTAGATGACAAGCACAGTAAATCAGAACAAAAAAATGGCTTAGTCGCAATTATAAAAAGTCTGTCTGGCACGTTTAATAAACACCTTATCCTCAACCGAGGCTTTGAGTTACTACCTAGACTTACTGGTTTAGCCAGTGATTTAGTGGCTGAAGGTTTATATAGCCATTACAACCCAATCAATAATAGCTACAAATTAACCACCGAGAACGATCAAGCTTGGCTAAGTGCACAATTAAAAATGGCACAAAAGCTTGGTTTTAAAGTACAAGTTATTGATTATGCACAGCCTGACAACCGTCTTGCTATGGCGAAAAAAATAAAACAGGCAGGTTTTATTCCCTGGGTAACTGATGGGCACTTACAAACATGGGGTACATCAACTATATCACCAGTACCAAGACGCATCCTCATTCCGTACAACAGTAACGTTAAGCCACTCATTTACACTACCGTACATTTAAAGCTTGCGACCATGATTGAGTATTTGGGGTATATACCTGATTACATAGATATGGCAAAGCGCGATTTACCGTTAGTTGATCCTAGCTTACATGCTGGTATTATTTCGTGGACCTCAAGCGACGCATTTTACACACCAACACTAAACAATTGGCTTGAAGCTAATTTAGGTCTGGTGCCAGAGCTTATTTTAGGCGAGTTACCACAATCAACTAAATTATTATTAAGCTTAGGTATTGAGTCGTTAAACACACTACCTGAAGGTCCATATAAACAAGATAGCTTTGCACCTTGGCTTAAAGGGGAGTCCACAACACCTCCCCCTATTGTTAAACCATACTTACTCAAATTATCAACTGATGCGACTCCTTTAATTACAATAAAATCATCGGATGACACAATAGTTGTACAAGCTGCTAAAACTAAATATGGTGCAGTCGTAGTTGCTCCTTGGCTAATTGATACATTTCCGATGGAAGGCAGCAAATGGGTTATTGATCCGCGTACATTGCTTACTCAAGCAATGGGATTACCACCTATATTAGTGCCAGATACAACCACCGAAAGCGGCAGGCGAATGCTTACTTTGCATATCGATGGAGATGGATTTACAAGTGTTGCCCACTACGCAGGTAAGCCTTATTCAGCAGAAGTAATTCGAGATGAAATAATTAAACACTACAAACTACCGTTAACGTCATCAGTGATCCAAGCTGATATTGAAGAAGGCGGTATTCATTCTAAACAAAGTGCCAAACTCGAAGGCATTGCGCGTAGTATTTTTAACCTGCCTTACGTAGAAGTTGCTTCACACACTTATAGTCATCCCTATTTTTGGACAGCACTATCTGGGCAAAAAAAAATAGATGAAGACGACACAGATTACGGTTTTCATCTAGACGTGCCTGGCTACAACACAATTAGCCTTAACAAAGAAATTACCGACTCGATAAAGTACATTAATGACAAGCTCGCACCTAAAAATAAAAAAACAGTAATGATGCTATGGTCTGGTGATGCAACACCTGGCCCAAAAGCACTTGAACTTGCTCGTGACGCTGGTGTGTTAAATGTCAACGGTGGTAACACTGATGTAAATGCTGATAACCCAAGCCTTTCTCACATCTCCCCTATCGGTCGCCCTGAAAGAGATTTGCTGTATCAAATTTACGCCCCCATATTAAATGAAAATGTTTACACAAACCTATGGCATGGCCCTTATTACGGCTTTAGACGTTTAACCGAAACATTCGAAATAACAGAAAAGCCATATAGGTTAAAGCCTTACACTATTTATTATCACTTTTACTCAGGCGAAGTTCTTGCGGGCTTAGACGCTCTTAAACACAACATTGATTATGTTTTAGCAAGGCCAAATACACCGGTGCATTTAAGCCACTATGCAAAAGTAGCAAAAGACTTTTACTTTTCTGCACTTGCAAAAAACAGTAATAATGAATGGTTATTTAGCTCAAAGTACATTCGTACTCTGCGCATACCTACCGATTTTGATGTGCCAAACATAGCTCAAAGTGAAGGTGTATCTGGTGTAACTGAAAAAGGTGACTACATACATATTATAAATAACATAGCTCGCCTTAGCTTTGATCATAGCCAAAATAGTAAAAAACCTTATTTAGCATCTGCAAATGTTGTTATTGATAACTGGCAAGTTAACGGACCGGTTAGTTTTAAAGCGTGGGTGCCCGCTTCACTTGATTTAATTAATGCACGCTCTTGCGAATTTGTATCTAATTTGGGTGAGCGCTTCAAAGGTATTAACCGGGGTAAATTAACACATTTTAAAATACCTACAGGTGACTTTTATGGTTACCTTAACTGCAACGGATCTGCTCTATAATGAATACTAAAAAGCGCCCTCAGTTAATTTCTATAAAAACAATATTAGCGATACTAGCTGTAAGTTGTTTTGCACTTTATGCGTTATTTCCCCATACCTTATTTTTTGAAGATGATGCACTTTCACAAGATTATACCTTTGAGAAATCTTATCTTAATGCAGCACTCAATGCAGAGCCCGACAACGAAAAGCTTCGCGCAAAATTGGTTGAGCTACATATAGGGCTTAGTGAGTATTCACAAGCCACTAACGAGCTTGAAAAGCTACCTAGAGGCGAGCGCAAAGCAACACTTGAAATAAAGCTGCTTTACTCATTATGGCTAGCAAGTGGTGCTAAAGTTGACGACCGCTTTGAAGAGCTATCATTAAAAATAGGAGCTCATAAAAATTGGAACGAACAAATACTGACTATTGCAAAAGCCGTTGGGTTAAACGCAAAAGTTGCTCAGTATTATCAAAAAAATAAACAGCCACTCCTTGCAGCCGATTACTGGTTAAGCGCAGGGGAACCTGACAAAGCATTCGCTATTTATAAAACAAATATAAATGCTGACATTGCAGCTAAAGCGATTGAAACTGCACTTGGCGCAAATAATCCGATTCAAGCTTATGCATGGTGGAACACCTACGGTGACAAAGCCGATGTTAAACGCACCCTTTATTTAGCAAACTTGGCTGGCAACACAGAAGATGCAGCTCAAGCTATTGAAAGCTTATTAAAGACCGACCCAAATAACAGTGAGTACTTAACACAAGCAATGCACCTGCGTTTAGCAAATGGAAATGCAAAAGGGGCTGAGCAATTACTTGCAAAGCTATTACTACAAAGCCCAGATGACAAAGAGCTACATTTATTAAATTGGAAGATAAAGCGCTGGCAAAATAAGCCTAAAGAGGCACTTCGAGAGTTTAAATGGCTAATGTCTAACAAAGCCGTAACCCCTGCGATGCTTACCGATAGTATTAACGATGCCACCGCTTTATATTTATACCAAGATGCTAATGATATATACGAATATAAAGCCCAAAATAGAAATCTAAAAGGAAATGGCTTTGCTAATTGGATGCAAGCTAACGAATTTATTGGTAACACAAAGCAAGAGTTAAATAATATTGAACGCTTTGAGCAAATAAATGGTAAAAGTGCGTTATCACAATATTGGAAAGCAAAAGTACTTCACGATACTGGTAATTTAAAAGCATTAAGAGCTTTGTGGCCTACATATAAAGGGCCTAAAAATGAAGAAGATTTACTTTGGATTGCCCGCGCATTTTGGCTAGAAGATGACTTTTCTACAGCTCTGCAAGTACTAAAAAACAAACATGAAAGTTCTGACGATGAGTTTTGGAGTGCCAATGTAGACATGGCAATGCGAGTCCAAGACAAAGCTCATGAGCTATATGCATTAGAGCAGTTACAACAAATAAGCCCTTTAAGCGTAGGCGACATGCTGCACTACCAACAATTGCGCTTTGAAGGTAGGCCTCAGGAGCTTCTTGATTATTTATGGAAAAGTGAATCGCAAACTGACCGTCAATTGATTCAAATTGCATTATTAAGCACACAAGTAAATGATGCTAGATCAGTTGCACGTATTCATGCTGAACTTGATAAACAACGATATAATAAAGCTCTCTATCCTGCTTGGTTAATTCTTTCAAATTGGTATCAAAACCAAAGTGATTTAAATTCAGCTTATACAACTTTAAACCGCGCTGCTAAATTAAGCGAATATGACTCTGATGTTGTGCTTGCACAAGGTTGGTTAGCGCTGCAAATGCATGACACTGTAATGATTGGCCGCATTTTAGCTCGCTATTCTCAAAGCGATCCTTCCTATGCGTGGACCCAGCTATTAGCAAGCTTATCTATTTATGATAAATCATATAACAGTGCTTACTTTTATTTGCGTAAATTAGCCATTGCAGAGCCAAGTGACTTAACAACACTGGTTAACTTAGCCGATGTAATGAAACAACTTGGCTACTATGCAAATGCTGCTGAACTTAATCACTATTTACTGCAACACTTACCTAAAGATAAATATGCATACAGAGGCTTAATGTTCCGCTGGGCGGGCGCGATGGCTGTTCCTCATTTAATGCAATTAAACACAATGGAAGAACTTGCCCCCGACACTATTGGTGAGCCCCAAACAAACTGGTGGTTAGCACGCAGGGCTGCACAAAAATTAGAGCCATGGCAAAAACTACAACTTTATATGACCAACGGCGAATTTAATAAAGCGAAACAGCTTATAGCTGAAGGTTCACTAAGCAAATTAGATGAGCTAAACGCCCTACTCTATTTAAAACAACCCTATGCCACCATGCAACGTTGGTACGAAGAACTCACTGGCGAGGCAAATGAATCGCAATTGAGTTTACTCAGAAATGCACGCGCATCCTATTTTAGAGCGCTTGAAATAAACCTATCGCCAGAGGCTGGTTTAAACAGTAGCCAGTACGATGTAAACGTTTATTTTCCTTATGCTAATGGGCAATGGAAATTAAGTTTAAGTAATCAGCAAAATCTTGATAACAACGGATTACTGTTTGCGATAGAAGATAAAATGACCTTTGGTCGTTGGTATTTTGATGCAAAAATAGATTCTCACCAAGGTAGCTTAGTTAGCCGCCAAGGTCTTAGCTTGGACTCTCGTTATCAATGGGATTCACGAACACAGGTAGGTTTAAAGCTTGAATATAATGTTGAAAACCGCCAATCAGAAGCACTACTTAGCTATGCTCAGCTAGATAAAGCCACGGCCTATGTTAACTACAATATTGATGGTAGACAAAACGTACAGCTATCAGCAGCAGCGATGTCTTTTTCTCGAAGAAGCGATGGCAGCTCACTAATAAACGGCCAAGAATATAATGCTCGTTACCAATACAGCATTTTAAAAGACCGCCCAATTTGGAACGCTTATTTTAGTGCGCAATGGCAAGACTTTGAACGTGTTAATGCATTAATAAATACAGATGCAAGCAGAAGACCGCTAAGAGTTGACCTTCAACCATTTAGACGTTTTGCACTAGGGACCTCATTTGCTTCAACTGGTTCATTAGAACCTCCTTATTTAGGCGCAAGCCCTTCGTGGTTATTTGATATAAGTACTGGCTATCAAACACTTAACGATACAGTAGATGTATCAGTTTCAAGTGGCGCTGGTTGGTCTGTACTGGGCGATGATTTATTTAAATTACAGCTGGGTTACCAAAGTAGTAATAAAGTGGGTAACTCAGATACACAATTACAATTAGGTTATTACGTACATTTTTAATGTTAGGAGAGAGTATGTTTCGTTTAATTATACCGTGTTTGGTATTACTATTATCAGCATGTACCACCAGCAGAGTTGCTGATGATATAGAGCTTAGCCCTTCAAAAACAGTGGCACTAATGCCGCTTGTTAATCATGCTCAAACACCGCTTGCCGGTGAGCGTGCTGAAGATATTTTAGCCAGCATTTGGCAACAAAATAAATTACCAACTCTTATACGTGCACCTCGCGTAAACAGCAAAGAGCTTCCACCGCTGGATGATCAATACCGTTTAGACAATGCTATGCAATGGTTAAGCACTCAACAAGCTGACTATGTACTAACAGGCAGCATTGAAGAGTGGCGCTATAAAGCAGGCCTTGATGGCGAACCTGTTGTTGCACTTACATTATCACTCACTGTAAATGGACAAACCACACCAGTTTGGACAGGTACTATTGCTAAAAGTGGCTGGGGCCGCGATAGCATTGCAGCAACAGCACAAGATGTGATTGCCGATTTAATTTCTTATATAGAGGTTAGTGAGTGAAAACACATTTCCTTAGACCAAGAGACGTTCCTGAGCTACAAATATGGGCTGAGGTATTTATATTTACCGCGCTTGCTTTAGGGCTGCCTGTATTATTTAACGCACAGGACCCATTTTGGACTGAGGGAGGGTTTTCGTGGCCTGTACTTGGCCCTCTTTTAGTTTCTTTACGCTATGGCTTTTCAAAAGGCTTTATTAGTATTTTATGTTTGCTTGTTGGCCAACTTTTTTTACTTCAAGCAAATATTTTATCACCGCAAAGCGACTTCAATATTAACGCTATGATTGGCTACATTATTGTAATTATGATCACAGGCGAATTTAGGGATGTGTGGGAGCGTACTAATCAACAGCAAAGTATTCAGCTTGAGTACGTAACAGATCGTCTTGAAACATTTACTCGTCAGTATCATTTAATTAATTCATCTCACGATAGAATTGAGCAAATGCTAGCTGGGCATACGTTAAGTTTACGTGAATCACTACAAGCAGTAAGAACCTCTATCGGGCTATTAAAAGAAAGAAGACTTGATAGCGCAGCGCAAAAAATAATCGACTTATTTGTTGAGTACGGTTCGCTAGAAAGAGCGGGATTGTATAAAGTTGAAAACGACAGTGTTTTAGAGCCACCACTTGCCTCTATAGGTAAGATGAGTCAAATAGCTAAAAACGATCCTCTTATATTAGCAATGATCGAAGAAAAAGAATTAGTATCGGTAAAAGACGAAAAAGCATCATCGGGTATAAGTAAATACCATATAGCAATCCCACTTATCGATGTAAACAATACTATTTACGGCGCTATTTTGGTTGAAAGAATACAATTTTTTGCGCTTAAAAATACAACTCTAACATTACTTGCTGTAATGGCTGGGCATATAGGCGATTTACTTCGTCATGAAATAACAAACCCAGTAATGACGTATGAAGAGTCTCCATACTTTATTCGCCAAGTTAAGCGCGCAAATAAAGAAGCAAAACGATACAACATTCCTTCGCAGCTACTAAAAATAAAAGCCAACAATATTACTGATAAATCGACTCAACTTATGAGTTATTTAAGTGAAGCCCGTCGTGGTTTAGACATTTATTTATATGATGATAAAAATCAGATATTACTGCTATTAATGCCATTAGCTGATGAACTTGAAAAAGCAGGCTTTATTGCCCGAATGAACACTTGGTGTAAAGAGCGCACTGGTAGCACTTTAGCTGAGCTTGATATTGTTATTGAGCAACAACTTGCACTACCAATAAGCTCAGATGACATAAAGAGATTGGTTTCACTTTCATGATTATAATTATTGTAGCGGCTATTTTAGGGTGTATTTGTCAGTACTTTGCACTAATAGAAGTACTGGAAACACCTGATTGGTTTTTAGCTATACTATTGCATGCTATTGCTAGCATCCTTTTTGCTTTTGTTAGCTATTTTCTGATACCTAAAAAATACAAAACGACTCCTTATAGCTCTTTACTACTCATGTTTTTATTGTTGTTTACATTGCCTGTACTTGGAATTATAGGCGTTGTAGTAGCGCTTACGTTTGCTCTGTGTAAACCACTCAAAAACGATGATATAGAAATTGAAGAGCATAAAATACCTGAGCTTCCTTTTGAAGCCAGAGCAATATCAGCAAACCCGACCTATTCTATGGGCGGACTTAAAGCAATTTTGAAGCACGCGAGTGAACCAAATAAACGTCTAAGTGCCGTAATGGCGGCTCGTCACATGAGTGACTCACAAGCTATTCCTATTTTAAAGCTAGCACTTAAAGATTTAGAAGATGATATTCGCCTACTCGCCTACTCAACCCTTGATGGTAAAGAAACCAAACTCAACGAGAAAATCAGTTTGTACCAGCAAGAAATAGCCATTACGACTAAGCAGCCAAAGTTAAGTAATTTACAAAAACAACTAGCCGAACTTTATTGGGAACTTAGCTACTTAGGTTTAGCACAAGGTGCGCTTCGTAAATACGTTTTAGAAAAAGCCGAAGCACTTGCACAGCAAAGTATTGAGCACGTAAAAACACCTGCAACTTTTATATTTTTAGGCCGTATATCTTTAGCCTTAAACAAATACGAAATAGCCCATGAGTACCTACTCAAAGCAACTGAGTCGGGCATGGCAAGGCGTCATGTTCTCCCTTATAAAGCCGAAGTTGCCTTTTGTATGAACAAGTTTGACGACTGTAAACGCTACTTAAAAGAACTCCCAGAACAACCTAAGGGCAGTGAATTACGTCATTTACAGGAGTATTGGCATGAGTAACAAAAATGCAGACATTTTACTGCTTTTAGAAGGTACTTACCCTTATGTGCGTGGTGGCGTATCTAGCTGGGTCCATCAAATAATAGAAGGGTTACCTCATTATAACTTTGAGCTTGTTTTTATAGGTGGAGCGCCAGAGCATTATGGCGATATTCAATATACCTTGCCTGAAAACGTTACCAAGCTGCATATTCATTATTTAGTACAAAATGATACCTCTGAAATAAAAGCTAAGCACGGGGTTAAATATAAAAAAGAACTCTTTGATTTTTGGCAGCAACTACAAAATTATTTTAGAGATTGTAACGAGCCAATCCCGACTGAATTACTAAAGTTTGCATTTGAAACTTTAGCTAAAAAAGACGGTATTAACGAAGCCGACTTTTTATATAGTGAATCGTCATGGCAAGTACTCACTAATTATTATTCAACTTTTTGTGATGAATCCTCTTTTATTGACTTTTTTTGGTCATATCGCAATTTATATAAGCCGCTATTTAAAATAGCCGAAATTGCACGAGGGCTTCCTAAAGTTAAACTTATTCACTCAATATCTACCGGGTATGCGGGTATTTTAGGATCCGGCGCCAGTGTAATAAGTAATACTCCCTTTTTGTTGACCGAGCATGGTATTTACACCAAAGAGAGAAAAATAGATCTTATTCAAGCCAGTTGGATCAAAGAGTCAGAACAAAGCCTAGGTAAAAACTTAAATACCGAGATGGGCTTTATTCGCCGAATGTGGATCAGCTTTTTTGAGCAAATTGGCCGAACAACATACCAAGAAGCAGATAAGATCATTTCGCTATACGACGGTAACAGGCAGCGCCAAATAAAAGATGGTGCAGCGCCAGAAAAAGCATTTGTTGTGCCTAATGGCATTAAAACAGTGCGCTTTATTGAAGCGCTTGATCAGCGTCCAAAACAGATACCACCGGTTGTTGGATTAATTGGACGTGTAGTGCCTATAAAAGATATTAAAACCTTTATACGTGCGATTAAAGAAGCGCAATCGATATTACCAGAGGTCGAAGGCTGGATCATCGGCCCTTTCGAAGAAGACCCACAATACTACAAAGAGTGTGAGCTACTGGTAGGCAGCCTTGATTTACAAAGCAGTGTTAAGTTTTTAGGTATGCAAGATATTACTAAAATTTTGCCTCAGCTCGGAATTGTAGCTTTAACCTCGATTTCTGAAGCGCAGCCTTTAGTGCTTTTAGAGGCAATGGCGGCTGGTGTGCCTGTACTTGCTAGTGATGTTGGCTCGTGCCGCGAAATAATCGAAGGCGGAACCGATGAAGATAGAGCGTTAGGTAAAGCCGGTGAAGTTGTCCCAATTGCTTCTCCGAGCGAAACAGCAAAGCAAATATCAAACATGCTAACAAATGAGCAAACTTGGCTTGAGTATCAAAAAAGTGGTTTAGACCGCGTACAAAAATTTTATGACGAGAGCCACATGTTTGCCCGTTACGATAAACTTTATAAGGACACAATAGCATGGCTGGAATAGGTTTTGAGATACGGAAAATTCTCAAAAAAAATACCCTGCTCTCAGTTTTTGAAGCATACGGCTACGCAGGTTTAATAGGCTCAGGCCCTTGGCTGCTCTCTATTGTAGCGTTAATGCTTATTGGTATTTTAAGTTTAGGAATTGTATTACCTAAAGTACTTATTATTCAATTTTTAACGCTTGTTACCTACATGATGGCCGCCTCACTTATTTTAACGGGTGGTTTGCAGCTATTACTAACTCGAT
The DNA here is from genome assembly GCF_016598755.1 of Pseudoalteromonas sp. LC2018020214. Classification (NCBI taxonomy): domain Bacteria; kingdom Pseudomonadati; phylum Pseudomonadota; class Gammaproteobacteria; order Alteromonadales; family Pseudoalteromonadaceae; genus Pseudoalteromonas; species Pseudoalteromonas sp. LC2018020214. The sequence continues at coordinate 2,780,642 of NZ_CP066804.1, forward strand.
TTATTGCCGATTTATTTTTTCAAAAAGAAGAGGCAAAGGTACTGCCTAATCTACTCGGTGCACAGCTTATAACAACAATAGCCGCGCTATTGGTAGGCTTGGCTGTATGGCCTATGCTCCCTATACCTGTTGTTACTAAGATTATAATTTTAGGTGCCTTTGTAAGCTTATGTAATCAGTGGCTTGGCGCTATTTTTCTATCAGGTATGAAAGAATACCGGTTAATTTTAATAACTATGCTAAGTGGTTACGCCTTTATGGTATTACTTGCATACTTATTAAGAGACTGGCAGTTAGACGGCTTATTTTTTGCGTTTTTTGCAGGCGAAGCTCTACTCTTTTTTAGCTTTTTGTTTATGATTATTCGCCGCTACCCAGGTGAAAAACTTATAAGCTTTGACTTTTTAAGTAATAAAAAAGTGTATTACAGCCTATTCTTTTGTGGTCTGTTTTATAACATTGGTGTGTGGGCTGATAAAATCATTTTTTGGTATTCACCAAGCACATCAATTCAGATTATTGGCACGTTAAGAGCCAGCCCAATTTACGACTTACCTATATTTTTAGCCTATTTGTCTATTATTCCCGGTATGGCAGTATTTTTAGTAAAAATGGAAACCGACTTTGTAGAAGAATACGACCGTTTTTACACAGCTATTCGAGAGGGTTCATCGTTAGAAGAGATTTACTATTTAAAAGATAATATGATCCAAACTGCACGTGCCGGTTTATACGATATATTTAAAATTCAAGGTATTACCGTTGCCTGCTTATTATTGTGGGGCGAGCAAATACTTACCTTTATTGGTATTGATCCAAACTATAAAACGCTTTTATTTATTGATGTAGTAGGTGTAGGCGTACAAGTTATATTTTTATCTATTTTAAATATTTTGTTTTATTTAGATAAACGCTCAACAGTGCTATTTTTAGCGGGGTTATTTTTGGTAATAAACGTTGTTTTAACTTTGTTATCAATTACTTTTGGACCGCAGTTTTATGGTTACGGCTTTGCTCTCTCAACTATTATTACCTCTGTTGTTGGCTTATTTTGGCTTTCTAAACAATTTGAAGATTTAGAATACGAAACGTTTATGCTGCAATAGCATGATATAAAGGCTGCTTATGCAGCCTTTATATTTAAAGCTTTTCGTACAAAATTAAAATAATTAATTATTGGAAAACGGCTGATACACACCATGTTTATAGCTCATATAAGCGCCTCAGTTTAAAGCAAAAAAGACTAGCTCAGTAAATGTATAAAATGTTTATAAAACAAAGGGCTTACAAAAACCAAGCTCCCCTACCTTGGCTTAGCTAATCTCTTGTACAATTAAACTTAGCTAGTTTAGCTTTATGCTAAATGAGGTAGCCGTTGCAATTATTTACTCACCCAACGCGCTTTAAAACCACGCGTATCAACATGTATAAATGCGCCTCTGTGCGACTTAGGCCCATAAATACCTAAACCACCTAGTAAACCTTTAAATGATTCACGTCTAGCTAACGACTCCACTATATCGGCCATCACTATAGCGTCACCAATTGAATGCTTACCGTCATTATTTATATCATCCATACGGTAGTTGCCATCATTATCTATAAAAATATCGGCAGCATCACCAAATACATGTCGGCTAAGTTTTACATTGCCAATTGATTTGTTGTAGTACGGAGTTCTATAACCGCTCATAACCACCATATTACTAACCGGTATACCTTCTAAAATCAGTTCTTTGCGTATTTTTTCTAGTTTAAGTAGCAACTTATTTTGTAAAAATAAATACTTTGGGTACTTACTTCGCTGCTTACTAACAAATTCTTTTAGTGAAAAGTGAGGTGATATTTTTACGTTTTCATTTTCAGGCGTTACCTTAACAAAGCCATCGGGCACTATGTAGTGTGAAGCGTCTTTAATCTGTGAAGGTTTAGGATAGTGCCCAATGTGGTAATACTTGAGCTTTCCTCCTTCAACATTGTCTGCCGGTACTTTTACAAATACGTTGATTTTCATACGCTGTTTTTTATCGGGCGACTCAATAATTACCGTTGTTAAACCGGGCTCTTTGGGTGCTTGCCATTGCCAGCGGTTGGTGTCTGTAAGCTTAGATTTCCCTTGAGTGTTAATTAGCGTGTAAGCATTTTTTGATTGCGCAAAAAGCACTTCAAACTCAACTTGCTCTTTGGGCATTACAAATACTGAAAACACCGAATATGGCATAACTATATCGTTAATTTTTAGGCTAAATTCTGCATCTTCAAAGTTGGCTTTGTTTTTTATATCAACTACCTGATGCGCAGGCTTTGTAGGCGCGGCAGCAAATACACTATTGCTAAATATAATTGTAAATATGGCGATAGAAATATAATGAATAAATTGCATAAACCCTCTCATTATTTATTTTTTAACAAAGCGGCAATCACCGACTGTTCATCATTTTTTAATAGTGCTTTTTTATCGCGTTGATATATGTCATCTCTAAAGTTAACCAGCTTATTTTCGTCAACCCATGCAGTCCAATAAACTAAATGAATAGGAAGAGGCTCATCTAAATAAAACGTCTGAGTACTGTTTTGAGCAAGTGCGCTGTCCATATTATTGAGTGTTTGCGCTTCTCCTTCGTACTTAATAATTTCACGCGCTAACGAAAAAGGCTTTTCTATTCTTATACAGCCATGCGATAAGGCTCGGTTTGCTTGGCTAAAGCGGTGCTTTGCTGGCGTATCGTGAACATAAATTGCTTCGGCATTGGGGAATAAATACTTAACTTCCCCTAGGGGGTTTTCTTCACCAGCACGTTTTACTAAAAAGTGATCAAATTGGTACGGCTTAATAGAATCCCAATCAATATTGCTTGGATTAACAGTTTGTGAGTCTAGGTAGCTGTTTTTTCTAATTTCAATATTATTTTTTACAAGATAGTCAGGGTCCTCGGCTACCTTTGGAGCAATTTCTTTGGTGGCAATTGAGGTGGGTATACGCCATTCAGGATTAACTACAAACTTTTCTATTTCGTCGCTAAATGCAGGTGTTTCCCAACTTGGTTTACCTACAATTACGTTATTTTTTAATTTTACATCGCCCGCTTTTACAAATCGTAAGCTGTATTCAGGAATATTTACATACACATACTGCTCATCACTTGCGCCTGCAAAGTTAGTTATTCTATAAAAGTTAAGTTTTAATTTATCGAGTTTTTGCTGTGCGGGCACATTAAGCGATGCAAAAGTACGCTTACCCACTCGGCCATCAACTTTTAAACCATGGCGGCTTTGAAATTGCTTAACAGCTTGCTCTATATCTTTATCAAACGTGCATATAGCTTCGTCGCACACGTTAATTTTTAAGTCACGCTCTTGATATAAACGCTGTGCAAGTAAGCTCACCTGTTTATTATTACTGCCTAGTTCAAGCAATTCATCGTTATATAAGTGTGTAAAACCACCTTTGTTAACTATTTCTTGATACCAATTAATGGCTTTTTCTGTACGTTCAATTAACTGCGCTGAATATTGGTCAAAGTAGTAGGTGTCATCAGCTTGCATGTACTTTTGTGAGTTATAAGTAGTTAGTGAAGAGTTAGCGAGTACCACACTTTCAAGCTCATTGGCAGCGAGTGTTGGTGCTGAGCATAATCCGCTCATGCCAATAAACAATGCAGTTATTAAAGTAAAACCCTTTGCCTTAGTATGCGCTTGATTTGAAAATGACCCCTTCACTGTGAACCTCCTCGCTAAATATCGTTGATAAATGCTTTTGTACTTACCACTAAGTAGTACTCTGGAGGTGCAACGGTAATGCCAAATTAAAGTTTCAAAATAAACAATTGAAATTTAATGACTTTTTAAAAACCCTTATTCTAAAAGTTAATAAATTAAACTAGAGAATATGTAATTAATATGCTCAAGTGTGTAAAGTTGCTATGGCAATTAATCGTTTAAAAAAGCTAAAAAACCACGTTCATAACGACTCAAGTACTTTGTTTTTCGTGGTAATGAAAGGGACTCTCTCCACGCAGTTTGAGTATCTTCATCTTCTTTACACAGCGTAATTAAATCGGGATGCACATAAGATTTGCGTGCTATAGCGGGAGTATTACCAAGTTGCTCAGATACGCTATCAAGCATGCTTTTTAAACTAAGCGCCCCTTTAGCTTTTGCTAATTGTTTGAATGCAATAACGCTTGCTCGCCAAGTTCTAAAGTGTTTTGCACTAAACTCCTCACCCATTATTTGCTGAATGTATTGGTTTATTTCACTTGATGTAACATTTGTGCGCTCACCTTCATTTATATACTGAAATAAATGCTGCCCGGGTAAATCTTGTAAGTCTTTTATAACATGGCTAAGCACCCTGTCGGTTATATTTACTTCACGTTCTTTACCTGACTTGGCACGATATTTTAGCTGAATATTTTTGCCCGTGAGTTTTGCATGGCGTGTTCGTAATGTTGTAGCACCAAAACTTTTATTTTGCTTTACGTTACGCTCGTTACCTACCCTCAGCGCACCTAAATCCATAAGTCTTACAACTGCTGCTAAAGTGCGCTCAATATTAAGTTCATCGCCTTGTAAGTCTGTTTCTAAACGCGCTCTTAACAAAGGGAGTTTATTACCAAATACTCCACATGCTTGGTATTTTTTTGCTTCTTGTTGCGCCCTAAATTCAGGATGGTAGCGGTATTGCTTTCGCCCCTTACTATCAAATCCTGTCGCTAAAATATGCCCGTTTTCTTCTGGGCAAAACCAGGCGTTTTTATAGGCAGGCGGAAATGCCAATCCATTCAAACGATCAATCACATTTTGCTCTTTTATTTGCTTACCGATTGGATCAAAGTAAAGCCAACTTTTATGTTTAAGTTTACGAGTGATCCCTGGTAAATTATCGTCTACATAAATTAGCTTCATTAACCCTCCAGTTATATTTAAGCATGCGTCGGAATATAAAATGTATCACTTTAAAATAACCTTAAACTGAACAAGATTATTGATATATAATAAAAAACTAACAACAATTATAAATACTTAATATATATTAATAATTCTATTTAGGTTTTCGCAAAAGTAGGTCTAACTTACGCGCCAGCAACAAGTCTATTACGATTAAACTCGATGCACTTAGCGCTAAAATAAAGCTACTTGAGATAGATTTATTATCCTAAGTTCAGATTAATTACACTTTGTCCCCCGCAATTGGGGTGCTGTTTAAATGGAGAATTCAATGGCTTTTGATTATGGATCGATTGATCTTGGACTAAAAAACCCCTTCAAACTGGAAGGTAAAGTAACAGCATTAAGAGGACTCATTGAGTCTATAGCAGGTATTAGTTTACTTGTTATTGCTGCGGGCTCTGTGAAAGAAGATACAACCGCAGGTTGGATTTTAATGGTGTTTGGCATGCTTATTTTAGCATTCGGCATTCGCTCACTATCGTCAGGTATTTATGCAACACTTAAATACTTTGTAGGTAGAAACCACCCAACTTCACTTGCTTATAACTACAGTAAATCGCAAGCATCAACCGCTCAAGAAGAACAAAAAGAAGTAGCCTACACAGCGCAATCACTTGAAGAAATGCTGGTTGGTCGTAAAAACAGTACATTTAAAGAGCCTAATGGTTTTTTATCACGCTTACTTCACAGCTTAATCCCTAAGTTATTGTTTCTACCATATCCTATTCGAAATGTTGCCCAGCGATTATTTGGCTCATGGGTAAGCACCTTTGTAGCCCTTATTGCTTATGGCCTTGTTGCATTTGTATCTTTGTCGGGCTTTACCGGTGAAGCTGGGGAATTAGCATTTCCGGTTTATAGTGCAATATTAATGTTTTACGTGCTTTTTTCTTGGCGCTCTACAGGTAAACCTATCTCTCGAAATGCAGAAAAGAATATTGAAGCACTTGGTACTGGTGCGCTTGCTAAAATTATTTCTTTATCTTTTATTTTACCCATCGCTATTGGTCTTTCTATGTCATGGTTGATGAAAGAGCAGCACATTAGTAAACAAGAAATAGATAGCTGGCTTGAGCAACTGCCTAGTCTTCATGCTGGAATGTACTTAATTGCAATTATTATATTAGCAACTCTAAGCTGTGCGCTTGCTTTTATCATGATTAAAGCGCGTTTAAATTCAGTTACCCCTTCAGCTGAAGTATCTGAACTACGTGAAAACTGGCAAGAGTCTGTTCATCCAGACGAGATTTTCATAAACCTCGATAACCTAGTAATGGCTAATCGTCGTTATAAAGAAGTACCTAACAGAGTTTACAGAGAATTAGACCCTAAGCTTCAAGAACAAATAGAAGGTAAAGGCGGTTTTAAAGGTGAAATGATCCAAGAGATTCAGCCTAAACTGCACTCAATGGACTTAGGTAAAAATTTTACACTCGCGAGATTACTTGCTTTGGTAAGCGGTAACTTACTTTATATTGTAGCGTTAGCATTTACTGTATTTTTAGCATATTCGTTTATTAATATTTACCATTACATTGATGCGGCAAATATTAATAGTTTTAAACAAGCATTTAATAACCAACATGTTATTCAATTTAGTGAGCTATTAATGACAAGCTTTCACTTATTGCTAATAGGCATACTTATTAAAGCATTTGCGCAATTACTTGCAAACACAGCGCATCTATTTTTTGCAGAAATGCAATTTGAGTCACTGCTTGTGTACTTTAAATGTGAAGGCACTTTTACTGAGTCTAAAATATCAACAGGTACTGGTATTCACGATAGCACCCGCTCAGAAAATACTTTAGTACGCAGTAGCATAACGCCTTGGATTATTGTTTCTCGTGTTATCTCTACTACGTTTGCTGCAACAGGTATGAAAAACCTTGAACATCCTCGCCACATTATGGAAATGCATAAAGACGAAGGACAATTACAAGCAATCAAAAAAGACGTTATTGCATTCTTAAAAGACCGCGAATCTATCGCCTCAATCACCAGTGAGCGTGATTTAGGTAATGCGTCACAAATACATCAACTAAACCAACAAACGCGCGCTATACCTACTCAGCAAGCGATAGCGAAAGATGATGAAGAAGCTGCCGGGTATTTAAGACAAGAAGAAAACTTATCTCCCGAGCCCAAGGGTTAATTAACCTCAAACCTAGATAATGTTTATTAATGCCACCTTGTTAACTTAGGTGGCATTTTTTTTAACCTCTATTCAATACTTTTTAACTTTATGACCTCTTTTGCACTCAACAACATGATTAATATTGGATTAGTTCACAAAGCCCTTGCTTTATGTGCCAAAACACAAATAATGAAAGGATTAATTACAGGGTAAGAATGAGGACAATGAGCTATATACTAACCACCCAATGTGCTGATGATGTAGGCTTAATAGCTAAAATTACAGGCCTTTGCCATAAAAATAATTTAAACATTACGCGTAACAACGAATTTGTAGATAAAGACGCGCAGCGATTTTTTATGCGTACAGAGCTTACAGGCGAGCCACAAAGCGACTTTTTAGATCAACTACGCGCACTGTTGCCACAAGGCGCTAAACTTGCGCTACATTGCGGCGCAAAAACTAAAGTAGTTTTACTGGCAACTAAAGAAGCTCATTGTTTAGGTGGTATGCTGTTAAAGCAATTTGAACAAACTCTTAATATTGAAGTACTCGCTGTAATTGCTAACTATGCTGATTTAGAGCCGCTAGCTAAAGGGTTTGGTGTGCCATTTCATGTTGTATCGCACGAAGGGTTAACCCGTAGCGAGCATGATGAAAAGGTAGGCGATTTAATTGCCAGCTACAACCCTGACATTATTGGCCTTGCCAAATACATGCGTATTTTAAGTCCTGAATTTGTGGGTCGGTTTGAAGGTAAAATAATTAATATTCATCACTCATTTTTGCCTGCATTTATAGGTGCTAAACCTTATCATCAAGCATTTGAGCGCGGCGTAAAAATTATTGGTGCTACCGCTCACTTTGTTAATAATGAGCTTGATGAAGGTCCTATTATTTTGCAAGATGTAACCAGCGTTACACATGCGAATACCGCCGAAATGATGGCTAAAATGGGCAAAGATGTTGAAAAGACTGTGTTTTGTAAAGCACTTCAACTTGCCTCAGAGCATAAGCTATTTATTAATGGTAATAAAACCGTGGTGTTTTCTTAGCATTAATCCAACTGCTTAATTATTCTACATATAAAAAATGCCAGCATTGTTGCTGGCATTTTTTTGCTCATAAATAAGCTAATAACTTTTTAAATGTAAATTATGCCTGCTCTATTGGTTCGAGCTTTAATTTAGCGGCAATTAAAACGGCTTGGGTACGATTGTACACACCGAGTTTTCTAAATATGGCTGTAATGTGTGCTTTCACTGTCGCTTCTGATATGTGTAGTTCATAAGCAATTTGCTTATTAAGTAAACCTTCGTGCAGATATTGCAGCACTCGGTATTGTTGAGGCGTTAATGAGGCAACTTGCGCTGCTATTTCTCTATCTTCACCTTCAATTTCAGCTACTTTGTTTTTTAGCTCTTTTGGTAGCCATGTATCGCCTTCAAGTATTTGGTTAATTGCACTGGCAATATCATCAGACGATGATGATTTAGGAATAAAACCCATAGCGCCGTAACCCATTACTTTAGAAACGATGTTCACGTCTTCACTACCCGAAACAACGGCAATAGGTAAGCTTGGGTATTCTTCTCTAATACGAATAAGACCATATAAATCACCATTACCTGGCATGTGAAGGTCTAGCAGTAATATATCAAGATCCTCTTGCTCGCTTAACACTTGCAGTGTGCTGTCAAAATCGGATGATTCAAAAACCTCTAAACCCTCAAATTTTGCGCTCAGTGCGCCCTTTAGTGCTTCACGAAATAACGGATGATCGTCCGCTATTAAAAACTGACTCATGGTTCACTCCTAATAAATTCGGCTGCCAGTTAGGTTTAAAACCTTTACTGACAGCCGATATACTACGTTTAGAATCAACTTGTAATCAAGTTTTTAACGCACATTTAACGATTTAATCTGTTCTCGATTAGTTCATCGACAACTGAAGGATCGGCAAGCGTTGACGTATCACCGAGTTGTTGGTGCTCATTTGCAGCGATTTTACGTAAAATACGACGCATAATCTTGCCTGAACGTGTTTTTGGCAAACCCGGTGACCATTGAATCATATCTGGAGATGCGATTGGGCTGAGCTCTTTACGAACCCAATTACGTACCTCTTTAGTTAATTCATCGCTTACTGTTATGCCTTCGTTAGGCGTAATGTAAACATAAATACCTTGGCCTTTAATATCATGCGGGTAACCTACAACAGCAGCTTCTGCTACCGCTTCATGCGCAACTAACGCACTTTCAATTTCGGCAGTACCAAGGCGGTGCCCAGACACATTAAGTACATCGTCCACACGGCCTGTGATCCAGTAATAACCGTCTTCATCACGACGACAACCATCGCCTGTAAAGTAAACCCCTGGGTAGGCGCTAAAATAAGTTTGTTCAAAACGTTCATGGTCGCCATAAACAGTTCGAGCTTGCGATGGCCAACTATCTAAAATAACTAAATTACCATCTACGGCACCTTCGAGTGTATTACCTTCAGCATCAAATAATGCAGGCGCAATACCAAAAAATGGATGTGTTGCAGAACCCGGTTTTGTATCAGTAGCACCCGGAAGTGGTGTGATCATAATGCCACCGGTTTCCGTTTGCCACCATGTATCAACAATCGGGCAATTAGATTTACCAATACTCTCGTAATACCATGTCCACGCTTCTGGATTTATTGGCTCACCTACCGAACCTAAAATACGTAAACTATCGCGATGTGACGAAGCTGTAGGCTCATCACCTTTAGCCATTAGTGCTCTAATTGCTGTAGGGGCAGTATATAAAATAGTAACACCGTGTTTATCAACTACTTCGCCCATACGCCCTGCAGTTGGATAAGTGGGGACACCTTCAAATAAAACCTGAGTACAACCGTTTACCAATGGCCCGTACGCAATGTAACTGTGGCCTGTGATCCAACCGACATCGGCACTACACCAATACACATCATCTTCTTTCAAATCAAATACGTATTCATGTGTCATTGATGAGTAAACTAAGTAGCCACCTGTAGTATGTACAACACCTTTAGGCTGACCAGTAGAACCTGATGTATACAATATAAACAAAGGATCTTCAGCATTCATTGGCTCTGGCTCGCACTGTGCCGGTAAGTCAGCAACTAGCTCGTGCCACCATATATCGTGCTCATTCCAATCAACTTCACCGCCTGTTAATTGGTGCACAATAACGTGTTCAATTGTGGTTACAGTTTCTTGCGCTACCGCTTCATCTACATTTGCTTTTAATGGAACACAATTTCCTGCTCTGCGTCCCTCATCAGAAGTAATAACAACCTTAGCGCCAGAATCTCTAATACGATCAGCAATAGCCGATGGTGAAAAACCACCAAATACAACAGAATGAATAGCACCAATACGTGCACAAGCTTGCATTGCATACACCGCTTGTGGGGTCATTGGCATATAAATAGCTACGCGGTCACCTTTTTGTACACCCAGTTTTTTTAAACCATTGGCAAATTTAGCCACTTCATCATGAAGTTTTTGATAAGTAATGTTCTCACTTTGAGAAGGATCATCACCTTCCCAAATAAGCGCAATTTTGTCTGCTTTCGTTTTTAAGTGGCGGTCAATACAGTTGTAAGACGCATTTAAATAGCCATCTTCATACCATTTAATACTGATGTGGCCTTTATCAAAAGAGGTGTTTTTAACTTTAGTGTAAGGAGTAGACCAATCGAGGCGTTTGCCATGCTCACGCCAAAAACTTTCAGGGTCATCAATAGATTGCTTATAAAGCGTATTATATTTATTTTTATCAATGAGAGTCGCATCTTTAATATGCGCAGGAACTGGATAGATACTTTGTGACATCTTCGTCTCCATTTAAATTACTTGCCTTAAGCTTTTATCAAGGATTACTCAGCAGTACTTTATTAAGTATTAGACCTTAGTTGTACTCTACTCCAATTTACTCATTTGTAGTTTATAATCCACCTGCTTTCAATTTTTTTACATAAATAATACAACGCGTTAAATGTAAGTAAATACAAACTAATCGACTCTAAAACCTTAGTCTTATAGACCAATAGGTAATTGAGTAAATATTGCACATATTCAAAAGTGTTTGTGTACTTTAATAAAGATATTTGCGGTATTACTTGCCAAAGCTTTATTTAACGAATGAAAACAATATGTGTATTGAAAAGCCAAATTAACACCCTTTTTTATTCGTAAGTAATACTAGTAGCAAGTAATACAACCTTACATGAAAAAAAAAGCAACAAACAACAAGTAGCCTATAAAGGACACCACAATGAAATTTACCCCATTAAAAACATTAGCAGCAAGCGCTGTATTATGTGCACTATCAAGCACTGCTTATGCAGCGACTGCCGCAAAAATTGGTGATACGGAATTTACTTACGGTGGATACATTAAACTCGACTCTATGTGGAGTGATTATTCAGCGGGTGCGCCTGCAGGCTCAAACGTAGGTCGTGACTTTTACGTACCAAGTACGTTAACAGTTGGCGATGATAACAGCTCAGATGCTGTATTTGATATGCATGCTCGTGAGTCACGTTTTAACTTTGGCACAGCCACTGTTATGGATAACGGTAAAACCGTTAATACTAAAATTGAAATTGACTTTTTGGCCTCGGCTGCTGGCGGTAATGAGCGAGTTTCAAATTCTTACGCCCCGCGTATTCGCCATGCCTTTGTGACTTACGATGGTTGGTTATTTGGTCAAACATGGTCTAACTTCCAAAACGTGGGGGCGCTTGCTGAAACGCTTGATTTTGTAGGCCCTGCTGAGGGCACTGTGTTCGTGCGTCAATCGCAAATTAAATACACCACTGGCGCATGGTCGTTTTCATTAGAAAACCCAGAAAGTACAATTTCTACTACTAGCGGTATGGTAGTAACTGATGATGCATCATTGCCTGACTTTACAGCTCGTTACACACACAAAGCCGATTGGGGTAACATTGTGGTTGCAGCGCTTGCTCGCCAACTTACTTATAAAGTAGGCAGTGTTGATGCAGATGAAACTTCTTTTGGTATTAGTGCATCAGGTAAAATAAACCTTGGTGAAGACAACCTTAAATTTATGCTTACTCAAGGTAAAGGCTTAGGCCGTTACGTAGGCTTAAACGTTGCTCACGGTGCAGTACTTAATGGCGATGAACTAGATGCAATTGATTCGACTTCTGGTTTTGTTGCTTACCAGCACAAGTGGACAAGCCAATGGCGTTCAACGTTCTTATATTCATTCTTCAGTGCTGATAACAACACTGATTTATTAGCTATTTCTGGTGATCCGACTGAATCAAGCCAAAGCTATAGCGCTAACATTCTATACTCACCGGTTAAACGTCTAACTTTTGGTGCTGAGCTAAAGCATGCTGAGCGTGAAACTGAAAGCGGCGTTGATGGCGATTTAGACCGCTTACAGTTTTCTGTTAAATACTCTTTTTAATAGCTAAAAAGCTAACTACTTTAAAAAGCGGCCTAGGCCGCTTTTTTTATAAGCGAGATTGAGTTCTATATAATTCATCAATTCGTACCTAAAATCTTTATATGTGGCGCTAAAATCCAAAATAATAGAATTATTATTGATAAAAACACTAAACACAATTGCAAATCGATATCATTTAGATTAAGTTACGCACTTCTTTTGAACTAACTGGAAAAACTTATGTCGTCCCCTCAAGTTTTGCGTTTATCTAAACTAAGCTTTGCTACTTCTTTAATTTTATCTGGTTATGCACTTGCTGATGAGGCAAATGTAAAATCTGAACCTCTCGAAAAAATTGCGGTATATGGTCAGCATCATAAAAACTACATTACTGAAGAAGCGCAATCGGCTACCAAACTAGGTTTAACAATTAAAGAAACACCACAATCAATCTCGGTAGTTTCACGCGCACTAATGGACGACTTTTCACTAGACGATATAAACTCAGTACTTGAAAGCACGCCAGGCGTAACAGTAGAGCAAATAGAAACAGATCGTACTTACTTTAAGGCTCGTGGTTTTGAAATTACGAACTTTCAAGTTGATGGCTTAGGGATCCCACAAAGCTCAGGCTCTATTCAAGGTAGTCTTGATACATCAATTTATGACCGTGTAGAGATAGTTCGCGGTGCTAATGGTTTAATGACTGGCGCCGGTAATCCTTCTGCAACTGTAAACATGGTTTTAAAAAAGCCAACTTATACAACACAGGCAAATGCATCAGCATCGTATGGCTCATGGAATAAAAAACGTTTAGATTTAGATGTATCTACGCCAATAAATGAAGACCACGCTGTACGCGCTGTATTTACAAAGCAAAAAGCTGACTCATATTTAGATCGCTACGAAACAGATAAAACCATTGTTTACTTAGCCTACGAAGGCAAATTAACAGACAACACATTATTAAGCGTTAACTACGTTAACCAACAAAAAGACGCAGATAGCCCGCTGTGGGGTGCACTACCTCTTTATTATACAGACGGAACACCAACCGATTACGACGAATCAACCAGCACCGCTGCTGACTGGTCTTACTGGGATAACAGTGCTGAGCAAGTATATGTAACACTTGAACAAAACTTATCGGCAACATGGGTAGCTAGAGCACGTTATGCTCACATCGAAAACGAGCAAGACTCAGAGTTGTTCTACGTATACGGCACCCCTGATAAAGATACTGAACTTGGTTTAACAGGTTATGCTAGCCGTTATGATTACGAAGATAAGCATGACTTATTTGATTTATATGCCAGTGGTAAGTTTAATTTATTTGGCCAAGAGCACGACCTATCATTTGGTGTTAGCCAAGCTAAAATGGATTACAACGAGCAGTCTCTTTACGATTACACTACAGGCAATGGTTTTCCAGCTATGCCATCACTTAAAACGTGGGATGGTGTAGTACCAGAGGCAACACTTGCTGATGGCTTAGATGGTAGTGATATTACTAACGAGCAAAAATCAGCTTACATATCTACTCGCATTAGATTAAGTGAGCCTTTAAGTGTGCTCGCTGGTGTGCGTTATACCGATTGGAAAACAAAAGGGAACGCTTACGGTGTTGAGCAAACAAGAAGCGACTCTGAAGTTATTCCTTATATTGGCACGGTGTACGACTTTAACGAGTCTCTATCAGCTTATGCAAGCTACACAGAAACATTTGTACCGCAAAAAGAGCTTGATATTAATGCCAACCAATTAGCTCCCGTAATAGGTAAAAGCAGTGAAGTTGGTATAAAAGCACAGTTACTTGATGACCAAATTTTCGTAACTTTTGCTTACTTCGATGCAAAGCAGGAAGGGCTTGCCATAGCTTTACCCGACTCATTACCTAGTGATACGCGTTATTATGCAGCAGATGGTATTAACAGCAACGGCTTTGAAGTTGAACTAAGTGGTCGAATAACAGATGATTTAAGCGCAAGTGTAAGTTTTAGTAACCTAACTATTGATGGTGATGATTTAGTTAAAGATTACACACCTGAAAATCAACTTAAGCTGGCCGCAACCTACCAAGTACCTTTAGTTGATGGTTTATCATTTGGTGCAAACTATCGCTGGCAGGATTCAACTAGCCGAGTCCAAGTCGAAGATACAAATGGTATTGCAAGCGTCACTACTCACCAAGATGCATACGGGTTACTTGATTTAATGGCCACTTACGAAATTACAGATAACGTAGGAGTCACTTTCAACGTAAATAACACCACCGGTGAAAAATATTTGCACAGCCTGTACTGGGCACAAGGTTACTACGGTGCACCTCGTAACTACGCCCTATCTGTAAACTGGCAATTATAAATATATTTGATTAATTAAAGACTCTAGATTTTTTCTATTGAATTAAAAAACGACACATTTTTAATGTGTCGTTTTTATTTTATCTAACCTGATGTAAGTTTTTAATAACAAAAAAGCGCTAATCATTACTGATTAGCGCTTTTCAAAGCTCGGGTCAAATCAAGCTTAAAAACTCATTTGGGTGCAGTTTAAAGGTCTGGATCGTCGCCTAACTTATCTTCACCGTCTTCAGGTTCAATAGTTGCTTTTAGTAAAAGCATTTCGCGTAACTTACCTTCAATCTCATCTGCAATTTCTGGGTTTTCTTTCAAAAACTTAATTGAGTTAGATTTACCTTGGCCAACCTTGTTGCCACTGTAACTGTACCAAGCACCTGCTTTTTCAACAATTTTATGCTTAACACCTAAATCAATTAACTCGCCTTGCTTAGAAATACCTTCGCCATACATGATGATGAATTCAGCTTGTTTAAATGGCGGCGCTACTTTGTTTTTAACAATTTTAACGCGGGTTTCGTTACCAACAACTTCATCACCTTCTTTCACAGAACCAATACGACGAATATCAATACGTACCGATGCGTAAAACTTAAGTGCATTACCACCCGTTGTTGTTTCTGGGTTACCAAACATAACACCAATTTTCATACGAATTTGGTTAATGAAAATACATAACGTGTTAGAGCGTTTAATATTACCAGTAAGCTTACGTAATGCTTGTGACATTAAACGTGCTTGTAAGCCCATGTGCGAGTCGCCCATGTCGCCTTCAATCTCAGCTTTTGGTGTAAGTGCAGCAACCGAGTCAATAATAACGACGTCTACTGCGCTTGAACGTACTAACATGTCACAAATTTCTAGTGCTTGCTCACCTGTATCAGGTTGAGATACAAAAAGGTCATCAATATTTACACCTAGTTTTTGTGCATATACAGGATCAAGAGCATGCTCAGCATCAATAAAGGCACATGTTTTACCTTCTTTTTGAGCTTCTGCGATAACTTGTAAAGTAAGCGTTGTTTTACCAGATGACTCAGGACCATACACTTCAACAATACGTCCCATAGGTAAGCCACCTATGCCTAAGGCAATATCAATACCTAGTGAACCTGTAGATACAGATTCAATGTTTAACGCTTTGTTGTCACCCAATTTCATAATTGAGCCTTTACCAAATTGACGTTCAATTTGTGATAGTGCTGCGTCTAACGCTTTTTGTTTGTTATCGTTCATTTTGTTCTCCAATCCAGCTAATGCGAACAAGTATACTGTATGAAATCACAGTATCAAGCTAATTTTTTCATTTTATCTCATCTATTACACTTTTTAATGCAAATACAATAGCTTGCAGTCTTACTTGAGCCCTATCACCAGTAAATATTTGTTTAAAGGTCAGTACTTTGTCATTAATTTGTATGCCAAACCATACAAGTCCAACAGGTTTACCTTCTGTTGCCCCGCCAGGCCCTGCAATGCCCGATACAGCTATAGATATATTAGCGTTTGTTGCTTTAATAGCGCCTACTGCCATTTCATGGACTGTTTGCTCGCTCACAGCACCGTATTGATTTAATGTATTAGCACTAACATTGAGCAAATCTTGCTTTGCTTGGTTACTATAAGTGACAAATGCACGGTCGATATAAGCTGAACTTCCAGGTGTATCGGTAAGCGCATAACTCACTCCGCCACCAGTACATGACTCAGCAGTAGTGATCCATAAGCATTTATCCGTTAAAATAGCGCCTAATTGCGCAGCAAGTGTTTTAATCTCTTGATGTAATTCCATATTCAGCCTTTGGGTAAATACATGTCGTTTGATCTTTATGCACCACACACTATAAAACAACAAACCCCTATGATGCAGCAGTATCTAAAAATAAAATCAGAGCATCGCGATATTTTATTGTTTTATCGTATGGGCGATTTTTACGAACTTTTTTTTGATGACGCTAAACGCGCCGCTCAATTACTCGATATTTCGCAAACTCATCGTGGTAAAGCTGGCGGCGATCCTATCCCTATGGCGGGTGTACCTTACCATGCGGTAGAAAACTACTTAGCACGTCTAGTCCAAATGGGTGAATCAGTCGCTATCTGCGAACAAGTGGGAGACCCTGCAACCAGTAAAGGCCCTGTTGATCGTAAAGTAGTGCGTATAGTTACACCCGGTACAATTTCTGATGAAGCACTTTTACAAGAACGACAAGACAATCTCCTTACCAGCGTTTGGCAAAGTAAAAAAGGCTTATACGGGATTGCTTATTTAGACATTAACTCTGGTCGTTTTAATATTGTCGAGGTAAATACCGACGAAGCCTTTAGCTCAACTATTCAGCGCCTATCACCAGCCGAACTTCTGTATAGCGAAAGCTTTGAAAACGTTCATTTAATTGAACATATAAAAGGTGCTCGCCGTCGCCCAGAGTGGGAGTTCGACTTAGATACGGCTCAGCACTTATTATGCGATCAGTTTGGTACTAAAGATTTAGTTGGCTTTGGTGTTGATAAAGCCCATAGCGCGCTTGTTGCTGCAGGTTGCCTAATGCAATACGTAAAAGATACACAACGTATTGCACTGCCACATATTCGTGCAATTACGCTTGAGCACAACGAACACGCTGTTATTTTAGATGCCGCTACCCGTAAAAATTTAGAATTAACTGTTAATTTATCGGGCGGGTTTGAAAATACACTTGCTCAAGTACTTGATAAAACAGCAACGCCAATGGGTTCTCGCTTACTTAAGCGCCGTATTCATACACCAATTCGTAATAAAGACGAGCTAAATTCACGTTTAAATGCAATTAGCGCTATTTTAGATGCGCAGCTTTGCGGTGAATTACACGAATCATTAAAAGAGATTGGTGATGTAGAGCGTGTTATTGCACGCCTAGCTTTATGTACTGCACGCCCGCGTGATTTAACTCGCCTGCGCAGTGCGCTACAAGCACTTGCACCACTGCATACTTTGTTAGCTGACGCTAACGATCCTCGTATAGCAGGTATCATCAAGCACTCGCCTGAACTCCCTGATTTACAAGCGTTATTAGAACGAGCTGTGATAGAAAACCCACCGGTACTTATTCGTGACGGTGGTGTTATTGCTCCAGGTTACAATAGTGAACTTGATGAGTGGCGTAACTTAAGCAAAGGTGCAACCGATGTACTTGATCAACTAGAGTCACGAGAGCGCGAACGTACGGGCATTAGTACGCTTAAAATCGGTTATAACCGCGTACATGGCTTTTTTATTGAAGTAAGTAGAGCTAATGCGCACTTAGTGCCAGCCGACTACATTCGTCGTCAAACACTTAAAAATAACGAACGTTACATTATTCCAGAGCTTAAAGAGCACGAGGATAAAGTACTCGGCAGCCAATCAAAAGCTCTCGCGCTTGAAAAACAACTATACGAGGAGCTGTTTAGATTTATTGCTCCACATATTGAGCAGTTGCAAATGATGGCAGCAGCATTGGCTGATTTAGACGTTTTAAATAATTTAGCTGAGCGTGCATTCGCACTCAATTATGCAAAACCAGAATTGTGCGATAACGACAATATAAGCATTAAGCAAGGTCGTCACCCTGTTGTTGAACAAGTAATGAAAGAACCGTTTATTGCTAACCCTGTTGAATTAAACAGCCAACGTAAAATGCTAATTATTACCGGTCCAAACATGGGCGGTAAATCAACCTATATGCGCCAAACGGCACTTATTGTTTTAATGGCTCACATTGGCAGTTATGTACCCGCTGACAGCGCTAAAATTGGTAATATCGACCGCATATTTACACGTATTGGTGCAAGCGATGATTTAGCATCAGGGCGTTCAACCTTCATGGTAGAAATGACCGAAACAGCGACTATTTTAAATAATGCCACGGCACAGTCTTTAGTGTTAATGGATGAGATTGGTCGCGGTACAAGTACTTACGATGGACTCTCTCTTGCGTATGCAACAGCCGATCATTTAGCATCAAAAATATCTGCTAAAACATTGTTTGCTACGCACTACTTTGAATTAACAGAACTTGCTGAGCAAACCACGGGCCTTGTAAACGTGCACCTTGATGCAATAGAGCATAACGACACTATTGCGTTTATGCATACAGTTCTCGACGGTGCAGCAAGCAAAAGCTTTGGTTTACAAGTAGCCGCTCTTGCTGGAGTGCCAAAAGCTGTGATTGCACAAGCAAAGCAAAAACTTAAGTTGCTTGAAAATCATCAAAGCGTTACTGCACCAAATACAGAACAACAAGCCTTTACTTTTAATAACGAAATTACACAAAGTACACCTTCAGAAGTTGAAGAGCAGTTAAGCGCAATCGACCCTGATAATTTATCGCCACGCCAAGCGCACGATTTGTTATATAAACTAAAAGCATTGTTGTAATTTATACCAACCTGCATAAATCTTTGATCAATTTAACGAATTAAATTGCACTATAACGTCGTTAAAAATTTTTTATTTAGAACAACTAGATACAAAAAATTTTGCCTAGTTCTAGCGTAATTTTCTTAACGTTAAATAGACCCCATATATAAGCAGATTGGTATTATATCATCTAATTTACAAGCATAAAAAAAGCCGAAGAATAAATTCTTCGGCTTTTTAACACACATAGTCTCTTATACTATTTAACTAGTTACGAAAACTGATTAAACAAGCTATCTGTACTTAAACCTTCTTGTTGCAAAATATCTTTTAGACGACGTAATGCCTCTACCTGAATTTGTCTTACACGCTCACGTGTTAAGCCTATTTCACGACCTACATCTTCAAGTGTAGATGGCTCATAGCCAAGCAGTCCAAATCGACGTGCTAACACTTCACGTTGTTTAGGGTTTAATTCTCCTAACCAATCAACAATATGTTTATTAATATCATTATTTTGTACTTCGCCTTCAGGACCAGCACTTTTTTCATCAGGGATGATATCAAGTAGTACACTGTCGTTTTCGCCACCAATAGGCATGTCTACTGATGCAATTCTTTCGTTTAAACGTAGCATTTTAGTAACGTCTTCAACGGGTCTATCTAGGCAAGCTGCAATTTCGTCAGCTGTTGGCTCATGGTCAAGCTTTTGAGTTAACTCACGCGCTGTACGTAAATAAACATTAAGCTCTTTAACTACATGAATAGGTAAGCGAATGGTACGCGTTTGGTTCATAATGGCACGTTCAATTGTTTGACGTATCCACCATGTAGCGTAAGTAGAGAATCTAAATCCACGCTCAGGGTCAAATTTTTCAACTGCGCGAATTAAGCCTAAGTTACCCTCTTCAATTAAATCAAGTAGAGCAAGGCCGCGATTATTGTAACGACGTGCTATTTTAACAACCAAACGTAAGTTACTTTCAATCATACGTTTACGTGAGGCTTCACACCCTCGAAGTGATTTGCGAGAAAAAAACACTTCTTCTTCAGCACTTAGCAAAGGAGAAAAACCAATTTCGCCTAAATAAAGTTGAGTTGCGTCAAGATTTTTAGTTACTTCTTCTTTAGCAAAGATTTCATCGTCGTCTACTTTATCTAGTAGAGCTGTGCTTTCATCAACATCGATGTCATCGAATTTTTCGTCAGTCGTAGTATGTTTGTCAAGTTTTGCTGCGCTAGCCATAAGCCTTCTCCCGAGCAATTATCAATACCTAAAAATTAGGGTAGGTATTTAGCAGGATTGACAGCTTGCCCTCGGTAGCGAATTTCAAAGCGAAGCGCGGTGACCGGAGATTCTGAATTACCAATTTCTGCTATTTTTTGTCCTGCCTTAACCTTCTGCTTTTCTTTAACAAGTAATTTCGAGTTATGTGCGTAAGCACTTAGGTAATCATCATTATGTTTCAATATGATTAAACTGCCATAACCTCGAAGGGCGTTACCCGCGTACACCACTGTTCCTTGTGCCGCAGCTAAGACTGAAGCCCCTTTGCGATTAGTAATCTGTAAACCTTTATAACCGTTTTCCTTATTAGAGAAGCGTTTGGTAATTTTGCCCTTTGCAGGCCAAAACCACTTAACTTTACTGCTCGACAAACGTTTAGTATTACTAATTTTGTTACTGGCTTGTTTCTGAACATACTCTCGTTGTTTTGGGGGATCAAGCTCTTTCTTTAAAATTTTGTTATTTTTTTGTGAATTTTTTATAGACTTTTTACTCGAATTCGTATATTTTTCATCCCTTTTTGTTTTTTCGGTCTTAGGGATTAAGGAGATATGTTGTCCAGGGAAAATTGTGTAAGGTGATGAAATTGAATTATTTTTTGCCAACTTCCTAAAGTCTTGCCCAGCACTAAAAGCAATAGAATAAAGTGTATCCCCTTTTTGCACTTTATAACTACTCCCATTAATGTTAATAGTATGACCTAAATTATTAACATTATTATTTAGGCTGCTAACAGGTGCAGGAACATGGCGAGAAGAACAACCAAAGAGAAAAATACTAATAAATATAGCTATATACAGTAAGAACTGCTTAGTCATTGTATTTTTCCTTTATATTAGACAATTAATATTTTTTACGCTTAACGCAATAAAAAGTAAGCTAGCGCAATTAATACCACTAATCCCCAACCAAGTATTTCAATATACTGACGTAATTTTCGCTCCATTTGAGCTCCGCCCCACTTCATTAAGGCTGAAACTAGAAAGAATCGCGCACCGCGCCCAATGGCTGATGCTATTAAAAATGGCAAAAATGCCATTTGTAAAACGCCTGCGCCAATCGTAAATACTTTATATGGTATAGGCGAAAAACCAGCTAAAAACACAACCCAAACACCGTAATCCTTAAACCAGTTTAGTGCTATATCAAACTTTTCTTGCCAGTGCATTTGTGCAATCAATGGCTCTACAACGGGTTCAAATAGCCAAAAACCAAGTAAGTAACCAACCACTCCACCAATAACCGATGCTATTGTGGCAAAGCTTGCAAATCGCCATGCTTTGTTTGGTTGCGCAAGTGACATAGGTGCAAGCATTACATCGGGTGGTATCGGGAAAAAAACTGATTCTGCAAAGCTCATCGCAGCTAAGTAACGTTCCGCATGACGGTGTTTTGCCCACACTAGGGCCATATCGTATAACTTAGTAAACAACTTCAAAATGAATTCCTATTCAATATCGCCAGGTACTAACGGCACAAATCTAACGGGAGCAATAACATGCTCTTTATAATTATCGCCTTTGCGGATAACCATTACTAATTTTTGATCGCTCTCACCAATTGGGGCTAATAACACGCCACCATCGGCCAACTGAGCAAGTAAGTCTTGCGGAACTTTAGAGGCCGCAGCAGTCACTATAATACCATCAAACGGCGCTTGTGATTGCCAGCCTTGCCAACCATCGCCATGCTTCATGGTTACATTATATAAATCGAGTTGCTGCAAACGTCTTTTTGCCTGCCACTGAAGTGTTTTAATACGCTCTACCGAGTAAACCTTCGTAAACGTTTTGGCCAATATTGCAGTTTGATACCCAGAGCCCGTACCTATTTCTAGCACTTTATTACGCACACCAGCTAAACGAAGTAGCTCTGTCATGCGCGCTACTATGTAAGGCTGAGAAATTGTTTGCCCTTGCCCAATAGGTAGCGCTGTATTTTCATAGGCTTTGTGTTTTAGCACATCATCTATAAAAATATGGCGCGGAATATCAGCTATAGCACTAAGTACTTGCGTATCTTCAACACCTTCACGCTTTAGTAAGTCAGATAGCGCTTTAGCACTGCGGGTATAATTAGCGAGCACGATTAATCTCCAAATCGGCTAACCATTCTCCTACTGCCTTTAAGCTATCTTTAGCTGTCATATCAACACTCAGTGGCGTAACTGAGGCATAGCCATTATTGATTGCGTAAAAGTCGGTGCCTTCACCAGCATCGCTTTCGGTGCCAAGCGATCCGTACCAATAAATATCACGGCCCCAAGGATCGGTTTGTTTCGTCATCGTTTCGGCTTTATGACGAGCACCTAAACGTGTTACTTGCACCCCTTTTAATTCACTTAATGGAATATCTGGCACATTAATATTTATTATTTGATCTTTTGGAAGCGGATGCGAAGCCAAGCCTTTAATAATATTGACGGTAACTGCAGCGGCTGTTTCAAAATGATCGCCATTATGTGAACAAAGCGATACCGCAATTGCAGGCAAACCTAAATGGCGACCTTCAGTTGCAGCGGCAACAGTACCGGAATAAAGCGTGTCATCGCCTAAATTGGCACCATGGTTAATACCTGCAACAACTAGATCTGGCTTTTCATCAGCTAACTGATTTACGCCTAAATGTACGCAATCAGTGGGTGTGCCATTAACTGACATAAAACCATTTTCGAGTGTAGTCGCTCGTAGCGGGTTCATAAGTGTTAAAGAATTACTCGCGCCACTACAGTTGCGATCAGGTGCAACAAGGGTTACATCTGCAATTTGTATAAGCGCCTGATATAAAACCGCAATGCCTTTAGCATTTACGCCATCATCGTTACTTAACAGTATCTTCATTTATGCCATTATCCTTTTCTTTGCGCTCTCGAGGGCTAGCATCAGTGTAATCCACCAGCTCACGTAATAATGCGGTTGCAAAACACCCTTTTGGCAAACCAAAGCTTAGTTTTAGTGTGGTTTCATCAAGTGTTTCAACAGTTAAGTTTTGTGGAATTAAGCGCAGCATTCGGCGCTCATTTTTAAGGCCTAATTCACCTAAACCATCACACCATGTTTGGAAAGGTTCGAGCCATACTTTTTCTTGCTCGGTTAAACCTTTTTCACTTTTACCCACCATAGGTGCCGACATCATAATATCGCCAGTGGCTAATCGCTCTATGTTTTCGTCATTAATTGCATCTTCAAAAAATGCATTGCTGCCGCTGAGCATAAATACTTCACGGTGCATTGTTTTAGCTAAACCATGCTCTTTTACACGCAGGCTCACTAACTGATTAAATACATGCGATCGTGCTGCTGAAATAATAATACCGCGCAACTTTTTATCGCGAATACGCTCACCGGCAAACATTTTTTCAGCCATAACTAAGTTATGACCGCCATGCCCAAAGCGCTGCTCGCCAAAGTAATTTGGCACACCTGCGCGCACGGCATTAATACGGCATAAAATATCAAGTGGCTTGGTTACGTTACGAAGCGTAATAGTAAATTTATTACCTTTGTGGCAGCCCGTACGTAACTTACGGTCGTGGCGCTGTTGCGACACAATAAAAATACTCTCACTATTTAAATCACTAAAATCGATAGGCTTTTTAATTGGTACTTTTACACTAAACCACTGCGAGCACACACCGTGGCGATCTTTCATGCCTGCATAGCTTACGTCTCGCGGTGAAACACCCGCACGCTGCGCAATTAGCTTTGCAACGTATTGCGTGTTTTCGCCTTTTTTAACCACCTGCAAACACACGTGTTCGCCACTGCCGGTAAATTCTATACCTAAGTCTTCATCAACCATAAAGTCTTCAGCTGTGGTTTTAAAATCAGCTTTAGAAAGCGGTGCACCGTATAAATAATTTAAATCGCTCATGCGTTTTTTGTACTCGCAAGCTCTTTACTCATAATAACTACTGCATGACTAGAAATACCTTCTTTGCGCCCTTCAAAGCCTAGCTTTTCGGTAGTAGTGGCTTTAACGTTAATTTGGCTAAGGTCGCAATTTAAATCGCTGGCTAAATTAGCGCGCATAGCTTGAATATGTGGCAGCATTTTTGGTGCCTGAGCAACAATAGTCACATCGCCATTACCAAGTACATAACCTTGTTCTTTAGCTAAGCCCACCACATGGCGAAGTAAAATACGGCTGTCGATATTTTCATACTCGCTTGCCGTATCGGGAAAGTGCTTACCAATATCACCCATTGCAAGTGAGCCTAAAATAGCATCGCATAATGCATGAATAGCAACATCACCATCTGAGTGCGCTAAAAAGCCCTGTGGGTAATCAATTTTTTCACCACAAATAGTTAACGGGCCTTCGCCGCCAAATTTATGTACGTCAAAACCATGGCCAATTCGTATCATAATCCACTCTCGTTTTGTTGTTTATGTAATAAAAACCCAGCCAGGTCTAAATCCTCTGGCGTGGTTATTTTAATATTATCGCTACGACCTGCTACAAGCTTAACCGGTTTACCCGCCCACTCAATTGCACTGGCTTCATCGGTAATAGTAGCCCCACTTGCTAATGCGTTTTGCAGTGCATTTTTAAGCTCGTCATATTTAAAAAACTGCGGGGTAAGTGCTTGCCATAAATCGTCTCGTGGCACAGTTTGTAGGGCATGAGTGTGGCCGCGTTTTATAGTGTCTTTTACTTTGCTAGCTAAAATACCGCCTTCATCAGCGCGTATACATTCATCAATTAAACGTTCTATATCACTGATATTAACTAATGGACGAGCAGCATCATGCACCAATACCCATGTTGGTGGGTTAGGCGCTAAAAAAAGCAGACTGTTAAGCACCGAGTCGGCTCGCTCTTTTCCGCCACTGGCTCGCACAATGCGATTATCAAGCAATGGGAGTTCGTCAAAATAGGGGTCGCTGTCGCTAAGGGCAACAACAATAGTGCGTAATTGAGGTAATTGAGAAAGTTTAGCTAAGGTGTGTTCTAAAATGGTTTTACCGGCTAATTGTATATATTGTTTAGGCGCATTGTGCTGCATTCTACTGCCAACACCCGCAGCAGGTACAATTGCTGCAATAGTCTGTTTATTTGTCATATTGTTTGCCCGGTAAAACACGAATAAATGTTTCGTCCGGTTTAATCATTCCCAATTCGTTGCGTGCACGCTCTTCAATGCCTTCTTGGCCAAGCTTTAAGTCTTCAATATCTGCTTTAAGTACTTTATTACGTTTAATGAGTTTTTCGTTGGTTTGATGATGCGACGTTACTGCACCTTTTAGTCGTGTGTAGTCTTGTAAACCATTATGACCAAACCATAACCTGTATTGTACAAACAGTGCTAAGCACAGTAAGCCAACTTGAAAAATACGCATTTAACACTCCTTATTTTAAATTCCAAATACCTTAACTTTAATACGCTAAGGGGCGCTTTAAATTGCGCCAATTAATACTACCCGCTAAAAGCATTTCGCGTAGTGATAAAACCCGTGGCATACAACGCTTCGAAAATTGCCACTGATGCCCGCAACATGCAGCGGTTAAACTCACTTTACTTGGCTTTATTAGCTGAGCATTTTGCTGCTCTAGCCCATTTCCTAAAAAATCAAACCAACCAAGCTCGTTACAATGCAGCTTATTTTCGCCTAACTGATCGATACTGTCTATTCTAAGACGCACCTGATCGTAGCCATGCAATATAACGGGCACAATAAGCCCCACTTTGGCATACGTTTGATAAAAAAGTTCATTAGCTTGAACATTCACATCGGGTGGGGTCGGTTTTTGCTTTTCGAGCCACGTACCATTTTGTGCATCAAGCGTAAAAGGCGTGTCACCATTGGCAACTAACGTTGCCGCTCGCTCAATATAATAAGGTAGGCTTTTTAACTGGCGGCGCAGTTTATCGGCATTAGGCTCTGCAACTAATCGCTGAACCTCACGCTGATAAAACGCATTGCACAATTGTGCATACAACACTTTTTGTGCATCAGTTTGCCAAATTTCAACTTGCTGTTGAGCACCAAGTGACTGATTTTTAGCGACCAAAAGCTGTACTCAAAGATATTCAGGTAAATGTTTTATAACACAGTATTGAATGTTTTTTAAGCGCAGCGCACTATTTTAAGCGCTTGGCTTTTCACCTAATTTTGCTTTACCTGATTCTAAAAATTGCACAACCGTATTACGCTTTTTACCAATCAATAAACTGCCATCAGCTAAAAACATAAAGTTTTGCCAATTGCGTTTAAATACATCAAACGTCGTTTCGATAATATTATCGCGTGCCATACAAAAATAAACCGTGGTGTTAGCTTCCCAATCTAAAAACGTTAAGATTGCTTCTGGTGGTAACGCATCGCCATTTTCCCACGCATCTTGCCAATCTACTTCTTGGCTAAAGCTTTTTTCTTGACCACACCAATCGGTGTCTTCAAAAAAATCAGGGTGATCAAACTCACGGCTCACCATGGTTGTCCAAAGTACGGCTGCGCGCTCGTCGCTCATAGGCTTTATTTTTGCTGCGTCTTCATCAGATACAGGTAAATCTTTGTGGCGAAAAACCCACGCCTTTTTGTAATCATCTAAAGAAATATAGTTCATAGTATTGGCAAATTAGTTAACATTAAAAGTGCAAAGCCAAATTATACAAGAGATCAAAACATGACTACAGCAATAAAACCACTTTCCCTAAAACCAGGCATATACCAACACTACAAAGGCCCGCAATATAAAGTTATTCATGTTGCCACCCATAGCGAAACCGAGGAACAACTTGTGATTTACCAAGCACTTTATGGTGAATTTGGTATATGGGCGCGCCCACTTAGTATGTTTTTAGAAACTGTTGAAAAAGAAGGTGAGGTCAAACAGCGTTTTGCTTATATTGGACCTGCTGCTTAACTATGGCATTATAACAAAATAACTTACTGCTCAGACCAGACAAGGGTACACCGTGCAATTTAATTCAACTGACAATTACATAGCGAGTAGCGCGCTTAAACAAGCTGTAAATGCTGCCATTATGCTCGAAAAACCACTTTTAATTAAAGGCGAACCTGGCACAGGTAAAACCATGCTGGCTGAGGAGTTGGCTAAAAGCTTAGATACTACGCTTATTCAGTGGCATATAAAATCGACTACTAAAGCGCAGCAAGGCTTATACGAGTACGATGCGGTTTCGCGCCTGCGCGACAGTCAATTAGGTGACGAGCGTGTACACAATATTGGCAACTACATCGTTAAAGGTAAGCTTTGGCAGGCATTTACATATGCAGAGCTTAACGGTAAACGCCCAGTGCTTTTGATTGATGAAATAGACAAAGCCGACATAGAGTTCCCAAACGACTTACTACTTGAGCTTGATAAAATGGAGTTTCATGTTTATGAGACTAACGAGCGCATTGTCGCAAAAGAGCGCCCTATTGTGCTCATCACATCGAATAACGAAAAAGAATTGCCGGACGCATTTTTACGCCGCTGCTTTTTTCACTATATTGATTTTCCTAGCAGCGATGAAATGCAGCAAATTATTGACGTGCACTACCCTAACGTTAAACAAGATTTAGTACGCCAAGCACTTGAGGTGTTTTTTAACTTACGTGAAGCCAATGGCCTTAAAAAGAAGCCCTCCACCAGCGAATTACTCGATTGGTTAAAGCTTTTAATGGCTGAAGACATAGACGCTAAAACACTGCACGACAAAGCTAAAAAAGGCGGATTAATGCCAATGTTTGGCGCATTACTTAAAAATGAGCAAGACATAAGCCTAATCGAAAAGCTCGCGTTTATGAGCCGTTAGGGCCTGTTGACCTTTCAGGATTAAAATTTGTTCTAACTAGGGACGATTTAATCGTGGCGCGAGGTTTGTAACCTAGTGGGCTAAGTAAAAGCCGAGCAACAAAGAGTTAATCGTCCCTAGGACGAACCTTCAGGCAGCGCGTGTTTGGTATTTATGCTGTGTTATCGCCTATTTATGGGGAATAACCACACTACATAGGCTCTGCCTTACCTAAATACCAAACACACTGCTGCAAATTTAACCTCGAAAGATAAACAGGCCCAAACATGTTAGTACAGTTTTTTTTCACGTTGCGTAAATACCGCTTACCGGTGAGCCTGCGCGAGTTACTCGATTTAATTAACGCCTTAAAAAAAGGCGTTATATTTGCCGACGTAGACGCCTTTTACCATTTAGCACGCACCATCATGGTAAAAGATGAAACGCATTTTGATAGGTTTGATAAAGCCTTTAGCGATTACTTTAGCGGTATTGCCGACTTAGACCTGCTCGAGAGCTTAAAGCTGCAACACAACTTGCCTGAAGACTGGCTACGTAAAGAGTTTGAAAAAAACCTAAGCGATGAAGAAAAAGCCCAACTAAAAGCCATGGGCGGGCTCGACGAGCTTATGAAAACCTTAAAAGAGCGTTTAGAAGAGCAACAAAAACGCCACGCTGGCGGTAATAAATGGGTAGGTACTGGCGGTACATCGCCTTTTGGTGCATACGGCTATAACCCAGAAGGTGTGCGTATAGGGCAAGACGGCAACCGTAACCGCCAAGCGGTAAAAGTGTGGGATAAACGAGAATACAAAAACCTCGACACCGACAGAGAAATTAGTTCGCGCACAGTTAAACTCGCCCTTAAAAAGTTACGTAAGTTTGCCCGCACTGGCGCAAGCGACACGCTTGATTTAAACGAGACTATTCGCGCTACTGCCAAACAAGGCGGCATGCTTGATGTTAAAATGGCACCCGAACGCCACAATGCAGTAAAAGTATTGATGCTGTTTGATATTGGCGGCTCAATGGATGACTACATCCACACCTGCGAAGAATTATTTAGCGCAGCCCACAGCGAATTTAAACACCTAGAGTTTTACTACTTTCATAACTGCTTATACGAGCACGTTTGGCAAGACAACGCGCGCCGACATACAAACGTGATTGACACCATGACGCTGATTAATAAATTTACCAGCGACTATAAAGTAATATTTGTTGGCGATGCCACTATGGGCCCTTACGAAATAGCCTACCCTGGCGGCTCGGTAGAACACTACAATGAAGAGCCCGGCAGTGCCTGGTTATCACGTGTCACAAACCACTTTGATAAAGTCGCCTGGCTCAACCCACAACCCATTGAACACTGGCCTTACTATCAATCGATTGGCTTTATAAAAGAGTTAATGAACAACCGCATGTATGCGCTGAGTTTAGATGGGATAAGTAGAGCGATAAAAGAGCTGAGTTGATAGTTAATATCAATGACAGCCCAGTGCCATAAGCGGATCTACAATACCTGTAGCACGGGGGAAATTATAGCGAAGCGAAAATTTTGTCCCTGTACCTACACTTGATAGTTGTTATCGGACTCAACGCCCAGTTCTTCTATAATAAACTCAAGTGAAACTCTTCCCTTATATCCAGTCTCAACATACGGAACAACGCGTTGGTGCCAAGCTGCTTCTTCTTTCCATACCTTCCAAGACTCAAGCTTATGGAACTGACTTTCGCATAAGAAAAGTATTGTGATTGGGTTGTTTCGCTTCAGGAACATTGTTGGAAGACATTTATAGGCATGTTCCTTCCACTCAAGAGTACCAAAGCCACGGTAGTCAAAAAAAGAAACACAGCCCCGAAGCCTAAAAAAGCCATTCTCAGTATTTCCAAACCTTGATGGTTGATTAAGGTGATGATTTGGAAATAGAGCGCCAGCATCTCTAATTGCTTGCATATTTACTGAAGGCGTAACATGAAAAACTTTACCTTTAAGATATGGAAAGAGTTCTTCATGATGTTCAATTTTCAAAGGACGATGCTCCTAATACTCTATGACTAACGTTTCAAACAGCGACGCAGCTCTGCTGTGTCTGGCTGCTTTGACTTGTTATGCCTTTGGCGTGTTTAAAACGTTCCTTTTTTGCTTTTAATGAGGCAATCTTGTTCTCGATAGTCCAACTAGCCATCTTGCACTGAGATTCTTCAAACTCTGTTATATGAGACCAATAATCCCTATGGTGTGCTTTATTAGGAGATTCAATAATGTCTTCAACGATGCGAAATAAGCTTTGAAAAGCTTCTTTATGCCGGTAAAGGTCAACAACAGAAATTGCCTGAATCTTTATGGTTAAAGCTGAATTGACCTTGGTGTTATTTGAGTTAAGTGCGACCTTCCACTGACCGTGGGCGATCTTGTTTCTCAGAAGGCTTGGATCATAAATATAATGGTCTATCAATAACTCGATTTTTTTACGTGTGTTAGCGACATGACCACTACTTTTACCTTCTACTTTTTGGAGAGATAGCTCGACACACTTTTTCCAAGCATCCACGATATTTTTCTTTCCTCGAGATTTTACTTGTGAAATCTCATCGAGGGTCAGTCCATCAGGTGTGTGGATTACTTTCGAGAATACAGCTTCGGCGAATGCGCAGTAGACTTGTGCTAGCAGCTTGGTATGAATTTCGGCTGTAGAATTATCGCCGCTAGAGTAAGCTGCATTAATGGTTTTGTTAATGTGCTTCCATGCCTGTTCCAAAGCTCTAACGTTTTCTGTTTGGGCAGCAAATACTTCTAGTCTTTCTTGTTCTAGCATTCATCCAATCCAAGGTAGGTAAAAAACACTCGCTGAAAATGCTCTTTACCTACCCGGAATCGAACCGGGATCCCGCTCAAAGAGTGGTGCCTTTCCAAATTAGACGACAGGTCCACATGCATTTTCAACTGTTCCGCCAAATGTGTCAACTCATGATTGAGGCACAGCGCACGCATTTGCGGATGCTTTAGAGCGCAGCGGTAAATCATTCGACAACATGCGCTTGTTATATTCATTTATCCATTGCAGCTTTTTGGTTGGCTTCAATTTTTTTGTTTAGCTCTTTACCTGCTTTTATCATCTCAGGCGTTAGTTCTTGCTGCATTAATTGAAAGCGCCTAGCTTGGATAATTAATAAAGACATTGATCTTGAAATAACGAAATCACTAGAGTTGTTTAATATCTTAGCCTTCGTTTTTTCAAGGCTATTATTTTTAAAATCTCTTTGAATTAACCATAAGAAAAGATCAGCCACTTGTAATCCATATGATACCTTTGAAGATTCTAATTTGAATTCTCCCAATTCATATTCGACTTCTTTAAATAGAGGGATACCACCGAATTTATCTTCTTCAAAGTCGACACCAAAAAACATGCGGTGATACTCTCGCATCGTTCCTTTGAATTCATCGCTCTGATCATGAATAAGCTCGGAAACTGATACACCATACTCTTTGCAAAACCTATGCGCGGCAGTTAATAAACTAGAAAAAGCAATAATATTCGGCGTCTGTTTTTTATATGCGCTTTTACCTTTAGCTGATATTAGGGTGAAAATATCAGGGTTATCTATCGCATAACTTAGACCTGCCGTGACAACTTCACATGCTCTTTTATCGTAAATATATGGAGCTTTTTCCAGCAAAGCTTTACATATATTAATTAGGCCATCCAAATCGTCTTTTAAATAACAGTTCCAAAACTCAACGTCTAAACCGTCTTCCATCATGTCATCTATTAATATACATAATGTGTGTCTGAATAGTTCAGTTGTGTACCAAAAAGGATGGACTGCGGGGTTATCCCAACAATCAAAGACTGTATCAACAAATTTAGTTGGTGCTATATACCTTTTTTGAAGTGTTGTGTAGTGAAACCTCCATTGAGTATCGTCTAAAGCTGCCAACAACTCTAAGCAAAGGCTACTTACTTTCTCTTCTCCGAGTTCGAAACCATGTAATCTTTCCAATCCATTATCAGTACAATATTTTTGAATTATTGGTGCAACTTTGGTTTCGATTTCACCAACGGATATTACTGCGCCTTGATAATAAATAGGTGACTTTTCACTAAAAATTTCTTTGCCTGAGTGTCCTGACTCATCGGCATATATGAAAGCCCCCTCTTTACCTTTACTCATATATATCCTTATATGACAATGTTTGCCTGTGAATATAACAATCTTAATCTACAAGCGATTGGGTCGTTTTTCTACCGTGAACCGTATCGACTTTCTACTTACAGTAGTTTTATCATAATGGATAACTTATTACTAAAATAGCTTTTTACTGTAAAGTTTAATTTACTTTAGGATGAAAACGACCTAACCGCTCGATTTTCTGACTATACGAGAAATTGGTAAACAAGCAGAAGAAAATCAAAACAACGACGATCTGCTTTTCGCTCTTAGCTGCCACAAGAAAGTAATAGATCGCGTCTTTCTTTTTGTCTTTTAAAATAAATAATCCAAAGGAACTTACAACTCAGCTATATGATTTAGCGTCTCAGGATGACGCTGCACAAGCTTTAGCAATATTATCGCTTGCCCATTAGGTGCACTGCGACCTTGTTCCCAGTTTTCAAGCGTTCTTGCTGAAGTATGTAGAATGTTAGCAAACACACCACGCGACATATTAAATGTTTCTCGATATTTACTATTTCATCAGGCGAGATAGCAAGGGCGTTAATATCATTTACTGAATGAGTACCTAACGTTAGCTTTCCTTGTGAATGCGCTTTAGCGTCCATAAGTACTGTCGTTAATTCTGAAAATAAATCACGTTTGCTCATTGCGCCATACCTTTGAAAGTTATATTAATAATCTTGATATCATGCAGCAATATTTATTATTACTTGCTAATAAACTTACACATTCCTAATCCTAAAACATCTCCATCACGCTTTACATAACCATATTGTCTATAAAAACTTTCTTTACCGTGAGCACTTAATAAACCTATAGTAGCGCCATTAGAGCAGGTGTTGTTTAGGTAGTTTTCAATGTAGGTCATAACTAAATGACCTATGCCTTGTTTTTGATAACTTGGCGCAACAATTACATCTTGAATATAAAAATACATTGCGCCATCACCGATTATTCTACCAGTGCCTATTAACTTATCAGTATCGTATACGGCAACCCAAAAAAGTGAGTTTTCAATGCTTGCTTTTAATGTTTTATCGTCAGGGTTTTGCCACTTTGCTTGTGCGCGTAGGTTAGTAAATTCATCCAGTGTTGGAGCTTTAAGTTCAACTTTATAAACCATTATATCCCTTACTCACTTTTAAAGCCCTTTACTCATAAACAAGCTGTAAGGATCTAACTCATAATCACCAAATGGTTCGCATTCTTTAAAACCAAACTGAGTGTAAAGCTTTTGTGCGGGTAAAAATGCTTCAGCAGTGCCGGTCTCTAAACTTAGCTTTTTATAACCACGAAGTGTTGCTTGCTCAATAATATGGGTGAGTAACTTAGCGGCTATGCCTTGGCGTAAATAGCTGCTTGATGTGCGCATTGATTTAATTTCGCCATGAGTGGCACTGAGCGCTTTTAATGCGCTAACACCCGCTAAATTATTATCAATCCATAAGCTATAAAAAGTTATATCGGGCTGAGTGAGTTTACTCACATCAAGTGCATGTACGCTCTCAACGGGTGAGTGTTTTAACATATCGTTATGGTGCGCTTGTAGTAGTTTTATAACGTGTGGGTTTGAAAGCTCACCTATTCTAATATCCACTTATACCTCGTTTAATCCTAGAATTTAATGCTTTAGGGCTTTAATTAAAACCCTAAAGTAAGTGGCTCTATTTAGGCTGCTAGTTTCCATACTACAAACGCAACAGCAAAGCCTACTAAATACACTAAACCTAACCACGTTAAACTACGTAATAGCACGCTGTGCTTTATAGCAGGCTCTGAGCGCACAAGGCTAAAGTTAAGCCATGCAAAAACAGGCGTTGTTACAAATGAAAGTGTCATTGCAAAGGTAAGCATGGGGCCAAGGGCTGATTTAAAAAATAAAATAACGGCCATACCGGCAAGGGCTTGTAGTATTAACCAAATATTTAAGCTGTGTTTTGATTGCCCAAAGCCAAGTAGTTTATGGGATTCGTTAAGCGTACGGGCGTAGCCATCAAGCACGGTAAGTGTAGTACCAAACATACATAAAAAAGCGATTGCTGATACAAGCGGCCTTGCCCACTCGCCTATTGTGAGTGCGTACATATCTATAAGCTGCTTGGCAAACGCGACACCGCCGAGTTCTATACTACTGGTTTGGCCGTATTGCACTAATACACCTAAACTAAAAAATACCAAGGCTAAGCCAGCTGTAAGCCAGTAACCTACGTTAAAATCGAACAAGCCTTGGCTTTTAGAAACTGTTTGCTGGGCTTGTTTTTCTTTTAGCCATAAAGAACTTAATGCAGATATTTCGATAGGTGCTGGCATCCAGCCCATTAAAGCCACCATAAAGCTAAGCATAGCCAGCTCGTAAGGTGATGGGCCAACATAATCAGCAGGCGCCATTGGGCCATTACTAAACGCGATAACTAACGCAATAACGGTAGCCAGCGTTAATAACCCCATTATGCCTTTGGCCACACTGTCGAGCGCTTTAAAGTGCCCTAACAATAATATGGCTAAGCACACACCGAGCAATATCCAACATAGCAGTGTTACCTCTATCACTAAAGGCAGCGCGTAATGCAGTAAGCTTGCGGTAAGCAGTAATACGCCAGCGGTATTAACAACAGCGGCTACAATGTTTAAGCCAATAAAACTGTAAAAATAAAACGGGCCTTTACTCTTATAGCCCTCCACTAGGCTATTTTTAGTGGCGAGTGTGTATTCCATACCAAAGCGAAAAAATGGGTACTTTAAAACATTAACAACAAGGATTAGCCAAAATAGTTGCCAGCCAAATATTGCTCCAGCCTGCGTAGAGGCAACTAAGTGAGAACCGCCAATAGCGGCTGTTGCCATGAGTATTCCAGGTCCAAGCGCACCTAGTCGAGACTTCCATACTGCTTTTGTTGTGTGCATTAATTTCTCAAAATATGTGTGTTGTGTGTTCTTTTTATTAATTTTTATAATTAATAAACTGCAAGAACGCATAACTTACCTAAATTACAGGCAATAAAAAAGAGCCATACGGCTCTTTTTTACAATACTTTGGAACTAAATTTTATTTAAGATCCATCTCTTGGATGATCTCGTGTGCGATTTCAGGTGTAGTGCTAACAGGCTTTTCGTGTAAGTTTGCTTTTATCTGCCCTTTTCGATGTTTTAGTGCCGCATCGAGTTTTTTAGCTGCGCTTGCAATGGCTGGGTACATAACTTCGTTTTCCCCTTTTACCGATATGCGCGTGCCTTCGTAATTAGTGCTAATTTCAGCTTGGATTTTATGATGCTCTTTAGACAAAATAATATCGAGTGCAATAAGCGATGGAAAGTGGCTCTCGATTTTTGAAAATTTTTCGTTGATGTGCTCTCTAATAGAGTCAGTAACTTCAACATGGTGACCAGAAAGATTAATTTTCATAGGGTATCCTTTTATTTGTTACCTCATAAATAGTATTGGGGGCTATTTAGATTAACACAAGGAAAAAAGAGAGATATTTGAGGTTTATTTGCGGTTTTTGGTGATTTAAATCATGCGTTGTGCAAAGTTTATGCAAAGCCCATAGAGCATGGGCTTTCAGACGTCTAGCTGTATTGATTAATCTGTGTACGAACAACAGTAGTCAGCAAAATCAGATACTTTTACTTTAAAGCTTACATTTGCATCAACATTAAACGATTCACCCGCGTTAAATGTTTTCCACTCACTTGCCCCTGGTAATAAAATATCCCATTGGCCAGCTAAAAGCTCCATGCATTCTTTTTGGTTTGTATCAAAAACAAACTCACCTGGTTGCATAAAGCCTAACGTTTTCGCTTCGCCATCACCTAATATAACGGTACGGCTCGACACTTTTCCGTCAAAATATACATTGGCTTTTTTTACTACACTTACGTTATCGAACTTTGGCATTTTTAGCTCCTGCTATTAATTTAAGATTTTTATTTATAAATTTTATCGCACCACCTTGCCTGATAGCTTACTTTCTTGCAAGGAAAGCAGCATTGTTCAAGGTGAAGTTGCTTCATGTTAGGGTATAAAAAAACCCGCAACATGTGCGGGCTTTTCAATTACTTACTTTATTTAATCAAAGCGATTAAAAAAGCTCGTTTGCTTTGCTTACAATGTTTTCCACTGTAAAACCAAAGTGCTCAAACAGCTCACCAGCAGGTGCCGACTCACCAAAGGTAGTCATACCTACTACTGCGCCATTTAGACCTACGTACTTGTACCAGTAGTCAGCAATACCTGCTTCTACTGCTACGCGGCGTGAAACAGATGCCGGTAATACGCTTTCTTTGTACTCTGCGCTTTGATCTTCAAAGGCATCAGTACATGGCATAGAAACAACACGTACCTTTTTACCTTGGCTGCGTAGCTCAGTTGCTGAATCTTGTGCTAGTTGCACTTCAGAGCCCGTCGCAATGAAAATAATCTCAGGGTTGCCGTCACAGCTAAGGATGTAACCACCCTTTTTAACGTCTGCTAATTGCTGTGCGTCACGCGCTTGTTGCTCAAGACCTTGTCGAGTAAAGATTAACGATGTAGGACCGTCTTTACGCTCAATAGCTTGTTGCCATGCAATTGCCGACTCAACTTGGTCACATGGGCGCCAGTTGTATAAGTTAGGCGTTAAACGCATGCTTGCAATTTGCTCTACTGGTTGGTGAGTTGGACCATCTTCACCTAAACCGATTGAATCGTGCGTGTATACAAAAATGCTTGGTTGCTTCATTAATGCAGCCATACGTACGGCATTTTTTGCATATTCAACAAACATTAAGAACGTAGCACCGTAAGGAATAAAGCCTTTATGAAGGGCAATACCATTCATAATTGCCGACATACCAAACTCACGTACACCGTAGTAAATGTAGTTACCGCTTGCATCGTCGTGTGTTAAACCTTTAGAGCCATCCCAAATTGTTAAGTTTGAGCCTGCTAAATCGGCTGAACCACCCATAAATTCTGGTAATAACGGACCAAATGCGTTTAATGCATTTTGCGATGCTTTACGAGACGCTGGGTTTGCAGGGTTTGCTTGTAATTGCTCAATGTACGCTTGAGATTTTTCAGCCCAATCGCCAGGCAGTTCGTTATTAATACGACGCTTGTATTCAGCTGCAAGCTCTGGGTATGCTTTTGCGTATGCTGCAAATTTTTCGTCCCAGCTTGATTCAAGCTGTTGACCTTTTTCTTTGCTATCCCATTGTGCGTAAATATCATCAGGAATTTCGAACGCATCGCCAGTCCAACCTAAAAATTCGCGAGACGCTTTAATTTCGTCATCACCTAGTGGTGCACCGTGACAATCGTGGCTACCAGATTTATTAGGTGAGCCGTAACCAATAATTGTTTTACAACAAATTAGTGATGGTTTATCGGTAACACTTTTAGCTTCTGCAATTGCAGCACTTATAGCATCGCTGTCGTGGCCATCAACACCACTGATTACATGCCAACCGTACGCTTTAAAGCGAGCTGGCGTGTCATCTGTAAACCAACCTTCTACTTCACCATCGATTGAAATGCCGTTGTCATCCCAAAATGCAACAAGTTTACCCAGACCTAATGTGCCAGCAAGTGAACCAGCTTCATGAGAAATACCTTCCATAAGGCAGCCATCGCCCATAAATGCATAGGTAAAGTGATCAACAATATCGTGACCTTCGCGGTTAAACTGTGCAGCTAGCGCTTTTTCAGCAATTGCCATACCTACGGCATTTGTGATCCCTTGACCTAATGGACCCGTAGTAGTTTCGATTCCTGGTGCATAGCCATATTCAGGGTGACCTGGTGTTTTAGAATGCATTTGACGGAAGTTTTTAATTTCGTCCAGTGGTAAGTCGTAACCACTTAGGTGCAATAGAGAATAGATAAGCATTGAACCGTGGCCGTTTGAAAGAATAAATCTGTCACGGTCAGCCCACTCTGGATTTGTTGGGTTGTGTTTTAGATAATCGCGCCATAATACTTCTGCGATATCAGCCATGCCCATAGGGGCTCCAGGGTGACCAGATTTGGCCTTTTGTACTGCGTCCATTGACAAGACGCGAATAGCATTTGCAAGTTCTTTGCGAGATGGCATGAATTCTCCTACCTTTATGTGTATTTGCGCGGGTATTTATGTGTTTGTTTATGCACCCAAGTAACTTGGGTTTGTTTATATCGACCATTCTTACTTATTGTGGGGGCTGTGTGCAATTAAAAACCCTATAAAAGTGAGGCATTATGAATATTTTTTAAGACCAAAAAGTTATTAGTAATTTTATTTAGACGTCTAGGCGTAAAAACACTATGCAAGGTGTTTTGTTTTCGATAAAATACGCCCCTTAATTTTTTAGCGCTAATACCGACGTTTGTGAAGCGCAATATTTGTGAGCAGAAATACAATGGCAAAACATTTATTTACTTCTGAATCAGTTTCTGAAGGTCATCCGGATAAAATCGCCGATCAAATCTCTGATGCGGTACTTGATGCTATCCTAGAGCAAGACTCTCATGCCCGTGTTGCGTGCGAAACTTACGTAAAAACAGGTATGGTTATGGTTGGTGGTGAAATCACTACTAGCGCATGGGTTGATATTGAAGAAATTACACGTAAAACAGTACGTGAAATTGGCTACACGCATTCAGACATGGGCTTTGATGCCGATTCATGTGCAATTTTAAACACTATTGGTAAACAGTCTCCTGACATTAACCAAGGTGTTGACCGTACTAGCCCAGAAGAACAAGGTGCTGGCGACCAAGGTCTTATGTTTGGTTACGCATGTAACGAAACAGAAGTGCTAATGCCTGCGCCAATTACTTACTCACACCGTTTAGTACAGCGCCAAGCGCAAGTACGTAAAAGCGGCGAGCTTAACTGGTTACGTCCAGATGCAAAATCTCAAGTTACTTTTGCATACGAAAATGGTAAGCCAGTAGGTATTGATGCAGTAGTACTATCTACTCAGCACAGCGAAGACATTTCGCAAAAAGATTTAGTAGAAGCGGTGATGGAAACTATCATCAAGCCGGTACTTCCTGCAGAGCTTATTACAAGCGCGACTAAATTTTTCATTAACCCAACGGGTCGCTTTGTAATTGGCGGACCAATGGGCGATTGTGGTCTAACAGGTCGTAAAATCATCGTTGATACATACGGTGGTATGGCTCGTCACGGTGGTGGTGCTTTCTCTGGTAAAGATCCATCAAAAGTTGACCGCTCAGCTGCATACGCTGCACGTTACGTTGCTAAAAACGTAGTTGCGGCTGGTCTTGCTGATAAATGTGAATTACAAGTTTCTTACGCAATCGGTGTTGCAGAGCCTACATCTATCAGCGTTGAAACGTTTGGTACAAGCAAGTTAGAAGAAAGCCGTTTAATCGAGCTTATTCGTGAACACTTTGACCTGCGCCCTTACGGCTTAATTCAAATGCTTGATTTAGAGCGCCCTATCTACCTTCCTACAGCGGCTTACGGCCACTTTGGTCGTGACGAATTCCCTTGGGAACGTACAGATAAAGCTGATGCACTTCGTGCAGCTGCTGGCCTTTAAGCTAAAAGTGTTGAAGTAAATTAAAAACGGCCCTTAATAGGGCCGTTTTTGTATCTAAAACTTATCAGTTACATTGTTTGTAGTACGTCTACAAAATAACTATAAAATCAACCTCGAATTCTTTTGTACTTTAGGTATATACTCATTTCATTATAAAAGCTTTAGGGATAGTTAAATGGCCGATAACTTTCGCGTTATATTTGCAGGACTTGCCGATAACGTTGACATAAAAACAGCGTGGGCAAACTTAGCTGCAAAATTAAAAACGTCAGATGAAAAAGTAGCTCTTTTTTTTAAAGGTAAGCCGCTGTTTGCGCCAAGCGATAAAGACAAAGCGTTAAAACAGACTAAGTTATTAGCAAGCCTAGGTATTAAAAGTAAGCTGCAAGCTGTTTCAAATGCGATTCAAAATAGCTCCCCCGCAGCTGCAAATAACAACCAACGTGATGAACGTATTTTTGATGCACTTGATTACATCACTAGCAGCTTAATACGCCTTGAAGAAAAGCTAGATGAGCTAGAGCAACGCCTTCCTGAAGCTCAATTAAATACACCAGACGAAAGTGTAGACGAATGGCAAAATGACGACCTAATGCTAGATGAGGATTTAGCGACTCCTAAAAAACGCAGTAACTTACTTTTATATTCATTGATTGCAACTGCCACCATTTTGCTAGTCGTACTGGCTGTTTTTTTGATTTTTCCCGATTTATTCTCTTTTTAAAAATGGCTAATTAGTTTAATGAGCAATAAACGCGCACAAATAAGAGCTGAAATTCGTAACACCCGTAAAAACTTGTCAAATAATCAGCAAATAATTGCTGCGCAATCGCTAAAAATGAATTTTATTCAACACTTAAAAAGCGAAAATACAACGAATTCAAAGCATATTGCCATTTATTTAAGTAACGACGGAGAACTAGACACTTCATTGTTAATTAAAGAATTATGGAACTTAAACCATGCTGTTTATCTACCTATAATACACCCATTCAATGGCGCTAATTTACTATTTCAGCGCTATGAGAAAAACTCACCCATGAGGGCAAATCGCTATGGTATCTTGGAGCCTAAGCTGAACTGCTCTCAAATATGCCCATTACCAGCGCTTGATTACCTCCTTATGCCATTAGTTGCATTTGATAAACAAGGTAATCGCCTAGGAATGGGAGGTGGGTTTTACGACCGGACATTGGCGCGTTTACATGAACAAAATTGGCAAAAACCGCAACTAATTGGCCTTGCACATGAATGCCAATTAGTTGATGCTCTACCAATCGAGTCATGGGACGTACCACTTAAAACCATTATCACCCCAGATAAAACATACTGTTGGTAACATTTAATTTTGGTTACTAGCCGCATATTTCTGACATACATGAGCACATAGCAATGACACAAGACGAATTAAAAAAAGCAGCTGCTTGGGCAGCACTCGAGTTTGTAAAAGAAAACACCATTGTAGGTGTCGGTACAGGCTCTACTGTTAATCACTTTATTGATGCCCTTGGCTCAGTAAAGGACACTATTGTAGGCGCTGTATCAAGCTCAGAAGCGTCAACTGCACGTTTGGAAGCGTTAGGTATTGAAGTGTTTGAACTTAATAACGTTGATGCTTTAGATGTATACGTTGACGGCGCTGACGAAATAAACGCTCAAAACGAAATGATTAAAGGCGGCGGCGCTGCGCTAACACGTGAAAAAATAGTAGCAGCAGTTGCAAAACAGTTTGTGTGTATTGTTGATGACACAAAGCTGGTAGATACATTGGGCGACTTCCCGCTTCCGGTAGAAGTTATTCCAATGGCGCGCAGCTACGTTGCACGAGAATTATTAAAACTTGGTGGTGACCCTGTTTATCGCCAAGGCGTAGTTACCGATAATGGTAACGTTATATTAGATGTATTTAACTTAAAAATTACCAATGCCAAACAACTTGAAACACAAATAAATTCAATTGTTGGCGTAGTTACCAACGGCCTATTTGCGATGCGAGGTGCTGATAAAGTGATTATCGGTACCAAAAATGGGCCACAAAT
Organism: Pseudoalteromonas sp. LC2018020214; assembly: GCF_016598755.1. Taxonomy (NCBI): domain Bacteria; kingdom Pseudomonadati; phylum Pseudomonadota; class Gammaproteobacteria; order Alteromonadales; family Pseudoalteromonadaceae; genus Pseudoalteromonas; species Pseudoalteromonas sp. LC2018020214. Next base: position 2,822,695 of record NZ_CP066804.1, read on the forward strand.
TAAATAGGATGAGGTTATGAGTAAGGTATCGTTAGCAAAAGACAAAATTAAAATTCTCTTGCTTGAAGGTGTTCACCAAAGCGCTGTTGAAACGCTAAAACGTAACGGTTACAGCAATATCGACTACGTTAAAACATCCTTACCTGAGGACGAGCTTAAAGAGCGCATTAAAGATGTTCACTTTGTAGGACTTCGTTCTCGTACTCATATTAACCAAGCCGTATTAGACTCAGCTGAAAAGCTAGTTGCTATTGGTTGTTTTTGTATTGGTACAAACCAAGTTGATTTAGATGCAGCACGCGAACGTGGTATTGCTGTATTTAACGCTCCATTTTCTAATACTCGTTCAGTTGCTGAACTTGTACTTGGCGAAATACTACTTTTATTACGTGGTATTCCAGAGCGTAATGCAGCGGCTCATCGTGGTGGCTGGTTAAAAACAGCAAATGGTTCGTTTGAAGCACGTGGTAAAACATTAGGTATTATTGGCTACGGTCACATTGGTACTCAGCTAGGTATTATGGCTGAAAATATCGGTATGAACGTGGAGTTTTACGATATTGAAGATAAGTTATCACTGGGTAATGCAACACAAGTTCATAACCTTACTCAGCTGTTACAACGCTCTGATATTATTAGCTTACATGTACCAGAAACACCGCAAACTAAAAACCTTATTGGTACAGCAGAACTTGCAGTTATGAAGCAGGGGTCTATTTTGATCAATGCCTCACGCGGAACTGTTGTTGATATTGATGCTCTTGCAGAAGCGCTTACAGAGAAAAAACTAAGTGGTGCAGCAATCGATGTGTTCCCTACTGAGCCAAAATCTAACGATGAAGAATTTGTATCGCCACTGCGCCAATTCGACAATGTTATTTTAACGCCGCACATTGGTGGTTCTACACAAGAAGCGCAAGAAAACATTGGTATTGAAGTAGCGGGTAAATTGGCTAAATATTCAGATAATGGCTCAACTATTACTGCGGTTAACTTCCCTGAAGTATCGCTACCTGAGCTTGCTAATCGTAGCCGTTTATTACACGTACACCACAACCGCCCTGGTGTACTAACGCAAATTAACCAAGCGTTTGCACAGCACGGTATTAATATTGCTGCGCAATACCTACAAACAGACGCATCTATTGGTTATGTAGTTATTGATGTTGATACAGATCAATCTGAAGTAGCACTTAAAGAACTAAGCGCTGTTGAGGGTACAATTAGAGCACGTATTTTACATTAACCATTCTTTGATATTAAAAAAGGGTCCTTATGGACCCTTTTTTGTATTTAGATTACATATACTTTCTCAAGTATTTTTTGAATACCGGATCTGTTGCAGCCAACTCCTTTTGCTCAGCTAATATCTCTTTTAAAATAGCGCCTGAGGTAAGCGGGTTAGCAAGGACCACTCTAAATACAACCGTTGGTTGATTGTCGTATTTAGAAGGCGTTAAGCGTGTACGTGATACAAATGAGCGACCAGACTCGCGTTGACGCTTTTGCATACTGGCAGTAAAACGGTTCAGTGAAGCAAAAATATCTAACCGAGTTGCGGCATCTGCATCGGCTATTGCTTGTTTAATTTGCTTAGGTACATAACGATACGTTAATAAGCACAACTCAGGCTCCGAAATAAGCTCAAAGTCTTCATCAGCCTTAATTAAATCAGCAAAGTAATGTGCTTTTTTGATGCTTCGATCAATCAGCATTTCGTAACCTTTACGACCAATAACACGTAAGCAAGCGTGTACTAACATTGCCATACCCGGTCGGCTGCCTTCAAGCGTGTGGCTACCTAAGTCTTTTGAACCTTTACGTAATATATACTCAGCGTGATGCTCTATTGCATCAGTTGCAGCGGGGTCTTTAAATAAAACCAAACCCGCTCCCATTGGTACATACATTTGTTTATGTGCATCGATGGTAATTGAGTCTGCTCGCTCAATCCCTTTTAGTAAAGGACGGTGCGTACTCGATAAAAGGGTCGCTCCCCCCCATGCTGCATCTACATGAAAATGGCAGTTAATGTCTTGTGCTAAGTCGGCCATTTCATCAAGTGGGTCAATATTACCGGTCTCGGTTGTTCCCGCGACCCCAATAATCGCCATTACTTTAATGCCTTGCGCTTCAAGCTCACGTGCTTTTTCGCGCATAGCTCCTACATCAACTTTGTTATTTTCGCAGGTTTTAATACCAATTAAGTTATCGCGACCAATGCCGAGTAAATCAACCGATTTACCTAACGAGTAATGCCCGCGTTCTGATATTAATACCGCTAAACCTTTATAACCGTAATGCAGCATACCGGCAATTAAGCCTTGTGCGCCGATACCTCTAAAATCGCCATCAGGTTTTAATAAGCGGTTTCGCGCAATCCAAAGCGCAGTAATATTAGCAACCGTACCACCAGAGCAAAATGCACCTAATGAGGTTTTAGCACTGTGCATCCATTTAGAATAAAATGAGTCTTCTTGCCCATAAGCTAAATGATGCATCATCCCAAGCACTTGACGCTCAAGAGGCGTAAACGCTTTAGATGTTTCTATTTTTACTAGATTTTGATTTAGCCCTACCATCAATTTTGACAGCGGTAATAAAAAGTGCGGCAAGGCAGAGGTCATGTGACCAATAAAACTAGGCGCAGCTGTATGCACAGAATGTGCAACAAGTTGCTCCATTATGTCTTGGGCATAAGCAGAGACAAACGTTGGATCTTCTGGGATCACTGCCGATTGAAAATCTTTTTCTATTTCATGTAATGGTTTTTCAATTGCCGCTATATTTTCGTTTAGAAAACCTGCTAAATTACTCGAAATTTCAAGCTCGATTTTGCTTAAAGTTGAGTCTGGCGCTTCAGGTACAGTAAATATACGCTTAAGGCTTTCTTTAGAGGCGACGGCACAACGCTTTTGATCCATCTTAATACCTAGTGTGTGTGTAGCTAAAACACGCGCTTACCCATCAAAAACGCCTACTTATTAGGACATTTGGAGCAATCGTGTTTCTTTAAAAATTGCGCTAACTTTACTGCAATATAACTAAAATGTCTCGTTTAAACCTATAAAAGCAATCAAAGCGATGACAAAAAAATGATAATTTAATTAAAACTCTACCAAACCTAATTATTTATTGGGCATTTACTTATTTTGGGTATAATAAATTTGATAACAAAAAAGGGACACACATGCCAGAAGGAAGAGTCAAAGTTAGTTGGATAGTGGCAGGCTTTAGCTTGTTTTTAATAAGCTTGCTAACCTACGTTTACTACACTTACCAAACCACGCGTGCTGAAATAATGCAGTCGGTTGATAATCGCTTACTTAATGCCGCCACCAGCGTTAAACATATTTTAGGTGACGATTATTTAAGTGCGGTTAATCAAGGCGATAATATAAGTTTTTCTTACTATCAAGATAAAAGTAAACAACTCTCTGAGTTTGCTCAAGCACTTGATATTGCTTATGTCTATTCAATGATTTTAAAAGACGGTAAGGTGCTTTTTAGCTCATCAAGCTACACGCAAGACGATCAGAATAATGGCAAGGTAACTCAATTTTTAGATCTCTACCCTGAAGCTACCGATGCAAATATAAGTGCTTTTTATTCAACAGAGCCAGTATTTGAAATATCGAGCGATCAGTGGGGCCACTTTAAAACAATTTTTATTCCTTACGTTGACCCAATTAACGGCAATACCTATTTAACGGGTGCCGATATAACTATTTATGATTTAAACGAGAAACTTAAAGAAAGCGTATCAAAAGCTGCTGCAATGGCTAGCTTCTTCTTTTTTATCGCGATACTCGTTGCCGCCATATATATTTATTTACTAAAACGGTCTTTAGCAACTGACTCAAGTACTGGTTTTTCAAATCATATTGCACTTGAGTACTTTATTAAAAAAAGTAATGCACATCACATGCAATTAGCCGTTATTTGGGTTAATGAAATAGAAGATATAAACAGTTTTTACGGCACGGAAGTGGGTGACAAGGTAATGAAAAACTTACTTATTCACTTTAAACTCAGAAGCTCTACGCATTGCCATATATACAGACTAGCAACAAATAAAATAGTATTACTCGCGCCTAAGGAAATGAGTAATGACGAATTTACCGATCTCGTAAAAACATATAACTTTAATACCCCAGTGTTAACTGACCCTTTTATCTACATAACCCTATGTGCAGGTATTGCCAGTGGTAATAAATCGCTACTACTTGAAAACGCTCATATAGCAGCGCTGCAAGCAAAACAAGGCAGGCATAGTGTAGTTAACTATTCAAAAGCGCTACACGATGTAAAAACGCAATATCAATACAATGTAGAAATGGCTAAAGAAGTGCGAGAAGCGTTTGATAACAATCGTATAGTGCCTTACTTTCAACCCATTATTGATACAAATACCAATAAGGTCGTTCAATACGAATGTTTAGCTCGAATGGTAACAGCGCAAGGAGAAGTATTAAAACCTGATGCATTTTTAAATGTTGTTACCCGCTCAAGAATGGACGGAATACTTACCCGTACTATATTTTCACAATGTGTTAGTCGCTTTAGAAAAACCGATATTTGCTGGAGTTTAAATATAACAGCACAAGATATGCTCGACCCTAATTTAAGTGAGTTTATTGCGGACGAACTTAAGCGCTACCCGCATCCAGGTAATATCACATTAGAGCTTTTAGAAACCCAAGCTATTGCCAACTTCTCTGAAGTAAAAGCATTTATTGGAATGGTTAAAACGAAAGGCGTTAAGGTTATTATTGATGACTTTGGTAGTGGTTATTCAAATATATCAAACGTACTTAAGCTTGAAGTAGATGGTATTAAATTAGATGGCGCACTAATAAAGCAAATAGTGAATGACAAAGATATCTACTTGTTTATAGAACATATAGCCAGTTTTGCCAATCAACTTGGTTTACAATTAATGGCAGAGTCGGTAGAAAATACAACCATAGTAACCGCACTTAAAAAGGCGAATGTGACACTAATGCAAGGCAACTATTTTGCCCACCCAGTGCCACATGTTAATACGGTTACAGAAGAATTAGCACTTTAACTTACTTTAGCAAGGTAAGTTTATAACGAGTCGGTGGCTTTGCTGGCCACTGGCCCAGTATTTACGCTCAAAAGGCGTAATTGCATCGTCTGACTCATAAAGTGTTACATCGCAAGGGTTGCCTGTTAATTCAAGCGCCCGAGCAAACTCCTTAACGTAAATATCCCAATTGCTGCGCACTTCTAATTTTCCACCTAACTTAACGATAAATGGAAAAATAGCTGCGCCATGCCAGCGCCTACGAATATGCTTAGATTTAGGCCACGGGTTTGGATACAACAAATAATGGTGCGTAGGTTGCCAATTGGCGGCTACCGCTAAACGCCAAAAGTCATTTAAATCTGCTTGCACTAAGATGTACTGACCACTGTCGGTTTGCTTATATTCAACATCGTGCTTATCTAATCGGTGCGACGATTTATCAATACCAATTATAAGTGCATCAGGGTGGCGCTTAGCTAAGTTAGCTGAGCTTTCACCCACGCCACAACACGAGTCCAAAATAAGCGGGCCACTAAAGGCTTGTACTTTAGCATTAACCTCGTCAAATGCGGCTTGGGTATGCGCTGCTATTGGCTTTTTAAATTCAGCATCTAAGTGCTTATTTACTATTTCATCAAGCTTTTCGTGAATACCCGCTTGATTAGATACAATACTACGTGAATTTGCATCACTCATTAGTGTCTTAGCCCCACACCTTTTTTAATTAAAGTTAGCGCTAAAGTAAATAACACCGTAATAAACACCAAAATAACACCTAGCGCTACACTTAAATCAACATCCGACACACCTAAAAAGCCATAGCGAAATGCATTTACCATGTAAATAATAGGATTTATTTGCGATACGTTTTGCCAAAATTCTGGCAATAACGTTATTGAATAAAATACACCGCCTAAGTAAGTTAATGGCGTTAGTATAAAGGTGGGAATAATGCTTATATCGTCAAAGCTATTTGCATAAATTGCATTAATTAAACCACCTAAAGCAAACACAGCTGAGGTTAAAATAACGGTCGCCATAATTACAAAAATATTATGAATTTGAATATCAACAAATAATAACGATACACAGGTAACTATAAAGCCCACCATAATACCACGCGTCATACCGCCGCCCATATAACCCAGTACAATGATGTAATTAGGCACAGGTGCAACTAAAAGCTCTTCAATGCTTTTTTGAAATTTTGTTGAGTAAAAACTAGAGGCTACGTTGGAATAGGAATTAGTAATAACCGACATCATTATAAGGCCAGGTACAATAAACTCCATATAACTAAAGCCGCCCATATCACCAATACGTGAACCAATTAAGTTACCAAAAATAACAAAATATAAGCTCATCGTAATTGCTGGCGGCACTAAGGTTTGTACCCAGATACGTAAAAAACGAATACACTCTTTAATCCATAAACTCTTTAAGGCTACGCCATATTTAAACATTTATTCGCCCCGCCCTTGCTCTAGTAATCCTACAAATAACTCTTCTAGTCTGTTTGCTTTATTTCGCATACTCAATACTGTATTTCCTTGGGTTGTTAATGCGCTAAATACCGCATTTAAGCCCTGTGATTTAGCGACTTCTACTTCAACAGTATGATCGTCCGTCATCGTAAACTTATAACCTTCAAGCGTGACAGGGTTTGCTGGCATCTTTAAATCTAAAATAAAGGTTTCTTTATCAAGTTTTGCAAGCAGTGCTTTAATGGTGGTGTTTTCCACAATTCGACCAGAATCAATAATCGCTATGTTTTTACACAGTAACTCAGCTTCTTCAAGGTAGTGTGTGGTTAAAATAATAGTAACGCCTTGCTCATTTATTTGGCGTAAAAAATCCCACATTGAACGACGAAGTTCTATGTCTACACCCGCTGTTGGCTCATCAAGTATAAGTAATTTTGGCTCGTGCATAAGGGCGCGTGCAATCATTAATCGACGTTTCATTCCGCCTGAAAGCGTACGAGCTTGCTTGTCTTTTTTCTCTAATAACCCTAGCTGCGCTAGGTATTTATCAGCACGTTTATGGGCTTCGCCACGTGGCACACCATAATAACCGGCTTGGTTAACCAGTATTTGGCTAAGCGTTTCAAACTGGCTAAAGTTAAACTCTTGCGGCACTAAGCCTAAATGCGCTTTTGCAGCTTCTAAATCAGTATCAATATCACAGCCAAATACTTCTACTTTGCCTTTTGTTTTATTAACAAGTGACGAAATAACACCAATAGTAGTTGATTTACCAGCTCCATTTGGACCAAGCAAAGCGAAAAAATCGCCCTCTTCAACTTGTAAATCAACGCCTTTAATAGCCTCAACACCATTTTTATAAACCTTGGTAAGGCCTTCTATATTTAAAGCAATATTTTGCTTATTCATTACTTACCCTCACCATAACCCCAACGTTTTGTTAGGTTATGCTCAATATTTAAATGATCTAAAATTCTCGCCACCATAAAATCAACTAAGTCTTCAATACTTTGTGGCTTATGATAAAAACCAGGCGCGGCTGGCATAATTGTTACCCCTAAACGAGATAACTTAAGCATGTTTTCTAAATGAATCTCGTTAAATGGTGTTTCGCGAGGCACTAAAATGAGCTGTCCGCGTTCTTTAATTACCACATCAGCGGCGCGCTCTAATAAATTATCAGACGCCCCCACTGCAATTGCAGAAACCGACCCGGCACTACATGGGCATACTACCATTTTTTTAGGAGCAGCAGAGCCCGAAGCCACAGGGCTAAACCAGTTATCTTTACCGTATACTTTTAGCTGATCAGGTTTGGCATTAAACAGCGTACTTAACTGCTCTGTGGCTTTATCTTCATTACCAGAGAGCTTAATATTTGATTCTGTATCAAGCACCACGCGTGCTGCACTTGAGATGAGAACGTAGACCTGAAATTGCTGCTCTAGTAATACTTCAAGTAACCTAAGCCCATAAGGCGCACCCGATGCACCACTAAAAGCGAGCGTAATTCTATCTTTAAATTGCACACTATTCTCCGCTGTATTTATCAGCTAAACCATCAACAAGGTGTTGATGAAGGCCATTAAAACCGCCATTGCTCATAATTAAAATGTGTTGATTAGGCTCAATATTTTCAAGCACCGTATCAATAATTGTTTGCGTGCTGCTAAAGCACTGCATGCCTGCTTTATCTGCTTGATCTTTTAGCGACCAATTTAGATTCTCTGGTTCAAAAAGTAGTACCTCGTCAGCATCACGCAGTGAATCTAATAATGTATGTTGGTGTACGCCCATTTTCATGGTGTTTGAGCGCGGCTCTAAAATAGCGATAATTTTTTCATCGCCTACTTTTGCCCGCAAGCCCGCAAGCGTTGTTTTAATTGCCGTTGGGTGATGCGCAAAGTCGTCATACACTTTAATATTATTTATATCAGCCTTAAGCTCCATACGCCTTTTAGGGCTAATAAATTCTCCTAACGCATCAATACTATGATCAATGGCTATACCCACATGGCGCGCTGCTGCGATAGTCATAATCGCATTTTTAACGTTATGCTCGCCTATTGCTTGCCAACAGACAATGCCCTGCTTTTCGCCATTAAGTAATACATTAAACTCACTTCCATCGGCTTTTATTAATTCATAGCTCCAATCATCGCCTAGAGTTTCGCTTTCGCTCCAAAGCCCTTGTGCTATTACGTCATTAAGCGCTACGTCTTGCTTTGGCCAAATTACCTTGCCGCTTTGAGGTAATGTACGCATTAAGTGATGAAATTGTTTTTTTATTGCGTTTAAATCTTCAAAAATATCAGCGTGATCGAATTCAAGATTATTTAAGATAAGTGTACGCGGGAGGTAGTGTACAAACTTACTGCGCTTATCAAAAAAAGCAGTGTCGTATTCATCGGCTTCAATAACAAAAAAAGGCGTTTCACCCACTTTTGCCGATACACCAAAATTTTGCACTATGCCGCCAATTAAAAACCCTGGTTTTAAACCTGCGTACTCTAACACCCACGCAAGCATACTTGCTGTGGTTGTTTTACCATGCGTACCGGCGACAGCAAGTACCCACGAGTTCTGTAGTAGATTATGTTTAAGCCATTCAGGGCCAGATGTATAAGGTAGGCCGTTATCTAACACATACTCTACACACGGGTTACCACGGCTCATTGCATTACCAATAACGACCATATCGGGCTTTGGCTCTAACTGAGATACCGCGTAGCCTTGAGTTAGTTCAATGCCAAGCTCTTCAAGTTGCGTACTCATTGGTGGGTAAACGTTTTGATCGGAACCCGTTACTTTATGACCCAACGATTTAGCAATGGCTGCAATACCGCCCATAAACGTGCCACAAATGCCCAAAATATGTATATGCATATACTTTCCTTAAATCGTATGCTCACTTTACAGCTATGCAAAGTTTAATGGCGCTATAATGCCAAAATTCGTGCTTAGTTACTATGTACGTCTGCACAATTCACTCGTGCCAAAAACACGTTAATTAGTTTTTTAAACGCTAAAAATCAAAAAATAGGCACGTTCACCTACCCTGCATTGCTTTTAATCAATTATTATCAATGTTATAAACCAGCTTGCTATATAACTTTAAAACTTAAAAAGGACTTAATATGAAAAAACTATTCTTTATAGCCTGTATTTTACTTAGTCAAAAAAGCTTTGCTTTGGAATTTGCTAAGTACCCAATAGAACTAAGTTCAGGCGAAGGCGTTAATGTTGTTATTGCCCCAACAACAGATAAAAAACAAGCTTTAGTAAAAGTAACAGGCATAAATCATGATATTGATGGCATTGTATTTTTAACCGATTTAAAGCCCCACGGTAGTAATAAAGCGTACAAATATACTTACGATGGGTCACAAAGAAGTTTAGTAAGTGTTGAAGAAGGCTATCGCTGTTGCTCTTACACCCTTTATATTCCAGACACTCGTGATGGAACTTACTTATCAAAAAAAGAAGAATCAAACCCTGCCATTGTTGAAGATTTAAAAGCGCAATATGATCAACAGTTGAATAAAGGTACTCAAGCTAAACTAGCGAAGTTTAATCGTGAAAAGCATTTAGGGTATCAACAAAAAAATATAGCTGCCGCTAATAACGAAATAGATAAGCAATGTGGATTAAAAATAAATACCAATGTAAATTGGGAAGGCATTGATGATGAAAACTTAAAAAAATATGCCGTGGGTTCATTTTGTGCACAAGTTGCAAACGAAATGGCTTACATGTGCGAAAAAGATCAAAGCTTTAAAAATGACATTGCACAATTTAACGCTATTGAATGTAAATTTACTAATGAGCTAAAGTTACGTAAAAATGGTAATACTCTGATATTTAAAACAGCGCCAAAAGCAGCTAACCAACGTCAGTTTATAGAATCTTATTTGTTAAATTTGTAAGCTGAATTTAAAAATCAAAAAAAGCACCTAAAGGTGCTTTTTTGGCTTTGTGTATAGCAGTTACATTTAATTAGTGGTTAACGACTACTTACATCATTAAAAATACTATTAAACCTACACCGAGCAATAATCGATATATCACAAATGGCAACATGCCCATTCGCTCTATTACTTTTAAAAACATAAATATACATGCATAAGCCGATAAGAACGATAGCACCACACCTAGTAATAATGTATTCCAATCAACCACATGGTCACCCAAAGCAAGCTCGGCAGTATAATAAAGCCCCATCATAGAAATAATCGGAATCGCTAGTAAGAACGAAAAACGCGCTGCGCTTTGCTTATTCATTCCAAGCATTAAACCAGCAGTCATCGTGATACCTGAGCGAGAAGTTCCCGGGATCATTGCAACAGCTTGTGCAAAACCAATAATAAGTGCTGTTTTCCAATTAAGCTGATAAATAGTTTTAATTTGCTTACCTTTTGCATCCGCGTACCAAAGCAATAAACCAAACACAATTGTGGTAGTAGCAATTACCCAAGCGCTTCGTAGGTACAACTCTATAAAGTCTTTTAAAAGTAAGCCTAAAATAGCGGCAGGCACAGTGCCTAAAATTATCCACCAACCTAGCTTACTATCATCAGTAGTACCCTGTGCTCCAAAGGATTTAAACCACGCACTGAGTATGTCGACGACCTCTTTGCGAAAATAAATAACAACGGCAATTAAAGTACCAACATGTACTGCCACGTCAAACGCAAGCCCTTGATCTTCCCAGCCTAAAATTTGCGATGGGAGAATTAAGTGCGCAGAACTAGATATTGGTAAAAACTCAGTAAATCCCTGTATGAGGGCTAAAATAATTATTTCGATGATACTCATGGGTTAGAAAACTCCACCTTCCATAGCTTTTGTTGAGGGTTATTATATTCATTCCATAACTGCGCAATCGTTTGTTTAGCTACAGGATGATAGAAATCTGGGGCAACCTCGCTAAGAGGTTGTAATACAAATGCGTTTTTAGTTATTTCATCTCGTGGTAATTGTGCTGGAGAAGCGCAAATTACATCATCATAAAATAGTAAATCTAAATCGAGCGTTCGTGGACTAAATTTTTTATCGTTCGCTGTGCGTCCATTATCACGCTCTATTTGTTTTAATAAAGCGCATACATCAACAAGCGACATATCAGTTGTAGCGCCAACGACTGAATTATAAAAATTATTGCCAGCAAACCCAACTGCTTCACTTTCAAAAACAGACGAGTGTACAATATGTTCAAAGTGCTGCTTAAGTGCAATTAATGCACATTGTATATAATGCGCTTTATTTATATTTGACCCTAGGCTGATATAAATTTGAGCCATTTAGTCAGTTGCCTTAACACGTGTAATTTCAACACCTACAGTTTGCGCTTGTGCTACTGCTGCTGGTTTACTTACTCTTATAGTAACTTGTGGAGTATTAAACTCGCTTAAAATAATATGCGCTAATTGTTCAACTAAAGTTTCTAGCAACTCTACAGGTTTTAAAGTGCAGTGCTCAATAACTCGCTCACTTACTTTTGAGTAATCGAGTGCTAAATTAATATCGTCATTTTCAGCTGCAGGCTTAATATCGCTTAGCATTTCAATATCAAAATAAAGGCTCTGTTTACTTTCTTTTTCAAAGTCGTACACTCCAATAATAGTGTCGACGTGCAATTGAGATATAAAAACCTTATCCATTGATACTCCAAATAACAACAAACTACTAAGCAACTATACTAAGCATCAATAAAATTAATACTGTATATGGTTTAGCCAGTGTTTAAATATGTAAAAATAACTTCTACAATAGCAAAATAACTAAACTAGCTATTAAATAGCCTGTTAATGATTTTTACGATAAATTTTGCTGCCAATAATAGCCTAAAAGCACTATCAATTGGTATAGCAATTAAAAAATAAGGAAGCGCGTGTTAGCCACTATAATGTTTGTTTTAGCTTATTTACTTGGGTCTATTTCGTCGGCTATTTTAGTGTCGCGGTTGTTCAAACTCCCAGACCCTCGTAATAGTGGTTCTAACAACCCAGGAGCTACAAATGTTTATAGATTAGGCGGAGCATTTCCGGCTTGCTTGGTTCTAGTGTTTGATATTTTAAAAGGCACTATTCCGGTATGGGGGGCTTATTTTTTAGAAGTTGAACCTTTAGAGCTTGGTTTAGTCGCAGTAGCTGCTTGTTTAGGCCATATGTACCCACTGTTTTTTAGCTTCAAAGGCGGTAAAGCCGTAGCAACGGCATTTGGCTCATTATTACCTATTGGCTTATCATTGGCTGGTTTACTTGTGTGTACTTGGTTAGTTATAGTGGCAATAACACGCTATTCATCACTGGCAGCGCTTGTAGCTGTATCTTTAGCGCCCTTGTATACATGGCTAATAAAGCCACTTTATACTCTTCCCGTTACTTTTATCACGCTGTTAATTATATTTCGTCACCGTACTAATATTATTCGATTATTTAGTGGGGAAGAACCAAAAGTGGGTGCTAAAAAAGCACCCACCGATGAAAACAAAAATATCTAAAATATGAGTCATTAAATCGGCTCAAGGCTATCTATAGGCCAACGAGGTTTTGTTTTCATATCAAGCATGGCAAATTGCCCTGCTTTTAAACGTTGCATTCCGGCATAAGCAATCATTGCACCATTGTCGGTACAAAATTCAGTACGCGGATAAAACACTTCGCCTTTCATACCTTTCATTACGCGTTCGAGCTGCAGTCGAAGCTGTGTATTTGCACTCACACCACCGGCGATAACCAAACGCTTAATACCTGTTTGTTTAAGCGCACGCTTACACTTAATAACGAGGGTATCAATAACCGCAGTTTGAAATGCATGCGCTATATCAGCTTTGGTTTGATCGTCGTCGTCATTTTCACGAATCGTGATAGATGCCGCTGTTTTTAAACCACTAAAACTAAAATCAAGACCTGGCTTGTCGGTCATAGGGCGAGGAAATACAAAGCGCTTTGCTACGCCTTGTTCAGCCATTTTAGCTAAGCGCGGGCCACCGGGGTAATCAAGACCAAGTAACTTAGCCGTTTTATCAAAGGCCTCGCCTGCGGCATCATCAACTGACTCACCTAGTACTTCGTATTGTCCAATACCTGCTACTTTAACCATCATGGTATGACCGCCCGATACAAGCAATGCAATAAACGGAAACTCAGGGGTATTTTCCTCAAGCATCGGAGCAAGTAAATGCCCTTCCATGTGATGTACTGCTACCGCAGGTATATCCCAGCCGTATGCTAATGAGCGACCAATAGACGTACCTACCAATAATGCACCAACTAGACCTGGGCCTGCAGTATAAGCAATACCGTCTAAATCTTCAGGGCCACAACCTGCTTGTGCAAATGCTGCATCTATAAGTGGTAATGTTTTACGAACATGATCGCGCGATGCAAGTTCCGGCACTACACCGCCGTAATCAGCGTGTACTTTTACTTGGCTGTATAATTGATGAGCTAACAAGCCTTTTTCGTCATCATATATTGCAATACCCGTTTCATCACATGACGATTCAATGCCTAAAATTCGCACTGTACTTCTCCTGCCTTTTAAATTCTACTTTGCTACTTTTATAACGTAAGACCAATATTTGTTTGGCCATCTTCAAGGGCAAACTTTTTTAGTGCCTTTACGCTATCAGAGGTAATACGCCCCATATTTTCTACAAAATCAATTAGCTCACCTAATACTTCAATTTCGTACTGCATTAATGGGTGCTCTCTAACGGCGGTATTATCTGCGATTTCACCTTCAACTGTCATTTGGTATTCAATAAAACGCGCAACGGTCGCTTGCGATATTTTACTTACACTAATGAACTCTTGCTCATCTTGCGCCACTAAACCGTGCATTAAGCTAAGTAAAGACGTTGCAGCATCAATAGCAGGATAAGTACCAAACATATCAAAATCAGCAAGTTCAGGAACATTTGGCTCTATTTTTTCAACTTGTTTTTCGAGATCTATTTTACTTTTAGGCAGTAATATTTTTTCCCAACAAACATTAAGCGAATTACGTAATAAGGTTTCATCACCAAACCCCGTTGCTTCGCTAAATAAACCGTAATTTGGCAGCATTCGCTCTATTAAAGCACTTGCTAAGACGGCCTTTTGTAAATAGTTAAGCTCTCTAATACGCTGAAAATTATTTGCTTTAGTCATTCTTTAACGTCTCACACGACCAACAAAAATCAAATGTTGATCCATTATGCTCATTACAATTAGGGCATACCCAATCTGGAGCGGATTGTTTTACTTGTTGATAGTTTACCAATATTTGCCGCGCATGGCGCTCTTTTATCGCATAAACCTGCACACTAACTTGCGCCTGATCATATGGGATTTCTCCAAGCGCCCCTTGGAGCATCTCGCCTTTAATTTTACACTCTATTCCAGCAGTTTGTATTAAGCCTTTTACGATATTCGCTTCCAAGGTATTTTCAGCTTTATAAATTGTAACCCATTGAAAAGAGCTATCTGTTGAATTGTTATTATTAATATTTTGCAATATTCACCTCATTTATTTTGTGTTAACAATATCCTGCGCTAGATTATTAGCATGCTGTACTTTTAAGGAATAAACATGACACTAACAACCCCTGGCTTACTTTTCCCGGCCATATCGCTGCTATTACTCGCCTATACAAACCGATTTTTAGTTTTAGCGCAATTAATTAGGGAGCTAAATGCACGTGAAGGTGAATCTATTCGGCCTGTTGTAGTGGCTCAAATCACTAACTTACGTAAACGTATTAAGCTAATTAGAACGATGCAAGTGTACGGGGTAGCCTCTTTTCTACTGTGTACACTATCAATGTTTGCATTATTTATTGAGTTTAATGCCACAGGAATTATTTTATTTGGCATTAGCTTAGCTTGCTTAAGTTTATCGTTATTAACGTCTTTATTTGAAATACATATTTCCTGTGATGCAATCGAGATAGAACTACAAAGCATTGAAAATAAACCGCTAAGCAGCCGAATAAATAGAAATTTTGTAAAATAGAGTCTTATAAATAAAACACTCTATTATTTGTCACAATCATGTTGTATGAACGCCCCTTTTTGGGGCGTACTTTTTTATTAATTAGAACAATTTAATCCAAATATACTAACTAACTTACTGACTACAAATAAGTTTACTTAGCTAGCCCATTGCAAAAACATAGATAAAATACAATAAACAACTAGTTATGAATTTAAAAAGTAATACTATTTGGTCGCTTTTCTCTTTAATTAATACTAAAAGGGGGGTATCCTGCTGGAAACACGTATGAACTTGCAACCGTATTTCAATATAGAATTTTACTAAACTTTAGAATAAAAATTAATATATTTGATGTCCGTGGTATCTGCGACTTACTTATAAAAAGGGACTATAAAGTGAGATTTGAACAATTAGAGCAATTTGTAGCACTTGGTATATTACGTCATTTTAGACAAGCTGCTGAACAAACCCAAATTAGTACTTCAGCGCTAACGCGCAGCATTCAAACACTTGAAGATGAAATGGGATATGAGTTAGTAAAACGCTCAACACGCTCTGTTAAATTAACGCCAGAAGGCGAGCTTTTTCTAGAATATGCTAAAACGACCCTATCGGAACTTGAGCTAACGAAAAAGCGGATTTTTCAATCAGTAAACGGTAATGCCAATGAAAAGCTCGTTATTGGGTATACCAATAAGGCAAGCAGCATAGTCCCTATTTCTTGTGGACAGTTTTTAGCTCAATACCCTCATATAAAAATTGAGATGCAGCTACAAGATCAGCAAGAGCTAACACGCAAACTCCAACAAGGTGAAATAGACATTAGCGTATACTCTCAAGCTATTAATAGTATTGGCAGTGACATTCACTTACCTGATCAGCTTGTGTTATTTGTTTCAAAAAACCACCCTCTTGCCCATAAAAACGATATAAGTAAACAAAACCTTGATAGCTATCCGATGTTTGGCTGTTTCTCTGAGTCTAAACAAGTACAAACTATGCTTAATGAAGCAATTGATTCTTTAAATAAATCATCAAGTATTAAAGTGGGCAGTATTGAGCAAGTAATGGCAGGTGTAGTTAAATCAGATCATTTTGCTATTGCAAGCATTGAACATGCTAATGCAATCGCAGAGAATTCTGAATTAGTACAACTTAAAACAAATAAAGATTTAAACCACGAACAACTCGTTGTACAAACAAGCCAACAGACGTCGATTACTGAACATGTAGAGCATTTACTATCGCTTATAAAAAAAGCGGGGGCTGCATTTAGCTAATCTGATGTTTCAAAAAGTGCGGCACAATAAACAGTAGCTTTTAACAGCTTTTCGGCTACACTGTCGCACCTTTTTTAAACAGCTGATGTGAATGAACACACTTTTTGGTCCTGATGTCTATTTAGATGATATAGAACGCCAAGGATATACCGTAATTCATAACGCGCTTATTGCCGATTTAGTTAACGATTTAGTTGCAGACTGCCACCGTATAAACCCTCACTTTAGCCTTGCTGGTATTGGTCGATTAAATGACTTACAAATAGATAAAACCGTACGTACTGATAAAACCTATTGGTTTGACGGCAGCTCTCAAGCACAGCTTACCTATCAAGCAATAATGCAAAGTATAAAGACCACGTTAAATCGCAGTTTTTTTATGGGGTTATTTGATTACGAATGCCATTATGCAAAATATACACAGGGTGATTTTTACAAAAAGCACTTAGATGCATTTAAAGGTCGCTCTAATCGAGTATTTACAACGGTACTTTATTTAAATACGCCTAAGCAAGGTGGCGAACTTGTTATTTATAAACCTAAAAGTAAAGAGATAGAAATAACAATTAAACCAACTGCTGGCACATTAGTAATGTTTGAAAGCGAACGCTTTGCCCACGAAGTACTTCCCGCCGTTGACGATCGCTATTCTATTGCAGGCTGGTTTAGAAAAAACGCCTCTATTAGCGGCATTATTGATCCGCCCCGATAACTCCTAATAGAGCATTTTAACAGCCTTTATTGAGGCTTTTAAAATGCTATTGGGTATGAAAGTAATAACCCTATAAAAATAGCCAAACCCACGTAATGATTATTTAAAAACGCTTTAAAACAGGCATCTCTTTCACGTTTATGAATAAGCGTTTGTTGGTATACCAATAGGCCCGCAGCAATACTTAAACCAACGCCAAACGCGACACTTAAATGATTGCTTATACCAATAAAAGCAACCAACGCTATAAATACAGCATTAAGTAAAAAGATAATATGGCGGTCGTATTTACCAAATAAAATAGCGGTTGATTTTACCCCTATTTTTAAATCGTCGTCCCTATCAACCATCGCATACATGGTGTCGTAAGCCACTGTCCAGCAAATATTGGCTATAAATAATAACCATGCCTGCTGTGGTAGTGCATTAATTGAAGCCATATACGCCATAGGAATAGCCCAACCAAATGCAGCCCCTAAAACAACTTGAGGTAACTGTGTATAGCGCTTCATAAAGGGGTAACAAAAGGCTAAAGCCAAAGCTCCAAAAGAAAGCAAAATAGTATTAACGCTAAGCATTAATACTAAAATGAACGCAATAACTATGAGTAGTAAAAATAGACTAAGTGCTTCACCACTACTCACCTGCCCTGAAGCTAGCGGCCGTTGAGCTGTGCGTTTTACCGAGCCGTCTATTTTTCTATCTGCAAAATCATTAATTACACACCCTGCGCTACGCATAACAACAACGCCCAGCGTGAATATAATAAAGTTGAGTAAGCTCGGCATCCCACTATTAGCAAGCCATAAAGCCCAGTATGTTGGCCAAAGTAATAACAAGGTACCAATGGGCTTATCTATACGCATTAACTGTATATAATAAGGAATATGTTTTGGCTTTAAAGCGGCTAATTTCATGAGTATAAATATGCTCCAGGTAAAAACACTTCACACACTAAAAACTTATATTCTTTGAGTGAGAATACACTTCGACGCCCTAGTAAGTTTTTCTCGGGTAAGTTCAATTTTGTAACTAATTGCTGAATAGGGTGCGTGTCATCAAAATAAGCAATTTCTATATCCGTTCGTTTTAATGCTGGGTCTTGAAAAATCACATCACCTAAAGGACGCTCGCCCATATTGTGCAAAGGATTAATAGAATCATTTTTCGGAAGCCAGCTTTGTGCGTACACCACAGGTTTGTTATCGCACAGTAAGAGAACTTCTCGATTAATAGCTGTTTTAGCTGTGCTGTTTAGTAGTAAGTTTTGCTCTGGGCTTAAAGTAAATAACTGCTCACTTAATACCTTTACATTAAAAGTTTTTGAGTTGCTTTTTAATTTAGCCGTTAATGAATTCTGTTCAAAAAGCCACTCTTGCTCTAGAGGAGATAAGTCACTTATATAAGAAGTGGACTGCCAATTAGCAGATATAGACAGAGGATAAGTAGTCACAATAGCTCAACAAAATAAAAAACAACGAGATGATACCATTGCCAAAGCTTTTGAAAAAGTGATGTTTTATAACCATAAATAATTGCTTGGCGCTGTTTATTACCTACTATTAAGTATAAACTATTTGTAACAAGTTTTAAGAAACGCTTTAAATATGAAAAAAATAGTATACGCAGGTCTTTTTACGTTCTTTGTAAGCGTTATAAGCTTTACAGCTCGTGCTGAATCCACTGTTGGTTATTTTGGTTTTGAGCCAGATATAATCACCAACTACATTGGCGCATCAAGTAAAAAAATGGGCTATGTACGTGTAACTATTGATTTAATGCTTACTGATACTTCTGATATTGCAGTGGTTGAACACCACACGCCATTACTTCGTGATGCCCTAGTAGAGATTTTATCTAAAGAACCAGAAGAAAAAATAAAATCACTTACTGGCCGTGAAGAAATACGTGCAAAGTGCGCCGAAAAACTAAAAAGCCTGCTAAAAGAAGAAACAGGACAAGAGATCATCCGTGAAGTCTTGTTCACTAAATATTTATATCATTAGTATTTAACGTTTTGCGTTAAATATTTTGGCGGTATAGGCAAAAGCCATACCGCTAACTAACCCACCTAAGTGCGCCCAATTAGCCATACCTACAAACAATACATCAGCAAACCCAAGCACTAACCAAATCAACATAAAGCCAACAATAGCCGTACTTACAAGCGCAGGCTTGTTAGGATTTAAAAAGCTATGAATCCAGCAAAAACCAAGTAGCCCATACACCACACCACTCAAGCCGCCAAAATTGGGGCCAACCATTAAGTATTGTGCCCAATTACTTATAAGTGCAGTTACTAAAAACAAACCTATTAGGCTGAGTTTCCCGCATTGCTTTTCGATATTGTCACCAAGCGACATCCACCAAATTAAATTAAACACTATATGCATCGCGCTAAAATGTACGAGGGCGGGCGTTAACCAACTTAAAGGCTGCGTAGGTTTAAACTGCATCATGGTGTAAATGGTCTCAAAACCACCTAGTAAAAAAGCAAAATAAATTATAACGCTTACAATACTTACGGTTTGATTTAACCAGCTGAGCGCTTTAAATCGCGTCATTAGATTAAGTGATTGCCCTTGATATTTAAGCGGCGATTGTGTGCTACCTACATCCCATGAAGCTTGTTGATAGCGTTCATGGTTAGGGTTTTGTGTAAATTCGGCCCATAACGGCTGAACTTGATGAAAGTCCTCCTCAGTCACGCTAATAATGACATTACTGCCATCTGCCGAGTGTATCTTTGCATCTAGGCCTTGGCTTTTTAAATAATCTATAAAGCCTTGTGCGGCGCGCGGGTTATTTAAACTGCCAAGCTCTATCATCGCTCTACTTTCTCGCTGTAAGCAGCTTCCCAAGCTGTAAAGCCGCCATCCATACTGTAAACGTCTTCAAAACCTTGCTCAACTAGATAGCTAGCTGCGCCTTGTGAGCTCATACCGTGGTAGCAGACAATAATAATTGGCTGATCGAATTCTTTTTCCATCATAAATTGTGCGATATTACCGTTAGAAAGTGCTTCTGAGCCTGGAATGCGACCGGCTTGATACGAATTAGGATCGCGAATATCTGCAATTACCACGTCTTCTTTATCTAAAAGCTCTAACGTTTGCGCTATAGAAATATGTTTAAATGCCATTGAAATCTCTTTAATTAATAGTATAAAAAAGGCGGCTAAAGCCGCCCTTCTTGTAATTTAGTGAGGAACTAATCCCAGTTTAAAATTACTTTACCTGACTGACCTGAAATCATCATATCAAAGCCAGCTTGGAAGTCATCCACAGAATATTGATGTGTAATGATTGGGTTTAAATCTAGGCCAGATTGAATCAAACTTGCCATTTTGTACCACGTTTCGAACATTTCGCGACCGTAAATACCTTTAATCACTAAACCTTTAAAAATAACTTGGTTCCAGTCAACAGCCATATCAGATGGTGGAATACCTAGCATGGCAATTTTACCGCCGTGGTTCATATTATTAAGCATTGAATTAAACGCGCTTGGCACACCTGACATTTCAAGGCCAATATCAAAACCCTCTGTCATACCTAGCTCTTTCATTACATCTTCAAGCTTTTCATTGGCAACGTTTACAGCCCGTGAAGCCCCCATTTTACGTGCTAAATCTAGGCGGTATTCGTTTACGTCGGTAATTACAACGTGGCGAGCTCCAACATGTTTTGCAACAGCTGCTGCCATAATACCAATTGGGCCTGCACCAGTGATAAGTACATCTTCGCCAACTAAGTCAAACGATAGTGCGGTATGAACTGCGTTACCAAATGGGTCGAAAATAGAAGCGAGTTCGTCAGAAATATTATCTGGAATTTTAAATGCGTTAAATGCAGGAATAACTAAATATTCGGCAAACGCACCTTCACGGTTTACACCTACACCCGTTGTATTACGGCATAAATGTACACGCCCTGCACGACAATTTCGACAGTGACCACACGTAATATGCCCTTCGCCAGATACGCGGTCGCCAACCTGAAAGCCACGAACTTCTTGACCCATATCAACGACTTCACCAACATATTCATGGCCAACAACCATAGGCGTTGGAATGGTTTTACTTGCCCATTCGTCCCACTTGTAAATATGTACGTCGGTACCACAAATAGCTGTTTTGCGAATTTTAATCAGTAAGTCGTTATGACCTACTTCTGGCTTTGGTGCATCTGTCATCCAAATGCCCGGTTCTGCTTTTAATTTAGATAATGCTTTCATAATCCACACTCAACTAAAAAACCGAAGCGAGGCTTCGGTTTAAAATAAAATTAAATAACGCCCATTTCTTTACCAATACGGGTAAATGCATCGATAGCTGTATCGAGTTGCTCAATACTATGTGCCGCTGAAATTTGTGTACGAATACGCGCTTGCCCTTTTGGTACTACAGGGAATGAAAAACCGGTTACGTAAATGCCTTCAGCAAGTAATTTATCAGCCATTAACGAGGCTACTTTGGCATCTCCTAGCATTACAGGGATAATTGCATGATCTTTACCTGCACACGTAAAACCAGCAGCTTCCATTTGCTCACGGAAATATTTAGCATTTGACCAAAGTTTAGCGCGAAGCTCGCCGCCATTTTCAAGCATTTCAAGTACTTTAATTGATGCAGTAACAATTGAAGGCGCTAATGAGTTTGAGAACAAGTATGGGCGTGAACGCTGACGTAACCATTCAACAATTTCTTTTTTACCTGATGTATAACCACCTGAAGCACCGCCCAGCGCCTTACCTAATGTACCGGTGATAATATCTACACGGTCTAATACATTACAGTACTCAGGTGTACCCTTACCGTTTTCGCCAACAAAGCCAACTGCGTGAGAGTCATCTACCATTACAAGCGCATCATATTTATCGGCTAAGTCGCACACAGCTTCTAAATTACAAATAACGCCGTCCATAGAAAACACGCCATCGGTAGCAATTAGTTTAGTTTTAGCACCGGCTTCATCTGCTGCAATAAGTTGCTTCTCAAGATCAGCCATGTCGTTATTTGCATAACGAAAACGCTTAGCTTTACATAAACGTACACCGTCAATAATTGATGCATGATTTAATGAATCAGAAATAATAGCGTCTTCTGCGCCTAAAATAGTTTCAAACAAACCTGTGTTTGCATCAAAACATGAAGAATATAAAATAGTATCCTCTGTTTCTAAAAACGCACTGATTTTTTGCTCTAGTGTTTTATGGATATCTTGCGTGCCACAAATAAAACGTACTGAAGCCACACCAAAACCATGATTATTTAAACCATTCTGCGCCGCTTCAATTAACTCTGGGCTATTAGCTAAACCTAAATAGTTATTAGCACAAAAGTTGATTACTTTACCTGATGCAACTTCGATTTGAGCTTGCTGCTGGGATTTGATAATACGTTCGTTTTTATACAAACCTTCGGTTTTTACGTCTTCAATTTGCTGTTGTAGCTGGCTAAAAAAAGCAGATGCTCTCATCTAGGTTCTCCATATATTTGAACGGGTAAACAACCGCACTTTCGCGGCTGTTTATTATGCGGGGTATTGTAAAAGTTTAATGGGTAAAATGCACGGTTTGCAGTTCGTCGCAAACGCCCTAAGTTGGAAGGAATTCCTGCCAGTTTACAGGCTGTTTATTTATGTGTTTAAAAGTGCAGGTAAACTACTTATAGAATCGATAATTAAATCAGCTTCTTGCTTAGCGCTTTCGTCAAAGCTTTGACCTGAACGCACTAAAACGCGTGTAGTGATCCCTGCTTTTTTCGCAGCCTGCATATCACTGAGTTTATCGCCCACCATAATACTGCAAGCAGAGTCGATGTTATGCTCTTGTATGCCTTGTAATAACATACCTGGCGCAGGCTTTCTGCAACTGCACTCTTTCAAATATTCAGGGTGCGCTTTTTTTGGGTGATGCGGGCAAAAATACACATCTGTAACTTCAATGCTGTGGGCACTAAACTGGTCTTTCATCCAGTCGGTCAGTGCTAAAAAATCAGCTTCGGTGTAATAACCTCGACCAATTCCAGATTGATTAGTGACGATTATGATTTTATAGCCTGCATCATAAAATGCTTTACAAGTGCTAAAAACACCGTCAATAAATTCAAATTTATCGCTTTGATACACATAACCATGATCAACATTTACCACGCCATCTCGATCTAAAAAAAGCGCTTTATTTTTTTGTTGTGTATTCATTACAAAGACTCTTTTTGTACAACATGGTCAAACATCGCTTTTACATCATCAACTGTAATTTGGCTCATTAAATCATCGCCTTTTACGCGTGTCCCCCACGAGACTTGCTCAGCCGTTTTACCTGTTTGCTTAAACAAGTTTTGATGATAAACCTCTACCACGTAGTCTTGATATAAATAAGGACCTGTGCGTGCTGGATTTGAATGTGCATATAAACCAATAACCGGCGTACCAACTGTTACTGCCATATGCGCAGGACCCGTATCGGGCGCGAGCACTAAGCTGCCACGCTTTAACACGCACAACAACTCTTTGAGTTTTGTTTTACCGACTAAATTTAAAATAGGCGTGTTGCTGTGCTCAATAATGCTATTTGCTAGGTTAATCTCAAGCTCTGTTGGGCCACCCGTCAATACCACCTTAAAGCCTTGCTCGCTTGCATAATCAGCCAATGTGGCATAACGATCAGCGAGCCAATTACGCTGCGCTTTACTAGCTGCGGGCGATATTACTAATAGTTTATTAGTTAGGTATTCTGATGTTAATAACTCATCTGCAACCGCTTGGTCTTGCTCGGTATATGGCATGTCCCAACTCGGTTTATAATCAGCTACACCAATGGCTTTTGCAAAACCTTTAAAGCCTTCAAGCACATGCGCCTGGGCTTGTGGGTCTATTCGTTTATTAATAAATAAGCTGTGCAATTCTTTTGAACGTGCCCAATCGAACCCTATTTTTACTTTTGCAGGAATACAGCGCGCTACAAACCCAGCCCTTAATGCAACTTGCATATTAAGAAGCACATCAAACTTTTGGTTGTTGAAGCGTTGCTTTAAGCTTTTAAGCGCTGCTTTGCCTTGCTTTTTATCAAATACCACCAGCTCAACACCCGGTAAGTCAGCAAGTAACATGGCTTCTATTTTGCCAATTACCCAGGTGATTTTTGCATTCGGGTGTGCTTTTTGAATGGCTTGTACAGCACTCACACCATGACATACGTCACCAATGGCAGAGAGTCTTAATATACAAATAGATGAATAATTAGGAGCTTGAGTCACACATTCCCTTAGGTATTAAATACAAAAGCCGATCTTAAATTATAATCACGCTATTGCAAGCACTTATCCTGCGCTTTAAAACGCGCTAATATAGACACATTATTTAGCAATTACACAGAGCTATGTTTAAACAACACGTGCAAGGCAACCACACTGTATTAAGGCACCCTAAATACACAAGCCAAATTACCCTCGATTGGTTTGATGCAAATTATTGGCAACAACAAAATAAAATTGTGGGTGCTAAAAAAGGCAGAGCAACAGCATGGTTTTTTAAACAAGACAAATTAACAGCCGTACTTAGGCATTATTGGCGCGGTGGTTTAGTGGGTAAATTGCTAAGCGATCAATATTTATACCCAGGGCTTGAAAAAACCCGTGTGTATAAAGAGTTTAGCTTAATGAGTAAACTTATAGAGCTTGGTTTAAACGTACCCACCCCTATTGCAGCTAAAGTAACCCGCAGCGGGTTAATTTATCGTGGTGATATTATTACCGAGGCTGTTAAAGGCGCTAAAAGTGTACTCGATATATTAATTGAACGCCCATTGACTGAAGATGAGTTGGAGCGCATTGCTAAAACAATCGCGCTATTTCATTCAAAAGGCGTTTACCACGCTGATTTAAACATTAATAACATTTTATTTAATGATATTGGTGATGTGTATATTATCGACTTTGACAGAGGTGAAATAAGAATGCCTAACCCACAGTGGCAACAAAGTAATATAACACGCCTTGAGCGCTCATTTTTAAAAGAACAAGGTCGAAATGATGCATTTAATTGGCAAGCGAATGACTGGCAAACTCTGCACAGCAACTACTTCAAAGCGCTCGCCAATATCAGTTAACCTAATATCAGTTAACCTAATATCAGTTAACTTAGTTAGCCAAGGCTAAATACTGCAGAGCAACTTGCTCTGCCTGTACTTGTTTTAGAATTTCTGCGTTTTCTACATTTGGCTTATCTGCTAGCACCAACTTAACAGCATTGGCTAATGCCTCACTTTGTTGAACGGGTACTAAATATTTACTTAGCTCGCCTGTTAATATCTCGCTTGGTCCAAATGTACAATTAGTGCTGACTACCGGAGTCCCCACTGCTAAAGCCTCAATTAATACCGTTGGCAGCCCTTCAAAATCAGAACTCAACACTAAAGCTTTGGCATGCTTAATCCAGTTGTATGGGTTTTGTTGAAATCCTGGCACTACTAACTGTTTTTCTATGCCGTATTGCTGTGCAAGCTTTAGCGCCTTAGCCGGTTTATTACATAAAAGGACTAACTTGTATTTTTTATCAAGCTTTGCAAATGCTGCAAATAATATATCGTGGCGTTTTTGTTTGGCGAGTCTTCCTACATGAATTAAGTAAGGCTCATTTGGGATATTGTTATTTTTCTCATTTGCTTGTTGGTTTATTTTTTCAAAATCGAACGGGTTATAAATAGTCGCGATTGCACTTGGGTTAATTAAATCCCCTTGTGTTATTTCTTTTTCAACACCCTTTGATACGCAAATAAGTGATTTACCATTTAAATTTTGTTTACTTTTTTTAAGGTATAAATATGAAAATGGACCTAACTTTTTTTGACGAGCAAGTTCTGCATTGACGGAGTTATGAATAACAAAATGAACATTTTTGATATTACTACGTGCAAGTAAATTATTACTTCTATCAAGGTTAGAAAGCACTAGAGCAATATTGCCAATCTCGCTTTGTTTTTTTTCAAACCACGCTTCTAATCGCAAAATACTATTTTTTCGCTGCCAGAATCTATCTACTTTAGATGCTCTATCAGGAAAAAGGCTATCAACTTTAACTATATCAGGAATGTCATACTCAGCGTTGCTCGCAAGAGATAATATAGTGACATTGTGCTGTAGTTTCGCCATTTTTTCAGCCAAGGTAAGCATTACTTTTTCAGCACCACCACCTACTAGTGAATCAATTACAATCACTATATTCATAAGCGTTCTCCTACAAGCATATTTTTTATACCGGTAGTGATCACATCGAAGCTATGTGTGCTATCGAGTTGCTTATATTTACCAATAAATTCACTATAAAAAGGCTCGCTAATAACCTGAGCTATTTTCGTAGTGATTTCATCAATATCAAGATTCGCTTTTATTACAACACCTGCATTAACGCAATGATCCAAACGTGTATTTTGATCTTTTGAGATAGCACATGCCACAACAGGGGTTTGAACTGCAATTGCTTGCAATAAAGTATCTCCACCACTAAGTAATGCGACTTTAGCTTGGCTCATTAATGCCAAAAATTCGGTTCCTTGCAGGCTTGATAAACAAGTAACCTCATCACTTTTAGGAATTGCTTTATTATAATTTGCACCAAACACTACAACTGCTTTTAAACCAGTATGCTTAGTAATTTTAAGCGCGGCTTTAAAGTAAACCTCAGCACAATTAAGATTATTTAATATATGCCCGCCAGAACCCGCATTAACAATAAAATAGCCATCAGATACTAAGTTATAACGATTTAAAACATCACGTTTTTGCTCACAAGAAGCAAATGGAACAAAAGGGCCTACATTACGAGGGTGTGCCAAGGGAAACATGTCTAACTTCGCACTTTCAGCCCATGTAAGTGGCTCAATACAATAATCAGGCTGTACTACCCAATGTGTATCAATTAAATTAATCCTGTTTAGCTTCAAGCCTTTAGCGCGTTTTTTTGCATGCTGAGAAATAAATACAACTTTAGCGCCTACTTTTTTAGCCGCTTTCATATGCCCTGCACGTCCTGCACAATCAAAAACAACGACGTCAGGTTTAAATTGCTCTATAAAGTCGCAAACAGAATCAAGCTCTTTAGTCGCTGAGTGTTCAAGCAATGTGGCTTCAAAAGGACACTTTTTTGCGTAGCTTGTATGCTTGTTTAATATGAAGTGAATATCCAGAGAATCAGTAAGTTCTGCCTTTAAACTTTGAGCCAACAACAACGAGCGCATATATTCACCAATGCCTTCTGGTGATGATACGGGAATAAATAAAAGTCGTTTGTTGCTCATTACATTCTCAATTTCCTATTTGAACTCCAGTATATCAATCAGATACTTATTACGATAGCTGGGTTACATTTTAATATATTAAATTAGCCCTATAAATTTGATTATTTACTGCAATAACAAGCTTAGGTTGATAAACTTAGCCGCAATCTAAATCACAAGGATCTGAACTTTGCGAAACAGAATTTTTCTACTTTCTACTCTTTTTTGCGCTATGAGCGCGTCAGTTAATGCTGAGCCATGGGTAAAACCCGATGATTACGGTCTAAGAGCTGATATTCAACAATTAGCTGATGCCGGTGTTATTTTAGCTCCTGTAACTACCTATCCGCTTATGTGGAAAAGTTTTATAAGTGATGTGCAAAGCATGCCGCTGGAGCAATTATCTCCAAGCTTGCAAGATGCTTTACTTCGCGTAAAACATCGATATAAATCAGAAAATAGTAGCTCGCATAGTCTTCAATTATCAGCTTTTGCAGCCACAGATCCAATCATAGCAACAAGCTTTGGTGCAACAAATACTCAAGAAACAGAGCTCTCAGCAGCTTACGCTTATTTAGGCGATAACTTTGCAGCTAAAGTAGCCGTAAATTATAGAAAAGATGGTAAAAAATGTTTAGTTGATGGAAAAACGACTGACGATATAGCTACCGATGAGCAAGCTTTAACCGATTGTAACGATACCTCACTTGACGATAGTTACTTAGCTTACCGTT
This sequence comes from Pseudoalteromonas sp. LC2018020214, assembly GCF_016598755.1. Lineage (NCBI taxonomy): Bacteria > Pseudomonadati > Pseudomonadota > Gammaproteobacteria > Alteromonadales > Pseudoalteromonadaceae > Pseudoalteromonas > Pseudoalteromonas sp. LC2018020214. The sequence goes on from NZ_CP066804.1 coordinate 2,851,218, forward strand.
TAGGTAACTGGATTTTTAGAGCCGGTGCTGTTGAACAATTTTGGGGACCTGGTGTTGATAACAGCTTAATTATGTCTGGTAATGCGAAACCTTTACCTGCACTAAGTGTAACTAGAGAAAAAAGTACTGCTTTTGAAACACCATGGTTAAGCTGGATTGGTCAATGGGGCTTTACCGCACAAATGGCTAAACTTGAATCTACACGTGTAATTCCTGATGCTTTACTTTGGAGTACTCGTGTTAATTTTCGCCCTATACAGCAGCTAGAAATTGCACTTAGTTGGTCTGCACAGTGGGCTGGTGACGGACAACCGGGTTCTGCAGGTGATTTTATTGATGTTATAACTGGCCAAACAACTTGCACTAATGGAAATGACAGCTGTGACAGTCAATTTGAGTCAAAAATAGGTAATCAGTTAGCGGGGATTGATATTCGCTGGTCAGGTACTTTATTTAACCAGCCCTATGCTATTTACGGCAGCACAATAGGCGAAGACGCAAGCTCTCAATTTAAGCCCTCCGACAGAGCATACCTTTTTGGTATTCAAACAAACCAACGCCTATATGATCTAAACATTTTAATCAACGCAGAGTATATTGACACAGGTGTCACATGCACTGAGCTTTTAACTCGTCAAAACTGTTACTACGAGCACATAGACTACAAATCAGGATATCGCTACCACGGTCGCAATATTGGCTCAACCTTTGATAACGATACGCAATCGTTAGTGTTCACGATTTTAGGTCAGCTTTCTAACGGCGATGATTGGCAAGTGAAACTACGGAGTGTTGATTATAACAGTGATAATACTGACCGCTATGGAAACAATCCAGACTTAGGTAACACTATTACTAAAACAGGCTTTAATAGTAAGCAATTAGAGCTTCGTTATAGAGTGCTTTCGATGGGAGGGCGAGTCACTTTAGGTGCTTTTGCATCTAACAATGACGGCGCTGAAAACGATACATCAGCATTTGCCAAGTATGAATTAAATTTTTAGTAAGTTACTTTATTAAAAATAAAAAGGGATGAAAACACTGTTTTCATCCCTTTTTTGTATTTTTAGTAACTTAAATCAGTAATTATACCAATTGCATTAAATTAGTGTTCTATTACAGCGATAAGAAAACAGCTCAATAATAAGGCTGAAATTATGATACATAGTTGTTCTATATAAATAATTTTTAACGCAGTTAGTGAGTTATTTAATACGCTAGAATGAGCATGTTTTTAATAAAATTGGTATTACTGTTTAATTTTGCTAATTACTTTTGATGTCGAGCATCCATCTAAAAATTCAAGCACTTCAACTTTTCCACCATGACGAAGTACATGCTCAGCACCTGCTATTTGCTCTACGGTGTAGTCGCCACCCTTAACTAAAATATCAGGGCTTATCTGCTCAATTAATTTAGCGGGAGTGTCGTTTTCATCTAAGCTACCAAACGGAATAACCCAATCAACAGATGAAAGTGCGCTAAGTACCATCGCACGCTCATCTAGCGGGTTAATAGGACGTTCTGCCCCTTTTAAACGCGTAATAGATTCATCGTTATTTAATCCAACAACGAGTCTATCGCCTCGTGCTTTAGCTTGCGCTAAATAACGTACATGCCCAGCATGTAAAATATCAAAACAGCCATTAGTGAATACAATGGTTTCGCCGTTTTGTTTTGCAAATTCAATATGCTGAAGTACATCATCAAATGGTGTTTGGTAATGCTCACCCGTAGTATGTAAATACTGACCAAGCTTGCGGCTTAGCTCTTCTGGCGAGACAGTTGCAGCCCCAAACTTACTCACAACGATGCCTGCGGCTAAATTAGCAATTTCGACAGCATCTTTAGGTTCCATGCCCGCGCCAAGCATAACAGCGAGTGTAGCTATAACCGTATCACCGGCCCCGGTTACATCGCTTACTTCAAGCTCTTGCGCTGCAAAATCAAATTTTGCATCTGCACTAATAAGCGACATACCTTGCTCAGAACGCGTAAGTAACATAGCTTTAATGCCATTTTTGCTTATTAAATCACGCGCACTTGCTGCTAAAGCCTCTTCTGAATCGGTTTGACCACCCGCTAACTTAAACTCATGTAAATTAGGTGTAATGTAATCAGCACCTTCATATAAATGTAAATCTGGCGATTTAGGGTCGATTAAAACCGTTTTTCCGGCGCCCTTAGCAAGGCTTACCATTTCTTTAATTAAACTCAAAGATCCTTTGCTGTAATCAGAAAACACAATAAAATCGTATTCATCAAGTACAAGCTCTAAACGGTTTAATAAAAGTTGGCTATGTTGCTCGGTAAATGTTTCTTCTAAATCAAGACGAACCAGTTGTTGGTGGCGGCTAATAACACGCATTTTTGAAATAGTCGGTAAATCACATACACTGACTAATTGTGAACTTATTTTTTCACCTTTTAGAATAGTCTCTAAAATCTGCCCGCTTTCATCTTCACCAATTAAGCCCAGTAAGCCAACTTTTGCATCTAACCGCGCTATATTTTTTGCAACGTTAGCTGCGCCGCCCGCTTTGTCTTCAAATTTACTCACTTTAACAACCGGTACTGGCGCTTCTGGCGAAATGCGACCTGTATCACCATACCAATAGCGGTCTAGCATTACATCGCCAACAACTAATATTCGTGCCGCTGATAAGTTTTTTAATAACGATAAATCCATTACTGCTGCTCCGCAACAACCATATCCATGGCTTCACATAACCAGTGACCTATAAACATGTGAGCTTCTTGAATACGTGCTGTTTCGTCATTTTTTATAATAATAGGTAACTTAGCAATATCTTTTACTTTGCCGCCATCACGTCCAGTTAATGCCACAGTAAAAGCGCCTAGTTTATTTGCAGCTTCCAATGCTAAATTAATATTGTTACTAGTACCTGATGTGGTTAAACCAATTACTAAATCTTCTGGCTTACATAACGCTTGAACTTGGCGTTCAAACACCGTATCAAAGTGATAATCGTTGCTGTGCGCTGTTAAAATAGAGGTGTCGGTAGTCAATGCCATTGAAGCAAGCGGACCACGTTCTAATTTATAACGCACTACAAATTCTGCTGCTAAATGCTGTGCATCTGCTGCACTACCACCGTTACCAAACCAAACAATCTTGCCACCAGCTTGTAATGCACTATGGCATGCTTCTAACAATTGCATAGATTCTTGATGATAAGCCTCCATCGTTTCAAATAATGCCTGATGACGGTTTAATGTTTCAACGTAGCTAGTTGCCACTGAATCGATAATTGACATGAAAAAATTCCTCTTGGAACTGAAATGGCAGGAAAAATTAAATTCATTATTCCATAATTTTATTTAATTGTGTGTATTTTATCGGGTTATAACTGAACCCAGACCATATTTTATAACGAGTCTGTTTAGAAAACGGCTATTTCACGGTAAACTAACGCCACTTCCCTTTAAGAAAGATCAGTATGGCACGCATTTTTTACTCATTCGCATTAATTATTATTAGCCCACTGATTGTATTTTATCTCTATATTTTACGAGGTAAAAAAAACCAAGGCTATCGTGCACACTTTAAAGAGCGCTTTGGGTTTGTCAGTAAGTCTTTATTTACGGTTAAAACTAAACCTTTAGTTTTTCATTGTGCTTCTGTTGGTGAGGTACTTGCCGCAACGCCACTTATTAAAGCTTTGCAAAAAGCGCATCCAAACTTAAATATACTTATAACCTGTAATACTCCAACAGGCAGAGAGCAAATACTTAGCCAGTTTAAAAATACTGTAGCGTGTAGCTATTTACCAATCGATTTTCCGTTTGCGACGGCTCGATTTTTAAAGCGTATAAAGCCACAAGCATTATGTATCTTAGAAACCGAGCTATGGCCAAATTTAATGGCGATAAGCCACAAAAAAAACATACCAGTGCTTGTCATCAATGCAAGACTCTCTGAAAAGTCGCAGCAGGGCTATCAAAAAGTCGCTAAATTAACCCATATTATTATGCGCTCAATTACGGTACTTGCGAGTCACAATAAAACAGATGCTACACGCTTTATTGAACTTGGTCTTGAAGCTTCAAAAAGCCATGTAACAGGCTCAATAAAATTTGATATAACACCAAGTGACGAGCAATTAGCTAAAGTACTCAACCTTAAACAGCTTTATAACAGTAATGAAGACGATAACGATGAACGCTTTGTATGGGTGGCAGGCTCAACACATCCTGTTGAGCATGAGCTGGTACTTTCAGCCCATCAAGAGTTACTAAAAAAGCAACCGAACGCATTACTTATAATTGCCCCGCGCCATCCAGAGCAATTTGACAAAGTGGCAGAGCTTTTAACGCAAAGCCCACTTAGCTTTAGCCGTCGTAGCCAAAATAACTATAATAATGAGCGAATACTCCTTGCTGATACGCTTGGTGAATTACAGTGTTTATATGGCGCTGCAAATGTGAGCTTTATTGGTGGCAGCTTAATTCGCAGAGGTGGGCATAACCCACTGGAATCAGCAGCGTTTTCGGTAGGTGTAATAACAGGTCCACACACATACAATTTTGACCATGTTTATCCCGAGCTAACAAAGCTCAAAGGTGCTGTTGTGGTTGATAGTAACGACGAACTCGCAAAGCAGCTTATAACGTTTAGCCAAAACACAAAAGCGTGCCAAACCTTAGGTATTAAAGCTGCGCAATGCGTAACTAAAAACCAAGGTGCTATACAAAAAACACTTACCATTATTAATCAATATTTAGAGCCAAAACCGTGACCAACATAGCTATAAGCCAAACCCGTGAATGGGTGTCATCTGTTATTGTTAAATATAACTTTTGCCCGTTTGCTCGAAAAGAAGTAGAAAATAACTGTATTCATTACATAGTAAGCTCAGCAACGAGTATGGATGATGCTGTAATGGATATGCTTGAGCAATGTGTTGAGCTTGACCGTGAACCAGAGCGCGAAACAACCCTTATCATGTTTGACAACGGCTTTAGTGACTTTGAAGACTTTTTAGACTTGGTCGATTTAGCTAATGCACTTTTAGTCGCGCAAGGCTTTGAAGGTAAGTATCAAATCGCTAATTTTCACCCAGATTATGTATTTGCCGACAGCGATGAGACCGATGCCGCAAACTACACAAATAGAGCGCCCTTTCCTACTTTGCATTTAATCCGCGAAGCAAGTATGAGCGAAGCACTTGATAGTTATAACGAGCCTGAATCTATTCCTGAGCATAATATAAATCTAGCAAGGCGTAAGGGGATTGATTTTTGGCAGCAGTTACTTGAAGGCTGTAAAAAACCGAGCGCTTAAATGCTCGGTTTTATTTTGGTTTGTGCAAAACAAGACAATAACAAACGCTTATTTTTTAACCCAGTTACCATTTACTTCAACGTAATGACCACTTTGGGTTTTTTCAATTGTTTTAGCAGCAGCAAGCGCTTCTACTTGTGAAAGTGACAAGTTATTCTTTTTAGCCAACTTTAAGTACTGCGCTTTACGCTTTGCATTTATATCATCAACAACGGCTTTTGCTTCTGCGTTTTGTACAACAAGCCCTAAATAACCAGAGCTATCTTCACCTACTAGACCTTGGTTTTTAGCGTCATCAAGGCTAATAGCCCACGCAGAGAACGACATACATACTGCACTAACTAACGTAATAATGTTTAATTTTTTCTTCGTATTCATGTTCTAGCTCCTTAAAATAACTCACTGTCGTCACTAAATAAATTGTCGAGTTCTTTATCTACTTTTACGCGAATTTCGTGATCGACCTTCACATTTAAATTAATAGTAATGGGCTCTTTAGCAGACACCTCAACACGATGCGTGCAAGCACTTAGCGCACTAATAGCACCCAGCGCAAGCAGTACTTTTATCAATAACGACTGTCTCATTATTAGTTTCCTTTTTGTGAGTATTGTTGCTCAACTTTTTGTGTAATTTCGTCACTTAAACGCAGTGCACGCAAAAGTGTAAATACGTTTTCTTCGTGGTTATAATTAAAGTTAACCTGCTGCTGCTCTGCTTTATTATAGCCTTGCAAATTAACCCCTAGTTTTAACCAACCATCATTTTTTAGTGCCACACTGCTATTCAGTTTTTGAATATCTAAATTAGTTAATAGCCCTAACACAGGTTGTAACTCTTGCTGTTGCTGCATTACTGAATCAAACGCGGCATTATTGGTAATTTTTAAATTACCTGTTCCTTGGCTAAATAAGCTACCGTCAATTATTTCAATAATTCCACTATCAAAGTGAACTGGTAAAGACCCCGCCAAGCGCCCCGTTAATACAATGCCCGACTTATCGTCGAGTGTAACGAGTTTACTTGCATCAATGTTTTCAAACTTAACATTAGCAACTTGGTTTGGCTTCCCTACTGTGTAGCTATCTAATGAAAACTCGCCACCAAACACACTTCCTTTTACATCATTTATAAGCGCGGTATTGTTATTAACTTGCCATTGACCTTCAATCGCTTTAACTACAGCACCTGCTCTAAATTCATTTAAATTAAAGGTAGTTGGTTTTACATTAAGCTTACCTGAATTATATTCCCCGCTAAATACACTGTTTAAATCACTCGCAAGGTAATCGTTATACAATGCATTTGTATGGCTAATCCCTATATTGAACAGTGCATTTTGTAAGTTTATATCGCCACTAATATAGCCATTAAATTCGCCCTCTGTTAACTGTGCAAGTGGCTCAAATTGACTAATAAACGCATTTAACGACAGCGCACTTTGTTCAGGAATAACCACTTCAAACGGATGAGCTTGCGACGACACATGATGATTTATCACTAACTCAACATCGTTTATAAATGCGTGATGCGTGGCTTTTAGTGCACGGCTTTGCAAGCCCGTAGACTCTATTTTTATATTATTAAGTTTTATGTCGGGGCTATTAACAGCCTTTATATTCGTTTTTGCTGTTAGATCAGCAAATAACTCACCTACGCCTAAATTAGCATTTGCTGTTAATGTGTTACTTATATCTGTGACTTTAAATTCTTTATATTCTGCGCTTTTTAATTGCTGAGTTAACGTTACTTCTGCGTTTAACTGTTTATCCATTTTTGCTGTTAAATCACCTTGATATTGCACTGCACTTATATCAAACGCATCTACACTATTAAGCGTTAATTTAGCATTTATAAGCCCAATTGGTTTTGAGTCTATAAACTCACTTATATTAAAGTGACCACTAAGGCTAAGCCCATTCGCTGTTGCAGGTGCAAACTCAGGTAAATTTTCAAGCATAACGGCGTAATCGCCTTTAATTGCAGCGCCAGATAACTGAGCATTAACGCTAATATTATTTATATCGGGTGTATTTATTTGAGCTGATAAATTTGTCTGTAAGTACTCAAGTGGAGATGTAATATTTAGTGTTGTATCTGTTATTAAAAAATCAAATTGCTTATCGCCTTCACTCATCAAATTAATTGCAGGTACACTGAGTTCACTAGCCTCTAAGCGAATTGATTGAGGGAGTTTAAGTTGCCAATTTAAAGGCACTTGTTTGCTAATAAAGCCCGCATATTCACTTGGTGGAATTAACTCAGTACAGCTTGGTGTTAAATTAATTTTGTTATTAAGCAAATCGGTATTAAACATTAACGCTTGGCTATTTAAATTAAAACGCGTCGCCAATTTACCAGTGGTTAATACGTTAACTTTGCACTGCTCATACGTGTGAGCAAACTGGGAGCTAATATCGCCATTTAACTTAAGCTCTATACCATCAAAGCTAAATGCTTGCTGAGTATTAAAGTTAGCATCTGCTATTAATGTATTTTTAGTGTTTATAACGTGCTTTAAAAAAGTGTCATTAATTTCAAACTGACCACTTACTTTATTAGCAGTCAAAATTGCACTTGCGTTTATATCACCTGAGACATTAAATTTATTTAGTTCGGGTTCTAATATGCTTATTTTAAGTGGCTTATTGAGCTCATCACTTTTTACTACAAGCTGTTTAATATTGATTAATGGGCGATTTAAGGGAAGTGCTAAATCGAGATTTTTAGCAAGCTGATTAGCATTATCACTTTTAGGGAGTGGATTAACTGTTAGCACTGCATTTTCAATATATACACGCTTTGTATTTGCAGTAATACCAGTGAGTTGTAATTGTTGATTTTGATAATTTAAACACACTCTATCAGCATGAATATTTAAGCTAGACGTAATTGAAAAATCGAGACAACTTAACGTAATGTCTGCTTTTTTGAGCTCAGGCGCTATAACCCATTGTAATAACGGCAAGCGAAATACATAACTAAGCAGCAAGGTACTTAGTAATACAGCTCCAACAATTAAACCAATTCGCTTAAACATACTATCCTTAAATGCTTTGTGCTTTTAGCTAAACTAATACCAACCTGCATAAATCTTTGATCAATTTAACGAATTAAATTGCACTATAACGTCGTTAAAAGTTTTTTATTTAGAACAACTAGATATAAAAACTTTTGCCTAGTTCTAGTGTGATTTTCTTAACGTTAAATAGACCCCATATATAAGCAGATTGGTATAATCAAAAAAGGCTGCACAATGCAGCCTTTTTTATTTTACAGTAAGATTATGAATCTAACTTGTATAAACGTAAATATAATTAACCTACGTTTTTACGTGCGTTACGGAACATACGCATCCACGGGCTATCCTCGAGCCACTCATCTGGGTGCCAAGAGTTGGCAACGCTTCTGAATACACGTTCTGGATGCGGCATCATTACAGTGGCGCGACCATCTGTTGACGTAATACCTGTAATACCTTCTGGAGAACCATTAGGGTTAGCTGGGTACTGCGTTGTAGGATTACCGTAGTTATCTACAAACTTAACCGCTACAGTGCCGCTCTCAAGCGCCGCTTTAGTGGCTGCATCGTTTGCAAACTCAGCATGACCTTCACCATGAGAAACCGCTATAGGCATACGCGAGCCAGCCATTCCGTTAAAGAACACAGACGGATTCTCTTGTATTTCTACTAAACTAAAGCGTGCTTCAAAACGTTCTGATTTATTAGTTACAAAGCGCGGCCAATGTTCAGTGCCAGGGATCAACTCTTTTAACGTTGATAACATTTGGCAACCGTTACATACACCTAAGCTGAAAGTATCTTCACGGTGGAAGAAGTTTTGGAACTGATCGCGTGCCATATCGTTAAACAAAATAGACTTAGCCCAGCCTTCCCCCGCACCAAGTACGTCACCGTATGAGAAACCACCACAGGCCACTAAACCTTTAAATTGCTCTAGTGTTAAACGACCTTCTAAAATGTCGCTCATGTGTACATCAACGGCTGCAAAACCTGCGCGATTAAATGCTGCCGCCATTTCTAAATGAGAGTTAACACCCTGCTCACGTAAAATAGCCATTTGCGGTTTAGCACCGGTTGCAATGTATGGCGCTGCTATATCTTCGTTTAAATCAAAGTTAAGTTTTACGTTTAAGCCTGGATCTTTTGCATCAAATTTAGCATCAAACTCTTGCTTAGCGCACTCAGGGTTGTCACGGCGTGCTTGCATTTGATACGTTGTTTCAGCCCAAATAGTACGAAGCTCAGTACGCGTATGATTAAGTACCGTATTTTCGCCACGGTTAAATATAATCGTATCGTCACTGTTAAGCGTGCCAATGTTGTGGCTAATTGCTGCTATACCATGTTGTTCAAACACCGCATTCACTGCATCTAAATCAGCATTTGCAACTTGAATTACTGCACCTAGCTCTTCGTTATAAAGCGCTTCAATGTCAGAACCTGTTAAAGCTGCTAAATCAACCGTTACACCGGTATGACCCGTAAACGCCATTTCAGCAACCGTGGTAAATAAACCACCGTCTGAGCGGTCATGATAAGCAAGTAACTTACTATCAGCCACAAGCGCTTGCATTGCGTTATAAAAGCCTTTTAATAACTCTGGGCTATCAACATCAGGGGTTACATCACCTAATTGCTTATAAACTTGCGCAAGGCTTGATGCGCCCATGCGGTTTTTACCCGCACCTAAATCAATTAATATAAGCGATGTATCGCCTTTATCTGTGCGCAGTTGTGGTGTTACTGTTTTACGTACGTCGTCAACACGACCAAACGCAGTTATAACCAGTGAAAGCGGCGATGTTACTGACTTCTCTTGTGAGTCACCTTCATCTTTCCATGTCGTTTTCATCGACATAGAATCTTTACCTACTGGAATCGTTAAACCAAGCGCAGGACAAAGCTCTTCGCCTACGGCTTTAACCGCTTCGTATAAACCAGCATCTTCACCTGGGTGACCCGCTGCTGCCATCCAGTTTGCCGATAACTTAATGTTTTCAAGGCTACCGATGTTTGCACAGGCAATATTAGTTAACGACTCCGCTACAGCTAAACGAGCAGATGCACCGTAATTAAGTAATGCAGCCGGAGTACGCTCACCGAGTGACATAGCTTCACCGTGGTAAGTGTCATACGTTGCCGCAGTTACAGCACAGTTAGCAACAGGTACTTGCCAAGGACCAACCATTTGGTCGCGTGCTACTAAACCCGTAACTGAGCGATCGCCGATTGTTATTAAGAATGTTTTTTCTGCAATGGTTGGTAAACGCATTAAGCGCTGCGCTGCATCTGCTGCATTTATTGATGTGATATCAAGCGCTTTGCCAACAACTTGCTTTGACGTTACATCGCGGTGCATTTTAGGTGCTTTACCTAATAATACGTCCAGCGGCAAATCAACAGGGTTATTTTCAAAGTGGCTGTCTGACACTGTTAAGTGAGGTTCAGCGGTTGCTTCACCAATAACAGCGTACTGGGCACGTTCGCGCTTACAAATTGCTTCAAAGCGGTCAAAGTCCTCTACGCCAACAGCGAGTACATAACGCTCTTGTGATTCATTACACCAAATTTCGTGTGGTGCCATGCCTGGCTCATCGTTAGGGATGCTACGTAATTGGAATTTACCACCACGTCCGCCATCATTAACAAGCTCAGGAAACGCATTAGATAAACCACCGGCACCTACATCATGGATGAATGCAATTGGGTTTTCATCGCCTAGTTGCCAACATTTATCGATAACTTCTTGGCAACGACGTTCCATTTCTGGGTTTTCGCGCTGTACTGAAGCAAAGTCTAAATCTTCGTTTGACTGACCTGAGGCCATACTTGATGCAGCACCACCGCCTAAACCAATGTTCATTGCAGGCCCGCCTAGCGCAATTAATTTAGCGCCTACAGGAATATCACCTTTTTGAACATGATCAGAGCGAATATTACCTAAACCACCGGCAAGCATAATTGGTTTATGGTAACCACGTATTTCTTCACCGTTATGGCTTGTTACTTTTTCTTCGTAAGTACGGAAGTAGCCTAATAAGTTAGGACGACCAAACTCATTATTAAATGCAGCGCCACCTAGTGGACCTTCTGTCATTATATCAAGTGCGTTTACAATACGACCCGGCTTACCAAAATCGCTTTCCCACGGTTGCTCGTAACCTGGAATACGTAAATTTGATACAGTAAAGCCAACTAACCCTGCTTTTGGCTTAGAGCCACGACCCGTTGCGCCTTCATCGCGAATCTCACCACCAGAACCTGTAGCAGCACCTGAGAATGGCGCAATAGCTGTTGGGTGGTTATGAGTTTCAACTTTCATTAGTATTTCAATGTCTTCTTGATGATACGCATATTCACCTTGCGCATTTGGGAAGAAGCGACCCGCTTTTGAGCCTTTCATTACTGCCGCGTTATCTTTATAAGCCGACAATACATTTTCAGGATTTAGCTCAAACGTATTTTTAATCATTTTAAACAGCGATTTTGGCTGCTCTTTACCATCGATTGTCCAGTCAGCATTAAATATTTTATGGCGACAATGCTCTGAGTTCGCTTGTGCAAACATAAACAATTCGATGTCGTTAGGGTTACGTCCTAACTTTGTAAAATTTTCTACTAAGTAGTCTATTTCATCATCAGCAAGCGCAAAGCCTTGCTCAACATTGGCTGTTGCTAGTGCTTCACGTCCACCACCTAAAATATCGACAGACGACATTTGGCGTGGGGCATCACTGCGAAACAGCTGAGCCGCATCTTCAAGTTCATTGTGTGTGGCTTCAGTCATGCGGTCGTGCAATAACGCAGTTACTTGTGCAAGTTGTTCTGCGTTTAAATCACCTTCAACATAATAAGCAATACCGCGTTCAACACGGTGAACCTGCTTTAAACCACAGTTGTGGGCGATGTCGGTAGCTTTAGATGCCCAAGGTGAAATGGTACCTGGGCGAGGTGTAACAAGTACAAGTTTGCCAGCTGGGGTATGCTCTGCAATGGTTGGACCGTAAGTTAATAGTTTTTCAAGCTTGGTTTGCTCAGAGCTACTCAACGGCGATGTTAAATCGGCAAAGTGAGCATACTCGGCGTATACGTTAGTGACTGGAAGTTGCGATTGTTGGCAACGCGCTAAAATTTTATTAACTCTGAACTCTGAAAGTGCTGGTGCACCACGAAGGATCAACATAGGTAATTTCATCCGGGGTTAGGGATTGAACGATATTTTAGGCACGCATTATAGTCCAATTAGCATTCAGATTTAACTCAAAATTACGCTTTTCATAAAATTAACTTTTTAGCTTTATTTATAGCCTCTTTTGGTTAATAAAATAAAAGGTAAAGTGACGCGATGGCTTAGTTTTGCTATAACGGTGGCTGGCGAGCTTAAGGGGCACTCAATGTTCAAAGAAAAACTAATAATAATCATTACTTTAGTTATGCTGTTATGTGCATGTGATATGCAAGAGCAGCCAACTCAACTCGCCCAAATAAAAGAGCAAAACAAAATACGTGTGGGTACACTTGCAAGTGCTAGTAATTATTATCAAGCCGTTCAAGGTGAACAAGGCTTTGAATATGAGCTATCTCAAGCATTTGCTGAATATCTAGGTGTAGAGCTTGAAATAGTGCCATTTTTTAACTTATCCGATATGTTTGAACGCCTTGAAAGCGGTGATTTAGATTTAATTGCCTCAGGACTTACCTATAATAAAACCCGTGCAGAGCAATACCGTTATGGACCAACTTACAGAACCATCAGCCAAAAATTAGTTTATAAGCAAGGACGTGTTCGTCCTCGAGAGTTTGCCGACTTAGATGGCAACTTTACTGTTATCGCTAAAAGTAGCCATTCGCTTACTCTGCAAAAAATGAAAAAAAACAATCCAGATCTTAATTGGATAGAAAGCGAAGAGTTTGATGAAGAAGAACTACTTCAAGCGGTTATTGATGGCGAAATAGATTACACACTCGCTGATACACATACGCTATCGTTATTTCGCCGTTATCATCCAAATTTAAGTATCGGTTTTTCTGTTAGTCATAACGATCCGATTGCATGGATACTTAACAAATCAAAAGATGATTCTTTATATTCCTTATTAGTGCCATTTTTTGGCGATATAAAACAGAGTAATCAGCTCTACGTACTTGAAGAAAAATACTTTGGCCACGTGCGCCAATTTAACTATGTAAATACCCTTGCTTACATCGAAGCTATAAAAGAAACCTTACCAACATACCAACCATGGTTTGAACAATATGCTGGTAGCCTTGATTGGCGTTTATTAGCGGCACTTAGCTATCAAGAATCTATGTGGAATCCTCGCGCTAAATCGCCAACAGGCGTTCGCGGTATTATGATGCTAACCCGCAGTACAGCAAAACAAGTAGGTGTTACCAACCGCTTAGAGCCAGAGCAAAATATTCGCGGTGGTGGTAAGTATTTAAGTAAACTGATTAAGCGTATTCCTGATAGAATTCCTCAACCTGATAGAACATGGCTTGCACTAGCGGCTTACAACGTAGGTTGGGGGCACGTTAACGACGCGCGTATAATTACCGAGCAGCAAGGCGCAAGCCCTGATAAATGGGCTGATGTAAAAAAACGCTTACCGCTGTTAATTAAAAAGCGCTATTACCGCAAAACTCGCTATGGTTATGCGCGTGGCGATGTAGCGGTTAAATATGTTGATAATATTCGTCGCTATTACGATGCACTTGTTTGGCTAGATGAGAATAATGCTATTGCTGTAGAGCCTGAACCAGAACCAAAGCTAAATGAAGAAAGTGACGAAAAAAGTAACAAAGATGAAGCGCAAACAGAAAAACAACAGCCTATAATTGAGCCCGAACAACCGAGTGAAAACAATAACTAAGATTTGTATAGGTATCAGTTTTTTGAGCAAGCCAGTAAGCAAACTTTAAGTAAATTAAATATCTGTTTACTTGTCATCAAATGATCACTAATGTGTATTACTTGTATATTATTATTTTATAAGATATACCCTGCGCCTTTCTCACTCTTGCATTAGGAGAAAACATGCTAAAACGTAGACGCACACAAAAATTAAAACGCAATGTGATTTATTCAACAGCCACACGTCGTCGTGTTATGCTAAGAAAACTGCACAAAAAAATCATCTGGCGCCGCCGAATGTTTGCTATGCAGCAAATGGCTGAAACAGAAATAGAGCCAATCGCTAGTTAACTTTAGCTAGGTTTATTTATTTGTTCATCACGAGCAGCTTTCTTAGCTGCTTTAATTTGCTCTCTTCTACGCTTAAAAAAATTCGAAATAGTATCACCGCACTGCTGTGCCAAAACACCACCGCATACCTCTACTTGATGATTTAACCTCGGCTCTTGTAATAAGTTCATAATTGAACCTGCAGACCCTGTTTTAGCATCGAGGGCACCAAATACTAAACGCTTTATTCTGCTATGCACCAACAGTCCTGCACACATAGAGCAAGGCTCTAACGTTACATATAGTGTGCAATCAATTAAGCGGTAATTATTAAGTACTTTTCCAGCTTCTCTTACTGCAATCATTTCGGCATGAGCAGATGGATCGTTATCGGTTATTGAGCGGTTATACCCGACTGAAATTAACTGGTTATCTTTGACTACAATTGCTCCAACCGGAATTTCATCAAGCAACTCTGCTTGCTTTGCATACAAAAGCGCTTGCTCCATCCAGTAGGAATCATTAAATGGCTCGTTCATTCTTTCTACTTAAATAACTTTTTATGCTGTAATTATACCTAGTTAGCACTCTAAAGTGCGTTATTCATTACTTTATTGCAAAAATAAAACGATATTTACCTGTTTGTAATGGCTCACTCGTGTGGATTTACGCTATAATCTCACGCTTTTTTTATTTAGCTCACAACACGGGTAGCAAATGAAATTTCCTGGACGCCGCAGGCATAAACATTATTTTCCAGTGGAAGCCAAAGATCCACTTACCAATCAACTTAACGCAACAGAGCGATTACAACGTAGTTATATTACGGGTATCGATCAGATCGTTGTTGATATAGAGGCAAAAGTTGATCAAGCTTTCCTTGACGAATTTCAACTACGTAGAGGTATGTCACAAGTTATTGATAGCGACATAACGAACGCCTTATACGATCGTTTAAAATTAAACGATATGGTTGATTTTGAGTTTGCCGGTGGGACCATTGGTAACACTATGCACAACTACTCTGTACTTGCAGATGATCGCTCAGTTTTATTAGGCGTAATGAGCGAAAATATAAAAATAGGTAGCTATGCTTACCGCTTTTTATGTAATACCTCAAGCCGTGTAGATTTAAACTATCTTCAACCAGTAGATGGGCCTATAGGCCGTTGTTTTACATTAATTGATGAAACCGGTGAGCGTACTTTTGCAATAAGTGCGGGCCTAATGAATCACTTACGTCCTGAATCTATCGATAAAAACCTTATTGAAAATTCATCAGCATTAGTGATCAGTGCCTACCTCATGCGTACGCAAGGTAGTGAAACGATGACTGAAGCGACTATGCAAGCGGTAAAATACGCTAATGATGCAGGTGTGCCAGTTGTTCTTACACTCGGAACTAAATTCTTAATTGAACAAGACCCGACCTGGTGGGCAAACTTTGTTGAAAAGCATGTTGATATTCTTGCTATGAACGAAGAAGAAGGGTTAGCTATTACAGGTTTTGAAGACCCTCTCCTAGCTGCCGATAAAGCACTTGATTGGGTAGATTTGGTAATTTGCACCGCTGGCGAAAAAGGCTTATTTATGGCCGGCTACGTAGACGAAAGCTTAAAGCGTGAAACCGAATACCCGTTATTACCAGGAGCAATACCTGATTTTAATCGATACGAATTTTCACGTGCTATGCGTAAAACCGAGTGTGATGAGCCTATCAGAGCATATAGCCATACAGCCCCATTTATGGGTGGACCTGACTCAATCAAAAACACCAATGGTGCAGGCGATTGTGCTTTAGCGGCTGTGCTACATGACTTATCAGCGAATGTTTATCATAAACTTAACGTGGCAAACTCAGCTAAGCATCAGCAACAAGCTATTACTTACTCGTCACTATCGCAAATTAGTAAATATGCTAACCGAGCTAGTTATGAAGTGTTAGTTCAGCACTCTCCTCGTTTATCTCGCGGTTTACCAGAACGCGAAGACTGCTTAGAACAGGTTTATTGGGAACAATAATAACGGTGGGAGCAAGTATTGCTCCCTATCAACTTCCTAAAAAATAGAAATATCGAGCTTTTTAGATAGCAGTTCCAGCGCCGCAATTCCTGCAACCGAATTACCAAACGAATTAAGCCCCGGAGAATAAACAGCTACCGTAAACTTATTTGGTAACACGGCTAAAATAGTCCCTGACACTCCCGACTTACCTGGCATACCTACTCTGTAACCAAAATCCCCCGCTGCATCGTATAAGCCACTGGTAAATAATAGCGAATTAAGCTGCTTATTTTGACGGCTACTTAAAACACGATCGCCCGATCGATTATCAACACCTTTATTTGCTAAAAAATTATAAGCTTTGGCTAATTCAATACAGTTGAGCTCAATAGAACAAAAGTTAAAGTAAGACCATAAAACATCATCGACTTCATTTTCAAAATTACCAAACGATTTCATTAAATGTGCCATAGCAGCATTACGATGCCTAAATTCATACTCAGAATTAGCGACTTTTTTATCAATCACTATCCCTCTATTACCAGCTAACAACCTAAAGGTCTCGAGCATAGAGTGCATTGGTGCAGATAAGCGGCTGTACAACGCATCACACGTTACAATTGCGCCTGCATTTATGAAAGGGTTACGAGGAATCCCTTTTTCAAACTCAAGCTGTGTAAGCGAGTTAAAAGCAGTACCTGAAGGTTCCTTTCCAACTCGATGCCAAAGCTCATCACCATAACGTTGCAGTGCCATAGTAAGTGTCATAACTTTAGAAACTGATTGAATAGTAAAACGTTGGGAGCAATCCCCCGCACACACAGTCTCACCATCAGTTGTATAAATAGCAATAGAAAATTGCTCAGGATCGACCTCTGCAAGGGCCGGTATATAATCAGCTACTTTTCCTTGTGATAATAAAGGGCGTACTTCATGTGCTATTTCATCAAGCACCTTTTGGTAATCAGCTGTAGGCAAACTAGACCTCTATATCATCATTCATAAAAATTGGATTTTAGCACGCGCGAATAGACGCACCTAGTTTTGTTGATGAATTCAAAGGTGAGATTTTTAAATTGAAAGCAAAAAACCGTTAAATCACTGTAACGGGTTTCTCTTAATTAATTCCTTGTAATGTCGTAGTGCCCACAGCGGTGGAGAGGCACATAGCAAATGCTACACTATCATTGGTCGGGCTCGTCTTCGAGCTATTCGTTGATGTATAGGAATACAAGCGCCGCGGCGTACAGGGTGTGCAGAAGCGGCCACTACTGCATTCGGCATGGGGTATTGCTATTTATATCAATCTCAGACAGCAAAAAACCCGTTACATTGCTGTAACGGGTTTCTCTTAATTAAATCCTGGTAATGTCCTACTTTCACATAGCAAATGCTACACTATCATCGGCGCTGTTTCGTTTCACTACTGAGTTCGGCATGGGATCAGGTGGGTCCAAAACGCTATTGTCACCAAGAAAATTCTTTTCAATTTTCTTATTTTAATTATTAAGGTTAAAGTCCTTCGACTGAATTTGAAGCCTGGTAATGTCCTACTTTCACATAGCAAATGCTACACTATCATCGGCGCTGTTTCGTTTCACTACTGAGTTCGGCATGGAGTCAGGTGGGTCCAAAACGCTATTGTCACCAAGCAAATTTGGGCGTTAATACGTATTTCTGCGCACTAACTGAATTTGGAAAATATCTGATAATATTTTTTAAGTCTTTCTAAGTAATTTCTACTTTAGTTATATTAACTTCTGTCTAAACTGTCGCATAAAACGCGTTTGGCGTTGTATGGTTAAGCCTCACGGGTAATTAGTACAAGTTAGCTTAATGGCTCACACCACTTCCACATCTTGCCTATCAACGTTGTAGTCTTCAACGGCCCTTCAGAGACTTTAAAAGTCTAGTGAGAACTCATCTCGAGGCCTGCTTCGCGCTTAGATGCTTTCAGCGCTTATCAGTTCCGAACGTAGCTACCGGGCAATGCCATTGGCATGACAACCCGAACACCAGCGGTTCGTTCACTCCGGTCCTCTCGTACTAGGAGCAACCCCTCTCAATTCTCAAACGCCCACGGCAGATAGGGACCGAACTGTCTCACGACGTTCTAAACCCAGCTCGCGTACCACTTTAAATGGCGAACAGCCATACCCTTGGGACCGACTTCAGCCCCAGGATGTGATGAGCCGACATCGAGGTGCCAAACACCGCCGTCGATATGAACTCTTGGGCGGTATCAGCCTGTTATCCCCGGAGTACCTTTTATCCGTTGAGCGATGGCCCTTCCATTCAGAACCACCGGATCACTATGACCTACTTTCGTACCTGCTCGACGTGTCTGTCTCGCAGTTAAGCTGGCTTCTACCATTACACTAACCGTACGATGTCCGACCGTACTTAGCCAACCTTCGTGCTCCTCCGTTACTCTTTAGGAGGAGACCGCCCCAGTCAAACTACCCACCAGGCACTGTCCGTAACCCCGATTCAGGGGCCAACGTTAGAACATCAAAACTACAAGGGTGGTATTTCAAGGTTGACTCCACAACAACTAGCGTCGCTGCTTCAAAGTCTCCCACCTATCCTACACATGTAGGTTCAATGTTCAGTGCCAAGCTGTAGTAAAGGTTCACGGGGTCTTTCCGTCTAGCCGCGGGTACACAGCATCTTCACTGCGATTTCAATTTCACTGAGTCTCGGGTGGAGACAGCGTGGCCATGGTTACACCATTCGTGCAGGTCGGAACTTACCCGACAAGGAATTTCGCTACCTTAGGACCGTTATAGTTACGGCCGCCGTTTACCGGGGCTTCGATCAAGAGCTTCTCCCTAAGGATAACCCCATCAATTAACCTTCCGGCACCGGGCAGGTGTCACACCGTATACGTCATCTTGCGATTTTGCACAGTGCTGTGTTTTTAATAAACAGTCCCAGCCACCTGGTCACTGCGGCTCCCGTCCGCTTAGAGAGCAAGTCTCATCACAGATAGGAGCGTACCTTCTCCCGAAGTTACGGTACGATTTTGCCTAGTTCCTTCACCCGAGTTCTCTCAAGCGCCTTAGTATTCTCTACCTGACCACCTGTGTCGGTTTGGGGTACGATTCCATATAATCTGAAGCTTAGAGGCTTTTCCTGGAAGTATGGCATCAACAACTTCATCACCGTAGTGACTCGTCTCGTGTCTCAGTCTTAATAGCAACCCGGATTTACCTAAGTCGCCAACCTACTCACTTTCACATGGACTACCAACGCCATGCTTGTTTAGCCTGCTCCGTCCCCCCATCGCAATTATATCGAGTACAGAAATATTAATCTGTTTCCCATCGACTACGCCTTTCGGCCTCGCCTTAGGGGTCGACTTACCCTACCCTGATTAACATGGGATAGGAACCCTTGGTCTTCCGGCGTGGGAGTTTTTCACTCCCATTATCGTTACTCATGTCAGCATTCGCACTTCTGATACGTCCAGCATACCTCCCGGTACACCTTCAACCGCTTACAGAACGCTCCCCTACCACTCATCCTAAGATGAATCCGCAGCTTCGGTGCATAGTTTAGCCCCGTTACATCTTCCGCGCAGACCGACTCGACCAGTGAGCTATTACGCTTTCTTTAAAGGATGGCTGCTTCTAAGCCAACCTCCTGGCTGTCTGGGCCTTTCCACATCGTTTCCCACTTAACTATGACTTTGGGACCTTAGCTGGCGGTCTGGGTTGTTTCCCTCTTCACGACGGACGTTAGCACCCGCCGTGTGTCTCCCGGATATTACTTTACGGTATTCGGAGTTTGCAAAGGGTTGGTAAGTCGGGATGACCCCCTAGCCTTAACAGTGCTCTACCCCCGTAAGTATTCGTCCGAGGCTCTACCTAAATAGATTTCGGGGAGAACCAGCTATCTCCCGGTTTGATTAGCCTTTCACTCCTAGCCACAGGTCATCCCCTAACTTTTCAACGTTAGTGGGTTCGGTCCTCCAGTTGATGTTACTCAACCTTCAACCTGCCCATGGCTAGATCACCGGGTTTCGGGTCTATACCTTGCAACTAGTCGCCCAGTTAAGACTCGGTTTCCCTACGGCTACCCTATTCGGTTAACCTCGCTACAAAATATAAGTCGCTGACCCATTATACAAAAGGTACGCAGTCACCCAACAAGTGGGCTCCTACTGCTTGTACGTACACGGTTTCAGGTTCTATTTCACTCCCCTCACAGGGGTTCTTTTCGCCTTTCCCTCACGGTACTGGTTCACTATCGGTCAGTTGGGAGTATTTAGCCTTAGATGATGGTCCACCTATATTCAGTCAAAGTTTCACGTGCTCCGACCTACTCGATTTCACTTAAAATGTCTTTTCATGTACGGGACTATCACCCTGTATCGTGGCACTTTCCAGAGCCTTCCATTAACACATAATAAGCTTAAGGGCTGTTCCGATTTCGCTCGCCGCTACTTTCGGAATCTCGGTTGATTTCTTTTCCTACGGGTACTTAGATGTTTCAGTTCTCCGCGTTCGCCTCGTTAACCTATGTATTCAGTTAACGATACCTGCAAGCAGGTGGGTTTCCCCATTCGGAAATCCTAGTCTCAAGCGCTTTTTACTAGCTTGACTAGGCTTATCGCAAGTTAATACGTCCTTCATCGCCTCCAACTGCCAAGGCATCCACCGTGTACGCTTAGTCACTTAACCATACAACCCAAACGGGTCTTTGTTTTGTGACAGTTTAACTTCGCCAGAAGTTAATATTGAATACTAAAGTAGATACCAATCAATCAACGTAAAACGTTAATTAAATGGCACTGAATGGTACTGCTACCATTCTTTTTTTACTTTTGAAAACTCTTGATAAATACAATGTATTCATCAGAATTTTATTATCAGCTTTTCCAAATTTTTAAAGAGCATATTAATTAGTTATTCCGAAGAACAAGCACTAATTAACAATCATCTGTGTGGACACTACGAACAAATAAGTTCTAAATCGTATAAGGAGGTGATCCAGCCCCAGGTTCCCCTAGGGCTACCTTGTTACGACTTCACCCCAGTCATGAATCACTCCGTGGTAAACGTCCTCCCGAAGGTTAGACTATCTACTTCTGGAGCAACCCACTCCCATGGTGTGACGGGCGGTGTGTACAAGGCCCGGGAACGTATTCACCGCGTCATTCTGATACGCGATTACTAGCGATTCCGACTTCATGGAGTCGAGTTGCAGACTCCAATCCGGACTACGACGCACTTTAAGTGATTCGCTTACTCTCGCGAGTTCGCAGCACTCTGTATGCGCCATTGTAGCACGTGTGTAGCCCTACACGTAAGGGCCATGATGACTTGACGTCGTCCCCACCTTCCTCCGGTTTATCACCGGCAGTCTCCTTAGAGTTCTCAGCATTACCTGCTAGCAACTAAGGATAGGGGTTGCGCTCGTTGCGGGACTTAACCCAACATCTCACAACACGAGCTGACGACAGCCATGCAGCACCTGTATCAGAGTTCCCGAAGGTACCAAACCATCTCTGGTAAGTTCTCTGTATGTCAAGTGTAGGTAAGGTTCTTCGCGTTGCATCGAATTAAACCACATGCTCCACCGCTTGTGCGGGCCCCCGTCAATTCATTTGAGTTTTAACCTTGCGGCCGTACTCCCCAGGCGGTCTACTTAATGCGTTAGCTTTGAAAAACAGAACCGAGGCTCCGAGCTTCTAGTAGACATCGTTTACGGCGTGGACTACCGGGGTATCTAATCCCGTTTGCTCCCCACGCTTTCGTACATGAGCGTCAGTGTTGACCCAGGTGGCTGCCTTCGCCATCGGTATTCCTTCAGATCTCTACGCATTTCACCGCTACACCTGAAATTCTACCACCCTCTATCACACTCTAGTTTGCCAGTTCGAAATGCAGTTCCCAGGTTGAGCCCGGGGCTTTCACATCTCGCTTAACAAACCGCCTGCGTACGCTTTACGCCCAGTAATTCCGATTAACGCTCGCACCCTCCGTATTACCGCGGCTGCTGGCACGGAGTTAGCCGGTGCTTCTTCTGTCAGTAACGTCACAGCTAGCAGGTATTAACTACTAACCTTTCCTCCTGACTGAAAGTGCTTTACAACCCGAAGGCCTTCTTCACACACGCGGCATGGCTGCATCAGGCTTGCGCCCATTGTGCAATATTCCCCACTGCTGCCTCCCGTAGGAGTCTGGGCCGTGTCTCAGTCCCAGTGTGGCTGATCATCCTCTCAAACCAGCTAGGGATCGTCGCCTTGGTGAGCCATTACCTCACCAACTAGCTAATCCCACTTGGGCCAATCTAAAGGCGAGAGCCGAAGCCCCCTTTGGTCCGTAGACATTATGCGGTATTAGCAGTCGTTTCCAACTGTTGTCCCCCACCTCAAGGCATGTTCCCAAGCATTACTCACCCGTCCGCCGCTCGTCAGCAAAGTAGCAAGCTACTTTCTGTTACCGCTCGACTTGCATGTGTTAGGCCTGCCGCCAGCGTTCAATCTGAGCCATGATCAAACTCTTCAATTAAAAAGTTTTATGTCTTTCGACAGCTCAATGAATTCTGAATTTTTTAATATCTTTCGATATTGAATTGACTGTGCCGAATAATTACCGAAATAACTATTCTGTTGGTCACTCAGTTTTCAATTGAGACTCTAATTTGTTTGCCTCGCTACCTAAGTAGTTTGGCTGTTAGAACTCAATCTGTACGAGTGCCCACACAGATGATTGCTTTATATTGTTAAAGAACGTTGCGATTATAAAGTTGAACTTTATCTCGCTAGGGGCTGCGCATATTACGCTTTCCTATTTTTTTGTCAATACTTAAATTTAAACTTTCTAAAAAGATTCACTCTAAGTTTTACTTAACACCCTGAGTTGTTCGTGCCTCGCTATGCGTTGCTGTTTCCCGTCTCAGTGGGGTCGCATTATAGGGAGCGGCGGATTTTACGCAAGCGTTATTTGCATAAAATAGTAATTAAAATTAAGCCCCAAGCAAGTACACATGATAAGCACAAGTTACCCACAAAACCCTGTTGATAACTCTTGTTTTTACATAGCTAAACCATACTAAAGCTATTAATTAAAACCTTAAAAATGCAAAAAGCACCTTATGTAGGTGCTTCTCAAAAGTAATAGTTATTAGAATCTAGGGTCTGTTTATCTTTCAAGGTTAAATTTGCAGCAGCCTGTTTGGTATTCAGGCAAGGCAGAGCCTATGTAGTGTGGTTACTCCCCATAAATAGGCGATAACGTAGCATTAATGCCAAACAGGCGCTGCCCAAAGGGTTCTTCCTAGGGGCTATTTACTCTTTGTTACTCGGTTTTGACTTATTCTTACATGGATGTAAGCCAGTAGGGTAACGCAGGAGCAGTTACCGAGCCCACTAGGTTACAAATCTCGCGCCGCGATTACCCCCCCCTAGTTTGAACAAATTTTAATCCGCAAAGAGCAACAGACCCTAGTATAAAATACTATATAATTTGCGACGATACTTAGCTGCGAGTGCGTCGCCATCAGGTAAAGAGGCAATAATGGCTAAAAAGCTTGGTTTTGCTTCGTTGAAGTTCAGATCTTTTTGTAGAACTGTAAACAGTACATCCAATGCTTCTTCTTTTCTGCCTGCTTCATTAAGTAAAATACTGAGCTCTTCTTTTAATTCTAAGTCATTTGGATACTTTTCTACTTGTTGTTGCTTTTCTTTAATCTCTGGTGAGTCTTTTGCTTCAAGCGCGGCTTCGCATTTTGCTTTAATATTATTAAAGTAAGCATCTTGCTCTTGTGCATCTATTGTATTTATAAGTGCTTGCGCTTCATCTACCTTGTGAATTTGAATACATATGTCTGCTAGCACTAACTTGATACGTGCATTACCGCTGTCTATTTCATAAGCTTGCTTTGCATAATTAAATGCAGCATTTAAATCTGACTTTAATAACGCTTGCTTTGCTTGTTCTAACAGTAAGTCTTGTTGCGCAGGTAAATGCTTTGCTAGGGCTTCGCGTATTTGCGCTTCGCTTTGAACACCTGCAAGTAAATCTACTGGTGCGGAGTCTTTTAATAATACAAGCGTAGGCAGTGTTTGCAGACCAACTTGTTGCGCAAGTTGAGAAGCGAGTGCTTGTTCTGTATCGCAATCTAGGTTTGCTACTACTATATAGCTTGCATATTCTGCTGCTACTTTATCTAAAATTGCAGCCTGTCCGATGCAGTCAGGACTTTGAGGAGAGAAAAAGTTAAGCAACACCAATTTTTGTTGTGATGTTTCACCGAGTACTTGTTGAAGGTTTTGCGCATTAATACTAACTATGTTGCTCATTGAATTGATTGCCATATTCGTCTATTTAGGTTTTTATATGGTGGTGAACATAATAATTACAAGTCATATACCTAAATCACTCGGTATACATATTCAACAATAAGGGAAAATATGAAATTAACTTACCTAAGTGCAATACTTTTATTAGCAAGCCCATTAGTACAAGCAAATGGACTCGATTTGAATTTAAGCAAAGCCATGCCAGCTATTGAAAAGTTTTACCTCGACTTACACCAATCCCCAGAGCTCTCTTATCACGAACAAAAAACAGGTAAAAAGGTAGCAGATAGATTAACTCAGCTGGGTTTTAAAGTAACAAGTAATGTAGGTGGCTTTGGTGTAGTTGGTATTTATAAAAATGGTGAGGGGCCGACAGTAATGATCCGCACTGATACTGATGGCTTACCTATTATTGAGCAAACAGGAAAATCCTATGCCTCAAAAGTCAAAGTAATAGATGAGCACGGTGCAAAAGTAGGTGTAATGCACGGCTGTGGCCACGATATCCACATGAGCTCTTTTATTGGAACTGCAGAGCAGTTAATTGCTCATAAAAAACAGTGGCAAGGTACATTAATGATGGTTGCACAGCCTGCAGAAGAAGTAGGTGGGGGTGCTAAAGCGATGTTAAGCGAAGGACTATTTAGTAAATATGCAAAACCTGATCATATAATTGCTTTACATGTAAGCGCTAGCGTCCCCGCTGGTAAGGTATCAATGAAAAATGAATACACGATGGCAAGTGTAGATTCTGTCGATATTACAATTAAAGGTAAAGGTGGTCATGGTGCTTATCCGCATACAACTATAGACCCAGTGGTTATAGCTGCACGCACTGTACTTGCTTTGCAAACAATCACAAGCCGAGAGCTTTCACCGCTTGAGCCTTCTGTTATTACAGTGGGGTCTATTCATGGTGGTTCAAAACATAATGTGATTTCGGATGAAGTAAAACTACAACTCACTCTTAGAAGCTATAACCCCGATGTAAGAAGCGCTCAGATAGCAGCAATAAAACGAATCACCGCAGGTATTGCACAAAGTGCTGGCTTAAATGAATCTAACTACCCTGTAATATATGTACATGAAGATGAATCTATTCCATCTACTTATAATAACCCTGCACAAACAGACATTGTTAGAAATTCTATTGCCAGCGCAATTGGCGATACTAATGTACTTGAAACACAAGCTGTAATGGCGGGTGAAGATTTTGGCCTATACGGGCGCACCGATGAAAATATCCCTATCACCCTCTTTTGGCTAGGAGGCGTAAACCAAGCACAATATGCAGATTCAATAAAAACAGGTGAGGTACTCCCTTCTCTACACTCTAGTAAATTTGCACCAGATTATAAAGTTGCTATTCCTACTGGAATAAAAGCAATGAGTAACGCTGCTGTTGCTTTATTTAATAAGTAACCTGAATTCTGGATAATAAATCTATCTCAAACAGAGTTCAGGTTGAGTAATATCGTTTAATAAAATAGCTCTGTTGCTAACTAGCAACAGAGCTTTTTTTATAACTCGACTTTTTAAAGGTCGCTTTTCCACCTCGTTTAGCAAAACGTTTTTTAGGTGAGGTTTTTGGTAACTTCGCAAATGCATTGCTATCGCAGTTTGCTGCTAATTGAACAAACCCATTTAGGTCAGCAAGTAAAGGCTGTAAAAATTGCTGATAACTCATTGCCTGCTGTGCAATATCACCTAAGCTCGACTCCCATTTTGCGGTTAAATCAGGACTCGCTAAACCTTGTGGTAATACGTTAATAAGAGCAAGTCCCGTTTCGGTCGCTCTAATTGACTTACCTTCACGTTTTAAAAAACGCCGCTTAAATAGCAACTCGATTATTCCCGCACGTGTTGCCTCCGTACCTAAACCATCAGTGTCTTTTAATACCTTTTTAATTTGTGGATCTTTAACATAACGGCTAATGCCCGTCATCGCAGCCAATAATGTGGCATCGGTAAAATAAGCAGGGGGTGATGTATGCTTTTCGACTACTTCGCCTTTATCGCAAAAAAGAGGCATACCTTTTGTTAAAGGAGGTAGCGAGGCTTCATCTTTTAATTCAGATTTACCCATTAACACCTTAAAACCCAAGCTTACATCTTGCTTTGCATTTGCCTTAAAAAGCCCACCAGCAATAATTACCTCAGCTTTAGTTTCGTTATATATATAGTCGGGATAAAACTGAATTAAGTAATGACGGCTTATTAATTGATATACCTTTGCTTCGTCACCGCTCAAACTCGCTGACTTTAACTGCTTAGCCGTAGGCACAATGGCATGATGGGCAGCTACTTTTGAATCGTTAAAACATTTACTACGCTTTTTTACATCAGCCCCGTTTACTAATTCACTGCTTTGCCCCCCATTTGCACTTATTGCCTTTAAAATAGCAGATGCTTCTTGATGGTGATCTTTGGGTAAATAACGATTATCTGAGCGTGGGTAAGTAATTAGTTTATGACGTTCGTAAAGTATTTGGCAAATATCCAATACTTTTTGAGCTGGCATACCAAATGCTTTAGCGGCATCTATTTGCAGAGCAGATAAATTATAAGGTAATGGAGCACTTTGCTTTTTTTGTTTTTGGTCGAGTGAAGTAAGCTCAGCACTTTGCTTTGTAATGCGTGAAGCAACATTTTCTGCAAGAGCTTTGTTAAGTATTCGCCCTTCTTCATCTTGATGTGGCTCACATGCTTTGCTTGGAACCCACTTAGCTATGAATGGTTGATTATCTGGAGTAAGCAAATGCGCCAATACATCGTAAAAAGGCTTAGATACAAAGTTCGCTATTTCGTTATCTCTATTAACAACAAGACCTAAAATAGGGGTTTGTACTCGCCCTACCGAAAGCACATTACCAAACCCTGCTTTTTGCCCAGCTAGTGTGTATGCACGTGTTAAATTCATACCAAATAGCCAATCAGCACGAGAGCGCGCTAAAGCAGATACACTTAGCGGAATAAAATCTCGATTAGAACGCATTGTGCCCAATGATTTCTTTACCGCCGATAAGTTTAAATCACTAATGAGTAAACGTTGCGTACTTTGCTTTTTAGCCTGACTTATTTTAGCTTCTTCTATTACTTGGTCGACCAGAAGCTGGCCTTCACGGTCTGGATCGCCAGCGTGAATAAGTTGCGAGGCTTGTTTAATTAATTTTTTTAAAACAGTGAGCTGTTTGCGAGTTTTGGTTTTGGCTTTTAACTTCCACTGCTCAGGTATTATAGGCAAGTGATCAAACTGCCACTTTTTAAAGCGCTCATCGTAATCATCGGGCTCTGCTTGTTCTAGTAAATGCCCTATACACCACGAGACACAATCTCCGTTAGCGACTTCTATATAGCCATCGTGTTTTTTATGTGGTTTTGGTAACGCATCAGCAATAGCGCGTCCTAGTGAAGGTTTTTCTGCAATGTAGAGTTTCATAGCTTGCTCACCACTGTTCATATAAACAGTAGTTTAGCACAGCTATTTTAAAGGAGGGGCTTTTTTATGATTATTACCAGTTACTGTCTTATTATTTTTAATTACAATATAAATTAGCGGAAGATAACACACCACTACGGTGAGCGTATTAATTAAAGGTAAAAGCGTTTTATACATTAACGTGCTATAAGATAAATCCCAAAGGTGGCGATCAACAACGCGAAAAAGTTGTAAAATTGGTGCCATTATAACAACCAACTGACCTAACACACATTGCCATAAATAAACTTTATCTTTTATCCCAAGATAGGCAATTAAAGCCATCCAAGCTATGTCATTAAACGCCCAGACAAGATATCTATATATATAAATATCTTTATCAAACTCTTTTAAAGAATCGTATATAAGTGCACCAAATAAGAAAAATACACCTGTGACACATACAAATCGTAATGCTAAAAAATCTTTACGCAAATAGAAAACAACAATAGCTGGGATTAAAAATAAAACCCAGCTAAGTTCAAGAAATGTAATTACCTTATCAACCCATAAAGGCATTGTTATTCTTTCGTCTTATCGTCATCTCCGCCAGTACCATTTCCAGGCATATCGCTATACTTATATTTTTTATTCACGGGCATTCCATTACATATGTTAAGGAAATGTACTGTAAGCTAAAATGATGAAATTGCCAAGATGCTTAGGCAATTAAGTACCCTAAATTAAAACAAAAAGTAGTGAGATATAATACCAAGCAATAGCTTAACGTACATCAATAGGCGCTGACTCTTTTGCTTTACCTTGTAATATAGATATTTCTACTCGGCGATTCCTGCGGCGATCTTCATTTGAATCGTTTGGAACAAGTGGACGGGTATCAGCCCGACCCACTACCATCATGCGGTTTTTATCAAACCCTTGCACCGTTTGCAGCTCGCTTGCGACTGCTACGGCACGCTTTGATGATAAGTCCCAGTTGTTAATATATAACTCATTCGACACCTGAAAATCATCTGTATGGCCAGATACAGTTATTTCGCCAGGTACATCTTTTAACAGTACACCAATATCTTGAATTATGGGTTTAAACTTAGGTTGTAAAAATGCACTACCCGAAGGAAATGAACCATTCTCTCGAATACGAATAATTATTTGCTGCCCTAAAGATTCAAGCTCAATTGCACCATCTATTATTTGCTTTTCAAGCTGCTGCGCGATTTTTTTTACGAGCTCGTTAGTTTGTTCCTGATCGGCCGCTGAAGTTGCTTGCTCTGACGATTGCTCTTGAGAAGTACTACGAGATTCGCCACCACGTTTGTCCCCGCGCTGTTCTTGCCTGCCGCCAGCTGAGCTTTCATCTCCAGCCTGAAACTCTAACATTTGTTGAGTCATTTCTACTGTTTGTTGTTGAATAGTTTCTATTGGAGTGGGTTCTGGTTTGCCTGGGGTAAACTCCATAGCAATAACAGAGGTACCTTTAGGGATATCTTTTACTTCAATTTTATTCTGCACACCAAAAGCAAACTTCATAGAGCCCGCAATTTGTTTAAACTTAAGTACATCCATTTCTGAAAACGCAAGCAAGAGTACAAAAAAGCACATTAACAGTGACATTAAATCGGCAAATGTTCCCATCCATGCTGGTAGGCCTGGTGGTGGGCATTTGCACTCTTGATCAGACATAATTACTCCTCGGTATCTACTTTGCGTTTAGATTCAGCTAAGTAATTTTTCAAAATACCTTCGATTACTTTTGGATTTTGGCCATCTTGTATACCTAAAATAGCATCTAAAATTAAACGCTGATTCATAGCCTCTTCGTCTTTACGCAGTTCAAGTTTTACCTGAATAGGAATTGCCACAACATTGGCTAAAAACGCACCATATAAAGTTGTTAAAAGCGCTACCGCCATTGCCGGGCCAATTGCTTTTGGGTCATCCATGTTAGATAACATTGCAACTAAGCCAATTAGAGTACCAATCATTCCCATTGCTGGTGCAATATCGGCTAATGACTTAAATAAGCCTGCGCCCATTTCATGTCGAGTAGTGGTTAAAGAGATATCTTTTTGAAGTGTGGCGCGAACAACATCTGCGTCATGGCCATCAACAAGCATGTCGACGCCTTTGCGCATAAATGGATTCGGGATTTCAGCTTCTTCGAGTGCTAAAAACCCCCCTTTACGAGCTGAATCAGCAAGTTCTACTGCTTTTTCAATAAGTTCTTCTGGCGTTTCTATTTTAAACATAAACGCTTTAGCAACAACTTTACCTATACCCAAAAACTGCGACATGGTGAAATTTGATAAAACAATGAAAAGTGAACCACCAAATACAATTACACTAGAAGGAGCATCGGCAAACATAGCCATTTCACCGCTACTACTCATAAACATAGACATGACAATTAAGCCAATTGCGCCTAGGATCCCGATTATGGTTGCTAAATCCACATTTCCTCCAGAAGTTTCATGCTTAATGGCCTTATCATAAACTTTTATTATTAACTGCTTATCGGCAACATATTGAATTGCTTAAGCCATTTTTATAAATAAACATAAAAAGCAGCCTTTAGCACTATTTTAGATCAAGTTATAAGGGCTACCTAATTATCAATTGATTTATTAAACTAACAGACCGCTATTAAGGCTTTATTAATACACTTGAAATATAATTTAACGTTATAAAGGTAAAAAACCAATATCATCCTTTGACCTAGTTTAGCATTCCCCCTAAAATTGACCCCTAAATTTATTATGTAAGCTGAAATAAAGATGGCGACTAAAAAACCTGAAAACTTAAGTTTCGAACAAGCACTAGAAGAATTATCTACAATCGTTAGTGACATGGAACAAGGTGACTTATCGCTTGAGCAATCGTTAAAGCAATTTGAGCGTGGAATTGCATTAGCAAGTGCTTCATCAGGTAAATTACAGCAAGCAGAACAAAAAGTATCAATTTTGATGGGGAATGGCGAAAAGTCAGTTCTTACGAATTTTGATAATGATATGGAATAGCTGTGAGCATAAATAATTATATCGAACGTGCTCAAAAAGATGTAGTAGCGACCTTACAGCAGCATTTTAAACAGCCTCTCGATACTGAAGAAACGGTAAAGAACGCCACCCAGTATGGATTATTTAATGGCGGTAAAAGATTACGTCCATTTTTAGTTTATGCCACAGGTAAAATGCTCGGTGCAAACCAGCAAGACTTACATGTACTTGCTGCTGCAATTGAGTGTATCCATAGCTATTCGCTAGTTCATGATGATTTGCCTGCTATGGACGATGACGACTTACGCCGTGGCCGCCCTACTTGCCATATAGAATTTGGCGAGGCAAATGCAATTTTAGCCGGTGATGCCCTACAAACACTCGCCTTTGAGCTTATTGCGAATCACAAATTTACATGCTCGTCGCAAACACAAGTAAAAATGATTGCTACGCTTGCCCACGCATCAGGCCTTGAGGGCATGGTAGGCGGACAAGGTCTTGACATAGCAGCAACAGATAAAGTAATTACCGTACAAGAGCTTGAGCGAATACATAAGCTAAAAACAGGAGCTTTAATTAATTGTGCAATTACACTTGGTGCACTGTGCAGTGAAAAGGCAGATCAACAAACCTTAGAAAATTTAAGCATTTTTGGGTATGCTATAGGGCTGGCGTTTCAAGTACACGACGACATTTTAGATGTTGAAGGCGATACGGTTACTTTAGGTAAACCACAAGGCTCCGATATTGCCGCGAATAAAGCGACATATCCGGCGTTATTAGGTATGCTAGGCGCTAAAGAAAAGGCGCAAAATTTAATACAACAAGCCCATGAAGCGTTGGCAAATATAGATGCTGACACAACACTTCTTGCGTCGCTAGCAAATTACCTAATTGAGCGTGACCACTAATTTTTGCTCATACGTATTGCAATTAGCACTGACATTATTACTCAACATTAATTATTCGTAAAAGCTTTGAATAAATTAATGTTAGCGA
Source organism: Pseudoalteromonas sp. LC2018020214 (assembly GCF_016598755.1). NCBI lineage: Bacteria > Pseudomonadati > Pseudomonadota > Gammaproteobacteria > Alteromonadales > Pseudoalteromonadaceae > Pseudoalteromonas > Pseudoalteromonas sp. LC2018020214. The sequence continues at coordinate 2,883,481 of NZ_CP066804.1, forward strand.
AGGATATATATAAAACCATGACACTTGATAGTAGCAAGTATCCATTACTTAATTTGGTTGACGAGCCAGCCCAATTGCGTGACTTAGCGCAAGACAAACTCCCTGCATTTAGCAATGAGCTGCGCGATTATTTACTCAACTCAGTGTCGCAAAGTAGCGGTCATCTAGCGTCTGGTTTAGGGACGGTTGAACTAACCGTTGCGCTACATTATGTTTATAACACTCCAGACGATCGCCTAGTTTGGGATGTGGGTCACCAAGCTTATCCACATAAAATCCTTACAGGTCGTCGCGACCAAATGCACACTATTCGCCAAAAAGACGGTTTGCACCCTTTTCCTTTTCGCGATGAAAGCCAATACGATACGTTTAGCGTAGGCCATTCAAGCACCTCTATTTCAGCTGCCTTAGGTATGTCTATTGCCGCCCAAAAAGAAGGCAAAGGTCGAAAATCTGTAGCCATTATTGGTGACGGAGCTATCACCGCAGGCATGGCATTTGAAGCGATGAATCATTTAGGTGATGTAAAATCAGACATGCTTATTATTTTAAATGATAACGAAATGTCGATTTCTGAAAATGTTGGCGCATTAACAAATCACTTTGCCCGAATTCTATCAGGTAGCTTTTATACTAACATTCGTGAAGGCAGTAAAAAGTTACTCTCAGGTGTGCCTCCGGTAAAACAACTTGCCAGTAAAATGGAAGAGCACATTAAGGGCATGATGATCCCGGGAACCTTCTTTGAAGAATTAGGCCTAAATTACATAGGCCCAATTGATGGTCACGATGTAAACATGCTTGTAGATACATTACGTAATATGCGTAATTTAAAAGGCCCACAGCTTTTACATATAAAAACGCAAAAAGGTAAGGGCTATAAACCGGCTGAAGCCGATCCTATTGGCTACCATGGTGTACCAAAATTCGATCCGAGCACAACTAGCCTGCCTAAATCTAAACCTAGCGCTGCTACTTTTTCAAAAGTTTTTGGCGATTGGTTATGCGACATGGCAAAGCAAGACAGCAAGTTAATGGCTATTACGCCAGCAATGCGCGAAGGCTCTGGCATGGTACGTTTTTCTAAAGAGTTTCCAGATCAATACTTTGATGTGGCCATTGCAGAGCAGCATGCTGTTACTTTAGCGGCTGGTTTTGCTTGTGAAGGTTTAAAACCTGTTGTTGCTATTTACTCGAGCTTTTTACAACGTGCGTATGACCAATTAATACATGATGTTGCACTGCAAAACTTACCTGTATTATTTGCCATTGACCGCGCTGGTATTGTTGGAGCCGATGGTGAAACTCACCAAGGTGCGTACGATTTAAGCTTTATGCGCTGTATTCCAAATATGGTAATTATGGCACCAAGCGACACCAACGAATGCCGCCAAATGCTATACACCGGTTATAAAGAAAACTGCCCTGTTGCAGTTCGTTACCCTCGAGGTAGCGCAGGTACTGCAGACATCGAAAGCACTATGCAACTGCTTGAAATAGGTAAGGCAGATACAATTAAGAAAGGCAGTAAAATTGCAATTTTATCATTTGGTACATTACTTGATAATGCACAGCTTGCTGCAAATGAATTAGATGCAACGCTTGTTAACATGCGTTTTATTAAACCTCTTGATACTGCACTTTTAAATGAGCTTGTAACTAGCCACGATGTAATTGTAACCCTTGAAGATAATGCTATTGCTGGCGGTGCCGGCTCTGCAATTAACGAATACTTGGCAACGCAAAAAGCTGATATTAATATCCTTAACTTAGGTATTCCTGATGAGTTTATTAAACACGGCACGCAAGATGAAATGCACGATGAAATGGGATTAGGCGAGCAAGGAATATTAAACGCTATTAAGGCGTTTATTAATTAACTTCCTATACATTTAAATGTAGAGCACATTAAAAAAGGAGCCTAGGCTCCTTTTTTAATGTCAAATATTGCTCATCAGCGCATCCACACTTTAATATCAGCTAGGCCATTACTTTGCAAAATACCTAACTGTTGATCAACATTAGAGTTTTGTTCAAACTCAAATGCATCGAGCTGATCATCAAACGTAATATTAGCCACACCATCACCACCGCGTTTTTTAACTTGATGCAATGCTATATCTGCCAAGTTAATAGAGGTTTCCCAGCTAATTACCTGTCCGCCTAATAAAGGTAATGGATAAAATGACCAACCAATTGATGCCGTGATATTAGTTGTTTTTCCATTTGGTAATTGGAACGAATTAGCCGCTATTACTTTACAAAGTTCTGAAGCATAGCTGTCTATTTTATTGCATTTAAAGTCACGTAATAATAATAAAAACTCATCTCCACTCCAACGTGCCACATAGTCAGAGCCCTGCGTACGCGAATTTAACAATGCAGCCATTTGCTGTAAGCAGCTATCACCTGCAATTGGGCCATACGCATCGTTAATACGGCTGAAGTTATCAAAGTTAATAATTACCAGCACCAGTGACTTACCTTGTGCCTGCAGCGACTGTGAATTACGTTGAAAGTGCTCAATATCTTTAGGGAGTTGATCAAACAAAAAGCGGCGGCTACGTAGCCCTGTTAGCTCATCTGAGTGACTCACTAATTTAAGCTGTGAATTCACTTGGCCTAATTTATCATTAGCTTGGCGAAGCTCTAAGGTACGCTCAGTGATTAAGCCCTCTAATGCTTCTTGTTTTCTGCGCTCTTGTGCTCTAAACACCCAAAAAATGAGATAAAAAAGCAAAATAAAACCACTGGTAATTAAAAGCCTAAAGTAAATTGTTTCGTCAAAGCGCTCAGGCACTACAAAACCGTACTCTACATCTTGCGCTTTAGCCCAGTCTTCACCTTGGCGCTTAGCTTCTAATTGAAACAAAAACGAGCCAGGAGGCAAGTTAGTATAAATAGCTTCACGTCGCGTATTTGCATAGCGCCAGTCACTATCTAAGCCACTTAGTTTATATCTAAATTCAATGCTGTTTGGTGCATAGTAATCAATAGCTGTGTAAGTTAGCGTTATATCACGCTCGTCTGTTTCTAATGATGGTTTTTTACCAAGCGCAGCGGTAGTTAAATGACGAAGTGGCGTTGTTATTGTCTCTATTGTTGGCTTTAATGCAAGCACACCAAATAGCTCTACATTTTTAGGTATTTCAACAACACCTTGTAAGCTTGGGTACCAAATAGAATTTCCGGTGTCTGCTACCGCATCATGCCCAAGTCCGCTACAACATTGATTCGCTTTACCATCGAGTTGACGGTCAAAAGATGAAATTACTTCTTCAACTTTTAGGCTTTTTATTTCTGTTTTAAATTGCTCTACAGGCATTCTGTAAACACCTTTCATGGTGCTTACCCAAACATGCTTTAACTTTTCATCATATTCTAGGCTAAATATAGAACCATACGGTAAACCATTAGCTGCATCGAGCTGACGCCATTGCCCTTGCGTACTTCTGTAAAAAAGCCCGTCGTTAAGAGAGCCGATTAAAATACCCACGCCATCTATATGTAGCACGCTAGTTACGTATGCGCTTTCAAGTGTTGTTTGGTCGCCAATTTTTTCAATGCCACGGTCTGTAAAGTAATATGCGCCCTTACTAGTACCAATCACACCAAAGTTTGTTTTATCTAATACGTAGGTAATAAACTTACTACCTAAAAAAGCGTTATAGGCAAAAGGCGTTAAACCAGCATAATTTAATCGATATAAACCGCGTCCGGTACCAATCCAAAAGCCGCCTTTACTAGAGCGACTTATTGCAAATACCGGATTATCGCGAAGTGCTCGACCTGGGACGGTGTAAAGTGTCTTGTTTTCAAAAACAAATAAGCCGCGCCCTGTGGCTATATATAATCGCTCACCATCAAATTGTAGATCATGTACTGACGCGTACCCATATTTACTACTTGGGACTAAATTAATAAAACTTTTATCTAAATCGAAATAACCAATGCCGCTTTTATTCGCAACCCACAGTTTACCATCGGGTGCTTGGCTAATAGCCATAACAGATTCGGTCATGTTTGAAACTGCTGAATGCCTTTCGACTCGTCCTTCATGAGCAAGCCACAAGCCTTCACTAAAGCTTGCTAACCAAACGTTATTTTTATCATCTCTAAAAATATCAGCAAACCATATACTTTGATCAAGTTGGCTAGGCTCTACCCATTGCCACTCACCGGTTTTATCTCTGAATAATAAGCGCCCATAGGTCGATACCCACAAGCCACCATCGGTATCACTCATAAACTTATAAACGGCTGAGTTATTTGCATTAGGTAAAGGAAAAGGTCTTAGCTCGTCATCTAAATCTAAAAAGTATGCACCTAGCTCAGAAGCTATATACAAATTACCATTTAAAAATGATAAATCGTGCACTATGGTTTGCGCTAAGCGCTCTGGTAGCGATATTTTTGCGGTAAGCTCTAAACGTAGTTTAGAAAAATCTGATGAGTTTTTTGTAAGGCGCAATAAATGACGATCATTAACCAGCCAAATGCCTTCAGGAGAGAGTGCCATTTGGCTAACAGAGCCAACTATTTGTGTGATCACAGTAGCATTAACAATAGGTAGAGGACCATTTACTTCAGTGCGTAAATCAACTTGCCCTCTATCTACATAGTATAAGCCGTTGGCCGCAATCCATATGCTACCTTTAGAGTCCTCAAGAATATCCCTTACTGGACCTTTAATATTAAATTCTTGTGCTGCAAATGTGGCTGGGTTAATAACTACCAAGCCACTTTTAGTGCCTACCCATAACAAACCACTAGAATCGACTAAAAGCTTATTAACACCATTACTAGGCAAGAATGGACTATTTTGCGTGTTGTAATTTGTAAATGTTGTACCATCAAAACGGCTTAAACCAAATTGCGTACCAAGCCACATATAGCCTTGCTGATCTTGCACAACACTTTTAAGTGATTGCGACGGTAGGCCATCTTTTATATTCCATTGCTTAACTACGTAATCAGTAATTGAAGCCCAACTTGGCGTCGCGCACAACATAAGTACACAAACCAGTAAAAATCGCATCATATTGCTGCCACCTAGTTAAACAAATCAAATATAAAAATTAAAAGGGCAGTAAACCCACTTTTATTAACGCTTGTAAACATATAAGCGAAAAAACACCCGCAAGTATATCGTCGGCCATTATACCTAAACCGCCATGTACTCGTTTGTCTAGCATACGGATTGGGCCGGGCTTTGCTATATCAAAAAAGCGAAATAACAAAAAACCTACGAGTAATGTTTGCCAGTTAAGTGCTGCGCCAATCATAGTGATGTAATAACCCGCCACTTCATCCCATACAATAGCAGGATGATCGTGCACGCCTAAATCATCAGCCGTTTTACCGCACGCCCATATACCAAATATACTGATCACAACGGCAAATACAATTTGCAGCCATAACGGATAGTACATGGTCATAAAAATGAATGGCAAGGCAGCAAACGTACCAAATGTACCGGGCGCTTTAGGGGCAAGCCCTGTCCCAAAGCCCAGACCAAAAAACTGATGTGGACGCTTTAAATTAAACTTGCGGTTATTGTTCAAACCAGCTCCTTTGCAAAGTGCTCAAAACCCTGCGGTTCAAAATCAAACTTTTCACCGTTGTGTAAAAGCTCAATTTGGCCATCGCCACTTTTAACTTGGCCAATGCATGTTGCATCTACACCATACTGGCGTAGCTTTATTTCTAACATACTTTTATTGCTATCAGGGACCGTAAAAATTAATTCGTAATCATCACCGTAACTGAGAATAAATGGCAGCTGCTGATTAAAATCAAGGCTTGCTTGCATCGCATCTGAAGTTGGAATACTTTCAATATTCACCACTGCACTTACTTGTGACATATCTAGTATATGACTTAAATCAGCGATTAAGCCGTCCGACACATCGATAGCCGATGATGCTAGGCCTCGTAATACCTGCCCTGCAGCAACACGTGGAGTTGGAAAGTCAAAGCGTTTATTTACGTACTTTAAATGTTCTGGATCAATACTTATACCTTGTTTGCGAGACTCAATTGCAAGTCCAGCGTCACCTAGCGGACCCGTAACATAAATCCAATCACCCACTTTTGCGCCACTACGACGAAGTGCAGTACCTTCGGGTACAGTCCCTTTCGCACAAATAGTGATGGTTAATGGGCCCTGAGTTGTATCGCCACCTATAATCTGCACATTAAAATATTCAGCAATTTCATGCATGCCATCAGTAAACTCTTCAATCCACTGTGGGTCAATACTTGGCAAAGTTAACGCAACTGAAACCCAAGTTGGCTCCGCGCCCATGGCCGCTAAATCACTTAAATTAACAGCAAGCGCTCTGTGACCTAATGCACGAGGGGAAATATCATCAAAAAAGTGTACGCCAGCAACAAGAGTGTCTGTTGTAACGGCAAGTTGGCAGTTTTGTGGAACGGTTACTAAAGCGCAATCATCCCCTATACCTAGGTTTACATCACGACGGGTGATACCGCGACCTTTAAAGTAGCGGTTAATTAATTCAAATTCCTTCATACACAAAAAAGCCGGCCTATGCCGGCTCCCCTCTTTAACGGTTTACTTACTTGCGTAAATGCTTAACAGCTTTATCAAGTACACCGTTTACAAATTTATGGCTGTCTTCAGCGCCAAAAATTTTGGCCAGCTCAATACCTTCGTTAATAGCAACTTTATAAGGTACGTCTTCACGGAACTTAAGCTCATAGCTGCTTAAACGTAAAATTGCACGCTCAACCATATCTAAGTCATCAAACGGACGTGTTAAATGTGGTGATACAGCTTCGTCTAGTTGCTTGTAATTTACAGCAACACCCGTCGCTAGATCTTTAAAGTATTCAACATCAATTTTAGTAACGTCTGTTTCGATCAACATTTGTTGTTCGATATCGGCAATTAAATTGCCACTTATTTGCCAAGAATAAACGGCTTGGAGTGCTAAGATACGTGCTTTACGTCTTGCTGCTGGTTTCACAAAAATTCCTTAAACTTAAATTTTATCTAACACATTAACCATTTCAAGCGCGCCTAAAGCAGCTTCGCCGCCTTTATTGCCCATTTTGGTGCCAGCACGCTCAATTGCTTGTTCAATGCTTTCTGTGGTTAATACGCCAAATGCAACCGGGATATCATACTCAAGTGATACTTGCGCAAGACCTTTGTTTGATTCGCCAGCAACTAGGTCAAAGTGTGGTGTACCACCTCTGATCACTACGCCTAATGCGATGATTGCATCATACTCTTTTTTTGCCGCAACGCGTTTAGCCGCTAAAGGTAATTCTACCGCGCCTGGCACATAAATAACGGTAATGTCGTCATCTGATACGCCACCTGTGCGTTTTAGCTCATCAATAGCACCTGCAAGGAGGCTGCTACCAATAAAGTCATTAAAACGAGAAATGACAATGGCAAATTTTTTGCCTGGAGCGTACTTATTACCTTCAATAATTTTCATTTGATAACCCTAAAAATAAGTTCAAGCGGTTGCGATTGCGCAAAAATTGCTGCGCATCATACCATAAAAATAAAATAATAGCCTAGTTTAAGCGTGATGCTTATTGTGGCTCAACGTAATCAACAACTTCTAAATGAAAGCCCGAAAGTGCATGGTACTTTTTAGGGCGACTCATTAATCGCATTTGTTTAATTCCAAGATCGGCAAGTATTTGCGAACCTACGCCAACAGTACGAGATGTACCTTTGAATTTACGTGGCGTAACGCTTTCGCCAGCATCAGCTGCTGCAAATGCTTTCACAGTTGCCTCTAACTCTTCAGTGCTTTCTTGCTTACCTAAAATAACTAAAGCACCTTCATTTTTAGCGATATAAGCCATTGCTTCTGAAAGGCCCCAGCTACGGTCAGCACTTCTGTCTGAAAGTAGAATATCGTTAAAGGTACTTTGCAAATGTACACGTACATTTGTCGGCTCTTGATCTTTTATATGGCCTTTGAGCAATACGTAATGTAATTGGCCGTCAATTGTGTCTTTGTAAGTAACTAAATCAAATTCACCATGAACAGTTGGTAACTTACATTTTGCTACTTGCTCAATTGTTGTTTCGTTTAAGTTGCGGTATTCGATTAAATCAGCAATGGTGCCAATTTTAATATCGTGCTTTTTCGCAAAAACTTCTAAATCAGGGCGACGTGCCATAGTGCCGTCAGCATTAAGTATTTCAACAATAACAGATGATGCTTCAAGTCCAGCTAAACGCGCTAAATCACAGCCAGCTTCAGTGTGTCCTGCGCGAGTTAATACGCCACCAGGTTGCGCCATAATAGGAAAAATATGTCCAGGCTGAACAATATCACTTGGGACTGCGCCTTTAGCTATAGCCGCTTGCACTGTACGCGCTCTATCTGCTGCTGAAATACCGGTTGTAACACCTTTTGATGCTTCTATCGACATTGTAAAGTTAGTCGAAAATGCTGCGCCATTGTTTTTAACCATTAACGGTAAATCAAGTTGCTCGCAACGCTCTTGCGTCATGGTTAAACAAATTAAACCACGGCCATGGGTAGCCATGAAATTAATCGCTTCTGCGCTAATATGCTCAGCAGCTATTATTAAATCGCCTTCATTTTCTCTATCTTCATCATCCATTAAAATAACCATTTTACCGGCTTTAATATCGTCGATGATTTCTTGCGCACTGTGTAAATTCATAAATTTGCTCGTGTAAGTTGTCAGTTTCGTTATTTAATAAAACCCGCTTTAGCGAGTAAGCTCATCGAAATATCAGAGCCCGTTGGTTGCTCTGCACCCTTTATAAGGCGCTCTAAATAACGTGCAATTTGATCGACTTCTAAATTAACTTGGGTACCTACTTTAAAATGAGCAATTGTGGTTTGCTCACTCGTGTGTGGGACAATTGTTAATTTGAATTTATTGCCCTCTACAGCATTTACTGTCAGGCTTATACCATCAATACATACCGAACCTTTGTACGGAATGTATTTCATTAAATTTTCGTCAGTTGTAAGCCAATATTCTGTTGCTCTGGCGTTTGCTGTAATACTTGTAATTGTTGCGATACCATCAACATGGCCAGACACTAAATGACCGCCTAAACGAGAAACAGGTTGCATGGCTTTTTCAAGATTCACCGTTTGTCCTAAAGCATAGTGAGCAAAACCGGTCAAACTAATCGTCTCATTAGATAAATCCGCACTAAAACCATCAATATGTTTATCAACTACAGTTAAACAAACACCATTAGTTGCAATGCTGTCACCTAACTTTACGTCTGTCATATCAAGATCAGCACTTTGGATACGAATGGCTAAGTCGCCTTGTTTTTTTTGTAATAAAGCAATTTTGCCTGTGGCTTCTATTATCCCAGTAAACATAGCACTACTCTTTTTATTAAGTGATTTTAATGAGTTTTGACGCGGTGATACGTAAATCGTCACCAATGCGCGCACATTCATTAAATGTTAAATCAACGGTGTTTTGCATACTCGTCAATTCAGGAAAATTAACTAAACTTTTTGCATCATGGCCCATTAGTTTAGGCGCTAAATAAAAAACAAACTCGTCAACTAAATTAAGCTCTGTCATTTTACCAGCAAGTGTTGCGCCAGCTTCAAGCCAAACATTATTAAACTGCAGTTGCCCAAGTTTTTCTAAAACGGCTTGTAAATCAACTTTACCGTTACTTTCACTGACTTCAATATGCTTTACAAAATGCGGCCATTGCAATGATTTATCAACCCTAGTCGTAAATATTATTACATCACTTTGGATTTCAAATAAAGCAAGGTCAGGTGTTAAACGGTTTTGAGAGTCAATTATAACACGCACGGGCTGGCGAAGCGGCAAATCAGTAGGCAGTGTGCAAGGCAGCTCACTTAGTCGCACATTAAGTTTAGCATCATCGACTAACACTGTATCGGCACCGGTTAAAATAGCGCAGCTTTTCGCTCGGTATAATTGTACGTCTTGTCGAGCAGCAGGACTTGTGATCCACTTACTTTGCCCATTTTTAAGCGCTGTTTTACCATCAATACTCGCTGCCATTTTGCAAATCACATAAGGTAAGCCTTGCTCCATACGCTTAAAAAAGCCAACGTTAAGTGCGCGAGCTTGTGATTCGAGTAACCCGTAAGCAACGTCAATACCCGCGTCGCTCAGTATTTTAAGGCCTTTGCCAGCAACTTGTGGATTTGTATCAACCATAGCAGCAATTACTTTTACCACACCGGCAGCTTTTAAGCCTTCGGCGCACGGTGGCGTACGGCCATAATGACTACACGGTTCAAGCGTTACATAAGCCGTTGCACCTTGTGCATTTTTTCCAGCGACAGCCAGTGCATTTACTTCTGCATGACCTTGACCAGCTAATTGATGGAACCCCTCACCAATTATTTGATTATTTTTAACTAAAACACAGCCAACATTAGGGTTAGGTGTGGTAGTAAACCGACCTTTTTTGGCAAGCTCTATGGCGCGTGCCATATACATTTCATCATGTTCAGTAAAAGTAATTTGGTTAAGCATTTATTATACCAATTGCGTTAAATAAGTGGTCCATTATAGCGCTAAGAAAATAGCGCAATAACAAGGCGAAAATTATGACATATAGTTGTTCTATATGAATAATTTTTAACGCAGTGAGTGCGCTATTTAATGCGATAGAATGATCATATTTTTAATAAAATTGGTATTACTCCCCTAAGCGGGCAATTTCTTCGCCAAATTCGCGTATATCTTCAAACGAGCGATAAACAGAGGCAAATCTTACGTACGCTACTTTATCGAGCTTCTTGAGGGCTTCCATAATGCATTCACCAACCAAATGGCTTGAAATTTCTCGCTCGCCTGTAGCACGCAACTGCGATTTTATTATATTCACTACTTCGTCTACTTGCTCTGTGCTCACTGGGCGTTTTTCGAGTGCGCGATTTAAGCCATTTAATAATTTATCTTCGTTAAATGGTTCGCGGCTGCCGTCTTGTTTAATAACACGAGGCATAACCAGTTCAGCGCCTTCAAATGTAGTAAAGCGCTCATGGCAGTCGTTGCACTCACGGCGCCTGCGAACTTGATGGCCTCCACCAACAAGGCGTGAGTCAATAACTTTAGTATCTTTTGCGGTACAAAATGGACAATGCATAGCTCGGTACTTCCGTTTTAAAACAAAAAAGGCCGCTATTTAGCGGCCTTTAATCTTAGCAAAAAAATAGGGTCTGTTGACCTTTCAGGATTAAATTTGTTCTATCTAGGGGTGATTTAATCGCGGCGCGAGGTTTGTAACCTAGTGGGCTAAGTAAAAACCGAGCAAAAAGAGTAAATCGCCCCTAGGACGAACCCGAGGGCAGTGCATGTTTGGCATTTATGCTGCGTTATCGCCTATTTGTGTGGAGTAGCCACACTACATAGACTCTGCCTTGCCTAAAAACCAAACATACTACTGCAAATTAAACCTCGAAAGATAAACAGGCCCCTAGCTTATGTGATCTAAATTACTGCTGCTTATGCAATTAAGCGTAAACAGGTAATTTTGCACAAATTGCTTTTACTTTTTCTTTAACTTGCGCCTGTACAGATTCATCAGTGATATTATCTAGTACGTCACAAATCCAGCCAGCAAGCTCTTTTGATTCTTCTTCTTTGAAACCACGACGAGTGATTGCAGGAGAACCAATACGCAAACCAGATGTTACAAACGGAGAACGTGGATCGTTTGGCACTGAGTTTTTGTTAACTGTGATGTTAGCGTTACCAAGGGCTGCATCTGCATCTTTACCAGTAATATCTTTATCGATTAAATCGAGTAGGAATAAGTGGTTTTCAGTTTTGTCAGATACAATTTTGTAGCCGCGCTCTTGCATTACAGCAACCATTGCTTTTGCGTTTTTAACAACTTGTGTTTGGTATACTTTAAATTCTGGTTGAAGCGCTTCTTTAAATGCCACTGCTTTTGCTGCAATAACATGACATAAAGGACCACCTTGGCCACCAGGGAAAACTGCGCTGTTAAGCTTTTTATAGATTGCTTCGTCGCCACATGCAGAGATAATTAAACCACCACGAGGACCAGCAAGTGTTTTATGTGTAGTTGTAGTTACAACATGTGCATGAGGAACTGGGCTTGGGTAAACGCCTGCCGCAATTAAACCTGCAACGTGAGCCATATCAACAAACAGGTAAGCACCTACTTTGTCAGCAATTTCACGGAATTTAGCCCAATCAACAATACCTGAGTACGCTGAGAAACCACCAATAATCATTTTTGGTTTATGCTCAAGTGCTAGTGCTTCAACCTGTGCGTAATCAATTTCGCCCGTTGTTTCATCTAGTCCGTATTGAATTGCATTGTAAAGCTTACCAGAGAAGCTTACGTGTGATCCGTGAGTTAAGTGACCACCATGAGCTAAGCTCATACCAAGTACAGTGTCGCCTGCTTCTAATAGCGCTAGAAAAACAGCAGCATTAGCTTGCGAACCAGCATGTGGTTGTACGTTTGCGTAGTCAGAACCAAATAACTCGTTAGCACGGTCAATTGCTAATTGCTCAACAACATCAACGTGCTCACAACCGCCATAATAACGTTTGCCAGGGTAACCTTCTGCGTATTTATTTGTAAGCTGTGAACCCTGCGCTTCTAGTACGCGTGGGCTACAGTAGTTTTCTGAAGCGATTAGTTCAATGTGCTCTTCTTGGCGAGCAGTTTCTTTGTTTATCGCGTCAAATAACTCTGGATCAAAATCCGAAATATTCATGCTACGTTCTAACATTGGGGTCTCCTAGGGCAACGTGTATGGTGTTTTTTAGAGGCTTTATTGTACGCTTTAAACGACTCTTTGCCTACGCTCTTAAGTTGAGGATATTTAAACAGGGATTGAAACTATTTCACAGACTTTTTAAGATGATATTTTCTTATAAAACCATAACGATTTTAAATGAATGCTATTTCCTACATTTAATTAGTAAATGCAACTCACTAGATTTAAAAGCCTAAAGTTATAAAAAAAGGCGGCTTAACCGCCTTTTTGAATTAATTAACTTAGCCAAGTTTAGCAAGTATTTCTGTACGTAATGCGTCGTAATCGGCCTTTATATCGCTTGCTAGGCATGGTTTTGCTAGTGCGTCGCTAAGTGGTTTTGGCATACCTAATTCAATATTTAAAATACCCTCTACGCTTTCTTTAAACTTAGCAGGGTGAGCTGTGGCTAAAAAGATACCCGCTGCACCAGGCGCTCGATTTTCAACAAGACCTTGGTACGCAATAGCAGTGTGAGGCTCTGCAACATAACCCGTTTGTTGAATTTTTTTCATCACCGATTGCGTGTCTTCCTCGTTTACGCTAGTTGAATAAAAGTTATCGTAGCTAAACCAGTTATTATCTAACATTGTTTGCACACGCGGCCAGTTGTTTGGCTTACTTACATCCATTGCATTTGAAAGCGACTCAAGTGTTGCGTTTGGCGTCCAGGTTTTATCAAGCATAAAGCGCGGCACAGTATCATTTTGGTTGGTTGTTGCACTTAATTTACCTACAGGTAAGCCAATAACCGCACCAATCATTGCAGCACATACATTACCAAAGTTGCCACTTGGCACTGATATATGCGCTGTTGCGCGTTTTTCTTTTGGTAGTTGTGCAATGGCCTCAAAGTAATAACAAACCTGAGCAACTAAACGGCTAATATTAATTGAATTAGCAGAATTAAGCCCAAGTGTTGATTTAACTTCTTCATCTAAAAAGGCATTTTTAACCAACTCTTGGCAATCATCAAAACTGCCATCAACTGCGTAACAATGAATATTGTTACCTAACGTAGTAAATAGCTTTTGCTGAGCAAGTGAAATTTTGCCTTTAGGATATAAGATGACAACATCGATATTCGGCTTGTTATAAAAAGCATGTGCAACGGCTGCACCAGTATCGCCCGATGTTGCGGTTAAAATAGTTACTTTTTCATCTTTATTAAATTGCGCTAAACACTCAGCCATAAAGCGACCACCAAAGTCTTTAAACGCAAGCGTAGGACCATGAAACAACTCTAAGCAGTATGTATTCTCTTCAACTTCCACCAGCTTAACTGGAAAGTTAAATGCATTTTCAACCATTTGTGCCACAGTGTCGCTTGGCAGCTCATCACCAATTAGGTGAGATAATATTTTGCCACTGCGTGTAACAAAGTCCATATCAAGTAAAGCATCAACATCGGACAGTGGGGCAAGGGATTCAGGGAAAAACACACCTTGATTACGACCCAAACCTGTTTTTACGGCTTCAACGAACGACACTTTTTGTGAGCTATCTTTTAAATTATGTAATTGCATGACTACCTATCCTATAAAACTGTTAATTGACGCGTGCCGTCGTTATCTAATTTACAAATGTGGCAAAAGCCTTGCTCGTTAATGTAATTTGCCTCTAACCACTGCGCGCATTGCTGTGCAGCTTCAAGTGTTTTACATACACTAAACAAGGTGGGTCCTGCGCCCGAAATACTCACTATTTCAGCACCCAGCGCTGGTAAGTTTGCTTTGGCTTCACTAAAACCTTCAATAAGCGGTGCGCGGTAAGGTTCTGCTATTTCATCTTTCATTATGCTTAGCGCATCGTCAAAACGATTCGTTAACAGTAAGCTACTAAATGCCGACAAACGCTGTGCAAACTCAACACTTGCGTGCATGCTCAACTCTTTTGGTAAAACCGAGCGCGCTTTTGCAGTGTTGAGTGAAAAACCAGGGAACGCAGCAACGTAGTACCAATTTTCATCAACAGGCAGTGCAATCGATTTATCAGGGATTAAATCACCTGTTAATTGCAAACCACCTAAATAGCATGGCGTGATGTTGTCGTAATGACGACCACCGCTCACTACAGCTTCAAAGTCAGCCATAAGCTCAATAAGCTCAACCTGACTTAAGTTAGTTTGTGCAAACTTATCAAGGGCAGCAAAGGTAGCCACGACCGAGCATGCACTAGAACCAAGTCCAGATCCAATTGGTAAATTCTTTTTAAGCTCGAGCTTTACGCTTGGCATATCAGGCGCAACATGCGCTCTAAAATGTACTAAACACTGGTACGCTAAGTTTTCATTCGCATCACTTGGTAACTTGTGAGCGTAGTCGCCAGTACAAATAAATTCGTCACTTGGTGCTGCACTTACAACAGCTACATCGCCCAATAAACTACCATCAATTGGCGCAAGCGCTGCGCCAAGAGCATCAAAACCTACTGCAAAATTACCAATAGACGCCGGAGCATATACTTCAATCATAACGAGCTCCTAGCGCGATAGCGTTTTTAAAATATCAGCAAATACACCCGCTGCTGTTACTTCAGAGCCGGCACCATAACCACGAATTACAAACGGACGTGGCTGGTAGTATTGGCTTAAAATAGCAAGCGCGTTTTCGCCATCGCGAATTACATTAAGCGCATGTTTTTCATCAACAGCCTCAATACCTACTTTACAGTGACCTTCTTTAATTGTACCTACATAACGAAGTACCTTTCCTTCGCTCGCAGCACTTTGAATGCGGTCATTAAAATCAGCATCTAGGCTTGGTAGTTTTGCCATAAACTCATCAACGCTATCACCTTGTGCAAAACCTTGTGGTAATACTGACTCAACTTCGATATCGCTTAGCTCCAACTTCATACCGGCTTCGCGAGCAATGATCAGTAACTTACGTGCTACATCGGTACCCGATAAATCATCACGAGGATCTGGCTCAGTAAAACCGCTTTCTTTGGCTTTAATAGTTGCCTCAGAAAGTGATAAACCATCTTGAAGTGCGCCAAACATATACGAAAGTGAGCCTGATAAAATACCGCTAAACTCTAGTAACTCATCACCGGCACCAAATAATGACTGCAAGTTATCGATTACTGGTAAACCTGCACCAACGTTAGTTTCGTATAAAAATTTACGATTATTCTTTTGCGTAGCAGCTATTAAATCTTGGTAATACGTGTATGAGCTTGTTGTCGCTTTTTTATTAGCTGCAACCACATGAAAACCTGCATTTAAAAAGTCTACATACTGCGCGGCAAGTGCATCTGAAGATGTACAATCTACTAATACCGGATTCACTAAGTGGTTTTGCTTAACAAATTGCTCTACTAATTTTAAATCAAATGCTTGCTCAGATGAGGCCAATTTTTGCTGCCAATCACTAAAAGCGATGCCTTCGTTATCAAGGTGTAATTGACGAGAGTTAGCAACACCATACAAGTTAAGTTTAATATTACGCTTTTCAAGCCAAGCTTGCTGACGTTCAAGCTGATTAATAAGCTCTTGCCCTACTAAGCCACAACCTAGTAAAAACACATCAATTGACGGCACATGCGTGAAAAAGTTTTCATGGCATATTTTTACAGCGTCATTACATAACTCACCATCAATTACCGCAGAAATAGCACTTTCTGTAGAATCCTGTGCAATTGCCACAATATTTACTTGCGCTTGTGCAAGCGATGCAAAAAACTTAGCCGCTAAGCCACGGTGTGCGCGCATGTTGTCGCCCACTAAAGTAACAATGGCTAAATTACGTTGTACTTGTACAGGCTCAATAAGCCCTGCTTGTAATTCAAGCTCAAATGCAGTTTGTAGCGCATCTAGTGCAAGTGCTAGGTCTGTTTCGTGCACACAAAAACTAATACTAAATTCACATGATGATTGCGTGATCAATACAATTGATACGTTATCGTGAGCAAGCGCGTTAAATACCTTAGACGCCATGCCTACTTTACCTTTCATGCCTGGGCCTGAAACAGTTAACATTGCAAGGTCTTGTAAGCTAGAAAGCGCTTTTACGGGCTCATCAGATGAATAATCGTTACCAATTAATGAGCCTTGTGCGTCTGGGTTATGCGTATTTTTAATTTCACATGGCACGCCTGCTTTAGCACACGGTAAAATTGTTTTTGGGTGAAGTACTTTTGCACCAAAGTAAGAAAGCTCCATCGCTTCTTTATAAGATAAAAAATCGACTTTAGTGGCTTTTTTAATATAACGAGGATCAGCGCTATATACGCCATCAACGTCAGTCCAAATTTGGCAAATCTCAGCTTCTAAACATGCCGCAGCAATAGCTGCTGAGTAATCTGAACCATTACGGCCAAGCGTTGTAAGCTCACCTTTATCATTACTCGCCGTAAAACCAGGCATAATATAAATAGTTGCAGGGTTTTCTTTAAGCACAGCTTGAAAGCGAGCTTTACTTGCCACTAAATCAGCTTCTGCATCAATGTAGCCACCAGTTGAAGCAATACAGCTTGTTGCTTCTAAGTACCTTGCATCTTGTGAGCTCAATAAAGCCTGCATTAAAGAAACGCTAACGCGCTCTCCAAAGCTAATTACAAATGCGCGAACTTGATCAGGGCAACACTGTATAAGCGACACGCCATCTAATTTATTTTTAAGCTCGCCTAGGTCTGGCCAGCTTGTAACTACTACGCCGCTTTTTTCAACGTCAGCTTTTAAGCCTTCACAACGACTCGCTAATGCTTGCCATTGCTGCGAAAAATCTAAGCCTTGCTCTGCAGCACTTGCAAGTGCAACTAGCGAATCGGTCATTCCACCTGGAGCAGAAAGCACCAATAACATTTCATCTTTTAATTGTGCTTTAACTAACTGAGCTACCTGTTGTAAGCATGCATAATCGGCAAGTGAAGACCCACCAAATTTTAAAACTCGCATTGTTTATGTTCCTCATCCCATAAAACGAAAAAAGGCCTGTGTTCTAAGTGAACACAGGCCTTTAAATTTGTTGCACCGACCTATGCCACTATCCAGTAAGAATGATGGTTGTAATAATAATGGTCAGTACGCGATTAATTGTTTTCATATGTTAAGACTGCCTTAACAAAGGCTATGCTGTCAACCCTAAATTAAAAGATAAAACAGCCTTTTTTAACATGAAAAAACCTAATGAATGCCAAATTTATGCAATATTTCATTCAAGCTTGATTTGTTAATAGGTTTATCAATAAAATCAATTGCGCCAAGTTGGGCGACTCGTTGCTTCATTTTTTCCTGTATATCAGCAGAAATAACCAACACAAAGCACTCTATTTTTTCTGTTTTTATAGTTTCAAGTACTTGTATACCATCAACCTCTGGCATGGTGAGGTCTAGGCACAGTAAATCAAAGTTTTGTGCTCTTAAAAGATCGAGGGCGTTTGCTCCATTTATAGCTTGTTGTATATCTGCGTCTATACACTCATTTAAACACCGCACGACTTGTTTACGAGCAACAGCAGAATCATCACAGACTAATATAGAAAATTTCATCATGTTTACTACTACACAACCATCAAAGTTATTAAAAGACCATCTTTCTTTGCACTCAGGACACTTTAACACGCATCTAAATACTTAGCGCATTAATAATTCAATGCAATGATAAATATAGAATTAACTCATTTAAATATGATTAACGAAACTAAATTCTAATCAAACTTACAAAACTTAACGTCTAACAAATTTACTAATTCATAGCTGAGTTTAATTACATTAATACTACATACCAACTTAATTAGATTTATCTTATTAAATTTTAACTTTTTTATTTATTTTTAGAGGTTTATTGACTAACTTTTAAATTACAATAGTAACGTTACAAAAATAACAAAGGATGAACAAGTCACTCATGTTACAAAAAAGCCTTTCTAAGAAGCTACTGACAAGCGTTTTATCCGTTTATTTTTTGCTTACCTTCGTAGTGACTTGCGGACAGGTGCTTGCTGAATATCTCAATACTAAAGACTATATACGTGATGAATTAAGTACATTACAAAAAACCTTTAGTCGTAGCTTAACACGTGCAATTTGGGAGCTTAATACCAAGCAAACAATTACAACAGCAGAAGGTTTACTCGCCATTCCCATGATTGAAGGGATTATTGTTCGAGATGACAGCGGCGAAATTATTTCACAGTTAGGGCGCTCGCTCGACATACATAAGCTATATAACCAACAGTTAGTACAAGAAGAAGCTATTTTAGAAGACGCGAAATCCGGTCTGTTTGGTTACACCTTTCCACTTATTTTTGAATTTTCTGGCCGTGCTACCCAAGTGGGCGACGTTACCTTGTTCTCTAGCCGAGAAGTTGTTTTCAGCCGAATTATGGTATCAATCTACTTTTTGATTGGTAATGCGATGATTAAAACCACCTTTTTAATCATTTTATTTTTAATGGCATTTAGAAAGCTTCTTACAGATCCCTTAGCTGAGCTTACTGAGCAACTAGAAAACCTAGAATTAGATGAGCTAGAAGGACAGCACATAGAAATAGAAACAGAGGAGCATAACGAACTAAAAGTAATGGAGCAGTCGTTTAACAAACTAATAGATAAAGTGGTTCAGTACAGAAAAGAGCTTGAGCACACCCAAAAAGAACTCATTATTAGTAACGAAAAGCTCGATCATCACAACATACAACTAGAGCAAGACGTAGCCCGTAAAACATCAAACTTAAGCCAAGCAATGATGGAATTACAACAGCAAAAATACGAACTTGAAAAGCAAAAAATTGTGCTCACTGAAGAAATAGATTTACGCCGCAGCACAGAGCAAGAGCTAATTACAAAACAAACTGAATCTCAGCGTTATATAGAAGAGTTAAGCCTTGCACAGGAACGTTTATTGGGCACAGAGAAGATGGCCGCACTAGGCGGACTTGTGGCGGGTATTACACATGATATAAACACCCCTATTGGTATAGGTGTAACGGCAATATCGTTTTTGCAAGAACGCTTGAATAAACTCGAAATTGCTTACAGTGAAAAAACACTTTCACCAAAAGCACTAGAAGAATTTATTAACGAAGCAAAACAAAGTACAAGCTTGTTAACCACTAACTTAGATAGAGCCTCAGAGCTTATTGCTAGCTTTAAGCAAATAGCGGTCGATCAGGCCAGTGAAGCTGTAAGAACTATTAACTTTAAAGATTACACTAACGAAGTAATACGCTCACTGCATCCAAAACTAAAAAAGACATCCCATACAATAAAATTAGAATGCCCTGATGATTTAGTTTTAAATTTACCGGCAGGCGCCATCAGCCAAATTTTTACTAACTTAATTATGAATTCACTCATTCATGGCTTTGAAGGTAAAAGCAACGGTGTGATGGATATCAAAATAAGCGCAGATGACACTAACTTAACGATTGATTACAAAGATGACGGTAACGGAGTTACCAGTGAGCAATTGAAAAAATTGTTTGACCCATTCTTTACGACTAAACGCGATGAGGGCGGAAGCGGATTAGGTACCCATATAATGTTTAATTTAGTTAAACAAACTCTTAGTGGATCTATTGATGCAACGAGTGAACCAGGCAAAGGTCTGCGTTACTATATTCAATTTCCAAAGAACATGGCTAAGCCAATGCCTATTTTTGATAAATATGAATAAAAAAAGTATATGCATTAAATTATTAGGGCGTGTTGATCTTTGGTGGTTGAATTTTCAGCAACATGTTTGGTTTTTAGGCAAGGCAGAGCCTATGTAGTGTGGTTATTCCCCATAAATATTTGATAACGCAGCATAAATACCAAACATGCGCTGCCCTTTGAGCTCGATCTAGGGACGATTAACTCTTTGTTGCCTACATGGATGTAGGTAAGGGGCGTGAGCAGGACGCGGAAGCTTTGCTCGGTTTTTACTTATTCTTACATGGATGTAAGCCTGTAGGGTAACGCAGGAGCAGTTACCGAGCCCACTAGGTTACAAACCTCGCGCTGCGATTTAATCTTCCTTGGATTGAACAAATTTCAATCCATAAAGTTCAACACGCCCTAGTAACAAATCAGTCATTTCGAGATGCTGTTTTTATTGCTATGATTGGACAAATTTTTCAAATGGATCAATTCCCCTATGTGGTTTAGTAACCTTATTTGTTACCGCTTTAAGCAAGACGTTTCATACACCCAAGAAGATTTTGATAAAGCATTAGAGCAAGATTTATTTCGCCCATGTACTGGTCAAGAGCTTGCAACATTTGGTTGGACGAAAGCGTTTGGAAAGCATGGCGAAACACTATCGCATTTTTCTCAAAAAAGTATTTTAGTTTGCGCAAAACGTGAAGAAAAAGTACTCCCAGCTTCTGTTATAAACGAACTAGTTGCTGAGAAAATTGATCAGATAGAAGCCGAAGAAAACCGCCCTGTTAAAAAGAAAGAAAAAGACGAATTAAAAGAAAACATTCTTCATACTCTTCTACCCCAGGCATTTAAAAAGTCGAGCTTACAATTTGCCTTTATTGACCAAGAAAATGGCTGGGTGGTTGTAAATAGTGGCAGCTTTAATAAAGCTGAAGAGCTACTGGCACTACTTCGTAAATCGTTAGGAACGCTCCCAGTTGTACCTGCGTTTGCTAACTACGACCTAGATGTATTCTTAACTGATTGGTTAACTAACTTTAGTACACCAGAAGGCTTTGCTATTGGCTCTGACGCTGAGCTTGAAGAAGCTGACGACAGCGGTGCACAAGTAAAACTAAAAGGCCATGATCTGGCATGTGATGAGGTTAAATCGCACTTAGAAAGTGGTAAACGCGTAACTAAACTGGCACTTGATTGGCAAGAACGCCTCAAGTTTATGCTGCAAAACGATGGCTCTATCAAGCGTTTAAGCTACTCTGAAACTCTAAAAGAAGAGAACGCAGATATTCCTAAAGAAGATATGGCTTTAAAACTTGATGCTGACTTTATTTTAGCTTCTGAGGAAATAAAGCAATTACTTGAAGAACTAACTGCTGGCTTAGGTGACGTTGAAGATTTAGAAAAAGCGTAAATACCACAACCTACATAAATATTTAAGCGCTTTGAAGCATTAAATAGATTCATATATAAGTAGGTTGGTTTAACAGATAAAAAATCCGATAGCAGTTTACTGCTATCGGATTTTTTAATGGAATTTTTAGAAGCGCTTATTTATATATTTGTTATCCGCGAACAGAATTTAGCTAACGTTCGGCGTATTAAAACCTAAGGTAATCATCTCTCAAGTAAGAGATTACAGCAAGGTTCAAAGGAACGTTATGTAGAGTGATATGAGATTATCTGTATTCACTTCAAGCTGGACTGCACAAAAACTGAAATTTTGATTTTAATTGAAATCATTAACTTATTTGTGCAGATAACTTATTTTAGCTTTTAGCGTCTTCAACTTTAGGTTGGCGATATATTTTTATAATGTGGTATAAATTTACAAGCGACAATAAGCCGTTGGTAAAAATAACAGGTACTGCGCCAATGGCAACACCGTATGCAGTAAATACAATACAACCAAACATGTTGTACCAACGCAGTTTTACTACATCTGTCATTGTTAACGATGCAACCAATAAAGCTGATGCAATATAGCCTAAATATTCCCAACTCAATTGTTCTCTCCTAGCCTTTAGGTTAGCATTACATGTACTGCTAACTTATGGCACTTATAAGTATTGCAAAGTTACAACAAAATAAAAAAGCTAACTTGCTTAAAAACCTGAAAAAGTTTGCCGGAAAATACCAGCAAATTCTTAAATCATTACACGGGAAATGAAGGTAAAATAATACTATTAGCAAAGCTAATAATATTAGTAGCAAGTTAGCGTAAATTCTTAGTGTCTTAATGCTAACGTCATTAAGATGTAATAAATAGGACAAATGTCCGAAGAGCACATTGATGTTTCAATACCATTTTTCTAGTTACCTTGTTGATCAGCTTTTAACCTTTGCCGGTAGTAGCTATCAACAATCAAAAAAAGAAGTTCTGATCCATCAAGATCAGCCTTTAAGCAAGCTTGTGCTTGTACGCAGTGGCACTGTGTCGTTTAGTTACGACGTAGGTAATGGACGACGCCTGCTGTTAGGACAATTGGATTGTAACAACACCCTTATTGGTGAAATAGAAGCGCTAAATAATAATCCGTGTATTTATACGGTAACGTGCTTTAGCGATGTAACTTATAATCTTATTGAATTAAGACATTGGCGTGCTCTGCTGCTTGAAAAACCAGAACTGAGTTTATACACCGCACAAACTATTGCGGCTAAATTTCAGGAAAACCAAAAAATCAATTTAGATAAGCTACTACTACCACTGAGCTACAACATAGCCAAAGATTGCTTACTAAGAGCCGAGAACAACAACCCTACGCTACTTAGAGCCTATCCAACTGTAAATGCTGAAGCCGAACGCTTTGCTACCACTGAGCGAGCTTACAGACGTGTTGTTACAGAACTTGTCGAAAAAGGCTTGGTACTTAGAAGTAACGATGGCTTACAAGCAGTCGATATACCAAAGCTAAGTGAATACGTAGATAGCTTTGCTCAACTTTAAATTATTTAAAATTTACCCATAAAAAAAGGCCTTAACGGCCTTTTTTTATTTATACAAATTACTGATTACTTCTCTAGCAAAATGTCATGAATTTTCACAAGATCAGATTTACCTGCAATAATTTCATCCGGTGTTAAACCCGATAGTTCATGCGGGAACACTAACCACTCTTCAGACTCATGAATATAATAATCTGGAACAGTGTCTACTTTTGAGTTTTTTGGCTTGTAGTACGGACATGCAATACGAATATCACGTGGCAAGTTTAAGCGCATAAGCTCTGAAAGCTTTTCTTTTAATGCAACAATGCTACGACCAGAGTCAAATACATCATCAACAATTAATAATGAGTCGCCAGCATTTGCGTTCTCAACAATGTAATGCAAACCGTGGACTTTAATTTCTTTAGATTGTTTACCAATACCGTAATAAGACGATGTACGTACTGCAATGTGGTCAGTCTCAATGCCTTTATAATCGTAATATTCTTGAACAGCAATACCGATCGGTGCACCACCTCGCCAAATACCAATAATAAAATCAGGACGAAAGCCATCTTGGTATACTTGTGCCGCTACGCGGAACGAATCTTCAAGCAGCTGTTGAGCTGTGATGTAGCACTTATCTGACATAATTAGAAACCCCAGTGGTGGATATAAGATTTGAGCGCAGCTTAGAGTTAAGCAAAAATTAAACTCAAACAGGTATTGGCGACGGATTTTACCGCAAATGAAATAAAATTGCTTGCCTGTAAATTAAAAAATAGGCACCCGAGGGTGCCTATTTTTAGTGTAAAAAGCATAATTTAGTAAATATTATGCTTTTTCTTGTAGGGTACGAGCAACCGTACGCATACCTTGAGTTGTTGCGCCCGCTGCCCATTGGCTTGTACTGCCCATGTTAAAAGCAGCAGCTAAATCTATGTGCACCCAGCCTTTGCCATCGTTTGGCACAAAGCGTGATAAAAAGCCTGCAGCATTCGATGCACCGCCGTAACCGCCCCCCTTTTGTGCACGGCTATTTGCCGTATCAGCATATGGAGATGGGCAGTTTTGTTGATGCCATTTTTCAAGAGGCAGTGGCCAAGCAGCTTCCATTTCTTGAGATGCAAAACTTTCAACTTCACGTGCAAGTTCTTTATCAAGTGCAAATAATGCATTGTACTCTTGGCCAACAGCAACAAGCGCTGCTCCAGTTAGTGTTGCTGCATCAATGATAAGTGGAGCGCCAGTCTCTCCTGCTGCCATTAAGCCATCAGCAAGTACTAAGCGACCTTCAGCATCCGTGTTTACAATTTCAACTGTTGTGCCATTTTTATAAGTAAGAATGTCACCTAATTTGTATGCATGACCCGAAATTAAGTTCTCAGCACAACATAAAAACAGCTTAATACGTTTTTCAATACCACGGTTAATAGCCAATGCTAAACCTGCTGTTACTGTTGCAGCGCCGCCCATGTCGCACTTCATACCAAGCATACCTTCGCTTGATTTAATTGAGTAACCACCTGAGTCAAACGTAATACCTTTACCTACAAGCGCAGCACTTACTGGTGCATTTTCGTCGCCTGTTGGGTTGTAATCAAGCTCAAGCAATACTGGTGGGCGAACACTACCGCGACCAACTGCATGAATACCAATCCACTGTTGTTCTAGTAACGCATCACCTTTAATAATTTGGTAACTTACGTGTTCAGGCGCTAATGATTGAATAAACTCAGCTGCTTTTTCAGCTAGGCTTTCTGGGTAAATGTCATCGGCAGTACCGTTAACCATTTCACGTGCCCAAATTGCTGACGTTTTTAAGTGAGCAAGTTCTTTAATATCTGATTGTGCGTTATCAACAAACTCAACACCGTTTAATGATTTTGGTGTTACAAAGCCTTGGTAAAAAGCCCACTGGCTTTCTGTACACCAAGTATCACCTGCTAATTCAACATTTTTAACGCCTTGGCTTGCAATAGTACGGCCTGCTTTTTGAACATTTTTTAATGTGTCTTGCTCAGATAAATGAACAGTTGCACCACGCTCGTTAAAAGACAATGACGCATTATCGCCCCAATGACTCGCTGCTGCTTGTTCGCTTAGTTGAACAACAAATTTTTCACTCATGTTAGAATTCCCTTGCACTTAAATGTGCCACCGAGTTTACTATAGAGCGCTTAAGTTCCCAACAGCTTGAGATAAATAACATAAATCACACTGCTGAGCAGTGTTTACGCTTTGGAAGTTATTATGAAGTACACGCCAGCGCTGCAACCAGCCATATTATTAAAGCGCTACAAACGCTTTTTAGCTGATTTACAATTAAGTGATGGCAGCGAATTTACCGCCCACTGTGCAAATACAGGTAAAATGACGGGATGCGCTGAGCCAGGCTTTACTGCTTTTTATTCAACAAGCGATAACGCAAAACGAAAATACCCGCATTCATTAGAACTTACGCAAAATAACTTATCGCAGCTTATTTGTGTAAATACAGCGGTGGCTAATAAAGTAGTAGAAGAAGCAATAAACAATAATGTGATAAGCGAGCTACTCGACTACAGTCAATTGCAAAGCGAAGTTAAGTACGGCAGCGAAAACAGTCGTATCGACTTTTTACTCACAGACGAAAATAAGCCCGATTGCTATGTAGAAGTTAAATCAGTCACATTATTAAGCGAAGATGCACCACAAAGCGGGCAAGGCTACTTTCCTGATGCGCAAACACTGCGTGGACAAAAGCATATTCGCGAACTAATAGAAATGATCGAACAAGGCCACCGAGCAGTATTACTGTTCGCTGTTTTGCATGAAGGAATAAATACCGTAAGTGCAGCTGCGCATATTGATAAAAAATACGCCACGTTATTAAACCAAGCAATAATAGCCGGTGTTGAAGTATTAGCATATAAAGCCAAAATTTCAGCTAATGGAGTCTTACTTCATAAAAAAATAGCATTTATAGAATAGTGTAATAAACCAAGAGATTGAACTAAGCGTAATTTACAAAGCACTCTAATTATAGAAAGTGGTAAAAAGTGAATTATAAAAATTAACTTGTTTTTAAAGCTTTTGCCCATATAACAAGGCAAGTTTTAGAAAGCGAATATGTGAATTAATTAAAAGTGTAAATAAACTATTAATACACTTTTTACTCAGTAAGCATGGTTGAAGCTAATTCGATTAATTAAAAATAAATTTGCCTAGGGTATAAGATTCTGTTATTTATACCGCCGGCTAATGCTGAGGCATTAAATTAAGGATTTAGGAGAGAGTTATGCCAGACCAAAAGAAACATGGTTTATTGGCTCAAGCCGGTTTAGAACCATACCAAGAAAAACCAGGCGAAGAGTACATGAATGATGCACAACGTGCTCATTTTAGAGCAATTTTAGAGACTTGGCGTAACGATTTACGTAACGAAGTTGATCGTACTAAATCGCACATGCAAGACGAAGCTGCTAACTTTCCTGACCCAGTTGACCGCGCTGCACAAGAAGAAGAATTCTCTTTAGAACTTCGTACTCGTGACCGCGAACGTAAATTAATCAAAAAAATTGAAAAAACAATTAATTTGATTAAAGAAGATGATTTTGGCTTTTGTGAGTCTTGTGGCATCGAAATTGGCATACGTCGCTTAGAAGCACGTCCTACTGCCGATTTATGCGTAGACTGTAAAACACTTGCAGAAATCAAAGAAAAGCAATCTGGACGCGGCTAATTAAAACTTATTAGTTAGTTATGTCCCCTACAGCCGTTACTGCGCCTATGCGTAAATATCGCGGTCGTTTTGCACCGTCTCCTTCTGGGCCATTACATTTTGGCTCACTTGTAGCGGCTGTGGGTAGCTACCTAGATGCAAAAGCTAATCAAGGAAAATGGTTAGTTCGTATAGAAGACATTGACACTACGCGCGTGGTTAAAAACGCCGACTCCGATATTCTAAATACCTTACAAGCCTACGCCCTTTACTGGGATGAACCTGTTGTATATCAAACGCAGCGTCTGTCTTTATATCAAGATATTACCCACTCACTTTTAGAGCAAAACCTTGTTTATGGTTGCACCTGTACTCGAAAGCAAATAAAAGCCATTGGCGGTATTTATCAGGGGCATTGCAAAGCACTTAATCATCATACTCAATCCGGCGCACTTCGTTTAGTTCAGCAACATCCAACGACCCAATTTAGTGATTTAATTCAAGGTGATATATCGGTAAATAGTGCATTATCCCACGAAGATTACTTAATTAAACGCAGTGACGGTTTATTTGCATATCAACTTGTTGTGGTCGTCGATGATATCGATCAAAGGATTAATCGAATTGTAAGAGGCGCAGATTTAATTGAACCAACAGCTCGGCAAATTAGTTTGTTTAAACAACTCGACAGCCCCGTACCTGAATTTGCTCATTTACCTTTAGCGGTTGCCAAGCCCGGTTTTAAACTATCTAAACAAAATTATGCCCCCGCCATTTGTAAGCAAAATCCAAAGCCTGCTTTACTTAGCGCTTTTGAATTTTTAGGGCTACCTGTTATAGCTGATTTAAGCGACTTAAATATAGAACAATTAATCGATTGGGGAATTAAAAACTTTAGCTTAAAACAGGTCCCCCAAGTATCCGAAATACAAATTTCTCAACATCCACATAGCCAGAAAGTCCAATTTACACATTTAAGTAAATAAAATAGCTAAAAACGGCTTAATTTCAACACATCAACTTAATTTTTAAACCCTGCTGGTATATGATAGCCGCCTAAATATATGCTAATTACGTCAAACAGCTTGTACTGGGTTATAACCGCCCTATTTGCTGTAACTTTTGATTGCGATGCAGAGTCAATCACACCTTCTAGGAGACAGACTATTATTTCCAAGCTTTTTCAATTTTGCCGACAAATAATCGGCCCGAATACCAGTGCCGAAAGCGCTTCTGTAAGCAGTGAACCTATTGTTGTCACTCGTGGTGAGCATGGTATTTCTCGCAAACAATTTAGCCCAAATGCAATCAAAGTATTATACCGCTTAAAAGACGGTGGCTACGATGCCTACCTTGTTGGTGGTTGTATTCGCGATATATTGTTAGGCCAACAGCCAAAAGATTTTGACGTAGTTACTAATGCAACTCCAGATCAGGTAAAAAAACTATTTAGAAACTGTCGCCTGATAGGTCGTCGCTTTCGTCTAGCACACATTGTATTTGGCCGTGAAATTATCGAAGTGGCAACAATGCGTGGCCACCACGAAGCGCAAGAAGACAAAAATCAAATAAGCCAATCAAGCAATGAAGGTCAATTACTACGTGATAACGTATTTGGCAGTATTGAAGAAGATGCAGAGCGCCGCGACTTTTCAATCAACGCACTTTATTACTCAATTAAAGATTTTAGTATTCACGACTACGCTAACGGCTTAGCGGCAATTAAAGCTAAACAAATCGAGCTTATTGGCGATCCTGAAACGCGTTACCGCGAAGACCCTGTTCGTATGTTACGTGCAGTCCGTTTTGCCACTAAGCTTGATATGAGCATTGCGCCTAAAAGTGAAAAGCCAATTAGCGAGCTTGCAAGCTTGCTTGATAACATTCCGCCAGCTCGTTTATTTGAAGAAATTCTTAAACTGTTTTTAAACGGCAAGGCCGAAGCTAACTTTTTAATGCTGCGTAAATACGGCTTATTCCGCTCACTTTTTCCTGAACTTGATAAAATTTTAGATAAAAACCCAAGTGGCTTAGAGCACACGCTTATTCAGCAAATGTTTCAAAATACCGACAAGCGTATTAATGCCGATAAAAAAGTAACACCGGCGTTTATTTTTGCAGCCCTACTTTGGTTCCCACTGCTTGAGCGCACTAAAAAAATTCAAAGCCAAGAGCAATTATCTGAATACGATGCTTTCGCACAAGCAATGAATAAAGTACTAAGCGATAATTCACAGCATATAGCTGTTCCTAAGCGCTTTACTTTAGGTGCTCGCGATATTTGGCATATACAGCACCGCTTAGATAAACGTGCTGGCCAACGTGCATACAGGCTAACGCAACAGCCTCGCTTTAAAGCCGCTTACGACTTTTTATTATTACGCGTAGATGCAGGCGAAACTCAGCATACAGAGCTTGCTCAGTGGTGGACACAATACTTAAGTAAAGATATAAACGGCCAAAAAGAGATGGTTAAAAGCTTAGGCCATCAAGGTGGTCCTAAGCCGCGAAAGCGCCGTCGTCCTACTAAAAAGCCAACTGAGTAATAACATGCATTGTGTTTATTTGGGTTTAGGTGCCAACCTAAACTCACCAAAAGAGCAGCTTGATAACGCGATAATTGCGCTTAAAAAGCTGCCTAATTGTGAATTTGTAAACGTTTCGCATTACTATGCAAGTAAGCCTATGGGCCCACAAGATCAACCAGACTATATCAATGCCGTAGCCTGTATTAAAACGACCCTTGATCCAGAGCAATTACTTGATTTAACACAAAGCATTGAGCTTGAGCATGGTCGAGTAAGAAAAGCTGAGCGTTGGGGTCCACGCACACTTGATATCGATACCCTATTATTTGATGATCAAATCATAAATACGGCGCGCTTAACCGTGCCTCATTATGGTTTGAGTGATCGCGAGTTTGTGGTTTACCCACTATTAGAGCTTGCACCTGAACTTATTTTACCTAGCGGCATTGCATTAAAAACCATTGCAAATAACTTACCGCTCAACGACTTACAACAATTACCTCTGTAATTAACCTAGGCTTTTGCCTGCGAGGATATTATGTCTAAAATAACCGTTTCTACTTTAAATAAAATGAAAGCAGAAAATAACAAAATTACTGCATTAACAGCCTACGACGCTAGTTTTGCAAAGTTATTTCATGATAACGGCGTTGAAGTTATTTTAGTGGGCGACTCATTGGGCATGGTACTACAAGGCGGCGATGACACCCTTGGCGTAACAAATCAAGATATTGCATATCATACCCGCTGTGTACGCGCTGGTAGCCGCGAATTATTTGTAATTGCTGACTTACCTTTTATGACCTACTCAAGCGTTAGTGATACCTGTAAAAATGCAGCTGAGCTTATGCGCGCTGGCGCAAACATGATTAAACTTGAAGGCGGAGAGTGGCTTTACGAGAGCATTAAAGCACTCACTCAACAAGGTATCCCAGTTTGCGGGCATTTAGGCCTTACACCACAGTCAGTTCATGTATTTGGTGGCTTTAAAATACAAGGTCGCGAAGAAGATAAAGCACAAAAAATGATTGATGATGCGAAAGCACTTGAAGCTGCTGGCGCGCAATTATTAGTACTTGAGTGTATTCCAAGTGCCCTGGCAAAACGCATTACAGACGCTCTAAGTATCCCAACTATTGGTATTGGTGCAGGCAGCTTAACTGACGGCCAAATACTGGTAATGCATGACCTGGTTGGTATTTCGGCAGGTTACATTCCTAAATTTTCTAAAAACTTTTTGCTCGAAACAGGCAATATGCCTGCAGCCGTTCAAAAGTATTGTACAGATGTTAAAAGTGGCGCATTTCCAAGCGCTGAACATGAGTTTAAATAATGCAATCAATAACTGAAATCAGATCGTTACGTAGTCAAATTAAAGCATGGCGCCAAGCAGGTCTTAGCGTGGCGCTTGTGCCAACAATGGGCAACTTGCACCGTGGGCATTTTTCGTTAGTAGAAAAAGCAAAAAACTTGGCCGACAAAGTCGTTGTAAGTATTTTTGTAAACCCAATGCAATTTGGTGCTAACGAAGATTTAGATAACTATCCTCGTACGCTAAACGAAGACAAACAAGGCCTTGCTGAACTAGGCACTGATATTGTATTTACCCCAAGTGTAGAAACAATCTATCCTAATGGACTGGGTGCACAAAGTTTTGTAGATGTGCCTGACATTTCATTAGGCTATTGCGGCGGCTCACGTCCAGGTCACTTTAGAGGTGTTGCAACAATCGTGACTAAGTTATTTAACTTAGTGCAACCAGATTACGCCTGCTTTGGTGAAAAAGATTTTCAGCAACTGCAAGTAATCAAAACTATGGCACGCGACTTATCAATTCCGGTTGAAGTTATTGGTGTACCTACAATGCGAGAAGTTTCTGGCCTTGCTATGAGCTCACGTAATGGTTACTTATCAGATGATCAAAAAGCGACTGCAACCGTATTATTTAAGGCCCTTAATACGTGCGCTGAGCAACTTAAAAGTGGCGAGAAAGACTTCGTAAAACTTGAAAGCTTAGCTAAACAAAGTTTAGAGAAAGCAGGCCTAAAACCAGACTATTTTGAGATTGCTCAACGAGATACATTAAAAACTGCTACAATCGAAGATACTCAATTTGTTATTTTAGCCGCAGCCTATTTTGGTGGTGTTAGATTGATCGACAATATCCAAGTCGAAATTTAATATTATTGCGACTCCATTTTAAGGATAAGAAGCATGCACTCTTTAATAAAAACAAGCGTAGTCGCCCTTACTTTTGCACTATTAGCAGGTTGTCAAAACCAAGTTGAAAACCCTGAAATGAATCAGTGTGCTCAACAAAACTACCAGTGTGAAAGTAGTTGTGAACAGCAAACAACTGCTGAGGGCTTAAAGCAACAAGTATGCTCTGGAAAATGTGTTGAGAGCTATAATCAATGTAAAGCACAAGCCGAAAAATTAGGTAATATTTAATTCCTTAAAGTTTTTAGTTTTAGGCACAAAAAAACCGCTCAATGAGCGGTTTTTTGTGCTTATAGTTTATCATACCAATTTTATTAAAAACATGACCATTCTAGCGTATTAAATAACTCACTAACTACGTTAAAAATTATTTATATAGAACAACTATGTATCATAATTTTAGCCTTGTTATTGCGCTATTTTCTTATCGCTATAATAACTCACTAATTTAATGCAATTGGTATTAGTTCAAACCAAGCTTCTTAAGTTCTGTTTCTACTAGCTTTGCAGAAAGTGGTACATAACCATCTTTTTCTACAATTTGCTGACCATCTTTTGAAAGTACCATTTTTAAGAATTGCGCTTCCATTGGAGACAACGGCTTGTTTGGGTGCTTATTCACATAAAGGTATAAAAAGCGAGATAATGGATATTTGCCTTGTGCAACGTTATCAAGTGTTGCATCAACAAAGTTATCGCCTTTTTTAGCTAACGGTACTGTACGTACGCCCGATGTTTTATAACCTATACCTGAGTAACCAATTGCATTTAATGAAGATGAAATTGACTGTACTACTGATGCAGAACCCGGTTGCTCATTTACGTTATTACGGAAATCACCTTTACAAAGTGCTTTCTTTTTAAAGTAACCATACGTACCTGATACTGAGTTGCGTCCGTAAAGTTGCACATCTTTAGCTGCCCAATCACCTGTTAGACCAACATCGCTCCAACGGTTAACTTGCTCTGGTGCGCCACATTTACGAGTAGATGAAAATATAGCATCTACTTGGTCAATACGAAGACCTTCAATTGGGTTATCTTTATGTACAAATACAGCAAGTGCATCAATAGCAACGCGAACTTCTGTTGGCTTGTAACCGTAACGTTTTTCGAACGCTTCGATTTCTTTAGATTTCATTTTACGGCTCATTGGACCTAGGTTAGCTGTACCTTCGGTAAGTGCCGGTGGAGCAGTAGAAGAACCTGCTGCTTGAATCTGAATATTTACATTTGGGTAAATACGTTTGTACTCTTCAGCCCAAAACGTCATCATGTTGGCTAAAGTGTCAGAACCTACTGATGAAAAGTTGCCTGAAACACCACTAATTTTTTGATACTCAGGAATATTTTGATCTAGAGCAACTGCTTGTGCAGATACGAAAGTTGTAACAGCCACACCCATTGCGGCAACTAAGTTTTTAAATTTCATGTAGAGTTCTCCGGTTTGTTCGTTCCATTTTCTAACTGCTGCCCACTCTAAAGTGAGTACATGACAGTTACATTACTCTTAAATGACACTTTTATGACTTGACCTATTAACTTAATTATTTAGTCAGCGAAACTATCTTATCTATTGAAAAATCAAAAGAAAAACACGATCCTTTGTTAACTTCACTACGAATATTTAATTTACTATCATGGCGAGTTAACACATGTTTTGTTATAGCGAGCCCTAAGCCTGAGCCACCTGTTGTTCTACTGCGAGCTTTATCAACACGATAAAAACGTTCAGTTAATCGGTTAATATGCTCAGGCGCAATACCATCACCATTATCGGTAACACTAAAACACGCTTTATTGTTTTTGCGCTGCCAGCATACTTCTACTTTACCGCCTGGTTTTGTGTAATGAATCGCGTTGAATACTAAATTAGAAAACGCACTACGCAGTTCATCCTCAGAGCCTTTAATATCAAGGGTTTTATCAATATCAAAAATAAGTTCGTGGCCTTTGTCTTGATTAATTGAGTTTGCTTCAGTGTGAATATAACCAAGTAATTGCGGTACATTTATAGCTTTATCATTGTCTTGGCGACGAGCACCTTCAATACGCGAAAGCGATAGTAATTGGCTGACTAAGCTATCCATGCGCTTGCATTGTTCAAGCATAGTATTTTGCGCTTTGTTCCACATTGCTGGCGGCGGCATCATGTCGCCATCCATCATCTCAAGATACCCTGTAACCACTGTAAGCGGTGTACGTAGTTCATGCGACACATTGGCTACAAAGTCTTTACGCATCTGTTCTAGCTGTTTTAAGCGCGTTACATCACGTACCACAACCATAAGTTGCGTACTTGCATATGGCATTACCCTAAACTCAAGCACCTGCTCAATACTGTGACCGTTATCCAGCTCAAGCGCATCGTCAAATTCGCCTTTGTGCATGTATTTAGCAAACTTAGGTTCGCGAATTAAATTATCAAGGCGCTGACCATGATCCGTAGGCCACTGCAAACCAAGCACTTTAAGGGCTAATTGATTACACCACACAATACTTAAATCGTTTTGTAATACCACTACCGCATCAGGTACCGCTTCAGCCCCATCGCGAAAGCGACGAATTAAATCTGCAAGCTCATTACGTTTTTTACGATTACGGTGCTGGAGATGATAAATACCTTCAAACACTTGCTCCCATGCCCCCTCACCCTCTGGCGGATTAAAGCTGCGTTGATTAAGTAGCCAATCGCTCAAACGATAAAGTTGATGGTAGTGCCAAATAAGGAGAGAAAAAGATCCTAAAAATAAAAGCAAAAATGGCGCGCCAACCAGCACACCAATTAATAGTAAGGGTAAAAAATAGATAAACAGGCGTTTAACTAACGCCTGTTTATTAACAACTCGATACATACACTCACTTTACCTTAGAGTAGTAATACATGCGTATTTTACACATTAGCTAAGCTTTAAGCTGATCACAGCTTACTTGAAAAACGATACCCAGCGCCACGTACTGTTTGCACCAAACGGTCATGTCCAAGTGGGCCAATTGCTTTACGCAGGCGACGAATGTGCACATCAACCGTGCGATCTTCTACGTAAACGTTAGTTCCCCACACATGATCAAGCAGTTGTTCACGGCTATAAACACGCTCTGGGTGAGTCATAAAAAAGTGCAGTAATCTAAATTCGGTTGGCCCCATATCAAGCTCGTTACCTTCTGAGGTAACACGATGCGAAATAGGGTCTAAACGCAGGCCATGTACTTCAATAGCTTCTTCTAATGAGGTTGGCGATACACGGCGAATAACCGCTTTAATACGTGCCATAAGCTCTTTAGGAGAAAACGGCTTGGTGACGTAATCATCTGCACCTACTTCAAGGCCGCGTACTTTGTCTTCTTCTTCGCCGCGAGCTGTAAGCATAATAATTGGGATTTGGCGGGTGTGTTCGTTTTGCTTAAACTTTTTAGCAATTTGAATACCGCTTCCACCAGGTAACATCCAATCAAGTAAAACCATATCTGGGTAAGGTTCAACCATAGCTGCAATAGCAGAGTCGTAATCTTCTGCTTCAATTGCTTGAAATCCATTTTGCTCTAAAACAAAAACCAACATCTCCCTGATAGGAGCTTCGTCATCTACGACTAGTACTTTACGTGACATTCCAATTTATCTCTTACGCTATCGAATTAGTTTTCATTATTATGACTAAGTATGACATTTTTATGAAAGTGTAACGTGTAAATTAAAATGGTGGTAAAAAAAACACAAATTAGTGACAAAAAACCTCATTAACGTCATATTTTTAAAACCTTTTTAATATTTAACGTAATAAAAAGAGATTTACGATAAATTTATGTAATAGCTAACTTTTTGAAATTATCTTTTTTGTATCGCTATTTAAACCACTAAACAATATTAAACTAGCTGGGATCATTGTTTTACTAACCAAGACATTTTTACAGATCGATCGTTTAAAAGTAGCTTTAAAGCCCTTTTAAAATCAACAAACCCGTCTGTGTAACAAACAATACGTTCAAAAATAGATCTAAATTTTACTAAGCCCCAAATAAAGGATCAGATTTTTACCAAGCCGATCCCCCCTCAGATCAGAGTTGTACCTAGTCAAAGCAATAAGTTGTTGATTGTTTGTACAAATAAATAACGATCAAATTATCTCAGAGCCCAAAATAGCATTAAAGTGTATTTGGCTTAGTAAAGTAATGATCCGAAAAAGGCTGTGTTAGTAAATGCGTGATCCCAAAATTCCGCGTTGGTAATGCAGTGATCTGATCAAAAAACCGTAATCTGTAATATAAAAAGAGCTGACATTAAAAAAGCCAGCAACAAAGTTACTGGCTTAGGGCCTGTTGACCTTTCAGGATTAAAATTTGTTCAATCTAGGGGCGATTTAATCGCGGCGTGAGGTTTGTAACCTAGCGGGCTAAGTAAAAACCGAGCAAAGCTTCCGCGTCCTGCTCACGCCCCTTACCTACATCCATGTAGGCAACAAAGAGTAAATTGCCCCTAGGCAGAACCCTTCGGGCAGCGCATGTTTGGCATTTATTCCACGTTATCGCCTATTTATGGGAAATAACCACACTGCATAGGCTCTGCCTTGCCTAAATACCAAACATACTGCTGCAAATTCAACCTCGAAAGATAAACAGGCCCTAATAATGATCAATTATAAATTGATCTATTATCTAATTTTAGGGTCTAGCTCGCCGCTTAAGTATTTAAGGTGCATTTCATCGAGTGAAATTGGCTTAATTTTACTAGCCTGACCAGAAGTACCAAACGAGTTATAGCGTGCAACGCAAATCTCTGTCATTGCTTTTGTAGCTTCAGCTAGGTATTTACGTGGATCGAAGTTAGATGGGTTAAGCGCCATATGACGACGAATTGCACCGGTAGATGCTAAACGTAAATCGGTATCAATATTTACCTTACGAACACCAAACTTAATGCCTTCAACAATCTGCTCAACTGGCACACCATAAGTTTCTGGAATTTCGCCACCGTACTGATTAATAATTTCTAACCACTCTTGTGGAACTGAAGATGAACCATGCATCACTAAGTGCGTGTTAGGAATACGAGCATGAATCGCTTTAATGCGATCAATCGCTAAAATGTCATCTGTTGGTGGGCGAGTAAATTTATAAGCACCGTGTGAAGTACCGCAAGCAATTGCAAGTGCATCAACGTGTGTTTTATTTACAAAATCAGCCGCTTCTTCAGGGTCTGTTAGCATTTGATCAGTTGTTAATAACCCTTCTGCACCAACGCCATCTTCTTCGCCAGCTTCACCTGTTTCAAGTGAACCAAGTACACCTAGCTCGCCTTCAACAGATACACCACAGGCATGCGCCATAGCAACTGTTTCGCGCGTTACTTCTACATTGTATTCGTAGCTTGAAGGGGTTTTGCCGTCGCTCATTAATGAGCCATCCATCATTACTGATGAAAAACCAAGCTGAATTGAACGCTGACATACACCTGGCGATGTGCCGTGATCTTGGTGCATTACAACTGGGATATGTGGCCATTCTTCAACGGCTGCTAAAATCATATGACGAATAAATGGAGCACCAGCGTAAGCACGAGCGCCAGCTGATCCTTGAACAATTACTGGGCTGTTTGTTTTGTCAGCCGCTTCCATTATTGCGCGCATTTGCTCTTGGTTATTAACGTTAAAAGCAGGTACGCCGTAACCATGCTCTGCTGCATGATCTAATAGTTGTCGCATACTGATTAAAGCCATTGGGTATTCTCCAATTTATCGACAGTAGTTCCCTACCATCTAGTTTGAACGGATGTGTTAGTTTGGCGTTACTACAACGCCACGAAAAACCACTGCTTTGCAGTAATATTCCGTCTAAATTAACTATTAAATTAGGGTGAGAGGTATTTAATAATTAATTGTCGGTGAGGGCTATTACCCCCTCACCTTACGCTACTAAAATTACTTAGCGCGCGACTCTAGCATTTCAACTGCTGGAAGTTTTTTGCCTTCTAAAAACTCTAAGAACGCACCACCACCAGTAGAAATATAAGAAACTTTATCGGCAATGCCGTATTTATCAATTGCGGCTAAGGTATCACCACCACCGGCGATTGAAAACGCATTTGAGTTAGCAATTGCTTGTGCAATAGCACGAGTACCATTACCAAACTGGTCAAACTCGAACACGCCAACAGGGCCATTCCATACAACAGTGCCTGCATTTGCAATAATTTTTGCAAGCTTGCTCGCTGTATCAGGGCCAATATCAAAAATCATATCATTGCTTGTTACTTCGCTTACATCTTTAAGCGTAGCTACAGCAGATTCAGAAAACTCATTACCAACCACTACGTCAGTCGGTACCGGAATTTCACCATTATTAGCAATCGCTGCTGCACATAAACGATTCGCTTCATCCATTAAATCAGGTTCGTAAAGCGACTTACCAACTGGGCTACCTGATGCAGCAATAAAGGTATTTGCAATACCGCCGCCGGTAACTAATTGGTCAACAATTTTAGAAAGTGAATCTAAAACGGTTAGCTTAGTAGATACTTTAGAACCACCAACAATCGCGACTAATGGACGCGCTGGATTATCAAGTGCTTTTCCTAACGCTTCAAGCTCAGCCGATAACAATGGACCTGCACATGCCACATCAGCAAATAAGCCAACGCCATGGGTAGACGCTTGTGCACGGTGAGCCGTACCAAATGCATCCATTACATATACATCACACAGTGCTGCTAGTTGCTTAGATAGCGCTTCGTCGTTTTTCTTCTCGCCTTTGTTAAAGCGCACATTTTCAAAAACAACCACTTCGTTATCAGCAATATCAACACCGTTTAAGTAATCTTTTTCTAAACGTACAGTTTGCTCTAGGGCATCGTTTAAGTAATCAGCTACAGGTGCAAGCGAAAACGCTTCATCGTATTCCCCTTCCGTAGGACGGCCAAGGTGTGACATAACCATTACTTTAGCGCCTTTCTCAAGGGCTAGTTTAATAGTAGGTAGTGCTGCACGAATACGCGCATCTGACGTCACTTTACCTGCTTTAACTGGTACATTTAAATCTTCACGAATTAATACGCGTTTGCCGTTTAAATCTAAATCTGCCATTTTTATGACCGACATGAACATCTCCTTAGTTAACGATACTGAACCTGAAAAATACGTTTAAAATTATTATATTAATAAATTACTTATTCACTGCCATCATAGCACGCGCTGTGTCGAGCATACGATTAGCAAAACCCCATTCGTTATCACACCATACTAATAACTTTATCAGTCGTTTGTGACTAACACGTGTTTGTGTGCCATCAATAATACAAGAATGTGGGTCGTGATTAAAATCAACCGACACAAGCGGCTCTTCGGTATAACTTAAAATACCTTCTAAGCGGTCTTTTGCTTGTGCTTTAAGTGCATTATTTACTGCATTTAAATCTACATCGGTATTAACCGTTACACTTAAATCCATTGCCGTGACATTTATAGTCGGTACACGTACGGCTATGGCTTCAAAACGGCCTTTAAATTTAGGTAAAATACGGTCTATACCACGGGCGAGCTTTGTATCAACTGGAATAATTGATTGGCTTGCAGCGCGAGTACGGCGTAAATCATGATGATAACCATCAATCACTTGTTGATCGTTCATCGACGCATGAATCGTTGTAATAGCGCCCGACTCAATACCAAATGCATCATCTAATACTTTAATAACTGGCACAACACAGTTAGTTGTACACGAGCCGTTAGAGACAATTGTGTGCTCGCTTTTAAGCTCATCGTCGTTAATGCCATACACAATCGTAGCATCAACATCGTTATCGGCCGGATGCGAAAACAACACCTTTTTAGCGCCTGCGGTAATATGTAACTGCGCATGTTCACGCGAGTGATAAACACCCGTACATTCAAGTACAACGTCTACATCGAGCGTTTGCCAAGGTAATTCAATTGGGTTTTCTTCACAAAAAAGTGCAATGGTATCGCCTGCAATACTAATGGTGTCTTCACCAAGTTTTACAGGAAAAGAAAAACGACCGTGGGATGTGTCGTATTTTAATAAATGAGCAATAGCTTCAGGATCAGCAAGTTCGTTAATCGCAACAATTTTTATATCGTCGCTCAAACCAGACTCGTATAACGCGCGGACAATATTTCGACCAATACGACCAAAACCATTAATTGCAAGTTTGATTGCCATGAAATATAAAATCCACTCTTTTAGCGTGCAGATAAAGGCAATACGCCTTTTAGGTGTCTGTATTGTAATCGACCTTGCATCTGATTATAAGAGGGAAGCATTAGAAACTTTAAATTAACGTTGAAGAGCTTAGGCATTGCAAGCTCTTCGATGGCTCTGACTTTTAAAATTAAGTTTTTTATACTAAATTTTTCAAAGCGTTA
Organism: Pseudoalteromonas sp. LC2018020214; assembly: GCF_016598755.1. NCBI lineage: Bacteria > Pseudomonadati > Pseudomonadota > Gammaproteobacteria > Alteromonadales > Pseudoalteromonadaceae > Pseudoalteromonas > Pseudoalteromonas sp. LC2018020214. The sequence goes on from NZ_CP066804.1 coordinate 2,923,611, forward strand.
ATTATATCTTCTGGCTCAGAACGAGTACGATAATCAACATCAACATACCGCCAGGTCACTTTACCTTGTTTATCTAAAACAAAGGTGGCAGGGATCGGTAAAACACTACTATTGCCATTGTTAACCGACTCTAAATCTAGGCCTCGGTCTACTCGCATATGCTCTAGTAAAAATGTGGGTACTTGCCATGCTACTCCGTAGCTTGCTGCTACATCGGCATTTTGGTCCGACAGCACTAAAAAATCCATTTTACTTATATCGCTTTCGCTCATTGAGCCATCGGGTACTTGCGGGCTAATAGCCACCAATTGTGCGCCTAATGCGTGAATTTCAGGTAAACGTGCTTGAAGCGCTTTGAGCTGTAAATTACAGTACGGACACCAACTTCCACGATAAAAAGTAACAACCACAGGCCCTTTAGCAAGTAACTCAGTTAACTGCACCGATTGACCATGTTGATTCGGCAGCTCAAAGCGTGGGGCACTTTGAGCTAAATTAAGTGCATTTGCACCCTCTTGAAACGCTTTTGCTTGTGCAATCGTTTCATCAACACCTTTCATAAAATCAGGATTACCTTTACGCCCTGCTGCTATTTTTGCCTCAGTTTGTGCTTTTAACGTGTTATTTTCATCGCTCATAATATGGCTACCTTCAAATTAATCAAAAACTTAAAGCCAGCTTACATTATGAAAATGTATTTGAAATGAAAATTTCAACTTAATCATTTACTTCTAAATCAAACACCACGTTTATTGATGATTTAAATGTAATAGTTTCTTGCAGGTATCTACCTTGCTCAAATAGATTTCTAGTAACTTTAGAACCGGTTACAACTATTCTCTCAAAATTATCTGCGCCATAACCATAACTTGAACGGTTAGAATTTGAATTAATGCTGTAAATTTTTCCAAGCTCTGCGCCAAATGCTTTAGCAAGCTTACCCCCTTTAACTATAGCGTTATCTATTGCGCCTTGTGTTGCTTCAGCTTCTAACTGCGCGGCTTTTGAAGACATAAGCTCAATATTCGTCACTTCATTAATTTTTACACTTAGTGCAAAATCGATAAAATCATTCAATTTTTCAATATTTCTTAATGTTACTTTAAGTGTTCTTGTTGCTACATATCCTGCATTAATTGCTGTACCGCTCTCGACATTAAACATATCGTCATCATTATGAGTTAACAGGCTTGTAGCAGAAACATCCGTCTCCTTAACACCGTACTTGCTTAATCCTTTAAGTAACAAATTTACTCGATCATCAACATCACGTTTAGCATCAAGTGATTTGTCTTTAAAGCTTATTACTTCAAAAGAAATCTTAGCCATATCGGGCTTTGCTAATACCTCTGCAATACCCTGCACTGCAATATGACGATTAGCAGGTAAGCTTGAATTAGCAAAAGTGATGAGTGGGAATAAGGTTAAGAAAATAGTAGTGATGAGTTTCATGATCGTCCTTGAAGTGATTAGTTAGATAATGATTACGTAACTGTACCTATAGTTATACGGATAACAATAAAAGTAAACTGCTCTTTATTGTAGGCGGGAGTTTATCTCGCGCGGCATAAAGCCCCGCCTACAGCCAACCTACATCAACTCGCCTACTTTTAACTCTTTGCCACGGCTTATTTGATGGTACTGGGCTAGCAGTAACTCGGCAGTGGCTTGTGCATCGGTCAGTGCGTGATGGCAATGATAGCTTGGTAACTCATAACGTGTGCGGCAAGCACTAAGGGTTAAATCATCTTGTTTTATTTCAGTTGAATGATGGAGTAAGCGCTTTTTCTCGATGTGAAGGGTATCGAGTATCAGTTTAGGCCGCGTTGTTATATTGGCATTTTTTAAGGCTATTTTTAAAAAGCCCCAATCGAGCATGGCGTTATGAAACACTAAAATACAGTCGCTAAAATGGTTACTTAATTGTATTAATATACTGTTTAGGCTTAGCCCCTTTGCTATAGCATCGTCGCTAATCCCATGAAAAACAGGACTTTGCTCAAGGCTTTTTACGTCTTTATTTATAAGGTGCTGCGACTCGCTCATTTTTATACATTGGTTATCTATTATCACCCACGCTACCGATACAATTTCGTGCTGTTTTGCATCAAGGCCAGTGAGCTCTAAATCAATCACCAAATAACGTTGTTGTAAGGCATTTTTGCCTAGTAATTTACGGCGCTTTAAATACCGAGTGAGCAACTTTTTTACCATGTTAGTAATCCATCATTATAAACTGCCACGAGCAAACTTAAACGCGGCGGCTTGCTGCGCTTGTTTAACAAGGTAAAACGCTTCTTTTAGCTGATGGCGCTCTAGTGAGTTTAATTTATTAGGATTAATACAATTACTCGGTAAGCCTTCTTCGTTTATTTGTGTACTCAAGCGAAGCTGCGTTAAGAACCGCCAACAGTCTTTTAGGTTGTATATATCTTCTTTGCTGATCAGTTTATGTTTTAATAGTGCGTCTAATCGTTCTTGCGTGTTGGCGCGCCTAATACCCGCTTTTAAAGCGTATAACCGCACTATGTCATTTATAATTACAACACCGCGTTTTTTTAAATCTATGTATTTATTATTTTGATCTGTTTTTTCGGTTTTAAATTTATTAAATAAACCAATTGGCACGCTGTTGCTGCTTATGTCGGTTGCCATTGCGGCATAGAATAAGTCGTTACGCGATATACGAATTAGTTGCTCGCAAAAAGCCGTGTATAAAGCGTTTGAACCTTCAATAAATCGCAGGTCAAAAAATATCTTACAGTTAAGCATTGCATTGGGTGTGGGGCTTTTTATCCATTTAAAAAAGCGCTCGCTCCAGTCGTTTACGCTCATACGGCACTCATCACTGCTTGCCATAATATTACCTGGGCAACGCCTAATGCCGCACTCAACTAAATTCTCGCATACAAACTCCCCCATACTTTTAAAGTAAGCGTGTTGTTCGGTGGTTAAGTCGTTAGGGAGTAATAAGCCGTTGTCTTGATCTGAATGCAGGGTTTGTTCTTCGCGCGCTTGCGAACCAAAGCAAATAAAACTAAAGCTGGTTGGCGCTGCGCCATGCTCTTCTTGAAATAAGTGAATCAGGCGCGATGTAAGCGCATCGGTTAAACCACTGAGTAATTTACCAATTAACGATATGTCGTCAATGTTGTACGAAAAACTACGCAAAAGTTCGGGAATTTCTTTAGCGTAGCGTTTTAAATCAGTAACAGTGTGCGCTTTATATATGCGCCCTATAAGCTGTACGGGGTCACTTTTTTGTTGGCGCAGTAAATCGGTGCTGGTTATCATCCCTATCGGGTTATGGTTTTCGTCAAGCACAGGCAAATGGTGAATATTGTATTTAAGCATTAAGTGCAGCGCTGAAAACACCCGGTTATTTTCAAATATAAACTTAGGTTTGGCGGTCATAATACTGCTTACTGCGTCTTGTGGATCTACCTCGTCGGCAAGTACTCGGTTGCGTAAATCGCGGTCGGTCACAACCCCTACTAAGTGCGCGTGCTGCGTTATCATTATTGACGAGACGCCATGCTCTTTCATTTTTTTAGCGCTTTGCCTAATACTTGCATCGGGCGTAAGCGTAATTGCTGTGCGCGTCATCAGCTCTGATATTTTACGTTCCGACCAGCTATCGTTTTTACTTTTATAATGCGATGACAACAACCGGTTAGCATGAGCGCGTACAAAGTATTGCTCAAACGATTTATATTCTCTGCGTAAAAAATCAAAATGCGTTTGAGAGAGCATATACACTATGCCCTCTTTTTGTACTTCTAACCTATTTTGAATTGCCTCACCGGTTAACAGCGACGGAAAACCAAAATAGTCACCTTGCGCTAAGCGCGTAACAACATCGCCCTTGCCATCAACTAGGTCGTACAAACCAGAGCGAATTAAAAATAGTTTAGGGTTTTCACTTTGTAACCACTGAGTTTGGTTTTCGCGGGTAAGGTAAATAATATCAAGATGATTTACAAAATATTCGTATGCGCTGCTATCAAGCATACTAAAAGGCGCTTGCAAACAAACGTATTGGGCTATTTCTTGTTGTTCTACACTCATTGTATTCGCTCTTTAAATGGTGATGTACCAATCTAATGTACTTATTTATTAAACAAATAAAAAGCCCGACTAAAGTCGGGCTTTGGGTGCTTTATGTTTTTTTACTATATCTGTAAATGTTGCCTAGTGATCGTGCGCTTCAGCTGACCCTTTAGGGTTACGAATACCTTCTACCATTTCTTGAATTTCAATAGGTGTAGCTTGAGTAAATTTAAGAACAACTGCGGCTACTACAAAGTTAATAATCATACCAATTAAGCCAATACCTTCAGGCGAAATACCTAAAAACCAATGTTCAGGATTGTTTAGCTCTGGGCTTACAAACTTGAAGAAGATGATATACGCAGCGGTAAAGCCAATACCCGTTACCATGCCTGCAATTGCGCCCTCTCGGTTCATTGTTTTAGAGAATATACCCATAATAATTGCTGGGAAGAAACTCGCTGCCGCCAAGCCGAAGGCAAATGCCACTACCGATGCCACAAATCCAGGCGGGTTAATACCAAAGTACGCGGAGATAACAATAGCGACCATGGCTGCCAACCTCGCTGCAAGTAACTCTTGCTTGTCGGTAATATCGGGCTTGAGGGTTCGCTTGAGTAAATCGTGCGAAACGGAGGTCGAAATAACCAGTAGTAAACCTGCTGTTGTAGACAGTGCAGCGGCAATACCACCGGCAGCTACAAGTGCGATTACCCATGCTGGTAAATTAGCAATTTCTGGATTTGCTAATACCATAATGTCGCGGTCTACATTTACTTCGTTAGCACTGTTCGGATCGGTGATTTTACCCGCCGTGTAGAACATTTTGCCATCGCCGTTTTTATCATCAAATGTAATTAAACCTGTGCGTTCCCAGTTTTTAATCCATCCTGGTGCTTCTGCGTAAGCTGTACCGCTACCGTCTTTACCATTAATAGTATCAACCATGTTTACGCGAGCAAAGGCTGCAACCGCAGGTGCTGTAGTATAAACAATGGCGATGAACACAAGTGTCCATGCTGCAGAAATACGCGTGTCTTTTACGCGAGGTACAGTGAAAAAGCGTACAATTACATGTGGTAAACCAGCAGTACCTACCATTAACGCACCAGTAATAGCGAACACGTCAATCATGCTCTTAGAGCCTTCGGTATATTGCGCAAAACCAAGTTCAGCACTTAAGCCATCTAGTTTATCAAGTACGTACACGCCATCGCTGCCAATTAATGTGGCACCAAAACCGGTTTGCGGGAAGAAATGACCCGTCATCATCATCGAGATAAAAATGGCTGGTACAAGGTAGGCAAATACAAGTACACAATACTGCGCTACTTGTGTGTAGGTAATGCCTTTCATGCCGCCAAGTACCGCATAAAAGAATACAATCACCATACCAATGTAAACACCGGTTTCAATTTCTACTTCTAAAAAGCGTGAAAATACCACGCCTACGCCACGCATTTGCCCTGCTATATAAGTGAAACAAATGAATATGGCACAAAAAATAGCAACTAAACGCGCGGTACGTGAATAGTAACGGTCGCCAATAAAGTCTGGCACAGTAAACTTGCCGAATTTACGTAAGTAAGGCGCTAAACACATGGCTAATAGTACATAACCACCTGTCCACCCCATTAAGTAAACACTGCCATCGTAACCTGCAAACGAAATAATACCCGCCATTGAAATAAACGACGCGGCGCTCATCCAATCGGCAGCTGTTGCCATACCATTAGCAAGAGGAGGTACGCCGCCGCCCGCTACATAAAACTCTTTGGTTGAACCCGCTCGGGCCCATATTGCTATGCCGATATAAAGCGCAAAGCTTAAACCAACAATTAAAAACGTGAGTGTTTGAACATCCATTGCTTAGCTCCTATTCGTCTACGCCGTATTTTTTATCTAACGTATTCATTTTGAAAACGTACACAAAAATCAAAGCAACAAAGGTATAAATCGCGCCTTGCTGGGCGAACCAGAAGCCAAGTTTAAACCCAAAAAAACGTACTTCATTAAGTACATCAACCAGTAATATGCCAAAGCCAAAAGACACGACAAACCACACTGCTAACAGTTTAAATAACAGCGAAATGTTTTCTGCCCAATAAGCTTTTGCTTGTTCTTCATCTTTAAAAGCCATTTTTGTTTTCCCCTTTAAGCACCGCAATATCGCGATGAGTGGTTTTTTATCTTCGCTTACCAATTTAGCAACGCTGGTTACATATTGAATTGAGACCATAGTCGTAACAGCCTGTTAACGTTTACGTAAACTGTATTTATCATTCAAGCGTGTTTTATATATTTTTATATTATTTCAATTGCTTAGGCTGTTTTTGTAAGCTGGCTTTATGATTAAATTGATAAGTTGGTCATTAATGCGACATTAGTCTAATGCTCAAGGGTGTTTTATTTTTACTGTTAATATTCAATAAGATATAAATAAAATAAAAGTTTTATTTTAAATTCAACCCTCACACTTAACCCCAGTTCTGGTATTGTGTTAATCCCTCATAGGGATGAGGGACTATTTAAAATAATAAGGTTTAATAACAACATGACTGCCGTACTCATTATTGTTGCTTTAAGTTATATAGGTGTGCTGTTTTGGCTTGCCAATTGGGGCGATAAAACAACCCCTTTGGCAAAGCGTATTAGCCATCACCCATTTGTGTATTCACTCTCACTCGGGATTTACTGTACCTCTTGGACTTATTACGGTTCGGTGGGAACAGCCGCCACCAGCAGTTGGAGTTACTTGCCAATATTATTAGGCCCTGCGTTGCTGTTTTTATTTGGCCAAGGATTTTTACGTAAGCTGGTACTGGTAAGTAAAAAACAAAATATAACGACTATTGCTGACTTTATTTCAGCTCGTTACGGCAAACGTCAAACTACAGCAATAATGGTTACTGTAATCGCATTACTGGCAACCATTCCCTACATTGCACTGCAATTAAAAGCGCTTAGTACAAGCTTTTTACTTTTGCAAAACAGTAATAAAATATCCGGCGATATGCTCGCGCTTTCTGCCACACTAATTATGGCGTTATTTGCTATATTTTTTGGTACTCGCAAAGTTGATGTAACTGAATATCGCTCTGGCTTAATGCTCGCTGTTGCATTTGAATCTATGATCAAACTTATTGCTCTTATTGCCGTTGCGGGGCTTGCAGTATTTACACTTTTTAATTTACCCGAAGCCACCACGAACAAAGTAACTGAGTCTATTTGGGGTCACTGGAGCGATTTTAACTTTTTTAGCTTTAACTTTATTGGCCAGTCTTTAATGGCTGCAGCGGCTATTATATGTTTGCCTCGCCAGTTTCATGTAACCGTGGTCGACAACCAAAACAAACGCCACTTACTTACCGCTCGCTGGGCTTTCCCGCTGTATTTACTACTAACAGCCGCAATGATTTTACCTATTGCGACTGCGGCCATTCATCCTGAAATTGGCAGCGGCTATTCACCCGACAGCTTTGTACTTGCCCTACCGCTAATTAACGACAACGCTTTTTTAACCACCTTTGTATTTATAGGTGGACTATCGGCCGCCACCGCAATGATAGTGGTAGCAACGCTTACATTAAGCACGATGATTTCAAACGATGTGGTACTGCCGTTAATGCTGCGTAGAAAGTTTAAACGTAACTTAATTACCAGCAGTTATAAGTCTCGTATATTACTTGTAAGGCGCTTTGCTATTGCAGGCATATTAATTTTGGCCTATTTCTATCAGCAATGGTTTGGCCATAGTAGCGCACTGGCCAGTATGGGCTTGGTGGCGTTTTCACTTGTTACCCAATTGCTGCCCTCTATTGTGGGTGGTTTATATTGGCGAAAAGGTCATGCTTATGGGGTGTATGCGGGTTTGGTAGCAGGCTTTATTTGTTGGATACTATTTTTAATGCTGCCAATACTCGATGCCGGCACAACCCTTGATAGCGAGCTGCAACAAACGCTTATAACGCGTGGAACCTTGATAGCTTTGTTTGCCAATATTGGTTGTTATATTAGTTTTTCACTTGGGGCTGAGGAGCGCTTAATTGATAAAATACAGGCCGCTGCTTTTGTTAACCCTAAAGATCAGGCTATTTTATCAAGGCGCTTAAATAAAGACGTAAAAGCCACCGTTTACGACTTTAAAATACTACTGCAAACATTTCTAGGTATTCAGCGCAGTCAACAAGTACTGGCCCATTACGCACTCGCCCATCATTTAAGCGATAACAACGCACACCCAGAGCCTGAATTTATAGCCTACTGCGAACGCGCGTTAACAGGCGTGCTTGGCGCATCATCAGCGCAAGCGTTAATACATACGGTATCGTCAGGTAAGCGTATGGCGTTTGAAGAAGTAGTAAACTTTTTTGACGAAACCACACAAGCGCTGCAATTTAATCAAAATCTGTTATTTACCTCACTCGAAAATTTGAGCCACGGTATTTCAGTTGTTGATAAAGATTTAAAACTCGTTGCATGGAACAAACGCTACAATGAAATGTTTGGCTACCCTGAAGGCTTTTTAGAAGTAGGCCAACCCATAGAAGACATTATTAGATACAACGCTAACCGTGGTGAATGTGGCCCCGGTGAAATAGAACGCCAAGTAGAAAAACGTGTACAGCATTTAAAATATGGCAGCTCGCATCATTTTATTCGCCACCGTCGTAATGGCCAAGTATACGAAATGATTGGTAATCCGCTGCCCGATGGCGGATTTGTTACCAGCTTTTCGGATATTACAAACCACATAAGTACGCAAAATGCGCTTGAAGAAGTAAACATGGATCTTGAAAACCGCATAGAGGCACGTACTCAAGAAGTGCAAACTATTAATAAAGACTTACAAGCTCAAATAGATAGCCGTGTACAAACCGAGCAAGCACTTACTTTAGCTAAACGAGAAGCAGAGCAAGCCAACGACAGTAAAACGCGTTTTTTAGCGCTGGCAAGCCACGACATTTTACAGCCGTTAAATGCAGCACGTTTATACCTTGCCGCCATTGACGAAAAACAGCTCGACAGCACTAACCAAAACAGCTTTGAAAAACTAGGCGACAGTCTCGATTCAACCGTGCATTTAATGTCGGCGCTACTTGAAATAGCCAAGCTAGAACAAGGCGCTATGACCCCAACCCCTCGCCACTTTTATATTGAAGATATTTTAGCGCCATTGCAAAGTGAATACGCTATTTTATCAAGTGATAAAGGCCTTAAGCTTAGTGTGCGTTCTAGCCAACAAATTGTGCACAGCGATATAACCTATTTGCGCCGAATTATTCAAAACTTGGTCTCTAATGCAGTTAAATACACCGATAATGGCCGTGTATTAATTGCCTGTAGGAACCGAAAGCACAATTTACGAATAGAAGTATGGGATACAGGCCCAGGTATTAGCGAAGTAGAGCAAGCTAAAATATTTAACGACTTTTACCGTGTTGAGTCGGGCGATAACAAAGGCGTAGGCTTAGGCCTAGGTGTGGTAAAACGTATGGCTGACTTATTAAGTTTGCCGCTTGATGTGCATTCTGAGCCAAATAAAGGTAGCCGCTTTAGCATTGAAGTACCTTATGGCGAAGAGCAATTTGTACAACAAAAAAGTACTACAAACAGCTTAATAGAAAACCGTGCCGCAATTAATATTGTTGCCGTAGACGACGACCCTGAAAATTTAGCAGCAATGGCAAGCTTACTTAAAAAGTGGCAAGCTAATTACACCCTTTTTGATAACGTAGATAATGTACTGGCGCATGCTAAAGAAAACGGTGCACCCGATGTTATTTTAATGGACTATCAATTAGGTAGCGACTGCGATGGCATAACGCTAATTAAAACCCTGCGCGAAATTTGGCAAAGCCAAGTCCCTGCTATTTTAATTACCGCCGTGCGCGACACCGAGCTTAAACAAGAAACCAAAGCCGCTAATATTCATTATTTAAGTAAGCCAATTAAACCGGGCAAACTAAAGGCACTGCTTAATCACAGTACATAGTGATCTAGTTAAAAGTTATCTAGTTAAAAGTATTCTAGTTAAAAGCTATCAAGTAATAGCGTAAAACAAAAAGCCCAGTATCTTCACTGGGCTTTGCTTTATAAAGTATTCATAAAGTTAAACTTGATTTACTCGGCTTCTAAGCTTTTGGAACAACCAACTTAACCCGACCAACGAAAGCCCTAATCCAATAAACGAAAGCGCTTTAAGTAAGCCTTCCAAGTTAGCCATATCAATTAAAAACACTTTAACAATAACGGCAGCTAGTAAGCCTAAGCCTATTTTTTGTATTAATAATTGATTTTTTAAATGACCAAAAATAACAGTACCCGCACCCAATACTAACCAAATAACAGAGTAGCTATAAAGCTCTGCATTACTTGCGCCTTTTGATAAGTATATGTAAGGACCTTGCCAGTATTGGCGAATAAAGCTGTTTATTGCCAATAATATAAAGCCACCCGCAACGGCCAATATAAATGGCGTAGCTTTAGCATTTATTGGTTTTACAAGCTTGGCCAGCCAAAGCGTTAATCCTGCAGGTACTAACCACAATAGTAATAACCAGTTAAATATTGGCAGCTCACCTATGTAAAGTGATTCAAATAATGGGTTATCGTCAAGTAGTGTTTTAATAGCAAAAAGCCCTGCTAACCCCGCAAGTGAAAAACCCGCCACTTTATATAACTTAGCTAAAGTACCGGCAAGTTTTGCTCTGTGTAAATACACACACCCTAATGCCAGCCAGTTACAGGTAAGGAGTATTTGTTCGTAAAAGTTAAGTGAATCAAATTGCGGATAATGCCCTACTAACTGATAACTTGTTTCGGTAGTAATAAAAAGCGCTAAACAATGAAGAGCTGCACCTTCGAGCCATATTTTAAGTTTTGATGAGTCAAAGCACTTAGCTGCGGCAAAAAATAACGTAATACATATCGGATAAACCACAATACTCCAATGCAAGCCAAATACCGTTAACGCATCGTAGCTTGGTGTCCAAGGCGCAAGCGTTAAGCGCAGTAATAACGCAGCAACCAAGGCTTTTATAGGCCAATGCGGCATAGGCACGCTATAACGTTTAATAAGTACGCTTATAAGTAATACTTGTACAGCAAGAGCAATGGTTAGGCCGCTGTCACTTAGTAGCATGGTAATTGCTAACGTAATATTGGCATTAGCGCCTACCCAATAAGTAAAACGCTGAAATAGCGTTGTATTATGCTGCGCGAGCTTTATTAAAATAGCTGCCACTATAAACAATACAACGGCCCAAAGCGGATACGCTGTACTTAACGCAGAATTAGGAATAAGCGTATATAAAGTAGCTATCATTACAAATACACTAAATGCTCCCGTAATATGAAACGCTAAACGCTTAATCTGTTTTTTACCGTAATAAAGCCCAAAAGCGGTAAGTAACAATCCGAGTAATAAACCCAAACCGTATTCATTTTTGAATATAAAGAGTGCGTCATCAAATAGATTTGGCGAAAGATGCGTGCGCTGAGCGCCTAATACTAATAGCGTTGAAATAACTAACGTTACGCCCTGCCAAATATCCCAACGGCTATTTTTAAGGACTAAAAACAACACCAATACAATACTTAACACGCCGATTGTTTGCCACTGCATATCAAAGTGACTTATTAACATGGTAAATATTAAGGGCGCTATAAAAGCGAGTAATAATGCATGATCTGGAAGCACTTTAATTAAGCGTTTTAAACTGTGCGGGCGATGTTCAATAACATTCAGTTTTAGACCTAAGCGCGGTATAGCAATTAACCCTACAATACTAAGTAAAGCAAATGCCCCCATTAACCAAACGGTATCAACTTTAAGTAGCGTAAAACCAACTAAATACCAGCCAATGTGCCCAGCCCATAGTAAATACCACAACCAAGCTCGCTGCACTTTATGTGCAACTAACGCAGCCGACAAACTTACAAAACCAACATACATAAATAACGCAAACAAGTTACCGCTGCCTGTATTAACCCATATTGGTACGCTATAAGCGCCAATAATACCCAATACAGCCAATAATGGGCCTAACCTAAGCGCCATAGCACTTGCGCTAATTGCAATAACTGCCAGTGCAAAAAATGCCACGGTAGGGCTAAGCATATCGTAGCTACTGTAAGCTAAAAGCGTTAAAGCAAAACAAGTAATAAACCCACCACTTGCAAGCGCTGCGGGTATGTAATTATTAAAGCCTTCAAATACAATGCGTTTATGGTGTAAATAAGCTGCGGCTGCAATTAAGCTAAGCCCAAATAAGCCACCTAAACTCAGCCTCATTACAGGTGATAGTAATCCCGCTTCTAGGCTGTATTTAGCTAAAAATATGCCCCCAAACGCAAGCGCTATTGCGCCTATCCAGGTCATCCAGTTCTCTTCAAACCCTGCGCGTAATTTATTAAATAGTAATTCTGTGGCTGATGCTGCAGCTGGTTTGGCTTTTTTAGGAGGCGCTGATAGCTGATTTATTACAGGTGGCGACGCGTTTTGGGACGTTAAGTTTGGCTGTGCTTTATGAGCAATTGGCTCTGATCTTGAAAGCGCTGCCTGAGCCGTAGATGCTTCACTTTGAGGTTCACTTTGCGATATCGATTTATGTGTTTGTAGATGTGTTATTTTGGCCCTTAAAACAGCAACTTCTTGTTTTAATCCATTTAACTGCACTAGCGCTATTAAGCCGCAAATAGCACCGGCAACTACAACCAGTATTACTATGACGGCTAACCCAACTAAATCATCCATGGCACACTCTTATTAATTATTATGCCCTGAGTGTACCTAATTATTAATGAGTAGGTAAATTTTGTTCAATAAAAAAGCCTAAGTACTTAAAGTGCTTAGGCTTTATGCTACTTAATATGTTTAGATTTATTCAACACTATCGGTAATAGTGCGCTCTAGGGTCATTTTATAACCTGAGCTTGTTGTTTCATCATGCTCTAAAATCAATATGTAGTTACCCTCTTGTGTAAAGTCCATATCGCTTTGTTGAATAAGCACAATTTGCTGGCCGTTGTCTTCGTAAACAACATAAACCGTGTAAATTTCGTTATCTACAACCTGCTCTTCTTGGTCATACTTATCTAGGCCATCGACTACGTTACTGGTGTCGTCTACCGTTTCGCCGTTAAGTGTAAAGTACACATCTACATCTGAAACCGACTGCCCTGCGTAGCTTTCAATTAGGTTTACAACCGATACCGTGTGGCTGTAACTGCTTGGTGTTAGATTTTCTTCAACGCTCATCATACGTAAACCGTTATCAACGTCGTTATAGAAAATACCCACCGCACTTTGCTCGCGCTCTAGCGTCATTAAAAAGTTATCAGCTAGTTTTGTACCTTCTTCATCGTACATCGCTACGCTGTAACTATTAGGCGAAAGTTCAACATAATCGGTATAAGAGTCACTAGCGACTGTATTTGTTGTATTTACAGTTGTACCGCGTGTAGCAGAAAAGCTTACTGGCGAGTAGTCATCAACCGTATTTATAAAACGTAATTGCCCTAGGGCAGATTGGTGTTTAAGCTCAGTAACGTAGTTATTATCGGTTACTACATCAAGCGTAATACCGCCTTCTTCTGTTGCATAACTTGGGCGGATCATTGCTACATAACTTGCTTCATCGTATAAATAAACAGATGACGACTCGTACACAACATCACTGCTGCCCGCTTCTGTTATGTAAATAGTGTAATAACCTTCATCAACGCTTTGCAGATCTAACTCACTTAAATATTGAGCCGATGAAAAAAGTGTCGCGCTTTCAAATACACCATCATCAGTTGCTAAGTAAATATCGTAGTTAGTATCCTCCCCTGCAATATTGTAAAACCCTAAGTTAAACTCACCCGTATCGCTTGAGATAGGTACGCTAAGCTCTGTAAATGTAGGCTCATCAAAGTTACCACTCATTACTACTAACTGTGTTTTGTCACCCTTAATAGAAATTTCTTGATCGCTAATTGTTATATAGCTGTCGTTAGCATCTAGATACTCAAAACTTACATCATAAGTGTCTGTGCTGTAGTTATGGCGAGTAGTTACATCAGCAAAATCAGCGCCTGAGCGCTCTGTTTCTTCAACAAACAAACGTGTGTATGGGCTATTGTAAGAGCCGTTATACAATTGGATGTAACCTGTAGAGCTTGAGCTATCGTCAGAGCCACAGCCCGACAAAATAGTAATTAGACTTAAGGGTAATGCAGCTTTTAAAAGGGAGTTGGTCATTAAGGTTATTCCTTATTATTAATATCTCCATTATGACCCAAACATTCTATTTTAATTTCATGATTTACAAAGCATTACCCTCACTGACATTTCCTTACGAAAACGTTAAAAAGTGTAGTAAATGTGCAAACAATAAGGACGTGTTTTTATATAATTAAAACGCTTACGGGGCAATTTCAAAACGATCTCGGCCACTCTTCTTAGCTAAATATAAAGCTTGATCAGCGCGCTTCATTACTTTATCTAAAGGCTCATTAGGCGTTTGCATTGCAACACCTATACTTACTGTTAGGTGACGAGAGTTTTGAATATTTATGGTGTGCGCAAGGTCAATTAATTGCTGCGAAAAATCACACGCTTGCGTCATATTATTTGTAGGCAAGTAGCCACCAAATTCTTCACCACCGAGGCGAGCAAATTTGTTTTGGTGCGTAAAAGCATTGTCGTATTTAGTTGCTAGTTCTTTAAGCATTACATCACCAACATCATGACCAAACTCATCATTAATTGCTTTAAAGTGGTCTATATCGATAATTAAAATAACGTAAGGTGAGTGCTGAGCATCTTTAGCGTGCTGATAAAAATAACGTCTATTATGTACCTTGGTTAAATCGTCAATAATGAGCTCACGCGCTAATCGGTTATTAATACTTTGTACAAAGCGCATAGTTTTAAATAAACCATAGGAAGTTAAAAGCATGCCGCTGGTTCTGCATAAGTCCTCAAAATAAATACTTATCCAATAAGGTTGCACAACTAACTCATCAAGCACATCTGCCGTGGTGCCAATGCTCCATAGTAATAAACCAAAACTAGAAAAAATATATGCTTTTTTAGATAGCTCAGAGCATTGAACCATCCAAAACAGAAATATAATGACAATTAAATTAATAAAATCGGTAGTAAAACCGTACACATTGTTTTGAACTTGTAAGGGAGGAAAGTTAGTTAGGGAGTAGGCTGAAAAAATAGCAATATAGATCAATAAAGCTAAACTTAAAACTTTATTGATCAAAGGCATTTTATAAAAGTTAGAAAGTTTAACGGTAAGTTTTACTGTTTCAATCATATTAATTGCTAGGTTTTTCAGTACTTCATTTGAAAACTATAGCACAATAATAAAAACCATCACGAAGATGAAAACCGTAATCCCCCCAAATTTAAACTTAAACTACGGTACTAAGTCCCCACAATCCCAACACTAAAATAGTTAAACCAACCATTGCCTTCGTTTTATGTTTACTAATAATTCGCTCAGCTTCATTACCGGCATAATAAACAATAATAGCCAGGCCAAAGTAACGAATAGAACGCGCAATACCTGAGGCCAATAAAAATAGCCAAATAGAGTACTTAGTCGCGCCCGCTGCGAGCATCGCTATTTGAAACGGAATGGGCACAATGCCCAGTGTTATTACAAACCAAAAACCTTGATCTTGCATTTTTTGTTTAACGTTTTCAAATTGCTCAGGGCTCGAAAGTGTATTAATAATCCAATCGCCTACCGCATCAAATAAATAGTAACCCAATGCATAACCAAACAATGCACCCACTATGCAGCCCAAGGTCGCCATTAATGCTATAAGCCATAGCTTTTCTCGACGAGCCTGCATAAGAGGCACAAGCACTGCTTCAAGTGGAATAGGAACTATGGTTGACTCTAAAAACGACGCCACTGTAATACCGCTAAGCATATGCTTAGAGTCAATAAAATTACGCGTTTTTTCTTTTAGCTTTTTTTGAATGGCCATAGTAAATCCTTTTCACTTATCAGTAAGAACAAGATTATTCAATGAGCTAATAATTACATATTTAGGTTAATACACGCTGAAAACAGTGTAGTAAATTTATCAGGTCCTACTGCATTAACAAATTAGTAATATCCATAAGAATATTTTATTATGTGTCAATGCAGTTAAATACCTACCAAAGCAGTTAAAAACTTATGCAAAGTGCGCGTTTTATTCCTTTTAGAAAACAAGATATTGTCGATATGTGTAGCGAAGAGCTTAAAAGCAGTACACAAAAAACATCGTTTAAACAATTTTGTGATTTACTAGCAAGCCTTATTCATTACGATTACCACTCAACACTTGAATCACTTAAAAACAACTACGCCCCCTTTGATCCCAATAGTGACACGCGATCATTAGCTCCAGTATCGGAGGATCAAAAAGCGCAGTGCCAACGAGATTTTGCTAAAGATTTTGCTAAGGTACTTAATGCAGCTAACTTTGAAGTGATCACCAATGAAGACTTACAAGATGCATTAAATGAAGAGTCACTATTTAAAGTGCGCCTTGAAGTTGAATTTGATGACTTTGAAGAAGTGGTTTTTTATCGCCGTGGCGAGTCGCAACTGACCGAAACCATAACCAGCTTTTGGGGCCTTCGTAAAAAGCCGCTGCACTTTACTAATTACGACCGAGTAGCCGTGTTTATTCGCTTTAAAGACAGCGCTTATTTTAAAGCTAAAAATAAAATGCCTTTAGGGTTTGAGCCAAGTTCGACCATAGTTAAGCTGTTTCAAAATGTGCCAAAAGCAGATCTCGAAATGCTATTTCCTAACAGTGAAGTACGCATGCGCCCTATTGATAAAGCAATTATTGGCTCATCGGCTTTAATTGGCGGTGCGGTGGTACTTATAACTAAGCTTGGTGCATCAATTTTATTATTGCTTGCTCTGTTTGCTTTTTGGGGTGGCTTTAGAAGTGAAGCTGTCGAAATGACGCAACAACACTTTATTACCTTTGCTATTGGCATGGGGGTTTTTGGCAGTTTTATTTTTAAAGAATGGAGTAAATTTAAAAACCGTAAAATTAAATTTATGAAAGCGCTAAGCGATAACCTTTACTTTAAAAACCTTGATAACAACGCGGGTGTTTTTCATACCCTTATAGACGCCGCCGAAGAAGAAGATATAAAAGAAGCCCTACTGGCCTATACGTTTTTACTAAAATCTAAAAATGGCTTAAGCGCACAAATGCTTGATGAGCAAATAGAGGCGTGGTTTAAAACAAAGTATAAATGCGAACTCGACTTTGAAATTAGCGATGCGCTTGAAAAGCTCACCCGGATGCGTTTAGTAACGTGCACTAATGATGTGTATAGCGCAATAAATTTGGAACACGCAAAAACTATTTTGGATGAGCGCTGGGATAACTTGTTTCAATATAATTAACCTGCAAAGTTTACTTAACAACAAAAAGCAGCTGAAATTTCAGCTGCTTTTTACGTTATGTATTGAACTTCAACTGGCTAAGCTGCTTGATGCCTATTAAACTTTGTATGCACTAATTTATAAAGTGCCGGTAATATTAATAGCGTAAGTAAGGTTGATGAAATAATCCCGCCAACCACAACCGTAGCCAGCGGCCTTTGTAGCTCAGCGCCGGTGCCAGTATTTAGCGCCATAGGAATAAACCCTAAACTTGCCACTAAAGCGGTCATAAGTACTGGGCGCAGGCGCGAAAGTGCACCTGTTTGTATCGCATCTATTAAACTAAGCCCATCGGCTCTTAATTGTTTAATAAACGACAGCATAACCACGCCATTTAATACCGCTACACCACTTAGCGCTATAAACCCCACGCCTGCCGATATTGATAACGGCATATCGCGTAATAGTAACGCAAGCACACCTCCGGTCAGTGCAAGTGGTACGCCGCTAAATATAATTAACGAATCACGAAGTGAATTAAACGCACTGTAAAGCAGGCCAAATATAAGCAATAAAGTAACTGGCACCACCAGCGATAACCGCTTACTTGCCGATTCTAATTGCTCAAATGTGCCGCCGTATTCAATCCAATAACCACTTGGTAAATTAAGATCTGAATTTAAAGCGGCTTGTGCATCACTTACAAAGCTTGCTAAGTCGCGCCCTTCTACATTTGCAGTAACAACAACATTACGCTTACCGCTTTCACGGTTTATTTGATTAGGCCCTTTATCAATACTAATATTTGCAACTTCGCCAAGCGGTACAAATGCAAGGTCTGGGTTGGCACTTTTGGGCACGGCCACTGGCAAACGCGCAAGCTGTGATACATCGCTTGACCAGCGCTCATCTAAACGCACTAATAACGAAAAGCGTTTATCGCCTTCATAAATAAGTCCGGTTTGTACACCGCCTACCGCAGCACTTACACTTTGCTGTATATCGGTTACTGTTAAACCTAACAGTGCCATATGATCGCGAAGCGGAGTAATCGAAAGTGTAGGCAAACCTTCCATTTGCTCAAGGCGTACATCAGTTGCGCCAGTAATGTTTTGCACCAAGGCTGTGGCTTTTTCACCATACTGTTTTAATGTTGATAAATCATCGCCATAAATACGCACCGCAACGTCGGCTCGCACGCCTGCTATTAACTCGTTAAAACGCATTTCTATAGGTTGCGTAAACTCATAATTATTACCTGGTACTTCATTTACTAAATGGCGAATTTGCTTAACCAGTTCTTCTTTACTTAAAGCAGGATTAGGCCATTGTTCGCGCGGCTTTAACATTAAAAAGGTATCGGCAACGTTAGGTGGCATAGGATCGTTTGCTACATCTGGAGTGCCAATTTTTGAAAATACTTTTTCAACTTCAGGTATGTCTAAAATTGCTTGCTCTAGCTCTTTTTGCATTTTTACCGATTGTTCAATACCGGTGCCGGTAATGCGCAGTGCGTGCATGGCTATATCGCCTTCATCAAGCTGCGGTAAAAATTCAGCGCCCATACTTTTAACTTTAAAGCCAAGTGCAATTACAAGCACAGCAGCAATGCTTAACATTACCCACGGCAACTTAAGCGATAAACCAAGCAGTGGTTTGTAGCCTTTTTTAATACCGCGCATAACGGCATTTTCGCTCTCGCTTACTTTTCCTCGCACAAATACCGCAATAGCGGCAGGTACAAAGGTAACAGCAAAAATAAGTGCGCCAACTAGTGCGGCTACAACCGTAAATGCCATTGGCTGAAACATTTTTCCCTCAACCCCACTAAGTGCAAACAGCGGCAAATACACCAGCATAATAATTAAAATGCCAAATACCGCAGGGCTAAACACTTCTTTAGTAGCGGCGGTTACAACACTTAAACGCTCATTTAATGTAAGTAGCCGGCCATGTTTATGCTGCGCAAGTCCTAATTGCCTTAAACAGTTTTCAACCACAATTACAGCGCCATCAACTATTAAACCAAAGTCGATTGCGCCTAGGCTCATTAAGTTACCCGACACGCGATTACCCACCATACCGGTAATGGCAAATAGCATACTAAGCGGAATCACCATTGCCGTAATCAATGCGCCAGTTACGTTACCCAGTAGTAGCAGTAAAATAACAACCACCAGCACCGCGCCTTCGAACAGGTTGGTTTTTACGGTTGCTATGGTTTTATCAACAAGGGTTGTGCGGTCATAAACTGCTTCTACCACAACACCTTCAGGCAAGCTTAGCTGTACGTCTTTGAGTTTATCAGCCATGGCTTTTGCCACTACGCGGCTGTTTTCGCCAATTAGCATCATGGCGGTGCCGAGCACGGTTTCTTTACCATTATAAGTAGCAGCGCCGGTTCTGAGCTCTTTACCTAAACGCACATTTGCTACATCTTTAATCCGTACTGGTGCATCATCGCGCTTAGCAATTACAGTATTGGCTATATCATCAATGGTTTTTAATTGCCCTGGCGAGCGCACTAAATATTGCCCGTCAAAGCGTTCTATAAACCCAGCGCCTTGGTTACTGTTATTTAATTTAAGTGCAGTAATTACATCGCTTAGCGTGAGCTTATAAGCGAGTAGTTTTTCAGGCACGGGCGCTACTTGGTACTGGCGCTCAAAGCCACCTTGGCTATTTATTTCGGTAACGCCTTTTACTTTTAATAGCTGCGGGCGAATAACCCAATCTTGCAGGGTACGTAAATCCTCTGCGTTAAATGGCGTGCCATCATCTTTTAATGCACCGTTATTTGCATGCACAGAGTAAGTAAAAATCTCCCCTAGCCCGCTGGCAATTGGTCCTAAGTTTGGCTCAATATTGGCTGGCAAGTCTGAGCGAATACTTTGAATGCGCTCTGATATTTGCTGGCGCGCCCAGTAAATATCGGTGCCTTCGTTAAAAATAACCGTTACTTGCGAGAGTCCATAACGCGAAATAGAACGAGTGTAATCAAGCTTTGGTATGCCCGCCATAGCGGTTTCAATTAAATAGGTTATACGCTGCTCTGCTTCAAGCGGGGTAAACCCAGGCGCTTTTGTATTTATTTGTACTTGCACATTAGTTATATCGGGTACGGCATCCACCGCTAAATTTTGTGTGTTGTATACACCAAACCCAGCAAATAAAAGCGTGAGCGCAAGCACCATCATGCGGCGCTTAACCGCAAAAGAAACTATCCAATCAATCATGCTGCCTCCTAGTGTGAGTGGCTTGCGCCGCTTTTTAATATATCGGCTTTAATTACATAACTGTTCTCAGTTACGTACTCACTGGTTGGCGAAAGCCCCTCAAGTACCTCTACCCATTCGCTGTTTTTAGCACCAAGCTTTACAGGGCGGACTTCAAATACATTGCCGCTTTTAATAAACACACTAGGTTTGCCGTTAAATTCCTGCACAGCTGTAGCCTTTACTCGCACTGCAGCATCTACTTTTGCAGTACTAATGTCGCTATTAACATGCATACCAGGACGCCAATGACCATTAGGGTTTGTAAGCTCGATTCGCGCACGCGCAATATGCCCGCCGCTCATCATCGGGGCTATGTAAAACACCTCACCTTGCGCATTTAAATGATGATGTAAATCGTACACTTTTGCGCTTTGTCCTATGGCGAGCTTTTCAATATTTTCAGGAAAAGCCGAGAGCTCGACCCATACGGTTTCAAGGTTTACTATTTGCATTAATGCGCTGTTGGCAAGCTCACCGCGCTTTAAATATTGCTCGGTAATAACGCCTGTAATTGGGCTTTTTATGGTGTAATTTTGTAGGGTTTCGCGGTTGGTAATGCTTGCTAGCTTATCGCCTTTTTTAACGTTTTGACCAATGCTTACAAAAATATTGTTAACTAAGCCGGTATAAGGCGCCATTACTTCAACGGTGCCGTGCGCGGTGGGTGCTATAACACCAAATAAAGTATCTGTTAGCTCAACCGTGCCTGCTTTTGCAATCTCGGTTTTAATTCCTGCGCGTTCAATTGCTTGGGAGCTTAGCGTTGTACGCCCTTCTTCTTGCTCATAATGATAATTTATTTCAACGCCTTTATAGCGTGCCATTACATCAAGCTTAAAAGAATGCGGCTCGTTTACGCTCACGGTACTTACTAAATAGTCATCTTCAGCTTTAAAACGAATAAGCTGTGGCTCTTCACTTAAACGCTGCACGTTTATGGTTACGTCTAACTGATTTATATCCACAGCTTTATCGTTATTAAAGCCATATATTCGCAGCTTGGTATTACCTGCAAACTGGGTTAACTTAAGCTCTAAATCAAGGGCGTTATTGGTTAGTAAAAATCCGCCGTGTGGGCCTTTTTGTGTGTGCTCGTCTTTGTGGCCTTCTTCGTGACCTTTTTCGTGATGGCTATCAGATGCCATAGCCGTGCTACTTAATAATGGCAGTGCAAATAATTGCGTTATAAATAATGCGATAAGAGTGTTATTCATGATTGATGAGTCTCAATTAAAGGTTGGCCAGTTAAACGCTCAAGGGTAAGCAGTACTTGATATAGCTCGCTATGGATGTTGATAAGTGCGCGTTTAGAATCAAATAGAGCTTGCTGTGCGTCTAGCAATTGCAATACCGATATTTGCCCTTGTTGATAGCTTTTTAAACTTTGTTTTATAAGCGTTTGTGCTTGTGGAATAACTTGCTGTGTTAATAGCTGTGCCTGCGCAGTTTTACCTTGGTAATACGCATACAAAGTGCGTATTTGCTGGCGTAGCTGAATACGTAATTGCCCTTGTTGCTCATTAAGTAGCGTAAGTTGATGCTTTGCAGCCTCAATATTACCGCTATTAGAATTGCTTAATTGCAGCGGCATTGAAAAAGAAAACACCAACGAGCTGGCATCAGTTTGCTGGTTATATCGCACGCCACCACCAAGGGTTAAATCACTTTGACCCGTTGATTTTTGCAGTGCTAAGTTGGCAGTTTGTTGCATATATTGCTGCTGTAACAGTGCAAATTCAGGCGCTGTATTTACCGCAGCAAGTAGCGCGCCTTCACTTTTAATAGCAGCTATTTGTGATAAATCGCCAGCATAGTAATCACTCACTTGCTCCTCTTGCCAAAGCTCATTGAGTGCTAAGCGAGAGCGCTCAAATTCACTTTGTAGCATGGCCGTATTTAAATCAACTTGGCTTAATGCATAGCGCATGCGGGTTACATCAGCACTTGAGACCGCACCGGCTTTAGCGCGTTTTTCAATTGCATTAAGTGCCTGCTTAACAGTGTTTTTACGCTCACTGTTTAGTGCAATTAATGCCTGAAATTTTAGTACTTGGTAATAACGCTCAGCGGTGGTTGCTAAAAGTGCTAACCGAGTATTTTTATACTCAATTGTTTGCGCTTTTATATTTGCCGTGGCGTAGTTAATGCGGTTTTGGCGTTTATCACCCAGCTCTATTAATTGACTTAAAGCCAGCGTGTACTGCGCCCCCGAAAACGCATGAGAGCCATGAGTTCCTAAAAAGTTTTCAGCTTCAAAGCTAAGCTCAGGGTTAGGTGAAAGCGCAGCTTGGCTTTTAAGCGCGGTTAATATTTTTTGATGGTACGGGTAGCGTTTAAGCTGTAAGTTTTGCTGCTCAGTATTTTTAAGCGCTTGCTTTAGCGTTAATACGTTTTGAGGCTCGCTTTTTGCCAAAGCGCTCAGTGTTGGTAATGCACACAGTAGCGCTACCAGCATAAGTGGTTTTTTATTCATATAGCATATCCGTTTTAACAAACAGAGTTGGCTTAATCACTATGCCTGTTTTAAAAACAAGCGCAATTAAGCAACCTAAATATGTACATAACTAGGCCAATAGCGCACAAGCGCAGGCAGTTATTTACAAAGTGTTTAAAATTAAAAACTAGCTATAAAAATTGGGTGGCGGAACATCTGGTGGATAATTTAAACCATTGTAACAAGCATTGTTTGTGGCTTGGCTTTGTTCAGGGCTTATTGAATGATTTATCGTACTGTAGTAGCCACAGTGGCAATGCTGATGGGCATGAATTTCGGTAGGGGATTGCGCATCGTCGTCATTGGTATCGCTATGAGCGTGAATATGCGTGGCATGATCTACTTCTTCTTGTAAATGATACGCCGCCGCATCACAGCTAATAAAGCTGTGCACAAGCACTAAAAGTATCACGACTAAAAAGTAGTTTGAGCGCATTACCTACCTAAAAACTCTAAAATGCAATTTAAGAAATCGCACAATACCTTAAATTTATTCAAATGTAGAGAGCCGCTTACGTTATTTTCTAAATTCACTTGGTGATACACCCACTGATTTTTTAAACCGTTTAGAAAAATTAAATATATTAGGATACCCCACGTAAGCAGCAATATGGGCAACAGGCCAGCGGGTATTTAGTAGTAAGCTTTTAGCTCGTTTAATGCGTAAATAAATAAGCTGCTGCATAGGGCTTTTACCAAATTGCGCTTGGCATAACCTATGTAAATGCGGTGCTGAGTAATGCACGTGCTCGCACATGGCTTCTATTGTCCAATCAAACTGTAAGCGCTCTTCTACCTCTAAAAACAAGCTGGTTAATCTGTTTTGCCCGCCTATTTGTGGCTCGCTTTGAAGCGTAGTGTTTAAATAATGACTTAAAATAGGCATAACACCTTCGCGCAAAGTAGCGTTACTTTCGCTATATAAAAGCTCCATAGCTAAATGTAATGGCGCTAATTGCTGATTAGTTAATACCTTAGCCTGTGCTAAATTTAAATGTTGCCAACGTTTAGTGTTTGCAAGGTTTAGCCAAATCACATCCCACTTTTCGCTTGCTATTTCAACCTCAAAACTTTGCCTTGCAGGTAATATAGCTAAGCTATTTTCAGTTAATGAGTATTGGTTTTTAACTGTTTTAAGTGTGCCCTGACCAGCCAAAGTATAAAAAAGAGTGTGTTCAAGCGGGTTAGTACGTGCAACACAATAGTCACTCAATAAATTAGAGCAACCTGCCAGCTCTATTTCAAGGTTTGGCATTTGCGAAAGCGTGGTTAAATCAATAAACCGCTCTGTACACTCTGGGCCAATATCGAGTACATCTACAATAGTGTTGTGCATAATTTAAAATGATAGTTTTGGACAAACAAAAGAGAGCTTTAAGCATAACCTCAACGCATTATTTTAGCTATATTTAAGCCACTATAATTGCCATACATGCAATAGGACACTAATGAACTCACTACAACACATAATTAACCGCCGTGATTGGGAAAACCCAATTTCAGTACAAGTTAATCAAGTAAAAGCGCACAGCCCACTCAATGGATTTAAAAGCGTTGACCATGCCCGCTCTAACACACAATCACAAAAACAAAGTTTAAACGGCCAATGGGATTTTAAATTATTTGATAAACCCGAAGCGGTTGATGAATCACTGCTAAGTGAAACACTAAACAGCGACTGGCAAAGCATTACAGTGCCTTCTAACTGGCAATTACACGGCTTTGATAAACCTATTTACTGTAATGTTAAATACCCATTTGCAGTTAACCCGCCATTTGTACCAAGCGATAACCCAACAGGTTGCTACCGCACTGAGTTTACTATTACGGCGGAGCAATTAGCTCAGCGTAACCATATTATTTTTGAAGGCGTAAACTCGGCATTTCACCTTTGGTGTAACGGTCAATGGGTGGGTTATTCGCAAGATAGCCGCTTACCAAGCGAATTTGATTTAAGCGAACTGTTAGTAGTAGGCACCAACCGTATTGCCGTTATGGTTATTCGCTGGAGCGATGGCAGTTATTTAGAAGATCAGGACATGTGGTGGCTAAGCGGTATTTTTCGCGATGTTAACTTACTTACAAAACCACAAAACCAAATACGTGATGTGTTTATAACCCCAGATTTAGACGCTTGCTATCGCGATGCAACGCTACATATAAAAACCGCGATAAATGCGCCAAATAACTACCAAGTAGCAGTACAGGTTTTTGATAATGAGCAAGCATTGTGTGAGCCACACATACAAAGCACTAACAATAAACGCGTTGATGAAAAAGGCGGCTGGAGCGATGTTGTATTTCAAACCATTGATATACAAAGCCCTAAAAAGTGGACCGCCGAAACCCCCTACTTATACCGCTGTGTTGTAAGCCTGCTTGATGAGCAAGGCAACACAGTAGATGCAGAAGCCTATAGCATTGGCTTTAGAAAAGTAGAAATGCTTAACGGGCAGCTTTGCTTAAACGGCAAACCGCTACTTATTCGCGGTGTTAACCGCCACGAACACCACCCAGAAAACGGCCATACAGTTACTACCGCCGATATGATTGAAGATATTAAGCTGATGAAGCAAAATAACTTTAATGCTGTACGTACTGCTCACTATCCTAACCACCCGCGTTTTTACGAGCTGTGTGACGAGCTAGGTTTATACGTAGTGGACGAAGCAAACATAGAAACCCATGGCATGTTCCCAATGGGTAGGCTTGCCAGTGATCCGCAGTGGGCAGGCGCATTTATGTCGCGCTATACACAAATGGTTGAGCGCGATAAAAACCACGCCTCTATTATTATTTGGTCACTGGGTAACGAATGCGGACACGGCGCCAACCACGATGCTATGTACGGATGGTCAAAAAGCTTTGACCCTTCTCGCCCAGTGCAATACGAAGGTGGCGGCGCAAATACCACAGCAACCGACATTATTTGCCCAATGTATGCCCGTGTAGATACGCATGTTGCCGACGACGCCGTACCAAAATATTCAATTAAAAAATGGCTAAGCCTACCGGGTGAAACGCGCCCGCTTATTTTATGTGAGTACGCCCATGCAATGGGTAACAGCCTAGGTAGCTTTGACGATTACTGGCAAGCATTTAGAGAATACCCTCGCCTGCAAGGTGGCTTTATTTGGGATTGGGTAGACCAAGGTTTATCTAAAACTGATGAAAATGGTGAGCATTACTGGGCCTACGGCGGCGATTTTGGTGATGAACTAAACGATCGCCAATTTTGTATTAACGGCTTATTATTCCCTGACCGCACACCGCATCCAAGCTTGTTTGAAGCTAAATACAGCCAGCAACATTTACAATTTACGCTGCGCGAGCAGACTCAAAACCAATTTACCGTTGATGTATTTAGCGATTATGTATTTAGACACACAGATAACGAAAAACTGGTTTGGCAGTTAATGCAAAATGGCATCTGTGTTGAACAAGGCGAGCATGTACTTAATATTGCTCCGCAAAGTACACACACGTTAACAATTAAAACTAAAACAACGTTTGAGCAAGGTGCGCAATACCACCTTAATTTAGATGTAGCACTAATTAACGATTGTAGCTTTGCAAGTGCCGAGCATGTATTAAACACCGAGCAGTTTAAGCTTATAAATAG
Source organism: Pseudoalteromonas sp. LC2018020214 (assembly GCF_016598755.1). Classification (NCBI taxonomy): domain Bacteria; kingdom Pseudomonadati; phylum Pseudomonadota; class Gammaproteobacteria; order Alteromonadales; family Pseudoalteromonadaceae; genus Pseudoalteromonas; species Pseudoalteromonas sp. LC2018020214. Next base: position 2,950,461 of record NZ_CP066804.1, read on the forward strand.
TAATAATTTAAACAGTGAATCATTTGCACCAACTACAGAGCAAAGCGCTATAAGTGTTAACGAAACCGACTCTCAACTAAGTATTGAAAACGATAAGTTTAAACTTGTTTTTAGCAAGCAATCAGGGCTTATAGAGCAGTGGTTACAAAACGATACTCAGGTTATTCGTAGCCCACTGGTTGATAACTTTTATCGCGCCCCGCTTGATAACGACATTGGTGTAAGCGAAGTAGACAACCTAGACCCTAATGCATGGGAGGCTCGTTGGTTACGTGCAGGTATAGGGCAATGGCAGCGCACATGTAGCTCAATTCACGCAGTGCAATCAAGCGTTGATGTACGTATTACTTGTGTATTTAATTACGAATTTAATGGCGTGCTACAAACAAAAACACAATGGCTATATACACTAAATAATACCGGCAATATTAGCTTAAATGTTGATGTGCACTTAAACGACACTCTGCCGCCAATGCCGCGTATAGGGCTAAGTACAACGCTTAACAAGCAAAGCGATACAAAAGTAAACTGGCGTGGTTTAGGGCCTTTTGAAAACTACCCAGATCGCAAAGCCGCAGCACGTTTAGGCTATTACAGCTTGAGCTTAAATGAGCTACATACCCCGTATATATTCCCAACCGATAACGGCCTGCGTAGTGATTGCCAATTACTGCGTATTAATAATTTAACCGTAACCGGTGCGTTTTTATTTGCAGCCAGTGAGTATTCGCAAAGTATGTTAACGCAAGCTAAGCACACTAACGAACTCATTGCTGATGATTGCGTACATGTACACATTGATCATCAACATATGGGGGTTGGTGGCGATGATTCATGGAGCCCAAGTACCCATAAAGAATATTTACTTGAGCAAAAGCAGTACAGTTATTCTTTAACATTATCTGCTGAATAATTTAAACAAAAATAGCGGCCAAATTGGCCGCTATTTTTTTAATTAACACACTCTATTTATTAGCGAGCTTTTTAGCTAATACGTTATCAAGAGAAAAACTTCCCGCTCCTTGAATTGCTAAAACTACAGTTACTACAAGTAACGTTAATGCGTATTCATAGCCATTGTTTGCCATAAATAAGCCATTACTAATATGTACGCTAAAAATAGCAATCAGCATAGTAAAGCCGGCAACTACAGCAGCTGGGCGAGTTAACAAACCAATTGCTAATGCAATGCCACCAAAAAACTCAGCGCTACCTGCCATCATTGCTAACCAATAGCCAGGCTCTAAACCAATACTCGCCATCCATTGGCCTGTACCTTCAAGCCCGTAACCGCCAAACCAAGCAAATAGTTTTTGTGCACCATGCGCCGCTAAAATAAGGCCAACTGGTACTCGTAAAATTAATGCTGCTACGCCTGCTTTTGAGCTAAGTAATGTGTTTAGTAATTTCATGAGTTTTAGTCCTGTTTTAATTTATTTAATCGTTAGGTTTTTCCTAACCGTTGAACACAGTTTACTATCATCATTAAAAAACATTAATATGGGATTTATTGGTTAATTAGCAACGCAGTATTTATAATAACCCATAAAAAAACCGCCAACCCAAAGGTTGACGGTTTTTTATTAACGTATTACTTAGGGCGTGTTGATCTTTGTGGATTGAAATTTGTTCAATCCAAGGAAGATTAAATCGCGGCGCGAGGTTTGTAATCTAGTGGGCTAAGTAAAAACCGAGCAAAGCTTCCGCGTCCTGCTCACGCCCCTTACCTACATCCATGTAGGCAACAAAGAGTTAATCGTCCCTAGAAAGAACCCAAAGGGCAGCGCATGTTTGGTATTTATGCTGCGTTATCGCCTATTCATGGGGAATAACCACACTACATAGGCTCCGCCTTGCCTAAAAACCAAACATACTGCTGCAAATTCACCCACCAAAGATCAACACGCCCTAGTATATTTAAGTAAGCGCTTAGCTTTGAAAATTAAGCAACCGCTTGCTCTAAAATTTCGCGGCTTTCTTTTAGCGTAATAGCTTGGTTTTCGCCTAGAGCAACCATGCCGTGAGCTTCAAGTTTGCCAATAATATTGTCAATAGCAGCGGCTTTATCATCGCCATGTTCAGTAAGCTGGGTCGCTACGTCAAGGCTGTGGTAAAACGCTTCAATTGCTGCAATTGTTTTCTCTGCTAAGTCTTCAGATTGCTCAAGACCAAATACGTTTTTACCCATTTGCTCAAGCTTTGCTTTTTTAACTGCAAATTGGTTACGTAATAAAGAAGGCTGAACAATAGCAAGTGAACGTGCATGATCAACACCGTAAGCGGCTGTAAGCTCGTGGCCAATCATGTGTGTTGCCCAATCTTGCGATACACCAGAACCAATTAAACCATTAAGTGCTTGGTTAGCTGCCCACATAAGGTTTGCACGCCATGCGTCATCTTGGTTTTCAAAGTTATCGCCTAAAGTTTTAAGCGTTCTTAAAAGTGCTTCAGCGTAACCTTCTTGAACTAATGCTGTTTCAGGGAATGTTAGGTACTGCTCACAGGTGTGAACCCATGCATCTACTAAACCATTCACAAGTTGGCGCTGCGGTAATGTTTTCATTACATCAGGGTCCATAATCGCAAACTTAGGAAGTACTTCTGGTGATGCAAACGGAAGTTTTTGCTTCGTTGCTTCTTTGCTCACAACTGAGTTTTGGTTAGACTCTGAACCCGTTGCAGGCAATGTTAGTATTGCACCAATTGGTAATGCGCTAGTAATAGTGTGCTTACCAGTAGGAATATCCCAACCTTCGCCATCATAAACGGCTGATGCGGCAATGTATTTAACGCCGTCGATTACTGAACCGCCGCCTACGCCTAATACAAAGTCGATGTCTTGTTCTTTACAAATTTTTACTGCTTGGTCTAGCACTTCAATTGTTGGGTTAGCGCCAACGCCCGAAAACTCTACCCAGTCAAAGCCTTCAAGTGCTGCAGCAACTTGGTCGTACACGCCGTTCTTTTTAATTGAACCGCCGCCGTACACTACAAGTACTTTTTGATCTTTTGCGATCAAATCAGATAGTGCCGCAATTTGTTGCTGACCGAATTGGATAAGAGTTGGATTTACGTAGCTAAATTTCATTATTTTGCTCCTAGGTGACGGTTAAATACTAAATAGAATGCTTAGACACTAGCTAAGCCAAATTCCAATGAGTGCATATTAGTAGCAAAACAAACATAAAAAAAGCCCAATAACTCGCAAAAGCTTGCCTAAAACTACCAACATTGTTATTTTACGCAAAATACACTCAATTAAAGATGCCTTTTATGCCCACCATAGCCAATATGTTGCAACAATACGCCGAGCATAATCAATTACTCAGCTTTGAAGGCACCATGGAAACTATCATTCCAGGCGTGTATTTTCATCGAGCAACTAAAAGCTCGCCGCGCCAACCGCTTATATATAACTCAAGTATTATTATTGTTGGGCAAGGTCATAAAATAATTCACTTTCCTGAACATCAAATAAAATACGGCGCAGGCGACTACTTAGTCCTTGGCGTACCGGTGCCATTAGAGTGTGAAGCATTTACCGATAACGACTTACCCGTTATGGGCATTGCCATAGATATAAACCCTGCAATGCTACACAAACTCGTTAATCAAATAATGCAGCATAAGCCTCTTTCAGCATCATCGTCTTCTGTACAAGTTGGCGCAGTACAGTCGGCAACTCTAGATACAGCAATGGAGCTCGTTACTCATCGGTTATTAACTGTTTTAAATAACCCCATTGAGGCTGACATTTTTGGCGAAGATATAGTAAAAGAATTGGTATATCGCGTACTTTGTGGTCCACAAGGACATACTTTAATAGGGCTTGCTATGCATGATGGGCATTATGCACGTATCGCCCGCACGCTCTCAACTATGCACAGTAGTTATGCCAATCAAATTACGGTTGAAGGGTTAGCTGAAGATGTAAACATGAGCGTATCGTCGTTTCATCGTGCTTTTAGGCAAGTAACGTTTGAATCCCCTCTACAGTATTTAAAAAAAGTACGCTTAGCTAAGGCTAAAGAACTCATAACCACTAGTGGAAGTAAAGCCAACGAAGCTGCATTAAAGGTTGGCTATACCAGCCCATCGCAATTTAGCCGCGAATTTAAACGCCACTTTAATAAAACACCTAGCGAAGTATTAACTCAGTTACATAGCTAGCCCACAAAAAAGCCACTATAAAAGTGGCTTTAAATAGCACGAGTGAAAAACTATACTTTTTTAAACAAAACCTCTGGGTTTACCATGGTTTTCATTTCAAGCACATTGCCATTTGGATCTTCAATAAAAAACGTTTCTTGCTCAAACTCATCACCAATAAAACGGCGGTATGGTTTATCTAGGTATTCAATACCCGCATCTTCAATACGCTTTTTTAACCCGTTAAACTCATCTTCAGATAAGTGAATACCAAAGTGAGGTACTGCCACAGCTCCCATATCTACATCATGGCGAACTGTTGGTAGGCGCTCAACACTTTGGTGCAAGGTAAGTTCATTACCCCAAAAATCTATATCTACCCAGCGACCTTCTTCACTGTTACCCGTTTTACAGCCTAGTACGTCACAATAAAACGCTTTAGCCACTTTTAAATCGCCAGCCGGAATAGCCAGATGCAAACAGTTAGACATAAATAACCCTTGGTTAACACTTTAATACATTAAATTATCGCCATTATACATAGTTTGTGATTTATAGAACATTAACAGCAACGCTATTAAGCATATTTAATACCTAAAAGTCGTTTAAAAAACACGCTTTTTAAATGTGTAATTACTTATAACATTTATTTGTTAGAGAGTATTAGAAAGCGCAAAAGGATTAGTTTAAAATGCGCCGCTATGATTAAATTCTTACTTTTAAAATTCATTACTTTCTTTTTAGGCTTTGTAGCTTGCTTTGCTATGCACACTACTTTTGCACTGCCTTTAGTAATTTCTGCCGCGCTAACGGGGCTTATTGGCTCTTTTATCCCTTTTCCTGCGCGTTATAAAAACCATCCTTATGCTGCAATTTATGCTGGTAGTTTTGCCGGTATGTGTTCAACCCATTTAATTACCAGTTACTGGGAAATTGCTATTATTTCGCTTATTGGCTCAAGTTTGTATGTGCTTACTATGAATATGTTTACAGGCTTTGGTGGCAAACTTGGCAGTGTCGCTTTTGCAAGCGTGGCACTTTTTGTATTAGCTAAAGGAATAGTACTATGAGTATTGAATACCCATTACTTGTACTGCTTGGTGCTTTTTTAACGTTTTACTTAGCTAAACATAGTCGCTTTGATGGTATAAGAGCATCCTCTTCACTTTCTATTATTGCTTACTTAATTTTTAGCGCATTGAATTTAAACCCCGATTTATACGCGATTATATTTTTTGGCGGTACATTTATTGGCATGAGCGCCCCGCATCGTTTTGGTATTTATACGGTAGCAAGCTCATCTGTTTTGTTTTCAATATTATTTGAATTTCTTGTACCAAAACTTGACGGCTACGGTGGTGCACTAGGTATTAGTGCATTTTTATCTGTATGTATTTGCCATACCTGTATTTTGTTAGGTGCCCCAAGAAGTAAAAAGCCGCCACCAGTTCAATAAAAAATTATTGAACTGGTCTAGTTTCTCCCAGCATTCGCTTTAAAATAGTAGAAAAATTAGAGTGTAAAATATTCATGTTTTAAGCTGTTCTTTTTCTTTGCAAGTCTGTTAGAATCTTTCGCGAACTTTATTTACCCTAAATAAAGACAATCATATATGGATTTATGAAAATGAAAAAACTAATCGCAGTAGCTGCACTATCTTTACTACCTTTCTCAAATGCTATGGCTGACCAAGATATTGGTTGTGGTCTTGGTTCTATGTTATTTGCAGGTCAGCAAGGTAAAGGCGTTAAAATTTTAGGCGCTACAACAAACGGTACTTCTGGTAACCAAACTTTTGGTATCACTTTTGGTACTTTAGGTTGTGATGGTACTGGTACAGTAACGTCTTCAGAAAAAATTGCTTTATTCATCGACGGTAACATGGAGCAACTTGCTCGTGATATGTCAAAAGGTGAAGGCGAAACTTTAGCTACTCTAGCTGAAGCTTGGGGTGTTGCAGATCAAGATAAAGCAGCATTCAACGCGCTTGCTCAAGCACAGTTTTCTTCAGTATTTACTTCTGAAAACGTAACTTCGCAAACAGTTTTAGAAAACCTAAACACTGTTCTTGCAAGTAACGCACAACTTGCTTCTTATACTCTTTCTTAATCAGCTAAATTAGCCGGTTTTATACGTATAAATAAAGCCGCTGGAGTATTTCTCTAGCGGCTTTTATTGTTTAGTGATTATGAAAAAAATATTCTTTGTTTTATCAATTACGCTGTTTAGTACTTACGTAAACGCTCAAAGTTTTAAAAATGACACCTTAGCAACCGACCCTTACTGGCTCAAATTAGGTCATTACCGTGGGGCCACATTAGGTGGTTGGAAAAGTGAAGTAGATAGTGCTGAGTTTTTTTTATCTCCTATAGGTAAAACAAGTCCACTGGACGAACTTGAAGCCACTATAGCCGCATTTAGTGGTAAAAATACTGACCCAAAAACAACACAATCTCGCTGTCGGTTTCCAGCACGCTATAAATGGCTAAAAACAAAAGTTAAAAATAACTGGCCCGCGCTTAATTGCCCAGAGCTTCAGGCGTGGCAAAAAATAATAAACCCAAAAGGGGTTACGTTAGTTTTTCCTACTGCATTTATGAATAGCCCCTCATCAATGTTTGGTCACACCTTACTTCGTATTGATGCAAAAGATCAGACTCGCCATAAAGAGTTGCTCGCATTCGCAGTTAATTTTGCAGCAGAACCAGACGGCTCAGACAATGCAGCTATGTACGCACTAAAAGGCCTGATTGGCAGCTATCCTGGTAAATTTTCACTTATGCCGTACTATAAAAAAGTACGCGAATATAATGATTTAGAATCTCGTGATATTTGGGAATACAAACTTAATTTATCTGAGCCACAAGTAGAGCTTATTTTATTGCACTTATGGGAGCTACAATCAGCTACATTTGATTACTTTTTTATTGATGAAAACTGCTCTTACCAATTACTTGCATTATTACAACTTGCACAAGAGGATCTTGATTTAACATCGTCATTTAATATGCAAGCTATTCCATCTGATACCGTTGCAGTACTAAGAAATAACAACTTACTACAAACACCTAATTACCGCCCTGCTTTTGGCACTAAGCTTTACCATTACTCTACTCAAATGACTAACGAGCAACTTGATGATGCAAGAGAGTTAATGCAAGGTGGCTCCCTCAATATTCGTAATTACTCACAGTCGCAATTAGTCGCAATATTAGAAATGGCGTATGAATGGTTAAATTTTGAATTTTACGATAAAGCATTAAAGCGTGAAGAAATTGCACCACGACTAACTAAGTTACTACTAATGCGCAGCAAATATAAAGTAGCTTCGCCATTTACTAAGCCAAGTCGTCCTATTGCTTCTCCAGAGCAAGGTCATGGCTCTTCTAAAGTAACGCTTGGAAGAACTGAGTACGCCCATCAAAGTGACTTAACAAGCTTTGCGTATCGCCTTGCATACCATGATTTATTAGATAGCTCAGCTGGATTTATTCCTGGTGCTCAAATTAGCTTTTTTGATATTGAAGGTGCCATAAGCGACAAGGGTAACACGCGACTTGAGCATTTTTATTTATTAGATGCTATGTCACTTGCACCCGATAACCGCGTGTTTGATAGCTGGTCTTGGAACTTTAAAATGGGCTTTGATCGTCAGCCTAATAATAATATTCAACAAGGTCGTTGGTTTGCTAAAGGTGGATACGGAAAATCAATCGGTAACCCAAACACGTTACACGGCTATTTACTTGGCCAAGTTGAATTTAATAATGGTGACATAACAGACAAACTAACAACAGGCATTGTTAGTGAAGCTGGTGCAATATGGCAAATAAATAACAGTCATAAACTCGCTCTTACGGCAAACATAACATGGTTAATAGATGGCCAAGCAGATAAACACAGTGACTTTGCAATAAAGTGGAATTACTCCTTATCACGTAATTTATCTATACGTACTGAGCTTAAAAACCAACATTGGTATACAAGTAGTACATCGGCTAAATTTGCAATTCAATACTACTTTTAATCATTGCATATACCCACAAGGGCTTAATTATTTTTACAGCGCTTGTGGGTATATAAAACTTTACTCAATACTCGTTCAATTTTCACTTCTTTAACTATGCAATAGACTCTCTACATACCTATTCATTTACTTATTTTATACATTTGAGTATATATTTCAGACAAGACCCTTTAAAATCAAAGTATTGTAGTTAGAAAGATTCTCTTATGTATCTGCGTGTTGTAGTTTTCATTTTCGTTTTTATTTTTTGCAGTAATGTAAGGGCAGTAAGCTCTCTTACTTTTATTGCCGAAGATTTACACCCTTACCATTTTAAAAACAAAAGCGGTGAAGCTGACGGAGCTTCCGTTGATATTGCTAAGGCTGTTTTAAAAGAAGCAAAGCTACAAGCTAAATTTGAAATAATGCCAATGGCACGAGCCTTTCATCAGCTAGCAGCTAATCCAAACACAATTATGCTCTCTTTATTAAAAACTCCCGCTAGGCAAAGTCAGTTTAAATGGTTAGGAGCGGTATATTTTACTGATGCCTACCTAGTTAGTTTAAAAAGCCACAAAGACGAAGTAACTCATTTAAATCATGCAAAATTTTATAAAGTAGGCACTATTCGTGGATATTTGAGTGCCAAATATTTAATAAAAATGGGGTTTGAAGAAGATAAAAATTTAATACTAGCTAGTTATTATCAGCAGGCATGGCAAATGCTTTATAAGGGTAGAACTGACTTTGTCCTTATGAATACACTCACCTTAGATAATGAACTAAAAATGTCAGGGCTCGACCCAGACTTAATAACTAAACGACTTCATTTAGCTGATTTTCCTTCAATACTCTATTTTGCTGCTAATAATCAGCTTGACGATAAAACAGCAAACTTAATCTCGCAGGCATTAAAAACTATAAAAGTAAGTGGCGAATACCAAGCCATTTTAAAAAAGTGGCAACTCCCTCTTCCTCCTTCTATAAATTAAACCTATTTAAATAAGTATATTAGCAAACATCAAACGCTACCAAGTATGATGAAAAACACCTCTGTTTAACAATTTCAAATAACATAATAACGTTAACCAACCCTATTGGTTAACCAAAACACCATCATTGAAATAACAATTAATTATAAAAAACTACAAATTGGTAAGTTTTAATTTTTAAATTGGTATGTTAGATTGAGGTTAAGCGACGCCTGTACCGCGCAATTTTTACTTCATCACACAGAGACAATAATGATAAAAAATACATCCACATTTAAACTTACGGCTTTAGCCGTTATCACACCTCTACTTTTTACGGCTTGTTCAAGTACCCAAAGCACTAATCAGCAAAGCGATGCGCCGGTACCTGCAACAAAGTTTGATTTATCACACTGGAAAATAAATGTACCAGTGGATTTAAACAACGACGGTAAAATTGATGAAATAGATGTAGAAGAAATTCAGACTTACGCACACCCTGATTTTTTCTATCTTGATGATAAAGGCTATATGGTATTTACCTCGCCTAATAAAGCGCTTACAAGTGCTAACTCTACTAATACCCGTAGTGAACTTAGACAAATGATCCGTGGATCAAATACTAAAATTAAAACTAAACACTCTAAAAACAACTTTGCTTTAGCTGTTCACCCGCTATCTGACCGATTTGGTTCTGTTGGTGGAAAAATGGAAGCAACGTTAAAAGTAGATCACGTTGCGCTACGTGCGACTGATCCTGATAAAAAAGCGGCTTACTCTGTTGTTGTAGGACAAATTCACGCAGGTAAAGATCAAGCGCTTATTGATACAAAGCTTGGTTATGGCTGGGGCAATGAGCCACTTAAAATATATTACAAAAAATGGCCAGGGCATAAAACAGGCTCAGTTTTTTGGAACTACGAACGTAATTTAGCTAAAACGAATCCTGACCGTACAGACATTACTTACCCTGTTTGGGGTAATACATGGGAAAACCCTAACGAGCCTGGCAGTGCCGGTATTGCACTAGGTGAAGAATTTAGCTACACGGTCAATGTGTATAAAAATGTTATGCACCTTACATTTAGCGCACAAGGCAAAGAAGACGTTAACTACTCTATTAACTTAGGTAATAACGTAGATGCTTATGGCAAAGTGGACGAAAAAGACCATCCACATGGTTACGCTGCAGATTGGCATTACTTTAAAGCCGGCGCTTATAACCAATGTAGTACTAAAAGCGCGAAAGGTATTTGGTACCCAGGTTGTTTAGGTACTGGCGATTGGTCTACAGATAAACAAAATGGCGATTACGCTCAAGTAAGCTTTAGTAAACTAGAGTTAAGCCCAGCGACACCGCCAACAAAATAACTAGGCTAGTACAGCCTCAGATAAGTAATTTTTTAGTGATGCAAACAGTGGCGTTGGTAGATTATTAATATCGCACCAGCGCCACTTTAAACATTTATTAGGCTCTTTAAGCTCAGGCTCTCCGCCTTCAAAGTCAGCTTTTACATACAGCGTAATATAGTGCTTGTTCTCTGCTGTAAAAATATCATTGGTAAAATCAAGTTTAGTAATTTTACTTACCTTTAAACCTGTTTCTTCAAACACTTCTCGTATTGCACATTGCTCAACACTTTCACCAAACTCTAAATGTCCACCAGGTGTTGCCCATGTATTAGCACCATGCGCGCCAATGCGCTCACCTAGTAAAATTGTGTTTTGGTGCTTTATGATAACCGCCACACCAACTCTTACTACGTTACTCATATCGTATTTTCTCTTATTTTTACTGCCCGCCATGCTGAACCACACGCTTTGTGTTGTCAATTTTGTATTTTTAAAACCAGTGTGTTGATTAACTTTTAGCCGACCAAGGTCGAATAGCTTGCTTGCTAAAAAAAGCCTACATTTTGTAAGGTCTCTCACACACAAATTTAGCTTTAGGAGCCTTACATGTCAGGCGAATATAAACAGCAATATAATGGCTTTAAACAAAACCCAGCCCAATTTTGGCTCGAACAAAGTAAAAATATTCCATGGTATAAAACCCCCACAAAAGCATACACACAAGACGACGACGGGCTTTATCATTGGTTTAGCGACGGGCAATTAAACACCAGTTTTTTAGCACTAGACCAACACGTTATTGCCGGATTTGGCGAGCAAACTGCACTGATTTACGACTCTCCAGTCACTAATACAAAGCAAACTTATAGCTACTCACAACTACAACAAGAAGTTGCTAAATTTGCAGGCGTAATACAATCGTTAGGTGTTATAAAAGGCGACCGCGTTGTTATTTATATGCCAATGATCCCACAAGCTGTTATTGGTATGTTGGCGTGCGCTCGCCTTGGTGCTATTCATTCGGTGGTATTTGGTGGGTTTGCTGCACACGAATTAGCTGTACGCATTGATGATGCCAAGCCCAAACTTATACTTAGCGCCTCATGCGGTGTTGAAGTAAACAGCGTTATTGAATACAAACCACTCATTGATAACGCAATAGACTTAGCTACGCACAAAGTAGAACACTGCGTTATTTACCAGCGCCCACAAGTTACCGCCACTCTTAAGCCTAAACGAGACATAGATTGGACTCAGGCAATGCAAACGGCTGCAAGCGCAGATCCGGTGCCTGTAAATGGAGATGATCCGCTTTATATTTTATATACCTCAGGCACGACAGGCACACCCAAAGGCGTAGTACGCGAAAATGGCGGTCACGCAGTGGCAATGCAATACAGCATGGCAACCGTTTATGGTATGAAGCCCGGCGACGTATTTTGGGCAGCGTCTGACATTGGCTGGGTGGTTGGGCACTCTTATATAGTTTACGCACCGCTAATGTATCGCTGCGCGACCGTATTATATGAAGGTAAACCCGTTAAAACGCCCGATGCTAGTGCATTTTGGCGCGTGGTTGAAGAATATAAAGTAAATGCATTATTTAGTGCCCCCACCGCCTTTAGAGCAATCAAAAAAGAAGACCCCAATGCCGATGGTTTTAATCAATACGATACCTCAAGCTTAAAACGTTTATTTTTAGCTGGCGAGCGGTTAGATCCTCCCACTTACGAGTGGCTTAAAGAAAAAACCAAACTGCCAGTGCTCGATCATTGGTGGCAAACAGAAACCGGCTGGGCTATTGCTTGTAACCCTGTAGGGCTTGAGTACTTAGCAACAAAACCTGGCAGCTCTACCGTGCCTACTCCAGGTTTTGACGTGCGAATATTAGATATGGATGGCAATGAATGCGCAGCTAACGAGCAAGGCGCCGTGGTAATTAAACTGCCACTTCCACCAGGTTGCCTACCAACTATTTGGCAGGATACCACGCGCTTTAAAGCAAGCTACCTAAATGAATACGAAGGTTATTATTTATCTGGCGATGGTGGTTATATTGATGAAGACGGCTACCTATTTATTATGGGCAGAACCGACGACGTTATAAATGTAGCAGGACATAGGCTTTCTACCGGCGAAATGGAAGAGATAGTAGCCGCGCACCCTGCTGTTGCTGAATGCGCTGTTTTTGGTGTGAACGATCCTCTAAAAGGACAACTCCCTATGGGAATGATCGTGCTTAAAAATGATTTTATGGGCTCAAGTACCGACGTAGAACAAGCGCTTGTTTTAAGTGTTCGTAATCAGATTGGCGCTATTGCGTGCCTTAAAAATATAGTTAGCGTAGATAGGTTGCCCAAAACACGCTCGGGTAAAATACTGCGTAAAAATTTGCGCCAACTGGTTGATGGCGAAGAGCTACAAATACCTTCAACCATAGATGATGCCAGTATCTTTGAAGAAATAAACCAACAACTAACACAAAGATAAACCCAACCAACCTATCTAAAGCCATTTTTATAATGGCTTTTTATTTCATCCTTATATTTGATCCTTTTACTTAAGCTTTGGTTAGAGTTTAAGCTTTAATTTAACCAACAGCTGAAATTTTTTACGGCTTAATGCTTTCTTCTTTTAATAGCGTTATTAATTTAATCAATTTAAAAAGGAATGCTGTATGCCCCGCTTGCTACAAAAACTATTAACCACAGCCCTATTGTTTATAGGTTTTTCCACACAAGCCTATGAAATAGAAGACTTAGGAGATGGCTTACACCGCTTTATAGACGACAGACACCGCTCAGTATTTTTAATCACTTCTGAGGGCGCAATTGTTACCGACCCGCTTAATAAAAAAGCCGCCACCTGGTTAAACGAGCAAATTAAAACCCGCTATAACGTACCGGTAAAGTATGTAATTTATAGCCATAATCACAGCGATCATATTTACGGCGCCGAGGTATTTAAAAGCCCGCACACCACGTTTGTAGCGCATAAACTCGCTGCGCAAGATATTAAAAACACACAAATGAAAACGGTAATGCCCAGCCTTACTTTTGATGACGAGCTACTGCTTACCCTTGGTGATTCTACAGTAAAGCTTAACTACCATGGTCCAAACGATGGTCGTGGTTCGGTTAGTATATTATTCGAAAAGCAAAAAACGTTATTTGTAGTTGATTGGATTGTTATTGGCAGAATGCCGTGGCAAAAGCTGTGGAGTTACGATATTCAAGGCATGATTAACTCAACCCAAGCGGTACTCAAATATGACTTTAACACTTTTGTAGGCGGACATGCCGATATTGGCAGTAAAGCTGATGTAGCGCGTTACTTAAGTTATTTAGAGCAGCTTTACAGCCAAGTAACCAAGGCTGCGCTTGCAGGGCAAAGCCTAGAGCAAATAAAACAAAACGTTAAGCTCGATGAATTTTCAGATTTAAAGCAATACCAAGCCTGGCTGCCACTTAATATTGAAGGGGTATACGAGCGCCTCATGGAAGAATCCGGCATGGGCTGGCGCAGCGATTTATAAATTGTATGCGTATGCATTTGTTGCTTGAATACAAATGCATACGTATTCACATTGAATTAACAATGTAAGCTTGTGATAGTGCACTTTTTGTATGCTAAGGCGCCACCATGAAATTAGTTGCTTTACTGTTTAGCTTATCAATATTTGTAATGCATACCAGCTATGCAAACACGGCCACCGTGCAAGTAAGTAAAGGCCAAATTGAGGTAATCGATAATATAGAATCACAGTTTGTAAAAAACCGCTTTTTAAATGTTTGGCTACCGCCAGATTACAACAAAAACACCACCTACGACGTGCTCTACATGCAAGATGGCCGCATGTTGTTTGATGCAAATAGCACATGGAACAAGCAAGAATGGCGCGTAGATGAAGTAGCCGGCACATTAATAGAGCAAGGCAAAGTACGCCCATTTATTGTGGTAGGCATTCCAAACGCCGTAGAAAACCGCCACAGCGAATACTACCCACAACAACCGTTTGAGGCCTTAAGCAAGCAAAAGCAAAACGCCCTTTACCAGTTAGAAAAATACCCAGGCCATAAATTATTTGCCTCTAAGGTTTACTCAGATAACTACTCACGCTTTTTAGTCAAAGAAGTTATTCCTTATATTGAGTCTAACTACAACGTAAACAAAGGCGCGCAACACCGCTATATTGGTGGCTCTAGCATGGGTGGGCTAATATCGTGGTACACACTACTTAATTACCCTAACGAATTTGCCGGCGCTATTTGTATGTCGACCCACTGGCCAGGTATTTTTAGCCACGATGACGAAGTATTTGCCCAGTTTAAAAACTACATTGCCAACAACATCACAAAGCTAAGTAACCAAAAAGTGTATTTTGATTATGGCGATAGCACCTTAGATGCCATGTACCCTAAGTTACAAGCGCAAATTGATGATTTATTTATGGCGCAAAAATACCCAGCAAAACTTTGGCAAAGTCAGTACTTCCCTGGGGAAGATCACACCGAAAACGCATGGGCCAAACGCTTACATATTCCCCTTGAGTTTATGTTTAGAAAAACCAAGCAAGCTGCCCCCGAGTAATCATTTATACCAATCGGCTTAATTAAGTGATCTATTTTGAGGATGGAAAAACGTGTTGATAGCTAGGCAAAAAATTCGCTATTTAGTTGTTCTCGGCAATTGCTCCTGCATTGCCTACCTTCTGCATCCATGCAGTTGTAAATGAGAATTTTTTAACACAGGTAGCGACACGTTTAGCCCCTCAAAATGATTAAGTATTATTGCGGATTGATATTATAAGTAATACGCCCCATCATTAATCATAAAAAAGCGTATTAGCTAAAATCAACCACCACTTCATAACGCCCAGGCATGTCGTTTACTTCGTATACCCAACCGTGTCGTTTTATTATTTTTTCGCTTAACTCCAACCCTAAACCGTAGCCAATATTAGCGGGCTTGTTTGTGTTATTGGTGGCGTGTGGCGTATCAGTTTGTTCGCTGCTATTTACTATAATTACACGGCTACCCTGCTGAGTAATTCGCACTTGCCCTTGTTGCGTATGCTGATACGCATTACGTATTAAGTTAGTAAGCACAATGTGGCATGCGGTGGCTTCGGTATTAATAGTTGTACTTTGGTTATCGGTATTTATAAGTACATCAACTTGTTTTGAATTGAGTAAATAATCGAGTTCATTACTCAAGGTCGTTATTTTTTCGGCTAGGTTTACAGGCTCTGGTGCACTTTGCTGGTCGTCATTTCTGCTAAGCCACAATAACGTCTCGGTTAAATCGCTCATGGTTAAACCGGCACGCTCTATTCGCTGCAGTGTAAGTTGCTGTTTATCACTTAACGGAGTTTTTTCGCTTAAGCGGTTAAGTAACTCAACGTTGCTGCGAATAACCGAAATTGGTGTACGTAACTCGTGGCTCGCATAACTTAAAAAGCGCTGCTCTCGCTCAAGGCTCTCGTGAGCAGAAAGCAAGCTACTGCGTATTAGCGTTGCCAAGGTATTTAGTTCGTTATAGGTAAAGTCGGGCGGCGTGTTTTGTAAATTTTTTTGATTTAACGACTTAGCCCAACCGCGTAGTGACTCTACTGGCTTAGCTATTTTTTTCATTACCATAAACAAAAAGAAGGTAAATAAAGCAATTGCCGTAACCCCTGTTAACGCTATCCATGCCAACTTTTTTATAGGTTTATCGGGTGAGCTTTGTTTTTTAAGGCGCTCTTTTTCAAGCATAATGCGTGATACGTAACGGGGCTCCCCTGCAGGGTTTTGAAAATACGCTACAAAATAGAGGTCTTCCGGCATTGAAAAAAACGATGGTTTTACTTTGCTTTTTTGCAATACGCCAATCTCTGTAGGCTTTGTAAAGCGTTGCTGAATTTCGCTTGGCATGTCTTCCCAGCGACTCGCTATTTTAAAGCCAATCATTTCTGCAGGTTCACCGTTTTTAACCTCAGTAGATTGCGAAAGCGCATGCATTACGCCATTTAACCCTCGGTCTAAGCCATCAATAAAATAATTAACACTTAAAAACGAAAAACCAATTGCCATTAATGAACTTAAAAGCACCATGGTGGCAAAAAAATACAACCTCAGGCTGGGTCTAATTTTCATGCTTGTGTCCCATTTTTTAATTTTAGCGCAAACCCTACACTGGGTATTGTTTCTAGTACGGCTTGGCAATGCGCTTGCTCTAGCTGTTTACGCAAATGATGAATATGCACTTTTAAGCTATTGCTGTCTGGCTGATCGTCTCCCCATATTGCTTGCATAATTACCTGTCGGGTTACCGGTTTTTGCTGCTCTCGTACAAGCACTTCTAATAACTTAAAAGTAATGGGTGATAACTTTAAACTGTGCGCAGCCACTGTTGCTGTATGCGCGGTTAAATTAAGTGTTAGATTAGCAAAGGTAAGTCGCTTAACCTCTCCACTTTTACGCTTTGCTAATACTTGAACCCGCGCTACTAGCTCTTTCATCGCAAATGGTTTTACTAAATAGTCGTCACTACCGGCTGCAAACCCCTCAAGCTTATTGTCGAGGCTATCGCGCGCTGTCAGCATTAATACAGGTATATCAATGCCTTGCTCACGCAATGATTTACACATGGTTAAACCGTCCATTTTGGGCATGTTTACATCTAATATAATCATTTGATATTGATTACGTTCTATTAAATTTAAACCCATTACGCCATTGCTTGCATGGTCACACTCTATTGACTCAATTTCGAGATAATCAACAATGGTGGTTGCCAAATCTATGTCGTCTTCAACCAGTAGTACGTTTATCATTAAGAGGCTACTTCCTGCGTTTTATTTTTAGCACCTAGCGATATTAGCACAGCATCAATACCGCGTTTAGCATCGGTTTGAATCATCAATAATGCCGGTATAAGTATTAAGGTAATAACCGTGGCAAACAAAATACCGTAGCCAAGTGATGCCGCAGCAGGAATTAAAAACTGTGCCTGCATTGAGGTTTCGCTAAGTAGCGGCACTAAGCCTGCGTACGTTGTAATTGAGGTAAGTAATACCGCACGTAACCGGCTCGTACACGACTCAACTATGGCATCGTGCGTGCTCATGCTCTCTTCTTTTACTAGTTCGTTAAAGCGTGAAACAAGTAATAAGCTGTCGTTTACAACTACTCCACTGAGCGCCAAAATACCATTTAACGACAATATACTAATGGTTAAGTCGTTCCACCAATGTCCTAAAATAGCGCCCACAATGCCAAACGGAATTGCTACCATAATCAACATAGGTTGAATGTACGATTTAAGCGGAATAGCCAGCAACACGTAAATCACTAATAAAGCGGCAATAAACATAGTGCTCATTGAGCTGGTAGTTTCGCTTTGTTGCTCTGCCTCTCCTGCAAAATAAACACTTAAGTTAGGAAATTGCTGTGTTAACTCTGGAATTAAGTCGCGCTTTAAATTAGCAACTAACTCGTTTGGAGCAATCACGTTTTTATCTACTTGGGCGCTTAAATAAATTGCACGTAGTCCATCAATGCGGGTTATTTCATCTTGCTGATATTCACTGCTTACTGTGGCTACGTTAACTAAAGGAACGACCGTGCCATCAGGCAGGCGAATACGCGACTGCATTATATCGGCAGGTGTTTTACGAGCATCTTCTGGGTAGCGTACACGTACTTTAACTTCGTCTTTATTACGTTGGTAGCGCTGTACAACTGCACCACCAAAGGCTTGCAGTACTTGCTTTGATAAACTGGCTGTATCCATGCCAAGCGCGCGCCCTTGTGCATTTAGGGTAAATTTAAGCTGTGGCTGACCAGGGTTTAAATTGTCGTCTATTCCGTTAACGCCTGCGGTATTTTGTAAGCGCTCCTTAAATAGTGCGCCCGCCGCCATTACGGTTTCGTCGTCCCACGCTTTAAGCTCAACTTTAAAGTTATCGACCATTTTACGCGTGGCTAATATTTGTAATTTTTTACTGCCCTCAAGGCTACCTGCTACGCGCTGCCACTCTTGAGCAAATTCGCTTGCTGTAAAAGCGCCTTCGTTTAATAGCTCAACGCTTACTTCACCGCTGGTGTCGCTACTACTAATGACTTGTAGGCTGGTTATTTCGCTTTTGTCAGAGCTCAACTTGGTCATTAAGTTTTGCTCAGCTTGTAATGCACTTTGCTCAAGCGTTAGTAAGTTTGTGTTTGTTTGCCCATATGCGGCGTCGTTTTGCATAACCAAATCGGCTGTTACGGTATCGCCTGCAATACTTGGGAAAAAACCAACTTTAACTGTGCCAGTCATTGGCATGCCAATAACTAATATAAAAAAGGCGATAAACGCAGCCACTACGGCGTATCTAAAGCGCAGTGAAAATTCAATAACCTTGCAGTAAATGTTTTTACTAAACCAGCTTAAGCCGCTATCAGCACCATGTTGTATTTTTGACCACAGACCTGCTAAGCCTTTTTTAACTTGGCGTTTAGTACTAATGTGGGCTAAATGCGATGGTAAAATAAGTTTTGATTCAACAACTGAAAGCAGTAAACAAATGGTCACTACAGTGGCAAATTGGGAGTAAATTTTACCTAAGTTGCCTGACACATTCGAAAGCGCCACAAACGCGGCAACGGTGGTTAACACCCCAAATATTGTTGGCACAGCAACCTTCATAGTGCCTAAAACTGTATTATTTAATGTATCGCCATGTTTTTTACGTGTGGTGTAAATACTCTCGCCTACAACAACGGCATCGTCTACCACTATGCCCAGCGCCATAATAAAGCCAAAGGTGGTCATTTCGTTTATGGTCAGTGCGGTGTAGCCATCGGTCATAAAATAAAGCGTGCCAAAAAATACAAACGGCAAGCCACCAGCCACCCATAGCGCTACGCGTACGTTTAAAAATATGGCAAGTATTACAAACACCATAATAATACCGGTCACGGCATTTTTAGTAAGTAGCGATAAACGCTCGGTGATCATGGTGCTTTTGTCGTGCCAGCTTTCAAGCTCTACGTTTTGAGGTAATAAACCGCTTTCGTGCCATTTATCTATTACGCTATTAGCTTGCTCAACAATGGTAGTTATATCGCTGTTATCGCCCATTAAAATTTCAACGCCTACGGCATTTTGTTGGTTATAACGGCTTAATGAGTTGCTGTCTTCGGCAAATGAGTCGGTAACTGTTGCTACATCGCCTAACTTAATTTGCGTGCCTGATGCAGTGCTCAACAATACAATATTGGCAAAGTCGCGCTGCCAGTAAGCTTGGTCAGCGGCTTTCAAGCGTATAATTTTACTGCTATCGCGCAAACTAGTCGAAAGCGGGCTTGATGACTCATTGTTAATGACCTCGCTTATATCGCTAATAGTTAAGCCATACGCTTGTAATTTACCTTCGTCGATTTCTATGGACATCATCGGATCAATCACACCCGACTGCGCTACATCGCTAATGCCTGATTGCGCTAATAAATCGGCTTTAAGTTTTTCACCCAGATTTTGTAATGTATGGCGATCGGCATCCCCGAAAAGTTGCAGCGTTAATGCATGATCTTGCCTACGGGCTTTATCAATAACAGGTTGCTCGGCATCTGCCGGAAAGTTATTAATAGCGTCAACTTGGTTTTTAACGTCAACAAGTAACTCATCGAGTGAGTAATCAGTACTTTTTTCAATGCTTACATGGCTGCCGCTAGCATCGGATGTAGAGGTAATACGTTTAATACCTGATACGGTTTCGAGCGCTTCTTCAATTTTTAACGCTATTCCTTCTTCGGCTTGCAATGCATCGCCACTGTCGTAAACCACCGATACCGAAATAGTATCTGGCTCTAAACTAGGAAAAGCCTCTTTACGTAAAGTCGTAAGCGACATAATACCCATTACAATCACACTAACTAACAATAAGTTAGCGGCAACAGAGTTATTTGCAAACCAATTAATAATACCGTGCAGCGGGTTATTATTACTGGGTATTTGAGGTGGTTGATGAGGGCTCATTATTGTATCTCCTCAACTATTGGATTTACTTTCATGTCGTTTAAGTAACTAACAAGTGGGCGCGCCACCACTTTTAGATTTTTAGCACTATCTACTGGCGTAATATATACGTAACCCCCACGCTCAAATACTTTATTAGCGTGTGTGCTTACTAAGCTATTTTGATCATTTACGTACCAAATTAAGCCATCTTGAGATACCGCCGAAGCAGGCAGTTTTATTACGTTAGTTAACTGCTTACCGGCAATTTCTACCGCTAAAAATGTGCCAGGCAGTAACGGCGTTGTTTGCTCAAAGGGTTTATCTAAGGCAACAATTACGCTGCGCTGACGCGAGCTGTCATCAAGGTGTTGCTCAAAACGTGCAATATAACCGTTCCATTTAGTATTAGTGGTTACATCAGTTAAAATAACCTCGCCTGATTTATTATTTGCTAGGTTTTGCCACTGACTTAATGAAAGCGGCACGGTTATTTCTACTTTGTCAGTGCTGTTTAGCGTGGCAAGCGTATCGCCAATACTCACATAAGTACCTAAATCTATATCGCGCGATAAAATAACAGCGTCAAATGGTGCACTTAACTGGGTGTTATTTACATCACGCTGTGCGGTTTTAAGTGCATATTGTGCTTTATCGAGCATAGCTTGCGCGGCTTCTAGTTGTAGCGTTCTAAATACAAGCGGCGAGCTTGGTGCTTGCGTAACGCCTGAGCGATCCCATTCACGTTTTGCTTGATTACCTAAATCTTGTTCTTCTTGCAGTGCTAGTTTTGCATCAGCCAATGTCGCTTTTGCGCTAGCTAGAGCTTGTAAGTATTCGGTGTCATCAATTTGTGCAAACACCTGCCCTTTAGTTATTAAATTACCGGTCGCAAATTGCTCGCTCATACTGGTTACTTCGCCTTTAACTTGTGCTTTTAAGCTAAGTGACCAATGCGCTTTAGCTTCACCGTGGCCGCTAACATAAGCCTGATAAGTGCTCGGAGCTGCATTAATTACCGATACATTTGGGGCAATAGCTTTAATAGCGGCAGGTTGTGGACTATTTGCTTTTTCAGCCATTTTTTGACCGTTATACACAATAGCAAGCCCTATACAAACAATAGCAACAAGCGTTACAACAACCGGTGTTGGCGAAATTTTCATGACGATACTCCAAGGCCCAAAGCGAGGCCTAAATCTATGCGGTTAGTTAAAAGGGTGTAGTTTATTTGGCTAAGCTGGGCTTGCAGGTCGTATACTTTTTGTTGCACTGTTAGCAAATCTAAAATATCAACCAAACCTTGTTGATACTTACTTTGATAGTTACTAAAGCTGCGTTTAGCGCTAGCAAGTGCATTGCTAATTTGCAGTTGCTGTTCGGTTAATGATTGCTCCTGCCCGAGTGCATTTTCAACTTCGTTTACCGCACTTAGCAGCGTATCTTGGTACTGCCAAAACGCTTGCTCGGCATTTAATTTTGCAATATCAACTTGCGCACGCAGTGCTCCACCTTCAAATAAAGGGGCACTTAAACTGCCTAATAAACTCCACACTGGGCTGGTTAATAATGCTTGGCTTGGCGTGCTTGCAAAATCACTCAGTGATGCCGAAAGCGAAATACTCGGTAGTAGCTCTTTGTACGATACATCAACCAAGTAATGCTTTGCCTGAATGTTGTAATAGGCACTTTGTAAGTCAGGTCGGCGCGCCAAATCTTGCTCTGGTAATGTACTTAATGGCTCAATAACGCTTGGCAGTGTTAATGTACTTGGCAGGTTTTGAAGTTTATCAGTGCCTACAATTAGCATTAAAGCACGCTTTGCTTTTGCTATTTGCTCTTGATAGTCGGCAATGGTCGCGCGGGTAGATGCCGTGCTAGTACGGGCGGTATCAAGCGCTTCTAAATCACCTAACCCATATTGGTAGCGCTCTACAATACTTTGCTCATTATTTTGTAAAATAACTAAACGTTGCTTCTCTATATCGAGCAAATTTTGCTGCAAAATAATGTTTAAATAAGTACGAATAACACTCGCTACTAATGTGTCTTTAGCGCCTTGATAAGTAGCTTGGTTACTGGCAATAGTCATATCTTGCGCGGCTACGTTGTCAGCAATTTTTTGCCATATATCAGCTTCCCAGCTTATACCTACTGATGAGCTGTATTGCGTGCCTTCGGTTTCACTGCGCTGCGCGTCAAATCCTGCATCTACACTAAACCACTGACTTGCAGCGGTTACATCACGCTGCGCATAAGCTAGTTTTAATGCAACATGCACTTGATTAAACGATGGGTTATTAGTAACAGCTTGCTCAATAAGCGAATCAAGCCCTTCAATATCCACCAAATCGGTAATGTAATTTACTTGCTGTGCGTTACTTTGCGTGTACTGCCAGTTTGTATGTTGTTTTAGCGACTGCTCAGTACTATTACCTTGATAGCTTGGCTGACTACTGCATGCAGCAAGTGTGCAACTAAGTGCAAGTAAAAAACCGGTTGAGTGCTTTTTAAAATAAACCATTTAACTATGCCTAATTCGTACTATTACACATAGCTTATTAGGTCGAGGGTTAAGGAGGGGTTAAATGATTTAATCTAAATATTGGGTTGCTAATTTAACAGTAAAAAGTAGTCACTTTAGATGTTTTATATCGTTATAAGTTTCGTAATTGCTCTATCAACCATTTATGAATTGGGCTGTTATTAGTACGCGGATGCCATGCGGCTATTACTTTAAATGTAGGGGGCAGAGCTTCTATTTTTAGCTGTTTAACTTTGCTGTTTGGTAATAATCTTGATGGGTAAAACGCGAGCATATCGGTTGTATGTAAAATGTCGGGCACCGCAGAAAAACTTGGTACCGACATAACAATATTACGTTTTAGCCCTTGGCTTTCAAACCACTGATCGTGCGATCCGCGCAAATTTGCACGAGATGGCGACACCACTAGCTGTGGATGCTTTGCAAATTGCGCCAAACTCAAAGGCTCAGTGTAAGTAGTGTTACCTACACCAGTGATACACAAATGCTGTTCTTCAAACAAGGTGATATAAGAAAGGTTGTCGGGTATAAATTCTGGAAAGCTTATCAGCAAATCAAGCTCGCCTGCCGTTATAAGTTGATTAACGTTATCTGATGCAAAGTCGCGCACAATCAGCTTTAAACCTGGCGCCTCGCGGCGGGTAATATTAAATAATTGCGGCAATAAGGCCTGCGTGGCGTAGTCGGTTGCGCTTATGGTAAACACACCTTTATAAGTTTGCGGGCTAAACTGCTCGGGCTCTAGTAACGACTCTAATTGCTTTAAAATATTATTAACAGGTGCCTTGAGCCCTTGCGCTTTAGGAGTAGCAACCATGTTATTGCCTTGGCGAATAAACAAGCGATCGTCAAATAAGTCTCGTAGTTTTCGTAGTTGCTCACTAATAGCCTGTTGCGTTAACCCCATTTTTTTGGCTACTTGTGAAAGATTTTTCAGTTCTAATAAGCTACTGAGTACTCTTAACTGCTTTATATCAAGCCGATTGATACCATTCATAATTGTATGCTTCACAAAAAAGTGTTGTTTCAAATTGTATCTTTAAATCTCTATGCTGCCAATGTTGCTTAACCACTATTTAAGCCTTTGTTTGCTTTATAAGAGAATTTAAAATGAAATCAGATTTAGTTAATACCGCTCCTTTATTCTCATCAATTGAGCTTGGCCCTTTTACACTTAAAAACCGTATTGTGATGCCTCCTCTTACTCGCTCTCGCAGCACTCAGCCTGGCAATATTCCTAATGAATTAATGGCTGAGTATTACTCGCAGCGTGCATCGGCTGGTTTTATGGTTACCGAAGGCACACAAATAGAACCTCGTGGGCAAGGTTACGCTTGGACCCCAGGTATTCACTCGCAAGCACAAATTGAAGGCTGGAAAAAAGTAACACATGCAGTACACGCTAAAGGCGGCGTTATTTTTGCTCAGCTTTGGCATGTAGGGCGCGTATCGCATGCCACACTGCAACCAAATTCAGGTAAACCGGTTGGTCCTTCAGACATTGCAGCTGACAATGTAAAAGTATTTATTGAAACCGCACCTGGTGAAGGCGCATTGGCTGACCCAAGTGAGCCTCGTGCATTAAGTACTACTGAGGTTGGCGAGCTAGTAAACATGTATGCGCAAGCTGCACGCAATGCTCTAGAAGCTGGCTTTGATGGTGTGGAGCTTCATTGTGCTAACGGCTATTTAGTTAATCAGTTTATTTCTGAGCATACTAATAACCGTGACGATCAATACGGTGGAACGCTTAGTAATCGCCTGCGCTTTTTAAAAGAGATAGTTGAAGCGGTAAGTGACGTTGTAGGCGCAAACCGTTTAGGTGTTCGCTTTGCTCCTTTATTTGAAAGCACAGATGAAACACGAGTGTATTTAGGACTTGTTGAATCAAACCCTCATCACACCTATATCCAGGCCGTTAAAGTGCTTGAGCAAGCAGGTATTGCTTACTTATCGATTGCGGAAGCTGATTGGGATAACGCTCCCGATTTACCACAAGAATTTTATAAAGCAGTCCGAGCTGAATTTTCAGGGCGCATTATTTATGCAGGTAAATACACAGTAGAAAAAGCAGTGCGTATTTTAGGTGAAGGTTACGGTGACTTATTTGCATTTGGTCGCCCATTTATAGCTAACCCTGATTTACCAGAGCGTATAGCAAATAATTGGACGTTTAACGAAGCTGATGCAGCCACTATGTATGGCGGTACTGAAGTAGGTTATAGCGATTATCCTTTTTATCAAAAGTAATTAACCTGCAAAGCCAAGGAAGGCTTAATTACTAATTTAATAGCTATTTTTTGTGACACGACTAATCATTTTGATATATTAAAACGTTCCTAAAATCGTCAAAAACTAGAGATTATGTCAAGAACCGTCAGTAAAATGTAAAAAGCTGTAAGCATAACTCCGTTTGCTGTTGTATGTCAGTTAACATTCAGTTTGAGCCGCTAGTATTGAACCCAGTTATGTAAAAACATAAACGAGGCAATACTATGAAACTTACTTTTTTACTACCTGCCCTGCTCGCCATTGGCGCAGTATCAGGCTCTGCGCTTGGAGCACAAAACGAGCGAGAGAATGATAAAAGCTTTAAACGCGATCACGACAAACGTGTTGAATATAAACGCGATGAACGCCGCCATGAAAAAAAGCAGCGTATTGAGCATAAAAAAGAAAAACGAGAAGACCGTAAGCAAGAAAAACGTAAACTTGCTAAGTACAAACAGGAAAAGCGTGAACTACACCGCTACAACCAGCGAAAATATAACTACTTAACAAGCCATCACAATTCAGTCGCTTACAGACAAAATCGATTTATAAACCATTTACCACGCAATAGCGCATCAATCAGATTTAATGGTATTTCGTTTACGTTTAACGACGGCCTTTATTATCGTAAAGCTAAAAGAGGCTACCATGTTGTTAAACCACCTAGGGGCCTGCGTATAAATACGCTACCAAGAAATTACAGGCATTTTAAACACCATAATACGACTTACTACACTTATCAAAATGTATACTACATTGCGGATAATGATGGTTATACGGTTGTTGATGAGCCATCAACTCGCCTTAATCAGGCAGTAAAAGTGGGTAATGTGAATGACTATAACTTGGGCCAAACTTACGATTCATTGCCTCAGGCAGCACAGGCCGTAATAATTAACTCACAGCAGTATTTTAAATACGGCGATATTTATTTTTTACCGCAAATAAGTGGTGACGACATAAAATACCTTGCCATTAAGCTAGGTTAAACTCGCTATAAATTAAAAGGCCTTACTGTAAATAGTAGGGTCTTTTTCATTCCCCTCCGTAGGTAGTAATTTACAGCAATAAAATCAATTCTCTCTAAACATTAACATGTCTTAGTATTTGTAAGCTTTTTTGTTAAACTAGCTCGCATATTAATAGTGAGAGTGTATTTATGTCGGGTGAGTTTCCACGTGCTGGTTTTTGGCGCCGTTTTGCGTCGTTGGTCTACGATACGTTAGCCATTATTGCGTTTGCGATGTTAACTGTAGTGCTGTATTTATTTGCAGTACAGGGGCTTATTTCTCTCGATGTAATTAGTTTAAATGGCGCAGAGGATGTATCTGCATTTATTCAAAATTCAAATCTTCTTTCGGGTATTCGTACCGCTCTTTTAATTATTGTTAGCTTAGTATTTTTTGGCTACTTTTGGACTAAAAGCGGGCAAACCATTGGCATGCGTGCATGGCGTTTAAAAGTACAAACTCTTGAAGGTAATTTAATTAGCTGGCCGCAATCAATTATCCGCAGCGTTAGCGCTTTACTCGGTTTAGGTAATTTGGTGGTGTTAGTCGATTTTAAAAACAAAAAAGCACTGCAAGATTACATCTCTAAAACAGAAGTTATTGCACTTACTAAAGAAGAAAACAGACGTATTTATAGTGAGCTTGATTAATACCAGCTTTCCAAAACTGGTAATTAAAAAGCAAAAAGGGTGACTACTGGTCACCCTTTTTAATGCTTTGAATAGGTACTCTATACCCGTTTATTCATCAAATATGTCGCAAAGCCTATAAATATAATACTGGGCAATACCGCACCTATAATGGCAGGTATTTGGTAAACCATAACTACAGGGCCAAATATTTCATTAGTTAAGTGAAACACGATCCCCGTTACAACACCCATAATAATACGTGCGCCCATAGTAACGGTACGCAGTGGGCCAAATATAAACGAGAGCGCCACCAGCAGCATTACCGCTACAGATACAGGCTGCATAAGCTTACGCCACAGTGCAAGCTCGTAGGTACTGGTGTCTTGTTCGTTTTGCTCTAAGTAAGTTAAATACGACCAAAGCCCAGTAAATGAAAGTGACTCTGGTTTTACCGAAACAACCCCTAACTTTTCAGCAGTCAATTGTGAAGGGTAAAACTCTTCTGGTAGTTGCTCTGTTGTGGTTTTTTCGCTCGTAATAATAACCTTATTTACATCACGAAGTAGCCAGCCTTCTTTTCGGCTCAGTGCATCTTTTGCTTTAGTGATTTGGGTAAGCTCTAACGATTTGTCAAAGTGGTACATGTGTACCCCATTGAGCCTGCCGTTTTCGTCAACATCTTCAATATTAATAAAATTGCTGCCGTCTTTAGCCCATACACCTTTTTGTGTGTTAAATACATCGCCGCCATGTATTGCTTGATTACGCATTTCTTTGGCGTGTAATTGCGCTTCAGGTGCACCCCATTCGCCAAGTGCCATCATGCATACAGCCATAAATATGGCCGTTTTCATCACAGAGCCAATTATTTGTAAGCGCGACATACCAGCCGCTTGCATCACTACCAGCTCACTGTTTGAGGCAAGTGCCCCCAACCCCGTTAAGCCACCAATTAGCGCAGCCATCGGAAAAAACACCACTAAATCGCCAGGTATTGTGTAAAGCGTGTAAAGCATTGCGGTCATTAAATCGTAACTGCCACGCCCTACCGACTTTAGCTGGTCGATAAACTTAATTAAGGTGCTAATACCAACAAGTACCAATAATGCAAAGCCGGTAGTTTGTAAAATACTGCGGCCTAAATACCAATCAAGCGTTTTCATCATGAGCCTAACTCCCGCTTAGTTACAACGGCTTTAAGCCAAGCGCCCAACGGTCGCCCTTTTATAATTAATAATCCACCTATAAACAAGGCACTTAGGTGAATCCACCACAAGCCAATTGAAGGCGGAATTTTTCCATCTTCAACTGCAAATTTAGCGGCATTTAGTAAAATAAAATAGCCTAAGTACAAGCTTATAGCAGGCACTAGTTTTGCAAATTTACCTTGGCGAGGATTAACCACACTTAGCGGTACTGCCAGTAAGGTAAGTAGCGGAATTGATAACGGAATAGCGAGTCGCCACTGCCATTGAGCAATAGATTCTGGAGTATTAATGGCGAGTAATTGATTAGTAGGCACAGCCTCTAATTTACGGCGTTGATGCTCTATTTCTTGTTCTCGTATTTGTACGCTGTAACCATCAAATTCTGTTAAGTTAAGTGCAGGCGTTGTGCCATCTGTTTCGTAACGTTTACCGTCTGTTAGTACGAGCTGTTGCTCACCATTTACGGCTTCAACCACAACACCTTGCTCTGCATATACTAAGCGCGCTAAGTTGCCTTTTTCGCTATCGGGTAACTGTGCAACAAATACCTTATTGAGCTCTTTGCCGCCCTTTTCAATATTATGAATAAACACCACGGCTTTTTCGTTACCGGTTTCTTGGAACCGCCCAGCTCTGAGTGCGGATAACCCCGCATCGGCTTTGGCTTGCTCTTTTAATTGATACTCTTGCTCGCTTGCCCACGGCGCTATATACATAGTCAGTGCTGCGGCTAATATAGCAAGCCCTACACTTGATATAAGCGTTACGCGCACAACATACCATTCACTTACGCCACAGGCTTTAAGTACGGTCATTTCGCTATCGGCGTAAATACGGCTGTAGGCTAAAATAATGCCTAAAAATATACTCAGCGGAAGTATTAGCGAGGCTAGTTGTGGAAGTTTTAGTGCAATCATCGATAACACTAATTTAGCAGGAATGCTGCCCTCAGAGGCATCACCTAAAATACCAACTAACTTTTGTGACAAAAATATTGTCATCAAAGTTAAAAATACGGCGACCTGCGATTTTAAAACCTCAGCGGTCAAATAACGGAAAATTAGCAATGCTCGCCCCTGTTAAACATGGAATTTCACTACGATAGTGAGAATTGAATAGTTAAATAGCTATTTTACCCAATTAATACCGGCAAATAGGCTATTATTATAAGCCATCAAAATTAATTATCCTACCTAAGTGCACGATATAATGTTGCATTAGTAGCCCTTAAGCATATAAAGTTCAATTACACAGTAAGAGTCTAACAAAATCAGCTAAAATAAGAATTATCCTTACATAAGTTACGTAGATAAGACTAGAAAATACTTTTTTAGCCCCAACTTAGTAACTTAAACGACTCAAAACCAGGAGTAACAATGGAATTTAACGTAAAAAGTGGTAGCCCAGAAAAACAGCGCAGCGCATGTATTGTGGTTGGCGTTTACGAGCCACGTAGGTTATCCCCCATTGGTGAACAACTCGATAAAATTAGTGATGGTTATATCTCTAATTTACTTCGCCGTGGCGATTTAGAAGGTAAGCCAGGCCAAGTTTTATTATTGCATCATGTACCTAATGTATTAAGCGAGCGCATATTGCTTGTTGGTTGTGGTAAAGAGCGTGAGCTTGATGATAAGCAATATAAACAAATCATTTCTAAAACTATTAATACCTTAAACGAAACGGGCTCTATGGAAGCAGTCTGCTTTTTAACAGAGCAACACGTTAAAGGTCGCGACACCTACTGGAAAGTACGTCAGGCAGTTGAGACAACGCAAGACTGCCTATATACGTTTAACCAACTGAAAAGTAAAAAAGTAGACCCTCGTCGTCCACTGCGCAAAATGGTGTTTAACGTACCAACACGACGCGAACTAACTATTGGCGAAAGCGCTATTGAGCATGGTTTAGCCATTGCAGCAGGTAGTAAGCTATGTAAAGACGTAGCTAATATGCCACCAAATATTTGTAATCCTGTGTACTTAGGTGAACAAGCACAAGAGCTGGCAACTGATTTTGACAACATCACTGTTGATCTTATTGGCGAAAAGCAAATGGCAGAACTTGGTATGAATTCTTACCTAGCTGTTGGCCGAGGTAGTGATAACGAATCGATTATGTCGATTATTAACTACAAAGGCGCCGCTGATGACCAAGCCCCTATTGTACTTGTTGGTAAAGGTCTAACGTTTGACTCAGGCGGTATTTCATTAAAACCAGGCGAAGGCATGGACGAAATGAAATACGACATGGGCGGAGCAGCAGGCGTTATTGGCGCAATGCGTGCACTTGCACAAATGCAATTGCCGATTAACGTTATTGGTGTTTTAGCGGGTTGTGAAAACATGCCTGGCTCAAATGCGTATCGTCCAGGTGATATTTTAACAACAATGTCGGGGCAAACAGTTGAAGTATTAAACACCGACGCTGAAGGCCGCTTAGTATTATGCGACGCGCTAACATATGTTGAACGCTTTAACCCAGATACGGTTATTGACGTAGCAACGCTAACTGGCGCGTGTATTGTAGCCCTTGGCGCGCATGCTACTGGTTTACTATCAAACCATAACCCACTTGCACACGATTTATTAAAAGCGTCTGAGCAAAGTGGCGACCGTGCATGGCAGTTACCGTTATGGGATGACTATCAAGATCAACTAGAAAGCCCATTTGCTGACTTTACGAACTTAGGTGGACGCTCTGCGGGTACTATTACTGCGGCATGTTTCTTATCTAAATTTACTAAAAAGTATAATTGGGCACATTTAGATGTTGCCGGTACAGCGTGGCGCAGTGGCGTTAAAAAAGGCGCAACGGGCCGTCCTGTTCCTATGCTTACTCAGTATTTATTAAACCGAGCAGGTGTAAGCGAAGCTACGCACGATTAATAATCTATTTAGCTATTTATAAGGCGCCATTTGGCGCCTTATTTATTTGTGTATTAATTGAAGCAAACCCCGTTATATGGCAAAATCTGCCTCTTAATTTATGTATATCAATTTGGTATACATTCAATGTCATGGGAAACCCCGATACAATGAACATGAACGCTAAATTTTTCGTTCTAAAGCAACAAGATGAGTCTAAAGCGAAGGCTGACGATCATTTTGCATTGGCAGCTCAAATTGCAGCCGATCAGTATCGAAATGGGCAGCGTGTGTTTATTTGTGTTAACGATAACGAAGCAGCCTGTGCCATTGATGAAATAATTTGGGCATTCGATCCAGATAGTTTTGTGCCACATAATTTACAAGGTGAAGGCCCTAAAGGCGGCGCACCTGTAGAAATTGGTATTACGCCACCTGTTGGCAATCGTAAAGTTTTAATTAACTTGGCTACTCAGTTACCGGATTACATTCGTCGGTTTAACCAAGTTTTTGATTTTGTACCCGTAGAACCAGCTGCTAAGCAAGCAGCCCGCGAGCGTTTTAAAAAGCTACGCCAACTCGGTGCCAATCTCACCACGCAAGATATTAATAGCTAGCCAATCAGGCAAACTAACCAACTAATTTAAGTACTTATTTAAGGTTCTGTGTAATGGATAAAACCTACAATCCGCAAGATATTGAACAGTCGCTATATCAAGACTGGGAACAAAAAGGCTACTTTAAGCCATCTGGCCAAGGCGTACCATATTCAATTATGATCCCGCCGCCAAATGTCACTGGTAGCTTACACATGGGCCACGCCTTCCAAGATACAATAATGGATACCCTAACGCGTTTTAAACGTATGCAAGGTAACAACACATTATGGCAAGTAGGTACTGACCACGCAGGTATTGCAACGCAAATGTTGGTTGAGCGTAAACTGCATGCCGAGGAAGGCAAAACACGCCACGATTTAGGCCGCGAAGATTTTATTAATAAAATCTGGGAATGGAAAAAAGAATCTGGCGGCACTATCACTAAGCAACTTCGTCGCCTTGGCGCATCGGTTGATTGGGATCGTGAACGTTTTACAATGGATGATGGTTTATCTGAAGCTGTTAAAGAAGTGTTTGTACGCCTTCATAAAGAAAACCTAATTTACCGAGGCAAACGCCTAGTAAACTGGGATCCAAAATTACACACGGCTATTTCTGATCTTGAAGTTGAAAATAAAGACAAGCAAGGCCACATGTGGAACTTACGTTACCCACTAGCTGATGGCGTTACAACACAAGACGGAAAAGACTACATAGTAGTAGCAACAACACGTCCTGAAACCATGCTTGGCGACTCGGGTGTTGCAGTAAACCCAGATGATGAGCGCTACACAGATTTAATCGGTAAAGAGATTTTATTACCCATCGTTAATCGTCGTATTAAAATTGTTGCTGACGAACATGCCGATAAAGATAAAGGCACTGGCTGTGTAAAAATAACCCCAGCGCACGACTTTAACGATAACGAAGTGGGCAAGCGTCATCAAATGCCGATGATCAACATTTTCGATAAAGACGCCGCTATTCTTACCCAAGGTGAAACATACACCTTTGACGGTAAAGAGCTTGAGTTTGATGCACCAATACCTGAGCGCCTACATGGACTTGATCGTTTTGCAGCGCGTAAAGCAATTGTGGCAGAATTTGAAGAACTAGGCCTACTAGAAAAAATTGAAGACCATGGTTTAACGGTTCCTTACGGCGATCGCTCTGGTGTGGTAATTGAGCCACTGCTTACCGACCAATGGTATGTACGTGTTGCACCACTTGCAGAACCTGCAAAAGACGCTGTTAAAAACGGCGACATTCAATTTGTACCTAAGCAATACGAAAACATGTACTTCTCGTGGATGAACGACGTACAAGATTGGTGTATTTCACGCCAGCTTTGGTGGGGTCACCGTATCCCAGCTTGGTACGACAGTGAAGGCAATGTATTTGTTGGTCGCGACGAAGCCGAAGTTCGCCGTGAAAACAACATTGCAGATAACGTAACGTTAAGCCAAGACGAAGACGTACTTGATACGTGGTTCTCGTCAGCACTTTGGACTTTCTCTACACAAGGTTGGCCTGAAAATACCGATGATTTAAAAACCTTCCACCCGTCTGACGTGCTGGTAACTGGTTTTGATATTATTTTCTTCTGGGTTGCGCGCATGATTATGATGACGCTGCACTTTGTAAAAGACGAAAATGGCAAACCACAAGTTCCGTTTAAAACCGTGTATGTAACGGGTCTGATACGTGATGATAATGGCGATAAAATGTCTAAGTCAAAAGGTAACGTTCTTGACCCACTAGACATGATTGACGGCATTGAACTTGAAGACCTAGTACAAAAGCGTACTGGTAACATGATGCAGCCAAAACTTGCCGCTAAAATCGAGAAAGATACGCGAAAAGTATTTGCAGGCGGTATTGAAGCACACGGCACCGACGCCCTTCGCTTTACACTTGCTGCAATGGCATCTACCGGTCGTGATATTAACTGGGACATGAACCGCCTTGAAGGTTACCGTAACTTCTGTAACAAATTATGGAACGCGAGCCGTTACGTATTAATGAATACAGAAGAGCAAGACTGTGGTTTTGCAAACGATGCACAAAAAGAGCTTTCATTAGCTGACCGCTGGATTTTAGGCCAATTTGAGTCAACAGTTAAAACGTACACTGAGCACCTTGATAACTACCGTTTTGACTTAGCTGCTAACACGCTTTACGAATTCACTTGGAACCAGTTCTGTGATTGGTACTTAGAGCTAACTAAGCCGGTATTATTTAAAGGTAATGAATCGCAGCAACGTGGTACACGTAATACACTTATTACCGTACTTGAAAGCTTACTACGTTTAATGCACCCAATGATGCCGTACATCACTGAAACTATTTGGCAACGTGTTGCACCTCTTGCAGGCCTTGAAACAACAAACACCAGCATTATGGTTCAGCCGTTCCCTGTATATAATGAAGCAAGCGTTGATGCTAAAGCGATGGACGACTTAGAGTGGGTTAAACAATTCATTTTAGCTATTCGTAACATTCGTGGTGAAATGGATATTAGCCCAAGTAAACCGCTTAGCGTATTACTTGCTAATGCATCAAGCGACGACGTGCGCCGCATTGAAGAAAACAAATCATTTTTAGCATCACTTGCAAAAATTGAAGAGTTTACAATGCTTGAAAACAAAGACGGGGCACCTGCATGTGCAACGTCTTATGTTGGCAACCTTGAGATCATGATCCCAATGGCAGGCTTAATTGATGTGGAAGCCGAGCTTTCGCGTATTAATAAGCAACTCGAAAAAGCAGAAAAAGGCCTAGCACAAGTGCAAAACAAACTCGCTAACGAAAAGTTTGTAAACAACGCACCTGAAGCCGTACTTGCTAAAGAAAATGCAAAACTGGCTGAGTTTAGCGATGCTAAAACTAAGTTACTTGAGCAAAAAACTAAAATAGAAAGCTTATAAGCTTTCATAAAATGCCTATTAACACTATTTAATAGGCATTAAAAAAGCCGCTCACTTTAATTAAAGTGAGCGGCTTTTTTGTGCCCAGAGCCTAAGCTCTAAGCATTTATACAAATATTAGAATTTGTAGTTGTATTGAGCGCCAATAAGTACTGCATTACCTTCTGATTCAAACTCAAATCCATCTTCTTCAAAGTTCTGAGTTTTACCACGGATAATACTTACGCCTAGATCTACGTTAGAGTTTTGATCAATTGTGTAGTTACCACCGAATGAAAGCCAGAAACGATCGGTATCTGGAATAGAGATCGACAGGTGATCTTGTGATACTGGAGACTGATCAAATGCTACACCAGCACGAAGTAATAAATCTTCGTTATATTGGTAATCTGAACCAACAGCGAAACGGTACGAATCAGAGAAGCTCTCATCTTTGTTAAATGCGCTAAACTTATCGCCTGTTGGAGCTGTTACTTGTGCTTCTAATGAATCAAAGCTACTCCAACCTGTCCATAAAATACTGTAATGAAGACCAAGTTTTTCATCTAATTGATGAGAACCTGAAAATTCAGCTATTGCAGGAAGTGTTATTTCAACAGAACCAGGTAATTCAGTTCCATTTAATCCACCAAAAGCTGTTGGTATTTGATTCGAATAATCACCTTCGAATGTAATATCTGTTTCTGTACGATAATTAAAACCAAAACGGCTGTTATCATCTAGCTGATACATTAAACCAACATTTAAAGCGTAACCTGTATCATCACCTTCCAAGTTCACAACTTCAGTGCTTGAAGCAAATGGTAAACCAGAGCCAGCATGACGCACAATTGTTGCATCAGCATAAATTACGTTTAAGCCAATACCATAGCTAAACTTTTCAGTAACTTTATAAGCAACGCTTGCATTTAAGTTAACGGTGAAGATTTCTGTTTTACCAGCAATCTGTCCTGCTGAGTAGTCATCGTCAAAGTCTGTTGATAAACCAAAGTTAGAAAATGCACCAAAACCAAGTGATACTTTATCGTTGTAAGGCATAGTAAAGTAAGCTGCTGGTACCACTGCACTTGGGGCAATGCTATCGTCATCTAATGTAGATTGATCAATACCAGTTGGCGCGCCTTCACCTTCTAAGCTTACATCTGGGATTACACCAATAGCAGCAACACTTAGTTGTTTATCTTTAAATAAAGTCATTAGTGCTGGGTTACGTGCAACTACAGATGCATCATCTGCGATAGAGGCTTCACCAGCGTATGCACGGCCTAAACCCGATGCATTTTGCTCTGATAATTGAAACGCAGCTGCAAAGCTATCAGCTGAAACAAATGCAAGCGAAGCTGCAATAAGAGTTTTAGAAAATTTCATTGTTGAGTCCTTAACCAAACTGACTGTCTGGGTACTATGTGTGTTGTTATTAGGATTTGAAACTTTGCTACACTACCTTAATTTTTTGTAAAAAACTCTATGAATGCGTCAAAAAACAGCAAAAAACATGTTATTTAACGACATTTTAACAACTATTTAAAACTCATCGGATGAGAAATGTGCTATTAGAGTTAAAGCTCTAATTGTAATTAATTATCATTTAGATTGACTTGAAATATATAGCAAATTACACTCACTATAAAATCGCAAAGGAAGTAAAACTGTGATCATTTTATTTATTATTACAGGGCTAATATTTTGTGGGGCGAGTGTATTTTGCTTTTACAAAGCAAACTACTGTGCATGCACTCAAGCAGGACAATGCGATAACCCCGTAAACCATTATTGGCTTGGAGCAATGTTAAATGCGTTGATCTCTTTAGGACTGTGTTGTTTTGCATTGCACGTAGAGTTAGGTACTTTGCTATGGCTAACACTGATGGGAAGTTGTTTTTTGGGTGCGTTTATTTCTGCAAAACAAACTAAAAAAAGGCAATGCAGTAAAACTAGTTCAACAAATGCTCTTTTAGCAGGCGAGACAAATTAATCTGATAATCAAGAGGCTTAACACTTGCTAGTATTTTCAGCTCTTGGGTGTGCTCACTTAAATCTATGTCTTTAGGTGTAACATGATGATTATGCTTAGCATTATAAAATAGCTTAATTTTAGGTTTAATAGGATTTAATACGTTCCCCTCAAGCACTAAGGCTAAACGTTCATTCGTTAATTTTACAATAGTTCCTACCGGATGGACCCCCAAGCATTTTATAAAGCGTTGTACTAGTTCACCATCAAACAAGTGTTTATTGGCTAATAAGTAGCGTAATGCATTAATAGGCTCATCACCCTCTTGGTGCATTCTATCGGCTGTCATAGCATCGTACACATCTACAATTGCCATTATACGCGCCGGGCGACTTAACTTTTCAGCCTGCAGGCCTCGCGGATAACCAGAGCCATCTAAACGCTCATGATGATTTACTATCATATCGAGCATAAGGGGAGTTATACCCTTCTCACCTTTAACTAAACCTAAACCTTGCGCAACATGCTTTTTAATTGCTGCTAGCTCGTTATTACTTAGTTTAGTTGGCTTGGAAAATATACCCTGCGGTAATTTAGCTTGGCCTAAGTCATGAAGTAACGCCCCCATTGCAAGCTCTTGTACAACAGCTTTTTCATACCCTAAGTATTTAGCAAATACAGCAGTAAAAATGGCGCAGTTGATCATATGGCGCCAGTTATAGCTATGTTTGTCTTTTATACGAGTAAGAATAGTCATAGCGTTAGCATTACGAAAAACTGAGCTGACTATCTCGCTGGCAATTTCATCAAGCACTTTTATATTAACACTCAGGCCAGATGTTAAATCGCCATATAATGATTGTAACTTTCGGCCATGCTGATCGTAATTTACAGTCGCTTTAGCAAATTCCTGTTCGATAGAAATAGCTATAGGGGTTTTTTCTACTTTTTTTTGGCTATTAGATGTTTTAGGTGCACTTTGGGGCTTATATTTGGCAGGAACTGGCGCATCACCTTTAGTAAAATCTATAAGCAGCTCGAGCACCCCTTCAGACACTAAACGCTTAATAATAGATTTGTCGCGCACCAAGCCACTGGTCTTAATTTTTATGCTATTGATCCCCTCGTGTTGTTTAGTAACGCTATCAACGTACATACCAGGGGTGAGCTCAGACACAGGCAAAGTAATTAGCATAAAGGTGAGATTTTTTACATTTAAAGTAGATGTACCTTAAATAGCATTAATTAAGCTTAAAAGTCTAGTTTTTGAGTTGTAAGTAGTGATATATAACTACAAAGGATTACTTACTGTATCACTCTTATTAGCTGTAGTGGGTAACCTTATTTTATGGATAATTAAAACCCTCTTCTATTTTCTTAATAACCTACAGCCACTTAGCACTTAAAAGGCTATTTGAGTATTATTTTTACGCTTTTAAACAAACTTAATTAACCTAATTTGAACATAATGTGGTTTTTCCTCGGTCTAAATATACACAACAGCTATAAAAATTTAAGAGCATCAACGTATATGACAAAATTAAACCACCCCGTATCAAACTTAAGTGTAGCGGCAATAAGCACCGTTTCTCCTTTGAGTCATATACTAAAAATAGCCGCTCCGCTGCTCGATAGCTTATTGGGCATCAATAAGCTGCGTGATATATACCTCTCTAATAATTTATCGGGTTTAGATAAACAAGAGTTTAGTGAAAAGCTGTTAAATGTATTAGGTATTAATGTGCTTGGTGCACAAGGTGTTATTAACAAAATACCAAAGCATGGCCCTTGCATAGTGGTATGTAATCATCCTTATGGCATGATTGAGGGCGTAATTATTGCAAATTTACTCACCCGTTATCGTAGCGATACAAAAGTAATGGCTAACGTGGGTTTAAAAATATTTAAAGAAATTAAAGACTATTTTATTTTTGCTAACCCACTAAAACCAAAAGCAGCCATTAATACCAGCGCAATAAAACAGTGTTTTAGTCATGTTAAAAATGATGGCTTACTTGTGGTTTTTCCTGCGGGAAGAGTGTCATTTTTTCAATCAGAAAAACAACGTGTAACTGACGGGCAATGGAATCGCTTAGCCGCTCAACTAGCTTTAAAAACACAAGCTCCTTTATTGCCTGTATTTATTAGCGGTCAGAATAGCTCAACCTTTTATAACTTGGGGCGTGTTTACTACCGATTTAGATTATTAATGCTAATACGCGAATTACTTAAAATTCAAAAAAGCTCTATTAGCTTAAGCGCTGGTAATTTACTTACACCCAAATTATTAAATAAGTTTGAAAAAACTGACGACATAAACGCACTTTCACGCTTGCAGTGTTACTTAAACGATGAGCGCTTTGTAACGCCTTGGCAAGAGGATAACCAATCAACACAGCTCAAAGCCATTATGCAGGAAGTTGATAAAACAAAAATGAAAAATGAGCTTGCCAACTTGCCAAGCGAGCAGCACTTAGTCGACTTTAAAGGTTACTCAGTTTATTACGGCTACCAAGAGCAAATACCTAATTGCGTTACTGAAATAACACGCCTCAGAGAAATAACCTTTCGTACATTAAACGAAGGAAGTGGCGAGCCATGCGACACTGATAAGTTTGATGCGACTTACATGCATTTGTTTATTTTTGATCATAAAAATGAAGAAATTATTGGTGCTTATAGAATTGGACAAACCGATTTATTACAAAAAAATAGCAACGTGAGCGCTCTTTATTTATCGCAAATGTTTAACTTTGAACCTTCTTTTATTAATCAGCAACAGCCGTGCTTAGAAATGGGTCGATCGTTTATAGTTCAAAAACATCAGGGCAGTTACCATGGTTTATTACTGCTATTTAAAGGGATTGGTGCGTTTATGGCGCAAAATCCACGCTATAGGACTTTATATGGCACGGTTTCATTAAGTAAACTTTATGACCCTCGTTCTGTTGCAATTATTGACCATGCAATGGTTAATAATAAACAAGGTGTTAGCGCCAATACGCCTTTTAATAATAAGCTCCACCCAGAGTTTGAAGACTTTATTAATGACCACACGTTAAATATAAGCCATGTATCAGCATTGGTTATGGGAATAGAAGAAGATAAAAAAGACATACCGATTTTATTAAAGCAATACCACAAGCTAGGCGCTCAATTTCATTGCATGGGCATTGATAGCAACTTTAATCACACGCCAGGATTACTTTTAAGTGTGCACCTACCAAGTGCGCCTGAAAAGCTACTTAGGCTCTACCTTGGTGATAAAAAGGATGATTATATAAATCACTCATAATTTTTACCTGCTGCTTAATATAGCAGGTAAAATACAGTTAACAAAAAAGTCGATGTAATTAATTACATCGACTTTTTTGTTTTTAATTATGTAATAGTTATGGCTATAAAAATATTTAGTTAAGCTGCAGCCACTTTTAAACAACCAATGCTACTAATGAGCTGAGACTGCTTATCAAAATAATTAAAACGTATAGTGTTACCAACTTTAATATGACTAATACTGACCGTCATTGCATCTTCTCTTAGCATGTTTACGCCATATTGCCCTTGTTCGGCTTTACTGTAATGAAACGCTAAAAACTGCTCACTTTCAGGATGTCTTAAATCAATAAGTTGCTTAAATTGTTGTTTACGCTTTTGTGTCACCGTTTCAAGCTCAACACCTGATGACGTAGCAAGTGGTTCAACTTGGCAGTGGATCAACTGCTTTGCATCCCACCTAACAAAAACCACGTTATTGTTATTTATCGATAGCCCATCCGGAAAAATACACAACTTAAAAGGCGCGTAGCCCGATAAATCCATGTTTTGTAATTGGTACAATGCAGGGGCTTTATTGCTCAGTAAATGAGGGATTAACAGACCTCTACTATGCTTTACCGCAGTTATATCAAATACACTTTGGTAATCATTTAATAATGCGAGTGTTTGCCCAAAATGCGATACCCCAAGCCAAGTACCTCCTCCTTGCGGATCAATGGGGAAAATTGCATTGCCCTGGTGCTTACTTGGAGCGATTGCCGTTTCTCGTGTTTTTTGCTCATCGCGATTAAAAAATAGCTCGTAGCCATCATCAGTTAAAAAGTAACTTAACGTGCACATTTTAATTTTGCATCGATTTTGGTTGTGCTGGCTGGCTATTTTCTCTTAAAAAGGTAGCTGTACTTGGTGCTAAACCAAAGCTTTGATCGAGCTGCGACTTTTGAGCAAAAGAAATTTGTGAAATCATCGCGTAATGGTGCACAGCGTGACTGCCTACAAAAATAAGCTCTCGCGCAAGTGATGTTGTTACTGTTTGTACATTTTTGCTTTTAATCGAAACTTCACTTGAAAGTAATAACGGTTTATTAAAATCATCTGGACTTAGCTGTTCAACCCACGTTGTTATTTCGGCAATTTTTTTTATTGCAGCAGTTGGAGAGTTTTCAATATCTCCTCCTCTTAAGCGGCAATCATAATCTACTTTTTGCGTGCTAAAGCCGGTCATTAAAGATTGATAATGATCGATAATATGTCGCATATGAGCTCCTGCCGAGCTAATAAAGTTAGGAGTAATGACTTGGGAATAGTCCTCTTTAGTCACACCTTCAAGATAAGCGTGTCCTTGAGCTAGTATCTCTAATTGACTATTTAACATTGAATCGGTCTTCCTCATTTATCACTAAATCTTATATGCAAAAAAGTACAACATGATT
The DNA here is from genome assembly GCF_016598755.1 of Pseudoalteromonas sp. LC2018020214. NCBI lineage: Bacteria > Pseudomonadati > Pseudomonadota > Gammaproteobacteria > Alteromonadales > Pseudoalteromonadaceae > Pseudoalteromonas > Pseudoalteromonas sp. LC2018020214. The sequence goes on from NZ_CP066804.1 coordinate 2,991,649, forward strand.
TTTGGATGCTAATTTTGCATTGTATAAATAACTAGAAAGCTGTTTTTAAAATTAACTTTCAAAGTTTTTGCAGTAAATGCATTTTTAAATACAAGAGTAATTAATAAGAAGCTAGGTAATATAGAGAGGATAATTAATACATATAAAAGCAAATGGCGCTCTCGGTAGGGATCGAACCTACAACTCAGCCTCCGGAGGGCCACGTGATATCCATTTCACCACGAGAGCACATTTGTTGCCGCCACACCAACTCGCGATATCAGTGCTTTAGCACCCGCAATGATAAAGAGATCTTTAAATAAATACCAGTAAGATCAGCTTATATGCTTATTAATTAAACTCTTTTAAATAAAACACTTCACAAAGGCTTAAAAACAAGCTATTTATTCTTATTAGATAAGAAACAGTAACGGTTTAGCAACATTAAAATTATGATTGTCGCTGTGAGGATTAGTTTAATACGAGGAAATAATGATGAGTTTAATGTCTACTGAGCAAGTCGCTGAGTTTTTAGGTGTAAAAGTAGAGCGTGTAAAACGTCTCTCTAGAGAAAGTTTATTAATTGCTAAATCTGAAGACGAGAATGGCGAACCACAATTTGATGCGGCCGAAGTAACAAAGTACAAAGAGCTCGCTGAACGCTTTGGTGGTTTGTAACTTTTATAAAAAAGTATTCGTAACAAGTTTATTTAGCTGCGCACGTAACATTATAGATTTACTAGTTATGCTGCGCTCCTCATACCAAGCAATACATAACACCAAAAAAAACAGCTTATAGTAATTTAGCTTATCTATTGATGGGTAAAACGTGCTTGTTTTATCAACGCTATTTTTATAGTTGTTTAACAGCGCTTTTTTACTTTGCTCATTAAGGTTAAAACTCACTGCAAGGGCTGCCAAATCAAAATATACATCGTTAGTTTGCGCGTACTCAAAATCAATTAAATACATGCCCGAAGCATTTACAATAATGTTATCTTTTACCAAATCGTTATGACAAAAGCCTTCATCAAATTGCATGGCTGCAACTGCTTTGAGTGCCCGTTCTATTTGAGGTTTATATTGCGTATATACGCCGGTGCTTTGATAAAAATGCAGCTCTTTAGCTATATCCATTGGCGCAGTAGACGCTTTGTAATTGTGCACTTGAGCAAGTTTATTAATAAAGCTAAGCGTTATATCCGATTGCGCTGTATTACCTTCAATATAATTAAATACCGCACGGCTATTCTTTTTATCGAGCCAAACAGGCGCAGGACATATATTAAGCTCACTTAAAAAACGCTGTGCTTCAAGCCCTATGGCTGGCCAATGGCTTTTATAACACTTTAATAAATACCCTTGTTGTTTGGTACGTATTAAAAAATTATCGTTACTAAAACCATTAAGTAGTCGCTCGCTTGAAATAACGCTCGTAGGCTCTATAAACGCCCTACACATTTTTACTAACTGATTATGCTCAATCATTAATTAAAGCTGAGCTAGCGGCTTAGCTTGGCTTTGTTCGTACTCTTCGTACCAAGTTTTAAAGCCCCACGCTGCCATAATGGTATAAAATATAAAGAGCGCAAGCGTTGGGTAATAGCCTTTTTCATAATATAAATACATGGAAGCGGCATCTATTACAATCCAGTACAGCCAGTTTTCGAGGACTTTTTTAGCAACTAAGTAGGTAGTTACTACGGCAAAACACGTTGTAAAACTATCAAGATAAGCAAAATCGGCATGCGTATAGTTTTGCATAACGTAACCAATTGTAATTGCAGCTACGGTTGTTAAACTAATTAAAACAGCATGACGGTTTATCGACCACGATGTAATATTTAAATTTTCAGCTTTGCCTTTTCTCCATACAACCCATCCAAACACAGCCATATACATATAATAAAAATTAAGTAACGACTCCATGAGCAATGCGCCATTCCAGTACATAATTGTATAAATGAGCGTGCTAAAAAATGCCGCCGGCCAACACCATAAGCTTTCCTTTATTGCCAATAATAAGTACGCCATCGACAATCCTACCGCAATGTATTCCCAATGCGACATTGCTGTAAAACCGCTTAAGGTTTGTGTTAAAAAGTCCATATTATGCAGTTACCGTTTAGTTGTGCCATTTGTTATACCAATCTGCTTATATACGGGGTCTATTTAACGTTAAGAAAATTACGCTAGAACTAGGCAAAAATTTTTGTATCTAGTTGTTCTAAATAAAAAATTTTTAACGACGTTATAGTGCAATTTAATTCGTTAAATTGATCAAAGATTTATGCAGATTGGTATTATAGATTATTCAGGCGATAAGTCGCCAGAGAGAAACTTACATACAAAAATAGCTTTACCAAATTCTTCATATGAGCGCTTAATTTCGGTATTTAACACCTGCATTACTAAATCATAATCACCAAAAATTTGCGTTGATAGCGTATTAGTAATCACTTTTAAATTTTCGTATTCGTTTAAGCGGTCAATAAAGCCTTTAATAAACGGAATGTAATCTTGGTGAAGTGGATATTTACTGATCTCTACTGATAATTTCATTTTAAACTCTACTTTTTAATTATTTGATTTAAACAAATCATTCAATGCCAGTTCAATACAGTGTAAAATTATACTAACACTCAATTTAACTGAGCTTATTATGGCACGCAGAATAACGTATACATTTAAAAACCAACCGCGCGAAATTAACTTCGCAAAAGATAAATACCACGACATGTATCAAGCTATTGCTGCTGCCGAGGGTATTGATTTAACAAATTACTTAAACATGGTACGCCAAATAGAAATGACCTCAAAAGGGTCTGCTTCTGTTCGTAACTTTCGCGACCAAGAATTTGCCCGTATGGGCTTTAGCGACATTTACTTTATAAAAGAGTAATTATACCCAATTGGTATACGCTAAAAACTAACTATGGCTGATACTCATAACTTACGCGTGGTGTAATATTACATAATAGCTCGTAAGGAATAGTATCAGCGCACAGTGCTATTTCTTCAACTGGTAGCTCAGGGCCCCACATAGTGACTCTGTCGCCAACTTTAATATTATGCTCATTAGCGCCTATATCAACGCTGATCATGTCCATAGCTACGCTTCCTACAATACCATAACGCTGCTCACCAATTATTACCGGTGTCCCCTCTTTAGCATGCCGAGGATAACCATCGCCATAACCCATAGCTACAACAGCTAACTTGGTTGGTTTATCGCTTTTCCAACGACCACCATACCCAACAGCCTCATTAGCAGGCACATCTCGTACTGCAATTACGCGCGTAGTTAAGCGCATAACTGGTTTTAATTTGTGTTGCTGCCCAATACTATTTGCCATTGGCGATACACCATATAACATAAGCCCAGGACGTACCCAATCGCCATGACCGCTCGGCCAGGCAATAATACCAGCAGAATTTGATAAACAATGCGCTTGATCAATGCCATTCACTAAATTATCAAACAACGTAATTTGCTGAACCGTTTTAGCATTATCAACGTCATCAGCACACGAAAAGTGGGTCATTAAATTAACGGAATTTTTAGCGTTAGGTGTTTTTTGTAAGCGGTTATAAAACGCTTCAAACTGCTCTGGCGCAATACCTAATCGATGCATACCTGTATTTACTTTTAACCAGCATGTTATTGGTGCATCTAGCTTTGCTTTTTCAAGCGCTGCTAATTGGTACTCATCGTGAATAATAGTTTGAAAATTGTTGGCGAGCAGAATCGGTAAGTCGGCTTTGTTAAAAAAACCTTCTAGTAAAACAATTGGCTTTGTTAAGCCCCCAGCTCGAAGGGCGAGCCCTTCATCTATACGTGCCACAGCAAATGCGTCAGCATTATTTAAATGCTGCGCAATCGTTACTAATCCATGCCCGTAAGCATTTGCTTTTAGCACCGCCATCACTTTGCTGTTAGGTGCAAAGCCCTTAACTTGCGCTAAATTATGCGCAAGTGCCGTTAAGTTAATTTCAGCAGTCGCTAAGCGCATTAGTAATCGTCATCTACCGCTGGTCCCGCGTAATTATCAAAGCGAGAAAATTGACCTTGGAATGTTAAACGCACTTTACCAATTGGGCCGTTACGTTGTTTACCTATGATAATTTCAGCAATACCTTTATCAGTACTGTCTTCGTTGTAAACTTCATCACGGTAAATAAACATGATTAAATCGGCATCCTGCTCGATCGACCCTGACTCACGTAAATCTGAGTTAATTGGGCGTTTATCAGCACGTTGCTCTAGCGTACGGTTTAGCTGTGAAAGCGCGACAACCGGACATTTTAGCTCTTTTGCTAGTGATTTAAGTGAACGCGAAATTTCAGCAATTTCAAGCGTTCGGTTATCAGCAAGGCTAGGTACACGCATTAGCTGCAAGTAATCGACCATGATCATACTAATGCCACCGTGGTCACGCGCAATACGACGTGCACGAGAGCGAACATCGGTAGGTGTTAAGCCCGAGGCATCATCAACATACATTTTGCCTTTTTCCATCAACAAGCCCATTGTTGATGAAAGTCGCGCCCAATCGTCATCATCTAACTGACCTGTACGTACCTTAGTTTGGTTAATACGGCCAAGAGACGCTAACATCCTCATCATAATTTGTTCTGAAGGCATCTCTAGCGAGTAAATTAGCACGGGTTTGTCTTGAGTCATTGCGGCATGTTCTGCAAGGTTCATCGCAAAGGTGGTTTTACCCATTGAAGGACGCGCTGCCACAATAATTAAGTCAGACGGCTGCAGGCCTGTCGTCATTTTATCAAGATCGGCATAACCTGTACTTACACCCGTTACACCATCTTGTGGCGATTGATAAAGCTCTTCTATTTTATCAACGGTTTTTTCGAGTATGTTATGAATACTTTGCGGGCCTTCCGTACTTTTTGTACGTTGCTCGGCAATTTTAAATACTTTGCTTTCGGCAAAGTCGAGTAAGTCGTGACTAGTACGCCCTTCGGTATTAAAACCCGCTTCGGCTATTTCATTTGCCACGCCAATCATTTCACGTACAACAGCACGCTCACGTACAATGTTTGCGTAGGCATCAATGTTGGCTGCACTTGGCGTATTTTTAGCAATTTCGGCTAAGTAAGCAAAACCACCAATACCTGCAAGTTTATTATTTTTTTCTAAACTTTCAGAAATAGTGATTAAATCTATCGGATCGCCAATCTCAGCAAGTGCCGTCATCGCCTCAAAAATTAACTTGTGCGTGCGGGTATAAAAATCCTGTGATACAACAAGCTCAGCTACGCGGTCAAAAGCTTGGTTATCAAGCATTAAGCCACCTAAAACAGATTGTTCAGCTTCTATTGAATGGGGAGGAACTTTAAGAGTATCGACTTGCTTATCTGGTTTGGCCATAACTTCACAGTAGTAAAATTGAATGGCTCTATTCTATCGACTTGCAGGGGCTGTGCAAATAGAAAAGCAGGAAATCTTTCCTGCTTTTTGTAATCGTGATGGGGAATGAGTGTTATTTGGTACGAAGCTCTATTCGTCCACTTATGGTATCCATTTCGACATTTGCATTACCGCCATTAATACTAAACTCTAAATCACTGGCTGGGCCATATTTAGCTTTACTGACTTTGTCACTACTGACTTTGTTAATGATTTTACCATTAGCATGGGCTTTAATTTCAAACTTTGCTGATACACTTTGTGGGAAATAAAAGTCGGCATCACCACTTACTGATTCAAAACGTACATCACCGCCTTTTAAAAGCTCGTTAATCTGTACTTCTGCTTCGCCATTGACCGTATTAATACGTAGGTTTTTAATAGCCGATAGCGTAAATTCTATATCGCCATTTACGTTTTCAAGGCGTACATCATTAGCGCTTGAAGTTGATTTAATATCACCATTAACAGCGCTAAAACGCAACTCACCACTTGATTGCCTATCGTTAATTTCACCATTTACGGTTTCAAACTGAATATTCCCGTTTAAGTTCTCAGCGTTCACATCACCATTTACAGTGGTGAGCTTAATGTTGCCAGTAATATCATCTACCGTAATTTCGCCGTTAACCACATCAACTTCTGCGCCGTTTTTAAGCTCCTTTGCAGTCACCGATACATTAACGCCAGCAAACTCTAAACTACTGCTTTTAGGCATAAATATAGTTAGGTTTGAGCCGTCACCACTATTTCCCCAATTTGATTTACGGGGCATTTTTACAATAAACTGTGTTTTATCACCACTTGTTTTAAGCTCATAACCCTGTGCTTTATCATCAAGCTCGCCAGATACTTTAAATTCGTTTTTATCCCAGCCTGTAATATGTATATCACCGCGTTGGTTTTCAATCAAAATAGTGCCGCCACTTGGTACGTCTATTTGCTTATCTATTTTTTCACCCGCAAATGCCGCCAGTGGAAATAAGCTCAGTCCTAATAAAATCGCTTTCATATCGTACTCCTAAATGTGCTGCCAACGTGGCGCGTGCACCTTGTTAATTAAATCAAGTTGTTGTTGATATATTTGCGCTAACATTGTCAGTAGCGCTTGGTTTTGTGGTTCGTTTTCAAGAGCTTGCTTTATTGCTTGCTCAGCTTCTTCAAGTTCTTGTAGTTGCGTTTGCCAGTTAGTGGTTAATGCTTCTTTATTTTCGTATTCAACTAACAAACTATTTTTTTGAGCCGAAAAGTAATCACTTATAGCCACTACGGGCTGTGGTTCAGGTGCTATAACAAATATATTAACAGCAATTAAAGCAGCCACAGTACACGCTGCTATTGCCGTTAGTTTTGGCCAAATAATAGTGCTGTTTGGGTTCTGCTTATTATTAACAATTGCTCGCTCAATCCCCGCCCATAAATCTTTTTGTGGCGTAATTTCTTTATCAAGCGTGTTTAATGACTTATTTAAGTAGTCGTTAAAGTTTGGTTTACTCATTTTCATACCACTCTTGTAATAACTGCCTAGCACGATGATATTGTGACTTACTTGAACCAACAGCCATACCTAATTGCTCCGCGATTTCCTCGTGCCTGTAACCTTCAATAGCAAATAATACAAATACCATACGTGCGCGCTCAGGAAGCCTTACTATTAACTTATCGAGGCCATTTAAGCCTTTGCAGTCGTTAGCTGATTGCTCATCCATACCGCTGTGTTCAATACTTACTACTTTTTGTAACCAGTTTTTTTGCTTGCGCAGGTAACTTATCGCTACATTACTGGCAACACTATATAGCCAAGTAGAAAACTGCGAACGCCCATCAAATAATGCTATTTTATGCCATACCTGTACAAATACCTCTTGGGCGGCGTCCTCGGCGTGTGCTTGGTCTGCTAATAAGCGTAAACATAAACCGTATACTCGTTTTATATGTAACTCATAAAGCGTTGTGTATGCGCCTTGATCACCCGATTTAACTCGCTCAATGAGTGCAGCTTCGCACAAAGGCGCTGGTTCGGGTTTAACGTGTAACATCCGTGATGCCGCCTTTTAATTATTATTGTTGAGTTGCTATTTAAGTGTATTGATAAGTTAGACGTAATGACAGTTCGAAAAGGTTTAAAAAGAATGGAAAAATAATTGAATAAAAAGGGGCTTATACGAGGTTTTATACCAATTCGCTTAATTAAGTGATCTATTTTGAGGATGGAAAAACGTGTTGATAGCTAGACAAAAAATTCGCTATTTAGTTGTTCTAAATGAGAATTTTTTAACACAGGTAGCGACACGTTTAGCCCCGCAAAATGATTAAGTATTATTGCGGATTGGTATTATTTAACTATGCCCTCAACTAATTAAAGTTAGCCAAACTATAGGCACAAAAAAGCCGTGCTAATAGCACGGCTTTTTTAGCTTAATTAAAAATTAAGCTTCAGCGATTACGATTACTTTGATAGTAGCCGTTACGTCTGAGTGAACTGAAATTGATACGTCAAATTCACCAGTCTCACGGATAGTACCTAGAGGCAAACGAACTTCTGACTTAGCAACTTCAACACCAACAGCTGAGATAGCGTCAGCGATGTCACGAGTACCGATTGAACCGAATAACTTACCTTCGTCACCAGCTTTAGATACTAATGTAACTTCTGCTAATGCTTCTAGTTTTTCAGCGCGTGCTTGTGCAGCAACTAACTGTTCAGCGATTTTCGCTTCAAGTTCTGCACGACGAGCGTCAAACGTTTCAATGTTAGCTTTAGTCGCAGGAACTGCCTTACCTTGCGGGAAAAGGAAGTTACGTGCGAAACCAGATTTAACTACAACCTGTTCACCTAGGCTACCTAGGTTAGCGATCTTATCTAGTAGAATAACTTGCATGTTTCTACACCTTTTAAAAACTGTTAATCCGCTGCTTACTTATGTAAGTCAGTGTATGGAAGAAGGGCTAAGTAGCGAGCACGCTTAATAGCAGTTGCTAGCTGGCGCTGGTATTTAGCGCTAGTACCTGTGATACGGCTAGGTACGATTTTGCCACTTTCTGTAACATAGTTTCTAAGAGTAGCTAGATCTTTGTAATCGATTTGTTGTACGCCTTCCGCTTTAAAGCGGCAGAACTTACGACGTCTGAAATAACGTGCCATGAGATTAATTCCTCAAATAATTCTTTCTATATGCTGAGCATGCAAAACCAATTGGCTAAGGCCGTTACGACCTTCGTGGCGATTTAAAAAACCACTCACTTGCAATGCCTGCCCAACGTGCAAATGTTGAGTCTGTTGTTGCATTTGCTTTCCACTGGCAACTACCTGAAGCCTCACATAACTATTACGGTTAAGGTCTGCTTCGGTTTGCATTGATTTATGTTCTACAACAAAAATACAATGCGGGATGCCAGCAGGGCTTTGGCTAAACTTGGGAGTTTTACAAACTACCCCAGATATAACCAGCTGATTCATATATGGGCTAACCATTATAATAACTGCTGACTACATGCCATGCTAGGACTCAAAACAATTAAGCAGCTGGTGCTTCTTTCTTCTCTTCTCTTGCAAGAGGAGACGCTTCAGTTACAGCATTTTTAGTACGCATAACTAAGTTACGAAGCACTGCATCGTTGTAGCGGAAAGTAGTTTCTAGCTCGCTGATTACTTCAGTAGGTGCTTCAACGTTCATAAGAACATAATGAGCTTTATGAAGCTTGTTGATTGGGTAAGCCAGTTGACGGCGGCCCCAGTCTTCAAGACGGTGGATAGTACCACCAGCTTCAGTGATAGAACCAGTATAACGTTCGATCATACCAGTTACTTGCTCACTCTGATCAGGGTGAACCATGAATACGATTTCGTAATGACGCATGGATATTCCTTACGGTTAATAGAGCCTTCTACCGTTTCGGCCGGTCGGTTTAAGGCAAGGAATTAATAGTTTAAAAGCCGAAATGAGCGCGCATTTTACGCTTAGACGGATAATTAAGCAAGCAGGTTTTTTAAGCTTTTATAGATAAGAGTTTAAAGGCAATTATTGCGAGCTTCGCTCATCCCGTTAGCAAGCCGTAGGCCTAAAGGAAAAGCTAAACTCGCAGTTTAATATTTATCATATACGCCAAGCTTGCGCGCGTAAAAAAGCGCAGCTTTGAATTACTTAAGTCTAACACCTGCCTCAAAATATAAGTATTTACTCAAACTTAAAGCCGTGCAATTATTGAGCAATACATTATTAAATAAGGATATTTATGAAGCTCTTACTATCGCTTGTATTAATACTTACTTTTAGTACACCATTTTTAAGCCACGCAAAAACCAATACAACTGACATAACCGTTGGTAAAAAAGTCATTCTGCAATCAAAAATACTTAACGAAGACAGACCCATTAAAATTTTCATACCTGACACCGTAAAAGATGACCAACCGCTTTATGTTATTTATTTACTTGATGGTGTTGAGCACTTTCATACGGCGTCTGGGGTTATAAAATCCTTAGTTGATTACGAGCAGATACCTAACGCAATGCTCGTTGGTATTGATACAACTAACCGTGTTCGCGATTATTTACCAAAAGTAGAAGGTGAACCTAAAACAGAGTTTCAAACTTTTGTTAAAAACAAATGGCCTGAAGCTGGGCAAACTGACGAGTTTTTAAAGTTTGTTTCTGACGAACTTATGCCATACATAAATTCTAACTACTCAACTAACGGCTACAACACCTTAATTGGCCACTCTAATGCAGGTACTTTAGCGCTTTATACTTTAGTTAATCAGCCTGAGTTATTTAATAACTATATAGCTATAAGCCCAAACAGTTGGTGGAGTGATGAAGAATTAAAAAATAATATTATAAAATACACTAAAAATCCTAAAGGCGGTCAATCGTTATTTATTAGTGTAGCAAGTGAAGGGTCACGCTTTTATACAGGTGTATTAAATACTTTGGTAAATTTAGAACAACAAATGCCAACACAGCTAAAATGGGAATATAAGCATTACCCTACTTTTAGTCATATGGGCACCATACTACCAGCCCTTAGCGATAGCCTAATTCACTTATTTGGCGACCTAATTTTTAGCGTTACTGACGAGCACGGAAGATTTGCTGATGTATCGCTTATTACAGGTTACTACCAAGCACTGAGTGATAAATATGGGTTTGAGCTTAAAATTCCACAAGATGTATATGTAGAATTTGCTCATAGCCAGCAAAAATTTGGTAACACAGCTAAAGCTATTACCACGCTTAAACACTTTACTACCCATTACCCTAATGCAGCCTATTCTCACATGCGTTTATCGCAAGGCTATACTGAAAATAAGCAGTTCAAAGAAGCCGTCACTAGTATGAAACACGCATTAGAACTTGCTAAGCAAAACTCGCGAGATCCGATGTTAGTTGATGCACTCAAAGATATGGTGAATGAAGCACAAAAGAATTTGTAACTGATTTAACGCAAAGCACTTTTTAGCTAACGATAGTAATTACGAGCTACGCTCGTCGCGTCAGCAAGCTAAACGCCTACAGGTAAAATTAAGCTCAGTGTGAAACTTTACACGTAGACGCTGAGCTTGCTCGCGTGAAAAGCGAAGCTTTTAAATATCTGTATTACAAATAAAGTGCTGTAAAGTAAACTCTATAATATAAAACATTTAATAGCCTAGGTACTATATGCCCTTCTTTAGCAAGAAATGGATATTCCGCTCAGTTGTATTTGCTATACCGATTTTATTTGGCACTTACTCTATTTTAATTCAAAACGTGTCTATAGCTGATAAATGGAGCGCTATCGGAGGTTGGGCTGGAGGCTATACTGCCTTTATTACTTTAATATTTGCTATATACCAATATGAAAAGCTTTCAGTCACAGTTGATAAAGAAAAACTAGCTTTTCATACGATCCCCAAACTACTAAACAACTTAGATACTTTAAGAATACTGCCTATTACAGTTTTAGAAATTCATAAATGGGGCTTATATGATGAAGAGCAAGAAGATAAAGTCTCATTTATTAATAACCTCCATGAATTAAATAAAAAAAGAAGTGAAGAGCTACTTACTAGGGAAATTTTATTCGATGAATTAAACTCACAAGTTGATAAGTTAAAGTTTAAAGGTTTTCGTTTTAAAAATGAATTTGAAGAAAATCTTATTAGTCTAAAGAATGACTTTGAGGACATGTTAAAAATTGAGCAAGGTATTAAAAACACTTTAAGTGGTGTAAATATCAATACAGATATTCACACGTACCGTGATTCATCTTTATTCAACTTAGAAAATGACAATAAAACAAATATAGGACATATTATCTTACGAGGTAAATATAAATCGCTAGATGAATATATAGCCAACCTAAGAGAAAGGCTTGTACGACTAAAAAGTGAAATAAGGTATTGATGTCTCTTATAAAAAACCGATGTTTAAACTAAACATCGGTTTTTTTATAATTACTAGAAAATTTAAAATAGGTTTCGAGTTAAAAAACGCCCATTCATTTATTTACAAATGCTTTTTAAGAAACTCAGTAACCTCTTTGTATTGTACTTTTAAGCTTTCTGGATCATCAAAAAAGTGTGTTCCGTCATCAATTTCAACATACTTTATATCTAGGTTTCGCTTTGCTTTATCATAAAAATATTTTGATTGTCGATAGTCAACTCTCGTATCTTTTGTCCCATGGATAAGCAAAATTGGGGCTTTAATTCGGTTAATCATATTGATTGCCGAAACCTCAGATAATGCATCAACGGCTTTACTATCAGTCATATCAACAATATTACCTAGGTAGGCATCTTGTCGCTCTTCATCTTCAACTAACCCTTTTAGATCCGATATTCCAGAAATACTAATAATGCATTTAAAGCGTTCGGGCTCTTGCCATGCAGCTGTTAATGCAACATAACCACCATAACTTGCGCCATAAATACATGCATTATTTTTTGATGTTAATCCGGTTCTAGTAGCCCAATCCATTGCATCATATACATCTTGTTGCATACGTTTACCCCACTGATAATAACCATCAGTTTCAAAAGCACTACCAAAACCTTCTGAGCCCCTGAAGTTCACTTGCAATACCGCATAACCTAAACTAACTAAATATTGAAGCTCTCGATTAAAGTATTTGTAGTCTCGACTATGCGGTCCTCCGTGAGGCATTACAATTAGCGGCGGAGTTTTAATCCCTTCTGGTTTTGTAAAATAGCCTGAGATTTCAGCTCCATCGCTCGCTTTAAAGCTATAGTTTTGCACTGGTACAAATTTATTACGTGCTAAATAAGGAAATTTAGATAACCAAGCGCCGCCCTTCTTTGTGTTTAAATCAAAATAATAATAAGTAGGGCTGACTGAATCACTTATTACATTTACAAGAATTCGTGTTCTATCTTTACTACGGCTAACAATACTAGCTTGCTTATCACCAAATAAATTAGCAACCATAAGCTCTTGCTTACCGTCTACCTCTGAAAAATAATGGCTCTTGTAGAAATCATCATAGTAGCCAACCCCTATAAAATCGCCCTCACTATTAACGATTGCATTATTTATATCGTATTTATCATTGCTATAAACAAGCTCTTCAAACTCCCCTGACTCGATATCATATGACCATAAAGCTTGTCTGTTTAATACACGATCAGAAAGGACGTAAGCTTTTGTACCATCTTCATTAAGGCCTTGGATGGAGAAAGTACTATCTTCACCCAAAATATGGGTATGAATCATTTTTAATGCTTCATCTTTCTTTGCTCGATACCATATTGAAGCAATAAACTTATCATCTTTTTTATCAATTGCGATCCCCAGGCGTAAAACTCCCTTAGGGTCTGCATACCAACTTCCAATATTTTCTTTATTCCTCTGAATTTTATCAAAACTAGAATCACCTAATTCAACTTTAAAAACAGAATAAGCTTTATCTTTTTCATCAAACGTTGACACTAGCGCGAAATCTGGCTCATTTTTAAGTGAGGAAACGAGTCTGAAACTCTGATATCTATACCACTTATATTCAGAAAAACGTCGCGTAGTTAGCATTTTACTTTCATTGGTTTCAACATTGATCGAATATAACCTTGAAACTCTCATGTACTGACCATTGACATATTCAGGGTAACTAGCAGAAACAATGATATATTTATTACCTGACCAACGAATAAAGTCGACTCTATCTTTATCTTTTTTGAGACTTGCTAATATATTGAATTCGATACTAGGAAATTTAGCTAAACTGATAGTAGGGCCTTCAGCAGTATTATAAAGTGTTGCTATCATTTCTCCATTTGGCGATATTTGTGGTTGCTCTACCATTGGAAGTTTAGCGTAAGACTCCCACGGTTTATCTTTTGCATGAACTACAGACGCAGTTAATAAAAAAAATAAGAGTGTTATTTTTAACATTTATTTCTTCCTTAAAATTTAGTAAAAACTTTTTATTATATTTAATGTAAAAATAACAAAGTTTACCGAAAAAACATACAAAGTAAGTACTTAATTTATTAAAAGCGAATAACTAACCGCTTTTCTCGTGGAGTTTTGTTTCACTCAACCTACATCACTTTCCTATCGCTTCTTTGGCGAACAGGTGTTTTATTGGGCCTAGGTTATCAACTAATGACAGCCCTACTCCGCGGATAAGTTTTTTAACCGGATTTGCACCTGCAAATAGCTCTTTTAACCCTTGCATCATGGCTATGTGCTTTTGCGCATCGAGCTTACGGGTACGTTCGTAATCGCGAAGTGTGCGCGTGCTTGCAAACTCCTTGCTATCACTTGTGAGTAGCTCAATTAAATAAGCGGCGTCTTTTAGGCCTAAGTTCATCCCAAGCCCTGCAAGCGGATGGATTGTATGTGCAGCATCGCCAATGAGTACCACTTTGCCTGAAACCCATTGCTGAGCGTAGCGCATTTTAAGTGGGAAAGCTGCGCGCGCACTTTGCACTTCACATAGCCCGCATTGGCCATCTATTGCAGCCATAACAGCTTTATTAAAGGCACTATCGTTCATTGCAAGCAGCTCATCGCAGTGGTTTGGGCTAGTAGACCATACTATTGAATGGGTATTTGCATCGCTCAGAGGTAAAAATGCCAGCGGCCCGGTTGGTAAAAACACTTGGCGTGCGGTGTTTTCGTGCGGCTCTTTGGTTTTTACGGTTGCGACTAGCGCATGGTGATCGTAATCTTTAAAGCTAAGTGCCATATTAAATTGTTTACGAATAGCTGAGTTTGCCCCATCAGCGGCCACCAGCAGTTTTGCAATAATTGGCTCGCCGCTTTTAAGCGTTATAAATACATCTGATTCGCTTTGATGTATTTGCTGATACTGCGTATCAAACATTAGCGTGGCACTTGGTTGTTGCTCTAGCTCTTTTATAAGCGCGTAGCGGATAATGTCGTTTTCAACAATATGGCCTAAATGCTCAAGCTCAAGTTGTTTGTTATCAAACGCTATTTTGCCAAAACTGTCGGCATCACGTACATCCATATGCGTATAAGCGCACGCTCGCTGTGCGATTATTTCGGGCCATACGTTTAATTGTTCAAGCAAGGTTTGACTTGCAATGCTTAGCGCACTTACGCGCAAACCATATTCGTCAGTTGGTAATGTTTGTGTTGGTGCGCCGTCGAGTACAACTACGCTTATATCGGCTTTTGCCAATCCAAGTGCTAGTGTTAGCCCTACGCAGCCACCACCTACAATACAAACCTGTGCTTGCTTCATAAACGCCTACCTTGTTTAACTTGCCCCATTAACTGTTTGGCTAATGGCGCTTTTAATGCGGGAAATAAATCCATCGAAAACAACCCAATACTGCGCCCCAATGCGAGCACTCGCGATGAGTTTGAAAAAAGCCTAACAAGTGCATCGGTTAAGCTCATTACGGTTTTTATATCATCACTGCGCTTTTTTGAATATTCACGTGTAAACGCATAGCTGCCTAAACCGTGTTGGCTGTTTGCTATTAAATTACTAAGTACTTGCACGTCGCGAAGGCCTAAATTAAAACCTTGTCCTGCAATAGGATGAATAGCATGTGCGGCATTACCAATAACCACTGTACGGTGCGCAGTCAAAGACTCGACTTGCCCGTAAACGAGCGGGTAACTCGTGCGCATGCCTACTTTAGTAAATTGACCTCCGCGATAACCAAACGCACTTTGTAGGGCACTTATAAAGTCTTGTTCATTAAGTGCCATGTGCTGTTCAACCTGATCTTGGCTCATACACCACACCAACGAATAACGGTTATTGCTCATGGGTAATAACGCCATAGGCCCGCTTTGTGTAAAACGCTCAAAGGCATGATTATTATGCCCACCAGCCACTTCTACATTAGCAATAATTGCGCCTTGTTCATAAGGCTGGGTATTAAAACCAAGCCCAAGTAAATTACGTGTGGGTGATTGTGCACCATCAGCAATAACCAATAGCGCTGCGCTTAATTGCTCGCCGCTTTGCAGGGTAAGTGTATTGCTATGCAGAGTTTGCTCAATGGCAGTTACGCTATCGGGGCACAAAAGCGTAATATTTGATTGCGTTAAACGCAGGTGGAGCGCTCGGCCAAAAGGGTTAACTTCTACTACGTAACCAAGTGAAGGCTTAGAAAATTCGTCGCAATTAATGTGCGCTTTGCCAAAGTGGCCTCTATCAGACACGCTCACTTTTTTGATTGCGGCGGTGTAAGGGGCATTTTGTTCAAATAAATTGAGGCTTTGTAAATACTCTACCGATTGCTGAGCAAGTGCAATGCTTCTGTCGTCAAAGCTTGGGTGGTAGTCGCCGGTAACTTGATTAGCTTCTACAACGGCAATATTTAACGCGGGATTAGTTTTAGCCACACTTAATGCGCAGCTTGCTCCCGCTAAACCACCGCCAATAATAACTACATCAAACTGCTTAGCCACTTTACTCTCCGAGCTTTATACGTTTTTAGCACTTTGCATAAGTGCTTCTATATCGCTAATTTTTTTAGGTACGCTTAGGGTCAAGTTTTCATGGCCGGTTTCGGTAACTAGCAAGTTATCTTCGATACGAATACCAATGCCTTTGTATTTTTGCGGTGCGCTTGAGTCTTCGCTGATATAAAGCCCAGGCTCTATGGTGAGTACCATACCCGGCTCAAATGCACGCTCAACGTTATTTACTTTGTAATCGCCAACATCATGTACATCTAAACCAAGCCAATGCCCAAGCCCGTGCATGTAATATTCTTTACATGCCCCTTTTGCCATTAGCTCGTCAAAGTCGCCGGTTAAAATACCTAAATCAAGTAAACCTTGAGTCATTACTTCCATTGCTAGTTTATTAGCATGCGACATGTAACCACCTGGTTTTACTTCATCAAAAGCAACTTCTTGCGCTTTAAGAACAATATTATAAAGCGCGGCTTGCTCTTCGCTAAATTGACCATTTACTGGAAAAGTACGGGTAATATCGGCTGCGTAACCTTGTAGCTCACAACCGGAGTCTATAAGTACCAGGTCGCCATTTTTTAATACGTCGCTATTTTGCGTGTAATGTAAAATATTGGCGTTGTCGCCACTACCAACAATTGTGCCGTACGCCGGGTGCGGCGCACCATTCATGGCATAATGATGATGCAGCTCTGCCTCTAGCTGAAATTCAGTAGCTCCGGGGTGTGAAAAACGCATAGCGCGCATGTGCCCTCGCGCACTAATTTCACAACCTTCTCGCATAACATCTATCTCGCTTGGCGATTTAAACAAACGCATTTCATGAATAAGGCCGCGTATTTCTTTTAAAGTACTCGGTGCTTTGAGGCCTTTTCGTGAGCCACTTCTAAGCGTACCTAGTAACGTAAACACTTTGGTATCAAATGAAGGATAAGCACCTTGTGCAAAATAAATCGCATCTTTTTCATTTAGTATATCGAGCAGCTTATCGTTTAATTCACTTAGTGGGTAAGCTTCATCAAACAAGTAGTCGCTTTTAGCTTTATCAAAGCCAACTCTGCGGCCATGCCAAATTTCTGCAAGCTTGTCTTTATCTAAGCAAAATAAAGTACTGGGTGCATCGCTGTTGTTACATAGTACAAGTACAGCGTCGGGTTCGTTAAAGCCTGTTAAATAGAAAAAGTCGCTATCTTGTCTAAATGCATATTCGGTATCGCGGCTTCGCGTCACTTCGCTCGCAGCGGGAATAATAGCAACGCTATTTTTATCCATTTGCGCAAGTAAACGCTCACGGCGTGCTTTAAATTCTGACTTTTGTACTTCAACCATTATTAACCAACCCGTTTAACTTTTTAAACTAATGAAGTGTTTTTTTAGTACTTTGCGTGTTTTGCTCTTTACCCAGCTCTGCAAAACAAAGTAGTGCTGATACACGCACATATTCAATCACTTCGTGCAGCGCTTGGCTGTCTTCTTCGGTTTCTTCAAAAGTGGTATCTAGGCGAGTGATTTCGCTAAAGTCAGTAATAACTTCTTTAACATCGCTTGATAACTTACCGTAATCTTTTTGCTTTAAGCCAAAACCAAGCATAAAGCCTGCTACCCATGATACGAGGCCATTAGCCTGATCGATGAGTGTTTCGTCATCGTTTGGTAAAAATAAATCAAACTGAAATTCGTCATCATTAAAGCTCGCAACTACTTGCTTATAAATAGTGCCAAAAAACTGCTTTAAATCGTTACTAAATGATTCACCATCGTTAAACACATCGCTCAAAAGGCCTAAGTATTCTTTGTCGTCAATGGTTAAACCACACGCAAGTAAACCACTAATTACACCATGCGCTTCGGCAGGTGATACAAATATTTCGTTTTTTTCTAAAAGCAGTTGAGCTTTTTCGTAATCGGGTAAATCGTTCATAATCGAGTCTTCGCTTTGCAAGTTAAGGCAATGCTACCACTCGATAAAAAGCAACTCCAATTAATTGTATGATCAAGCTCAAAAACCATGCGATAAAGTAAATGGCGAGTTAAAGGTGCGGGAAAACTAAGCGAACGGTTTAATTTTTTACGTTTAGGGTTTAAGGATTCGATTATGTCTTATATACTTAAATTGTTCCCTGGGGTACCGGAGCTTGGTTAAGTCCCTGAGCCGATAAATTTTATACCAGGATTTCTGTTCGTCTACTATTGTGCAAGCTCGGCATGTACCGAGAAGCCTACGGTAAACCGCAGATTTCCGCCCTGAAACCTTCTGGTTTCAGGACTGAAACCGGGTACCGTATCTTGGGGAACACCTTCTTATTTTTATACTCCCTCTTATTACTTATTCATTTTTTTGTTATACCTTCGTACATTATTTTTATAATTTTTGGCAAAAAAAAAGCTGCAAGCAATTTCTTACTTACAGCTAAATTTTAAATGCTTATGCTTATTTACTTAAACCAACCTTGAAAGCGCTCCATCATCATGTAGTTTATTGGCACTAACAATAAAGTAATAAATGTCGCAAAAATAATCCCAAACCCTAGACTTACCGCCATAGGTATTAAAAACTGCGCCTGAGTCGCTTTTTCAAATAATAACGGCATTAAGCCAATAAAGGTCGTTAAACTTGTTAGCATTACAGGGCGAAAACGCGATGCACCGGCAAGTTTAACTGCATCTAGTAATTTGCCGCCTTCACTGCGCTTTTTATTGATAAAATCAACTAGTACAAGGGAGTCATTTACTACCACCCCAGTTAGGGCGAGCATACCAAGCAAGCTCATAATGGTTAAATCCATGCCCATAATCCAATGCCCGACTACAGCACCTATCATGCCAAATGGAATTACACTCATTACTATAATTGGCTGTAAGTAAGACTTAAGCGGTATCGCTAATAGCGCATAAATTATGAAAAATACAAACACAAGTGCCCAAGCCAATGAGCCAAACGACTCTCGCTGCTCTTTAGCCTCACCTTCTAGTTTGTAATCTACTCCAGGATATTGCTGCATTAACTCATCTAAATACTCCGTTAGGTCAGCCTGAAGTATGGTCATGTTGGTGTTATTTTTTTCGATATCCGCTGTTACATTTAAAGTACGGTAGCGGTCTATTCGGTTAATAGTTGACGGGCTTTGCCCTGCGGTAAGGGTTGCAACATGCGATAACGGCACCGAGCCACCAGTAGGTGTATTGATGAGTATATTTTGTAAATCGGCAACTGAGCGGCGCTCGTCTATAGGCAAGCGAACCATTACACGTACATCATCACGTCCGCGCTGAATACGTTGGACTTGCGAGCCAAAGAACGAGTTACGCACTTGACCTGCAACATTAACTCTATTTAAGCCCAGCGCTAAGCCTTGCTGCGTAAGCTCTATTTGTAACTCTTCTTTACCATCAGACATGCTATCGGCAATATCAAATACCGTTGGGTAGGTCGATAAACGGGTTTTAATGTGATCAGCCACGTCTTGTAAAATAGTCAACGAAGTCCCGCTAAGCTGAACATCAATTGGGTCAGAACTTCGGCCAATTTCAGCTCTAAACGTTAAGCTTTCAGCGCCTGGAATGACACCAATTAAATCGCGCCATTCGCTGGCAAGCTCTCTTGATCCTATGTCTGATTCACGCTTTTCAGCTGGTGTTATTTCAAAGCGTACAGAACCTGAATTAGATACACCACCGCGCCCGCCTGTTGTGGCTAATATATTTAAAATAACGCTTTCACCTGTATCTGGGTCGCGGTATTTTTCTTGTAATTGCTGCGCCTTTTGCGACATATCAATTACGTATTTATTAGTGACTTCAAACGGCGTACCTGTTGGTAGTGTTAAGTTAACGCGGACTGTTTCGCTTGGTATACGCGGGAAAAATACAAACTTAGTCCAACCACTAGTGATCATGGTTAAAATTATTATAAACACACCAACAAACAAACTTACCGAAGCCAATTTATGGCGCAGTGCTAAATTTAAAGTTGGTTGGTAATATTTTAAAATCGCGTTTTCAAATCCATCTGCAAAACGCTGTTGAATAACATCAAACTTTGAAGGTTCGCCTTTTTCGTGGCGTAGTTTTATATATTTTAAATGTGCGGGTAGTACAAATTTAGATTCAATCAATGAAAACAATAATACCGGAATAACCACTACCGGTATTTGTGCAAACAAAGCACCACGCGCCCCTTCAATAAAGGCCAAAGGTAAAAAGGCGGCAACGGTAGTTAATACACCAAATGTTACTGGTGTTGCGACTTCTTGAGTACCTAAAATTGCGGCCTGCTCCCCCGACTTAGCTGTTTTTAAATGGGTATAGACATTTTCGCCAGTAACTATGGCGTCATCAACAACAATCCCAAGTACTAATATAAAGCCAAATAAGCTCATAATATTAAGGGTTACGCCAAAAATAGGCATCGCTATAAACGCGCCCATAAACGAAACCGGAATACCAATAAATACCCAAAATGCAATTGCAGGGCGTAAAAACAAAGTAAGTAAAGCAAGTACTAAAATACCGCCTTGTAGGGCATTGGTCGTTAGTGTGGCAATTCGACTTTTAACCAGCTCCGAATCATCATCCCAGTAACTTAGTTCAAATCCTTGTGGAAGGGAGCTTTGTTGCTCTTTTATGTAGTTTTTAACTTCGTCAGCAACAGTAATCGCACTTTGCGGACCAATTCGATATACGTCGATAAATGCAGCCTGCTTACCATTAAAGCGAGTACGTACTGGGGTTTCTTCAAAATCGTCTTTAATTATTGCAATATCGCCTAAACGAATAATCGTGCCGTCAGCTTGGTTTTTAACAACAATATTGGCAAATTCATCTTTACGATATGCTTGCCCTTTAGAGCTTATAAGTACGTCCCCACCTTCAGTTTTTAAGTTACCAGCAGAAATATCAGAGCTTGAATTAGCAATCGCACTCGATATTTGTGCAAGGCTTAAATCGTATTGGCGAAGAACGTCTTGGCTTACTTCAATGGCAATTTCGTAATCACGAACACCACTTAGCTCTACCTGCGTCACATTTGGTAAGCGTAGAATTTGATCGCGTACTGTTTCTGCATATTCACGGGTTTCTTTTTCGCCGTAATCACTCGATACAGTAACCGCGATAACTTCGCGAATTCGCTCCGCAAGCGCGACTATTGGCTTTTCAGCATCGGCTGGAAAGGTGTTAATTGCATCTACACGACTTTTAATATCGGCTAAAAGCTCACGCGGGTCGTAGCCCGTTTCAACTTCTATTGTTACAGAGCCTGAACCTTCAGAAGAGCGGCTAAATATTTGCTTAATACCTTCTAAATCTTGTACGGCTTCTTCTATACGAATTGTTACGCCTTGCTCTACATCCTCTGGTGTTGAGCCACGCAAACTTACGTTCACGCTTATCATGTCGGTTTCGAATGAAGGGAATACTTCAAGCGGTATTTTAGTCGATAAACTAAAAAGCCCCGACAGCAGCAACGTTACTAGCAATAAGTTAGCTGCAACATGGTTTTTGGCAAACCAAGCTATCATGGCTTATCTCCTTGCTTTGCTGGACGGCGTTTTTTTAACTCTTCAACACTAATACCAAGCTCTTTTGCTTTTTGTTCAAGCTGCTCTGGAGTCGGGCGCTTTCCTTTACCTTGCCCATTCGCTCCACGGCTTTTAGGTTGATCTGCGCTTTGTTCACCTAAAATACTTACTTGAGTTCCTGAACTTACTTGACCAAGTGGAGTAATAACAAGTTTATCATTTGCGTTTAAACCGGTTTTTATCATCGCCTGAGTCGCATTTTGCCAAGCTAGTGTGATGTCTTTGCGCTTAAGTACGCCACCTTCAACAATGTAAACGTACGTTCCTTGATAAATTGTACTGTTAGGGATTATGAGTGCGTTAGATACTGTTCTGCCGGTAATTTGCGCTTTTATATACTGCCCAATTTTTATTGGATACTGGTTATTTGCTGTTGCTTTATACGGGTCATTAATTTTAGCAACTACGTAAAGCTGTTGTGCGCCTTCATCTATAGCACCTTCTGTGCGTGCTAATTGACCTTGCCACGTTTGCTCACCTACTAAGTCAGAAGTAAATTTAACAATTGAACCCGCTTGGTTTTTAGCACCATCGCGATACTGCTCTGGTAAATTTACAAATGGGAGATCTTTATTTTTAATTGGTAAGCGAATCTCAACGCTATCGATTGCGTAAATGGTTGCTAACTGTGTGTTGTTAGTAACAACTTGCCCTAAATCAACACTGCGGCTAAGTATACGCCCCGCATATGGCGCCGTTACTTTAGTGCGCTCTAAATCAAGCATCGCTTTTTCAAGTGCTGCCTGAGCCGATAAAACCTCAGCTTCAGCGGCTGCTAGTTGTGGCTCACGTAGTACTAAGCTGCTTGCCTGATTTGAGCCGCCAAGGCGCTTCCAATCGGTAATGGCTTGTTGCCCACGCGCCTTCTCTTCTAGCAAACCTTGCTCTGCGGTTAATAAATTGGCTTGAGCAGATTTAACTTCAGCCTGATGATCTCTGTCGTCTAGTTTTAAAAGTACATCGCCTTTTTCAAAGAAACCGCCTTCTCTAAAGTCATCACTTACTTCAATTATTTGCCCAGATGCCTGAGCCACTAACAAACTTTGTGTACGTGGTTTTACCGTACCGTAGCTGTCTATCATAACTTGATAATTTTGTGGTTTTAGCTCAAGCGCAGCCACACTTATTGATGCCTTAGGAGGTGCCCCAAAGCGTTTAGCCTCTGGTGGGTTCCCCTTAATAAACATAACAATTAAAATTGTGGCAACAATAACCACCGCTGGAATAATAATTTTTGCTGTTTTAGTTTTCATCGTTATTGCTCTTTAGTTCACTTGAGGGCTTTGCAAAATCACCACCAAGGGCAATGTGTAGGTTAATTCTATTGGCTATTAATTGGTTTTTAATATCGATTAAGGAGCTTTGCGCGTCAAAAGAACGGTCTTGGGCATCAAGCACTGTCGTGTAAGTTACCAAGCCACTTTGATACTGCTCAAACGACAATTGCTCTGCAGCAAGTGCGTTTTCTTGCGCTTCAAGAGTACTGCTATATTGCGCTTTAAGGGACTGCTGCTGCGAAATTGCATTTTCAACATCACCAAATGCGTCATAAAGCGTTTGCAAATAAAGCTGCTCTTGCTTTTGAGTATTAAGACGCGCTATTTCTTCGTTGGCTTTTAAGCGCCCTCCTTCAAAAAGTGGCGCTGAAATACTACCTAACAAAGACCATGCAAGGCTTGATGGAGAAAACAAGTCGCTTACTCGGTCTGTACTATCACTTAATGAAGCCGTTAAATCTAAACTTGGAAAGCGTTGTTTATGCGCATATGCCAATGATGCATCGGCTGCTAAAAGCTCATACCAACTTGCACGTAGAGTAGGTTTTCGCGTTATAAGTTCAGAAGGTAATCCTAGAGGAATATCGGTATTAATAACAGGTAAGTCACTACTAGCAGTAATAGCGCCTTTTGGGTATTCACCAAGTAAACGCTCAAGTACACGTGCTGATGCCGATAAACTCGCTGTTTGAGTGGCAATGCGAGAGCGTTCATTATTAAGCTCATTACGCGCTAAATACACATCGAGCGCTTCGTTTATGCCTTGGCGATAGCCAGCTTCAATAATATCGAGATTTTGTTGTGAGTTGGCTTCGCGACGCTTAAATAAATCCAGTAATTGCTGCGCCGTAACCACATCAAACCAACCTGTTACCACATCAGCAACAAGTTGCTGTTTAGCTTGCTCAAACCGTGCCTGCTGAGCTAAATAGTTAAGATTAGCTTCGCGCTTGGCGTCAGAGAGCTTACCCCATAAATCAACCTCGTAAGTTAAATTTAAACTTACGGAGCTTGCGTTGTCGTAACTTACAGGGCGGTTGTCTTTACTACGGCTTGTACGTGTTGATAAATCGAGGCTTGGCCAAAGTGCAGCGCCCGAGACTATAAGTTGCTGCTTTTGAATTTCAACATCATAACTCGTTTGCAAAAGCTGTTGGTTATTTTTAAGTGCTTGTTGTACAAATTTATTAAGCGTAGGATTTTGTAATTGTGTAAGCCATTGCTCTTGTACTTTTAATACTGAGCTTGATGCTTCTTGCTGCCATTGCTGAGGCATATTATTAGGGACTTGCATGCGCTGAGACGAGTTTAAATCACTCGCACAGCCGCTGAGCAGCATCACACTAATTGCCAGTAGGGTTGGCTTGCATTGCCAGATCATAATTAAACCTAAATTACTGCTATTTATGAACGTAATTCAAGCACTTTGGCAAATTTTGCTCAACTTACTTTACATAACATTACATAGCTAGCGATGAATTAACATAATAGCCAGTTATACGGTAAAAATGAGTAAATGATCAGCAATTTTTAATACTAAAATTAACTTTTTGTAGTGTGTTTAAGAGATTAACTATACAAAAACAAAAAAGCCCCGCTATAAGCGAGGCTTTTAAATAAATGGTGCCGACTAACAAAGTCGAGCGGGTAACTTATACAGACTACTGATTACAAGTCAGTTGCTTTAAGTTACCTAAATAAATGGTGCCGACTAACCGAGTCGAACGGATAACTTATACAGACTACTGATTACAAGTCAGTTGCTTTAAGTTACCTAAATAAATGGTGCCGACTAACCGAGTCGAACGGATAACTTATACAGACTACTGATTACAAGTCAGTTGCTTCAAGTTACCTAAAATAAATGGTGCCGACTAACCGAGTCGAACGGTTGACCTACTGATTACAAGTCAGTTGCTCTACCAGCTGAGCTAAGTCGGCACACAAAACTGTGTGCTAAGGCACGTTCAATTTTAAAGATTGAGAACTTTTATAAAGCACTTAAAATAAAAAAACCTTGCATAAGCAAGGCTTTTCAATAAATGGTGCCTCGACGCGGAATCGAACCACGGACACGAGGATTTTCAATCCTCTGCTCTACCGACTGAGCTATCGAGGCACATAAACTGTGCTAGTTACCGATTAATAAAATTAACCTTTAACTTAATAAATGGTGCCGACTAACCGAGTCGACGGGTAATTTGAACAGACTACTGATTACAGTTTTTCTTTTCAAACTACTTTAAATAAATGGTGCCGACTAACCGAGTCGAACGGTTGACCTACTGATTACAAGTCAGTTGCTCTACCAGCTGAGCTAAGTCGGCACACAAAACTGTGTGCTAAGGCACGTTCAATTTTAAAGATTGAGAACTTAAAGTAAATGGTGCCTCGACGCGGAATCGAACCACGGACACGAGGATTTTCAATCCTCTGCTCTACCGACTGAGCTATCGAGGCACATAAACTGTGCTAGTTACCGATTAATAAAATTAACCTTTAACTTAATAAATGGTGCCGACTAACCGAGTCGAACGGTTGACCTACTGATTACAAGTCAGTTGCTCTACCAGCTGAGCTAAGTCGGCACACAAAACTGTGTGCTAAGGCACGCGTAATAATGTTTAAACGGTTGATTAAACACCACTACTTTAATAAATGGTGCCTCGACCCGGAATCGAACCAGGGACACGAGGATTTTCAATCCTCTGCTCTACCAACTGAGCTATCGAGGCACTTAAACAGTGCTAATTAAAAATCTTAAAAGATTTTCAATGCAATTCCCGCTCGTCTCTAACGACTGAGCTATCTGGGCGTGCGGCGTATTAAACGAGTTTTGCCCTTACAAGTCAACTTTTTTTTTGTTCTTTATAACTGTTTGAACGGTTTTCAGGCAACTCAGTGCATTTTTTATTAATAACGTTCATTTTTACCACAAGTCGAACTATAAATATAAATAAATCAGACTAAAACAGTAGTGAATTATTTTTTGTAAATGTTACGATTAGCTTAGATACGTACGATAGGGACTTATCGTAGTAAAAAACATCAATTGGACACTATCAATGCAGAGTAAATTTTCATCGCCAGTCAAAGGCTTATTACCTCTTTTTTTAATCATAAATATTGCAGTAACAGCGCTTGCTATTATTGCCCACTCATTTTATACACAAACTGAAGTTAAGACAGCCCAACCAGCATCATCTATTAATATTGTAACGCTTGCCGATAGATTGGACTTACCTATGGTTGATGCATTAACTATGTATGGTCAAGGTAAAGTAAGGCAGTTACTTGATTTAACGTCGTTATTAGATGATGACTTTGAATATACTCTATATCGCTTCAATGCTACATCAGATACTCAGTTGGTATATAGCAGCAGTAAACCTGCTATCGCTTCAATTAAAACTGAAAAGCATCTAGTAGAAGAAGGCATCCTACATCACTTACTGCTGTTAAACGATCAACCTATTGGCGAGCTTATTATTAAGCAAAACCTACCAACCGCTCCTTTAAGCGCTCAAAACTCTCAAGTTATTGCCTACATTATTGCGATAGCAAGCGTAGCTGCATTATTTATATTTACTTTAATGTTTAATATGTACATTAATAGTCGCTTACGAAAAAGTACTGACAGTCTTACACAAGAGCTGCAGGCAATCACCGAAAATGCTAATTACAATAGTAGTGTTGATGAGCAGCTTGATATTGGTTTAGGTGTAGTGGCAAAAAACATTAACTTACTGCTACAAAAAGTACAGACTGCGATGAGTGAGAATGACACCGCACAAAAAGAGCTTTATAAATTACAAAATGGCCTAGAAGCCGAAGTGCAAAATCGTACTATAGCGCTTGAGCAAGCCACATTAAAAGCAGAGCGAGCAAGCGATACCAAAACAACCTTTTTAGCCACAATGAGCCACGAAATAAGAACACCGATGAATGGTGTTATAGGTACTATTGATTTACTGCGCCAGACCGAGCTTGATGGCGCTCAACATCGTTTAAGTACGATTATTCGTGAATCAGCATTTTCGTTATTGAGCATTTTGGATGATATCTTAGATTTTTCTAAAATTGAGGCTGGAAAGCTAAATATTGACCCGATTCCATTTTCGGTAACCGATACCATTGAAGAAGTTGCTCGAGTGCTCTCATCAGTTGCTAAAAAACGTGAGCTTGATTTAGAGCTAGCAATAGCACCAGATATTCCGGTCAATCTTACAGGTGATAGTGTGCGTGTACGTCAGGTGCTTTATAACCTATGTAGCAACGCAATTAAATTCACTAGCACTGATGAAAAAACCCAAGGCCATGTAAAAATATCAGCAGAGGTTGTACATAATACGACTGATCACTTTACTTTACGCTTTTGCGTAACTGATAACGGTAAAGGCATGTCGCAGGCACAATTACGCGAAATATTTAATCCGTTTATTCAAGCCGAAAACTCAATTACCCGAGAATATGGTGGCACCGGTTTAGGTCTTTCTATTTGTAAAAGCTTAACTGAGCTTATGCTAGGTACTATTCATGTAACTAGTCATACGGGAATTGGCAGTGAGTTTACAGTAGAGCTGCCGTTTAGCACATCGGGTAAAATTAAGTACGCACATAAAGGTGCATTAAATGGCAAGAAAATTGTTGTAGTTAGTAATCACCTAGAACGTGAAAAAACAATGTACCGTTATTTATCGTTCATGGGCGCTAAAATAATTTATGCACACACAGAAGAAGAAATTGAAGAGCACCAGCATTCACAAGATATTATTTGGGTGGCTGATGGCATAGACAATATGGATAAAACTAATGCGCTGCTTAGACGTTTATTTTATTCATTAGAGGATTATAAGCAACAAGTTGTAGTACTAAGTAAGCTTGATGAAGCAGCTATAAATCATAAAAACATTTTTTATATTAATGCTTCTCCTCTATGTAAATCTAACTTTATGCTTTCTATATTGGTGGCTGCAGGGTTACATACACCTAAGCAAATTAAAAAAACCAAAACACTTAATAACTATTTAAATGTTGAGCAGGCACGTAATTCAAACAAATTGGTTTTACTTGTTGAAGATAACCTTCTAAACCAACAAGTCCTCACCGATCAACTACATATACTGGGCTTTGGCGTTGAAATAGCGAACAACGGTGAAGAAGGCCTAGATATGTGGAGAAAAGGTGATTACTCACTTATTTTAACCGACTTACACATGCCTAAAATGTCGGGTTACGATATGGTCGAAAAAATCCGTAATGAAGCAGAGCTATTAGAATCGATTGATGCACAGCCTTACATTATTGCAGTAACAGCAAACGCACTTAAAGGCGAAAAAGAGCGCTGTTTAGCGGTAGGTATTAACGACTTCATTACCAAACCTATAGAGCTGAACGCGTTAGAAGAAACTCTAAAACGTTGGAGCGATAAACAAAGCCAAAACCCAAATGTAGTTATCCATCAAACTATGGCACTACCTATTGATATGGAAGCTGTTGCTAAATATGTAAACGGTGATAACGCTAAGCAAATCCGTTTCTTCAAAATGTATTTAGAACAAAGCCAAGGCTTAATTAAGAGTATTAATTCCGGCGTTATGGTTAACGACTTAAATGAGATTATTGAAGGGTGTCATCAATTAAAATCGATCTCCAAGACAATTGGTGCCCAAACGGTGGCAGAACTTTCAAGTGCATTTGAAGATAAATGTAAAGAAGGTGAACTCACAACCGATGAATTAATAGAGTTAAGAGATAAGCTGGAAATTGAATACTCTAAAGCTGCTCAATTTTTAAAGGAACAAATTAAAATATCTGAGCAAGAAGATGAGTTAAATGAATAAATAAACATAAAAAAGGGCTAAATAGCCCTTTTTCTTATGTTTAAAACATTACTTTTCAGGTGGTCGATAACCTTCAATTTCTACATCTTTGTTTTCAAACAAAAAGCCAACCATTTGCTCTTCTAAAAATGTGCGGTGTTCTGGGTCCATCATATTTAAATGCTTTTCGTTAATAAGCATTGTTTGTTTATGTTGCCACTGAGCCCACGCTTCTTTAGAGATGTTATTAAAAATCTTTTCACCAATTTCACCAGGGTATAACTGAAAGCCAAGCCCTTCGGCTTCTTTTTGTAACTTTTGACAAAATACTGTACGTGCCATAATTGATTCTCTCTAACGCTAAATACGGGGCTATTCTATACTATTGCTGTAATTTGTTTAACCAACTTTTTAGTTGGTGCTGCTAGGCCAACCTCTATTGATTGATCAAGCGGATACCAGATTAATTGCTTATCGTTTACCACATCAGGAGTTTTCTTAACATTGAGCACATGCGGGTTAATCCTCAGCTCAAAATGTGAAAACACATGAATAAACGCTTCAAGCTCTACTAAACTAGCCTCTAGGCCTTGCTGAGCTAAAAACATTTGAAGCTCTGCGTACTCATTAAATTCAAAAAAGCCAAACAATCCGCCCCAAATACCGCTGTTAGGACGTTTTTCCATAAGCACTTTATCACCACACTGAATAATTAACTGATGACAACTCTTTTTAGGAACTGCTTTTTTAGGTTTTGAATGTGGAAACTCTTTTACTTTACCTGTATTAAAAGCACCACAGCCTGAGTTTAATGGGCAAGCCTCGCAATCAAACCGGCTGCGTGAGCAAACGCTAGACCCTAAATCCATCATAGCTTGATTAAACTCAGTAACATTATCTTTAGGCGTTAACTGCTCTGATAAATGCCAAAGCTGGTTTTCGACCTTTTTAACGCCGTACCAGCCCTCAATCATAAAATAGCGCGCTAAAACTCGCTTCACGTTCCCATCTAAAATAGGGTGATGCTGCCCAAGCGACAATGATAAAACAGCCCCTGCAGTAGAGCGCCCTATTCCAGGTAAATCCATTACTTCATCGAGTGTTTTCGGAAACTCACCTTGGTATTTGTCACGCACTATTTTAGCTGTTTTGTGTAAATTACGCGCACGAGCGTAATACCCTAAGCCGGTCCAGTGATGCAGTACTAAGTCTTCATCCGCATCAGCTAAAGCGATAATATCTGGAAAGCTTTGCATAAACTTTTCAAAGTATGGAATAACAGTAATAACTTGGGTTTGCTGCAGCATCACTTCAGACACCCACACTTTATAAGGTGTTTTACCTAGCTGCCACGGGAGTGTTTTACGCCCATGAAGGTGATACCAATCAACAACTTGATTAGAAAACCAGTGTGACTGTTCTTTATTTAAATCCAACATTTTTAACTTTTACTGATGCCCAATGGCGGCTCAGTCTATTGCAGTTAACAAAAAGATCAAGCTATACGGGGTGTAAAACCAGCTAATACTTGTGATTGCGGCCTCGGTCAGGGATAATATGCAACCATTTTTAAACACATTGTTTTTGTCAGGCCAATAATATGAGTGAATCAAGCAACACTAACCTTGAGCAAGCTAAGCAAGAAGGTAAATACATCCGCACCATTCGCAGTTTTGTAAAACGCGAAGGTCGATTAACCAAAGGCCAAGCCGCTGCAATCGAAAAATGCTGGCCAACAATGGGCCTAGAGCATAAAAACGGTATGCTTGATTTAAGCGAAGTTTTTGGCAACAACAACGATGTAGTAGTAGAAATTGGTTTTGGTATGGGTAAGTCGCTTGTCGAAATGGCAACAAATGCCCCTCACCTAAACTTTATCGGTATTGAAGTACATCGCCCTGGCGTTGGTGCTTGTTTAATGGATGCCGATGAAGCAGGCATTACCAACTTACGTATTTTTGAACACGATGCAGTTGAAGTACTTGCAGATTGCATACCTAATGAAAGCTTAACAACACTACAACTATTTTTCCCTGACCCTTGGCATAAAAAGCGTCACCACAAACGCCGTATTGTACAAACTGAGTTTGTTGAAAAGCTAAGAGCCCAACTTAAAATGGGTGGCGTTTTTCATATGGCAACAGACTGGGAAAACTATGCAGAGCACATGCTCGAAGTAATGAACGTAGCTCCTGGTTTTAAAAACCAATCAGAAACAAATGATTATGTTCCACGTCCAGATTTACGCCCGCTTACTAAGTTTGAGCAGCGCGGACATCGCCTAGGTCATGGCGTGTGGGATTTAATGTTTGAGCGCACAGAATAATTAAATTTAATTACTCACTTTTACTTTTATAAAACTAAATATACTGTAAGGCAAAGCCATTTATGAGCGTACTAACCAACCCAAGTTTACTGTTACTTCGTAATAGCGAGGCACTAACGGGAAAATCTATCTTGGTGGTCAACTTTGTTCAAGATGGCTTTTTAACAGAGCTTAAAAGACTTAATCCGCAAAGCAAAGTAACTGCGTTTAGCTACAACCATGCTAACGGAGAGTTTGCTAAAAACACCAAAGATGTTGATGTTCATGTAAGCCACACAATACCTGGTAACGACTACGATTTAGTTATTCTTTACTACCCTAAATCAAAACCAGAGTTATTAATGGCACTTGATAATATTCGATCTGCTATTACTGATGATGCCGAACTATTAGTAGTAGGTGAAAACAAAAGTGGTGTTAAGTCAATTGAAAAGCAATTAGCTGGTAAAGCTGAGTTTAGTAACAAGATTGATTCAGCTAAGCACTGCGTTCTTTACTCATTTGCTGAAATTTCTAAGCACCCTCACTTTGATATTACGACTTACCATAAAAAGTTTGTTGTTAATGTTGCCGACACTGAATTTACAGCTATTAGTGTTCCTGGGGTGTTTAATCACGGTAGTTTAGATATAGGAACGAAAGTTCTACTGGAAAACGCACCGACAATTAAGCAAGGCAAAGTTCTCGACTTTGGTTGTGGCGCAGGTTTAATAGCAACTTTTTTAGGGCTTCATAATCCAGCACTTGAGTTTGTGTGTAGTGATGTAAGTGCGCTGGCAACTTATGCAACACAGCAAACCCTAAAGCTTAACAACATCAATGGTGAGGCTATATTAAGTGACGGCCTTAAAAGCATTAATGGCAAGTTTGATTTAATTATTAGCAATCCACCTTTTCATACTGGTATTGCAACCGACTACACAGTAGCAGAAACATTTTTAGCTAATGCAAAACAGCATTTAACTAAATTAGGGAAGCTAAATATTGTTGCTAACAGCTTTTTAAAGTACCCGCCTATTTTAGAAACTCAGTTTGAAAGCTATCAAACTGTATTTAAGAACAATAAATTTGCTGTATATAGCAGCTAATTTAAATTTGTAAAATGATTGAGCACAAACGTGCTCAAGCTAACTTTCGAATAAATATAAGAATTAATTTAGTTTTTTTCCTTCATTTTTCCACGTCTTTGCTAAACTAAAACTCTAAATAATTAAATTTAACTCAGGCGATAATGAAATAATGCCTAAAAAAGTTCATCAAAGTAGCATTCGAAAAGCACTCATTAATTTGATCATGCTTATTACAGCTATTTGCTTATCGTTATCTATTTCTATCTCTACGTATTTAAGCGTGAAAGAACAAAAGCAATTAATAGTTAATAAGCTTGTTATTCTTTCTGAAATTGTAGCTTTTGATGCTGGGCAATCGGTAATTGAAGATGATCGTAAAACAGAAGAAAAACGCCTCAAGTCATTTGAAAAGATCCCTCTTGTAAAAAACATACATATTTACTCAATAGAAAAAGCATCCCAAAAGCCTGTTTTCTTTATTAGCTTTAATGCTAAAAAAACACCTCCTGTGCCATTGAGAATAGACAGTGTAGAAGAGCTAAAAACACCACGAATTACGAATGACCATATTGAGCTAACCCGCCCTATTTACGATAACGAACAAGTAGTAGGTTATGTGTATATGCGAGGAAGCCTCGAGAGTTTAGAGGTTTATATTGAGAGAAAAATATTAATAGACGTGTTATTAACATTATTAATTCTGGCGGTTGTTTACTTTATTGCTATTAAAGTTCAACGACGTATAGCTAAGCCAATAGAGCAATTAAGCGTGTTATTGCAGGATGTGTCTAAAAATCATAACTACGATGCACGCGCACCAGTAACTGATGTAAAAGAAATAAGTGCTCTTTCAAATAGTTTAAATATCATGCTTACGCGTACAAAAAAACAACTTGAACGCCACGAAAAAGATAAGCAAGAAATCAAACAACTAAATCTAAGCCTTGAAGAAAAAGTAAACCAACGAACAATCGCCCTTAGAGAGGCAAATCAAGAACTTTTATCAACTCTTGAGCGGATGCATCAATACCAAACACAAATTGTTGAAAACGAAAAAATGGCATCTTTAGGGCAAATGGTTGCAGGTGTTGCCCATGAAGTTAACACACCAATAGGGCTAGGTATTACAGGTTCTACGTTACTTAGAGATAAACTAGCAGACATACAGCAAAGCTTTGATGACAAAAAACTGACCTCAAGCCATCTAAAACGCTTTATAGATGAAGGTATTGAAAACTTAGATTTAATTTACCGCAACTTAAATCGTGCAGCTGACCTTATATCTAACTTTAAAAAGGTAGCGGTTATTCAAGATGACGGTGTAAATACCTATATTAATGTGCACAAATTAATAAGTGATGTTTTAACATCGATTCAATCTGAATTATTGCCCAAAAAGCCTGTTGTAACTATTAACTGTCCGACCGACTTGGCTATTCATAGTAAGTCTGAACCTCTACAACAAGTTTTTCAGCAGTTACTTATGAACTCTGTAATTCATGGATTTATAGGTAAAGAAAACAATGAAATTCGCTTTGACGTAGAACTCGTCGGGAAAAAATTAACAATCGTTTATTCTGACAATGGTCAGGGCGTTGACAAAAACATTAAAAATAGAATTTTTGACCCATTTGTAACTTCAAAGCGCGGGCAAGGCGCAAGTGGCTTAGGCATGCACTTAGTTTATAACCTAGTAACACAAGCACTTGGCGGAAGAGTGATGTTTGATCTTGAAGAAAAACGCGGTGCTCGCTTTATAATTACTATTCCTTAAATAAAGATCATTAAAAAGTGCATATATTTAAAATTTATCCTTGAATTAGCATTTAATGACCTCATTAATGAGGCATGTGATAAGTGCGTAACATTATTTAATTGCTTTAAATAAATATTACCAAGCGATTTATGAACTTTTTTATCTTTGCTGTATCACATACATTGATGAAAGGTTAAAAGGTTAAAAAGTGATATAGTTTTGCTTTGAATTAGTCTGATTATTTTAAGTACCTTGTTTAATTGAATGATATGTCAATTATCAAAGGAAAATGGCTTCGACTTTATGATTCAAATAGCTACATCCATGTATATATCAATTAAACAGTAGTTTTTGCACTGCCCTTTTTTAGTAGACTTTGGACACCCTACTGTTTTATTTTTATCCAATTTGTTTTTTCCTTGTTAACAAATGGGTATAATCCTATAATCTCTAGTAATCGGTTATAAATTAGTCACCGATTTTTTATAAATAATATATTCCAAAAGGTTAATTAATAATGCAAACGCCAGTCATTCTAATCGTAGAAGATGAAGACGTAACTCGACTGAACCTAGTTAGTTTATTTGAAGCTGAAGGGTACAAAGTTATTGAAGCCATTGATGGCGATGATATGCATGACAAGCTTACAAATAACGATGACGTTAATCTTGTAGTTATGGATATCAACCTTCCTGGTAAAAACGGTCTTATTTTAGCCCGTGAATTACGCCAAAAGCGTAAAGTAGGTCTTATATTCCTAACTGGTCGTGACAACGATGTTGACCGTATTTTAGGTCTTGAAATTGGCGCAGATGACTACGTTACTAAACCGTTCAACCCGCGTGAATTAACTATCAGAGCTCGCAACCTTATTACTCGTACTGCCTTAGGTGGTGAAGAGTCAGCACTAGAAACAAATGGTGTTATTACGTTTAATGGTTGGGAACTTGATGAAAACAGCCGTTGTCTTACTTCTCCAAATGGCGACGCTAAGCGTTTACCTAAAGGTGAGTACAGAGCACTTCGTTTAATGCTTGATTCTCCAGGTCGCATTTTCAGCCGTGAGCAATTAATTAAGCATATGACAGGCCGTGAGCTTCGCGCAAATGACCGTACTGTTGACGTTACGATTCGTCGCATTCGTAAGCATTTTGAAAGTGATAACTCAACGTCTGAGTTAATCAGCACCATCCATGGTGAAGGTTACCGTTTCATTGGTAAAATTGACGCTTAATTAGAGCTAATTAGTTTTACTCTAATTGCTGTAAAAATAAATGAAGGGCTTTTTGTCCTTCATTTATTTTATCTGCCAGAATATCTAACCACTGCTTTAACACCTCATCAGATTCATCAATCGCACCATGTTCCATTATTTTGGCATGAAGCTGCACGTCATTAAGACCTACTGAGCCAGCCGCCCCTTTGAGTTTATGCGCTACTGATTCATATTCTTCTCTATCACCAGTATTTAATGAAGTAAGTAACTCTTGCTGATATTGTGGACTTAGCTTTTCGAATAGCTGACTACTGCGCCTAAACACAACTAAGCCCATTGAATTGACAAAGTCTTCTATTGTTTCTATATCTAATAAGTGTGCATCAATGCCTTTAAGGGCTTCTTCACTTACTTTTAGCAGTGGCTCTGTGCATTCACTTTGCTTAATTCCAAATAAATCAGCCAGCATTTTATCAAGCTTCACTGTGTTAATTGGTTTAGCAAGCGCCCCTTGTATTGATATGCCTTCAAGCTCTTCTTCAGCACTACGAACATTGGCCGTAAGTGCCACAATAGGTAATTTATCAAAGTGACTATCTGAGCGTATTTGCTTGGCAACTACATCACCATTTATATCAGGCAATTGCATATCAAGTAATACTAAATCTAAGTCATCTTCGGTTTCGACAAACGAGAGTGCATCTTCACCAGTTTCAGCCCACAACACTTCATGCCCGCGTTGCTCTAATAAGTTTGTAGCAATTTCAGCGTTAAGAGGTACATCTTCTACTAGTAAAATATACAAACCACGACCAACATAACTTTGCTCTGTTGGTGCCACACATAAACTAAGCGGTATTTGAACTGTAAAGCAACTTCCTTCGCCCTCAGTACTATTTACTGTAATTATCCCTTTCATCGCACTTACAAGTGCCTTAGTTACAGCTAAACCAATACCGGAACCTATTGCGTTAGTCCCTTTTAAATCTGGCGCTTTGTAGTACATATCAAATATATGAGCAAGCTGCTCTGGCGGAATACCTTGGCCGGTATCCGATACTTTCATAACTAACCATGGGCCTTCAACTCTGTTTTCTCGGCTACATTCAAGTGTTACCTTTCCTTGCTGTGTAAACTTAACGGCGTTATTAATTAAATTCCAAACAACTTGGCGTAAGCGAGTTGGGTCGAGCTGTGCGTAAATATCCAGCACCCCATTGCGCTTAATATCAAACTCTAGCTCTTTTTGCTCCGCGATTAAGCCCGCAAAGTTAACAACGTCATTTATAAAGTCTGACACATTAATAGAGTTGGTCACTATATCGAGCTGATCTCTATCTATTTTGTCTAAATCAATAATATCGTTAAAAATATTGCCAAGCGTTTCAGCACTCGAAAATATAGTATTACCCCAACTACGCTGCTGTTTGTTTAAGTCAGTATCAAGCAGCATTCGTGTTAAACCAACAATACCATTGAGCGGTGTACGTAGTTCATGGCTTAATGTAGCAATAAACTTACCTTTGTCTTTATAGGCCGTTTCGAGCGCTTGAGCGGCCTCCTTACGACTTGTGATATCACGACCAAAGCCCAGTAGACCAATGTAATCACCTTCATCATTTATAAAAGGTAATTTACGCAGCTCAAACCAACGCGTTTCTCCATTTACCTCATAGCCCACATCAATGGTTAGTGCTTTATGGCTTTGCTCTACTTCTTTATCGGTTTTCAAAACTTCAGATAAAAAGTGACTAGGGAATATTTGCTCAACCGTTTTGCCAATTAGTTCGCTACTTGATTTGCCCATTACTTCTTCAAACATTTTATTACAACCAGCAAACACGCCATTGTTATCGCGGTAGTAAAATAAATCAGGAGATGAATCAACTATTGAGCGCTGCAGCATGCTTTGTTGAGCAAGTTCTTGTTGTGTTTTTTTACGCTCAGCAATTTCTCGTCGTAGTTCTTCAATAGCGCGGTGCTTGGCATGAAATGCCATTTTACGCTCATCAATTTCGATGTTTAGACGGTTAATGTTATCTTTTAGGGTTTGATTTAAAAGCTTTTCTTGCTTGGTGGCGCTATCTAAATAAGCATATGAGGCATCTAGTTGTCGAATTGAATTAAGCAACACACTTATTATTAAAGGAGAAACTACAGCCGTAAAAAATACCACGGCTAAAATATCAACAAGGTGTAATTCGCCTATCGCCACATAATAAAACATGCTCGATAAAATAAGAGATACAGTTAAAAATAAAGTGTAACAAATAGCAGCGGTTTTAAATTCACCAAATCGCGTTATTGAGCTGGAAAGTACCCGAGCCCAAGGGCTCAAAGAATAATCGGTCATACGTAATTTTATCTCTTAGCTGTGTACTTAATATAAAGAAGGCAATGCGTATGTATAAACATACCATTTTCCCAGATTTTAGCATTTTTCTCCTACCACTACTCACGTTGTGCGATAAAAACAGAATTTTTCATGTTTGATTTAGCTCATCTATTAAACTCATCATTTCAGCAATAAATTATTTAGTGTAAAATGCCCCGCTTTATTATCCCCAAAATACGAGTAGCGCACATGCAAACCAATATGCCAGATATAGCAGACACTGCACCCGCTTTACAAACAGGTAAATTAGACTGGGTTGGCATGGGCGAAATAGAACTGCCATTTATTTTTGAATCCCGAGACTTATCTCCAGTTACAGTAAACGCCAAAGCTCGTGCATTTGTAAATTTACATAAAGAAGATGCCAAAGGCATTCATATGTCACGTCTATTTTTGGCACTTGACCTGCTTTCAACCGAGCAGCAAGTCAATCCGCAAACAATAGCGCAGGCACTCGATACCTTTATAACTAGCCATGAAGGGCTGAGCGATAAAGCGCAAATTGAATTTAAATTTGAATTACCGCTCCGCCGTAAGTCACTATTAAGTGGTAAAGCGGGCTGGAAAAGCTACCCAGTTGTACTGACCAGTACAATTGAAAATAACGTTATTAGCTACGAGCTAACCGTAGATGTTACTTATTCTTCAACGTGCCCATGCTCTGCTGCACTTGCGCGCCAGCTTATACAAAACGCGTTTAACGAAAAGTTTAACCAAGAAACGTTAAGCCAAAAAGACGTGCACGAATGGCTAGGCACTACACAAGGCATTGTAGCTACTCCCCACTCGCAGCGCTCTATTGCCAACGTAAAAGTAAAGCTTGATAGCAACATTCAAGAATTTGACGTGGTTACGCTAATTAACACTCTTGAAGCTGAGCTTAAAACACCAGTACAAGCAGCAGTAAAACGTGAAGATGAGCAAGAGTTTGCCCGTTTGAATGGTCAAAACCTTATGTTTTGTGAAGACGCAGCGCGTAAAATTAAAGCATTGCTAGAGGCAAACAATTACAGTGATTATTGGCTGCAAATAAACCACTATGAATCACTGCATGCGCACGATGCTGTAGCTATTGCAGTAAAAGGTATTAAAGGAGGCTACAAAGCTTAATCGCTGTGTAGCTATTGCTTGTAAACCAGTCGGTAATTATTTTATAACCCATACTTTTTAGGCACGTAAATTGCTTTGTTTGAGCAGTGTCAATTTGTTGTTATGGAGTTACCGTATGGAATTCGCTTTATTATTAATCCTAGTATTAGTTGTCGGGGCCTCTGTTGTTGCGTCAAAATTTAATGACGATGGCGGAAACCCGTATCCTTTTACTCGCAAGCAAACTGTTTTTACGCAGGTTGAAGGCGCTTTTTTAAATCTTCTAGAGCGTGCTGTTGGCGATCAATATAAAATTGTTAGTCGCGTTAAGTTAATCGACGTCATTGACTGTAAGCAAGGGCTTTCAGTAAAGTCTAAACGTGCTGCTTTAGCTAAAGCTAAAAATAAGCAACTCGACTTTGTTTTAATCGACAAAGAAAAACTAACAATCATTGCTGCTGTTGACCTAGTTAACAATGCCAACAAAGATGGCCACAAAGCTCAACGCGACTGGTTTGTAAACGGTGCACTAGAGTCTGCGGGCATTCCACATATTCGTATGAAAGTTAAATCGGGCTACCGCCCTTCTGAAGTACGCGATGCAATTATGTTTAAACTTGGTAAGCCTGCAGCAACACAAACTCAGCGCCCTGTTCGTAATCGCTCACATAAGCCAGCGGTACTTTCACCTTCTCAAGCTAAAGCGCAAACCACGGCGTTAGCTGAAATTTAAAAAACGAATTAAATACTCTCCTAAAAAGTATTTAAAGCGAGCTCATAAACAAGCTCGCTTTTTTGTTTTTTATTGCTAACTTCACGTATAATCAAGTGATTCAAACTCAGGAATTAAACTTTATGAATGTTGGTATTATTGGCGCAATGGAGCCAGAAGTTAAAATTTTACGTGAAGCTATGCAAAACCCACAAATTTTAACTAAAGCAGGTTTCACTTTTTATACTGGCGAGTTGGCTGGTAACACGGTGACACTTGTTCAATCTGGTATTGGTAAAGTCGCATCAACTATTGCAACTACCTTACTTATCGATAACTTCAAACCTGATTGCATAATTAACACAGGCTCAGCCGGTGGATTCGATCCTTCTCTTAGTGTTGGCGATGTCGTAATTTCGTCAGAAGTACGTCACCACGATGTAGACGTAACTGCTTTTGGCTACGAAATTGGCCAAGTACCACAAATGCCGGCAGGCTTTGCAGCACACCCTAAATTAGTTGAAGCAGCACAGCAAACTATCGAACAAATCAGTGATGTTAAAACACTCGTTGGCTTAATTTGTACTGGTGACACATTTATGTGTGACCCTATACGCATTGATAAAGCACGTAGTGATTTTCCTACAATGCTTGCTGTTGAAATGGAAGGCGCTTCAATTGCACAAACGTGTTTTACGCTAAACACACCATTTGTTGTCATTCGCTCAATGTCTGATATTGCTGGTAAAGAGTCACCACAATCATTTGAAGAATACCTAGAAACAGCATCAATCAACTCATCTAAAATGGTTGTTGCACTTTTAGAAAAGCTTACAGCAGTATCTCTGTAAATGCTTAGCAATATTGTTCAAAATCACTTGGACTTTATTGCCTTTATACTAGCGCTCCTTGCTGAGCGCTTTATTCCCCTTATTAGCTGGTATCATCCTAATACGGCGTTAAAGGCTGTTTTTAGTGCTATTGGCAAACGTATATACAAAAGCAAAGAACCTAAAAGCTATCAATATTTGGCAGCTATACTCGCAAGCTCACTAATTTTAAGTGTCATTCTCATTATTGTAGTGTTGCTACTCGAGTTTGCTTTTTATCCTGAATTACTCGCTGGCCTTATTTTATACTTATGCTTAGAAAGTAAGAGCATTGATAAAAAAGCACTTCGCATTGCAAAGCTAACTAAACAAAATCAAAAATCCACAGCGCGCGAATTACTAAAGCCACTGCTTGCCCGTGAAGTTAATAGACTTTCATCAGCTGGTATTATCAAAGCATTAATTGAGAGCTTAATACTGCGCACCGCTCGATACTATTTCGTAGTCATATTTATATTTTTAGCATTTGGCCCTATAGCTGCCCTTGCCTATCGGTTACTTACCTTAATACAACAAGCATGGCGTAGTGATATCCCCCCAAATAGTTACTTTTTAAAACCGCTTAAAACACTCTTGTTTATTATTGAATATATTCCCATGCGCTTACTCGCTTTAACTATTGCAGCAAGTCGAGCAAGCAAACAAAGCATGCATTATATAAAGCATTATGGCAGGCATTT
This sequence comes from Pseudoalteromonas sp. LC2018020214, assembly GCF_016598755.1. Lineage (NCBI taxonomy): Bacteria > Pseudomonadati > Pseudomonadota > Gammaproteobacteria > Alteromonadales > Pseudoalteromonadaceae > Pseudoalteromonas > Pseudoalteromonas sp. LC2018020214. The sequence goes on from NZ_CP066804.1 coordinate 3,032,777, forward strand.
TTATCAAACAAATACAGGCTGGCTCTTAAGCACATGTTCTGCATCACTTGGCGTGCAGTTGGGCGGGCCTGCAGTTTATTTAGGTACTCGCTTTAATAAAATGCGTATTGGTACTGATAGGCTACCTACACCCGAGGATGTACCTGTAATAATTAATAGGTTAAATCAGGCCCGTGTATTTTGGTTGTTAGTGATAGCCAGCATTGAAATATTAAAATTGATTTAAAGGACTCAAAATACGAGCACAAAAAAACCAGCCGAGGCTGGTTTTTTAGTTTTTAAACTGTGCTTAAGCTACAGTGATGTTTGCAAACTTACGTTTACCTACTTGGTAAATAGCCGTTGTGCCTTTTGCTATTTCAAGTTTGGTATCAGTGATTTTATCTTCACCGTTAAGTTTAACTGCACCTTGCTTAATCATACGCATTGCTTCTGATGTACTTACTACTAAATTTGCTTCTTTAAGCAAGTTAGCAATTAAAATAGTATCTTCTGCGATAGTGATTGTTAGCTCTGGGATTTCATCTGGTAACGCTTTTTTCTGAAAACGCTGAATAAAATCATCATGTGCACCTTGTGCATCAGCTTCACTATGAAAACGAGCAATTAGCTCTTTAGCTAGTTCAATTTTAATATCGCGCGGATTCGTACCTTGCTCAACACGTTCTTTTTGAGCTGCAATCTCTTCAATAGAAAGCGCGCTTAATAAGTCGTAGTAACGCCACATTAGCACATCACTAATTGACATTATTTTACCAAACATATCGTTAGGCGCATCAGTAATACCAATGTAGTTACCAAGCGACTTAGACATTTTTTGAACGCCGTCAGTACCTTCAAGTAATGGCATCATTAATACTGTTTGCGGCTTTTGACCTTCTACTTTTTGTAGCTCACGGCCCATTAACAAATTAAAGCGCTGATCAGTACCGCCTAGTTCAACATCTGACTCAAGTGCAACCGAATCCCAACCTTGTACCAGTGGATATAAAAACTCATGAATTGCAATTGGTTGGCCGCTTCCGTAACGCTTTTTAAAGTCATCACGTTCAAGCATACGTGCTACGGTTTGGTTTGCAGCAAGTTTAATCATGCCTGCAGCGCCTAACTTTTCCATCCAAGTAGAGTTAAATGCAACAGTGGTCTTAGCAGGATCTAGAATTTTGAATACTTGTTCTTTATATGTTTCGGCATTGGCTAGTACGTCTTCACGAGTAAGTGGTTTACGCGTTACGTTTTTCCCCGTTGGATCACCAATCATGCCGGTAAAGTCACCAATTAAGAAAATAACCTCATGACCTAAATCCTGAAAGGTTTTCATTTTATTAATTAGTACAGTGTGTCCTAAGTGTAAATCAGGCGCTGTAGGATCAAAGCCTGCTTTTATTTTTAGCTTCTTGCCCGACTTTAGTTTTTCAACTAGTTCGTCTTCAATTAATATTTCTTCTGCACCGCGTTTTATCTCTGCTAGAGCGGTTTGTAAATCCACTGTGTATTACTCCAAAATTCTGCCGACGAAGGGGCGACTAGTTACTTGCGTAGTCACGGTTTAATAAAGATTTAAACCGAATAAATAGATGTAGCTAACATAACAAATTTCTACCTAATTAAAACAACTTTTTAAGTGATTCATGCAACTAAACTAAATCAATTGAGTCTTAGCTAGGTAGAGCGTTAAAAAAGGCTTTCTAAGCCCGATTTTAGCGTAGTTTAAGGTCAGTTTAAATCTACAAAACACTAGTATTCGTACATTATTAAGTATATCCTGCAATATTATGTATTTATTATCTTGACAGCAGAAAAAGGCACGTTATGGTTCACGTGGTTCACACGCTCCCCAAAAAACACAAATTGCTTATTCTAGGTTTGGTTTCTGCTATTGTTGGCTTAGCCTTTCTTCCTTCTGAAAAAGCCACTGCATCCAAAGACAATAGTGCAAATGCACTAGAAATTGGTAAGCGCTATGAGTTACAAGTTAAAGTTGATAACAACGAAAAATTAACTGAGTTAAATTCAGAGCAAGCAGCAGAAAAGTTACCAGAATACGACTTTGTCGATCATAAAGTTAAAAATGGCGACAATTTAGCAATTATCTTTAAGCGTGCTGGTTTTTCGGCTCAAACGCTTCATAAACTAATTAACACTAATGCGGAGACTCGCAAACTGACTAAAATTCACCCAGGTGAAATACTTAGTTTTGCGACAGCTGAAGATGGCTCCTTAGCTCAACTGCGCTATGTGATTTCAAAAACCGATACTTTATTTGTTACCTTAAACGAAGAAGGTAACTACGATACAGCTATTGATAGTAAAGAAATTGAAACGCTAACCAAAACCGCTGGCGGCGAAATATCTAATAACTTTTGGACTTCAGCAATTGCAGCAGGTTTAAGCGAACGCCAAATAATGAACTTTGCGGATATATTTGGTTGGGATGTTGATTTTGCAAACGACATTCGTAAAGGCGATGTATTTGGCTTAATTTACGAGTCTCACTATGTTGATGGCGAGTTTATTGGTACAGGTAAAATTATTGCAGCTGAATTTGTAAACCAAGGTCAGCGCTTTGCAGCTATTCGCCATACCGATGGCAATTTTTATACGCCTGAAGGGCGTAGCATGAAAAAAGCATTTTTACGTGCACCTGTAAGCTTTAAGTATATTAGTTCGAGCTTTAATCCTCGCCGCTTACACCCTGTTACTGGGCAAGTTAGAGCGCACCGTGGTATCGACTTTGCTGCACGCACTGGCACACCTGTTGTTGCATCTGGTAACGGTAAAGTAATCAAAGCCGGTTACAGCAAGTACAACGGTAACTACGTATTTATTAGCCATGGCACGCAATATGTAACTAAGTACTTACACCTAAATAAGAAGCTAGTTAAAACGGGCCAAAAAGTTAAACAGGGCCAACAAATTGGTACTGTAGGTTCTACAGGTCGTGTTACTGGTGCACATTTACACTATGAATTTTTAGTAAATGGCGTTCACCGTAATCCTAAAACTGTAAAACTTCCTAAGTCAGAGCCATTACCTCGCTCAGAACTTGCCAAGTTTAAGCCTATTGCTGATAACTTTATAGCCCAGCTTGAGCGCAATCGCGAGCTACAGTTAGCACTTAAATAAAGTTTATTAATAAACATTAAAAAAGCCTTTGCAGGTTTAACCTGCAAAGGCTTTTTTGTATACGCTATAAACCATTAGTACATTAGTACATAAATGAGCTGAATAACTAAAGACACCATCACTAATGGCCAAATATATTTACTGTATTTGGTTGCGCCGTTGAGCCCTATTTTACTTTGATACTTTTCAAGCAAGGGTATAAGTATCGCCAGCGCAACAAACAAACCAATTAAAATAACGAATATGTTCATATTAACACCCTACTTATGGTAATTCGTGGCCTTTAGCGCTTACATAAAGTGCATACCAATGCTCACGAGTTAGCTCTACGTTTACAGCATCACAAGAGGCTTTAATCCGTTTAGCACTAGTTGTTCCAATAATTGGCTGAATAGATGCGGGATGGCGAAGCAACCATGCAAGTACAATTGCCTCAGCAGAGGTTTCATAAAGTGCAGCCAGCTTATTAACTAAAAGACTGGTGTTGATATCTGCCTGAGATGCGTTTGATAAATCACTACCGCTGTACAAGCCTTGGCATAAACTACCCCAGCTTTGAATTTGGATTTCAAAATGGCGACAGTACTCAATACTACCTGGTGTAAAATTAAGATCTTTACCGTCACTGTTACCGGCATATACACCGTCATCAACAAACTGATGTTTTTGTAAACTAGCCTCAATTTGGTTAGCAACGATTGGCATATCAAGCGCATGTTGTAAAAAGTTCATTTGGTGCTGCTGCATATTAGACACTGCAAAATTGCGCACTTTACCGCTTTCTTTTAAGCAACTAAATATGCGAGCAATTTCGTTAACTTCCATGAGTGGATCAGGGCGATGCAGCATAAGTACGTCTAAATAATCTGTATTTAATCGTTTTAATGATGCTTCAACTGATTGCTCAATCCACTTTGATGAAAAATCATAGCGCTTTGGCCCTAAGTCATCTTCAAAACGAATCCCACACTTAGATTGAATATACATGTGCTCTCTAAGCTCTGGTCGCTCACTTAATGCTTTACCAAAAACCTGTTCTGCTTTACCAAAAGTATAAATATCAGCATGGTCAAAAAAATTAATACCACCTTCAATGGCGTTATCTATACATTCATGAGCTTGCTTAACATGTGCATCAGTGATTGCGTCTTTATTCCAACCGCCGCCCAGACCCATACATCCAAATACAAGTTTACTAACATGAGGCAAGTGCTTTGCTAAAGGTGTGTGAAGCATGATAACTATCCTTAAAATTTTGAAGAGCTGTTACTGTAAACAAAAAGTGCTGAACAAGAAACCATTTAGCGGTGAACAAATTAAGAACAAAAAAAAGCGCAGTAAACTGCGCTTAATGGTTAATCTATTTTAAATTACATTTTTAGCCAACAAGTGCTAATAAAATACCCGCAGCAACTGCACTACCAAGTACACCCGCTACGTTGGGTCCCATTGCATGCATAAGTAAAAAGTTATGTGGGTTACTTTCAAGGCCAACTTTATTAACTACTCGTGCCGCCATTGGCACAGCAGATACACCTGCAGCCCCAATTAATGGGTTTATAGGTGTTTTAGATATACGGTTAAGTCCTTTTGCCATAAATACGCCAGATGCCGTACCAATTGCAAAAGCCAGTGCGCCAAGCACTAAAATACCAATCGTCTCAACAGTTAAAAACTTATCTGCAGCAAGCTTTGAACCTACAGCTAAACCTAAAAATATAGTTGTAACATTGATGATTTCGTTTTGAGCACTGTTACTTAATCTATCAACAACACCCGACTCTCGCATTAAGTTACCTAAACAAAACATACCTACCAGCGGTATAGCAGCCGGTAAAAACATAGCCGTTAAACTAAGCACCATAAGAGGAAAAATAATCTTTTCCTTTTTAGATACTTTGCGAAGCTCTGGCATTTTTATTTTACGTTCTTCTGGGGTTGTTAATGCACGCATAATTGGCGGCTGAATAATTGGCACAAGTGCCATATATGAATACGCAGCTACTGCTATTGCGCCTAGTAAATCAGGTGCCAGTTTAGATGCTAAAAATATTGCAGTAGGCCCATCGGCACCACCTATAATGGCTATAGCCGATGCGTCCTGTAGAGTAAATTCAAAACCTGGCACATAGTTAAGTAATATAGCGCCAAACAATGTAGCAAAAATACCAAACTGTGCAGCCGCACCTAATAACAACATACGTGGGTTTGCAATAAGCGCGCTAAAGTCGGTCAGCGCCCCTACTCCCATAAATATCAACAGCGGAAAAATCCCCGTATCAATACCCACATAATAAACGTAGTACAAAAGCCCACCTGGGTCTGACAAACCTGCCACTGGTACATTTGTTAAAATTGCACCAAAACCAATAGGTAGTAATAATAGTGGTTCAAAGCCTTTAGCTATCGCTAAAAACAGTAATAAACACCCTACCGCAATCATTATTAACGATGGGATTGTAAAGTTAGCAATGCCTGTCGCATTCCAGAGGTTTAAAATACCTTCCATCCTCTATTTACTCCTAAGCTAATGCAATCATAGCGTCGCCGGTAGTTACAGCATCGCCTTCACTAACTAACACTTCAGCAATTGTTCCGGTATGCGTAGCGCGTATTTCAGTTTCCATTTTCATGGCTTCCATAATAATCACTACATCGCCTTCGTTAACAACTTGCCCAGCTTTTACCTTAATCTTAAAAATATTACCGGCTAGAGGCGCGTTAAGTGTTTCACCTGATGCAACCGAAGCAGATTGAGGAATGTGCTCAGAGTCTTTTAATGTTACTTCTTTAAGTTCACCACCTTGCGCTACGACTACGTCATAAACTTTACCATCTACTTTTACGCTGTATTGCTCAGCCTTCATTTTGTTACTATTTGAAACTGATTTAGAAGGTGCTTTACTGCTTTTATCTTCAACAGAAGGTACTGGCTCAAATGCATCTGGGTTGTTGCGGTTTTTAATAAACTTCAAACCAACTTGTGGGAATAATGCATAAGTTAATACGTCATCAATTTGATCATCAGCAAGTGTTAAACCTTGCTCTTGTGCTTCTTTTAATAACTCAGCTTCAAGCGTTGCAAGCTCAGGTGCAATGTTATCAGCAGGGCGACAAGTAATAACTTCCGCTCCATCAAGCACGCGCTCTTGTAGCTCTTTATTCATTGGTGCTGGTGTTAAGCCATATTCACCTTTTAATACGCCAGCAGTTTCTTTAGTAATGGTTTTATAACGCTCACCCGTTAGCACATTAAGTACCGCTTGAGTGCCAACAATTTGCGACGTTGGTGTTACTAAAGGTAAAAAGCCAAGATCTTCACGTACACGTGGGATCTCAAGTAAAACCTCATTAAGCTTATCGGCTGCGCCTTGCTCTTTAAGTTGGTTTTCCATGTTTGTAAGCATGCCACCAGGTACTTGAGCTAATAAAATGCGCCCATCAACCCCTTTTAAGCTACCTTCAAATGCCGCATATTTTTTACGTACATCTCTAAAGTAAGCAGCAATTTCTTCTAGGTGGTTTAAATCAAGCTCAGTATCGCGCTCAGTTCCTTCAACTATCGATACAATAGTTTCAGTTGCAGAATGTCCATAAGTCATACTCATTGATGAAATAGCGGTATCGAGCATATCAATGCCAGCATCAATTGCTTTTTGGTAAGTAGCAGTACTTAAACCTGTTGTAGCGTGGCACTGCATAGCAATTGGAATAGATACAGTTTCTTTAAGTGCTTTAATTAGTTTTTCAGCATCGTACGGCTTTAATAAACCCGCCATATCTTTAATACAAATTGAGTGACAACCCATATCTTCAAGCTGTTTTGCAAGAGTTAGCCACATATCAAGTGTATGAACAGGGCTAACTGTGTACGAAATAGTACCTTGAGCGTGAGCGCCTACTTTTACAGCCGCCTTAATAGCTGTTTCTAGATTGCGAACATCGTTCATTGCATCAAATATACGAAATACGTCAACGCCATTTTTATGTGCGCGTTCTACAAACTTTTCAACTACGTCATCAGCGTAATGGCGGTAACCTAATAAGTTTTGACCGCGTAATAGCATTTGCTGTTTAGTATTAGGCATCGCTTTTTTAAGTGCACGAATACGCTCCCAAGGATCTTCGCCTAAATAACGAATACACGAGTCAAATGTAGCCCCGCCCCACGATTCAATAGACCAATAACCCGCATCGTCTAATTTGCTAGCAATCGGTAGCATATCGTCTAGGCGCATACGCGTTGCTAATAATGATTGGTGAGCATCGCGTAATACCAATTCTGTTAATTTTAATTTAGCCATGTGTGTGCCCCTTATTTATTATTTGATTTGTACTGAGCAATGGCAGCACTAATAGCAGCGATGTGCTCATTAGGCACACCTTGAGATTTAAAAGATGGTGATTTAACTGGTGTCGCCACGTCAGGTTCGCTAAAGCGCGTCACCAAATTAGACATAAGCGTTACTGCACCAATTAATATCGACAGAAATACAAACACTCCAACCATGCCAGTAAGCATTAAGTTACCAGCCGTTGTGAGTAGAGCACCTATATCCATTTTTCTCCCCTTGAAACCCATATCGAAAATAAAAAATCGATTTAATTAAATATTTATTCACTGGATAATAACAAAACTAATCGCTTTGTCTACATCTTGTAAATTGGTAAAACCAATTAAACAATAAACAACATAACACTCAATTAATTTACGTGCTATAACTCAGCAATCACGCGCTCTACAATACATACAAGAAATAACGACTATAGCTAATAGTTATATGGAAGTTGTTAATTAACTATCAAGCTAAGTAAAAATAAACACTAATTCTTAATATTAAATGCAAAGCCACACACTAATTGTTAATTGGTCTTACCAAAACGAGTTTATTTAGTGAACATTTAGCAGTTATTTGCAACAGTGTGAATAACTTACATAACAAAGCGTAAAAGTTACTAACCAACTAATAACTAGAGTAATAGCAAAAAACAATAACCAATTGATATTTATAACAAATAAATTTTGGCATATAACTGGCATTAGTTATTATGAGCAAATTTGATAACCAAGGAGAAAACAATGTTACGCTGGACAATTACATTTTTAGTTATTGCTTTAATCGCTGCAGTGTTAGGTTTTGGTGGCATCGCAGGTGCCGCAGCTGGTATAGCAAAAATTATATTTTTTATCTTTTTAGTACTTTTAGTGATTTCATTAGTTTCAGGTGCACTACGTGGTAAATCACCCAGGTAGATAAAGCATTCAACTAACAAACACTAAAATTTAATTAATACTTACAAGGAATTACACTATGAACTCTACAACTTTAAAAGCAGCACTAATCGCAGTATTTGCAGGTTTTTTCATGATGGGTTGTGAAGACAACCATGCAGAAGATGCTGGCGAACGTATCGACGAAGCAGTAACTGACGTGCAAAACTCTGTTGAAGATGCATGTGAAAATGTTAAAGAAGGCGTGAACGCTGAAGAAACTAACTGTTAATTCTTCTTGTACCGCTAAAAAAAACGGCTTTCGAGCCGTTTTTTTGTGCCAGTAATAAAATCACTGACTATAAAGCTGCTCATTTAGCAGTTAGCTTGTTAAAATAAAAAAAACGATATTTAAAGCAAGGCAAAATGGCATTCACAACCACCTACACATTAGATAAACCCTACTTTTACGAGTGTTTTGATGAGTCACTCCCTTATAGTAAGCGTGCAAAACCTAAATACTTTTTACTTGTGTTGTTAGTTGCGCTTGGTTTATTTGGCATTTATGTTTTAGACGATCATTACTTAGGATCGTTTATGATCATGTTAGCGGTACTCGAGTGCGTCGCATTTTACTATCGCAGACCATGGTGGGTAACCAGACAAATGCTCAGCAGAGCATCAGGCTCTGAGGTAACACTTACCTTTGATGAAGAAGGTATTAAATCTGCTAATCATTACAAAAGCTATCAATTAGAATGGCAAAATATAAGCGAAGTAATTGACACCCAGCAAGGTATTATTATTAAAAACAAAAGCGGTATGCAGTACATATCAAAACAAATACTTAATCCTGAAACACTCGCTTTTATAAACAAAAAAGCCACTCAGTGAGTGGCTTTTAGTCTAGTTGAGTTAATTACTCAACTACGTATACGTGTTGATTAAGCATTGCCCGGATTAGGGTTCGACTTTTCAGCTTGTATGCGCATGTAAATCTCTTCACGATGCACTGATACGTCTTTTGGTGCATTAACACCGATTCGAACTTGATTTCCTTTAACACCTAGAACAGTAACTGTTACTTCGTCACCAATCATTAGGGTTTCACCTACTCTACGAGTTAGTATTAGCATTCTCTTGCTCCCATGTTCCAATAAAAATTATAAGATTCCGCTTAAACATACTAATGAAAATTAGACTGAAAAGTAAGTAAAAACTCGCAATCTATCCATTTTCTGTTAAAAATGCCTTGTGTAATGCACGAACAGCCAACTCTAAGTACTTTTCATCTATTAAAACTGAAATTTTAATCTCTGAAGTCGAGACTAAAACCACATTAATATTTTCCTGCGCTAATGCATCAAAAAATAAACTAGCGACACCAGAATGTGATTTCATACCCATGCCAACAGCAGAAACTTTAGCTACTGCTTGCAATCCGCTTATATTTTGAGCACCGAGCTGAGTTTGATCTTCACTCAATAATTCAAGTGCTTGCAGATAATCATTCGAGTGCACAGTAAAAGCATAGTCTATTTTTTCAAAGTTATGATTAACTTGATTAATCATATCTATTTCGATGCCATTTTCGGCAAAAAGTTTCAATATTTTTGAAAGATATTGCGTACCCGTTGGCACACCGTGTACCTTAATTAAACATTCGTCACGATTAAACGCAATCCCCGATACAACCTTGCTTGGCATATCGTTCTCCTCAAAACTTATTAATGTACCTTCATCGGGATTAAAGCTCGAAAGCACCCTAAGTGGCACATTATGTTTTCCTGCGGCTTCTACTGAGCGAATATGCAAAACTTTCGCCCCTAAACTTGCCAGTTCTAGCATTTCGGCAAAGGTAACTTGGCTCATTCTGCGCGCGTTAGGTTCAACACGAGGATCTGTAGTATATACGCCGTCAACGTCTGTATAGATCTGGCATTCGTCAGCTTTTATAGCCGCAGCTATTTCCACAGCCGATGTATCGGTACCGCCGCGCCCAAGCGTTGTAATGTTGCCCTCAACATCACGCCCCTGAAACCCAGCAATAATAGCAATACGATTATGCTCAAGCTCATGCTTCAAACGCGTAGCAGCAACCTCTGCAATACGAGCTTTACCAAACATGTTATCGGTTAAAATATTGACTTGATCGGCTAATAGGCTCACAGCAGAGTGGCCACGTTTTATGATGGCCATAGCAAGTAGTGATACAGAAACCTGCTCTCCGGTGCTAATAAGTACATCTAGTTCACGGCTACTCGGGCGAGTATCGATTTGTTTGGCGAGATTAATTAAGCGGTTGGTTTCTCCCGACATAGCCGAGAGCACCACAACCACTTGATGTCCTTGTTGTCTGGTTTTTACAACAAGGTCGGCGACTGCTTCAATTCGCTCTATTGAGCCAACCGAAGTGCCACCGAATTTTTGAACAATAAGCGCCACTTAGGCTTAAGTACGCTCAGTTAACCAAGCTGTAACGCTATCTAGTGCAGCAGCAAGGTTTTGTGGCTCACTACCACCAGCTTGTGCCATATCTGGACGACCGCCACCTTTACCACCTACTTGGCCTGCCATGTGGTTAACTAACTCACCGGCTTTTACTTTGCCTGTTAAGTCTTTAGTAACACCAGCAATTAGGCTTACTTTGTCGCCACTGGCAACACCCAGTGCAATAACACCTGAGCCAATTTTGTTTTTAAGGTCATCAACCATACCGCGAAGTGCTTTAGATTCAGTACCTTCAACATTTGCTACAAGTAGCTTAACGCCGTTAATTTCAACAATCGAATCAAGTAAAGATGCACCCGCCGCACTTGCTAACTTATCGTTAAGTTGCGCAATTTGCTTTTCAAGACCTTTAGACTTTTCAAGTAACGCCGTTACTTTTTCAAGTACCGATGCGCTGTCGCCTTTAACTAAAGCAGCTACATCATGTAATTGTTGCTCTTGCTCACTAACATAAGCAACTGCATCAGCACCAGTTACCGCTTCAATACGGCGAACGCCTGCTGCAATACCGCTTTCAGATACTATTTTGAATAAACCAATATCGCCTGCGCGCTCAACGTGAGTACCACCACAAAGCTCAATAGAGTAGTCGCCAATAGTAACTACGCGTACTTCGTCATCGTACTTTTCGCCAAACAGCGCCATAGCACCTTTCGCTTTAGCATCATCAATAGCCATAAGCTCAGTATTAAGTGCAAAGTTACGACGAATTTCGTCATTAACTACACGCTCAATTTCACGTAGCTCATCTTTTGTAACCGCTTCAAAGTGCGAAAAGTCAAAACGTAAACGATCAGGCTGAACAAGTGAGCCTTTTTGGCCTACATGGTCGCCTAATAATTGACGTAGTGCTTCGTGTAAAATGTGTGTAGCTGTGTGGTTTTTCTTAATGCTATCGCGGCGTGCATCATCAATAGTCGCATCCACTTTATCGTTAACACCAATGCGACCTTGCACAGTACCGTGGTGAGCAAAAGCATTACCAAGTTTAGTGGTATTAGTAACATTAAATTCGCCACCAGCAACTGTAATAGTACCCGTGTCGCCCGTTTGGCCGCCTGATTCAGCGTAAAACGGTGTACGGTCTAATACTACAATACCTTGTTGACCATCTTCTAATAACTGAACAGCTTCGCCACCGGCAAAAATTTCGACCACTGTCGCGCTATGGTGCGTGCTGTCGTAGCCTTTAAACTCAGTAAGCTTTTCTGATTTTAATTGCTCGTTGTAATCAGCACCAAACTTACCCGCTTGTTGCGCTGTTTTACGTTGTACAGCCATGCATTCTTCAAAGCCCTGATGATCAATCGTCATCTGGCGCTCACGCGCAACATCGGCCGTTAAATCAGCTGGAAAACCATACGTATCGTAAAGTTTAAATACTAAGTCGCCCGGTATAATATCGCCTTTAAGGTCACTTAAGCTTTCTTCTAAAATAGCTAAGCCACGTTCAAGTGTTTTACCAAACTGTTCTTCTTCAATGCGTAATACTTTTTCGATAATTTCTTGTTGCTTAGCAAGCTCTGGGTACGCTTGACCCATTTGCTCAATTAGCGCAGCAACTAATTTATAGAAAAACGAACCTTGTGCACCTAGCTTATTACCGTGGCGCACTGCACGACGAATAATACGACGTAGCACATAACCACGACCTTCGTTAGATGGCATAACACCGTCAGAGATTAAAAACGCACACGAACGAATATGATCCGCCACTACGCGTAGTGACTTATCGTCCATATCTTGCGCGTTAGTTACACTTGCAGCTGCTGCAATTAAGCCTTGGAATAAATCGATTTCGTAGTTTGAATGCACACCCTGCAAAATAGCAGAAATACGCTCAAGGCCCATTCCCGTATCAACAGATTGCTTAGGTAGAGGCAACATTGTACCGTCGCTTTGACGGTTGTATTGCATAAATACAAGGTTCCAAATTTCGATGAAACGGTCGCCGTCTTCCTCGGGAGTGCCCGGAGGTCCACCCCAAATATGCTCACCATGGTCATAAAATATTTCAGAACACGGACCGCATGGACCGGTATCGCCCATAGACCAAAAGTTGTCAGAGGTCGCAATACGAATAATACGATCTTCACTTAAGCCAATATCTTTTGACCAATACTCAAACGCTTCTTCATCATCGTGATAAATAGTAACAAGCAGTTTTTCTTGAGGTAATTTAACAACCTCAGTTAAAAACTCCCACGCAAACTTAATCGCGTCTTGCTTAAAGTAATCACCAAAGCTGAAGTTACCTAACATTTCAAAAAATGTATGGTGGCGAGCAGTGTAGCCTACGTTTTCTAAATCGTTATGCTTACCGCCAGCACGTACACAGCGCTGCGAACTTGTCGCACGTGTATAAGGGCGGCTTTCTGCGCCTAAAAATACATCTTTAAATTGCACCATGCCGGCATTATTAAATAACAACGTGGCATCGTTACCCGGTATAAGCGAGCTAGAAGGTACTATTTGATGTTGCTTGCTGGCAAAAAAGTCTAAAAACTGTTGCCTAATTTGTGCGGTAGTCATGTGCTGCATTTGAAAGTCTCACCTGTATTTACTGTGCTTGCATTGCAAAATTAATTTCATCGTAGCTAAAACCCCGATACATTAAGTAGCGCACGCGCTTAGCTTTATCTTTGTAATCGAGATCTGGCGGTGTATTCGAATATTTTTTATTGTACGCATCCTGCGCAAGCTCAAACCAATCTATTTCAAGCTCTTCAACTACCATTTCAAGTAGCGAACGATCAATCCCTTTGCCCATAGCTTCGCTTTGTATTCGCTTAAGCCCGTGGCATTTAAATATGTGTTTTCTTACAAAGCCTTCACAGTATCGCTGCTCGTTAATAAAATTGTGCTTTTCGCACCAATCAAGCAGCGTTTCAATAAACTCTTCTGTCGCTTCTTTTTGCTGTAATTTGAGCGTTAACTCACGACGCGAATATTCTTGGCGCCCTAGTAACCAAAGTACATAGTTTTTTAGTTTTTGCTTTAATTTATCATCCATTAAGCGTCAAAACGTCCGCTTGTTTCACTGCTAAGTGGCTTAACATTAATGTCGTCACTTAATGGTACAACAGGCATAAAAATGGCTTGATAAGATACAAAAAAGCTAATGTAGCAAATCGGCATTAAAATCAACAGTGGTAAGAACGATAAGAACATCGAAAGCGCCATAAATAATGCGCAAATAAGGCCAAAAACGCCAAGTGGCAAAATGTTATGATAAAACACCATTAACGATTTTTTAAGCGCCGTTAAAATACGTGTTTCTTTACTAAAATAAACAAGCGGTACAGCGTAAGCAAACGCCGTTAAATAAATTAGCATTGCCATAAAAAACAAAATGACATTCGCGCCCGAAATACTCTCAAGCATTTGCTCAAGTGCTACGTTTGGATCAAGTCCTGGTTGGCTCATAACAGCCACTGCATCGGCAAATAAGCCATTAGCAAGTAACGCCATTAAAATGCCCGCACCCATTTGATAAAGTGCTAAACGTAATAACCCTAAACGATTTCCCTTAGCCGTAAATGGCTTGAGAATATCGGCTAGCATAATTTTTCCGCCCTGTTGCTTACTAAGCACCGCTTGGTAAAACCCTGCGGTTAAAAATGGCGTAGCGAGTGCTGCTACTACTTGCAGCAGCGGTAAAAATAAAGACAGCAGCCCTACAATGCCAATAAATAAATGCATAAAAATAAAGGTTGCTGGCTGGGTTTTAAAAATAAGCCATCCGGCTTTTAACCACTTTAGCCCTGCATCGGCTTTAAAAATTCGTAATTGTGTAGACATACTTGCTCTTAATTTAAAACGAAACACGCCAAGTATAACTTGGCGTAAGGGGGGATTAATAGACGAAACGTAATTAAATGATTAAGGTTTTTTAATTTTCTTAATATCTAACATATGCGCGCCATGCTTAATTTTTGTTTCTAGGTACGATTTATTACCCGCAACACCCGCTTTTATGTGCGCATGTGTGCCCACAACCGAGTCAACATTAATACCGGCATCTTTTAATGCATTAAGCTTTTTAGGATTATTAGTCATTAATTTAACGTGACTTAAATTAAGCGCATTGAGCATTAATACCGCATCCGAAAAGTCACGTAAATCATCAGCAAAGCCTAAATGATTATTAGCTTCGTAGGTGTTCATACCTTGCGATTGCAATACGTAAGCGTCTATTTTGTTGTATAAACCAATGCCACGGCCTTCTTGGCGTAAATACAATAAAATACCGCCTTGCTCGTGCATCATTTCAATACATTCATTTAGCTGCTCACCACAATCACAACGAGATGAGTAAAATACATCGCCCGTTAAGCATTCTGAATGCATACGAATTAGCGGTACATCTTGCTCTGTATCGGCGTTGTTAAACACCATAGCAATATGTTCTTTACCATCTTTTAAATCAGTAAATGAGATTATTTCTGCAGGGATATCACTATTTCTGCCAACTTTAAGCTGGACTCTTGCTCTTACTTGCGCCACGACAAATCCAAATATTTAAATAACTACGACACGACAATAAAGTGATAGTATCACAAAATAGGATAAATACACCGTAGTACAAGACTGTTTATGGCAATTATATGGCGACGACAGGCGTTATTTTCAATGACTATTAGCAATAAATTAATACAAATAACCGCCAATGTTATTTACGTTGATTTACCTTAATCAGTGACACCTATAGGCACGTTTGGTATTTTGTATTTTAAACAACGATAGGGATTATTATGAAACGTCAGCAACTCGCTTTATTTATAGGTTTAAGTTTGTCTGCTTTAAGCGCAACAACTTTAAGCACTACAGCATTCGCCAGCCAAGCAAGCGATCCTCAAACGGTATTTAACCAAGCATACCAAAGCTATTTAGCAGCAGTTAAAG
Source organism: Pseudoalteromonas sp. LC2018020214 (assembly GCF_016598755.1). NCBI lineage: Bacteria > Pseudomonadati > Pseudomonadota > Gammaproteobacteria > Alteromonadales > Pseudoalteromonadaceae > Pseudoalteromonas > Pseudoalteromonas sp. LC2018020214. Next base: position 3,048,531 of record NZ_CP066804.1, read on the forward strand.
CAGACGAAAACGTACAACAAACTGCCAAACTTGCTTACACATCAGGTAAAGCCGTTTACGGTAAAAGCGACGACAATACTGCTAACTTAGCTATTAACTACGCTAAAGCTATTAAAGGCTACGGCGATGAGCTATACGAACAACGTTTTGCACTTTATGATGAAGCACATACTATTTTAGCGGCTAATCACGGCAAACAATCAATAGAAACAGTTGATGCACTGCTCGGAAAAGCTAACTACACAACATCAGCTTACAAAGCAGCTAACTTTTTAGAACAAGTAATAGGTATAGCTAAAACACAAAATAACCCTAAGTTTGTAGCCGACATGAAACTTGAAGCTGCAACGCTACTGGCTAAAAAGTTTAGTTCTAAAAAATATCGTGAGGCTAAAAACTACCTAGAAGAAGCCGACGAATACTACCAAGAAAACTTACCTGAAAACTCACTAGAGCGCATAAAAGCCGATTTTTTAATGGCCTCATTCGCAGAGGGTCGTAAAAGATACAATCAAGCGATTGAAAGGCTAAACCGTATAGTTACTGTATTCGATAGTAACTTAAACTTTGATCACAGTGCAGAGCTAACAGCTCATTCAAAGCTTGTAGGCCTGTACGAAAAGCAAGGTAAAAGCGAAGAAGCAACTAAACATTGCCTAGCTATCGCTCAAATGGTGCCATGGAAAGAATCGCAAGAGCAAACGCCGCTTTACCGTGTTAATCCTAAATACCCAGTTAACAAAGCCAGATTTAGTACCGATGGTAGCGTTGTTATGGAGTTTGAGGTAGACGCAGCTGGCTTTGTAAAAAACCCAAAAGTACTTAGCTCAGAAGGCGGCAGCGCATTTGAAAAATCAGCCAAAGCAGCGCTTGAGCAATGGCGTTACGCGCCAAAGTTTGAAAATGGCAAACCTGTTAGCGCTATTTCTCAGGTACAACTCGACTTTAAAATTAACCGCCACTAAAAGCGGCTCATTAAAAAAGGCGCTTTAAGCGCCTTTTTTAATACCAACTAATACAAATTCTACGTAGTTAAAATTCATAACTTACGCTAATTCCGCCATCGGCTCTTTTTTCATTGCTATCGCTTGCTTTACCGTAGCCCACATCTAGCTCTAATCTAAAACCAGCGCTGTTCAGTTCATTAAAGTTGTAGCTGTACGTAAGCCCTATGCCGTTTGTTGTTTCTTCATCAAAAATACCGCCAATTACACAACCTAGCGTATTAGCAAAGTCAGTTGCTACATCATTAGTTGAACTTTCACACTCTTGGTCTGTATCTCTTGCACCAATAGCGCCCACAAGTACGCCAAAAGCATGTTTTTTATTATCGCTAACCGCTTGTTCAAAACCGGCAGAAAATCCATCATCAAGGCCTAGTTTATAGTTTGCATACCAGCGCTGTGTGTCGTCGTTAGCCGATAAAGACACCTCAGGAATAACTAAATAAGGATAGCCACCCCCAATCGAAAAACTAACATCGTTAGCAAAAGTAGAACAAGAAGCAATAGATAAAGTGAGTAGTAATATTTTTATTTTCATAAAGTTCCCTTTGAGTAAGTATAAAATGTACTTACTTTAGGAACACCATGCAATACGACTAAAAGCTCGTTAAATTTAGCTTTAGTAATAAAATAGGGATTAAATTTTAGCGAGTATTTTATCGCTTGCCGCTTCTATTAAATTGAGCACATTTTCAAAGCCATCATCGCCGCCGTAATAGGGATCGGGAATAGCGCTTTGGGCCTGCTCGCCATATTCTAAAAACAGCGCTAATTTGTACTGTAGATGCTCAGGGCACTGGGCTTTTAAATCAGCTAAGTTTTGCGTATCGGCCGCTAAAATTAAATCAAACTCAGTAAAGTCACTTGTACGCACTTTACGTGAATAAATACCTTTAAAGCTGTAACCGCGCTTCTTCCCGGCTGCCATTGAGCGACTATCAGGCGCTTTACCTTCGTGATAGCCAATAGTGCCCGCCGAATCAACGTTAACGTTAACACCTAGCTTTTTAGCGCGGGCTTTTAATACCGCCTCTGCGGTTGGCGAGCGGCAAATATTACCTAAACACACTATGAGTACTTTTTTCATTGAGGCTCCTCTAACTAATTTAAAAACCTAAGCTTTAAAACTGTTTTAAAATGCTTTCATCGTAATCTTCAACATTAAGCGTTACGTTATGTTGCGCTGCAACAGATTCAAGCTCAGCTTGTTTAATGGCTAAATCGTCCATGGTGATTAGGTTATCGTCTAGTTGCCACAATAACCGAGAGCCCGCGTAGCTATAATGAATCGCTAATAACGCATCGGCATTACCTTCACGGCCAGCGGCTTTTAACTTAGCCATTTTACGGGTTATTTTATTAAGTGCTTTTTTAAGCTCCCACACATAAACAACTTCAGTCATAAAGCTATGTGTACGGTATTTATTAAGTAACCACGCAAGCCCAACGCTTGTAATAGCAACGCCTATTAAGTTCCAATGAAAGTGGCTACCACTTTCATCAGGAAATAAAGCAATCAGCGTTTGCGATATAGCCAAGCTGCCTACAGCCAAACCAATACCGCATCCAGCAATAACACGGTTTAAATGTTTACGGTAACGCGCTTTATTTATTTCAATGAGTTGCATAACAGCCTAAAAAGTTAATAAGTAAAAGAATGCGAATGGCTATTGTAACTAAACCCCACATTTTTTATAAAATTATTTCACCCCTTTTTGATTTGCCACCCGTTATAGCTTTGAAAACACCCTAATTGTAGTGGTCAATAAAATTTGGAGCGGCTTATGCACACACTTGAAGTACCTAACAACCCAGTATTTATTAAAACATCGACTGCCGTTATCGGCGGCGCCGCAATGACCTTTGCAGCTTTTGCGTTTATGCAATATTTAATAAGTGGCGAGCAACGCGCACCGGTTAAACCAGGGGGCGATATTATAGTAGAGATTTTTCAGGCACCTGAGGATTCAAAAGTCAGGCATATACAAAAAATACAGCCGCCACCGCCAATGCCTAAAGTGCCGCAAAAAGCTCCACCGCTTGATACATCAGCCGATCCTGTGTTGGCAATTAGCGACTTTACGCCAGTTACGATTGACGATTTTGGTGGCGACATTAACAATACCATTAATCGCCCAACAGGGGATGCAACACCCATAGTGCGCATAAACCCTAAATACCCAACTACAGCCGCGCGCGATGGTATTGAAGGTTGGGTACAACTAAGCTTTAGTATTTCGCCAACGGGGGAAGTAATCGACCCAGTAGTTATTAACGCCGAGCCAAAACGTACCTTTGACCGCGAAGCAATAAGAGCCATTAAACGCTGGAAATATCGCCCCAAAGTAATTGAAGGTGTGGCACAATTACAAACAGGTCAAACCGTACAGCTCGATTTTAAATTACAACAATAATACCAATCCGCAATAATACTTAATCATTTTGTGGGGCTAAACGTGTCGCTACCTGTGTTAAAAAATTCTCATTTAGAACAACTAAATAGCGAATTTTTTGCCTAACTATCAACACGTTTTTCTACCCTCAAAATAGATCACTTAATTAAGCGAATTGGTATAAAAGCGATGAGCCTATGCTACTAAGTATTAAGTCATGGTTATTTGAAACGCCAAGCAAGGACTGCATGGCAAGTTACGCAAAAAGTGGCGACAATCGTTACTTAGAGCAGCTTATTGCCCTCTACAGTAACGACTTATACCACTACCTTGTTACGCAATCTAATACGCATTTAGCATACGACGTAAGCCAACAAACATGGCTAAAAGTAATCGAAAAACGCCACCTTTACCAAGCGCAAACCACACCAAAAGCGTGGTTATTTAAACTTGCCCGCAACACACTTATTGACGAATACCGCAGGCAACAACACTTTGTAGAGCTTGACGAAAACACGCATTTAGCAGCACAAAATGATAAAAGCGAAAGCGATTTAAATAATGGTGACTTAACTAGTGGAGACTCGCATATAGGCAGCTCAAACATAAGTTACGAAGCGTTCGACGCCGCGCTAAAACAGCTCAGCTTTGTACAGCGCGAAGCCATTACTTTGCAACAAGAAGGCTTTTCGCTCGCCGACATAGAACTTATAACGCAAAGCAGCCTTGAGACCATTAAAACAAGGCTGCGCTATGCCAAGCAAAATCTTAAACGTTTATTAGGAGCAAACAATGAACAAGCCTGATGAGCCGTTTGATCAAAAGCTCACACAACACTACAAAGAGCGAAAAGCGCGCACTACACTTACAAGTGATCAGCAAAAAGCGCTACTTAAAAAGGCCACTAACACAAAGCCTAAAAAGCTCGGCTTTACGCTACAGCTAACCAGCCTTGCCTGCGCTCTGGGTGTATTTGCTTTTATTGTGTTTGATAATAACGATAGCATTAACCACGCGCCTAAAACCGTGCTTAACAGCGTATTTAACACCATAGACATTCACGACTATTCAATTATAAAAACACACGAAATAAACCAAGCTGGTAGCTACGCAAGCTCTATAAACGAGCAAAAACACGCGCTCGATAGTCAATTAGCTAACGATTTACGCCGCCACCAACAACGCCACATAGAATACGGCACGCTAGTGAAGGTAGATTACGACTGGTACATAGCCAGCTGTAATGATGAAGTACTCGTGCAAATTAAGCATTCGCTGTTGAGTGATTTAAAGGGTAAACACGCGGTCGAAAGTAATATAAATACCGGTGATATGCTCGCTATGGCACATAACGGTAAAGGGCAAATTATTGCGCTTAAACATGCGGGAGCTGGGGTTAGGCAGTGTGGGGCTTAGATATATTTTAGTCTAACCTAAAATTTAGCTAAGATTAAACTAAATACAAGGAGTAATCGAAATGGAATTAAATTACATAATAGAAATAAGTAAAGTAGTCGCGGTACTGTTTACTGGATGCTCATTTCTTTTTGGTATTTATATTTATATAGTTAACTCAAGAAAAGAGAGAATCAAATCAACCTTAGAATATTGGGGGAAGTTTCATCAAGAAGTTATCCCGTATCTTATTAAGTTTAATAATAAATACCCAGGTAAGCTCCATGCTAATGAGGTCAGGGAAATCGTAAATTTATCCGACACTAAAGAAGCTCTTCACCATATCCTAAATAAATATGAGCAGCTAGCTACAGGAGTGGATTTAAAGGCATATGAAATAAAAGCATTAAACTCACTATCAGGTCAGGAGATAATTAATAGTTACCATAGGTACGAAGCATATATTTTCTATCGTCGAGCTCACAAAGAGAACCCTGAAATATGGTTACAATATGAGAAATTAGTAAAACTACTGATTAAACTAAGGAGATAGGATAAGGCTTTAGAGTAATATAGTGGAGTTGGGTTTCGTGTCACTCAACCCTAGCTACCGGCCGCTTGGATTAATAAACGAGTATATCTAAGCCTTTATTGGCGACCAAATTTAACAGCTTTAATGAAGCTCCTTTTGGGAACTTGCCGCCTTGCTCCCAAGCTCTAACTGTTGAAGCGCTGGTATTTAAATAAGCGGCGAATACCGCAGCGTGCTCACGAATTGCTTTAATATGCGCGGCATCATATTGCTCTACTTCAGGCAGACACATTGCATCAAACTCCCGCATAGTTTGCCTATCCATAACACTCAGTATTATAGTTCACCAGAATTAATGTACTAAAAATTTAAAAGCAACTCTCAGCATATTTAGAAATACACAATATTAGTTCTTTAAGGCTCAGCCCTATAAAGCTATAATTTAACTTAATTTTCATAGCGCTATTAGTTTAAATTTAAGGAAGAAATATGACAAAACTACTTATATTCGTTTTTGCTATTTATACATTTTGCTGCTCATTTGTGCAGGCTGAGACTTTAGTAAATAACGAATTTGTAGTACCGATTGAAAAGCACTTTGAAAATTTCACCTTAGTTAAGGTAAACCCTAAGTACACAAAACTTGATTACAAAGCGCTTATGTCTGCTCGCGAGTTTATTCAAATTAGCTTAGGCACCACATGGCCTGCTGATGACTTTACTTTGCAAGAAAACACGCAAACATTGGAAAGTGACTTAATCGCATTTAATAATAAAGAATCTTTTACTTTTCATGTAATGAATAACGATAAAACGAAGGTGATTGGCTGTATTTATATTACAGGTACGGTTGATAGTGAATTTGATGCCACTGTATTTAGCTGGGTTGCTAAAGAGCACCTTTCTACACCGCTTTTTGATGAGCTTAAAACAAACGTTAAAACATGGGTTAAAAACGAATGGCCTTTTACAAACGTTGATTACCCGTTTAACAGTTAAATAGCATATTAAATCATTCACTTCCAAACAAAAGGCCTGCGATTAAGCAGGCCTTTGAGCATTTAAAAATCATACGTACAAAACTATAATTCTTGAAATAAAATAAGCAAAAAAATAAGTTAGCCTGACGCGCCAGCAAGCTATACGCCTACAACAAACACTACATATAACTAGCTTTGGGTGTGCTCATTACATTGGCGAACCGTTGGGTTCCGTATCACTCAACCCAACCTACTTAGCTATAAACATGAGCCTAGCGCTAAATAAATCATTGTTAATGATTACTGCTTTAAAAGTCGCTTTTCTGGATTATTTAAATACTTTAAGCCAATGGTAACTATGCGTGTATGCACCATTGTTATAACGCGTATTTGCACATTACCAATAACAACAATATCGCCTTTACTGACTTCTCCTGAAAGCTTTTGGTTAATTACTTCTTCCAAGCTTATCTCTTCTGGGGCGTCTATGTGCATGTGGTAAGAGTAAAATATATCACCTACCAACGTTACCCCTTTCACTTTAAGTTCGTTATGCGCTAAGTGGCTATCTTGATGGTTTGTTTTATCGGTTGCTGTAAAAACTAAATCAACAAAAGGTCTGTTATCTGGTTTTAAAACAACAAATAAGTGGTCGTTTGCTTTTAACTTAGTTGAGCCTCGTGGCGGTATGATTGACGGACCCCGTGTAATCATAGCAACAACCACACTCTCAGGAAGTGCAGCATGTGACAAACTGCGCCCAGAAACCCGAGAAACGTCACTTAAAGTGTATTCTACAATTTCTATATCAATATCGTTTAGTGCTGTGATTTCGAGCGTTGCAGCAGCCAAATCAGGTGGCGGCTCTACTAAATTTAGTTTTTTAGCCATCCACGGCATTGTTGAGCCCTGTAACGTGGCTGAAATTAATACCACGAAAAAAACGACATTAAAAATAAGCTCAGCCCCTGAAAGGCCAAATAATAATGGGAATATAGCTAAAATAATGGGCACTGAGCCTCTAAGGCCAACCCAAGATACAAACAAGGTTTCGCGATTATTAAAGCCAAACAGTTTTAAAATAGGCGCTACCGCTAATGGGCGAGCAACAAAAATAAGTGCCAGTGCAATAAGCAATCCTTCTAGCCATACATCAACCAACGACGACGGATTAATAAGGAGGCCTAATACAACAAACATGGTTATTTGCCCAAGCCATGCTAAGCCGTCATGAAACAGAAAAATACCGCGCTTATATACAAATTTACTGTTACCTAAAATAACACCCGTTATAAATACAGCTAAAAATCCACTGCCGCCGAGCGTTGCAGAAAGGCCAAATGAAAGCAGTCCAAATGCGGTTACCATCACTAAATACAAACCCGATGCATTTAGTTTAATTCGATTAATAAACCAAACCGATATTTTACCAATTAAAAGACCACAAATAGCGCCAACACCCATTTGTTGAGCAAATAACTGTAGTAAACCCAGCCCTACTGGCATGTCATTAACGAGCATTTCGAGCAAACCAACCGTTAGAAAAATAGCCATTGGATCGTTCGAGGCACTTTCTATTTCAAGGGTAGATTTAAGTTTTTTATTTAAGTGAATACCCGCACTTCGTAAAAGTGCAAACACTGCTGCGGCATCTGTAGAGCCAACAATGGCGCCCAGTAATACACCTTGTAATATGGGCAGGTCTAAAATATAAGTAGCCACAAGGCCTGTAATTACAGCGGTAAATAACACCCCGATGGTTGCTAAAGCAGACGCGGGTTTCCACACTTGTTTAATTGAACTGGTGGGCGTTTGTAAGCCACCATCAAATAGAATAATAGCAAGCGCTAAAGTACCCAGAGCATGTGCGGCCTCTGCGTTGTCGAATGAAATACCTGCAATACCGTCTTCACCTGCGAGCATGCCTACAAGTAAAAATAGCACCAGCACCGGTAAGCCAACGCGTGCAGATAACTTGCTCGAGATCACTCCAAGTAAAATTAAAATGGCACTAACGAGAATGATATTATCGATTACAAACATAGTGTGGGTTTACAGCCTTATATGAGTTAAAAAGTAAGAATTTATAGCTACCAAAAAGCTTAAAGCTCATGCTATACAATAACCTAAAAAATATAAATACGGGTACTTAAGTCTATATTTAAATAGTTTATTTAATAGCTAGAGCGCCGTTAAGCTTGGTATTACTAGCCTCTGTCTTAATTTAAAAACAAAAAAGCCTGCAATAAGCAGGCTTTTGAGTATTTAAATAACTGTATTTTATAAAACAATAATGCTTGTTATTAAGTACGCTATAAACGTCAATGCACCGCCAAATAAGGCGTACGGTAGCTGCGTTTTAACGTGGGTGAGCAAATCACACCCCGATGCAATAGCCGATACAGCGCTGGTGTCGGATATAGGCGAGCAGTGATCGCCAAATATACCACCACCCAAAATAGCACCTACCACAAGCGACGGTGGTAAACCTAGCGCTTGAATAAGTGGCACGCCAATTGGGATTAATATGGCAAACGTGCCCCACGATGTACCCGTAGTAAACGACATAACTGCGCCGGTTAAAAACAGCACCGGTACTATTAAGTAAATAGGTAGGTAGTCGCCAACAAGCGACGCTACAAATACGCCAGTACCCAATTCTTTTAAGCTTGCGCCAAGTGTAAGCGAAAGCAGTACAATGGCGACCAGTGGCATTAATTCGCCCATGCCTTTAAAGCCGGTATCAACTAATTGATGATGCGTAAATTTACGTGAGCCAATCATTAAAAAGTAAGCGACAACAATGGCTAAAACCGTTGCATATAATACGGATTTAGAGCCGCTGCCCTCTGCTAATACACCATTACCGGTGTAGTACATAAAGCCAACCATGCTGGTAATAAGCGTAATAAGCGGGATTAACATGTAACGCGCTTTAGAGCCTTTTACTTCTTCTTTTAAGTCAGTTGTTTGAAGCTCTAGTTTTTCTTCGGCTTCTTTCATCGGGCCATGCACTTTATCAAACGCGATGGTATAAAAAACAATGGCAAGGGTAATTATGGCGTAAAAGTTATACCCAACGCTGCCCCACAACACCGATACAGCCGACTCACCTAGCTCGTAGTTACCTAACAAACCAAGTACAAACGCACCCCAGCCATTAAGCAGAATTAAAATACACACTGGCGCACTGGTGCTATCAATAATGTACGCTAGACGTGCTCGGCTCATTTTAAATTTGTCGAATAAGCCACGCGATAAAATCCCTGAGGTAAGTACGCTCAAGTTAGATTCTATAAACACCGCAATGCCGGTAAACATGGTTAAAAAGCCCACTTGACGCTTACTTTTTGCAATTCCTTTGTTCATTAGCATATTAACCGTTGCTGCTACGCCGCCAGATTCGCGAATGTAGGCAAGCAGTGCACCAATTAAAATACTAAATATTAATATGCGTGTATTACCTGGCGAACTGGCAACCGAAATAATACGTTCAATGGTATTTAAAAAAGTGTCAAACAAGCTATTACCTTCGCCCTGAAAGGCGAGTAAAAACTCAGAAGAAGCAACAGCAACAAGTAGCGCCATAATCACTTCTTTGCGCCAAAACACGATAGCAATCGCAATTAGCGGCGGTAAAATAGAATACCAATGCATAAAAAGTTAACCTTAATTATTAGCGAGCCACTCTCGCTTTGTACGCGTTTTATCGCTTATTTGTTAAGCCTAGCAGCATAAACTGGCTTAGATTTGTAAACCGCTTAGCTTAATGGATTGCCTTACTCAAGTCACCTGTAAATAAATCACTTAGAGTAATGCTGTTAGTACGTTTTAACCTATACGATAGCTTATTGATTTAGTAGCGCTTCATAAATAAGCGACACCACCGATCCATACTGCGCGGTTTCAAATTGTTTACCTGTAAATTCGTAACGTTTTAGCGAGCCTTTAATTGCACTATGGCGAGCATTGGTAAGTAAAACAATAGCCAAGTCGTAAGCGGGGTCAATTACGGTCACTGTACCCGTCCAACCTGTGTGGCCATAAGCCTGCGCGCTTGCATAAGGGCCAAAGTGCCAGCGCCTTGCTTGATTATTACCAGCAAGCCTAAAGCCAAGCCCGTAGGTCTCATCGCTTGATTGCGGCGTTAAAAATTGCGCTAAGGCGCTTGCACTAAATAATTGTTGGTCGCCGTAGCCACCATTATTTAGTAATAGCTGGCAAAGCACCGCTAAGTCATGAGCATTACTAAATAATCCTGCATGCCCTGCTACGCCATCAAGAGAATAGTAAGCGCGCTCATCATGCACTTGGCCTTGTAAAACCCCAGTTCGAACATTATCAAACTTAATGCGCCCGTCTCGTGTGTTGCCGCTAAGCTCAGTGGCTGCAAATTGCTGCGGCTTAAAGCCTTTTTTAAGTGGATTAAATAACGTGTTAGTTAATTTTAATGGCGCGTACACTTGCTGCTCTAGGTATTCGTCAAGGGGCTGCCCAGTTATGCGCTCAATGAGTACGCCTAAAATCATGTAATCAATATCTGAGTAAACATGCTGCCCAGATGATTTATTGCTAAAAGGTACGCTGGTAAGTAATAGCTGTTTGGTGGTTTTACTATTTTGCGAATAAAACGCGTCGCCGTAGCTGCCATCTTTACGATGAAAGTCAAATACTGGCGGGTATCCGGCGCTGTGTGTGAGTAAGTCCTTTACTGTGCGCTTTGCTCGCCCTTCACCTTTATATTCGCTTAGGTAGCTTTGCACGGGTTTATTAATATTTAATAACCCTTCGCTTACTAATTTCATAAGTGCAAAATTTGTGGCAAATATTTTGGTGTTTGAGGCAAGATCAAACAAAGTATTAGTTTGCATGGGCTCTGGGCGTAGTAGCATTAAATCACTTTGCTGGTATTGCTTTGCATCGCCATAGGCGGTTAATTTTATTAGCTCGCCATTTTTAACAACGGCCAACACAGCCCCAGGAAAACCTGCTTTTACATCGCGTTCAATTAATATGTCTACTTCAGTAAAATCTATATGCTTTTTTGGTTCATCGCTTAAAGTAGGAAATGCAAAACGCAGCGTTAAACTTGCGCCAGCAGGGAGAATATTTTCAACTTTAAAGGTATTAACACCGTTGTGAGTATTTTTTGCCAAACTGTAATTGTATAAGGTGTTGGCGCTTAGTTGGTTAACGTCGAGCTTTTGATTATTAATGTAAATATCGGCGCTTTGTGCGTTATGGTTTTGTATTAATAATTGCCCGCGCCCTTTGTAAGCTTTAAACGTTCCTCGGTTATTTACATAAAACCGGCTACTTGGATTTACCTCAGGAAACGTTACAACCACTTGTGCATTAGGCAGCTCTACAAGTTGGCTCTTTGTAAGTGGTAGCATCGAGCTAATAGGCTCAGGCGGTGTACTACAACCCACAATAATAAAGCTCAATGCCACTATAAAAGCTTGTTTGATATAACCACACCTGTGATTTTTTACAGCAATAAACATGCTTAGCCCTTATTTATATAGCAAGTAAGGCGCTCTTTGCGCTTTAAATAGCGCAAGCCCCGCCTGCCAGCTTTGCTTTATTTGCGCTGCAGATTGCCCTGTTTCAATAGCTAAGCGCAATTTATTAGTACCCGCTAGCTTATCCATAAAGTCAGCGCGCTCAAAAAACGAGATGTTATTTTTACTAAGCTCCGTGTACGCATTTATTAAGTAAGTTAAATTTAGACCTGAAATATTTGCTTGTCTTAAATCGAGCCCCTGCACGGTTTGGTTTTTAAATTTAGGGTTTAAAGCAGCGCCTTTAATTGCGCGCGGTGTAAAATTAAAATCACCTAATGCAACTGGCGAATAGCCAATTACTTGAAATGCAAAGTCGGTACCTCTACCAATGCTAATAGGCGTTGCCTCAAAAAAGCAAAGTGATGGGTAAAGCGCAATGGCTTGATCGTTAGGTAAGTTAGGGCTGGGTTTTACAGGCAAGTTGTAAGTACTTTTGCGAGTGTAATGATCAACAGGGATCACCGTTAATTTTAAATCGGCCGCTTTATTGATCCAGCCCTCGCCCTTGATCATTTTGGCAAGCTCGCCAACGGTCATACCGTGTAACACAGGAATTGGGTGCATGCCTACAAACGATTTAAATTCTGGCTCTAATATTGGCCCATCAACGTAGGCAATATTTGGATTGGGCCTGTCGAGTACTAAAAATTCTATCCCCTGCTCTGCAGCGGCTTCCATCATGTAGTGCATTGAACTTATGTAGGTATAAAAACGCACTCCCACATCTTGAATATCAAAAATAATGACATCAACATCGGCTAAAGCAGCTTGGCTTGGTTTTTTATTTTTACCGTAAATAGAAATAAGCGGAATACCAGTTTTACCATCAACGGCATTTTTTACATGGGCGCCCGCATCGTGATCGCCACGAAAGCCATGCTCAGGTGCAAAAATTTTAGTTATATTAATATTTTTAGTCAGCAGCGCATCTACTAAGTGAGTTTGCCCCATCATTGATGTTTGATTGACTACTAGCCCTACACGTTTATTTTTTAACTGCGGTAAATATTTAGCATATTGCTGCGCACCTACTACAAGTGAGTTATTAACTTCGTTAGCTTGCACGCTTGCAATAAAAATGGTGCTAAAAATAAAAAATAAAGTAATAAATAGGGTTTTAAACATACTGCAATATCCTTTTAAACAAGGCGTTTAAAATAACATAGGTAATAATAAAGAGCAGCTTTAGAAAGGGGTTAAGTGGGCTTGAGTAGATATAGTGATTAGATATAGCCATTAGAAGCTGGCGCTTCTCACGCGAGCAAGCTCTGCGTCTACAGCGGATAAATAAACTCGGAGTTTAGATTTAAAGATTGGGTTGGTTTTACTTGTAGGCGTGCAGCTTGCTGACGCGACGAGCGAAGCTCGTAAATAAAGTATCAGTTATATCGGTGGCAAGTAATTAGAAGCTGTCGCTTCTCACGCGAGCAAGCTCAGCGTCTACAACGGATAAATAAGCTCGGAGTTTGGATTTAAAGATTAGGGCTAGTTTTACTTGTAGGCGTGCAGCTTGCTGACGTGACGAGCAACGATCGTAAACGTGCTGTGAATTTTATAGATTAGAAGCTGGCGCTTCTCACGCGAGTAAGCTCAGCGTCTACAACGGATAAATAAGCTCGGAGTTTAGATTTAAAGATTAGAGATGGTTTTGCTTGTAGGCGTGCAGCTTGCTGACGTGACGAGCAACGCTCGTAAATAAAGTATCAGTTATATCGGTGGTAAGTAATTAGAAGCTGTCGCTTCGCACGCGAGCAAGCTCAGCGTCTACAACCGATAAATAAACTCGGAGTTTAGATTTAAAGATTAGGGCTGGCTTTACTTGTAGGCGTACAGCTTGCTGACGCGACGAGCGAAGTTCGTAAATAAAGTATCAGTTATATCGGTGGCAAGTAATTAGAAGCTGTCGCTTCTCACGCGAGCAAGCTCAGCGGCTACAGAGGATGAATAAACTCGGAGTTTGGATTTAAATATTGGGTTGGTTTTACTTGTAGGCGTGCAGCTTGCTGACGCGACGAGCGAAGCTCGTAAACGTGCTGTGAATTTTATAGATTAGAAGCTGGCGCTTCTCACGCGAGCAAGCTCTGCGTCTACAGGAGTGGTAGTTTACATTTCACTTTATTTTAGGCACAAAAAAACCGACTTAATGTCGGCTTGTTTATGAAAGTGGTGGGCGCAGGACGTATCTTGTAAGAGTGAACCTCCGACTGCTTGGTTCTCAATTCGCCTAAACCTACATTTCACTTTATTTTAGGCACAAAAAAACCGACTTAATGTCGGCTTGTTATGAAAGTGGTGGGCGCAGGACGTATCTTGTAAGAGTGAACCTCCGACTGCTTGGTTCTCAGTTCGCCTAAACCAACACTTCACTTTATTTCACTTTATTTTAGGCACAAAAAACCGACTTAATGTCGGCTTGTTTATGAAAGTGGTGGGCGCAGGAGGATTCGAACCTCCGACCGCTCGGTTCGTAGCCGAGTACTCTATCCAGCTGAGCTATGCACCCACTTTCATAGATTGCTTATTTAAACTCTAAGCAGAGCGTATTAATTCAGGCATAAAAAAACCGATTTCCATCGGTTTTTTTTTTTACACTTAAAAGTGTATGAAAATATGAAAGTGGTGGGCGCAGGAGGATTCGAACCTCCGACCGCTCGGTTCGTAGCCGAGTACTCTATCCAGCTGAGCTATGCACCCACTTTCATTTTTTTATTATTTTTTTACTCTAAGTGAGAGTTTTACTTATTTATACTCTAAGTAGAGTTTATAAAGTGGTGGGCGCAGGAGGATTCGAACCTCCGACCGCTCGGTTCGTAGCCGAGTACTCTATCCAGCTGAGCTATGCACCCACTTTATAGTTTGCTTATTTAGACTCTAAGCAGAGTTATTAAAGTATGGTGGGCGCAGGAGGATTCGAACCTCCGACCGCTCGGTTCGTAGCCGAGTACTCTATCCAGCTGAGCTATGCACCCATACTTTAAAATTTACAAAACACGCCATTAAAAGAAATGGTGGAGAGGGAGGGATTCGAACCCTCGATAGAGCTACAAACTCTATACTCCCTTAGCAGGGGAGCTCCTTCGGCCACTCGGACACCTCTCCGTCTTGTGGGGCGTATAATAAAGATTTCAGAAAATATGTCAAACACTTTTCTACCAAAAACGACTATATGGTTACAGATTGCACATATGCTTGGTTTAAAAGTGTAATTAGTTTGAAATTTAAGCGGGTTACGTATTTTTATTTGAAGGATTAACACCTAGCACGGGAACTAAGTCATCAGTTAACTGAGCCAAATACTGTTCTTGGTAACCTAATTGTTGAAATTCAGCGATACAAGCACGGTAGTAAGCGTTTCGTTCTTGCTCTGATGTGCATTCTTCTGATAAATCATCTAATCGCTTGTCTTTCATACTCTTTTTCTAGGTCCTTTAAGAATCAATATTTAGCTGCTAAATACCAAGCAGTGTAAATTTCGTGCGTATTCTAGCCTAAATATTTACATAAATACAACATGTGTTAAAAAAACAACCATACTAAAAAGCTATAGCACTGTTAGTTTTAATATTAAAAACTTCCAATAACAATAAGTTAGTGAAGCTGATTGCACATTAATCAGCACTAATAATTACCTTTTAATTTTTAGTGTAGTACTTATTAATTAAAACACTAATTATAAGCAAAAAAACGCCGCTATTAAGCGGCGTTTATTAACTTACTTTGTTCTACTAAAGATTAGTCAGCTTGTGGACGCATATGCGGGAACAAAATAACGTCTTTAATTGTTGATGAATCAGTAAACAACATAACTAAACGGTCAATACCAATACCTTCACCAGCCGTTGGCGGTAAGCCGTACTCTAGTGCGCGTATGTAGTCTTCGTCGTAGTGCATTGCTTCATCATCGCCTGCGTCTTTCTCTTCAACTTGACGAGTAAAGCGCTCAGCTTGGTCCTGTGCATCGTTAAGCTCAGAGAAACCATTTGCAAGTTCACGACCGCCAACAAAAAACTCAAAACGGTCGGTAACAAATGGGTTTTCGTCGTTACGGCGTGCAAGTGGTGATACTTCCCACGGGTAACCAGTAATAAACGTAGGTTGAATAAGCATGTGCTCTGCTGTTTCTTCAAATATTTCACAAAGAAACTTACCTGGACCCCAAACACAGTTTTCAGGAATTTTAACGTGCACTTGTTTAGCGTACGCTTTTAACTCTTCAAAATGGTTTTCTGGATCGTTAAATACCGCAGCATCAAACTCAGGGTTATATTTTAAGATAGCATCCGCCATACTTAAACGTGTAAACGGTTGGCCAAAGTCGTATTCAACTGAATCGATAACTTCGCCGTTTTCGTCCTTAGTTGTATTAACTACAATTGCACTACCTAGTACGTTTTCTGCAACAGTACGTAGCATATCTTCGGTGATGTTCATCAGGTCGATGTAATCAGCGTATGCTTGGTAAAATTCAATCATTGTAAATTCTGGGTTGTGACGTGTAGATAACCCTTCGTTACGGAAGTTACGGTTAATTTCAAATACACGATCAAAACCACCTACCACTAAGCGCTTTAAGTAAAGCTCTGGCGCTATACGTAGGTACATGTCGATATCAAGCGCGTTATGGTGAGTTACAAACGGACGCGCAGATGCACCGCCAGGTATAACCTGTAGCATAGGTGTTTCTACTTCCATAAAGTCACGGTCTGCTAAAAAGCGACGAATGCCTTCAACTACTTGTGAACGAATGCGGAATGTTTCGCGCGTTGCTTCGTTAGTAATTAAGTCAACATAACGTTGGCGGTACTTTGTTTCTTGATCTGATAAGCCATGGAATTTTTCAGGTAGCGGGCGAAGTGACTTAGTTAGTAATTGATACTCAGTCATTTCTACGTATAAATCGCCTTTACCCGATTTATTTAACGCGCCTTTAACACCTATAATATCGCCAGTGTCTAGCTGACCATATTTTTCTTTAAGGTCTTTTTGAACATCTTTAGATGCATACGCTTGTACGCGACCTTTCATGTCTTGAATTACAAAAAACGGTCCACGCTTTGCTAAAATACGTCCAGCAATAGACACAACTTCTTGTAGTTCAACTAATTCTTCTTTGCTCTTATCACCAAACTGGGCTTGCAAATCAGCCGTGTAATGCTCACGACGGAATTGGTTTGGATGACCGTTGGCTGGGCAATTTTCGCGTATCGCGTCTAACTTGCCGCGACGCTCAGCGATTAACTTGTTTTCGTCTTGGATTTTATCAGTCATTTTTTAGCTCTTTATTAGCTTGGTGGTTATAGGCCAGATTTAAGGCTGGCTTCAATAAATTTATCTAAGTTACCGTCAAGTACCGATTGGGTATTGCGGTTTTCAACGCCTGTGCGTAAATCTTTAATACGTGCGTCATCAAGTACGTATGAACGTATTTGGCTACCCCAACCTATATCAGATTTAGCGTCTTCTTGCGTTTGTTTTTCAGCATTTTGCTGCTGTAGCTCAAGCTCAAATAATTTAGCTTTTAACTGCTTCATCGCTTGGGCTTTATTTTTATGCTGTGAACGCTCGTTTTGACACTGCACTACGGTATTTGTTGGTACGTGAGTAATACGAACCGCCGATTCGGTGGTATTAACGTGCTGACCACCCGCGCCTGATGCTCGGTAAACGTCTATACGTAGATCTGACGGATTAATATCAATTTCAATATTATCGTCAATCTCTGGGTATACAAACGCAGAAGCAAATGAGGTATGACGACGACCACTTGAGTCAAACGGGCTTTTACGCACTAAACGGTGAACGCCTGTTTCTGTACGTAACCAGCCGTAAGCGTATTCGCCAACAAAGCGAACTGTTGCGCCTTTAATACCGGCAACATCACCGTCGGTTGCTTCAACTAGCTCAACTTTAAAGCCTTTAGCCTCGCCCCAACGTAAATACATACGAAGTAGAATGTTACACCAGTCTTGTGCTTCAGTGCCGCCAGAACCCGATTGTAAATCAAGGTACGCATCGTTTGAGTCATGAGGACCTGAAAACATACGACGAAACTCTAAACCTTCTAACTGCTCGTTTAGATCGCTAAGTTCGCTTTGTGCTTCATCAAAGGTATCTTGATCTTCGGCTTCTACAGCAAGTTCAAGTAGACCTTCAACGTCGTCAGTACCGGCTACAAGGTTGTCGATTGTTTCAACAACAGCCTCTAATGCTGATTTTTCACGGCCAAGCGCTTGTGCGCGTTCAGGCTCATTCCATACGGCTGAATCTTCAAGTTCGGCGTTAACTTCTTCTAGGCGTTCTTGTTTAAGAGCGTAGTCAAAGGTACCCCCGAAGCAATTCAGTACGTTCGCGAATTTCCTTGATTTGGTTAATCACAGGATTCACTTCAAACATGTACATCACTCCAAAATGGCTAGGTAATTGCGCCCCTTTACATGGGATTTTCGCAACAAATTATCGTCAAATGATAAAAACGCCCGATTTTAACAAAAAACCGCGCGCTTTATTAGCCTTTTATACATGATTTGTGCATATTTTTTAGTGCACTTTTTCAAGCTCTCTAACTATTAATTGCAGCGTAAATTTACCTCTAAACTCATTTATATCGAGTTGATAGGCTACTTTTACAAACTTCGCTTCTGTGTCGGGCCATTCTTTTACATCAATACCAAAGGCAATGGCGTCAACTAATCGCCCTGATTGATGCTTTAGCACCAGCTTTAAATGCTTTTCGCCGACTATGCGCTGCTGTATTACTTCAAAGGTGTGCTCAAACACAGGCTCAGGAAATTGCTGCCCCCACGGACCCGATTGCTTTAATAGCTGAGCAAACTCCATCGTAAAGCAGTCGTTTGGCAGCTCACCGTCGGTAAATACAATACAGCGTTTACTTTCTTCACTCAGTTGTGCACTCACGGCAGCATCAAATGCCTTTTTAAAGTCGTTAAAGTGTTGCTCGTTAATACTTAAACCAGCGGCCATTGCGTGGCCACCAAATTTATTAATTAAGTGTGGCTCAGCAGTATTAAGCCCTTCGAGTAAGTCGCGCATGTGCAACCCTTCTATAGAGCGGCACGAACCTTTTATTTCACCGTTTTCGCCACCAGCAAATATAACGGTTGGTCGGTGGTATTTTTCTTTTAAGCGACCAGCCAAAATACCAATAACACCTTGGTGCCAATCGTCTTGAAACAAGCAGATTGCATCAGGGACGTTATCGTCGCTAAATGCGAGTCTATCAAGCACGGCTTGCGCCTCGGCTTGCATGCCTTGTTCTATTTCGCGTCTTGCAAAGTTTAAGCTATCGAGCTCGCTGGCAATACTACGTGCTTGGTTTATATCGGTGCTAAGTAGGCATGCTATACCCAAACTCATGTCGTCTAATCGCCCTGCTGCATTTAAACGCGGCGCAAGTGAAAAGCCAAAGTCGCTTGCGCTTAAGCGGGCAGCATTGCGGTTAGCCACTTCAATAAGCGCGGTAATACCAGGGCGTGTTTTACCACTGCGAATACGTGCTAAACCTTGGTGTACTAAGGTGCGGTTATTTGCATCAAGTGCGACCACGTCAGCAACCGTACCAAGCGCTACAATGTCGAGCAAGTTAGCTAAATTAGGCGGCGGTTGCTGCTCAAAATAACCAAGGTCTCGCATTACGCTTCTCAGTGCTATCAGTAAGTAAAAAGCAACGCCAACACCTGCTATAGATTTAGACGGGAAGTTACATTCGTGCCTATTTGGATTTACTATTGCATCGGCATTTGGCAGCTGCTCACCTTGTAAGTGGTGATCTGTTACCAGCACTTTTATACCAACCGCTTTTAAAATATCAATACCAGCAATACACGATATGCCGTTATCTACGGTGATCACTAAATCAGGCTTTATTTGTACTATTTGCTCTGCAAGTGCGGGGCTTAAACCATAACCTAAGCTAAACCGGTCAGGAATTAAGTAATCTAAATGCTTAAAACCAAACATCTCAAGGCCTTGCATTAATGTTGCAGTGCTTGTTGCGCCATCGGCATCAAAATCGCCGACTATTAATATTTGGCTTTGCGCTTTTAATGCTTCAATTAATAAATCGCTGGCTTTGTCGATATCTTTAAACAATTTAAAGTCGTGAAGCGTAGCTACGCTGTTATTTAGCTCGTCGGCATTAAATACATTGCGGTTAGCATAAATTTGTTTAATTACAGGATGTAAATTACTCGGTAGATGCGAGTCGTCAACGTTTTCACGCGCAATGATTAGTTTTTTCATGCAGAGTTTTAACTTATTGGGTCGTATTAAAAAGACAAAAAAAGGCCATTAAGGCCTTTTTATTAGCTATAAAACGTATTACGACGCTTTGTTAGCATCTAATGCTGCTTTTAGTGCTGCTGCTGGCTGGTAACCAGGGATCATCGTACCATCTTCTAAAATAATGGCAGGTGTGCCGCTAATACCAAAGCTTTGACCAAGCTGGTAATGCTCTGCAACCGGTGCGCTACAGCCTGCAACTACTTTAGTACTTGTACCCGACTTAGCTTCTGTTAGTGCTTCTTGCTGATCGCGTGCACACCATACGTTCATTAAATCGGCGTAGCCTGAACCTTGTAAGCCACCACGTGGAAACGCAAGGTACTTAACGGTAATACCCGCATCAAGTAAATCGTCTAACTCGCGATGTAATTTACGACAGTAACCACAGCTAATGTCGGTAAATACGGTAATACTGTGTTTTTCGTTTGGTGCTTTGTACACAATCATCGAATCTTCGTATTCTTTAATGCCCTCAACACGCACGCCGTTTAATGCTTGCTCTGTTAAGTTGTTACGATTATTTAAATCGATTAACGTACCTTGCATTAAAAATTGACCATCTGGACTTGCGTAAAGCACGCCCTTATTAGTGATCAACTCTTTTAAACCCGCTACTGGGCTTGGGTTAATTTGCTTTACAGTTACACCAAGCTCGGCAAATTTAGTAATAATAGGATCATTAGCATCTGGTGTTACAGCAACGCCATTTGCAAATGCACTAATACTTGTGCACAACATGGCACCTGCTAACATTAATTTTTTCATAACTTCTCTCTATCCTAAAAATACTTAATATATTGACCGGCTTAATAATATTTACTTTCAAACTTACGCTCGCGGATGATGCTCTGCGTGTACCGACTTTAACCGTTCATTGGCAACATGGGTATAAATTTGCGTCGTTGATAAATCGCTATGGCCCAACATCATTTGTACCACACGTAAATCTGCCCCATGATTTAATAAGTGCGTAGCAAAAGCATGGCGCATGGTATGGGGCGATAATGGAGACTCAACTGATGCCAAAATAGCATAGTGTTTAATTCTATGCCAAAAGGTTTGTCGCGTCATGCCTACTCCGCGCTTAGATGGGAACACAAAATCGGTGGCGTGTTTTATCATTTGTGCACGCCCACCCTTTAAAAATTGCTCCAGCCAATACATGGCTTCTTCACCCAATGGCACTAAGCGCTCTTTGTTACCTTTACCTTTTACAAACACCACCGCTTGGCGCAAATTAATTTGCTCCATACGAAGCCCAACAAGCTCACTTACACGCAACCCCGTTGCATAAAGTAGCTCTAGCATGGCTTTGTCGCGCAGTCCCATCGCTTCTTCTGTGTTGGGCGCATTTAACAATGCCTCAACTTCAGCTTCTGAGAGTGTTTTAGGTAACGACTGTCCGGCTTTTGGTTGAGCTATGTTTAGCATGGGCGAATCACTAATTATTTTTTCGCGCACAAAGTACTGATAAAAACGCTTTAGCGCACTAATGCTACGTGCTGTACTGCGTGGTTTTAAACCTAAATCAACTCGATGCGCTAAATAGCTTTCTATGTCGAGCCCCGTTACCGTCATTAAATTTTCGCCCTTTAAAAATAGGCAAAACTTATCTAAATCACTGCGATAAGCGCTTAATGTATTTTCGCTTACGCCTTGTTCTAAGTACAGGCTATCTAAAAAGGTTTCTAGGTAGTCGCTATTACTGCTCATACTGCTGTTATTTTCAAAAGAATCGTCAGATAGCGTTGTCACATTATGCTCTCATGCTTTGCTAAGGTATCAATTAAAAATACCTTACGGTAAACTTGAGCCTATCATATCAGGCAATTACACAGTGATAAATACGATGCAAATTGGTTTATTTTTTGGTTCTACTACGTGCTACACCGAAATGGCAGCAGAAAAGATTCGCGACATTATTGGTGCCGATATAGTTACCCTGCACAATATTAAAGACGAGCCACTAAAAAATGCAGAGCAGTACGACTTTATCATCTTTGGTATTTCAACATGGGATTTTGGTGAAATACAAGAAGACTGGGAGTCAAAGTGGGACGACATAGCCGACGTAAACCTAAACGGTAAAACCATTGCTTTATTTGGCATGGGCGATCAGCAAGGTTACGGGCAATGGTTTCAAGATGCCCTAGGCATGCTACACGATGAAATAAATACGCAAACATTTACTCAACTTGGTTTTTGGCCAAACGACAGTAGTTACGAGTTTGAAGCTTCAAAAGCATTAACGCCTGATGGTAAACAGTTTGTTGGTCTTGCGCTCGACGAAGACAGCCAATACGAGCTAAGCGATGATCGTATTGCAACATGGGTTGAACAGGTAATGACTGAATATAGCGAAACGCTTTAATTAATAAGCTAATAAGTAAAAAGCCCGCAACTAGTTTAGTTGCGGGCTTTTTAACTAGGGTCTGTTGATCTTTTAAGGTTAAATTTGCAGCAGTCTGTTTGGTATTTAGGCAAGGCAGAGCCTATGCAGTGTGGTTATTCCCCATAAATGGGCGATAACGTAGCATTAATGCCAAACAGGCGCTGCCCAAAGGGTTCTTCCTAGGGGCTACTTACTCTTTGTTGCTCGGTTTTTACTTAGCCCACTAGGTTACAAATCTCGCGCCGCGATTAAATAGCCCCTAGTTTGAACAAATTTTAATCCGCAAAGTTCAACAGACCCTAATAATATGAGTAATTTATTGAAACGTCATAACATTGGTCGTTTGTGGGTAATATCCATCAGCCATCACAATGTACGGCAATAAATTACTTAACCATTTTTGTTGTACGCTTTGGCTGTAATTTAAGTAAAGCTTACCTTCGTGAATATAAAATGCTTCTGGGTCAATCCCTACGGCATTCCCCTCATCAGCCATTGCATAAGCGCACCAGCCACCGTATTGCGGTGCATAACGCTTTGGGTTTTCTGCAAATGCCGTTTTGTTTTCTTCACTCGAAAAATGCCAGTCGGCATCTAAATAACTAAACGTATATTTGTCGCTGCCTTTAACGGCTTTATTTTGGGTAAAATAAGCAACACTGTCATACCCTTTAATAGCCGTGTTATTAAACCAGCCAGTGTTTACCGCATCATCCTTTGCGTTTGCCGCACCGCTTATTAACAGTGTGCTAAGCATTATTAAAGCAACTATGTACTTAATCATATTTTACCCTTTTATTTACTCAAAATTTTATGCCAATTAAATATGGCAGGCTTAGTGAGTAAGAAAGGCAAAGCGCAAAAATGATTTCAGTTAATGCTTAATTATTTAACGTTTAGTAATTAAGTAAGTAGTAAAACTTACTCTACTCTTAGCCAATATTGGTTTCGGTAAAAAAAGCCAATGTAACCGCGCACTTCGAGCTTTTTACCTTCATCTTGTGGGGTTAATTGTAAGGTGTAGGTTTTACCATTTGTTGGGTCGAGTATTTCACCGTCTCCCCAGGTGCCATCATCTTGTGCTTTTACATCAGTGATTATAGTCATTCCTAAAATAGGCTGATCTTTTAGCTCATCATCACACTTACTGCATATATCATTTTGTTTTGTAGGGTCTAGAATAGTTTCAACTTTACCGCTTAAAGTACCGTTGGTTTGGGTAATACGTACATACGACTTAGCTTGGTTTGTATCCTCGTCAATCGTTTTCCAAAGCCCAACTGGGGTCATGGCTGCCAGTGCACTTTGGCTTGCCAAAACAACCGCAGAGAATGTACTTAGTAGTATTATTTTATTTAATTTTTTCATTGTGTTGTCTTAATTCAATGTAACTAATGAGTGAATCATAACAGGTGATTTATAAACACACTATTAAAGCGCTGTACTTAAAATAATAAACCTGAACTCTGGATAATAAATCTATCTCGAGCAGCTATTTTCAGCGCTAACTGCGTTGACTTTACTTGCAATAGGCCAGCTATTGACGCGTAAATTCGCCTTGTTTTCACTGAAAATCTCTGGCTAGAGAAAATAAATTTAAATATCACCATGATTCAATATGTTAGTAAATCTCTTAACCAGAGTTCAGGTTAAAAAGCAAAAAACCTAAACTAATAATCATTAGTTTAGGTTTTCATATGAGCTTTTTTGTTTACTTTTAAAAACTACGAATTACTACACTTGAGTTATTAAACTCAAATTTATTAACTTTTCCGCATTGCGCCATATGATTAGTACTTGTATAAGGTGTATTGTTTTGAGCAATAGCAGTCTCCCATCCTTGGCCATTTTTAATGAATGCTTTTAGTTCAAACCATCCATTAACCGATTTACTGCAATCCATATCCACATCAAGCATCCAATAGTGTTCGCCCCATATATTTAATGGTGTTACACCAAAACCATCTGTGTTTAGCGTTTTTTCAGCGCCCCAACCTGCAGGCCAAACATTCGTTGTCCAGTCGGTAGCAGAACCTTCTGCTTCGCTACTTTGTCCATTTTCTATGCCATACCAATCAAGGTAGTTATCATTTGCTTTCCAAGGGCTTGTTGTCACGTTTTTTAAATTATTATGACGAATGGGCATTGCACACTCAAAATTACTTGTTTGGCAATTTCGACCCAGATTTGCGTTTGCATAAGCGTGGTCAATTCCACCGCGCAAAAACATATCTTGTCCACTTTGTGTTTGTGCATTAATAAAAATAACCGTTCGCTGCCAGTCACTTTCAGTGCTTGGGGCAGAACTTGTATTTAACTTGGCATTTTTATGAATTGCCATCGCATCCCAAGCGCCAATATTAAGATTAATAGTACCATCGGAATTAACCGTTATAGCCTCACCACTACAACTTTTAGCATCAGCTGACAACTCGCCTTTTAACACATTACAGTATTGCCCTGGCGCCATATCGGTTTGCACAGTTGCTCTAAGTGTTGAGTCTTCTTTGTTAATAGCCATATGACCCGAACTACCTCGGCCAAATGAAATTTGATTATTTGTGTTATCCCACCAGTTTGTTACTGCCCAATTGTCGGCGGTGTTATTTCTAAAATCGACCCCGCCTGCAATATATGACCAACGATGCTCACACTTCCAATTACTAGCAAAACACTCTAAGTTACCATTATTATGTACAGGTACATTTGGCCCACCAGCATCTGTATCACCATGAAAATCATAACTCGACATTACTTTTGGATAACCGTACGGATAAGCCAACATAAATACATTGGCTAAGTCATATAAGCGGCCATCCTCAAAGGTAATTACATTACCAGCGCCGCCGTGCCCGCGCTGATTGTCGTGATTATCTACAAAAACCACCGCAGAAGAGCTTGGCATAAAGCCCCACCCTTCGCCAAAATTACTCAGCCATGCAAGCGAGCCGTTTCTAAAGGTGTTACCAAGCTCAGTGCTATATTTAAATTCAGTTACTAAACCTGTGCTTAAATATTCAGAGGCACCAACAGCCTCCCCACCTTGATCAATCACTTCTTGAAAAACCACTGGCGAGCCATTTACTTTAGCCATTAAACTTTGGATATCGCTTGCTGCAACATGTTTAGAAGCATCAAACCGAAAGCCTTTTACGCCAATAGCTTGCAAGTCGTTAATATATGTTGCAATGGTATTTTGCACATAGTTTGAAGCGGTATCTAAATCGGCAAGTCCAACGAGTTCACAATTTTGTACTCGGTAGCGATCGTTGCCATAGTCAGAGCTATTAATGGTACAACTTTCATGAAAATCTTGTGGGCTATAAATAGGAAAGCTTTTATTACCAAAGCTATTTCCCGCTGTGCCAGTGCCACTTCCTGCTGCCATATGATTAATAAGCGTATCAACGTAAATATCAACCCCAGCTGCACTACAGCGATTTACCATATCGATAAACTGCGCACGGTTTCCGCCACGACTTTGCAGTTCATAACTTACTGGCTGATAACGTGTCCACCATTGGCTTCCTGTAATGTGCTCATTAGGCGGCGAGACCTGTACTGCAGCGTAGCCTTTTGGTCCTAGGTATTGCTCACATTCTTGCGCTACATCTTGCCAATTCCATTCAAACAAATGCACAAATGTGGTGGGCGTAGCTGTGGCAATACTCGGTAAGAGCAACCCTAGGCTTAAACCTGCGATGGTGATTATTTTATTGAGTTTCATAGTGTGTGATCCAACTGTTGAGCGAGCAAAACAACTACTCGAAATTATTTACAAGTGGTTAACACTAGATTGAGAATTGATTAAATAAAAACTGAATACGTATGCATAATAGGTAAATTATCCTTTATTACTAGATAACCTACATAACTTGGCAATTTACATTTTCAAATAAAATGCTTTGCACAGGGCTATATAATCAGCGGTGTAGGTATTATCTAAGTTTCTAATACACAGAATTGATGTTTCTATATCGCTTTTTACGTAGCTAAATGCCATTAAACTGCGGCTAATATCTTTATTAGGCGTAGCTTTTACTTGGCAATGAGCATTTAAATAAAGCCCATTTTGAGTAGCAAGCTCTATAAATAATGCGCCTTCAACGCTTGGGAGTATTAAGCTAAAGCGAGAACCACTATGGCTTAAACGTTTAAAGGCATTAATTAACTCTTCAAAACTTAAGCCGTCGGTATGGCGCGCGGTATTACGCGCAGCATTATCGCCTTTTAAACTGTGATTAAAATACGGTGGATTAGAGATAACAACATCAAATTTAACTTCACTACTAAAGCTTTGAATAGTTTGGTGCTTAATACATATTGTTGGCCACGGACTATTAGCTACATTTTGTAATGCTTGGGTATAGGCGCTTTCGTCAATTTCTACCGCAGTTATATCAAGCTCATTACTGCGCTGCTTACACATTAATGCTAGTAAGCCGGTGCCTGTGCCTATATCAAGTAATGACTTTGCACCGCTTAAATTAGCCCATGCGCCAAGCAAAATGCCATCGGTAGAAACTTTCATTGCACAGTGGTCGTGTTCAACTTTAAATTGTTTAAATACAAAACCAGACATTTTTTCACCTTTTCATTCACCAAGCGCAGCATAGCGCGTATAATCAGGGTAATTGTCCCTTATTTTAGACACTCTATGCAATTTTCTGAATTTGATCTTGATAACAAGCTACTCGATGCCATTAATAAAATGGGCTACGAGACGCCAACCAGCATTCAACAACAAGCTATTCCTGAAGCACTACAGGGGCGCGATATTTTAGCATCTGCGCCTACTGGTACAGGTAAAACAGCGGCATTTTTAATTCCGGCTATTCAGTACTTACTGGATTTCCCACGTCGTGATCCTGGTTTTGCGCGCGTCCTCGTTATGACCCCGACTCGTGAGTTGGCTTATCAAATTCATGAACAATGTGAACTGCTAGCTAAACGCACACACCTAAAAATTGGTGTAGTAACAGGCGGTATTAACTACGGCACGCATAAAGAAATTTTTGAAAAAAATAACGATATTTTAATCGCCACACCAGGTCGATTAATGGAATACCTAGAAACCGAAAACTTTCATGCTGAACACGTAGAAATGCTTATTATCGATGAAGCAGATCGCATGTTAGATATGGGTTTCAAAAAAGAAATGAGCCGTATTTGTGACGAAGCTAAAAATCGTCGCCAATGTTTTTTATTCTCAGCAACACTCGAAGGTGACAGCGTAGAAAGGTTTGCTGAAAAAACATTAAACGACCCAGCTCTATTAGAAGCTGAATCGTCACGTAAAGAAAAAGCTAAAATTCACCAGTGGGTACATTTAGCCGATGACTATCATCATAAACTAGAGCTTTTAGTAAATACCTTAAATGGTCCAGACGTGACTAAAGCAATTGTGTTTGTTAAAACCCGTGAGCGTTTAGAAACACTGATTGGCGAGCTAACCAATAACGGCGTTAAAGCAGCTTGGTTACGCGGCGAAATGCCACAAGACAAACGTATGAAAGCCATGGAAAACTTTCACAGTGGCAAAACACGTATCTTAATTGCGACCGATGTAGCTGCACGTGGTATTGACGTATCTGACATTAGCCACGTTATTAACTTTGATATGCCGCGCACTGCCGACGTATACGTACACCGTATTGGTCGTACTGGCCGTGCTGGTAAAAAAGGGATTGCAATATCATTAGTTGAAGCACACGACATTGGTATTTTGTATAAAGTAGAGCGCTACGTTGAACAAAAACTAAAACGCCGTGTAATTAAAGGTGTTGAGCCACAGCATAAAGAAGCTAAGCCACCGGCTAAAAAGCGTAAAGATCCAGTAAAAATGAAAGCCAAGAAAAAGGCTAAGGTTAAAAAGAAAAAGTAACCTAACATATTTTTATTCTAAGCCGACTTTTGTCGGCTTTTTTAATGCAAGCCTTACAGGCTCTGGTGTTTGTACCTGTTACATATGTAACCCAAGCATGTAACTCATACTCATTTAAATGTAATTTTTGCCCACCTTAATTCCCACTTAATAAAATTACCTTATATTTCATAGCGTTAATATTGGCACCGAAATTGTAACTACAAAGATAACCTAGCCGATGGAATTTCCATTTTGTGGCTGCACTATTCACCGTAATGTAAGGATTAAGTTATGAACCGCTTCAAGTTAACTATCGCTTTAGTATCATTTTGTTGTTTATTTTTATTAGCTTGCGCTACAAAGGTAAGTGCAGCAACCAACATGGCCGTAGTAAGCAGTGTAGCCACTCAACCTAACCTACAACAAACTATCACCAACACCCTACGAACTAACCCTAACCTAGCGTTAAGTGATATTCGTGTGCAGGTAAAAAATGGTGAAGTAGATTTATACGGTGAAGCACAAACTGGTTTTCAGCGCGCACTGGCTCAAAAATTTCTAGAAAATATAGATGGGGTTAAAATCATTCGCAACAAAATTAGCGTTATTTAATACGCACCACAAAACCTATTTGTATAACTAATTCATAAGCGCGGCTTGTTACTCCAACACAAGCTGCGCTTTTTTATATTCTGTTTTAAGGCAAATTTTGCAGCTGTGAAGAAGATAAAATAAAGCCTAAGCAATACGATTATTCCTCCCTCTAAAACGATAGCTCACACTTATCCTTAAGAAGATAGATTTAGAATTGACGCTAGCGTGTTTGTCTTTGCTCTTTTAACCCTTAAGTTAACCCAATTGATACTGAAAAAGCTTACACAGATTCTTTAGCCGACCTAACGGGCTTAAAAAGGATGATTTATTTAGTTATTGAAATAGATGAGAGCGTTATTTCAGAGTGTGCAGCAAGGCAGTAAAAAAATCGTTGGGTAAACACTAATCTTACTTGTTAATACTCCCATGGCCAAACGCAACTAATCAGAATTGATATTCAATAAACACAAACTAGATATTTAAACTTTTAGCTAATAATCCGTTTATAAAAAAAAGCGCAATTTTACTCTGTAAAAATGCGCTGTTGGTAAGTAACTATTTCCCAATGCTTTTGCCTAATGAGTTTTAACTAAATTACTCACTTTGGCTAGAGTCAGCACCGTCGCTACTGTCTTTATTGGATGACTGCTGGCTTATTTTATCGCTTATCATGGCATCGAGTTTTTCACCGCCTTTAATGCCAAAATCTAAAGTACGAATTGGGAAAGGAATACTAATATCAGCTTCATCTAGTGCTTGCTTAACGGCAACAACACCTTTGTGGCGTACCGTCATAAAGTCAGGCTCGCCTGGGTATTTAATCCAAAACCACACCAGTAAGTTAATGCTGCTGTCGCCAAAACCTTCAGCGTATACAGCGGTTTCGTCTTTACGTATTACAAAGTCAAATTCGTTAATTTTATCGACTATAACGTCTTTTGCTTTTTCTATGTCGTCGCCATACGAAATACCTACGGGTACTTCTATACGTCTTATACCTAGCGTGGTGTAATTTTTTAGCACATTTCTAAATAAGACTTTGTTTGGTACAAGTATTAGTTGCCCGTAAAAACTCTCTATTAGCGTGTTACGTAGGTTTATAGAATGCACCGAACCAAACACATCATCGGTTTCTATTACATCACCTGTTTTAAATGGCTTACGTACACCCATTGCTATACCTGCAATTAGGTTTTCGGTCATGTCTTGAAACGCAAAACCAATGGCTAAACCCACAATACCCGCACCAGCAAGTAGCGAAGTAACGGTGCCTTTTAAGCCAACAAAATCGAGCGCAATAAATAAACCTATGCACAACACAATAACTTTAAATATTGACGCCATTAAATCGGCAATTTGTGTTGAGTCGAGAGAGCGGCGCAACACGTTTTTCATCAGCTTGCCAGCAAAGCGTGCCAATATTGAAAATACTATGGCAATTACAATTGCCACTATAAAATTAGGGATATGGCTGATAACAACATCAAACCACCCTCCGAGCTTTTCCTCTATTAGCTTTTCGGCTTCGCCAACTGACGGAATACTGATCATTTTGTTTGCACCTATTTAATTAATAATCTCATTAATATTAGATATAGTTGCAAATATAACGCCAGTATCAAAAAAGCCATGCAATGCATGGCTTTTCAATTGTTTATTTAAGCTTATGACCTAATTTTGTTCGTCGCGCATAAATACCGGCTCAAGCTCTTTAACTGTTGCCTCAGGGCTAAAGTAATAACCTGCTACCGTAAACTCTTTAAGTTGGCTTAATTGCGTTAGTTTATTTTCGATAATGTAGCGCGCCATCATGCCGCGTGCTTTTTTAGCGTAAAAGCTAATTACCTTGTATTGACCGTTTTTACAGTCTTTAAAGTGTGGGGTAATAATTTGTGCATTTAATGCTTTTTTATCTACCGCTTTAAAGTATTCGTTTGAAGCAAGGTTAACTAAGTATTGCGCGTCTTGTGCTTTTAATACTTCGTTTAGTTTGTTCGCTATTACGCTGCCCCAAAACTCGTATAAGTTTTTGCCACGCGAGTTTTCAAGCTTGGTGCCCATTTCAAGGCGATAGGCTTGCATTAAATCAAGTGGTTTTAATAAGCCGTATAAACCTGAGAGAATACGCAAATGGTTTTGTGCGTAATCAAGCTCGCTAGCTTTAAGCGTACTTGCATCTAAACCGCCGTATACATCGCCATTAAAGGCAAGCACTGCTTGTTTAGCATTACTTTGTGTAAACGGCTGTGCCCACTCACTAAAGCGTGCTGCGTTAAGCCCAGATAGCTTATCGCTAATTTTCATTAAACTGCCAATTTGCGCTGGTGTTAGTTCACGGCATACTTTCATGAGCTCTTCGCTGTGCTCTAGTAATTCAGGCTGAGTGAACTTGTCTGTTGCGGGTGGCGTTTCGTAATCAAGATTTTTTGCAGGTGAAATAACAGTGATCATAGTTAGCTATTGACTTGTAATTTATTTAGTGTCAATTTCAACATTAAATGAAACGAAAAGCACGTTTTGTTTAAATAAATCCTCTCTTAATAACCCATGCATTGCCGTTTTTCTATTGATAAGGACATAAGACCTATCAAGCATTGTCACACTGTTGCAGTATGGATTGTATATATTAAGAGTGATTAGATTTTTCTTTTAACTTGCTTGGAATGAGGAAAGCAAATGACTTCAGCTCTACAAAGGCTAAAACAACATTCATCTATCGTAGCCGACACTGGTGATATTGAAGCTATTAAAAAGCATCAACCAGAAGATGCAACTACAAACCCGTCGCTTTTATTAAAAGCGAGCGAGATTGAAGCATATAAGCCTTACCTAGATAAAGCTTGGAGCTATGCAAAAGAAACCGAGCAAGAGCCAGCTAAACAACTTGAACTAGCATGTGATTACTTTGCCGTGTTACTTGGTAAAGAAATTAGTGAGATTGTACCTGGTTATATTTCTACTGAAGTAGATGCACGCCTTTCGTTTAATACGCAAGCTACTATTGATAAAGCACATACCCTACTTAGCCTTTACGAAAAAGAAGGTGTAAGCAAAGACAAAATTTTAATCAAAGTAGCGTCTACGTGGGAAGGTATTAAAGCCGCTGAGCAACTAGAAAAAGAAGGGACTAAATGTAACCTTACTTTATTATTTAGCGATGCCCAAGCCCGCGCATGTGCCGATGCAAACGTATTTCTAATTTCGCCATTTGTTGGTCGTATTTTAGATTGGCATGTTGCTAACGGTATGGAAAAACCAACCGATCCGCTACAAGATCCAGGTGTTCAGTCTGTACGCAGCATTTTTGAATTTTACAAACGCCATGACTACAAAACAGTTGTGATGGGTGCAAGTTTCCGTAATACAGGCGAAATTATTGCTCTTACTGGTTGTGACAAGCTAACTATTAGCCCTAATCTTTTAGAAGATTTAGGTAACCTTGAAGGCGCACAGGAATACTTGCTAGAAACAGATATTCCTAAAGAGCCAAAACCAGAGCCACTTACAGAAGCGCAGTTCCGTTGGTTACATAACCAAGATGCTATGGCTACTGAAAAACTGGCTGAAGGTATTCGCTCTTTTGCTGATGCACAAGAACAACTAGAAGCGCGTTTTAAAGCAATGTAATTTGCTATAATCGTGTTTTAAAAACGTCGCAATAGCGGCGTTTTTTTATGCCTAAAATAGGCTACTTCTCTATTTAACCTTCATATAATCTTCGTATAAACCTTCATCAATTAATCACACTTATGTAACATAACTGTCACTTTTTTATTCTATTTTAACTAGGCCTGTGGTATAGGTATTCTTGAGGTCAATAAAATCAATAGGAGAAGTTCATGGATAGCCTAAACGATATATTAGAGATATTAGAAGGACCAGATACAACAAGGAAAACCTCTCAGAAAAATAAAAAAAGAAAATGGCGTGAAATAGAAGCAATAAAAGATAAACAGCGCCTACGTAAAGAACTACAAGAACTAGACTACTTTACAGACAGTATTGCAATTGATGAGCTCGATTTTTAATTCAATACGCCCCAACTAAACAAAAAGGCTTCCACTATATGGAAGCCTTTTTTAACGGTTTAAACAATTTGAGTTCTTTGGAATAAATTAGATTTGCCAGTTAATTGGCTTATCTTTTTGGGCTTGTAATAGCTCATTCGTTTTTGAAAAATGCTGACAGCCAAAAAAGCCTCTATGCGCCGAAAGCGGTGATGGGTGCGGCCCTTTTAAAACATGATGGCGAGCGCTATCTATGCCTTTCCCTTTTTTTTGTGCATGTGCACCCCATAAAATAAATACCACACCTTCGCAGTGCTTATTAATATGCGCTATTACATTATCGGTAAATTGCTCCCACCCTAAATGCTTGTGAGAATGCGCTTGCCCTTGCTCAACGGTCAATACTGTATTGAGTAAAAACACGCCCTGAGCTGCCCAGCTTTGCAGGTAACCATGCTCAGGAATAATAAACCCGCTGATATCGACAGCTAACTCTTTGTACATATTTTTAAGTGACGGCGGCAGCTTTTTTACATCAGGCAATACCGAAAAACACAAGCCATGCGCTTGCCCTTCTCCGTGGTATGGGTCTTGTCCTAAAATTACAACGCGGATGTCATTTAGTGCTGTGGCATCAAAAGCACTAAATACTTGAGGTTCAGGCGGATAAACAGCAACACCTTCATTGCGGCGATTAGCCACATACTCTAACGTTTGCTGCATGTAAGGTTGCTGTAATTCACTTTCTAAAAATGTAGCCCAATCGCTCATTGTGTACTCTTAATCTGGTTACGTGATGCGTCTATTTTATCACACATATCCGCGAGTCCATCTAGCATGCGCGGAGTAAAACGATGTAATAAATCGGCATTTACGCTAATAAATTGATCGTTTTTAACTGCAGGCACTTCTGGCCACTTTTGCCAATTAACAACCGGCTGTGGCGTTTTTGATTTTTCATCAGGGATAATAATAACTTGTGGCTTAGTAACAATGACATTTTCGATACTAATTTGCGGGTAATCTGTAACGCTCTGTGCAAATACATTACTTACATGGCATGTTTCAATCAGCTGATTTATCCATGTGTTTTTACCTACCGTCATCATAGGCTCAGCCCATAACTGATAAAACCCGGTAATATTTTTTTTATCTTGCTGGCTTTTAATAATCGCGTTTAGTTTTTGTGTAAATGCGCTTGCCGCTTGTTGGCTTTGCTCAATATTCCCTGTAAATTCACCAAAAGTAAGTAACTCGTCGGCTACACCAGCGATTGTGGTGGGATTACTCAAATACACTTTTATACCTAAACGCTCTATTTGGGCTAAATCTTCGCTTTGGTTTCCGCTTTTCCACGCAATTACTAAATCAGGTTTAAGCGCTAATACTTTCTCAAGCGAGATGCCGTAATAACCCCCTATGCGCTCAATACTTTGGGCTTCACTTGGGTAGTCGGCGTAATCAACAGTGCCCACAATATTATCGCCCGCCCCTATGGCAAATAGGTTTTCGACTATATGTGGTGCAAGCGCGATTATTCGCAGTTTTTTAGAATCATTAACCTGCTCTGCAAGTGCACTGCCCGATACACTAAAAAGCAGTAGCCCAATAAAAAACGCTTTAAACATTAGTAATCAAACCCTTCGAGCGCTTTTATGCCTGAGTCGAATGCGTGTTTTACATTACGCACTTCGCTTACTGTGTCGGCAAGGTCTGTTAAAGTACGATGCGCTGCACGCCCTGTAATAATAACTGACTGCATTGGTGGGCGGTTATTAAGCGCTGTTACCACTTCATCTAAATCAACGTAGCCGTAGGTCACCATATACGTAAGCTCATCGAGTAATACTAAATCAATACTGCTATCTGCAAGCATGCGTTTTGACTCTTGCCATGTTGCTTGGGCGGCTGCAGTATCGGCTTCTTTATTTTGCGTATCCCAGGTAAAACCGGTGTTCATTACAACAAACTCAACGCCTGCACCTTGTAATAGATTACGCTCGCCACATTCCCACGTACCTTTAATATATTGGCAAACAGCTGCTTTTTTACCATGCCCAACGCAGCGTGCTACAACGCCAAAGCCCGAGGTTGATTTACCTTTACCGTTACCGGTGATTACCTGAAAAATACCTTTTACATCTTGTGCGGCGGCAACACGTGCATCCACTTGTTCTTTGACTTTTTGTTGGCGCTGCTTATGCTTATCGTTGTTTTGTTCAGTCATTATTGTGCCCTTCATAAATCGAGATAATTTGCTGTATGTTTAAATGCGTTTCGCACATGGTTGCTAATCGTTCTAACTGCTGCTCGCGATGAGTGGCAATACTAATTGGGTTAATTGAGGCGCTTGGTTTTACCCATTTTAGAATTTGCGATGTAGCATCGGCTTCATCAAACAAGCCATGTAAATAAGTGCCCGCAATGGCGTTATCATCGCTAATAAAGCCATCGAACATAAAACCATGTGGGTGGCTTTCATCAAAGGTTAAAAATGGCTTATTAAGCGCTGCACCTTGGCTAATCCCTGCATGTATTTCGTAACCGCTACAGGGTGTTTGTTGGTTATTTAAAAGCAGTGTAGCGGTTATTTTAGTTAATACTTTTTGTGTTGTTAGCGTGGTTTCAAAATCGCACAGGGCAAGTCCATTTACTTGTTTTAATGATGACTCAATACCCTCGGGATCGTTGATTGTATTGCCTAGCATTTGCATGCCGCCACAAATACCAAGTACTTTACCACCATAGCGTAAGTGGCGTTTAATTTGAGTGTCCCAGCCTTCATTTTTCAAAAAATTTAAATCGCCCAATACGTTTTTACTGCCTGGAAGAATTATCAGATCAACGTCTGGGATCGTTTGCGTATGGCGCACATAATTTATATTAATGTTTGAATGCAAACGCAGTGCATCAAAATCGGTGTGGTTACTAATGTGGGGAACAAGTAGCACTGCAATATTAATTGTGGCGTTGGTTACGTTATTATCAATTGCGACGGCGTCCTCAGCATCAAGCGCAAGGTCGTGCAAATAAGGTAATACGCCAAGCACGGGTTTGTTTGTGTATTCTTCAAGCCAATCTAGCCCGCCTTGCAGCAAACCTATATCGCCTCTAAAGCGATTTATAACAAAGCCTTTTACGCGCGCCTGTTCTGACTCGCTTAGCAAAGCAAGCGTACCTACCAAGTGTGCAAATACGCCGCCTTTATCAATATCAGCAATTATAATTACTGGGCAATCGACCTCTTCGGCGTACCCCATATTGGCAATATCGTTTTCACGCAGATTTATTTCAGCAGGGCTCCCAGCCCCTTCAACAAGGAGTAAATCAAAACGTTTAGCTAAACGGTTATGTGAGGTTATTACTGCATCCATCGCCACTTTTTTATAGTCGTGATATTTGCCCGCTTCCATATTGCTAATGGCTCTTCCGTGAATAATCACTTGTGCGCCCGTATCGCTATTAGGTTTAAGTAATATAGGATTAAAGTCTATTTCGGGCTCTACTTTAGCTGCTATTGCTTGCAAAGCTTGCGCACGACCAATTTCGCCGCCATCTTTTGTTACTGCGCTATTAAGTGCCATATTTTGTGGTTTAAAAGGCGCAACCTTTACCCCACGCTTAGCAAACACCCTGCAAAGGGCAGCAACTAGGGTACTTTTACCAGCATCAGATGTAGTGCCTTGCACCATTAAGGTTTTCATGGAATTACACCCTTCGCTTTCTAAAAAACAATAAACTCAAAAAGAACACGCTACCAATAGCAGCGGTTATAACACCTACGGGCAATTCTTGGTTTTTTAGCAATGAGCGCGAAAGTACATCAACCCACACCATAAATGTACCGCCCACTAAGCTGGTTACTAGCAATCCCGCGATGGTGCCTTGGGAGATAAAAAAGCGCACAATGTGCGGTACCATTAATCCTACAAACCCAATACCACCACACATAGCCACCAACACAGCGGTAATTAATGAGCTCAAAACCAGCATAAGTACTCTAAAACGCTGGACCCTAACACCTAATGTAATTGCGCTTTCATCGCCCAGTAACATAGCATTGAGCTGCCTTCTAAAGCTCAGCATTACAAACGTACACAATGTAATTACCAATAAAGGCAACCAAAGCGTTGCCCACTGCGCACGTGCAAAGCTGCCCAGTGTCCAAAATAAAATAGCGGCTACCGCCTGAGGGTCGCTCCAATAAAGCAACAAGCTGGTAAATGCACTAAATAAAAACGACAGAGCAACGCCAGCTAATAACATTGATTCTACCTGTGCACTTTGCTGCCTACCTGCAATAAGAATTAATAAACTCATAGCGAGTAAGCTACCTAATAACGCTGCTGCCGATAACATAAAACCTGCGCTAATGCCTGCTAATGCCATAAGTAACACCACCCCAAATGAGGCGCCCGACGATATACCAAACAAGTAAGGATCGGCTAAAGGGTTACGCGTTACCGTTTGTAAAATAAGCCCCGCAATTGCTAAGCCAGAGCCTGCTAAAAAGGCGAGTAATGTGCGTGGCATTCTTAGTTCAAAAATAATACGCGTATTAAAAGACGCCTCATTTGAGAGTAAAAAGCTATTAAATACATCTTGAAGTGAGGTCTCTGCTGCACCAAAACTAAGTGCTGCAAATAAGCTAAATAAAGCAGCTGCAGCACTGATGAATAGCGCAAGTGAGTGGCGAGTATTAACTGCGCTCATATTATTCGTAACCATAAAAGTAAGTGATATGAGGGATGCTATTTCCCGACTTCGATATTTGCGGGTGATTATTTACTTGGGCGCAGACACCAAAAACGTGGCCTAGCATGTTTTCGGTTAATACCTCACTTGGCGTGCCTGTATGTGTAATTTCACCATTTTTAATAACCACTAGTTCATCGCACATTGCAGAAGCTAAGTTTAAATCGTGAAACGATGCAAACACCGTTACACCCAACGATTTAGCAAGCTCCATTACCTGTATTTGGTATTTAACATCTAAATGGCTAGTTGGTTCGTCCATTATTAACAACTGAGGTTGCTGGACTATGGCGCGGGCTATCAAGGCACGTTGCTTTTCACCACCCGAAAGTGACTCAAAGCTTTGATCGCTATGATCTGCCAACCCTACAGTGTTGATAGCTTGGGTAATTTTTTGTTTATCAATGTTAGTTACCGAGCTAAATAGCGATTTATGAGGCGTTAGCCCAAGCGCAATAACATCAAATACGCTTAAGTTAAATTGCGACGGGGTTTCTTGCAAAACAACCGCTACTTTTTTTGCGTACTCATCGCTTTTTAGCTGCCAAATATCGGTGTTGTTAAACTCTACAACGCCATCACTGGGTTTATTAAAACGATATAAACAACGCAATAAGCTCGATTTACCTGCGCCATTAGGTCCAATTAAACCAACAAATTTACCTGTGGTTATTTTAAGGTTTATTTTTTTGAGGATCGTTTTATTGCCAATACCCCACGATACGTTTTTAACGTTTAGTAATGGTATATTTAATGGCGTTTGAGTGTGCAATAGTCAGTCCTAGATAGGGTCTGTTGATCTTTCAAGGTTAAATTTGCAACAGTCTGTTTGGTATTTAGGCAAGGCAGAGCCTATGTAGTGTGGTTATTCCCCATAAATGGGCGATAACGTAGCATTAATGCCAAACAGGCGCTGCCCAAAGGGTTCTTCCTAGGGGCTATTTACTCTTTGTTGCTCGGTTTTTACTTATTCTTACATGGATGTAAGCCAGTAGGGTAACGCAGGAGCAGTTACCGAGCCCACTAGGTTACAAACCTCGCGCCGCGATTAAATAGCCCCTAGTTTGAACAAATTTTAATCCGCAAAGTTCAACAGACCCTAGGTTAAACTCACTAAAAATGCGATAAAAATACTAATGCACTACAAGAAAAAATGAGTAAACCCGCTCGTTAAAAGAATTCATACCAATTGCATTAAATTAGTGATTTATTATAGCGACAAATAAATAGCTTAATAACAAGGCGGAAATTATGACATATACTTGTTCTATATGAATAATTTTTAACGAAGTTAGTAAGTTATTTAATTCGCTAGAAAGATCATGTTTTTAATAAAATTGGTATTATACCATTTGTATCTGACTTAAAGCTTTGCGCTAATTACAGTTGCGGGAACAGTCGAGGACTCGCACCTCATTCCAAATGAAGCTCTATTATGGGCGGCTAAGTAAATAATTTAAAGCAAAAAAAACCGCACTCAAAAGAGCGCGGTTAAAAAGGGAGTGTTTTAACTAATTTAGCGAATAGTTAAAACTTGTATTCCATACCTAAGCCTACGTAGTCTTGGTCAACGTTGTTGTCCATATCGAAGCTTGAGTAAAAGCCAAATACTTTAATGTTCTTATTTAATTTGTGATCAAGACCAACTGATATTGCTGACTTATCGTCGCTGTCGTCAAAGTCCATGTCTTGGTATTGTACTTTAAATGTGTTG
Organism: Pseudoalteromonas sp. LC2018020214; assembly: GCF_016598755.1. Lineage (NCBI taxonomy): Bacteria > Pseudomonadati > Pseudomonadota > Gammaproteobacteria > Alteromonadales > Pseudoalteromonadaceae > Pseudoalteromonas > Pseudoalteromonas sp. LC2018020214. The sequence goes on from NZ_CP066804.1 coordinate 3,088,031, forward strand.
TTACCCATGCTGTAAGCTGCATTTAATAGATAACCATCCGCTTCTGCGCTGCCGTCAACTTTTTCTTGTGTTTGGTACATTGCACCTAGCTTAAAGTTTTCAACTTTACCTTGGATTGACGCGCGTACTACATCGTAGCCATTTACTTCACTATCGGCTGCGATAGAGGCATATACTGCGCTCTTTTTAAGTGCCACGTCACCGTAAGTAACCGCCATTGAGTAACCGTTATCAGCGTCTACATCATCTTCAGCGACAAAAGTAGCAAGTACTTTAAAGCCTTCGTATGAGTTTGATGAATAACTAATAGTATTCCCTAAACGGTTTTCACCTTTAAATACATTTTTAATATCGCCTTCAAGGTCGTTAAACAAGTCTAACTTACCTTGAGATTGTTTAAGCGCAGTATCGTTACGACCAATAACCACTTGGCCAAACGCACCTTTTAAACCAACGTATTGGTTACGCGCAGAAATATTGTCGTCGTTATCGCCTTTTGAATCAGCATCAGACACATCAACTTGAAACTCAAACTTATATACCGCTTCTAAACTATCATTTATTTTTTCAGAACCTTTAACACCAAGACGAGATGCATTACTTTTTATCTCAGTAAAAGACCCTTCGCCGTCATCAGATGATTGCACTGTTACATTTGCTTTACCGTAAATGTCTACATCGGCAAGTGCATTGAAAGATAAACCACTTAATAGTGCTAAGCATAAGCTCGATTTTACAAATTTCATGTTATTTCCTTGGATAATCACAAAAGACTAATTTTTAAAACTGCTGCATTTTGTCACCGCTAAATGACAGTAATATTACAATGGAAATATTAATGTCTTTTTTTATTAATAAAAATGCATTAAATGTGAAATCAAAATAACATGAAAGTTTAATAAGCGGCCGAACTTACTTACTTTTCTTTAATGACAAGCTTGGGGTCATTTGCGATAGTAAATTAACTAAGGTTTCTATTAACTCTTTTTGCTCGTTGTCTCTGTGATACGCTATAAACACGTCTCGCGAGGTATTTTCTACATCTTTAACATGAAACAGTTCACCTTTTTCTAAATGCCCTTCTACCAATACTTGAGGTATAAATGCACTGCCGCCACATTGCAGTATTAAATCAAGTGCAATACGTCCTGTGCTGGTTCTAAAATAAGGCGGTGTTTTACCGGTAAACTGACGCGCATGCCAAAGTGAGAAAGTAGTTCCCCAATCAACATATACATACTGATTATCAAAAAAGTTTTCGTTCGTTGCAGTGTCGTATCCGCTTACGGGAATGATTGGCAACTCACAGATTCGCTCTACCATTAACTCGTCTACTTTTGGTGGATCAAACAATATTGCCAAATCAAGCGTGCGTTCTAATAACAGCCGAGTGCTTTCTTGTTGTGCTTTAACTTCTGCGACTAATGACACGCCCGGCATCGCTGATACAATATTTGTTATACCAAACTGTAAAAAAGCATCCCAAATATTGGGCGTTCCTGCTAAGCTAATTTGCTTATGCATATTATCGGCAAGCGCAACATCCACTTTGGCACGTTGCATGCCCGTAATAATCATTTGTGCATGGGGTAATAAACGCTCGCCAGGTGCTGTAAGTTGAATGTTATTACGCTGGCGAATAAACAAATTAACACCAAGTCCTTGCTCTAATTGGCGAATTCTAAAGCTCACTGCAGACTGCGTAATATAAAGGTTTTCGGCCGCTTTACCAAAGTGACGCGTACGCACTACCTCAACGAATGTTTTTAATAAATCGATATCCAATTTTTTATCCTCACGATAAAAATAATTTGTTTAATAAATTGCCAAACTTGCATCATACTCCAGCTAATTACTAAGGTATGAGGATAAAGCTATGAGCAATAACATTTCATTACTACGCCAAGCATTTGTTAGCCAACGTCAATTTTATGATGATCAAAACTTTCCACGAGGCTTTAGCCGCAGCGGAAACTTCACCTTATTAGAAGCCAGCATACTTGAACAACACGGAGTTGTTTTAAAAGGCTTATACAGTAAAACAATTGAGCCGCAAAACGAACACCAAGAACAGTTTGTAGCAGTCGTAACTGGCTCACAAGAACCTACCAACCCAATCGAACGAGCTTGGGTAAAATACTTAAAACTAACGACCTGCAAAACTAAGTTTCATACTTTATTTGGCCGTTCAAAAATGTCGAGCCCGGCACCGATTAGCCAAGAGTATTATTCAGAAGCGGATAATCTGTAAGTACTTAAGTTATTTGCTTTTTTGCGTTTTAACAGTTACAACTTGTATAAGCAAATATTTTTGCAAAATATATATAGGGTTGTTCCGTGACGCGAAAAATACTAATAGTTGAAGATACACCTGCCATGGCGCGAGTGCAAAAGCACATCGCGCTTAAGGCTGGTTATGAAGTTGATATAGCTGAGTCATTAGCGCAAACAAAAGAGCTTATAAGTAAAAATAGCTATTTTTGCGCTGTAGTTGACTTCATATTACCTGATGCCCCATCTGGTGAAGCTGTACCTTGTACTATTAATGCAGACATTCCAACTATTGTAATGACAGGCAATATTGATAAAAAAACCCGCGACACTGTAGAAAAATACCCAATCATCGATTACATCATTAAAGAAAATAAACAAGCTTATCAGTACCTCGAAAAACAATTACAGCGCCTGCCTCGCAACGAAAATGTAAAAGTACTCGTTGTTGACGACTCTAAATCGACCCGACGATACATTTGTAGTTTATTAGTGCGCCATAAATATCAAATTATTGAAGCGCAAGACGGACAAGAAGCGTTAAACCTACTTGAAGCTTCACCTGATATTTCAGTTATTATTACTGATAATGAAATGCCCAACATGAATGGCGATGAACTATGTAGCGAGATTCGCCGCTTATATAGCAATGATGAAAAAGCTATTATTGGTATTTCGGGTTCTGACTCTATAGGGCTTTCTAGCTTATTTTTAAAAAATGGCGCAAACGATTATTTGCACAAACCTTTTAACAGCGAAGAGTTTTACTGCAGGCTTAGTCAAAACGTCGATATGTTAGAACTTATAGCCACCATAAGGCGACAAGCCAACACGGATTATTTAACTAATTTACCAAATCGTCGTTACTTTTTTGAAGAAGCTGAAAAATCATTAAAGCAAATAAAACATACTAAAGGTGATGGTGCTTTAGCTATGCTTGATATTGATCACTTTAAATCAATTAACGATACATACGGGCACGATGTTGGCGACGAAGTATTAAAAGGGCTCTCTATTTGCTTCAGTAAATACTTTAAAAAGCACTTAGTAGCGCGCTTAGGTGGTGAAGAGTTTGCAGTTTATTTTATAGATGTAGATAAACAAGAAGCCCTTAAACGCCTTGAAGGCTTTAGGTATTTTATAGAAATGAATAGCCAAGAGTTTAGTAAAGCTAAAATAAAATTCACCATTTCTATTGGCTTTGCAAACGGGCCTGTTTATCAAATTGATGAACTTTTAAAACAGGCCGACTTAAAGCTTTACGACGCTAAAGAATCTGGTCGTAATAAAGTAGTTAGTTAACCATTTTATTAGTTAATTATACTTCTGCGGCTGTAATAGCCGCTTTTTTACGTTTGCGTGATTGATGGTAAGAGTCCCAACTAAAAATAGCCAGTGCACTCCAAATGCATGCAAATGTTACTACACGCTCTGCATCAAACACTTCACCATAAAACACCACAGCTAGTATAAACATTAAGCTTGGCCCAATGTATTGAAAAAAGCCAAGTGTAGTATATTGCAAACGCTTAGCTGCACCGGTAAAACACAGCAGTGGTAATGTAGTTACAATACCTGCACTAATCAGTAGTACATTAGTATGCCAATCGTTAGCTGGCAGGCTTGATGTTGCTGTAGGCACCATTAACCACCAATAAATAAGTGCAACAGGCAGTAATATAAGTGCTTCGAGTAAAATGCCAGGCAAGGCTTCAACCGGTAACTTTTTACGTAATAAACCATAAAGTGCAAATGATATAGCCAGTGAAAAGGCAACTACCGGAAACGAGCCAAAACTAATTAGCTGCAGCACTACACCGCTAAAGGCAAGGGCTACTGCTACGCCTTGGAATTTACGCAGGCGTTCGCCTAAAAAAAGCATACCCAGTAATACATTTAAAAGAGGATTTATGTAATAGCCCAAGCTTGCATCAAGCATGTGGTTATTATTTATAGCCCATATAAATAAACCCCAATTAAACCCAAGCAGTGCAGAGGTTATAACAAGCATAAGCAAAAGCTTAGGTTGAACGATAATGCGTTTAATTTTACCCCAATACCGTAAAACACTTACTACCAATACTAAAAACACAACCGACCAAATAACCCGATGCATTAAAATTTCAAAAGCAGAAACATGCTGAATCAACTTAAAGTATATTGGCGCAAGGCCCCACATTAAAAAAGCAAGACAAGCAAAAATAGCACCTTTACGCTGCTCAGTATCAATCGACATAATAAACACTTAGTGATTTAAAAGGCCGCTAGTTTACTTGCCATACGCGTTTTATCCAACTAAATACGTGCCGGTTCCAAAAGCAATTTGAACAGACTGTTCGTTATGTAATTCCATTCTGCATACACATACTTTATTACCTGAACGAATAAGTGTTGCGCTGGCAGTAAAGCTCTCTCCTTTACCAGGGCGCAAATAATCAGTACGTAAGTCGATAGTCCCAAGCGTGGCTAATTTTGTTTGCACACTTGTGATATCTAAATCGGTGAGTTTATCAATTACACTTGCTGCAGCGAGCATACCGCCTACATTATCAAGTACGGCTGAAATAACACCACCATGGAGTATTTTTTGCGCAGGATTACCAATGAGTACATCCTGCCACGGGAACGTAATTTTGGCCTGTTCAGGGCTTAACGACTCAACCGATATTTTTAAAAACTGGTTAAACGGCATGCCATTTACAAATAACGCGCCCACTTGTTCAATTAACATTTCTTTATTCATTATTATTCTCTATGTCAAAACAGGTAAGATGAGTAAAACATACATAGTGTAAAACTACGAGACTCCACTTAAATAATTTATCAAGTAACTCAGCTAAAGACATCTCACTAAAAAACCACTAAAATACCCGCCAATGAATACATCAACTCCACCTTCGAGCACCCTTGTGCGTAAACCCGAAACTGTCCTCAAACAAGTGTTTGGCTACAGTGAATTTCGCGACGGTCAAAAAGCAGTTATTGATGCCGCTATTAACGGCCAAGATTCGCTTGTATTGCTTCCTACTGGCGGCGGAAAATCGGTGTGCTACCAAATCCCTGCTTTAGTACTCGAAGGCGTAACCATTGTTATATCTCCGCTTATATCGCTAATGCAAGATCAGGTAACGCAACTGCAAGCTCTTGGGGTAAAAGCCGCTTACGTCAATAACAGCTTAGCACGAGAAGAACAGCAATTGGTGTATCAACAGCTTCATCAGGGGCAAATTAAGCTCTTATATGTGGCGCCTGAAAAAGTATTACAACGCGAATTTTTAGAGCGTTTATCACATTTAAATGTGAGTTTATTTGCTATTGACGAAGCGCACTGTGTGTCGCATTGGGGTCATGACTTTAGACCTCACTACTTTCGCTTAAACGAATTAAAGCAACGTTTTGCACATGTCCCAATGATGGCATTAACCGCCACCGCCGATAAAGCCACACGGTTTGATATAGTTGAGCAATTAAAACTACAACAGCCTTATATTCATACTGGCAGCTTTGATCGCCCCAATATTCGTTACACCATAGAAGAAAAATTTAAACCTATGGTGCAATTGCTTCGCTACCTAAAGGAGCAAAAAAGCCAAAGCGGTATTATTTATTGCACCAGCCGTAAACGCGTAGACGACATTGCTGAAAAGCTTGCAGATGCAGGACTAAACGCTGCCGCTTATCATGCTGGTATGAGTAACGAGCAACGACAATTTGTACAAACCGGGTTTGCCCGTGACGATATACAGATAGTGGTCGCAACCGTTGCTTTTGGCATGGGCATAAACAAGCCTAATGTGCGTTTTGTACTGCATTACGATATTCCAAAAAGTATAGAGTCGTACTATCAAGAAACAGGTCGAGCTGGGCGAGATGGACTTGCCGCAGAAGCTATAATGTATTTTGACCCAGCTGATATAGGTCGCGTAAGGCGCTTTTTTGAAGACATAGACGACGAGCAACGCCGCCGCGTAGAAGAACAACGCTTTAACGCAATGGCAAGCTTTGCCGAAGCGCAAACATGTCGTCGTCAAATATTACTTAACTACTTTAGTGAATATCAACGCGAACCTTGTGGCAACTGCGATATTTGCTTAAATCCGCCAAAAAGCTTTGATGGTACGTTAGTCGCCCAGCAAGCACTTTCGTGTGTGTACAGAGCGGGACAACGTTTTGGACTTGGTTATATTGTTGAATTACTTCGCGGTGCAAACACGAGCCGCATCCGCGATAATAATCATCATGAGTTAAGTACCTACGGCATAGGTAAAGATAAAAGCAGTGAGTTTTGGCTCAGTATTTTACGCCAACTTATTCATCAAGGCTTACTTAGCCAAGATATAACACAAGGTGCGTCACTTAGATTAACAGAAGCCGCGCGTGTAATTTTAAAAGGTGAATACGCACTGCAATTAGCCGAGCCACGCCTGCAAGCCAAACACGTTTATCAAGATAAGTTAGCGCAATTTAATTACGACAAAAAACTCTTTGCTCGCCTGCGCGCACTTCGTAAAGAACTTGCTGATGCCGACGATGTGCCACCTTATGTAGTATTTAATGATAAAACGTTAGCCGAAATGGCGCAGCTTATGCCAACAAACGACAGTGAATTTTTAAAGGTCTCAGGTGTTGGTTTTACTAAGTTAAATAAGTACGGCGGCGAATTTTTAACGGCAATTCGACATTACCTAGCTACTAATTAAGAGCATTATGACCCAAATAGAATATGACCATACACACAAATGTATTTTGATTAATCCCATTGAGCTACCAAACGATGAAGACTTTGAGCTGTGGAGTACATTATTTTTACACTCAGACGAAGTAACACTCAATGAGTACTCTGCAGGCGCCGATCGCCATCAAGTTCGCTTTACCTATAATCATCAAACCTTTAATTTAAACTATGAGCATTACAGCCAAAGCATCTGGATTAATGCCGAAGGTCATGAAGCTGAACACTTACTCGCCGCTTTAGCATTTTATTTAAGCTAGCTTTTAATGCCTAGTGCATAGGTCGCTGCAAACCAGCTGGCTATTAACAAAAGTGAATATGAGTAACAATTAATTAATTTCAAAATCCATACCTTTTACTTACATTATAATAACAATGATGTAAGCTGATATTACGATAGTCATTTGCTACGTAGCAGTAAGAGGTTTAATGGTGAGCAAGAAATGGATAGCACAATGTTGTATTAGTTTAACGGTTTTAAGCTTTTATGTGCCTAATACGTTCGCACAACAATCTTCAATGAAAACTGATAACTGCCTTGTAGAACAGACAGATTTAAGCACAAATAAAAACCTACGCCGAGAAGTTCAAGACAAAACAACCCTCACGCACAGTAATAGTAACGCTAAAATAGCCTCAATAAAGCTCAAGCAACTTAATGTATTTAATACTGAGCTTGAAGAGGAAAATAATGCTTTATTCCGTTTTGCTAATCGCGCTCACATTCAAACAGAGCCCGATGTCATTAATAACCTTTTATTATTCTCCCCAGGTGACAAGTACGACGCTAAAAAGCTCGCAGAATCTGAGCGTTTACTTCGTAAAGAAAGCTACTTATATGATGCACAAATTAGTGCTACCGAAAACTGCGACGGCGACGTTAATGTAGAAGTGGTTACCCGTGATTTATGGACACTTTTACCTGAAGTGAACTTTAGTCGAAGCGGTGGAGAAAACAAATCGAGTATAGGTTTTAGAGAATCTAACCTGCTTGGGTGGGGTAAGCGCCTTTCTTTTTCGCGCACCACTGACAGCGATCGCAGCGGTTACTTATTTGTTTACGACGATCCGAATATTTTATCTACTCGCTACCGAGGCCGTTTAGAATACGCCGATAACAGCGACGGCAAGCGCCATTTGCTTGAGCTAACCTATCCATTTTACGCAATTGACACCCCCTTTAGTTACGGTATTTTAAGCTATTCTGAGCAGCGCGAAGAGTCACTATATAAACGCGGCGAAGAGTTTAGCGAATTTGATCAAACTACCGATTTAAACCGTGTATTTATAGGACACTCTAAAGCGCTTAATAATAATTGGACCCAACGCTTAACGTTAGGTTATACCGATGAGCAACATACCTTTGAAGCTATAGACACTACATTTGCACCACTTGCCGATGACAGAAGTTTAAGTTACCCCTTTATAAGCGGCCATTGGTTTGAAGATAACTACATAAAGGTGCGCAATTTTGACAGTATATCTCGCACTGAGGATTTAAATTTAGGTTGGAATATTAAAAGCTTAATTGGCTATTCAGATGAGTCATTAAGTAATGACGACAGCCGCGCGGTGTATTCTTTTAACTTTAAAAAAGCCCACTTTACTAACGATAATACCTTATGGCGTTTTAGTGCTGATATTGATGGCTATTGGAATAAAGAACAGAAAAAACTCGAAAACTTTATGGCCACCAGCCAAGTACAATATTATTTAAATACCAGTGAAGACCAATCTTGGTATGTTAAAGCCCGCGTGCAATACGCCAAAAACCTGACTGCGGATCAACAGCTTACTTTAGGTGGCGAAACAGGCCTGCGTGGTTACCCTATGGATTATCAACATGGCGACCGCAGCTTTTTAGTTAATTTAGAAAAGCGCTATTACTGGGAGTACGATTTACTGCAACTATTTAAAGTGGGTGGCGCAGCTTTTGTAGATGTAGGCAGAGCATGGTTTAACGATGAAGATAACGGTGAAAATGCACATGTATTGAAAAATGTAGGCGTTGGTCTGCGTTTGGCACCGAGTCGCGCAAACTCAGGAACCATGATCCACATTGATATTGCCGCCCCAGTTGATAGCTACGATGATGTAGACTCAGTCCAGTGGCTAGTAAGCGTTAAAAACACTTTTTAAATAATACAAACACGTTAAACTAATACCAATTGCATTAAATTGTTATGAAAGCTCAGGACCTAATGTGGAAATAATAGAAGTTTTAGAATTGTTTGCATCACAATATAAGTTAGTTGTAACTATAATCGCTATTTTGGTTTTCCCTCTTCTATTAAAAATAACCAAAAAACTACTCGAAAAAGCGATTAAAGGCAAAGTAGATTTACACCGAAAATACCGTGCAGAGCTTTTACTAAAAATTATACTCGCCTTTGTAGTACTGTGTTTGGTTTTAGTATTTTGGGGTATAGAGCTGCGTGGTTTATTGGTTTTAGGCTCTTCTTTATTTGCCATGTTAGGGGTAGCACTTTTTGCCGCCTGGTCATTATTGAGTAACCTCACCGCATTTTTACTGATGTTTATTCAAAACGATTGCCGCGTTGGTTATTGGGTACGAATTATTGATGGTGCGAATCATGTTGAAGGGCGCATTGTTGAAATGGGCTTAATGAATGTAGTACTTGAACATATTGATGGGCACCGTGTAATTTACCCTAACAATTTATTTGTGACCCGTCCTGTCATGGTTTTGGATAAAGAACCAAAGCCAACTAAAACCCCTGTTATAAAGCGTATTATTGGTCCTAAAAAAACATAGTAAAAAATCATATTCACAAAAAAGCCGCAGTAGTCAAAATACCTACTGCGGCTTTTTAATGCTTAACTAGCCAAAATTAAGACTAGGGCGTGTTGATCTTTGATGGTTGAATTTGCAGCAGTATATTTAGTTTTTAGGCAAGGCAGAGCCTATGAAGTGAGGTTACTCCCCATAAATAGGCGATAACGCAGCATAAATGCCACAAACATGCGCTGCCCTTCGGGTTCTGCCTAGGGGCGATAAACTCTTTGTTACTCGGTTTTTACTTAGCCCACTAGGTTACAAACCTCGCGCCGCGATTTAATCTTCCTTGGATTGAACAAATTTCAATCCGCAAAGTTAAACACGCCCTAGCTATTAGTTATTTAGTTCTGCTGTTTTAAGCTCGTCATCTAAATCATTTATCTCATCAATAAAGTTCTCTAGTTGCTGCTCTACTAAACTATTGTCATTTGCAAAGTAAGCAAGGTGGAATACCGCATCACCTTCATTTACCAATGGCATCGTCTGCTGACCAATAACAATACCGCCTTTAGGCGCTAAAAGCTCAAGCTCAGAATCCCCTAGAGGGCTACTTATATATGCAAGCACTTGCCCTTTAGTTACATGCTCCCCTAGTGATACTTGTGCACGCACAATGCCATCAACCTCTGCACGTATCCAACTAGTCGAACCTGCAATAATAGGATCTGGTAACTTTTTAGGGCGCTTGCCACGGATCATTTTTAAATGGCGCATAACATAATCAACGCCCTGCACACCTGCCGCAATAGCGATAGGGTCAAAGCGTAGCGCTTCGCCTGCTTCATAAGTAATAACAGGTATACCTAAGTTTGCGGCTTCACTGCGTAATGAACCATTACGAAGGGATGCATTTATAACCGCCGGCGTACCAAATGCTTTAGCCATTTCAGCGGTTGCTTCATCTTCTAAATTAGCGCGAATTTGCGGTAAATTAGTACGATGAATAGCGCCAGTATGCAAATCAATAATGTGAGTACAATGTACTGCCACTTGATTAAAAAACATATAAGCCATACGCCCAGCTAATGAACCACGTTCAGAACCTGGGAAACTGCGATTCATATCGCGTCTATCTGGTAAATAACGCGATTTGTGAATAAAGCCAAACACATTCACAATAGGCACAGCGATTATTGTTCCGCGCAGTTGGCTTGGATCTATTTTAGCAAGTAACTGACGCACAACTTCTACACCATTTAGCTCATCACCATGAATAGCCGCACACACCATAAGCACTGGGCCTTCCATTACACCATTAACCACTTCAATAGGAATGTTAAGTGGTGAATGGGTGTAAAGCTTAGCAGCTTCTAAGGCAAGCGTTTTACGCTCGCCTACGCCTACATTTTCTCCTAATAAGGAAAAAGGACGGTTAATTTTAACCTTTGCCACGTGTTGCTGTTCCTTTACTTGAGGCATTTTTTTCGATGAAATCAATCACCATACCTGCAATATCTTTACCTGTTGCTATTTCAATGCCCTCTAAACCCGGTGATGAGTTAACTTCCATCACAAGTGGCCCTCGAGATGAGCGAAGTAAATCAACTCCCGCTACATTTAAGCCCATTGATTTAGCCGCTGCTACTGCCGTTTTACGTTCCTCTGGAGTAATGCGAACTAATGTAGCGCTACCACCACGGTGAAGGTTGGAGCGGAACTCACCTTCTTGTGCTTGGCGCTTCATTGCTGCGATTACTTTGTCGCCTAGTACAAAACAACGTATGTCTGCCCCACCCGCTTCTTTAATATATTCTTGAACCATAATATTGGCTTTTAAGCCCATAAACGCTTCAATAACACTTTCAGCTGCTTTGCGTGTTTCAGCAAGTACAACACCAATGCCTTGTGTGCCTTCAAGTAATTTAATTACAACAGGTGCACCGCCTACCATTTCTAGTAAGTCTTTTACGTCATCGGGTTTGCTGGCAAAACCTGTTACTGGCATACCAACGCCTTTGCGCGAAAGTAACTGAAGTGAACGTAATTTATCGCGCGAACGAGAAATAGCGACTGATTCGTTTACAGGATAAACGCCCATCATTTCAAACTGACGAAGTACCGAACAGCCATAAAATGTAACCGATGCACCAATACGCGGGACAATTGCGTCAAATTCTTTTAAGTTTTCACCGCGATAGTGAATTTCTGGTTGCTCAGAGTTGATATTCATATAACAACGCAATGCATCAATCACTTTAACTTCGTGGCCGCGTGCTTCTGCTGCCTCAATTAAGCGACGTGTTGAATATAGCTTTCTGTTACGAGATAAAATACCGATTTTCATAGTTAAACCTTACGACCTAATAGTTGAGATAAAGCCGGGTCAACGACTATACGATTTTCCATGGCTGTACGCCCTAATAACATTCTAAACTTCATTGTTGCACGGCTTGTTAAAGTAAGCTCGATAGGCCAGCTATGCTCGCCTGCATGTAATGTAGTTTCTATAAAGTAGCGTAGCTCTTTTTGCCCACTTGAGCTGGTTACGTACTTCATTTTTTTAACTTTTGCATTGCAAGTGACTTGCGTTTGTTCATCATCTTGCAGTGGTTGGGCCGTAAATTTAACCCATTTTTCTGAGTCAACTTCGTATTCTTCAATGTTAATTGCATGAATACATGAAGTGCGAGCGCCAGTATCAATTTTTGCTTTTATCTCGTTAATACCAAGCTCAGGTAAACTTAACCACTCACGCCAACCAACTGTGATCTTTGCTGTCATAAATGTGCCCTTAATAAAAAAGTGACTTATACGCTACAGGTCAAAAAACACCAACGAAATAAATTTATCTAGTCGATTAGTAAATTAAATTGATCTTTTTAAGCAACTGGTCACACAATGCACGCCTTGCTAAGCCGTACTTTAATGCCACTTTGCTCAACACAGAGGCTCTGCATATATTTTGCTATTTAAGCTTAACTTATTAAAAGTAAAGGTAAGCCTGTAAGCAACTAAGTAGATACACTATAGTTAACAGTATTAAAAATACACTATTATGAGAACTAATTATGATTAATGGTTTACTACATGCACTTGTACTTGATGGACAAGGCGGCGCTCGTCCTATTGGAAGCACTAATGAGCTAAATAGCTGGCAACCAAGCCAAGGTAAACTTTGGGTGCACATGGATTATAGCCAAAGTGAGGCAGTTGAGTGGCTCAAGGCACAGTCTCATTTAAACGATTACGAACTAGAGTCTTTAATTGCTGACGAAACACGCCCACGTATTACGGCTACAACTAACGGGCATATGTTATTTTTACGTGGTGTAAATTTAAATCCAGCACAAAGCCCTGAAGACATGGTTTCAATTCGTTTATTTATTAGCGAAGACATTCTTATTACTACCCGTAAGCGCCGTTTATTATCGGTGCAAGATACGCTCGCCTGTTTAAATGAAAATAAAGGCCCATGCAATATTTCTGAATTAGTGTGCTCTATTACACAAAAATTAACCTCACGTATGCAAAGCGTTATTGACTCACTAGATGAAACACTCGACGAGTTTGAAGAAGAAATAGATGAACCAAGTAAAAAGTTTGACAACCAAGGTTTATCACAGTTGCGACGCCAAACTATTGCCTTAAAACGTTATTTAAAACCGCAAAAAGAAGCCCTTAGTTCAATGGTAAATAACCACTACCTATGGTTATTAGATGACGATAAAGCAAAACTTAATGAAACCACCAACTTATTAATTCGTTATCTTGAAGAGCTAGATAGTTCGATTGAGCGTGCGCAAATTATTCAGCAAACAATCACTAACCAAGTTTCTGAGCAGTTAAACCAGCGAATGTATGTTATGTCTGTAGTGGCAGCACTTTTTTTACCACTGGGCTTTTTAACGGGGCTTTTAGGTGTAAACGTAGGAGGCATTCCAGGCACAGAGAGCCCTTATGCGTTTAGTGCTTTTGTCATATTTTTAATTGTGCTTACTGGCGGGATTGGTGTGTATTTTAAAAATAAAAAATGGTTATAGTGCCAATCCGCAATAATACTTAATTAATTTGAGGGATTAAATCTGACGCTAACTACGTTAAAAATTTCTGATATACGACTGCATGGATGCAGGAGGTAGAGCAATGCAGGAGCAATTAGTGATAACAACTAAATAACGAATTTTCGCCTTGTTGTCGATACGGTTTTCTTACCTCAAAATAGATCACTTAATTAAGCCAATGGTATAAATTAAGTTTATCCCGTTAAAAAATAAAAAAAGCCACTCAGCTTTAAACTGGGTGGCCCTCTCGACTACTAAATAATTAATTAGTTCTACGCGTGTAACTAACGTCAGTCATTGTTACTTTAGCCTTAGTAATACCTAAATCTTTAAAGCACTCTTTAAATGAATCTGAGTTACCTGACTCGCCACACTCATCTAGTGTATATGGGTCTTGTGATTGAAGATAATTACCAAACTTGAAGTAAGACTCTGAATCATCTTCTACCGGAATACCAAAAGTAGTACCTAGTGCAGTTACATCTACATCACCGTAATTATTTACTACTTTTAGATTAAATGAACCACCACTTCTGATAGTACCTAGTGCATGTTTTTCTTCTTTACCATTGGTGTTACGCAGGCGAACATACACATCAAAAATTCCATTACCCGCTACGCTATCATCAAAACCTGATTCATCAGTATCTGAAACATATACTTTTGAAATCGTACCTGTATCGCTAGCATGGTGTTGAGAAATAATCGTTTTACCACCATCAGACATTTCCACTTTTACAGTTGCCTCAAAAACCTCATAGGTTTCGGTCATTGCAGCACGAGCACTTTCTTTTACTTTATATTCATGACGCCAGCCATTACCGTTTGGAGTGATATGACGCGCTTCTAGAGGAACAAACTCTAAAGTATTGCTATTTACTAATGGATGAGGATTGTTACCTTCAAGGTCAAAAATACTACCGTTGGTGATGTTGCTTGCTATACCAGAGCCACTACCAGTGTCGCCACCGCCAGTATCACCACCACCTGTGTCTCCGCCGCCAGAAGAACTCCCCTTAGTTAACGAAAAGTTATCAAAACGAACATCGTTTGAGCTCTTATCGTGCTTGGCAAATACTTGTAGCGTACCTGTATTTGCTGTGGTGAAAGTTCTAGATACTTTTGTCCATGAAGAAACGTTAAATTTCTCATTTTTAAACAAACCATTAAGATCGTTAATGCCGATTTGACCCTTACCAAGTACATACGCACTTAACGTGTACTGAGTATTTCGATCTACATCTACATTCTGGTAAACACGCCCTGGGCTACCTTGAATTTTTAATGATTTAGAGCCCTTATAAGCACTACCTGAGATAGCTGCAGGTTCTGTTTCATTCCAGTTACTCCAACCATCTTCAAACCCAGCATTATTGATCGTCGCCGCTTGTACAAAACTTGAGCTTGCAGTCATGGCTGCAAGCATAAATAGGGATTTTTGGTTAATCATTATCTTTATTTCTCCAAACCTGTACATGAAAAATCTTACTACATGGCTTTAAATGAGTATTTCACTCAAGCCTAGATCACCGCCTGTAAGCAGGTTTTAATTTATGTTTTTATGTGAAATTGGTAACAATAAAACAATTAAAAAACCAAATTTGGTCTACAAATAATTATTACCAATAATGACAGCCAGCTGGGCTGAGACATAAGTTATATTGCTTGTAATAAATTTGCAACAATTTATTTAATAAGCAATAAGTATTAATTCTATTTAGATTAACCGAATTAAAAATAAATTAAAGCATTTAAAATCAACAAGTAAAATAAAAAATATCAAATAAAAAAGAAAACCCAGATGAGGAACAAAATATAAAATAATAAAAAATCATTAATTTTAACAATTTGATTGGTAATTTATTAAACAACCAAAAAATCATACTTTTGTAATAATAAAATTTATTAGTTTTTATTTTACGTAGTAAAGCTTACGTTCAGTTTAATGCACTAAAATAACATTGGTTAACCAATTACCTCGTACTATTTGTATAAATAAAATTTAAGCATGGCAGTACAAGATGCATTTGAAATAAGAATTTAAAAATTAAATATTAGTGAAAGCTAGCTTAAAGAACTTAAGAGGTATTTGAGCTCAGTGGGAGGAATTCTTTTTTGTAGATAATTTATTAATGATATTTATACAAAAAATACCAATAAGTTTTAAATAAAGTATTAAAAATACCTAGATGGTTAATTTAATTTAATTTAGCTCATATTAGATTTTTTAGCAGAACTCGGCGTGTTTTTTTGTGGGTTGAAATTAGTTTAATCTAGGGGCTGTTAAATCGCGGCGCGAGGTTTATAACCTAGCCAGCCAGGTAGCAATTCCTACGTTATGCGACTGGCTTACCTTTATGTGAAAAGTAAGTAAAAACAGAGCAAAGCTTCCGCGTCCTGTTCACGCCCCTTACCACATCGATTTAGGCAACAAAGAGTTAATCGCCTTTAGAGATTATCTAAAGGGCAGCGCATGTTTGCTAGCACGCTTTTATAGGCATTAAAAAAGACGAGCACTTTGCAATGATCGCCTGTTTATATAACAGTCAGCTAATTACTCTTGAAAGTAAGTGCCCCAACCGTCGTATTCAACATCGCACTCAACGGCTAGTTGCGCTAGCTTATCAACGTCTTCCATAATAACGTCTACGTCTAGCTCAGCTTCAACTACAATGTCAAAGCTCCAAATTTTACTGCCATCTTCAAGTTCAAGCTCTGCTGGCTCTTCAACATCGTAGCCTAATTTAAAAGCAGCCAATGCAGCTTGCTCTAGTTTAGGGAAGTCTTCACACACAAAATGGTGTTCTACTTCATAAAGTATTTCAGGATCTGATCCATCTTCAAGTAGTGAACTTACGATGTCTTCACTTATTTCACGCCAGTTTTCCATTATTTTTCTCTCACTTGAGCATCTAATTCAGTTATTTTAGCAGCCATAATGCTATGCACGCTTTTAGCATGCTCACGCGCGCTAATTTCTTTATCAAGCGGTATAGGCGCTAACATTTCGATGTAAATTGTACCATTATCCCAACGATTTAGCTTAATGGTTTTATGTGTTGTATTCATACATACCGGAATTATGGGTACATCTGCGCTCATTGCGGTGTGAAAAGCACCTGTTTTGAACGGTAGCAACCCTCTTCCATAGCTTCGTGTGCCTTCTGGAAACATCCATACAGATAAGCCATTATTTTTAATTTTTTCGGCTGCTTTGGAGATAGTTCCCGCTGCTTTAGAGCGATTCGATCTGTCTATTAATATATTACCCGACAACCAATAAAGCTGACCGAAAAATGGGATCCACTTTAAGCTCTTTTTCCCCAAACTTACGCAGTTTTTAGGCACCATTGCAGGCACTGTAAATAAGTCGTAGCTATTTTGATGATTAGCAACATAAACTGCAGGGCCTGCATCAATTGCATCTTTATGACGTGTTAAAACTAATTTAACGCCAATCATTTTAGCCATTGAGCCAAACCAGCCCGCTATAATATGTACATTATTAGGGTGAAATGGTCTTACAATCGAAAGTAATAAACCAAAAATACAACTGAATAATATAAACATCAGCATAATAAAAACGCGTATAACAGCTAGCAAATGAGTTTCTCCAAAGATCAATTATGATTATTATAGCGTTATTTTGTGACACAAACGAGTCAATAGCGCACAAGTGTACGCTGAAATATGCAAGCTCTTTATTTTAAAACAAAAACGGCCTGCAAATGCAGACCGTTTTTATTTATACAAAAAAGTAATTGGTTACTCTTCGTTAATGGCTTCTATTGGTTCATCATCTTGTGGGGTTAGCTCAACAACGGCTTCGTCAACACGCTGTAAGCCGCGCGGTAGTTTATTACCCCTACGCCCTCGCTCACCATGATAATGCTCTAAATCAGATGGTTTAAGCGTTAGTTTACGCTTACCAGCATGAAGCGTAACACTGCTTCCTTGTGGCACAACAGCAAGCACTTTTACAAACTCTTCACGGGCTTGTACTTTAGCTCCAGGAATAGAAATAATCTTATTCCCTTTACCTTTGCTAAGTTTTGGTAAGTCACGTAGCGGGAATAAAAGCATGCGACCTTCGTTAGAAATAGCCATACAGTAATCACTAGCAACATCGTTCACCCTAATAGGAGAAAGTAATATTCCCCCCTTAGGAACACTTACCAGCGCTTTACCATTTTTATTTTTACTCACTAAATCTTTAAAGTCGGTAATAAAGCCGTAACCTGCATCTGACGCCATAAGCAATACTTGCTCGTCTTCACTCATTACCACGTGCTCAAAATTAGCACCTGGTGTTAAGTTAAAACGACCTGTCATTGGTTCCCCTTGGCTACGCGCCGAAGGCAGACTGTGCGCATCGGTTGCAAATGCCCGCCCTGCTGAATCTAAAAATACAGCAGGTTGATTGCTCTTACCCCGAGCCGAGGCTCTAAAGCCATCACCTGAACGGTAATTTAAGCCTTGTACATCTAAGTCGTGGCCTTTACCAACGCGTGCCCAGCCTTTATCAGATAGCACAACAGTGACTGACTCTGATGGAATTAAATCTTTTTCGTTAAGTGCTTTCGCTTCTGAGCGCTCAATCACTGGCGAGCGACGATCGTCACCGTACATTTCAGCGGCTTCTTGAATTTCTTTTTTAAGCAGTGTCGACATACGACGTTCTGAGCCCAAAATTTGCGCTAATTTATCACGCTCTTTGGCTAGTTCATCTTGCTCACCGCGAATTTTAAACTCTTCAAGTTTTGCTAAATGACGAAGTTTTAATTCTAAAATAGCTTCTGCTTGGGTATCAGTTAAATCAAAGCGCTCCATTAATACAGGCTTTGGTTTGTCTTCGCTGCGAATGATTTCAATCACTTCATCGATATTTAAAAAGGCGGCTAATAAACCTTCTAAAATATGCAAACGTGCTAATACTTTATCTAAACGATACTGTAAACGACGACGCACTGTTTCGCGTCTAAATGTTAGCCACTCACTTAAAATACAGCGCAAGTCTTTAACTTGCGGGCGACCATCTAGGCCTAGCATGTTTAAGTTTACGCGGTAATTTTTTTCAAGATCGGTGGTTGCAAATAAGTGCGCCATTAATGGCTCAGCTTTAATGCGGTTTGAGCGCGGAATAATTACAATGCGCGTTGGATTTTCGTGATCTGACTCGTCACGTAAATCAGCAATCATAGGTAATTTTTTAGCGTTCATTTGCGCTGCAATTTGCTCAAGTACTTTACCACCTGAACATTGATGCGGCAGCGCTGTAATAACAATATCGCCATGCTCTTCGGTGTAAACCGCACGCATTTTGATTGACCCACGACCGGTTTTATATATTTTATGAATATCGGCTTTTGGGGTAATTATTTCAGCATCTGTTGGGTAATCTGGTGCATGTACAAGCTCAAGTAATTCTTCAAGCTCTGTTTTTGGTTTATCAAGTAATAAACAACATGCGCTAGCCACTTCACGTACGTTATGTGGCGGAATATCTGTTGCCATACCTACGGCGATACCCGTTATACCATTGAGTAAAATATGCGGTAAACGAGAAGGCAATACTACAGGTTCATCCATGGTGCCATCAAAGTTTGGCGTCCAATCAACAGTGCCTTGGCCAAGCTCTTTAAGCAGTACTTCTGAAAACTTAGATAAACGCGCTTCGGTATAACGCATTGCTGCAAACGATTTAGGGTCATCTGCCGCCCCCCAGTTTCCTTGTCCATCTACCAAAGGATAGCGATAAGAAAACGGCTGCGCCATTAATACCATAGCTTCGTAACAGGCACTGTCGCCGTGTGGATGGTACTTACCAAGTACGTCACCCACTGTACGGGCTGATTTTTTGTACTTAGCGTTAGCCGACAAGCCCAGTTCGCTCATCGCATAAATAATACGACGCTGCACTGGTTTTAAGCCATCACCTACATGCGGTAGGGCACGGTCCATGATCACGTACATGGAATAATTTAAATAGGCGTCTTCGGTAAAACGCCCCATTGTTTGTTGCTCAATTCCTTGCATTAGCAAGGTATCTGTATCACTCATTAAAGCTTACCTAGTTTTTCTTATAGCTTACACGGTAGATTACATTGGCGTAATCATCGCTTACTAACAGACTGCCGTCACCTAATTCTGCAAATGCAACAGGGCGTCCAAATGTTGTTTCGTCTTTCATAAAGCCAGTAATAAATGGCGTATATTTAGTTACGCGACCTACTTCGATTGTTGCTAGCCCTACTTTATAGCCTGACTTCTTAGAACGGTTCCATGAGCCATGTTCAGCAACAAATAATTGTTGCTTATAACTTGCTGGAAATTGCTTACCGTTATAAAAATGAATACCTAGTGGCGCTACATGCGCTGGAAGTGCAAGTGCTGGCGACGTGTAATCGGCAATGTTTTTACCTTCACCAAACTCTGGGTCGATAATTGCACCGGCATGAACATATGGAAAGCCAAAATGCTCACCTTCTTGCGTTGCACGGTTTAACTCATCAGGTGGAATATCATCGCCCATCATGTCGCGACCGTTATCACTAAACCATAAAGCTTGAGTAGCAGGATGAAAATCAAAACCCACTGTGTTTCTAACGCCTTTAGCTATTGTTTTTATTTGTTTTGTTTCTACATTAAGCGCAAAAATACGACCAAAACGCTCATCCTCAGCACAAATATTACACGGTACACCCACCGGAATGATTAATTCTCCCGTTGGTGCAAAACGTAAAAATTTCCAACCATGATGACGCTCACTTGGTAGTTTGTTGTAGACCACATCAAATTTTGGATCTTTTAATTGGGTATCAATATTTTTAAAGCGAATAATACGATGCACTTCGCCTACATATAAATCGCCATCTTTAATTGCTATGCCAGAGGGCATGTTTAAGCCTTTAGCCACAACAATTTTTTTATCTGCTACGCCGTCGCTATTGTGATCAATAAGCGCATATACGTTGCCCGCTTTACGAGAGCCAACATACACAATACCTTTTTTTGAAACGGCTATTTGACGTGCATTTTCTACATCATTTGCAAATAAACTAATTTCAAACCCAGGTGCTACGGTGAGCTTATCAAGTATATTTTTAGCCATTGCAGGAGCGCTAGTCAGCCCAAGTAACAGCAAACTTCCTAGTAATTTTTTCATTCGTCTCTCCTAGTGTTAGGCACAAGCAATTAAACGAGCGCCTTGTTACCATGATCTTCTAACCATTGACGACGATCAGGCGAACGTTTTTTAGCAAGTAGCATATCCATCATTTCCATGGTTTCTACTTCTTCATCAAGCGTAAGCTGCACTAAGCGTCGTGTATTAGGATCCATAGTGGTTTCACGAAGCTGTAACGGATTCATTTCACCCAGACCTTTGAATCGTTGTACGTTTACTTTTCCGCGTTTTTTCTCGGCTTCTATGCGCGCCAAAATAGCGGTTTTTTCTTCTTCATCTAGGGCGTAATAAACTTCTTTGCCAATATCTATTCTAAATAATGGTGGCATTGCAACATACACATGCCCTGTTTTTACTAACTCTGGAAAATGACGAACAAACAGTGCACATAACAATGTTGCAATGTGTAGTCCATCCGAGTCAGCATCGGCCAGTATACAAATCTTATTGTAACGCAGTCCCGACATATCTGTTGATTCTGGATCAATACCCAGCGCCACTGAAATATCGTGTACTTCTTGTGATGCTAGTATTTGCCCCGACTCTACTTCCCAGGTATTTAAAATTTTACCACGTAGCGGCATAATTGCCTGAAATTCACGGTCTCGCGCTTGTTTAGCAGAACCACCAGCAGAATCACCTTCCACTAAAAACAGCTCGGTTCGGTCATTATCGGCAGCACTACAATCGGTCAATTTACCTGGTAATGCAGGGCCTGCAGTAACTCGTTTACGTACGACTTTTTTAGCTGCACGCAAACGGCTTTGCGCGTTTGAAATACATAACTCAGCTAATAATTCTGCAGTATCGGTATGTTCATTTAGCCATAAACTAAACGAATCTTTTACAACACCCGATACAAATGCGGCACATGAGCGCGATGAAAGTTTTTCTTTGGTTTGCCCTGCAAATTGTGGATCTTGCATTTTAACCGACAATACGTAACTACAACGCTCCCAAATATCATCCGGTGTTAGCTTTACGCCACGAGGTAGTAAATTTCTAAACTCACAAAACTCTCGCATTGCTTCAAGCAAGCCTTGGCGCAGACCATTTACATGTGTACCACCTTGCGCAGTAGGAATTAAGTTTACGTAGCTTTCCGCTATTGATTCGCCACCTTCAGGTAGCCATACAACAGCCCAATCAGCGCCTTCAATTGAGCTTTTAAATTCACCTACAAATGGGTCTTGCGGTAATGTTTCAAACCCTTTAACGGCTTCAATTAGGTAATCTTTTAAGCCTGTTTCATAAAACCATTCTTTGGTTTCTTTTGTTTGCTTATTAACAAACTTAATACGCAGTCCTGGGCATAAGACCGCTTTGGCTTTTAATAAATGATTAAGCTTGGTAATTGAGTAGTTTGGTGAATCAAAGTAGCTAACATCAGCCCAAAAACGAACGGTGGTACCTGTATTGCGCTTACCAACAGTACCAATTACGCTCAAGTCTTCTACTTTATCGCCATTTTCAAATGCCATTCTGTATTGTTGAGCATCGCGCCTTACGGTTACTTCTACACGTGTAGATAACGCATTTACTACAGAGATACCTACACCATGTAAACCACCCGAAAATTGGTAGTTTTTATTAGAAAACTTACCACCGGCGTGTAACTTAGTGAAGATTAATTCAACCCCAGGGATACCTTCCTCAGGGTGAATATCAATAGGCATACCACGTCCGTCATCGCTCACTTCGAGCGAGTTATCTTCGTGGAGTATTACGTCAATACGAGTAGCGTGGCCCGCCATAGCTTCATCGACACTGTTATCGATAACCTCTTGGCCTAAATGGTTTGGGCGTACGGTATCGGTGTACATCCCTGGGCGTCGTTTTACCGGATCTAATCCATTAAGTACTTCAATGGCTTCGGCGTTATAATTTTGATCACTCATAGTTTTTGTCTTTATATCCGCTAAGGCTCTAATACGTTTACTAGTTTTATTGTTATATGCGCTAAAGCGTTAATATAGTAACTAACCTCAGTTCAGGCTAACTAGTTTTACGTGATTTTAAGAAAATCTACAATACTTGCAAAGGTGCGTTCAAATTCAACGTAGCTATGATCGCCACCAAACTCTATCAATTGCTTGCATTGCGAATAATATTTTACTGCGTGTTGAAAGTTCAACACTTCATCGCCTGTTTGCTGTAATAAATACAGTAACTCAGGATGTGCTAATTTATCTACAGCGAGTAATTTCAGCGCCTCAATATGACTGTTATTTAAATCGTAATGATAATCTTGATACGGATTATAATTAGGCCCAAGTAACGACTGTAATAAATTATAAGGTGCGACCGCGGGATTAATGACCACTGCAGGAATTTGATAACGCTGCGATAAATACGTGGCAAAAAAACCACCTAACGAGCTACCTAATAAAACGGTATCTGGCGTTAGTAATTGTTCAAGCTCAATTATAGCTTGTAGGGGCTCGTGGTTTAAGTTCGGTACACAATAATCAACGTCATAGTTTGCCATAAGCTCACCAAAGCGCACAGCTTTATATGATTTTTGTGAACTATTAAAGCCATGAATATAAATTACGCGCTTAGCCATACCACTTCCGTTTTTACTTCAACTTTATCTTTTTTACTCTTTATATTTAGCATTCTGTAAGCAGGCCCTGCATTTTTTTGCTCCCACTTTGGAGTGTATTTTACAAACTGGACTGAACTGGCAGGACTTGCATATATAGGCAAGCCTCTAAAGTTTTGTTCATAATCGTTGTGTACATGACCATGAAAAAGCGCAGATACATTATTACTATTAACTAAAATATTTAAAAGCTGTGGACCATTTTCTAATAAGTGCTTATCAAGATAGCCATTTATTGGCAGCGGATTATGATGGCAAAAGATAACTTTACTATTATTCGAGTTGACTAAAGTATCAGTTATTTCATCTAAATGCGCGCCAGTAACCCATCCTGCGGGCGTGGGTCCTTTAGAATTAATAAGAAGCAGCTCAACCCCGTTAGCAATAATATGTTTAGCCGAATTTATTTTTCCGCCACTTATGCGATTAAGCATTACTAGTTCATCATGATTACCTGGTACCCAAAATACAGGGCAAGTGATGTCACTGGCATTTATAAGTTCACTAAATAATAAGTACGATTCGAAACTATGGTCTTGTGTTAAATCACCACCAAAAATTACGCAATCTACTGGCTGCTCAGCGATGTGTGCCAAAGCTTGTTCAAAATGGGCTGCAGTATTTACATTAAAATATTCACCCTTTTTATCTGCAAATAAATGGCTGTCGGTAATATGCGCAATGCACAAAGATGATTTATCAAATGTATATGTATCATCAAACCAAGCCATTATTTACATCCCAATTTAATGTTGCTTGCCCGTGCTCTACACAGGCCACTAACCAGTCGTATAAAAAAGCATTAAGTTGATACTTTTCATCTTTTTGATGCATTTTAGGGTTGGGGTATCCGTACGATGGTTTTATGCGTTGATGGTAATCGTGATGAATAATTTCAGCTACTTTCGCATCGTGATACAAACGCACCGTTAAATACAGCGGCGCTATCCCTTTAACCATTCCTGTTAGCTGCTTAATTGAAATATCCATAGTGTATTTTGCGCTGCCATCAATTTTTGTAGCAAATTCACTGTTGCCAAGTTTTACTTCACGAATGCTTCCTATATTGCGCTCGCTCGGTAACAACTTTAATAGTCGCACATAGTTATGCTCACAAAGTGTTAAATACTTTGGGAGGCTTTGAATATATCGATTTGTTGCTAATTGTGCTGTCAAAGTTCCGCCATAATATTAGTAAGAGTTTATGCCCATTTACTTGCCATTTTTTCGCGATTTAGCGCAAGCCACTGCATACAAATAACCGTTGCCGCATTATCCATTTCACCGTTATTGAGGCGCATTAGCGCATCATCAACCGATAAAATATGAGTTTTTATATCCTCGCCTTCAGTTTCAAGACCATATACACCTGATTTCACTTGGCTTAAGTCAGCACGTGCTAAATATAAATGTAAGCGTTCAGTTGTTCCACCTGGGCTTGATAGGTATGAAAGCATAAATTCAAGCTCGGTTAATTCAAGCCCTGCTTCTTCATACGCTTCTTTTTTTACAACTGATTCGTAATCCGTACTGCCATCAGTCATTCCGGCTATACATTCTAGTAGCCACGGCGAATGCTTACTTTTAATAGCGCCAATACGTATTTGCTCAATTAAAAGAACAGTATCTGATATTGGGTCGTAAGGGAGTACTGCAATTGCATCGCCACGTTCTAATATTTCTCGGCTAATTAGCTCTGATTTTCCACCCGCAAAAAGAGCATGTTCAAACTGGTATAAATCAACCTGAAAAAAACCTTTATAAAGGTTTTTTATTGGCTTTAAATTTACATCTTTATGTGTAAATTGAACGAGCGTTTTATCAACCACGTACCTACCTCCTACTTATCTAAAGCTTTAAAATGCGTTAATATATTCTGTTACACTTGAACATACTGTTTTACTAATTATTTTTTTTGTTATGCAGTAAAACAGGTTAACATGCTTTTAGTACAAAAATTGTCTAAGGACCGAACCCCACATGAAAAAGAACATTCTTGCGGCGCTAGTTAGTTTATCATGCGCACTAGGTGCAACAGCAGTGAAAGCTGAAGATTTACTACAAGTTTTTGAAATAGCAACAGCTAACGATCCTACTGTTTTAAAAGCAAAAGCCCAAGCCGATGCGCAGTCTTACCAAAGCGATTTGGCGATGAGTGCACTATTACCTCAAATTGGTTTAACTATGGGTTATACGAAAAGCGATGCAACGTCGTACCAAAGCGTTGGCGACTTATCTAACCAAGTTAAAGTTGAAAGTGACACAGACCAATTCTCTCGTGGTGTAAGTTTAAGCCAAACATTATTTGATTTAGGTGCTTGGAACACTTTAGATATTGCCGATAAGCAAGCTCTACAAGCAAGCGGCCTATATGATGCAGCTAAACAAAATTTAATTGTACGCGTTGCTGAAGGTTATTTTAACGTATTAAGTGCCAGTGATAACCTTGAATTTGTCGAAGCTGAAAAACGTGCCATTGCACGTCAACTTGAGCAAACAAAACAACGTTATGCAGTAGGTTTAACAGCTATAACAGACGTACACGAAGCACAAGCTCAGTTTGATAACTCAGTAGCCCAAGAAATTATTGCCAGTAATGCTGTAGAAACTGCACGCGAGCAACTTCGTGAGATAACTGGTAAATATCACGAAAAATTAGACTTTTTAAATACAGATACTTTCTCAACAACTAAGCCAACTAAGCGCTCAAGCGACTTTGTTAAAGTAGCTGAAGATAAAAATATCAACTTACAAGTCTCTAAAGTAACGGTTGATATTGCAAAAGATCAAATTGAATTAGCAAAAGCAGGTCATTATCCAAAACTAACTCTAAGTGCAAGTTATGGTGACTCTCTTACAGACACTCAAATAAATGGCGCTAATTTTGATGACCAACCGCGTTCAGACTCAAGTTCTGTTGGGCTTAACTTTAGCGTACCTTTATATTCAGGTGGCGCAACGGTTGCTGCAACAAACCAAGCGCGTGCGTTTTACGTATCAGCGAGCCAAGATTATGAAACAAATTACCGCGCAGTCACTCGCACAGTAATTACATCTTATAATCAAGTTGTTTCAGATATTGCGACTTACAAAGCGCTAGAGCAAGCGGTTGTTTCAGCTCAAAGTGCCCTTAAAGCAACTGAAGCCGGTTTTGAAGTAGGTACTCGTACCATTGTTGACGTACTAGTGAGTACGCAAAACTTATACGATGCAAAACGTAACCTTGCTGATGTGCGTTACCGTTATGTGTTATCTACCCTTCGCTTAAAACAAGCTGCGGGTACACTAACAAGTGAAGATTTGGTTGCTATAAACCAAGGTTTAAAATCAGCTTAACTTTTACAGCTAAACATAATATAGATTTATTCAAAGCCAGCATGTAGCTGGCTTTTTGTATTTTATAGCGCTTAGCGTTAAACTATCGTTTTTATTCTCAGAGAGATTTTTGTGGTCACCTCATCTCCTTTTAAAGCATCTTTTTTAGGCCCTCGATACTGGCTAACGTGGGTTGGCGTTTTATTTTTATACTTAATTTCTTGGCTACCACAAAAGCTACAGCTGGCAATGGGTAAGCAACTTGGCCGCTTAGTCCATAAATTTATGAAGCGCCGTCGCCATATTGCAGAAGTAAATATTAAGCTGTGTTTTCCTGATATGAGCGAAGCAGATCAAAAAGACCTTGTACTCAAAAATATGGAAAACACCGGCATTGCAATGGTTGAAACCGGCATGGCTTGGTGGTGGCCGCAGTGGCGAGTAAAAAGTGTATATGGCTCAATCAAAGGTTTGGAGCATTTTAAGCGCGTACAGGCATCTGGTAAAGGTGTTTTATTACTTGTACCTCATATTCTGCATCTTGAAATGGCGAGTCGTGTAATGGGATTAAAATGCCAAGGTTTAGGCTTTTACCGCCCTCACAACAACGCTCTAATGGAATACTTTACAACGAATGGCCGCCTTCGTTCTAACGAATACCTAATTGGCCGAAAAGATGTAAAAGGCTTACTAAAATCATTAAAAAACAAAAAAGTATGCTATTACTTACCTGACCAAGATTACGGACGTAACCGCTGTGAGTTTGTGCCATTTTACGCCGTCCCTGACACTGCAACGACAACAGGTACTCTTATGTTTGCTGGCAGTAAAAACTGCGAAACTATGAGCTTAATCTCGCGTCGTGACGAAAATGGAAAGTATCATTTAGAGGTAGTACCTGAGCTTGAAAACTTCCCAAGTGGTGATGATAAGGCTGATGTAACACGGGTAAATCAACGCATGGAACAATCTGTTAATGCCGCTCCAGAGCAATACATGTGGCTACACCGTCGCTTTAAAACTCGACCGGATAAAAATACCCCTTCTTTTTACAAAAAGTAATGGTATAACAATAATAGGAACAAATAAGGTGGGTAATAATCATGTGGTTTTGGATTAGACATTTATCATTTGCAGCCGTGCTAATAGCACTCGCCGTATACTTTTTAGTGGGTGATAGTTCTGTATTTGATATTAAAAAATCTAAAAATGCAGCCGCCGAAGGATTATCACGCTTTTACTCCTCCATTCGTAACCAAGTAAAAAGTAATAAAGAACGAGATCAATTTGTTTTAAAACTTAAAACACCAGAACAAACCTTAGATAGAGTATTGGCTGAACGTGCGCGAACAGTAGATCCAATGCCTACAAATTGGACTGGAGAAGTTGAACCTAGGCGCTTTGAAAATGGCACAACTCTTAAAGATGTACTTAATCAATATGCTAAAAACGAGGGGATTGAGCTCTACTGGTACTTAAGTAAAGATTACGTAGTTAAAGATCATTTTAGAGTAGACAGTAACTTTACTTCAGCACTGTACCAAATTGGACGCGCTATAAATGATGACTTTGAGCATGAGGTTTATACTTACTTTTGCCATAAACAAAGAGCAGCGGTTATTACCGAGTTACCATCAGAATTTGTACGTACAAACTGTTTAAAACTAAAGGTTTAAGGGTTTACACATACAAAAACCCAAGCAAGCGCTTGGGTTTTTCAGTTCAATTCAATTCAATTCAATTCAATTCAAAAATACTATTCCAAATATTAGTTACGTTAGTAATATCTTGTAAAAACGTTTCTCGCGGGATCAATTTGCCTTTTTGCTCCAAGCTCAACACGTGATAACACGAGCGGTAATCAATATACGCTTTTATCAACTGCTGCTTTTGCTCTTTAGTAATACAACCTATATTTGCCGCATCCGTTAATATTCTTACGTTGTCTGAGTAAACTGTAAGCTGTTCAAACTCGTTTGCGTGTTTAAGTACTAAATATTGCGTAATAAACTCAATATCAGCCATACCACCAACATCTTGTTTTAAATCAAATTGATCAATATTTCCTTTCGCTAGATGGTCGCGCATTTTTTCGCGCATTTTTATTACATCAGCTTTTAGCACGGTATCATCGCGTGGCTGGCAAAGTATATTTTTACGAATTTGTGAAAAACGATCTATCAGATCGTTTTGACCTAAAATTAATCGAGCCCGAACAAGTGCTTGATGCTCCCACGTCCATGCTTGAGTTTGCTGATAGTGATTAAAGCTCTCTAAATTGATAGCCAATAAACCAGAGGCTCCTTCAGGACGTAATCGTGTATCAAGCTCGTATAAAATGCCCGATGCAGTACGGGTATTAAATAAATGCATTAGGCGCTGAGCGAGCTTTAAATAAAACTGACGAGAATCTATCGGTTTTTCACCATTAGTTAGGCTTGAGCCATCATGATTATGCACAAACACCAAATCTAGATCTGAGTCGTACCCGACTTCTAAGCCACCTGTTTTACCATATGCAATAACAGCAAAACCTTTATTTTCATCATCTGTGCCAGGGGGCATACCAAAGCGCTTAACAGTGTTATGCCATGCAATATTAACAGCTTGGTCAACAATCGCCTCTGCCAGTACGGTTAAATGATCGCTTACTTTCATTACGTCAAGAACACCGGTTGCATCGGCGGCAGCAATTCGTAATTGATGCGTTTGCTTAAATTGCCTAAGCGACTCCATTTGCAGTTCTAAATCGTCATGCTCTATTCGTAAAAAATACTGTCTTATTTCATCTTTATACGCTGTGAGCGGGGTTGGTTTATAAAGAACTGCGGGGTCTATTAGTTCATCAAGTAATATGGGGTAGCGAGAAATATGCTCGCCTATCCATTTGCTATGACAACACAGTAAAACAAGTTGCTTTAATGCACCTTGGTTTTCGTAAAGCAATTCTAAATAGGCAGTACGCGAAATTATCTTATTAAAAATTTGGCAAACCATTGTGAAGGCTGCTGCACTGGCATTAAAGTCATTTAATTGATTTAGTAAAACGGGCATTAACTTATCAAGAGTGTCACGCCCTCGGTTACCTATATTTACCTTAGACAGCCTTAATTTAAAATCGTTAAGGGGTGCTTGCCATTCATCTCTGGCTTCTTTTAAAAAGCTCACATCACCATGATCCCAAGCACTAATAAATGCGCCTTCACAGGTATCAAGTGGCACGGTTTCCTCGCCAATCACAAGTGCAAACTCACCGTTAACTTGTTTCATCACCTTTTCTATAGTGTTTAAAGTGGCAGAAAAATCAGCTTGTTCTAATAATAAATTTAAGCGCTGCTGATTCAATTCATCATCGGGGAGTGTTTGCGTTTGCTGATCGTCAAATATTTGAAGGTACTGCTCAACTTTACGTAAATAAAGGTAATTGCGCCTCAGCTCGCTTGCTTCTTGCTCATCTATAACTTGGTTAAGTGCCAACTCATTTAATGCTTTGAGTAAAGATTGGGTTTGTAAATTAGCCTCTCGCCCACCTCTTACCATTTGCAGGGCTTGCACTATAAATTCAACTTCACGAATACCACCAGCGCCTAGTTTTATATTATTAGTTAAGCGTTTACGGCGAACCTCTTGTGCAATCATTAACTTCATTTTACGCAAGGATTCAATCACCGAAAAATCAATATACCGGCGGTAAACAAACGGCTTTAAAAGCTTAATAAATTCATCCCAATATTTATTAGGAGTGCCAATTAAGCGCCCTTTTAACATGGCGTAGCGTTCCCAGTCGCGCCCTTGTTCTTGGTAGTAATCTTCAATGGCATTAAAGCTCATAACCAAAGGGCCGCTTTCGCCAAACGGACGTAGGCGCATATCAACTCTAAATACCTGCCCATCACCGGTGGCTTGGTTAAGTGCTGCAATCAGTTTTTGTGCAACTTTGGTATAAAACACTTGGGCCTCAAGGCTTCTGCGGCCACCTTGGGTTTTTGTGCTGCGCGGATACGCAAAAATAAGATCAATATCAGAGGAATAATTTAGCTCCTGTCCGCCAAGCTTCCCCATCCCCAATACCATTAGCGGCATTGCTTGGTTTTGCTCATCAAGCGGTTCACCATTTACTTTTGCCACCTGTGCATGCGCCCATTGGTTGGCGCTATTAATTAACATGTCAGCCAGTTGGCTTATGTAATTAATACTATCGGCAATGGGGTTGTTACAGCATAAATCTAAAAAGGCGACTTTAAGCCAGTACTTTTCACGATATTGACGAAGTACTTTATGGCACTGTGCTTCATCAAGGTCAGCTAAATTCAGGTTTTTAAAAGGAGAATCTATTACTCTATTTTGTATTTCGTCTTTGCATAATAGCCAGGTATTTAAATCAGGTTGTGACTCTAAACTGCGCCAAGCAAAGTCGCTTAATGCTAATAACCTTACAACTTCACTTTGTTTACTTTGCTGCGGGTATAACTGTTCAAAGCGCATCAAGCCAAGTTTTTGTAATTGAATAGGAAGTTGCTTTACGTTACTCATCAATCCTCTCTTTTATATCATCAATAACCGTACTAGAATGATTAAAACCTAGAAAGGTTAACTTAATTAGGATCACCATGTCATATTTGTCTTTATCTAACACTAGTTTTATTGCGATTGCCATTAGTTTTGCGGTTATTTGCATAACTATTTTTTGTTTACGAGTTGTCACTCAAATCAAAGCAAAACAAGCGCTTAAAGATGAGTTAGCGCAACACGACAACTTTGCCATGGGTATTAGTTTTGCATCTGAAATATCAGTCGTTATAGCCACTATAGCCTTTTTATTTGACGAAATAAGCGTAAGCACGGCACAGTCAAACCCGTTAAAAGTGTTAATTATTATTGTTCTCTTATTCACTTTTATAAAAGTGGGCCATTTAATTCACAGAAAATGGATACTCCACAGGTTTAATGAAGAAGCTGCCATACTAAAACAAAATGTATGTGCTGCATTGGTAGACTCAGGAATGTTAATCGCTAACTGTATTATTGCACTGGGCTTGTACACGTGGACCCACACGCAAGGGTTTAGCAACTTACTTATTGCTTGCGTTAGCTTTTTTACACTCCAAGGGATGTTTGCACTTGATAGCAAAATACGAGAACACCGTTTTGCAAAAGCAAACCAAGGTGCGTCACTACAAAGTAACTTTAACCTAGAAAATACATCTATTGGTATAAGATATGCTGGAAAATCAATTGGCTTAGCGTTGGCTGTATATGCTGGTTTATCTAGCGCAGCATTTCAAAACGGTAAAATGGTTGAAAACATATTTACACTTGTAATGCATTGCGGTGTAATGTGGATACTACTTTACAGCTTAACGTATGTGATAAAAATTATCTCTTTACCAAATATTGATACGGCTCTTGAAATAGACCATCAAGATAATATTGGGGTAGCATGCATAGAATTTGCTGTTTTTTGTGCTATAGGTTATTTACTTATTAGTATGTTTTCTCTTTAGACCTTTTTACTGAAAATACAGCAATTAAAACGTCTGCATTTAAGTAATAATGGTAATTACTTAGATGCAACAAGGTCCTAGCTCTATGCCACCTGAAATAACGAACTATTTGTTAATTGACATAGACAACGAATTTAGCCGCGCATTTGCCGAATACTATGTAAATAGTAATGGCATAACAAAAGCGAGTACACTTATTGCTGCAGGGAGTAATACCCGCCAATTAGTAAAAATGATGTTTGACGAGCTTATTAAAGACTATAGTTATTGCGATCTTGAAAACGAAATAAGCGTTTCTGAGTTAATTAATTATTTAAAAGATCATCACGATTTACACGGAGTCCTTTTCAATAGCACCGATTATTTACTCGCAAGTGATAAGCAGCGCTTTATTTATAACTCCTTGCATAAAGAACGCTTTTTAATAAATCTTGATGATACAGGCTATACACTAAGCCGGGTTACCGATGAGACGTTAACGGAACCTTCGCAAAATCATCACGATATAGCGCACACCCCACAAGATTTAATAGATCTCGCCGAACAACTTAATAAAAATAAATAATTGCGCACAGCCCCCAGCTTACTTACCATAGCAATATATATTTTTACGCTATGTAGTAAGTGACGCCCTATGCGAGTTCCTCATATTTATCAAACATCGAGTATTGCCCTAAACACCCCTGTAACTTTAGATGACGATGCTGCAGGGCATATTGGCAGAGTGCTGCGCATGAAAGTAGGCGAGCATGTATCTATTTTTAATGGCGAAGGTGGCGAATACCTTAGTGAAATAATTGAGGTAACAAAAAAAACAGTCGTCGTAATGCCATTAGAACTTAACCCTCACGATGTAGAATCTCCACTTAAAATTCATTTAGGTCAGTGTGTATCCCGTGGTGATAAGATGGATTTTACAATTCAAAAGTCAGTTGAACTAGGTATTACCGAAATCACCCCTATTTTTAGTCAGCGCTGTGGCGTGAAACTAATGGGCGATCGTCTTGAGAAAAAACACCAACAATGGCAAAAAATTGCAATTGCCGCGGCTGAGCAGTCAGGGCGTAATTTTGTGCCAATTATTCACCCACCTATAGATTTAAAACAATGGCTTGCACAACAAACCGATGCAATTAAGCTCACTCTTCACCCTCGTGCTGAGCACAGCATTAAAACCATTACGGTACCTAAAGATGGCGTACGCTTTTTAGTAGGCCCCGAAGGTGGCTTTACCGACGATGAAATGGCATTAACCAAACAACTAGAATTTGTAGATATTCGCTTAGGCCCGCGCGTTTTACGAACGGAAACAGCCGCTTTAACGGTCTTAAGTGCATTACAACTTCAATTTGGCGATTTAGCTAATTGAAATAACTAAAAGCACCCTCATATAAACAGTAACATTTATAGTAAGGCACAGCGCATGGCAATTAAGTTAGGTATTATTTCTGATCCTATTAGTGGATTTAACATCAAAAAAGACACCGGTTTTGCAATGATGATGCAAGCGCAAGAACGTGGCTACGAAATTTATTATATGGAGATGGACGATTTATCTCTTCGTAAAGGCAAGTCGTACGCTACAGCGTCTAAAGCGCAAGTGTTTAATAATACAGAAAAATGGTATGAGCTTGAAGAAAAAACCACTATAGCCCTTGCCGATCTTGACGTAATTTTAATGCGTAAAGACCCTCCTTTTGATACTGAATACATTTACGCGACGTATATTTTAGAGCGGGCTGAACAAGAAGGTACGTTAATAATTAACAAGCCACAAAGCCTTCGCGATGCTAACGAAAAGCTATTTACAGCATGGTTTAGCGAACATACGCCAGACACACTTGTTACACGTAGCCAAAAACAAATTCGTGAATTTTTAGCACAGCATAAAGACATTATTTTAAAACCGCTTGATGGCATGGGTGGCGCATCTATTTTTCGCATTAGAGAAGACGATGCCAACATTGGTGTAATTTGTGAAACGTTAACCGAGCACGGCAGCCGCTTCGCAATGGTGCAAAATTACATTCCAGAGATCAAACAAGGCGATAAGCGCGTACTAGTAGTTGATGGCGAAGTTATTCCATATTGTTTAGCGCGTATACCGCAAAATGGTGAAACACGCGGTAATTTGGCTGCAGGCGGTCGAGGCGAAGCTCGTCCACTTAGCGAATCAGATTTAAAAATAGCGCAAGCTGTTGCACCAACGCTCAAAGAAAAAGGCTTAATATTTGTAGGTTTAGATATTATTGGCGATAAATTAACTGAAATTAACGTAACTGCACCAACGTGCGTACGCGAAATTGAAGCTGCTTATGATATTTCTATCACAGGTATTTTATTTGATGCGATTGAGCGTAAATTAGGTAAGTAATTACCACAATAAAAAGCCCATTAGTTTAAGCCTTTCATGCAATTAATGGGCTTTTTATGTCAATTTAAATAACTATGCCATACTCAAAGTTCATTAACTAAAAAGGGTGAAATCTATGCAGTCATTAGAAAATCATTTTTTAATCGCGATGCCGTCAATGCAAGACCCTTTTTTTAAACGTGCTGTTACCTATATTTGTGAGCACAATGAAGATGGGGCTATGGGTTTGGTAATAAACCAACCTATTGATGTTACTGTTGGCGAACTTTTAGATAAAATAGAAATTGATAACGACAAAACGCAAAACGCAGCAAAAGTAAGTGTGTTTGCAGGTGGGCCCGTTAAAACTGACCGTGGTTTTGTACTGCACTCTCCCCAATCGGGTTATTCAGCAAGTCAGAAACTCAGTAGCGATATTATGATCACTACCTCAAAAGACGTTTTAGCAAACTTAACCACTGCACAAGCACCAGAGCAGTTTATTATTACACTTGGTTATTCAGGGTGGGAGCAAGGACAACTCGAACAAGAGTTACTTGATAACAGCTGGTTGATCATAGAAGCCGATCCGAAGATCATTTTTGATACCCCCGTTGAAAAACGATGGGAAAAAGCAGTTTCAATGTTGGGCTTTGATATTAGCCAACTTAGCCCTGAAGCTGGTCACGCATAATAGTAACTAACCCTTAGCAAACTTAAACAAGATACACATGACAAAAAAATCGCTTAAGCCGCAAGGCGAACGCACTGTAATGGGCTTTGACTTTGGCACCAAAAGTATTGGTATTGCTATTGGGCAAGAGTTAACCGGCAGTGCGTCTAGCCTTAAGGCTGTAAAAGCACAAGATGGCATTCCTAATTGGGACCATATCGCCGTACAAGTAGCCGAGTGGCAGCCTGACTTAATGGTTGTTGGTTTACCACTGAATATGGATGGAACATCACAAGAGGTTACCTTTAAAGCAAAAAAGTTTGCCAACAGATTGCATAATCATTATGGCATTCCTGTGCAAACACAGGATGAGCGTTTAACAACAGCGGATGCTAAAGCGCGACTTTTTGAAAGTGGCGGCTATAAAAACTTAGGTAAAGGTAACGTAGATAATATGTCTGCGGTTATTATTTTAGAAAGCTTTTTTGAGTCTAGTTACGGTGAATAAGCTGGCTATATAAACAACCCTTTATACAAATAAAAAAAGCGCCAATTGGCGCTTTTTCATTAATTACTTTTTAAATTATTGATCGCTATTTTTATCATCAAGGCCATCAATAGTAACGCCCTGTAAAAAGCCCGCACCTTGTTGTTCGTTATTGCGCAGTTTTATCATTAAGCGTAAATCATTTGGCGAGTCAGCATGGTGCAGTGCATCAGCGTAGTTAATTCGCTGCTGTCTGTACAACTCAAATAACGCTTGGTCAAAGGTTTGCATGCCCATTTCTTTCGACTTAGCCATTGCCTCTTTAATTCCGCCAATATCACCATTTTTAATCAGCTCAGCGACCATTGGTGAGTTAAGCAATATTTCAATAGCTGCAACACGGCTTTCACCATCAGCAGTCGGCACTAGTTGCTGAGCAACAATGGCGCGTAAGTTAAGTGCTAAGTCGTACTTAAGCTTATCGTGTTTTTCTTTTGGTACTAAATGCATAATACGGTCAATCGCTTGGTTCGCATTATTAGCATGTAGTGTCGCAACACATAGGTGCCCGGTTTCAGCAAAGCTTAGGGCGTATTCCATGGTTTCTTGCGATCGAATTTCACCAATCAAAATAACATCTGGAGCTTGGCGTAATGAGCTTTTAAGTGCCGACTCAAAGCTTTCTGTATCAAGCCCTACTTCGCGCTGAGTAATAATACTTTTACGATGCTCATGAACGAACTCAATCGGATCTTCAATCGTCAGTATATGACCTCGTTGATTACGGTTTCGATAACCAATAAGTGCAGCTAGTGAGGTCGATTTACCCGTACCTGTACCACCTACAAATAAGACAAGACCGCGTTTAGACATAATTACATCTGTCAGCGTAGATGGCAGACCTAAATCACTTACATCAGGAATTTGCGTCACAATACGACGAATAACCATACCTGCTCTATCGCGCTGCCAAAAAGCAGAAATACGAAAACGCCCTTCGTCGGTAGCAATCGCAAAGTTACATTCTTTCGTTGTATGAAACTCTGCTTTTTGCTTTTCGCTCATTGCAGATTCTACTAACTCAAGCGATTGCTCATCAGTCAGTCTATCGTCACTGAGAGCTGTTAGTTCACCGTTTATTTTTGCACTTACAGGTAACTGACTCGATACAAATAGGTCAGAACCCTTTTTCTCAATCATTATGAGTAAAAAGTCGTTTAAAGATAAAGCCATAATAATTTCTTACCCACCAAATTGTGTTTTGTCTTGCGCTTTTTCTTTCGCTGCCGCATTTGTAACAATACCGTGATTAACTAAATTAGTTAAACACTGATCCATTGTTTGCATGCCCACAGACGCACCGGTTTGAATAGACGAATACATTTGTGCAATTTTATCTTCACGAATTAAGTTACGAATAGCAGGGACTGCAATCATAATTTCGTGTGCTGCAACTCGCCCACCACCAATTTTTTTAAGCAGTGTTTGTGAAATTACCGCACGTAAAGATTCAGATAACATTGAGCGCACCATAGCTTTTTCTTCACCTGGGAATACATCAATAATACGGTCAATAGTTTTTGGTGCAGATGTTGTATGTAGCGTGCCAAACACTAAGTGACCCGTTTCGGCAGCAGTCATTGCAAGACGAATTGTTTCTAAATCACGTAACTCACCCACAAGTATTACATCAGGGTCTTCTCGCAATGCACTACGTAGCGCGTTTGAAAAGCTATGTGTATCGCGGTGAACTTCACGTTGGTTAATTAAACTTAATTTATTATCGTGAACAAACTCGATTGGATCTTCTATTGTTAGAATATGGTGATGTTTATTTTGATTTATATAATCGACCATAGCGGCAAGTGTTGTTGATTTACCAGAACCCGTTGGGCCTGTTACTAACACGAGTCCACGTGGGGTATCAGAGATTGTTTTAAAAATATCTGGCGCGCCTAAATCATCAAGCGTTAACACTTCACTTGGTATAGTACGAAATACCGCAGCGGGCCCGCGATTAGAGTTAAATGCATTCACACGAAAACGTGCTAAATTAGGCACTTCAAACGAAAAATCCACTTCGAGATTTTGTTCGTAGTCCTTGCGTTGATTATCGTTCATAATATCGTAAACCAGACTGTTTACGTCTTTGTCTGCAAGGGCTGGTATATTAATGCGGCGAACATCACCGTCTACGCGTATCATAGGTGAAACACCCGACGATAAATGTAAATCGGATGCTTTGTGTTGCACACTAAACGCTAATAATTCGGTAATATCCATTTATGACTCCACAACTAACTGATAAATATATGGTTACAATAGCAGAACGACTCACATCCGCCTACGCTAGAATTGCAGACGCGGCAAAAAACACACAGCGAAACACTAACGAAGTTACTCTACTAGCAGTGTCTAAAACTAAACCAAGCGAAGATATTATTGCAGCTTATGAGCATGGTCAGCGCGAATTTGGTGAATCTTATGTTCAAGAGGCTATAGATAAAATAGCTCAACTACAGTCATATAGCGACATCATTTGGCATTTCATTGGCCCTATTCAATCAAATAAAAGTGCATTAGTAGCTGCTAACTTTGATTGGGTGCAAAGTGTTGATCGCATAAAAATAGCAAAGCGATTAGATTCACAGCGCCCAGACGATAAACCACCTCTTAATATACTTATTCAAGTAAATATAAGTAATGAGGAAGCAAAGTCCGGTTGCCGCCGCGATGAAATAGATGAACTTGCCGATTATATTAACCAATGTGAGCACTTAACACTTCGAGGTTTAATGGCAATTCCCGCTAAAAGCGACAAACTGGATACGCAAATTCAATCTTTTGAGCAATTACAAACTTGCTTTGATAAACTAAAGACCCAATATCCTCAAGTAGATACTTTGTCGATGGGTATGAGTAACGATGTTGAAGCTGCCATTAGCGCAGGCTCAACCATGGTAAGGATCGGCACAGACATTTTTGGAACACGAACTTAAAAGGTGATAACAGATTTATGTCAGATAAAAAAATCGCATTTATAGGCACAGGTAATATGAGCTACGCCATTATTGGTGGCATGGTAAAAAACGGCTTTAACGCAAGTAACATAATTGCGACTAACCGCAACCAGGAAAAGCTTGAAAAGGTAGCATTTGATTTCAAGGTGCAAACCACCAGTGACAATAACGAAGCCCTGCGCGATGCTGATGTAATTGTTTTGTCTGTTAAACCACAAATGATGGGCGATTTATGTAAATCGTTTCAAGAGTCAGGCGTAGACTTTAGCGATAAACTGTTTATTTCTGTTGCTGCGGGCTTAACTGTAAAACGTTTACGTGAAATGCTAGGTCAAGACGTTAAAATGGTACGTTGTATGCCAAATACACCGTCTTTATTAGGCCGTGGTGTATCAGGTTTATATGGCGCGGGCGAAACACAAAGCGAACACGAATTTGTACAACAAGTTTTTGAATGCACGGGCATTGTTGTATGGGTGGAAAAAGAGTCACAAATTAACGATATTA
The DNA here is from genome assembly GCF_016598755.1 of Pseudoalteromonas sp. LC2018020214. Lineage (NCBI taxonomy): Bacteria > Pseudomonadati > Pseudomonadota > Gammaproteobacteria > Alteromonadales > Pseudoalteromonadaceae > Pseudoalteromonas > Pseudoalteromonas sp. LC2018020214. The sequence continues at coordinate 3,127,485 of NZ_CP066804.1, forward strand.
TTGCTGTAACCGGCTCATCACCTGCTTACTTTTTCTTATTTATGGAAGCCATAGAAGAAAAAGCTAAAGCGCTGGGCTTTAACGATGAAGACGCTCGTCGCCTGGTACAACAAACAGCCCTTGGCGCCGCCGAAATGGCACTTAGCCAGCCTGATATTAGTATTTCGCAACTACGTTCAAACGTAACATCTAAAGGCGGCACTACTCACGCAGCTGTTGAGCACTTAAAAGATGAAGGCTTAACTAAAACCGTTGGCGATGCAATGGATGCGTGTATTGCGCGTGCAGAGCAAATGGAAAAAGAACTTTAAAACCACTTTTTATTGAAGGTTACACTATGAATGCCATGCAATTTTTAATCAGTACCCTGTTTGATTTGTTTTTAATGGTGGTATTACTGCGCTTTTGGCTGCAGTGGGCAAAAGCCGACTTTTACAATCCAATGAGCCAGTTTGTGGTTAAAGCCACGTCGTTTGCGGTAAAACCACTGCGTAAAATCATTCCGGGGTTTGGCGGACTTGATTTAGCATCTCTGTTGCTGGCATTTATAGTGGCTGTAGCCAAAATTAGTACTTTAATGCTTGTTATATATAATGCGTGGGCAATACAGCCTGTGCTTATCCAATCACTTATAACGGTACTAAAAGAAGGCCTTAATTTAGTATTTTGGGTACTTATTATTCGCGCTATTTTAAGTTGGGTTAGCCAAGGCTATAACCCTATAGAAGCGGTTTTCCACCAGCTTACTGAACCAATGCTAAAACCAATTCGTAAAATATTGCCATCAATGGGTGGCTTAGATTTATCAGTTTTAGTGCTTATTATTGGTATTCAGTTTTTGCAAATGCTGCTTATGGATTTTTTAGTCTAATATGGATTTTTTAATTAGAGGCCCAAAGGCCTCTTTTTTATATGTTTTGAGGAATACATAATGAACCGTTTAATTGAGTTTTGTTTTATTGCTTGTTTAGCATTTGCATTTAACGCGCAAAGCGAAGAAATGCAAGGCGCACAATACAAAGAGCTTGGCCCTTGGCAAGTCCATTACATCGCCTTTCCTTCTACTTTTATTCAGCCAAAAATAGCAAAAGCGTACAACCTTGAGCGCAGTGGCTACAAAGGGGTTGTAAACATTTCTATATTAAAAAATGATGCCGATAAAACAGCACAAACGGCAAAGCTTACAGGCACAGCTAAAAACCTACTTGGCAACAAACAAACGCTTACTTTTAAAGAAGTAAAAGAAGGTGAGTCAATTTATTACCTTGCCCAAGTTGATTACACCAACGAAGAGATTTTACGCTTTGAGATTGAGATACAACAAAATAATCAATTTCAAAAATTACAGTTTCAGCAAAAATTTTACGTAGATTAATAACATGACCAAAACTTTAGTACTTGCTACAGGTAATCCTGGCAAAGTAAAAGAGCTCGCTAACATGCTAAGCTCTTTGAATATTAATGTAGTTCCACAGAGCGATTTTAACGTAGGTGAAGTTGCCGAAACCGGCACTACCTTTGTTGAAAATGCCATTATTAAAGCGCGCCATGCCGCTAAAATTACCGGCATGCCAGCTATTGCCGATGACTCAGGTTTAGAAGTTGATGGCCTAAATGGCGCACCCGGTGTTTACTCAGCCCGCTTTGCAGGCCCAGGTGCCAGCGATCAAGATAACATTGATAAGTTACTCGTAGATTTAGGTGATAACCCTATTCGCAGTGCACGCTTTTGGTGTGTACTGGTGTTAATGCGCCACGCAGACGACCCTACTCCGCTTATTTGCAGTGCAAGCTGGGAGGGCGAAATTACGCTCACTCAAAATGGCAACGGTGGATTTGGTTACGATCCTGTGTTTTTTGTAGCAGAGAAAAATTGTACGAGTGCTGAGCTTACAAAAGAGCAAAAAAATGCAGTGAGTCATCGCGGACAAGCGCTGCAAAAGTTATTACTAGAACTACAGCAAAAAGGCGGCCTGTGAACCTTCCACCACTGAGCTTATATGTGCATGTGCCTTGGTGCGTGCAAAAATGCCCGTACTGCGATTTTAATAGCCACGGACAAAAAGGTGAAATACCTGAAGCTGAATATGTTCAACACTTAATTGATGACTTAAAAGCAGATTTGCACTTAGTGCAAGGGCGTAAAATTCACAGCATTTTTATTGGTGGCGGCACGCCAAGCTTATTAACTGGTGCAGCTTATACCCGTTTATTAAATGAAGTCGACAACCTAATTGGGCTTGAAGAACACTGCGAAATAACCCTTGAAGCCAACCCTGGTACAGTAGAAACAGGTCGCTTTAAAGATTACGTAAAAGCAGGCATTAACCGTATTTCTATCGGTGTGCAAAGCATGCAAAATGACAAGTTAAAAGCACTTGGTCGGATTCATGGCAGCGACGAGGCAAACTATGCCGCGCAACAAGCTAAAGAAGCCGGTTTAAATAGCTTTAATCTTGATTTAATGCATGGCTTACCTGGGCAAACACTTGATGATGCTCTGAGTGATTTAAAACAAATAATAGCGCTCGATCCACCGCATATATCTTGGTATCAATTAACTATTGAACCCAATACTCAGTTTGCTTCAAAGCCCCCTACCTTGCCACAAGATGAAACACTGTGGGACATTCAAGAACAAGGGGTTGAGTTACTCGCGCAAGCAGGTTACGTGCAATACGAAATATCGGGCTATGCAAAACCAGGCTATCAATGCCAACATAACTTAAATTATTGGCGTTTTGGCGATTATCTCGGTATTGGTTGCGGCGCACATGGTAAGGTTACTGATGCAAATACAGGGCTTATTACGCGTACTGAAAAGGTTAAACACCCACGCGGCTATATGGATTTAATTAAACCGTATATGTATAAAAGCTGGCATGTAGAGCAAGACGATTTAGCATTTGAATTTTTTATGAATCGCTTTCGCCTTGTTGAGCCTTGCCCAATTAATGACTTTAATAAACTAACAACACTGCCGCTGCAAAGTCAGCAAAGTGCATTAAACCAAGCAATAAATAAAGGTTTATTGACTCAAACAGACAGCCATTGGCAGGTAACCTTAAAAGGTCATCGCTTTTTAAATGACCTGCTAGAATTGTTTGTGTAGCGCTAAGGCACTGCACAACAATATAAAACTAATAAATATAAATCACCCTAATGGGTTTCTAACAACAAAAGGGAAAACAATGCGTAAACTCACTTTTATTGCGGCCGCAGTAAGCGTTGCACTACTTGCTGGTTGCCAGCAAACAACACAACAATCTACTTCAGCCCCTATTGCACAAGCAGTTCAATCACAACAAAGTGAAATAGACAAAGCCAATGCATTTTTTGAAGATACATTTAACCGCGATGTAATGAGCAGCCCTGTATATCAAACATACATGGGGATTAAGCAAGATTACGATAAATGGGACGATGGCAGCGAAGAAAGAAAGCTCAAAGATTTAGCACAAACAAAAGCTGACCTAGTTGCATTAAAAGCAATTAATCGTGATTTATTAGATGATGCAACAAAAGTTAGCTACGACTTAAAAAAACAGGATCTTGAAAGCTCAATTGCTGACTTTAAATGGCGCTACCATAATTACCCTGTGAACCAAATGTTTGGTACGCATTCTATGATCCCTGCGTTTTTAATTAATCAGCACTCAATTAGTAATGTAAAAGAAGCTAAAGACTACATTTCACGCCTAAATGGTGTAACTGGTGTTATTGATCAGCTTATTACTGATTTAAATGTACGTGCAGAAAAAGGCATTATCGCCCCTAAATTTGTGTTCCCGCATGTTATTGATTCAAGTAAAAACATTATTCACGGTGCACCGTTTGAAAAAGGCGATGATTCTACATTGCTTGCTGACTTTAAACGCAAAGTAACAGCGCTTGAAATTGGCCAAGGCGAAAAAGACTCGTTAATCAGCGATGCATCAGATGCATTAAAATCAGCTGTTAAACCATCTTACTCTAAGCTAATTAATTACCTAGCGCAGCTTGAGAAACGTGCTGATGATCGCGATGGCGCATGGAAATTACCAGATGGCGAAGCGTTTTATAACAACGCACTTAAGCGCACTACAACAACAGATTTAACGGCTAAAGAAATTCATGCAATTGGTTTATCTGAAGTGACACGTATTCATGATGAAATGCGTGAAATTAAAGATAAAGTAGGCTTTAAAGGCGACTTAAAAGCGTTTATGCAGTTTATGAAAACTGACAAACAATTTTACTACCCTAATGATGCACAAGGTAAGCAACGCTACCTTGATGAAGCCACTGGACTTATTGATACAATGAAAACACGCTTAGATGAGTTATTCATTGTTAAACCAAAAGCTGATTTAAAAGTAAAAGCAGTTGAAGCATTCCGTGAAAAAGCAGCGGGCAAAGCATTTTACCAACAGCCAGCTCCAGATGGTTCACGCCCAGGCATTTACTACGCTAACCTTTATGACATGGAAGCTATGCCAACATATCAAATGGAAGCACTTGCTTACCACGAAGGTATTCCGGGTCACCACATGCAAATCGCTATCTCGCAAGAGCTAGAAGGCGTTCCTAAGTTCCGTAAATTTGGTGGTTACACAGCGTATATTGAAGGTTGGGGTTTATACTCAGAGTTCATTCCTAAAGAAATGGGCATGTACTCAGACCCTTACTCAGATTTTGGTCGTCTTTCAATGGAGCTATGGCGCGCATGTCGTCTAGTGGTTGATACGGGTATTCACGCGATGAAGTGGACTCGCCAAGAAGGTATTGATTACTACGTAAATAACACGCCTAATGCAACATCTGACGGTGTTAAAATGGTTGAGCGTCACATTGTAATGCCTTCACAAGCAACGGCTTATAAAGTGGGTATGCTTAAGATTTTAGAACTTCGTGAAGATGCTAAAAAGCAACTTGGTGATAAGTTTGATATTCGCCAGTTCCACGACGTAGTACTTAAAAATGGTCCTGTACCACTAAATGTACTAGAGAACTTTGTTAATGAATGGGTAGCAAGCAAAAAAGCTTAAAACCAATTTAAACAATTGCTTTAAATATGAAAGGTCGCATTTGCGGCCTTTTTTGTTTTATAGTAGTAAAAAAGATTTTTGGAAATAATAATGGATTTAAGCATACAACTACTTAATGCGCGTATTTCAAAGCAACAGTTAAATGAGCTCGATAACGACTTTAAGCAGTTAAGCCCTGCTCAGCAAACTTTGCAGCTTAACCATTTATATGACAGCGCCCAACGGTTGAGTGTTAAGTATGACTTTATGCAAAACATAGCAACGCGGATATTAAGCTCTAACACAGCGCCTACTCCATTTATCAATCAACTCACTAATATTGACGCATTGAGCTTTTTTACCCCTGCGCTGAAAGTAAATAAAGGCTTTTTAGTACAAGATACACAAGGAAATAACGTACTGCACAATGTGTTTAAGCATGCCGATGCGACAAAGCTGCCATTTAACTATGTGCGCTCTTTGATGCTGTTTGAATCAAATGATGAGTTAGCTAAAGCGCTGGCGCAGCCCAACTCTCATGGCTTAACACCGGTGGCCTGCTACATAGCCTATGCAAATAAACCTAGCACACCGGTAAAGCATGAATTTTCAGCTTTGTTAGCATTAATGGAAATAGAGCAAAAACAAAATCCTAACGCTAAACAACAGCTTGCCAACGTAATAAAAGGGCAAAAAGTTAACGAGACCACAATTTTACTGAGCGCCGCTTACTTGCAACGCTCAACGGCGCAAGTTGCTCACTTAATCAAGGCGCTTTAATTCACTCACAACTTCTGTACGCACACTGTCTATGGCATGTGTAATAGATTGCGCAGCACTTTGGTGATCAACCATATTTGGCCAATTTGTTTGCCAGACCTTTTGTAAGTCTTTTGTTTTTAAATGTACTTCATCAACGGCTAAGTAGCTTAAGTCATGAATTAGGTTAACTTTAACCCAGCCTTTTCTGGGGCTGCCATCTATTTTGTTATTATCGTAATGTGCCGCAAATACAATAAGCTCAAGCTCGGCTAGTTCTTGTAAGATTTGAAAGCTAGCAATGCGTGTATTGTTGTTATCTTCACTTGCCTCCATCCGCCATGCATTATAACTAAAGCCTATAAACGCAAATACTACGCTCGCTATAGCAGTGAAAAAATACGAACGGGGCGCCAGTACAAACTGACCATATTTAGACTCTGACATATTATTTCCTAGTCATTTAAATAATATTCAACACTGGTTACCACTCTTATATTTTTTATTTGCGGTGTGTTTGAATCTCGATTACTGATACTAAATTGCCCTTGGCGAGCTGTTTTTATTTTGCCTAATTTTGAATTAGAGTCTTTAGCAAATTTATTAGCGACTTCACGCGCTTTTTCAGTTGCTTCTTGCACCATCGCAGGCTTTACATCATTGAGGCCAGTAAAGATGTATTCAACTTTTGTTTCGTAGCTATCTTGCACTATTGCGATATCTTGTTTAGCAAGCTGGCTTACTTTACTCAGCGCGTTTTGCACTTTATCTGGCGCAGCAGAATAAACAATAATATTTGAGCGCACTATGTATCTAAACTGTTGATTTTCATTACTGTATTCACGTGCTTGCTTATCAATAACTGACTGGCTACCTATTGTTATTTCATCGTCGTCAAAACCATGGAGTTTTAAAAAAGCAGTTACCGCATCATTTTTTTTCTCAACCCGGCTTACTAATTTTTCAAGGTTATTGTCGGCATCACTAAATTGCAGAGGCCAAATTACCGTATCGGCTATTACTTCTCGCTCGGCCAATCCCTTAACCTGCACAGTACGTTCCATCCCTTTCACACTCAAAGCGGTACTTTTTAAAATAAACCCTAAGCTAATTAAGCCTATACTTAAACAAATAGCCGCTATAACAATGTAAAAACCGGGGGTTTTATTCACAATAATCTCCTTGATTGATATCAATAATAAGCATCGAGACGCTCGAAATAACACAGTAAACAGGGTACATTGAGACTATAAATAACGCAAAATTTAATCAGCCTAGGAAAAACCATGAGCCTTAAGCGTATAACCCAATTTTTTAACCCAAGCTCAGTGGCCGTTATTGGCGCCTCTAACATATCAACTCGGGCTGGTTTTGTGGTTATGCGCAACTTACTTCAAGGCGGTTTTAAAGGGCCGATAATGCCCGTTACTCCAAGCCATAGCGCAGTACATGGCGTACTTGCTTACCCCTCTATTGCTGACTTACCAAAAGTACCCGACCTTGCTGTTATTTGTACTAACAAAAATACCTTAATTGATATTATTGAGCAGCTTGGAGAGCTTGGCTGTAAAACCGCTATTGTTATTGCCGATGGGCTGTCTGGGGAGCAAAAAAGCGCGCTTAAAGCATGCGCTCAAGCCAAACAAGTTACTTTGCTTGGACCCAATTGCTTAGGCTTGCTGATCCCTCATATTGGTTTAAATGCGAGCTTTTCACATACCGTGGCAAGCCCAGGTAAAATTGCATTTGTATCGCAATCAGCAGCAGTATGCTCAACCATTTTAGATTGGGCTAAAAACAAAGAAATTGGCTTTTCATATTTTGTATCAGTAGGCGATTGCCTTGATATAAACTTTAATGAACTACTCGACTTTTTAGGTCGTGATGCTAAAACCAAAGCTATTTTACTCTACATAGATAACATTGAAGATATTCGTGGCTTTATATCAGCAGCAAGGGCCGCCGCCTTTAGTAAGCCTGTAATTGCGATTAAAACAGGTAAAACAACTGCGGGCGCACTTGCAGCCGAAATTCACACCGGCGGAAAGCAAAGCTCTGATGCTGTTTACGATGCGTTATTTCAACGAGCGGGTATGCTGCGTGTAAATGATTTACGAGAGCTATTTGCAGCGACACAAACACTCGCCATGCATCCAAAATTATTAAAAGTAGAACAACTGACAATTTTAACTAATGGTGGTGGCCCGGGTGTTATGGCCGTTGATGAACTTATTCAAAACTCCGGTAAATTAGCAGAACTAAGCATTGAAACCCGAAATGCGCTAAATAAAGTCATTCCGCAATCAGAAACCACCTCAAACCCTGTGGATATTTTTGGCGACTCTGCACCTGCGCGTTATAAGCAAGCATTAGAAATTTTACTGCACGCAAAAGAAGTTAAAAACTTACTGATTATCCATACTCCCTCAGCGCTTGCGCCCAGCGAAGACTACGCCAACATTATTGTAGAAACCTTACAAACATTACCTAAAATGGCACGCCCTTACGTTATAACTAATTTTATGGGTGAAGACGCATCTTACGCTGCCAGAAAAGTGTGCTCAAACAACGCAATACCCACTTATCGTACGCCCGAAGGGGCTGTAGGCGCGTTTATGCACTTGGTAACGTATCGTCGTAACCAAAAGCATTTAACGCAAACACCCGAGTCGAACACTGATGACGCTAAAATAAATAAGGTGGCAGCTAGAACCCTTATTAATGAGTTTTTAGATGATGGACAAAGCTACTTACCTACTCATCAGGCAAGCCAAGTATTGAACCACTATGGTATTAAATGCATTCAAACTGAGGTCGCTTACACCCCAACAGAAGCCAAAGAGCAAGCCATAGAGCTTGGTTTTCCAGTCGCATTAAAACTGATTAGTCCAAGTATTGCCTCAAAGTCTGAAGTAGGTGGTGTGGTGCTTAATTTAAACGACGCCAACGAAGTTGAACAAACCGCTTTTGCAATGCTTATCCGTATTAAAAACACTTATCCGGATGCTGTTATTGAAGGGTTTTCATTACAAAAAATGGCGCCGCGAGCAGGCGCAAATGAGCTGCGAATTGCAATTAAAACCGAGCCTAATTTTGGCCCAGTTATATTATTAGGTGAAGCAGGCACCGGCCTTGAATATGCACAAGCCGCCGTTGCTCTGCCTCCACTAAATATGAACTTGGCAAAGTATTTAATTGCTGCAGCGCACGACAAAGGCGTATTAAAGGAGCGCATACTCCCCGAAAAAGTTGATAAGTATCGTTTATGTGCACTGCTAACGCGTATTTCTCAGTTAGTTATTGATCAACCCGATATAAGCTCAATGGAACTAAATCCTATACTTGCCAGCAATGGGCAGTTTTTAGTGCTCGATGCCACTATGACACTTAACCGCTATCAAGCTCAGAGCAATCGTAAGCGCTTATCTATTCGTCCCTACCCTATTGAACTTGTTGAAGTGGTAACACTTAAAAACAACACCCAAGCTACGCTTAGGCCTATAAAACCAGAAGATGAACAAGCCCATAAAGCATTTGACGAGTCACTTAATAAAGAAGACAGATATAAACGCTTTTTTGGCGAACTACCACAGTTTAACCACGATCAACTCGCTAAAATGACCCAAATTGATTACGACCGTGAAATGGCGTTTATTGTGTGCCAACGCTTTGAAGGTAAAACCCGTACACTGGGTGTGTCTCGCGTCATTATGGATCCCGATAACCTACATGCTGAGTTTGCTATTGTAGTTCGCTCAGACTGCCAAGGCTTAGGGCTTGGTCGCATACTAATGAGTGCAGCAATTAACCACTGTAAACGTCAAGGTGTGGAATCGATTGAAGGCATAACCTTACCAGAGAATACAGGGATGATTGAGCTTGCCCGTAAGTTAGGTTTTAAAATTAGTCGCGACTTTGAAGAAGGCAGTATTAACATGGTACTTAAACTTAAATAATGAATGAACCGCAAACGTTACGCCAAAAAATGGCTTGCCTGTTTGAAGGTACAGGTCAATATCAACGTTCAGGGCATATTCTTGATATTGCACTCATTAGCTTAATAATGATTAACGTTGTAGCCATTGTTATTGAGTCAATCCCAAGTGTGGCAGAGCAGTATTACAACGAATTCTTAGTTTTAGAAATTGTATCGGTCGCTATTTTTGCTATTGAATACTTAGCCAGACTTTGGGCCTGTGTAGATAAAACACACTATGTAGCAATGGAAGGCTCGAACAATAAACGCAGATTAAAGTATTTTTTATCACCACTGGCGTTAATCGACTTAATAGCGATTTTGCCAAGCTTAATGATGTTTTTATTTCCTCTCGATTTACGTTTTTTACGCATACTCAGATTATTAAGAGTATTTAAACTCACTCGCTACTCACGCGCCATGCAGCTACTTTTAAAAGCCTTTAACGATGAAGGTAGTTCATTAATGGCTGCTTTTTTTATAATGGCCGTTGTGCTTATTTTAGCTTCATGCGGAATTTATTTAATTGAGCACGATATACAACCCGATAAATTTGGCTCTATTCCTGCGGCTATGTGGTGGGCAATGGCAACACTAACGACCGTTGGTTATGGCGATGTAGTACCTATAACGCCATTGGGTAAGTTTTTCGGTGGCGTTATCACACTACTGAGCATGGGTATGGTCGCTATTCCTACCGGATTACTGGCATCTAGTTTTTCAGAACAGATACGTAAACGGCGTCAGTTTTTTGAAGACGCTGTGCACGAGTCAATTCAAGATGGCACACTTAATGACACCCAACAAGTACACCTAGAAGAGCTACGCCATAAGCTAGGCTTGAGTAAACTAGAAGCTAACAAGGCCATTAAAACGCAGTTAAATGAGCATAACAGCCATTTGTTTTGCAGACACTGCGGTAAAAGGCCTTAAATAAGTACTGCTATTATTAATTAAATATATCACTCCAATCGCGATTAATAAGCGCGAGTACTTCGGTATTAGGTACCGGTTTACTAAATAAATACCCTTGGAAATGCTTGCACCCTCTCGCCTTTAAAAAAGCAAGTTGGTGCGAGCTTTCTACGCCTTCCGCGACACACTCTTTGCCTAAACTATCTGCAAGCGCGAGTGTTGATTGGATAATGGCCTCATCATCAGAATCTATGCCTATGTCTTGTACAAAGCTTCTATCTATTTTTAGTACATCAATAGGAAAACGTTTTAAATAGGTAAGCGATGCGTAACCTGTACCAAAATCATCCATGTACAATCTACAACCCAACTTTTTAAGTTGTTCCATGCTGTGCAGCGCTTCTTTTGAATCACGCATTAATATTGATTCGGTTATTTCAAAAACAATTGCCTCAGATGATACACCTGAATTATTTAACGCTTTTTTAATTTCAGGTACGAGTTCTTTAAACTCAAAATCTAGTGCCGATAAGTTAATAGATAAATACAGGTTAGGTGAGGCTTTTCGCCACTCTTTTAACTCCAATAAAGCGCGCGCAAAGGTCTGCAGCATAATTTTTGTAATTAAGCCTATCCCCTCTGCAGCCAGCGAAAACTCTTGAGTTTGTACTAGTTTATTTTCGGGCCAACGCAGCAGTACTTCAAAACCTTCTGTTTTTTGGCTCTTAGCATTAATAATAGGCTGATAGTAATTACAAAACTCTTCTTCTCGATACGCTCTAGTAAGCTGAGATTCAAGATGCAGCGCTCTTTGAACATGCTGGTTCATCTCTTGCTTATAAAACTGGTAGCGCCCTTCTAAAGAGTCTTTTGCATGATATAACGCTATGCTCGCAGCTTTTAAAAGTGCGGGGCCTTGCTCTGCGTCATCTGGCGATATCGACACACCAATACTTAAATTAACGTTTACAACTTGGCCATTAATCGCAATATTTTGATTCACGCAATCCATCAACTTAGTGCATATTATAAGTACTTGCTCTATCTGATGAATATCTTCTACTAGCACAACAAACTCATCGCCACCAAATCGCGCAACACTATCCGATGGTCGCAAAGAGCACTTTAAGCGCTCAGCAACTTCTTTAATTAGCTCATCAGCCGCTTCGTGCCCTAATGAGTCATTAAAGTATTTAAAACGTTTAATATTGATATGTAACAAAGCCACTTTGCATCCATGCAGTTTTGCTTGTTCAAGGGCGTGTTCAACGCGGTCATTAAATAATGTACGATTTGGCAGCCCAGTTAAGGCATCGTAGTTGGCCAATAAGTGCAGTTCGTTTTCAGCTGATTTTTGTGCGTTTATATCGGTTAAAATAATGACATAACTATTAAGGCGCTGCTCGTTATCGGCCACTGCACTTATTTTCACAAGTACATGACGCGATTCACCATTAGCTAAAACCACACTGTCTTCACACGAAAAATGCTCCCCAACAGATAGCTTTTGCATAATACGTAAATAATCAAAACGATTGCTGCGCGATATACCTAAATTTAAAGTTCGGCTAGATAACGACTCTGCGGAGAAGTTAAAGGCGGTTTGCAGTGATTTATTAGAAGCCCGAATATTTAAGTTTTTATCGAGTATAAACACCCAATCACGCGTTTGCTCAAACGCTGCCGTAAATAGTAAAGCATGCTCTTCAAACACCATTTCACGGGTCATATTTGTATAAGTTCCCGCTACTTTTTGTGGTGTTTTATCATCCCACTCAACGACTTTTCCAAAGTCCTTATACCAGCGCCAATAGCCTTTTGCATGACGCAGGCGATAAGTACAATTAAAGTAACCTTTATCAGTAGATAAAAATTCAAGCCACTCTAAGCGAAATAATTGTTTATCTTGCGGATGAATTTTAGATAAATATTCATCAAGGCTTACGGTTTCATTTTCGTAGCCTAACTCACTCGCTAAGCGAGGTTGGTAAATGCTTGGATTGCTCGACTCCCAATCCCATACACCCGATTCGCTGCCTTCAAGCGCTAATTTTAAACGCGCTTCGCTTTCTTTACTTTCTTTATTTGCTGCCAATAAAATACGCTGAATTTTATTACGGCGCATAACCCACATAGCAACAAAACCAATAAACAGCATGGCGTAAAGCACCATAAAATAAGGTGCACGCCAAAGCGGATACTTTACTTTTATTTTTAAAATAGCAGGCGAGGTATATTCGCCAGTCAGGGGGTCTTTAGCCCAAACTTTTAATTGGTAATTACCTGGATTCAATTTTGGAAACAATACGCGGTTGTTATTTCGAGTATAACTTTTTTGTCCGTTATCGAGTTGATACTCATAAATGATGCGTTCTTGATTACTAAATGCCATAGCCGAAAATGCCACTTCAAGCCCAATATCATCATGATTTAACACAACTTCGTTGAGCGGCTGTTTTAAATCAAGCGATAGATCTCGTGACATTAAATCAACTCGCGTAATATTTACGTGATCGATAAGTGATTGGTAATTTTGGTTTTCCATTGGGTGAAAATAAGTAAAACCTTTTAAGCTACCATACGCAATATGGCCATCTTTGAGCTGTGCCATGGCGTTACTATTAAACTCAGCAGAGAGTAGCCCTTCTGACGTAGAAAATTGTTGAAAATGAAGTGTTTCTGGGTTTAATCGCCAAATGCCTTTATGGCTACTCATCCAGATCATGCCATCATCATCTAGCACCATATCGTAAAGCAATGTGCCTAATTTATTCTTCTCTAAATCGATTGTATGTACTAATTGATAAGTAGATGCGTCAAGGCCTATCAAGCCAAAATTAGAAAGTGATATCCACAATATATTGTTGTTATCAATTAAATAAGAAAGCACGCTAATGGCTACGTTTTCGTGCTGCTTTGGCACTTTGTAAATCATTTTAAGTGCTAAATCACTTGGGTTTACTTGATATAAAATTCCAGCATTAAAAAATAGTGGCGAGTCTGGCTTATTGCTCAACGCGGGTAAAAAGCCATGAGCTAAAAAGGGTTCGAATTGATCAAACTGGCCACCCAGACGCGTTATTACTTGAGAATCTATATTGTATATAAATACCCCATGATCTGAGTGCACAAAGTATAGATCGCCATTTGGCATGAGTGTTACGCCATGCACTCTACCAGTAATCAGCTCTTGATCAGCAGGATTATGTACTTTAGGTTCGCTAACTTGATGCGTTACAGGGTCAAAAATAAATAAACCACGGTTTGTATAAAGCCATAAATTATCTTTATAGGGCGTTATTTCATATACGGTAAACTCCGTGGTGAGTAAGTCGACTTTGTAGTCTTTTAAATAAGCTTTACCAATATTTGTTTTTAAATCAACCTCAGTAATACCGTTATGCGTTGCAAGCCAAAGCTTGTCTTTATATTCGGTAATCCCCCAGATAGAGTGATGTGATAAACCATCCCCCCCGAGCAAAGTGCCATCGACATTATTAAAATGATAGCTGTCGTGAGATAAGTAAAACGCTCCATCAGTCTTAGTCGCAACCCATGTACCACCCGATTTATCTTTAGCCATATCAATAATACTGGTATCGGCAAGTGTGTACTTACTTTTGGCTATTCGAGTATTTTTAATCATCTCTTTTGTGTTTAAATCAAATTTAAACAAGCCTTTGTCGGTAGCTAAATCTATTGTTCCGTGTTCGTTTACTATGCTCCAAACATTTAAGTCACTTAGTAATACTTTACTTTTAAAAGGTAAATCTGGGCGTTCAAACATTTTTGATAAGTTACTAATATCAACTTCGTATAAGCCTTGTACCGCCCCGACTAACAACTGTTTATTTTCACCTAATGCGAACGACTTAACATTATTTTGGTAAATATGTTCAGCTTCACCTTTTAAGTGCTGTAGGGGTCTAACTTGCTCTGTGGCAATATCAAATACGTATGCACCATGGCTTGTACCTATAAATATATAACCATTGTAGGCAAACAGCTTTCTCACAAGGGTATTTTTATATTTAGCAGGCAGCTCAAAAATAGTTGTTATTTTTCCGGTTGCTATATCAAGCTTTGCAAAATCGCGGCCTCGCCCAATCCAAAGTGTTTTTTTATCAACGGCCACCATACTAAAAACAGACTGATTGATAATTTCTTCTTCACTGGTAGGTTTTTCTAGAAATTGCTGATATGAATCTGTTACGGGGTCGTATCTAAATAGGCCTGCAAGTAACGAGGCAATCCAAATGTGTCCTTGAGGGTCTTGGTAAATACGATCGATGATCGCCTCTTCTAACTCACCATTAGGGCCATTTATTGGAATAACTTGATAGCCATCATAACGATTAAGCCCGGCCTCTGTCGAAAGCCAAAGGTAACCGTTAGTGTCTATAAGCATTGTATTAACGTAGCTTTGCGATAAGCCTTCGCTTGGAGATAAACGTTTTACTTGTGCCCCTACTTGGCAACTTAGAATAGTTATTAAAACTACAAAGCAACTAATGATCCCATTAACGCATTTACTCATGCTTATTCCATATTATTATTTATTATTATGGGTACTCTAGAGCGACTATATTTCGATGTTTGTAAGTATCAAAAAGTACTTGTAAAGCAAGAGTATATGTTAACACCTGGTTAAAACCAATAGCACAATATAAATCAGCTACGTTTTCATATGCGAAGGTCTTTATCTCTCTATTTTGCGACTTTAAGAGTGTTGAAAGCAATTGTTTTGCAATCCCTTTACCGCGATGTTCCAGCGCAACAAACATGGTAGATAAAAATAAAAACTCTGTTTTATCTTGTAACCTACATGCTGCCACTATTTCATTATTATAGTAAGTAACCCATACCTTATCTTGTTTATTAGCACGCCCTCTTACGCTGTGCTTTTTGTAAAATTTATTCACAAGTGGGGTTTTTAGTTCATTTAACACTTCAACTTTATACATTTTTATATCGATATTTAGCTAAGCATTAGCGCTAAATACTGTTCAAACTTTTGTTTCAAAACCATTTGCTCTGCCATTGGGCGGCTGTGGATTGTGTTGTAAACTTGCTCTCTCGTTTTTTTATTACGCTTAATTTGATACGCCCAAAAAGACGCTTCATAATCTAACTGAATTTGATATTTTTCTTCACGTGGTAATAGGCATAAATTAAAACTCACAATACTTCCTCATTCGCTTTTAAGATTATTTGATTCCCCCTCTAAACTGGGCAAGAGGTAATCTCCTTGTTATTATACGCGTCTTATTTTATTTATTTCTGTAGTAATTGGAACTGATAATGAATAGACATTTTAGTATCTTGTTATTATTGGTAAATTTATTTTTTAGTGCCTCTTGTTTTAGTCATCAATACAACCTCACTTTTAATCGTCCGCAAAGTACACCTCAAGCTGATTATGCCTTAAAGCTATTAAAGTTAGCATACGCAGATATCGGTTTTAAAATACATATAATCGATTTTAGTCACCAAAATGCTTTGCTCGCTGCAAATAATGGCGTACTTGATGGGCAGTTAGGAAGAGATGCAAGCGTTGAAGAAAATTACGAAAACTTAATTAGGGTCGATTATGAGCTATTTAAGTTTGACTTAGTATTATATAAAAACTGTTTACCTAACAGTTTAGAACAGCTCGATAGCGTCGCAATTGTTGATGGCTACCCTGTGCAAGAACATTATTTAGCAAGCACACAGTTTGCAGGAAATATTATTAAAGTTAAAAGCATGAATACCCAACTTAATTTGCTTGCTCAGAAAAAAGTACAGGGAGCTTTAATGATTAACTTTATAATGCAAAACAATGAGCTCCCGTCACCTCAAGGCTGTTTTGTAAAAGAAGTATTGAGTACTTATCCGCTTTATCATTATTTAAATAAACGTAATGAAAACTTAGTAGAAAAGCTTAAAATGTCATTAATTAACCTAACTAACAATGGCACTGTGTACGCACTAAGAGCCAAATATGGATTAAGCTTTTAAAAGTCGAACCCTTGCTGCTGCGCCTGTGTGCTTGGCACTGCATTTTGCTGCTTTTTTTGAAGGTAGCGCTTGTAGCGCTGCTGGCACAAACTAAGCACCTTCTTTTTTTGGTCGTTCGATAAGGTATTCCACGAAAAGCGCTCATCCCGACTACGATAACACCCTTTGCAATACCCTCTGTTGTTAACTAAGCAAATACTTTTGCAAGGACTTGGAATATCAAATATTTCAATTTGTTGCATGCATAAGGACCGCCCAGTTGAAGAGGAGGTATTAGTATAGCGTTATTTTTGAGCAAAAAAAAAGCAGCAATTTAATTGCTGCTTAGTTTTGTTGAGCTGGGATTATTAATACTCACAGCTATTGGTATTTATCTCTGTTTTACGGTGAAATGGCTTAGCGTACATGGCCAGCACTAACGGTTTTAACTCTTCTGGTACACAGGCTAAACGCTGTTCAAACGTCGCTGTATCTGGAGAGTCTATTACCGCCTCTTTACAGCCACCAGCAATGTAATTACCAGGGTGCAAATAAAACGAATCTACAATTTGCCTATCAATTGTTTTAGCAAGCTCTTCAGCACTATCACATTTAGATTCGATTGGCTGTCCAAATGCTAAATGCACATGCCCTTTAGCTGAACTAAAACCTTCAACAATACTGGCAATATCTTCACCCGCTGACTTAATATATTCACCATGATGCTGTTTATGATAAAGCTCTTTAGCCTTAGCAATTGCACACGGTTCATATTGATAAGAAATAGAAACAGGCACTATTTTTAACTCTTTAATATAATCGCCAAATTCTTTCTTTTGTTTACGTCCATTTAATTGCAACATTTTTAAAAGGGCAGGATCTGTTTGATCAAAACCATCTTTTGCACGCCCTTCTTTTTGTGCAATCCAAATAGAATTTCCACCGATTAAAGAGTCATAGATATATGACGATAACTGGGTTAATGCTTTTAACATTTCTTTTGGTGCTTTAGCAGAGCGCTTAACAATAAAACTTTTATTTAAACGCATCAGCTCAGTAATGTAAGGTATTTGCAATAAATTATCGCCAATAGCAATACGCACTGTTTTCATTTTATGCTGATATAAACCCCAATTAACTAATGCAGGATCAAGCACTATGTCTCTGTGGTTTGAAATAAATAAATAGGCCTGATTAGCGTCTAACTGCTCTAGCCCAGAAAAGGTAACTTTTGATGTGGTGCGCTTCACTAGTTTATCTAAGTATTGCGCCACTTCATTTTGCACATCTTCAACGGTGCTTACTTTGCCCCATTTTTTGCGTAACTGACTTCTTACCATTGGACGTGCAATAAAAGGCACTGCCGACAAAAAGCGCGGTAAATTATACTTTGCTATTACATCAATAAACGCATCATCGTTAATCAAACGTGTAAGCGACGCCGCAACTTCGTCGTCGTTGTATGGGCGTATATCTGCGTATTTATCTTCTAATTCACTCATTACTACATCTACAATGTTAAAAAACGGCACGCTAAAGCGCACCGTTTATGTCTATATCCGATTATAACTCAGCCAATCTAAAATGCGAAATAACCAAAAAAACGATTTTTTATTTTAGCAACTTGCTTTAAAGCCGAGTTTAATTACCTTCTATGACCACAGGCTTGCTTATAAGTGCAAAAAAACTGATCAGTCTAGCAAAATACCATGTTCTCAATCTGTTAGTGGGCAGACCACTACTACATAGCCCTCTAATCATTTGGTAGTAATACCATTAACAAAGCCTTTCTTTCGTAGTACCTTAAGCCCATATTTTAGATTTTTGATGGATCGTAAGCCTCTTTTTTACGATTTTAACTCTTTCAGATCCACTTATTTTAGGGCTCATAATGAACATTACTATTCTTGATAACGCAACGTTAGCTAAAACATCTCTTTCGTGTATAGAACAACTTGGTAAATTAACGACTTATGAGCTTACCAGCCCAGAGCAAGTTATTGAGCATTGCCAAGGCGCTGATGTATTAATCACTAATAAAGCAGTTTTAAATCGCGATACGATTAGTCAGCTAACACCGCTGAAATTAATTTGCGTAAGTGCAACCGGTACTAATAATGTTGATTTAGAAGCCGCTAAAGAATTTGGTATTGCCGTAACTAATGTAGCTGGCTACTCAACCCCTTCAGTTGTTCAACATACATTTTCTTTAATTACTAACTTACTGGGTAACACCCACCGCTATCAGGCAGATTGCCAGCAAGGCGCATGGCAAAAAAGTGAAATGTTTTGCATACTCGATTACAGCTTTAACGACTTACAAGGTAAAACATTTGCCATTATAGGCGGCGGTACACTAGGCAAAGGCGTTGCTAAAGTGGCTGAGGCATTTGGCGCTAATGTTATTGTTGCAGAGCGCAAAGGGGTTAAATGTCGTGATGGTCGTACGCCTTTTGAAGACGTCATTAAAACAGCCGATATAATCAGCGTACACTGCCCGCTTACAGATGAAACACGTGATTTAATTGCACTTAATGAGCTTAAAATGATGAAGCCAAGCGCTATAATTATTAATACAGCACGTGGTGGTATTATTAACGAAGCCGACTTAGCAACAGCGCTTGAGCAAAACCTAATTGCTGGAGCGGGTGTTGATGTACTAACTAAAGAACCTGCTGAAGCTTCAAATCCACTTGCTAATTACACAGGCAATAACTTATTACTTACTCCACATATTGCATGGGCAAGTACTGAATCTATTGTGCGTTTAATTAATGAAGTAAGTTTAAATATTGCGGCATTTACTAAAGGTGAATCACGCAACCGCTTGGTTTAGTCATTTTATTGTAGTAATCAAATAAGCTAAAAAATGGCTGTTTTTACTAATATATTTAATATTTTATTAGATAAAAACAGCTTAACTCACTTAACAAACTGATTCATAACAACTTATCAATATGGTCTACTCTTTGCTTTAATACAGTTAATAACCAATTAAAAATCTTATTAAGGTAAATAAAAATGAAAAAATCACTTTTAGCAGCCGCTTTAATCGCTCCATTTTTAACAGGCTGTGTTATTGCCGTGTCAGATGGCGAAGCTGAGACTCATTGGGCAGGAAAAAACTCATCAAGCTGGCAAGCACAGCATAAAAATAATCGTGAAGTTATATCAGAGCTAAAAATGGATAGCAGCTATCAGTCTGTTTTAACGCAATTAAAAACGCCTAATTTCACTGAGCTATTAAAAAAAGATGATGATGTATACCAAGTACTTTTTTATGTAACGCATAGCAAGCATTCAGATTCAAAAACAACAAAAGATGAATGTACGCCACTTGTATTTAAAAATGATAAGTTAGTGGGCATTGGTGACACCGCTTTAGGTATGATCACGCAGTAACCAATAAAAAATGTTTGATACAAAAACGCCAATATATAAATATTGGCGTTTTTGTATATTAAGTTTTTAGCGTGCGACTATTCTATCTCGCCCTGCATCTTTAGCGGCATATAAGCCTAAATCGGCCTCTTCTAATAATGCTTGCTCAGCATACACTTTACCACTTTGTGTAGTGGCAATACCTATACTTATAGTGATGTGGTCTGCATTTAATGAAGCTTTGTGTTCTATATTCAAAGCATTTACAGCATTGCGTAATTTATTAGCAAACTCCATTGCTTCATGCCTATCAATTCCTGGTAGCACAGCAGCAAATTCTTCTCCGCCATAACGAGCAATAAAGTCACTGCCACGTTCACATTGAGCCGCAAGTGCTTGCGCAACATTCTTTAAACACTCATCGCCAGCACGGTGTCCGTAGCAATCGTTGTAACGTTTAAAGTGGTCTATATCCATAAGTAACACCGATAGCGGTGTTCCACTTCGCTTACTGCGGCGCCATTCTCGAGATAAGTTTTCATCAAGGTAGCGTCTATTTGGTATTTCAGTTAAGCCATCTATCGAAGCTAGCATTTCTAGCAAATCATTTTTTTGCTTTATGAGGAGTTGGTTGCGCACTCTAACGCGAACAATAGAAGGACTAAATGGCTTGGTTATGTAGTCCATTGCACCGAGCTCTAAGCCCTTTGCTTCATCATCATGGCTACGATTGGCTGATATAAATATAATAGGAATAGACTGAGTTATTGGGTTTTCTTTAAGCTCCACAAGTACTTGATAGCCGTCAATTCCAGGCATAATTACATCAAGGATTATTAAATCAACTTGCGCTGTTTTTACAAAGGTCAGTGCTTTTTCACCACTTTCAACTAAGAACACGTCGTGTTCTGCTTTAAGTGTTTTTTCAAGTACTAATCTGTTGATTGGATCATCATCCACAATAAGTACTTTAGCTCTTTTCGACATCCCTAACCCCTAGCCCTTTTATAAAAACAATTACCTGTTCTAGCTGTATGATAAGCTCTTGTAGTGTAATCTCAATAGGCTTATTAGTTGTTTTAAGCGTTCTTTCACACAATAAAGCACAATGTGATAATCGTCTAAAACCTAAATTACCTGCTACACCCTTGATACTATGCACTAAACGTACCAAATCATCCTTATTGGTTGTTTCTTCTAGTTGCGATAGCTGGGTTTCACACAAGCTAGCAAACTTATCAATCATCGTATTAAGTAGTTTTTCATCCATACTAAACTGCGTTAAAGCAAATGATTTTTCAAAAAAGCTTGGTTTAACTAAGTTTAAGTCAGCAATTGCATCAATAAGTACTTTAGCAACAACCGGTTTAGTTAAATGTTTATTCATGCCGCACTTTAAAGAACGTTCTACATCAGCAGGCTCGCAATGAGCCGTTAAAGCAAAAATAGGCAGTTGCTTTGCGTCAAACTGTTGACGAATCAAAGCGGTTGCTTGACAGCCATCGATTTTCGGCATTTGCACATCCATCAATATTAAGTCAGGCTTTAAAACTTGCAATAATTCCATACCAATTGATGCGCTTAAAGCCGTGACAACATTTACGTTTGCTTGGCGAAGAACACTGCTAATTATTTCTAAGTTAAGCTGATTATCATCAATTGCTAATACAAGTAGACCCGATATATCAGCTTTACTTTCAGTTGCACTGTGAACTGCCGCACTTGTATTAACTATAGGCTTTTGCTGAGAGTTCAAACTAAATAGCCTTTGCCCTAATGCCGATGCTTTAACGTGATGCGCAGCTAAGTGCTCGCTTGTCGGTAAATTAAGTGTGTGCTGATGATTAATAATAATTACCGATGTTTCTTTAGCTGATAACGAATCATTAATCGCTTCAACATTTAAAAGTGCAGGTAAGTCAGCTGCATCAATTATTATTTTTTGAGTATTAGAGAGCTTAATTGGGTATTTTAGTACTTCATCTAAATTAATATTAGCAAGTTCGTTATATGCATTTGTCACCTGCTTAAGCTCTTTACTTTGATCAGATAAAATAGCCAATGTATTAGTCGGTAACACTGTGTTTTTAGTGGTATCAACTAAAAAGCTAATACTGAAATAAAATTCGCTGCCGTGGCCTTTTTTACTCTTTAAAGCAATCTCCCCACCCATTAACGACACTGCATGTTTAACAATAGCTAAACCTAGCCCAACCCCTTGGTGTATGCGGGTTGAAGATTCATCACCTTGAGTAAAAGCATCGAATAAGCGACTTTGATCGGCTTCATCTATACCCATGCCAGTATCAATTACTTTAAAGCAAATATGCTGTTGCTCTAGGCTATCGCTTTCAATAAGTTCCATTTTTAAAGTAATGGAACCTGTTTTTGTAAACTTAACGGCATTAGTTAATAAGTTACCTAATATTTGCTGCAAACGTATACTGTCGCATATCAAATCAGGTGCTATTAGCGGGTCAATATCAATAAAAAATTCAATACCTTTTCCTTCGCACAATGGAGCCGTTAAGCTTTCACAAATATCTACTAGCTCAACCATGCTAAAAGACGCTTGTTTTAAATCGGTTTGCGAACCTTCAATACGTGCAAAATCAAGCATTCTATTAAGCATTAATAACAAGCTTTGTGCTGCATGCTTAGCTTGATCCGTTTGTTGTAATTGCTTTTGCGTTAAGCCTTGCTCAATTAACATATCAAGCAACCCTAAAACAGCGTTCAAAGGGGTACGTATTTCATGACTTAAATTGGCTATAAAGCGGCTTTTAGCTAGGGTTGCTCGTTCGGCATCAAGTTTTGATTTAGTTAAGGCACTTACATCCTGAATGTGTATAACATAATAAGCTGGATCGCGGTTTTCATCCCAGACAAGCGATACACTTAGTTGCAACCAGCTTGTTAAACCCCCTTGAGCAAGCGTTAAATGGTATACGCGTTTTTTGTCATCTAGCAATTGCGCTAATGTGCTTTTTATTTGCTGCCATTGGGAGTCATCAAATAATGCTTTTAACTGCTCCCCAACTAGTACTGGCTGATCAGAAAACTGCTTTCTTGCTGCTTTATTAACTTGTAATATTGTGTGTTCAAGCGAGAGTAAAACCACGCAGTTAGCCGCAAATTCAATGGCACTTCTAAATTTAGATTCAGATGATTTTAAGGCCAATAATGTTTGTTGCTGTTCAGTAATATCGCGGCCAATACCCATGGTTCCTAACAGGTGTTGGTGCTCGTTATAAAAAGGTGCAATAGTAAGTTGATACGATTTTGTATCGGTTTCTATTCGCTGTTCAACACTATTTCTGTTTTGTAATACTTGTTTTTCAAGCGCATTTATTTGCTGATCATTGTCACCTAAATCATCTACATATTTACCAACTAATGCAGTTTGATCTTTACCGATATACGCCTCAAATGCTTTATTGCATCCTAAGAATGAACCATCAATATTTTTAAAGTAAATAAGGTCTGGCACACTGTTTAGCATAGTGTTGAGTAAAGCTAAGTGGCGCTCTTTCGCTTCGTAACTGCGGCTAAGCTTTTCTGATTGCAGCTGAACTTGGTCGTCCAGAGCTTTATTTGCACTTTGTAATGAATCAACTAACTGTTTGTTTTTAGTAAATACACGCTTCACTTTAGAAAACCAAGGTTGCCAGCTCAGTGGTACTTTGTAATTTAGCTGCTCTTCTTGTTGTGTACCGTTACTCTCAAGGTATGACATTAAGTGAGTCATCGGCTTTATAAAAATGCGCTGACTTAACCAAAAAAACACGCCAAACATAATACTTAAAAATAGCGTTAAAAAAGTAAACTCTAGTAATATCTCATACTTAATTGAGCTTATTAATTGGGGTTTGTGCTCGTAAAATGCTGCGTGAATAGGTAACTCATCCATAGGCTGCATAAAGTAATTACTATCACTAGTTAATACTGTTTTTTGACTCTGATAATTGGCCAAGTCTGGCCAATAATTTTTTAACGCAGTCGCTTGCTCTATTATCTGTTTAGAGCTGGCGATAATTTGATGCGATTGGTTCATAAAAACGTATTCACCACTGTTCGGTGACACCTTTTTTAACCATCCAGAAATTGCTTGAACATCATAAATTAAAATAATGTAATCGGCTGAGCCAGTGCTTCGTTGTCGACCAATAGCAAAATACGAATTGTCATTCACTTTAACAATAGGGCTTGAAGTAAGTTTGTTTTGCGCAAATTTTGGCTTAAATTTTCCATTTAAAATTTCAGTAAGCATTAAACTTTGGCTTTTGTTGTGCCTGCTTACATAAGCAAAACCATTATCATCAACATACGCTACAGCAGATAACGACTGCATTAACGCAAGCGTTGTATTAAACGAAGGCCCTAATGTAATAGCCTGCTGCCACTGCATTAATGCCTTAGCAGATAACGCAAACTCACCTTTACCCACTATTTCAGTACTTTGATCAATAAAATGACGATAATAGTAACCATCATATTGATTTATGCCTTCGAGCAAATCTTGGTTTATTTTGGGATAAGTCGCTTGCTCGTATAAGTTAAACATGGTGGTAAGTAGATTACTCACCGAGTCCATCCCGTGAGTAACCTGTGCTGAAACATTTGTAAAGTCAGCTTGGCGTTTTTCAACCGTCCGCTCAAGCTTTATATTATATAAGTGCAAGCACAGTAAAAAAGCGACAATCAATGGCACTAACAGCGCAATAAATAATGAACGATAATAATGCTTCAGAGGTAAAAAATTCAATGTACTGCCTGCCATTTGGCTCGAAAATCAATCGATAGACTATCGAGCCAATTTGTTAAGCGCAAGTTATAAATTTTCTTCTGCAAATGACGCTAAGCGACTACGCACAACACCGTTGAGGTTTATTGTTGCGCTGCCTTCAAAGTTTTTAAAGCGCTCTACTATGTACGTCAAGCCCGATGTTACTGGCGTTAAATAGTTACTATCTATTTGCGCCAAGTTACCTGTACAAATTAATTTAGTACCTTCGCCGCAGCGAGTAATAATCGTCTTAAGCTGAGATGCCGTTAAATTTTGGCTCTCATCTAAAATTACCACTGCATTTTGAATGCTACGCCCGCGCATAAAGTTAACCGATTTAAACTGTACATTAGCCTTCTCCATTATGTAATTTCGACTCGATATTGGATTTTCGTCGCCTTTGTGCAATACCTCCAGCGTATCAGTGATAGCTGCAAGCCATGGCGCCATTTTTTCCTCCTCCGTGCCTGGTAAAAACCCAATAGACTCTGCTATTTCTGGCGTATTACGGGTAACTATTACTTTATCGTAAATACCTTTTTCGATGACCATTTCAAGGGCGCTGGCAAGTGCTAACAAGGTTTTACCACACCCTGCTGGTCCTGTTAAAATAACAAGTTCAATACCTGTATCCAGTAATGCATCTAATGCCATCCCTTGATAAATATTTTTGGGCTTAACGCCCCATGCTTGTTGATGCATTAAACGTTCAATACCAATATCTTTGAGCGTTATGTGCTCGTCATCGTACGATTTAACGCGCGCCGCAAACTGCTCCCCTCCATCAAGTAAATATTCATTACAAAATACATCAGGTACTAAGTTTTTAGGCACATGATGAAACGTATCGAGCCCGTGCTGCTGCGTATTACACTCCCCTACATGATCCCAAAAATCCCCTTCAATTTTTTTATAACCACTAGTGAGTAGGCTTATATCGTCAATAAGTTGATCGGTGCGGTAATCCTCAACATATTTAAGCCCGGCGCCTTTGGCTTTTAAACGCATGTTTATGTCTTTTGTAACAAGTATTACTTTTGAATCACTGTGCTGCTTTTGTAAGTACACGGCGCAATTAATAATACGGTGGTCGTTTTCGTTACCAGGCAAACCAGAAATGGAGTCGGCAAATAAATGGTCGTTTACAATAATGAGGGTACCTGCAGAGCTCGCTTTTGCCTTTTTGTTACTCGGCAGCGCCACGCCTTGTAGCATTTGTTCAGGCGTTGCATTTTTAAGAACTTCATCTAATCCACGAATAGCGACGCGCGCATCACGGCTTACGTCGTGTTTTCTGTCTTTTATATGGTCAAGTTCTTCAAGCACCGTCATCGGAATTACAACGTCATGCTCTTGAAAAGACAAATAAGCGAGTGGTTCGTGAAGTAGTACGTTGGTATCTAGCACATACATTTTACTTTCAAGGTTCGAAGCTTTTTCCATAGCACTTTCCTTACGTTTTATGATTTTTATGCTATACCAAAATAACTAAGTAAAACGGGCAAAACTTAAACCTGCAATACTTAATTGCTAAGGCATAATGTAAGTTTAGTCTATTTGTCATAAAAGTCCGTTTTATTACAAACTGTAATTAGTTTTGATTTACCTAAAAAAGAGTCATAAACAAGCTGTTTTAATAGTAATAATTAACACTTACAAAATTAATTAAAAGTGAGCCAAATAGCGCCTTGCAGTGGTGTTAGCTTACAGGTAACATAGCCGCCTTTTTCATCATAGACGAGACATACATGAATTTTTCCTTAGGTCAGCGTTGGATCAGTGATACAGAGTCAGATTTAGGATTAGGCACCGTTGTTGCCATTGAAGGCCGTCAGGTCAGCATATTATTTCCTGCCAGTGGTGAAAACCGTGTTTATTCTAGTGCAGAGGCACCTGTTACCCGTGTGGCATTTAATCCTGGCGATGTGATCAAAAGCGTTGAAGAATGGGAATTAGAAGTAGAGTCTATTGAAGTACAAGGCGAGTTACTCTGTTATCACGGCACCCGTGTTGATAATGGCGAAACGGCTAAACTTAAAGAAACCTTTTTAGATCATTTTATTAAGTTTAATAAACCACAAGATCGTTTATTTGCAGGCCAAGTCGATCGTTTTGATCGCTACACACTTCGCTACCAAACGTGGTTACATAAATTTGAACGTGAGCAATCGCCTATTAAAGGCTTAATTGGTCAGCGTGCTAATCTTATTCCACACCAGCTTTATATTGCCCAAGAAGTGGGTAAACGTTTTGCACCACGCGTACTTTTATCAGATGAAGTAGGCCTTGGTAAAACAATTGAAGCGGGCATGATACTACATCAACAAATTATTAGTGGCCGTGCGAGTCGCGTACTTATTGTGGTGCCTGAAAACTTACAGCACCAATGGTTAGTAGAAATGCTACGCCGCTTTAACTTACGCTTTTCTATTTTTGATGAAGAGCGCTGCGACGAAGCGTTTGCAGATTCTCCAAACGTATTTGATACAGAGCAACTAGTACTTACCAGCCTTGAGTTTTTAACCAAGAAAAAACGTTGGTTTGAACAAGCAACGCTTGCTGATTGGGATCTTTTAGTAATAGATGAAGCCCATCATCTAAGTATCAATAACGGCAAGCCAAGCTCAGAGTACCAACGTATGGCAGAGCTTAGCCAAGATATTCCGGGCCTTATTTTGCTTACAGCAACGCCTGATCAACTTGGTCACAGCAGTCACTTTGCGCGTTTACAATTACTCGATCCGGATCGTTTTTACGACTACGACGTGTTTAAAGAAGAAGAAGCAAATTATAAAGACGTAGCGCAAGCTGCAAATCAATTACTGCAAGAGCAAGCTCTGGACGACGCAGCCAAAGCCACGCTAATTGAGCTATTAAAAGAAACCGATATTACTGATATTCTTGAAAAAGCACAGCAAGGTGATTTACCAGCGCGTAAAGAAATACTTAACATGCTACTCGATCGCCACGGCACAGGTCGTATATTATTCAGAAATAGTCGCAGCGGCATTGACGGCTACCCAAGCCGTAAATTACACGCCTACCCAATGGCATTACCAAAGCAGTATAAAACGGCTATGTCGGTTCTTGGTAACATGGGCGGCATTCAAAACCCTGAACTAAGTGCACACCGTGCTCTGTTTCCTGAAAAAATATTTCAAGAATTTGAAGGCGAAAGCGCAAGCTGGGGTTTATTCGATCCACGCGTAGATTGGTTAATCGACACCCTTAAAACACTTAAGCGCGAAAAAGTACTGCTTATATGTGCTAAAGCTGAAACAGCTATCAGCCTTGAGCAAATACTGCGTGAACGCGAAGCTATTAAAGCGTCGGTATTTCACGAAGGCATGTCGATTATTGAGCGTGACCGCGCTGCTGCATTTTTTGCAGACGAGTACGATAATGCACAAATATTACTGTGTTCAGAAATTGGCTCAGAAGGTCGTAACTTCCAGTTCTCGCATCACTTAGTGTTGTTTGATTTACCACTGAACCCAGATTTGCTCGAACAACGTATTGGTCGATTAGACCGTATAGGCCAAACACAAGATGTGAACATTCATGTGCCATATTTTGAAAACACCGCTCAAGAAGTACTGCTACGTTGGTATAACGAAGGTCTAGATGCATTCGAATCTACATCAACAACTGGGCAAATGCTTTATAAAGAATTCCGTGATGACCTACTTGAATATATTTCTGCGCATAATTGCGATGAAGACGAACTCGATCCATTACTTGAGCAAGTAGCACAACAAAATGCGGTACTGCGTAAAAAAATGGAAAGCGGACGAGATCGTTTACTAGAGCTACATTCATCGGGTCAAGGTGCTGCCGATTCGCTTGTAACTGATATCGAAAAACTCGATAACCAGTTTGAATTGCCAAGCTACATGATCAACGTGTTTGACACATTTGGCGTAAGCCAAGAAGATAAAGGCGAAAACACCATTATCTTAAAGCCAACGGAACATATGTTAAATGCATCGTTCCCATCGCTTAAAGAAGACGGTATGACGGTTACCTTTGATCGCGACACTGCACTTTCGCAAGAAGACGTACATTTTATCAGCTGGGATCACCCTATGGTGCAAGGCACCATGGATATGATTTGTGACGACGACTTTGGTAGCGCATCGGTGGCTTTACTTAAAAACAAAAAGTTACCGCCTGGTACCTTTTTTGTTGAGCTTATTTTTGTTGCAGAAGCAATGGCACCAAAAGTATTGCAAGTTGGTCGCTTTTTACCGCCTACACCAATTCGTATATTACTCGATAAAGCAGGTAATAACCTAGGTGAAAACGTGGCATTTGAAGGCTTTAATCAGCAGTTATCAGCCGTTGGCCGCCAAACAGCAAGTAAGCTTGCAGGTGCATTGCAAAGCGCTGTTCACCCGATGATCACTACCGCTAAAGATATGGCACAAGAAAAACTTGAAGTTATTCGCGCAGCGTCACTTGCAAAAATGCAAACGTCACTCAGTGAAGAGCAAGAGCGACTTGTTGCCCTTAAGCAAATTAATCCGAATATTCGCCAAGAAGAAATTACCTTCTACGATAAGCAACGTAACGACCTAACTACGTATATTGAAAAAACGCAGTTACAACTTGATGCAATTCGATTAATAGTGGTTTCACACTAAATATTTAGTTTTTTGAGCCGACTCCAGAGTAAATTTAGAGTCGGCTATTAAGCTTAATTGATATAAATAGCTGTATCTTTTTAAACTTCATTTAAAAACCACGTGTTCTTATTTTACTATGAGCCAATTCTACCCTCTCCAGCTATATATTAAGCCCTTTGTTGGACTGTTGATTTTGCCCAACATAACCGTATCTAAAAACTCAAGCTGCACTCTATACAACTATTCTGTGAGATAGTTGATAGGTTTATTTTCCCTTGCATAAAGTTGTTTTTTTGTTAACCTACTCGCCTTCCATTTTAGTCTTTTTGAGGTGTTTATGGCGTTTCTATCTCGTTCGATATTGGCGTTATCCATGGCGCTCTCAAGCACTAGTGTCTTTGCTCAAGCCCAATGCGATGTTGAATTACGTCATGGTTTAATTATTACTGACGATGCAATTCGCATATTAGATAAAGGCCAAACTCGTGTCCAAATTAATAACAATAACCAACTGTTTATTCGCGGTTATTGGGTTGATTTAAGCGATGACGAAAGCAAAGTACTCGAACAGTTTAGTAATGGTATTCGCCACACAGTCCCCGAATTAGTAAACCTTGCTACCGATGGTGTTAACTTAGGTTTAAGCGCTATTGAACACGTAGTTGAAGGTATGTCAGACAAAGAACCTGAAGTACTTAAAACACAATTGCAGTATGTAGAGCGCGCGCTAATGGATAAGTTTAAGCGCGGAGATGACTTCTTTTTTATAGCCCCTCAATCACTTTCGCAAATAGATGATTTTTTTACTAAAGAGATCAGCCAGCAAATTCACTCTGCTGTGCATGGATCGTTAGGTGCTATTTTGGTATCACTTGGAGATGCGTTTAAATCGCGTGAAGGTAATATAGAAGATCGCATTAACGACATGGGGCAACGCATGGATATTATCTCAAGAGAAATTGATAAATCGCTACAAAAAAAGGCACATCAATTAGAGCTTAAGGCTTCTGAGTATTGCGAATGTTTAAATGCACTCGATGTAACCGAATCTCGCTTACAGGCAATAGTACCTGGTATGGCCGATTACGATTTAGTGCAAATAAAGTCTTAGAGTACGTATTCGTTTTTAGAATAAAATAACACCGAGTATAAATATACTCGGTGTTTTGCTTTATGATTGATTAAATGATTGATTTAAAATAAGCGCTTCTACTTTTTATTCTAAATTGGTGAGCCCGGTGGGATTGGCAGCACTTTAAAGTTGTTTGGCCATTGCCCTTTAATTAAAAACTGATTTACTTGCTCAGCTAAATATTGCTTAAACGCACTCTCGCCAGTACTTGTATGGCTCAGCATTGAGTTTTGGTTAAAGTCTTCACTCAATTTAACTAAGTAGTAACGTAACTGCGCTTGCACTTCAGGGCTTGCACTATCGCTTGCTACTAAATCAGCCATGGCTTTTGCAGTTAAAAATTGCACGCGCTGAGTTATTTTACCTGTCATTGTATTAGGTGATGACGCGTTAAACACTTGGCCATATAGCTCCTCAAGTAACTCATCTAAACTATAAAAGTCATTACTACGTGCTTGCTGCTGCGCTAGGCGGTTTAAACGTTGTGCGTTTAATAAAAGCGACAAGCTGTGCTGCACTGCAACCTCGGGTAATGCCATTGCATCGAGCGTTAACCCTGTGCGCCCCACTATGCTCTCGCGCGACTTAGACTCGCCGTATGCTTTTGGTGGAATAAGTGATAGTACCGATTCAGGAAGTAACAAGTTACTTGGCTTAAGCGTTGCAAAAATAGCGTTTACCGCTTCTTGTTGCATTTTTTTATCAACCACTTGCGCACCTTTTACGGGTGAGTCACTGCGTGTTTCGTATTCGTAATCAACACCGGCTATAAGCTTCACCGCAGCCTCAACCTGAAAACGGTGAAACAGATAAAGCGGAACTAGTTTTTCCTCTAATTGCGATAATGAATCGCCCGTTTTAATATTATTAATACCAAACTGCGAAAGCGCTTTTTTACGTACGTCGAGTACTCGTAAAAGCTCCTGCGAAGGATTAGTGCCGTTATCCCATAAATGAGCGGTTGGATGTGCGCCACCTTTAGCACGAGCGTCGCTATCTGATATAAACTCAAGGCCTTTGGCTTTGCTCTCCTTTAAAATAGCAGCGAGTTCTGCGCTTTCATCTTGGTTAGTAAAATCGCTATAGCCATATTTAATTACTTGGGTATCCCATACGCCCATGCCTGTTGCATACCCGCGCGTTACATCAAGCTTACCTTGTTCATTAAAACTAAGTAGCGGATGTGGGTAATCCATTACAGAAGCTCTATCACCTACCGATGCCGCAAAGTTATGAGCAATACCTAACGTGTGACCAATTTCATGCGCACTTAATTGGCGAATACGATCAAGCGCCATTGCTTGCAAGTTTTTAGCAACTTCATTGCCTTTTAAATAAGGAGCAGCGAGTGCTTCAGCTATTAAAATATCTTGGCGAACACGCAATGAGCCAAGTGTTACATGCCCTTTAAGTATTTCACCTGTACGTGGGTCGATTACAGAACTTCCGTATGACCAACCACGCGTTGCACGGTGTACCCATTGAATGACGTTGTAACGAATATCCATAGGGTCGGCACTACTTGGCAGCACTTTTACTATAAATGCATTTTTATATCCTGCAGCCGTAAATGCGTCGTTCCACCATTTTCCACCTTCAAGCAAAGCGCTTTTAACGGGCTCTGGAACGCCAGGATCAAGGTAATAAACGATTGGTTTAACAGGCTCACTAATAGGTAAGCTTGAGTCCTTTTTAGTTAGACGATGACGTGGTATATAACGCACATACATAGACTCACCAAGCGGCGCTGCGTAATCTTTATGTTCTATACTCCAAAAACCTGATTGCGGATTAAACTTACGAGGTGTGTAGTTATCATCTGGTAATTGAATAAGTGAATGATGCATATGAACAGTAAGCGCATAAGGGTCGGCACTTACTTGGCGAACAAATTCACCTGGTTTTGTGCCTTTAAATGTAAGTACAGCTTCAAGCTCGGTGTTTTTTACAAATGCTTTTGAGCGATTCATATAAACGGCACTACGTGATTCATCAAGGCTAAAGTTGCCTTG
This sequence comes from Pseudoalteromonas sp. LC2018020214, assembly GCF_016598755.1. NCBI lineage: Bacteria > Pseudomonadati > Pseudomonadota > Gammaproteobacteria > Alteromonadales > Pseudoalteromonadaceae > Pseudoalteromonas > Pseudoalteromonas sp. LC2018020214. Next base: position 3,160,056 of record NZ_CP066804.1, read on the forward strand.
CTTACGTGCAGCAAGCTTGCGACTTACGCCATGTACATCACTTAATAAATAAGGCGTATAATCAATAAGTGCTGTGGCTTTATCTTCTGCAACCACTTTAAAACCAGCAAGTATACTTGATGCAAACGCTTCTTTAATACTTTGCTGTTCAGCCTTGTTACTTGTGTTAGCACGATAGTAAGTATTTACAGCGCGTAGCATTACTTTGTCGCCAAAACGCTCAAACTGCACAAGGTGAGTATTACCAAGCTGACCTCTATCAAGGCCTATGTCGTTAGAGCCAATACCGTAAGGCAAGCTTTGCTGCAGTAAAAATTGTTGTTCAAACTTATCAACTTTTAAATATACTTTTCCGTTTTGGGTATCGTAAAAAAACGAATAATAGCCCGGAAAATGATTCATTTGCGTAGTAAATTCATCAATTGACTTAATTGCTGCGTGCGCTTGAGTTATGATAGAGCACAGCACAGTAAAGAATATGTAACTTAGTAGTGGTATTTTTTTCATAATCTTATCTTTGTTATTTGTGTTTTAAGTACGATTAGGTGGTCCCATTATAGGGTGCTATTTAAACAATACAGTTATTTAAGACGAATTTCAGCGCTCTAAGCTAATCTCTCTCACATTATGATTGGTTTTAACACGTTATCAGGAAAATAGAATGCGTAGACTCCCTCCAGTATTACTTGAAGATGGTTGTTCAAGAGAACTTTTATCATTAATTCGAACAGTTTTAGCGGCATGTAAAGAAATTTCGTTTCGCGTTGGTCAAGGCGCGCTTTCTGGCGTATTAGGCTCAACCCTTGATGAAAACATTCAAGGTGAAACTCAAAAAAAGCTCGATGTATTATCTAATCAGCTGTTAAAAGATATTTTACTGGAATCAGGTACGGTTAAAGCAATCGCCTCTGAAGAAGAAGACTACACAGTAGCAGGTAACCCAGACGCTAAATTTATAGTGGCATTTGATCCACTCGATGGCTCGTCAAATACGGATATTAACTCACTTGTGGGTACTATATTTTCTATTATGGAAGCGCCTGAAGGCTCTGACGCTGCTGATCAAAGCATATTTATGCAGCCAGGCCACAAACAAGTTGCAGCAGGTTACGTACTTTACGGGCCATCAACAATGCTTGCGCTGACTACAGGTAAAGGCACGCGCATGTTTACCCTTGATAAAACACAAGGCAGCTTTTTACTTACACAAGATTTTGCCGAAATCCCTGCTGATACAAACGAATTTGCCATTAATACGTCTAACCAACGCCATTGGCAGCCAGCTATGCAAAACTACATCAATGATTTGCTAGCAGGCGATACAGGCCCGCGCGCTAAAAACTTTAATATGCGCTGGATTGCAGCAATGGTGGGCGATGTACATCGCGTGCTTAGCCGTGGTGGTTTGTTTACTTACCCTACAGACACTAAAGATCCTAAAAAGCCAAATAAATTACGCCTACTTTACGAAGCAAATCCAATGGCTATGTTAGTAGAGCAAGCTGGCGGTATCGCTTCCACCGGTACTGAGCGTATTATGGATATTCAGCCTGATGCAATCCACCAGCGAGTAGCTGTTATTTTAGGTTCTAAAAACGAAGTAGAAACGTGCTTGGGATATCATAAATAATCGCTTAAAACGGTTGTTCTCAATTTAAAAAACCGCATTCAATTGAAGTGCGGTTTTTTTTAGGTGAGGTTTTACACCTCGCTTTTTAAATACCAAAGCCACGTTACATGAGCGCGAAATAAATTCGCACTTACAGGTCTATGCCCCATGTTGTAGGTGAGGTTTTATACCTCGCTTTTTAAACACCAAAGCCACGTTACATGAGCGCGAAATAAATTCGCACCTACGGTTTGGTGTATTTTGTAGGTGAGGTTTTACACCTCGCTTTTAAAAAAATCAAACTTTTACTAAGGCAACTATTTGAGCAAGCTTTTGATGATTAAGCTCTCCCATTTGCTCGCTATTACTGAGCGCATAAATAAAACCTTCGTGCTCAGTACAATCAATATCATCTCGCGATTCAATTACGTTTGCCCAAAGCTCTAAATCATCTAAGTCTATTTCGTTACTTAAACAGCGTTTAAGCACATCAATTAAAACCTCGGTTGAGAGAGTATAATGAGTTTTATTGCTATCAGCAGGGCTTGAAACGATAACCGATATAGCTTCGTCCCTTTGCTCACCAAATGTAATAAATTCAGCTAATGCTTTTTGTGTATTCATAATATTTGTTATTCTTGGCTCACTGTTACTAAAAAGAATTATAATGACTGAACTTAACTGCACTCAATGCCACAGTACTTTAACGTGTAATGTAGACGATATATCAGCGTGTTGGTGCAATGAGCTGCCGGCTATTTTACCGCTTGATATCACAGCAACAAGTTGTTTATGCCGCAAGTGCACGCTTAATAAAATAAATACTTTTTTAGAGGGTGTTTATACACAACCTATTAAAACCCAAATAGACTTTGCAAAGCAATATAGAGGTAACGACAATTTAATTGAAGGGCTCGACTACACCATGCAAAGTGGTTACATGATATTTAGTAAGTGGTTTTTTTTAAAGCGTGGTTCGTGCTGCAAAAATGGTTGTAAAAACTGCCCTTATGGTTTTAGAAAGTAAAAGCTATTTAATACAAATACGAGTAAGCACTGGTTTTTACCTTCTTATTTTCTTCTCTTTCACTTCTCCTTGTGAGTAATATTTTTAAATACTGTTATTCACAAAGAGATTTAGAGACGCTGCGCTTTTAGAGTAAGCGATTGTATAAAAATAGTATTCAAATACGAGTAAGCACTGGTTTTTACCTTCTCATTTTCTTCTCTTTCACTTCTCCTTGTGAGTAATATTTTTAAATACTGTTATTCACAAAGAGATTTAGAGGCGCTGCGCTTTTAGAGTAAGTGATTGTATAAAAAGAGTATTCAAATACGAGCAAGCACTGGTTTTTACCTTCTCATTTTCTTCTCTTTCACTTCTCCTTGTGAGTAATATTTTTAAATACTGTTATTCACAAAGAGGTTTAGAGGCGCTGCGGCTTTAACGTGAGCAAGCTTTACATATCCAACACATCTATTTTTCTCCCGTGGCGATGGGTAATGAATCACTTGCACCCCACTCACTCCACGAGCCATCATAAACGCTTAAATTACTGTAACCACATTCAGTAGCAAATAACGCTAAAACACAGGCTGTAATACCTGAGCCACAGCTAAACTGTAACTGCTGCGTATCATCAACCACGTCACTAAATATCGCTTTAATTTCGGCAAGTGGTTTAGCTTCACCTTTATTAAGTAAATCCATAAAAGGCAACGAGCGACTATTTGGGATATGCCCGCTACGCATGCCTTTTCGGGGTTCACTTTCTTCGCCTGTAAAACGCTTATAAGCACGTGCATCTAGCAATACAGTGCTGGGCTCATCGATTGCGTCAACCACTTGTTGGCTATTGATAAAATACTCAGAATTATAGCTTGCCGTAAAATCACCTTTACCTAACGATTTGCTATAACCTTGCTGTGTGGCGTAACTGCTCTCTAACCACTTTTTAAGGCCACCACTGAGTACTTTTACGTTGTGATGCCCCATAGCTTTAAACATCCACCACGCCCTTGCTGCGCTAAATAAACCGCCATCTTCATATACAACTATAAACGAATCGTTATTTACACCTGCATTTTGCATCACGTGGGTAAACTGCTGCTCGCTGCATACCGTACTTGGTAAGGAATTTGATCTATCGGCCAACTCGATTTTTATGTCAAAACGTTTAGCGTTGGGCAGCATTGCTTGCGGCGAATAAGTACCCAAAACACCTGGGCGCAGCATACCTGCATCAAATATCACTAATGCAGGGTTGTGGAGTTGCTCGTGTAATTGCTGACAGCTAATTAGGTTTTTCACTACGATTCCTTATCACCATGATATTTAGCAAACTCGTCATTACCCGTAAAACGCGCTTCAATCGCTTTAATGTGTTTATCTTCAGTGTGTTTCCAAACGCCAGGAATACAATATACATGTTCAATAAAGCTAAAAAACTTATCCTTTAATAATGTATTTGGTTGCCAGCCCTGCATTACTTCGTTCAGATTTGCTGCAAGCTGCTCTGCAGTGCTCGCATGCTTTACCAAACCCTCAATGTTGTAACAGGCTTGTCCAAGAGTTAAAACTCGTTTATTTAGCAGTAATGCTTCTAAGCCGACCGTTGAATTAATCGTTAATACGGCTTCTGCGCACTTAATCAAATCACTCGTTTGATTTCCATTAGCAAAGATTGCAATCGGATCTTTTTCATAAAGATGAGCGTAATGCTTATGCCACGACGGATGCTCTTTAAAAACCACTTTTAAACTTGGATCATTTAAGCTTTTGACAGCTTTAATCACCTCGTCGTAAAACATGTCCATAGAGTTTATCCACGGAGAAAAGCTAGCTAATTGAGTATCATGAGGTACTTGAAAAGGCGCAAATATATAGCGTTCTGGCACATCGGCGCACTCAAATTCACAGCGTTTTTTATGATCAGCTCTTGGAATTAAATCCGGCGCAGAAAAGTTTAACTTATTTTGTGGGTCAAAATTTAGGTAAAAAGAAGGGTCACGGCTTAACGACGCATTATAGTTTATACCATTAGGGTCTAAACTGCTTGTACCGGGTAGTAAACCATTTTCATAATAAAACTGCTTTACACCTAATGCTTTTGCAGCCATAGCAACGGTTGTATTTGGAAGTTTATTGCCGTTCCAAATAACAATGCATTCAGGATTAGTCTCGGTTAATAAGGCTAAATACTTAGCGTATCGTAATCGTTCAAATAAAACTAAACCAGCACTATAAACCGCAGTAATGATAGAATTATTCCAAGTTGTATTACGTGCTCTTTTACGTTTTAGTTGAGAGTTTACTACACCAGTAAAATTAACTTGGAACGCATCTTTTAAATATTTCACAGCAGAAAGCTTAGGCGCTCCCATGATGTGTAATTGGCAATTCATCGACAATCTTTTGATTATTTTTTTATAGTATTTTGCGTGTACATTTTTGCGAGAAATAAATAGATAAGCCATACAAGCTATATTTGCCAATTGTTGTTTTTATGAAATAATTCTATGTGGACAATGCAATCAAAGCAAGGTTCCCTTTACTTAATAATTACTTTGAAAGCTTTATAGTTACATTTTTATAATTTCATCACGAAGTGGCGCCATTCTAGAAAGAATATCGTTTTGTAAGCTATGGCTAACATCTTGCTCATTCATTGCATTTATAAGCAAATCAACAACATGATTAAAATCTTTCTCTGTAATATGCATACCAGTATGAATTGCCACCATAGAGTCGCCATCGTATGTACACGGGCCCTCTACTAACATGCACACATGATTAATAAATCCTTGGCGGAAATGCGCTATATTACTGTGTTCAAAGTAATGAATTATCTGCTCGTCATTGCCTATTTGATAGATAAAGCTATCAACAATTCTGCCTATCCCCGCTTTACCATCCAGCTTTTGATAAAGTGAGAGCTTAGTAGAATTTGCACACCCACTAAGCAACCCTAAAAAAATCAAAAAAATACCAACGCTTTTCATTACCAATACCCTGTTACCGATAAATACCAACCTGTTTGATCGTCAGCCCCTGCAATGCTTCCTAAATCAAGGTAAGCCGCTGTCACACTCACATGCTTGTTAGGCATCCACGCTACAAATAAGTCTTTCCAATCTTGTTCGCCTAAGTTTAAGTTATTTGATTTTTGACGATACTCAACACCTACGGCTATTTCGCGACTAAAAAATAGTGCTGTGCTGCCTTCAAATAATACTTTTCCGCTAGTATTTTCTCCACCGTAACCAAGTAAACCAAGTTGATTAGCTTCGCTGTATCGTGTAGTTACGTTCCAAAACCAGTTATAGCCAGCAATAGCCCCTAAATGTAATTTACTAGCAGCGAGGTAGTAGTCAGTGCCGCTGGTATCTTCTGCACCTACAAGTGTTGAAATACTGCCATCATCCAGTGATTTATGCTGAATCCCTAAGCTAAGTTGTGGCCAATCACTGTAAACAATATCGCCATACAAACGTATTTTAGCACCTGTAATTGATTGCTCTATTTCAGCATCAAGTGCTGGTACATCAAAGCGCTGTTGGGCATAACTAAGCTCAACACGATTAAATAAATTAAGTTGTGCACCACATACGTCAAGTGTGTAGTCGGTTACATCTGCGCGGCTACAAAAGCCATTTACCGAGAATTCATCATCACTTGCGTACCCAGCAAGTTGTGCCCACGGTACAATCCCCCCGCCGCCACTGCCTTCAATTTGAGAAACTCCCGGCGTAGCTAGCAGTTTTCCATTGCTTGCAATGCTCGGCACACTAACTATTAAAAACAAACTTGCTAATAAGTATTTAATTTTTTGCATAGTATTCCTCCAGCCATTCTTCTAATAGCTCTGCTTTTAAAGGCCTACTTAAGTAATAGCCTTGTGCATGGTCGCACTGCATGCCTCTAAGTAAATTTAATGAGCCAAGCGTTTCAACCCCTTCAGCTACAACCGAGAACCCTAGCTGATGTCCCAGCGTAATTGATGATTGCACTATAAATTGATCTTTTTGCGATTCATCAAGTTTTAGGATAAAGCACTTATCTAGCTTAAGCTCATCAATAGGCAGCATTTTTAATCTACCAAGTGATGTTTGCCCTACACCATAATCATCTAATGATATTTTAACGCCAATTGCCTTTAGGTTTTCGAGCGCTTTAATACCTTTTTCTTCGTTTTCGATCATATCGCGCTCAGTAAGCTCAATAGTGATCAGCTTAGAATCTACTTTGTACTTTTTAAGCGTACGAACTAATGCTGCATGAAAGCCTGGAAATGCTATATCTTGCGCAGATACATTTATTGCAGCCTGTAAGTTTATATTTTTAGACTGCCAATCAGCTACTTGTGCTACAACCGTATTAACAACCCACCCAGTAAGTTCAACAATAAGCCCCGACTGCTCAGCTAAGTCGATAAACAGTTCAGGATTGACCCAGCTACCATCTTTTCGCTGCCAGCGAATAAGCGACTCAACTTTATCTATTTTTTGCGATTTTAAATGTAATTTTGGCTGATAAGTCATAAACAATTGACCATCGTCATCACTAATAGCCTGCTTTAATTCATCAAGCATTATTAAGCGATCTAAGTGCGCTTCGTCTTCGCCATTTTGATAGTAATGTATGCTCTCTTGTTTGTTTGCAGCACTTTCAACTGCAATTAGCACACGGCGCATTAAGTCATCACTTGCAATACCTTGTGTAGGATACTGCACAATGCCTGCACTAAAGCGTAAATTAATTTTTAGTTTTTGAATGGTGTAGCACGCTTGTAATTGTGCCATTAATCCAACAATACCGCTTTTGTGTTCACGCGCTGCAGCAGTCGGAAATACAGTTAAAAACTCATCGCCGCCAATACGGGCATGAAAGCCCCCTAACTCATCCGAAAACTCACTTATTCTGCAAGCAACGGCCTTTAGGCAGTCATCACCAATGCGCGGACCGAGCTTATCGTTTATGTGGCGAAGACCTTTTATGTCTATTGCAACGAGCGTGTACTCGGCTGATGAATCTAACTCATCATCAAGCACCTCAAGCATTGCTGAGCGGTTATAAAAGCCTGTTAGGGAGTCGTGCCTGGCTTGAAAGCTAATTTGTTGCTCGCGCTGATTAATATCATTACCCATGCTATCAAACGCTGCGACTAGCGTGTCTATTTCGGTACTTTGCCTTCGCCCTTTGAATTCAAATGCATAATTACCTTGTGCAAATTGCCTTGCTATTACAGCTAATTGAGTAAGTGGCGTAGTTAAATTATTTGCAAATATGCTGCTTGTAATAACACCCACCAACATAGTTAAAATAGCTAAAATAATGAGTGTAAAAAGCAGTTTTTCGAAGTCACTATAACTTTGTGTTAAATCGGCACTCAGTAAAATAATTATGGGATGGGTCAACAACGATGGTAAATCTATATCTCGGTTACGATACACTAAATACTCACCAAAAAACCGCGATGTGGTTACGGTACTAAAATAGCTAACAGGTTCAAATTGCTCAGGGCGGTTAGCTAATGAGCTAATAACAATATCGTCAGCACTGCCTATAAAACTTACATCCATGCCTGTTAAGCTTTTTAGTTCATGGGCTACATTGTCGTCAATTTTAAAGCCCACCAAACTATAGGCTACTGTACGTGGCGCTTTTACAGGTAATAAAATAATTTGATACAGTTCGTTATTAAGCACCACAAAGCTAGACTCTTCTGGCGCACTTAAAAGCTCTTCCATCAAGGGCTTTAAGTTGTGTGCAAAAACGTCTTCATCAGTATTAGCGGAAATTAGCTTACCCGATAAATCAAGTAACAACATTAATTCGGCATCAATACGCTGACTGTGATTAAACAACACGCTGCTGATTGTACCTGCATCTCGCGTTGCTACAGCTTGCTTAAAACCAAAATCGGAGGTGAGTACTTTTGCAGCGGTTAACAGTAGGCTTTCTTTTGACTTTAAATATTGCTTATAAACATTTTGCGCTACGGTAATATCTTGATTTACTTTTTCTTCTTGAAACTTACTTGTAGACCACCAAAAACTAAACAAACTGACCATAGTGGTTAATAACACTAAGCCAACACATAAAATGGTTATGCGATTTCGTAAACTATTAGTCATTACCAGCCTTAAACTTACTACCAAAGGTATTTCTAGGTGCTGGAGTTGATGTGTTTACTGTTATCTGTAACTGTTTTTGAGAATTAATTGTTATCATTTTTTTATTCTCCAATGGTGCTGTTTGTAATGGATGCCATACACTCACTTGTGCAGGCAGTGTATTAATAGGCAAACTTACATAGCCTTTTTTATCTGTTTTATATACGAATTCGCTGTTAGCTACATAAATATAGCCAACCATAGAGTCATGTATATTACACCCCAAAACAACAACCCCTTGTTGCTCAAACGTAATGGGCTCTTTTGGTTGGCCTGAATATAATCTTAGTTGAAAAGGCTTAGCTTGTGAAAAAGAATAAACATGATGGCGAATATTATCGCTGTTAGGAAAGTTAACTTTTTGACCCTGTTGTACAACTAATAATTCGGGTAAAAACTGCTTATGGACTTGATCCATTATAGCAATGGGCAAATTTGATGGTGTGGCTTGTTTACCAGCAATATTTAGCTCAACCACAGCACCTGATAACTTTTGGCCGTGTTGATCTTCTATTACTAGTTCAATATTTGCACTTAAAGCAAACTGACTAAAAAACAAACCTATAGCTAAAAAGTAATGACTTTTAGCAAACTTTTGCAATGCCCGTTCAAACATAACAATACCTAAACATTAATGTTAGGTTAAGTTAATTAGAGACGAGCACTAATTGCAAGAATTATAGCCCAGTAACTAAAAATAAAGATTTAGTTACTGGCTTTATTAGCACTTAAGTGCTGTTATTTAACAATTAATCCGTAATCGTTATCTAAAATAGTAATAACTTCTTGGCGAGGATCTTCAGGGATCACGATATCTCTGCCAACAATTTTACTCGCTATGCCAACATAGGTATTTGACACTTCAAGCATTACTGATTCTGGTAAAATATAATCTTTAGCTAACTGCTCACGCTCACTCATGCGATCTTTATTTAATAATACGTCGCTCTCTGGCACGTTATTAATCAGTAATTGACGAAAGCCTTCTTTAGAATTTTCAACAATTTTACCGTCTTTGTAAGCAGCTTCATCCCAAATACGTGACGAATCAGGCGTGCCTACTTCATCAATATATATAAGCTGTTGCGCGCCATTTAAATCCTCTACATAACCAAACTCAAATTTAGTATCTACAAAAATTTGGTCAAGCTTCGCTAGTTCATCACTAATTAATTTAAAACCTTCAACTAACAGTTTTTCGTATTTGGTTACATCATCTGCCGATTTAAAGTTAAATACATCTAAGTTATTAGTAATGTTAGCGCGAGTAATATTTACATCATCAACTGGCGGAATATCAGCAACGCCTTCAATAATACCTTTTGTTGATGGCGTAATTAAAACGTTATCAAGCTTTTGGTTCGCTTTTAAACCCTCTGGTAATTCAATACCACAAAAGTTACGTATGCCTTTAGCGTAATCGCGCCACATGCTACCCGTAATATATTGGCGAGCAATTGCCTCCACCTTTACTGTACTGGCTTTGCGTACAATCCACACATACGGATGCGGAATATCTACAATATGATTGCCCGCAAGACCCGCTTTATCAAATAACTTAAACCAATGGGCTGCCACTGAGTTTAGCGCTATACCTTTACCTGGTACGCCATTTAAACCGTTTTCGCCTTGCCAAATGCAATCAAATGCAGAGATTCGGTCTGAAATAACCATAATCGCAAGCTCAGTACCTGTTGGTACTTGATAGCCTTTATCTTTAATTAATCGAGCGCTGTCTTCATCAGTTAACCAATAAACTGAACGAACTTTACCGCTGTGTACTTCACCTTTGGTACGAATGGGTAAATCATCGTTTACGTCTAAAACTTTATAGCTAGTCATGCTATCTCCGGGGTTAGGGATGCTCTTTGAGCAAAGTATGGTATGGGGTTATATGGGCTGTATAATAATCTAGCCAACCTCAAAGCTCAATCGGATGCTTAAAACAAATAAAGGCATATATTTATAAGCGAGTCGCAATGAGGTAAACTTAATGTGCTAACCAGCCTGAGGAGATAGCTTGAACTACTTAACTGCCACTAAAAATAAAAAATACTTAATGTATATTTCTCAGAATTATTCATACGCTATCTTGAGACCTTTGCAGGCGCAAATATTGGCACATGGTGGTGAAGTACGCTGGTTTTTAGCGGGTAGCGAAGTAAACCCCGATTTTTTAACCACAGACGAGCCACGTTTGCATACCATAAAAGATGTAAAAAGCTGGGCTCCAAACATTACATTTATACCGGGTAATATAGTACCTAGCTTTATTCCAGGTAAAAAAGTAGCTGTATTTCATGGTTTTAATTCTGAAAAGCGCAGCTCTGAAGGTAATCGTGGTCATTTTACTATTCGTGGTTGTTACGATTTATATTGTACGCAAGGCCCAAATACAACAACCCGATTTAAAGAGCTAGCTAAGCAGCATGGTTTCTTTAAAGTAACTGAAACTGGCTGGCCAACACTCGATCCACTTTTTAGTAATACTTCAAATAATCCTTATGTAAGCGACGACCCTCGCCCTACTTTACTTATATGCTCTACTTTCTCACGAAAGCTATCACTTGCTCCTAAATTATATAAGCAAATAAAACATTTTAGTGAACAAGGCAAGTGGCGTATTTTGATGCAGTTTCATCCTAAAATGCCTGCCGAATGGGTTAATAAATACAAAGCGCTGAGTAATAAAAATCTAACATTTATTGAAACCGATAACGTTTTGCCGTTACTGCAAGCTGCTGATGTTATGCTGTGCGATACATCGTCAGTTCTTTTAATGTTTTTACTACTACGTAAACCGGTAGTCACGTTTTGTAATCAAAAACCACTTCCTCATTTACTTGATATTACCGACGCAGATGAAGTAGAAGCAGCTATTGAACACGCGCTTACTAAACCTAGTGATTTAATGCAAAATATTGAAAGCTATTGCCAGGAACTTCATCCGTATACCGATGGCCAATCTAGCCAACGCGTATTAAATGCAGCTAATGAATTTTTACAAAGTAACGAAAAACTAAAACCCAAGCCATTAAATATAATAAGACAGCTAAAAATGCGTAAAGATCTAAACTACTGGGGTTGGTAATCTGATAATGATAAACCTTAAAAACGTAACTTTTAAGTGGCATAAAAGCGATAGCTCACCCACGCTCAACATAAAAGAGTTAGTTATAGAAAAAGGTGAGCATATTTTTTTACACGGTCCTAGTGGCTCAGGTAAATCGACCTTATTAGCGATTCTTGCTGGCATTAATACAGCCACTAGCGGTGAGGTATCAATTTTAGACCAAAACCTAACTACATTAAGCAATACCACCCGTGATGTTTTTAGAGCGGATCACATTGGCTACATTTTTCAAAACTTTAACCTGCTTCCTTATTTAACTCCTATTGAAAATATAACGCTTGGGTGTGAGTTTTCAAAAAGTCGAAAACAAAAAATATTAAAGCAATCATCAAATAAAAACTCTGCCTTACAAAAAGAAGCGATACGGTTATTAAATGCTTTAGGCCTTACAGCCCAGTATCACCATAAAGATGTAGCGACACTGAGCATTGGACAGCAACAGCGCGTTGCTGCCGCTCGCGCATTTATAGGCAGCCCTGAATTAATAATTGCTGATGAGCCCACATCTGCACTCGATACAAATAACCGTGAAAGCTTTATAAAGCTACTGTTTGAACAAGCAAAGTTATCTAATAGTACGCTGGTATTTGTGAGCCACGATGAAACACTAAAGCCTTTATTTAACCGCTCCATTGACCTTATAAATTTGCAGGAGCAGGTATGATCATCGCTAAACTTGCTTACAAAAGCTTATTAAATCGCCGTGCAAGTGTACTGCTTACATTATTTACTATCGCAATTAGTGTAATGCTACTTTTGAGTATTGAACGTGTACGAATTGATGCTAAAAGTAGTTTTAGTAATACTATTTCGGGCACTGATTTAATTGTTGGTGCGCGTACCGGCGATATACAGTTGCTGCTTTCGTCAGTATTTAGAATTGGTCATACTAATAACGGCGTAAGTTGGAAAAGTTATAAATACATAACAAGTCAGCGAGGCGTAAAATGGAGCATACCTATAAGCCTAGGCGACAGCCATAAAGGCCAAGCGGTACTAGGCACAACACTTGATTACTTTAGCCATTATCGCTTTGCAAAAAAACAAAACCTAACCTTTAACAAAGGCCGCCCTTTTGCCGCAATTAACGAAGTAGTGCTAGGTAGTGAAGTTGCAAATAAACTAGGCTACAAACTTAACGACTCTATTGTTATATCGCACGGCATGGGGAACACCAGTTTTCATCATCATGACGACAACCCATTTAAAGTCGTCGGCATTTTAAGCCCAACAGGCACGCCAGTTGATAAAACGCTGCATATTCCTTTGGCTGCAATCGATTTAATTCACGGCGGTAAAGCGAGCCTTGAGCATGAGCATGAGCATGAGCATGAGCATGAGCATGACGAACATAACAACCTAGTCGGTCACCCTAAGCAAATTACAGCATTTTTAATGGGATTTAATTCGCCTTTGTACACATTACAAATTAGGCGCAATATAAATCAATATAAGCCAGAAGCCCTGCTTGGCATTATGCCAACCGTAACACTTAAAGAGTTATGGGAAATGCTCGCCATAGTAGAAAAAATACTATTACTATTCTCAGCTGTTGTCGTGTTAGTTAGCCTACTTGGCATGTTAACGACATTGCTTGCAAATCTGAGCCAGCGACGTCGCGAACTTGCTATATTGCGCTCAGTAGGCGCTCGCCCTTGGCATTTATTTACACTTATAAGTATTGAATCATTACTGACAACTTTACTTGGTTGCCTAGTGGGTAGTGCGCTTTACTATTTAGTTATTTTTTCAGCCGGCGGTTACTTACAAAGCCATGCCGGTATAAGCGTAAATATCACAATGCTCTCTTACTATGAACTGGGCTTAATCGGGGTTATTATGGCCGCAGGTTTTGTTATTGGCTTAATACCCGCTACTCGCGCTTATTTTTATTCACTCAGCGATGGCATGAGTATAAAAGCATAATTTTTAGGTATTTTATGACATTTTTTAAAACAGCTTTTCAATACATTGCTGCTATTAGCTTATTATTTATAAGCGTAGCGAGTTATGCCAATCCACCAAAAGAAATTTTTTGGGAAGACTTAATTCCCAAAGGTCATATGCAAATAGACACTCAAGCACAAGCTAATCACGAAGGCAGCGATCAAAACTGGGTGCAACCCGATTTAGATGCTCCAGTGGTAAAAGCGCTTGATGGTCAATCGGTAAGTTTGCCAGGTTTTGTTGTGCCACTTGAGGGCGATAGCGAAGTTATTACTGAGTTTTTACTCGTGCCTTATTTTGGCGCCTGTATACACGTACCACCACCACCGCCAAATCAAATAGTCCATGTAACGATTAAAGGTGGTGTGCCTATAGATAGTCTGTACGACGCAATCGTTGTAACCGGAATAATAAGCACAGAAACATGGTCGGGCGAAATAGCGCAGGTAGGATATAAAATGAAGGCAGTCGGTGTAGCACCGTTCGAGCTTTAAAATAAAGGGCCCGCTTTTAAAGCTGGCCCTTAAATCTCATTAAATTTAGAGTCGGTAAAATTCAAATAACTACTTTTGGCAATTTGAGCAAAAAATAGTACTGCGTTGCCCTAATCTAATTTCTTCTAATTCGTTTTCGCACGTCATACATGGCTTGCCTTTACGCCCATATACTAATAACTCTTGAGCAAAATACCCAGGCTTACCATCACTTTGTGCAAAGTCTTTAAGCGTTGTACCACCTTGTGTAATAGCCGCCGCAAGCGTGTCTTTTATAATAGGGATAAGTGCTTGATAGCGTTTGAGCGATACTTTTCCCGCTTCTCGCTTTGGATGTATACCCGCTTTAAATAATGATTCATTCGCGTAAATATTACCAACACCAACCACCACTGCGTTATCCATAATAAACTGCTTTACCGGTACTTTTTTATTGCGCGATTGTTCGTACACGCGTTTAGCAAAAAAATCATCGGTAAGCGGCTCAGGTCCAAGCTTAGAGAGTAGCTTATGCACTTCACCGGGCTCTTGCCATAAGCAACAACCAAAACGACGAGGATCGTTTAAGCGCAGCGCTTTACCGTTGCCAAAAATAAACTCTACATGGTCATGCTTTTTAAGCGGCTCACTTTTATCTACTACACGCAAATTACCTGACATACCCAAATGTAAAATAGTGCTCCCAAGCTCACAATGTAAAAGTAAATATTTAGCTCGTCGTTCAATACTTGTAACAATTAGCCCTTCAAGTTGATACACGTCATCGGGCACTGGCCAGCGCATACTGGCATTGTAAATATTTACCTTTGTAACAACTTGGTTTTGTACGTGGGGAGTGATGCCCATTCGGCTCACTTCTACCTCTGGTAATTCAGGCATTAATTAGACTCACTTTGTGAAAAATCAAAACTAGGGAATAACTGCTGAGCAGTTTTTAAATCGAGTGCGAGTATTCGCTGGCTTCTCTTTTCGAGTAAATAATATTGACCATCGCCTTTGTAGAGCAAATAAACCCACGGCATACTTTCGCCAGCTAACTCAAATGTAGCAACGTATAAAGGCGCATTAGGATTAAAAACAACAGACTCATTAACCCCCATTAACGCCGCGCCTTGCCATTGGTTAACTAAATCACTAAGCTGCTGCTCAGACGCTTTCCACACGAGCGGTATATCTTTTTGTAGTGGTGTTGTACGCCAGCTTGTTCCTATTCGCTCAATTTTTTGATCAACAAATTGCAGTGTGAGTACAAAACTTTGCTGGGGGAGTACAGCTTGTAACGCTGGTTTATCCTCACCTCCTAAAAATTGCTTATGCCAGCCATTTAAAAAGAAGATCATAATCAACATCGAAAATATTATAACGTTGTTCCAACCTTTACGGCCCAGTCGCATATAAATACACCTAGTAAATTCAAGATTTTAAAGTGTAACTAAAACTTAATTGCGCTGTCTATATGTTAAAGGCCGCAGACTTTGTTAGAATATCGACAAATTTAAAGGAGTTCCGTCAATGTCTATGTATGTAGTGGGCCATAAAATCCCAGATTCAGATTCTATTTGTGGTGCAATTGCACTGGCTTATTTAAAAAACCAAATTGATGAGCCAGCAATTCCAACTCGTCTTGGTGAAGTTTCACCTGAAACTCAATTTATTCTTGATAGATTTGGTTTTGAAGCACCAGAGCTTAAGTTAAGCTACGCTGGTGAAGATGTGTATATTGTAGATCACACAGAAAAAACACAAGCACCTGATGATATCGACCAAGCTCGCGTTGTTGGTGTGGTAGATCACCATAAATTAGGTGACTTAACATCATCGACTCCGCTTGAATGTTGGATTCGTCCTGTTGGTTGTTCAAACACCATTATTAAAATGATGTATGACTTCTACAACGTAGAAATCCCTAAAGACATCGCTGGTATCATGATGTGTGCAATTTTAAGCGACACAGTTATATTTAAGTCGCCAACATGTACCACAGCCGATATTAAATGTGTTGAAGCGCTTGCTGAAATTGCAGGCATCGAAGACTTTAAAGAACTTGGTATGGATATGTTCCGCGTTAAATCTGCGGTAGAAGACACACCAGCACGTGATTTAGTAATGCGTGACTTTAAAGATTTCAACATGAACGGTAACCTAGTAGGCATTGGCCAGCTAGAAGTAATCGACCTTGCTGTTTTTGACGATATTAAAGCAGACCTTGCAGCCGATATTGCTAAGCTAAAAGTTGAGGGCAACCGCCACTCTGTATTTTTACTGCTTACCGATATAATGAAAGAAGGCTCAGAAATGCTAATTGTATCTGACGATGCAAACTTAGTTGAGCAGGCTTACGGTGTAAAACCAGAGAATGATAAAGTATGGTTAGATGGTGTACTGAGCCGTAAAAAGCAAGTAGTACCACCACTACAAGATGCATTCACAAAAATCTAATGATACCAATTTTATTAAAAACATGATTATTTTATCGCATTAAATAAATCACTAATTAAATGCTATTGGTATAACGTTTTTTGATTTAAAAGCCTTGTTGGTTATGCCAACGAGGTTTTTTACGTCAATTCGCTAATCATAGTTTAAAAACAAAAAACCCAGCCTAAGCTGGGTTTTTAAATTCTAAAAGAAGAACTAAAATTACTTAATTTTAGCTTCTTTAAAAAGAACATGTTTACGAATCTTTGGATCAAACTTTTTGATTTCCATCTTCTCAGGCATGTTACGTTTGTTTTTGTCAGTAGTGTAGAAAAAACCAGTACCGGCAGTTGAAACTAAACGGATTTTATCGCGCATGATTCAGATCCTTAAACTTTAACGCCGCGAGCACGGATTTCTGTAAGAACCGTGTCGATGCCTTTTTTATCGATAATACGCATACCTTTAGTAGTAGTGCGTAATGTTACAAAACGTTTTTCACTTTCAACCCAAAAACGGTGTGTTTGTAGGTTAGGTAGGAAACGACGTCTAGTCGCGTTTCTCGCGTGTGAACGGTGATTACCAACCGCTGGACGCTTACCTGTAACTTGACATACTTTAGACATGTCTATATATCTCCAATAACTTCGCTCGAGCTTAATTTAATCTAAGGCCGTGTATTTCCGCCCTAGAGATAAATCGAAGGGCGCTCTTTATACAGCTTTTACAGGCAAAGATCAAACACTGATCTATCCAATCAGCTCATATATGTAAATTTGATAGCGGCTAATTATAAAGATCGAATGCCCTTAGGGAAAGTAAAAACTGCATTTAAATTAAACTAATTTGCCAAAACACGTTAAACAGCTCATTTTTAACACACTTATGTGTCTAACAAAGCTAAATCAGGCCTCGCTCGGCAAACGAAACACAGGTTTCTCCACCAACAATGATGTGATCGAGCACACTTATGTCGACCAATTGCAGTGCTTGCTGCAATTTATTAGTAATAAGTTTGTCTGCTTGGCTCGGTTCTGCAATACCACTTGGGTGATTATGCGCAAAAATAACAGCGGCTGCATTATTTTTAAGGGCAGCCTTTACCACTTCACGCGGATAAACACTGGCAGAATTAATTGTGCCATAAAAAAGTATTTCGTCTTTTACTAATCTATTTTGGCTATCTAGGTATAACACCATAAATACTTCTTGTTGCAAGCCTCGCATTTGGATTGTTAGATAGTCATAAACTGAGTTTGGCGAATTAAACACGGCATCTCGTTGGCAACGCTCCTGCATATAACGTTGGCTTAGCTCTAATACAGCTTGTAGCTGCACATACTTAGCGGTCCCTAACCCCTTTTGAGAGCAAAACTCCTCAATACTGGCATTAAACAAATTATGTAGGGTTTTATTTTCATTTAATAGATGCTGAGCCAACTCAATTACATTCATTCCCGGTAACCCTGTTCGTAAAAATATGGCAAGGAGCTCTGCATCAGTAAGCGCTTTAGCTCCTTTGGAGATGAGTTTTTCACGAGGTCGAAGTGAGTTTGGAAGTGAAGTAAGTTGCATTGTTCATCCTTGAGAGGCGAAAGTGTCTTATAAATGTAATGCAAATTTAAAATTTAGCCTGTTATTTCGAATTAAAAAACTTCGCTGTACGGGTAAAGATTTGTTATTTTAAGCCCAATATTTAATAAAAACTGATGAACATTCATGACTAACTTAACAAACAAAAAAATTGTACTAGGTATTACCGGCGGTATTGCAGCTTATAAATGCGCAGAACTCGTTAGGCGATTAAAAGACGCTGGTTGTGAAGTAAAAGTAGTTATGACTGAATCAGCTAAACACTTTATTACACCACTGACCATGCAAGCCGTTAGTGGAGAAACAGTCTCTGACTCATTACTAGACCCTTCTGCTGAAGCTTCAATGGGGCATATTGAATTTGCAAAATGGGCTGACTTAATTTTAGTTGCCCCAGCTACCTGTAATATTATTGCAAAAATGGCAGCCGGCATTGCTGACGACCTACTAACAACGTTACTGCTAGCAACGCCTGCAAAAGTCGCCGTAGCACCAGCCATGAACCAGCAAATGTATGCACACGCAGCTACACAAGCAAATTTAGCCACATTAAAAGCACGTAACGTACTTATTTGGGGCCCAGGTAAAGGTGAACAAGCCTGTGGCGATATCGGCGCTGGGCGCATGTTAGAGCCACATGAGCTAGTTGCACTATGTACAGCAAAAGAGCAACCGCAATTACTTGCAGGAAAAACAATTACAATAACGGCAGGCCCAACGCGTGAGCCTCTCGATCCGGTACGGTTTATATCAAATCACAGTTCTGGAAAAATGGGTTATGCACTAGCAGAAGCCGCTTTGCAATTCGGTGCTAAGGTTAATTTAATTTCGGGTCCTGTCACTATAAAAGCCCCTACTGGCGTAAACCTTATTAATATAGAAAGCGCTGAGGAGCTATTAACTGAGTCACTTACCTATGCACCACAATCTGATGCTTTTATAGGTTGCGCTGCTGTTGCGGATTATCGAGCTGCAAGCATTGCGACTCAAAAAATGAAAAAGCAAGGCGACGAACTCACTCTTACTTTAACTAAAAACCCTGACGTAATTGCAGCTATTGCAAACCTTACACAAAACCGCCCTTATACGGTTGGATTTGCCGCCGAAACTCAAAATGTAGAAAGCTATGCTAAAGGTAAACTACAAAATAAAAATCTAGATATGATTTGCGCTAATGACGTATCAAAAAGTGGCTTAGGGTTTAATTCCGATCATAATGCTTTAACACTGTACTGGCACAATGAACAACTAGAATTACCAACAACAAGTAAAGTAGAAATAGCTCGCAAGGTGATCGAACAGCTGGCTAAACATCTATAAAAAGGCTGGAAACAAACTGAATAAAACATTAACATACGCCAATCATTTGAACAAAAAATGACTAGGGTTCTTAACTGCGCCACTAAGAATAACTAATAAAAAGGAATGTTCATGCCTGCGACAAAAAGAAGTAATCGCAAAGAGCAAATACTGCAAGCACTCGCACAAATGTTAGAAACTAATTTAGGGCAACGCATCACCACAGCAAAACTAGCTGCTGAGGTGGGTGTGTCTGAAGCCGCGCTATACCGTCATTTTCCGAGCAAAGCGCGTATGTTTGAGGGCTTAATTGAGTTTATTGAAGATACCCTTTTATCTCGTATAAATATTATTATTGAAAACGAAAAAGAAAGCCAAACGCGCATTTACAACATTTTATTATTACTTCTAACCTTTGCTGAAAAAAACCCAGGCATTACTCGTATTTTAACGGGTGATGCTCTGCAAGGTGAGCAAGAACGTTTACGCGAACGTGTACAAACCTTGTTTGAAAAACTAGAAACTCAGTTTAAACAAGTACTTCGTGAGCGCAAATTACGTGAAGGTAAAAACTTTCAAAGTGATGAGCTTACACTTGCAAACTTTTTACTAGCCTACGTTGAAGGCAAAATGAATCAATTTGTACGTAGCGATTTTAAAGCAAAACCAAGTGTTCAATTTGAAAAGCAATGGCTTGAGCTACAAAAAATTTGGCTGTAATGTTTGCTAAATTAATAAATTGAATACTAAAAAACGACCTACGGGTCGTTTTGTCGTATGTAGCTGCCATTTATCTGATCCGCTCGAATTATGAACCAAACTCGTTACAATGAAACAATGTCATAATACGAGAATCAATAATGAAAACAAAACTCACCTTATTAAGCACGGCACTCGTTGCCAGCTTAACTAGCACCGGCATACACGCCAAAGAATCGCTACAATTTAAAGACGTATTTAGTTTTAAATCAGCTAAAAGCACACAACTATCTGACAATGGTCAAGTACTCACTTTTAGTGCAACGCCGTATCGTGGAAATGCAACTGGTCAAGTTTACTCACTACAAAGCAATACACTCATCGCAGAAGTAGAACGCGGCACTAAGCCTCATATTAATAAAGCCGCTAACTGGGTCGCTTTTACACAAGTACCTACCTTACTTGAAAAAGAAACAACCAAAAAAAAAGACACACTTAAAAACAATCTGGTACTCGTAAACACACAATCAGGTGCCCAACAAAGCTTTGCTGATGTAAAAGATTACACGTTATCTGATGACGGTATGTGGCTTGCTTATCGTTTAAATAAAAAAGACGATGACGCAAAAGTAGAAGATAAAACCGATAGCACTAAAAACGAAGAAGACAACGCTATCACGCCCGATAAAAAAGATAAGAGCTATGCGCTTGTTATCGTAAATTTATCTGATAAACGCACCCATACAATAGAAAACGTATTTAGCTACGCTATTAACTCAGCTAACAGCCAGCTATTAGTGAGTCAAAGTTACAGCGATGGTAATAACAACCAAATAGCGTTAATTGAGCTCAGTGACTTTAATAGCAGCATATTAATTGATGAACCGGGCGTAATCGCAAATAAAATAGCGTGGCACCCCACTGACAATATTGCAGCGTTTACATTGGGTAACTATGTAAATGATGACACGCGCCGCCGAAACTACACTTTACAGCTATATAAAAACGAGAAGCTCTCAACTATAGATTCACCTAATAAAGCATGGGTTTTAGGTAAAACAGCCACCCTTGAATGGTCAGAAAATGGCGAGCGTTTATATTTTGAAAACCATCCTAAATTGGCAGCCAAAGTAAAAACTAAAGAATATACCGACGAAGCCTCACTATACGATTTTGATACCATACGTGAACACAAAGGCCTTAATGTATGGCACAACAACGATGCGCAAATAAAACCACGTGAAGAGCAGCAATGGAACGAAGTTAATAAAAATCGCCATTACAGTGCGGTGTATCACGTTAACTCGCAAAAAGTTGCGCAACTTAGTACACCAAACATGCCAGAGGTTGCACTAAACCCTCAGCGAGATGTGTCTTTACTTGGCTCATCTAACATCCCCTACCTAGAAAAAATAATGTACGGCGGTTTTTTTGCTGATTACTTTGCAGTAAATATAAATACCGGTAAACAAACTCCAATTATAAGTAACTACCCGTTTAGACCGAGCCTTGCCCCTAATGGTGAGTTTGCGGCTTATTTTAGCGATAGCCAAATACAGTTAAAAGATTTAAAAAATAATAAAGTAACACCGCTTACAAAAGCGATTCAGGCAACCTTTGCTGATGATAAACACGACTACCCATCTACTCAACCTGGTTATGGTTTTGCAGGTTGGATGACCGATAACAGCCAAGTGCTTGCTTATAGTAAATACGATATTTGGGCGTTTGATGTAAAAACGCAGCAAGCTAAACGCCTAACTAATGGTAAGCAAAGCAATACGCAGTACCGTGTTATTAAGCTTGATAAAACCCAAGTGGGCTTTAAAAAAGGCGATACATTACTTGTCTCTGCTATTAACTTACAAACTAAACAAAGCGAAGTTGCAAAGCTCGACTTAACCACTAACACACTAACTAAGGTGCTTAGCGGTAATAAACGCTTTGATATGGTT
The DNA here is from genome assembly GCF_016598755.1 of Pseudoalteromonas sp. LC2018020214. Taxonomy (NCBI): domain Bacteria; kingdom Pseudomonadati; phylum Pseudomonadota; class Gammaproteobacteria; order Alteromonadales; family Pseudoalteromonadaceae; genus Pseudoalteromonas; species Pseudoalteromonas sp. LC2018020214. The sequence continues at coordinate 3,182,379 of NZ_CP066804.1, forward strand.
AAAAAAGCCAAAAAGGCTGACAAGTACTTATTTACCTCGCAAACTTATAGCCAATTTCCTGATTACTACCAAACAGATTTTAGCTTTAGCGCACCAAAACAAGTGACCACCCTAAACCCACAAATTAGTAATTTTGCATGGGGCGAAAAGCCAGAACTAATAAGCTATAAAGGCTTTGACGATGAAGATTTACAAGGCGTATTAATAAAACCTGCGGGATATAAAAAAGGCGATAAAGTACCTGTGGTAGTGTATTTTTATCGTTACATGAGTCAACGCATGTTTGATTTTCCAAAAATGGAATTAAACCATCGCCCTAATTTCCCTATGTTTACCTCAAACGGTTATGCGGTATTTTTACCTGATATTCGTTTTGAAATAGGTCACCCGGGTAAATCGTCAACGCAAACCATGATAAACGCCACCCAAAAATTAATAGATTTAGGCATAGCCGACCCAGATAAAATAGGCTTACAAGGTCACTCTTGGGCAGGCTATCAAAGTGCGTTTATGATAACCCAAACAGATATGTTTAAAGCGGTTGTATCTGGCGCGCCAGTATCAAACATGACAAGTGCTTACAGTGGCATACGTTTAAAATCAGGTCTTGCTCGTCAGTTTCAATACGAAACAGGGCAAAGCCGTATAGGTAAAAACTTATTTGAAGCACCAGAGCTGTACATAGAAAACTCACCGGTGTTTTTTGCAGATAAAGTAAATACCCCTATTTTAATTATGTTTGGCGATAAAGACGATGCAGTGCCTTGGCACGAAGGCGTGCAGTACTACTTAGCACTTCGCCGCGCTGGTAAAGATGCAACCTTTTTACAATACGAAGGTGAACCACACCACTTGAAAAAGTTTCCTAATCAGGTCGATTTTTCAGTACGTATGATGCAGTACTTTGATCATTACTTAAAAGGCAAACCAGCTGCAAAGTGGATGACACAAGGCGAAGCATTCGTTGAAGAGTAAATAACCCACACAAAAAAGCCGATATTACATAAAACAATATCGGCTTTTTCGTTTTTAAAATGTGTATTTCTTATACCAATTCGCTTAATTAAATAAGCTATTTTGAGGCTGGAAAAACGTGTTGATAGCTAGGCAAAAAATTCAATATTTAGTTGTTCTCGGCAATTGCTCCTGCATTGCTCTACCTTCTGCATCCATGCAGTCGTAAATGAGAATTTTTTAACGCAGGTAGCGACACGTTTAGCCCCGCAAAATGATTAAGTATTATTGCGGATTGGTATTAAGCTACAAACACAACTCTCTAAATGGCAATGTGGCTGCGCCAATTGATACCGGAAAATTATCAATATTAGATACCACCAGCTTTGGCATAGGGCGTTTAGCGCCACGTCTAAATTGTGCATAAACCTCAGTTCGTGCAATAACTTTTTCAGCCAACTCTTTTGGAATATGGCCACCAATAATAATCGCTTCAGCATCTAATAATGCAGAGCAACAGGTTGCTACTAAATCAAATGAGTCTTGAACTTTAAACAGCCATTCTTCAACACCTGGCCAATCGGGGTCAAAGTTGTCATGCAGGTCGTAAATAGAAGTAACCGCTACGCCATTTTTTTTCAAAATACGTTTTAGTAATTCAAGATTGGGGTGGGCATATAATTTAGGCGGTAGCATGTCGCCAAGCTCACCTGCATTTCCGTATGTACCGCGCAGTACGTCGCCATTATTTACAATACCGCCACCAAATGCGGCCGACACAAACATATAAACAAAGTTTTTATACTCGCGTCCAATACCAGCAACACCCTCACCTGCGGCTGCGCCTGTAGCATCGTTAACAACCCAAGTAGGGAGTTGAAAATGCTGCGACACAATATCGATAATATCAACCTGCGACCACTCTTCTAGCATATGGTGGGTATTCATTTTCCCATCCATTGAGCTAAAAAAGCCAGAGATACCCACACCCATTCCCAGTACTTTTTCACTTGGAATGTCACGCTCAGCGCTTATATCTTCTACCAGCTTTTGTGCACATTTAAGCACATTATTAATGCTCATATCCGACATTAGCTGCATATGGGTATAAACCACCTTTCCCGTAAAATCCATTACGGCAAGCGAAATAGCATCAAGCAAAATAGCTAAGCCAAAGGTAAATCCGTAATCGGGATTAAGGGCAATGCCAAATCCAGGTTTGCCTTTTTTATTAGGAATTAGCGTATCAGTTTGTACAATTACACCGTGTTGGGTTAACGACTTAAGTAAACGCGACACAGTTTGCTGTGGAATACGAGTTGCGCTCACAATATGACTTTGAGTTACGCACTTTTCCCAAAACACCACTTTTATAATATCGCGCTCAATATCTTGAAATAGCTTTTCGCCTTTTCCAAGCTCAAAACCAGAGCGTAATAAGTTACTGTTGTTTAACGAAAACATAGGTATTAACCCTAACAAAATTGGAGCACAAGATTACGTGAAACCATTATAAAGAACAAGTGGGCAAACTGCGCCTACTCAATCACTATCACTCTAAAATCGTTCACATTTGTGTTAGTTGGCCCAGTAATAATTAAATCATCAATAGCTTTAAAAAACTGATGGCTATTATGACCTTCTAACTGTGCATGTAAGTTTTCGCCAGCATCTTGTGCGCGAGCAATCGTACTGTTATTTATATACGCACCCGCTACATCTTTACTACCATCTACACCATCGGTATCACAAGCAAGTGCGTAAATACCCGCTTCGCCATTAAGTGCCTCAGCCAACGCCATTAAGTATTCTTGATTGGGCCCGCCATCGCCATAAATATCAGCAACGGTTACGGTAAGCTCGCCACCAGAGAACAACATAACGCGCTTGCCTTGGGATTTTTGATCAAGAGCGATAGCCGCATGTTGCTTTGCAACCTCTTTAGCCTCGCCTTGAATATCATACCCTAGTACCTGGGTTTCCCAGCCTTCGTGCTGTGCAACACTTATAGCGCTATCAATAGCATGCTGTGCATTTGCAACAATAAAGTACTCACCCACGGTGTCAGCAACTCGTTCTTGCTCTGGTTTTAATAAATGCGCTTCAACCTCTGCAATTACCGGCCAATTGTACTTTTGTAAAATAGCCAGTGCATCGGCTTTAGTACTGCCATCGCTAATAGTAGGGCCTGATGCTATATCACTTGGTTTGTCCCCTACTACATCTGAAATAATGAGCGTAACGTAATCCGACTTAGCGGCCTGCGCTAACTTACCGCCTTTAACAAGTGACAACTGCTTACGCACTACATTTATTTCATCAACGCTTGCACCACTTCTAAGTAAAAACTGATTAAGCTTTTGCTTTTGTGAAAAAGGCACATCATCAACAGGTAGGCACATCAACGACGAACCGCCCCCCGAAATAATAAACAAAATAGGAATATCAGCCGGATTATTTTTTACAAGTTCTAATAACTCTTTGCCAGCGGCTAAGCTGTTATCGTCTGGTGTTGGGTGGTTTGCACTAAGCACTTTAATTCGCCCAGTATCACCGCTACTTTCGTAGCCATAACGCGTTACCACTGCGCCAAAACATTTATCACCATAAAAGCGATTAACTTCGGCGGCCATTTCAGCGGCGGCTTTACCCGCCCCTACTACACACAAACCTTTGCTTGCATCTATATTTTCTAAATACTTACTCATGCAAGCACTTGGTTTACAGGCATTTACCGCAGTGGTAAATAAATCAATTAAAAACGACTTTTTAGAATCCATTAGTCACAGCTCACGAAAAAATTGAAGGAATAGCTAAACAAATTAATATCATCACAATAAACATGCTAAGTAGCATAACGATATCTTTGCCAGTTAAAATTGAGTTTGATACGGTCTCGGCATTTTGTACTTTTGTGACTTCGTTTACCTCTCTTGGAATTAAACGACTCGTAACATAAATAATCACCGCAGCGCTTACAAAACCGATAAAATTCCACCAAAACCAAAAAACATCTGGCGCAAATACCGACACCAACAAATTAATTAATACACCACTAATTAAGCCAATATTGGCATGCAATGCAGCACTGCGTTTACTTAATACAGCAACTAAAAATACCGCCAATATTGGGCCATAAAATAACGAGCCGACTTTGTTAATAGCTTCAATAATGGTCGGCGCAATGTCACCGGCAAAAAGTGATAGTACTAAGGTAATTGCGCCCCATGCTAAACCTAAGTATTTAGCTAACTTTAAGTAAGATGGTTGGTCTAGCTCTTTATTTGAAATACGGCTGTAATCTTCAATACTTACCGCCGAAAGTGAATTAATTGCAGAGCTAAGTGACGACATCGCTGCCGACAAAATAGCGACAACTAACAAACCAATTAAGCCGTGCGGTAGGTAATCTAAAATAAATATAGGCATCATCCAATCAGGGTTATCTGCTGGAATTTTTGCTAAAAATTCAGGGTTACTCATTGCCAGTGTGCCAACGATTAAACCCGACACACAATATAAAATAGTAATAGGGAAGCGCACTACACCATTTGCTAAAATCATGTAGCGTAGATTTTTAGGATCTTTTGCACTGAGCGCACGCTGCGCTTGCGTTTGGTCACATCCGTAGTAAGAGGCGTAAAGTACCACACCACCAAAAATCATCGGTAAAAAGCCAAAGCCATCACCACTAAAACCAAATGAATCAAACTTAATCGCTTCTAATCGGCTCGAGTCAACATTGGCAATAAAGGTATCAACCCCACCTAAGTGATATAGTCCAAACCCAATACAAGCAATAGTACCCAGTACAATGATGATCATTTGAATTGCATCACCGTACACTACAGCTTTCATCCCGCCTTGCAATGAATACAAAACGGTTATAACACCCGTTAGTACAATAGCTTGCCATGCTTCTATTCCCATGGTGCCTTGTAATATAAGCGATACCGCGTAAATCATAATGCCGGTGGCAAACGCACGGCTAAATTGAAACACCACACTAATAAGCACACGGGTTGAGCGGCCAAAGCGCATTTCTAGATAATCGTAAATACTGACAATGCCGCTTTTATAAAGCTTGGGTAAAATAGTCGCTAAAATTAAAATCATCGCCAGCGGAACACCCAACTCATACGAGAGCCATTGCATACCACCGCCTTCACGCAAACCAACAAATGCAGGAGCCGAAATAAAGCTAATAGCCGAAAGTTGAGTGGCCATTACCGACAAAGCCAAAGGTTTCCAACCTAAGCTTTTACCCCCTAAAAAGTAATCACTTTTATTGGTTTGTTCGCGTAGCATAAATCCCATTACCAATAAGGCACCAAGATAAAGAGCAACTATTGAAAAATCTAATATATTCATAATTTATTCGCGTATTCACAATATGAAAACACTGCGCCTTTTCAAAATTAAAATACCAAACGGCTACCTGCCCTTACCTTTTTGAATAAACGAGCCTAGTCAAAAAGATAAACCTGTAGCTAACTTAGCTGAAAAATGCATCACAATGCAAAAAGCCTATTAACCCCAAAGTGAGTTAATAGGCATAAAGCATTTATTTAAAAGTCGTATTTAACTCTTAAAGTAACGCGTCGTGGGAGAATTGGGCGACCTACAAAGTATGGGTTATCTGCCGTTTGGCTGTTACCTAGACGAGGCGAACCTTCAGTAACACCGTCAGAATCAAACAGGTTAAATACCCCAACGCTTAAGCGTACTGTTTGCTCTGGTGCAACTTGCCAGTTATAGCCTGCATCAAATCTAAATAAGTGGAATGAATCAAGTTCCACAGAGTTTGCATCATTAGCAAAGTTTTTACCTGTAAAGTTATGGTAAATCGATGCATCCCAGTTATCTGAGGTGTAGCTAATAGATGAGTTAAATAATATTTTTGGTTTACGACGTAATTCGTTACCAATAATAGAAGGGTCTGAGTCAAATTCAGTAAATTCGTGATCGGTATAGGTCATGTTGGCATCAACAGCCCACTCATCGGTAATATCGTAACGACCGGTAAGCTCAACACCCGTTGCTTTAGTTGATTGCATAACTGGCAGCTCTAATACGCCCCCATTACCATCATTTACAAAGTCTACGCTGCGTCTGTCTTTTAAGTCAGTTCTAAATAACGCAATGCTGCCGCTAAAGTCGTTATCAAAAAACTTAACACCTAGCTCGCCTTGCTCAACAATTTCGGCTTCGTAGCTGGCAGGCTCGCCTAAATCATTAAACTGAATACCTCTAATTTCTGGGAAGAAAAACCCGCGAGATGCATTGGCATATACATTTAAATTATCAGTTAAGCGATATAACGCCGCCCCTGATACAGCAAATTCAGACGTGTCGACTTCGCCGTAAGTCATTACACCACTGCCCGTAGTGTTAACTTGTAAGTTAGGTGCAAGCGTTGGATCATCTGAAATCTGAACTACTTGGCTGCCTTCGCGACTAATTTTTCCTTCAATTTCTTCGTAGCGAACACCAAAGTCAAAAATCCAATCGTCGCTTTCCATTTGATCCGCTACGTACAATGCTCTGCGGGTAGCGCTAATGGTTTGGTTAGTATAAGAAATGCCTGGGCCACTAATACCATTTTGAGTGTACTGAACCTCATCGCCATTAACATCGGTATACGTTAAGTCGATTAAGCGAGGGTTGTTATTAAACTCACCTAAATAAGTTGTAATAACGTTATCGTCGTCGGCTTCACTGTGCGAGAAAAATGTACCGACTGTAATATCATGGCTAAAATCACCTACAAAAATACTTTTGATGATATTAAATTCTGCAGAAAAATCTTCAGCTGGGCGGTCGCGGTCTAAAATACGGTTAGCAAATAGTAAGTCATCGCTTGCAAGTGCGACACCTGAATTAACATAAGAAAACTCAGCACCGCTTGCATCACCTAGCCCTCTGTTAGCTAAAAAGTCGTCTTGGCTTTCAGGTACATTAATAATACCGTCGCCGTCTAAAAATAGATTAAATTCGTGTTGGTATTTAGCGTATTTACTGCGCATATTAATGGCAAAATCGTTAGCGAGTTCTTTTTCAAACACCACTGAAATAGAACCACCTTTAGTAACTACACCATCACTGATTGGCGATTCATAACGACCATTTGCTGTATCGTACGTTAAGTTAGATACTTGCGCCGTTTGCAGTGATTCGACTTCACGACCATCATTACCAATTAAGCGCTTGCGGCTGTCGCCATCAAGTGGAATAGGTAAGTAAAACTGAGCTTGGTCGTCAATGTACTGTCCGTAAACAGTAAATGAGCCAGAGCCATCATCAAATTCTTTACGAATATTACCACGCAACTGTGTACCTTTAGTCTCAAGGCCTGTATCTAAAGGGCCCTCGTCGTAACGGTAAAAACCAGAAAGCGCATAATATAAGCCGTCTTCGTTAAGTGGACCGCTCGTTGCAAAATCTAAGCGAGTACGCCCTTGGTCAGAAAGCTCCATTTGTACGGTACTTTGCGGATCATCACTGCCCGTTTTAGAAATATAGTTAATAATGCCGGCCACAGAACCTTGGCCAAATAAATTAGATACACCACCACGCACAAACTCTACGCGCTCAATACCCAAATCATTACGGTAATACACATCAAACGCCGATGAGTTTAAACCAAAAACACTCAAACTAGGTGAACCGTCGTACGACAGTGGCGTAAACTGAAACTGACCCGATGAAGGTAAGCCTCTTACTTGTAGGTTAGTAGCGACTTCACCGCCACCGCCTTCTACTTTAATACCCGGAATATAGCGAAGCACATCCGCTTGGCTACTTGAAGACAGCTTTACCAGCTCGTCTTCACTAATAGATGTTACTGATTGTGGAGTGTCTGAAATAACACGCCCTTTACTGGTACCAGAGACGATAATACGCTCAACGTTGTTAGCTTTTTTTGCTGTATCTGGTGCAGCTTCTTCTGCTGCATAAGCGCCCTGTGCAAGGCATAAAGATACAATAGAGGCGATCGTTGTTTTATTCACGGGTATTCTCCAATTGTGCTAGTTGTCTGTGTGTATTTACTTAGAGTGTGGCTAAGCAAAGCCGAAATAATCAAGTAAACATGTTAGTTTTTTGTTACTTCGAACAGGATTTAAGCACAGAAAAAAAACATTTACAACCCATAATGAGTGCTTTAATATTATCCAAATCGGAAATAACACACAAAGAGCACCCAATATGACTACTATAAACAGCGGTAAAATTGACTCAGCAACGGCTTCATCGCTTGCAGACCTTGCTACTAAAACACTTATAGCAAACGACTTAGGTGGCTATACAGTACCAACACATGGCCTATACCCGTTTCAGTGGAACTGGGATTCAGCCATTACAGCGCTAGGCTGGATGAAATCAGACGAAAGCCGCGCATGGCAAGAAATTGATGTGTTATTTTCAGGCCAATGGGATGATGGCATGGTGCCGCACATCTTGTTTCATAAAGATTCTGATACTTATTTCCCTGGCCCTGACGTATGGGGTTCGGATAAAAAAATTAAAAGTACGTCTATTTCACAGCCGCCAGTAGTCGCCACTGTAATGAAAGAAATGCTTGCCAGTGCGAAAGATAAAGCACTTGCAGAACAAAAAGTTAAAGCGTTATTTTCACAAGTAGTTGATTATCATTTATGGTGGTACAACGACCGAGATCCTGAAAAAACAGGCTTAGTAGTAACCTACCACCCGTGGGAATCGGGCATGGATAACAGCCCATCGTGGGATGACGCTCTTCATGCTGTGCCATGTGTGGATTGGGAATATACGCGCCGTGATACAAGTCATGTAGATTCTTCTCAGCGTCCACATAAAAGTGAATACGACCGCTTTTTATACCTTGTAGACTTTTTTAAACGTAACAACTTTGACAGTAAAGTAATTTACGAAACCTGTCCGTACAAAATGAATGACCTAGGTATTATTGCTATTTTACACCGTGCAACCAAAGATTTACTCAAAATGGGTGAACAACTTGGCTTAAACGATGCTCGCACTGATTACTTAGCACAGCGTTTACAAATAACAGAGCAAGCCATAAATACTTTATGGTGTGAACAAAGCCAGTACTTTTATTGCAGAGATGTATTAACTAACAGCTTGGCTAAAGTTAAAACATCAGCCGCGCTCTTAACTGTATATGCAGGTTTAACAAGCGATGAGCAAACTAAAATAATTAATACAGCCACCGAAGATTTTATTGAGTCGAGCCAGTTTAGTGTGGCATCTACTCACCCTAAAGAGGAAAAATACGAGCCACAACGCTACTGGCGTGGCCCGATTTGGTTACACATCAACTGGATGATAGCCATAGGCCTTAAAGAAGCAGGCTTTGCAACAACGGCTGACAAAATTCAAGATGACACTCGCAACCTAGTTGTTAAGTCAGGCTACTACGAATATTTTAACCCAGAAACAGGTGCAGGCTGTGGTGGTAAAGATTTCTCGTGGACAGCGGCAATAGCATTACATTGGCTACTTGACTAATAACTAAGGCAAGATCATGAAACACACAATATGCTTTGGTGAAGTACTGGTTGATTTACTTTCAAATAAATTAAGCCAAAACAGCAACGAACACGAAGCGTTTACCAAGTTTGCAGGCGGTGCGCCTGCAAACGTAAGCGTAGCCATTGCAAAGCTAGGCGGTAATGCCTACTTTGCAGGAATGCTAAGCACTGATAGCTTTGGCGACTTTTTACATACTGCATTAAAAGAGCAGGGTGTAAAAACCGACTTTATGCGTTTTACCAACCAAGCAAAAACAGCTCTCGCGTTTGTATCACTCGATAACGATGGCGATCGCACGTTTGAGTTTTACCGTGATAACACTGCCGATTTGCACTTTAGTAACGATGACTTTAGTCGCGAATGGTTTGAGCAATGCGATATTTTTCATATTTGCTCAAACACATTAACCGACAAAAACATCAGAAACACCACCGCTTACGGTGTTAAATTTGCAAAACAAAATAACTCAATTGTGAGCTTTGATATTAACTTGCGCCTCAATTTATGGCCAAGCGATGCCAACCCTCGCGAGCATATTTTACCGTTATTAAAAGACTGCTCAATTATTAAAGCCTCAAAAGAAGAGCTTGAATACTTAGCGGGTGAGCAATCGAGCGATGAGTTTATTGCCCAAACACTTAATAACGGTTGTGAGCTATTTGTAGTTACCGATGCAGGCAACCCTATGCATTGGTATACAAAAAATGCCAAGCAAACGCTTCACCCTAAAAAGGTTACTATGGTTGATGCCACCGCTGCAGGAGATGCGTTTGTAGGTGGACTGCTATATCAACTAGGCTTACAAAACCTGACACCCAGCTCTTTTAGCGAGCTTTGCAACACGCCTGAAATACTAACAACTATTTTTGAATTTGCTTCGTTATGTGGTGCCCATGCCGCATCTTACAAAGGGGCATTTAACTCCCTACCTAACCAAAAGTCTCTACACGATTTTAGGAGCGAACTATGAAAAGCACACCTGATAACTTTAAAAGCCGTGAATTTTTAACGCAGCACATTAGCGACACGTTAGCGTTTTATGAGCCAAATATTGACGATGAACACGGTGGTTTTTACCAAAACTTTTCTGATAACGGCGAGGTATTTGATAAACACACGCGCCACTTAGTAAGCTCTACTCGTTTTGTATTTAACTATGCACGCGCGCACCAAACCTTTAGTGACGAAAAGTACCTAAACCGTGTTAAATCGGGGATTGAGTTTATTCGTAAGCATCACCTTGTTGAGCAAACAGGTGGCTACAACTGGTTATTAAAAGTTGAAAACGGCCAAGCCACCGTGCTTGATAACACCAATCATTGCTATGGCTTTGCATTTGTTATTTTAGCGTACAGCTGGGCATATCGCGCAGGTGTTACTGAGGCGCGCGAATACCTCAACGATACATTTCAAACAATGGAAACACATTTTTGGGATGCAAAAGCCGGTTTATATAAAGATCAACATAACAGCGACTTCACAAAATGTGATTCATACCGCGGCCAAAATGCCAACATGCATACTTGTGAAGCACTTATTGCCGCCTATGAAGCCACAAAAGACGAAATATTTTTAAACCGTGCGCTCACACTTGCCGACAACATGGTTAACCGCCAAGCTAATTTAATGGGCGGATTAATCTGGGAGCATTACGATATAAATTGGCAGGTCGATTTAGAGTACAACAAAGACGATCCTAAAAATTTATTTCGTCCGTGGGGCTTTCAACCTGGCCATCAAACAGAGTGGTCAAAACTGCTTATGTTTTTAAATAAGCATAAGCCACAAAAATGGCTTATTGAACGCGCTCAAGCCTTATTTGATAACTCAATAAATGTAGCATGGGATAAAAAACACGGCGGTATTTGCTACGGCTTTGCTCCTGATAAAACTATTTGCGATGACGATAAGTACTTTTGGGTGCAAGCCGAAACTCTGTGTTGTGCAGCGTATCTTTATCAAGCAACAGGGGATGAAAAATATCAGCAATGGTATGACAAAATTTGGCAGTATTCGTGGCAGCATTTAGTTGATCATAAATACGGAGCCTGGTTTAGAATTTTAACCGCTGACAATAAAAAAATAGACACGATGAAAAGCCCAATAGGTAAAACTGATTACCATACAATGGGTGCCTGTTTTGATGTGATCGAGCTATTAAAGTAACTATGTAGTCATAACTTTTACAGTGTTGTGTAGACCTTTTAACCGCCAGTTTGGCGGTTTTTTTTGCGCTGGATTTAATTCACCTCAAAAAGGGCTATCAACTTAACAAAATAATATTTTTTTACAGCCATTTTTTTAAACCTAATCTTTTGAATACCACACCAATAATAGAAAATTTTGCACGCCAGCAGCGTATAGTAATATTAAAGATATAAAAATAAGAGAACAGGTAATGCCCAACGAGAAAGATCCCCACGCCATATGTACAAGCGAACAAGTTGCTTGGCCACGTATTGCCGCAATTGCTGCAATGCTAAGCTTTTCATTACCCACATTTATAACCGGCTTAGAAATTCATCAAAATTCAAGTGTGAGTAATACACTTTGGGCGTTAGTCATTGGATCTATCATTTTAACCGTAATTGGCGGTGCCATGGGCACAATAGGTGTAAAAAGCCGCTTAAGCTCTTATCTGTTAGTGAAAATAGCCTTTGGTAATGCAGGTGCTGGCATTGTAAATATAGCTTTTGCTTTGTCATTAATTGGCTGGTTTGGAGTAAATATTGACTTGTTTTCGAATGCAGTAGTACGTCTACTGAGCGCTGAATTTAATATTACTATGCCTGAGTGGCCAATTGATATAGCTGCTGGCTGCGCCATGCTCATAACCACATTATACGGATTTAAAGCTATTAATGTACTGGCTTCTATTATGATTCCCATTTTAGCTGTTGTGACCGCAATGATGCTATTTGGCGCATTAGATAACATGCCATTTATTGATTTTATTAATTTAGAAAAGTCGGCAGACTTATCACTTGAAGATGGTGTAGCCGCTATTGTTGGTGGCGTTATTATTGGCGCAATTATCTTGCCCGATATAACCCGTTTTTCTAAACAAAAACGTGGCGGCATATACACCTCTTTTATTGCTTATATGATTATTGAACTGCTCGTTATTTTTGTAGCTGTATTTGCAGCAGCCGCCATGCAAGAAACCGAAATACTCAGTTTAATGCTTGCGCTCAACCTAGGATTTTCGGCTTTTTTTATTGTGATTGCAGGAAGTTGGATTTTAAATTCACTAAACTTATACAGTACCGCACTCAGTGTAGAAGCAACTTTTCCGCATTGGCATAAAAAGTGGGTTATTGTTTTATTAGGGCTAGTAGGAATTGGCGCGGCATTTATAAATATTTTAGATATGTTTATTAGCTTTTTAGCATTTTTGTCAGATATTTTTGTGCCCGTTGCAGGCGTTATTATTGTTGATGCATTATTTATAAAGCCTGATGCGTACAACGCCAGTACGCTTACCAATAACGCGCGCTTTTCTATACCTGCATTTACAGCTTGGTTTGTAGGTGCGGCATTTGCTGTGTGTAATGGGGCAATATTTAACGTGTCATTGAGTGGCATTACCGTTATTGATGCTATTATTTTAACCGCAATTATTTATACTTTTTTTGTAAAGGTAATTAAACCAAAACCAGTTAATAAGCACTTATAACTAATCAAGGCGCTAATCAGCGCCTTGTTCGTCTTCTTCTATTTTCATTTCGTCTCGCCATCTTAGCTTTTCAAGCGGGTAGCCTAAAAAGAACTTGGCTCGCTCAAGCACGATACGTGTGGTTAATTTTTTAATCGTATAATTACTACTGCCCGTTAACTTATCGCACATTGCGTTAAGCGCCTGAATATCTGCAAAACAACAAAACGAAATGTAATCAATATCACCACTTAACTGCATGCAATCCATTATTTCAGGGATATCGTGTATTTCAGCTAAAAATTTACGCCTAGCAGCTAAATTATTGTCCTCAAGAGTAAATTCCATATAAGCAAACACATGCTCACATATTTGTTCAAGATTAATATCGGCATGAAATGTACGAAAATACCCAGCTTCTTTTAATGCTTTAACGCGTTGAAAACAAGCGCTGGGAGAAAGGTTTACTCGCTCTGCTAACTCTACATTAGTGAGATCGGCAGTAAGATGCACTATTGCTAATATTTTTTGGTTATATCTGTCTATTTTTATCGTTTTTTTCATAACTGGTTTCACATTGAAAAATAATTAATTTTGTAAACCTATTGTCAAAATGTACATAAAACTTAGCGCCTGTTAGGTATTTTCACAATATGTTTGTGCTCATTTGAGGTTTTACAAAATATTATTTTGTCTGAAAAAGCGACAATGTTTGTACGTTAAAAACATTACCTTAGTCGTGACATTAGGACATATAACATGAGCAGATACAATAGAACAAAATTCCATAAAACGCTTTTAGCATCGGCGGTGAGTTTATCGTGCTTGTCACACGTTAATGCACAAGAACAAAATAATACAGCCAACACTATCGAAAAAATTTCTGTTATCTCTCGAGGACGTGTTGAGTCAATTCAAAACGTGCCAGACTCTGTTACCGCCTTTAGCGCCGATACGATTGAAAAATCTCGTATTACCAGCTTTCGTGATGTTGCTAATTTAACGCCTAATCTATCGCAACTTGATAACTTTAGACCCGGCCTTGCGCGCATAACTATTCGAGGGTTAATTACACCGCAAGTAGGCGATCCGCCACTGGCGTTTGTTGTTGATGGTGTAACCGCCCCCGATTTAGAGTTTATTAACCAAGACTTAGTAGATATTGAGCGCATTGAAGTTATGCGTGGCGCGCAGGGCGCGTTATACGGTAGAGGCGCTATTGGTGGTGCGGTCATTGTTACGACAAAAAAACCTATTGAAGACTTTGAAGGTAAAGTTAAAGGCTCAATTGGTAATGGTAATACATATAACCTAAATGCAGTTGTGTCAGGGTCGTTAAATGATGAAAACACGGCTTATTTTAGAGCCGGTGGTTATATAAAAGATACCGATGGCCTTATTAAAAATACTTACACGGGTGATAAAGCCGATCCATTAAAAGAACAATCTGTATTTTCGCAATTAGAATTTGAATTGACTGAAGACACATCAATAAACCTTAAAGGTAAATACACGTCAAGCGAAGCAGGTTTTGCTTACTATCAAAGCGTAAACGATGACACCATTGAAGACTTCTCTATTAATACCTCACAAAATATTATTAACGAAGATGAGCGTGATGTATATGAGCTAAGCGCTAAGCTGACGCAACATTACGATTTAGGGAAATTTGAATTTGTTACCGCTTACAGCAATTCTGAAAATGAACATTTTTACGATGGCGACTACTCAGCTGATGCAACCTTTATTGACGAAGACGGTTTTTTTAGAGCACCGTTTGGTACTGAGGGATTATACGACATTGAATCGTTAACTGTTGAGTCTCGCTTTATATCTCAGTCAGATCAGGAGTTTAGATGGTCTGTGTCGGCATTTTATCAACAGCGCGACCGAGACACTGCGGTACTTTTTTATGATGACTTTACGGATGCACAAATACTCACCCGTAAAGACTTTGCAAACGATGAACCTTACTTATCTATTATCGATAATAACAGCAGTGATGCGTGGGCTCTTGCGGGGCAATTTAACTACGATATTACCTCGCAGTTAGAGCTAACCGGCGCACTACGTTACGATCACGATACTCGCGAGTCGTTTGACCCAACTAATAAAACAGATACTTACGCTAAAAAGTCGTTTAGCCAACTACAGCCAAAAGTAACTTTAGGATACCAAGTTACGGATGACTTTTTACTTTATACAGGTTATTCGCACGGATTTAGAAGTGGCGGCTTTAATGAGCCTGCAGAAGGAATTAGCCGTACCTTTAACCAAGAAGTGTCTGATAGCTACGAAATGGGTTTTAAAACGTCTTTGTTTGATAGCAAATTAACCCTTAATGGAGCTGCGTTTATTATTGACCAAGACGATGCTCAATTTACGCAATTTAATGTAGATACATACACCCTCGAAAATCTATCAATTGATGAAGTGCAAACCAAAGGCTTAGAGCTAGAAGCGGCCTATGCAGCCACCAGCAATTTAAGCATAAACCTAAGCGCCGGTATTATTGATTCAGAAATAAAAAGCTTTGCACTGCGCCCTGAGCTTACTGGCAGAGCACAGTTTTGGGTCCCTGAATACAACTACAGCATATCGGCCAATCATAATACGCAATTAAATGGTCAGTGGTCACTGTTTTCCCGCGCTGAGGTATTAATAGAAGGGCCTAAAACCTTCAGCATTGATATTCCAGATGTAGAGTCATCACGCTACACCTACCTCAATGCCGGGATTGGCATTAAATCTGAGCAATGGACAGTGCAAGTTTACGTAGACAACCTCACTGATGAGCGTGCCATTGAAGATATATTTTTATATGGCGATGGGATTACTGAACTTGCGCGCCAACCTAATAAACCACGTAGTTACGGCGTAGAGCTAAGCTACGACTTTTAATTTCAACTCTCAAATAGCTGCTTTAAACAATCTTAAGGCAGCCTCTTTTTTAGATAACCAATAGCGATACACACATGCAAATTCTTAATCGTGAACAACTAATTGATATTTTATACGGCTGCGCCATTTTAGGTACCGGTGGTGGCGGTGAGCTAAGTGAAGGCATAAATTACATTGACGAAGCCCTTGCACTAGGTAAAACGTTTAAACTTATTAGCGCAGATGAAGTACCCGCAGGCGAACTTGTATGCACACCTTATATTTTAGGGGCAATCTCGCCACTAACAGATACGGAAGAGCGAGCTTACGCTAATCTCCCACGGACAGGTAAGCATTCTATTTTAGCGGCCTACGATCGCGCCCTTGAGTACATGAATAAAGAGTCCATTTACGGAACGATTTGTTGCGAACTAGGTGGCGCTAACACTGCGGTATCGTTTTATTTAGCGGCTATGTTTGACGGCTATATTATTGATGCCGATCCTGCTGGACGAGCAGTTCCTGAAATTACCCACTCAACCTATTATTTAAATAATTTACCCGCAGCACCAATTATTACCGCAAACGAATTTGGCGAATGCTTTATTTGTGAAAACGTTATGGATGACTTACGCGCTGAAACCGTAGTGCGTGCCCTTGCCAAAATAAGCCGTAACGACATCGCGGCCATTGATCATATTCTTCCTATTGAACAGATGAAAGATGCGGTTATTCACGGCACGATAAGTAAAGCATTAAAGCTTGGAAGAGCCATGCGTGAAGCCAACAACTCAAATGAAAACACTATTAATGTAGTTGCCGAGCAAGGTAATGGATTTGTCGCGTTTGAAGGAATTGTTAGTGAGTTTGAATTTAAAACACTTGAAGGCTTTACCATAGGCGAAGTTATGCTTGCTGGCACTGGCGAGTTTGCTGGTAACAGTTATAAAATTACGGTTAAAAACGAAAATATGGCTGCGTTTTTAAATAAAGAAGTACACGTTACCATCCCTGATTTAATTTGTTGCCTAAACACACAAGCGGGTACGCCAATCACCAACCCAAATTATGAAATAGGTATGCCTGTATCCGTTGTTATTTTGCCAGCACCTGTTGAATTTACAACACCAAAAGGACTTTCTATATTTGGCCCTAATTACGCAGGTGTTAAGAGTGATTATCGCCCTGCTATAAATAGTTAACTATTCAGCTCTAACCTGAATTATTATAAAGCTTAACGTGGTTAGCGTTTAACCCGTTAAGCTTTTATATCAATAACTCACTTCCAACCTGCAATACTCTTTTAATCAAAGTTAAAAAGCTATAATAAAAATCTTATATAGGTAATAATCTTTAAATTAATGGACTCAAGGATTATTTGGTATGCTAGGTTTTTGGTATAAGGAGTTTCCGCAATACCCTAAAGATCATAAAGACTTTTGGCGTACTCGTTTAATAGCCCACTCTTTACTAATAACTACGAGTTATTTTTTAGTTTTAACACTCCTCAACCTTTTCTACTTTGAAAGCTATGACATTGCTTTAATTGATGCCTTAGGGTTGACTATATCACTAGGTATCTATACTTGGTTTAATAAAACAGCCAACGTAAATGCAGCAGCATGGGCCGTTGCCCTTATGGTTGTTAGCTTAATAATGATGTTTGTGATTTCTGTAGGCGGACATGCGCATTCTTTATTTTGGGCAACGTTGATCCCGCCTTTTAGCTTTTTTTTAGTTGGAAGAAACTGGGGAAGCCTATTTAGTACAGTCGCTTTTGCTATTTGTGCGTATCTTGTGTATTTACAACAACAGCAAACTGTAACAATTGGCTTAGGCTCTTTATTTAATCTTATAGAGGTAAGCCTTGCTCATATTTTAATTTTTAGGTTTTACGAAAAAACACGGTTTTCGGCATACACTAGATTATCTATCCGTAACTTAGAAATTCAACACTTAGCAGAAACCGATAAGTTAACGGGACTTTATAACAGGCAAAAATTTGATTTTGAATTATCACAGTTAATTGCTAAAAATGACGTTTTTAAAACCCCACATTGCTTACTTATTTGCGATATAGACCACTTCAAAAATATAAACGATACCTACGGGCATTTGGTTGGTGATAACGTGCTAACTGAATTTGCAAAAATATTAAAAAGCAGTATGGGAAATAACGCACTTATTGCGCGATGGGGTGGAGAAGAATTCACTATTATTTTATCCAACACCTCTTTAAATGATAGCGCTAAAAAAGCCGATGACCTGAGAAAGTATATTGCCGAAAACACAGTTACAAATGTAGCATTTACTATAAGTATTGGATTAGCAACGATACAAAAAGACGATACAGTGCTAAAACTACTGGAGCGGGCTGATACAGCGCTATATAAGGCTAAAAATAATGGACGCAATAAAGTATGTGTTAGCGATAACGATTCAACCGTTATCGCTCAATCAACTTACTTAAATGGGTTTATAGCCTAAACTTAAGCGTACTGCCCACAAGCAAATCCACAGCTCCACGCATATTGGAAGTTGTAGCCTCCAAGCCAACCTGTTACGTCAGTTACTTCGCCTATAAAGTATAGGCCTTTAGCTTTTTTAGCTTCAAAGGTTTTTGAGCTCAACTCGTCGGTATCTACACCACCCAATGTTACTTCTGCTGTTCTATAACCTTCTGTGCCATTGGGTTTAATTTGCCACGCATGAATATAATTTACCAGCTCATCTATTTGAGCATGGGTAAGCTGATTAATATTACAATCTGGTATCGCTTTGCTTTCGTGCAGTATTTCTATAAAGCGTTTAGGTAAAATAGTCGCAAGGCTATTTTTTAAGGACTTTTGGGCTTGCGTTTCTCGCCAATCAGCAAGTTGCTGCCTTAAATCAATTTCAGGTAATAGGTTTATAGTTACAGCCTGCCCTGCTCGCCAAAATGAGCTTATTTGCAAGATTGCAGGGCCCGATAACCCTCGGTGAGTAAAGAGGATGTTTTCTTTAAATACGGTGCCGTCTTCGCTTGAAACTTCACAAGGAATGCTAATTCCCGAGAGCCCTTCAAAACGCTCTTTATCATGCTGATGCAAAGTAAACGGCACAAGTGCAGCCATAGTTGGTAACACGCTTAAGCCAAACTGCTCTGCAATTTTATAACCTATTGGTGTAGCCCCTAGTTTTGGCATAGTTAAGCCACCTGATGCTATAACTAACGACTCACACCTTAAGGTTTCTTGCTCTGTGGTAACGCTATAGCCGGTTTCGGTTTTTGATACGCTGATCACTTCACTGCGTAGTTTTATATTTACCCCGGCCCACTCACATTCGGTCAGTAAAATATCAACAATGTCTTGTGCATTGTTATCGCAAAAAAGCTGACCTAGTGTTTTATGATGATATGCCAAGCCATGTCTGTCTACCAGCTCAATAAAGTCATGCTGTGTATAGCGACTTAAACATGATTTAACAAAATGAGCATTTGCGCATAAGTAGTTATCAGGGGTTGCGTTTTCATTTGTAAAATTGCAACGCCCACCACCACTTATTAAAATTTTACGACCTGGTTTTTTCCCCATATCAAGTACTGTAACGCTTCGGCCACGGTATCCAGCTTGCGCTGCACACATTAACCCTGCTGCTCCCGCACCTATCACAATTACATCTACTTGACTCATTATTTTACCCTACTAAAAAATTTTTCCGATTATAGCAAAGTTTGATAGCTAACAACGTAGCATTTAAATTATTAGCAATAACACAACAAAAACGCATCAGTAATAAGTCGGAAATAATTACCCGCACAACAAACCAACCCTTTATACTTATTTTTAATTTATATGACAAATACTAAACAACGAGTAAACTGCTAAAAACCTGAGTTATAACTAAATGAAAGAGGTACATAATAAATTGATATTTTAACCTAGTTAACAGATCGTTTACTTTTGTTCCCGCATCGTGATCTTACATCACGAAATAATAAATAAAAATCTAGGGATAATTATGACAACAAGTAAAACTTTTAAAAGATGCGCAATTGCAATTACAGTTAGTACGCTTTTTGCTGCAACATCTGGCATGGCTCAATCAGTTTCAAGTTCAATGGCCGAAACATCGGCTAAACTACAAAGCCAAGGCGGTTTCGAAACTCAGTTCATTATTAAATATAAAAATAATAACGAAATGGCGAGCCTCTCAACTGCAGACGCAAGCCCAGCTAGCATGAAAAAGCGCGCACAAAGCTTTGTTAAAAACTTCGCTTTTAAAAAAGGTAAAGTAAAAGCAAAATACGTTCGTGCAATGGCACTTAATAATCATCACGTAATGCGTGCTGATAAAAAATTAAGTGCGGCTGAGGCCCAAGAGTTTATGCAAGAAATGGTTGATTCTGGCAATGTGGAATACATTGAAGTGGATCAAATGTTAAAGCCGTTTTCAACTCCTAACGATCCACGTTTTGATGACCAATGGCACTACTACGAGCAAGCCGGTGGTTTAAACTTGCCGACCGCATGGGATACCGCAACGGGTAGCGGTGTAGTTGTAGCTGTACTAGATACGGGCTACCGCCCTCATGCTGATTTAAACGCTAATATTTTACCGGGTTACGATATGATCTCTAACCTTTCGGTAGCTAATGACGGTGGTGGTCGCGATAGCGATGCACGCGATCCTGGTGATGCAGTTGCTGCGAATGAATGTGGCACTAACGGTGCACAAAACTCTAGCTGGCATGGCACGCACGTAGCCGGCACAGTTGCTGCGGTAACCAATAACGGTGAAGGTGTTGCAGGCGTAGCTTATAACGCAAAAGTAGTGCCTGTTCGTGTACTCGGTAAGTGTGGTGGTTTAACCTCAGATATTGCAGATGGTATTATTTGGGCATCTGGTGGAAGTGTTTCAGGTATTCCTGCTAACTCAAACCCTGCTGATGTAATTAATATGAGTTTAGGTGGCAGCGGTTCATGTAGCTCTACAACTCAAAATGCAATTAACACAGCACGTAGTAACGGCACTGTGGTAGTTATTGCTGCAGGTAACGATAACGATAACTCAGCAAACTACAACCCAGGTAACTGTAACGGTGTAGTAAATGTAGCCTCAGTGGGCCGTAATGGCGGCAGAGCTTATTACTCAAACTACGGTAGCAATATTGATGTTGCAGCACCAGGCGGCGCACAAAGCTTTGCAAACGACTCTGAAGGCGTTCTATCAACATACAATTCAGGTTCGTCTACACCTTCAAGCGACAGCTATGGCTTTTCACAAGGTACATCAATGGCTGCGCCTCACGTAGCAGGTGTTGCGGCACTTATTAAGCAAGCAAAACCAGATGCAACGCCTGACGAAATAGAAAGTATTTTAAAATCAACTACCCGTTCGTTCCCTGCAACATGTACTAGCTGTGGTACGGGTATTGTTGATGCTGCCGCAGCTGTTGCAGCAGCAAGTGGCGGCACTACTCCACCTACAGGTGGCGATAGCGAGCTTATTAATGGTGAAGCTAAAACAGGTTTAAGTGGGGCTGCAAATGCACAAGCATTTTACACGATGACAGTACCAAGCGGTGCAACTAACGTAACATTCACTATGAGTGGTGGTACTGGCGATGCTGATTTATACGTACGTGCAGGCAGTAAACCTACAACTACTACCTATGATTGTCGTCCATATAAAGGCGGTAATAGCGAAGAGTGTTCTATTGATAACCCTACTGCGGGAACTTACCACGTAATGCTTAACGGCTACTCTGCGTATTCAGCTGTTAGCTTGGTAGGTAATATTACTGGTGGTTCATCATCGGGTGGCGGTTCAGGTACTCCACAAGCAGGCGGCGGCACTATAAGCGATGTGTCAGCCAATACTGGGCAGTGGAAACTTTACACGTTAGATGTACCAGCTGGAATGAGTACGTTTACAGTAACAACATCGGGTGGCAGTGGCGATGCTGATTTATTTGTAAAATACGGTAGCCAACCAACAGCAAGCTCATACGATTGCCGCCCTTATAAAAATGGCAATGCAGAAACATGTACATTTACTAATCCACAAGCAGGTACTTGGCACTTAAGCGTTAACGCTTATAGCACTTTCTCTGGTTTAACGCTTAGCGGGCAATACCAACCGTAATTTAAAGTTTGGGCCTTTAATAAAAAAACCGATGTTGTTGCCAACATCGGTTTTTCAATAATAACTAGCAGATTAGTTAAAGCTAAAATCTACACTTTATTACTGTTATAGCTTCTCTAGTACTGATTCTGCGCGGCTTACAACAAACTCTTTGTCTTGTTCTACAAATAAACCTGTTACTAGCGCATTTTCAATAATCATAGCGTAACGCGTTGAACGTATACCACCAAAACTAGCAGTATCTTTATCAAGCCCTAACGATTTAGTGAAACTTCCATCGCCATCCCCAAGCATTGTAATTTCTTGCGCGTTTTGTGAGTCACCCCATGCTTTCATAACAAATGCATCATTAACGGATACACAGTAAATAGCATCAACACCTTTTGCTTTAATTTTATCAGCAAGGGTAATAAATTCAGGTAAATGGGCATTTGAACACGTTGGTGTAAACGCACCAGGTACTGCAAATAACACGACTTTTTTACCTTCAAACAATTCTTTATTTGTAAGAGATTGCATACCGTCGTCAGTTAATTGCGTTAACGTCACTGCTGGTAATTCTTGGCCTTGCTCAATCATGGTAATTCCTTGAAAAGATTAATACAGAATAAGTAACAATCGTACTACGTAGCCTACTACTATGTATAAAAAGTACGGCTAACTTAGTAGCTCAAAACAGCCTACCATAGAACGAAGAATACGCGCTGTATTAAGGTAAATTCAAATCATTTATAAAACTTGAAAAATCATTACCTAGCTTTTCATCTCGCAGACTGTACTCAACAATTGCTTTTAAGTAGCCTAACTTATCTCCACAATCGTGAGAGCGACCACTCATATGAAATGCTTCAACGGTTTCTTGTGCCATTAATGCGTCAATAGAATCTGTAAGTTGTATTTCACCGCCAGCACCTACAGACGTTTTTGCAAGTAGAGGCCAAATATTCTTACTCAGTACATATCGCCCTACAACAGCTAGATTAGAAGGCGCTAAATCTGCATCAGGTTTTTCAACCATTGCTTTAATTGCAGCACTTTTACCTGGCATTAACTCAACACCGTTTATATCAGCAATACCATATTTACTAACGTCTTCTTTAGCTACCGGCTCAAGCATTATTTGGCTTGCTTGAGTTTCTTTAAAGCGTTTAATCATGGCCGCTAAGTTTTCAGTTTCTTGGTCCGCAGTATAGGCATCAAGTATCACATCAGGCAGGAGCACAACAAAGTTGTTATCACCAACTATTGGTTTTGCGCATAAAATAGCATGCCCTAGCCCTTTAGCTTCACCTTGGCGTACACTCATAATAGTTACATCATTTGGACAAATAGAGCGAATTTCATCTAATAAAGCTCGTTTAACACGCTTCTCAAGAGTCGCTTCTAATTCATAACTTGTATCAAAGTGGTTTTCGATTGCATTTTTAGAGCTATGCGTAACTAATACAATATCTTTAATACCAGCGGACACACATTCGCTGACAATATATTGAATTAGAGGCTTATCGACTATTGGGAGCATTTCTTTTGGGATAGCTTTTGTCATAGGGAGCATTCTCGTCCCTAAGCCAGCTACTGGAATTACAGCTTTCATATCTGTCCTTAGTGATTAAGTTTGTAAATAAACTAGCAGATACAAAATAGATACCAGCTGAATAAAGTTACCTCTTTTGAAGAAGTAAATTTGAAGCTGCTTTTAAAGTGAAGACTCTACACTTTAGGAATATAAAATAGATAGGTAAATAGTGAACTTATTAATGATTTTGTTGTGGGGTGAGATTACATTAGCTAAACGAAAAAAGCCTGGGTTTGCTATAAATAACAAACCCAGACCAATAAATTTCTAACTAAAGGTAGAGTTGCAAAACCTTTTTATAATTAAAGACCTGCACGATCTTTAATTACTGCAATAAGTGGTGAGCTGGCAAAATTACCTTCAGCCCAAGCAATATCAGCACCATCTGTTAACGCACTTTTTGATAAGTTTTTAACTATATACTCACCAGTATCTACTGCATTACTAGCAACAGCATGACGTAATAAGTTATTACCATTACATTGTACTGCATCATAAATATTACGAATTTTTACACGAGAGCTTTTAAGCTTGCTGCGTAATCGGTTTTTATCGTCTGCCGCAATATATTCACAAATAGATACTGCTAATTGATCTTCAGCATTTACAGGTGCTGTATACGAAAACGAACTAACAGCTACAACGGCAGTAAGTGCAACTAGCTTTGGTAATTTAAACATGACAAACCCTTTATAATACTTTGTTCTTATATAGACTATCGAATATTATATCAATCTATCAAAATTTACGCAATAATGTTAACGTTCTTTATATAAAGTTACGAATTTATAACTAGATAAATTCTTGTCATCCGGATGGTTTTCTTGCTCTTCTTTCACGTACCAATTAGCAACTTTATTGTAATCTGGAAACTGTGTATCGCCTTTTACATCTAAATCAATAAAAGTTAGATACAGGCGTTCTGCTTTTGGTAAAAATTGCTCATAGATATTACCACCACCAATAATCATTACTTCTTCAGCAGTAGTAACGAGTTCTAATGCGGCATCTGGCGTAGTTACTACTTCAATACCCTGTGCAGTATATTCGCTGTTTCGAGTAATAATAATATTACGGCGCCCAGGTAATGGACGGCCTATAGACTCAAAAGTTTTACGACCCATGATCACAGGCTTACCCGTAGTGACCTTTTTAAAATGCTGAAGATCTGCAGGTAAATGCCATGGCATTTTATTATCTAGACCAATTACACGGTTATTTGCCATTGCTGCAATCATTGAAATTATCATAATAAAAACCTAGTACTTTATTCTTAAACAAAGAAAAAGGAGCATAAGCTCCTTTTTAGTAAATTCTATTTAATTAACGCTCGTAGACAACTTCTACGTCGTAATCATCTTCATCCCAGTCATCCCAATCATCATCATTTCCCTTACCTTTAGTGGCTTTTTCATGATAGGTATCCCACTTAAACTCAACTTCTTCATCTTCCACTTGTACAAACTTCTCTTTAGGCATGCTATCAAGTAGTGTCATTATGTTGTGGATTAATGGTTGAGTGTTAAGTTTATTAATTGCTGAAATGTGATAGATATTTTCAGTTTCGCCCAGCTCTTCTGCAATCGATTCGCATAACGCTTTTGCTTCATCCTCTGGTAATAAATCTATTTTATTAAATACTAACCAGCGTGGCTTCTCAGCTAATTTAGGGCTGTATTGGTGCAGCTCGTTAATAATCGAAAACGCATTATCAACAGGGTTTGAACCATCTACCGGCATTACATCAATGATGTGTAATAACACACGACAACGCTCTAAATGTTTCAAAAAGCGAATACCTAGGCCTGCGCCATCAGATGCACCTTCAATTAGACCCGGAATATCGGCTATAACAAATGATTTATTTGCTTCAGGACGTACCACACCTAAATTAGGAATAAGCGTCGTGAATGGGTAATCAGCTACTTTTGGTCTTGCTGCAGATACACTGCGGATAAACGTAGATTTACCGGCATTTGGCAATCCAAGTAAGCCAACATCAGCTAATAATAGTAACTCTAATTTTAAGTTACGTACTTCACCTGGTGTGCCTAATGTTTTTTGACGAGGTGCTCGGTTAGTACTTGATTTAAAACGCGCATTCCCCAAGCCGTGGAAACCACCTTTTGCAACCAAAATTCGTTGACCATGTTGCGTTAAATCGCCAAGCCCCTCTTGGGTATCAACATCCATGATGCGCGTGCCTACAGGCACCATAACAAATAAGTCATCAGCTTTTCGGCCTGTACAGTTACGGCTACGACCGTTAGTACCACGTTCAGCTCTATGGAAGCGCTCAAACTGATAATCAATTAAGGTATTTAAGTTTTCATCAGCTTGTAGATAAACACTACCACCGTCTCCACCGTCACCGCCGTCTGGTCCACCATCTGGAACATATTTTTCACGACGGAAAGACACGATGCCGCTGCCACCGTCTCCAGCTTCTGCGCGAATTTCTACTTCATCTACAAACTTCATGATTACTCACTTTAGGGATTGGCTTGTTTAATAACTCTATTATATACCCAAGCCAGCACAAATGCAGGCTTGGGTATATATTGGTTGACTACAAAACAAAAAACCCCGCAAAGGCGGGGTTTTTAACTACCTTACTGATTACTCAGTTACGATAGTTACGTATTTACGGTTTAAAGGACCTTTTTGTTCAAACTGAACTTTACCATCTGCTTTTGCGAAGATAGTGTGGTCTTTACCGATACCTACGTTAGTACCAGGGTGGAAACGAGTTCCACGCTGACGAACAATGATGCTACCCGCTAGAACTGATTCGCCACCAAAACGCTTAACACCTAGGCGTTTGCTTTCTGAATCGCGACCGTTACGAGTACTACCAGCTGCTTTTTTATGTGCCATTTCTAAGTACCTCTAATTAAGCGCTAATGCTAGTGATTTTAACTTCAGTGAACCATTGACGATGGCCCATTTGCTTACGAGAATGCTTACGGCGTCTAAATTTAACAACCTTAATCTTCTCACCGCGACCATGTGAAACAACCTCAGCTGTTATCTTGCCACCGTTTACGAACGGTACACCGATCTCGATTTTCTCACCATCAGCAACTAAAAGTACTGAATCAAATTCTACTGCCGCACCAGTTTCAACGTCTAATTTTTCAAGACGAATCGTTTGACCTTCAGTCACACGATGCTGTTTACCACCACTTTGGAAAACCGCGTACATAATTAACTCCGTCTGTGCACCCTCAAATCGGCGCAACTAAAATATTCTTCGATAGGGCGCGAAGTTTACGCTAACGCGAAATAACTAGCAAGCCTATTTTGTAATTAAAATGAATAAAAAGTAGCTGCTTTGAGAGCAATTCAATATTTACCCCATTTTATATTAATTGGCCCTTTTGCCAAGCGCTTTTTAACTCTTAACCGAAATAAATTAATGTACTCAAATATGACCCTCACAGCTCAATATCTAAGCACACCATAAACTGTATATTGATTATCAATTAATCAGTTATCTTGGCTAATTCAGTCTAAATTAAGTACTTTAATAGTGTTTTTTCAATCAATCGTCACAAAATATCGAGCTAGTGCATTTTTTGTTGTACAATCTGCGCCGTTCACACATAAAAATTGGCTCGGAGATCAATGGATATAAAAGCTATCCAGGCGTTAATCGAAAGCGATATGAATGACGTCAATCAACTTATACATGCGCAAATGCGCTCAGATGTGGCGTTAGTTAATCAGCTTGGTTTATATATAGTTAGCAGTGGCGGCAAACGCGTTCGTCCAATGCTGGCTATTTTAGCAGCAAAAGCGCTCGGTTATCAGGGTAAAGATCACATAACACTTGCAACAATTGTTGAGTTTATCCATACAGCAACGCTATTGCATGATGATGTTGTAGATGAATCAAACTTACGACGTGGCACGCCTACAGCAAATGCTGAATTTGGTAATGCTGCTAGCGTATTGGTTGGTGACTTTATTTACACTCGCTCATTTCAGCTTATGGTTGGCCTTGGAAAAATGCAGATTATGCAAGTACTTGCCGATGCAACAAACATTATTGCTGAAGGTGAAGTATTGCAGCTGATGAACTGCAATGACCCAGATACGACTGAAGCCAGCTATATGCAGGTTATTTACTCTAAAACAGCTAAATTATTTGAAGCAGCTACAGGCCTTGCTGCCATTATCACAGAGCAAGACCAAGCGACACTTGATGCACTAAACCTATACGGCATGCATTTAGGTACTGCGTTTCAACTAGTAGATGACGTACTCGATTACAATGCAGATGCTGAGCAGCTAGGTAAAAACATTGGCGATGATTTAGCTGAAGGCAAACCAACCCTTCCGCTTATTTATGCTATGCAACATGGTAGCGAGCAGCAAACGCAGCTCATTCGTGATGCAATAGAGCACAGTAATGGTATGGAGCATTTAGAAGAAATTTTAACTGCACTAAAACAAACTAATGCGCTTGAGTTTACAATGCAAAAAGCAGAGCTTGAGGCCGAAAAAGCCATTGCCTGTTTAGACTTTTTAGCTGAGTCTGACTATAAGCAAGCACTTATAAGCCTTGCCCGTATTGCGGTTGACCGCGACCACTAGTTTTAACTAGTTACACAGTGTGACATTAATTCTGAGCAATAAAAAAGCCTGCAAATGCAGGCTTTTTTGTTGCTTAAACCGGCTATTACGCCATGAAATCAACACCTTCTTTGATGTCTTTTTTCAGAGTTTCAAGCATGTCATTTTTTGCTTTTGTTTCAAATGCGCTTAGTTCGCCGTAAGAAAGAATTTCTTCTACGCCGTTTTTACCTAAACGTACTGGATGTGCAAAGTACTCTGCATCGCCATTTTCAACAGCAACGTAAGCGTAATCTACAACTTCTTCACCTTGTAGGCCTTTAACTAAAGA
This sequence comes from Pseudoalteromonas sp. LC2018020214, assembly GCF_016598755.1. Classification (NCBI taxonomy): domain Bacteria; kingdom Pseudomonadati; phylum Pseudomonadota; class Gammaproteobacteria; order Alteromonadales; family Pseudoalteromonadaceae; genus Pseudoalteromonas; species Pseudoalteromonas sp. LC2018020214. Next base: position 3,211,014 of record NZ_CP066804.1, read on the forward strand.
CATACAAAAACGAGCTGCAGCAGCACCCATAGATAGCGTAGCTGAACCACCGCCTGCTTTAGCATTTACAACTTCAGTACCCGCATTTTGGATACGTGGAGTAAGTGCAGCAACTTCTTCATCAGTGAAAGAAACACCTTCAACTTGAGAAAGTAGAGGCAGAATCGTTGTGCCTGAGTGACCACCAATTACTGGTACTTTTACAGTTGCTACGTCTACGCCTTTAAGTTCAGCAACAAATGCTTCTGAACGAATAACGTCAAGCGTAGTAATACCGAATACGCGTTTAGCGTCGTAAGTACCTGCTTTTTTGAATACTTCAGCAACAATTGGAACTGTGCCATTTACTGGGTTAGTAATAATACCTACTAACGCTTTAGGGCAGCTGGCAACAATGCCTTCTGCTAAAGTTTTGATGATGCCAGCATTTACATTGAATAAATCAGCACGATCCATACCTGGTTTACGTGGCATACCCGCTGGGATAAGAACGATGTCAGAACCTTCAAGCGCTTTATTTAAATCGTCTGCGCCAAAGCCTGCAACTTTAACATCTGTTGGGATGTGAGAAAGGTCAACCGCAACACCTGGTACTACTGGTGCAACATCATAAAGTGATAATTCAGAGCCAGCTGGTAAGCCTGTTTTTAATAATAAAGACAACGCTTGGCCGATACCGCCTGCAGCACCTAATACAGCAACTTTCATTGGAATTCTCCGTAATTTGAGGTAGGAAACATTTGTGGCTCTTAAGATAATGAAATTAGCGACTAAAAACAAATTTATCCTGTCTATTTCAAGTATATTTTCGACCATAGTCGTAAACTTATGTGATTTAACGCATCAAACTGGCAAGTTAACTAAACAACTGCTGCATAATTATTCATTTTTGTGTAGAATTTGCGGCATAAATAACAAAAACGAATAAAGACTATGCAACCACAAGATAAACAAGAAGCACTGGTAAAAGCATTTAAATCACTATTAAAAGAAGAAAATTTTGGCTCTCAAGGCGAAATAGTTGATGCGTTAAAAGATCAAGGTTTTGACAATATAAGCCAAAGTAAAGTATCACGCATGTTAAGTAAATTTGGCGCTGTACGCACACGTAATGCCAAACAAGAAATGGTTTACTGCTTACCTGCTGAAATGGGTGTACCTACGGCTAAAAGCCCATTACGCCAATTAGTAATCGACATTATGCACAACGAAATGATGATCATCATTCGTACCAGCCCAGGTGCTGCTCAGCTTATTGCACGTTTATTAGATTCATTAGGTAAAGCAGATGGCGTACTAGGAACTATTGCCGGCGATGACACTATTTTTATCGCTCCTGCTAAAATATCTGAAATAGATGTAACACTTGAACGCGTTCGCATTTTATTTGATACGGTTTAATAGCAAATTAAATTTGTTTTAAAAACCCTATTGAAGGTGCAAAGAAAGCAGAGCCCATATCGGCTTGAGTAAAATCAAGCCAGTGGTCGTAGCAATCCCCTTCCCCTAAACGACTATTAAGTACTTTTTCAAATGCGGTGCCCGTACAAGCGCATGTAATTGATAACATTCCCTGCTCATACACGTCGCCATAAGGCATGCTTTGATTTAATAGTAGCGGTTGTCCGTGTTCGTCTTTTAGCTCACTTCGCGAAGCATGGCTGGTTTCGATCGCTGGGGTAATTAGCGTGTTATCAAGACGCGTACGTCCCATTATTTGCTCTTGCTCACTCAATGATAAGTGCTGCCACATAGTTAAGTCATGCTTATAACGCTGTACATGAATATAACTCCCCTGATCTTCAAAGCTACCAGGGTTGCTGATTAAAGCCGTAGCGCGCTTTTTTCTTCCATGTGCGGTGTCGCCACCATAAATAAAACCGTTAAAATCACGACCATCTAAAAAACGAAAATTACGAATTTGCTCCACCAGCTCTACATCGGGGGCAAATAATTTTAAAATTTGCAGCGCAAATAAATGGTTAACGTCTTCGCGGTCAGAGCGAATTTGCACAAATAAATCGCACGGTTGTACGCTCATTTGATGATCGCTATGGTTTATATTGGGAAAGCTCTGTAATTCGCTTGGGATGTATTCAGGGAGGATATGCGGCCAATATTGCGCACCAATAGCAACCATACAAGAGAGCATTGATTCTGAAAATTGATCGCTAAATTCTTCTTCAATAGCGCTTACTTGTTTTAACTTTGCGCGAAGTGATTCATCTTGACCATCAAACACATTAAAAAATAAGTGCAAACCGTGTAAGTTTGCTTCAGCACAAATCCCTGATTGCGCTTGCGCCATTGTTATTCCTTAGTTTTACAGATAAAAACACAGCGAATAACAAATTAATTACGATTCGAAAAAATTCACCGTGTGAGGTTTTATTTTTATTATAACCTGATCATTATTTTCAAATGACTGGCCATATTGTGCAGCAACTTCAATTTCTTGTTCATCAATAACAAGCGAATAAACATACGCCGAACCAATAAAGCGACGACTTATGATTGTAGCTCGCTTGCTGAATTTGTCACTTTGGTTATCTGCCACTAATTCTATTTGATGAGGGCGCACATATATAAGCCCTGCACTTACATTATGCTTACTCTCAACATAAGATTCGACTAAACCAAATGGTGTTTTATATTCAGTTGCGGTTAACACTTCTGCGCTTAAGTATATGCCCTGACCCAGAAACTCTGCAACCTCCTTTGAACATGGAGATGCAAAAAGCTGCTCAGGCGTGCCTTGTTGCTCAATTTTACCGCGATGCATAATGGCAAGTGTATCTGAAAACGCAAACGCCTCTTCTTTTGAGTGTGTAACAAACACAGCAGATACTTGAGTTGCCTTAATAATTCGACGTATATCGGCAATTAATTCAAAGCGTACTTGTGTGTCGATGTTTGAAAAAGGCTCATCAAGGAGTAATAAACTAGGTTTATAAGCTAATGCACGAGCGATAGCGACGCGTTGCTGTTGGCCACCCGATAACTGATGTGGAAACCTGTCAGCACAGCCAATTAAATGCACAAGCTTAAGCATTTCATCAACGCGTTGCTGCTTTTGAGCTTTGCTCATATTACCAAGCCCAAATGCGATATTATTTGCCACCGTTAAATGAGGAAACAACGCATAATCTTGAAACATCATGCCGATGTTACGATGCTCGGGTGAGACAAACGATTGCTCATCACTCACTAATTTACCGTCTATAAAAATAGACCCTTGCTTGGCTTCAATTAAACCTGCAATCGCCTTTAATGTGGTTGTTTTTCCGCATCCACTCGCCCCGAGTAGGCAAACAATTTCGTCTTTACCCACTGTTAAATCTAAATCGTGAATAACCTTTGTGCCGTTATAGTGGTAGCTCACGCCTTGTAAAATTAAACTACTCATTTAACTACGCTGCTCCATAGAACGATTAATAAAATACAAAGGAATAAATCCAACAATAACAATAAATAATGCAGATATTGAAGCAAGCTCTAATTGCTCATCACTCACATACTGAAATACATGAGTAGCTAAGCTTTCAAAATTAAACGGTCTGAGCAATAGCGCAGCTGGCAACTCTTTCATACATTCAATAAATACCAATAGGGCTGCAGTGAGTAACCCTCTTCGCAGTAAAGGTAGATGCACTAAACGCAGCGTTTGCCCTTGGCTTTTACCCATTGATTGGCTTGCCATATCAAGTGATGGACTAATACGTAAAAAACTCGACTCAATTGCTCCGTGTGCAATGGCGTAAAACCTAACAATATAAGCAATAATAATAGTAAGAATGCTACCTGTAAGCAGTAAGCCAATATCTAAATTATACGGCTCGAGCGCTGTGTTAATGGTGTTCTCTAACAATGTAAGAGGTAACAAAACCGCAATAGCGAGTACAGTTCCTGGTAGCGCATAGCCTGTGCTTGCTAAACGCCCAGGAATAAGCGGATACGTTTGCTTTGCCACACGCTGATAAAAAACCACAAAAACACTCAATGTAATGGTTATAACACTTACAACCCCTGCCACTTTTAAACTTTGCCAAGCGTAACTAAAAAACTCTACATCCCATGCTTTATCAAAGTAGGTAATGGCGTAATTTATAAGTACTGCAATAGGAATTACAAAAGCGATAAGTAAAATAAAGCTACAGAATGCCGTTGCGAGCCAAGCAGACTTTCCTTTTAATACATAGAGCGATTCACTATTTACACTTGATTGGCGCTCAAATACCGCTTGGTTTCGGCGACTAAAACGCTCTGCCATTAATGCTAAAAATAACAGCAGTAACATCACACCCGATATTTTAGCGGCCGCTGTAAGTGAGTAATAACCAAACCACGTATCGTATACGGCAGTCGTTAATGTACTCACGGCAAAATAACTCACTGTTGCAAAGTCGGCCATGGTTTCCATACTAATAAGTGCAAGAGCCGCCACAATTGCCCCACGAGAGAGCACTAAGCTGACTTTAAAAAAGCTTTGCCAAGGAGATAACCCCATTAACTGACTAGCTTGTACTAATTTGAATGACTGCTCGCGAAGGGCCGTTTTAAAAATTAAAAATAAATACGGGTAAAGCACCAAGGCAATCATAACGATGGCGCCGGGTAGTGTACGTATATCAAAAAACCAATAGTCGCTAGGCGATTGCCAGCCAAACCATTCTCTCAGTGCTATTTGCACCGGGCCCGCATAATCTAACAAATCAGTGTATACATAGGCAATAATATAGGTAGGCATAGCAAGGGGCAGCATAAGTGCCCATTCAAACTGTTTTTTACCCGGGAAACTACAGTAAGCCGTTAGCCACCCAAGCGGCAAAGCTATGGCGCAGCTCAGGACGCAAACACCTAAAATTAACAATACGGTATTGGTTATGTAATCCCAAAGCACGGTATCCCACAGGTGAGAAAACACCTCAGAGCTACCTTGTAGAGATTCAAAAAGAAGAAAAAACAACGGGGCCGATAGTATTAAGCCAGTCGACCACGCAAAGAGCTGCCATTTAGACAGCTTAAATTTATTAGTCATTAAAGATCGAACTTCACCTCATCAATTAGCTTAAGTGCTAACGGACGATATTTACTAATCTCATCAAGTGGCAAGCTGTCTTCTTTAAAGCTACCCCAAGAGGCAACCAAACTTGATAATTCAACACCCGACTTAACTGGATACTCCATATTTAATGAGGCATACATGTTTTGTGCTTTGCTGTCGGTCATATATTCTATGAGCTTTAATGCATTTTCAGGGTTTTTAGCGTATTTGGTAATAACCGCACCCGATACATTTATATGTGAGCCACGATTAACTTGATTCGGAAAGTTAATATTTACGGCCTCTGCCCAACCTTTTTGTTCTTTATCTTCTAGCATTTTGCCAAGGTAGTAACTATTACCTAATGCCAAGTTACATAAACCTTCTTTAACAGCTTTAACTTGAGCACGATCGTTACCTTGAGGTTTGCGTGCTAAATTAGCCTTAACACCTTCAAGCCACTCTTTAGTTTGCGCTTCACCATGGTGTGCAATCATAGAAGCCACTAAACCTAAATTATATGGATGTTTGCCAGAGCGCGTACAAATTTGCCCTTTGTATTTAGAGTCTGCTAAATCTTCATAAGTGAGCTTAGGTAACTCACCAACTCGCTCTTTTGATGAATATACATTACGCACTCGCTTAGTAAGCGCAACCCATTGGCCATCACCGTCACGAAAGGCGGCTGGAACATTATTATTTACACTGTCACTTTTTATAGTTTGTGTTAATTTTAAATCTTCTAATTGAATAAGCGCGCTAAAGTTAGAGGTTAATACTAAATCAGCTTTACTGTGCTTGCCTTCGCGTTTAACACGCTCAATTAGCCCTTTTTTAGCAAAAACAACATTGGTTTTTATGCCTGTTTGCTTTGTAAAGTCTTCTAAAATTGGCTGAATTAAAAACGGTTGACGAAAAGAGTAGATGTTAACAACATCGTTTGCAAAGACTGGTGCCGATGCAACTACCCCTAAAACAAGTGCAAATACTTTCTTCATTATTCCACCTAAATAACTGTTATTATCAACGAATTCTACCGTGCTCATTCTAAAAGTGCACACTTTAAATAAATGTAAATATGTAAATAACGCCCAAAAAGGAAATACGGTGTAAGAGATCTCTTACGGATGTGACAGCTAATGAGTAAAAAACAAGATAAAAAACAACCTGAAAACAGTTAAGCCTATGAATTATATTAAATTTATTTTTATTACTATTGCAAAAACACTAATTGAATGTAGTTTTATCTCTATTTTAGTTGCTCTATTGCACTATAATTTACGCATCAACCAAGCAATGACGCTTATTGAGTAAAAGGAAATGGACTACTTACTCAACCAACCAATGATTAGGTTATCAGGACAACACGGATTTTAGGACAGGCTCAGGATGAGTATCACAACGCAATGTTGTAAAAAGGACAGCGTCAGGAAGATGCGAAAAGGATAACAACAAGGCTAAGTTGTTCAACAGGATGTTGAAGGAATAAATGGACAGGCCTTTAAGGCAACACAAGGGATTGGTTAAAACAAGGATACACTAGGAAGTGTAATTAATTTACCCTACAGGATGTTTAGGAATTAAAGGATACAGGCCCGGATGGTCTACATTACATAGAACTAAAAAGTAATATAGTAATAAACATGGATTAGTGAAAATTGGAGTTGATTAAGTTCAATTGCAGGATGCAGAAAATTAGAAGATTCCGCAAGCGCGCCTAGAGATAGAGCGCGCTTTTCTTTGTCTAAAATTTGGGTTGAGTAAAGCTCTGAGCAACTATCACTAATTTTTACTGAGTAATATATCGCATCCCTGCCAATCAATGCTAAGACCTTAAAATACTTTATTAATATTTTAAATTTCGCTAAGTTTTTTATTAATTGCGCCGATAACTAAATAACGCAAGGATCATAAATACTCAATGGATATGAATTTTAAAACATCTCAAAGTAATGCCTTTTTATGTAAAGTATCAGACGCAAGTACAGCAAAACCAATTGGTGTATTTAGTGGCCAAACCCCCAACGAAAATCCGTATAAAGCTTTATTTAACCCCAAAGGTTATAACTTTTTAAATATGCCAATGAGTGAGTTTAAAAATATACTTAAGGAAATTATTAAGTTAGAACGCGACATTCGTATTAGCAAGTGGGGTGAAGGTGCTCGACCTGATGAGTTTAGCTATCAACTTAATAGAATAGCAAACGCAATTGCAACGACTCAATTTAATGGCAAAATAGACATTAGCTGCTACTTTTTAAAACGAGTTGAAGAAGCAAAAGAAATGATTGGTGAAGACTGCATCTCGTTTATTCAAGTGCATAATAGTATAAGTCAATTGTATAATACTGTTTTACAATTAACATCTGAAGAAGGCTTCAGAGCTATTCAAAATAAAGCACTTGCTCACTTAAAAAATCAGCAAGCATTTGCTTAACTTCGTAAAATTAATCTTCTAGCGGTCGGCCCTTGTTGCGCTTACCCAATAAATACGCATCACGAAACTTAATAAAATGCTGCTCTAATTTTGTCGATGCATCCATTTCGCCCGCAAGTGCTAATACCATAATAGCCACTTCAGCAGTGCCTAGTTGATGTGCATGAGGGGCTACACGTAATCGGTAATCAGATAGTTTATCAGCAGTAACAGAAAGTACAGGCAAGTTATCTAAATAAGGGCTTTTGCGAATCATTTTTTTAGCTTCGCGCCACGTACCATCTAAGAATATAAATAGCGGCTTTTTACCTGATTCAATAGTCACTTCTGTAATGGCTCTGCCCTCTTCTACATCTTCAGCAGGAAAGACGACCATAGGCTGATACTGCGAATCATTTATTAAAGCTAAAAGAGCGAGGTTAGGATCTGTTCTATCCCATCTAAATGCGTGGTTATCTGGCACTATTTCAGCAATTAAACGCCCTGTATTAGAAGGTTTAAAGCTTTCATTATGATACATCAGTAAGCATACAGCGGCCTTACAATCTGCATGCTCAACACCTTTACAAATACAGTAGTGCTTAGCAATCAGGCATTGTTCACAGCGATCTAATTTACCGCCTCGAGCATTAAACTCTCGACGAGATTCACTTATTTGTTGAGCGCGTAATGCTAGAACTGAGTTTTTCACTGTATTTACCTTCAATTAATTAAGCGCGCATTGTAACGACTTCTTGTTATTTAATCTTATATTTATCTAAGTTAAAAATAGACATAAAAAAACCCAACCGAAGTTGGGTTTTTCAAGCAAATACTAAAAAGTTAAATTACTTCTTTTTAGCTGCTTTTTTGTTTGGTAAATCAGTGATTGAACCTTCAAAAATTTCAGCTGCAAGGCCGATTGATTCGTTCAATGTTGGGTGAGCATGAATTGTAAGCGCTAAGTCTTCACCATCAGCACCCATTTCAATACCTAAACCGATTTCGCCAAGCATTTCGCCCGCGTTAATACCGATCATAGCACCACCGATTATACGGCCACTTTCTTTATCAAAGATAAGTTTAGTAGAACCTTCAGTACGAGCAGATGCAATTGCACGACCAGATGCTGCCCACGGGAATACCGCAGTTTCAACTTTTAAGCCTTGCTCTTTTGCTTCTTTCTCAGTAACACCTACCCAAGCGATTTCTGGGTCTGTGTACGCAATTGAAGGAATACATTTAGGGTCGAAGAAATGCTTCTGACCAGAAATAACTTCTGCAGCAACATGACCTTCATGAACCGCTTTATGTGCAAGCATAGGCTGGCCAACTAAGTCACCAATTGCAAAAATGTGGCTTACGTTAGTACGTAATTGCTTATCAACATTAATAAAGCCACGCTCATCAACGTTTACGCCCGCTTTTTCAGCATCAAGTAAGTTACCGTTTGGAGTACGGCCAACTGCAACAAGTACTTTGTCGTAACGTACTGGTTCTGCTGGTGCGTTTTTACCTTCAAACGTTACGTATAAGCCGTCTTCTTTAGCTTCAACACCAACAACTTTAGTTGAAAGCATTACGTTGAATTTTTTGCTTACATATTTTTGGTAAATTTTGATAATGTCTTTATCAGCGGCTGGTACTAATTGATCAGCAAATTCTACAACATCAATTGCAGAACCTAGCGCACGGTAAACCGTACCCATTTCAAGACCGATAATACCACCACCAAGTACAAGTAGTTTTTCTGGTACGTCTTTAAGTTCTAATGCACCAGTTGAATCAATTACACGGTCATCTTCTGGGATGAAAGGTAAGTTAACTGGTTTAGAACCTGCTGCAATAATCGCGTTATCAAACGTGATAGTTGTAGCGCCGTCTGCGCCTTCAACTACTAAAGTATTGCTGCCAGTGAATTTGCCGTATCCAGATACAACTTTCACTTTACGCATTTTGGCCATGCCTTCTAGTCCACCAGTTAACTGGCCAACTACAGAATCTTTCCAAGTACGAACTTGGTCAAGATCGATTTTTGGTGCGCCAAAAGTAACACCGTGAGATGACATTTCTGCTGCGTCATCAATCACTTTAGCTACGTGTAAAAGTGCTTTAGAAGGAATACAACCAACATTAAGACATACGCCACCTAATGTTTCGCGAGATTCTACTAATGTAACTTCTAAGCCCAAGTCAGCAGCACGGAAAGCCGCAGAATAACCACCAGGACCACCGCCTAGTACAACAACTTGAGTTTTTAATTCGTTGCTCATGCTTTTACCTTAATTGTTTGAACGGGACACTGCCCTAAAATTTAACTGCCATGTTTCTGCAAGGCAGAAAGAGTGAGCAGCGCACAAAGTGATGCAATTCGTACAAAGATTGTATCATTGCAAATGGTAAAAATCCCAGCTAAAAACAACTGGCTGGGATTTGATTCTATTTATTTTATTGCGTATACCAATTTTACTAAACTGGTTACATCACCAACTGGCGAATATCGCTCATGTAACTTGCAAGAGTCACAGTAAAGCGTGCAGCTAATGCTCCGTCAATAACCCTATGGTCGTATGACATAGACAGCGGAACCATTAGTTTTGGTTCAAACTCTTTGCCATTCCATTTAGGTTTCATTTCAGATTTAGATACACCTAAAATAGCAACTTCTGGCGCATTAACAATCGGCGTAAATGCCGTACCGCCGATACCGCCAAGGCTAGAGATAGTAAAACAGCCGCCTTGCATATCAGACGATGTAAGCTTACCGTCACGTGCTTTAACAGATACTTCCATTAGTTCACGTGATAATTCAATAATGCCTTTTTTATCAACATCTTTAAACACTGGCACTACTAAACCATTTGGCGTATCAACAGCAACACCAATGTTAATGTACTTCTTAAGAATTAAACTTTCGCCGTCGCTAGACAGTGAAGAGTTAAATGTTGGGAAGTCTGCAAGTGCTTTAGCCGCTGCTTTCATCACAAACACAAGTGGTGTGATTTTAACGCCAAGCTTTTTCTTCTCGCTAAGTGCATTTTGCTCTTTACGGAATACTTCAAGACTTGTGATATCAGCTTCATCAAACTGTGTAACATGTGGGATTTGTACCCAGTTACGGTGTAAGTTTTTACCTGATAGCTTTTGAATGCGAGACAGTTTTTTCTCTTCAATTTCGCCAAATTTAGCAAAATCTACTTTAGGCCATGGAATAAGACCAAGCTCACTACCACCTGCGCTACTGCCTGCAGATAATTGACCAGATTCAACTTGCTTAACTAGGTTTTTAACGTAGTTTTGCACGTCTTCTTTAACTATACGGGCTTTGCGACCAGTGCCTTTAACGTTAGCTAGGTTAATACCAAACTCACGCGCTAAACGGCGAACAACGGGTGATGCATGAGCATACGCGCTGTTTTCTGTGAAGCTTTCATTACTTGCTTTTGCAGGTGCTGCTTGAGCCGGTGCTGACTCAGTTTTAGCCGCTGCTGCAGGTGCTGATTTTTCAGCTGGTGCAGATGCCGCTGGCGCACTGCCTGCAACTTCAAATACAAAAATTAATGAACCAGTCGATACTTTATCGCCAGCGGCTACTTTAATTTCTTTAACTGTACCTGCAAATGGAGCTGGTACTTCCATTGCAGCTTTGTCGCCTTCAACGTTTAAGATTGATTGATCTTCTGAAACTTCGTCGCCAACGGCAACCATAATTTCAGTTACTTCAACTTCATCGCCACCAATATCAGGTACATTAACTTCTTTAGTGCTTGGTGCTGAACTTGCTGTTGAGCTATCAGCTGGCGCTTCTACAGGAGCCGACTCTTTAGCCGGTGCTGCAGATTCACTTCCTGCTACTTCAAAAACAAACACTAACGAGCCTGTTTTAACTGTGTCGCCAGCGGCTACTTTAATTTCTTTAACTGTACCGGCAAATGGAGCTGGAACTTCCATTGCTGCCTTGTCGCCTTCCACGTTTAAGATAGATTGCTCTTCTTCAACAGTGTCACCAACAGCAACCATGATTTCAGTTACTTCAACTTCATCATCGCCAATATCTGGTACGGTTACTTCTTTAATTGAAGAACCTGTAGAAGCAGCTGGTGCTGCCTCTTCAGATTTAGCTGGAGCAGCGGCTGATGTATTTTCCTCATCAGTGCCTTCACTCTCGCCTTCAAATAAAAATACTAAAGAGCCTGTTGTAACGGTGTCGCCAACGTTAACTTTAATCTCTTTTACAGTCCCCGCTTGAGAAGCAGGTATTTCCATTGATGCTTTGTCGCCTTCAACATTTAGTAATGATTGGTCAACATCTACTTTATCGCCAACGCTTACTAATATTTCGGTTACTTCTACTTCGTCGTCACCAATATCAGGTACTTTAATTTCAATACTCATTGCAAACCTCTTATGCGTACAGTGGGTTAAGTTTGTTAGTGTCGATGTTGAACTTTTTAAGTGCTTCAACAACTACTGACTTCTCAACTTCACCGCGTTTAGCAAGTTCAGATAACGTAGCAACAACAACGTAGCTTGCGTTAACTTCAAAGTGACGACGTAGGTTTTCACGGCTATCAGAACGACCGTAACCATCTGTACCTAACACTTTGTAGTTGCTGCTTGGAATGAATGAACGCGCTTGTTCTGCGTAGTTTTTCATGTAATCCGTTGCTGCAACAGTCACAGAGTCGTTTAATACGCTTGTGATAAATGCTGTTTTTTGCTCGCTTTCAGGATTAAGCATGTTGAAACGCTCAACATCTTGACCATCACGCGTTAGCTCATTGAAAGATGTTACTGAGTAAACATCTGATGCAATACCATATTCTTCGCTTAAGATTGAAGCAGCTTTGCGCACTTCAGTCATAATAGTACCTGAGCTTAATAGCTGTACGTTGGCTTTTTTACCTTCGTAACTTTCAAGCTTGTAAATACCTTTACGAATACCTTCTTCAGCGCCTTCTGGCATAGCTGGCTGATGGTAGTTTTCGTTCATAAGCGTTAGGTAGTAGTAAATATTTTCTTGGTCGTCACCGTACATACGACGAATACCGTCTTGTACAATAACTGCAACTTCAAACGCGTAAGTTGGGTCATAAGAAACACAGTTAGGAACCGTGTTTGCAAGAATGTGGCTGTGACCATCTTCGTGCTGTAAGCCTTCACCATTTAGCGTTGTACGACCCGCTGTAGCACCTAATAAGAAACCACGTGCTTGTTGATCGCCCGCCATCCATGCCATGTCGCCAACACGTTGGAAACCAAACATAGAGTAGTAAATGTAGAATGGGATCATTGGTAAATCGTTAGTGCTGTATGATGTTGCAGCAGCAACCCATGACGACATAGCACCTAACTCATTGATACCTTCTTGCAATACTTGACCTGAAGTTGCTTCTTTATAGTAAGAAACAATATCACGATCCTGTGGCGTGTAGTTTTGGCCATGCGGGTTGTAAATACCGATTTGACGGAATAAACCTTCCATACCAAATGTACGCGCTTCATCTGCAATAATTGGTACGATATTTTTACCAATGCCTTTATCTTTTAATAAGATATTAAGTGCACGAACAAAGCCCATAGTAGTAGATATATCACGCTTTTGCTCTTCAAGTAGTGGCTTAAATGCATCTACTTCTGGCAACGTAAGTTTTTCACTAAAACGTGGAATACGCTTTGGTGTGTAACCTTTAAGCTCATCACGACGCGCATGTAGGTACTTGTACTCAGGTGAACCTTCTTCAAGCTCTAGGTATGGTAATTCTTTTAATTGCTCTTCAGATACTAAGTCATCAAGACCAAGGCGTGAACGTAAATGTGCAACATGCGACATGTCCATTTTTTTCACTTGGTGTGCAATGTTTTTACCTTCAGCTGCTTCACCCATGCCGTAACCTTTTACAGTTTTAGCAAGAATTACAGTTGGACGACCTTTTGTCTCTTCTGCTTTTTTAAATGCAGCAAATAGTTTTGATGGCTCATGACCACCACGCTTAAGCGCAAAAATTTCGTCATCTGTCATATCTGCAACAAGGGCAGCTGTTTCAGGGTAGCGACCAAAGAAGTGCTCGCGCACATATGCGCCATCTTTAGCTTTATAAGTTTGGTAATCGCCATCAATTGTTTCGTTCATCAATTGTAGTAATTTACCTGTTGTGTCTTTAGCAAGCAGAATATCCCAACCGCTGCCCCACACTAGTTTAATTACGTTCCAGCCAGCGCCTTTAAACAAGCCTTCTAACTCTTGAATAATTTTACCGTTACCCATAACTGGGCCGTCTAAACGCTGTAAGTTACAGTTAATTAAATAACAAAGGTTATCTAGTTTTTCACGTGCAGCAAAAGAAATAGCACCACGTGATTCCGGCTCATCCATTTCACCGTCACCTAAAAACGCATATATACGTTGGTTTTTAGTGTCTTTTAAGCCACGACCATCTAAGTATTTTAAGAAGCGTGCTTGATAAATTGATGAAATAGGACCTAAGCCCATTGATACCGTAGGGAACTGCCAAAACTCAGGCATCAACTTAGGGTGTGGGTACGATGGTAAGCCTTCGCCATCAACTTCTTGGCGGAAGTTATCTAGTTGCGCAGCCGATAAACGACCTTCAACAAATGCTCGTGCGTAAATACCTGGAGAAATATGACCTTGGTAATAAACTAAGTCACCACCGTCTACATCATTTGGTGCTTTAAAGAAGTGGTTAAAACACACTTCATAAAATGCAGCAGATGATTGGTAAGACGCCATATGGCCGCCTAAGTCGAGATCTTTTTTAGATGCACGTAGAACGATCATAATCGCGTTCCAACGTATAATTGAACGAATACGACGTTCAAGATTTACATCACCTGGGTAAGCAGGCTCTTGATCTACAGGAATAGTATTAACGTAGTTCGTGGTAATACCCGTTGGCATATCAACGCCGTCTAAACGGGCTTGCTCTAATACTTGCTCAAGTAAAAACTGAGCTCGTTCAACACCTTCTTCGCGCACAACTGATTCAAGAGCTTGTAACCACTCTTGTGTTTCTAGCGCGTCTACGTCAATTTTATTGACTTCAGACATATGGAGGTTTCCTTATGTTTAAAATACGAATATTGTTAATTTAATATCACAGCTACTTAATTTGTGTGTTCAAAGTAGTTATGTACTAACTTAATTTTGTTTAGTGCGTCTTAAACTACGTTCAATTCGCGAATGTTCTTTGCCTGCTTCAAGTAGTGCTTCTTCGATAAATGCTAAGTGCGCATTACTTGCTAAACGGGCTTGTTCTGGATTACCGTCAATAACGGCATCCATTAATAAACGCCTGTGTTGGGCTAACTGACTGCTAATATCTGACTTTTTTAATAGAACAGTTAAATTTTGCAATACATTTTGCTCAAGCAGCGCTTTCATACCTCTAACTAAATGCAGTAACACCACATTGTGCGAGGCTTCTGCCACGCTAAAGTGAAATGCATTAATTGCTTTTGCTTTTTGCTGTAAATCATCATTAACTAAGGCAATTTCATCAAAGCTTTGTTTTACTTTGCTAAAATCGTTGCTGGTCCCGCGCAGTGCTGCGTAGTAAGCAGCAATCCCTTCTAATGCATGACGAAATTCAAGTAAATCAAACTGCGACTCAGGGTGTTTACTAATCAAATCAAAAAGTGGATCAGTAAGCCCTTCTTCGAGCTGATTTTTTACAAACGTGCCGCCACCTTGGCGACGCGTAACTAAACCTTTCGCTTCTAATTTTTGAATTGCCTCACGCAGTGACGGGCGAGACACTTCAAATTGCTTTGCTAGTTCACGCTCTGGTGGCAACTTTTCACCTGGTGCTAACGAGCCTTCAAGAATCATATTCTCAAGTTGCTGTAAAATAACATCAGATAATTTTGCTGCTTTAATCTTTAAAGACATGAATCAACGTCCGCGTTGTATAAATACCAAGAGCCCATAAAACGGGGCTTTAAGTAGTATGATTTACCCAAAAGGTAAATTGGTCATACCAAAAATTTTCAATACGGTATCAAAAACACTATTAGCTGTCAATTTACAGGTAGTTTGAGCAATTAAAGTAGCGTAACGCATTTTGAACGAAGATCAAACAATGCGCAATTTGCAAAAATTGCTATAACGTATTTGGGATGAAAACAATTGGTCTGACCAGAGTGGGTTAGAATATTAGCTCTATTTTATAGTACTTAAAAACTGCAGGAAGAGATTAAAGCACCTTACATTGCATAAGGTACTTTATTAAAAAGGTATTAACTTAAGACAGCCCGCCAAATAATGTAAGCAACGCTATTAGTACTAAGTAAAATAATACATTACGCTTAACAAGCTTAATCATACACGTGGCTTCGTAGGTACAGCCGTAATAACGCTTTTCAACTTGCTCTGCAGCAAGTGCAGTACATGTTACTACTTCGCGATTTGGAGATTTAAAGTTAAGTACGTAACGTAGCCAACAGCTTGTGCCTTTATTAAAGTTACCTATTACTAAATAACCAAAGCTGGTGATGCGTGCAGGTAACCAGTCAAGCCAGAACAGTAGTTTATGTATAAGTTTAAAACGCTTAGCAAATATTACTTTATGATCTTCTCGTACTAAATCAGCTAAAGTACGTACCAGTGCATATAAAACTGCGCCCGGCGCGCCTAAAACAACAAACCAAAAAATCACCGCACAGTAAAATCTAAAGTTTACCCATGCTAATGTTTGCCCAAAGGTTTCACCACCATCTTGATCATCAGTACGCTTTTGACCTATTTGCAGCGCATATAAAGATGCAGCAGTACCGTCATCTCGCGTTAAGGCATTTAAGTACGACTTATATAAAGCACGCTGCTTAGCACAACCAAAGCAAACCAAAAGCACAGCAATATTAATAGCTAACTGCCATAGTACAAAATCAGATAAGCAATAAATAAACGCTATTGCTATTACTGGGAGTAAAAGCCAAATTAAAAAGCCCGGTGCAGAACTAAATAACCCTTTGTCACCTAGTAGTTTATTAGAGCGATTTAAATAACCATTTGTGTAGTAGCTTATCTGCCAGTAATCAGACCGAGCCCCTAAACGCTCCAGAATTAATGCAATTATTATAGAAACTAAAATCATGGGAATAACTCTCTTAACTTAGTTGTTCAAGCATATTAAAAAACAATGGCCAATTAAAGCTACTGCCAGGATCGGTTTTACGTCCCGGGGCAATATCGCAATGCCCAACAATACGCGAAGGGGTAATTTTTGAATAGCGTTGTATTATAGATTTACTAAGTGTAGCTAATACTTCGTATTGCGCTAAAGAGTATGGCGTGGTGTCGGTACCTTCAAGCTCAATCCCAATGCTAAAGTTATTACAAGCAGATACGCCCTCAAACTCAGATTGCCCGGCATGCCAAGCACGTTTTTCAAAAGGCACGTATTGTATAACCTCACCGGTGCGCTTTATAAAGCAATGGGCCGATACACGTAAATTTTTTAAGTCACTAAAACTCGAGTGAGCATTGCAGTCAATACTACCCATAAATAACTCATCAACAAAAGGTGTACCAAACTGCCCGGCTGGCAAAGATATATTGTGAATCACCAATAAAGAAATATCAGCCTCATCAGGGCGCTCATCAAAATGCGAACAAGGCCGCTGCGCTACAGTACTTAAAACACCGTTTAAATCTATTTTCATGATACGTTTATTATATAAATATCAAGATATACATAGCACTGATGCTAAAGGATTTATTAAAACAATGATAGTAACAAACAGGTATAAAACCCTACCTGCAAATAATTCAAACCCACACGTAGGTGCTAATTTACGTCCGCTCATGTAACGTAACTTTTGAAATTAAAAGCGAGGTATAAAACCTCACCTACAGATAATACAAACCCACACGTAGATACTAATTTACTATAAGCACTTATCTTTATATTGGTGAAAAGGCAATCGCTTCTCTTTCTTTTATAAACATAGTAAAATTTGCTTAATTTATTAACGCTTATGAGCATTCCATGTCTATTTCGCACACTCTTATTACTCAGCTTGTTACTCTAGCACTTGACGAAGATTTAAATTATCAAACCGCACAAGAAGGCGATATTACCGCGCAATTGATCCCTCAAAATGAGCAAGCAAACGCCAAAGTAATCACTCGCGAAGACTGTATTTTTTGCGGAAAAGACATCATCCTTGAAGTGTTTAAACAAGTAGACCCAAGCGTTGAGGTTAATGTACTCATTAATGATGGCGACGCAGTTAAAGCAAACAACACATTATTTACAGCCACTGGTTCAGCACGTTCAATATTAACCGCCGAGCGCACTGCACTTAACTTTGTGCAAACGTTATCCGGTACAGCCACTACTACAGCACATTATGTAAAAGAGCTAAGTGGTACAACTACGCAATTACTCGATACACGTAAAACCATACCAGGCCTTAGAGCACTTCAAAAATATGCAGTAAAATGTGGTGGGGGGGCAAATCATCGTATTGGTTTATTTGACGCATTTTTAATAAAAGAAAATCATATAGCGGCTTGTGGCACAATAAACAAAGCCGTTACTCAAGCTAAACAAAATCACCCAAACAAACCTGTCGAAGTAGAAGTAGAATCACTCCCTGAACTTAAGCAAGCAATTGAAGCTGGCGCCGACATAATTATGCTAGACAACTTTAGCGTAGAGCAAATTAAGCAAGCTGTAATTTTAACCAATAAGCGCGCAAAATTAGAGGTTTCAGGCAATATGACCCTAGAAACGCTCAAAACTTATTCACAAGCGGGCGTCGATTTTATATCAAGCGGAGCATTAACAAAAAACTTACAATCAATCGATTTATCGATGCGTTTTGAGTGATTTTAAAGCAATAATGGGTAATTAATACCGCTAATTAATTGACAAGTTAAGTAAAAAAGCATTAAATAACCCAAAAGGCTTACTTTGTAACAAATTGTTAAATTAAATCGCTTTTTTATAATAAGATACGTGCTAAATACTAAAATAAAATGGTAGACTAATTCTGTTGTACTATTTTATTTAAAAAGGTAGCCATAAATAACTAGTACCTTTAGTTTTTAAAGACATAATTAAAAACTAAAGCAACTAAACTACTTACTTTATGCCTATACTATTTGTTGCTACAACATGTAGTGCACTTAGTAAACTTTTATAGTTAGTACTAAACATAATGAATTCACATACGGCTTTTGTGTTTCATACTCTAAAGCTAAAGTGTAATAAAATTAATTTTAAGTAAAACTGTAAAGTAAATCAGTTAAATTAAGTGAGGCATTTTGCCGCTTAAGTGATTTAAGTTACAAAAATCTATCCTTTAGGAGAGGAAACATGAAAACAATGACTCAAAAACAACAGGGTTTCACCCTAATTGAATTAATGATTGTAGTAGCAATCATCGGTATTCTTGCTGCAATTGCATTGCCTGCGTACTCTAAATACCAATCGACTTCGAAATTAACAGCAGCCTTAGCTGAAATCTCATCTGGTAGAACTGGTTTTGAGATTGCAAAAAACAATGGTGATACAACACCAACTTTAGAGCAAATGGGCTTAACATCACCAACACAAAATTGCACAATTACACCTGGAGAAACAACAATTGAATGTGTAGTTGTTAATGCTCCTACACAAATCAAAGATGCAAAACTAACTTGGACAAGAACAGACGCTGGAGCTTGGTCTTGTAAAACATCTAATCTTACAGACTCAACGTTGGCACCTAAAACATGTCCACAATCTTAATCATTTCTTGATTACTAAAAGCGCCTAGTTTGGCGCTTTTTTAATGCGTAAGAATCAGCATTCATGAATATAGTAAATATAATAAAACCATCACTCATCAGCTTGTTTTTTCTATGTGTGCTAATACCTTTAATACCCATAATTTCATACGACTACCATAATCACCAACGTATCATCCAAATAGCTTTTTTACTTATCACAAGCCTTTTAGTGCTTACTGCTTTTTTAGGTAATAAAAAACCTACTTTTAAGCTTTCACTGAATAATAAAAGCAGTGTGTTGTACTTAATTTTTATTTTCAGTGGCTGCTTATCTGCACTGATGAGTATGGAGCAAAGTTTTAGCCTGCTGTACACGCTTCATATAAGCTTACTTATTTTAACTATGTATTACGTAAGTACCATAAATGACAAAAGGTCTATTTTATTTATCATTTATGCATTATTGATAGCTCATACGAGCTTAATTTTAATATGCCTACTTAATATAATTTTTACACTTTCTGAGCAGCAACCTTTAAATCCATACATAATTTACTCAGGCTTTATTAATATTCGCTTTTTTAATCAAGTACAGGTATTTATTCTTCCATTTTTAGTGTTACTCCTAAAATTTAAAAGCATACAGCGCATTGTATTTATTATTTTATTTTTAAACTTATTACTTATATTTATTGGGCAAGCTCGCGGGGCTTTACTCTCATTTTTAGTTTTCTCTATTTTTGCTCTCGCTTTAAAAACTACATTAAAAAAACAAGTACTTATTGGATTAGTCTGCCTTGCTTTAAGTTGTATTACTTTTTATGCCCTGGATTCATTAAATAAAGGAGTTACTGAAATACTACGCACATCCTCCTCAGGCCGTATCGAGCTATGGTTTAATACTCTTTCTCACCTATCTTTAAAGCATTTATTTATCGGCAATGGTCCTGGAGTATTTGAAATGTCACTTGGAAGTTCAGCTCCTTACAGTCACCCTCATAATTCATTAATTGAAATTTTAAATGAGTGGGGACTAATCGCCCTTATATGTATTTTAACAGTTGTTTTTACAACCTTTAGAAAAGCGATTACACATTTAAAGCAACATAAAAAAGATATCATTACTGAAAGCCTCTTTTACTCTTTTGCTATAGGTATTACATACTCACTATTTTCTGGTGTGCATGTAATGCCGGTTTCGCAAACACTCTTATTTATAATGTGGGGGTTGCTACTTGGTAGAGTTGATAAAAAAAGAGGCCAAAGCATTTCAATAAATAAATCCTTAAAAACTTTAATTGCCATTTTATTTGTTTTTACATGGTACCTTTACTTACAAAAAGCGATAAGCATATATAATAATATTGACCCAGATAAGGGCTATATTTATGGACCTAGATTTTGGTCCGTAGGACAGCGATTTTAAAGCGCTTCAACTTTTCTACCAAGAATCATTAGTTTAAGTTATGCTTATAATAATGAAGTTTTAAACCAAATTCAGCTGGGTACCCTTAATGGCAAAAAAACAACAAGATAAAGGTCTCGACACTTTTCAGTGGGTAGGCGTTAGTGCACGAGGGAAGAAACTTGAAGGTGAGCTTACAGGTAATAGTATTGCACTAGTGAAAGCTCAGCTTCGTAAGCAAGGTATCACTCCTTCAAAAGTGAAGCGTAAAGCAAAACCACTGTTTGGTATTCAAAGTGTTCAAAAGGTAACCCCTAAAGATATAGCACTACTTACTCGCCAAATTGCGACTATGTTGATGGCGGGCGTTCCTTTAATACAGGCCATTGAAATGATTGGCTCTGGCTCGACCAATAAAAGTGTCGCCAAATTAATGGAGACTATTGCTGATGAAGTAAAAGCGGGTCAACCGTTATCTACAGCACTTAGAAAACACCCACGTTATTTTGATGATTTATATTGCGACCTTGTAGCCTCTGGCGAGCAATCTGGTGCACTTGATAAAATATTTGACCGAGTTGCTTTATATAAAGAAAAGTCCGAAGCGCTAAAATCAAAAATTAAAAAAGCGATGTTCTATCCTATTTCAGTATTAGTAATTGCCGGCATTGTAACCTCAATACTATTAATATTTGTAGTGCCGCAGTTTCAAGATATATTTGCAGGTTTTGGGGCAGAGCTTCCTGCATTCACTTTGTTTGTTATTGGCATATCAGACTTTATGCAAGCATATTGGTGGATGATATTAATCGCTATTGTAGCTTTTGGATACGCTTTTAAAGAAGCCAAGCTTAGAAGTTTAAAACTCAGAGATGCAACCGACCGAGCCATACTAAAACTGCCTGTTATTGGCATGATTTTAAATAAAGCAGCTGTTGCTCGCTATGCACGAACTCTTTCGACTACGTTTGCTGCAGGTGTGCCGCTGGTTGATGCGCTTGACTCTGCCGCAGGCGCTTCAGGTAACGCTGTTTATCGATATGCCATTTTAGATATTAAAGTTGAAGTGAGCTCTGGTAATCAAATGAACTGGGCAATGCGTAACTCAAAAATATTCCCTGATATGGTAATACAAATGGTTGCGATTGGTGAAGAATCTGGCTCACTAGACGGTATGCTTGCTAAAGTAGCTACTATTTACGAGCAAGAAGTTGATGATGCAGTAGACGGCCTTTCAAGCCTACTTGAGCCACTTATTATGGCTGTACTAGGTGTACTTGTTGGTGGCTTGATTGTTGCGATGTACTTACCTATTTTCCAACTTGGCTCTGTTATTTAATTACCAAAAATAACAATTTACAGGAAATAAAAGAGAGGCTTACTTTTTGGTAAGGCATAGCTATTAATGTATTCTCATTTACTCTCTTTCACTTCTCTTTGTGATAATAATTTCACTTAATTTTTAGACACTTAATCTTTTAGAACAGTTTTCAGGTAACATAATGCAAAGTATTATTGAAGTAATGCAAAGCCAATTGTGGTTTTATTTAACCACCGTTGGCTTAGTCAGTTTGTGTATTGGTAGTTTTTTAAATGTGGTTATTTATCGCTTACCGTTGATGATGCAACGTGAGTGGCAAAGCGAATGCCGCATATTGCTAGATGATGAGCTTACAGCTAATAAATCTAAGCAAGCCAATATCAATAAGCCTTTTAACTTAGTAAAACCCAACTCTACCTGCCCTAAATGTAAAACAGCCATAAAGCCTTGGCAGAATATTCCTATTATTAGCTGGTTAATACTTAAAGGTAAATGCGCAAGCTGCAGTAACCCTATTTCTGCTCGATACCCTGCTGTAGAGCTAATTACTGCCCTATTAAGTTTAATTGTTGCCTATAGCTTTGGTGCGACCGAGCAAGCCCTTTTATATATTTTTGTAACGTGGATTTTAGTAGCACTAACCTTTATTGATATTGACCACATGCTACTGCCGGATCAGCTTACACTTCCGCTTGTTTGGCTTGCACTTATTGCTTCTGTAATGGGTTACACAATAACACCAACCGATGCAATTATTGGTGCGGCTTGTGGATATTTAAGCTTATGGAGTGTGTTTTGGTTATTTAAGTTACTAACCGGTAAAGAAGGCATGGGTTATGGCGATTTTAAATTGCTTGCTGTATTTGGTGCTTTGCTTGGCTGGCAGTCATTACTTACTATTATTCTGCTTTCGAGCGTAGTGGGTGCCATTATAGGTATTGCACTGTTAAGCATACAAGGTAAAGACAAAGCGACCCCTATCCCTTTTGGCCCTTATTTAGCGATTGCAGGCTGGATCACTATGCTTTGGGGCAACCAAATTCAAGGCACTTATTTTAATTTAATTGGTTATTAAAATGAGTGAGCAAATTACTAAAGTTAATAGCTGGGTATTAGGTTTAACAGGCGGTATTGGCTGTGGCAAAACGGCCATCAGTAACATGTTTGAAGAGCTTGGTATTACAATAGTTGATGCCGATATAATTGCGCGTGAAGTCGTACTCCCAAATAGCAAAGGGCTAAAAGCGATTACAGCACACTTTGGCAAAGATATTTTATTGCCTGATGGCACATTAAATAGAGCAGAATTGCGCGCAAAAATATTCACTAACAACAGTGACAAAGAATGGCTTAATGCGTTGCTACACCCTCTTATACGGATAAAAATACTAAACGATTTAAATAGTGCAACTAGCCCTTATGTTGTTTTAGTAGCGCCTTTATTGTTTGAAAACAACCTTGATAAATATTGCGACCGTACCTTACTTATTGATGTACCAACCTCTGTACAAATAGCGCGTACAGCAAAACGTGACAACACAAGTCGTGAGCAAGTTAAAAGTATTATTGCCTCGCAAATGTCACGTGCCGATAAACAGCAAAAAGCGGATGATATTTTAAATAACGACCGTAGTTTAAACCTAGTGCATATAGAACTTGTTGATCTACATAAAAAGTACCTACAATATGCATTACACAACAAAACTAACTCACTTTAACACTGTCCTAACTCACACAAACTCGTATTTTAGTTAGTAAAATCACAACAAAGAATGAAAGGTGATGTAATCCCCTTCTTTTTTCTGATAAATTGCTTACTATTGAAGGAATAAAACAGGTGCGCAATGAATATTAACTCACCGTTATTGAGAAAATTTATAACCCTTGGCCGCATTGATGCCGACACGGTTAAAAACAAACAAAATGAATTTGCCTCAACAGCTGAGCTTATTTCTAAATGTGGAAAAATCGATAGTAAAGATTTAGCTGAACAATGTATTGATTTGTTTCGCGTACCTTATTTTGATTTAAAAGATTTTGATCCTACAAGAATCCCGGCCGATCTCGTAAAAGAAAAACTCATACGTAAACATCACATTTTACCGCTTGTTCAAAAAGATCGAAAAGTTTATATAGCAGCATCAGACCCAACAGATTACGGCGCATTCGAAAACTTTGAGTTTAGTACCGGTCTTTCATGCGAAATTGTTGTTGTTGATTATATTCAACTCGATAACAAAATTGAGCAGTTGCTAGATGCCACTGGCAGCTTAAATCTAACTGATGACGAGTTTCAAGAATTTGCTGATTTAGACTCAGAAAGCCAAAGAGATACAGCACCACAAGATGACGATAAAGATGATGCGCCTATCATCGTATATATCAACAAAATTTTAATGGATGCCATTAAAAAAGGCGCCTCTGATTTACACTTTGAACCGTATGAGCACAAGTACCGTATTCGCTTTCGTATTGATGGTATTTTGCATGAAGTTGCAAGCCCACCCAATACATTAGCCACCAAGCTTTCTGCGCGTATTAAGGTTATGTCGAGACTCGATATTGCCGAAAAACGCAAACCACAAGATGGTCGTATTAAACTAAAAATTACTGAACGCAAAAGTATCGATTTTCGTGTAAGTACCATGCCTACCTTGTGGGGCGAAAAAATAGTAATGCGTATTCTTGATTCATCAAGCGCTATGTTAGGCATTGATGTATTAGGCTATGAGCCTGAGCAGAAAAAGCTCTACATGGATGCGCTTGCCCAGCCTCAAGGGATGATACTAGTAACAGGGCCAACCGGTTCTGGTAAAACAGTATCGCTATACACAGGTTTAAATATATTAAACCAACCTGAGCGTAATATTAGTACTGCGGAAGATCCGGTTGAGATTAACCTTGAAGGTGTAAACCAAGTACAAATAAATATTAAAGCCGACATGACTTTTGCCAACGCACTGCGCGCATTTTTACGTCAAGATCCTGATGTAGTTATGGTAGGTGAAATACGTGACTTAGAGACCGCAGAAATATCAATAAAAGCGGCGCAAACAGGTCACTTGGTTTTATCAACATTGCATACAAACTCAGCGCCGGAAACAATCACTCGTTTATTAAATATGGGTGTACCCGCTTATAACGTAGCAAGTTCGATTAGCTTAATAATAGCCCAGCGTTTAGCGCGTCGCTTGTGCCCTAAATGTAAAACGCCAGAACAACTTCCGAGTGAAGAACTTGCTCGCCAAGGATTTAGTGCCGAGCAAATTGAAGAAATGACGTTATATATGCCTAAAGGGTGTGATAGCTGTACTGATGGTTACAAAGGGCGTGTGGGTATTTACGAAGTAATGCAAATTACTCCTGAAATTGCCCAAATTATTATGCGCGGTGGTAATTCGCTTGAAATAGCAGACGTATCACTTAAAGCCGGTTTTAATAATTTACGTTTATCAGGTTTACGCAAAGCAGCCGATGGCCTTACATCCCTTGGTGAAATTAACCGCGTAACCAATTTTTAAAAGTCCCACAGTAAAATATATGAGTCTCTAGCTTTAAGCTTAGAGCTAGAGACTCATATTTAAGTAATGTAATATGCACCAAAAATTTGTAGAGAGTAATTTATGCCTACTGTTGTAAACTGCCCAACCTGTAAAACTAAAGTTGAATGGTCAGAGCAAAGCCCATTTCGCCCTTTTTGCTCAAAGCGCTGCCAACTAATTGATTTAGGTGAATGGTCGTTCGAAAATAATAAAATTTCTGCACCAATCACCTCGGCTGAAGAGTTTAGCCAAGACATGATTGAAGATATTGAAGCAATGATGGCTAAAAATGAAGATGACTTTTTTAAATAATTTATCTTCATAATGCCCTAAATACAAAAACCAGCATTACGCTGGTTTTTTAGTATTTACAAAAAAGTAAAATTAACTTTTTTGTTTACGGTGCTTTTTATTCATACGCTTTTGCATTTTAGCAAACTTCTCTTTTTGCTCAGCGTTAAGCACTTGCATTACTTGGTGTTGTGTTTTTAGTTTAATTAAACCAAATTGCTCACCTTTTTCATGACGTTCATTTAATAGCTCTTTTGCTGCATTTTCGTCAAATGTTGCAGCCGAAAGTAACGCATCCATTTTTGCTTTGTGCGCTTCACGCATCGCTTTACGGGCTTCTTTATCGTCGCCACGCAGTGCTTTCATTTGTGTTTTTTGCGCTTCAAAAATAGCCTTTAGCTTAGTTTGCTGCTCATCTGTTAGGTTTAATTTTTCAACGCCGCGCTCAGAAAGTAAAAAACGAGCTTGAGAATGGCCTTGCTTATGCCCATCGCCTTTAGCTAATACGCTACCAGCACCAAGCGTTGCTGTTGCTAAGCCACAGATAAGTACTAATTTTGAAAGTGTGTTTAATTTAGTCATAATCATTACCTTAATTATTTGGTTTAACTATTGGTTCAGTTCGGTTGTTTGTAACTGCTTAATCAACTGAGTTAACTATACCTAACTCAACGCAAAGTAACGCAAAGCAGTGTAAAGGTTGTGTAAAGATTCACCTTTGCACTATTTAGCGGGTAAAATAACGCTATAAACAACTCTAAGGGTTTGTAAATGAAACTATTAATGATTGATGACGACACTGGCCTTTGTGAGCTATTAAGTGAATATTTAACTGCCCAAGGCTTTGAAATACAAAGCGTACACGACGGTGAACAAGGCCTTAAACTAGCACAAGCAAATGACTACGCCCTTATATTGCTAGATGTAATGTTACCAACGCTTGATGGTTTTGAAGTACTTAAACAACTTAGGCAAACAAAACTCACACCGGTAATAATGCTTACAGCAAAAGGTGAAGACTTTGACCGTATTTTTGGTCTAGAGCTAGGCGCTGACGATTACATTCCAAAGCCTTTTAATCATCGTGAATTACTAGCCCGCGTAAAAGCGATAACTCGCCGTATTGAGCACATTAATAGCTTAAATGTAGCTACAACGAGTAAGTTACTCGTTAATGGCATTACTGTTAACCTTGCAGCTCGAGAAGCCTCAATAGACGGCTCTACACTAACCCTTACAGGTACAGAGTACGAAATACTCACGCTATTGTGTAAAAATGCAGGTGAAGTGGTTAGTAAAGAGCAAATTAGCGAAGAAGTACTAGGTAGGCGTTTAGCTTCTTTCGATCGCTCTATCGATATGCATGTAAGTAATATCCGCAAAAAAATAGCAGAGCATATTCCAGGTGAGCGAATTAAAACAATGAGAGGTACGGGTTATGTCTTTATCCAAGGCGAATAAAAGCACTTACTTTGCTTGGTTAAAACACCCTGGGCACTACCTGTTTTTTAAAATATTTATTTGGTTTTGGTTAACTATAATCGGCACCGTTGCAGCGCTTATATTTTTAAGTAACATTACCGCTATTAACGCGGTAACTAACGAGCCGCTTTATGGCCCTATGAAAAAAAACCTAATATATACCGCCAAAAGTATTGAGCGCACTGCTATTAAACATAAGCGCAGCCTAAGCGATGTATTAGTACACCCTCGCCTATCAAAGCGTAAACTTTTATACTTAAGCGCAGCTCAAAGCGAGGACTCTCTTAGCAGTAAAGAGGTGCCAGAGAGCATCGATTTAAGTTTATTAAACTTTACTCAAAATATGTCACCACAAATTATTTTCACTGAAAAATATCAAGCCTTCGGCCCTGTTAACATAAACGTGCCTGAAGGGAGTTTTTATCTTTATGAAATAGATATTAACCATCAACCGCCGCTATTAATGCGCTTTAAGCTTATGCCTAATTGGATGAAAATAGTCATCGCAATTGTTGCCTCTCTTATTTTAAGTTTTGTATTTAGCCGTAACTTAATAGCCCCTATAAATAGTCTTAAAAAAGCAGCTATTAAACTATCAGCGGGCAACCTAAGCGCAAGAGCCGACATTTCTGTAAACCGAAAAGATGAGCTGGGAATACTTGGGCGAGACTTTAACAGTATGGCCAATCAGTTAGAGCTTTTAATTAGTTCACAAAAACGCTTATTAGCCGACATATCACATGAGTTACGCTCGCCCCTTACGCGTTTAAAAATGGCTACCGGTCTTGCACAAATGCAAGCTAACGACGCTAGCCAATCGTATTTATTACGCATAGAAAAAGAAGCAAACCAACTTGATAAGATGATTGCCGACGTGCTGCAAGTTTCTCGCTTAGAAGCAAAAAGCCAAGCGCTTTCACTGCAAAAACAATCATTACAAATAATTGTAGATCACGTTATTAACGATGCGCAGTTTGAAGCAAAACAAAATAATAAGCAGCTCAATATAGTGGGCGCTGTAGACGTAAATATTAATTGCGACGAAACACTTATTGCCAGTGCGCTTGAAAACCTACTTCGTAACGCTATTAAATATGCAAACAATACAATTAGCATTACTCTAAAGCACACAGATGCCATTTATATAGAAATATGTGATGATGGCTCTGGTGTGCCAGATGATCAACTGAGCAAGCTTTGTGAGCCCTTTTTTAGGCAATCAGATGCGCGGGATCGCGTAAGTGGCGGCACGGGTTTGGGGC
This sequence comes from Pseudoalteromonas sp. LC2018020214, assembly GCF_016598755.1. NCBI lineage: Bacteria > Pseudomonadati > Pseudomonadota > Gammaproteobacteria > Alteromonadales > Pseudoalteromonadaceae > Pseudoalteromonas > Pseudoalteromonas sp. LC2018020214. The sequence continues at coordinate 3,239,517 of NZ_CP066804.1, forward strand.
TGGCGATTGCTAAAAATGCTATTACTGCGCATGGCGGCAGTTTAGTATTATCAAATAAAGAACTAGGTGGCTTGTGTGCTAATATAACCTTGCCATTAATAAAAGAGTAAAGCATGTTTTATAGTTCAGAAGCCCAGCTTGAGAGCAATCAAGAGGCCATTAATGTTTTTTATACTGAAAATTTAATTAAAAGCTACTTAGATACGCCATCAGGAAAGCTATTTTACGCATACGCAATCCCTAAAAACGCGACAACCGCAATAGTAGTAAGTACAGGGCGTATTGAAGGCCTAGAAAAATATAAAGAACTGCTATGGGAGCTGTATTGTAATAATTTTGCTGTGTTTATTATGGATCATCAAGGTCAGGGTCGCTCTTACAGGCACCTTAAAAATAAACATAAAGGCTTTGTAAAACATTATAATAACTACAGCAGTGACCTAAATAACTTTGATCAGCAAATAGTTTCAAAGCATTGGCAAGGTAAAAAAGTCATGCTGGCTCATTCAATGGGTGGCGCCATTGCTATTGATTATTTAGCAAAATTTGAAAATAGCTATAAAGGCGTGTTTTTGTCTGCTCCTATGTTTGATATTTTTACAAAAGACGTACCAAAAATACCAACGAAGTTCATTGTTAAATTAGCCACTTTACTTGGTTTACACTCTTGCTATGCATTTGGACAAGGCAACTACAACCCGATCCCATTTACCGAAAACGTACTTACTAGCAGCGAGAAGCGTTACACCTACTTTAGGCAAACCTATAAATTAGAACCTAACATACAATTAGGTGGCGTTACGTTTGGCTGGCTAGCAGCTACAATATCGTTTTTAAAGTCTGTTGATAATCTAAACGTACCAATCCCTTTGTTTATAGCTAGTGCAGCTAGCGATACAGTGGTAAACAACGAAGCACAGTACAGTCTTGCAAAAAGGCATGCTCATGCAACGATTGAGAGTTTTGAAGGGGCTAAACACGAGCTACTTTTTGAACGTGATGAAATTCGAAAGCCGCTATTAACTAACTTTTATCAATTTTGTGAGTCGGTGACGGCTTAACAAGTACTGACAAAGGGTCGAGGTGGATCAGTATATCTACCTCAGACTCAAAACGTTCTTTGAGCATTGCCTCTACTTCATCAGCCACATTGTGCGCGCGAATCAAACTTAAATGATCATCAAGCTCTAAGTGCATTTGAATAAACTTAACTTTTCCACCTTGGCGAGTACGAATATCATGCACACCATGTACATCGGCATGGGCTCTGGCTATGTCAAATATGCTTTGTTTTTCATCATCAGGGAGTTCTTTATCCATTAAATGATCAGCACTATCGCGAGCTATATCCCAACTGTTATAAAGTAAGTAACCCGCTACACCTATTGCAAAAATAGGATCTGCATACAACACGCCATAATAAGCTAACAAAATAGCTAACAGCACCGCAGCGTTTAATATTAAATCGCCTTTGTAATGCACTGAGTCGGCTTTTATAGCAATTGAATCGGTATACTTAACCACTTTGTTTTGTACAAATACAATGACGAGCGTACACGCAATAGCAAAAATACTTACCCACACACCTAATAAAGAATGGCTTAACTGTATAGGGTTAAATAATCGCTCAATACCATGAAAAGCAAGTAGGCAACCTGATCCTGCAATAAATGCGGCTTGGCCAAGTCCTGCAAGTGCTTCAGCTTTTCCGTGCCCAAATCTATGGTCATCATCTGCTGGGCGCAGTGCGTAACCCAACACTAAAAAGCTCATAGCGGTGGCAGTAATATCCATTAACGAATCAGTTAACGAGCCAAGCATTGAAGCCGAGCCAGAAGCCAGCCAGGCCCATGTTTTTGCGCCGATCATTAAGCTAACCATGACCATGGTAACAATGCTGGAAGTTTTAACCCAAAATTCGTAGCTACGGTTATGCACGCGTGTATCCATTAATCACTGTATTGAATGTGTTGAGTATATCATTTTTTTAAAAGGTTTCGTGTATACTGCCCTTCGTCAAACTACAGATTATTTTATAAGGCTCATTATGCTGGATATTGTTTTATACCAACCTGAAATACCGCCTAACACAGGTAATATTATTCGCCTATGTGCCAATACTGGCTACGCATTACATTTAATTGAGCCATTAGGTTTTGAATGGGACGATAAACGCGTGAAACGTGCGGGCCTTGATTACCATGAATTTAGCCATGTTCAACGCCATGCCTCATTTGAGGACTACCTTGAAAAATGCAAACCTAAAAAAGTGTATGCCTGTACAACTAAAGGCAGTCAATTTCATCATGAAGCAAGTTACGAAGCTGGCGACTGTTTAGTGTTTGGTCCTGAAACACGCGGCCTACCTGATGAAATGATTCAAGCATTACCAAACGATCAACGTGTACGTATTCCTATGCAAGCAAATAGTCGTAGTATGAACCTGTCAAATGCAGTCGCCGTGTTTGTCTACGAGTCGTGGCGTCAGTTGGGCTTCCCTAACGCCCAGTAAATATAATCCGTTAGGCAATAAAAAACCGACATAATGTCGGTTTTTTATTTAAGGCCTAGCTCAAGCGCTTATTCAGCGCGTTGTTCTCGTCCTAAAAGAGCCATAGCGGCTTCTTTCATGTCTTTATTTTCATAAAGTACTTTATAAATTTGCTCAGTGATTGGCATTTCTACGCCAACACGCTGCGCTAGTAAATACACTTCTTTAGTGTTTCTAAAGCCTTCAACTACTTGGCCAATAGACTCAATAGCAGCATCAACGCTCTCGCCTTTACCTAACGCCAAACCAAATCGACGATTACGTGATTGGTTATCTGTACAGGTTAGTATTAAATCACCAAGGCCTGCCATTCCCATAAAGGTTTCTGGCTTAGCACCCAGAGCACAACCTAAACGAGTGAGCTCTGCAAGGCCTCGGGTAATGAGCGCGGTACGCGCATTAGCACCAAAACCTACACCGTCCGAAATACCGGCGCCAATTGCAATTACATTTTTAACCGCACCACCGAGCTGTATACCAATAAAGTCATCATTGTTATACACACGGAATGAGCGACCACAATGAAGTAAATCAGCCAGTTGCTGCGCAAATTCAGGTGACGTTGAAGACACTGAAATAGCTGTAGGTGAGCCCATCGCCATTTCTTTTGCAAACGTGGGACCCGAAAGTACCGCAAGTGGAATGTCATCACCTAATTCTTGCAAAGCAACTTCTTGTAACAAACGTCCAGTATTAGGCTCAAGCCCTTTAGTTGCCCACGCTACTTTAGCACCGTCTTGCAATGCAGGTTTTATCTGCGCAAGCGTGTCGCCAAAAGCATGGCTTGGCACAACAACAAGTACAATAGCACTGCTAGCAACGGCATGTTGTAAGTTAGCTTCAAGAGTAAGAGTATCTGGGAAAGGAGCATCAGGTAAGTAACGTTGATTTTTCCGCTCAGCTGCAAGCGTGGCAACGTCGTCGCTATTTCTTCCCCAAAGTGTCACCTGGTGACCATTTCGGGCTAAACAAATAGCAAGGGCGGTGCCGTAAGACCCCGCCCCTAATACAGTAACAGCTGTAGTTGCTGTACTCATAAGTTATGCGTCTGCTGAAGCCTGGTCAGCTTGCGCAGTACGTTGTTGCATGTATTGTGCAAATAACGCATCAAAATTAACTGGCGCAAGGTTAAGCTGTGGGAAAGTACCACGGTTAACAAGATTTGAAACAGCTTCACGTGCATATGGGAATAACACGTTAGGACAAAATGCACCTAGCATGTGCGCAAGTTGCACTTCTTCAACTTCAGCAATAGTAAAAATACCTGCTTGTTGAATTTCACATAAGAACGCAGTTTCTTCACCAATAGATGCAGTTACAGTTAGCGCCAAAACAACTTCAAATACACCTTCGTCCAACTTGTTTGAGCGTGTATCTAGGTCTAGCTTAACTTCTGGTGTCCATTCTTTTTGAAAGATGGCCGGAGAGTTTGGCGTTTCAAACGATACATCTTTAGTGTAAATGCGTTGAATAGTAAATTGTGCGCCAGCTTCTGCAGCTGCTACGTTTTGATTTTCTTCGTTCATTGTTATTCCTAACTTGTTCGTTATTATAATTAAATTAAGCGTTTAGCTTAGCGTCAAGTTTACCTTGCGCTTCAATAGCCATCATGTCGTCGCAGCCACCGATATGTTCATCATTAATAAAAATTTGCGGTACTGTGCTTGCACCACCTGCTTTGGCAATCATTTCATCGCGTAGCTCAGGCTGCACACCAATATCATAATTTGTGTATTCAACGCCTTTGCTGTTTAAAAGCGAAAGAGCACGCTGACAAAATGGACAATACGCCTTGGTGTATAAAACAACATTACTCATAATAAATCCTCTATCGGCCTAGCTAAACTGGTTAGCGACCTGTTGTAGTTGGTAAGCTGGCAGATTGCCACGCACCCATGCCACCTGCTAATAAGTAAACTCGTTCAAAACCAGCTTTACTCATAGCGGCTGCAGTACCTTGGGCAGTCATACCTGTAGTACATACAACTATAATGGGTTTAGTCTTGTACTTTTCAAGGCTTGAAAAGTCAGATTTTTTCGCATTCTCTGGGCTTAAGTGCTCAGCACCAGAAATACGCCCTGCATTAAACTCTTTTTGCGCACGTATATCGATTACTTGACCGTCATCACGGTTAATAAGTAACGTAAGCTGCTGGGGATTTATTTGACGAACAGCTGAAAGCTTACTTTTTATCCAGCCACTAACAATAAGGAAAACAATACCAACCCAAGCAAGGCTTAAAATGGGATGATTTGTAATAAATTCAATATATTGATCCATTCTACTTCCACTATGAAATTATGTTTTAAACCTAGGGCGTGTTGGCCTTTGTGGATTGAAATTTGTTCAATCTAGGGGCGATTAAATCGCGGCGCGAGATTTGTAACCTAGTGGGCTAAGTAAAAACCGAGCAAAGCTTCCGCATCCTGCTCACGCCCCTTACCTACATCCATGTAGGCAACAAAGAGGTAATAGTCCCTAGAAAGAACCCAACGGGCAGCGTATGTTTGGTATTTATGCTACGTTATCGCCTATTTATGGGGAGTAACCACACTTCATAGTCTCTGCCTTGCCTAAAAACCAAACATACTGCTGCAAATTCAACCACCAAAGTGCAACACGCCCTAATATTTTAAGGATTTTGTACTTTAGCCACGCAAGTATACCCAAACCAACCTAAAATGCGAGTTTAGGAGCACTTAGAGACGTTTAAAAAACGATAAAGCCCCCCATATATAGTTAACAGAACTCTGGATAATAAATCTATCTCAAGCAGAGTTCATGTTAGTCAATAAGGTATAAGTAAAAATATTTAATATCTTGTTTTCAATGCTGATCCTAGCTTAAAAACACGGTATGCTAAAACCACGCTAATAAACCTTTTTAGGTGCACAGTATCCATCAACAGATACTAATTTTCAGGAGCTATTATGACAGAGCATAAAAAACCACTGGTATTAATGATTTTAGACGGTTGGGGACACCGCGAAGATACGCAAAGTAATGCTATTCTTGCAGCTAACACACCTGTATTAGACAACTTATGGGCCACCCGCCCACACACATTAATATCTGCTTCGGGTTTAGATGTTGGTCTTCCTGATGGTCAAATGGGTAACTCAGAAGTTGGCCATGTAAACTTAGGTGCAGGGCGCATTGTGTATCAAGATTTTACCCGTATCACCAAAGCAATTAACGATGGCGAGTTTGATTCAACCCCAGCCTTAGTTGAAAACATAGACAAAGCAGTAAGTGCTGGTAAAGCGGTTCACATAATGGGTCTTTTAAGCCCAGGTGGTGTGCATAGCCATGAAGATCATATAGTTGCAAGTATTGAGCTGGCGGCAAAACGTGGTGCTAAAGAAGTCTATTTCCATGCATTTTTAGATGGCCGTGACACACCTCCACGTAGCGCAAAAGCATCAATCGAACGAATTGAAGCGTTATTTAGTAAACTTAAATGCGGACGTTTAGCATCACTTATTGGCCGTTACTACGCAATGGACAGAGACAACCGTTGGAACCGTGTAGAAAAAGCTTACAACGTAATGACGCTCGCCGAAGGCGACTTTAACTTTGATAATGGTGTTGAAGCACTTAATGCAGCGTACGAGCGCGACGAAAACGACGAGTTTGTAGCAGCTACGACTATTACGCCAACAGGTGCCACTCCGGCTTCAATAAACGATGGCGACACCGTTATTTTTGCTAACTTTAGAGCAGATAGAGCCCGCGAAATTACCCGCGCTTTTGTTGAGCCTGAATTTGATGGTTTTACTAAAAAAAGAACGCCAGAGCTTAGCGCATTTGTAATGATGACAGAGTATGCAGCCGATATAGACGCACCTGTTGCATTTGGACCTACACCACTAATAAACGTACTTGGTGAATGGTTTGAAAAAAATAATAAAACACAGCTTCGTATTTCAGAAACCGAAAAATACGCACACGTTACGTTTTTCTTTAGTGGCGGACGTGAAAGTGAATTTAAAGGTGAAACACGCGAGCTAATTCCTTCGCCGCAAGTAGCAACCTACGACCTACAACCTGAAATGAACTCAGAAATGCTAACCGACAAACTAGTAGAAGCAATTAAAAGCGGTAAATACGATGCTATTATTTGTAACTACCCTAATGGCGATATGGTTGGTCACTCAGGTGTATTTGAAGCCGCTGTTAAAGCTTGTGAAGCTGTAGATAGCTGTATCGGACGTGTCGTTGATGCACTAGAAGAGTTTGGTGGTGAAGCACTAATTACAGCCGATCATGGTAATGCTGAGCAAATGGCTGATCTCAAAACTGGCCAAGCACATACTGCCCACACTAGCGAACCGGTGCATTTTATTTATGTAGGTCGCGATGCAGAGCCAATGCAAGGTAAAGCCTTAAGTGATGTAGCCCCAACAATGCTTCACTTAATGGGTATGGAGCAACCAAAAGAAATGACTGGTACGCCTATCATGATGTTGAAATAACACATGAATAAACGTATTAACCGGTTAATTAAGTGCGGTTTGATACTAACTTCATTAGTGGCTGCATCTGCAGTTGCTAATGAAGATCGTACTAAAAAAGATTTATCAGAGGTTCAAAATGCACTTGAGCAAAGCCAAGCTGAATATAACGCCCAAAGAAAAAAAATAGCGTCGCTACAAAAAAATCTAAAAAGCCATGAACTCGATATAGCTAAAAATGCTAAAGCACTTAACATGGCAGAGCAATCCGTAAAAGAGACTAAAACACAGCAAAAAGAGTTACAAAGTAAAGCCGATGAGCTTGATAAAAAGCACACTCAGTTTCAGAAAATTTTAGCCGCGCAACTCAAAAGTGCCTATATGGCCGGTGGCGACGACTACTCTAAAATGCTGTTGAATCAAGAAGACACAGCCAAGTTTGAGCGCACACTTAGCTATTACAATTACTTAAATAAAGCCCGTATTGAACAAATCGAAGATCTAAAAGATCTTCAACAGCAAATAGTACAAAACCAAGAAGAGCTCGTTAAAACGCAAGAAAAACTAGAGCTTTTATTTGATGAACAAAAAAGGCGCCAAACTGCATTACTTAATGCACAAAGTGAACGCCAAGCTAATCTTAAAAACTTACAAGCTCAGCTCAACAGCACTAAAAGCTCAATAAATTATTTAAAAGAAAACCAACAAACTTTAGTAACAACGATTAAAGAGCTCGAAAAAGAAAAAACACAAAAAATAGAACTACTTGGCCTAAATAAGAGTAAGGGCAAATTAGACTGGCCGAGCAAAGGCAAGTTAGAGCACACATTCGGCCAACGTAAACATGGTGGTATTGATTGGAAAGGCGTATTAATTGGTGCAAAAGAAGGCACTAATATTAATAGCGTGCACAACGGCCAAGTTGTATTTGCCGATTGGCTAAAAGGCTATGGGTGGGTAATTGTTGTAGACCATGGTGAAGGTTTTATGAGCCTATATGGCCACGCTCAAACGCTACTAAGAGATGTAGGGGATATGGTACGTGAAGGCGAAACCCTCGCTTTGGTAGGCCAAAGCGGCGGACAGGCAAGTTCTGGTCTATACTTTGAAATACGCCACAAAGGACGCGCAGTAAATCCTGTAAAATGGTGCAAACGTATTTAATTAGATAAATCGCTGCACCGCCTTGGAGCAGCTGATGACAACTAAAAAACACACAATATATACCGTTAATAAAAAAAGTGCAGACTTTTATATAAGTCTGTACTTGCTTGTATTACTAACCCTAATTACCTTTACTAGTAATGCACTAGCAAGCTCAATTAAAGATCTTAAAAGACAACAAATAGACGAAATACTCTTTAACATTCATACCTATTACGTTGAAGATCTCACCTTACAAAATAGCCACCATATTAAATATAACAACCAGCAGTTTGAGCGTTTATATTCAAAACTCGACTCCTATTCTAAGTACTTAAATGAGTATGAATTAGCCTCATTATTTGATAACACAAATGGTCGTTACACAGGTATTGGTATAGAAGTTAAAAACATAGACGAGAATATGACTATTGTTAACGTGGTTAATAATTCGCCCGCAAAAGCGGCAGGTATTTTACCAGGCGATATTATTGTAAGTGTAAACAACAACGCAGCTCAAAACCGTACTATCGACGAAGTAGCAACACTAATAAGAGACAGTGAATTTTCGAATATAGATATAATTGTAAATCGCGATAACAATAAAAACCCACTCACTTTTCATGTCACACGTCGCCAAATAAACCTCGAAAGTGTAACAAGCGAACGTTTAGATTTTGGAACTGGTTACATAGCTATCAATAACTTCTCTAACCACACATTACATGAAGTTGCACTACAAGTTGCCGCCCTGCAAAGCCATTTTGGCTACCCACTTAAAGGCTTAGTAATTGATTTACGTGATAACCCAGGGGGGACATTACAAAGCGCAGTGGCTGTATCAGACCTATTTTTACAAAGTGGCACTATAGTGACGACTAAAGGACGCTTTTACGATGCTAACCAAGCATTTTATGCAAAGCGTGGAGACATTCTAAAAAATGCGCCCATAGTTGTGCTTATAAACGAAAATTCAGCCTCTGCAGCCGAAATACTCGCAGCAGCACTTAAAGATAATAAACGAGCAACCATTGTTGGCAGCCAATCTTTTGGGAAAGGCTCTGTACAATCACTCATTCCACTCGGTGATGGCAATACCGCATTAAAGCTCACCACAGCGAAATACTTCACACCGTTAGGTAAATCGATTGATGGAATAGGAATAACCCCAGATGTGGCGGTTAATCAAACAAACCTTTCACAAAGTAATAAAGCCGTTATAATAAAAAATGAACACACTAACAATAATGCGCAATTACTTACTGGTAATCTAACCGATTTACAGTTGGTTAAAGCCAAACAATTACTCAGCATGCAATAGCTTGTATAAGCTGTTAAACAAAGCTAAAAAGATAATAAAAACTATAAACGTGAAAATAATAAAATGGCTAACATTAGTTATTTGTTTTAGCTCTGCAACAATTAGCGCCAAGCAAATAGCAATAGTGATAGACGATATAGGCTATCATCAACGGGACTTAGAGTTCCTTTCCTTACCTGGGCAATTGTCGTATTCAATTTTGCCCCATACCCCTTATTCGCAAATTTTTGCAACACTTGCCAGTCAATCAAATAAAGAGTTATTGCTTCATATACCTATGCAAGCACTTAACGGTAAAGAACTAGGGCCTGGTGCGCTTACTTTAAATATGAATAAAGAGCAGCTTCAGCAAACTCTTGGAACAGCTCTCGCTAGTTTACCGCAAGTTAAAGGCGTTAATAACCACATGGGCTCAGCGCTTACGCAAAAAAGCCAAGCTATGAAGTGGACAATGGAAGTACTTAAAAAGCGTCATTTATATTTTTTAGATAGTCGCACAACCGATTTGAGCCAGGCACAAAATGCCGCTAACTTTTTGGGTGTTGCTAATATTAGTCGCCAAGTGTTTTTAGACAACATAACTACACCAGAACAACTGCAGCTAAGGCTTGAAGAGTTAAAACAATTAGCCATTTCCCATAGCTTTGCCATTGCAATTGCTCATCCCTACCCTGAAACCATCGAATTTTTACGCCATGCCTTACCAGAGCTAACTAAGCAAGGTTTTGAACTCGTACCGGTTTCGCAATTAGTTGAACGTAAGTACATTCAGTTAGCGCATGCTGAGGGAAAAGGAGTGAGTGCTCGGTAATATAAGCTTTAAATAATGCTATATCCGAATAATAAACTAATACCAATTCGCTTAATTAAGTGGTCTATTTTGAGGGCGGAAAAACGTGTTGATAGCTAGGCAAAAAATTCGCTATTTAGTTGTTCTAAATGATAATTTTTAACGCAGGTAGCGACACGTTTAACCCCACAAAATGATTAAGTATTATTGCGGATTGGTATAACCATTTAATAATGCAGAGTATCGGTATTACTTGATTAGATATTTTATGGTTGGGTTTCGCTTCGCTCAAACCAACCTACTCAAAAGTAAAAAGCCCCGCATTTTCATGCAGGGCTTTTTAAATTTTGCTGCTTGAGCAATATTAGCTCATAGCGCTTTGTAACTTTTTCATCGCTGTTTTTTCAAGCTGACGAACACGCTCAGCAGATACACTGTACTTTTGTGCAAGCTCCTGAAGGGTTGCTTTATCATCAGACAACCAACGTGCGCTAACAATATCTTGTGAACGTTCATCAAGTGTTTTAAGTGCGCTAAATAAACGAGTATGCGCTTGCTCTTTCCACTGTTCTTGTTCAACGTCGTCAGCTAAGTCTGCTGCGCCATCTGTTAAATACTGTACTGGAGAGTATGTACTTGTTGGTGCATCGTCGTTATCGTCACCAGTTAGGTCAAAGCCCATGTCTTGGCCGCTCATGCGCGATTCCATTTCACGTACTTCTTTTTCACTCACACCTAGCTCGCTAGCAACAGTGCTAACCTCAGCTTGGTTGAACCAGCCTAAACGCTTTTTGTTTTTACGAAGATTAAAAAACAATTTACGTTGCGCTTTAGTGGTTGCAACTTTAACTATGCGCCAGTTTTTAAGAACAAACTCGTGAATTTCGGCTTTAATCCAATGCACTGCAAACGACACTAAACGTACACCCACTGTAGGGTCAAAACGTTTAACCGCTTTCATCAGGCCTATATTACCTTCTTGAATAAGGTCAGCTTGTGGTAAGCCGTATCCCGAGTAGCTTTTAGCAATATGTGCTACAAAGCGTAAATGCGACATAATGAGTTGCTTGGCAGCACTAAGATCGCCTTCTTCCTGAAGTCTTTTAGCAAGTTCTTGCTCTTGTTCAACTTTAAGCATAGGAATAGTGCTTACCGCTTGAAGGTAACCGTCCATGCTTGCGCTTTGTTGTCCGACTGTAAGTGCCATTGCGTATAAATCTTTACTCATTTTTCACCTCGGTGATAAACATTTGAAACTATCTTAGCACTCTTTCTCTAAGAGTGCTAACCCCAATTTAAAACTTTTTAAAAGTATAAATCAAGCAGTTTTTAGTATGTGTTTAGTCTACTACAAGCGACTGAATAAGTGATGAATTGAGGGATTGCAGCCAATTAACCTAACCGCATCACCTTATTTACAACTCATTACTTTATGGGAGGATAGTACACAAATATGACAGTTTTAATAACGGAGGTACAACCCAGTCCGATACGATACGCATATCAAGCTGGGTTGGTTCACTTATAGTTTGCAGGGTTTTTTATACTTTATCGGGTTCTATTTCTTTAATATATCGATTTACAGAAAGGTACGAACCTACAAATCCTAAGCTTGTTGCAAGTAACACTAAAAAGCCGAGTTCATTAAGCGATAATCCTATTAACGAAAAGCTTGTTTGATACACCCCCGCCACACTGCTCACAGCGCTTGAAAGCCACCACATCATCAGTCCTACGCATATAAAGGCAAACAAACCACCTATTACACCATACCAAATACCGGTCCACAAAAATGGGGCATGTATAAAGGTGTTCGTTGCGCCTACTAGCTTCATTACTTGTATTTCTTCTTTTTTATCCATGATCGACAAACGAATGGTGTTACCAATAATAAGTGTCACTGAGGTAAGTAGTAATAATGCAATGGTTATTACACTTTCTTTGAGTAAATCTAGTAATGCATTTAAACGCTCTAACCAGGCTATATCGAGCTTACCAAAATCAACTTCACGTTCACTTTCTAATTTAGTTAGCAGTACTTTAGCGGCATTTGGGTGTCTGTGACGTTTTGTAGGAGTAACGAGTACCACATCCGGTAATGGGTTTTTATCTAAGTACTCTAAAGCTTGCCCAAAGCCAGATACATCTTTAAATTCAGTTAATGCCTGTTGTTTTGAAATAAACTCAACACTTTCCACTTCTGGGTAAAGTGCTAAACGCTTTACTAATGTTTGCGTTTCTTGCTCGTTCATACTTTCTTTAACGAACAACGATATTTCACTCGCCTCTTCAAAGCCACTACTCACTTGCTGTACGTTTTTAACGACTAAGTAAAGTGTTGCAGGTAACGTTAGGCTCAAACCAAGTACAGCGATAGTCATCATAGACGCAAGCGGCGTGCGCCACATTTCACCTAAGCTATGCACACCTTGGCGAAAAATATTAATAATAAAAAAGTAACCGCCAGCTAATACTGATTTTTTTTGCTTGTCGTTACTATTTTGGCGACCTTTAAAAAGTAAACTCATAGTGCCCCCTCAGCAAGCGGGTCTTGAAGCATACGGCCATCTTTTAAGGTTAAGCTACGATACTTCATACGTGCAACCAAACCCAAATCATGCGTTGCGATAAGAACAGTGGTACCGTGTTTATTAAAGTCTTCAAACAACTTGAGTATTTCCATTGAAAGCTCTGGGTCCAGATTACCTGTTGGTTCATCAGCTAGTAAGATTGGTGGGGAGTTTACAATAGCTCTGGCAATACCAACACGTTGTTGTTCGCCTCCAGAGAGCATTGAAGGATGACATTTCACTTTGTCAATTAGGCCTACCTTGTCAAGCGCACCATGAACCCGTTTAGCTATTTGCTTATGGTGAGTCCCCTCAATAATGAGAGGTAATGCCACGTTATCAAAAATAGTATAGCGCTCTAATAACCTATGATTTTGAAAAATAATACCTATATCACGACGAGCATAAGGAATTTGACGCGAGTTTACTTTGTTTAAATCAACACCGTTGATAAATACACTACCTGCTGAAGGACGTTCCATTAAGCTAATTAACTTAAGCAACGTACTTTTACCCGCACCACTGTGGCCAGTTAAAAAGGCAAGTTCACCCGGTTTAATATGAAAATTAACTTTTTCGAGGGCGCGGTGCCCTCCAGGATAGGTCTTACTTACTTGCTGAAAATTTATCATCTTTTTATTATGCCAACTCCATTAACACATTAATGAAATTAGTATTCCTCGCAATTAAAAAGGGAGCTAGCTCCCTTTTTTGGTAAATTAAACGTCGTCCTCATCTTGGCTAAATAACGCATCAATAAAGTCATCGCTTTTAAAAGCGCGTAAATCATCAATACCTTCACCAACACCAATGTAACGAATTGGAATATTAAACTTATCTGCAACCGCAAAAATAACACCACCCTTTGCAGTTCCATCAAGTTTTGAAAGCGTAATACCAGTTAAACCAACACATTGATTAAACAGGTTTACTTGGCTAATTGCATTTTGCCCTGTGCCTGCATCGATAGTTAACATCACTTCGTGCGGCGCATCAGGATCAATCTTTTTCATTACACGAGCTATTTTTTCAAGCTCTTGCATTAAATTATCTTTATTTTGCAAGCGTCCAGCTGTATCAGCAATTAACACGTCTATATTACGTGCTTTAGCCGCTTGGAATGCATCAAACACAACTGATGCACTATCTGCACCTGTATGCTGTGCAATAACGGGAATGCTGTTACGTTCACCCCAAACCTGAAGCTGCTCAACAGCTGCCGCTCTAAACGTATCACCAGCAGCCAGCATAACCGACTTACCTTCGTTTTGAAATTGCTTAGCCATTTTACCAATAGTCGTTGTTTTACCAACACCATTTACGCCTACCATTAAAATAACAAACGGCTTTTTATCTTCGCTTATGACTAAAGGCTGTTCTGCCGTTTTAAGCATCGCAGCCATTTCTTGTTTCATTAACTCATAAAGCGCATCACCATCTTTTAACTGTTTACGGTTCGCTGCATCAGTTAAACGATCAATCAACTTCATGGTGGTATCAACGCCTAAATCGGCGGTGAGTAATTGAGTTTCAAGATCTTCAAATAATTCGTCGTCTATTTTTTTTCCACTAAAAATAGACGCAAAACCAGAACCTATATTAACGCGAGTCTTTAACAAGCCTTTTTTAAGACGAGAGAAAAACCCTTCTTTTTTTGGCTTTTCGGCTTTTTTAGCTTCTTCAATTGCAAGTTCTGCTGTGATACGTTCTTGTTCTAAACGCTCATTTTCTGCTTTTTCAGCTGCAAGGCGTTCTTGCTCTAAACGTTCATTCTCTGCTTTTTCAGCTTCAAGGCGTTCTTGCTCTAAACGCTCATTTTCTGCTTTTTCAGCTGCAAGGCGTTCTTGCTCTAACCGTTCATTCTCTGCTTTTTCAGCTGCAAGGCGTTCTTGCTCTAAACGTTCATTCTCTGCTTTTTCAGCTGCAAGGCGTTCTTGTTCTAAACGTTCATTCTCTGCTTTTTCAGCTGCAAGGCGTTCTTGCTCTAAACGTTCATTTTCTGCTTTTTCAGCTGCAAGGCGTTCTTGCTCTAAACGTTCATGCTCTGCTTTTTCAGCTGCAATACGTTCAAGCATCTGCGCTTCTTGTTCTGCTAAGCGCTTCGCCTGCTCTTGCCTTTGAGCTTCAGCATCCGCTTGTTCTTTTGCTAATAACTCAGCATTCGCTTGCTCTATTGCAAGCTTTTCGGCTTTGATTGCCTCATCTTGTTTTTCTAGGCGTATTTGCTCTAGTCGCTCAGCCTCTACTTTTTCTGCCGCTAATCGTTCTTGCTTTAAGCGCATCTCTTTTTCTTGATCGGCTAAACGTTGTGCATGTTCTTGTCTTTGCGCCTCGGCATCTGCTTGCTGTTTTGCAAGCAGTTCAGCATTGGCCTGCTCGATGGCAATCTTTTCCGCGTTTTCAGCACGCTGGCGTTCTTGTTCTAAACGATCTGTTTCAGCCTCTGCTTTTAACCGTTCAGCTTCAGCTTGCTCCTGCGCTAGTTTTTCTTGCTCTAAACGTGTTGCTTCAATTTTTTCAGCAGCGATACGCTCTTGCTCTAAGCGCTCTGTTTCAGCCTCAGCTTTTAAACGATCAGCTTCAGCTTGCTGCGCTAGTTTTTCTTGCTCTAGCTTCTGCGCCTCTTCTTGCGCTAATACTTGTTGTTTATCAGCTGCTGCTTTTTGCTCTGCTTCTTTTTTATCTGACTTGCCAAAACCGAGCCACGACATGAATTTACTTTTTTTTGTCATACTTGCTAATAACCACTTATAAAAATCTGATAAACTAAAATTTGAAATAGCTTGGCAATGCCCAGCAATAGTTGCTAATAAATACAACCATTCAAAACGTAAGTGTTCAATAGTAACACTTTTAATACGGTTGAAAAATGAAGCTACACGTAATCGCCCATAATATTATCTGAGCTAGATACCATATACCATTTTTTAGTGAGCTAAATGAGAAAAAAAACAACGCAAAATAAAGCTGCTAACAAGCCCAATGATGGCTTTATTAGAGTGATTAGTGGTCAATTTCGAGGCCGTAAACTCCCTGTTAAAAACGTAGAAGGCTTGAGACCTACTACCGATCGAATTAAAGAAACTGTATTTAATTGGCTAATGCAAGATACGCGTGACGCAAATGTACTTGATTGTTTTGCAGGTTCTGGTGGATTGGGATTTGAAGCACTATCTCGATTTGCTAAAAGCGCTACATTTATCGAGCTCGACTCATTAGCTGCTAAGCAATTAGAACAAAATATTAGCACTTTAAAGCTCGACAACGCATACGTTAAACATACCAATTCGCTCTCCTTTTTAGAGCAAAAAAACACAAACGAAGCCTTTAATCTTGTATTTGTTGACCCACCATTTCGTAAAGATTTAGCGCAAACAACCTGCGATTTATTAGAAAAAAACCAATGGTTAAGCAACGACGCATTAATTTATGTTGAAGTAGAGGCAGAGCTAGCCGCCTTAGAAACATCAAGCAACTGGTTGTTAATTAAAGAAAAAAAGGCGGGACAAGTACTTTGCCAACTGTACCAGCGACAAGCAAATTAATACTGTTTAACGTAATGCGTTTCTGTTAATATTGTCCTTTACATGTGGTGTTGCTTCGGATTACAATACCGCACCATTTTTGAACCACTTGATCAATGTTTGATCAACTTGAGCAACGCTCATAATTTAGGTAGGTGAATTTTTAATGCCAGTAATTAAAGTAAGAGAGAACGAACCGTTTGACGTAGCACTTCGTCGCTTCAAGCGTTCATGTGAAAAAGCAGGAATCCTTTCAGAAGTTCGTCGTCGCGAGCACTATGAAAAACCAACAGCTGAGCGTAAGCGTAAAAAAGCTGCTGCAGTTAAACGTCACATGAAAAAACTTTCTCGTGATAACGCTCGTCGCGTTAAATTATACTAATATATTAGGTCTTGTATAAATGAGCCTTTTAATAACGCTAAAAGATGCGCAAAAAGATGCGATGAGAGCTAAAGACAAGCAACGTCTTAACCCTATTCGTATGGTACTTGCTGCAATCAAGCAACGTGAAATTGACGAGCAAATAACGCTAGACGACGCAGGTATTACCTCCGTTATAGTGAAGCTTGTTAAACAACGTCGTGACTCTTACACTCAGTACAAAGATGCTGGGCGTGATGATTTAGCTGATATTGAAGCCAATGAAATAGTAGCGCTTGAAACTTTTTTACCTCAACAATTGAGTGAAGAAGAAATAATTGCTCTCATTGACGCGGCTATTGCTGATACTAATGCAGCAGGTATGCAAGACATGGGTAAAGTAATGGGTATAATCAAAAGCAAAGCTGAAGGTCGAGCCGATATGGGTAAGATTTCTGGTTTAATTAAGCAAAGATTAACTGCCTAATACTCCCACATACATTAAAGTATGATTGAAGTAAACCGAGCCTAGCGCTCGGTTTCTTTGTTTTTAACTTTAATAAAAAGTACACCGATTAGGTTACTTTGAAATGAACTTTTTTATAGCTTCCCTATTTATTTCGCTGTCATTTTGGTAAGTTAAAGCACACTATATTTTGCATCAAGCAAGTATAAAAAAGTAAATTTCATATTCGTTCTTCTTCTTATTATTTCAGGACTGTATTTTACTAATGGCCGGAAAGATCCCACGTAACTTTATAGACGATTTACTTGCCAGAACCGATATTGTCGACCTGATAGACTCAAAAGTAGGTCTAAAAAAAGCAGGTAAGGATTATCAAGCTTGCTGCCCATTTCATAACGAAAAATCTCCCTCATTTACTGTATCGCAAGACAAACAGTTTTATCACTGCTTTGGGTGTGGCGCTAATGGTAATGCTATTTCGTTTGTAATGGAGTACGAAAAGCTAGAGTTTGTAGATGCTATTGAAGAAATAGCCAGCATGCTTAATTTAGAAGTACCTCGAGAACAAGGCGCAAATTCAGCACCAGAGCGTACGGCTGCGCAAAAGCGCTCCGATTACGACTTAATGCTTCATACTGCTCGCTTTTATCAGCACCAATTAAAACACCATAGTAATTCTGCTGCTGTTATTGAGTATGTTAAAGGCCGTGGTTTAAGCGGTGAAACTGTTAAAAAATTTATGATTGGCTACGCTCCCAGTGAATGGGATGGGCTATGCCTACAGCTTGGTCGTAATAAAGAACAAAAAGAGCAATTGGTTGAGCTAAAGCTCGCTTCAGAAAAAACACCAGGCAGACAATTTGATTTTTTCCGCGATCGCCTAATGTTCCCTATTCGCGATAAACGCGGACGCGTTATTGCATTTGGTGGGCGTGTAATGCAAGCCGACCAAGGGCCAAAATATTTAAACTCGCCAGAAACCCGAATTTTCCATAAAGGCTTTGAGCTTTATGGACTTTACGAAGCAAAGCAAGCCCATAAAAAACTTGATCATGTAATGATTGTTGAAGGTTATATGGATGTTGTTGCCTTAGCTGAACAAGGGATTGAATATGCAGTTGCATCACTGGGGACAGCAACAACAAGCGAGCACATGCACACTTTATTTAGAACTACTGATAAAGTAATCTGTTGTTACGATGGCGACAGGGCTGGCCGTGATGCTGCTTGGCGGGCACTTGAAAATGCACTCCCTTATTTAAACGATGGTAAAGCACTACAATTTGCATTTTTACCAGATGGCGAAGACCCTGACTCGCTTGTACAAAAAGAAGGTAAGGAGCAATTCGAATTGCGCCTAAGCCAAGCAGATGACTTTACCAAAGTATTGTTTAATAAATTAAGCCAAGAAGTTGATTTAACACTCGATTCAGGAAAAGCTAAACTTCTTAGTGCAGCACTTCCACTAATTGAAAAAATTCCAAGTGAGTTTTATCAAGAAAACATTCTTGAACAATTAGGACGCTTAATTGGCAGAACGCGTGAGCAGTTGAATAGCCGTTTAAAAACGCCTAAACAGCAACACTCTATTGAACGTAAATTTAAAATAACACCTATGCGCCAAGCTATCGGTATATTGATCCAGCACCCTAATTTAGCTAAAAGTGTGCCGTATTTACCTGAGCTTGCACAAATGAACATTGCTGGCATAGGGCTGTTATTACGATTACAAGAACAAGCTTTAGAAAAAGAAAATGTGACCACAGCGCAACTGCTCGAGTTTTTTCGAGGAACTGAAGATTACGAGCCATTAATCAAGCTTGCAACGTGGCAACATGAGATAAATGAAGAACGTTTAGAGACGGTTTTTAAAAATACTTTCAAGTTTATTGAAGATCAGTGTTTAAATTATCGACTCGAGACCCTATTAATAAAGGACAAGACGCAAGGCCTCAGTAGCGATGAAAGGCTTGAGTGTCATTTGTTAATGACAGCGTTAAAAGCGACTAACAGTTAGGGTCTGTTTATCTTTCGAAGTTAAGTTTACAGCAGTGTGTTTGGTATTTAGACAAGACAGAGCCTATGTAGTGTGGTTATTCCACATAAATAGGCGATAACGCAGCATAAATGCCAAACACGCGCTGCCCTTTGGGTTCGACCCAAGGGAGGTTTATTCTTTGTTGCTCGGTTTTTACTTAGCCCACTAGGTTACAAACCTCGCGCCGCGATTAAACCACCCTTGGATAGAACAAACTTTAATCCTGAAAGACCAACAGACCCTAGTCAAAATTG
Organism: Pseudoalteromonas sp. LC2018020214; assembly: GCF_016598755.1. Taxonomy (NCBI): domain Bacteria; kingdom Pseudomonadati; phylum Pseudomonadota; class Gammaproteobacteria; order Alteromonadales; family Pseudoalteromonadaceae; genus Pseudoalteromonas; species Pseudoalteromonas sp. LC2018020214. The sequence goes on from NZ_CP066804.1 coordinate 3,258,990, forward strand.
ATTTAAACTGTTATACTGTGCTATTCACTGCGTCACATTATTCTAGTTAGCTTTAATGCAAACTACATGATGGCGCCTGTTGTATCAACTTATCAGAGTGGAAGAAACAATCTCTATGGATCCAACTCCTCAGTCACAATTAAAACTTCTGATTCAGAAAGGTAAAGAGCAAGGCTACTTAACTTTTGCAGAAGTAAATGATCACCTTCCACAAGACATTATAGACTCAGATCAAGTAGAAGATATCATAAGCATGATTAATGACATGGGTATCAAGGTTAGCGAAAACGCGCCTGATGCTGATGAATTAATGATGCAAGAAACAACGACAGACGAAGACGCAGCTGAAGCTGCCGCAGCAGCCCTTGCGACTGTAGAAAAAGAAATCGGCCGTACAACGGATCCAGTTCGCATGTACATGCGTGAAATGGGTACTGTTGAACTTCTTACACGTGAAGGCGAAATTGTAATCGCTAAACGTATTGAAGAAGGCATTAATCAAGTACAGATTTCTGTTGCAGAGTACCCTGAAGCAATCACTTACCTACTAGAGCAGTGGGATAAGTTTGAAGCTGAAGAAATGCGTTTAAGCGATATTATCGTTGGCTTTATCGATCCTAATGAAGATACAGCGCCAATTTCAGCAACTAACATCGGTTCAGAATTAAGTGCTAAGCAACTTGAGGACGACGATAAAGATGACAAAGATGATGCTGATAGCGATGATGAAGATGAAGAAGAGATAGACACAGGACCAGATCCTGAAGAAGCTCGTATTCATTTTGAAAATTTACGTGATTTATATAATAAAGCACGTGATACGTTTGAAGCTAAAGGTCGTTCGCATCCTGAATCACAAGCAGCCATTTTTGAAATTGGTGAGCTTTTCAGAACATTTAAATTAATACCTAAACAGTTTGACCGCATGGTAAATAACATGCGTGAAATGATGGATCGTGTTCGTGTTCAAGAACGCCTAATCATGAAGCAAGCTGTTCAAATTGCTAAATTACCAAAGAAAACATTCGTTAAGCATTTTGCTAATAACGAAACTGACGCTTCTTGGGTTGATTTAGAAATTTCAGGTAACGAAAAGTATTCAGCTAAACTTGAAGAAGTTAAGCCAGAAATCATTCGTAGCATTAATAAATTATCTGTTATTGAACAAACAACAGGTTTAAGCATTGAGCGTATTAAAGACATCAACCGTCGAATGAGCATAGGTGAGGCGAAAGCACGCCGTGCGAAAAAAGAAATGGTTGAAGCTAACTTACGTCTTGTAATCTCAATTGCTAAAAAATACACAAACCGTGGCTTACAATTCTTAGATTTAATCCAAGAAGGTAACATTGGTCTGATGAAAGCGGTTGATAAGTTTGAATATCGCCGTGGTTATAAGTTCTCTACTTATGCTACGTGGTGGATACGTCAAGCAATCACACGCTCTATTGCTGACCAAGCAAGAACAATCCGTATCCCTGTGCATATGATTGAAACGATTAATAAACTTAACCGTATCTCTCGTCAAATGTTACAAGAAATGGGTCGTGAGCCAAATCCAGAAGAATTAGCAGAACGCATGATGATGCCTGAGGATAAAATCCGTAAGGTACTTAAGATTGCTAAAGAGCCGATTTCAATGGAAACACCAATCGGTGATGATGAAGATTCTCACTTAGGTGACTTTATCGAAGATACAACTATTGATTCGCCAATCGATTCGGCAACAATGGAATCTCTTCGTGGCGCAACTAACGATGTACTTGCAGGCTTAACAGCTCGTGAAGCTAAAGTACTACGTATGCGTTTTGGTATTGATATGAATACCGACCACACCTTAGAAGAAGTAGGTAAACAGTTTGACGTAACACGTGAACGTATTCGTCAAATAGAAGCAAAAGCGCTGCGTAAATTACGCCACCCTTCTCGCTCAGATTTACTGAAAAGCTTTTTAGACGCTAAATAATTTTAGCGCTACTATATAAACTAAAAAGGCCGCTATAGCGGCCTTTTTTCTATTTGAAGGAAATAACCATGGCTTGGATCCAAATTCGTATTAATGCCAATGCTGCAACAGCTGATGCCGTAAGCGACCTATTAATGGAAGCTGGTAGTGCTTCAGTAACCTTTATTGACGCAAAAGACACCCCTATCTACGAGCCTAAAATTGGCACCGTTGTGTTCTGGGCTGATACCACAGTTATTGGCTTGTTCGAAGCTAATCATGATATGAACGCAGTCGTTGCGTTATTAAAGCGCCATGATGAGCTAAAAGACAATTTAGTATACAAAATCGAGCAACTTGAAGATAAAGACTGGGAACGTGAATGGATGGATAACTTCCACCCTATTCAATTTGGCGAAAAACTATGGATTTGCCCAAGCTGGCGCGACATTCCTGACCCTGATGCAGTAAATGTATTGCTAGACCCTGGCCTTGCTTTTGGCACGGGCACACATGCAACAACGGCCTTGTGCCTTAAATGGTTAGAAAGCCAAGATCTGACGGGTAAAACGGTTGTTGATTTTGGTTGTGGCTCAGGCATTTTAGGTATTGCAGCTATAAAACTAGGTGCAGAGCGTATGATCGGGATAGATATTGACCCTCAAGCGCTTGAAGCAAGCCTTGATAACGCGAACCGAAATGGTGTTGCAGACAAACTTGAAGTATACCTTCCAGAAAACCAACCTGAGTTTAGTGCAGATATAGTAGTGGCTAATATTTTAGCCCAGCCACTTCGCGAATTACATAGTGTGATTTTAGGGTTATTAAAGCCAGGTGGTAAAATTGCCATGTCGGGTATTTTAGAAGAACAAGCGCAATCGGTTGCTGACATTTATGCACCGTTTATTGAACTAGATGACATTGCCGTTGAAGGTGATTGGACTCGAGTAAATGGCACTAAAAAAGTGTAATAAATCGAACAATCAAATCTAGAGCATTAACTCAAAACATGCATGTAAAGCCTGTATTTAACAGGCTTTACTATTTTTTTACATATCTAAAAACTTTCTAGTTATCTTGTAAAAAATAAAATCTGTATGAATTTCAAACAAATCAACCTACTTGTCATGTGGTTATCAAATGTCAATACGAAAAGGGCAAAAAAAAGTTACTTTTGTTCAATTTATAGCCTTTGATTTTTGTGAAAAAAACCGTAAACTTAGCGCCCCTTGAAAAGAGGCCTATTGAATATAGTGCGTATCGGTAAATACCAACTTGAGAATAATGTAATTGTCGCGCCAATGGCAGGCATTACAGACAGACCATTTAGACAACTTTGTCGACGCTTAGGTGCGGGCTTAGCTGTGTCTGAAATGCTATCGTCAAATCCTAAGGTTTGGAAAACAGAAAAGTCGATGAACCGTATGGATCACAGCGGTGAGTCGGGTATACGCGCGGTGCAAATTGCAGGAGCAGATCCTGAGCTTATGGCGCAGGCCGCACAATTCAATGTTGCTAATGGTGCACAGATCATAGATATCAATATGGGGTGCCCAGCAAAAAAAGTGAACAAGAAACTCGCAGGCTCTGCCTTATTACAGTTTCCTGAACTTGTGGAAGAGATTATTGATGCAGTCGTTAATGCTGTTGATATACCTGTGACACTTAAAATCCGTACAGGATGGGATCCGGATAACCGTAATGGTGTAGAGATTGCGAGAATAGCTGAACGTTATGGCATTGCATCACTTGCTGTACATGGGCGTACGCGCGCATGTATGTACAAAGGTGATGCTGAGTACGCCACGATTAGGGATATAAAACGTTCAGTGTCGATTCCTGTTGTTGCCAATGGTGATATTACATCACCAGAAAAAGCAAAACAGGTTTTAGACTATACGGGTGCAGATGCCATTATGATTGGCCGAGCCGCCCAAGGTCGCCCTTGGATATTTAGGGAGATAGACCACTATTTGCGAACTGGGGAACATTTACAGCCACCTGCTATTGCAGAGGTGCGCAGTATATTAATGGAGCATTTAACAAACCTCCATATGTTTTACGGTGAGCCAATGGGAGCGCGAATTGCTCGCAAACATGTATCTTGGTATTTGCAAACCCATGACAGTGATGGTCAGTTTAGGCGAGTATTTAATGCGCTCGACAACCCACAGGCACAGGTCGTCGCATTAGAGCAATACTTTAAAACACTAGCAGCTAACTAAGAAAGAAAGAGACTTAATAATGTTCGAACAAAACGTGACTTCTCCATTTATCACTAACCCTCATGTTCAGTCACACGAGAAACCGCAGCCATTGCGTGATGCAGTAAAAAAAGCTGTTCACCACTATTTAAAGCAGCTTAACGGTCAAGATGTGCAAGACGTTTACGACCTTGTTCTTTCAGAGCTAGAAGCGCCATTACTTGAAGAAGTAATGACATATACACGTGGTAACCAAACTCGTGCAGCAATTTTACTAGGTATCAACCGTGGTACTTTACGTAAAAAGCTTAAAAAATACGGCATGAACTAATACCAATTATATTGAACGCGTAAGTATTCTTACGAGCTAAACAAGCCCATAACGTCGTTAAAAATTTTTTATGTAGAATAACTACACTGCAAAATTTTTGCCTTGTTATAGACTTGTTTTTCTATCGTTATTACTACTTACTAATCCAATACAACTGGTATTATGCAAAAAAAGCACCTTAGGGTGCTTTTTTTATGCCTACAGTTTATTAACTAAATTGCAAAATGCTCACGCTTATTGAGCCTTTATAAGTCGTTTTTTGAGTAGTAATCAGTTAAAATGCCCGCTTCTAAGCTAGCTCATTAACTGAGGAAATCAAACTACAATGGATACTCATCGTCCCATTCGTCGCGCACTATTAAGTGTGTCTGATAAAACCGGTATTGTTGAATTTGCCCGCGCACTTGAAGCGCAAGGCGTTGATATTTTATCAACTGGCGGCACATGTAAACTACTTGCTGATAACGCCATAAAAGTGACTGAAGTATCAGATCACACAGGCCACCCTGAAATCATGGATGGTCGCGTAAAAACTCTTCACCCAAAAATTCACGGCGGCATATTAGCTCGTCGCGGACAAGATGAAAGCGTAATGGCAGATAACAACATTTCTGCTATCGACATAGTTGTAGTTAACTTATACCCCTTTGCGAATACAGTCGCTCAAGAAAACTGCAGCCTTGAAGATGCCATTGAAAATATTGATATTGGCGGCCCTACAATGGTTCGTGCAGCAGCTAAAAACCACAAAGATGTAACAATCGTGGTAAACGCGAGCGACTACGACCGTGTTATTAGCGAAATGCAAAACAACAATGGTTCAACGACGTACAAAACACGTTTTGATTTAGCGATTGCCGCCTACGAGCACACTGCACAATACGATGGCATGATTGCTAACTACTTCGGTAAAATGGTGCCTGATTACACCGAGGAAGCTGCTGTAGAGACTAAATTCCCACGTACTATCAATATGCAGTTCACTAAAAAGCAAGATATGCGTTACGGTGAAAACTCACATCAAGATGCTGCTTTTTATGTTGAAAATGACATTGCTGAAGCATCAGTTGCAACAGCAACTCAATTGCAAGGTAAGGCCCTTTCGTTTAACAACATTGCAGATACCGATGCAGCACTTGAATGTGTTAAAGAATTTGACGTACCTGCGTGCGTAATTGTAAAACATGCTAATCCGTGTGGTGTTTCAATTGGGGACAATATTCTACAAGCATACGAGCGCGCTTTTAAAACAGACCCTACATCAGCATTTGGTGGCATTATTGCCTTTAACCGAGAGCTAGATGCAGCAACTGCACAAGCAATTGTTGACCGTCAGTTTGTTGAAGTAATTATTGCACCTAGTATTTCGAGCGACGCTGCAAAAATTGTTGAAGCTAAAAAGAACGTGCGTCTATTAGAGTGTGGACAGTGGACAGGTAAAGCCGCTGGCCAAGATATTAAACGCGTTAACGGCGGTATTTTAGTTCAAGACCGCGATTTAGGCATGGTAACGCAAGGCGACTTAAAAGTTGTTTCTAAGCGCCAGCCTTCTGAGCAAGAACTTAAAGATTTACTGTTTTGCTGGAAAGTAGCTAAGTTTGTTAAATCAAACGCAATTGTTTATGCCCGTGACGGTATGACCATTGGCGTAGGCGCAGGCCAAATGAGCCGCGTATACTCAGCTAAAATTGCAGGTATAAAAGCCGCCGACGAAAACCTTGAAGTTAAAGGTTCAGTTATGGCGTCTGACGCATTCTTCCCATTCCGTGATGGCATTGACGCAGCAGCAGCCGCTGGCATTACTGCGGTAATTCAGCCTGGAGGCTCAATGCGTGATGAAGAAGTGATTGCAGCTGCTGATGAAGCTGGCATGGCAATGGTACTAACTGGTATGCGCCATTTCCGCCACTAATCACACAAAGGGTTAAACGTTGGTTTAACCCTTTTTGTTTGCTATAAATTCACGTATTCTGATTATTCAATAACCTATTTAAAATTATAATGTGAAGGAACAAACAATGAAATTTGCGCTAAAATCGCTACTTGTAGCCACACTAACAATGACATCGACTATGGCGCTTAGCCATAACCACGAATCAAGCCTTGAACATGCACTTCAATCAAGCGAACGCAATGCTAAAAACAGCGCTCGTGATGAATATCGTCACCCAGCTCAAACACTTGCATTTTTTGGCTTTAAACCAACCATGACAGTTGTTGAAATTGCACCCGGTGGTGGTTGGTATAGTGAAATTTTAGCGCCAGCATTAAAAGAGCAAGGCACTTATTATGCCGCGCACTTTCCTGCTGATTCATCAGTTGGCTACTACCAACGCTCTCTTGCAGGCTTTAAACAAAAAGTAGCTGAAGATGAGCGCTTTAGTAGCGTTAAAATTACTGAGTTTGCACCTGTAACACATTTAGATATTGCGCCAGCTGGCAGTGCCGATATGGTTTTAACATTTCGCAATGTACATAACTGGTATATGGGCAAAGATAAAAGCGGTGCATTAAGTGCATTCCAAGCTTTTTATAAAGCCCTTAAACCAGGCGGTACATTAGGTTTAGTTGAACACCGTTTAGCTGAAGAGCGTGCTGATGAAGATCAAAAAACATCAGGTTATATGAAGCAGAGCTACGTAGTAGATCTTGCTGAACAAGCTGGGTTTGAATTAGTAGCAAGCAGTGAAATAAATGCAAATCCAAAAGATACAGCCGATCACCCTAAAGGTGTATGGACGCTACCACCAAGCTTAAGACTCGGCGAACAAGATGCTGACAAATATAAAGCCATTGGTGAAAGCGACCGCATGACGCTGAAATTTAAGAAACCGCTTTAAATAGGAATTTTCGCCATGAATGTTTTAGTCATTGGCAGCGGCGGCCGCGAACACGCACTTGCGTTTAAAGCCGCTCAAAACACCAAAGTAAATACTGTATTTGTAGCCCCTGGTAATGCAGGTACTGCACTTGAGCCAAAACTTGAAAACGTAGCTATAAACGTTGACGACTTAGATGGTTTACTTAGTTTTGCACAGCAAAATAAGGTAGATCTTACTATTGTAGGTCCAGAAATACCGTTAGTACTGGGTGTTGTTGATAAGTTTCGTGAACATAACATGGCTATTTTTGGACCAACGGCGGGCGCAGCTCAACTTGAAGGTTCGAAATCGTTTACTAAAGACTTTTTAGCACGTCATAAAATCCCAACGGGCGACTACCAAACGTTTGAACAAATTGAGCCTGCCCTTGCTTATTTAAAAGAGAAAGGCGCGCCAATTGTTGTAAAAGCAGATGGTTTGGCTGCGGGTAAAGGCGTAATTGTAGCCATGACAGAGGCCGATGCCGAAGAAGCGATCCGCGATATGCTTGCGGGTAATGCTTTTGGCGATGCGGGAAGTCGTGTTGTTATTGAAGAGTTTTTAGACGGTGAAGAAGCGTCTTTCATCGTAATGGTTGATGGTAAAAACGTATTACCATTTGCAACCAGCCAAGATCATAAACGCGCTTACAATGGCGATGCGGGTCCTAACACGGGTGGCATGGGTGCATACTCACCTGCGCCAGTTGTTACTGATGAAATCCACCAGCGTATTATGAACGAAGTGATCTACCCTACGGTAGAAGGCATGGCAAGCGAAGGCCATCCGTACACCGGCTTTTTATATGCAGGTTTAATGATTGACGAAACAGGCACCCCTAAAGTAATTGAGTACAATTGTCGCTTTGGCGATCCTGAAACTCAACCAATGATGCTACGTTTGCAATCAGATTTGGTTGAATTGATTGAAGCTGCTAACCGTGTAGAACTTGATAAAACAACAATTGAGTTTGACCCACGCGCAGCCGTTGGTGTTGTACTTGCCGCTAAAGGCTACCCTGGTGATTACCCTAAAGGTGACGCTATTTCGGGGCTAAAAGTGGATTACCCTGCAGGTGAAAAAGTATTTCATGCGGGTACTAAACAAAGTGGCAATGACGTTGTAACCGCAGGCGGTCGCGTATTATGCGCAACAGCACTTGGTAACACTGTTACGCAAGCGCAGCAACGCGCCTATGAGCTTGTTAAACAAATTAGCTGGGATGGTATGGAATATCGTACAGATATAGCTTACCGTGCTATTGCACGCGAGCAATAGCCTATAATACCTATTCATTGGTATAACCAATTAATTTAACTAAAAAAGCGCAGTTTCCCTGCGCTTTTTTAGTGCTACACTAATTAAAAGGTTTTTTAAAAGTAAATTAACGTTGGAACTAAGAACTTTACGTTACCATGCAATTGCTGTTGCCATACTGATTTTTATATTTTTTATAATCAGTACATTGGCATCAAACTTAGTCGTGCCTACACGATATACAATTGATAAAACGGCTCCAATGTACCTCGATTACGCCTACTATATTGACGAAACCAAAACTAAGACATTCGATACCATCATTAACCAACCTGAATTACTTACTCATCAACCATTTTTAGATGTTCCATGGAGCTTTAGCCAACAAAATTATTGGTTGTTTCTTGATTTAGAAAATAAAAGCCTTAACAAGCAAAATGTTGTGGCACATTTTGACAACCCTATGGTCGATCACCTTACGGTTTATCGCCTCGATAAAAATAACAAACTAGTTGAAACATACAAACTCGGCGATAAAGAAGAAGCCCTCTCTTTATTTGAATACAGCGTGCCGCATATTCGCTTTTTAGTAGAAAGAAAATCATCACAACGCCTAGTAATAAAAATAGACACAATCGGCATAAGTAAAACACCTGTAAACTTGTATCGTGATAAAGAGTTTATTGACTTAGTGCGATCTCAAACTGGGATCTGGGGTATTTTTGTAGGCGTGCTATTGATGGCTGCACTTTATAACTTGGTGCTTTATTTTGGTATAAAAGACCGTGTTTATTTAATTTATATTGGCTACATCGTCAGCGCTATTACACTAATGGGTGCAGTATTGGGCTTTGGTTTTTATTTATGGCCTAAGCAATGGCAGCTCTTTATTCACGAACAAATTGTATTTAGTAATTATGGGGTCGCCTTTTTCACCCTTGCTTTTTGCACCATGTTTTTGCGCTATCATAAAGATAAATGTTGGCGTTACAAAATGAGCATAGCTCTACTTTGGCTTATGTTTACTCTTGCTGTATGTAGCTTGTTTATTCCTGAAAATATAGCGGCTCCTATATTTTTTGGTGTAATGGTTCTGCTTTATATTACCTGTATTATTTTAATATATAACAAGTTACGCAGTGGTTTTAGGTGGGCTAAGTTTTATGTTTTATCATGGATACCGCTAATTTTTGGTGCGGCAATTCAGCCTATGGAACTCACTGGTGTTTTACCGTATACCTTTGCAACCCGCCATGCCTTTTTAGTCGCTATTTTGTGTGAAGTTATTTTAATGGCGATGGCATTAGCAGACAGGGTAAGGTATCAGCGCGAACGTGCGCTTTATCATGCCACGCATACACAACAAACACGATTACTTAATAGCTCCAAGCTAAAACAAGCATTTATGGCACTACAAAGCCAAAATCGCTCAACAACGTTGTGTTTAATAAAAATACGTCACTTTAATTCACTCAATACGATTATTACCTCTTCTCAGGGCTACACACTTATAAAGCATATAGCCAAAGAGCTTGAATTAGAACTCAGCCATGAACGTGAATTTACAAACCTCGAAACAGATTTAAACACCAGTCCTCGCTTAGCCGATTTAAGCAGTGGTGTATTTGCCTGTATTTCTACAAAAACACAAAACCAAGAAATGCTAGAAGCACTACTGACTAAAATAATTAGTAGCCTACCAAAACAATATGAAATTAAAGGGCTAAACCTGCAGCTTAGTTACAGTATAGGTATTAGTAGTGCAGGCAAGAGTAACGACTTTGAATATTGGTTAAAGCGTGGTTATTTAGCGCTTAAAAAAGCAAAAGGTAGCGTTAATCAAGTTGGGTCATCGTCAAACGGTAATAATCTGATGATGGACGTTGCTTTAGCCGCTAAGCTGCAACAAGCCATAAAAACAAATCAACTGGCGCTTTACTACCAACCTCAAATAAACTTATTAAGTAACCACGTAAGTGGTGCTGAAGCTTTATTACGTTGGCCCGACCCAACTTACAGCAACTTATCAATTGAAGAGCTAATAATACTTGCTGAACACACAGGTATTATTAACGAGCTAACACTGTGGGTAATAGAGCAAGCTTGTAAAGACATAGTTGAGCTTACAAAAAATGGCTATAACGAGCACACAATTAGCGTAAATTTAAGTGCTAAAAACTTAACCATAAATAATTTAGCCGAAAAAGTAGAAAATATTTTAATTAAATACCAAGTGCCGGCACCCTTACTTAAATTTGAACTAACCGAATCGGCCTTCGTAGATAGTCAAGATGCACTTATAAAGTTAGTTGATGAGTTAACCGCATTAGGTATTAAAGTGGTACTGGATGACTTTGGGACAGGCTACGCGTCACTTAGCTACTTAGTTAATTATCACTTTAGTGAGCTTAAAATAGATAAGTCATTTGTTTTTGATTTACCTAATAACGCAACTCACCAAGTTATTGTACAAACAGCCATTGATATGGCGCATAACCTCAATTTATCAATAACAATTGAGGGGGTAGAAACCCAAGAAATCCATCACTTGCTCAAAGATATGAACGCTGATTGCGCCCAAGGTTATTTATACGCAAAAGCACTGCCTTACACCGACTATTTACACTTCTTAAAAAGCCAATATAGCTTAAAAATGTTAGACTCCTCTTTTTAACATCTTTAGGGGCCAAGTAAAGATGCAAGGCACACTGCGTAAACTAAAATCGAGCTTAACCGAACCAGTACAATATCACTTACCTGTGGGTGAGCACTTAGTAGACTTAAATGCATTTATAGGTAAGGAGCTTACGCTTACCTTTAGTGGCACTATTTTATGTTCTAACTGCGGTAAAAAAACAAAAAAAAGCTATTCTCAAGGTCACTGTTTTGTATGCATGCGCAAGCTTGCTAGTTGCGATATGTGCATAATGAAACCAGAAACCTGCCACTACGACCAAGGCACTTGCCGAGAGCCGCAGTGGGGCGAAGAAAACTGCATGATCCCACACTATGTATATCTCGCTAACACCTCAGGTTTAAAGGTAGGTATTACCCGCCACACACAAATACCGACTCGCTGGGTTGATCAAGGCGCTACTCAGGCATTACCTATTTTTAAAGTGCAAACTCGCCTGCAATCCGGTTTAGTAGAAGTTGCATTGGCTGAATTTATTGCCGACAAAACTAATTGGCGCAATATGCTAAAAGGTCAAAACGACGCAATTGACTTAAAGGCAGCGGCAGCCGAGCTGATCCCACAAATTAGCGAAAAGCTAAACGAGCTCAGTGAATTATTTGGCGCAACAGCCATAGAGCAACTTGATGAAGATGTGGTTGATTTAAACTTTCCAGTAACCGAATACCCAACAAAAATCAGCTCATTTAACTTTGATAAAGACCCTGTTGTAAGTGGTGTTTTACAAGGTATTAAAGGTCAGTACTTAATCTTTGAAAAAGGCGTTATTAATATACGTAAATTTACGTCTTATGAAGTAACCGTAGGCTAACGGGCTATGTTAAACAGCTACCCACAATTATTGGTTATTTATAATGAGCTTGAGATAGCCCATAACGAACAAGAGCAACAAGAGTGCTTACACAGCGTTACGCAAAGTGAGCTAAGCGATGTGCGAGTACTTAACAAGCAAGGTGACTACCTTAATTTACAAGGCACTGTTTGCCCTAAATTGAATGGCGAGCAACTAGCACAGCTTGTTACAGCTTACTTATTAAATGAAGGACAATGCTGCCTTGGTAAAATCAAAACCCTAAGCACAGCGCAGGCGTTTGATTTACTAGGGCTATAAACACTCTCTTTATTTAAACCTCAGTAAGCACTTTTATATGCGCTACAGCACTGCGACCTAAAGCTGATAGCGCATAGCCACCTTCTAAATACGAAATAACCCCTTTGCAACCGCCCTCTTTAGCAACACCACATAGTTGCTCGGTAAGCCAAATATAGTCATCTTCAACAAATTTTAAGCTTGCCATATCATCTTCTAGGTGAGCATCGAACCCTGCGCTTATAAAAAGTAATTCAGGTTTAAACGCTTTTAATTTTGGTAGCCATTGCCCAGTAAACACCTCTTTTAAATCGTCGCCATTACTGGCAATTGGCAGAGGTGAATTAACTATATGGCTATTATTTTTAACCGCTGTATTTGGATAAAACGGATACTGAAATAACGAACAAAGCAGTACATTTTCGTCATCAATAAAAATGTCTTGTGTGCCATTCCCATGGTGTACATCAAAGTCAGCAATCGCAATGCGTTTAACCCCTTTGCTTTGTGCGTACTTAACGGCAATAGCTAAATTATTAAACACACAAAACCCAGATGATGAGTTTTTATTAGCATGATGCCCTGGCGGGCGTACTGAGCAAAAAGCAGCATCGAGTTTATCGGCAAGTATTTCATCAACAGCTAACAACCCCGCACCTACTGCTCGCTCAATCGCTTTAAACGAATCGGGGCACAACCACGTATCGCCATCTAAATTAGCGAGTCCTTCGGTTGGGAGTGTATTTTCTACGTGCTTAACTAAAGCTTCATCGTGAGCAAGTAAATAATGTTCACGCTCGGCCTTAGGTGCTTGCAGGTGCGTTAAGCCAACATCTACACCGCTGGCTAATAATCGGTCGGTAATTGCATCTAAGCGCTCTGGGCACTCAGGGTGGTCGTCTATCATTTTATGTTTACGGCAATGAGGGTGTGAAATAACTGCAGTACGCATAAAATGCTCCTAGCCAAAGTAAATTGAGTGTTTAATATAACAAAGCCACCTAATGGTGGCTTTGCGACTTTGGTGTATATCGACACTTTAAATATCGATACCTTGAATATCAATATTATTAGCTATTTTGCTTTTAAATGCAGGTTTCTAAAATCAAAGCTAAAATCGGTAACTTGTGTTGATACTGCACGCATTTTGGCACTGTTTACACGGTTTTGTGAGCTCATTTCAAAACGAATAAACGCATCTGCTTCTAGTAGCTTTTCATCCCACTTAACAATAAATGTATTGCCAGTGTAATGCTCCAGAGTGCCTTTCAAGCGTTTAGTGTGGGTAAAATCAATGCGTAATTTACCATCTAACTGCTCAATAATTACATCGCCATACCAATCATCGTGCAATGTACCAGTATAATTAATATTTGGTAATTGTGGTTGGTAGTCAGCGGGGGCTTCTGGTTTTGCATTAGCATACGCTTGTTGTTTGCCTTCAAAATGACTTTTAGCTAAATCCTCTACCCAGTCTTTATCTTCAAGTTCAAGTGCACCTTCAAGTACTTCATGGGTTACTGCCGAAAGTGCACCAAAAGCTTGTTGATTAGATAAAATAACAATACCGAGGTTTTTCTCAGGCAATAAAGTAACTTGCGATACCATTCCCAAAATACCACCGCCGTGACCTAGCTTTTTAAAGCCGTGGTAGTCTTCAATACTCCAGCCTAACCCATAACCCCTAAACTGCTGATGATACGATTCAAACGCACTTTTAGACGCCATAGATGTAATATGTGGGTGCCACATTTGCGCTTGTTGCTTTTCACTAAATAGCTGCTCGCCACTTGGCATTTTACCGCCTGCTAATTGCGTACGAAGCCATTGGCTCATGTCGCTTACACTTGAAGCAATGGCGCCTGCGCCTCTAAAGTCCTCAAGGTAGTTCACAAAAAATGGATGAAGCGTGCCATCCATAGGAATATGACCTGTCGCCCAGTTTTTATTACTTTTAGGAATACGTGAAAAGCCCGCGCGTGAGTTATCCATGTGCAGCGGCTGTAATATATTTTTTTCGATGTAATCATTCCAGCTCATCCCCGACACACGTGCAACCACTTCACCAGCGGTAACAAACATCAAGTTGTTATAAGCGTACTTACTACGAAAGCTGCTCGCTGGTTTTAAATACTGTAATCCCGCTAAAATTTCATCAACTGATTTATCGGTACTTGGCCAAATCATTAAATCGCCTTGCCCAAGCCCAAGCCCACTGCGATGGCTTAATAAGTCACGAATACGCATTTCGCGTGTTACGTACGAGTCGTACAATCTAAACTCTGGTAAATGATCAATTACGCGGTCATCCCAGCTTAATTTACCTTCATCAACCAACTTTGCCAGTGCCGCAGTAGTGAATGCTTTTGTGTTTGAAGCAATACCAAATAAAGTGTCTTTGTTTACTTTTTTGTTGGTATCGAGATTAGTTACACCAAAGCCTTTAGCAAATATTACTTTATCGTTTTCAACAATGGCAACTGCCATACCGGGTACGTCAAAACGTGCCATTGACGCTTTAATTACGTCGTCAATTTTGTTGGTATCAACTTGTGCCCAGCTGCTAAACGTAGTGCCTGCTAATAGTGCAATTGCGGCAAGTTTGGTTAATTTCATATCAATCCTATTTTATTATTTTTGATGAACTGCAAATTCAATTGCTGCGCGCTCTTGATTGGTGTCGCTTTTTTGTGCGCGATTTAATATGGCATCACTGTATTCTTTTGGTACGCCCGCTTCAAGTGAACCGCGATGAACGTGTTTTATATACCAATCATATGGGAGTACATCGCTGTCATGGGTATTAGCTATATAACAATGTGCGGCTACAGTCTCACCCGTTAAAAGCGTTGGGGCTATATCTACACAATCGTAACCTGGCCCTTCAATACTGTCTAAAATAGCTTTTTCTTCTTCATTGAGCTCATAAATAACGCCGTAAACCAATGCACCTTCTTTATCGCTTGGACAAATACTGCATTTACCTGAGCCATCTTTAAATAGCATATCAAAAGTAAGCTCGTAGTCTTTAAGTATCGCAGTTCCTACACGCTTTACATTGGGCAAGCGCGCTAACAAACGATTAGATGACATATTAGAACCAAACGAAAAATTATATAGCGGCATTTTATCTCCTGCGCTTTTTGAATAAGTTAAATAACAACACGTACTGCAAGTGCAATTAAAATAATGCCAATTCCACGGTCAAACCAATAACCGCGTTGTTGGAAAAAGCCTCTTACATTATCGCGAGAAAGCATCATTGAAAGCATTGAAAACCACGCCCAAGTAGCCAATGCCATGTACACGCCATAGCCAATCTGTATGCTAGTAGGTGTTGTTGGGCTAATCACGAGTGTAAATAACGACATAAAAAATAACGTGGCTTTTGGGTTTAATGCATTGGTGAAAAAGCCGCGCCTAAAAGCCACCCAAACGGGTTCCTCTTGAACGGTTTTGTTTTCAACATCTTTTACAGCCTCGCCTTCATTACTTGCAGGCGGTTTTCCAGCTCTAAGAGCTTGTACGCCTAAGTAAGCTAAATATGCACCAGCAAGGTACTTAAGCGCCATAAATAAACTAGGCGATTGCGTTAAAATAAGCGCAACACCTAAAACGCAATAGGCAACGTGCAGTAAAATAGCAGCGCCAACACCGGCGCTTGTCCACAATGCATTGCGCCTTCCTTGTTGCACACTTTGCTTAAGTACTACGGCAAAGTCGGGCCCTGGGCTTGCTACTGCAAAAAAATGAGCAATAACAATCAGTAAAAATTCATCTAAGTATTCCACGCAAATCCTTGCTAGTTTGGCGAATAAGCTAATAACAGCGGGTTGGCCGAGTTATTTACCAATGCTTTAATTTCTTTTTGTGCTTTTTTAAACTGACCACGTAAATGCGGCTTTAAGTGCTTTTTAGACACCTTATCGTTTTTAAAGTAACTAATTAGGGCATGCATAAATACCGTATGCGTTTCACTTAACTTAGCTTCACGGTTAGCGTATGGGTTATAGCAAGAGCCACACCCGCCTTTAAACTGATACACCGTGTTGCTCATCATCACACCAAACCCTAAAAAACAAGCAAGTGCATCAGCAGCTTGTGGTAAATACTCCCTACCACCAGGCGGCAGCACCCCAACGTGATGAATAAGTATGGTGGCCAGAGTACCCGCATAACTTGCCACTAAATCTTGTGGCTGATTAATCTGATTAGGATTAAAAGAAATATTAATCGTATGGCTTGGCGGCACAATTAAATGGCTGCCTTCGCCACGTATTTCATTGCTAAATTCAAAGTGTGGAAAAACTTGCGGTTGTAATTGCTGCGGTGCAACTAGTTGAATAGGCCATGCGTTCATACCCGCGTAATTAGTAACGCGGTTAAAAACATTGCTCGCCATTTCTTCAATGCTCGATACCGAATCAGGGAAAAAAGTGGCCGTTGGCAGTATTATTTGAGTGTGCTTTGTAAAAAACTCAGCATCAAAGTTTTCTACAGCCCAAATAAATGTATCAATAAGCCATTGCTGCTCTTGCTGCTCTAATAATGGCTTTGATTTAAATAAAGCTAACATAGTGTGCTCTTTTAGGTTTTAGTTTAGGTGCTTACGTAGGTGCTAACTTAGTCTTTTTGTGTAAGCGCCCAGTCCCACGCTTGAGTATTGTATAGCGGCACTGTTGATAGCGCATGGTGGTGGCTACCACTGGACTCTTTAGTTGAGTACGATAAGTACAATAAAGTACGATTTTCAGCATCGTAAATACGACGCACTTTTAGTGATTTAAATAATATACTTTTAGATGATTTAAAGATCACCTCGCCCGATTTGCTACGGTCTATTTTTTGTAGCTGCTGCGCTGTAATTGGCCCCGTTTGACGACACGCTATAGACATATCAGATGGATCTGAAAAGTCCAAATTAGCCTCTATATGACTAATATGACAAGTAACGCCCTCAATAATAGGATCTTGCTGCGAATTCACCACAACATCTTTAGTTGTAAATAACCCAAGGCTTACCGACGCAACATCGTCAGAGCAAGCACTTAACGTAACAATTGCACATGCAAGTAAAGCTAAACGTTTAAATTTTTGTGGTAATTTCATACTTATCCTTAATCAATATATAGGTAACTTAGTAGATGAGTTACTAAGCGAAGGTTCACCTGTTTGTTTTTATACTAACATCAAAAATAAATACGACTAAATTAGTTTAAAGTAAAGATTTTAGATAGCTCAGGGTTTAGTGACCCCTCTTGTATTTGATACAATTACCTCTCGCTCATGCAGTAACTCATAATAGGAAACGCCTAAATGCCGCACATTATTATTGAACACTCAGAAGACCTCCCCGTTTTACCTCAAGTACTGGTAGAAAAAATTCATACAACCGCTTTCGAAAGTAACTTATTTGAATTAGAAACCATAAAAACACGTGCTATTGCTTATCAGCAATATCAACTTGGCGCAGGAAAATCAGGGTTTATACATATCGCGGTACATATTTTGGCAGGACGCTCAATTGAGCAAAAACAAATGTTAAGCGAACTGCTACTTTCATGTTTAAAAACATATTGCAGAGCATCAGACAGTCTAAGCGTAAATATTTACGATATTGAGCATGAGATATACCGTAAAAATTAGTTAACTCTTGTAGTTTTGAGCAATAAAAGTAAACACTAGTAAGTAAAAAGCCCCAATAGGGGCTTTTTTTGTATTCTGAAATCAGATGCAGCTCATTATTATTTACAAGACAGAGCATGAATAGCGTCCGATCTAACGCTGGAATTTAATAGTGCATTCGCACTCTTTCAAATTTAAGAAAGCTTAGCTTAATCTATGGATTAACTTTATTTAAATTATATTTATTATTAGGGGTAAATAAAGAATAATAAATTACACGATATTAAGTTCATGTAGCTTTAAATAATTTGAGTAGGTATTTTTTGGAAAGTTTGTAAAAGTGGTGGCCCCTCCCAGACTCGAACTGGGGACCTAACGATTATGAGTCGTGTGCTCTAACCAACTGAGCTAAGGGGCCAACTTTATATAACTGCTAGGCAGTTAATTTTTGAAGCGTTCAGTCACAGAGCGACTAAAGCGGGTTGCAGTATAAAAACTTTTTAGGTGCTTGTCACTACCAAAAACCTTTATTTTAACAATCAACAAGCTAACTGCTTAAATAGTAATCTTTTAAGTGGGAATAAACATAAAATGTAAGATATTTACCGTGCTATTCACTGCATTAAATTATAAAAACCCCTATCCCATATAGTCTTTTATATTTAACCCTCTACTTTTTAAGCAAAGCTAACATATATGTATAGGCATATAAGGCTGTAAAAAATATGCTTGGGGCTACTGTCAGTGCCAAATTAGGTGTCTGATTAATTACATTCACCATAATCACTAAGCTCGATTGAACAGTAATCGGAATAATAGGCGCAAAAAGTACACCTGCTATTTTTTTGTTACTTAAATACGAGGCGCTAGAGTTAATTGCATTATTGAAGCTTTGTCGTATTGCTACGTTTTGTGGTGTTTTAGAATGAAACATACAAATAATTGGAGTTACGAACGCAAGCGTTACATAACTAAACTTATACTTGTTGACGACCTTTTCTAAAATAAAGGTAAAAAACAGCGTTACAAATCCACTATACAAACCTTGCACTAATGCAGCTTGAAGAGTGACCGATTTAGCAATGTCTGCCGCACTATTTGCCCAGTAGGCCCAACTAAAATAAAAAACGAAAGACACAACGCCTGACATTATAAGTCGAATATTCAATTAACTACCTCAATATACCTAAAACCTAGTTTAATGATAACACTAGGGCGTGTTGATCTTTGGTGGGTGAATTTGCAGCAGTATGTTTGGTTTTTAGGCAAGGCGGAGCCTATGTAGTGTGGTTATTCCCCATGAATAGGCGATAACGCAGCATAAATACCAAACATGCGCTGCCCTTTGGGTTCTTTCTAGGGACGATTAACTCTTTGTTGCTCGGTTTTTACTTAGCCCACTAGGTTACAAACCTCGCGCCGCGATTTAATCGCCCCTAGATTGAACAAATTTCAATCCACAAAGATCAACACGCCCTAGAAGTGAAGGTAATATTGTCACTAAATAATAAGGTATTTAATTGTATATTGTAGATGTATAAACACACTAATGTTGAAGATTTCCTAAATGGCATCAAGTCAGAATCTGAGCGCGACTGTTAGCTGGAAAGCTTATTAGTAAACAATAAGTATAGTTTTAAAATAATATTGGGAGTGAGTTAAGGAAGTGAATTAATGGGTTGAAGAGCTTTAAAAATTGGATTTAACCTAAAAACTATCTAAAAACTCTTTAAAAACTAATATTGTGAGCCGATCGGTACTAAAGTATTTAGCTAAACCTCAGTAGTCGGCTTGCACAATATATAATCTGTCATTATTTTTTCGCAATAATGTAGATTGCATGTATTAACCCTGGGAAATAACCTAGCAGTGTTAATAGAATATTTAACCAAAAATGCATACCTAAGCCAACTTGCAAAAACACACCTAATGGCGGTAATAAAACCGAAAGTATTATACGAATAATATCCATGATCAAACTCCATTTAAATTAAACATTGAAAAGACTTAAAGCCCAGCATTACTGGGCCTTAATTATACTGTATTATTCAGCAACAATAGCTAGTTTATCAACTACATCGCGAACATCTTCAGCATTTTTAGCAATTTTAACTGCTAGTTGCTTTTCAGCTTCAGACTCTACAGAGCCATTCAGAGTTACCACACCGTTGTCGGTATCAACATCAATGTCTGTACCACCTACTTCTGAGTCAAACAGGAAGCGAGTTGTGATTACAGTGGTGATTTTAGCGTCCGTTAGGTCGTTATCATCATCGTCCATCATGTCGTTGCTTTTATCTTCGGTGTCCATGCTTTTAACAACAGTAAGGCTGTTATCAACATCAGTTACACCATCTAGGCTAAGTACAAGTTCTTCTGCTAGCTCTTTATCAAGTTCGCTATTAACTTTACCTGTAAGTACTACCTTGCCATTTTTTACATCAGTGTTAATGTCAAAGTTGTTTAGATTAGTGTTCATAAGTAGAACGGTTTCTGCCTTACCATCAATCCAAGCATCTTTACTTTCGTTTTCCCAGCTGTTTGCTTGGGCACCCATAGCCGTAGTACCAAGAACTAGAGCTGCGATAATAGATTTGTTAAATGTTTTCATAATCTTTCTCCTTTTGATTAAAGACACTTTAACTAATGCGAGCTTCAGGCCAACTTTATTTATACTTAAAATTCAATAACTTGAATTAATTAAGAGATAAAACCTTATCTATGTTTGTGTAACTATTTACAGGCTACTCGGTAAAACTTTCTCAAATAGTGAAAATAGCTAGATAATTGCTCTTTTGGTTAATCTATCGTTAATATAACAAAACAAAAAACACCGTTAAAAAATAACCAATTGATAATTAATGAAATTATATTTGGTACGCGGTTTGCAGCCTAACTACGAGAGCAGTATCAATAGTAAATATAAGAAGGAATAACTCATGTCTGTAAAAGTTGAAGACCGCCCAATAGAGCAAGTACGCGAACAAGTGATTGATCAATTAATTTATAATTACAGTCATGGTGTTATTTCTGTTGATGCATTTGAAAGACGTTTAGATAATGCGATGGATGCACCTAATAACGAAGCACTGCTAGCCTTAGTAGAAGACTTAACACTTAATACCGATCAGCAATATAAAGCAGAAAAACAATCGCAATTTACACCACATTATAGTGCACAGCAAAACAGTGATGATGATTTTACATTACGCAGTATTTTAGGATCTAACGAGCGAAGTGGTCAGTGGGTTGTGCCAAAAAATATATATTTGAGTAACTTTATGGGATCGGTGGTGCTTGATTTCACTGATGCTATTTTTGCGCATCAAAATGTAACTATTCACGTTAACTGTATTTTTGGTAGCGATGAAATTTACGTACCAGAGCATGTCAATGTAGTGTCTAAAATGTTTTGTATTTTAAGTAGCCTTGAAAATAAATCTGTGTCGCTTAACAAACGCCAAGGCCCTACAATTCATATTGAAGGAAAGGCAGTAATGGGCTCGGTTGAGGTGAAAATAAAGCGCACAATTAAAGAAAAATTTATAAGCTTTGCAAATGAGCTAAAAACCCAGTTTGGCACGGGTAATAATAACCGCTCACTATAATTGAGTAGCAGCACTTTAGCGTGCTGCTTAGTATTTTATTATAAATCGTTATTTCGCTCGCTTGGTATATCACTTAAATACTCTACAAACTCAACTTCAAACCCTGCAGGATCAATAAAGTAAACGTTTTTCCTAAATGGATTCTCGCTACCTTGCTTGCTTAGAGTAAAACCCGCTTTATTTAAGCGCATTACTACTGCGCTTAAGTTATTTGTTACATAAGCAAAGTGTGCAAAACCAATTTGATGGCCCGATAAGTTTCTGTTTTCACCTTCACCATGACTGCTTATCGCAATGTAATGCGTGTCATCTCCAAAGTGTACCCAGCGTCTTGGTTTTCCATGCCAATCGCCTCTGCCCTCACTTCTAATAGACCAATGCGGAAATACAGCGCGATAAAATGTAAGCATACTATCTATATCACTCACGACTAAGTTTACGTGCTCTAAATACATAATGTTATCCTATCAGTTAAGTTAGGAGTACGATAAAACCTCAAGTTAACTTTAGGTAAAGTGTTATTTAAAATTAATTTATTTAAATTCAGATAATTATTTTTTAAAAATATTTAAACTTTTCAATCTTGTATAAAAAACAAACACAAGTATTTAGGGTTTATTGTTTACTTTATGGCAAAAGTCGCTAAAATACGCCGGCTGAAATATATAAACGTTCTTTTACAACCCAAAGGTAATACCATGCATCCAATGTTAAACATTGCGGTTCGCGCTGCGCGCAACGCAGGCAAAATTTTACTTCGCGCAAGTGAAGATTTATCAAAAGTTGAAGTGCAACAAAAAGGCGCTAACGACTTAGTAACTAACATTGATAAAGAAGCCGAAGCCGTAATTCGTGACACTATTTTACAGTCTTACCCTACTCACTCAATTGTTGGTGAAGAACTAGGTGAGCATAAAGGCAAGGATGATGATTACCAATGGATTGTAGATCCTATCGATGGAACAACTAACTTCATCAAAGGTATCCCTCATTACGCGGTTTCTATCGCACTTAAAGTTAAAGGTCGTTTAGATCAAGCTGTTATTTATGATCCAATTCGTGGTGAGCTTTTCACTGCATCTCGCGGTCAAGGCACTCAGTTAAACAGTAAACGTCTACGCGTTAGCAAAACTACGGTTCTTGCAGGAACTGTACTTGCTACTGGTTTCCCTTTCAAAAACAAAAACCACATGGATGCATACACTGAAGCGTTTAAAGCATTATTTGTACACACTGCTGATATTCGCCGTGCAGGTTGTTCTGCTTTGGATATGGCATACGTTGCAGCTGGCCGTGTTGATGGATTTTTTGAAATTGGTTTAAAACCTTGGAACTCTGCTGCGGGCGAACTAATGGTTAAAGAAGCGGGCGGTATGGTTGTAGATTTCGCTGGTGGTAATAACTATAACCACAGCGGCAATATTATCTGTGGTTCACCAAAACTGACTCAAGCAATTATCCGCGAAATTCGTCCAGTATTAACTGAGTCGTTACTTCGCTAATTAAATGCTATTAATAGCATACTAAAAAGGAGCCCAGGCTCCTTTTTTTTGTGCTTAAAAATAAGGGTTATCGAGTTTAATCTCTATCGTTTTACCTTTTGTATAAGGTAGTGTATTTAAATCCTTTGCGAAGTATTCATTAAATAATGCATCAAACTCGCCGTTTGTCTGCATTAATATTAAGCCTTCCTCTACAGCCTTTGCCAATTCGGGTTTACTCTTAGTCACAAAATAATATATACCCGTTGGGTAGCTTATATATAAATTAGGCACAACGACTAAGTTACTTTGTTTGTTTTCAATAAGCTCAGAATTAACCTCAATAAACGAGCGAGGAAAGTAATCTATTCGCCCACGGCTCGTTAAAGTGAACATGGCTTGGTAATTAGTAAGCGGCCTTACACGTAAGCCGTTATAGGACATTATTCTTGTATCTGGCCAGTTGTGACCCTGCACTGCTGAAAACTCTCCTAGCTGCTCTAGGGTTTTTACGTCTTTAAAGCGTGCTACGTTTTGTTTATTAGTGAGTAAAGCCCGCTTTCCTATGTAACCTTTAAATAGTGGTATTTTAATAGCTAAAGCAAGTGCCTCTCGCTCTGGACTACTCATACTCCAATACATATCTAGTTCGTTATCATTTAGGTTTATGAGCTTACGTTTTTGCTGATCTGATATCGGAGTCATCCTAATAACCCCAGGATAGTTAACACTCTCAAGTGCACGTACCAGTAACTCACTTAAGTACTCTTCTCGTGCGTTTTGAGTATCTTGCTTTTGGGCTACATTAATTATTTGCTCTTGCGCCATAAGTGCAAAACTTGCAAGCAGACCAAGTACACTGGTCGAGATTTTTATTGGCAACATAATAATTACCTACTTTTATTTAAATTACCTGCTTATTGCTTGCTAGGCGCACCACTGCGGGCGCAGGCCCTTTACGTTTGCAAATAAACAAATAACTATGGCGATAACGTTTGGCTTCTTTTTTAGCATCAGTTGCGAGTGCTGCAACTTGGTGACTGTTTTTACATTGTTGTAAATCAGGCTCAACTAAGCCAACCGATAACGTTAGTAGAGGCACAAATTGCTTTTCTCCTTCACGATTTGTGGCCCAATACCCTTCGCTCTTTATGTGCTCAGGTGTAAAAAATATACGAGACTGGAGTTGAAATTGCTCAATAATGGTATTACATATATCAACCGCGTTGTGCTGATCAAACACCACCATAAAGTCATCGCCACCTATATGTCCTACAAAGTTAGCACTATTTTTACACGCTTGCACTGTTACATCAGCTAATAGTTTAATTACACTGTCGCCGCTAGCGTAGCCGTATAAGTCATTAAATTGCTTAAAATGATTTAAGTCTATATACGCGAGTGAAAACGGATTACTACCTTTTAATCGCTGCTCTATAGCTTCATTAATTGCCACATTACCAGGGAGCATAGTCAGTGGATTAGCGTGTTGTGCATGGCGTATTTTTTCTTCGGTTATGTGTTTTAAAATATCGCGAAGCGGCGCTAAACCTAAATAAGCGTTTTCTCTGGTTATCACTATATGGCGGCGTATATCAAAGTCTTGCTCAGTTATTTGCTTACTTACGGTATCGAGTAATTGGTTTTCGTCAACGACTAAGGGCTGCTTATCCATCAGTGCAGTAACCGGGCGTTTATCGTAAAGAGCATGCCCATAGGGCGCTGCAAAAACTTCTGTTAATTGATCTCTGTGAAGTAACCCTACTGGCTGGTTTTCAGTATTTAACACTGCAATGCTTATGAGTGATTTATCTTGCTCAAAGAGCTTATGCGCATCTTTACAGCGAGTGTCGCTGCTTATTGCAGGTTGCGTAACCGATAAGCGACCTATGGCCATAGATTGATCAAACAATGTGTTTGATTGCGTAAATGAAAGAGCTTTTAGTTGCTCTGAGCTAAAATCTTCACTTGGCTTTATGCTTGGCTTTTCGAGTAAAAACCCTTGTACATTACTAATGCCTAAGTTTTCTACAAATGTAAGCTCTTCTGGACGTTCGATGCCTTCGGCAATAACCTGAGTATTAGTAGCTCTGGCCAAAATAGTAATAGATTTCAAAAACTCTTTTTTAACTTCGCTTTCATCACAATGATCAATAAAATAGCGGTCAATTTTTACAAAATCAGGGCATAGTTCAGACCATTGCTTTAACCCTGAATACCCAGCGCCTAAATCATCTATTGCTATAGTAAAACCGAGCTCTCGGTAATGGGCTATCGTTTTTAATAACAAGAAGCCATCATCTACTTTTTCTTGCTCAGTAACCTCTATAACTACACGGTTAGCAGCTAAGCCAAATTGCTCTATTAGGTGCAATGTTTCCCCTTTAGGGTGGCAAGGGTCTAGTAGTGTTTTAGGGCTTACATTTAAAAATAATTTACCTTGTAGGTTAAGCCTTACAAAGTTTTCAATCGCTTTAGAGCGACATAGTAATTCAAGCTCCGAAATTAAACATTCCTCATGGGCAACTTTAAATAACGTATTAGGCATTTCTAACGGGCTATTTTTAGGTCCTCGACTAAGTGCTTCGTAACCTAAAATAACTTGATTACTAATATCAAAAATAGGCTGAAACAGCGTTGTTATTTCACCGCTTTTTAAAATGTACTCTAATACTTTGCGCTGAATCGTCACGTATTTGCCTTACAACTATTTTGATTGGAGCAATAAAGTACCAAGTGTGTATGACATTTTTATTGCGCAAAAAAATGCGCTCATAAAAAAACCGCTCATAAGAGCGGTTTTTATTAAGTACAAACCTAGTTACGGCATAGCGTCTTGGTCTGCGCCTTCTTTTTCTATCACTTCAGGTATTAAATCTTCTTTGCTTACGCCCATTGCTATAGCAACAGAGCTTGCAACATAAATCGAAGAATAAGTACCAATAAACACACCAAACAGTAATGCAGTTGCAAAACCATGAATGGTTTGTCCGCCCCATGCAAACAAGGCAATCAATACTAAAATAGTCGTGATTGATGTTACAAGTGTACGGTTAAGTGTTTGCGTAAGTGAAATATCAATAATTTCTATCGTATCGTCAATGCGTACCTTACGGAAGTTTTCACGTATACGGTCTGATACAACAATCGTATCATTGAGTGAATAACCAATTACCGCAAGAATTGCCGCTAATATAGTTAAATCAAACTCTAAACCTAATACCGAAAATAAACCCACAGTAATGATAACATCGTGTAATAGTGCACCTACCGCACCTACTGCAAAGCGCCATTCAAAACGAAACGCAACGTAGATTAAGATACAAATAAGCGCAGTTAACATGGCAAGGCCACCCTGCTCTTTTAAGTCTTCACCTACACTTGGGCCTACAAACTCAATACGGCGCATTACTACGCTGTCGTCTGCTTTTTTAAGTGCGTCGATTACTTGGTTACCAATCACCTCAGCTTTTACATCGCTACCGCGTGGTGCTAAGCGAACTAAAATTTCTTGGCTTGAACCAAATAGCTGCACTGATGCATCAGCAAAGCCATTATCAGCTAGTGCATCACGTACTTTTTTAAGGTCAGCCGGTTGTGAAAAACCCACTTCTACCGCAGTACCGCCGGTAAAATCTAAACCAAAGTTTAGGCCTTTGATAAAAATTGATGCAAACGACGCTAAAATTAGTAGCGTCGAGAAACCCATAGCCACTTTTCGAAGAGACATGAAACGAAGGGTTCTACTACCCAAACTTAAAATTTGCATGTCTGCTCCTTAAATCGAAAGTTTATCAATGCGTTTACCACCAACAAATAAGTTAATTACCGCACGGGTACCAACGATGGCTGTAAACATTGAAGTTAAAATACCAATCGCAAGTGTCACTGCAAAGCCCGCAATCGGACCAGTGCCCACTGCAAACAGTATAATGGCAGCAATTAGTGTCGTGATGTTGGCATCAAATATAGTGCTAAATGCGCTATCGTAACCAAAATGAATCGCTTGTTGAGGGCTACGGCCATCGGCCAGCTCTTCACGAATACGTTCAAAAATAAGTACGTTAGCATCAACCGCCATACCTACCGTTAATACAATCCCGGCAATACCTGGTAGCGTAAGTGTAGCGCCCGGAATTAAAGACATAACACCTACAATTAGTACTAAGTTAGCCGCAAGCGCAAGATTTGCAACCATACCAAAACCTTTGTAGTACACAAGCATAAACACAAGTACAAACGCAAAACCAAGTGCAACCGCAGTCATACCCGCTTCAATATTTTCTTGTCCTAAGCTTGGACCTACTGTGCGCTCTTCAACAATTTGAATTGGCGCTACAAGTGCACCAGCACGAAGTAGTAAGCTTAAGTTATGTGCTTCTGCTGGGTTATCAATGCCGGTAATACGGAACGAGCGATCAAGACGGGCTTGAATCGTTGCTACGTTAATAACTTCTTCAACCTTAATAGGCGGAAGCGCTTTACCGTCTGCATCTTTTTTACCTGATGGCTTGTACTCAATAAATACCGTTGCCATACGCTTACCAATAGCACGCTTGGTAAAGGCATTCATTTTTGCCCCACCTTTGCTATCTAGCGTAATACTTACTTGCGGACGTTGGTATTCATCAGCGCCAGATTGCGCGCCCGTAATATGGCTGCCCTCTAAAATAATACGCTTTTTAAGTACAACAGGGTAACCGTCGCGGCTCATGATCATTTCAGTACCCGCTGGGATACGACCTTGGGCAGCAGCGCTAATATCTGCGTTTTCGTCTACTTCACGAAATTCAAGTGTTGCTGTCGCGCCTAAAATTTCTTTAGCACGTGCAGTATCTTGAATACCTGGTAGTTGAACAATAATACGCTCAGCGCCTTGGCGTTGTACGTTAGGCTCTGCAACACCAATTTGGTTGATACGGTTGCGAATAATCGTTTCATTTTGCTTGATAGCGTAGTCACGAATTTCTTTGAGTTTTTGCTCACTCATTGTCGCAAAAAATGCTTTATCGTTACTGCTGTCATCAATGTAGACATTTAGCGGGTAGCGAGTTTCTAAGAAACTCTCTGCAGCATTTTTGTCTTCTTCGGTACGCATTTCTACACGCATACGATCGGAGCCTGCTACGCGGCGAACACTACGATAACGTAGTTTTTCTTCGCGCAGGTCACTGCGAAAATCTTGTTCCATTTGCTCAAGCTGGTTATCAACCGCTGTTGCCATGTCGATTTCCATGGTGAAATGTACGCCACCACTTAAATCAAGACCTAGCTTCATAGGGTTACCACCAACCGCTTTTAACCAAGCTGGTTGAGCAGGTGCCATATTAATAGCAGAAATGTAATCATCGCTCAGCGAATCACGAAGTAAGTCATGCGCTTTAAGTTGCTCTTCAACATTTTTTAAACGAACTAAAATTTGTCCATCTTCAAGTATTGTCGATTTAGCGGTTACATTATTTGTTTTAAGGATTGCGTTTACTTTGTCTACAACACTGAGATCGACATCAGCGCCTTTAGCACCTGAAACTTGTATGGCCGGATCGCGACCATACAAGTTTGGAGAGGCATATAAAAGGCCAATGGCTACCACAGCTAAAACAAGTAAATACTTCCAAACTGGAAACTTGTTTAACACGGGGTCGTCCTTATTATTTTTATAGCGACTTCATTGTGCCTTTTGGCAATACTGCAGATACTGCAGATTTTTGTACTGTAACTTCTGCTTGCTCGTTTAAAGAGATAACGATGAAATCTTTCTCTTCAGAAATTTTCACAATTTTACCCACTAAACCGCCTTGGGTAAGTACTTCATCACCTTTAGCCATCATACTCATTAAGCTTTTGTGCTCTTTAACGCGCTTAGCTTGTGGGCGGTAGATTAAAAAGTAAA
This sequence comes from Pseudoalteromonas sp. LC2018020214, assembly GCF_016598755.1. NCBI lineage: Bacteria > Pseudomonadati > Pseudomonadota > Gammaproteobacteria > Alteromonadales > Pseudoalteromonadaceae > Pseudoalteromonas > Pseudoalteromonas sp. LC2018020214. The sequence goes on from NZ_CP066804.1 coordinate 3,287,980, forward strand.
AAACCAAACCGAAAATAGCTAACATTATTAGCATTTCCCAACCACCGCCTGCCGCAGGTTGACCAGCTGCTGCGTGTGCATTTGAAATAAATAAACTCATGATACTTCCTCTTTAATTTTAAAGTTTAATTTTTTATATCTGCTAACTCTGGCACATCTTGGCCTCGGCGAGCATAAAAATCTTGTACAAATTCTTCTAATTTACCTTCGCTAATTGCATTACGTAAACCTTCCATAACACGTTGATAGTAACGTAAGTTATGAATTGTGTTTAGTCGCGCACCTAAAATTTCGTTACATTTATCAAGGTGATGCAAATAAGCTCGTGAATAGTTTTTACACGTATGGCAATCACACTCAGGGTCAAGTGGCCCTGTATCTGTTTTATGCACTGCGTTACGTATTTTTACTACACCCGTGGTAATAAATAAATGGCCGTTACGCGCATTACGTGTTGGCATAACACAGTCAAACATATCAATACCACGGCGAACCGACTCAACTAAGTCTTCTGGCTTGCCTACACCCATAAGGTAACGAGGCTTGTCTTCTGGCATTTTAAACGCACAATGATCAAGGATATTCATCATTTCGTTTTTAGGCTCACCTACTGATAGGCCGCCTAATGCATAACCGTCAAAACCAATTTCTTCAAGACCAGCTTGTGATTGTGCACGTAATTCTGGGTACATACCACCTTGGATAATACCAAATAAAGCAGATGGATTATCGCCATGCCCTTCTTTTGAGCGCTTAGCCCAACGAAGAGATAACTCCATAGAATCTTTAGCTTCTTTTTCAGTCGCTGGGTATGGCGTACACTCGTCAAAAATCATAACGATGTCTGAACCTAAGTCACGCTGTACTTCCATCGACTTTTCAGGCGACATCATAATTTCATCACCATTTACTGGAGATTGAAATAAAACGCCTTCTTCAGTGATTTTGCGCATTGCGCCTAAGCTAAATACTTGAAAACCGCCTGAGTCAGTTAAAATTGGGAAGTCCCAATTCATAAAGTCGTGTAAATCACCATGTTGTTTAATGATCTCAGTACCTGGGCGAAGCATTAAATGAAAGGTATTACCTAAACATATTTGCGCACCAGTGGCTTTAACTTCATCTGGCGTCATACCTTTTACAGTACCGTAAGTACCAACAGGCATAAAAGCAGGTGTTTCTATTACACCACGGTCAAAAATTAAGCGGCCGCGGCGCGCTTTTCCGTCAGTACAATCTAATTCAAATTTCATATCATCCTCAATGTCGGAAAAACAGTCCAACAAGCTATAATTTAACCGCCTGATTCTACCCTTTTTGCCTCACTAATACTATTAGCTGCGATAAATTCAGTTTTGCCAATTGCCGCAAACAAAAACCCCAGCAACTAAGCTGGGGGTTTTAATATATTCTACTGAGTATTAAACAATATTTTGTTACTTACGTGTTAAAAACATGGCGTCGCCATAACTAAAAAAGCGGTACTGCTGCTCTATTGCAGTATTGTAAGCGCCCATAATATTGTCTTGGCCGCTAAATGCGCTGACTAACATTATAAGCGTTGATTCTGGTAAGTGAAAATTTGTGACCATGGCATCAACAACATTAAATTGATAACCCGGAAAAATAAATATATCGGTATCACCAAAATACGTATCTAACTTGCCGCCGTGAACTTTAGCAGCCGACTCTAATGAGCGAACTGAAGTTGTGCCTACCGCAATTACACGCCCACCATTTGCTTTAGTTTGCGCAACAGCTGCAACTACGTCATCAGGTACTTCTATGTATTCTGAGTGCATTACATGCTCATCAACACTATCAACTCGTACCGGCTGAAAAGTACCAGCGCCAACGTGTAGCGTAACAAAAGCCATGTTTACACCTTTACCTTTGAGTGCTGTCATTAACTTATCGTCAAAATGTAGACCTGCAGTTGGTGCTGCAACTGCACCTGGTTTTTCACCATAAACAGTTTGATAACGCTCACGGTCAGCATCGGTATCAGGTCGGTCAATATAAGGAGGCAGTGGCATATGGCCAATATCATTAAGTATATCTAACACGTTTTGGCTATGATCGAACTCAAGCTCAAATAAAGTATCGTGGCGTGCAACCATTATTGCCTTGGCTTTGCCTTCTAAAATAACTTCGTTACCGACCTTAAGCGACTTACTTGCCCGTACATGCGCAAGTACGCGATGCTCATCTAATACCCGCTCTACAAGTACTTCAACTTTTCCGCCTGAAGCTTTTTGACCAAACATACGTGCTGGAATAACGCGTGTATTGTTAAAGACCAATAAATCGCCTTCGTTTACTAAATCAAGTATATCGCTAAACACTTTATGTTCTAAAGTTCCGCTTGGGCCATCTAAAGTGAGTAGACGGCTGCTGGTTCTGTCCGCTTTAGGAAAACGAGCTATTAATTCATCAGGTAAGTCAAAGCTAAAGTCAGCCACGCGCATAATTAGTAATCCACATCATTTAAAATCGCGCCAAGTGTATATGTATCGGATATTAAGCTCAAGAAATCAGCCAAACTTATAATGTCTGTTTGCGTGTTTGCCATTAAATTCTCTTGTTCTTATGGTTAAATGTCACTATTCTTGTTCGGCTAAATTATTATAAGTTATATTAGGGGTGTTCAACTCGTGCCAAACCAGCTTAAATTGCTAATATTAAACGCAAGTAGTGCTGAACGTCGCGCGATTAAGGGCACTTTAGATAGCTTAAATGTATTTACCTTTATTGATGCCCAAGACAGCCAACAAGCTTTAAAGCTTTTAAAACAACACCCTGTTGATATTATAATAACGGGCATTAATGTTGGTAAAATTGATGGCTGGCGCTTTTCTAGGATGATCCGCTCAGGATTATTAAAAACACCAAAAAACACACCAATCTTACTTATTCCGCCAATTTACTGTGAGCGGATTGCCGAAACAACAGCCCGAAGCTATGGGATAGATGCTGTACTACCGTTTGAGCACAAAGATATGCTCCCTCAAGTACTTGCGAATGTTTTATCTACTCACTTAGAAAAAAGTAGCCGGCTAAACTTATTATTATTAGAGCCACTTCAAAATACGGCCGACAAAATAAGTGAACAGTTAAAGTTAAACTTTGCTATCACTCACGTAACTTCAGCTAAAGCGGCACTTAACGCTTATAACCAACAGCAGTTTTCAATTGTGCTACTCGATGCCACTACATCAAGTGCAGAGAGCTCGAGTGTACTCGTTGAAGAAATCCTCCAGCACAATTCTAAACAAGCTATTGTTACAATTATAGAAAGTGACGATGCCGATTACGCTGAGCAGCTTTTGCTTTCGGGTGTTACCGACTTTATTAGAGCCCCTTACGATCCTTCATTTTTAAACAAAGTGTGTGACCACGCCGCACGGCGTGAAGATTTTATGGTGAGTTATGCTGAATTTGCTTACAAAGTAGAACAATTAAGCGTGAGCGAAGTGCGTTACAAAGAGTTATTTTCAGCTCATCAGCGTATTTTATTGCACTTAAATACAGTTGTTTTAGAGCTCGATCAGCAAGGTAATATTCGTTTTATTAACCCCGCATGGGAAACATTAAGCGGTTTTGGTGTTAAATCATCACTACAAAACCCATTAAGCGCTTATTGTAATAACGAAGATAAAGGAAGGCTTGACTACACTATCAACGATATTTTACATGGTGGCGAGCAACAGCAACAAATAGAAGTAAAGTTAACCCACAAAAATGGCAATTTAATTTGGATTGAATGCAGATTGCAGCTAATAAAAAATAGTCGTAATAACGCGACTATAACCGCAACTATCGACAATATACACGAACGAAAGCAAGCTGAGATTCAACTACGTCATTTAGCACACCATGACCCATTAACTGGTTTACATAATCGTTATTATTTTGATCAACAGCTTAATAAAATATGCCAAGATAAATACACCTATGATGGCATAGAGCATGCTGTTATTTATATTGACCTCGATCACTTTAAAATAATAAACGACAGTAAAGGCCATCATCAGGGCGATATAGTTTTAAAAGAAGTGGCGCAATTATTTAAAGCAAATATTGGCGACGATCACCTGGTATGCAGAATTGGTGGGGATGAATTTGCAGTCATACTTACTAATATGAATTTACTGGATGCACACCTTATTGCAGAAGGTGTGTGTAGTGCGATAGAAAAACATGCTTTTAAATCAGAAGATCAGATATACACTATTAGCTGCTCTATTGGTTTAACTCAAATCACGACACAAAATAACGACCCTAATGAGTGTTTAAAACAAGCCGATATTGCTTTGTATATTGCCAAAAACCTAGGGCGTAACTTAGTACATTGCTATTCAAAAGAAGATGCTCAAAACAATACACTACAAACAGGGCTTGAATGGGGCCACGAAATTCGCCAAGCACTACAGCAAGATAATATTGAACTACATTACCAACCTATTTGGGATTTTAAAGAGTGTAAAGTTGCTTATTTTGAAGCGCTTTTACGCTTAAAACTAAAAGGTGAACTCGTATACCCAAACCAGTTTATTCCCTCTTTAGAAATGCTTAACGACACATTTTTGATGGATCAATGCGTTATACGTAATGCTATTGCTTGTGTATCTAAGCACCCAGAGTTAAACCAAGTTGCTATTAATTTGTCAGCACAATCGTTCTTAGATGAACGCTTATTGCCATTAATTGAATCAAACCTTGAAAAGTATAACGTGCCTGCTTCGCGGATAATTTTTGAAATAACTGAATCTGCGAGTATTAATAACCTAAAGGCCACTCGTAAAATGATTGAGAAGCTTAATAGCTTAGGCTGTCATTTTTCTATCGATGATTTTGGAACTGGATTTAGTACATTTAATTATTTAAAACAGCTACCAGCACAGCATGTGAAAATTGACGGCTCATTTGTCAGTGATATGCTCAATGACCCTATAGATTTAGCGTTAGTAAAAGCAATAAATGATATTAGTCGGTCTCTCGATAAGCGCTCTGTAGCTGAGTACGTTGAAAACGAAGAGATATTTTTTGCACTAAAAGAAATTGGTGTTGATTATGGGCAAGGCTACTTTATTGCACGCCCAATACCTGTTGAAAAAGTAAAAGATGAACTCGAAAAAATTTCTAAAAATAAAACGTTTTACCAACAACAAGCTAGCCCAAAATAAACAAAATTAAACAATTTTAATCATTTTATTACTACCAATATTACCTTTCTTGCCTATACTTTCAGCATCAAATAAAAAATGTCGTGACTTTTCATGTATTTCACTTTAAAAACATGACATTACCTTTTGGCGGCGTAGTACCGATATTTATAGTGGGTTTCAAAGCTATTTAAGCTTTTAAGGAAGAAGGTATGACACAACTAGTTATGTTATTACTGATTATACATTTTGCAATCGCGTATCAGTGCTACCGCTACGCGAATATTAAAGGCTACCCAGTTAAGGTTTTTACTGTATTAGGCTGCGTGCCTTACTTTAACTTGGTGGTATGGATTTATTTATTATTTTTACCTGAACTTGAGCCTTTTGAAAGTCATCTTCAAAATCAAAAGCAGCCTTTGTAGGCTGCTTTAGTTCACTTATTATTCTGCTTTAGAAAAATCTAAACTACATTGACGCTTTAAAAACACCTCAAGCTGTTGACTAAATAGCCTAAAGTCTCGAATTCGGCCCGTAGTTTTACGCCACAAGATACCAATATCTCTATATGCATCACTTTGTGATGGTGTAGCCACCATATTTTTATTATCTAAAATACCCGCATTAATCGCCATCTGTGGTAAAAAAGTCACCCCGAGCTGATGCTCAACCATGCTTAATAGAGTATGTAAGCTTGCAGCTTCAAATGGGTTAATACAACTGGCACGGTTTAAATGACATGCACTAAGCGCATGGCCCGTCATGCAGTGCTCGCGCTCTAATAAGAATACGCTAGCCTCTGGTAATAGATTAAAGTCGACTACGCCCTTTGCAGCGCTGTAATCCTTATGGTGCACTAAACTAAACTGATCTTTTGCCAATACTTGTGTATGAAATTTATCTGTTTCGTACGGCAGTGCAAGTAGCGCTAAATCAATATGCCCATGTTCAAGTTTATCCAGTAGCTTGTCACTCGTATCTTCAATTAATACCAGCTCTAAATCACAAAAGGTTTCTTTACAAAAATGATAAAGCGGAGCCGCTATAAAGCTTGCAATTGTAGGTATAACACCCACAGTCAGCTTACCACTTAGTGGTGTTAAAAAGCTTTTTGTAAGCTCTTTTAAACTAATTGTATCGTTAATTATTTTACGAGAACGCTCAACAACTTCTTCACCAATACTGGTAAACATCAGGCTGCGATTTTCACGCTCAATTAGCTGACAGCCTAGTGTTTCTTCAAGATTTTGAATAGCGCTACTTAAAGTAGATTGTCCTATAAAGCAGGCACTAGCGGCTCTGCCAAAGTGCTGATGTTGATGAACAGCTAATAAATACTGTAGTTGTTTAATACTTGGAAGGTTAGTCATTTTTTCTTTCCACAAATAAAAAGACCCCAACACCTAGGGCATTGAGATCTTTTCAAGCTAAAAGTCTTTGAGTACTTTTTTATTAAACCCCAAATGCGGTTCTTAGTACGTAGAAAATAACAATAGCAAGGGCAGCGCCAACTGGCAATGTAATTACCCAAGAAACTACAATGTTTCTGATAACACCCATGTTAAGCGCGCCAATTCCACGTGCCATACCTACACCTAATACCGCACCCACTAAGGTTTGAGTAGTAGAGATTGGCATACCAGTACCTGAGGCAATAACAACGGTAGAAGCAGCAGCTAGTTCAGCAGCAAAACCACGGCTAGGTGTTAAATGTGTAATACCTTCACCAATTGTTTTGATTACTTTTTTGCCTAAAATAGCAAGACCAGCAACAATACCAAAACCACCTAGAGGTAGAATCCACCAAGCAATAGCTGCTTTTTTAGCAATTTCACCATTGTTTTCAACAATGTTTACAACTGCTGCTAGTGGACCAATTGCATTAGCAACATCATTAGAACCATGTGCAAATGCCATACAACATGCTGTAAGTACCATAAGAACAGCAAATACTTTTTCAACATTGTTGAACTGCATTTGTTTATCTGCTTTTGGATCAATATTTAAGCGAGATATGGCAATTTTACCAATCACAGCAACAACTATTGCAACACCTACTGACAGTGCATAGCCTTCAGCTGAGCCTAGGTCTATACCAACGTGCTTCAAGCCCTTTTTAATTGTAACCAGTGCCATGATAAAACCGGCTAAGCCCATATAAAGAGGGACATAACGTTTAGCATTTTTTAGTGGTGCATCTGTATTAAAAATAAGTTTTTGTGCACTCATGAATATTAAGTATGCAATAAAGCCTGATATGGCAGGTGTTATAATCCAACTACCTACAATACCACCTACTTTATCCCATTGAATCGCCTCAGTACCTACTGCAACTAACGCAAAACCTATGATTGCACCAATGATTGAGTGAGTTGTAGATACAGGCCAACCTAAGAACGAGGCCATTAATAACCAAGCACCGGCTGCAAATAAAGACGAAATCATACCCAGAACCATTAATTCCGGAATATCTGCAAATGGTGCTGCATCAATAATTCCTTTACGAATTGTTGATGTAACCTCACCACCTGCTAAATAGGCGCCTGCAAATTCAAAAATCATCGCTATAAAAATAGCTTGTTTGATTGTTAGCGCTTTTGAACCTACAGATGTACCCATGGCGTTCGCTACGTCGTTCGCGCCAATACCATAAGCCATAAAAAAGCCGACTGCTGCGGCAATTAAAATTAATACCGTGCCGTAAGATGCAATGATATCCATTGTAAAACCTTAATCTTTCGTGTTTGAACTGATTTTAAATTAACGAGCTAACATCAGCTCAAGACGTGATCCTACGCGCTCTGCAATATCTGCAAGCTCGCCAACCCATTCAATGATTTTGTACAAAAACATAACATCAATTGGATTTAACTCACCCTCTACATCACGTAGCTGGCGGCGTACTTTTATCTGCATTTCGTCCGTGTCTTGTTCTATGGCATCCAATTCAACTAACATTTTTTCTACTAAGGTGACTTCTCGACCTTTAAAACCCGTTTCTAGCAATTCTTCTAATTCGTTAATTGCTTTAGATGCTTGTTTAGTCGCATCTACACAACGGGTTAAGTAAGCTAAGAAATCAGCTTGCATAACTTTTGGAATGGTCATTTCACGACCAATCACTCGCCCTGCAATATCTTTTGCTTTATTGGCAATTTTATCTTGTTGAGTTACTAATTCGAGAAGATCTGTACGCTCTACCGGCATGAATAAACCACGTGGCAATTGTAAGCGTATATCTCTTTTCATATCATCAGCTTCACGTTCTAAATTGCGAATAGTGATGCGAAGCTCTTCAGCTTGTACCCACTCTTCTTTAAATACGTGATTAAAAAAAGGTATCAAAGCTTTACTTGCTTGATGAACCTTCTTGATGTGTTCTTCCATTGGTTTGATAGGAGATTTTGCAAATACTCCTAAAAACGCGTTTGTAGGCATAACTGACCCTTTAATCAAATTGATATGCTTTGCAGCATGAATTTTACAGTATTAACCAAGATTGTGAACGCTTTTTATTACTTCACTAAGGCTTGCAATGCACAAAGCGGCACTAAGCCGCTTTAATAAAAAAGAAAAATAGGTAAAAAATTATAGCGATTTTTCTATATCTTCTTGAGATGTATGACGAATATCTTTGCCATTTACAAAATAAATAATGTATTCCGCAATATTTTGACAGCGATCCCCTATGCGCTCTAATGAACGAACAGACCAAACTAAGTCCATAATTTTAGGGATTGAGCGTGGATCTTCCATCATATAAGTCATTATTTGACGTGTGATAGCTTCATATTCACGGTCAACTTTTGCATCTTCTTTATGTACTTGAAATGCGCGCTGCACATCCATACGTGCAAATGCGTCTAGTACATCATGTAACATCTTTAGAACTTGGCGGCCCATATTCTCAATATTTACTAGCAAGTCTTGTTGATCTTTAGTAAATGAGTCTAGTGCAACTTTAGCAATTCGCTCAGCTTCATCGCCAATACGTTCTAAATCTGCAATAGTTTTTGCAATTGCAATCACTAAACGTAAGTCACTTGCTGCAGGCTGACGACGAGCAATGATACGCGTACATTCTTCATCAATGCTGACTTCCATTGCATTTACTTTGTAATCGTTCTGACGTACCTTTTGAGCAAGCTCAGCATCGTTACGACTCACCGCATCAAGCGCGCTATTTAATTGCTGCTCAACTAAGCCACCCATACTCAATACATGGTTACGTACATTTTCTAGTTCTTGGTTAAAGCGACCAGAAATATGCTTATTAATATTATGTTCCATAGTTACCTTCTCTCTTAATCTTGTACAACACGCTATAACGGGCTAATTAACCGTAACGACCGGTAATGTAATCTTCAGTCTTTTTCTTCGTTGGTGTAGTAAATAAGGTATTTGTGTCTGAGTATTCAATCAATTCGCCCATATACATAAAGGCTGTTTGATCAGATACACGCGCTGCTTGTTGCATGTTGTGCGTAACAATAACAACGGTAAATTTGTTTTTTAAATCGTTTATTAGCTCTTCGATTACCAAAGTAGAAATAGGGTCGAGTGCTGATGTTGGTTCATCAAGTAAAAGTACCTCAGGCTCAATTGCAATTGAGCGAGCTATAACTAAACGTTGTTGCTGACCACCCGATAAGCCAAACGCGCTATCGTGCAATCTATCTTTTACTTCATCCCACAAAGCAGCACCACGAAGTGATTGCTCTACTACTTCATCTAATTTACGTTTCTCTTTAATGCCTTGTAAGCGCAGGCCATAAACTACATTTTCATAAATTGATTTAGGAAATGGATTAGGGCGCTGAAACACCATGCCTACATTACGACGAAGTGCTGCTACATCTACGCTCTTATCGTAAATATTTTGACCATGGAGTAATATTTCACCTTCAATACGGCAAATATCAACCAAATCATTCATGCGATTAATACAACGCAGTAATGTTGATTTACCACACCCAGACGGCCCGATAAACGCAGTTACTTGGCCTTTAGGAATGTTCATATTAACTTTATTAAGCGCCTGCTTATCACCGTAGTAAAGATCGAGGTCTTTAATCTCTAGCGCTTTTTGATCATCCGTTAAATTTTCTAGGTCTAACTTTTGACCAATATTAGCTTGGTTTACTTGTGGAGCGACTGTAATCATTTTTGTTACCTATAAAATCTTTACTAATTAGTGTTCAAGCGATCTGAATTTTTCACGTAAATGGTTACGTATACCAATGGCCGTTATGTTTAGGGTAATAATCACCGACACCAATAAAAAGGCAGTGGCGTATACCAGCGGACGTGCCGCTTCAACATTAGGGCTTTGGAAGCCAACATCGTATATATGAAAGCCTAAGTGCATGAACTTTCTATCTAAGTGAAAATACGGGAAGTTACCATCAAGTGGTAATGTAGGGGCCATTTTTACAACGCCTACTAACATTAATGGTGCAACTTCACCTGCAGCACGCGCTACTGCCAGTATTAAACCAGTCATAATTGCAGGGCTTGCCATTGGAATAATTATGCGCCATAACGTTTCAACCTTTGTTGCGCCAAGCGCTAGCGAACCGTCACGTACGGTACTTGGAATACGAGATAAGCCCTCTTCAGTCGATACAATAACAACTGGCAAAGTTAATATAGCAAGCGTTAACGCCGACCACATTACACCTGGCGTACCAAATACTGGCGTTGGTGCCGCTTCAGGGTAAAATAATTGGTCTAAGCTACCACCTAACATGTATACAAAAAAGCCGAGGCCAAATACACCGTACACAATTGAAGGCACACCGGCCAAGTTAATCACCGCAATACGAATCATCTTAGTGACTGCATTTTTAGCGGCATACTCGTGTAAGTAAATTGCAGCAACAACACCAAACGGCGTCACTATTACAGCCATCAGCATAACCATAAACACAGTACCAAATATAGCAGGGAAAACACCGCCCTCTGTATTTGCTTCACGTGGGTCATCAGATACAAACTTACCTAGCTGTACAAAGTAGTGCCCTAGCTTTGCAAAAAAGCCCATATCATTTGGAAACCAAACATCAAGTACTTGATACATTGGAATCGTAACTACTTCACCGCGCATATCTTTTACAGTTACGTGGTCACGTTTAGCTTGTTTACGTAGTGCAAATAAATCTTTTTCAAGTACACCATACTGCGCACGTAATTCAGCACGCTCTTGAGCAAGCTCAGCAACACGTTCATCAGTGAGTGCGTTATCTAGTAAGTAGCCCTTTTCTTTTAAACGAAGACGCTCAAGCTCATAGTTAATATGCCCAATGTCACCATTTTGTAAATCAAGTGCTTCGTCGTTTAAATCCACGGCACGCTCTACAAGTTCATGTAGAGCTTCAATTTTATCGCCTTCGACTGGTTTACCATCTTTAATTACACTTTCAACATAACCATAAAAATTACCGTTTTTACTACGCTCAAATACAGCAAGCGTTGCAGGCGTTGTTTTATTTTTAATGTCGGTTTCTAATATCCAACGAAAGTCTAAATCTACATACTCACGATTACCTGTTTTAATAAGTAAGCGCTCTATTTCTTCTTTTTCAAATCCGCTAACGTCAATACCTGTCGCGGCTAAACGCGTTTTTGGTACTAATTCACGGTCATAAACTTCGCCAATAACGGTTTGTTTTGAAATTGACCCTTCAAGTTCAAACTGCACAACTTCTGAAGGCCAGAAAAAACTTAATCCTTTCCAAGCTATCATTGCTAATAAGCCTAGAACTGAAATTAAACTGATGCTCACTGCACCACCGGTCATCCAAATCCAAGGAGAACCAGACTTAAACCACTGCTTTACCATGTCATGTCTCTCCGCTTACATTGAGCTATATTTTTCACGCAGTTGCTGGCGAACAAATTCAGCGACTGTGTTAAAAATGAATGTGAATATGAATAGTACAAAGGCCGCTAAGAACAATATTCTGTAATGCGAACTACCTACTTCTGACTCAGGCATTTCAACTGCAATATTTGCTGCAAGCGTACGCATACCTTGGAAGATGCTCCAATCCATAATTGGTGTATTACCCGTTGCCATAAGTACAATCATGGTTTCGCCAACGGCGCGGCCAAGTCCCATCATTACCGCAGAGAAAATACCAGGGCTTGCTGTTAGTAATACAACACGTATTAGTGTTTGCCACTGTGTTGCACCTAATGCTAATGAGCCATTTGATAAATGCTTTGGAACACTAAATACGGCGTCTTCTGCAATTGAGAATATAGTTGGAATAACTGCAAACCCCATCGCAATACCTACAACAAGCGAGTTACGTTGATCGAATGTCATGCCCAGCTCATTTGTTAAGTACTGACGTACATTGCCGTCAAACATCCAAAGCTCAACAAATTCACTCATCGCAAACGAAAACCAGCCAATAAGTAAAACGACCGGAATAAGGATAATTGAATGAGATCCTTCAGGAATTCGATGACGAATTTTGGTTGGTAATTTAGTCCAAGCTAAACCTGTCGCTAACATACCTAAAGGTAATAATATGAGTAACCCAACAATTGCAGGTAAGTGCTCTTCTATCAATGGAGCTAACCAAAGACCGGCTAAAAAACCTAAAATAACGGTGGGTAATGCTTCCATTATTTCAACAGTAGGCTTAACTACCTTACGTAATTTACTCGACATAAAGTATGCCGTGTAAATTGCCGCCGAAAGCGCAATAGGCACAGCAAATAACATCGCATAAAGGGCTGCTTTTAATGTGCCAAACGAAATTGGCACTAATGAAAACTTAGATTCAAAGTCATCACTGGCTGATGTTGACTGCCATATATAACCTGGCTCTGGGTAACCTTCGTACCACACTTCTTGCCAAAGCGCTGACCAAGTAACTTCTGGATGCTCGTTATGTATTTCTAATACTGTTAGTTTGTTATCCGCTAAAATTAATGCAGCATTTGAACGCGGTGAAATTGCAAAGTTTTGTATTGCGCCTTCACTTACTTTACCTTGCCATAATTTTGCTTCGCTTGTTGTGTAGTACACCCCAAGCTCACCGTTACTGCTGGTCGTAAAAAAAGTACGACGGTAGAACTCTGTAAATACATTTAATTTACTTTGCTTAGTCGTTTCAAATGAACGTATTTTTTGATATTCGCGGCCAGTGTCAGTGTTAACTTCAAACCACTGCGAAACTTCGCCGTTATCATTTGCAAGCATTAATGAGTTTGCACCTGCTAGTAATTGTGCAGATACAATATTGGCATTTTCTTCGTTAGCTGAAAGTAGCTGAATTTGCTCTACATCACTTGGGTCACGTGTATCGTATACATAAACTTGATTAGCAGAACGTACAAAAGTACGGGTTGTATCTGGCGACATTAATAGCTCATCTACACGCCCTTCAACATCTAGCTCTGTGCGCTCAACAACCCACTCAACTTCGCCAGTAAACATATTCTCTTCAGCAACAAAACTGCTAAACAGCACCCGTTTGTCTTCTGTAAGTGCGACAACGGCTGTTCTGTCTTCATAGTGGCTAAATGCAAAGCGTTTAATAGCTGCGCCTTGTTCATCTACTTCCAGAGCCATTTCCCCAAGAGGAAAGTCTAAACGAGGCGTTAATTTACGCTCGTTATTAGGAAAGGTGACCAAAAATTTAGGTGCTACGACCATTACAGTGCCATCTTTTAAACCAAACGCATAATGCCCTTGAAAAGGCGCGCTAGTTGCAAAGCTTGTTGCATCACTTGGTAGCTCGGCGTTTAATGTTTTAAGCTTTTTACCAAAGCTGCCATCTTGCACACTGTAAAAATCAACCTGCCCTTGCTGACTTAATAAATAAGCAACTTCAGTTTGCTCTTCTACACCAAGGCCTGCTATTTGCTGCGAATTAGCGACCTGAAAGCTATCGCGTTTTTCTACTTTTGCTGATTCAAAAATTGGCTGTACTACATAAAGAAGGTAAAAGAATATTAATAGCAGTGCTACCAATACCATTATCCCACCTGCGGTTATACCAAATTTGGCAAACCGATCTTTAAATAGACGGCTTCGATCCGTATTAAAAGTCGGTTTATTCGGATTTGAAGTCATCAAAACACCCTTAAATCTTAACGTTGTATAAATTATATTTCATCAAGATGACAGTAATGTTACAGCAGTAATAATAAGCACGTTAAAACGGTTTTAAATAAAACTAGCGAAGAAAATCGCTAAATAAGTCTCATATAGATGATTTTTAAGTGAACTAAATTATAAAATAATTGGACAAAGCATTTATCGAGGTCAATACTAAAAGAGTACTTACTAAATAAGAATGACTATTAATACCACGTATAGTCAACACAACCATATTCATTTTTATTATTTTAAAATCAACGATTTATAAAAAGTGCAACAACACACAATTTAGATTAGACAATACACTTAATGCCTATGCATTTACTTTCTTTGGGCTTAAAAAGAGAATTATTTATGAAGCAGTTGGTTATAACTATTCTAGGGCAAGATCGCCCTGGTTTAGTAGAGAGTATCTCATCCGTCGTGTTACAAAATCATGGCAACTGGCTAAGCAGTAACTTAAGCCATTTATTAGGTCATTTTGCAGGTATTATTCAACTTGAAGTTGCTGAGGAACACTTTCAATCATTACAAAGCGCTTTAAATAAGTTACCTAAGTTAGACGTTCGAATTGAAACCGGAAACACAGAAATTGAACCATCAACATTAGAACAAATCAATCTGGTTATAACAGGTAACGATCGCCCAGGTATTGTTCAAGAGTTGGCGAGTGTAATACGCCACAAAGGCGCTAACATTACTCATTTAAATTCAAGGCAGCAAAGTGCGCCTAATTGGGGGGTGCCTATTTTTAGTGCTGTTGCTACCGTTACTTTACCCAATGGTATGAATAAAGATGAAGTTATTGAAGCATTGGAATCAATAACAAGTGATTTAATTGTAGATACAGAAGAAGTTTGACCTCCCTATGTGCGTGCCACACGTTGACACCCATATTATTCTAGCCAGTTTATCAAAGCCCTCTGCGGGTTATTTAACGCAGACATAAAATAAGCCGATGCAAGCATCGGCTATTTTAAATAGTTATCTTATAAAGCTACATATCCATATGACGATTCGTACTTTGCATCATTTGCTTTATACCTTGCTTTTCCAGCTCTAGTATTTGTTGCAGCTTTTCTTGGCCACTTTGAGTTTCAGCGCGCTCAAGTAAGTATTCGTATAATTCAATTACCTTTTGATGCTGCTCTGATAAGTAAGCTTGAATAACTTTCTCATCAAATTGCTGGTCTTTACTAATGTCTTCGAAAGTAATTAGCTCAGGATTTTTAGCAAAGTATTCATAACAGTACGTATCGAGCGTATTTATTTCGGTTATCGCTTTAAACCCGACTAAATCTTCAGCGAGTTTTTTTTCGTAATTTAGGTAGTAGTCCACCAGCATTGCATTATGTTCATCGAGTAAATCCTTTACGCTATGAAAATTAGCCGCCATTTGCGTATGAAACAAAACGGTCCAATCGTATACCTCTTTAATTGTTTTAACTTGCATGTGCATTCCTTACTTAGTTGACTGTATAGGTACTACACTGCGTAAAGCGTGCCAATTAAAAAAACATTTAAAAACAGAAGGTTATTTTTAAAACGAATATTAATTAGCAATTTAATAGAATAACTTACAAATTATAGGTAATTTTTATAGAGCAATGCGTGGGTAGTAACCGCACTGCTCTGTCGTCTTGTTGCTTTATATTATTTAAGTCCTTGTTTGCGCCACAGTAGGTAAACAGCAGGAATAACAAGTAAGGTGAGTACAATTGCACTGCCCATACCGCCAACCATAGGTGCAGCTATTCGACTCATTACTTCGCTTCCGGTGCCCGTGCCATAAAGTACAGGTAATAAACCGATAATAATTGTCGCGACAGTCATCATAACCGGGCGTACTCGAAGCCCTGCACCTTCAATAATAGCTTGCTGTAATTGCACTAAACTAAGTGGCTTACCAGTCTGCTCTGCTTCGATGCATTTTTCTTGATAGGCTTGGTTTAAATACACCAACATAATGACCCCAATTTCTACCGCTACCCCAGCTAAGGCAATAAAACCTACACCCACTGCAACTGAAAAGTTAAAGCCC
Organism: Pseudoalteromonas sp. LC2018020214; assembly: GCF_016598755.1. Classification (NCBI taxonomy): domain Bacteria; kingdom Pseudomonadati; phylum Pseudomonadota; class Gammaproteobacteria; order Alteromonadales; family Pseudoalteromonadaceae; genus Pseudoalteromonas; species Pseudoalteromonas sp. LC2018020214. The sequence continues at coordinate 3,304,304 of NZ_CP066804.1, forward strand.
TCTAAATACATTAGCCATACGCCACCAATCATTGCCAGTGGCAACGTGGCCATAATAATAGTGACCTCAGCAAAGCTTCTAAAATTAAGATAAAGCAATACAATAATAATCGCTAATGTAAGTGGTAATACATAAGTCAGTTTGTCTTTAGCGCGCTGCATGTATTCATACTGCCCAGCCCACGTAATTGAGTAGCCAGCTGGTAGTATTAGGTCTTTATCGAGCACTTGCTGAGCGCTCTCAACGTAAGTACCGATATCAACGCCATCTATATCAATAAAACTCCAACCGTTTAAACGTGCATTTTCGCTTTTTATACCAGGCGGTCCATCTTCAATAAATACATCGGCTACATCACCAAGTGCTATACGCTGCCCTGTAGGCGTTACAATGGGTAACAACATTAGCTCTTCTGGCGAGTCTCTGTATGCTTGCGGATAACGTAAATTAACAGGGTAGCGCTCTTGTCCTTCTACGGTTTGAGTTACGTTTGTACCACCTATTGCAGTAGATACAACTTGCTGTACGTCGCTAATGTTTAAACTATAACGCGCCGCTTTTTCACGATTTATATCTACTTTTATATAACGCCCACCCGCTACTCGCTCTGAGTAAACCGATGCGGTGCCTTGCACATCTTTTAAAAGCACTTCTATTTGTTGACCAATTTTTTGAATTTCACTCAACTTTGGTCCCGCAACTTTAATGCCCACGGGAGTTTTAATACCGGTTGCGAGCATATCAATACGTGTTTTAATTGGCATTACCCACGCATTCGTCAACCCCGGAAACTTAACCAAACCGTCGAGTTCTTTTTTAAGTTTTTCAAGAGTCATCCCCTCGCGCCATTCGTTTTTTGGTTTTAACTGAATAAACGTCTCTATCATTGTAAGCGGCGCAGGATCTGTTGCTGTTTCTGCTCGCCCAACTTTACCAAATACTGTTTTAACCTCAGGTACTGTGGCTATTAGCTTGTCGGTTTGCTGTAGTATTTCGCGCGCTTTACCTACCGATAAACCAGGATACGTTGTGGGCATATACATTAAATCGCCCTCATCAAGTGGCGGAATAAATTCACTGCCTATTTTGTTTACCGGGTAAAAGCCAATAACAGAAACAACCACCGCGAGTACCAATGTCATTTTTGGAAATTTAAGCACCCAGTTAAGTAGTGGGCGATACGCTGCGACGAGTAATCGGTTAACTGGATTTTTTTGCTCCGAAATAACTTTACCTCTAATAAAGTAACCCATTAATACCGGCACTAAGGTAATCGCAAGCCCAGCAGACGCTGCCATAGCATAGGTTTTAGTGTAAGCCAGTGGCGCAAACATACGTCCTTCTTGCGCTTCTAAAATAAATACCGGCATAAAGCTGACGGTAATAATTAATAAACTAAAAAATAATGCAGGACCCACTTCACTCGCCGATTTAGCCACAACTTCCCAGCGGTTTTCGTTGGTAAGCGGCGTTTTTTCCATATGTTTGTGCATATTTTCAATCATGACGATAGCGCCATCAGTCATTGCGCCTATCGCTATTGCAATTCCCCCTAAAGACATAATATTGGCGTTAATCCCCTGCCAATACATAATTATAAATGCCGTTAAAATCCCAAGCGGTAATGTAATAATCGCCACCAGCGATGAGCGCACATGAAACAAAAACACCACACACACTAAAGCAACTACAATCAGCTCTTCAATTAGCTTACTTGTTAGATTATCTACCGCGTTATTAATTAAGTTGGAGCGATCGTACACAGGGACTATTTCAACGCCCTCTGGTAATCCCTTTTTAAGCGATTCTAATTTTGCTTTTACCAGCTCAATAGTTTTTTGTGCATTTTCGCCATAGCGCATAATAACGATGCCGCCGGTCACTTCGCCTTCGCCATTAAGCTCTGCAATACCACGGCGCATTTGCGGCCCGACTCTAATATCAGCTACATCACGCAATTGCAGCGCAGTACCATTAGCGTTTACGCCAAGCGGAATAGCTTCCAAATCGGCAACACTTTTAATGTAGCCGGTGCTTGTTACCATGTATTCTGCTTCAGCCATTTCAACTACCGAGGCGCCCATCTCTTGGTTGCCTTGTTGAATAGCCGTTTGAATAAGGCTAAGCGGGATACCATATGCACGTAATTTATCAGGCTCAACATTAACTTGATATTGCTTAACCATGCCACCAACAGCAGCCACTTCAGATACACCGGGCACAGTTTGTAGCTCAAACTTTAAAAACCAATCTTGTAAGCTTCGTAGCTGACTAATATCGTGTTTATTTGTTTTATCAATTAGTGCGTATAAGTAAATCCAACCTACGCCTGTTGCATCAGGACCAAGCTCTGGCGTAGCGCTATCGGGTAATCTACTCGCTACTTGGCTTAGGTATTCTTGTACTCGGCTACGCGCCCAATACAAATCAGTTTTTTCGTCAAAAATAACGTAAACGTACGAGTCACCAAAAAACGAAAAACCCCTTACAGTTTGTGCACCCGGCACAGAAAGCATTGCAGTGGTGAGCGGAAATGTAACTTGGTCTTGCACTACTTGCGGCGCTTGCCCCGGATAAGTAGTTTTTATAATGACCTGAACATCAGATAAGTCAGGCAAGGCGTCCACGGGCGTATTTTTTATCGCAAACAACCCTCCACCTAGTAAAATTAATGTAAGCAACAACACAAAAAAGCGATTGCCAACAGACCAGCGAATAATGGCAGTTATCATAATGGCTCCTAGTGAGAACTGTGTTGCATAGGTTGCATAGTAGAATGATCAATCGGCTCTGCGTTTTGCGCTTTAGTAATTACAAATTCATCATTAATAATGCTAAAAGTAAAATTAATATACAGGGCATTTTCAAACTGAGTAATATCAATATCTGGCGCTAATACAAAGTCCATTGTGGCGGGTTCTCGATTCCATTTTTCAATGGCTTCTCGGCTAATATTAATAATGCGATTTTGTGTATCTATGGCATTAATAGTGCCGTTAACCGTGGCGCTTTGTGGCAGCATATCCATGTTCATATTAGAGCCTGAACCAGAATCCGAGCTCATACCTGAGCTAATGCTAGAACTAGGCATTTCCATTCGTTTAAAGTCGGAGCTCTTACTTGACTCAGAATCTATTAAAAATTGCGCTGAGGTCACTACCGTGTCACCTGTCGTCACACCTGACAAAATGACCGCTTCATTACTATTAATTTGCCCAACTTCGACTTCTACCGATTTAAAACGACCCTCACCTAATGCAATAACCACACGGTTTTGATGCTGCGTGCGAATTACCGCTTCTTTAGGGACTGTAAATTGCGCCTTACTCGCTTTAGCGTGAATGCTCACTTGTGCAAACATATTTGGTTTTAACCGATGATCTGCATTTTCAAACCTGAGCCTTACACGCAGAGTCCGGTTTTTAGCATCAAGCGCGGGGTAAATGTAATCAACCTTACCTTCCCACTTTTGACCTTTTAAGTAATCAAGCGTCATCGTTACAGGTAAACCAACGCTCACTTGTTCTGATTGGCGCTCGAACACTTCGGCCTCTACCCAGATTTCATCAAGCTGGGCAATACTCATCATTGATGTGCCTGGTTTAACGTAAAAGCCTTCTCGTACTGTTAGCTCATCTACCACACCACTTTGCTTTGCGTAAAAAGTAATATTTTGCATTATCTTTTTATTTTTTTGTAAGCGCTCGATAAATCCATCAGACACATTTAACGACTCTAAACGTGCCTTTGCAGCGCGAATTAACACGGTATTATTACGATTCACCGCCAGTAAAAGCTCTTCCTGTGCGTTCACCAATTGTGGTGAATACAAAGTATATAAAGGTTCACCGGCTTTAACTTGGGCACCTTGTGCTTTAACGTACAAGCTTTCAATCCAGCCCTCTACACGCGGATGAATGTGAATAAGTTGGTCTTGGTTATATTGCACATACCCTACAGTATTTATATCGCTGTGAAGTGTTTTAAGCTCTACTTTGGCAGTTCTTACGCCCAAGTTATTAACTACTGCAGGCGAAATAGTTACTGCACCTGGTCCATCCTGAGCGTTGCTATCGTTTTCATATACAGGGACTAAATCCATTCCCATTGGCGACAGCCCTGGCGCGTCACGCCTGTAATTACTATCCATAGGGGCTACCCAATATAAGGGCTGTTTGTCAGCGCTTTGTTGTTCATGCATTGCCGAGTTGCTAGGTAAAAACTGCATTACTAAGGCGCCAATTAACGCAAATGCGCCCGCACCGACTAAGGCAGCAACAAGTAACTTTAAATTAGTATTCATTATGTAATTCTCCAGTTTTATCGCTCATTACTTGGGGGTCTAAGCTACTTGCATAATAATTAAGGCGAGCGGTAATAATATGCTGATCTACTTGAATATTAAGCGCGTCTATTTTGGCGTTAAGCTCACTAATACGCGCGCGCATCACGTCAGAAAAATCCCCATCGTCGCGCGTATAAGCATTTAGTGTTGCTTGAGATTGCTCTGACATTTGCGGTAATAACGTATTTTGATAAAGCGCATCGCGTTTTTGCAAACGAGCGAGTTGGCTAAACTCCTTAAAGTACATGCCTTTGAGTTTTTGAAGCGCCACCAGCTTTTGTGTTTTAGTAGCTTCTGCACTAGCAATAGCCGATTTAACCTGTTGATCTTGTCTGTTATCAGTAAACAATGGCAAATCAATGCTAAATCCTACTGAAAGTAAATCAGCTCGCGACTCCCCCATAGGCGTATCATCTCGGTAACCATAACCCACATTAACGCCCATTTGAGGTTTGTAACTTTGCTTGGCGAGTGCAACTTCGGTTTGCTTTGCGGTGACGGTTTTTTCTATCGCAATAATTGCGGGATGCGCCATAAGCAACTGTATTAATTTATCAAATTCAAGGTTTGCAAAATCAACCAGCCCTGTGGTTTTAGTAAATTCGGCATTTAAGGGCTGCATAAGCATATTCATAGGTAACCACTGTGCTAAACGGTTTTTAGCACTTTCAAATTGCTGCTCAAGCATAACCAGCTTATCTTCAAGGCGAGTGAGCTCTAATTGCGCACGAATAATATCTTGCTGGCGTGTTTTACCTAAGGTACTTGCGTAGCTTGCTTCGGTAATTTCAATAAGCTGAGTAAATAGCCCTTTATCTTGCTCAATTAAAGCAATACTTCGCTGAGCACGATACGCGTTTAACCACGACTCAATCACAATTGCTTTTACTTGTGCTAAGCGATCGGCGCGCTGCCAAGGATATTGTTGAGCAGACTGAGCTAATGCCTTTTGTTTAAGTGCTAAACTATCCCCTCGGCTAAACTTTTGGCTCAAATCGACTTTAAGCTGCGTCATCCCTTCTTGATCAAACGCATAACCGTTAGTAGGTAAGTTAAGTAAGCCAACCGTTAAAACAGGATCGGGTAAGGTGCCTGCGGCAATACTTTGCGCTATTGTGGCATCTTCTTGGTAGCCACTCGCTTTTAGCCATGGCTCATGCGTTAGTGCATAATTAAGCGCTTGCGTTAAGCTAAGCGTTTGCTCATTGCGGGCTTGCTTTAGCGTATCGATATTTAGGTTATTTGAATTGTTTTGCGCATTAACAGCTGTGCTAAATAACACAACACTACATAATACGGCTTTAATACTTACAGCGTGGTTCATCACCTGCTCCATCTAAAAATAAAAGAAATTCTTAAATTAGGAAGCAAAAAAGGTGTTTAGGAGTTTTACAAAAACCTTTTATATCAATTGCATTGAATTAATGATCTATTATTGCGGTAGGGAAATAGCTCTATAACAAGGAAAAAATTACGCAGTATAGTTGCTTTATATAAGTAATTTTTAACGCAGTTAGAGAGGTATTTAGTTCCTAGAATGAGCATGTTTTCAATAAAATTGATATTACACCTATCCTGCTATTAAGCAGACATGGGAGGGCGGTAGAGTGAACGAGGTATATTAATTTGTGTAGTAAATACACTTATATTTACTTTTTCAGATTCAAGTAAAGTAACGCTAAATAAAGTATCAACATTAAGCATTGAATTAGCAGCGCAGCCACTGATAGGGCATTTGCAATCATTTTGTGGCGTACTTTCGTCGTCGCAACAATCCATCTGCATCATATTTTCAGACATGCTAGCGACAGCTGTTGTATCACTACTTTGTGTCATTGGCATTTGGGCATGCATTGCTGTTTTCGTTGGCATATGTGGCATTTCGCATACCATAGCTACAGACGCAACTGCCTGACCCACAAAAGTGAGCAGTAAAGTTATCATGAGTAAACTAGAGTAAAAACGTTGCAACATTATGCCTTTTAATAAATTTTAAAATGATTGTAAGATAACCTAACGGCAACCACAAATACTTTAATTATGTAGACTGCGGTTTTTCAGGTGTTTTAATTAAGTTACTCGCTATAATTGCAAATATACAATATGCGCTAAAATACCAAAAGCCCTCACCAAATTGGGCATTCATAACAAGTAGCTCACCACTTTTACCATGAGCGTTACCTGCTAGGTAAGTCACTATTAATGCAATAACAAATACATCAACCATGCTCCACTTACTTAATGCACAAATAACCAGACCGAGCTTTTGCTTCAACCCATTCAAAGGTAGGCAACAATAAAGCAATTGTAATAGCAGCTTCAAGCTTGGAATAACAATAGAAAACAAACCCACTAAAGCAGCTACAAATAAATTATTATTGCTAGCAAGCTCTTTAACTGTGCCTAAAATACTTTGTGTTTTGTTATAGGCGCTAATCTCGCCCTCTAACTTATCAAGCCCTAGCATATTCGAGAACATCATTAGCATACTGCGAGTTCGACCATCGCCCTCTTCAGCCAGCATTTCAATGCCCGCTTGCGCTAGTTTTGATTTATCTATGTTGCCCTCTATTGTTAATACTGGTTTTGTAATACCAGGAAACAATAAACAAAGAGCAACCACTACACTTATAACCGACAACCAATTACGCATATTTATTCTGCTATTGCCTCAATAATGTCATCACTGTATAAAACAGCATCCAATAAAAAATTAAATATATCGCCAATATGCAGCTCTGAGTTTATGTTGGCCAAATGGACCATAGCTTCATCTATATTATCTAATTCAAACTCTTTTATAAGCGATAAACAGTTCCCTAAGATGCCGCTCTCTAATAGTAACGCATCAGATATTGCAGCATCTAAAGTAAACTCTTTAACTATGTCTTTTAAATCAGCATCTAAAATAGCATCAAGCACCGAGAACAAACCCACCAGATACCCTTGCTCGGTCAACTCTTTATTATTTTGCTCCAATATTAGCGACATAAATTGAGCCCGCGTTAAAGCAAGCTTAGTTAATTCGGTTGGTTTTTCGACCCCCAACTCACTAATTGCTAATACGCGAACAAATTGTCTTATTGTGTCCTCACCTAAATAAATAACCGCTTGTGAAATAGACGTAATGACTAAATTTGCTTTGCCTGAACGCGCGTTAGCTAGCTTTAAAACCCTCGCTGTTATGGCGACATCTCTGGCCACTCGTTGATGAACTTCTTTAAAGCAAAGTGTTTCTTTTGCTGTAAAACGCAATAGATCAAAAACGGTTAGCTTTGAAGGCTCTACACCTTTATACGTAATCATTTCTGGGCGAGAAAAAAAGAACCCCTGAAATAAATCGCAGCCAGCCAATTTTAATACATTAAATTGTTCATGCGTCTCTATTCGTTCAACAATTATTTTTGCATGTGGATTTGCGCGTTTTATTTTTTTAATGCGCATATTGGTTTTAATAACCGGATCATCTATCTCAATTTTTATGTAATCAACATGTGCTAACAGTGGCTCCCATTTTGGATCGCCATCGTAATCATCTAACGCAAAAACATACCCTTCTTTTTTAAGTTCTTGCACACGCTCAGCCACCGCAGGAATATTACCCGTGCGCTCCACTATTTCAATAACACTATTTTCTGGCAATAAAAGTTTGGGGAAGTTATCGAGAATAGTTTCTGATGACAAGTTTATAAAAGCTAAATGATGTGCGGTAAGTCTATCTAAACCAACCAACATTAAAGCATTAAAAAATAGGCGGCTTGTCGCATGGACATCTGAAGTGCCTACAGGAAACGCATTATTGGCTGAGTCTCTATAAAGCAATTCGTACGAGAAAACATTCTGGTCTATATCAAAAATAGGTTGCCGCGCAACAAACTGAGTTATTTTTTGTACTTCATCAGGTATGTTATGTAATTTCACTTGGCTCTAAACCTATAAATAAAAGATGGCAAAACAGCCAATAATATGTGTACTTTAATGCAACACGCATAAGATAAATATAGTCGTCATTGCAAAAACGTTAAAATTACACAACACTAATATAAAATATTAATATAAAAGGTAGAGATTTGACTAACTTTATTCGGTTATTAGTACTGAGCCCTCTGCTATTTGTATTTTTTAGCTATGCCAGCATTAATCCTACTCCCCTCAAATATAATGTTAGCGCGTCAGGAAGTCATTATCCATATTATACAAATGATCAAGAAAAGCCTGGCATATTACCCGAAATTATTGAAAAAGTACTCGATGATGCCAATATTGCAGCTTCTCATATCGACCTACCTACAAAGCGTATTACCAAATATTTACAAGATGAAATAATCGATTTTGATGTTATTTCATTAGAATGGCTCTCAAAGAGTGAGAGAAATGACCCTCGTTATGTTTTTTCAGAGCCGCTTATTTATGCCACAGAAATGATTGTTACCTTGCCTAAAAATGCCCAGCATTGGCAAAGCGCTGATAGCTTGAAGGGTAAAAATATAGGAACGGTACTAGGTTACTATTACTTTAATGACAACACCTTTGAGCGTGTTGACTTTCCATCCGAAAAAGAACTTATGACAGCCCTATCAAGAAACCGTGTAGAAGCTGCACTAGTAGGTAAGTTAACTGCGCTCTATTGGGCAAAGCAGTTAGGGATAAACATTGCCTTTGGCGCACAGCATTCCCATGGTTTTTTAAGAATTCGCTTATTGAGCAAACACAAAGAATTATTGCCCCAGATAAACCTAGCAATTAAAAACCTTCACGCTCAAGGATATATAAAAACTATTGAAGATAAGTATATGAGTAATATACCCACACAAAATTAAGGGACTAATGGCGCAGAGCTCGTGTTTTGGAGTACAATAGCAGCAAATGTTAACTCGACCAGAATCAGAAAGAGCCCCATGAGTATTGAAAAAGCCTTAATCGAACGTAGTAATAATCAATGTGAATTGTGTGCAGCCACCGAGAACTTATCTGTTTATGAAGTACCACCGGTAACTGAAACCCACTCAGATAAATGTATTTACACGTGTCAAACATGTAAAGATCAAATCGAGAATAACAGCGAAATAACGCCTACGCATTGGCACTGTTTAAACGATAGCATGTGGAGCCAAACTCCTGCAGTACAAGTTGTAGCTTACAGAATGCTTTCGCGTTTAGCGCCTGATAATGGCTGGGCACAAGATGCGCTAGACATGATTTACCTTGAAGAAGATACGCTAACGTGGGCTAAAAAAGCACTTGCTGAAGATGACGATTTAAAGCATGTAGATAGCAACGGTGTAGTACTTCAAGCAGGCGATACTGTTACCTTAATTAAAGACTTAGACGTTAAAGGTAGTAGCCTTACAGCTAAACGCGGAACAGCTGTTCGTAATATTGGCCTAACCAGCAACCCTGAACATATTGAAGGGCGAGTTGACGGCCAACGCATTGTTATTTTAACTAAGTTTGTTAAAAAATAATCGTTTGTTTTTAATTATTAAAGGCGCTAATGCGCCTTTTTTTATGTTTAAAATAAGTTAAGGAATGATTAAGTCACTAGGTAATACACTAGGGGGATAATATTGAGTAAGGATAACAAACATGGAAAAGCATCAAGCAGTACATTCACGTAAAAAAGCACTTACAGGACTTAGTTTATTAGCACTAAGCGCTTTTGCTATAACCGGTTGTGATCAACAAACAAAGCCGACTGACAATACAAAGCAAGCAAAATCAATATCGACTCTAACTACCCAAGTTAGCTACAAAGATCGCAGTATGCTTCGCCCCGGTTCACAGTTAATCGTTACGCTTTCGGATGTATCTAAAATGGATGTAAAAGCAGATATAATAACCCAAGAAGTGATTGATATAACCCAAGCCCCACCATTTACTGTAGAGCTAACTTATGATGCCAGTAAAGTTAACGATAAACACCGCTATAGCCTAAGCGCCAGAATCATAAATAAAGACAAAGTACTTTACACAAGTACCACAAATAACGACCCATTTAGAGAGTCACAGCTAACTGGCCCTTATAAAATTGAGCTTTCAAAAGTATCCGTTGAAAAGCCAGACGTAACGCTTACAAACACGTACTGGAAAGCAATAACAATCAATGCTCAAACAGTAAATGTTACAACTAAAGAGCCGTTTATTCAGTTCGATAAAGACTACCGTGTTAATGGCTTTTTAGGCTGTAATAATTTTAGCGGAAGTTATAGCACCGAGCAGCACACAATTACACTTAGTCAATTAGCGAGTACAAAAAAGATGTGTTCGGAGAATATGGACCAAGAGGCAGCTATGTCTAACGTACTTAACAATACTTCAAAGTGGGAAATTACAGGCGAGTCACTGAAACTTAAAAACAACAGCGGTAATACGCTTGCTACTTTTAACGCAGTTTATTTTAATTAATATTTAGCTCCCTAATATATGTGTTACCTAACACATTCGTATTGATTTTAAATAAAATGCCCAGCAAAGCTGGGCATTTTATCTTCATTGTAAGCGCTATTTAAAGCTACTCATCAACGAGTTGTTCACTTCTGTAAAAACCACTTGGCTCACTCAACAAATCAACAAGTTCAGGCATTATTGCATCCATTGTTTGCTTTAGCTTCCATGGAGGGTTAATCACAATCATGCCAGATGCTGTCATGCCGTGTACGTCAGTGTCCGCTTCAGTGCCTAATTCAAATAGCTGAATGTTGCGCATTCCTGAATCAATTAAGCCCTGCTCCATATTATCAATGCGCTCTCTGTCTACTACCGGATACCAAATCATATAAGTACCTGTAGCAAAACGCTGATGAGCTTTAACTAAGGTTTTTACAACCGTTTCGTAGTCATCTTTAATTTCGTACGGAGGGTCAATTAACACACACGCTCTGCGAGATGCTGGTGGTAATAATCCTACTAAGCCGGTAAAGCCATCTTCTCCGCGCACACGAATGGAGCGCTTACCTTGCATATTTTCTTCAAGTAATAATAAATCGCGCGGGTGCAGTTCAAAAAACCAACCCTTATCTTGGCGGCGCAAGTAATGCTCTGCAATTTTTGGTGAACCCGGATAAAATGCAAGTTCGTCAGTGTCGTTAAATGACTTAATTAATTCAATGTACTCATTAAGCTCAGCATGTTCACTTTTATGTTGCCAAAGTTTTTCAATACCATCTTGATACTCTTGCGTTTTTTGCGCATCAGCAGCTGCCAGTTCAAAAAAGCCAGCACCTGAATGCGTGTCTATATAATCAAGCGGTTTATCTTTAATTGTTTGGTAATTTAGTACTTGTGCCAGTACTAAATGTTTAAGTACATCGGCAGGATTACCCGCATGAAATGAGTGTCTGTAACTAAGCATTATTTATTTTCGCCATACGCAATTTAATATCGTAAGTGAACCATAAGCACTAGGCTTTGGCAACTCACACCAAGATAAGAGAGTGTTAAAGTGAACCATTTCTGAATGAAAAAGCTCATATGCTGAATTATCCCTTAACGCAGAAGAAAAATCAGCTAAAACCACCGTAAATGCTGGCAAATCAACACACTTTGCTTTACATTTGCATGACATTAATTACAGTTATATGAGCGCCTTTATGAACAACACTACTCTTCAACAACTCGAACAACTGATCGATTCTTTAATCGAACGTAATAATCAATTACAAACAGATGTTGCTACTTTAAAAGAACAGAACACTAAACTAAGCGATGAAAACGAATTACTACAGCTTGAAGCTTTAGAAAATGAAGAAAAGCAAAAAGATGCCAGCACTACTTTATCTGGTCTTCTTGATAAATTACAAAGCGCACAACAGGCTAGCTAATGTCTGAGCTGCAAAACCAGCGGGTCACTGTTGAGTTGCTAGGTAAAGAGCAGCAATTTGCTTGCCCCGAAGGGCAGGAAGATGCATTAATAGCAGCAGCTAAAAATCTAAATGACTTAGTTGAGCAAATGAAACAACGCTCAACCGTTAGAAACGATCAAAAAGCCCTACTAATGGCAGCATTAAATTTAAGCCACGAATTGCTAGAAGCAAAAACACAGGCTACAGTTGAACAACAGCATCAAGACCAATTGATTGATAAACTCAGTCAGCATTTGGCAAATGACCCCAAACACCAAAAATAAAAAGCGCATACTGCGCTTTTTGTTTATTATTAAAGTAATTAAACCTCAGCGTAGAGATAATAAATGAAGTTAAAACTTTCAAACATAACCTCTTCATGTAAGCACTTACTATTGTCATGCACGTTACTATCAATAGCACCTAGCACCTACGCTGCCGTTATTTGGAATACAATAAACCCTCATATTCAGTTTTTAAAGCAACAAGACAAGCTTCGCTTTTACGACTCTAACCAAGTATTAATTGAAGGCGAAAAATGTGCCCTACTGGTTGATACGAGTGCCAATTTTGCTGCAGTTGAACAACTTGCTGAAGATTTAAAAAAACGCCTTAAAACACCTTTATGCTATTTGGTTGCCACGCATTACCATGACGATCACTTGCTAGGTATGGCGGTTATGCAAAATTTTTATCCTGATGCCAAGCTCGTTGTTCATCAGCAAGTAAATAAAAATTTTAGCCTTTACCAAACAGCATATACCGACAAACTAGACACCTATGAAAAGAGCATTGAGCTGAGCTACCAACGATTAGCGAATGTCCCTAAAGAAGAGCAAGCTAAATGGCGTGATAAGTTAAAGCTTGCAAAAAAGCGACTTTTTCGCTGGCAGGAGTATCAGCTTAGCAAACCCGAAATAGTAATTAATAGTCGTAAAATTATCGACCTTGGTGGTTTTGAGGTAACGCTTGAGCCGCAGCAAGCCCATACTAACGGTGATTTAACTATTACTACTAATAATGGCAGTGTGCTGATTGGTGGCGATATCGTTGACTGGCTTCCTTACCCTGGTCACGGCGAACTTAATAGTTGGCAAACGTTGCTTAAGCAATATATTAACGATGAAAAGCTCGCTATTATTATACCTGGTCACGGCGGCACATTAACAAAAGAGCAGCTGAAACAGCCACTATCATTTTTAACAGCCATAACAGAGCACGTTAAAAACAATAAAGATCAAAGTATTGAGCAGTTAATGCTATCGTTTCCTGAATCAGTTATTGAGCCTTATAAACAAGAAGCGCTTAATATAAAATCGAGCAACTTCTTTTTACAAGCTGGCCTAAATCGCGCAAAAAGCGCAGAATAACTCAACACAACGGATTGTGTTAAAATAATAAAAGGAATTTACAAAAGTGATCACTATGCGCAGTTTGGTTTTATGTTGTTTGGGTATTTTGTTATTTGGTTGTCAATCAACGGAGCAAGAACCACAAGACGCTCCACAAATATTTACTCATTTTGAGCCTGACTATACTTATGATATTGACGAGGAAGTAGCTCAAACGCCTCAAGTTAATGAGCCAGTTACGCCACTTCAATTCAAAAAAACAATCGTAAAAAAGCGCCCACCAAAAACCACCGATCTGTGGGTGCATATAGCCAATAATCTACACTTTACGATTTATCAAAATCGCGCTTTAAAAAAGCGTATCAGCTGGTATGCAAAGCAACCTAACTACTTACAAACGGTGAGCAAACGCGCAGCGCCTTACCTGTATCACATCGTAAAAAAAATTGAGCAAAAGCAATTACCTATGGAGCTCGCATTACTACCATTTGTAGAAAGCGATTTTAGACCAACAATAGCCTCATCACAGCAAGCTGTTGGTGTTTGGCAATTAGTTGGCGCAACGGCGCATCACTTTGGTGTTAAGTCAGACCAATGGTATGACGGGCGCCAAGACGTACTTGCTTCAACCGATGCTGCACTTGATTACTTAAGTTACTTACATAAACGCTTTGATGGTAATTGGCTACACGCTTTGGCCGCTTATAATAGTGGTGAAGGCCGTGTTAAACGTGCAATCGAAAAAAACAAAAAACGCGGTAAAAGCACCGATTACTGGTCGCTCAGCCTGCCAAAAGAAACCGCTGACTATGTACCCAAGTTACTCGCTTTAAGCTATTTAGTTAAACACCCACAAAAAGGGATTAAACGTCCAAAGCTTGCATATAAACCATTTACAACACAGATGAATATAGGCCAGCAGTTCGACTTTTCAGTCATTGCAAAGCTCTCTGGTATAGGTTCAAAGCAGTTACATGCTATTAATCAGGGATATTTAAAAAATCAAAGCTCACCTAACGGGCCGCACACTTTACTGCTGCCTATAGGACAAGAAGCATTATTAAAAAGTCAGTTCTTCAAATCAAATTTTGCTGGAGAGTACATCGTTAAACAAAACGATACGCTTTACAGTATCGCCAGGCGTTTTAGTATGTCGGTAAAAGCTTTAAAACAACTTAATAATAAAAATAATAATTTAATAGGTGTTGGAGAAAAGTTATTAGTTGGGCAACCTAAAACTCTGCCAAGCACATTAACTGTTGATTACAAAATCAGCCCTTATTTAGAACACCAAGAGATTGCGATCCCCACCATTGAAATAGATTACGAAGTTAAGTCAGGCGATAGCCTTTGGAGTATAAGTCAGCTTTATGATGTACCTCATAGCGACTTGGCAAAATGGAACAAACTCTCTGCATCAAGCATTTTAAAGCCTGGCACTCAATTAGTACTGTTTATACCACAGGCTGAAAAGCAAAAAGCAGCACCAATAAAAAAAGATTTACTGCTAGATTTACAAAAAACACTAAATCAGCCACGTTAAGTTTATAAACAAGTATATTTCGCGTAAAATTGCGCCCTAACATAGTTATTATATGAAGAGACAAGCATGCAAATTAGCAAAAATTCAGCAGTTGAATTTCATTACACCCTTAGCGAAGCGGGCGAACAAATTGAAAGTAGCACAAACGAAGCGCCACTTACTTACATTCATGGCAGCGAAGGCATGCTTCCTGGTTTAGAAAAAGCACTTGAAGGCAAAGAAGCTGGCGAAAAATTTAGTGTAACTCTAGAGCCAAGTGAATCATACGGCGAGCGTGTTGATGACTTAATTCAACGTATTCCGCTTAAGCACCTACAAGGCGACGTTAAAGTATGGAAACCAGGTATGACAGCAATGGTTAGCTCTAACCAAGGTCGTCATCAGGTTACTATTGTTAAGGTTGGTCGTTTTAACGCAGATTGTGATTTAAACCACCCATTTGCGGGCAAAACACTAACGTTTGACGTTGAAGTTGTATCTGTACGTGAAGCAACAAGTGAAGAAGTTTCTCACGGACATGTGCACGCTGAAGGCGGCTGCGGTCACTCTCACTAGTTAGCAATAAAGGAAGTAAGTATGTCTCAAGTTGCAGTAGTTACAGGTGGTACAAAAGGAATTGGTCTAGCTGTTGTAAAGCGTTTGCTAAGTAATGGCTATAAAGTACATAACCTTGATATAGAGCCAAGCGAAACTGGTATATTTCATCTGTGTGATGTAAGTGATGTATCGGCGGTACAAAGCTGTATCAACGCTATCTGTGAACAAAGCAAACGCATTGATGTACTTGTTTCTAATGCTGGAAAACACTTAAGCGCAAATATAGAAAGCACCGATGAGCAAACTCTCGATGCACTTTTTGCGCTTAATGTTAAAGGCGCCTATGCCGCAGTACAAAGCGTATTGCCAAGCATGAAAGCGCAAAATAGCGGCGCTATTATATTAGTCGCATCCGATCAAGCAATTATAGGTAAGCAAAACTCTTTTGCGTATAACCTAACAAAACATGCCCTTGCCTCAATGGCCAAAACAACGGCGCTTGATTACGCGAGCTTTAATATTAGAGTAAATGCGGTATGCCCTGGCACAATAGAAACCCCGCTATTTCATAACGCGATAGATGCGTACTGCGCAAACAGTGGCGCAAACAAAGCTGAAATAGTTGCCGAGGAAGCAAGTCTTCAACCGCTTAACCGATTAGGTCAAGCCGATGAGGTTGCTGCCCTTGTGAGCTTTTTAGCAAGTGATGATGCCAGTTTTATAACAGGCAGCCTACAAAGTATTGATGGTGGTTACACTGCCCAATGAGCATGCAAATTATTGACCCTCATGTGCATTTTTTTAATCTTGCCGAGGGGCAATATACTTGGCTACAAGGCGAAAACCCACCAGCATGGCCTAACCTAGAAAAAATTAAACAACCAATAAGTGCAGAGCAACTTGTTAAAAGTACTGATTTTGAACTTGCGGGTATTGTGCACATTGAGGCTGGGTTTGATAATCAATCACCTATAAACGAGTTAAACTGGCTAAGCTCGCATTTAAAAAACCTTTCGTTTAAGGCTATTAGTTACAACCAAATTGATGCGCCCGCAGAGCAATTTAATCACGCGCTAAATGCACTGGCTCATTCAAGCCTTTGTGGTATAAGAGATATAACCGAAGACGATGATGCAGTGAGACTAAAAAGCCCTCATTGTATTAATAACCTTAATTTATTGGCTACAAATAAACTGCATTTTGAAGCTCAATTTGATATTGAAAATAGCGAAATAACCAAACAAATAGCTTACTACGCTAAGCAGCTACCGCAGCTTCAAATTATAATTAATCATGCAGGACTACCAAGTAATTTAAATGACTGGCAACAAGGTGCTGAGTTACTTGCTCAGCACGACAACATAGCAATTAAATTCTCTGGTTTTGAATTACTTAGGCTCACCAGTGAGCAACAAGCCGCGTGTTTTAATTTTCTTTTTAATCACTTTGGCCAGCAGCGTATTATGTTTGCTAGCAACTTCCCTGTGTGCCAAATAAATACAAGCTACAACAACCTATGGCACTGCCATAAGGCGTTATGCTCAAACGATAAGACATGGCATGGCCTTAGCTATGCAAACGCTAAGCACTACTACCAAGTTTAAGTAAAACTAGTTATATTAAACTCTCTTTTTATAATAATACGGCCAATTTATGAAAATGTACTTTTTACTAATCGTTGTATTTTCTGCGTTTTTTCTCAATGGCTGCATATCTCAAAATCCAGACCCTACACCTAAGCTGCAACATGCTCTACTGGCAAAGCCAAATAAAACAGCCGTTAGCAAAGCAATTAAAACACTTGTACATATACAAGAAACTCAATTAGCTGAGAATGTATTTACTACCAGCAGCACAGTAACCCTTAGCAATGTGGATGGTAATAATATTATCGACACGCAAAGTCGCAATACACCCGATCAGTTTGAATTGATGATTAAAGGCAAGCAATGCTATATACGCCACCTTGATAGTAAAGCCACTATTGAGCTTAAAGACGTAGAATGTAGAATTAACGAGTTATAACAAGCTAAAACTTTACCAAACAAGTAAAAGCCGGTAAGTGGCTAATCACTTACCGGCTTTTTAATGCATGACCTAAAGTTAGGTTAAAAGACTATTATTTTATTTCTACGCGTTGAGAACGCATAACAATCTCATCATTTAATTCAATACCCAACCCTGGCTCTTCTGACACTTCAAAGAAACCATTTTTAGGTTGTGGGTCTTGTAAACATAACTCGCGGTTCCACTTTTTAATCGCATAAGTGTGGTGCTCATGAATCAAAAAGTTAGGGATAGCCGTTTCTAAGTGCAGTGATGCTGCTGTTGCAACAGGCCCGCCACATACGTGAGCTTGAATACGCACATCAAAGATATCTGCGTAATCACATACTTTTTTAGTTTCGGTAAAGCCACCACATAAACCAATATCAGGTTGCAGAACATCAATACTTTGATCTTCTAAATACGGGCGCACACCCCAGCGATTATACAAACGTTCACCACCAGCAATTGGCACATTAACTTTATCTGCTACTTTTGCATGTAATGAGTGGTTTAGGTAGTTAACTGGCTCTTCAAAGTACATACAGTCAAATTCTTCTGCAATTTCACCCAACTGAATGGCTGTTGTCACGCCTGGTAAACTGTGGCATTCAAAAATAATGTCTACTTCGTCGCCTACTGCTTCGCGAATAGCTTGCATGCGCGCACGGTATAGCTTCATTTCGGTACGTGAAATTATCTTTGTACGATCGTAATAAGTATTACCGTCTTTATCGTACTGAATTGGATCTACTTTTACTGCATCGTAACCTTCGGCCATCGCCTTTAAAGCCGCTTCTGCATATTCTTGCGGTTGTACTAGGGCTTTAAATTCGCTATCCCAGTCAAACTGTAATTGCGATGCGTAAGTGCGTAGTTTGTCGTTAACTTTACCGCCTAATAACTGGTATACAGGTAAACCAAGCGCTTTACCTTTTATATCCCAAAGTGCGGTATCAATTGCGCTCATTGCAGCATATACAACAGGTCCGCCGCCTAAACCCCAAAAGCTCTCACGTAACATACGAGACCATAGTTTTTCTGTTTGAAATGGGTCGTGGCCGATTAAAAAGGCGTCGGCCATTTCTTTAATCATAGCCGCTGCAGCACTGTGACCTAAATCGTATGCAAGGCCCGCTTCGCCAACACCACTAATACCTTCGTCAGTATGAATTCGTACAAACACAGGTGTCCAAGAAGGTCTATCAGGACAGTGAATATCAAATACTTCAACGCGATTTACTTTCATTAAAATTCCTTATTAACCGCTATGGGTTATTTTGCAAAACTAGGGTCAAGTCGATACGCTTTACGTAACATTGCAGGCCACGCAAGTTGCCCGCCGGTGCTGCCACTGTGTACTACGTTTGCTTGATTATAAATATTGTCGATTATAGGTTGCGGTACTTCAATCACCTCTTGCGAGCTTGATTGTAGCGCTAGTTGAATTTCACACGCTCGCTGTAAATCATAAAAGCGCATAAACGCATCGCCTACCGTTGGGCCTACTGTTAAGCCACCATGATTCACCAATAACATATGGTTAGTGCTGCCCAAATCATCTTGCAGCACTTTTCGCTCGTCGTCGTTTACTGCAAGCCCTTCGTAACCATGATAAGAAAGCGATGGCAGTGAAAACATTGAATATTGGCTAAGCGGTAATAAACCATTTTTTTGTGTGGCGACTGCGATTGTTTCTTTGGTATGAAGGTGAATAACACAATGAGCGTCTTCGCGTACCTCGTGAATCGCACTGTGAATAGTAAAACCAGCTGGATTAATACTAAATGGCGTATCGTCAATAATGTTGCCGTCTAAGTCTACCTTTACTAAATTAGAGGCAGTTACTTCATCAAAGGTTAAACCAAACGCATTCACTAAGTAGTGGTCGGTGCCAGGCAAACGTGCTGATAAATGCGTATAGATTAAATCCCCCCAACGAAAGTGCTCTACCAGTCTATAACATGCGGCTAAATCAACACGAAGTTGCCACTCTTGTGCTGATACTTTATTTTTTAAATCGAGTTGGGGTAAATCAAACATAATGAGCCTTTTAAAAACGTACATTATTAACCTGTACGAACAGATGTTTAGAAGTCTAAAGCAGTCTCTATTTTATAGCAAACACCAAACAAAACAGCCACACTATTGTGTGGCTGTTTGTAAAACTAAAATACCAATTGTATTAAAATGGTATAGCTGCGTAAATTATTTTACGTTAGCTAGGTAATCTGCAATTGCTTCAAACTCTTCATCAGTTACCGTTGCAACCATTGCTTTCATAGCCATGGTCATACCGTTATTACGTGCACCTGACTTAATATCTTTCATTTGCGCTACTAAGTAGTCTTTATTTTGACCGTTTAGTTTAGGGTACATACCCATAATTGGTGCTTTACCTTCAGCGCCATGACAAGTTTGACAATTCTTAGCGGTATAAAGTGTGGCGCCATCGGCCGCTGCTGCATTAAACGAGAAGCTTGCGGCTAAAGTAATACCCGCGCCTAATAGTAGTGTTTTCATCTTGCTCATTGTATTTACTCTTCTTTTTTGACGGTTAGAAAAACTGTTCTATTGATTGTAGTAAACAATCAAATAAAAAGCATACGTACGAAACGACACTAGACGATCAACTTAACCAAAAACCGCTAACTCGTTTCTGTCTCACTTTTATATACTTTAGCAAATAAAAATGAGCTTACCCTTAATAAACTATTACCACACTATATCATCTGGTACTTCAAAGTCTGCGTACGGGTCATCTTCATCTTTTGGTTTGTTTTCTGGCTCTACATGAAAAACAATATACTTTTCGTCAACTTCAGCCACTTTGCGTGCTGGTTCGTCGTCTAATACGTAAAATTGCCCTTCTAGTACACAAATAGCTAAACGACCGCCCGATAACGCTTTTTGCGTTTTCTCGTTCACGTCGATATTTTTTACTTTGTTTTGATAAGTAAAATTAAATGTGCGCTCACCACGAATAGCGTCTTGGTTGTGGTGCTCTAAAATTTGTTTAACACGCGCTTCTTGTTCGCGCTGCTTTAAGCTCACTTGGCGTGTTTGGTTAAGCTCTTCAGCTTTTTTTTGCTGCTCTAGCTTGGTTTGTTGAATATGCTTTTGCAGATCACTTGGGTTGCTAGTAGCCCCTTTCTTTTGCTTTTTTTGTTGCTTACGCTTTTCTGATTTAGCAACTTTAGCATTATGCGATGTTGTTAATCCTGCTTGAAGCAATTGGTCTTGTAATGAACCCATGGCTTTGTTCCACTAAAAACTAATATTATCGCTATTTTAATCACCAACGAGTTCAAATAACAGCGCTATCGACATTAATCTAGCAAACTAGTTAAAACAAACCATGATATAGCGCAATGACTATGGTTTTAATTATGAATTAAAAGCAATTTTTAATACAATACCAGACAACCAATCAGCAAATGTATAAGCCATATAATGCGTTTACCTCATCTACTCGTTTGCTCGGTATTTATATTTTTTGTACTTTATGCACCACAACCTCTACTTAGCCTTTTTGCGAGCGAATTTAATGTAGCCCCTGCGGTAGCTGGCAGCTTAATGACTGCAACTATGCTGCCCTTAGCCATTGCCCCGCTCGTTTACGGTTTATTTTTAGCAAAAATAAACCCACTACTTATATTACGTATTGCAATGGTGCTTTTAGGCCTTAGCTGCTTACTTTTTATTTATGTACCTAGCTTTGAGCTTTTATTATTAGTCAGATTTTTACAAGGTTTAACGCTCCCCGCAGCTTTAACAGCAATGACTAGCTATATAGGCATGAGTTATAGCGCTGATACACTTCAAAAAAATATGACCCTATATATTGGTAGCAGTATAGTTGGTGGTTACTTTGGACGTGTGCTTGCCGCTTTGTTTAGCGACTTATGGAATTGGCAGAGCTTTTATTACGTAATTGCTTTTATGCTTATTTGCTTAGCTTTGACAGTTAAGCATTCTCGCTTTACAAACCCAGCTAAACAGTCGCAGCTCTCCCCACTCGATTACATTAAACAACTTAAAGAAGGCGCTGTACTTAAAGTTTACGGCGCCGTTTTTTGTATGTTTTTTTGCTTCGCTGCACTGCTTAATTACTTACCGTTTATATTACAAAACACGTTTTTAATTACCAATACTCGTGACATAGGTTTAGTTTACAGTGGTTATTTAATTGGTGCCCTCGCCTCTATTGCTGCACCTTGGTTACTTAAAAAAGTCCCTTCGCCTTGGCATTTATTAACTGCGGTATTTAGTTTTTATAGTGTGAGTATTATTTTATTAATGAGCCATCAGCTTAGCTTATTTTTAATCGCATTTACTTTGTTTTGTGGTGCTATGTTTGTGATTCATTCAACTGCCGCACCACTCGTTAATAAAATCAGTAAAGCCCCACCAAGTGTAACCAATGGCGGATATGTATCGTTTTATTACAGTGGTGGCGCATTGGGGTCGTTATTACCCGGTGTGGTATACCAACATCATGGGCAAACAGCGTTTATGTTTACGCTGCTTGCGGTTTGCTTATGTGGTTTATCGTTAATTATGTGGGCTTATTTTGAGGGTAAAAATACAACGCGCGGTTGATGCTTTGTGTAATTAAAAAATGTTTCTAAATCGGCTTTACTAAGCAACCATGTTTGGGTGTTTTCAAACGGATGACAATGAAACAAATCACCGTGCCAAATATCTTGGTCAACCCATAAGCTCACTTCGTTTTGCCTATCATTTAAAAGAGCCAACATAGATACACACCCAGGAGCCACTTTTAAATATTTAGCTAGCCGCTCACTCGATGCAAACCCTAAGCGTGAAAGCCCTTGTTGCTTTGATAGTGCCTTTAAGTCGAGTTGCTTATTGTGCGCTGTAATAACTAAAAAGTGTCGCTTGCCTTCGTTATCGCGTAAAAATAGGTTTTTAAGACGAGTACCTGGGCGCTCAATCATATACTCATCTGCTGCTAAGCTAGTATGCAGCGGCGGATGCTCTATTACATCATAGTTAATATTTAGGTGCGCCAAAAGCTCTGCTAACTTAGTTTTATCAGCCAACATATTACAAACAACGCCCTCTTAGTTGTACACTCAAATCTCGCCATAAAACATCATTAACTTCATGCTTATTGTCGCAATACTTACGATCTTTTAGCTCTTGATTTAATAATTCAACTGCTTGGTCTTCTAGCTGTAACTTCAGAATGCTCGACTCTTCAAAATGCTCTTTCTCTATATACTGCTTAACCTCACCACGACTTGGTCTCTTATTAGGACCACGGTCAAGGTTAAAGTTTTCACGATGCTTAGCTTTTACCGAAACAACATAAGCAAAAAGCTTATTGCCTTGATCATCTTGCTTTTCGTGAAACTGTTTATTATTTATTTCAAAAGGCGGCTCATCATTTGAGGCACAGCCAGCGAGTAAAACCATAAGCGCTAGAACACATTTTTTCATTGTTTTTTATCGTTTTAGTTTTGAATTAAGCCGAGTCTAACAAAAATTGACGTAAACAGTGAAAATTTACGAAAAAATACTTGACCAAATTTATAAAAAAACTTAAAGTTCGTCCCGCTTGGAACTCAGCAGTCAAGCAGTTACATTATATGTAACTTAGGAATGTGGGGCTATAGCTCAGCTGGGAGAGCGCCTGCCTTGCACGCAGGAGGTCAGCAGTTCGATCCTGCTTAGCTCCACCACTTTCCTACTCCTTTTCAAATTCGTTCTACTCTTCTATTTTTCCATTGTTTTTATTATTTTTTGACACCCTACTATTCTAATTTTTCATTCTATATAATTTTAAATTTATCCATTCAACTTGTGTCTTTACAAGTTCTTAGCTATACATAATGTCACACATTAGTACTTTAGGCTTAACATGGACAACCCTAAGCGTTCAACGCTAAAAAAGCTAGCTGCAATAGGTTTAACAGCTGGTGCAATAACACATGCGCCTTATGTTTTTGCCCGAAAAAAAGTCACATTAAGAGTGCTTGGCACGCATGTAACACTCCAAGAGGCTATCCGCAAACAAGCGATGAGTGACTTGGGTATTAATATAGAATTTACTCCCGCAGGCAGCGCTGCTGTTTTGCAAAAGGCATCAATGGACCCTAGCTCCTTTGATTTATACGAACAATGGTCAGACAGCATTAATGTGCTTTGGGATGCAGGTTCCATTCAGCCAATAGAAAAAAAACGACTCACCTACTTTAACGAGATAAATCCACTTACTAAAACGGGAAAACTAACCGAAACTGCAAGTATTGGTGCAGGTGATGCCCCCTATAAATTATTAAATGTTCAACCCGATGGCACATTAAGCGCACAAGAAAGCGATCATCTTAGCTTTTTACCTTATGTGCATAATGTTGACTCTTTTGGTTACAACACCGACTTTATTAAGCCAGGTATAGCATACGAAACAGAAAGCTGGAGTTGGCTGCTTGATGACGAGAACAGAGGTAAAGTAGCTATTGTAAATGCGCCTACCATTGGATTATTTGACCTAGCCCTAGCAGCACAAAGTAAAGGACTTATAAAATTTAACAATATAGGTGCAATGACCCGCCCAGAACTTGATAGGTTGTTTAGTATATTACTCGACTTTAAACGCCAAGGTCACTTTAGTGGCTATTGGAATTCGGTTCCTGAGTCGATTGAATTTATGAGAAGTAAGCGAGCCCATATAGAAAGCATGTTTTCGCCTGCAGTTTCTGCATTAAACAGCCAAAATATTAATGTTCAATTTGCCGCGCCAAAAGAAGGCTACCGAGGCTGGCATGGTGTTATGTGTTTATCGTCACAAATACAAAGTAGCGCAAAAGATGCAGCTTACGATTATATGAATTGGTGGCTTTCAGGCTGGCCTGGTGCATTTATTGCTCGCCAAGGTTATTACATTAGTAACCCGCAGCGCTCTAAACTACTCCTATCTCAGTCTGAATGGGATTACTGGTACGGTGGAAAAGCAACAAACATAGATTTATTAAATACCAATGGCGACGTAGCAGTAAAAGCAGGTGGGCAACGTAATGGCGGTAGTTACCATAAACGCTTTAGTAATGTAGCAGTGTGGAATACAGTTATGCCAACCTATGACTACAGCCTGCAAAAATGGTATGAGTTGATTAGCCGATAATGATAATAAACTCAATTAAATCAAAAATAATATTAGCTCTGTGTTCGCTGATTGGATTACTTCTTTTACAGAGCTATTTGTTTAACTATTCGCAAACGTCTTTACTTAACTTGCAAAAATCGCAACATAACGCGCTTATTCAAAGTGAAGCTGTAACTAACTTAGAAAACGATATTATTTCCCTGCAAGGGCATGCAGTTTCATTTATTGACAATGCAAATGAAAATACGATTACCAAATTTAATTTTTACTTAAATAAGGCAAATCTAAATCTCGAGCAGCTAAAAACAAACACTCAAAACCAGACCCCTGAGTATCAAAACTCACTAATACGCCTTGGCGAGTATTTAAATAATTACCAAGATACATTTGGCCAAGTTGTCGTAAACAGACAAAAACGCGAACACCTTTACATTACTCAGTTCAAACAACCTATTGATGACTTACAAGTAACAATTAGTGATTTAGAAGGGTCTTCAAACAATGATAATAAAGTTATTTTTAACGATGTTTTACTCACAATAAGTAATTTAAAACATGCAATTATAAGCTACCTCTATAAACCTAATTTTGATGAAGCACAAAATGTAAAACAAAACTTAAATCACTTACATAAAAAACTAACGAGCACCTCTGTAATAAATGAATCCCTCTCCAATAAAACAACAAGCTTAAAACAAGCTTATAACCAACTTGTATTACTCACCCGTAGCTACACTTTTTCTGTAAATGTAGTGCTTACAGGCATAGAAAACGAATTGCTGTATTTAACTAATGAAATTAAAAATATAGAAAAAAATAAACTAATCAAAACAGAAGAGCTACTAAGTAGCCACTTAACAAAAAATACAGAACAGGCAAATATATTTGCCGTTTTAATTATGTTAATCATTTTATTTTTAAGCTATTTTATTTTTAGATCGGTTATAAAACCAATTACTCAGCTCACTTTATTACTTAAAGATATGAATAGCGAAAAGCCAGTAACTATTTCAAATAACAGCCAAAATCAAACTGAAATAGCATCGGTAATAAAAGCAGCTAACGCTTTATATTTAAAAAATAAGCAAACCAAAGAGCTACTCAATGAAACCCGCGTATTAAATTCCCAAATGGAAGCAATGAATGCCGACCTGACGAGTGCCATGGAGCAAACCGATAAAGCCAATAAAACAAAAATAGATTTTGTAGCCAATATGAGTCATGAACTTCGCACCCCAATGAATGGCATATTAGGTATGTTGCAACTTTTACAAAGCAGCGAGCTTCCCTCAAGGCAAAAACACTACGCAGATAAAGCTTTTTCAAGTGCTCAAAATTTATTGCAGATTTTAAACAATATTCTGGATTTTTCTAAGCTAGAATCGGAAAAAGTTCAGTTAGAGCAAATCCCTTTTACCTTACATACTATAGTTTCTAACGTTCAAAATTTATTCTCAACAAATGCCAAGCAAAAAGGTTTGTTATTAAACTTTACTTTACACGTTGATGCAGGGCTTGAACTTATTGGCGACCCAATGCACTTAAGCCAAATAATAAATAACTGTGTAGGTAACGCAATTAAGTTTACTGAGCATGGTGAAATATCATTAATTATAGAAGCGACATCTCAACACGAAAAAACAATAAACCTTCGCTTTAGTATAAAAGACACGGGTATTGGGATGACTGAAGAGCAATCAAAAATTATATTCCAGTCTTTCTCGCAAGGTGATTCAAGCACAACAAGAAAGTATGGTGGGACCGGTTTAGGACTCACTATAAGCAAACAATTAACTAAATTGCTGGGCGGAGATATACAAGTAAGGAGCACGATTAATCAAGGTAGCGAGTTTTTCTTTACTCTACCCTTTACTTTATCTGAGCAACAAAAGCTTAAAAAACACGCCTTATTAATTAGCCCTGATAATGAGCAAATTAAAAAATTAATGGACTTACTAAGTGATATAAATATAACAACAGAAACCACACAAGAACCATTAAGAGCCATTGCGAAAATGGCTCAACCTAATAGCCCATTTAGTATTGTAATAATGTCGATAAAAGAAAAAGAGCTCAACGATAACTTTATTTTACAACAACTGTACGCTCAAAATAAAAACGTTAATGAAAAATTGAAACTTATTTTATTAATTACCGATGAAGAGTCTCCAGAACCAATTGCAAAAAATGAAAGTATAGACATTACAATTATTGGTAATAAGAATAGTGAAGTAGAAATTTTAAGAAAGCTTTCACCAAATAATTTTAAAGAAAAGCAATTAAAGCCTCATCCTAAATTCTCGGGTTTTAATGCATTAGTTGTTGATGATAATAGAATTAACCAAGAAATAGCTTCTGCCCTTTTAGCAAGGTTAGATATGGCCGTGATCATTGCTAATGATGGACATGATGCATTAGGTAAAGTAGAGACAAATGACATTGATATTATTTTTATGGATGTTCAAATGCCAGTTATGGACGGCTTAGAGGCAACAAGTATATTAAGAGAGCGGGGCTACAAAACTCCCATAATTGCAATTACAGCAGCCGCAGATCCTAATGATAAAAAAGCAGCGTTTAGAGCGGGTATGGATGACTTTTTAGTAAAACCCATTATTTTTGATGCTCTTTTCGAAAGTATAGAAAAACACCTACAAAGTAACAAACCATTAAATACAATTAATCTGCAGCTGGCAAAAGAAAACGTAGAAAACAATGATGAATTGTTAGCTAAATTATTTACTCAGTTTGTCAACGATTACAATGACTTTTCAACTAAAGCTGATATATTAATCAAAAATAGAGAGTTAGAAAGCTTAATTCGACTAGTACATACACTCAAAGGCTTGGCCGGAACACTAGGCTTGGAGCTACTGCAACAAAGCACGCAAAGTATTGAGAAAAACTTAATAGATGAGAAGAGTATTAACTTATCTAGCTTTAATGAGCAATTAACTCTTACACTTTTTGCTGTAAAACAATTTTTGATAGCTGATAACTTTAAAAAAGAACATATACAGCTACATCAACTAGAAAACGAAGACTCGGTTATCGATAATATATACTCATTAGCACTAACGGCTCGCCCCGTACCTAGCAGTTTGGTTAGACAGCTAGAAATGAATCAATATGAGAGAGGCCACTCTCTATTTAAGCTCAAAGAAGCAATTGATCATTTTAACTACGCGCTAGTAATAGAGCTGATTGATAAATATAGAAACGATAATAAAAATTAGGCATAACCACTAACCTGAACTAGATTTAATATTGCAAAGAACGCAAAGAAGGATAGATAGTGCATTCAAATTATCTCGCAAACAGTAATGGATTAACTACAGAGAAAAAGCATAAACCTTTAATTCTTATTGTTGATGACGAACCTAGTAATTTACACGTATTAGTTGAAGGACTTTTAACTGACTACGATGTTCGTATTTCTACTAGTGGTGAACAAGCATTAGTATTTGTTGAGTCAACTCGCCCTGACTTGATTTTATTAGACATAATGATGCCAGGCATGGACGGCTACGAAGTATGCAATATACTCAAGGCGAAACAAAATACCAAAGGCATCCCCGTCATATTTGTAACAGCGCTTACCGAAGAAGAGTCTGAAGAAAAAGGCTTCGCGATGGGCGCAATTGATTACATACATAAGCCTTACAAACTAGCTCTAGTTAGAGCACGCATTCGCACTCATATTACAGCGCAAGGCATGCTAGACAGGTTAATAGAAAAAAACTTTGACCTGCACGACAAACTACTCGAAATAGAATCGCTAATACAAGAGCTAAGCCAGCGTGAAGAAGAATTAAAAGAACTCTCATCAAAACAAAAGTTATTTTACCAAGCCCTAACGGGAACCGCCGATGGTGTTGTTATTACCGATAGTAATGGCAAAATTATTGCTGTAAACCCTTCATTTTGTCGTATAACCGGTTACTGTGAATCAGACTCACTGCAAATGCAGTTGCACGATATTAAACAAAATAACCATCCTAGTATTAGCTTTGACCAAGTATGGGAACATGCAAATCAAGCAGGCTATTGGAGTGGAGAACTTGTAACTAGACGAAAAAATGGCGAGCTTTACCCTGAGCTACTAACGCTCAGTATGGTAAAGGGTGAGCAAGATACTAACGTGCACTATATTGGTGTATTTAGTGATATTTCGAGCGTTAAAGTAACCCAAGAAAGAATTCATTACCTTACATGGCATGATGAACTTACGGGTTTACCAAACCGAAATGGGTTTTTAAAGCAGTTAGAGCAGCAACTTCAGGTTTATAGTACCGAAAATAGTTATGCCTATATTTATATTATTGATATAGACAGCTTCCACTCAATTAATGATGGATTAGGCTTACTCGCTGGCGATTACATTCTTAAAGAATTAACTAAACGAATTCATTCTAAGGTGAGTAAAAAAGATGTTATTGCTCGCTTAGGCAGTGATGAGTTTGCAGTGCTGTGTACAGTTGAAAAAGGTGTGGGCAGAGCTAGAGCTCAAGCTATGGCTGAAAATAAAGCCCAAGAGCTACTTATAGGTATAAACCATCCATTTAAAGTGGATGAGCAAGAGGTTAGCTTAACGGTCAGTATTGGTACGTATATTTTTCCACGAGAAGATCAATGGGAAAGCGCTATTGAGACTATTCGTAACTGTGAAGCGGCCTGTTACAAAGCAAAAGAGAAAGGCGGCAATAGAGTTACCTTTTTTGATACTTCATTTGGCGAGCAAGCAAAACGCCGCTTTGAAATAGAACAAGATTTACGTAAAGCTATTTCTAATAATGAGCTATCGCTATATTTACAATCCCAATTTGATCGAAACCAAACCCTTAAGGGCGCTGAGGTTTTATTAAGATGGGAGCACCCTCAAAAAGGCTTTATAAGCCCTGGTGAGTTTATATCTATAGCGGAAGAGTCAGACATAATTTATGATTTAGATTGCTGGGTAACTTCAAATGCACTTGAAATACTAACGCAACTTAGTAAAACTCACCCTGAGTTAAACTTATCAATTAATATAAGTGGCAGGCACTTTCATGAAGCGCGTTTTTTAAACTTTATTAGCCAACAGATAAAGCAACATAACATTAATCCTCAACAACTCACTATTGAGATAATTGAAGGTACGTTACTTAATCATATGGAAGCGGCTATTGAAGCTGTTCACTTTCTCAAGAAGCTAGGTATTAGAGTATCAATCGATGACTTTGGTACTGGATACTCGAGCTTAACCTACCTAAAACAATTACCAATACAAGAACTTAAAATTGATCGTTCTTTTGTTTTAGAGGCACCTACCGATAACAACGATAAACTAATTATTGATATGATTGTAAGCTTAGGTCGTTTATTTGAACTCGAGATAGTTGCTGAAGGCGTAGAGAACCAGTCCCACTTTGATTTACTACAGGAGTATCCTGAGGTTATTCTGCAAGGCTATTATTTACACAGACCTGAACCTGCAAGTGATTGGTTTAAAAAGTTAAAATAACTGTACCGTGATTTATAAACTAAAAAGCCGAGCATGAATATGCTCGGCTTTTTATGGACTTAATTTTTGCGGTTACTCGCGAACTTGGCCAACTCCATTAACTAAATACTTTTCGGTCGTTAGTGACTCGAGGCCCATAGGACCGTATGCATGTAGCTTGGAAGTAGCTATTCCAATCTCTGCGCCTAGGCCCAATTGTGAGCCATCAGAAAAACGAGACGATGCGTTAACCATTACTACAGAAGCATCAACACTACGTTGGAATAACTCTGCAGCAGCTTCATTTTTAGTACAAATTACTTCTGTATGGTTTGAACCAAACTGTGCAATGTGTTCAACCGCTGCCGTAAAGTTTGGAACAACGCGAATAGCGATTTCTAAGTCTAGGTACTCTTCACCAAACTCGTTATCAGCTAGGACTGTTGCGTTATCAAAGTATTTAGCTGCAAAGCTGTCAGCATTTATTTTTACACCTTCTTGGCGTAATACAACTGCACACAGATTTAAAAACTCATCTGCCACATCTTGATGCACAACTAAACCTTCTAGTGCATTACAAACACCGGTACGCTGCGTTTTACCGTTAAGCAGTAAGTTAAGCGCAATTTCTAGGTCGGCATCTTTATCTACATATAGATGACAAACGCCTTTGTAATGCTGAATTACTGGGATCGTACTGTTTTCAGTAACAAAGTTAATTAAACCCTCGCCGCCGCGTGGAATGATTAAATCAATGCTTTCACGCTGCTGCATCAGTTCCATTAACAGCGCACGGTCTGGATCTGGAATCACTGAAATAAGTGATACCGGTAAGTTGTGCTTCTCAAGTACGCTGTGCATTACACTTGCGATAGCTTGTGAACTTCTAAGTGCTTCTTTGCCGCCACGTAAAATTACGCCATTACCTGATTTAAAACATAGTGCACCAGCGTCTGCTGTCACATTCGGACGTGCTTCGTAAATCATACATACAACGCCAAGAGGTACTCGCATTTTGCGAATTTTAATACCATTTGGGCGCTCAGTAATATCACGCAGCTGACCAACAGGATCATCAAGGCTTACGATTACTTCAATACCTTGTGCCATTGCTTCAATACGCTCATCGTTTAACGTTAAGCGGTCGATCATTGAGGCTGCTAAGTTATTGTCGCGTGCTGCACTTAAATCACTTTCATTTTCTTTTATTATAAATGCTTTTTGCTCTCTTAGTGCCGCTGCCATTTCAACTAATACTTGGTTTTTAGTCTCGGTATCGAGTAAAGCAAGTGTATGTGCAGCTTTAGCTGCCTGACGTGAAATGTCCGTAATTAAACTCATGACTTCTCCAATAATGCGATATGTTTTTCAGATATAACTGGTCCAATTGAATCCTGCATTTTTTCGCTGAATTCACTCTGTTCGTTGTCTGCAATAAAGTTTAACAAACAGCTACTATAATTTGCGGTCGCTTTAGCTAAACGCGTACCGTCTTCACTACGTACTAAAATGGTATCACCCACGGCAAATTCACCGTGAACTTCCATGATTTCGTCACCACGAATACATCCACTTTCACCTTCAAGAGATTCATCAAATGATCCATCAACAACAACTTCACCTTGCTCATTTGCTGTATGCGTCATCCAATGAATAGAGTCCTGCATCGGTTTTTCGTACGGTAAAAATACGCTACCTGGGTTTTCTCCAGCTAGCAGTTTTGTAAATGTTTCTTCTTTAAAGCCATTTATAATATAAGTCGCGATACCATGTGATGTTGCTTTTTCTGCCGCTTCTATTTTAGTTTTCATACCACCAGTACCTACCGCACTTGTAGCACATCCTGCCATAGCATAAATAGATTCATCAATTGATTTTATTTCAGGCAGTAACACCGCATCATCATGTAAGTTAGGGTTTTTATCATATAGCCCATCTACGTCTGAGAATATTAATAAAGCATCGGCATCGGCAGCTGCTGCGACCATTGCTGATAAGTTATCGTTGTCACCTACTCGTAAATCGTCGGTGGTTACGGCATCGTTTTCATTAATGATAGGAAGTACACCATGTTCAAGCAAAGTGAACACGGTTTCACGAATGCTCTGGTAACGCTCGCGGTCACGTAAATCGCCATGCGTTAATAATAGCTGCGCAGATGGAAAGTCAAAAAAGCGGTCCCACATGGCAATCATTTCTGTTTGACCTGCTGCCGCCATTGCTTTTTTCATTACCACAGAGCGTGGTTTGTCTGATGGGAATAAATGCGCACCAGCCGCTACAGAACCCGATGATACTAAAATCACCTCGATTCCACGGGCACGACAACGAACAATGAACTGTGCGATGGTTAATATGTAACGCGAACGGCAGCCATCTTGATCTGGTGCAATTAATGCACTACCTACTTTAAGTACGATACGTCGCCAATTTAACTTTTGCATAAATGCTCAACTTTCCATTTTATCTGCGCTCACCTTAATTAGACGAGCTAAAACTAAGTAGCTAGGTTTAAAACATAGCTTCGAATTTGTCTTTCATTTAGGCAACACTTTTTTACACACACGCGAAAACCATATCTAAAACAATAAGCTTAGATTTAAGGTTAAGTATAAAGTAGCAACAACCCAATAATATTGAGCAGCACTAATCAAAAAATTTAAAAGTGTTGTTTATGCATCGCTGTAAAAAGCTGTGTGTGGCTTTTTTATTAACAACATACATAGAGCCTCTAAAGTCTGATACACCAACAGATAGGGTGAAGACCAAAGGACCGAGATTTAACCGCCACGATGGGGGTTAAACATTGAAAGTAATAGTTCAACTCAAACCTTTATTTACTTAAATAATTAAATAAACTTGTTTAGCAAAACCATACCAAGAGTTCGGCAAATGAAATTATGTAGTGTTCGAATACTAGTAACACCACTAATGCATGATTATAAAGATTAAAAATGACGTTAAGATTAACAAACCACTTTTACTTCCAATAAACTTCATTAGATAACTAATTATTAGAACACGAAGTATATTACACTAAATACTCCTTAAAAATCAAGGTTAAAATTCGAGCGAAGCTAATTCCTTCTCGTTTGTGGTGTTAGATTGTTATTAAAATTCAACCAATTAAACAATTAATACCGCTTAAAATAAGGCGGCTTTACACGCGCAAAATAATTTAAGCCTACTAATCTTCTATAAGCAGCTAAAATTGATTAGTAATATTTGAATTTCCCGTGTATACCCCTGTATTAATAATTAACAAAAGTTATACTTTCTAAACAAACCGTCATAAATAAGGAATTCTTAATCTATGTCAGCAATTTACATAGCCGGTATCGCACTTTGCTCTGTGCTTGCCCAATGGGTCGCGTGGGCTTTTAGAGTGCCCGCTATTCTTTTCTTATTGCTTACAGGTCTTTTACTTGGGCCATTTAGTGGTGTTTTAGACCCTGATGCATTGTTAGGTGATTTACTGTTTCCAGTTGTATCACTAAGCGTTGCCATCATTTTATTTGAAGGATCCTTAACTCTGCATTTCAGAGAGCTCAAAGGAATCGGAAAAGTTGTAAGGAACCTTTGCTCCATCGGCATGCTTACTACCTGTATTATTATTAGTCTCAGCGCCTATTGGTTACTTGAACTTAATTGGCGTGTAGCTGCGGTATTAGGTGCAGTGCTAGTTGTAACAGGCCCTACTGTTATAGCACCGCTATTAAACTCAATGCGCCCAACACAAGACATTGACCGCATACTTCGATGGGAAGGTATTGTAATAGACCCGATCGGCGCATTATTCGCTGTATTAGTATTTGAAGCCGTAATGCTGGTAGGCCAAGGCGAAGTATTTAGCCACACTATTATTGCTTTAGTTAAAACCCTAGGTGTTGGATTAAGTATTGGTGTTGCTGCTGGTTGGTTAACAACACTATTAATGCGCCGCGAATGGCTACCATTTGAATTACATAAGTTTGGTATATTGGCATTAGTACTCATTAGTTTTTCTGTATCAAACTATTTAAGCCATGAATCGGGCCTATTAGCAGTGACTGTATTTGGTATTTGGCTTGCTAACCAAGACGATTTAGAAATAGATTCTGTACTTGAGTTCAAAGAAGACTTGTCGATGATATTAATATCAACGCTGTTTATTTTACTTGCAGCACGCTTACAGCTCTCTGATTTAATGATGCTCGACAGCGATGTATTTATATTTTTAGCTATCGTGCTTTTTGTTGCTCGTCCACTGTGTATTGCTATTTCGACCTTTGGTACTGACTTACCAATGAAGTCTCGTTTGGTACTTGCCTGGATAGCTCCACGCGGTATAGTCGCCGCAGCCGTTGGGTCGGTATTTGCGCTTAGTATGATGGAGTCTGGTGTTGCTGATGCTGAAAAAATGGTACCTCTTATATTTACAGTAATTATAATTACCGTTGTACTACAGAGCTTAACCGCCATTCCTGTCGCCAAGCTATTAGGTGTACGCCAACCGTCGCCAAATACAATATTAATTATTGGTGCAAACCATGTATCGCGTGCAATCGGCCGAGGCTTACAAGAGCAAAACATTCCGGTTCACCTGTCAGATCCTGCATGGGAAAACTGCAGAATGGCACGTATGGATGGTTTAGCTTGTTATTATGGTAACCCGCAATCAGAGCATGCTGAACGCTACTTACCTCTAACAACGATTCGTAGTGTATTAGCGTTATCGCCAAATCGTCATCATAATGCGTTAGGTGTTCAATACTTTTCTCATTTACTTAATGAAAAAAATGTATTTTCGCTACGCTCATCAACGTCGCATGCAAAAGCAAATAAAGACAGCGCAACGTTTTTATCTAGACAAATACTGTTTGGAGACGAAGGCTCGTATGCACGTTTAAGCAGTATTATAGCTAAAGGCGGTAAGGTTAGTTCAACACGTATCTCGGATGAGTTTAGCTGGGAACAATACTTAGAAATGAACCCTGAGGCTATCCCTTTATTTATTCTCAAAGGTGATAAAGACAGTGATGACGATACACCAATTAAGCTAAGACCGTTTACAATCAACATGGAAAAACCGCCGCAAGAAGGCGAACGCGTTGTTGCATTACAGCCGCCTAAAATGTCAGTTTTAAAAGACCCGCAAACAAAGGCTAAAGAAGACAGTTAAATACTTTTACGGTCTGTAAAAACTAAAAAAACCCTAACTTAAAAAGTTAGGGTTTTGTTTTTAAAAGCCATTAAATAGGAAGGCGGGCTCGAGCAACCACACTATCTGGCATTTTTTGCGCTAACTTAGTCAGCGCTCGCTCAATTTTTTTATGAGTCGCTTTATCTGCCACCATAGAATTAAATAGCCAACGATAGGCATCTTCAAAATCACGCGGGCTGCCATAGCCATCATTAAATAATTTAACTAAACGTAGTTGCGCTTTAAAATTGCCTTGCGACGAGGCTTCACGCAAATACGTAATTGCCATTGCTTTATCTTGCTGAACTAAGCGACCAGTGTCGTAGTATCGTCCCAATTGCTCTAGCGCTGCCGCTAAGCCTTGCTCAGCTGCTTTTCGCATGTAATACACACCTAACTCTACATTGCGATCAACGCACACGTTATAAGCCAACATATCGCCGTATAAAAATTGATAAGACGGCAATGCCATTTTATTGGCTCGTGCTTCTATATCTTGCACCAACTGGCAATCATCTGCCTTTACGCGCGCTAAATGCGTATTTTTATTTATTAACGCAATTAGCTCTGATTCTGTATACAGCGGCACAGCAGCAGGGCTTTCTGTAGCTAAGCTGTTGGTTGCTATAAATAAAGACAGCGGTATTAACGAAAGCCTTAGTACGCAATTACGATTAAATAAACGCATGTTCACCACTTATATAAATAAACTTATTAAATAATATACAAAGATCGTTCCAAGGTGAATTTTAGACACAAAAAAAGCTGCACGAAGCAGCTTTTTTTAATCTAATGGTAATTACGCAAACGGATTGCGAAGCACCATAGTTTCTACACGGTCAGGACCTGTAGAAATAATATCAATTGGAACACCCGTAATTTCTTCAATACGTTTGATGTAGTCAATCGCAGCTTTTGGTAAACCGTCAAGACTCGTTACACCAACAGTGTTTTCTGACCAACCTGGCATCTCTTCGTATACTGGTGTTACTTTATCGTAACCTTCAGCCGCTAATGGTGTTACGTTAGTAACTGTGCCATCTTCAAGCTTATAACCAGTACAGATTTTAAGTGTTTCTAAGCCATCTAAAACATCAAGCTTAGTTAAACAAAAACCTGAAATACTGTTGATTTGAACTGCACGGCGCATAGCCACTGCATCTAACCAACCAGTACGACGAAGTCGACCTGTTGTAGCGCCAAACTCATGGCCTTTATCACCTAGGTGCTTACCAACTGGATCTTGTTTATCAAGACCGTCGTAAAGCTCTGTAGGGAAAGGACCTGAACCAACACGTGTCGTGTACGCTTTAATAATACCTAAAACGTAATCAAGGTTTAATGGACCAAAACCTGCACCAGTCGCAACGCCACCAGCGGTAGTGTTTGAAGATGTTACATAAGGGTAAGTACCGTGATCTATATCAAGTAACGTACCTTGTGCACCTTCAAATAAAATGTTTTCGCCTGCTAAACGCGTTTGATCTAAAAGCTCAGTTACATCTACAACCATTGCTTTTAAGATATCAGCAACAGCCATTGCATCATCAAACGTTTTTTGGAAATCTACAGCATCTACTTTGTAGTAGTTAACTAAAGTGAAGTTGTGGTACTCAAGCACTTCTTTTAATTTAGCTGCAAATACTTCAGGATTAAATAAATCGCCTACGCGTAAACCACGACGTGCTACTTTATCTTCGTACGCAGGACCGATTCCACGGCCAGTTGTACCAATAGGCTTATCGCCACGAGCTGTTTCGCGGGCTACATCTAATGCAACATGGAAAGGCAAGATTAGCGGACATGCTTCACTTATTAAAAGACGCTCGCGTACTGGTACGCCGCGCTCTTCAAGCATGCCAATTTCTCTCATTAGCGCTTCTGGTGATAAAACTACACCATTACCAATCACACATTTAACATTGTCACGTAATACACCCGATGGAATAAGGTGTAGAACCGTCTTTTCACCTTCGATAACTAAAGTATGACCCGCATTGTGGCCACCTTGATAACGAACTACTAAAGATGCTTTGTCTGTAAGGAGATCAACTACCTTACCCTTTCCTTCGTCACCCCATTGGGTGCCTAATACAACAACGTTTTTACCCATCGTAAATTCACTTAGAGAAAATTAGGACGAGATTTTACCAGAAAACTAAAGTAAAGATCACCCCTGTTCAGCTTATTTTTTCTGCGGGCAATTGTTATATCCAAATATTGACCAATAACCACATAAATAACAGTGATTTAACGCACTAGTTTGTATTTAACAAAAAGCCCCGCAAATGCGAGGCTTTTTAACTTTTAAATAATTAACGTAAAGTCTATTGAGCTTTAGCGCCTTTCATATATTGGAAGAAGTCGCTATCTGGTGAAAGCACCATAACATCTTGCTTATCTTTAAAAGTCTTTTTGTAAGCTTCAAGTGAACGTACAAAACTAAAGAACTCAGGGTCTTTGTTATACGCATTAGCATAAATGCCTGCAGCATCAGCATCGCCTTGACCACGTACAGAACGTGCATTACGCTCAGCATCAGCAAGCATTACAGTTACTCGACGGTCAACTCCCGCACGAATAGTCTCTGCTTTTTCCTGACCTTCAGAACGGTGCTCTTTTGCAACCGCAGTGCGCTCAGCGCGCATACGTTGGTAAATAGAGCTACTCACTTCTTGTGGTAGGTTGATTTGCTTAACACGTACGTCTAGTACTTCAATACCTAGCTCACGTGCACTTTCAGAAGCTTGTACTAACGCTTCTTCCATCAACTCGCTACGCTCACCCGATACAATTTCGCGAATTGTACGTGTACCAAAGTTTGTACGAAGACCATTGTTTACTTTTTGCTTAAGTAGCGTTTCAGCATATTGCTTATCGCCACGAGCACGTAAGTAAAAAGCACTAAAGTCATTAACGCGCCACTTTACAAACGAATCAACAATTAAGTCTTTTTTCTCGCTAGTAACAAAGCGATCTGGCGCACCATCTAGCGTTTGAATACGTGCATCAATACGACGTACTTGGCTAAAAAATGGTACTTTAAATTGTAGGCCTGGGCCATATACAATCGCTTTATCGTCGCTATCTTTTTGTACTTTACTGAATAACATTACAATTGCTTTTTGCCCTTCAGGTACAACAAATACCGATGAGAAAGACATAACAATGGCAGCTAATAGTATTACTAAACTAAAGTTTTTCATTATGATTATCTCCCATCATTGAAGCGGTCGTTGTTAAAGCGGTCATTGCCACTATTAACAGAGCTATTGCGCGACGTATTAACTTTATTACGTAAGTCTTGAATATCACTTGAACTTGGAAGTGCAACTCGTGTTGCGGTTCCTTGCTTGTCCATGATTTTATCAAGAGGTAAATACATCATGTTATTGCCGCCTTTAACATCAACCAATATTTTAGAACTACTCCCTAACACTTCTTCCATTGCATCAATGTATAAGCGCTCACGAGTAACTTCTTTAGCTGCTTGATATTCAGGTAAAAGCTTTTCAAAGCGAGCTACCTCACCTTGTGCTTCTAATGTAATACGCTCTTGATAACCTTCCGCTTCTTGAGTCATACGCGTTACTTGACCACGAGCACGCGGTTCAATTTCACGAGCATATGCTTCTGCTTCACGGATGAAACGTTCTTCATCTTCTTGTGCAGCAATTGCATCATCAAATGCATCTTTAACTTCAGTTGGTGGACGAGAGTCTTTAAAGTTCACGTCAGTAACAATTAAACCTAAGTTATATGGTTCGATAATCTTATTAAGCTCATCCCATGTATTTTGACGAACAACCTCACGGCCATTAGTTAATACTTGGTCCATTTTTGCATGGCCCACAACATAACGCAGTGCACTGTCTAGCGCTTCTTCTAAG
The DNA here is from genome assembly GCF_016598755.1 of Pseudoalteromonas sp. LC2018020214. Lineage (NCBI taxonomy): Bacteria > Pseudomonadati > Pseudomonadota > Gammaproteobacteria > Alteromonadales > Pseudoalteromonadaceae > Pseudoalteromonas > Pseudoalteromonas sp. LC2018020214. The sequence goes on from NZ_CP066804.1 coordinate 3,343,654, forward strand.
CTACTATCAGCGTTAGTTACGCTAAATTCATAAAGGTATGGGTCAATAACACGGTATTGCACCTGAAACTCAACGCTCACTACGTTTTCGTCTTCAGTAAGCATAAAACCAGAAGCCGATAATGAACGAACTGCTTCAATATCTACTGGGATTACCGTTTCGATGAAAGTCATTTTCCAACGCAAACCAGGATCAGCAATTCGGTCATATTTACCAAATTGTAGAACCACACCACGCTCGGCCTCTTTAACCGTATAAATACCACTTAACGCCCATACAATAACGGCGATAATAAGTATGAATGAAATACCGGCTCCGCCAAGTCCACCGCCGCTACCATTGCCGGATTTTTTCCCGCCAAATAAGCCGCTGAACTTGTTACTAAACTTGCGGAACACCTCGTCTAAATCAGGTGGGCCTTGATCACGTCCGCCTTTATTATTCCACGGATCTTTGTCATTGCCATTATTACCCGGTTCATTCCAGGCCATAGCTATACTCCATTGTTATCTAAATAAATTAGGAAATTGTGTTAAATCTAACAAATCTACCGCGTTTCTCATACAAAAACCGACATTAAAACGTCAATTTTTAATTACGGTTGATAAAACCAGCAATTTCAGGACCAAATTCTTTAATTAAACGATTCCACTCAACCATTGGCATTCTAACATCTAACAGCCAATTACCTTGCTCATCAAATTGCTCTTCATGCACTGCATTTAAACTGAACAATGCAGCTCTTAAGCGACCATACAATGGCGTAAGAAATAATGTTTCGTTAAACATCTTCTTAGCTAGTAACTCACTGATAGCCTCGCTAAGTAATTCACACCCTTCACCAGTCTGAGCGCTAAGCCATACTCTTATAGGTTGACCTTCGTCATCTTGATCAATACGTGGGCTTACGTTATCCAGCGCATCAATTTTATTATAAATTAATAGCTGTGGTACTTCATCGGCCTCAATTTCTTTAAGCACCGATTGTACTTGTTCAATATTTTCTTGCAGACGTGAGTCTGCTGCATCAATTACATGTAACTGCAAATCAGCTTCGCGAGTTTCAGTAAGCGTTGCTTTAAAAGCAGCAACTAAGTCATGTGGTAGGTGACGAATAAAGCCTACTGTATCGGCTAAGATAACAGGGCCAACATCACCTAACTCAAGCTTACGTAGAGTCGGGTCAAGCGTTGCAAACAACTGATCGGCCGCGTATACATCTGAATTTGTAATTCGATTAAATAATGTAGATTTACCCGCATTGGTATAACCAACTAACGAAACTGTAGGTATTTCGTTGCGAGTACGAGCTCGCCTACCTTGTTCACGTTGCACTGCAACTTTAGCTAAACGTGCACGAATATTTTGGATACGGGCACGAAGTAATCTTCTGTCAGTTTCAAGTTGAGTTTCACCTGGACCACGTAAACCAATCCCGCCTTTTTGACGTTCAAGGTGAGTCCAGCCTCGAATTAATCGAGTCGACATATGGCGAAGTTGAGCCAATTCAACTTGCAGCTTACCCTCGTGGGTACGTGCGCGTTGGGCAAAAATATCAAGAATTAGCGTCGTTCTATCAAGCACACGACATTGACAAACGCGCTCTAAATTACGCTCTTGTGATGGCCTGAGTTGATGATTAAAAATTACGACATCTGCTTTGTGGATTTTGACAATCTCAGCTATTTCTTCTGCTTTACCGGTACCGACGAATAGTTTCGGATGTGGTGCTTGACGGCTGCCTTGCACAACCGCCAAACTACTAACACCAGCAGAAGATACCAACATTTCTAATTCATGAAGATCTTCACGATCTCCTTCTTTAGGCAAGTCGATATGAACTAAAATTGCCTGTTCGCCGGATTCATAGCGGTCAAACAAACATTATGCTCCTAATTAAAAGTTTCCAGCTTCTGCCTCTTCAGTGTCTTCACTCCCTTGAACTGCTTGGAAGTTAACTGCGCGAGCAGGGACAACTGTAGAAATTGCATGCTTATAAACCATTTGATTTACGGTGTTCTCTAGTAAAATAACAAATTGGTCAAATGACTGAATTTTGCCTTGTAATTTTATGCCATTTACCAAAAAGATTGATACTGGAATGCGCTCACGTCGTAGTGCATTCAAAAATGGGTCTTGTAACGATTGGCCTTTTGCCATGTTATTGTTCCTTCGTTCTAGGTGTTATTATAATTAAGTGGCTGAACTTATTTGATAAAAAACAATATTCAACTACTACTAGCTTAGCGAACTTACTACACGATGCAAGTTTTCTTCGTCGCCTGTTGTTAACCAAGTAACATCAGGCCAACTACGAAGCCACGTTAACTGCCGTTTTGCCAGCTGACGTGTTGCTGCGATGCCACGAAAAACCATTTCATCATGGTTTGTTTCACCCGCAAGGTAATCCCACATTTGTCTATAACCAACACAACGAATAGAAGGCATATTGGGGTGTAAATCCTTACGTAGATATAGGGTCGAAACTTCATTTTCAAACCCCTGATCAATCATTATTTTAAACCTTTCTTCAATTCGGCGGTGTAATTCACTGCGTTCTTGCGGTGCAATCGCAAATTGATGAAAAGTATAAGGTAAAGCCGGCTGTTTTTGCATTTGCAACTCAGTCATGGTCTTACCAGTTAACCTGTAAACCTCTAAAGCTCGATTAATTCTTTGTGAATCATTTTCACTTATTTTTTCGGCTGCTTGTGGGTCAACTTTAACTAATTCTTTATATAAATGAGGCCAGCCAAATTCTTTCGCTTGCGCTTCTAACTCTGCTCTTATCTCTGTATCTGCTTCAGGTAAAGGCGATAAACCATCAATTAAAGATTTGAAGTACAGCATTGTACCTCCAACCAATACAGGCACTTTACCTTGTCTGTGAAATTCGTCAATTTTTTGCACTGCATCGCGCCTAAAATCTGCAACTGAATACGTTTCACTCGGGTCAAGTAGATCAATTAAATGATGCGGAGCTTTGGCTAATTCTTCGGCATCAGGTTTTGCTGTACCAATGTCCATACCTTTATACACTAGCGCTGAATCTACGCTGATTATTTCTGTATTTAAATGCTCGCACAGCGAGATTGCCAATGCTGTTTTACCTGCTGCAGTTGGACCCATTAAAAATATAACTGGTAAATTACTCAACACTGATACCTTAATCTAATTGCGTTAAATAGTGATTTAGCTCTATTTTAACTGCTTTTTTACGCAAGCGTTCAATAGTTTGTGGATTATTTTGTAAGCGCATTTGTTGCGCTAAAAATACATTGCTTAAATAAAATCGGGTCGGCACGCATTTCATTTGCCATTCTAACCAATTCTCTATATTTTCAAGTTTTGCTTTACACGCATCAAGTAGCTCACCTACCGCTGCACTTACGTCAAGTAAATATAAACACGCTGGCAATTTTTTAACCATTACAAATTGTTTTTCTATTACAAGTTCAAAACCAAGTAAGGTAAACCACGATTGCTGGGATTCTATAAGTAAGCAATTTTCTTTTTCTAAGTTTACTCGCACTGGTAACAAAAGGGCTTTCCCTTCTAAACTTCCGAACTCTTTAATTTGACTATACCAATCATCAACTAATGCATATTTAAAATGTGAGCAATACAATTGCTGTTCTTCACTAAAGACACACACTCCTTCACTAACACTTATAATAGAAACAGCTTTTAAGACATTATCCACAGATACGGACTGGTGTTGTGCTGCAGATATATTGGCTGCATTATCAAAATGCGCGGCGTGTTGCTCACTCACTCCTTGATAAAACGCATTTACGTCATGATGGCTCGTACTTGGTGCAGCACGGTATGCACCGCCAATACTTCTAGTACCTGAGGACGAACTTGAGCTACCAGCACTTCCAGAGTAAGAGGGCTGTAATTGCGATTTAGGGTAATCAAACACTCCTTCGCTTTCTATATTATTAGCACTGCTATGCGTTGACTCAATGAACGCTGGCGTGAATTCTGCTTCTGTGCTCGCTGATTCGTTAGTGAATTCGCCTTGCAATGGCACGACTACCTGCTTAATAGCTTGCAATATAAAATCATGAATTAACCGCCCTTGATGAAAACGCACTTCATGCTTAGCAGGGTGAACATTTACATCAACCTGTCGTGGGTCAATATCAATATAAATGACAAAACCGGGTAATTCTTGTGTTCCACTTACTTCTTCAAATGCCTGGCGTATAGCATGCAGAATAAGCTTATCGCGCATCATGCGATTATTCACATAAGTGTACTGAGTCGTATTCGCTGAGCCTACAGGCAGCACCCAACCATGCAACTGTAAACCGCCTTCTCCTGATTGAATATGCAAACCTTGCTCGGCAAAGGCCTTGCCTGCAACTTGTGCTACGCGTGTTATAGCCTGAGAGGGATCAGTTTTGGCACGATACTGCCTTACTACTTTTTCGTTGTGAGTTAGTGTAATAGAGACATCAAAGCGACTAAGCGCAATACGCTTTATCAACTCATCAATATGGCTAAATTCAGTTTTTTCGGTGCGTAAAAATTTACGACGTGCTGGAGTATTAAAAAATAAATCTTTTACTTCAATGGTTGTGCCATCGGGATGCGCTACAGGTTTTACTTGAACGGCCATGTCGCGGCCTTCTGCAAAAGCTTGCCAAGCTGCTTCTTGCTCTTTTGGTTTTGAGCTCAGCGTTAAACGCGACACAGAACTAATTGACGCAAGTGCTTCCCCTCTAAAGCCAAGTGAGCAAATGTTTTCAAGGTCATCAAGTGATTTTAATTTACTTGTCGCGTGGCGAGAAAGTGCGAGCGTTAGCTCATCTTTACTTATCCCTGCGCCATTATCACGAATACGAATAAGTTTGTGGCCGCCGCGCTCAATATCAATTTGAATACGCGTTGCGCCAGCATCTAAGCTATTTTCAACAAGCTCTTTTACTACCGACGCTGGGCGCTCAACCACTTCGCCTGCGGCAATTTGGTTGGCTAAACGCGCGGGTAATATTTCAATATTCATGAGACTTCCTAGCAAACATTGCGCTAATAATAATGACTAACTTTGAGGTATATCGAGCTCTTGTCCAATAAATAAGGTATTGGAACTAAGCTTATTAACTTGTTTTAATTTATTGACTGTAACGCCATAGCGACTCGCTAACATACTTAAAGATTCACCGGGGCGTACTTTATGCTTTGTTGGATATTGCGACTTTAATTTAGCAAATAAAGAATCATCCGGTGGATTTTTCAAATAATAATTTTTAATTGAAGTAAATATAGCTTTAGCTAAACGCTCTTGATGATTAGGGCTTTTAAGTAGCTTTTCTTCTCGCGGGTTAGATATAAACCCCGTTTCTACCAAAATAGATGGAATATCTGGTGATTTTAGTACTGCAAGGCTCGCATGCTGGGGATCTTTTTTATGCAGTTTGGCAACCTTACGAAGCTCTTTAACCACTTCGTCAGCTACATTTAAGCCAGTTTTCATAGAGTGGTCCATCGACATATCAAGCAACGCTTGTGCTAGATATTTTTCATTGGCGGCATCTTTCATTACATCAGCAGCGCCACCTAAAAGCTCGGAGTGTTTTTCTTTATCTTCTATCCATTTACCTATTTCTGAATTAGCACGTCTCAATGATAAAACCCACACAGAGGCACCATTTGGCCCAGGGCTTGTAAATGCATCAGCATGAATAGAAACAAAAAAATCTGCCTTTTTTTCACGGGCTCGATTAGTACGGGTATTTAATTTTACAAAATAGTCACCGCTTCGTACCATGCGCGAAATCATGCCACGTTCGCCATCAATCATGCGCTCTAAACGTTTCGCAATTTGCAGTGTAACTGTTTTTTCGTAGGTGCCTGATGGCCCAATTGAACCAGGATCTTCGCCGCCATGCCCCGCATCAATTGCAATAACAATGTCGCGCTCTTGGCTTAGTTGACGGTTTTTAGCGGCTGTTTGAGCAGGAGAAACAACTGTAGTAGCTTGGCTTTTATTGTATAAATCAACAACGAGTCTATTTTTATAAGGGCCTGTAGGTGCGAGGGCAAATACCACTGGCTTTATTGGCGCACTTAATTCAAATACTAAACGTACGCTTTGTTTATTTTTAGGTTTTGAGTAACGTAATTTGCTTACTATTTGATGTTTCGGGGGCACACCTGGCAATGTTTTTAACTCGCTAGTATTTTCTAAATCAATCACTAGGCGGCTAGGGTTTTTAAGCATGAAATAGCTAAAGTCGGGCTTATCATTTAAATCAAATACCACGCGCGTACTATCTGGAGACGGCCATACACGCACACTATTGATTGTATTTTTAGCCCATAGCGGCAAGCTTATGGTAATAACCATAAGATAAATAAAAAGTTTAACTACACCTCGGCTCATTGGATAATTACTGCCTTAACTATATTATTATTGATTATTTAGTTTTTCGACAATTGCTATACCGCGCTCACTCGCACTATTTATAACAATTTTACGTTCGTTACCCACATAGCTTAGAGTAATATCTAAATCAGGCACAGGAATAAATTCACCACCCTTTTCAGGCCATTCAACAACACAAATTGCGTCTGCTGAGAAATAATCGCGTATTCCCATGTATTCGAGTTCTTCAGGATCACCTAAGCGGTATAAGTCAAAATGATAAACATTTGCACGCTCAAGCTCATAAGGTTCTACTAGTGTATAGGTCGGGCTTTTAACCTTACCTGTATGGCCAAAGCCTTGCACTACACCTCGTGTAAACGTTGTTTTACCAGCACCTAAATCACCATGTAAATAAATAACCGCACCTTGCTCTATAATATCAGCAACGCGATTACCCATTGCAACCGTGGCAATCTCATCAGTTAAATGAAATTCAAAACTACGCGTCATTATTACCTCAAAAATTCATTCAAAAGCGCATATTTGCTAATCATACCAGAATATTCATTTAAGGCGATAAATTGAGGTTTTAGACATAAAAAAACCACACAAGCGAATGATTAAAGTTCTATTTGAATATCTATTTTCGATACCTTAAAACTGTAACATTGAAATAAAGTAAGAGAAAAGTAACGCTACGGCTGAGATGCCTATAGCAAGTATTAAAGTTACTGAGATATGTAAGCTTATAATCAAACTTTTGTGATTCAACCACTAGTTCTGATACCAAAAATATATAACAACAACGGAGTTGATGACACAAACCAGAATAACTACCCTGCATGCTTTTGTATTTCTGATAAAAAGATAATACCAACTAACTTAACGTCTTTAGTTTTAAGAATTTTCATAAAATAATACCAATTCGCTTAATTAAGTGATCTATTTTGAGGCTGGAAAAACGTGTTGATAGCTAGGCAAAAAATTCGCTATTTAGTTGTTCTAAATGAACATTTTTTAACGCAGGTAGCGACACGTTTAGCCCCGCAAAATGATTAAGTATTATTGCGGATTGGTATAAGTCCTAAATGTGTAAACACGTTTCAAGACAAGGCAGTTCCAGAAAACAAAAAGCCCCGGCTAATGCCAGGGCTTTTTTACAAAACTAACTTAATTAAAAATTAAGCTTGTTTTGGACTAGAAATAACGTCTACTAAAGTCCAAGATTTATTCTTAGAAATTGGTGCGCATTCACGGATAGTAACTACGTCACCCGCTTTTGCTGTGTTATTTTCGTCATGTACGTGTAACTTAGTCGTACGTTTAATGAATTTCCCATAGATTGGGTGCTTCACATAACGTGCGATAGCGATAGTGAAAGATTTTTCCATCTTGTCGCTGATTACACGGCCTTGAAGAGTACGAATTTTATCGCTCATTATTGACCTGCCTTCTGGTTAATAACTGTTTTTACACGCGCGATATCGCGGCGTACTGTTCTTAGCGTGTGTGTCTGAGCTAACTGACCAGTGCTAGCTTGCATGCGCATATTAAATTGCTCACGAAGTAGTCCTAGAAGTTCAGCATTAAGCTCTTCTACGCTTTTATCTTTTAGTTCGCTAGCTTTCATCACATTACCGTCCGAGTTACGAAAGTTGTTTTGAATGGCAGTTTACGAGCAGCAAGGTCAAACGCTTCACGAGCAAGCTCTTCTGAAACACCTTCCATTTCGTAAAGTACTTTACCAGGCTGAATTTCAGCAACCCAATATTCAACAGAACCTTTACCTTTACCCATACGAACTTCAAGAGGTTTTTCTGTAATCGGTTTGTCAGGGAAGACACGAATCCAGATTTTACCTTGACGTTTCACGTGACGCGTCATAGCACGACGAGCTGCTTCGATTTGACGAGCAGTCATACGGCCACGGCCAGTTGCTTTCAATCCGAAAGTACCGAAGCTTACTTTGTTACCGTTTTGCGCTAAACCGCGGTTGCGGCCTTTGTGCATTTTACGGAATTTTGTACGTTTTGGCTGTAACATTACTCGCTACCTCTACTTAGCACTTTTCTTGGCTTTCTTTGGTGCGCGTTTAGCTGGCTTCTCTTGCTCTTGTACTAGTGGTAAACCACCAATAACTTCGCCTTTGAAGATCCAAACTTTAACACCAATGATACCATAAGTGGTTAAGGCTTCAGAAGTTGCGTAATCGATATCAGCACGAAGAGTATGTAGAGGTACACGACCTTCACGATACCATTCTGAACGTGCGATTTCAGCGCCGCCAAGACGACCGCTAACTTCAACTTTAATCCCTTTAGAACCGATGCGCATTGCATTTTGTACCGAACGCTTCATAGCGCGACGGAACATAACACGACGTTCTAGTTGAGAGGCAATGCCGTCTGCTACTAGTTGTGCATCTAGTTCTGGTTTACGTACTTCAGAGATATTAATCTGAGCAGGTACACCAGCGATTTTAGTTACCGCTTGACGTAATTTTTCTACGTCTTCGCCTTTTTTACCGATAACAACACCCGGACGAGCCGTGTGGATTGTTACTCGGATTGATTTTGCTGGACGCTCAATAACGATTTTAGACACAGAAGCCGTTTTCAATTCCTTAGTAAGGAATGTACGAACTTTGTGATCGCCAAAAAGCTGTGCAGAGAAATCTTTTGAACTCGCGTACCAGGTAGAAACCCAAGGTTTAGATATACCTAGGCGAATACCAGTAGGATGAACTTTTTGTCCCATTACTTATACTCCTAGCTATCTGAAACCATAACAGTGATATGGCTTGTACGCTTAAGGATGCGATCTGCGCGTCCTTTAGCACGAGGCATAATACGTTTCATTGTAGGACCATCGTCCACAAAGATCGTTGTTATACGAAGCTCATCAATGTCAGCACCTTCGTTATGCTCTGCGTTAGCAATAGCAGACTCAAGTACTTTCTTAACTAATACAGCCGCTTTCTTCGGGCTGTACGCCAGGATTTCTAGTGCGCGATCTACAGGTAACCCGCGGATCTGATCTGCAACTAGACGTGCTTTTTGCGCCGAACCAGAGGCGAATTTATGTTTAGCTAATGCTTGCATTTATCTTCCCCTCTTATCGTTTCTTCGCTTTCTTATCCGCAGCATGGCCACGGTAAGTGCGAGTTGGTGCAAATTCACCTAGTTTGTGACCGATCATTTCGTCAGAAACGAAAACTGGTACGTGCTGGCGACCATTATGGACAGCAATGGTCAATCCGATCATGTTAGGTATGATCATTGAACGACGGCTCCAAGTTTTAATTGGCTTTTTCTCACCGCTTTCCAAAGCTTTCTCTACCTTCTTCAGCAAGTGTAGGTCTATAAAAGGACCCTTCTTGAGAGAGCGTGGCATGGCTATTCCTCAATATTACTTAGTACGACGACGTACTATAAATTTATCCGTACGCTTGTTCTTACGCGTCTTCGCACCTTTAGTCGGTTTACCCCATGGAGACACAGGATGACGACCACCAGATGTACGACCTTCACCACCACCGTGTGGGTGATCTACCGGGTTCATGGCAACACCACGAACTGTCGGACGAATACCACGCCAGCGATTTGCACCTGCTTTACCAAGTGAACGAAGCATATGCTCAGCATTGCCTACTTCACCTAGAGTCGCACGACAATCAGATTCAACTTTACGAACTTCGCCTGAACGAAGACGTAATGTTACATACTGACCATCACGAGCAAGGATTTGAACGTATGCACCAGCAGAACGTGCGATTTGAGCACCTTTACCTGGTTTTAATTCTACGTTGTGAACAGTCGAACCTACAGGCATATTACGCATTGGTAATGCATTACCAGGTTTGATTGGTGCATCAACACCAGACTGGATTGCATCGCCAGCTTTTAAGCCTTTAGGTGCGATAATGTAACGACGCTCACCGTCTGCATATAATACAAGAGCGATGTTTGCGCTACGATTTGGATCGTATTCTAAACGTTCAACAGTGGCTGGAATGCCATCTTTAGTACGTTTAAAATCGATTAAACGGTAATGTTGTTTATGACCACCACCGATATGACGAACCGTAATACGACCATTGTTATTACGACCACCTGATTTAGAGTTTTTCTCTAAAAGTGGTGCGTATGGCTTACCCTTATGTAGATCAGAGTTAACCACTTTAACTAGGTGACGACGGCCCGCAGAAGTAGGCTTACACTTTTGAAGTGCCATAATTCTATCCCCTTATTACTCGGCGCCGCCGACAAAGTCTAGCTCGCTGCCTTCTTTAAGAGTAACGTAAGCTTTTTTCCAGTCGCTACGACGACCGAAACGTGCGCCAGTACGTTTTGTTTTACCCTTAACGTTAAGTGTGCGAACACCCGTTACTTCTACTTCAAAAAGCTTCTCAACTGCTACTTTAATTTCAGCTTTAGTTGCGTCATTTACTACTTTAAAAACAATAGTATTGTTTTCTTCAGCAGCAATTGTGCTTTTTTCAGAGATATGTGGAGCAAGGATCACTTTTAAAAGACGTTCTTCGCGAATCATGCTAGCGCCTCCTCAAGTTGCTTAACAGCAGCGGCTGTAATAAGTACCTTATCGAAAGCAATTAAGCTTACAGGATCGATACCAGCTACATCACGTGTGTCAACCTTATAAAGGTTACGTGCCGATAAGAAAAGATTTTCATCTACTTCTTCAGTCACGATAAGAACATCTTTAAGCTCAAGTTCTTTAAGCTTAGCAACTAGTTCTTTAGTTTTTGGTGCTGCTAGAGCAAAACTTTCAACAACGATTAAACGCTCTTGACGAACTAATTCAGATAAGATGCTTTTAATCGCACCACGGTACATTTTACGGTTTACTTTTTGGCTGTGGTCTTGTGGTTTAGCTGCAAAGCTAACGCCACCTGAACGCCAAATTGGGCTACGGATTGTACCGGCACGTGCACGGCCAGTACCTTTTTGAGCCCATGGTTTTTTACCACCACCGCTTACTTCAGAACGTGTCTTCTGAGCACGAGTACCTTGACGAGCACCTGCTGCGTATGCAACAACTACTTGGTGTACTAATGCTTCGTTAAACTCACGTCCAAAAGTAGCTTCAGAAACTTCAAGACCGCCAGAAGCGTCTTTAATTGCTAATTCCATCACTAAATCTCCAGGACTTATGCTTTAACAGCTGGTTTAACGATAACGTCACCGCCAATAGCTCCAGGTACTGCACCCTTAACTAAAAGCAAATTACGCTCAGCGTCAACGCGAACTAGTTCTAAGTTTTGAGTCGTTACACGCTCAGCACCCATATGACCGGCCATTTTCTTACCTTTAAACACCTTACCAGGTGATTGGTTTTGACCGATTGAACCAGGAGCACGGTGAGATAGAGAGTTACCATGTGTAGCGTCTTGCATGCTGAAATTCCAGCGCTTAACACCACCTTGGAAACCTTTACCTTTAGAAGTACCGGTTACGTCAACCTTGTTGATTTCGTTGAATAATTCAACAGTAAGCTCAGCGCCTACTTCAAAATCGCCTTCACCACCGTTAAGGCGGAATTCCCACAGACCGCGACCCGCTTCAACACCAGCTTTAGCGAAATGACCCGCTTTAGCTTTGTTTACACGACTTGCTTTTTTAGTGCCTGCGGTTACTTGAAGCGCGTTATAACCGTCTGTTGCGTCAGATTTGATCTGAGCAATGCGGTTAGGTGTCGCTTCAATAACTGTCACAGGGATAGATACACCATCTTCAGTGAAGATTCGTGTCATACCCACTTTACGACCGACTAGACCTAATGCCATTTTCCTAAAACCTCTCTAATCTTTCGATTAACCCAGGCTGATTTGAACATCAACACCAGCAGCAAGATCTAAACGCATAAGCGCGTCTACAGTCTTGTCAGTTGGTTCTACGATGTCTATCAGACGTTTATGGGTGCGGATCTCGTACTGATCACGCGCATCTTTATTAACGTGCGGTGAAGTTAGTACAGTAAAACGTTCAAAGCGTGTAGGTAGTGGGATTGGACCACGTACTTGTGCGCCAGTGCGTTTCGCAGTTTCCACGATTTCTGCCGTTGATTGGTCAATCAAACGGTGGTCAAAAGCTTTTAGGCGAATACGAATGCGTTGATTTGACATTCTTAACCTCAATATAAAGAGCATATAAAAGAGCATAAAAAAACGACCGAAACAATCTTAAAACTTAAGATGTCGGCTGTTTGATTATATCTACGTTGAGTTCCAAATCGGAACTCCTGTTTATTAGCTTGAAATCCAAGCTTAATTTATCCTTTCTAATTCCCAGAGGAATTTTGAAAGCCTGCGTATTATAGAGGTATTGGTGATAAATGCAACAACTATTTAGAAACAATGTAATGAATACTAATTTGATTAAATATGCGTCCATACATGTTCAATAGCTATACTTGAACTAATGCTTTTGATGCTAGTCAACAAACAACTAAACATCTTAATTACGCAAACTAAGGGATTTTTAGATATTATGGTATCCTGTTGCGCTAATTTTGCCCTTAATACTCTCAATATGGTGAGTCGATGCGTATTTTTAATTATTGTTTAAATGTTATGTCTGCTGGATTTAGCCGCTTATTTGTGAAAAGCAAAGTGCTACCAGTAAATCCTATTAAACAGTATGAGCTAAACCCTGAGTACCCTACATTTTATATAGTGCGTTTAAATTCACGTTTTGATTTAGCCGCGCTGGCGCATGTTTGTAAAAAGAATGGCCTACCAAGCCCAACAGAAGAGCAAGTGCTAGGGACTCAAAATTTAGACCGTTTTATTGGTATTAAAAATCCTCCACCGTTATTTGGTGATGAAGCAAAACCAACCAATGCTTTAGCCCAAGGCAAGCAAATTATTGAGTACTTAATAAAAAGCGGTCAACAAAACGTACAAGTGGTGCCTGTTACTATTTTATGGGGGCGCGACCCAGGTAAAGAAAAGCCAGGACTACGTACTTTAATTACACACTCTCTTACTCCAAGCTGGTTTAGAAAGTTTTTTGTGGTGTTATTTTCAGGGCGCGATAACTTTATTCGCTTTAGCCAACCACTCGACTTATCACTTTTAGTCAATGAAAAAGCCGATGTAAGTGAGTTACCTCATAAATTATTACGCGTAGCGCGTGTTCACTTTAAGCGCCAAAAGCTAGCTGCTACAGGCCCTAAAATGCCATCTCGTGAGCAATTGTTTAATTCATTATTAGCGTCACCTACTATAAAAAAAGCAATTCAAGATGAAGCTAACGCTAAAAACATTAGCCAAACAGAAGCTCGTCAAAATGCACTTAAGCTACTTGATGAAATAGCCGCTAATTACTCTGAAGCAATGATACGTGTGGCCGAAAGGTTTTTAACTTGGTTATGGAATAAGCTTTATAATGGTATTGATATTAAACACGCCGAACAAATTCATGAACTAACAGATAAAGGACATGAAATAATTTATATGCCTTGTCATCGCAGCCATATGGATTACTTACTGCTTACTTACTCTATTTATCATTTGGGTTTAGTACCTCCGCATATAGCTGCGGGTATAAATCTTAACTTTTTCCCTGCCGGAGGCATATTTAGACGCTCTGGTGCGTTTTTTATTCGTCGCTCGTTTGCAGGTAATAAACTTTATTCTGCCATATTCAAAGAGTATTTAAGCCAACTGTTTATTAAAGGTTACTCTGTTAAGTTTTACACGGAGGGCGGTCGAAGCCGAACTGGACGCTTACTGCCGCCTAAAACGGGCATGCTATCTATGACATTACAAGCAATGCTACGCGGAATAGACAGACCAATATCTATTGTTCCTGTGTACATTGGCTACGAGCACGTCATGGAAATTAACACCTACCTTAAAGAGCTGGATGGTAAAGATAAAAAAGGCGAATCTATATTTGGTATTTTTAAGGCAATCAAAAACCTTAAAAACTACGGTCGTGGTAATTTAAACTTTGGCGATCCAATCTCTATTAACCAATACTTAAACGATAACCAACCTGATTGGCGTGATTCAATACACCCAACTGACGTGCAAAAGCCACAATGGTTAGCACCACAAGTAACTAAACTTGCCGACCAAGTAATGGTTAAAATTAATAATGCAGCGGCGCTTAATGCGGTTAACTTACTAGCGATGATATTGCTGGTTAATGATAAGCAAGCATTGAGTAAACCAAAGCTATTAGCTCAGCTTGATTTTTATCTGCGCTTACAGCGTGATGCAAGCTACAGTAATAAAGTAACTACACCAGACGAAACACCAGAGCAATTACTAACGCATGCATTAAAGCTTAATAAGTTTGAAGTTATCAGTGATGAGTTTGGCGAAATTATTACGATTAGCGATAAAGAAAAGGTACTGTTTAACTACTACCGAAACAATATTTTGCACTTGTTTGCAGTACCAAGCTTAATTGCACTACATCTATTTAAACAACACAGCACTACGATTGCTCAATGCCAACAACTTGTAAAAACATTTTATCCGCTATTTGCTAAAGAATGGTATTTACAACCTCTTGATGAAAACTACATAACGCGTATTTTAGCTAATTTTGCCGATCAAAATTTAATTGAGTTTGATGGCGATAACATTCATATAACGAACAGTAACGACTGCTTAGCTAAGCTAGAAATGCTTGGACGAGCACTTAGCTTTACCCTACAACGTTACGCTATTGTGATTGGTTTTATTCAAACAAGTGATGGCATTGAAAAAGCCGAGCTTGAAAGAGAAAGCCAAGTACTCGCACAACGTTTAGGTACACTGCATGGTATTAAAACACCTGAGTTTTTTGACAAAAAAGTACTTGTTAGTTTTATCGAAAACTTACGTGGCGAGTCGTTAATAACAGAGGGTGATAAGGGCTTAGTAGGTAGCACACAACTATGTGAAACCTACGCACACCTTAAAACATTACTGCCAGCACGCGTCTGGCAGTCAATCAGCGATATAGTACAAGATCAGTGTAACTAGCAATGCATTTACAGAAGGGGTTAGCGTTGACGCATAACTCCTTCTTGCATTGTTGAGGCAACCAAGTTGCCTTGGCGATCAAAGAACTGCCCGCGTACCAAACCACACCCATTACTCGCACTTGGACTATCAATTGAATACAAAATCCAATCATCCATTCTAAATGGACGATGAAACCACATTGCATGATCAATCGTAGCTACTTGCATATTTGGCTGCATAAACGATACACCATGAGGTTGTAATGCAGTTGGTAAAAACTCAAAATCAGACGCATACGCTAATAAGTAATTATGGATACGCTGATCGTCCGGCATTTCACCATTAGCTTTAAACCAAATATGCTTTACCGGCTCCATAACCTCTGGTTTAAACGGGTTATGAAAAGTAACCGGTCGCATTTCAATTGGCATTTCACGGGTAAACTTATTACGGATGACCTCTGGGATATGCGAAGCATTATCTTGGTAAAACTCAAGCGATGAACGTAATTCTTCCGGTGCGGGAACATCAGGCATTGTCGCTTGATGCGATAACCCATTTTCTTCACCCTGAAATGACGCGGTCATATAAAAAATAGGTTTACCGTACTGAATTGCTTTGACTCGGCGCGTACTAAAGCTCTTTCCATCACGAATAGTTTCAACGTCATAAACAATGGGTTTAGCCGGATCGCCTGGGCGTAAAAAGTAAGAATGTAATGAATGAACTATTCGCCCTTCAGGTAGAGTTTCTTTGGCAGCAGAAAGCGCCTGCCCCATTACTTGACCACCAAATACAGCACCAAAGCCTAAATCTTGGCTTTGTCCTCGATATAAACCTTGCTCAATTTCTTCAAGTGTTAACAACGACAATAAATCATCTAATACTTGGCTCATTATTTCTTCCTCATTACCCTAGTGTCCAAATGATACTATACAATAGTGGGAAGTAAATATTTGTTAGGAATACTGTTATGGCTTACTGGCTATTTAAAACTGAACCCGATGCGTTTTCATTAGATGACTTAAAAAATGCACCAAAACAAACGACTCTTTGGGAAGGCGTGCGTAATTACCAAGCTCGAAATTTTATGCGTGACGGCGTCAAAGT
Source organism: Pseudoalteromonas sp. LC2018020214 (assembly GCF_016598755.1). Classification (NCBI taxonomy): domain Bacteria; kingdom Pseudomonadati; phylum Pseudomonadota; class Gammaproteobacteria; order Alteromonadales; family Pseudoalteromonadaceae; genus Pseudoalteromonas; species Pseudoalteromonas sp. LC2018020214. Next base: position 3,360,126 of record NZ_CP066804.1, read on the forward strand.
CGGTGATTCAGTCATGATTTACCATTCAAGCTGTAAACACGTAGGTGTAGCGGGTATTGCCGAGGTTACAAAAGAAGCCTACCCAGACCCCGCTCAATTTGATTTAAGTAGCGACTATTACGATGCAAAAGCCACCAGCGACAAACCACGTTGGGTTGTTGTTGAGGTTACTTATCAAAGCCATTTAAAAAAATTAATTAGCCTTAAAGATATTAAAGCCAATGACAATATTACTGAAATCGCACTTAAAAAGGGCGGACGACTATCAATAATGCCTGTTACTAAAAATGACTGGGATGAAATAATCAAAATGACGCAGTAATATCCTATCGGTTTGACCTAATTTCATTGAGTTTGATATGATCTATATTGACTTATAGCTGGAGGATTAATGAAATTACTGTATTGGTTAGATGAATGGTTAACTCTCCCGCGCAATGAGCAACAAACTCGATTACCCATGACGGGTAATGATTTACTCGGCGATGTATTTGTTAAGTATGATTTTGTTGACGTTAATAAACCCCTGCTTTTTACCTTCTCCCCTGCTGGCACTAACGTGCAAGAGCAAGATCTTCACCCTGATTTTGCACCATGGGGTTATCACTTAGCTCAAAAACAAAACGTAAACGTAATCGCTTTTCAGCATTTAGGTAAAAGTAATTGGTTTCGTAATCGTAATTTAATCTTTTTTCTCGAGCAATTATCAACATTACTTACGCCGTTTAATTGTCGACTTGGCTATGGTTTAAGTCGTGGCGGATTTGCTGTTGGCGCTTTTGCTAAACTATTAAAGCTAAATCAGGTGTTGTTCTTCCATCCGGTAAGTACTAAAAATAAAGAATTAGTACCGTGGGATGACCGCTCTAGTACCGATATAGCTCAGCAGTTTGATTGGCAGCAAGATTATCACGATCTAGATTTAGGAGATGCCCAAGGCTATATTATTTACGATCCTACTAATCGTATAGACCGAATGCACGCTAAGCGCTATAAGCAGTTAACTCACTTACGAGTATTTGGTATGGGACATGGCACACATGCCACATATTTGAATAAGTTTGGATTTTATAAGCAAGTAGCCGTCGATTTTATCCAGCATCAGCAAATTGATATTGCGCAATTTCGTATGCAAACTAAAACCTTACGTTTTAAAGAGGATTATTACAAAAGCCTTAATAAAGCGAATGTAAACTCAGCTCACCGTCAAACACTATTAAGCAAAGCTCATAATATTTTGATTGATGAAAAAGAAGTTCACGTACAGGAACATCAGGCAAAAATTGATATTCAGCCATTAATAGATGTTGCCCTTAAACATCAAGATGAGCATCCTAATGATGCCATTCAGTTATTAGAAGTTGCTCAACAACTTGTACCTGACGATCCTTTAATTGAGCATAAAATTAAGCAACTAGAAGAGTAGTTACGCCAGTAAAAGCAGCTGTAAAGGCCAACTACTCTATTTGGCCTTTTTCTTTTTGTGCCCATACTTGGGCACAATGGCAAAGTACATCATTAACCCTAACCAAGAAAATATAATTATTCCCATTAGCCAGCCATTCTTTTCATGACCCTGTGTACGCTTACTGTTGAGTACAATAACGACAGGTAATATATAAGCACTTAAAACAACAATTAAAAATACAACTTCATTCATTATTTTTCTAGGCTCGACCAGTCTACTTCACTACTTAATACTCGATCTACCGATATATAGTGCAGAATATCGCCTTCACTTACTTTGTAATCTAATGGTGGATTTAAATCCATATTTTGTGCACTTAAATTATGAGCAACACCCAACAGTATTGCATCATGCTCAAGCTTAAAATGATGAAACAAAGTACCAAACTCCATATCTTTGCAGCCGCCTGGTATTTTCAAACTAAATTGTGTATCGCCGTGCAAAGTAGATAGCAGCTCCTCTTGCACACGGCTCGAACCTGGATCTTGCATTGAGCGTACGAGTATCTCAGCTGATTTTGCACTACTACACTCTACATTTTGGCAATGCTCTAACATCATCTCAACTTTGGTTTCATCCAAAAAGTGAGCACTTATATGACAATCATCTTTTACTAAGCGACTAATGCGCAGGGCTGTTGTAAATGTCTGATCGTCATCTTGACCATCAATAATCACCTTATCAGCACTACGAATAGCAACCCGCTCTAGCTCAGCTAAATTAGTAAAGCTCGTTAAACGTGCAAAATCAACGCTTTCGTTAGCTAAAAAAGGATGATCTATTTGCTCGGTTACCGCGAGTAAAATACGACGATCGGTTCGCTTCGTATCTGCCAAAATGTAATCAATCATCTTTTTTGTACGAGTGTCGTGCCAACCAAAAATAATAATATGGTGGTTACTGTGGGCAAAGTTTTTATCACCAGTCATAGCGCGCCTAATTAAGTAAGTAACAGTTTGTCCTGCTTTTCCTAGCAAGACACCAAATAAAGCTAAACCAAATGGAATTTGTATTAATGCAACCACCCAACGACCAAGATCAGTAGTTGGACTAAAGTCACCATATCCCACTGTTGATGTTGTTACTGTGTAATAGTAAAAAAAGGTAGTAAGCGAAGTTAACGCTTTCTCATTCGCTATAAATAGCAAGCTCCATGTTAATAGCATATGAGTCAAAATAGCTAATGCCACTGCTTGCCAACTCAACTGATCTATATGAGCGCGAACAAGTAACGCTAGCCTTTTAAATATCACCGGCATAATACAAAGTCTTCGTTAGTAAATTATCTATAAACAGTACGTTACTGTAAGCGATGCTTTTAAGCAATGTTTAAGCTTTTAACCGCAAATATTAGACTAAATGCTGTTTGCCAATGGTGATTTTTCATGATTAATTAGCGTTAAAATAATAACCAAAACAGTTGTGCTTATGCTTAATAAAATAGCCCGCCCTTTTACTAAAATTGTAGAGCGCTATCTTCCCGACCCTTTTATATTTGTAATTTTACTTACAATAATTACTCTTGTCAGTGCGAGCTTATTTACAACCGCAACTAACATTGAAGTATTACAAGCGTGGGGAGGTGGGTTTTGGAACTTATTAAGTTTTGCGATGCAAATGCTACTAGTGTTAATTACAGGCTATATGTTGGCAAGTACGCCACCTATAAGTAAGTTATTAGAAAAGCTAGCAACATTTGCAAATACAGCACCTAAAGCAATTATATTGGTAACGCTTATTTCGCTTTTAGCGAGCTGGATAAATTGGGGGTTTGGCTTAGTTATTGGTGCCCTTTTTGCCAAAGCAATTGCTAAACATACTCGTGTTGATTATCGATTATTAGTAGCCAGCGCTTACTCAGGTTTTGTTGTATGGCATGGCGGATTAGCTGGCTCTATTCCTTTAACTATCGCAACCGATGGTCACTTTTCAGAGGCCAGCATTGGTATTATTAGTACAGAGCACACTTTATTTGCGGGCTTTAATATAGCCATATTAGTTGGTTTATTCATTATTATGCCGCTCGTTAATCGCTATATGCTGCCAAGCGAGCAAGAAAGCGTATATATCGACCCAGCTCTTTTACAAGAGACAACACCTAAGCCCACAACAATAACCAGACCCGCCCAGCATTTGGAACAAAGTAAACTACTCGGCATGACAATTGGCTTATTAGGTTTGGCATATTTAGGTTATTACTTTTTTATTACTGGCGGAAACTTAAACCTTAATAGCGTTATTGCCGTATTTTTGTTTTTAGCTATTACGCTGCATCAAACACCTCATAATTTACTTAACAGTCTGCAACAAGCAATTCCAAGCGGGGCTGGCATTGTTATTCAATTTCCTTTTTATGCTGGCATTATGGCGGTAATGGTTGATAGCGGATTAGCACAACAGATATCACGTGGCTTTATTGCCGTTGCAGATGCTGATAGCTTGCCATTTTTTAGTTTTGTAAGTGCAGGACTCGTTAATATGTTTGTGCCCTCAGGTGGCGGGCAATGGGCAGTACAAGCACCTATTGTAATACCCGCAGCGCAAGAGCTGGGCGCCGATATATCGCGCGTTGCAATGGCTGTGGCATGGGGCGATGCATGGACTAATTTAATTCAACCTTTTTGGGCATTACCTGTCCTTGCTATCGCAGGCTTAAAAGCAAAAGATATTATGGGGTTTTGTGTTGTGCAGTTGTTTGTAACTGGGGTTTTTATATCGCTGGTATTGAGCTTTTATTAACTGTAAACATAATAAAAAGGCGTGTAATACACACGCCTTGATTGTTTTATGCACTCTCGCTCTGCTGTTGTAGCTCCACCAACCTACCCTCTTTCAGTTGATAGACTTTGCTGGCCATGTTAATGGTTTCTTGGCGATGAGCAATCATAATCCGTGTGATTGGTAAGTGCTGAATTTGCTCACTTATTTTCGCCTCGTTGTCTTTATCTAAATGACTAGTTGCTTCATCCATAAACAACACGCAGGGCGATTGATACAATGCGCGAGCAAGGAGTAAACGCTGTACTTGACCGCCAGATAAGTTTGATCCCATATCACCTACTAATGAGTTATAACCCATAGTCATTTTGGTAATATCATCATGAATAGCCGCATGACGAGCACACGTCTCTATTTTTAAATAATTCGGCTGAGGGTCAAAAAAACTGATGTTATCAGCGATTGAGCCAGCTAACAATGTGTCATCCTGCATTACTGCAGCTATTTGTTTGCGGTAGTTTTTAAGGCCAAGCTGGGTGATATCTTTACCATCCAGCAGCACTTTACCCGAGGTCGGCTGTAATAACCCCAGCATAATTTTCATTAGCGTAGTTTTACCCGCGCCAGATGGCCCTGTAATCGCAATCGAGTCACCGGTATTCAGCGTTAAATTAACATTATTTAAAATAGGCGCTTGCTCTTCACTGTAACTAAAGCAAATATTCTCGAGCGTAAGCTGGCCTTTAACTTTACCTTCGTCATCACCTGTATATGCCATTTCACCGTCACGATTAGCTTCTTGTTTCGTGAGTGCTATATCTGCAATACGGTCTAAGTGTAAGCGCATCATTTTGAATTGAATAATTTGCTCAATTAAGTTGGCAAAGCGGCTGGTTAACTGGTTTTTATAAGCAATAAACGCCAGTACCATACCAATAGACAAGCTATTGCTCATAACTAGCAATGCAGCAAAGTAAATCACCAATACATTTTCAAGGCCAAATAACAGCTTATTAAATGAATCAAAGCTAATGTTTAAACGCCCTAAACGGATTTCACTATTAATGACCTCAACAAAACGGTTCTGCCAAATGCCTTGGCGCTGCGATTCATTGCCAAACAGCTTTATAGTTTGCATACCGCGAATATTTTCTAAAAAGTTCGATTGCTCTTTGGCAGATGATTGAATCATTTCTTCAGTAGCTTGGTGCAGCGGCCTATAAAGCGCTAAACGTACTAAGGTGTAAAGCAAAATTGCACCTACAACTATTGCAGTGAGCTTTAGCGAATAAATTAGCATCATAATCAATACGGTAATAGCCATCACGCCATCGACCAGTGTTTCTACAAACCCCGTGGTAATACGCTCACGTATTTGCGCTAATGAGCCAAAGCGCGAGACAATATCGCCGACATGGCGCGACTCAAAATAATTCATCGGTAGCCGCAATAAGTGCCGGAGTAAGTTCACACCCATTTGCATATTCAAAAGGCTGGAAAGACGTAAAATTAGCCAACTTCGTACCGCATTAGTCACCACCGAAATAATAGCAATCAGAGCAAAACCCATAGCAAGCACCGTTAATAACGATTCATCAAAACTAATGAGTACTTCATCCACCACCCACTGCATATAATAAGGGGTCATCAAGGCAAACAACTGTAATACAAGTGATAATGCTATCAGTTTTAGTAACCCCGCCTTTGAGCCCTTCATGGTGCTCCAAAGTTGGGTAAACTTCATCTGCGCTTTTTCTTGTTTAGCTTCAAACTTACTCGTTGGTGTGAGCTCTAAACAAATACCGGTAAAGTGTTTACTAAACTCATTACTATTTAAACTGCGTTTACCAACAGCTGGGTCGTTAATTGCAAATTTAGCTGAAGATCCTTTACCAGAGACTTTGGTCAATACCACAAAGTGATTCATATCCCAGTGCAATATACACGGCGTTTGCAGTTTATGAACTTCATCAAGCGGGCATTGTAGCGCACGGCTAGCTAGCCCTAAATTATCACCTAGCTCAATCAGCTGCTGTAAATTCATCCCCTTTAAATTAGCCGAAAAGCGCTTACGCATAGCAGGCATGTCCAACTTATGGCCGTGATAGCTTGCCACCATTGCCATAGAGACGAGACCACATTCGGCTATTTCGGATTGGAGGATAAGGGGGACATGCTTAGCAATTGAGAATGAAAGGCCTAAGTTCAATGTATTCACCTAGATATCAAAATCATTAAGAAATATTATGTCATCATGTTTAAAGAGAATACCGCTCACGAACATCATCATCAATGGCATTTCTTATTCCAAAAAAATAATCAACATCGATCACTTTTTTTTCTGAAAATATGCGTACTTTTTTATCTGTTAATTCCAAACTCTTTATTTCAGTACACTTATATTTACGCACTACTGGAAAGCTGTAACAGTAAAGGTAACCATTTTTAATTTTCAAGGCAGTCTTACCTCTAATTAAAACGAAAATAACTAAAAATGTAAAAATAAAAAGCTTTACTATTAGATCAAGAAAGTAATCATATGAAAATGAGAACCTTAAAATGGGAACAAAAAAAACTGTTAAAGTAATAGCTAGATTTAATAAGAAAAAATAATTCATATTTAAACTCTTATTTTGAAACATAAGAAAAAATATGGGGCTTATAGAGCCCCATACCAAAATGGTTATGGGTAACAAAAATAAGCACCACCAATAGCACCAACCCCAGATCCAATTGCACTACCTCCAACCAAGCCAGGACCTGCACCAAATCCGAAGCCACCAAAAAAACCAGCGGCACCACCAATAGCACCACCGAGTACAGCCCCGCCAAATGTGAAAACTCCCATGCAGTCACCACCGACAATTTTTTGACATTCTTCTAATTCAAGCTCTAACATAAATTTCTCCTTTATGGCAAACAAACAGCAGTGCCTAAGTTAGTACCTAAACCAAATCCCCACATTGCACCTGGCCCCATACCTATACCGCCAGTTGCAATTCCACCAACGATAAAGCCACCAAGAGTTCCCAAAGCACCGAAACCAGCGACACAGGCAGCTTCAGCAGCCCCACCACCATTTACGTCTTTAATTTCATTTACGTTTAATTCACGCATAATGTTATACTCCATAAATCCGATGCTTTTTAATTAAGTCATCGGGTTGCTAATATGCTCGCCTTCAATAAAGGTGAGCGGTTAATAGGCTAGCTTTAGCTGCTCGCTAAAGTTAACTAAAGCTGGCCGTCTTTTTCGGTTGTTTGCATTTAGCAAACCACCAAAACTTTCAAATTTTTCTTTATTTTATAAAACGCTACACTTAACTTACGCGCCCTTTTAGGCTGTACAGTGGCTCGAGTAACCACTCGATTAATGTGCGCTGCTCCAACATAATATCTGCCTCAAACAACATGCCACTTTTCAGCTCAAACGCCTTACCATAGGCCTGCATTTGTTGTTGGCTGAGTGTCGCTCGCAAACGGTACACTGGCTCTTGCAGGGTAATAGGCAGGCGTATTTCATTTGGAGTAATGAGCGCCTTGTCGATACGGCTAATTTTACTGTTAATAAAACCAAAGCGTTGGTAAGGGAAAGCATCAAAACGCAGGCGCGTATCGTTACCTAGCTGTATAAAGCCTGCTGAACGTGTTGGTAGCAACAACTCTGCTACTAGCTCTGATCCTTCAGGAATGATATGCAACAGTGGTTTGGCTTGGGTAAGTGTTTCGCCTTCAACCACTTGAATGCCAGTAACAACACCGCTGTTACTGGCTGTTATGGTATATTGATAGTTACCTTTAATTTGTGTGAGCTGGTTTTTAATATCCGCTTGTTGGCGTTTAAGACTATTTATACGCAAAGTATACTGCTGGGGCACGTTAGCAATATTAAAACTAAGTTGACTTAATTGATTTTCTTGCTGCATAAGCAAGCGCGCTAGGTTTTGTTTTTCTTGCTTAACATCTAACAAAGCTTGCTGTTGTTGCTCACGTTCAATATTTGATAAAAAGCCATTTTTATTAAGTTTATTAAGGTTGCTTTGTTGGCGGTTAAGTAGCCCTAATTTTTCATCAGCCAGAGCAAGTTGACTTTGTAATGCAACTTGCTCATTAGTAAGTGCACGTTTTTGCGCTTGCAAGTTAAGTGACTCTTGCTTTTGTAGGGTATGGTTTTGTGTTATCTCATCATTGAGCAACTGTATTTGCATACTTAGCTGCTCAACAAGCTGGGTACTCAAGGCTATACCTTGGCTGTTATTTTGCTGCACAATAATAGTCGCCAGTGGCTGACCTTTAATAACTGCATCACCCTCTCGTACAAATAGCTGCTCAATCATACCACCTTGACTAGCAAAGCTTTGGATTATCCCTTTATTGGGTATTAAAAACCCCCGTACTGTTTCCTTGCGGGAATATTCTGCTGTAAATAAGAAGCTTATCACTACAATCGCAATACATACCAAAACAAATACGGTAAGTTTTATTGATAATGGTTGTGCTAGCGTAATCACGCCAGTTAAACGCTCACTTTGCTGAGCGACAGCTTCCTTTCTAAATAACATCCAGTTGATTCGCTAAGATTGTTCTAATTTATATTACACTAGAATTCAATTAACAATAAATAAACATAGAAAGTTAAAAAATAAAATATTAATGCAAAAAACTAACTTATGTTGTTGGAAAAATAAAAATACTAGCTCGATAAAATAGTCATCGGCAGGCTCAATATTGGATTTTCTGAATCGGCAAAGTGCATCATTACAGCTACATGCCCAGCTACTACAATTGCATACATAACTGCTGAAAAACCTTGGCCATATTTATCTAGTGGCATTAAATGCGAGTAATGTCGGCCTCGCCATTCAAATACAATTTCCAGCGAACCTACAAACAAAAAGAATACCAGTAACATTAAGCCAAATGTGTAGCTCAGCCATAAACCAAACAGTACACCGAGTAAACATACACTTAGGCCAATCCATGAACGCATTGAAAAGCTAATACTTTTTAATACATGCCCGCCATCAAGCGGCAAAATTGGTAATAAGTTAAATAAATTTAATAACGCACTAAGAACCGCCACACCTGCAAATATTTCCATCTCGGTGGCGTAATATAAAACGACACCCAGTACTGAGGTAATTAAACCAAATGCAGGCCCCATTAATGATATAACGACATCTTGCCAACGAGTCGTTATTTTATCGTCACTTACAGCAAGCCCACCAACAAACGGGATTAAGTAAATACCTTTGGTTTTTATGCCAAAGTATTTCATTGCTCGGACATGGCCGTATTCGTGTACCACTAAGCAACCAATTAGCATTAGTGCAAATTCAATACTAAATAACCACGCATAGCCTGCAACAGAAGCCCCTGCAAGCACTACTTTAATTACCTTAGCGCTTTTAAAAAGCTTAAAACCTAATGCAGCTAGCCCTAAAAAGCCTTTTTTAGGTGAGCCATTTGTAGGTGCTGGTAGCGCTAGTTGTGTTGCAAATTGATCATCAACAAATAGCGAAATACTTTGTTCTTTCACCGCTTCTGTATTAATACCGATTACTTTGTTGTCGTAAGTAAACTGATAGTAGTTTTCACGAGGGTTATCAAAGGTAATGGCTTGTTGCGCATGAAATACCTGCACAATTTTTTGCCCAGACACCATAAGCGAAAATGGTTGCTCGGCTAAAGTAAGATCTATTCTTATCATAATTAAGACCGTTTAAAACAATGGCGCTAGTATACCTAATCAGCTTAAAAACACGAGGGAAGGTGCTAGGTAACTATTTTCAAAATAAAAGCATTTGATACTGACAAAATAAAAAAACACTACTACTTTTATAGTAACTCCAAGCGATACATTGAAAGGGATAACAGTGAAGAAGATAGTGCCTAATATTTTAGTTGTTGACGATTCAAAAGCAATTTTGATCGTTATGGAAGCTATACTTAACGAATTGGGTATATCCAACACTATAACTACGTGCCTAAATGCAAAAGAAGCGCTTGAAAAAGTTAAAGAGGATATCAACTACTTTGATGCTATTTTTACTGATCTCAATATGCCCGAAATGGACGGCATGGAATTAATCCGCCACTTAGGAGAGCTACATTATCAAGGCGGTATAATAATTGTTTCTGAAATGGATCATAAAGTTATTAGCTTAGCTGCCAATCTCGCGAAACAACATAACGCTCACCTCATTGGTAATATTGCAAAGCCAGTTCAACTGTCTCAGGTTAGTAGGTTACTTATTAAAGTGGCGCAATTAAACAGCCACACTTTATTAAAAGAGCCAGCCATTTCAAAAGATGAGCTTATTGATGCATTAAAAAACGATGAAATAACGCCTTTTTACCAACCAAAAATAAACGCGGATAACAATAAAATTGAAAGCGTTGAAGTGTTAGCGCGTATTTTATCAAGTAAAGACGACAATATTATTTTACCTTGCCGTTTTATAAATACTGCTGAACAACACAACTTAATTAATCAAATTACATTTTCTCTTTTTGAAAAGGCCACCAGCGAATTCAAAAATATGACAGCACAACTAGGTCATGATTTTAAAATGGCCTTTAACTTATCGCCAACCCAGCTCGATGACCTAAACTGCCCTAATAAATTACTACTTATTTTAGAATTAAACCAACTCACGCCTAGTAATATAATTATAGAAATAACAGAACAACATGCACTCTCAAGCCTCATGCAATTAGAAACACTAAATAGATTAAGAATGCATGGCTTTGGTATATCGCTAGACGACTTTGGTGTTGGCTTTACTAATATGAACCAGCTTCGAAACCTTCCTTTTACTGAAATTAAAATAGACCGTTCACTCATTAGCCATATAGAAACAGATTTATTTTCTCAAGTGGTTGTAAGCTCGTTATTTAATATTACGAGTAAAGATAATTTAGATTTAGTGGCAGAGGGGGTTGAACGCCCAGAAGAGCTCGATTATTTAAGGCACTATAGAAGAAACCTAGCCATACAAGGTTTTTTATTTAGTCGCCCTAAACCACAAGACGAATTTATATCTTGGGCTAAAGATTGGCTAAAAACTGATGGCAGCCCCGCTTAAAGCGGTACTAATATTTACTCGGGGCCTGTTAGCTAATTATCACCCCGAGTGTGTTTATCTTCTTCACTAACTATATGTGCACTACTTGCTAAGCGTTTGTGCCAACGCTGCCTTGCTACTGCGCGCATATTAGTAGATTGGTCACGCTCATCTACAATCTCTAGCCCCATTAAAGCTTCAATCATATCCTCTAACGTTACAATACCCTGCACGTCACCGTACTCATCAACAACTAAGCATATATGAGTGCGCTTTGTTAAAAGTGTTTGCAGTAACGACGATACGTTCTGAGAGGTTGGCACTGTATAAATAGGCTTAATCAATTTGCTAATTTTGTAATCGGTGCCTAAGCGGTGAAATGCCAGCATAATATCGTTTTTATGCACAAACCCAACGATATCATCGGCATCTTTATCAAATACCAACACTCTAGAAAACGATGACGATCCATGTTCATTTAAATACTGATTAACTGTTAAGTCTTTATGGATTTTGAAAATAACAGTTCGCGGCGTCATTAAGTCGCATAATTTTGCATGCTTAAAATGCAACAAATTACGGATAATATCAGATTCATCTTGATGTAATGCTCCCGACTCCGTGCCTATATCAGCCATTGCCTCTATCTCTTGACGAATATAATAAGCCTCATCGTGCTTTGGACCCATTAAATTTGTTAGCTTCTGAGCAAACCATACAAAAGGCTTTAGCGATATAACTAAAAACCGCAAAGCGTAGGTAACGCTTGGCGTTAAAGCTCGCCAGTAATTAGCCCCCAAGGTTTTAGGTATAATTTCAGAAAGAATTAATACAAGAAATGTCATAATGGCTGATGCAATACCTACAGCCGCATCGGAAAAAACGACAGCCGCTTGTGCGCCAACTCCCGCTGCACCTGCTGTATGGGCAACTGTATTTAAAGTTAAAATAGCAGCTAAAGGCTGATCTATATTGTTTTTAAGCTTTTCGAGCTGTTTAGCAAGCTCAGGGTGTTTTTTTCTAAGTGATGCAACATAGCTGGGCGAAATACTTAATAACACAGCCTCCATCACAGAACATAAAAACGAAATAACAATCGCCACTACCATATAAACTATCAGTAAAGTCACTTTCTCTCCTCTATATTGGATATGTGAGCATGGTAACAATACATGCTATATTTGGCCAAACTTCCAATAATAATAGGCATAATAATGAAATTTAGCGCACCATGGTGTCATCAAAATAAGCTATTTAAGTACGCAGCAGCTCTTTTAACGCTTAGCAGCTTAAGCTTTGCTGCAATAGCGGCACCATTGGATAAATCAAAAATTCAGTTTATCGGCCCACTTGCCGAAGATATGCAGTTAAAGCCTTTTCAGACACCTCATGGCAGTGCGATTATTAACAACCTATTGCCACAACTACAAGCAGACACAGATAGTTTTTCTGTATTTGGGAAAAAACAAAACTGGCAACCGTTTAATAAAATCAATGCGCTCACTTTAGGTGGGTTACAGGCACTAAAATTTAATATTGAAACAACCCGCTTTACGCAAGGTACGCTTACCTTAAAAGGGATTGAGCAAGGGCAGTTATTTATTAATGGCGAACTACAAACAGGCGATAAAAATAGCTATAAGTTAACTTTAAATAACAGTACTCACACTGTTTTAATAGTAGCCCAGCAAGTAGCTAATTGGCACGATGTAACGCTTGATTTTGCTCCAAAGAGCGACATTGATAAAATTACGCTCAGCACTTCACACATAAAACGTTTATCTGCAAAACAACTGTTTGATGCTCCTACCATTAGCCAATTATCACTCGCACCTAATGCCAAGCAGTACGTTACTACCACTCGCACTTATAGCGATAAAACACAAAATCAAGCAAATACAGTTACTGTACTTAAAGATTCAGACAATCAAACGCTTTATCGCTTTGAAGCAGGCCAACCAAGTAACATTATTTGGAGTCCAGATAACCAATATTTAGTGTATTTGTTAAATGGTGAGCTTAAACAACTTAACCGTAAAAACCTCTCAATAAAAACATTAGCAAACGATTTAGAAGGAGCTAATGGCTTTACCTTTTATAACGACACCAGTCTTTTGTTTAGCTGGTCTAAATCACCTGAGAGCACTAACAGCTTAACCAAGCACTATAAAGGTCTACAAGATCGCTGGTCGTATGCACGTACCACCAGCCAAATTTATATGCTTGATACTAAAAGTGGTTTAACAAAAGCACTTAGCCAAGGTCCTCTTTCTTACAGCCTTGAAGATTCAAATAGTAACCGTGGCAAAGTATTAATGAGCCGCCCAGTAATGGCAATGCAGGCATCAACCCACCCTGAAACAGAGTTAGCCGAACTCGATTTAAAATCAAACAAGCTTTCATCGCTTGGTAAATTCAAAACGTTTAATTTAGCCAAATATACAAATAAAGATATTTATGTAGTTGCAGGCCCTGACTTTAAAAATGGCGCAGGCAGAGCATTACCAAAAGCAATGCTTGCTAATAACTACGACGGGCAACTTTACCTACTTACTGAAGGCGGTAAAAACGTAAAAGCACTCAGTAAACAGTTCGACCCCGCTATTGGCCAACTGCACGTTTTAGAAAACGGCGATGCGCTTATTAAAGTAACAGAGCAAGACACTCAACCACTTTACCTATTTGATTTAAGTAAACAGCGCTTTAAAAAGTTAAATACAGGATTGGATATTGTTGAACAATTTAGTTACTCACACGACCGTAATACCGAAATTTTATTAAGTGGCACTAACGCTTTAGCGCCACAACAGCTAAAGCGCCTTAACGTCAGTAAAAATAAAACAGATTTAATATGGGATTCAAAACCAAGTAGCTATGCAAATATACGACTCCCTACATTAGAAGAGTTTAATTTTAAAAATAAACATGGGGTTGAAATAACTGGCCGCGTTTATATTCCTAGCAATTTAGATAAAACTAAAAAGCACCCGGCGCTCGTGTATTACTACGGCGGCACTTCACCAGTTACGCGTGGTTTTACAGGTCGTTATCCGTTTAACTTATGGGCAGAAAATGGCTACATTGTTTATGTAGTACAACCTACTGGCGCAACAGGGTTTGGACAAAAGTTTTCAGCGCAGCATGTTAATGCCTGGGGCGACTACACCGCAGACGATATTATCGAAGGCACACAAGCCTTTTTAAATAAATACAACTATGTTGATAGTAAAAAAGTAGGTAACTTAGGGGCATCGTACGGTGGCTTCATGACCATGTTATTGGCAACTAAAACCGATATATTTAGTGCTTCAATAGCTCATGCGGGTATTTCTAATATTACCTCGTATTGGGGTGAAGGTTGGTGGGGCTACTTATATTCTGGCGAAGCATCAAAAAATAGCTTCCCGTGGAATAACCCTGAGCTTTACAGCCAACATAGCCCTGTATTTCATGCCGACAAAGTAACAACACCTATGCTACTTCTTCATGGTGATAGCGATACCAATGTACCTGTTGGCGAAAGCTTAACAATGTACACTGCACTTAAACTGCTTAATAAGGACGTAGAGTTAATCGAATACAAAGGCGCCGACCATCAAATTTTTGCACGCGATAAACGATTTGATTGGTGGAACACTATGCTCGCATACTTTGATAAAAAGCTAAAAAACGAGCCTCAATGGTGGGACTCGATGTATAAAAATGACTGAGCCTGAACCTTTAAAATAACGACTTAATACAGATTTATTAATAGTAGAATTAATTATTTAGCACCTTTTAATTAGTCTAAAGGTGCTAACCTCATCCTCTAATAACGTCTTATACACCTTTGAAATATTAAGTTACTTAAAACTAATAAACCCCCTTCTCAGCATTTACCTAATGGTGCTACCATACAGAGCTATAAGCATTCAAAATAAAGTACTATGGCTATTAATGTTTTATTGGTTGAAGACGATGAACTACTCGTTAAACGCATCCAAAATCACTTTGCAGATACCGAATTTACAATAGAGGTAGACCCCACTGGCGCTGATGCACTTAACATTGTAAGGCAGCGGGTAAACCTGCGCGGTGCTATATCATTAGCCATAATTGACATTGTCTTACCAAAGCGCGACGGGCTTCAGCTCGCAAAAGAATTAAACACACTGACCGATATTGGCGTTATTGTATTATCGAGTCGTGACTCCCAAGCCGATCGTATTGCAGGTCTTGCACAAGGTGCTGATGACTATATTTGTAAGCCCGTCGATTTACTTGAGTTAGAACTTCGCATGCGCGCGCTCTATAAGCGTGTTGCAGTTAACCTAGAAGACGACGAAAGCGAAGAGTTTATAGAATATGCTGACTTTAAGCTTCATCCTGATAACCGCACATTAATTACTGCTGCGGGCGTTGAGTCACGCTTAACTGAAGCCGAACATAAAGTGCTTATTTGCTTAATTAGTAATGCAGGTAAAGCCACATCCCGTGAAAAAATATCAGAAGAAATAGGCCAGCCCGATTGGAGCCCAAACGATCGTACTGTTGATGTGCTTATTGGTCGTTTACGTAAAAAATTAAATGACGAAAAAGATCAAAAACGCATCGTTACCGTACGCGGTAAAGGCTATATGCTTTCTATTTAATACTTAGTTAATTGCGCAATAAGGCGCTCAAATGCGCGGTAATTAAGTGCTTCTTTAAGCTCATTTAAACTAATGTTTTCAGCGCCTTTTAAATCACTAATAGTACGCGCCACCTTAATTACTCTATGGTAAGAGCGTGGCGATAAAGACAACTTCTCGCTTGCTCTAGCTAAAAATTGCAACTCTGCAGGCGCAAGTTCACAGTGCACACTCATTTCTTTATTATTAAGTCTCGCATTAACCTTACCTTGGCGTTTTAGCTGCACATAATAAGCAGCCTCAACTCTTGCTCTAACCTCAGCACTGGTTTCCTCTGGTTTGGTACTTTGTAGCTCAACACTCGTTAAACGAGGTAGTTCTATTTGCAAATCAATACGGTCAATAAAAGGCCCCGACACGCGTGATAAATAACGCATAACTTGATCGGGAGTTGCCCGCTTATCAGTATGGCTCCCCGTTGGGCTTGGGTTTAATGCTGTAATAAGCTGAAACTGCGCTGGGAACTCCATTTGCCTAGCTGCACGTGAAATAGTTACTGTGCCGGTCTCCATTGGTTCACGCAGTGAATCAAGCACCTTACGCTCGAATTCCGGTAACTCATCTAAGAAGAGCACACCGTTGTGTGCCAGCGAAATTTCACCAGGCTTGGGATTTGAAGAGCCCCCCACCAAAGCAACAGCTGAGCACGTATGATGCGGATTACGAAATGGCCGCTGTCGCCAATTAGTTAAATCTATGGATTGTCCAATAATAGAGTAAAGCGCAGCTGTTGAAATAGCTTCATCGTCCGACATAGTAGGCATTATAGTTGCCATTCGCTGGGCCAGCATTGATTTACCAGTACCTGGAGGGCCTAAAAATAGTAAATTATGCCCGCCAGCTGCGGCTATTTCTAATACTCGCTTGGCGCCAGGCTGACCTTTCACATCGCTTAAATCGAGCAAAAAGTCAGGGGCTTGTGTGCAGTCGGGATACTCTATATTTAATGGCAAGGGTTGTTGATTAAGTAGGTCGCCCCACACTTCTTGAATAGAGCTTACGGCTTTGCGTTTAACGCCATTAACTAAGCTTGCTAGGCTGTCGTTTGCAAGAGGTAAAAAGCAGCAGCGATCTTCTTCTTTAGCAGCAAGTACCGAAGGTAAAATAGCGTTTACACCACGCACTTCACCATTAAGAGCAAGCTCACCATAAAACTCGTACTTATGAATATCAGGACACACTATTTGCCCAGAGGCGACTAAAATACCCACCGCAATAGCCAGATCAAACCGCCCACCATCTTTTGGTAAGTCGGCTGGGGCTAAATTTACGGTTATTCGTTGATCGGGAAAACCAAATTGTGAGTTTTCGAGTGCGCTACGTACCCTGTCTTTCGACTCTTTAACAGACGCTTCGGGCAGGCCTACAATATGAAAAGCGGGTAAACCATTTCCTAGGTGAACCTCTACAATAACTTCAGGGGCATTTATGCCCACTTGAGCACGAGAAAATATACGAGCTAACGACATTCCTTATCCTAGTAAATGGTGTGATTACACCAGTTTAGTCAGGATATTTAAAAACGTGTAATGTGATTTGCCATTTTATAGCGGCTAAACGAAGTAATAAGGTCATTAACATTCCTAATACCATCGCCATTTCGGTTGCTAACGAAAAACTAATGCCAAGCGTATAAACAGTACCACCCGCTATACAGGTAATAGCGTAAAGCTCACCCTTTAATAGCATAGGGATCTCGCGTGCAAGCACATCTCGAATTAATCCACCAAAGCAGCCTGTAATTACAGCCATAATTACCGCAGTCATATCGGGCATACCAACAAGCTGTGCTTTTTGCGCCCCCATTACTGCAAAAAAAGCTAACCCAAACGCGTCCGCTGTTTGTAAAATATAATGAGGTATCGGCTTTTGTTTATTTATAAGGCGTGTTGTAACAAATACTGAAGCGAGTATGGCAAAAAAGTAACTTTGATCGTGTAACCAAAACACTGGAACATCTAAAATTAGATCTCGCACTGTACCACCACCAATAGCAGTTACTGTCGCTAAAACTACGACCCCAAAGCCATCCATTTTTTTCTCATACGCTAGCAAAGTGCCCGATACAGCAAACACCGCAATGCCTATTAAATCAAACCAGTGGTAAAGTTCAGTCATATTTGTAACAACCTAAAAATATTTGTGCCGTTTTAACACAAACCAAACAAGGTTTTAAGTAATAACGATTTATTTTAAGAAGTTTATAACATTTTAAAGTGTATCTCAGGGGGGCGGGAGCTTGCGCTTATGAGAAGTGAATGCCTCATGCAGTGAAGATGATCTTTATCCTATAAGCTAAATCACCACACTCATCAAATTTTAGACATAAAAAAACACGCTTTAAGCGTGTCGTTTCATTCTTATTTATTTCAGTGGTTGCGGGAGCCTGAACTTATAAAAGGTGAACCGACGACCTTCGGGTTATGAGCCACAATATACACACCAAATTTTAGACATAAAAAAACACGCTTTAAGCGTGCCGTTTCATTCTTATTTATTTCAGTGGTTGCGGGAGCCTGAACTTATAAAAGGTGAACCGACGACCTTCGGATTATGAGCCACAATATACACACTAAATTTTAGACATAAAAAAACACGCTTTAAGCGTGCCGTTTCATTCTTATTTATCTCAGTGGTTGCGGGAGCCTGAACTTATAAAAGGTGAACCGACGACCTTCGGGTTATGAGCCACAATATACACACTAAATTTTAGACATAAAAAAACACGCTTTAAGCGTGTCGTTTCATTCTTATTTATTTCAGTGGTTGCGGGAGCTTGAACTTATAAAAGGTGAACCGACGACCTTCGGGTTATGAGCCACAATATACAAACTAAATTTAGACATAAAAAAACACGCTTTAAGCGTGTCGTTTCATTCTTATTTATTTCAGTGGTTGCGGGAGCCTGAACTTATAAAAGGTGAACCGACGACCTTCGGGTTATGAGCCACAATATACACACCAAATTTTAGACATAAAAAAACACGCTTTAAGCGTGTCGTTTCATTCTTATTTATTTCAGTGGTTGCGGGAGCCGGATTTGAACCGACGACCTTCGGGTTATGAGCCCGACGAGCTACCAGACTGCTCCATCCCGCGCCTGAAATTTGTAGACTTATTTAAAGTTGCTTACATTACAACTTGGCTTCCAATTAAAGAATTGGTTGCGGGAGCCGGATTTGAACCGACGACCTTCGGGTTATGAGCCCGACGAGCTACCAGACTGCTCCATCCCGCGCCTGTATATTTTAAGTCTATCGACTACTTTATTTTATCTCTTAAGTTAGAATTTACAGTAACCTCAATCCCTAAGGAAATTGGTTGCGGGAGCCGGATTTGAACCGACGACCTTCGGGTTATGAGCCCGACGAGCTACCAGACTGCTCCATCCCGCGCCTGTAATTTCTTTAAAGCATTTTCGTAATATTTACTTGCCTGCCTTGAAGAGAGCGCTACTATATAGGAATAAACATTTAATGCAAGACCTAAACTAATTAAAGTTGTTCAACCGAACAAAAAGCAATCAAATTACTACTCTGCGATCAATCTTTGATGTGGATTAATCATTTTTTGCCATTCCCAGTCGGGATGTCCCATCACTATAAAGTCAGGGTTCTCAGTACTCTCTCGTTGGTTGTACGTTAGCGGATTAAATTCTGCATCCGTAATACAACCACCGGCTTCTTCAACAATAACTTGTGAAGCACCTGTATCCCACTCTCCCGTTGGACCAATTCTTAAAAAACAATCTGCTTTGCCCTCTGCAACAGTACAGGCTTTTAAAGAACACGAACCAATAGCAATCGTTGTAAACTGACTATTTAAATACTGACTCACCGCTTCTATTTTTTGGCGGCGGCTCACTGCAAGCGTCAAGCTCTCTGGCGGCGCTACAGATATTTGCTTATCAATTGAGTTTTCACGTTTAAAGGCACCATTTTTAGCAGTAGCAAAATAAGTCACACCTTTTGCAGGCCAATGAATAACGCCAAGCACAGGGTGATTATTTTCAATCAATGCAATGTTTACTGCAAAGTCGCCACTTTCTAAAATAAATTCGCCTGTACCATCCATCGGATCGAGCAACCAATAACGCTGCCAATCTTGTCTGTCGGCGAGTGCTGGTATAGGTGTTTCTTCCGACATAATTGGGATATCGGGTGCAAGTGCTTTTAATCCAGCAACAAGTACGTCATTTGCTGCTAGATCAGCTTTGGTAACAGGCGTATTATCTGATTTCTCTTGTTGGCCAATATCGCCTTTTTTATAAATGGCCATAATTGCATCGCCAGCACGCTCAGCTAATTCAATGCACGGTTCGATTAATTTATTCATCGGCAGCTCCAGACGCTAAATACTTATCTAATAATAGCAAAGCTGCAACACTGCGTGCTTCGGTAAAATCTTCTTGGTCTAATAATGACTGCCACTGAGTTAATGGCCACTTAACAACAACTAGCGGCTCTGGTTCGTCACCAATAAGGGTTTGAGGGTATAATTGCTTAGCAAATAAAATATGCATAGTGGCATTAAAGTAACTCGGCGCCATTGTTACTGTTCTTAATGGTTTAAAATACTCAGCACCAAAGCCAATTTCTTCTTTAAGTTCTCTGTTAGCAGCTTGCTCTGGCGTTTCGCCCGGATCAATTAAGCCTTTAGGAAAACCTAACTGGTAATTGTTTGTGCCCGCACAGTATTCACGTACAAGTAGTAACTCATTATCTGCACTTAACGGAACAATCATCACTGCTCCCCGGCCACCGCCGCGAATTCGCTCATACTGGCGCTCTTCGTTATTAGAAAACTTTAACTCTAAAGACTCCACAGTAAACAGGCGACTTTTAGCAACAACATTGTTACTGAGGATTTGTGGTGGTGTTGGGTGCTTTTTCTGTGTCATTGGCGTTAATTTGCTATCATGGCAGTTAGTTCAATAATAAACCTTATAAGTTGAAATTCCTATGTTAAATTGGTCAAAAATCGATACCGTTTTGCTCGACATGGATGGAACATTACTCGATTTACATTACGACAGTCATTTTTGGCTTAACGTTATCCCTGCGCAACACGCATTAGCTAGAGGCATTAGCCTAGATGCAGCTAAAGCAGATATTTTAAAACGCTATCAAGCTGTGAGCGGTCAAATACAGTGGTATTGTTTAGATTATTGGGAGCAGCAATTAAGCTTGCCTATAATGGAACTTAAACGAGAGTCTCAGCATTTAATTAAAATGCGCGAAGATGTACCTCATTTTTTAACCGAGCTTAAAAAAGCAGGCAAAGAGTTAATTTTGCTTACCAACGCCCACCCTGAGAGTGTCATGCTGAAATTTGAGCATACAGCGATTGATAACTACCTAGATGGTGTAGTGTCTACTCATGAATATGGAGTAAGTAAAGAGCAGCAAAGTTTGTGGCACCAAGTACAAAAAGACTTAGGGTTTAATAAGCAGCGCACTTTGTTTGTAGATGACAGTGTGCCGGTATTAAATGCCGCACGAGAATACGGCATCGAGCACTTACTTGCAGTTGCTAACCCTGATAGCCAACAACCACATAACGAAATAGCCGATTACCTGAGTGTTACCGACTATCGTAAGATTATTTAACTCAGTTTACGTGGGCTAGATTTTTGGGTAACGCGCTTCAAGGCCTTGGTACACTAACTTTGCAAAATCTGCATGTTCTGTATCAAGGCTTTTAACTACTTCAACTAAATGCTCGTTATCTTCTTGCCCGTTCCACTCTTTAATGTAGCTACCGTCTTTGTAGCCATGATCTTGACGGAAAAAGTTTAACGTGTTTTTACCTACGTAGCCGCGATATAAATCATCATTATCCATACCCATTTGCGCCATACAGCCGGCAAAGGCAGCGGCATTAAACGTTTTATCTGCAACGGCGGAAGCCGCTAATATTTCTAGCGTTTGTTTAAAGTCATCCGCTTGTTGAGCATTACTAAGCTCAGCTTCAAGTTGCTTTGCTAAGTCTTCGTAGCTAGTTTTGCCGTCAATTCTAAGCGATAGACCAAAATGAAAAATATCAACCAACTCTAAAATAACTTGTTCAGTATCTGGTGTTTGTTTTTTCCACCACTTCCAACCATGATGATCCAGCATTTCAGCGCACTCAACCCAAATAGCGCGGTACCATTCGAATCCTTGAGTAAACCATTGCTCATGTACTTTAGTGTTCATGGCATTTTGCATTTCTAGCATAACTACTAGCTTGTTTAAATTGGCAGACATATTCATTCCTGTCGTTTTTGATTAGTGTAATAGTACAGATAAAGGAAGCTTAACGCATCAGCACTATCTTAATATGTAGTTTACTTTGAGCCGCTAAATTCAGCCCATGAATCAATTAAATCAATGAAATCTTCAAAGCCACAACCACTACTTAAACCATTTTCTTCAAGCGCTAAATCGTCATCTTGATACGCTATTAGGTCTTCACTGTCTTGATGAAGCGCATGGGCTTCAAATAGTGCTTCGTCTTTGGTTAATATTAAATCTATTTCTTGGCCTTTTAGCGTTAGCGGCTCATAGCTTGAACTCACCGATGCAATAAGCGCTTGAACCATAGCTACTTTGTCTTTGCCTATTTCTTCGTTTAGCCAGCGACCAATAATAGCGTGTTCACTACTTATTTTAATACGTAGCCCACTAATAGGGTCGCGAATAAATTGATATTCCATAGGATTTGCCTGTAAATCTTTAATTGCGTAATTATATACGTAAACGCCCGTAAACCACAGGACATATAAAGTAAAATAGCGCCACAAGGGCGCTATTTTATTCAACTTTAAAGCAGTTAACTTCGCGATCTATAACGCGCTGCGTCAATAATCGACCATAAGTAAATAATAGGCACTAGTACAAAACCTACAAGCACATAAATTAGTGCGTAACTTATTATAATAGCGAGTGCAAAAAATATAGCCGCTAAAATACGCCCTTGCACTAACTGCCCTAAACCAGGAAAAAATATATTACATAATGCTGCGATTACGTTACCGCCAGAACCTTGATCTGCCATACTAACCTCTGTATTTGTTTGATTTTATAATTATTTACTTACACACTCTATGCCAATTTATTAAAGCTTACAAATCAAATAGTTAAATTGGTCTAGATTTAGAGAGTTAGTAAATTTTGCTAACTTTAGGTCAAATTAGCAATTTTTATTGTGCGTTTACGCTTTTTTGTTTGTTCAAAAAATTATCAAGTTACTCGTTTTTAAGGCTATTTTATAAATAGCTGTTTATAAAAACAGTATTTTATTTAGCCTAACAAAAACACCTGTTATACTGCCCACAATATTGATTAAAAAGGCGTAACGATGGACGTTTCACAATTACTCGATGGCTTAAATGACAAACAACGCGATGCCGTTGCAGCCCCACTACAAAACATGCTGGTATTAGCAGGTGCTGGGTCTGGTAAAACACGAGTGTTAGTTCATCGTATTGCGTGGCTTATGCAAGTTGAGCAAGCATCTGCTTACAGTATTTTTGCCGTAACCTTTACTAATAAAGCGGCTAAAGAAATGCGCAGCCGCGTTGAAGAAACACTAAAAGCCCCTGTAGGTGGTATGTGGATTGGTACGTTCCATGGTTTGTCGCATCGTATTTTACGTGCTCATCACCGTGAAGCTAACTTACCAGAAGCCTTTCAAATTTTAGACTCTGACGATCAACTTCGGATGATCAAGCGCTTATTAAAATCGATGAATATCGATGATAAAAAATGGCCCGCCAAACAATTTGGCTGGTACATCAGCGCTAAAAAAGATGAAGCACTTCGCCCTAAAGATATTCAAGCATACGATATTAACGAGCAAATGATGCTGCGTGTTTACGCCGCCTACCAAGAGGCCTGTGATAGAGCAGGCCTAGTAGATTTTGCCGAAATATTACTACGCAGCTACGAAGTGTTAAAAAATAACCCAACGTTACTGCGTCATTATCAGCAACGCTTTGCACATATGCTCGTAGACGAGTTCCAAGATACAAATACCATTCAATATGCTTGGTTAAAGTTACTTGCAGGCGATACAAGCAGTATCATGATTGTAGGCGACGATGACCAAAGTATTTACGGTTGGCGCGGTGCTAAAATCGAAAATATTAAACGATTTTTAACTGACTTTAGCGCAGAAACCATTCGTCTTGAACAAAACTACCGTTCAACAGCAACTATTTTGAAAGCGTCTAATGCATTAATTCAAAATAACTCAGAGCGTATGGGTAAAAGCTTATGGACCGACGGTAACGATGGCGAGCCAATTTCTATTTATGCGGCATTTAATGAGTTAGACGAAGCACGCTTTGTAAGTAGCAAACTACGAAGCTGGTTAAATGCAGGTAATGCCCTACAAGATGCCGCAATTTTATACCGTAGTAACGCGCAATCTCGTGTACTCGAGGAGGCCATGCTGCAAGAAGGCTTAAAATACCGTATTTATGGGGGTATGCGATTCTTCGAACGACAAGAAATTAAAGATGCGTTGTCGTACTTACGCCTAGTAGGTAATCGTCAAGACGATGCCGCGTTTGAGCGTGTAATTAATACGCCAGCACGCGGTATTGGCGATAAAACATTGAGCCATATACGCGATTGTGCACGAGCAGAATCGTTACCGCTTTGGTATGCCGCAAAAGCAATTGTAGAACAACAGCATTTATCTGGTCGTGCTTCTGGTGCAGTAAGTAAGTTTGTAGAACTCGTTGAACAAATAGAAGATAAAATTAGCGACCTAACTTTGCATGAGCAAGCCAAGTACACAATTCAAACCTCAGGCTTGATGGCAATGTACCAAGCCGAAAAAGGTGAAAAAGGCCGTGCTCGCGTAGAAAACTTAGAAGAGCTAATTAGCGCTTGTGATCAGTATGAGCTGCCTGAAGACGAAGAGTACAGCTCACCTTTACAAGGCTTTTTAGCCCATACGTCACTTGAGTCAGGTGAAGGACAAGCAGAAGAACACGAAGACGCCGTACAAATGATGACGCTTCACTCAGCTAAAGGCTTAGAGTTTCCGCTAGTGTTTATGGTAGGCGTAGAAGAAGGCATGTTCCCTTCTCAGCAAAGCAACGAAGAGTCGGGTCGCTTAGAAGAAGAGCGCCGCCTTTGTTATGTAGGCATGACACGAGCAATGGATAAGTTATACATTAGCCATGCTGAGAGTCGCCGTTTATACGGGCAAGAAAAATACCATAGCCCATCTCGCTTTTTACGCGAAATCCCTGAAGACTGCGTAGAAGAAATCCGTATTAAAACACAGGTTTCTCGCCCGCCTGCCGCTGGGCGTTTTAGCGCATCAGTTAGCCATGCCGCATTTGAAGACAGTGGCTTTAACTTAGGACAACGCGTACTGCATGCTAAGTTTGGTATTGGTACTGTACTGAATTATGAAGGTAGTGGCGCACAATCTCGCGTACAAGTTAACTTTGACGACCTTGGTAGCAAATGGTTAGTAACGGCCTATGCACGATTACAAGCGGTATAAAGCACACCTAAATGAGTTAGAGCAACAATTAGCTGGCGCGTATCATCGTCAGCTAGTGTTGATCACGGGCAGCCCAGCTTGGTGTTATGAAATACTTAACTCATTAATAGATGAAAACAATACACTTGTTGTATCAAAGCAGTGCGCAATTAAAAATTCGTACTGGCCTACTCGCACACACCAAATTTTAGGGCAAGAATTTGCTCATGCTGTTTACGATGGTTTTAGTGGTTTGCACCCTGATAAACTTGCAGCACTTGCCGGAACCATTAAAGCAGGCGGTATACTGTTTTTATTACTGCCTGAACTAGATGATTTAGCCTCTTGGCAAGATCCAGCATTAAGTACAGTGCAATCACACGGTCAGAGCATTGACTACAGCATATTTAATCAACGTTTCGCGACTATTATTGAACCGTTACCTGCTTTTCACTTTAGTGAAAAAAATGGCTGTATTAGTAATAACGCTAGCTATGTAATGCATAATAAAATTGATTATGAGCCACAGCAAAACTGTATTGAGCAGATAGTAAAAGTAGCTAATGGCCGTGCAAACAGGCCTTTACTCATTAATGCTGATAGAGGCAGAGGTAAGTCGGCAGCACTTGGCTTAGCCGCGGCAAAACTAACTGATAAAAAAGTAATTATTTGCAGCACTCAGTTTAAAGCGACCCATAGCAGCTTTAAACATTTAGCCCAAGAGTTAAGCCTTCAATACAACGCTGAACATAAACAGCTCGCCAACTTGCACTACGTTGCACCTGACGCGTTATTAAACACACTACCTGAGTGCGATTTACTACTCGTTGATGAAGCTGCAGCAATCCCTGTTCCGTTATTACTACTAATGCTAGCTCATTACCCTCGTATAGTATTTGCAAGCACTCTGGTTGGGTATGAGGGCAATGGTAGGGGTTATACCATTCGCTTTAGTAACTATATTAAAGCACACTATAAAGCCTCTAAAGTTGTAACGCTTGATGAGCCACTGCGTTTTGCTAAACACGATCCCCTCGAGAAGCACATTCGCACCTTGCTTGCACTCGATGCAGAATATATAGAGTTAAGGAGTGATGAATTAGAGCAGCCAATTCATAGCGAAGTAACTCAGCAATCCCTTGTAAACAATGAATCTTTACTGCAGCAAGTTATTGCCCTACTTGCACTGGCTCACTATCAAAGTAGTGTCAACGACTTACGCCAACTACTAGACGCACCATCGCAAAGACTATTTATTAGCAAAATTAATAATCAATTAGTTGGCGTATGCTTAATCGCCATAGAAGGTGGTTTGAGTGAAGAACTTGCCCTACAAGTTATAAGTGGAGAGCGCCGTCCGCAAGGACATTTAATGGCGCAAGCACTCTCACAACTTAGCTTTAATAATGACTGTTTAACACAACTGAGCGCCCGCGTTGTACGAATAGCGATTGATCCGAGTTCCCACAATATAGGACTTGGTAAAAAGTTACTTAGTTATTGCGAGTCGCAGGTAAAAAGCCAATGTAGTTGGCTTGGTGCAAGCTTTGGCGCAACAGCGCAGTTACTTAATTTTTGGCAAAACCTAGGGTTTGATACTGTAAAATTAGGTTATCAACGCGATAAAAGCACCGCTGAACATTCGGCGCTTGTGGTTAAATGCTTGAGTGACAAAAGTACAATTATTCAACCTTTGAAAAAGCAGTTTAAAAACGATTTTTTTTATGGGCTCTTAACACACTTTAAAACACTAGATTGGCAACTCGTGAATATCCTAATTGAAGGATTTAGCGACGAGTTAATAAGCCTAGAGACTCACGAGCGACTAGCGCTGCTCACTAAAAGTAACTTCACTCAATTTAGTATCTCTGCAACTCTTTGGCAGTTACTGAGCCAGTCACCTTCTTGTATATATCAATTAACAGAGTCTGATAAACAACTGTTAATAAAGTTAGTACTTCAAAATGAAAGTAATGAAAAAGTGATTCAACACTTAGGTTTATTAGGAAAAAAGCAGCTTGAGAATCAATTTAAACGTGCCATAAAAAACCTCACTAGCACCATCTAATAATTTCTAGTTGCCCTATCTCTGTTAAATTTTATCCATCTTTAAGCTATTTATTTAATTTGTTCTATCCTTAAAGCATTAATAGGTAAATTAAGATAAAGGCATGGAATTAATAAACTTTAAAGTGGGCTGCAAAACAATTTCGCTAAAAATACTCGATATTTTATTAACTGAGCGCTTTGACAATAATCTAACAACTTTACCAAACAATAATAAAAGCTTTATTGGTGTTAAAGATTATATGGATATACCAACACCTGTTTTTGATTTAGGTATTATTTTAAATAATATCTCAACTGAACAAAGTAATGCGCATGTACTAAAACAACTAAGAATATGGCAAGACAAACTATTAAACTGGTTTAATACCCTTCAAAGTAACTTATTAAATAGCTCGGCTTCTATTTCAAATAATGACGCAGAACTACAAGATTTTGTTTTGTTTTACAAAGAATTCAACACCGACAATGAAGACTTAAAATTAACAATGTCTCGGCTTGATGAGCCCTTCCAATCATTACTAGAGACAGCAAAAGCAGCTATAGCAGCCCATAATCGAAGCGATTATAAACAAGTATCAACTCTGCTCGAAAAAATTAAGCGTAGTAACCTAATTCAGCTAGAGCGTTTATTTGAATCAGCTAAAGAGCAAATAACCTTAGACTATAAACCTATTATTGTTTTCACCACCAAAGACGGATTAAATCCACATGTTGGTTTATTAGTAGATAAGGTTGAAGATAATATCGACTATAAAAAAGAAGACATAAAGCCACTGGATAAGCTCACTGAGGTTGGTTTTGATCTAGACCCACAAACTAAAAATATGATGCTAGGATTAATCAAGCTCCCCCAAAAGCATAGTGTATTAATTGATCCAAGCGTAATATTTAAACCAGCTCAACTAGAAGAATCTGAAAGTGAAGAAACCCAAGCTTATGGACTATTTTAAATAGCCTTTAAATTTGGTTATTAACTTTAGTACTGGAATAATGAGCTTTTCCGCTCAACTTGTACATTTAGATAAATTAGAAAAGAATCGAGTATGTAATGTCCGTTACTCCCCCATATTTCACTTTTCTGGAGATGTAAAAAAGCCCGACTATTTCTAGTCGGGCTCTCTACAATGTGAGGTCGGTGCGCTACGCAGTAGGATGTCGTAGTGCCCACAGCGGTGGAGAGCCACAGTGAAATGCTACACTCTCTTTGTGTCAGGGAGACCTTCCGCGGGACTCGCCTTCGAGCTGTTTTGTTTCACTGCTGAGTGCGGTTTGGGCTCTTGGCTATTTATTAAATCCCAGATAGCAAAAAACCCGTCACATTGCTGTAACGGGTCTCTACAATTTGAAGCCTGGTAATATCGTAGTGCCCACAGCGGTAGAGAGTCACAGTGAAATGCTACACTCTCTTTGTGTCGGGAGTCGCTACGCTCGCCCGACCTACGAGATGAATATTACTGTGAGTGTGCGTTAATTGCGCACATTTTACTTTTCTGCAGACGTAAAAAATCCCGAATCGTTAGATTCGGGCTTTCTACAATTTGAAGCCTGGTAATGTCCTACTTTCACATAGCAAATGCTACACTATCATCGGCGCTGTTTCGTTTCACTACTGAGTTCGGCATGGAGTCAGGTGGGTCCAAAACGCTATTGTCACCAAGCAAATTTGGGCGTTAATCCGTATCGCTACGCACTAACTGAATTTGGAAAATATCTGATAATATTTTTTAAGTCTTTTCAGTAATTTCTACTTTAGTCATATTAACTTCTGTCAAACTGTCGCATAAAACGCGTTTGGCGTTGTATGGTTAAGCCTCACGGGTAATTAGTACAAGTTAGCTTAATGGCTCACACCACTTCCACATCTTGCCTATCAACGTTGTAGTCTTCAACGGCCCTTCAGAGACTTTAAAAGTCTAGTGAGAACTCATCTCGAGGCCTGCTTCGCGCTTAGATGCTTTCAGCGCTTATCAGTTCCGAACGTAGCTACCGGGCAATGCCATTGGCATGACAACCCGAACACCAGCGGTTCGTTCACTCCGGTCCTCTCGTACTAGGAGCAACCCCTCTCAATTCTCAAACGCCCACGGCAGATAGGGACCGAACTGTCTCACGACGTTCTAAACCCAGCTCGCGTACCACTTTAAATGGCGAACAGCCATACCCTTGGGACCGACTTCAGCCCCAGGATGTGATGAGCCGACATCGAGGTGCCAAACACCGCCGTCGATATGAACTCTTGGGCGGTATCAGCCTGTTATCCCCGGAGTACCTTTTATCCGTTGAGCGATGGCCCTTCCATTCAGAACCACCGGATCACTATGACCTACTTTCGTACCTGCTCGACGTGTCTGTCTCGCAGTTAAGCTGGCTTCTACCATTACACTAACCGTACGATGTCCGACCGTACTTAGCCAACCTTCGTGCTCCTCCGTTACTCTTTAGGAGGAGACCGCCCCAGTCAAACTACCCACCAGGCACTGTCCGTAACCCCGATTCAGGGGCCAACGTTAGAACATCAAAACTACAAGGGTGGTATTTCAAGGTTGACTCCACAACAACTAGCGTCGCTGCTTCAAAGTCTCCCACCTATCCTACACATGTAGGTTCAATGTTCAGTGCCAAGCTGTAGTAAAGGTTCACGGGGTCTTTCCGTCTAGCCGCGGGTACACAGCATCTTCACTGCGATTTCAATTTCACTGAGTCTCGGGTGGAGACAGCGTGGCCATGGTTACACCATTCGTGCAGGTCGGAACTTACCCGACAAGGAATTTCGCTACCTTAGGACCGTTATAGTTACGGCCGCCGTTTACCGGGGCTTCGATCAAGAGCTTCTCCCTAAGGATAACCCCATCAATTAACCTTCCGGCACCGGGCAGGTGTCACACCGTATACGTCATCTTGCGATTTTGCACAGTGCTGTGTTTTTAATAAACAGTCCCAGCCACCTGGTCACTGCGGCTCCCGTCCGCTTAGAGAGCAAGTCTCATCACAGATAGGAGCGTACCTTCTCCCGAAGTTACGGTACGATTTTGCCTAGTTCCTTCACCCGAGTTCTCTCAAGCGCCTTAGTATTCTCTACCTGACCACCTGTGTCGGTTTGGGGTACGATTCCATATAATCTGAAGCTTAGAGGCTTTTCCTGGAAGTATGGCATCAACAACTTCATCACCTTAGTGACTCGTCTCGTGTCTCAGTCTTAATAGCAACCCGGATTTACCTAAGTCGCCAACCTACTCACTTTCACATGGACTACCAACGCCATGCTTGTTTAGCCTGCTCCGTCCCCCCATCGCAATTATATCGAGTACAGAAATATTAATCTGTTTCCCATCGACTACGCCTTTCGGCCTCGCCTTAGGGGTCGACTTACCCTACCCTGATTAACATGGGATAGGAACCCTTGGTCTTCCGGCGTGGGAGTTTTTCACTCCCATTATCGTTACTCATGTCAGCATTCGCACTTCTGATACGTCCAGCATACCTCCCGGTACACCTTCAACCGCTTACAGAACGCTCCCCTACCACTCAGAATAAATTCTGAATCCGCAGCTTCGGTGCATAGTTTAGCCCCGTTACATCTTCCGCGCAGACCGACTCGACCAGTGAGCTATTACGCTTTCTTTAAAGGATGGCTGCTTCTAAGCCAACCTCCTGGCTGTCTGGGCCTTTCCACATCGTTTCCCACTTAACTATGACTTTGGGACCTTAGCTGGCGGTCTGGGTTGTTTCCCTCTTCACGACGGACGTTAGCACCCGCCGTGTGTCTCCCGGATATTACTTTACGGTATTCGGAGTTTGCAAAGGGTTGGTAAGTCGGGATGACCCCCTAGCCTTAACAGTGCTCTACCCCCGTAAGTATTCGTCCGAGGCTCTACCTAAATAGATTTCGGGGAGAACCAGCTATCTCCCGGTTTGATTAGCCTTTCACTCCTAGCCACAGGTCATCCCCTAACTTTTCAACGTTAGTGGGTTCGGTCCTCCAGTTGATGTTACTCAACCTTCAACCTGCCCATGGCTAGATCACCGGGTTTCGGGTCTATACCTTGCAACTAGTCGCCCAGTTAAGACTCGGTTTCCCTACGGCTACCCTATTCGGTTAACCTCGCTACAAAATATAAGTCGCTGACCCATTATACAAAAGGTACGCAGTCACCCAACAAGTGGGCTCCTACTGCTTGTACGTACACGGTTTCAGGTTCTATTTCACTCCCCTCACAGGGGTTCTTTTCGCCTTTCCCTCACGGTACTGGTTCACTATCGGTCAGTTGGGAGTATTTAGCCTTAGATGATGGTCCACCTATATTCAGTCAAAGTTTCACGTGCTCCGACCTACTCGATTTCACTTAAAATGTCTTTTCATGTACGGGACTATCACCCTGTATCGTGGCACTTTCCAGAGCCTTCCATTAACACATAATAAGCTTAAGGGCTGTTCCGATTTCGCTCGCCGCTACTTTCGGAATCTCGGTTGATTTCTTTTCCTACGGGTACTTAGATGTTTCAGTTCTCCGCGTTCGCCTCGTTAACCTATGTATTCAGTTAACGATACCTGCAAGCAGGTGGGTTTCCCCATTCGGAAATCCTAGTCTCAAGCGCTTTTTACTAGCTTGACTAGGCTTATCGCAAGTTAATACGTCCTTCATCGCCTCCAACTGCCAAGGCATCCACCGTGTACGCTTAGTCACTTAACCATACAACCCAAACGGGTCTTTGTTTTGTGACAGTTTAACTTCGCCAGAAGTCAATATTGAATACTAAAGTAGATACCAATCAATCAACGTAAAACGTCAATCAAATGGCACTGAATGGTACTGCTACCATTCTTTTTTTACTTTTGAAAACTCTTGATAAATACAAAGTATCTATCAGAATTTTATTATCAGCTTTTCCAAATTTTTAAAGAGCATATTAATTAGTTATTCCGAAGAACAAGCACTAATTAACAATCATCTGTGTGGACACTACGAACAAATAAGTTCTAAATCGTATAAGGAGGTGATCCAGCCCCAGGTTCCCCTAGGGCTACCTTGTTACGACTTCACCCCAGTCATGAATCACTCCGTGGTAAACGTCCTCCCGAGGGTTAGACTATCTACTTCTGGAGCAACCCACTCCCATGGTGTGACGGGCGGTGTGTACAAGGCCCGGGAACGTATTCACCGCGTCATTCTGATACGCGATTACTAGCGATTCCGACTTCATGGAGTCGAGTTGCAGACTCCAATCCGGACTACGACGCACTTTAAGTGATTCGCTTACTCTCGCGAGTTCGCAGCACTCTGTATGCGCCATTGTAGCACGTGTGTAGCCCTACACGTAAGGGCCATGATGACTTGACGTCGTCCCCACCTTCCTCCGGTTTATCACCGGCAGTCTCCTTAGAGTTCTCAGCATTACCTGCTAGCAACTAAGGATAGGGGTTGCGCTCGTTGCGGGACTTAACCCAACATCTCACAACACGAGCTGACGACAGCCATGCAGCACCTGTATCAGAGTTCCCGAAGGCACCAAACCATCTCTGGTAAGTTCTCTGTATGTCAAGTGTAGGTAAGGTTCTTCGCGTTGCATCGAATTAAACCACATGCTCCACCGCTTGTGCGGGCCCCCGTCAATTCATTTGAGTTTTAACCTTGCGGCCGTACTCCCCAGGCGGTCTACTTAATGCGTTAGCTTTGAAAAACAGAACCGAGGCTCCGAGCTTCTAGTAGACATCGTTTACAGCGTGGACTACCGGGGTATCTAATCCCGTTTGCTCCCCACGCTTTCGTACATGAGCGTCAGTGTTGACCCAGGTGGCTGCCTTCGCCATCGGTATTCCTTCAGATCTCTACGCATTTCACCGCTACACCTGAAATTCTACCACCCTCTATCACACTCTAGTTTGCCAGTTCGAAATGCAGTTCCCAGGTTGAGCCCGGGGCTTTCACATCTCGCTTAACAAACCGCCTGCGTACGCTTTACGCCCAGTAATTCCGATTAACGCTCGCACCCTCCGTATTACCGCGGCTGCTGGCACGGAGTTAGCCGGTGCTTCTTCTGTCAGTAACGTCACAGCTAGCAGGTATTAACTACTAACCTTTCCTCCTGACTGAAAGTGCTTTACAACCCGAAGGCCTTCTTCACACACGCGGCATGGCTGCATCAGGCTTGCGCCCATTGTGCAATATTCCCCACTGCTGCCTCCCGTAGGAGTCTGGGCCGTGTCTCAGTCCCAGTGTGGCTGATCATCCTCTCAAACCAGCTAGGGATCGTCGCCTTGGTGAGCCATTACCTCACCAACTAGCTAATCCCACTTGGGCCAATCTAAAGGCGAGAGCCGAAGCCCCCTTTGGTCCGTAGACATTATGCGGTATTAGCAGTCGTTTCCAACTGTTGTCCCCCACCTCAAGGCATGTTCCCAAGCATTACTCACCCGTCCGCCGCTCGTCAGCAAAGTAGCAAGCTACTTTCTGTTACCGCTCGACTTGCATGTGTTAGGCCTGCCGCCAGCGTTCAATCTGAGCCATGATCAAACTCTTCAATTAAAAAGTTTTATGTCTTTCGACAGCTCAATGAATTCTGAATTTTTTAATATCTTTCGATATTGAATTGACTGTGCCGAATAATTACCGAAATAACTATTCTGTTGGTCACTCAGTTTTCAATTGAGACTCTAATTTGTTTGCCTCGCTACTTGCTCAATAAAGAGCGAAGTAGTTTGGCTGTTAGAACTCAATCTGTACGAGTGCCCACACAGATGATTGCTTTATATTGTTAAAGAACGTTGCGATTATAAAATTGAACTTTATCTCGCTAGGGCTGCGCATATTACGCTTTCCTATTTTTTTGTCAATACTTAAATTTAAACTTTCTAAAAAGATTCACTCTAAGTTTTACTTAACACCCTGAGTTGTTCGTGCCTCGCTATGCGTTGCTGTTTCCCGTCTCAGTGGGGTCGCATTATAGGGAGATCCAAAAACAGATCAACCCTTTTTTGAAGAAAACTTGAAATAATGTGCTGTTCGCTGAGTATTTGAGCTAAACGCTCAAAAACACAACTAAACCACCTGTATTGAGAGGTTTATAGAGCTATTTAAAGTCAAAGTTATGGTAACTAGTGATCAGTAGGGACATATTTGGATCATCAATGCTGAAAAAGCCAACCAATAAGTTAAGAGTCGTGTTACTAAAATCATTTGAAATAGTCAAAAGCTGAGATTTAAATTCATTGGGCTATATTTTTATTTGAGAAGTGAGTTTACTAAGGCCCCAATGGTTAGCTTTACTATGAGGTTCTTAGTACCGGTATATAGATAAGAGAGCAACCCTTATGTCTTCTGATCAGCTCTAATCAATAAAAACTTCGTTAGGGATTGCTTAATGGCAGTTAAATTCGAAGTGCTATTATTAATAACTGTAAATCACTATATAAAGTAAAAATGCTATTTAACTAAAACCGGATAGGCTATTTTGGATCGATGGTAAGTAAAGGGTAACTAGGCAGAGCTATTAAAATAACTATAAAAACAACCTATCGATTCAGAATCTATGAGTCGATGCACATAATAGAAGGTAGTTACTGGTTCATATAGTTTGACAAATTTTAGGCAAGAAAAAGCCGAGCATAAGCTCGGCTTTTAGGTTTCTTTAAGACTTACTCTGCAGACTGTGCGTCTTCTTGAACTGCTTCGCTAGTCGCTGGGCGACCAACTAGTTCAATATAAGCCATTGGTGCATTATCACCAGTACGGAAGCCACACTTAAGAATACGAGTGTAACCACCTGGACGATCCGCGTTACGTGGACCGATTTCACTGAATAATTTACCAACAACTTCATTATCACGCGTGCGAGCAAACGCTAAACGGCGATTTGCTACACTGTCAGTCTTAGCCAGTGTGATTAAAGGTTCAATTACACGACGTAACTCTTTCGCTTTTGGCAAAGTAGTTTTGATGATTTCATGTTTCACCAAAGAACCTGCCATATTGCTAAACATCGCTTTACGATGGCTACTGTTACGGTTTAATTGACGACCACTCTTACGATGGCGCATGACCCTATCCTTCTAACTAAACTAATATAGTGATTTAGATTATTCAGCTAAGCTTGCAGGTGGCCAATTTTCTAGGCGCATGCCTAGAGAAAGTCCACGTGAAGCTAGCACGTCTTTAATTTCAGTTAGAGACTTCTTACCTAAATTAGGCGTTTTAAGAAGCTCAACTTCAGTGCGCTGAACTAAATCACCGATATATTGAATTTGCTCGGCTTTCAAACAATTTGCTGAGCGTACTGTTAATTCAAGATCATCAACTGGACGAAGTAGAATAGGATCGAATTCTGGCTTCTCTTCTTTCTCTTCTGGCTCAGTTACATCACGTAAATCTACGAATGCATCTAATTGCTCAGCTAAGATAGTAGACGCACGGCGGATCGCTTCTTCTGGATCTAAAGTGCCGTTTGTTTCCATATCAATGATTAACTTGTCTAAATCTGTACGTTGCTCAACTCGAGCTGATTCAACCGAGTACGCAATACGTTCAACTGGGCTAAATGATGCATCAAGCAACAATCTACCAATTGGACGCTCATCGTCATCAGAGGATAAACGACTAGATGCCGGCACATAACCACGACCACGTTCAACACGAATACGCATGCTGATCTCGCTGTTATTTGTAGTTAAATTACAAATAACGTGATCTGGATTAGCAATTGTTACATCGCCATCGTGCTGAATATCAGCCGCAGTAACAGGGCCTACACCAGATTTAGTCAGGGTCAGAAAAACTTCATCTTTGCCTTCTAACGTTACTGCTAAACCTTTAAGGTTTAATAGTATTTCAATGATGTCTTCTTGAACGCCTTCTTTCGCGCTGTACTCATGTAATACACCGTCGATTTCAACTTCAGTTACTGCACATCCAGGCATAGATGAAAGTAATATACGGCGTAAAGCATTACCCAGAGTATGGCCAAAGCCACGCTCTAATGGTTCTAAAACTATTTTAGAACGCGTTGGGTTGATAGCGTCGATGTCGACTAACCTTGGTTTTAGAAATTCTGTAACAGAACCCTGCATTTTATCCTCTCTTAACTCTTAACTTTACTTAGAGTAAAGTTCGACGATTAGTTGTTCATTAATGTCCGCAGACAGGTCTGAACGCTCAGGTAGACGCTTAAAGCTGCCTTCCAATTTCTTACCGTCAACTTCAACCCAAGTCGGCTTTTCACGTTGCTCAGCCAACTCTAGAGCAGCGATGATACGTGCTTGCGTCTTAGACTTCTCACGGATTACAACAGTATCTTCTGGAGTAATTACGTATGAAGGAATGTTCACAACACGACCATTAACTAAAATCGCTTTATGGCTTACTAACTGACGTGCTTCTGCACGTGTGCTAGCAAAACCCATGCGATATACAACATTGTCTAAACGTTGCTCTAAAAGCTGTAACAAGTTTTCACCTGTGTTGCCTTTAAGGCGAGCAGCTTCTTTGTAGTAGTTACGGAATTGCTTTTCTAATACACCGTAGATACGACGTACTTTTTGCTTTTCACGTAATTGTAAACCGTAATCAGATAAGCGACCTTTACGAGCGCCGTGCTGACCAGGTGCAGTCTCAAGTTTACACTTAGAGTCGATAGCTCTTACGCCGCTCTTAAGGAACAGGTCAGTACCTTCACGACGACTCAGCTTGAGCTTAGGGCCCAAATATCTTGCCATGTTATTTCTCCTAACCTATTGTTAAACGCGACGTTTCTTCGGTGGACGACAACCATTATGTGGTATTGGCGTCACGTCAGTAATGTTGGTAATACGGTAACCAGCAGCATTCAAAGCACGTACAGCAGATTCACGACCTGGACCTGGACCTTTAATGAAAACTTCTAGATTTTTTAAACCGTATTCTTGAGCAGCAGTACCTGCACGCTCTGCAGCAACTTGAGCAGCAAATGGTGTAGATTTACGTGAACCACGGAAACCTGAACCACCGGCAGTAGCCCATGATAGTGCATTACCTTGACGGTCGGTAATCGTTACAATAGTGTTGTTGAAAGACGCATGAACATGAGCCATACCATCAGCAACTTGTTTTTTAACCTTTTTACGACGAATTGGTGTCTTAGCCATAATACTATCCCCTTATCGCTTAATAGGCTTACGAGGACCCTTACGGGTGCGCGCGTTAGTCTTAGTTCTTTGACCACGTAGTGGTAAAGAGCGACGGTGACGTAGGCCACGATAACAACCAAGGTCCATTAGGCGCTTGATATTTAAAGTAACTTCACGACGAAGATCACCTTCAACAGTGTACTTGCCAACTGCATCACGCAGTACGTCAAGAATTTCGTCTGAAAGTTCACCGATTTTTGTGGTTTCGGCGATACCAGTCGCTTCTAAGATAGCCTTAGAGCGAGTCTTACCTATGCCATAAATAGCTGTTAAACCAATAACTGCATGTTTATGATCAGGGACGTTAATGCCAGCAATACGGGCCACTAACACATCTCCTATATTCGAATTTGGTAATCAAAAGTTTGAAAAGCCCGTAAGGATACTCAAACGAAGACCAAATCACTACTAAAAACACAGGCCGAGAAAACTCAGCCTGCACGACTGTTTACTTAGCCTTGCCTTTGCTTATGCTTAGGCTCACTGCAAATTACGCGTACTACACCAGCACGTTTAATAACTTTACAGTTACGGCATATTTTCTTAACGGAAGCACGTACTTTCATTGCTCAACTCCGTAAACTGACCTTATCGACCGTAGCCTTTAAGGTTCGCTTTTTTCAGCACAGAATCATACTGATGAGACATCAGGTGAGTCTGTACTTGTGCCATAAAGTCCATGATTACTACAACGATAATCAAAACTGATGTACCGCCGAAGTAGAATGGCGTTTGCCACGCCATCGTCATGAATTCAGGCACCAGACAGATAAAGGTTATATACAAAGCACCTGCCAATGTCAGGCGTGTCATCACTTTATCAATGTATTTAGATGTCTGCTCACCTGGACGAATACCTGGGATAAATGCGCCAGATTTCTTAAGGTTATCTGCTGTCTCACGTGGGTTAAAAACCAACGCTGTGTAGAAAAAGCAGAAGAAGATAATAGCCGCAGCTAAAACAAGCGAGTACAACGGTTGACCTGGAGTCAACGTAGTAGCAACAGCTTGTAATACATCAGCGACTGGACCTTCACCTTGGCCGAACCAGCTAGCAATTGTACCAGGGAACAGAATTATACTGCTAGCGAAGATTGGTGGAATAACACCCGCCATATTTACTTTTAGTGGTAAATGCGTGCTTTGGGCAGCAAATACTTGACGACCTTGTTGGCGTTTAGCGTAGTTAACAACAATACGACGTTGTCCACGTTCGAAAAACACTACAAGATAAGTAACAGCGAATACGATTACCGCAACCATCAACAGTACAAAAACATTCAAATCACCTTGGCGCGCCATTTCGACTGTCGAACCAATAGCAGACGGCAAGTTAGCTACAATACCAACAAATATTAGAACAGAGATACCGTTACCGATACCACGCTCTGTTATTTGTTCACCCAACCACATGAGGAACATAGTACCAGTAACTAAACTCACCACAGCGGTGAAATAGAAACCCATACCAGGGTTAACAACTAACCCCTCCATCATGCCCGGTAAGCTAGTAGCAATACCGATTGATTGAATAGTAGCTAGCACAAGCGTGCCATAGCGTGTGTACTGGCTAATTTTTTTACGCCCTTGCTCACCTTCTTTCTTAAGCTCTATAAACGGAGGATACATATGCGTTAATAGTTGCGTAATAATCGAAGCCGAGATATACGGCATAATACCCAGTGCTAACACTGAAGCTCGCTCAAGTGCACCACCACTGAACATGTTGAACATTTCAACAATGGTGCCCTTTTGTTGCTCGAAGAAATCGGCAAGTACAGCGGCGTCAATCCCAGGGATCGGCACAAATGAACCTAGACGGTAAATTATGATAGCACCCAATACGAAGAGTAATCGGCGCTTCAATTCCGAAAGTCCACCTTGTGCACTTTTTGTATCTTGACCTGGTTTAGCCATTAGTACTTCCTTAGTCTTCTACCTTGCCTCCGGCAGCTTCAATAGCTTCGCGAGCACCTTTAGAGGCTTTAAGGCCTTTAACGGTAACAGCGCGTGAAACTTCGCCAGATTTAACAACTTTAACGAAAAGAACGTTCTTTTTAACTAGACCAGCTGCTTGTAACGCGCTTAGGTCTACCACATCGCCTTCAACTTTAGCGATTTCAAAAAGGTTTATTTCTGCAGATACTAAAGATTTGCGAGAAGTAAAACCAAATTTAGGTAGACGACGTTGCATAGGCATTTGACCGCCTTCAAAACCAACGCGTACTTTGCCGCCAGAACGTGATTTTTGACCTTTGTGACCACGACCACCAGTCTTACCTAGACCAGAACCGATACCACGACCAACACGTTTTGGAGCAGTTTTTGAACCTGCAGCAGGTGAAAGTGTATTCAAATGCATCGAATTAACCCTCTACCTTAACCATGTAAGAAACCTTGTTTATCATACCACGTACACATGCTGTGTCTTCTAACTCAACAGTGTGGTTGATACGACGTAAACCAAGACCGCGTAATGTAGCTTTATGTTTCGGTAAACGACCGATAGAGCTTTTTACTTGTGTTACTTTTACAGTTTGATTTGCCATGGTTACCCCAGTATTTCGTCTACGCGAAGGCCACGTTTTGCAGCGATTGACTGTGGAGAATTCATATTCTCAAGAGCCGAAATCGTTGCACGTACTACGTTGATTGGGTTAGTAGAACCGTAACATTTAGAAAGTACGTTCTGAACACCAGTCACTTCTAGTACTGCACGCATAGCACCACCTGCGATGATACCAGTACCTTCAGAGGCTGGTTTCATGAACACTAGTGAGCCAGCATGACGTCCCTTAACAGGATGCTGTAATGTATTGCCATTTAGGTCTACATTGATCATGTTGCGACGTGCTTTTTCCATTGCTTTTTGAATAGCAGCTGGAACTTCACGTGCTTTACCATAACCAAAACCTACTTTACCTGCGCCGTCACCAACTACAGTTAGTGCAGTAAAGCTAAAGATACGACCACCTTTAACTACTTTAGACACACGGTTCACCGCGATTAGCTTTTCAGCTAGATCAGGCTGTTGTTGCTTTGCTTCTACGTTAGCCATAGTCTACTCCTAGAATTGCAAACCGGCTTCACGCGCAGCATCAGCTAGCGCCTTCACACGGCCGTGATATTTAAAGCCACTGCGATCAAAAGCAATCTTTTCGATGCCTTTGTCAGCCGCACGTTCAGCAACCGCTTTGCCAACTGCTTGCGCAGCTTCAACGTTACCGGTGCCTTTAACTGTTTCGCTAATAGCCTTTTCAACAGTAGAAGCAGCAGCCAGTACATTACCCTCAGCATTTACAACTTGAGCGTATATGTGACGTGGCGTGCGGTGGATAACAAGACGCGTTGTGCCTTGTTCAATATAATTTCTACGAGTGCGTTTAGCACGACGTAGACGAGCTGTTTTTTTATCCATCGTCTTACCTTACTTCTTCTTAGCCTCTTTACGGCGTACATTCTCATCTGAATAACGAACACCCTTACCTTTATAAGGCTCAGGTTTACGGTATGCACGAATGTTAGCAGCTGTTTGACCAACTAACTGCTTGTCTACGCCCTTAACTAGAACTTCTGTTTGGCTTGGAGTTTCAATCGTAATTCCTTCAGGAACTGCGAAATTAACTGGGTGTGAGAAGCCAAGAGTTAAATCTAATGTTTTACCCTTCGCTGCAGCACGGTAACCCACGCCTACTAACTGAAGTTTCTTCTCGTAACCTTCATGCGTACCAACAACCATGTTGTTGATTAGAGCGCGAGCAGTACCTGCTTGAGCCCATGCATTAGCTACGCCATCACGAGGTAAAGTAGTAATAACGTTGTCATTTACTTGTACTTCAACAGCGTTGTTGATTGTACGAGTAAGTTCACCGTTTTTGCCTTTAACTGTGATTTCCTGGCCTTTTAATGTAACTTCTACACCGGCAGGAACAGTAATTGGTGCCTTTGCTATGCGAGACATAGTTCCCCTCCGATTAAGCTACAAAACCAATGATTTCACCACCAACACCAGCACTACGTGCTGCGCGGTCTGTCATTAGGCCTTTAGAAGTTGATACGATAGCGATACCAAGACCACCCATTACCTTAGGTAATTGGTCACGTTTCTTATAGATACGTAAACCAGGGCGACTTACACGCTGGATATTTTCAATTACAGCTTTGCCTTCGAAGTACTTCAACTCGATAGAAAGCTCAGGTTTAGTTTCGCCGTTAACAGCGAAATCTACGATATAACCTTCGTCTTTTAGTACTTTAGCTAATGCTACTTTCAGCTTTGAAGTTGGCATCGTTACAGATACTTTCTTCGCTGATTGACCGTTACGAATTCGTGTGAACAAATCCGCGATAGGATCTTGCAAGCTCATAGTCTTACTCCCATGATTCTATTACCAGCTAGCCTTTTTAAGGCCAGGAATTTCACCGCGCATAGCTGCTTCGCGAACTTTAATACGGCTCATGCCGAATTTGCGAAGGAAACCATGTGGGCGGCCCGTAATGTTACAACGATTACGTTGACGTGCAGGGCTAGAATCACGTGGTAAAGCTTGTAGCTTAAGTACCGCGTCCCAACGATCATCTTCAGATGTGTTAACATCACTGATGATAGCTTTTAGTGCAGCGCGCTTTTCAGCGTACTGAGCAACTAGTTTTGTGCGCTTTGCTTCGCGCGCTTTCATAGAATTCTTTGCCATAACCCTACCCTTATTTCTTAAATGGGAAGTTAAACGCTTCTAACAACGCACGGCCTTCCTCATCAGATTTCGCAGAAGTAGTGATAGTAATATCCATACCGCGTACACGGTCTACTTTATCGTAATCGATTTCTGGGAAGATGATTTGTTCACGTACGCCCATGCTGTAGTTGCCACGTCCATCAAAAGACTTTGCACTTACGCCACGGAAGTCACGAATACGTGGGATAGCGATTGATACCAAACGCTCAAAAAAGTCCCACATACGCTCGCCGCGTAGGGTTACTTTACAACCAATCGGGTAGCCTTCACGCACTTTAAAGCCAGCAACAGATTTGCGTGCTTTAGTGATTAAAGGTTTCTGACCAGAGATTGCTGCTAGATCCGCTACTGCGTTATCTAAAATCTTCTTGTCAGCTAGGGCTTCGCCCACGCCCATATTCAATGTGATCTTTTCGATCTGAGGGACTTGCATGACAGAGCTGAAACCAAACTTCTCTTGAAGTTCAGCAACTACTTTGTCTTTATATACTTCATGCAGTTTCGCCATCATTCTACTCCAACTATTAGATAGTTTTACCAGTAGATTTAAAGATACGTAATTTCTTACCATCTTCAATCTTGAAACCTACACGATCAGCTTTACTCGTTTCCGAGTTGAAGATCGCAACGTTTGATGCATCCATAGATGCTTCTTTCTCAACAATGC
This sequence comes from Pseudoalteromonas sp. LC2018020214, assembly GCF_016598755.1. Lineage (NCBI taxonomy): Bacteria > Pseudomonadati > Pseudomonadota > Gammaproteobacteria > Alteromonadales > Pseudoalteromonadaceae > Pseudoalteromonas > Pseudoalteromonas sp. LC2018020214. Next base: position 3,403,163 of record NZ_CP066804.1, read on the forward strand.
CGCCAGCTTGGTTCAATTGTGGAACCGGCTTTTGGTGTTTCTTGATCAAGTTTATGCCTTCGACAAAGATTCGACCAGATTCAGTAACAACTGAAAGCACTTTTCCGCGCTTACCTTTGTCTTTACCTGCTAGTACGATTACTTCGTCATCACGACGTATTTTTGCTGCCATGATTGGCTCCTTACAGTACTTCTGGGGCTAGTGAAACGATTTTCATGAACTTATCATTACGAAGTTCGCGAGTCACAGGGCCGAAAATACGTGTACCAATTGGCTGTAAGTTATCATTTAAGATAACAGCAGCGTTGCTGTCAAAACGGATCAGAGAACCATCTGGACGGCGAACACCTTTTCTGGTACGCACAACTACCGCGTTTTTAACATCACCTTTCTTCACTTTACCGCGAGGAATAGCTTCTTTTACAGAAACTTTAATGATGTCGCCAATCGCTGCGTAGCGACGGTGAGAACCACCAAGGACTTTTATACACTGCACTTTGCGAGCGCCGCTGTTATCAGCAACTTCCAGCTGAGTTTGCATTTGGATCATGTTAATGACCTCCGGTGTAGTAATTACAACGTGTCTTAAATTTGTTTAAAATCAAGACATTTCGATTAAATCCCACTCAAAAACAAACGAGTTGTCTCTTAAGGGCGGGCAATTGTACCAGCATTGAGGGGGTAGCGATAGGTTATTTTTTAATTAATTTGGAGTGATGGGAAATTAAAGCTGAGTAATTACGGCTATGTAGCTATTTTACAGGTGGTTACAAAACAAACAAGGCACCTGTAATGTGCCTTGTTTGTTTAAAGTGTAATAAATTAACCAAATAAACCTTTTAATTTATCTTTAATTTTATCTTTTGCTTTGTCTTTGGCTTTTTCTTTTGCCTCATCGACCTTCTGCTTAGCTTCATCTTTGAGCGCATCACCAACATCTAGCTTTATACCTACATCGTGGAAAGGCCCTTTTATACGTAGTGGTATTTTAAAGCCAGTGCTGTCATCGGTAGTTCCCTGACCTTCGATAGATCCAACTATACCTGTAACCAAACGATAGTTGACCGTTGTTTGCGGTAAATCAACGTCGCCTTCACCTGATATTCTAATAAGTGGGCTGATAAGTGATAGGTCGGTATTTTTGCCAACGCCATTAGTAAAGTTAAAACTTCCAGTTAATGCTGAAAAATCTGTTTGCTCAGATTCTTCAAATCCGGTATCAAGCCCTTCAGATGCAGCACCAAAGTTACCTGAAATGAGTTCCTTACCTTTACGAACCATCTCAGCTATATTTGCACCTTTTACAGCTCCATCAGCAAAATCAAATCCAAGCTTTCCATTAAGCGCACCAATAAACGACTTTTGACTTTGGCCAGTTGTGTTTAGGTTCCAATTTAAAGACCCCTTACCCATTAGCTTGTCAAAACCTGCCGCATCCGTTAATAAAGGCTGTGCATCTATTCCAGCTAAGTCAAAGTTAGTTGATATTTTATAAGGTACTTGCTGTGCGTTTACATTGATAACGCCTTTACCTGACCCTTCATAAGCAGAAAAGCTATCTAGGCTTAGTTTTGCAACGCTATTTTTTAAAGCAACAGTAAATTGATTTGCGCCTAATTTAATATCATTTGCTTTTAATCCACTTGAACGAATCACTACATTTGCATCTAGTGAATTTAATGCACTTAAATCAATCTTAGTGTCATCCCATACTATTGGCTCTGCAGGTTTATCTTCTTGTTCTTCTGGCTCTTCTTGTTTTGCCACTGCTTCAGGTAGGTACGGGTTTAAGTCAAGCATACCTAAATCAATATCTGCATTTACTGCTAAACGCTTACCTAGGTTAAGCTCGCTCTTACCTTTTATTTCTAATGCGTCTAACGTCGCAACTAAATCTTCTAAATTAAATTTCTCACCTAGTAGGTGCATTTTACCGTTTACACTAAATCCGTTAAATGCATTGTCTTTAGCGTCTAGCTCTACACCTTGCCATTTCGCAATACTTTTAACAGACTCACCGCTTAGTGCTAACTGACCTTTAATATCTTGGCCTTGCTTAGCTATGCTCCCTTCGAACGTTAAATCAACTAAACGAGAATCTAAGGTTTGTTTAACATTAAAAGTAGCACCTTCAATTGCTTTAGCAGGAGTATCTAATTTTATATCAAGATCAAAACGCTCTTGCATATAAGTAATACCCCCTTTTACTTCTAATGTTTTACGAAGTGAAGGAAGTAAAATAGCGAGTTCTAAATCGCTAATTTGTTGTTTGGCACCTGTTTGACCATCTAGATAAGTAAATGTGCCGCCATAAATAGCAACCTCACCTAACTCAATATCAAAGTTATCTGGAAGCTTTATCGCTTCACCTGGTTGGCTCTGCTCTTTTGGTTGCTCTGCAACTGCATCAAACAACTGCCAATTGGCTTTACCATTTTTGTCGGTTTCTAATAGGATATTTGGTTCGTTTATAACAAACTTATCTAATTTAAACTCACCACCAAATAATGAAAACCAAGGTATGTGTACAGCAAGCTGTTTCATACTCGCCATATCGGCGCGCGAACCTGATTCCATATTTGCAAAATGCACGTCGTTAAGTTCTAATTTTAATGCAGGGAATACGCTAAGTGTTTTATCACCTTTAATAGTAAGAGTGCGCCCAGTTGTTTGTTCTACCTGTTCTGAAACTTTGTTAAAAATAGTATCTGTAGGGATTAGAAACGGTGCGGCAACAATTAGTGCTATACATAGTAAAAGTATTACACCTACAATTTTAAGTAAGGTTTTCATGATCGTCCTTTAAAACGTGCAAATAATGTTCTTATCATAGCGAGTGTTAGCCTTAAAATCATTGTCGTTCTGATAAAAAAGCTTTTTATTAGATATTACATTCTTATCCTGAATCGCCCCTGAAACATTTTGATACCTTTAGGTTACAAATAAGTATTGACCCAATGAAACCTTAAGATTACATTGATACCTACAGGTTACATATTGTAAAAATTTTAAAAGGAAATGAGCTATGTCTAATTACGATATTAAAAGTGAAGAAAAATTTATGGGCCAAAATGCATGGTTTTCATTATTCATGGGGGTCACTTTATTAATCATTAGTGTTTACCCAATGCTTAATCAAACATCAGCCCCACTATTGTTTTTAGGAACTGCTGCTTTTTTAGGTTCATTCTTTATGTTTGTGATCAGAGGCGGGTTTACATGGAGAATGAAATACCACCTTACATATAAAGATGAGTATTTAAATACCATCGACACTATTGCCTATAAACATGTCGTGCTTGGCTTACTTTTTAGTATGGGTGGCGTGTACTTACTCTCCGATACTCTTGCTTTAGAAGTATCTCACAGCATGATGGCTACATTTTACCTTGCTGTAATGAGTTTAATATACGGCGTATCAATTCTTTGGCAAAGCAAAGATTAGGAGCAAAAGTGCAAAATAAAATTGCAAAATACCGCAAAGAAGCAGGCCTTTCTCAACAAGACTTGGCTGATCTAATTGCGGTTTCACGTAAGACTATTAGTACAGTAGAAACGGCACGATTTACCCCTTCGGTAATAATTGCTCTAAAAATAGCAAAGCATTTTAATACCTCAGTTGAAAGTCTCTTTGTACTAGATAAAAATGATTGATACATGTTAAAACGTTGGTCTCATTCTATTAGCAAAAACGCCGATTTAGCTACTTCAATTACAACGTATGGAGGACAGCGCTGTTGTTATTAGCGTAATTGCGCTAAAATAGACCAGCAAAAAAATATATATCTAAACCGGAGATTCTACAAGGCATGAAAAAACTGCTAATTTCACCGTCAAAAATGACGCTAGGCGAACAAGAAAATCAAATCTATCAGAACATTCTGAAGCAATCTTCAGAATTAAGCCTTAACCTTATGGCCGTGAAAGTAGAAAACCACCCTGATGATTTTTTACCTTGGTGTTACGAATTGCTAAGTGCAAGCAGAGATCGTATGAACTACGATTTACTAGAGCCGCAGCAATTACCAGTACTTAAGAAGCTACACGATCAGCTTATTTCAGCTATCAGCTTTTTACAGGTTAAAACTTTACGTATTGCTCCGTGGCCTGTTGTAAGTGTATTTGTAGAACAACACAAAGACGTTATTGCTCTTGATGAACAGCTTCGCTTAGTAGACTACATTAAGAGCATTCGTAAACAATCTCTCAAAGATATGATTCCTGAAGACTTACTTGCGTTTAGCGGTAAGCACATGGCATCACTTGATCCAAGCACATACAACTTTGACGTTGAATGGTTTGCATCAACAAAAAGTGCGAAGAGCTTTCATCAAATGCTTGGCGATTTACCAGGTGCCTTTGACGATGCACTAGTAAATATTCCACTTGAAGGTGACATTACTCAATACGAATATCAACAATTTGTTGCTGCTTATTCAAAAATATTCACCGACAATAATGAAAAACCAACACTTGCGCCTGCAACACGACTGCTTGCAATGCGTCGCCCTGATATATTTACTCCGATCACAAACAATCGGTTAGATGCATTATGCGGTGCCCTTGGTGTTTCTAAACTTAAAAATAGTGATTTTGAGCGTTACTGGCAAGATATTGTAAAAGGTATTCAAGCTATGTCATGGTACAAAATGGCTAAACCTAGTAATGAGTTAGAAGAACAATTAGTTGCTATTAAAGCACTAATCCCATGTTTCTTTCACTATGCTGATGCTAAAACACCAGATAACTCTAACTACATCAAACTGTTAAGTAAGCCTAAACGAACTACAACTACGACAGGTAAAACTCAGCGTAGAGGTAAAGAGTCTGCAGAAATTTTAGTAGACCGCGCACTTGCTGCTGACGATATTCCTGAGCACATTCGCAGTAAGCGCGATTCAATTGTGAGTGAAGTTCAAAAAGGTCGTAGTGTAAACGAAACAATTAGCCTTATGCGCACTATATTTGGCTAAAAACTTCTAATTTAGCCGTACTTATATGGTGCGGCTAGGTTAATTTATGCACCAGCAGTGTGCGCAACATCTTCCTACATGCCATATCTCTTCTCAATCTATAAAATACAAGCCCATGTTTTTAATGTATAAAAATAATTTTTAATAAAAAATAATGAAGCTGGCACATACAGTGCAATTATCCCGTTAGTTAAACAATAAAAAGCCGTCAGCCTAAAGGTTCCGAATACATAATAAAAACCTTGGCGAGCAAAAAATCATATAACGGGAAATGGACATGCTAAAACTAAAAAAAACCATCGCTATAAGTGCTATAGCATTAATGGGCGCAACATCTTTAACGTCAACAGCCGTACATGCTGAAGTAACAGCAAACGCAGCGGCAACATCAAACTACTTATGGCGTGGTCAAGAGCAAACTGGGGGCGATGCAGCTATTTCAGGCGGTATTGATTACGCCAATGAATCGGGCTTTTATGCAGGTACTTGGGCTTCAAATGCATCGTGGGCAGATGAAATGACCTATGAGCTTGATTTATATGCAGGCTTTGGTGGCGACATTAACGAAAGCGTTAGCTACGATGTTGGCTATATTTATTACGCTTACCCAGATGCCGCTTCTGAAGCTGACGCAGATTTCTCTGAAATTTACGGTAGCATCAGTGTTGAAGGCTTTACATTTGGTGCTTCAGTACTTGCAACATCAGCTGCAAGTGGTGATGGTACAGACTTTGGTGATTCACTTTACCTGACAGCTGACTACGGTTTTGCTGTTGGCAGTAACGGCACTGAAATGGCACTTCACTTAGGCCACTACTCTGGTGACTTTATTGGCGATGATAATATCTTAGATTATGGTGTATCAATTTCGAAAGATGGGTTCACTTTTGGTTTATCTGATACAGATATGGATGACTCAGATATTAAAGCTTACGTTGCTTATTCTGTAGACTTTAATTTATAAGAAAGAATGTGTTACTTGCTGCGACACGAAGGGCCTTTTGGCCCTTTTCTTGTTTTTGAACAAGACCCCTTACATCTGTTAACAAACCGTTACAATTGAATGAAAACAATACATACATTTTCCTTTATTCTATTACCTAGTCACTGGGCATTTATAACTGCCTAGCCATAAAATAGGTATAAAGGAATAATAATGAAATCACCTAACGCGTTTAGCGCCCTACTCGATATTTATATAAGTCCTAGTAAAGCTTTCAATGGTGTTGAACACGCCAAAGGTTGGTCATGGCTTGCTTTTATAGTCATGTCTTTAGTTTCAATGGCGAGTATTTATATTTTTTATTCCACTGTTGATATGCAGTTTTTGATTAATGAGCAAGTAGCAGCATCAACTATTGATGCGACGATTGGCGAGCAAAAAATGATTCGCCAAAGTATAGAGCAAAATGCAGAAGGCCAAATATGGTTTGGTTTGTTTGGCGGCGTAATTGCGCTGGCTATCATGAATGCATTAATGGCACTTTATTATATGCTTGTGGCAAAACAAGATCCTGAATCAGAACATAGCTACGGAGCTTGGTATGGATTCGCTACCTGGACAATAATGCCAGTTGTTATTTCAAGCCTAGGCACAATTGCTCTTGTACTAAGTGCAAGTACAGATCAAATATCTCAACAAGCCGTATTTAGCTACGCATCTATTAACCAATTAATAATAGGACTTGAAGTTGGCCATCCTTTTTATAGCTTATTAGAATCAATAAACTTATTTAGCTTTTGGAGCATTGCGCTGGGAATGATCGGCTTAAAATGCTGGACTAATTTTTCAACTAACAAAGCACTCCTATTCTCTGCACTTCCTTCAATTATTATTTTTGGTATTTGGGCAATCATTGCAGCAAGTTAACTCTTAAGTGGAGGTAGATACTAGCTCCACATTACTTAATTCACGGATAGATAAAATGAAAAAAGCAATAATCATCACACTCGCTGTAGGCGCATTTATAGCCCTAATTGTGTCAAAGCAAATTTCTGGCGATAAAAAACAAGCCGAAGTAAATATTGCTCAAGTAGAGCTTGGCGACATTGCTGACTCAATAATGGCTTCAGGTAATTTAGTTTTTAATACACAAGTGCAATTACGCTCTGAAGTGACAGGCCGAGTAGATAAAATATTTGTTCAAGAAGGCCAAGGAGTTAAACAAGGCGATATGTTAATGCGCCTTGATACAACTGCTTTTGAATCAGAAGTCACCCGTAGTAAAGCAATCCTTCGCGCCACAGAAATTGAAATTAAACACAATAAAACACGCCTTGCTAACCTAGAGCGCCAACTTAAAAGACAAAAAGACTTATATGATGTCGGTTTAGGTAATCAAGAGAGCTACGAGAATATTGAAAGCGCACGCGATCTAGCTAAAATCGATATTGAATCACGAATAGAGTCGTACAACCAAGCACAAGCGTCACTACAAATTGCGCAAGATCGCTTAAGTAAAAGTGTATTTAGAGCTCCAATGAGCGGCTTGCTTGCATCTGTAAATATTAAAGAAGGTGAAACCGTTATAGCCGGTACTACTAATATTATTGGCTCTGATTTAATGCTAGTAGCCGATCCTAGCGCTATCTTAGCCGAGCTACGTGTGGATGAAACCGACATTGCGAGCATTAAGCTTAACCAAAAAGCGAATATTTATGCGGCCGCATACCCTAATAAACCATTTAGCGGCACAGTAATCAATATTGGTACTTCAGCTAAAAACCAAGCCGGCTCTCAAGGTTTATCGTTTAAAGTAAAAGTATTACTCGATACTACTGAGCGCCAGCTATATGCAGGAATGAGCTGTAGAGCAGAGATCGCAACAAGCATTGCCGAAAACGGTTTAAAACTTCCAATAGAAGCAATCCAAAAAGAAGACGATAAAACATTTGTATGGCGACTAAATAGTGATAACACCGTTAGCAAAATTGCCGTAACTGTTGGAATATCATCTGATATAGAGCAAGCAATTACTGACGGCTTAAATGAGGGCGACAAAATAGTTATTGGCCCTGCGCGCCCAGTAAGTCTTCTGACTGAAGGTGATGTGGTAAAACTTAAATCAGATGCAGACAAGGAAGAAGCCTAATGTCTGCGGTAATCAAGCTAGAGCATATTAATAAACAATACAAAATGGGCTCAGAGGTATTTAAGGCACTTGATGATGTAAACGTACATATAATGCAAAACGAATACGTGGCGATTATAGGACCTTCTGGTTCAGGCAAGTCGACCTTAATGAACTTATTAGGCTGTTTAGATACACCCAGCAGTGGCGAATACTACTTAAAAGATAAACTAGTAAAAAGTATGACCGAGACAGAACTTGCTCATCAGCGTAATGAAAGTGTCGGGTTTATATTTCAAAGCTTTAACTTAATACCACGTGCAACCGCACTAGAAAATGTAATGCAGCCTTTAGTATATCGCTTTATTCCTAGTAAACAACGCAAGCAACAAGCTCTAGAAGCACTAAAGCGGGTAGGTCTCGGTGATAAAGTTAATCATTTATCTAGCCAGCTATCGGGCGGGCAACGTCAACGTGTTGCTATTGCCCGCGCTTTAGTCACAAAACCACATATATTATTAGGAGATGAACCCACAGGTAATCTTGATAGTAAAACGACCCGCGAAATTATGGATTTGTTTGATGAGCTGCATAACGAAGGTCACACTATTATTTTAGTAACACATGAGCAAGAAATTGCCGATCATTGCCAACGCGTGATTCGTTTAGTGGACGGTCAAGTGGTAAGTGATGTAACTAAAGATGAAGGAATCAAGCAGCATGTTTAAATCAGCTCTTGCCATAATGGAAGGCACTAAGGCCGCTTTTTCAGCTATTAAAGCTAATGCAATGCGCAGCGCACTGACCTGTTTGGGCATTATTATTGGTGTTGCCGCCGTAGTTACTGTCGTTGCAGTAATGCAAGGTTTTACAAAGCAAATAAACGATCAACTTGCTGATATGTCGCCAGATGTAACAACAATAAAGCCTTACACCAGTATTGAACTCGAAATGGTTGGTAAAAATGCCAAGCTTACCTACGACGATTTTTTAGCTTTAAAGTCGCGTATAAAAGAAGCTAAAACGCTAACTGCCCTAATGTTTACCTGGCGCTTTTCGGGGGGAGCTGAGTATGGAAATAAAAGCCATTCATCGCGTGTTATCGGTACCGAGCAAGACTATCAAAAAGCGTATCGTACTTATCCTGAACTTGGTCGTTTTATTCGTGCTGAGGACGATGATAAACGAAGAAGGGTCGCATTTATCGGCCCTTCAATCATAGAAAAGCTAAACCTTCCTGAAAACCCAGTAGGTGAATATATAAAGCTAGGTGGTGAATGGTTTAGAATTATTGGCGTTGCTGAAAAACAAGGTAACTTATTTGGTTTTGACCAAGACGATTACATTAATATTCCAATTAGTACCATGAGTGCTTTAGAAGGCGGAAGTACACAAACTAATGTGCAAATTATGTTTAGGTTAAATGAAGGTACTAACGAAGAACAAGTGCTTGCAAAAATCACTCGTGTATTGCGCCAACTACATAAACTAAAAGAGAAAGATGAAAACGACTTTGAATTTGAAACCGCTGAAAAATCTCGTGCTCAAATAGATAAATTTACCAGCAGTGCTACTGCTATTACTGCTGGTATTGTAGGAATAAGCTTACTTGTTGGCGGTATTGGTGTTATGAATATAATGCTAGTGTCGGTCACTGAACGCACACGCGTTATTGGTACATTAAAAGCACTAGGCGCAACACCTGGTTTTATTATGCTGCAGTTTTTAGTTGAAGCCGTTGTGCTTTCACTTTTTGGTGGCTTAATAGGACTCATTATAGGATATGGCGCTGCAGGGCTTATTTCGTTTTTAGTCCCAAGTATGCCTGATGCATATATACCAGTATGGGCTGTAATACTATCGTTCGGATTTACATCAATGATTGGGATTATATTTGGTTTAGCCCCTGCTATTAAAGCAGCAAGACTAAACCCTATAGATGCACTGCGTTACGAATAACTATTTTAAATAATTATTTAGCTTTAAATGGTACCTTATTACATTGTACTTCTACTGTTTTAGGGTACCAAGCTGGGCCGATTTGATTCACAACCACCTCAGCTAAACCATTAGTAAACGATTTATACGTATGAACGCTTTGCCACTCCCCTTGTGGGCACTGTTTTGCTAAATCTAACGGCTCTGATCCCTCGTACAACGCAAGTGCAAAATTATGATGCCACTGTGAGCTTTTTAGCGCTTTATTGCTTACTTTGCTCTGCATACCGTTATCAAAGTAAATATTTGTACACCCCGTTAAAATAATCAGCGTGCAACCGGCTGCAAATAGCTTGATGCTCATAATGTCTCCCCTAGTACTTGCTCTTGGCACCACACTTTAATGGTATGGGGCGAGTATATCCCAAGCGTAATTAAGCTCAGCGCTCCATCACTAAACGTTTGTTGTGACTGCATTTGAATAACCGGTGTATTTGAACATATTTGTTTTACGTCTACCCGCTGCTCACCCACTAATCCCCATAAATAAAATGGGCGGCTATCTTCGTAATTAGCTTGGCTCGTTATTTTTGCTGTTGCCTGTGGCTGAATGGTTACCGCAGAACAAGCACTGAGGCTTAATGCTATCGCCCCTATAATTAATGGTTTCATACTCCTCCTTATAAACTAAATACCAGTAAGGTAACTTTATAAGAGAACATAAAATATTAGCGTAAAAAGCTGTGGGGAATATGTAGAAACGCTATGAAGTTTTATACAGTTTATTACACATAAAGGCCGCATAAATGCGGCCCTTAAAGTAGTAAACTTAAGTGGTTAGTAAATAAATAGACGTTAGAATTTAGCTAAATTATTTTTACTGTCTTTGTCGACCAGCTTAATGTAAGGATCTACCCCCGCAAATAATGGTTTTTCTTTTACTTTTAGCTCAATAGTATTGGTACCAGACACTATTTGATGCTTTTTCGAGTAAATAACAAAGTCTTCAGCTAGTAAGTTTTCAGGGTCGTCGCTAAACAATGCAATATCAACTAGCTCATCGAGCGGCTGTTCAGTTTCTTCACCTTGGCCATCCGCACGCTGTTTAACGGCTTCTACGCTAAGTGTTACAGTATAAAATCCTTCTCTATCAACGCTATCTGTAACTGAAACGTCTTTCATCTCAAGCTCATACAAAGTGATATATTTAAACTGATCGTCAATAAAACGTTGTTCAGCTTGTGTTGCATCTCGCTTTAAATAGCTAAGTAAATCGAGCGTAGTTGGGTATGGCGTTGACTGGTACTGAAATTCATTTAAAAATGCTTTGAGTGCATTATTTAAACGTTTTTCACCTAAACGATCATAAATCGCCATCATCACAACTGATCCTTTATTGTAATGAAGATATTGTTGCGACTGTGTTTTATATAGTGGCATTTCTTCAAAGGCTTCCCCTGTACGCCCTATTAAGTACCTATCAAGCTCATATTTTAAAAACTTACGTAGCTTCTCTGCGCCAAAGCGTTTCTCAAGCACCATAAGCGCACTGTACTGTGAAAGCGTTTCAGAAATAACCGCGCTCCCCTCTACATTAGCCGCCGATACTTGATGCCCCCACCATTGGTGCGCTACTTCATGTGCGGTAACATAGTAAGGGTAGTCAACTTTACTCTCATCTCTTAAGTCTGTAATAAACCCCATGCTTTCGGAGTATGGCACTGTGTTGGCAAAACTTTGTGCAAACGAGCGATACTTAGGAAATTCAATAATACGTAGTTGTTTATGCTGATACGGCCCAAATGCTTGTGTAAAGTAATCTATAGAGTCTTGTACCGACTCAATCATACGGTCAACATTCCATGCATGATCTTTGTGGTAGTACACCTCAACATTTACCCCATTATGCTCAACCTTTTTACTTTCAAGTTCTGCCGAAAGCACCGCGTAAAAGTTTAAAATGGGCGCATCCATTTCATAAACAAAGGTACGGCGCCCCTCTTTTACACTTTCACTTTGTAAATACCCTGGGGTAATAGCAAATTGCGACTCGTCGGTCGTTACCGTCGCCTTAAAGTTAATAAACCCATTAGCTGCACCTAAATCACTTTGTGTATAGTACTGACTGTCCTCTAGCTTATGGGCACGTTCAAGTTCTGGTAAATCATGCTTACGACGTTCAAATTTATCAGCTACCTGTAAACCACGGTTATAACCAAAGCTAGGAAGGAGTTCCCAATTATTAATAAAAGTGCCATTGGCAACTAATTGTGTATCAGAGTCTTTATCGGTAAAGGCTGTATGATCACGAGTAACCGACAGTTGCCCTTCTCTTACTTCGTTTGGCATAAGCGGCTGCTCAAACTCAAACCATGCTGAATAAAACGCTGGTAATTTTTCAACTATCTTTCCGCCAGCCATGGCTACATCCCAACTTTTAGCGTGTTGAGGTGAGGTAATCAAAACTCGCGTAATTGGCTCTTTAGATGTATTGGTAAATTTAATTTTTGCCACAGCACTTAAAGCACGCTTTTTTGGATAAACATCAACAGTTAAGTCAACATCGGTCACCATAGGTAGTGCTAAGTCTTTGTATTGTGCAAACTGCTGCTCATAACTTATTTGCTTGTCTTGAAACTCATCGCTCGTAGTAAACTCGTTCAAAACTCTTGTGTTGTTATAAATATTGTAGCCTGCACCAACAAACACTAATGCACTAATAACCGCAACCGCTTGCCCTTTTAACGACATATTATAACGAAGCATAGACAGGCGTGTGCGCAGCGTTTGTGAAGGACCACGATGCCATAACGCAAACCCAACAATCGCTAAAACAAGACTTAACGCACCCCAATATAATGTGTACCAATGCGCGCCTTGTAAAAAGTGCCCATAACCATTTATATCAGAATACGGTACGCTACTGCTTTGCGAAAAGTGATACATATGGTGCTCAAACCCATAAGAACCCATTACTGTTTGCACTATGTAATACAAAATAAACAAGCCCATTCCTACATATTTATTCGGGCTAATAATTTGTAAAAAGAAGGCGAGTACCGTCAGCATAATTAACGGTAAAATCGATAAATAAACAATCCTAAATAAATACTGTCCTAACTCTAAATTAAATTGACCTTTAAATAACTGAACTGTAATTGTGAGTATCATTCCCACGAGGAACAACCCAGAAATAGCGGCGATTAAAGCCAGTATTTTTGACACCCAAAAAACACTGTTATGTACAGGAAAGCTGTCAACAATATCGCCCATGCCACTTTGTCGCTCTCGCCACACAAGCTCAGCACTATAAAAAGCGATAATAACAAACAAAAATAAACCAGAAATACCACTAATAACATTTACCATATTCTGAGTTAAAGGCCAGTTAGTAGTGCCATAAGCACCGATAGGCGCAAAAAGAGGGATCATAAGCGTTACAATGCTTACACCCGCTAAAATCATAAAAGGAGCACTAAATATAACTTGTTTAAGTTCGAATATACTGCGCATTATTAGCTGAGATTTAGTACTAACCCCCGCTGATTTATAATTTTTAGCACTATTGATAAGTGCAGCTTGTTTATTTTGTACAAAAGCAGAGACTTTAAATTGCTTCTTCTGTTTTTTAGTTACTATGCGATTGCTTAGCTTTCCAAGGCCAAAAAACATTGCAACACTGATTGCCACCCACAATATACGGTTAACTAAAAGGTCACCTGTGAGCGTTAGCACTTCTGTGTTTTTATCATTTACAGTCCAATAACGTGTTAAATCAATTAACGAACCAGAGCCAAATGGGTCGGCGTAAACAACAATATTTCTAAATGCTAAATCATCAAAGTAAACGCCGGCAATTTGATAGGCTATAAAAATCACAACAGCTGCTACATACACCGACATCATGGTTTTAAAATAGACCGCTACACTATTAAAAATAGCCGAAAGCACCAGTAAACTTGGCACTGCTAAATAAAGATAAGGCGCAGCGTAGTACATTAGCTTATTAGGACCAATCAATTCGCCATCGAGCCAGCCAACTAATAAACCAAATTGCGACCCTAAAAACACACCCAATGGCACGCTTAAAAACACAATAAGTACAACTAAATAAGAACCAAAAAAACGCCCTGCTTGATAAGGCACAGGATTAACAGGCTTACTAAAAACCAGCTCATCCATTTTGCTTTCACTGTTGCGAATAGCAGAGCTGGCAACAAAGTTAACCACTAAAAACATCGCAAACGTACAAAATGTAACGGTTAAAAGCATAATAGAGAAAGGCGAGTTCATATGAACATTCGCCCCACCTAACGGAAACTTACTACTGGAGCTTATAAAAAACGCCATAAAAAAGAATATTAATGAGGTCACATAAAACGAAGGCTGACGCATAAAATAGCGCAGCTCAAACGCGAGCATATTAAAAAACATAGCGCCCCCTTATGCTACTTGGCTGTTACGATGATTAAGCAACGTAGAAAAATACACATCTTCTAGGTTTGCACTGCTGAGCTCAAAACCTTCAGGGGCTTCATTGGCTAATACATGTAATATGGTTTGCCCAGCAAATAAGCGTTTTGAAATAACAGGCAGCTGCGGTTCAAGCTCTAGCGCTTCTTCTTGGCTCATGGCTTTGCGCCAAATTTGGCCTTGGAGTTTATCGGTAAGGGCAATGGGGTTGCCCTCTAATAGTATTTTTCCGCCTGCCAGTACGGCCATGTTTGGGCAAAGCTCTGCCACATCTTCAACAATGTGGGTCGATAATATAACGACTTTTTGCTCGCCTAAGCTTACTAGCAAGTTATGAAAACGATTTCGCTCTTCAGGATCTAACCCTGCTGTTGGTTCATCAACAATGAGTAAATCAGGGTCACCTAGTAAGGCTTGTGCAATACCAAAACGCTGGCGCATACCGCCCGAAAAACCGCTCACGGCTTTGGAGCGATGTTGATACAAATTAGTATGTGCAAGCAAGCCTTCAACCGACTCTTTACGCTCTGCTTTATTATGAATGCCCTTTAAAACAGCCATATGGTCCAGTAAGTCGTAAGCACTAACACGCGGGTACACACCAAAATCTTGTGGTAAGTAACCTAAGCGTTGGCGCAGTGCCTGTGGGTCTTTAAAAACATCAATACCATCAAAAGTAATTGAACCTGAATCAGCCGACTGCAGTGTTGCAATGGTACGCATTAGCGATGATTTACCTGCGCCATTTGGCCCAAGTAATCCAAACATCCCTTTGCCGATAGATAAATCAACACCTTGTAGTGCATGTACGCCATTATCGTAGGTTTTAGATAACCCTGTTATTGATAGCATTTTTACTTCCTTGAATATGAGTAATTATTTTTATAATGTTTTATACCACAAGGAAAATAGGAACATAAGTTACTTGATGGTTCAATTTGTAACAACAAATAAACATAATTTAAACTCATAACACTTGCCTGCACTGTATTCACTCGGTATAAAAACCACATATACTTTTTATAAGAAACGAAAAGCCATGCAAGATCACCAAAGCCAGCCGTTAAATGACTTTATAGAATATCCACATGAAGAAATGCTAAATCGCGCTAACGAGTTTTTACAAACCAGCCAACGCCGCCATAGCATTCGCAGCTTTAGCGATCGCCCAGTACCAAAAAATATTATTGAAGCATGTATAAAAGCAGCTGGCACAGCACCAAGTGGAGCGAATCATCAGCCTTGGCATTTTGTGGCTATAAACAGTAGCGATGTAAAAAAACAAATAAGAGAAGCCGCAGAAAAATTAGAGCGTTCTTTTTACGAAGGCAGAGCAGGTGAAGAATGGTTAGATGCGCTAAAACCGTTAGGTACCGACGCCAATAAACCTTATTTAGAGCATGCACCTTGGCTTATAGCTGTATTTAGTCAAAAAAAAGGCGGCGTAAGCACCGATGATAAAAATACGAATTATTATGTGCATGAGTCTGTTGGCTTAGCTACCGGCTTTTTAATTCAAGCTTTGCACCGCAGTGGTTTGGCAACCCTTACTCATACTCCAAAGCCAATGAGTTTTTTAACCGACATATGTAATCGCGATAAAGATAACGAACGTCCATACATGCTACTTATTACAGGCTACCCAAGTGATGATGCAACAATACCTGCTCATGCACTGGATAAAAAATCACTCGATGAAATAGCTACGTTTATTTAGTATTTTCTGCTCGGCAAAACCACTCATATAGCAAAGCAATGATCGACTCAACTTTTGGGTCGGTCAACGAGTAATAAATAGTGTGCCCTTCTCTGCGAGTAGCAACCATATCTGCCTTGCGTAAACTTGCTAAATGCTGAGATAACGCTGACTGTGCTAAAGGTACATTTTTATTTAGCTCACCTACACTTTGCTCACCTTGTAATAAACTACATAAAATCATTAAGCGATTTTTGTTAGCCATTAATTTTAAAAACTGTTCGGCTTGCTCTGCGTTGACAGCTAGTTGCTCAATATTCATTTTTATTATTTCTCTTTTTGATACCTTTTTAAGTATAGACTTTTACATTAGTAGGTTCTAATATAATTAACATTAGACTTTACTAATGTTAAGGTAATCACAAAATTAGCGATGCCGTTTTACTAATCGGCGGAAGTGCTGTGGCAGTATTCGCGCTATTAAGTTACTTTATATAAAGTAACTTTCAGTTTTTAACGTTATTTATAAGTATTAACTCAATTCAACCTACTTATACCAAGTAGCACCTATTAATGTCTTTTTTAAGAAAAAGAGGATTTACAAACTAATGCTTACATCAATCCCTGACTTACTAAAAATTATCACACCTAACCAACGCCGTATTGACGCAGCGCAAGCAAAACTCGAGCTTGAACAAAATAAAGGTTTACTTATTGATGTGCGAGAACCTGCAGAGCACGCGACAAAATCGGCTGCCGGCGCTATAAATATTCCGCGTGGATTACTCGAGATGAAACTGATGGAAATAGAAAAAGACGCAGCTCGCCCTATTTACGTGCACTGCGCAAGTGGTGCGCGCGCAACGTTGGGAGCAGAAGCGTTAACGCGTGTGGGTTATGAAAACGTAACCGTTATTACCTGTGACGCAAACCAAATATGTAGTGTGTTTTAAACATCAACTGAATACTTATAATGATGCGCCTAGTAAAGGTAGGCGTTTAACTTTGTGATAAGTCAGTGCTAATTTAATACACTCTTTAACTGGGTATTCTGGTAATGGCTTTTCACTATTTAATACAATTGCCCGGTTACCTTCGAAAGTGAGAGTGTGGGAATACAACTCTCTAAATGTGCTTACTAGCTTTGATTGGCAATGAAAAAACAAATAACACGAGGAGCCCTTAGAGCCTACGCGAATGGGGCTGCCATTTATTGTGTTATAACTTGGCTCTCCCCACTTTAAAGACTCTTCAACAGCTCCTAAGTTTTGCTCTTGTGCTACGGTATAAATTAACTCTCGTAATTTTATAAGCTTACTTTTTGCTATCTCAGGATAATTATTAAATATATTTTCTATTTCCGTATTCATAAAAATATCCTTATAAGCTTTACAATTTTAAAGCAGGCTACTTTTGCTACCTTTCATCAAGTAAAACAAGTAGCATCTGCTCAATATTTTTAACACTATAAGTAAGTGATCTCAGTAGCTCTTTCTCAGTTTGCTCTGTTGCCTGCTGCGACGCTTTACCTTGGTTTGCCAATACATCTTTTTGCTCAAGTATCGCCTCTCTAAACTCACTCGCATTAACTACACCAAGCAAAGACACTAAAGCACCATTTCCTGACTGCCCTGCTGTTTCAAAGCTTAAACGATATAATCCAAAAATTCGCATAAGCGGCCCTTGGCTTAACCCTACATCTGTTATTTTTTCAAGCGGAATAGATTTTTCTTCTTTAAATAATATGCCACGTTTAACTACCAATTTTTGTGGTAATAAGTCAGCTGACATAGCTGCGAGTATTCGTCCGCCCACCAGCCATACAATAAGTAAAATAATAGGTATAAGCGGTATAGTAACAAGAGCCAACATTGCAAATAGCGAGGCAGTAACCATCCAGTATTGTTTTACTTTAGGATCAAAATTAGCACTTTTTAAGGTTAAGTTACTCATTAGCTTTCTTTTGTATGGTTGGGGATTTATAAAAGTACGCCAATCTAATATTGAATGCAATTTAGTCCAAACATTTATAATTAGCATTCAAATATACTTTCACACATTTATGTACATACAAAAAAGCCGAGCATACAGGGCTATGCTCGGCTTAGGTCTGGGAAAATATAACTGCTACTGCTTATTAATAAGTATGCTCACATTTTCTCTATCTGGGCCTATTACCTTAAAGGTGTAAGTACCTTGTTCGGTAATATTTAGTGCTATATTGGCTCCTACCGCTTCAAGTGGTGCTAGTTCATCAATTGCCACTACTGGCGTATCGCCTGATCCACCGTAATCAACGGTACTCCAATCTTCAGACGCTACTTTAAATTCGTAGTCACCTGCTTCTAACTCTATTGATGTAGAGTAAATTGCATCACCCTCGTACATCAGCGGGTTATCAGTACTCCAGTCATTTAAGCTGCCACGAATAAACACTGTCGTTTGTGCAAACATTTCAGCGTTGAGCACTTTTAGCGATACGTTATTTAAATCACTGGCGTCAAATATAAACTGGTATTCACCTTCTTCTGCAATGTCGATGGTCATATTCGCGCCCGCAACCAACAACTGCTCTGCGGTGCCAACCATTACACTTGCATCACCCTCAGCCGATCCATAATCAACCGTGCTCCAATCTTCTGACGCTACTTTAAATTCATAACTTGCAGCGCTCAGTGTTTTAGTAAATGTGTAAATACCTTTACCTTTATAACTTAGCTCATCGGTTACTCCCCAGTCATTAAGCGTACCGCGCACATAAATAGCAGTGCCTATAAATGGCTCTTCGTTGTATAAAGTAAGCGTTGGATTTTCAGGGTTTGAAGCATCAAGCGAAAATACATAGGTTGCATCAATAGCAGCGCTAAATGTCATGTTTGCACCTGAGCGCGTTAATGCCTCACTTTGGTTTTCAACTACATCTTTATCAGCGTCAGTAAGCGCGCCAAAATCAACTGTAGACCAATCTTCAGAGGCAATTTTAAATTCGTAATCGCCAGCGCTCAGTGCAATTGCTATACGGTATTCACCTTCGCCAATATATTCAAATGCATCGCGTGTGCCCCAGTCGTTTAAACTACCGCGCACAAACACAGCGGTGCTGCCATAAGGTACTACATCAGGTGCGCCTACGGTCGCATTAGCACTTAAACCAAAACCTTGGCTCTCACCTTGGTTTTTAGTGAATACAGCTAATGTGTAAGGCGGTACAGTAAATGTGCCTTCGTTATCGCCAGCAGCAAAATTAGCACCGGTCATGCTTACATCAACACTGTTTTTTAATACATCGTGTAATTCAAAATCCGCTGCGGTGGCAATAGTATGACTAAGTGTTTGCTCGGTTGCGTTAATCACGACAACAAGCGCATCAAATGCAGGGTCTAAGTCTGTTAGTCCTTCGCCATCATCAATGCTCATTACTATTAAGCCATGTTGCTGCGCTTTACCTACGTTATGAAAACCCACCCGCTCAATAACATCTTGCTCTGTGGTTAATCTAAAGAGTGCGCTGCTACTACGGATTTGTAAAAATTCATTAAATACATCATGTGCAAAGGTAATATCTTGTGGCTGTGCAGCCGCTTGGGTATTAGCAGAAATAGGCATAATTTCTTGCCATTTCACTTCGTTGTCTTGTGCGGGTGGCAAGCCAATATTCCAGTTATTGGTATCTTTGGTAAAATCAACAAAGTTAAACCAGTCGCCAGAGTCGTAGCTGTTACGATCCATCGATTTTGAACGTAGCAAGTCGGCGCCCATTTGCATAAATGGAATACCTTGGCTCATAAGCGGAAGTGCTAACGCCATATTATGAGCACGAACGCGCTGCTCAATACTCATATTAGTGCTGTGTTTATATTGCAGCTGATCCCATAGTGTTTCGTTATCGTGTTTAGATACGTAATGAATGCTATCGGCAGGGTCTAGTGCATACGCCGTTGGCTGAGTATTCCAAGTAAAGCTATTACCCTTTGCTGAGTTACCTTTAAAGTCTTTTAAAATGTAGTTTTGTAAATTACCCGCAAGCGACAAACGTAAAGTATCTTGCTCTGCTAAATTGCCATCTGTTGAGCTATTACTAAATAATGCACCACCGCGAACGGCTTCACGAATACGGTCGTTAAAGGTACCTACTTCGCTACCGGCCATATCGGCTTGTTTGGCTTGCACAAATAAGCGGTTATTTGCCACCTCACCAAAGTCCCAACCTTCGCCATAAAAGTAGTTATCTTCATCAACAGCTTGCACTGCATCACGTGCTGCAAGAATTGACGATTTTGGCATATGCCCCATTACATCAAATCTAAAGCTGTCGTAACCAAATTCGCGTGCCAAAATAACTAATGAATCGCTAACAAACTTATCCATCATTACATGCTCTGTGGCTGTATTTTCACAACACGTTGAGCGCTCTATTTCACCACTTACTTCGTTATAACGGTGATAGTAACCCGGTACTAGTTTGTCAAATACCGACTTATCCCAAATACCCGACGATGTTGTATGGTTATAAACCACATCAAGCACTACGCGCAGACCAATAGATTGCAGTGATTGCACCATAGCGCGGGTTTCTTTAACGCGGGCAATGCCCTCTGGGCTTGAGGCGTACGAGCCTTCAGGCGCTATAAAGTAATGCGGATCGTAACCCCAGTTAAAGCTATCTAAGCTGCGCATAGCATTAGCAAGTGCTTGTGCGTCATCTGAGCCTGGTAAATAACCGCCCATTAAATCAATAATGGTGCTGCTTTTATCTTGGGTTTTACACGCATCGGCTTCATCATTAATTTGCTCACATAAATCTCCTAGCGTATCGCTAATATCTACACGCTTACTTACGTCTTCATCTATGGTGCCAATATCAGTAATAGGTAATAAATGAAAATGCGTTAAGCCATTTTGAGCCAAAGTTTGTAAGTGCTGCATAGGAGCACTATTTAGCTCAGTAAATGCAAGGTATTTACCGCGGTTAGCCTCTGTTACGCTGTTATCGCGCGCACTAAAGTCACGTACATGGCCCTCGTAAATAATCGCATCTTCTGGGTTTTCTACCGTAGGAATAAGGCGTGTACCCCACCCTTCGGGTTTAGTGTCTTCATCGGCTAAATTAATCAACTGGCTGTATAAACCATTGGTAGATACATTTAGTGAGTAAGGGTCTGTGCTCCAAAGCGACTCTATTTGCTGAGTCAGTGGGTGGTAAACATCAAAATTAAAGCGGTAGTAGTGGCGGTCGTATTGCATATCTAAACTTGCTTGCCAAATACCTGTCTGTGTATTTAATGTCATTGGCGTAGAGTGCACTTGTGTTTTTGCATCATCAAACACGTTTAGCATCATGTTATTAGCGGTGGGTGCCCACACTGTGACATCAATCGCGTTATTGCCATAATTTACACCCAGCACAGCTTCATTAGCATCGTCTTCGCCTTGCGTGTAAAGGGCATCAAGTGCTTTAGCGGTTTGCACATAGCTTGCTTCTAGCAGCTTACCTTCACTATCGTAACCGGCAATAACAAGCTGCGATTTTATAAGCGCTTTAGCCGTGTTTGTATCCCAACTTCCTTCGTAAGCGTTCCAAGTGGTTAAATGCGGTACTTTTGCCGCTTGCTCATCAGTTAAATTGCTTGATTGCAGCGTAACAGTATCACCGTTTAAACCAGTATCAATATCCACTTCAAGCTCAGCCGTAGCTGATGAATGTAACTTAATTAGGCTTGTAAACTCGTTACTTGGTTTATACAAAATAGTATTTAAATCAATCCAATGCGCTGAAGCACCTGTTATAGCAACTGCGCGTTCGCCTAAACTTAATATAGGGTATTCAAACACCGAAGGCTCGCCATGAATGGTAAAGTTCATACGCTGAAAAGTTTCATCGTCTTGCATCAGCGGCATGGTTAAATCCACATCACCAAACGCCTTACCTGACCCTTCTGTACCAATATGAATAATAAAATTGGCACATTCGTTATAACCCTCTTTAAGGTTAATTATCCAGTACGCACCGTAGTTTGGATCAATACCATCGTATTCATGGCCGTTAGCCCAATCACTGGTATCAAATGGTGGTGCATAAGCATCACACACATCGTTATTCCACGAATGTAATCGGTAGCCTTCGTAGTTATCATCGGCTAAGCGGTTATAAAATAAAACCGCCTCTCCCTCCCCTGCAAATACAACAGGGTCTGGCAGGGTTGGGTCGGCGCCAACCACGCAACTTTCGTTATTTTCATCAGGTACTGTAGGTGCAGGGCACGATATAGGTTCGGGATCGACACATTGTGACCCCGCTTCATTAGGGACTTGTGGCACATTACAGGTAAGTAATGGTTCACCAGATTCAACATCACCTGTTCCACCACACGCTGCTAATAGCATTAACGCTAACGTTATTAGCAAATATTTAGACATAGTTATAATTTTCATTTTTAAACGCTCCGTTTGCTAATTAATGACTGTATGTAAAACCAAGGTAGAACTGACGACCAAAGTACTGAGTCGTCCCTGTTCGTTGCTCTGAGCCAAAGTAACTTTGGGTTGGTTCATCGGTTAAGTTATTAACTTGCAAAAGCATTGTTAGCGAGTCGCTAAAGCGATAAGAGGTTTGAAAGTCGACTACGGTTTCAGCATCAAAATTAACCACTTGCTCGTTAATGGCAACCTGCTCTGATACAAACTCATCGCGGTAGCGCACATTGAGGCGGGTTTCAAAATCATCCATTGAGTAAAAAACCGTGGCATTAAACACGTTATTAGATAGCCCAGGTAAAGATTGCGCTAACGTGTCGCCCCCTAAACTGGTAATCGATTCAATTTCACTTTCGGTGTATGAGTAACTTGCGTTAGCGCCTAAGCCATTAAATGGCGAAGGTAAAAAGGTAAACACTTGCGTATACGCAAGCTCTAGCCCTCTAATGTAGCCACCTTCACCGTTATTAACTGCCGTGGTGTAAATACCGTTAGTTGTGGCAACTTGCTCGCCACTAACGGGGTCTTCTATAAAGTCGGGTACATTAAAGCCATTACCTTTAAAGTCGAAGTTTTCGATTGATAAGGTTTCAACAAACGAGTCTATATTTTTATAAAATAACGCCGCAGCGATAGTGCCATTACCTTCTTTAAAATAATATTCGTAAGATAAGTCGTATTGGTCGGCATAAAAGGGTTTTAAAAATGGGTTATTAGTACTTGAACCATTAATAACACCATCATCACTCACATTTGCACTGGCATCGCCCGCTAAGCGGTTAATTGGCGCACGCGACATTACTTTAGCCGCAGCAAAGCGTACAAGTGAATTATCGTTAAGTTGCAGGTTTAAATTTAATGAAGGTAAGTAGTCGGTGTATTTAGTGCCTAATACATTAGGTGCGTATAAATCATTTACAATGCCGTTCTCATCAACAATATTTTGCGCACCTAAGCGCGCATCGCCTGCTACGTTCTCTAGTACCGTTGCAGATTGGTCGGTTTCAATGCGGCGCACGCCCACATTACCCGATAGGTCGAGCCCGGCAATTTGCGTGTTAATGTTTACCATAACGTACGCAGCTAGCACATCTTCAAACACCGAGCCGCTTTGCAGCACTGACCACGAATAGTTACTTGTGTAACCTTGCGCGTCGTCTACGCCATCGGCGTTGCCCCATGTTTGAACAGGCTCGGGCGTGCCATCTGGAAACCACGCATTGAGCGCTTTGTCTAAATCAATCGCTAAATACGATGGGAAATAACTAAACTCGCCCTGCCAGTCAACCACAGAGGCCATATCGTCGGTTAAACGCAAAGGCGGTTGCGTTGCTGAAAACGCCCCGTCGTTACCGTACTCAAATACCGAGCGTTTACGGCTGTATTCTCTATCTGAGTAGCGCGCACCAAACTCTACTGAGCTAAATATGTCGTTTTCTAGCTCGTATTTAAAGTCGAGCCTAAATGCGGTTACTTCATCTTCTGTTTGATCTGGGTAAATACCGTATTTACTGACCATTACACGGTCTATATCACTAAAGGCGGCCGCCTGATTAAACCCAACGTCAGGTAAATTTAAGCCATTTAATTGATAGTTAATTGCTACGTTGTTATCAAATACTGGCGTTTCTGCATTGGCATCTTCTGCTACTAAGCTCCACAGTAAGCCATTTCTAAAATTACTTTTTGCGCGAGAAAGCGACACATCGGCATTTACGCTTAATCTATCGGTTACCTGCCAATCGGCATTAATGCCAAAACTATCTACTTCGTCAAAGTCTTGGTTGTCGTCGTTAACTATTTCAACGCGGGTATAGCTTTGCGAAGTACGGTTAACCGCTGCGCCTATTACGGCATTACCGTCGAGCTGAGCGTTTGCATATGCAGCTGTTGGCCCGCCTAATTTAACCCTCAGGCCACGGGCAAACGACTCTTTATCAAAGCGCGATAAAAACGCATCACCTTTTAATTTAAAGTTATCTGCCGGTGCCCACTCTATGGCTGCTAAATAGCCATTACGGGTTTCTTCGCCACCTAAATGCTGTAGCTCAAAGCCTTCGCTAATGTATTCGTTTTCTGGGTTAGCTAAAGGGCCATTGGTGTCGTTAACTGCGCCATCAACGTCTTTTGTGTCGTTGTACGCAAGGCCAATAAACTGCGTTGCTACACTTGGCTGAAACAAACGCGCATAGCCCAGCGCTACGCCTAACGTGTCGTCTAGGTATTTGCCTTGATACGAAAAACTAATTCGATCGCCAAATTCAGTGGCATCCGATACCTCTGAGGCGCGGTCGTTATACATACCGCGCACATTAGCTACAAATTTATGCGTTTGATCATTATTAAGTGGACTGGCGGTTTCAAGCTCTACCGTACCGGCCACGCCACCTTCAATAAGCGATGCCTTTGGCGATTTGTATACCGCCGCAGAGCTAATTAATTCTGACGGATATTGGTCAAACTCAATACTGCGGCTGCCACTTGTAGATACTTGCTCGCGGCCATTAAGTGTTGAAAATACAAACCCGCCCGACAGCCCGCGTATATTAATTTGCGCCGCTTGCCCACCCGTTCGCACCGCTGAAATACCAGGTAATCGTGTAAGTGCATCGGCCATTGAAATATCAGGCAGTGCCCCTAAATCATCGGCAGAAATTTGTTCAGACACCGTATCGCTAAAACGCTTTTGATTTAAAGATTGAATTAAACTGCGACTAAAGCCTCGCACTTCAATAATTTCTAAATCTTCAGCTTGTGTGCTGGGTGATTGATTTGTTGAGTCTTCGTTTGCAGCCAATGCACTATTAGCGGCAAATAAAGCCAGCATAAGTGCACTTAGTTTAAACTTGTCCATGTGTGTGAACCTTTGAGTTATTGTTGTCAGGTGTTGCTGTGTTGTTTAAAACACAACCAACAAATTGTAACCAAAAGGTAAAATTAATGTGATGAATACGTATGCAGGGCATGAGGGTTAGGCTGCAGGGGCATATAGGCACGCGCCCCTGCATCGGGAACGCGATTTAAAGGCTTAGCACCACTTTTATCGCAAGGGCAATAAATACGACTCCCAGTATTTTATCAAGCCACGGACTTTGCTTGGTAAAGCCAAAGCGATTTTTTGAAACCTCTGTCAGCAACGCCACCAGCAAATACCAGCCGGTATCAATTACAAACACGGTTAAACACATAATTATACCCACGCTTAAAGTAAGTAGCTGAGGGTCAATAAACTGTGAGAACAAGGCTAAAAAGAAAATCGCGAGCTTGGGGTTCAAAAAAGCAATGGCAAAACCATCTTGTAATGCTTTAGCTGCACTTACCTCACTTTTTTGTACTTCAAGTTCGTTATTGCTGGGTTTTGCTAGCAATATTTTTATACCTAAATACGCCAAATAGGCTGCGCCTAAATACACCAGTATTTGATAAACAGTTGGAAACTGCATCATTAAAGCGCCTAACCCTAATAACGATGCACCAGCATACAAGCCAACGCCAGTACCATGACTGAGCGCGGCAAGCATACCGTTTTTCATACTACCGTTAAGTGAGTGCTTTAAAACCACCGCTAAACTTGGTCCTGGCGACATTGCGCCCATCATACAAATAGCCGCTAGGCTTAACCATACTGTAAATGTCATTTAAAGCTCGTCAGTTTCAATAAACAAAGTATAACCATGCACTTGGCCATAAAAGCCTGTCAATGGCACTGCGTTTATTACTTTCCAGCCATCTTGGTTTAATTCCTGTATGCGGTCATTTAGTGCGACTATATCTACCCCACCCAAAAAACGGGTCTTTCTAAATTCGATTACTTTTTGCATTTTAATCCTTGTGTATCTTATAAAGTGTATTCAAAATCGTAGTAGTGAATCCCTTGCTCAATACGTATTTTCATACTGCCCGTTAACCCTTCTAGCTCATTAGTGCCTGAGTCGGGAATTACATTTAAAATTAGGCTGTCTTGGCCTTTATCCATAGTGCCAAAATGCTGCAGTACAAAACTGCCTTTTTTACCTTCAAGCTCGCCTATTACTTGCTCTATGGCAACATAACCGGCACTGCCTTGTGTGGGTGTCATGGCGCTTAGCATTTCGCCTTGGCTGGTGGCATTTAAGCTACCTTTAAATGTTTTATCTATCGACATACGCCCTAAATTAACGCCGTTTTGGCCGCTTGCGTAACCTTCAATTGGGGCTAGATTTACATTAAATTCTCCACTTACGGTTGCAGTAGTCATAACGTTTCCTTATTGGCTAATATTTAATAGTATTGATTTTTATTATCTTAGTGCCATATCTATACCTTAACCTTTAAAAAGAATCCACTATGTCAAAAACAAGCCCTAAGCCCGAAAAAGCCGCTTTTAGTAGTTTATTACCTATTTTTGCTTTTATTAAACCGTATAAATGGATGGTAGTAGCGGCGCTTGCTGCCCTTTTAGTAACCGCTGGTGTTAACTTATCATTAGGGCAAGGGGTTAAATTTGTCATAGATCATGGCTTTATAGCTGGCTCTAAAGATCAGTTACAACAAGCTGTATTAGTGCTTATTGGTTTAATTAGTTTATTGGCCGTGGGCACCTTTAGCCGCTTTTATTTAATGTCGTGGATTGGCGAGCGAGTCAGTAACGATATTCGCAAAGCCGTGTTTAATCGTATTGTTACGCTACACCCTAGCTACTTTGAAGAAAACCGCAGTGGCGAGCTTATGTCGCGTTTAACAACCGACACAACATTACTGCAATCAATTATTGGTTCATCATTTTCTATGGCGCTGCGCAGTGTACTTATGCTGGTTGGTGGACTTGCCATGCTGTTGTTTACTAATTTAAAACTTACTTTAGTGGTTGTTGCTTGTGTGCCGTTGGTACTTGTTCCTATGATGGTATTTGGTAAAAAGGTGCGCAAACTTGCAAGCTCCAGCCAAGATGCCATAGCCGATATAAGCACCTATGCCGGCGAGATCATTCAAAATATTAAAGTAGTGCAAAGCTATAGCCACGAAGAACAAGAGCAGCACGCTTTTGCACTTGAAACCGAAAAAGCCTTTAATGTGGCTAAAAGCCGCATTAAACAACGCTCGTTTTTAATTGCAGCGGTAATATTTTTAACTTTTAGTGCTATTAGCGCAATGCTGTGGGTCGGCGGCAGCGACGTATTAGCAGGTACCATGACTGGCGGTGAGCTAGGAGCCTTTGTGTTTTACGCTATTATGGTGGCAATGTCGGTGGCAACCGTTGCTGAAGTATATGGCGAACTACAACGCGCAGCAGGCGCAGCTGCAAGATTACTTGAGTTACTTGCTGTTAAAAGTGAGATAGAAAACCCACTAAATCCACAAGATAGTAACTTACTAAAAAATAGTAACAGCCCTGCTATTACGCTTGAGAATATAAGCTTTAACTACCCTTCTCGCCCAGACGTAAGCGCACTTAATAAAATAAGTTTAAATATACTTCAAGGCCAAACTGTGGCTATTGTTGGCCCTTCTGGTGCAGGTAAAACAACCTTATTTGAATTGCTACAGCGCTTTTACGATCCGGCTAGCGGAGCCATTAAATTTAAAGATATAAACATTAAAGAATTATCGCTTAATACACTCAGAGGTAAAATGGGTATGGTCGCGCAAAACCCTATCTTGTTTAGCTCCGATGTAATGCATAACATTCGCTACGGCAACCCAAATGCAAGTGACGAGCAAGTATATGCCGCTGCCAAACATGCCCATGCAGATGAATTTATTAAACAATTACCGCAAGGTTATAACAGTTTTTTAGGTGAGCAAGGTGTGAGGTTATCGGGTGGGCAAAAGCAGCGTATTGTATTGGCACGCGCTATTTTAAAAGATCCTGAAATACTGCTTTTAGATGAAGCAACCAGTGCACTCGATGCGCAAAGTGAGCACCACGTGCAAGCTGCGCTTGAGCATTTAATGCAAAACCGCACCACGCTTATTATTGCCCATAGGCTGGCAACGGTTAAACATGCCGATGTGATTGTGGTAATGGAAAATGGAGAGATTATAGCAACGGGTACCCACCAAGAATTAGTAGCAAGTAACCCGTTGTATCAAAAACTGTGTGAATTACAGTTTAATAAAGACTAATTATTCTTCAGTGTTTGGTACTATTTGAATTTCTACACGGCGGTTTTGAGCACGGCCATTTGCACTATCGTTAGTCGCAATTGGACGTGTTTCGCCATAACCCATAGTACTTACACGCTCAGCCATGATTTGCTGGTTCACTAAGTAGTTTTTAACGCTTTGAGCACGTTCACGCGATAGGTTCATGTTGTAGCTGTCTTTACCTGTGCTATCTGTGTGGCCTTCAATACTTAGGTACGTTTTTTCGTATTTGTTCATCACTTTAGCAATAGCATCTAAGGTATCGTTAAAGCCAGACGAAATATAAGATTGGTCGGTCGCAAACGTAATATTAGATGGCATAACTAAACGTAAGTTATCGCCCTCACGTACAACTTCAACACCAGAGCCTGCAAGTTCATCACGAAATGCTTCTTCTTGCTTATCCATGTAGTTACCCACTGCAGCGCCAGCTAGTGCGCCGATAGCAGCGCCTATAAAAATACGCTTATCTTTATGGTTACTTGTTGCTTTACCTAATACGCCACCCGCTGCTGCGCCAATAGCCGCACCTTTGCCGGTGTTATTCATTTCACAACCAGAAAGTAATACAGCTACTACGGTTACGCTTAAGAGTGATTTAGTTAAAGTCATGGTGATACCCTATTCATTAAGAATTTAGCAAGAGTATGCAAATACATGTATGAACAAACTATGAAGAGAGTGTTAAAAGCAGCGCATCTTGCTTGATTGTTAAACAGACCTCAAACTAATGTGTCGTTTTAATAAAAATGTCATACTACGCTGTGACAATTTAATGAATTTTACAAAGGATATTGGCGCAATGTTAATTGCTATTTTTAGACAATTTTTTTTACTAGGGTGCATGAGTTTTGGTGGCCCCGCTGCGCATTTAGGCTATTTTAAGCGCCACTTTGTAGACTCGTTAAATTGGCTAACTAACACCCGTTACGCACAACTTATTAGTTTAAGCCAAGCATTACCAGGGCCAGGCTCTAGCCAAGTTAGTTTTGCTATTGGTGTTGAGCGTGCAGGAGTACTGGGTGGTATAGCTGCTTTTGTAGGCTTTACCTTGCCTTCGTTTTTAATAATGGTGCTGCTTGCGGTTAGTGCCCATCAGTTTGACGCTGTTTACTTTGCAATTATTGCAGGCTTAAAGTTATTTGCCGTTGTTATAGTCGCGGATGCAACACTTAGTATGGCTAAAAGCTTTTGTACAAGTGCTGCGCTTAAGTTACTTGCGATAATGAGTACACTTGCCTTGGTGTTATTTCCAATGATGGGAACTCAAATAGCGATTTTAATCACTGCTGCAACAGTAGGTGCTATATGGCCTTTATTAAAACTTGGCACAGTAGCAGACGATGTTAGCAGTAAAAACAGTAATATTAATTGGATTGCACTGGGGTTATTTGCGCTCTTACTTGGGGTTAGCTTTATTCCACTAGGGCATGAGTTTGCTTTGTTTACCCCTTTTTACCAAGCGGGTGCAATGGTGTTTGGCGGCGGACACGTAGTACTGCCGGTACTTCAAGCTGGCGTACCAGCATTGAGTGATGATCAGTTTTTAAGTGCTTACGCGAGTGCACAGGCAGTGCCAGGGCCAATGTTTACTATTGCTACTTACTTAGGCGCACAACTTACTACCGAGCAGCCTTTAGTGGGTGCCCTTATAGCTACACTGCTTATATTTATGCCTGGTTTTTTACTTATACTGGCGTTTCAGAAGAGTTGGATTAATTTGGCAAGTAAGCCACGTTTTGCAAGTTCAATAGCGGCGCTTAATGCAGCGGTAGTCGGTTTTTTAGCGGCCGCATTGTATTCACCAATTTGGACATCGGCTGTGCATAGCCTTTGGCAGGTTGCGTTAGTAATAATTACATTTGCATGGCTGCGATTTAAAAAGCCACCTATTTGGTGGCTCTTAGCTTTATTTATTGCTGTGGGTCTTTTGCAGCACTATTTGCCATCACTCTAAATGTTGGCTTATCTGTTTGTTGCTCGTTAGGAGGGCTTAATTGCCCACTAACACTTTGATATGCCCTAAGCCCAAACACTGGCAATACTGCAAGTAAATGGTCCATTATTTCGGCTTGTAGATGCTCGTACGAAATCCAGCGTTTGTCTTCACTAAAGCAATAAAACTCAATCGGTAACCCGTGGTTCATTGGTTGTAGCTCTCGTACCATTAACGTAAGCGACGTATTAATTTTACTGTGCTGCTTTAAATAGCCCTCAGCATAACGACGAAACAGCCCTAAATTAGAAACTTGAGCGGGTAATGTCGTCACTCGGATATAGTCATGCAGCGGAATAGCCGCATCTATTTGCTTTCTAAATTCATCACTTACTAAACAAATACTGTGCATATCTATATTAAGTGAACGTTTAATACGTCTACCGCCCGACTCTTGCATACCGCGCCAGTTTTTAAACGAACCCGCAACTAGCATATAAGTTGGAATAGTTGTTATGGTGTTATCCCAGTTACGAACTTTCACAGTGTTTAAACCCAAATCAATTACTTCACCATCGGCGCCGTAGTTTTCTACTTGAATCCAATCACCATAGGTTACTAGGCGATTTGCTGCGATTTGAATACTCGCTACAAAGCCTAAAATAGTGTCTTTAAATACTAATAACGTAACAGCAGCAATAGCACCAAAGCCAGAGAGAATATAAGTGGGTGACTTCTCAAGGAAAATACTTACAATTAAAATAGCACACACAATAAAGGTGATTAGCTTAACAACCTGAATTAAGCCCTGAATAGGGACTTCGCGTGCAAACTCCAATTGGTTATAAATAGAACCCGCAATACTTACAATACTGCTAAAAATAAAACCTACATGAATAATTAGTATAGCTTGGCCAACCGTTTTCAAAATTTCAGCGGTCAGCTCATTAACCGGATAAACACTGTCAAAGGTCGCCAAAAATAATACGCTGCAAAGCATACCTGCAATACGTCTATTAAGCTTATTAAGCATAGGCGACAACGAACCAATACGTTGAGGCGAAAGCTTAGTTACCACTTTTTGAATGCCTGGTAACATTAACCTACGAGTAAATAAGTAAACAATTAATAAAGAAAAAATCCCTATTGAAACTGCGGTAATAGAACTAAGAAAATCCGCATCGGGTACTTTTTCAAACCAAGGAGCGATTAACTCCTGTAGGTGGGTGTTGGTCATAGTGTTTCAATTTCCTTACTGATTTGTGGTTCAGGTAAATCTTGTTGAGCATAAATATCGGCAAGCTGCTGATCTTTCGCAACCCATAGCT
The DNA here is from genome assembly GCF_016598755.1 of Pseudoalteromonas sp. LC2018020214. Classification (NCBI taxonomy): domain Bacteria; kingdom Pseudomonadati; phylum Pseudomonadota; class Gammaproteobacteria; order Alteromonadales; family Pseudoalteromonadaceae; genus Pseudoalteromonas; species Pseudoalteromonas sp. LC2018020214. The sequence continues at coordinate 3,435,179 of NZ_CP066804.1, forward strand.
CATTCACATAATGTTGAAAATTAGCTTTAAATACGTCATCGGTTTGATAGCTGCCCTGCATATTGTCATTAATGGGCGTTACGTCTATTGAAACATAAATAGAATCTAGCTCGCCTTTGAGTAAGTTACGACAAACGTGATCTGTTTTACCGCTATACACTAAACTTGTATTTAGCATGGCATCAAATTGGTTGGCTAGCACTTCAAGCGCAAAAGCAATGCCACCCGCTTTGGGTTTTAATAAGTGCTTAAAAGGACTTTGCTGCAGATTATGCTTAGCTGGCGTAAAGCGTGTGCCTTCAACAAAATTAACGATAGTAGTAGGATAGTGACGAAAATTGCGACAGCTGTGCTTTGTGCGCTCTACATCCAACCCTTTCAACTTTGGGTTTTTAGCAAGCTGTGCTTTGCTTACCCGTTTCATAAACGGCATACCCATAGCCCACGCACCAGTGCCAATAAAAGGCACGTATTTTAATTCATCTTTTAAAAAAAACTTAGGGGCTGGCAATGCATGTAATGAGCTAAGCACGGTTATATCTAACCAACTCGTGTGATTACATATAAGTAAATACCAACTTTTTGAATTTAAATCGCCACTTATATTAACCACAATATTAGGACAACCTAGCCACAAGCCAAACCGATTGCCATTACACCATCCTCGATAAGCGCTGTGCAATAAAGAGTTAACAACAGACAAAGGCAGTAATAACTTAATAAGCCCTAGTACAAATACTAGTGAGCCAAAAAGCATTACATTAGAAAACAATACGCAGCCCACAATTAAGCCGTTAAGCCAATTTGGTAACCACTTTTTTAGCATAACTGTAAGCTCATATTTTTGCCTTTTATTTGGGATGTTTTTCGAGCGATTGTAATGTTTGCTCTTTATTTTCCCATAAACGATTTAGCTCGCTTTGAAAGCGCACTCTAAATTCAGAATCGCCGGTGTAGTCACCAATAAGCTCTTCGCTTACCGGCCTTACATCCACATGTACGTTGATATTTTTTACCTTACCACCTGCAAAATCCATGAATGTAGGAATGCCATCAGGGTAATGAATTGTAACGTTAACCACTTTAGTAATTTGCTCGCCCATTGCTTGCATTACAAAGGCAATACCGCCCGCTTTTGGTTTTAATAAATGTGGAAACGGGCTATTTTGGCGCGCGTGCTTTTGTGTAGTAAAACGAGTGCCTTCTACAAAGTTAACCACACTTACTGGCATTTCTTTAAATTTTTCGCAGGCTTTACGCGTGGTTTCTAAGTCTTTGCCACGCAGCTTTGGATTCTTTTTTAGTTGGCTTTTACTCGTGCGGGTCATAAACGGAAAATCAAGCGCCCACCAACACAAACCTAGAATAGGCACGTAAATAAGCTCTTTTTTCAAAAAGAAGTTTAAAAATGGAATTTTACGGTTAAACACGCGCTGCAATACTAAAATATCGACCCAGCTTTGGTGATTTGCAATTACTAGGTACCAATCCTTCAGTTTAAGTTCTTCAAGGCCAGTTACATTAAGTTTAGTTGGCGTAAATAACTTTTGATTTAAGCTATTAAAAGTCACCCAAATAGTTGCAAATTTCTTTGCAGCCCAGCTCATAATCTTTTGTAGAGGCTTAATAGGTATAAGCTTTATAAGCCCACAAACAAAAATAGGCACAAACCAAAAAAGTGTGTTTATTGTGTAAAAAATAATACTAAATACACCGCGAATAACTGACATTACTTCCATTCCTTTAAACATTGCGCAGCCACTAATACTGCGCTTTCAGTTGCTTACAAATTAATCTTCAAAATAGGTATAGCCTTCAAGGCCTGCATTAAGCTCAGCTAAATAACCTTCTTTACACTGCGCTGATACATCAAGTTTATTAACTTGGTACGCAAAGTTGTCAGCTAAAATGGCGCTATCATAGTCAACAAACTTTAATACATCCTTAACGCTATCACCTTTTATGGCATTGGTTAACACATAACCTTCATCATTAAGCTCTACATGCACTGAATCAGTGTCACCGAATAAGTTGTGTAAATCGCCTAAAATTTCTTGATATGCACCCACCATAAACATAGCAATGTGGTATTGCTCGCCGTGCTTATATTCTGGTATTGGTAGACTGGTTTCGATACCAGCGCCTTCAACGTATTCACGGATTTGCCCGTCAGAGTCACAGGTAATATCTTGAATAATCGCGCGCTGAGTCAATGGTTGAGTTAAGTTTTCGATTGGCATAACAGGAAACAACTGCTGAATACCCCATACATCAGGCAATGACTGAAATAATGAAAAGTTAACAAAGAGTTTATCGGCAAGCTTTTCGTTTAAATCGTCGAGGACTTCACGGTGCGCGCGCGCGTTATTACTAAGCGATGCACGTACACGATGTAAAATAGTAAAGTAAAGCTGCTCTATTTTCGCCCACTCTAGCATGCTTACTAAGCCATGCACGTACTGATCGTGCGCTTCGCTAAATAAGTGCATAGCGTCATGATAAATCTCAAGTGCCATACGCGGGTTTAAACGCTGCAAACACTGCCACATTTCATCAAGCACTAACGCGCTATTTTCAAGCGGTGGCTCTGGATTTAAATGATTGGGCGCTTTTTCTACGTCAATTACATCGGTAATTAATACCGCATGGTGAGCGGTTAAAGCACGCCCCGATTCGGTGATAATGGCCGGATGCGTAAGGTTATGCTGATCGCACACCTCTGCAAATGCATTTACTACATTACGCGCGTACTCTTCTACTGTGTAGTTCATTGAACACGCACTGCGCGAGCCAGAGCCCTCGTAATCAACGCCTAAGCCGCCGCCTACATCAACGGTGTTTAACGGTACGTTTAATTGTGTAAGCTCAGCAAAGTGGCGTGCGCATTCACGTAAAGCACGGTGAATATCACGAATATTGGCGATTTGAGAACCAATATGAAAATGCACCATTTGCATTAAGTGCAGCTTATTATGCTTTTTAAGCACTTCAACAGCACTTAATACTTGGCCTGCTGTTAAACCAAACTTGCCTTTTTCGCCGCCGGTGTTTTGCCACTTGCCTTTGCCTACTGAGTTTAGGCGAATACGAATACCAATAGCAGGTTCAATGCCTAGGTTGTCTATTTCTTCAAGTAGTGTGGTCAGTTCTGAAAGCTTTTCTACCACAATTTTTACGCTGTGGCCCATTGCTTGACCAATACACGCTAAGCGTAAAAACTCACTGTCTTTATAGCCGTTACACACTATTGTGATTGGCTCTTTTGCTACACCCAAAATAGCCATAAGTTCTGGCTTTGAGCCTGCTTCTAGGCCAACAAGCCCGCTTGGATGCGCTAATAGCTTACTTACTACGGAGCGCTGCTGATTTACTTTAATTGGGTAAACACAGGTGTATTTTCCGTTATATTCACGATTTGCTCGCGCTTGCGTAAACGCGTTAGTAAGGGTGTCTACACGATTTTTTAAAATATCGGTAAAGCGTACTAAAACCGGCAGCGTTAAACCTTGTTGCTTAAACTGCTCAGTTAATTGCGTTAAAGAAATGGCCGGTTTTGTTTGGTCGCCATCTGGGTAAGCCACCAGTTCGCCTTGTGCGTTAATATCAAAATAACCATCACTCCAATGAGCAACGTTATAAGTGGCGCGTGCTGTTTCTAAACCCCAGGTCATGGCAACTCTTCTTTAGTCAATTAGGTATAAAGGCGCATTTTAATACGTCACTATCCACTAGGCTAACAAAAATTGAACTTTCACTCACTCCTAACTAACTTTATTCGTCAAATCAGTTAAAATGTCATTGAGCAAAACGCCAAGCACTGGCAGAATTGCCCCTTTTTCATACTCAACCTAAAAAAGTGTAATAGTAACTATGGCAAATTTAGATCAAAGTAAGTGGTTTACTGAAATTAGCGACCGCGATGGCAGCGCATTTTCATTATGTATTAATAAAAAGTTAGATGAAAAACAGTCTCCTTTTCAAAAGGTAGAAATGTTTGAAACCACAGACTTTGGTAATTTAATGATCATCGACGGGTGTACTATGGTAACAACCCGCGAAAACTTCTTTTATCATGAGATGATCAGCCACCCTGCACTTTTAGCGCACCCAAACCCTAAAAACGTCGTTATTATTGGCGGCGGCGACTGCGGTACTTTACGCGAAGTATTAAAACACCCAGGCGTAGAAACTGTAACGCAAATAGATATAGACGAAGTAGTAACGCAAATGTCGTTAAAATACTTCCCAGAGCTTTGTGAATCTAACAACGACGCCCGTGCAACGGTTATGTTTGACGACGGTATTAAATACATGCGCGAAGCCGCTGGCGAATCTATCGACGTGGTTATTGTTGATGGCACAGATCCGGTGGGTCCAGGTGAAGGTTTATTTAATCATGCGTTTTACACAAGCTGTTTAGATGCACTGCGCCCAGGTGGTATTTTAGTACAACAAAGCGAATCACCTCTTATGCATATGCCATTATTAGTTGAAATGCGCGAAGCAATGCTAAGCGTAGGCTTTAACGATTTACAAACACTGCCATTCCCGCAACCAATTTACCCAAGCGGTTTATGGTCGGTAACACTTGCACGTAAATCACAAGCATTTGACGGTTTTAGAGAAGACGGCGCAGCACAAATAGCTGAGCAAAGTGAATACTACAACAGCGGTATTCATCATGGTGCACTCGCTACACCTAACTACATGAAACGCGCTTTTGATAAAAAATAATACTAACTCACATTAGGCTTTGTTGACTTCTCAAGGTTAAAATTGCATTAAAAAAGGGACTTTTAAAGTCCCTTTTTATATTTATAATGACTATTCAAACTGAACTCGAGCTAACAAACAACATAAGTACAGTTATATTTTAAAACCTTAAAGAGCTATCTAACCAAATAATCAGCTTATTTAAACTTTAAATCGATGTACTAAGTGATTTAGCTCATCAGTCAATTGTTCCATTTTTTTAGATACATCCTCAGTAGTTCGAGCAAGCGCCCCCCCTTCTAAAGTTTGATCGTTTAATGATGATAGGTTTTGACTTATTTCATCTGCAACCGTTGTCTGCTCTTCAGTCGCTTGCGCTGTTTGCATCGCCATATCATTTACTTTAGTAGACGAGCTTTGCATTGCATTAAGCACATCATTAGTTTGACTAAACGAGCCAACCGCATCATCTGCAAATTGCTTACCTTCATCTATCGCTTTAATTGATTGTTCTACGCTCGTTGCAAATTGCTCTATCATTTTTTGAATATCGTTTGTGCTTACTTGCGTGCGTGTAGCCAATGTTCTTACTTCATCTGCTACCACAGCAAAACCTCTGCCATATTCACCAGCTCGCGCGGCTTCAATAGCAGCATTAAGCGCCAGCAGATTTGTTTGCTCTGCAATTGCACGAATAACCTCAAGTACTTTGGCAATGTTATCAGAACTTTGTTGTAGTTCTGTAGAGCGCGCCATAGCTTGCTCCATATTTTGCGACAAAGAAATAATACGAGAACTAGAGTGCGCAACCGCTGTTAGTCCTTGCTGAGCTAAATTTAACGATTTATCAGCTTCTGTTGATGATTGCTGAGCAACACCTGCAACTTCTCTACTTGCTACGCTCATCTCATGCACTGCACTTACTATTGACTCAGAGGCTTGGCTGAGCGTTTGATTTACAGCATTGTTTTTATTTGCAACCTGACTTAACTCACCTCCTAATTCACTTAGCTCTTTTGATTGCTCTAAAATATCGCGAATTAATTGCTGTAAGTTGTCGAGAAAACGATTGAACTGCGTTGCAAGTTCAGAAAACTCATCTTTAGACGTTATAGCGATCCTGCCAGTTAAATCGCCATCACCAGAGGCTATATCGTTAATACGAGAAGTTACATAGTTAATTTGCTGTGTTAATTGCTTAGGAATAAGGTAACTAAACCAACACGCCACTAATAAAATTAATATGACAAAAATAAGCATAGTTAACTTAGTTGAAGCAATTGTGTCTGATAGTTTTTTAACTTCTTCAACCGATGTTTGCTCTGCTAATTCACCAGCTTGATCAAGCGTAGATCTTAATTCGTCAAATGCTTTTTCTGATTGAGACTGTTTTTTTAGATTTGTTTTATCATTCATATAGGCCAGTGAAGCGTTTAACCAAGTATTATAAGCACCATCAAAACCGCGAAGCCCATTTATAGCTTTTGGATAATCCGATAACAAAGCTAAGTACTGCTCTAACCTTTGCGTTACTTGCTCAGCATTTTCTTTATGCTCTTGCAAATAAACTTCTTTATTGTCGTTATGTGCGGCTAAATTTAACTCAGCAACCTTTGCTTGATACAAATCCCTGTCGGCACTCAAAGCAAGAGACACAGCCTTAATAAATTTATCGGATTGCACATCTAATGCATTTTTTTGTAAGTTAATTAAGTATGAATACCCAATAATTAACGACAAGATAGCAATACCTAAAATAACAATAGGAAAAGAGACTTTGACGCGGATACTATTCAAATTCATTACTTACTCCAAAAAAAATCACATTTAATACCTACCTTTTTGATAATAAATCTAGTTTATAAAACCTAAAATCGCCATTGAGCGTTTAGCATTATTTGCTGCTGCGAGATTCGTTCATTAAATCCAATTGGCTCTCTATTTTTTGCAACACTTTTAAGTGCAGAACCTTCAACCCCTATTTGTAGTTTATTAGTGAGCTGGTAGCGCCATGTTGCGGTTAAACCTTCCCCATTGCTTGCATTAGGATCAAACGCAGTGGTGTCGTTATCTGTCACTTTAAAGTAATCGTAGCGTACAGAAACTCGATGCTTGCCTTCTTTATGGCTTAACATTAAATAATGGCTGTAAAAGGCATTATCTATTAAAGCATTAGCGCCCATTTCGGTTTTACCATTGAGCACCTGTGCTATAAAGCGGGTTTTACTGTTAAACTTATAAAGCCAAGCGGCGCTTGTAAAGCGAGTATCCCAAGCATACTGCCCTGTACTAATATTAAGCGTGGTTGGGTCGCCATTATTGTTGTAATAATAAATTCGAAATTGTGATTTTTTAAAGTAATCCCAATGTACGCCAGCGTAATAGCCAAAACGCCCGTCTACTTCTTCAAACGGTAAAACCTGGTTAGCTTGCCAGCGTAATTCATACGCATTTAATGCCGCTACAGGCGCAAATTTAACACTTTCGTTAAATGTAGTTTGCCTATCGTGTAATGCAAAACCACGCCACGCAAGCAAAGTACCTGCAGGATCATTGCCTTTAAATGTAGCACCTACAAAACTAAAGCTATGAGCGCTGTTGAAACGTTTTGCTGGGCGCTTAATAGTTACCTCTGCGCCAACAGTGCGTACTTCCTCGCCTATCCAGCTATTAATAGCTGAGTTTGTATAGTTATAAGGAGATGTCCACCCTATATCAGGATTTTCAAGCGACATAAGTGGGTAAAAGCCCCCCACGCGCATGTGCCATTTATAGTTGCTGTTAGATAGCGGCTGATACTTTATATAAGCCTGTGTAAAACCAAGGCCAACATCAGGATCTTGATTCGCATTTAACACCCCATGAGCCGACCAACTAGATGCTAAATCAACATTAAAATCTAAAATACCTTGGGATAAAATAAGTTCGTCGCTTTTAGTATCGTGCCGATATAGCCCAAGGCCGCCCTCTTGGAAGCTACGTATATCGTCCCCCTGCACGGCTCTAATTTGTATCAAGCCTTTTACTTGTGCATACAATTCATTACTAAAACATAAAGCACCGGCTAAAAATGCCAGCCTCATTAAGCGATTAATAGTCATCAAATTCATCCGTAGCAAAGTCAATTTGCTCCGCAATTTCCTGCTTTACTTTATAAGTGATCGGGTTAGTAGCCACAGTAATAGTTTGAGATTCAACCTTACTAATATCACTAAACCCAGAATGCCAAACACTTAACGTGTATTCGCCTACATTGGCATTTAAATCAACATGACCATTTTCATCAGTGATTGCAAAAATAGTACTATCGACCACCACAATATAACCTAACATCCAATCATGAATATTACAGCCAAGCTCAACAACACCTGTTTGATCAAAAGTAATGGGCGCTTTTGGATGCTCCTTATATAGCTTTAATTCAAATGTTTTAGCTTTAGAAAATGAATAAACGTGATGCATGATTGAGTCCGCATTCGGAAACTCTACCTTTGCATTTTGTGGGACAACTAAAATACGCGGCTTAAATTCTCGATTTTGCTGGGTCATCGCATAAGGTGCTTCTGGAGGAATAACGCTAGAGGAATCACCTGCAGTTAACCACACAACAGCATTAGGTAATGGGTCATTATTAGCATTTTTAATTGTAATATTTGCTGCAAAAACTCCAGTACTAACACTTAGTAAAAATACACAAAGTAAGCTTTTTATCATTTTCTTGTCGCTATTATCAATTTGTTTACATTATAGACCGATTAAGCCACCAAATTCTTTCTATTTTTTAAAACATTGAATACGTATGTAGGCAGTCGTATTAATCATCAACAGTCATTATCCTTAAATGTCACCACCGACTCATCTAAGGACACACCATGAGAATCCCTGCACTTGTGCTTTTAGCCTTTGCTAGTAATAGCTACGGACAAACCGTAGAGCTAAAATCGCCAGACACACAAATAACAGTAAGCATCTCTGACGAAAACAACACGCCAAGCTACGCAATAAAATTTAAAAACAAAGCGGTTATAAACAAATCTTTACTGGGGTTTGAATTTAAAACACAAGCAGCTTTTAGCGACGGCTTTAAAATTAAAAGCATTGAACAACAAAGCGTTAACTCGCAGTGGCAACAACCTTGGGGCGAACGCCAAAACGTTGTTGACGAATATAACGAAGTAGCCGTTACCTTTACAAAAAACGAGCCAAATAAAGGCACCTACACTATTCGATTTAAAGCATTTGATAGTGGTGTAGGTTTTAGATACGAAGTACCACAACAAACTGGCTTCGAACATACAGAAATAACCAAAGAGTTAACTGAATTTGCAATAAACAATAGCCATGATGCAACAGCATGGTGGATACCTGCTCGTGGCTGGAACCGCTACGAATATGTTTATAACACCACCGCGCTTAACGAAGCTCCACTAGCTCACACACCATTTACGTTTAAAACAAGTGACGGTACTCATATTAGTATTCATGAAGCCGCTCTTGTTGATTACGCAGGCATGGTACTTAATCAACGCCGCTCTGGTACGTTCACTGCCGATTTAACGCCGTGGTCAGATGGTGTTGCCGTTAAAAAACAAGGTGCTTTTAAAACGCCATGGCGCACCATTCAAATAGCCGACAGCGCTGTTGGCTTAGTTAATTCAGATATAATACTAAACCTAAACGAGCCTAATAAACTCGGTGACGTGTCGTGGGTTAAGCCTGGTAAATATGTCGGTATTTGGTGGGGTATGCATATAAATACACAAACTTGGGGTAGCGGTAAAAAACACGGCGCCACTACGCGAACCACAAAATACTATATGGATTTTGCAGCGCAGTATGGTTTTGATGGCGTACTCGTTGAAGGCTGGAATATTGGTTGGGATGGCGATTGGTATTTTAATGGCGATGTATTTAACTTTACCAAACCGTACGACGACTTTGATATAGCAGCGCTTGCTCAATACGGCAAAGAAAAAGGCGTACAGCTCATTGGCCACCATGAAACATCAGGCAATGTAAGCAACTACCGTGACCAAATGGAAGATGCTTTTGCCCTTTACGAAAAATCAAACGTAAGCCAAGTAAAAACAGGTTATGTAGCCGATGGCGGAAATATAAAACGTATAGACAAAAACGGTATTGCTCGCCATGAATGGCATGACGGCCAATTTATGGTTAACGAATACCTTCATAACGTAAAGCTTGCGGCTAAGCATAAAATTAGCATTAATACTCACGAGCCAATTAAAGATACAGGCCTGCGCCGTACTTACCCAAACTGGATCGCGCGCGAAGGTGCACGCGGGCAAGAATATAATGCATGGGGTTCGCCTCCTAACCCACCAGAACACGTACCAATGCTTGCCTTTACCCGCATGCTCTCTGGCCCTATGGACTTTACGCCAGGTATTTTTGATATGAGCTTTAATGGTTTAGGAGGCGATACAAACCGCCCACAAACTACACTTGCCAAACAACTTGCACTTTATGTTGTGTTGTATAGCCCAATTCAAATGGCTGCCGACTTACCTAAAAACTATTTGGCTAAGCCCGACGCATTTCAATTTATTCAAGACGTACCAACAGATTGGCAGCAAAGTATTGCCCTTGATGGCGAAGTAGGCGACTTTATTGTATTTGCCCGTAAAGAACGTAAAAGCACTAAATACTCAGGAAATGATTGGTACCTAGGTGCTGTTACTGACGAGAAAGCCAGAACTATTGAGGTGAAACTCGACTTTTTAGAGCAAGGCAAAAAGTTTGAAGCACAAATTTATAAAGATGGTAAAAACGCAGAGTGGAAAAACAATCCGTACGATCTAGCTATCGAAAAACGTATTGTAACTGCAAGCGATAAACTAACGCTTAAATTAGCCACTAGTGGCGGTACAGCTATTCGTTTTAAAGCACTTTAATACAATAAAACCCCTGCATTTATTGTGCAGGGGTTGATACCTTGATTGGCAAATATACTTGTGCACTTAAACCGCCTTCTGGGCGGTTTTCTAGTTTTACTTTACCGTCGTGCATATCAACAATGCGTTTAATAATGGCAAGGCCTAAGCCACTACCTTCACTGCCACGTGCAGCATCGCCTTGCTTAAAGGGCTCAAACACAGACTCTAATTCGTTTTCAGGGATCCCAGGACCACTATCGTTTACAACGATAACTACATATTTTTTGTTTGAATTAAAGTAACTAAGTACTTCAATATCGCCCTCAGAATAACGCAGCGCATTACCAATCATGTTGGTAATTACACGTTTAATAGCCACAGAGCTTAAGGGTATATTGCCTATATTTGGATTACTTTTAAACGTAATAGTACGTTGATGCTGAAGCTCAGAATTAACAACCTCGGCAACTAAAGCATTTATATCTTCGCAGCTTAGTTCTTCACGTTTATGGTGGCGTAAATACTCAATAAACTGATCGATAATCCCGTTCATATCTTCTATATCGTAAATAATACCTTCACGAAGATAGTCATCTTCATCAACCATCATTTCGGTGGCTAAACGGATACGCGTAAGCGGCGTACGTAAATCATGCGATACACCAGCCATTAGTAAACGGCGGTCGTTTTCAAGTGCGGCAATTCCGCGCGACATTTGATTAAACGCGCGCGTTACTTCTATTACTTCTGTTGAGCCTTCTTCTTCTAATTTGGTAGAAAAATCGCCTTTACCTACTTTCACTGCAGCTTGTTGCAGTGCTTTTAATGGCCTATTAAGGTGCCTTGCAAACAACCACCCACCCAGCACACTTAAAAAGCCAATACTTGATAAGTAAAAAGTTAAAAACTCTAAGTTATTCTCTTTAAAACCTTTAAGCGGTACTTTTACCCAATAACCTGGCGCTTGCGGTGCTTCCACCCAATAAATCAATGGATCAGTTTGGCTAATACGTACACGAGAATAACCACCAAGTTGCTCAGTCATGCTACGCGATAGCATAGAATATTCGCGGCTTTGCCCAAGTCCTTGACGCATTGCTTCGCGCTGAGTCATCACTTCAATGCCGGTAATTTCAAAAAACTTCGCAGATACTTCGTCGTTTATTTCAACGCCATCTTCCCAGTCAATAAATACCGTTTTAATTTGCTTAGCAAGCATCAAGTTAACTTGCTCAATAGTTGGCTTTACAACATAAAAACTAACCGTAACATAAGACACTATTTGATTTATTAGCAACAAAGCCGCCACTAAAAAAACAGTTTGCCCAAAAGCACTGCGCGGAAACATGCCCATAAATATTACTTTTCACCATCGGGAACAAACACATACCCCAAACCCCAAACGGTTTGAATATATCGCGGATTAGCAGCATCTACTTCAATCATGCGGCGAAGTCGCGACACTTGCACATCAATACTTCGCTCAAGCGCACTGTAATCACGCCCACGCGCTAAGTTCATTAGCTTATCGCGGCTAAGTGGCTCACGCGGATGCGAAACAAGCGCTTTAAGCACTGCAAACTCACCACTGGTAAGCGATATTGTTTTATCCCCTTCACTCATTTCGCGCGTTGCTAAATTAAGCGTAAATTTACCAAAAGCGATTAAGTTTTCTTCAGCAGCTGGAGCACCTGGCACTTCTTTTGCGCGGCGGCGTAAAATTGCTTTTATGCGAGCAAGTAGCTCACGTGGATTAAATGGTTTTGGAATGTAATCGTCAGCGCCAAGTTCAAGGCCAATAATACGGTCGACTTCGTCGCCCTTTGCTGTAAGCATAACAATAGGAATTTCATTTTCTTTTTGGCGTAGTCGGCGGCAAATAGATAAGCCATCCTCGCCTGGGAGCATTAAATCGAGAACCATTAAGTGAAAGTTTTCTCGCTCTAGGAGTCTATCCATTTGCTCCGAGTTTCCTGCGGTTCTAACAATAAAGCCTTGCTCTACTAAGTAACGTTCAAGCAAACTGCGTAAGCGCATATCGTCATCAACAACTAATACTTTTGTGGTCTCGTGTCCCATAATCTCTTTCTTATTTTTATATCCAATTACTAGTTAATATAAATGAAAAACTTAATAATCAAAAACTAATTACTTGCTTAGATTGTTACTGAACATTTCAAAGCTTCCTTACTCGTACTTTATTACATTTTACGCTCGACAAGTTTTGGCAAATTTAATAACGTGCACACCATTAGAGTTAATAAAGAATTGGCCATGAAAACAAATTTAGTTACCCGCGAAGGTTACTTGCAATTACAACAAGAACACGATCAACTATGGAACGTAAAACGTCCAGAAGTAACAAAAATAGTTAGCTGGGCAGCCAGCCTCGGAGATCGCTCTGAGAACGCAGACCGAGCTTTATAACCCCATAAAACATACTATGAATACAAAGTTCACATTAAAAACAACAACTTATAAATAGTACAAGTACTATTTTAATGTACTCTTCAACTTAGTAAAGATGGAACATTAAACTCAATTGTTGCACCTGATATCCAGGAGTCCAAAACCTCCTCATTTGTTAAATGAAACCAGTTAAAGCAATCTTCATTAAATTCCCTACAAAAAAAAGCCTCCATTTCTGATACTCTAATATTTTCAGGCAATCTACGAGTGTAAACAGCAGAGTAATTCTTTCTTTTTATTAAGTCTAAATACTCTTCTATTCTCTTTGTTAAAAGTTTATCAGATATGTAACTGGGGATATTTCTGTTATATAAATATGCACTTAAATTTCTTGCTTCTTTGTATACAACATAGCTAATAATCGGTAATGAATAATTTTTGGCAAGGTACTGTAAAAGATTCCCAAAACGGAGTGATTTTTGCACTGTAACTTTAAAGTCACAACAAGCGTCTTCTATAATCAACAGGATGTTGTATATCCTATTTTTTTCCAATAATTCTTGAATCTCCTCTACATCATTCTTACTAACTTTGCGAGCGCAAATATCATCATATAACCTCTTAGTTAATTCGCTAACTGAGCTATATTCCTCAGAGTAGCGTAAGTACAATCCAAAGGAGTTGATGAATGAAGTCGAATAAGTTGGCAATTCAGATAAAATATTATCTTTGCGAATAAATAGATGCAAACAAGCGCCTAGAAAAGATCTTATAGATTCACGACCTTGAGCTTGAGCCTCCCTAAAGTCATGCTCAGTGATGCGGACTAAAAAACCTTTGGAAATTAAGCTTTTCATCATTCTTTTTTCTGCTTCTTCGCAACCGAGAGTTTCTGAATGAGCATCGTAATGATGCTTAATCGGCGCCTTATTGCCATCATTAAACCGTGTAAGTAGAAGAAATAAATATAGTTTTTCGATATATGTTAAACAAGAAATTGCACTTTCAGACTTTAGCCTCTGCTCAATATACTCACCTAACTTTTCTATTGTTAATTTTCCATCTTTTAAATAGCACTCAACAAGGCAACTTTTACACACATATCGCTCAGACTCAAACTGCTCAATGCACTCTTTACGAGTAGAAAATAGTTTTTTTTTATTGCAGCTATCGCAGTTAAATGCTGAATGAACATTGGTACAGCTACTTTTACTTTTTATTATTGACAAAGGCTTATCTAGTTTGCTTTTAAATTCTTTAAATACATTTTGAGCATTATTTGCAAATTTAATATTCTCACCTTTCTCTAATTCCCAAAATTGATTTATTAGTTCAACTTCAGCTTCACTAACCGCTTGTTCATAACAAATATAAGCGTAATTTTTCATTTTTTTCCAGACAAAGAAAGCCTAAAGAATTGGCTTCAATTAGTTTATTAGTAATTTATTACTATTCTAAATGTAAAACACCTAAATTCAAACAAAGTTAACAATATACATTTTTACTTTCATTTTTATAAACTAAGACTGTAAGCGTCTAGCGAACCACACCTAGCATCGATGTTCTGATTATCTAAAAATACCTGCTCAATGATAAATTCGGAGCAGGTGATGAAAACTTACAGAACAAGCGCACAGTGGCAGCAGCTTTTGCTGAAACGCAGTACGTTTAGTGGTACTAATATTGAATTCTGCCAACACCATAATGTCGCTATTACGACTTATTATAAACAACGTGCTTTACTGGCAAAAGACCAGCCTAATTCCACCTTGCCAGTGCACACGCAGTGCCTTACATCATCACGTTTTGTCCAGGTAAAACAAACTACTGAAGTCTGCGCGCAAACTCGTCAAAATACGCTGCAGTTTGATACGCTAACCGGCCAACTCACGTTTCCTATCGATTTAGCGACGGCCGATATCGTTGCCATTATTAAAGGGCTAACGGTATGAGGATGTTCGTTGATGTACCCACCGTCTATTTATGTGCCGATGCCGTTGATTTTCGAAAATCAATTAATGGTCTGGCGGCGTTGGTGGAAGCAGAGCTTGAACTACCCGTGCTCAGTGGTGCGCTATTTGTGTTTTGTAATAAAGGCCGTGACAAACTCAAACTGCTTTACTGGGATAACACCGGTTTTGCACTGTGGTATAAGCGATTAGATAAGCATAAGTTCAAATGGCCCAAACTCATGTCACCCACCATGACCTTAAGCGAGCAGCAATTACACTGGTTATTATCGGGTTATGATGTGATTGGACACAGTAAAATTGATGTCGCAGGTAAGAAAATGCTTTAATATTTGCGATCGATTGATGATCATCAAAGTGAGTTCAGTTAGCACTGCAAAGCCTTTGATGATGCCTTAAAATAGGCGTCATGAAAAATGAACTCGCCCTTAAACAGCGCATTGCTGAACTTGAAAAACTGTTAGCGCAGAAGGATGCCCAGATTGCGGCATTGGAAGAGCGCTGGAGCTTGGCCCAACAAAAACAATTCGGCAAAAGTGCTGAAGGCTTTGCCGGGCAAGGCGAGTTATTCAATGAAGTGGAAGAAATTGTTGAGGAAGTTGAGGCAGAGCAACAATCCATTAGCTATACCCGTAAAAAGCCGGTGCGTAAGCCACTGCCAAAAGACTTACCTCGTGAGCAGGTTATTCACGACATCATCGACAAAACCTGTGATTGCTGTGGCGGTGAGCTACATAAAATGGGTGAAGATAAGTCAGAAAAGCTTGAGTTCATACCCGCTAAAATCAAAGTGATTGAGCATATTAGGCCTAAATACGCCTGCCGTCACTGTGATAAATCCTCAACTCAGACACAGATTAAACAAGCCTCAATGCCTGCCATGCCCATCAACAAAGGCATTGCAACCAGCAGTTTGCTCAGTCAGCTTATCACCAGTAAATACCAATACGGGTTACCGCTGTATCGCCAGGAAGCGATGTTTAAGCAATACGGTATTGAACTCAGTCGACAGACCATGAGCAGCTGGATAGACAAATCAGCCACACTCTTCGCGCCATTAGTTGAACGGCTTAAAGCCGAGCTGTTAAGGCAACCCACGCTATTTGCCGATGAAACGCCATTAAAGGTGGTGAAATCGGACAAAGTAAACAGTTACATGTGGGTGTATTGCTCGGGTCGAGATTCACCAGACCCGAATAATCCTATCCCTAATATCGTACTTTACGACTTCCACAATAGTCGCGCGGCCGCCTGCGTGGTCAATTATCTTGATGGATATCAAGGGTACTTGCACGTGGATGGCTATCAAGCCTATGCCAGAACAGAGGCAACCTTAATCGGCTGCTGGGCGCATGCTCGTCGTAAATTTATCGACGCGAAAAAGCTACAAGGTAAAAACAAAACCGGCAAAGCGGATGTGGTATTGAGCCTTATCCAAAAACTGTACGGCGTTGAGTCACGCATCAAAGATAAAAGTGTGGATGACAAATATACGGCAAGACAAGAGGTTAGCCTGCCTATTCTTAGCAAGCTAAAAATATGGCTTGAGCAGGATCAGCCAAATTTAGTGGGGAACAGCAAACTGATAGAGGCAGCTAATTACCTGGCAAATCAATGGCACAAGCTCATACGCTATGTTGATGATGGCCGACTTAGCATCGATAATAATAGAGCAGAACGCGCGGTAAAACCGTTTGTGATAGGCCGAAAGAATTGGTTATTTAGCCAAACGGCTAACGGTGCCCATGCTAGTGCCACCCTTTACAGCATTGTGGAAACCGCCAAGATAAATGGTCTAATCCCATTTAATTACATCTGTGCTTGCCTTGATGAACTGTGCCAGCCTGAGCCCGATATCGACAGCTTGTTACCCTGGAATTTTAAAACATAGGTGTAGTTCGCTAGACGCTCACAATTAAGCGGAGAGCTGTATGCGCTGAAAGGTGCACGTACGGTTCGGAGAGGAGAGGCAGAAAAATAGTTCGACTACGTTCTGCCTCTTACTCTACTAAGAACCTATGAAGGTTTTTTATATGTGGCAACAGTAATGGATTTATTCTCTCGGTGTATTGTGGGTTGGTCGATGGATAAAAATATGGATAAGCACCTTGTTATAAAGGCACTGTTGATGGCTGTATATCAACGTCAACCGAAGGCAGACGTAATGGTGCATAGTGATCAAGGTAGTCAATACGGTAGCGCTGATTATCTCGCATTTATGAAAGAACATAATCTTGTGCCTTCAATGAGCCGCGCTGGGAACTGTCATGATAATGCGGTTGCTGAAAGCTTTTTTGCGACGATTAAAAAGCGAATAGTTAAGCGTAAGATATATTCGACACGGGAAGATGCGAAAGCTGAGATATTCAATTTTATAGAAATGTTTTACAATCCAAGAAAGCGGCATTCACACACAGGCGGTGTTTCACCTGCTAAGTTTGAGGAAGCGTACTATTCTGAGTTAAAAACTGTCTAGTGAAAGCTGGGAAGTCCAATAAGTGATCATTAACATCATAACCCTCGCGTTCTAGAAGGTCTTTTGACTTTAAGCCAAATGGGCAAATATGCTCATCTGTTGCCATTCTATAAAGCTCTGCTGATTTACTCATGTTTAGCTCCCTTTTACGTATTCTTATAAAATTTTACTTAGTATTAAAATCCGGTACAGCTCTAGATTGTGCTTGTTCCTGAGTTTCTGCTAGGCCATTTTTTTCTATATCGTTCAGTAACCACTGCATCTCTTTAATCTCACGACGCTGTGCTTCAATAATATTTGTTGCAAGCTCTTGGACGCGCTTGTCTTTGATATTAGCTCTATCACTAGTCAGTATAGCGATTGAATGATGCGTTATCATGGCTGACATCTAAGACTGATCGTTGACCGTTATTTGCGAACGTACTAAAAATAATGCGCCTACAAAGCTAATAATGCTGATCCCTAAAACTACGCTGTTTTTCTTTTTATCCTTATACATATTTAGCATAAACAACAGCATAACTACCGCCATTGCAGCCCCCATATAAATAGCCATATAGGTACGCGTTTCACTAAAAAACACATGGCTTAGCTGATAACTATTCAAATACATTAGTACAAACATGACTAATGTTGATGTGGCTATCATTAAGAAAAATTTTAAATACTGTGACATTACAATGGCTCCTTTTCAGTTGTTCAACTTGTATTTTATTTATACTAAGGGGTATTACTTACAATTTATAAGGCGTAAGCCCACTATATATTTAATCATCGCATTAATACTTACGGCTAATTCAATAACTATGCCATAAGAGTTAAAACTGCACTGCGTATTTGCTGATATGCTTATAAGTATGTTGCTGTGAATCTTGAGTAAGTACTTCAATATTATATTTATGAAAACGATTGCCCATCTCCATACCTGGCGTGCCAACAGGCATTGCCGGAACTGTCAGCCCGATCGTTTTCTGAGGGTGTTGTTCAGCTAAAAACTGCTTTATATATTTAGCTGGCACGTGCCCTTCAAAAACATACCCATCGGCTGAAACAGCGCTATGGCATGAGCGCATATTTGGCTTTATTTGATATTGAGCTTTAATTAGCCCCATATCAGCAACATCTATTGCTTTTGTTTTAATGCCACTTTCATTAATATGCTCAATCCATTTTTTACAGCACCCACAGTTTTTACTTTTATAAACTGTCAACTCAATCTCTGTTTTATCTTTTTCTATGGCCTCTTGGACTGGCAATACACTGTGTGGGTTTTCCATACTTTTTACTGATATAGACACCGCCAACATCACTGAAAGTGCAGTTGTTATGTACGTTAATCGCATGTTACTTCCTTAATTTGACCAATGAATATGTGTGATTTTCCAGCCATTGCGGGTCTTTTTTAGAGTCATTGACTCCATACCCGTTGTGTTAATGGCTTTACCTTTGTAGCTGCCCATCGTTTCACTTCGCGAAATGGAGTAAGCGATATCACCACTTATATAAACCTGATGTTCTAATAGTTTGCTATTAACCGAACTGAGGTATTTCATATCCGCTAGCATGTGGTGATTTGCATATTCATCGGCAGAACGCTCAACGCCTCCGCCTTCAAAAATAATGACGTTATCAGCTAATAATGAGCGAGCTTTTTTTTGATCACTTTGATTTAATGCTTGGTGAAAGGCACTTACTGCTTGCGCAGCTGGGGTATCGGTACCAACAAATAACACACGCTCATTTGCATGTTCCTCATTCTTGTGTGCGCTTACAGCTAGTGAGTTCAATGCGCCAAAAAGTAATAGCGATGTTATGATTATTTTTGCAGAGTTATTAAACATGTTGCTCTCTTTTTATTAAATTAATTTGGGGGACCAACAAGTGTGGTGAACACGCTTGTTGTAATAAGTACAAAAGCAGCTATCAGCATTTCTACACTGATGGAACGTTTTAGTGTACCTACATGCTGTTTTTGGGTGATTCTCGGAACTAAAATTAGTTTGTGCCAAGCCCCCATCATAAGCATCGCGCTCACTAGTAGCAGTTTTAGCAAAATTAATTGCCCATAACTTGACGTGAACAGCGCTGATAACGAATGCAGGTAATTAAGCAAAAGCGCTAAACCTGAAATAAGCAGCACAAATACAACGATGATGGCTAAGTGCCCAAACAGGTGCATTACCTTCTTAACTTCATGAACAGATAATATGGTACAGCTTTTATATAGTGGCCACAGTGACCCCACCCAACTTGCTATTGCAATAAGGTGAAAGGTTAAAATACTTTTCACTAACCCATTTTCATTTGCACTGTGCCCAGTAAAAGTGAAGCTATAAGCGATAAACCCAAGCATGATTAGTATAACGGCACCGTTTTTATAACCTGCTACGTTATCATCTGATTTCA
The DNA here is from genome assembly GCF_016598755.1 of Pseudoalteromonas sp. LC2018020214. Classification (NCBI taxonomy): domain Bacteria; kingdom Pseudomonadati; phylum Pseudomonadota; class Gammaproteobacteria; order Alteromonadales; family Pseudoalteromonadaceae; genus Pseudoalteromonas; species Pseudoalteromonas sp. LC2018020214. Next base: position 3,455,050 of record NZ_CP066804.1, read on the forward strand.
CATTCCACATACATGCGCTAATTAGAGCAATAATAAGCGCTGGTATTCTAAACGTTGCTTGGTCACCTATGACTGATTGCCAAACAATTTCAAGCATAAAGGGGTCAAACATTCCCATAAAGCCTGATTCAGCCATTGCTCCAGCTTCTATTGGTACTTGTAAAAGTGCAGCAATACTACCTGTAACCACACACGTAATTTGCCAACGTTTTAAGAACTGATAAAAACTAATTAAGTGATGCCCTGCAACATTGCTGTTGCCACACATAAAGCGCATTAATAAAGTGCCCGCAAGCCCTGCAATTGCGATATAGCTTGCTAGTTTTAATAAGAGTAAGAGTACTGACCATTCACTTAATTGCATTATGTTGCTACTTAATGATTATGTTTGCTGTGGGTATTAGATTGCTCTTGCATCATCTTATGCGATTCACTTTTGTGTACCATAAATCTAAACGTGTCGGTCATTTTATGTCCATCACCACCCAGTGCTGTCCATTTAACCGTGTAAGTCCCTTGGGCTAAGCTCGGTAATGACCAACTAAAGTCTATGCTTGGGGTGGAGCTTGGTTTGAAATCAAAGTTTATTGAGTTATTTTTTTCATCTTTGATGATGACTTTTGCTAGCCTTACTTCACCACCAAAAGTTAACGAAAGTTGCTCTGGGCTTTTCATTAACATGGCTTCTTGCGCAGGTGTTGATTGCTTGAGTGATATATGCGCTGATGCGGAAAATGTAAGTACTAAACCTAAAATAGCTACTGCAGAATTAAAAAACTTCATAATTACCTCTTATTTAAAATGATTAAAACCAAAATTTAATACCCGCAACAAATGCGGTGTTGTTGCTACTTTGTCCACTTGATGTGGCATAGTCGGCGGTATTGCCAAATTTATTGCTCCATTCAACGCCAATATAGGGCGCAAACTGGCGTGTAAATTCATAACGAACCCTAAAGCCAATCGCGCTGCTTGATAGGCCACTTCCAAGTTCGTTTTGTTTATCGTTTTTGCCATAAAGTGTAATTTCGGCTCGCGGTTGTATAATTAGCTTTTGCGTGAGTAATAGTTCGTACTCTGCCTCTAACGTAAATGCGGTATTGCCTCGCTCACCTACGTATGCTGTCATATCAAGTTCAAACCAATAAGGGGCTAAACCTTGTAAGCCAAAAGCCAACCATTGCCGATTTTCACCTTCTTTATTGTAATCAAGACGAACACCTGCTTGAGTATCCCAATATGCTGATACGGCGTGACCCCATAAAATATCGGTTTGGTTTTCTTCAATACTTCCTTCGCTGAAATCACCCTCGGTTTTAATTACCAATCGATCAAAGGTAGTGCCGTACCATGCTTGTAAGTCAAATACACCTGCGTTTGCTTGCTCGTTATATTCAAGACGATCGCCTAGTAATGCGTAAAATGGATGCTCATCAGCGAGTGTTAATCGCTCATTGCCCTCAAGCGCATATGGGCCTTCTGTTAAAGTTGTTCCCGCAGAGTAAGCATGGGGGTCTCTTGCATCTTTAGGTGCACTTCCTCCTTGTGGTTGCATCTTAGCGCTATTCATTTGTGCCATTTCACTTTGCGCTAATAAAGGGAAACTAATTAATGAAGCCCCTGTTAACATTAATAAACCTAATGATTTAGATAGTTTTAATTGTTTCATGATACGACTACCTCTCTAAACATACCGGCATCCATATGGAATAATAAATGGCAATGCCAAGCCCAGCGACCTACATCGTGAGGGGTGGTTAAAAAGCTGATTCTTTGTGCGGGTTGAACAGGTATCGTATGACGTCGCACTTGCACATCACCTTGCTCGTTTTCTAAATCACTCCACATACCATGCAAATGCATAGGGTGCGTCATCATGGTATCGTTTTGTAAAATAACTCTTAAACGTTGGTTATGCTTCATATGCACTGGCGTGCTTTTACCAAATTCTAAGCCATCAAATGACCAGCTATAACGCTCCATGTTTCCGGTTAAATGCAGCTCAATTTCAGCTTCTGGCTCTTGCTGGTTAGTGATCCCTTCAAGTGAGTGTAAATCTGCAAGTGTTAAAACACGACGACCATTTTTACGTAAACCAATACCAGGATCATCAAGATTTGTTCTCGGCATATCAACGCGCATATCAACTGAAGCTCCATACTCCGTTTTTGCATGACGCACTTTAGAGCTGGCAACCGCTAATGGGTTTTCAGACATACCATGTTTGCTATGATCCATCGCCATTGCACCGTGCCCCATAGCGCTATGATCCATTTCTTTAGAGTTCATATCTGACATGCCTGCCATACCAGCCATTGCAGAATGCTCACCGCCGTGGGTCATATTGCCCATCATATCGGTCATCGTTAACCATTCAACAGGGTCAAGTGCAGGTACTGGCGCATCAATATTAGGCGAGCTTGATAAAGTTCCTTTTGCGTAACCAGAGCGATCCATACTTTGAGCAAAAATCGTATAGGCATCATTTTTAGGCTCAACAATTACGTCGTAGGTTTCACCAGGGCCGAATCTAAATTCATCAACTGTCACTGGTTCAACGTTTTGCCCATCTGCTTGTACAACCGTTAGTTTTAACTCGGGGATACGCACGTCAAAAAAGCTATTACTAGAGCCATTAATAAACCTTAACCTAAGCTTTTCACCGACTTTAAATAATCCACGCCAGTTTGCCATTGGAGTACTACCGTTCATTAAAAAAGTCATTGCTGATGCAGATAAATCAGCTAAATCTGTAGGATTCATTCGCATCTGATTCCACATTTTTCGGCGCTGTAGAGCATTTGAAATACTGCTGCTTGAAACGTCATCGAAAAACTCTGGGACAGTGGGTTGATTGAAGTTAAATACATCACTCTGTACTTTTAATTTACGGAACAGCGCCATTGGGTCATCATCAGTCCAATCAGATAATTGAATAACATGCTCGTTATTTGCACTAATAATATCGTTTTCTCGCGGTTCAATAATTAATGCACCGTACATGCCTGTCATTTCTTGAAAGCCGCTATGTGAGTGATACCAATATGTACCGCTTTGTTGCAGTTTAAATTTATAAACAAAGGTTTCGCCCGGCATAATGCCTTTAAAGCTGATACCTGGTACGCCATCCATTTGATACGGTAAAATAATGCCATGCCAATGAATTGAACTCGGTACTGATAACTTATTTGTTACTCTAATAGTAACGTCATCGCCTTCTTTGAGGCGCAAGGTAGGAGCGGGTATAGATCCATTGATAGTTGTCGCCATACGTACTACGCCAGTAAAGTTAACCGGCGATTCATCTATAACCAGATCAATTACTTCGCCGCTAAGTTCGGGTACAGTGCCTGTTATTGTTCCTGCTACTAAAGATGATGCAGCATGTAATACACTCGGAAAAGCAGCAAGTACACCTCCTGCAATTAAGCCTTGAACAAATCGTCTTCGTGGTGTGCTAACCTGTTGTGATGACTTTTTAAACCCCATTTCCTTACTCCTTCATAGCAGAATATGTATTGAGTATAGAAAATAGACCTGTCTTCAACATGACGCGAACATTACAAAGTTGTAATCTTGGTGTCATGTTGCTGTAGTGACAGATACTGCATAATATTTGCAGAGGTAGTTGTTAGGACTTTAATGAAGGAATTGTATGCGCTTATTAGTTGTTGAAGATGAAGCAAAAACGGGAGATTATTTAAAACAGGGACTAAGTGAAGCTGGTTTTCAGGTTTCTTTGGCGCGCAATGGTCTTGACGGTCATCACCTAGCAATGACCGAATTATTTGATGTAATAATACTTGATGTCATGTTACCTGACGTATCCGGTTGGAAAATTTTACAGTCGCTACGTGAAGCAGATAACAAAACCCCAGTACTATTTTTATCTGCTCGCGATAGCATAGACGATAGAGTAAAGGGGCTCGAACTTGGTGCTGATGACTATTTAATAAAGCCTTTTGCTTTTGCTGAAGTTTTAGCAAGAGTACGCACTCTTATTCGCCGTGGTGCAGTACAAACAGTTGACGATATACTGATAGTTGCTGATTTAGAAATGGATATTCCAAAGCGAAAAATACAACGTGCAGGCAAGCGTATTTTATTGAGTAATAAAGAGTTTAGCTTACTTGAACTATTGTTACGGCGCGAAGGTGAAGTACTGCCACGTTCGTTAATTGCTTCTCAAGTATGGGATATGAATTTTGATAGCGACACCAATGTGATTGATGTTGCCATTCGTAGGCTAAGAGCAAAAGTTGATGATGACTTTACTGTTAAATTAATTCATACAGTTCGTGGTATGGGCTATAAATTAGAGGTTGAAACTGATGGCTATTAAGTCACGGCCTTTATCACTTACGATGCGTGTTGTGTTGTTTGTGGCTGTAACCGTTATTGCGTGCTTAACTTTAGTTGCCACCTTAATAAATAGTTCGATAAAACATCATTTTTTCCAGCAAGATAGTAGTGAACTGCATGTTATTAATCAATCTATTGAATTAGTTTTAACACAACACTATAAATCAAACCTGAAACTTAAAAATGAATTATCTAACGCTGTAGCGGGTCATCACGGTGTTTACTATCAGGTAAATACCGCAAAAGGAGATCTCATTTTTCAAAGCTCTGAACGAGATTTTAGTGATTTTGTAATGAGTGCTAAGGCTTCAACTGGCTTTAACCGTAACAACATTACCTCATGGCAAAATGATACCCACACCTACCGAGCTCTGGTGAGTAATTTAAGTACTGGGCAACAGCAATACAAAATTACTACAGCGATAGACATGAGCTTTCATTTACACTTTCTCAATCAATTTCAGCAAAGCCTTTGGGTTATTATGTTTGGCTCAGCGGTACTCATTTTATTGGTGGCTTGGTTTGCTATACATCAAGGATTAAACCCTTTACGAGGTTTAAGTCAGAAAATACACGATATCCAAACTAATAAAATGGATGTAAGGCTCGATGAAAATAAAGTGCCTATTGAGCTTGTTAATATGGTGCAGTCGTTTAACTCAATGCTCGACAGGCTCCAGGGTGAATTTATTCGCTTATCAAATTTTTCTAGTGATATTGCTCATGAACTACGAACTCCACTCACAAATATAGTTACTCAAACACAGGTTGGATTATCTAAAAAAAGGCAGTTGGAAGAGTATCAAGAATTATTGTTTTCTAACTTAGAAGAACTTGAGCGATTAACTAAAATGGTTAGTGATATGCTTTGGCTCGCAAAAACTCAAAATGGGCTAACTAAACCCGTTCAGAACACTCTAAAAAGCCATGAAGAAATTGAAGCGCTGTTTGAATATTTTGATGCTTTAGCTGAAGAATCATCGCTGATACTTAATAAAGCAGGTGAAAACATCAGTTTTTATTGTGATAAACTACATTTTCGTCAATTGTTATCAAACCTGTTATCGAATGCTATAAGATATGCACCGAAGGGGTCATCAATTACGGTAAGTAGTGAAATAACATCTGTTGAAAAAGTATGTATCTGTGTGAGTAATACCGGCGAGAAAATACCTTCTGCACATTTACCTTATTTATTTGACCGCTTTTATCGACCAGATAAGTCTCGGCAACGCCATAGTGATGGAGCCGGTTTAGGGCTTGCAATAGTTAAAGCTCTAGCGCAAGCAAACAGTGGTGATGTAGAGGTCAGTTCAAATAATCAAACTACCAGCTTTAAAGTTTTTTTTAATTTAGCTAAAAGCTAATTATTAAAATTAATAACTCAATGTTTGCTCTCAGCATTTTGGCGAAGTTTAACTAAGTGTTGTGAGTTAAAGCACTCGATTCAGTACACTGATTAAATCGTTTCACAGGTGTTTCGTAGTCTAAGAAGAGCAATTTAGGTACTTCGCTATTTCTCTGAATGATTTACCTGCTGCTACGTAAGCGTATAGCTAACGACACCTAGCCTTGCTTAATATTCCAAGGTAGCAGTGGCTCAAGGTTACTTGGCTGCTCTGCAATATGTTGCAAGCACATTGAGATGTAGTCATGCACTACAAGATCATTTGCCTTTGCGGTTTCAACAAGACTATAGAGTATGGCGCTGGCATGCGCGCCATTACTGGTATTTGAGAACAGCCATAAAACCGCCCTATTACGAACGGTTTTATGGCTCGCTCTGCTCGGTTATTATCAATACTGAGCCTGCCATCATCGAGGTAACGCCTGAATTTCTCAAACTGGTTTATCGCATAGGTAATTGCTTTCCCTAGCGCCATTTGGGGAGGGATTTTATCTTTGTGTTTGAGTAACCATTGATACAATTCATCAACGATTGGTTTGGCTTTTTGCTGCCTAACGGTGAATTTTTCACTAACCGATTTACCTTTGATGGCTTGCTCAATACCATAGAGTTTGCGAATAAGGTTAAGTGCTACATCCGCTTTAACGGTTTTTTTATTATTGCCTTTGGCCTCGATGAACTTACGGCGTATATGAGCTAAGCACGCAACCAGTGTTGCCTTCGTTTGCTCGTATGCTTTGTAGCCGTCAACGTGCATGTAGCCTTGATAACCGTCAAGAAAACCAACTACACAGTGGGCCGCGCGACTATTATGATAATCAAACAGGACAATATTAGTGTCTTTACCCGGCTTATCATCGCCACAACAGTACAGCCACATATAGCTGGTCGCTTTCTCTGCGTTAATAACGTTTAACGAGGTTTCATCGCCATGAATAACTGCTTGAGATAACAAGATTTCTTTTAAACGCTGATAGAGCGGTGACAACAATTCAGCACAGCGTAACATCCAGCTCGACATGGTTTGCCTGCTCAACTCAATACCGATATCAGAAAATAACGTTTCTTGGCGATAAAGCGGCAAGCCAAACTGGTATTTACACATGATTATTTGGCTCAGTAAACTGGGCGTGGCGATACTTTTTGGAATAGGTGTTGCGGGCATTTTTGCCGTTTTCACTACACTTTCAATCCCTTCACGCTCACAGTGACGGCACGTATATTTAGGGCGAATAGTTTTGACAACCTTGATATGCGCTGGCACAAATTCGAGTGTTTCACTGCTGCTTTCACCCATTTTGTGAAGTGGGCTTTGACAGCAATCACACACTTTTTCATCCTCATCAAGGTCAACAACCACCTCGACTCGTGGTAACTGTGCTGGCAGTGGCCGGCGTTTCGGTTTGGCTTTTTCTTTCTTTACTAAGGGCGATGTGGCCAATAGCGCTTTATCATGTTCATCAAGAATGTTTTCTGCTTCATTGAAGCGCTCTCCAGCACCGGGCATCTTTTCAGATTTCTTCGCATACTCTTTGGCAAGCTTCGCGTTATAAGCTTGCAGTAATTCGTGAATTTGCGCATCTTTTTCAGCAACGACCTAGAACAACTCAAGCACCATGCGCTTGAGTTGTTCTAGGTCGTCAGGAAGTAAGTGTGCATCAATTTTCATGTTCGCAATTTAACAGAATTTGACGTTGTTTTCTTGTTTGACGCAAAGATAAAGCAGGCGGTGTGGCAACGATCATTTACTGTCAATATGATCGATTGATACTGCAATTCTTCATGACCAAGCACATCATATCCCGACAACAACCAATCCAATTGCCCAGGACTGAGTTCAAATTCTTGCAAACTGACTTTACTTGGCCATTTGAACTTTTGTTTTTCTAAACGCTTGTACCACAAAGCAAACCCCGTTTTATCCCAGTAAACCAGCTTGAGTTTATCTTTCGATTTATTGCAGAACAAAAATAATGCGCCAGTGTAAGCGTCACGTTCAAGCTCGCTTTCAACGAGTGCGACCAGACCATCAATGGACTTTCGAAAATCCACGGCGTCACGATGCAAGTAAATACGCGCGGGTTCAACAAACATTTTCATAAGGCAAGCTCACGCAACAATTGACTCAAATAAGCGACAGGCATTGTGGGTGGGAAGCTAATTTTCACGCTGCCGATAGTAAGCATGATCGGCAGTTGCTGTTCAGTGGGGGCGACGTGTTTAGTGACTTTTGCTTGAACAAAACGACTGGATTCAGTATTAAGCTTACTTCGTGCCGCATAAAAGCTTGTTTTAGATAAGGCATGTTGCTGGCAAAACTCAGTAATAGTTAAATCGCTGGCTTGTTGTTCTTCGATAATGTTACGCCACTGCTCAAGGCTACGTGTTTTTCTCATGGCTATCTCCTAATTGAAATTAAGAAATAGCTTAATCGGTTTGACGAATTACTGGCAGGTGCACTTTGCTAGACGCTTACACCTAAACCGAAAGAAATATCCGAACTGTCTTCACTAGAAAAATGAAGCGCACCAACAGTTGAATACTCCATCACCTTGAGTAAATCTGATATGGAAGGATAAGGAATGTTATGTATTCTAGATAATACCTTTTTACCCCATGAGTCCGGTAAAATATCATCAATGAATCCTAGGGCGGATTTATCACAATATAACTTAAAAACATTTGATGTCAGATGTAAGGTAGATGGATCTATAGGGTGTTTAACCTTTGAGAGATAATCCTTGTGGTACGCAAATTCAACACTATCTACTTGCTTTCTAGTGTTCTCTATTACCCCTGCAATACCACAACGGATAATGTCACCGGATGGTAGTTTGAATCGAACTTTGAATATGTTACTTACCACGTTGTAACCTTATCAATAATATTGAGTTCAAGTTCATTGTTGAGAAATAATTCTTCGAGGTATTTCTTACGGCCAAGAATAGTTAGTACCTTGCAGACTGTTCCCCACGCAACCCCTTCTTTTCCAGCTTCAAGGTTTTGAATCGTAGTGAGGCCAACACCTACTCTAGCGGCAAAGGTCTTTTGGGTATCATTGGGGAATTTTCTTTTTCGGAGGGTTTGTATTTCCTTCCCTTTTTTTAAAAACCAATCATTATCCATAAGCCTTACCAATTAAAACACCTGTTATAGCAGGTATTATATATCATTAATTCAATTAACACCTGTTATTTCAGGTATTAATTTTTGATTGTAATTAATGTTTTTAATAATTAAAGCTACCAAACATCTTGAATTATAGTGCCTCTCAAAAATTCATGCGCATTAAAATTTATTCCAGTCTGTTAATGATCCTATAGGCAACGGGGGACTTATTACACTTTAAGCCCTATATTCCTGTTAAGGGGTTAATTCATTTTTATTATCATACATCAATAAATTGTATAAAAAACAGGCTTAATAGTAATTTCGAGGGGATGGGCACAAAACCCCATTCAGCTGGAATTAGAAATGCCTTTAGGCAAGGCATTGATTGAAGAGAATGGTTATTCCCTTCTCAAAATCAATAAAGCAACATAAAGCATTTCTAAACCAGCCCTTGTTAACACTGGTCTAATACCGCCACTATTTGCCGAATTTACCAATAAACAGATCTTTCCCTATCAGAAATTAATCCCCTCAAATGATCTTGCTTAGTAGAATTTTTTGGATAAAAAATGTTCGACAAACAGGCAAAATTGCATTTGAAAACCATTAAACAGATAAGTTGAATTTAGTAAATCACAATATATAAGCAAGACAGGAATTTATAAAAATATATTGTGTACGGTCACATTAAATAATCCGTATCATTATTTATAAATACGGCTCCTGGTCATTAGCTCACGGCTGGCGCATTTTAATCCCAGGTTCTAACAGGGTTGAACGATAATCATCGTCTAGCCCTGCCATTTTCTTTTTCCTCGCCATACTTACTGATTTAGTTGTATCTCGCTTAAATAACGCCATGGCTATTTTTCTCATGACGTTAAACACAAGCGGTCCTTGCTTCTTACGTATTCTCGATTCATCTTCCCTAAAATTCATATCCAACATCCAATGCATACTTTCAACCTGCCAGTGGCTACGTACCGCATTGAGCGATTGCTCTGCATCTAGTGCCAACGAACTAATATACCAACGGGTTTCTATAGTGTCTGTACCCGCCGATTTATCGTGAACTTGTGCGGTGACTTGAATAACACTCTTTAAACCATACCATTGGTAAGTTTTGCCTAACCAACTTTTATCAATAAGTAATTGCTGACAAGTTCTTGTTTCAATGCGCCCATGCCCTGAGCTGATTTCGGCATGTTTATCATAGTTACTCTTGGTTAATCCTTCGCGCTCATTCTTATGCCACCAAGCTTATAATTCAATCTGCATACCCGAGTGGTTGCCCTTTAGCGCCAGAATATAATCCGCTTTCTGCTTAATTATTTGTTTAGCAATTTCTTGTTGGCACCCCATTGCATCAAGCGTGATAATACTATTTTCAATATCCAACAGGGTAAGTAATTCAGGAATTGCGGTGATTTCATTTGTTTTGCTATCAACGGCTGTTTGCCCTAACACTAATTGGTGTTGGCAGCTCCATGCGCTGACGGTATGTAAGGCACTTTTTCTATCTTTGGTTGTAAATGAACGACGTGCTGTTTTTCCATCAATGGCAATGATATCAGCACCAGTGGTTTCAATAAGTGATGATATCCAAGATTGAAATGAATGCTCTATTTCATCTGATTTTAACCGACAAATGACACGGGCAATGGTGTCGTGTCTTGGGATACCCTCTTTGAAAGCGCCATATTTTTTTAACCAATCAAGTTTTAGATGCCCAAAATCTTCAATATCCTCCCATCCTTCTGCGCCGGAGAGTACAGCACTAATGGCTAAGAGGAGAATATCGATAAGTTCATGCTTTTTACAGCGTTCAATGCGAGGATCGGTAATTGAATCAAAGTGTTTCAGAAAAGTAGCGCTCATATTAAGTGACCAAGGTGATTATAATGCCTTGATCTGATCGCTACTTGTTCTAGAAGTTCAATTTATAATGATCTTGCCGTGGATTGTCCTGTATAAACTACTTAATTTGATTGACTTGAGTGGGTTTCTTGACTACCATGTTTTTTAAAATTTTGATGTTAGAGTAAAAATGAAAAATACTTGGATTAGTTTGTTAGTAGTACTATCGATTGCATTGCAGTCGTTTGCTTCTGTGGCTAATTCAAATGAAAGTCATCAGATTGACTCTCTACATATTCAAACAGAACATTCCCATGATAGTGATGATATTGAACTTTTCGATGAATCATCTGACACTGAACATAATATTAAAGATTGCCATCATTGTGGTCACTGTCAAGGCACTCACACACAGTGGGTTGCCAGTAATAAATCTACACTACAGACCCCTAAACTTATTATTACAAATCAATATTTTTATGCTGATCATGTAGATAAAATATTCACTGAAGAACCTATACGCCCTCCAATCGTTTAATTTAGTTTTAAAGCTATATTCGTAACAAATTTATTCTTAACTAGCGCTTAATGTAGCCTAGTTGGTTTAGTTGCGGCATTTTATTATTAAATTAAGAGATTATTATGAAATTTTTCTCAGCAAAATCTGCTGGAATCGCATTATTTATCGGCTTTTCAGCAAGTTTATCTGTTAGTAGCTTCGCTTTTGCTAAGCCAACGCTATCGAGTGACTGGCTCGATCGGCAAATCAATAAACACCCTGATATTGTCTCAGCACGTGAACTCATGAATGCTGAATTTTCCAAAGCACAGGGCAGTAAGTTACCACTTTACAACCCAGAACTATCGACAGGTTACGAGCGTGAAGGTGACGGAAATAATTACAATATTGGTATTAGCCAAACGATTGACTTGTGGGATAAGCAGGCTGTTAATGCTGCTATCGGCGATAAAATATTAACGGCGGCCAGTAAACAATTCACTTATGCGATAGAGCAGAAAAAAGCACAAGCCTTAAAAGCACTTATTAATTGGCAACTTGCCATGGATAAGTCGTCACTTGCTTTTGAACAAGAGCAACAGTTAGAAATCTTGCTTAAAATTGTAACTAAAAGGCAGAAAGCTGGCGATCTTGGTCAGGTTGATGCTGAGTTAACTTTCTTGAATTTGTCGCAAATGCTTAATAAAACGGCCCAAATACAAGCACAGTTAACACAAGCTCAAGCCAAAGTTAATGAGTTGTTGCCTGATTGGCGTCCTGATACACAAGCATATCCAGAGAAGGGCTTAGGCGTTACAAACTTTCAAGTAGCTGAGCAGTGGTTAACGCAGCACCCGCAAGTATTAGCCTCTCAAGCACTGTGGCAAATGCAAAAAAGTAAAGCTCAATATGCCATGCTTGAAACCAAAGCCGATCCTACCATTGGAATTAGTGCCGGAAAAAATGATGTCGATAATGTTGTCGGAGTTACTTTTTCTATGCCGTTAAATATTCGTAATGATTACCAAGCTAATGCCAAAGCACAAAACCAACAAGCTATCGCCGCAGAAGCAAATTTTCGTTCAGTAATGCGTAAGCAAAAGTATTTGATACAGGCAAGTACTGCCTCACTAATCTCTAATAAAAAATACCTTGGCCGTTGGCAACAGTTAATGCAAGGGCGCGGCGAACACAGCGCGCAGTTATTGCAAAAACAATGGCAAGTAGGTGATTTAAATACCTCGGATTATTTATTGGCATTACAACAAAGAGCGGAAGGTTTATACGCGGGCATTGAATTACAAGCCCAGTTCAAAATAAGCGAAGTGCAATGGCTACTCGATGTAGGCCAATTAAATGCGGCAACTAAGCTATTAAACTAAACCTATTATATCACTTTACGCGGCTTGATGAGCGTGAATTGTTACAGAATTTGGAATTAAAAATGAAAAATAAAATAACTGATAAAACATCTCATAAAATAGTGAAAAAAATAAAACTCATTACCCTAAGTAGTTTATTTACTGGCTTAGCTGTCGTGTCAACTACGGCATTATCATATAACGATGCCGCTCTAGAAAAAACGCCAGCAGTAGAGCAATCCATCGTATTAAAAACTGACCATGATCATGACTCTGAAAGTGAAGAAGTGCATGACGAAAGTGGTCATGAACATGGTAGTGATGAAAGCAAAGACGACCATGCTGCGGAGGAGAAATCTGATGACGGTCATGACCATGGTAGTGAAACAGCGAGTAAAGAAACAGCTGAAGAAGAACATGAAGAAGGCATAAGTTTTAGTCCAGAAAAAATGGCACTCGCCAATATCAAAGTGACTAACTTAAAGCCGGCAATTTTTGCTAAAAGTATCTATGCACCAGGAGAAATAAAAGCGAACGGTTATACCAGTTACATTGTCTCTTCACGTACTGAATCGGTAGTGATCAGTCGTCATGCTATTTTAGGTGAACATGTGACTAAGGGTCAGTCTTTAGTTACCTTATTTAGTGAATCAATGGCCGAAGCACAAGCACAATATCGTGTTGCTTACAGTGAGTGGCAACGAACTAAAAAATTGGGCCTTGGCACCGTCAGTGAAAGCCGCCTATTAGCCAGTGAAACAGATTACATTTCAGCTTATGGTCGATTAACTGCCTTTGGTTTAACCAAAGCAGCCATTAAAGATATTGTAAAAAACAACTCATCAAATCTTGGTGAATATACCTTAGTCGCTCAGCGCTCTGGTGTGGTTTTAAGTGATGATTTCTCTCAAGGACAACGTGTGCCTGCCGGTGAAAAAATCATGGTATTGGCTGATGAAAAAGACTTATGGGTTGAAGCGCGTGTTTCGCCAAATAAAAAATTAAGTCTTCCTATTGGCACCATTGCAAAAGTTGAGTTTGCCGGGCAAGTGCATGTTGCCAAGGTCATTCAAGAAGCACATACCATTGATCCAAGTACGCGTACCCGAATCGTTAGACTGTCGGTTGAAAATACTGATGACAGTTTGCATTCAGGCATGTTTGTTAATGTAAATTTTCAGTTTGATACGCAAAGCCCTGTAATAGCAGTACCAGAAACAGCATTAATGCGTGGTGCCGATGGTGATTGGACGGTATTTGTTGAAGACCATTCTGGTGAATTTAAAGCCGTTGAAGTTGAATTAGGTCAGCCATTAGGCAATTACCGTCAAATTATCGGTATTGAGCCTAATACCCGTGTGGTAACAAAAGGTGCCTTTTTTGTTGCGTCAGAAATAGCAAAAGGCGGATTTGATCCGCACGGCCACTAGGGGAATAAGATTATGTTTAATAAAATGATTGATTGGTCGATCAATAATCGACTCTTAGTAATTATCGCCCTAATTGCTACTATGGCAGGCTCTGTTATGGTGATCCCAAAACTAAATTTAGATGCTTTTCCTGATGTAACCAATGTTCAGGTAGCGGTTAATACTGAAGCACCGGGCTTAGCCGCTGAAGAAGTAGAGCAGTTAATAACCTATCCCATTGAAGCAGTAATGTATGCGTTGCCTGATGTAGAGCAAGTACGCTCTATTTCAAAAACGGGTTTATCGGGTGTTACTGTTGTCTTTAAAGGAGGCACAGACATCTACTTTGCTCGCCAGTTAGTATTTGAGCGTTTACAAGCGGCAAAAGAGTTAATTCCGCAAGGCGTGGGCACACCAGCAATGGGACCTAACACCTCAGGTTTGGGTCAAGTTTTTCAGTATTTGTTAATTGCAGATAAAGATTCTGGTTATGATTCTATGACCTTAAGGAGCTTGAACGATTGGATAGTAAAGTTATTGGTTATGCCGGTAGATGGTGTTACCGACGTCTTATCTTTTGGCGGCAACGTCAGACAGTATCAAGTCAACATTGAGCCAAGTAAATTATTATCATATGAGTTAACGCAAGACGATATTGTTACTGCACTCGATAACAACAATGCCAATGTTGGCGGTTGGTACATGAACCGTGGACAAGAGCAATTAGTTATTCGTGGCACAGGTTGGTTTAATAGTGGCGAAGCAGGTTTAACTGATATTAGACAAGTACCGGTTAAAACGGTTGATGGTACTGTGGTGACTATCGAAGATGTAGCCAAGGTTTCGCTGGGTAGTGAAATACGCCAAGGCGCAGTTACTATGACGCGCAGAGATGCACAGGGTAACATTGAAAACTTAGGTGAAGTGGTTTCAGGTATCGTATTGAAACGTATGGGCGCAAATACTAAAGCGACAATCGACGGTATAAGTGCACGTATTCCAATGATCAACCAAGCACTACCTGAAGGCGTACGTTTTGAACCTTTCTACGATCAGGCAGATTTAATTACTAAAGCAGTTGATACTGTAGTGCAAGCATTAGCGCTGGCATTTATATTTATCGCTATCGTACTTGCTCTGTTTTTAATGAACTTACGCGCAACCTTTTTAGTGTTAATTTCAATTCCTATTTCAATCGCTATCGCCTTAATGGTGATGTCTTGGATAGGTTTATCGGCAAACTTAATGTCGTTAGGTGGTATCGCTGTTGCTATTGGTATGTTGGTTGATGGCTCTGTTGTGATGGTTGAAAACATGTTCAAACACCTTAATAGACCTGATTCAACACATTACAAAAATGCGCAAGCGAGAACGTTAGGCACAGATGCTGATCCCCACGATGTAGAACATGATAAAGAAGGCATTCCTCTACGATTAAAAGAAGCAGGAAAAGAAGTTGCACGCCCGGTATTTTTTGCTGCCTCTATTATTTTAGTGGTATTTACACCGTTATTTAGCTTTGAAGGAGTGGAAGCTAAATTGTTCCAGCCGATGGCTATCAGTATTATTTTAGCGGTTATTTCGGCTATTTTAGTGGCACTGTTTGTGGTTCCAGCCTTAGCAACCTTTATGTTTAATAAAGGCGTTAAAGAAAGAGAAAGTTTTGTCTTAAAACCATTAGATAAGCTTTATCGAAAAGGCCTCAAAGCCGCGATGAAACACACGAAAGTAGTTATTATTGCTTCATTATTGTTACTTGTGGGTGCAGCATCTTTAATACCTCAAATAGGGACTGAATTTGTACCAGAATTAGAAGAGGGTACCATTAACCTAAGAGCAACATTAGCGCCATCAGCAAGTTTAGAAACAGCCTTGTCGGTTGCTCCAATTCTTGAAGAAAAGTTAATGGAGTTCCCCGAAGTTGAATATACCCTAAGTCGAATTGGACGTGCTGAAATCGGCGGTGATCCTGAACCAGTTAATAACATCGAAATTTACATTGGCTTAAAACCTGTTTCAGAATGGACAAGTGCCAAAAATCGCGTTGAATTACAAGGTTTAATGGAAGAGAAACTTGAGCAATTCCCAGGGTTATTACTTAACTTTTCACAGCCCATAGCGACTCGTGTAGATGAATTACTGTCAGGAGTTAAAGCGCAACTTGCCATTAAATTGTTTGGACCAGAATTAGATATGTTGGCGAGCAAAGGTCAAGAAATTGAAGCGGCAATCAAACAAATTGATGGCGCAAGAGATGTAGCCTTAGAGCAAATCGCTGGTGAAGCACAGTTAGTGATTAAACCGAAAAGACAGCAATTGTCACGTTTTGGTTTGTCAGTTGGCGATGTCATGGAAGTGGTTAAAAACGGTATCGGTGGCGTTAGCGCTGGCCAAATAATCAATGGTAATGAACGTTATGATATTTATGTTCGCATTGAAGAAAAATACCGTGATAACCAAGAAGCTATTGCAGATCTGAGAATACAATCACCTACGGGTGCTTGGGTACGTTTAGGCGATATTGCTACCGTCAGTTTTGAATCTGGCCCACCACAAGTGCGACGTGATGATGTACAGCGACGCGTGGTAATTCAAGCCAATGTTCAAGGTCGAGACATGGGAAGTGTTGTTAGCGACATTCGTGCAGTTATTGATAGCAAAGTAGATTTACCTGCAGGTTATTCTGTAGTGATTGGTGGTCAATTTGAAAACCAACAACGTGCGCAGCAGCGACTATCAGTGGTAGTGCCTCTATCATTGGCACTAATTGCCTTGCTACTTTATTTCGCCTTTGGCTCTGTTGGTCAAGCGATGCTTATTTTAGTGAATGTACCCTTGGCCGTTATAGGTGGTATTTTCTCACTGTATATTTCAGGTCAATACTTGTCAGTGCCAAGTTCAGTCGGCTTTATCACTTTGTTTGGTGTCGCCGTGCTTAATGGTGTAGTCATGGTAGAAAGCATTAACCAGCTGGTAAAAGATGGTATAGACACCTCAAAAGCTGTTTTTGATGGGGCAGTATCTCGTTTACGTCCAGTATTAATGACCGCCATTACTTCTGCGTTAGGTTTAATTCCAATGCTGATGTCCAATGGAGTTGGCGCTGAAATTCAACGACCACTGGCGAGTGTTATTGTTGGCGGTTTGGTTACTGCAACGTTACTCACCTTGTTTGTGTTACCGGTTTTATATGCTTGGTTCTCAAAAGCCAAAATCAAAGATCTTAGAGACTAACGCGCTAGATAACTTAGTGACTTACTCATTAACTTACAAATTAATAAAGTAAGTAACTAATTTGATAGCACTATAAATCGCTACTAGCTAAGCTCTTGTCAAAAGCAGGGCTTAGCCAGTCATTTTCACTCGATGCAGAGATTCAATAGTAGGCTTTTATTAGCTTCGAATTTTTGCATCCTAAATTTAGGGAATAATGATGAAAAAGCTGTCGTTTTTCAATTGTTCGCCAAACCTCCTTATTATCGCCACCGTGCTATTTATTATAGTGACGGGCAATTCTACATTTTTTGAACAAGTTAATTCGGTATACCCGTGGCAAGATAATCAAGGTTTTATTATCGCTCTGACTCTTGTGGTAATGAGTGTATTAACCATTATTGTGTCATTTTTCAGTATTATCATTCCCGTTCGAATAGTACTGAGCAGTCTTTTACTCTTATCTGCCATGGCTGGTTATTATACCGATAGCTTTGGCACCATCATTGATAATGTAATGATTCAAAACATTGCTGAAACGAATATCGATGAAGCAACTGACTTACTGTCATTTGAGTATTTTTTAACTGTTTTGTTGTTAGCCATAGTACCTATAGCTTGCCTTTTTATGGTCAAAATAGATAAATCGTCATGGACAAAAAACTGTTGGCTACAAATAAGTAATACCATCATGGCACTTGGTGTAATTACTGTTTCACTTTATATTTTTAGTGCTCAATTCACTAATTTCTTTAGAGAACACAAGCCATTAAGATTTTACTTAAATCCTATCTATCCCATTTACTCTACGGGATTTTTCCTCAAGGACGTGCTTGAACAGCAAGAAAATAACGAATTTTTAATGGTAGTAAACTCTGCCAATGATATTGATAAAGAGTCGCATAAAAAACTCTACATTGTCATTGTCGGTGAAACTGTCCATGCGGGTAATCTTTCTATAAATGGCTATAAACGAGAAACTACACCATTATTAGCTCAAAGAGATGATTTAATTAGTTTTGATGAATTCTATGCTTGTGGCACATCAACCGCGATTTCGGTCCCTTGTATGTTTTCATTCGATAACCGAGAGTCATTTGATAATAAAAAAGCACGGCGAACACAAAACGTATTAGATGTTATTTCCAAAGCCGGGGTAAGTGTCCTTTGGCGAGACAATAACTCTAGTTCAAAAGGCGTCGCAGATCGTGTCGAATACCAAAATTTCAAATCACCTGAGCTAAATTCAGTGTGCGATATAGAGTGTCGTGACATTGGTATGTTAGACGGTTTACAGGGGTATATTGATGATCAAGAAGGTAGTGTACTCATAGTGCTTCATCAAATGGGCAACCACGGCCCGGCATATTACAAACGATACCCCAAAGACTTTGAGAAGTTCACTCCTGCCTGTCAAACAAGCGAACTCTCCGCCTGTGAAACTAGCGAAATTGTTAATGCGTATGATAATGCCATTCTCTATACCGATTACTTTATCAATGAAACCATTAATTTATTAGAAGAGAACAATACCAACTTTGAAACTGCCATGTTTTATATTGGCGATCATGGTGAATCGTTAGGTAAGAACGGACTCTACTTACATGGTATGCCTTACATGCTGGCGCCTGAAGAACAGACTCATGTACCTTTAATTGCTTGGTTCGGCTCTTCATCACACGTTGATATGGAAAGTACGGTCAAACAAAGTAAAAAAGAAAGTTCTCACGATGTTTTTTCTTTTTCTTTACTACATGCGTTAAATATCAGCACAGATATGTCATTGCCTGAAAAAGCGCCATCACCACTATTTGTTATGCAAGAGGAAGAGTAAATGTCAAATAATAACCATACGCACAGCCATGCACATAACCATGACGGAAAATTAAGCATGGCAGTATTTATCAATATTTTACTTACTGTGGCCCAAATTATCGGCGGGGTTTTATCAGGTAGTTTATCCTTGATTGCTGATGCGCTTCATAACCTCAGTGATGCAGGCGCTATCGTTATTGCGATTGTTGCGAGAAAAATTGCAAGAAAACCCGCTAATAGCCAAATGACTTTTGGTTTTAAACGGGCTGAAATTATCGGGGCATTAATCAACAGTACTACCCTTATTATTCTTGGTATATATCTCATTTATGCCGCAGTTGAGAAGTACTTTAACCCTCAACCTATTGATGGTTGGATTGTTGTTTGGATTGCGACAATAGCCTTAGTGATTGATTCCATAACCGCGTGGTTGACTTATCAAGCAGGCGCGAAGAATAACTTGAATCTCAGAGCGGCATTTATTCATAATTTATCTGATGCCTTTGCTTCTGTCGTTGTCATTGTTGCGGGTAGTTTGATCATTTTATATCAATGGTATGTTGTCGATTTATTGGCAACCATACTTATCTCGGTTTATGTGGTGTACCACGGTATTATTTTAGCTAAGCAAAGTATTCGTATTTTAATGCAAGCGGTCCCCGTTGATATCGATATCGATAAGATTTGTAAGGATATCGAATCAATGGAGAATGTTGAAAAAGTAAGACACATTCATGTGTGGCAATTAGATGATAGCGAAGTGTATTTAGAAACCAGTGTTAACTTAAAAACGATGGAACAATTCCAAGATCTTAAGCCAATTAAAGATTTGCTCGCAGCTCAATACGGTATTCACCACTCGACCATAGAAGTGGTAGTAGGGAACACCTTGCAAATGGAGAATTGTTTTGAACTTGAGTAAACACCTGCTTTATTCAATGTATGCATTAACGCTTATTGCTTTTTTATTTGAAACAACAAATAGCGATATTTGGCTTCAAAATTTGTTATTCAATGCATCCAACCAAACGTGGTTAATTGATAAATATGAAGAGCCTTATCGTTTTATTTTTTACTTGTTGCCTAAATACAGCATTATTTTGTTGGCACTGTCGCTCATTGCTTTTTACGTTATCGCTTGTAGACGCAAGTACTCTAAGCACTTTCAAAAGCGATTATTAGTGGTTATTTTCTCTTTGATGTTAGTGCCGTCAGTCATCGGCGGTTTAAAAGCAACAACCAATGGTGCTTGTCCTGCGCAGCTTGAACTATATGGCGGCGATGTCCCTTATGTTAAGGCGTTTGAATTAATGCCTGAATCGTTTGAGTCAACTAAAAAGTACAAGTGCTTTCCTGCGGGTCATGCCAGCGGTGGTTTTGCCTTAATGTCATTATTCTTTTTGTTTTATCGTCCGAAATACCAATGTATTGCGATAGCGTTTGCTGTTTCTACTGGCTGGATTATGGGGAGTTATAAGATGGCGATAGGTGACCATTTTTTAAGTCACACACTAACAACGATGACGTTGTCATGGTTAATCATTTGTTTGATAGCCGCGGTAGTGTTTCGTACCTTACACTTTCTTAATTCCAAACCTAATGCTAAGAATAGCCAACAGGAGCCAATCAATGGGTGCTAAGCAAAAGCCGACGGGAATAAAACGAATATACCTAGCAGCGGGGCATTCACTCAGAGCGTTTAAATGGCTGATAGCAAATGAAGCAGCGTTTAAACAAGAATTCTGGCTGTCAGTTCTTCTCGTTGTGGGCTGTTTATTCTTTCCATTTTCACTTTTTGAGTACGTGTTTCTTTGGTGCGCTTTATTATTCGTATTGTTGGCAGAAATCTTCAATACCGCTATTGAGGCAGTAGTCGATAGAATTGGCGCGGAAATTCATCCACTGTCAGGTTTAGCGAAAGACTTAGGCTCTTTGGCTGTGATGGTGAGCGTTATCATCGCAACTTTAATATGGGCTGGTGTATTTATTCAGCACTTGAGCTTATGAAGTGTAAATGTTATTAGAATGTATAATAATTCAAAAATATATTTAATCTAATACTCTATGTTAGACAATTAAGAATATTTTCAGCCATGTCCGCTATAGATCAAAAAATACAAACATTTTTAGCCAAAACACTCAAATAGTAACTTCTGCTGTAAGCGTATAGCTAACGACACCTAGCCTTGCTTAATATTCCAAGGTAGCAGTGGCTCAAGGTTACTTGGCTGCTCTGCAATATGTTGCAAGCACATTGAGATGTAGTCATGCACTACAAGATCATTTGCCTTTGCGGTTTCAACAAGACTATAGAGTATGGCGCTGGCATGCGCGCCATTACTGGTATTTGAGAACAGCCATAAAACCGCCCTATTACGAACGGTTTTATGGCTCGCTCTGCTCGGTTATTATCAATACTGAGCCTGCCATCATCGAGGTAACGCCTGAATTTCTCAAACTGGTTTATCGCATAGGTAATTGCTTTCCCTAGCGCCATTTGGGGAGGGATTTTATCTTTGTGTTTGAGTAACCATTGATACAATTCATCAACGATTGGTTTGGCTTTTTGCTGCCTAACGGTGAATTTTTCACTAACCGATTTACCTTTGATGGCTTGCTCAATACCATAGAGTTTGCGAATAAGGTTAAGTGCTACATCCGCTTTAACGGTTTTTTTATTATTGCCTTTGGCCTCGATGAACTTACGGCGTATATGAGCTAAGCACGCAACCAGTGTTGCCTTCGTTTGCTCGTATGCTTTGTAGCCGTCAACGTGCATGTAGCCTTGATAACCGTCAAGAAAACCAACTACACAGTGGGCCGCGCGACTATTATGATAATCAAACAGGACAATATTAGTGTCTTTACCCGGCTTATCATCGCCACAACAGTACAGCCACATATAGCTGGTCGCTTTCTCTGCGTTAATAACGTTTAACGAGGTTTCATCGCCATGAATAACTGCTTGAGATAACAAGATTTCTTTTAAACGCTGATAGAGCGGTGACAACAATTCAGCACAGCGTAACATCCAGCTCGACATGGTTTGCCTGCTCAACTCAATACCGATATCAGAAAATAACGTTTCTTGGCGATAAAGCGGCAAGCCAAACTGGTATTTACACATGATTATTTGGCTCAGTAAACTGGGCGTGGCGATACTTTTTGGAATAGGTGTTGCGGGCATTTTTGCCGTTTTCACTACACTTTCAATCCCTTCACGCTCACCTAAGACTGAACTATTACATCTATAACTTGCTTTTATGCTATGGCTGGGTGCAACAGTATTCCCTATTACAGCAAATTAAGTAGAGAATGATATGGGTATCATGATGTGTCTGGATTTAAACGAAAATGTTTAATTAGTCATTAGAAATTCGATAAACAAAATAACGTAAGTGCATAGCTAAATGAATTTAAAAAATTCCTGAGGAAAATTTGAAACTTATGCTCAAACGCGTTGGCTACAGTATAATATTCTGAGTATCAATGTATGAGTAAACGCTATTAAAGCAGTATTTATTTGAACCTGTTATATGTAGTAGCTCAGAGACATCAACTTGAGAAAGTTAATTCGTTGTTCCTCCGCTTACAGATAGTTATATAATTTAACTACCTTGCATACAAATACTTCTGAAAACCAATAAACGTATCGCGTATCGCTGTCGGTGATCCAAACTCAATGGCGGCGTCGTTAATGGTGTTGTATTTAAGCTCTACTAAACTGCGCATTTTTTTAGGTGCGAGTTCTTGCACGCCATCTTCAATGTATTTACTTAATATAAAGTTTATAAACTCTTGTTGTTTATAATCGCTAAAAGCAGAGTTTATTTTAGGTTTTGCTTGTTGAGCTCGTTCAGTGCGTGTTTGTGCCTCTGAGGCATACGCTACGTAGGATAAAACATCGTATACATCGCTGTCTTGTGCATCAATTACGGCTTTCATACTATCGAGTTTTTCGCTATCGTAGCCCGCTTCGGTTAAATCTTCTAATAGCTTTTCGCGAGTGGTTGGATCACTCCAGATTTCGCGTAGTTGGTCTTCATTTTCAAAAAAGCGTGGTAAGTCGTCAAACATACGTTCAACAAACTCTTTAGCTGTAATGGGCCTCCCTTCAGCGCTCCAGTACATTGCTGAGGAAATATGCTTAATTTGCCGTGTACGGCCGTCTGAGAGCTTTATTTCGAGCTTTTCGCATACACATGGTCTTTCACCGCATTTTTCACAGCCTTCAGGCTCTGGCTTTTCACAAACACATGGCTTTTGTTCACACACTTTACACGGTTTCTTCTCACCGGCTCCATCGCCGCCAGTGTCTTCACATTGGCACGGCGTTGTGCCGCACTCAGGGCATACTTCGCTGGGTATTGGCTCACCATCCCAAGCAGGATCAGCAAAGTTATGGTGCGCTTTTACAAAGTCGTAAATGGTAAAATAGTCTTTGCCATCGTATGTGCGGGTTCCTCGGCCTATAATCTGTTTAAACTCAATCATATTGTTACAAAGGCGCATGAGCACAATGTTACGTACGTTACGCGCATCAACGCCGGTAGAGAGTTTGCGTGATGTGGTTAAAATTGTCGGAATAGTTTTTTCGTTATCACAAAAGATTTTTAAGTCGTTTTCACCCGCTACGCCATCGTTAGCGGTAACACGAACACAATAGTTAGTGTTGGTAGTCCAGCCCTTTTTAACTGCATACTGATTAATAAAATCGCGCACCATACCTGCATGAACTTGTGTTGCACAAAACACGATGGTTTTTTCTTTAGGATTAAAGCGCTCCATCCAATAGTGTACACGGCGCTCTTCGCGCTGAGGTATGGTAATAATGCGGTTAAAGTCACCTTCTTTATACAGTTTACCAGGCTCAGGATCGCCTTTTACAACAACACCATCCCCCTCTATGTACTTGTACTCATCCATAGTGCCAACAATCGGTAACACTTTAAATGGCGTTAAAAAGCCATCGTTAATGCCTTCTTTTAGAGTATAGCTGTAAACGGGTTCGCCAAAGTAACCATAGGTATCAGCGTTATCGGTACGCTTTGGTGTGGCAGTTAAACCTAGCTGAACTGCTGGTTCAAAGTGTTTAAGAATATCACGCCAAGCACTTTCATCATTTGCGCCACCACGGTGACATTCATCAATAATAATTAAATCAAAAAAATCAGCAGGATATTGCTCGTAATACGGGTTTTCTGCATTTTTGACTGGCGCATTTTCATCTTCTTCTGTTGTGGCTTCTTTTAATTCGGTTTTAGGCCCACACATAAGAGTATGAAAAATAGTAAAAAACACACTGGCATTTTTAGGAACGCCGCCTCGTTTGCGAATATCTTCAGGGGTGATACGCACAATGGCGTCATCACCAAACGAATGAAAATCGTTAAACGCCTGATTAGCTAATATGTTACGGTCGGCCAAAAATAAAATACGCGGGCGCTTTTTAGCAAGGCTTATATCTTTCTGCGCGGTCAAACTCCAACGGGTTTGAAATAACTTCCACGCTGTTTGAAAGCCAATACAGGTTTTACCCGTACCAGTAGCAAGCGTTAACAAAATTCTTGGTTCGCCCTGAGCAATGGCCTCAAGGGCATTATGAATGGCATTCTCTTGATAATAACGCGGAGCCCAATCGCCTTTGGCCTCAAAGGGAATGGTAGAAAACGCATCACGCCAAGCTGTCGTAAAATCCGCTTCTGGGGTATCACCTTTTTGCCCAAAGGTTAAATCCCAAAGCGCTTGCGGTGACAGGTATTCTTCCACCAGTTCCGCAACACCTGTGAGCATATCAATCTGGTAAATATCATGGCCGTTGGTGGCGTAAGCAATGCGGCATTGCAGACGCTTTGCGTAGTCTATCGCTTGGCGTACACCTTCGCTGTATATCAGGCTTTCTTTTTTTGCTTCTACTGCCGCAAGCTTACGACCTTTGTACACCAGCACATAATCACATGGGACTTTATTAGCGCGTTTGCCACCCGCCATAATTTGGCCAGGGCAAATAAGCTCGCGGCGAATAAAGCTGTTATCAACTTCACCCCAACCCGCAGCAACTAACTTAGGATCAATTAAATCCGCTCTGGTATCGGCTTCGTTACGCGTCCTTGCTTGTGACATTAGGCCACTGCTCCTTTGTTTGTATCAACCTCAAGCGCCTTGGTTAGCTCGCCAGAAAAGGCTTTTTGTAGGATGGATTTTTTTAGTTGGTCAATTGACTTCAATTTATTATGATATATATGTTCCAAGCTTATTACGTGATTAAATAACTCATCAAAATTGCGCACAAACTTCTCGGTTAATTCAACCGGTGGAATCGGCAAGGCTAATTGCTTTAGAGACTTCCCTGTAAAATGTTGGATACCAGCCCCAGTAAAACTGTTTTTTAGAGTGCCATTACAATCGCTCAGATATAAATAGTATAAAACCCAGCGATTATAGAGTGGATTATGACAACGTATTCTATGCAAGGCTTTTTGGAAAAAGATATCTTCATCTTGCTCCCAAATAGCTCCACGCCCTGGATAACCACCCTCACAAATTACCAAGTCTCCTTTTTTAATAGCATATCTTTCATACTCACTATCCTCAAAACGCATTTCAAGAAGATCATCTGTATTTATATTAAACCACTGAACATTTTGATTTCTTAAATATGGCTTTGGATTGCCTTTATTTTTCTTTTTATCAAGCATTTTTCCCAAACATGTTTCAGCGATTTCAGCAATCTTCTTAACTCCCCAATCATCACCATGCTGGCTAAATACTTGCTGCAAGTAGCTTTCAAACAGCTCGCGAGCGTTTTTGAGGTTTTGCTCGGTCTTGGCGCGGGCTTGCTCTATATCGGCGAAGGCTTGATCGAGAATAGCGACGATGCATTTTTGTTCGGGAATGGGAGGGAGTACCACCCTGATAGAATTAAATTTACTCTTATTTACGATAGGAACAGTTGTTCCAGATGCTAATTCCTCAAGCTGGGAATTAAACCAAGGGGACAGCGCCTGATAAAACATAAATTTAGATACGAAGCTATCATCAGCCTTAATTCCATTAATTTGCTGATTAAAAGCAACAACTTTAGAGTTAATTCCAACTTTCCCAAGATTTCCGATGCATGAAATCAGTATTGAGCCAGATGGCAGGGTTCGACTTATGGAGGCCCCTTTATCACTCAAGTTGTCAGCCGTTTCGAAAATTACAGAGTTTAATAACTCTGGCGGCTTAACGAATGGAACGTCGCAGCCATAATTATCCTTTTGACTTTTGGGAGGTGTTGACCCTGTAACTGTTTGAAATAAATTGCCCAGAGAGTCAATCGTCCAATGCGTAGGAAAAAGCATTACAACAACTCCTGAATCTTACCAAGAATCGCTTCGCTCTCTTTATCCAGCGCAATGATTTCTTCAATAATGACTTGCGGTTCACGCAGTGGAGCTTCTTCTGCTTGGTTTGGGTTTTTTACCGATAAATCCCATGTTGCATCATTTAGTTCAGACGTTGCCAATGACCAAGATTTAGCACTGTCTTCAAAGCCTTTTTGTAGCTCGATAAATTCTTTTAAGTCTTTGTCGTTTAGCGGATTGGTTTTACCCAAGCTGCGGCCAGGGTCTAGCTGGTAGAACCATGTTTTTTGTGTTGGTTCGCCTTTAGTGAAAAACAACACCACGGTTTTAACCCCAGCGCCTAAGAAGGTTTTTGCTGGGCAATCGAGTACGGTGTGTAAGTTGCAGTTTTCTAATAGCTCTTTACGCAAGGCAATGGCGGCGTTATCGGTATTCGATAAAAAGGTGTTTTTAATCACAATGGCAGCGCGGCCACCAGGCTTGAGCATTTTGATAAAGTGCTGCAAAAACAAGAAGGCGGTTTCACCGGTTTTGATTGGGAAGTTTTGCTGAACTTCTTTGCGCTCTTTACCACCAAACGGCGGGTTAGCTAATACAATATCGTGCTGGTTGCTTGGGGTAATGTCTTGTAGATTTTCGCCTAGGGTATTGGTATGAATAACGTTAGGTGCTTCGATGCCATGTAGAATCATGTTCATAATGGCGATAACGTAAGCCAAAGACTTTTTCTCTTTGGCGTAAAAGGTGCTTTGTTGCAGGGTTTTTAAATCGCTGGTTGAAAGCTGCTTTTTGCTGACACCACCTTGGCGAAGGTAATCGTAGGCTTCACATAAGAAGCCTGCCGAACCTGCTGCACCGTCGTATATGGTTTCGCCAATTTGTGGCTGTAATATATCGATCATCGCACGAATTAATGGGCGTGGTGTGTAGTATTCTCCCCCGTTGCGGCCAGCGTTGCCCATGTTTTTAATTTTTACTTCGTACAGGTGTGAAAGCTCATGCTTTTCTTCTTGTGAGCGAAAGCGTAATTCGTCTACTTTTTCGAGCGCATCACGCAGTGAGTAGCCACTTTGAATTTTATTTTTGATCTCGCTAAAGATTTCACCAATTTTATATTCAATGGTGTCAGGGCCTTTGGCACGTAGTTTAAAGCCTTTAAGATAGGGGAAAAGCTCGCCATCAACAAAATCCATTAAGTCGCTGCCGGTTAAGGCGTTATCGTGATCAAACTCATCATTAGCGGTTTTAGGCGCAGCCCACGAACTCCAGCGGTACTTCTCTTCAATAATGTATTGGTATTCTTCTGCCATCAATTCGGCTTCTTGAGACTTTGTAAACTCTAAGTCATCAAGGTATTTTAAAAATAGCATCCACGACGATTGCTCGGTGTAGTCTAGCTCACTAGAGCAGCCTGCGTCTTTATGGAAAATGTCGTCGATATTTTTAAATGTTTGTTCAAACATGTAAATTAAGTCCTTGTTAGCCAGTGAGTTTGAGATGATTTTTTTGCTTAAAGCAACTCACTCGCTTATTTATATTCCTGAGGTAATAGTGATTAATATACCCTAATTAATTAAAAAATTAATAATATATTAGTACCAAGTAGTTTTTGGTTAATCTAGGTCAATTTTATACTTTTGCCTTGCCGGTAGTATCTCTTCGAACTCGCAATTTAATGCGTTTACTAATTTATATAAGGTTTCGAGTTTAATATTAACATTACCTCTTTCCATTTTTCCGTAATTACCGCGCTCTATACCGACATAGGCGGCAAAACCTTCTTGCGAGTAGCCTGCTTCTTTGCGTTTTTCTCGTAGCTTTTCACCAAAATGTTTAACTAAATCACTCACCTGGTTTTCCTCAAGGCAAAATGATTAGATTTTCATGTTGAGGGCTTAACTACCACGCCCTATAATACCCATTATTATAAGAAGTTTATTAGGATTTACTTTGAAATTTGACCCTCTCGTAGCTCAAATTATTGTTGCACCAAATTTTGATAACTTTACAACAAGCGATGTACGCTCGGCGTACTTAGCATTAAAAAGTGATTCTTCTTTGGTACCTACAGCAGTTAGGCGAAGTATATATGCCGAATTGATCAAGCTTGTTAAAAAAGGCTGGCTGAAAAAAATGGTATCAAATAAAAAAGGATTTACGCGATTCAATAAAACAGAAAGCTTTAACGTTGAGGTAATTACTCAGCTAGCTAGTGCAATACCTATTGGAACTACAGAAAAGGCAGATGATAAGCACGCGCTATTACTTAGTAAGTTAAATCATTATAAAGCCGAGCTATTATTGAATATGGGGGAATCTGAGGCATACAAAGAGCTTTATTTGGAGTCACCCGAATTAGTAGATGAACTTCAGCCACAATACAACAAAGCGAGAGACAACAATACAAGAATACTTGGCAAGATTAGAGCGATTGAAGGCTTAATGAAGCAAAACGAAGCATTAGAGAAAATATGAAACTAAGACTATGGCAAGCCGAGTGTATTAATTTAGCGCTTACACAATACCAGAGCGGCAATAGCCACTTTTTAGCCTTGGCAACTCCTGGGGCGGGTAAAACCTTAATGGCTTCGGAATTAGCTAACCAGTTATTAAAAAATAATATGGTCGATGTGATTATTTGTTTTTCACCGTCGTCTATTGTTTCTCAAGACTTTAAGGAAAGCTTACAGCTAAAAACGAATGAACGATTTGATGGGCTTATTGGCGCTAAAGGTAGAGCTTTAACCTATCAAAGCTTACAGTATTTAGATGTGCACTTTTGGCAGTTATTTGAACGATATCGTGTTTTTGTAATATTTGATGAAATTCATCATTGTGCTGGCTCTAATATTGCCAATGCAAATGCATGGGGTGAGCAGATAATACTTAACATTCAAAATAAAGCACAGTATACATTAGCCTTAACAGGCACCCCTTGGCGTTCTGACGCTGCTCCTATTGTTCTTTCATCGTATCAGCAACCTAACAATAAAATAGCGTGTGACTACGTTTACGGGCTTTCTGAGGCTATTGGAGATAATGTTTGTCGGGTTCCACAAATAGTAGCTGTTGATAATAGCCATATTACAGTTGTAGATGACGTTGAAACCAAAACATTTAACTGCTTTAAAGCGTTATTAAACTACTCTGGCGTTTCTTATCAAGAAATTATTGAAAATGAAGCGGTAATAAAATACATAATTTCTTCCGCTCAAAAAAAGCTTATCTCATTTAGATTGAAAAACCCCGATGCAGCGGGGTTGATTGTTGCATCGTCTGTTGAGCATGCCCATCAAATCTCTATGTTAATGCGAACTCACTTTGACGAGGATAGCACTGTTGTAACCTACCGAGAAAATGAACCTACAAGTATTATTCAGCAGTTTAGGTATGCACAAACTAAGTGGATTATTTCTGTTGGTATGATTAGCGAAGGTACAAATATCCCTCGTTTGCAGGTTTGCTGCCACCTTACAAACATAAAAACAGAAATGCATTATCGCCAAATATTGGGCCGTATACTGAGGGTAACAAACTCTAAAAACCAAGAAGCTATTATGTACATGCCTGCCGAACCTAAGCTTTTAGAGTACGCGTATAGAGTTAATCAAGATGTTCCATTTGAAGCTGATGTAGTTAAGTTTGAAAAGATGAAAGCTACTGCTGAAGAACCTACTGAAGATGAAGGTTTAAGTGAAATGACCTTTAATAAGAAAAATAAAAAAACCTCCAAAGCTCAGTTTGATTTTGATAACTTTGCTGACTTTTTTGAGCAGCCAGCTATGAGCAATAGATCTGAAGCGACAGAGGAGCATTTTTTAACCGACGCCTATGAGCGAATTATTAATATATCAGGCCGTTTTCAACAAGAAGCGATCGCTTTAGGGTTAAGTGAATTGCGGTAAATACGCTAGAATTTACCTCAAGTAGACCTCTACAGGTAACATCAATTTCAGTTACACGAGGAAATATAACTTAATTTAAGGTGTTGCTATGTATAGCTTCTCTGAAATTCATAAAAAAATAGACTTTATAGAGATTTTAACCAATAGAAAGATCAGTGAAAGTTCAAGTCACCTAGAGCAAATTAACTTTATACATCAAGGTGTATATATCAAAAATGCTGAGCGTCTAAGGATAGAGTTAGGCTGGGATATACGAGCATTTTCTTCAGCTATTAGAACTAGCAAGAGCTCATATGTACGCTATAAAAAAGAATTAAAGCCCTTAAATACCACTTTAAGTGAAAATGCATTTGAAATTGCAAAAGTCTGCTCTTTTTGTCTTGATTACTTTGAAAATATAGAACGTCTTAATATTTGGTTAAATACCTCGTCACTCCAATTCGACTCTAAAAAACCTTTAACATTTATAGATACAATAGCTGGCCGTGAATTAATTAAAAATACCGTAAACAGGCTCAAATATGGCTATAACGCCTAAGAGTAAAGTGTCTTAGGACGTAAAGCGCACGATCAACAGACTGCCAACATGAAACCAAGTTCTATCCTTTTCTTAACTTAACAAGAAGCTATCACTTTAGAGATTAAAACGTTGATTTGAGCTTATTAATGACTCAATTTTCTCTGATAGTCGCATTTGTGCCATTTGCAGACATTAGCAACGCCTGAGCTCAGGTGCATTTGAGACAACGCCTGCTTTTGCGTTAGCAAAAAAGTGGGTGGCGGATCAAATGTCATCTGCAGAGACTTTTTAGGCAGCGTTCACCGTATTCTAGGAACGAGCGTTTACGAGGCACGTGCCGAACTGGCCTTTATGACTTTTGTAAACAACAAAAAAATATTTGGATCAAACTTCGTGTCCACTTCATGCTTCAAGATATTCATAGTTTCAAGGTGCGATTTAGCCATGCGGTATGGCCTGCTAGTCGTCAGTGCATCATACGCATCAATGATCGAAAGTATTCGACTACTCAGGGGAATATCGGCACCAGCCAGTCCGTCTGGGTATCCGCTTCCATCAAATGCTTCATGATGATGTCTGACAATAGACGCGACCTCGTCTCTGTTTGTCAGGAATGTCTCACTAATTATTCTCTCACCGATAACCGAGTGAGCCTTTATCTCTTCCCTTTCATCAGGTGTGAGCTTTCCAGGCTTCGAGAGAACAGTATCACGAACTCCAATCTTACCCACGTCGTGTAATTGACTGGCAATACGCAAGTCATCTAATGAGGGGGCACTCAAATCGGCCGCACGCCCCACTTCCAACGCAAGCGCACAGACGCGGTCACAATGGCCTCTAGTATACGCATCGCGCGCGCACAATGCCGTAATGAGTGATGGGTAAGCATTTTCTTGATCTGGTGCGAGGGCAAAAGCCATTGAATATCTCTCCTTGTTCAGCAACGCCTAACAATTTAATAGTGCGCTCATCACGCATATTTTTGCTGACTTCAAGCTCATCTATCCACATTCCAACAAATAACCGAGGGTATTTCAAGATTTTAAATAAATTTAAATGTAGGATATACGCGTTGCTCGTTTGCTTGACTATATGAATAAACGACACAACTTTATCTATTAATTAGCCCTAAATTTAGCCATCCTCAATGACCGGTTATCGCTCAAATAAGCCCCCCGAAAAGTGGCTCATATATCTATCTAAGTTAAGGCTTTCAAAAACAGAAGTATATTTCCGATAACTGCCTTTGAATTCCTATAAACGGAAGTTTGCTTCCGAAATATAGCAATATTGGGTTAGAAACCGGAAGTTTACTTCCGTTTTGTACTTTAAGATTATAAGTTGGTATCTAATGAAAGCTCGGCAGTCCAACTCTTTTCTACCCCATTGTGTTTTACGTTAGTTTTTCTACACAGCATTCAGTTTAGTATTTGACTTACTTTACCTTATGACAAAAACTCTAGCTATATGGTCAAACTTACTCATCCACTGCAGTCCGTCAAGTTGATAGCTATTCAATAACTAAGTGCCGGTTAATAGCTTTTTTACACTCAAGGGTAAAGCGCCCCCCCATGTCCCTATCTACTTCGAACCTTTTCTTTTCCGAATCGACAAACCTTACAGTTGTTTTTATGTTCTCACCTTCACCGCTCAGGATGAGGGTAAGAGTGTTCTCATCTACCTCTTTGTAACCGAGAGTTAGCTTCTTCTCTCCAGCTTGGTTGTATATGTCATATTTTGGATAGTTGTCATCAACCTCCACAGCGCCTATTTTATCGCTTTCGCCTAGTAGTGGTTCAAGAACAATATCTTGAATAACCTGACAAGCTAATAGGTATAAAGGAGAACCCTGCGCTTGTTTGATGATCGACCTTAGCTGGATGCTTCTATACAGGCCACCAAATGTAGCCCCTTCACTACTGGTCACTAAACTCTCCGCTATTTCATGGGCAGCAACAAACATGTTCAGTATATCCTCTTGTGAGTTGGATTTTTCAGTTGATGGGGTTTCAACCACTTGATTCACTATGGGGGATAACTCTCCACCTAAGAAGTTTGTTAGATGGAGTGTTTCGAAAAAAGCATCTCGGTAGGTATTTATATCTGAGCTATCCAAATTAATCACCCTCATCCCAATTTCATAATGCAGTGTTAGTGCACATTGATTTAAATACTGAATTAGCTGGATG
This sequence comes from Pseudoalteromonas sp. LC2018020214, assembly GCF_016598755.1. NCBI lineage: Bacteria > Pseudomonadati > Pseudomonadota > Gammaproteobacteria > Alteromonadales > Pseudoalteromonadaceae > Pseudoalteromonas > Pseudoalteromonas sp. LC2018020214. The sequence goes on from NZ_CP066804.1 coordinate 3,488,045, forward strand.
ATCAGACTTTCTTTGATGTGCCTGTTCGGCGTTTCTTTGGCTTCTTCGTTTTGCAATAGGTTTAGAGCTTCTTCTAGTAGCCTTTCGGTATTCCGAAAGTAGTAGTCAATGGCTCGTATCGCTTCATCACAGACACTTAGTTTACCACGTTTAATTAGACGGTCTTCCGCATACACCTTTGAGTGAATTGCTGGCAAGTCATCTGTTGAAATAAAAGTAAATGCACGGTCAGAGGATAATTTACCAAACTGCTTAATTAAAAGACGCTCACTAACATCATACTCATCTCTAAGGTGTCTATTTATTACTTGCTGCTCCTCTAATTCGGATGGCTTATTTGAGTTGTGAGCTATCAACCATTGAATTAATGTCGTAACACAAAAAACAACAGAAGCCAGCGGTATCCGATAGGTTTCTAATGTATGTTTTAGCCCCTCAGAGAAGCCAGAGACATTTTGAGCCATAGAGACCAATGTCAACACTACAATTAGAGTGAAAAATGGCAACACCCAAAACCAAATGGATTTGTATGGAGGTTGCCTTCTAGCTTTGCTCTTTATTGTGTCCATAAATATTTCTCAGTCAGTAGGTTATGTACTAGCTTACCCTATGAAACCCGTCATAACCAACAGAGTTTGCTTGCGTTGCACATCATCCACACTGCCAGAAAGTCCGCCGTGGCGAGCCGCTTATTCAATACATCACCTAATTCTAACTGAGTTAATTTAACAACCTATGTAACTCAAAATTGTCCAAGAACGAGCTTAAACGACCGTCCGCTTCTCGCTCTAGGTCGAACTTCATTACAGTCCCAAAACAGACGCTAATTGACAGTTTTTGGTTCGCTAGCTAATACATCCTTAATCCACTTACTATAATTGGAAATTCTCACTTGATATGCAGTTGTACCATATAACCCACCCTTAAAATCAGAAATATCGCCATGCGCTAATTGCCAACTTGAAAGCCCTACAAGAAAGGGTATACCACCCTGATAAATGACAGAGGCTCCACCACTATCACCTGAAGCGTGCATTCCCTCTAGAGGTAATCCATTAGGTGCCTTATCAAACCTGAATGTCAGCCAATTAGTTTCTGCATTTTCGATAATATTTTGGAAGTGATTCAGCTGTTTCAAAGATTTAGTCTCAGACTCTTCGCCAATAAGCCCATTACCTGTGGCACCTCTACCAAAAACTGTAACTGTTTTTCCTTGTTCTTTTGTGTTTGTGTAAAGAGTAATCGGTAATACATCGCTCACAGGCGAAGTTAATTTGATTAATGCAATATCACTTCTTGCTTTAAAAAAACTCATTAAAGGCGCTAAATTTCCTTTCAACAAACTTTCGCTAGGTTTTTCAAATTCAGGATGTATGTACACTTTTTCAATTTGATATGTATTTGATCCAACCCTTAAACTTTTACCAATATAATTATAAAAAATGGTATGCGCGACAGTTACAACCCACCTTGGGTTAATTAAAGCGCCATGCCCTTCATGAGGCATATCCACTAAGAAGTTAGGAGCTTCTTTCGACACATAATTCTCAGGGGGAATATCATGCCTTTTTACAACAGCGAGACAGCTAATAGAAAAGACAAATAGAAAAATGAAAAAGAAAGCTTTCATAGTGCGTCCATGTTTTTATGAATGCTTTACAGGCTACCTTGCAAGCTAGGAGAAGGCAACTAATTCGACCGTCTGCAATTCGCTCTAAGCAGACTAACCGTCTTTATACCAAAAGAGATTTTGATGACTAAAGCTCAGAAGGCTGAAATATAAATACTCTCTTTCGGAGTTTTTCAAGTTAGTTGTTGCATAAGCTGTACTAGCTCTTTACTTATACTCAATTTTGTTAATAAACCACTCTTTTATCCCTACTGGCGTTTTAACTTGAAAATCATCATCAACTTCCTTTTTTAGCATCGCTCTGGCCATAGGAGAGTCAATAGAAATGTAATCGTTACGACCATAGATCTCATCAGGGCCAACTATGCGAAAAGCTTTTGTTTCACCATTATCATTTTCAACCTCTACCCATGCCCCAAAGAAAACCTTGCCGACTTGTTGAGGAGAGTAGTCAATAACTTTGACTGCTTCGATGCGCTTTCTAAGGAACCTAATTCGAGAATCTATCTGTCTAAGTAATCTTTTATTTTCTTTATAATCGGCATTATCTGAACGATCGCCAAGGCTAGCAGCCCAAGCTACTTTTTTTGTTATTTCAGGTCTGTAGTCGCGCCAAAGGTAATTAAGCTCTTTATTTAGCTTGTCTAATCCTTCACGCGTTATTAGATTGGTATACAATTAGTTTGCCCCATCCCAATATTACAAATACTGCAATGCTTTTTTAACAGCATCTAAAGTTGCAACCGGGAGAAAGTTATCTTTATCATTACTTGATAATATACTACCGTTTGGCCCCACTTCCAAACCTGCTCGGCGCATAAACTCTTTAGATATGAGGTATTCAAGATCTTCTACTTCTAAGTCAGTCTATTTTGAGTTTGGTGACGAAGACTACCCACCTTCATAAAATTCTATGACTGGACCAATCGGTACTATATCTCCTTTGCTAGTTTTTCAGCTGCTAATGCTTGAGAGTAGAAAATGTTATCTTGAAGCCTAACTATAGGGTCTTTTAATTTTTCTATCCAAATGAAGCTTTCCTTTATTGAAACTACAAAGATTATAATAACCAGACAGCAAATTAAATTTTAGCGTGTGTTATAGATATTACGGCTATAAAAAATCTAAAGCTTTTTTTATAGCGTCAAGGGTAGCCGCTTTAAAAACAGCATGCTTATTTTCATCAATAAGCTCCCCATAATCCGTTGGCGTTAATTTCCATTTGCTTTGAAAGCTATTTGATAATAAATATTCTAATGCTCTGCGCTCTTGATTCGATAGTTTATGCTCAGAACCAAGCCCAGTAGACTTGTAGTCATAAATATCAATTTGAAGGTTTGGTGGAATAATTTCTTGTAGCTTTTTTCGAGTCGCAATTAGCTCGGAAGCTTGAATTTTTGCTAGTAATCGATGCTTTGGATTGTTTATTTCATCTATCCAGTCTAACCCTTGATGCTTTTGCTTACCAAGATCTTTTACTGGGCTGTTCTCTGCAAATGATGCAATAAGTGCTCTATACTTTTCACCCGATTTATTACGAATACTTTGTGCTTTTGGAACCCCTCGTTGAGTGCCTAACTTTGATATTGTAGAAATAGAATAGTCATCAACACCTCTTTTTCTTTGCTCCATACAAACCCTATAGATTGCTTCGAGGGTTTCACTAATCTTAGTAGAGCAACCTTTTTGTAATTCAGTTAGTAGATCTTCAGGTGACATACTCATAACTCACTATTAATTAACGTATTATTTTTATTAATAAATTCGATTTCAGACTTTGAAATCTGTTCATCACCAAGAAGGTCGGAGAGCTTAATATCACAATTAATTACACGACTAACTTTTGACCATGTTTTTAAACGAGACTTTAAAAGGCGCGCTAATTGATTTCCAGCGTGCAATTGTTGCTCTTCTGTGAGTAAGAATAAGCCGGGAGATATTTCATTGAATACAGCCATTTTATCCAACTGTTGAGATCTTGGAATTATGGCATGCGATGCATTGGCCGACTCATAAATCGTTGCATTCTCACAAACCTCTTGAAGTTGCTCAAATGAAGATGTCTCTTCTAAAGATATTTCTATTTCTGAATCACTCATTTTAACGAGGGACAAGCTGTCTTTTTGATTAGCTATTGATTGTGTCATTTTAATTAGCTTGTAGGACGACTGTAAGTCACATAAGAGCATATCCATTTTTTTTGCTGCACTTTCATATTCTGACTCAGTTTTTCTTATTTTTAACTCAAGAATTTTACGCTCTGATAAGTCAATTTTTTCATTTTTTAAATTAGCTACGTATTCTCGGCGATCTAATTCGTCTAAACTTTTCTCAAGCATAGTAATTTTACTTTGTAACTTTGTGCATTGAGATGACTGGGTGTTAGAGTGAAATAATATTTCGTTAGTGATGGATAGCAACCCACCAATAAATGCGGGGCCTGTAATAAAATGACGACAGCGAAGACAATTTTGCGTCCCTAGATAACCAGATGGAGCCGGTACACGTAATGATGTACCACTACCATTAAGTTCTCCGCCATCTTCACAGCGAGTTGCGGCATATGGGCAGATACCATAATCCCTGAAAATGAAGTTCCCTGCTGGAATAGAGTTTGTTAATGAATTTAGTAACTCTTCATTATTTGATACCAATTCATTTTTTACTTTCTCTATTTTATTTTGTTCAATTAAACTCTGAGTAGCGTCAACCCTCGTTTTTAATGCTTCTTTCTCGCCCTGCTCTAATCGCTTTCTAATATCGCCTTGCGTAATTTTGCAGTAATAAATAGACATTACAATTGATGAGTGCCCCACAACTTTCATAACTATTTCAATAGGCATCCCCATTTCCATTATATAAGCCGTTATAAGGCTCACACGCATTGAGTGAGGGGTATACTTAGACTTATACTGATTTAACGTTGCTTCCTTCCCTGATAGCGTTGCAAGCTCTAAATTTGATGGTTGAACATTATAAAGTGCGGCAGCTAACCTTGGTGTTAGGGAATTACCAACACTTTGTGGCTCAATATCCTGATACGCCCTAAATAAAAAACAATTTATTCCTTTAGCCTTAAGTTGCAACTCATTTAAATTTGTTCTTTTACAACTAGACCAGTTCGTAGGGTTATCTATAGGATTATATTTTTGCTGCCACTTACGAAGTTTTACTAACCAATAAATAAGGTCTTCAGGTATCCAAGGTATTGAATAACCTTGACCATTATTACTTGTTTTGTTTGTAGTGATAAACATCCCTGCGTTTTCGTCAGGCATTCTTTTAATAAACGCTTGGTTTTTTGTTAACCCCGAAAAAATAGATTTATTTTTTTCCCAAATTATTTTTCCATTTTGATCAACATTAGCTATTACATCATCTGCTTCACCTGAATCATTATATGCAATCTGACGACCCCGCAATGGAACTTTTGTTAAAGTGAACGTATGCAACCAATTTATTGGAGACCACATATAAAGCTGATCTCCAATCTTTTTTATCACGCAATCAGGGTCACTTCGATCTACTTCCTTCGATGATACTTTCAGCCAATCAGCATCAAATTTTTGCAAATGCTTTAGGTCTTTAAAAGTTTTTGCATTAGCTGGAATTATCCACTCTTGGGCCTTTTTAACAAAGTAATACTGCAAGCAAGGTTTAGTTGACTCAGCGCGTTGCGGAGACATCACACTTGCTGAATTTGATAGCAGCGATAAAGGATTTCTAGCATCCATTACACGAATGATCTCTCCAGTCTCCTCATCTTCACTAGTTAGATCGTTGGTAATTACAAAGTCTAAAAATTCATTCACTGCAATTATCAAGTTACGCCGCATATTATCGGTATTCAACTTTTCTAATTCTTGCTTTAAGGGTCTAATATTAACCTTTTGCTTTGTAAGAAATGCTTCTGGAGTTAAGCTTTTATCGTGTTTTTCTATATAAATTCGAACGAATCGACAAAGCAAAGAGTTTTTAGAACCTCCGCCTAATGCTTGGGTCATAAATTCTTCTATTTTTACAGCCCAAGCTATATATGGTTTTGCAATAAATTTTAAATTGTAAGGCTCTTTTTTACCTAAAAATTTAAACCAATTTTCCCATTCACTTTCCCATACCCCCTGTGGGTCATTTGGTATTTGAGGGTCATCTTGCTTTTTAACAAATGCCCTGTATTCCTTTTGTGATTTGAGAGCTAATGGCTTAATAATACTCTTTAACTTTTTATAGGAATAAAAATCAGGGACATCAAATGTATCTTTATAGCTCACCCACTCATCCTTAAAAACCCTCTCTGGATGTGCAATTAGGCCTGGTATGCTTTTGTAATTTTCTAAATGTAATCTTGAGTTAGTAATACCGTTTTTTTTGCATATTGCTTTGTATTCACCCAATGTTTTTATTGATACAGGTATATTTAATGGAAGGCTCGAGTCACCTTTAAGTTTGCTCATTTAATCTCTCTCATCTTACTACGAATATCTTCTGAGGTTGGTTGTATATATACCAAGCAGGATAGAGAGCTCTTATGATGCATTGCTTTTTGAATTTCAACTTGGCTTAAACCAAGTTGTCGTGCGCGATAACCATATGCATGCCTGTGTCCATGCTCTGTAGTTCCAAGCTCTTTTTGAACTTCCAACCCAATTTTTTTTACTGCTCTTTTATGAATTCGCTGAAAGTTTTTTATCGTTTCAGGCGCTCCTGTGGAGTTGGTAAATGCAAATGGGTGAGTGTCTGTTTTTGCCGGCTCTACCCGTTGATATTTAAGATAGTTAACCCAAGATATTAAAAATTCTTTTGCTTTTTCAGGCGGGTTAAATATCACTTCAAAATAGCCGTCTTTATTTGTGAGTAAAGGTGACTTCCAACCCGCATATAGTCTTTCTGATAATCGGTATGTATTTCTTGGTTTATAGAAAGTGCTTTCGAGTAAGTATTCTCGCCTATTTGCAAAACTACTGTCAGGTGAGCGGCCTATTTCTGGATGATAGACCCTAACTAATGCTTCATCTCGATATATTGGGTGTAAAGTTATATCTGAAACATAAAGGTGAAATAGCTCACTTTTACGTAATCCACCATAATTTAATAACATGGTCATAGCTTGAGATTTATAGTCTGGTGTTGAGCCTTTTACCATTCCAATATAAAGAAGCTTTTCAAAGTGCTCATCGGGGAATTTCATCGCTTTTTCATTATTTATTTTAGGCTCTAATAACCGATCAATGAATCTTACTCTCTTCGCATTAAAGGCAGCGTCATTTTGATTAGATAAATGATTTAGGAACACATTTGCGTGCTTATGATAATATGCACACCAATTTAATCTCTCTTCATAACTGGTTGCTTTTCTGAAGGGGTTTATCCTTGATGAGTCAAACCCTTCCTGTAAAGCTAAAAAATCAGAGTAATGCGTTATATGAAATAATATATTATTTGCATCTCTAGGCTTTCTTGCCTTCCAATACAATCCAAGTTCGTCATCCATTTTATCGTAATCGATTGTTCCTACTAATAGTGCTTTAGTAAAACCTTTTAATAATAAAGTTGAGTTTTCAAAGTTTGGTACGACATCAATATATGTGAGTAGGAGCTTTAAAGAAAATATAGAGCGCTCTTTCCATGACTCACTTTTAGAGCTGTACCAAGCAAGATATCTTATATGTGATATCACGACACCTTTCTCTGTATAAAGAGCTGGTAACTCACAAATACTACCAGCCTCTTTATCATGATACTTTACGTTTATTTTTTGGATGTATGCCATACTTTTTATTATATAGTATATTTACTTTTCCTTAATACTAACTCTTTTCTATCATCTAACAAGTATTAAAGTAGTGATTTTAGTATATATTTGGGTGGGGTTATAATATCAGTATAATAAGCGTTTACTGCGCCAAATTGACCGCCGGGTACGCTACTTACGCAAGCGCATACCAGATTTAAAAATTATTGACTACTCTCCAGTGCAAGATGGAAAAGTATTTTTTGGTGCATGGGTTGAAATTGAAAACGAAGAAGGTGAAGTTAAAAAGTTCAGAATTGTAGGTCCTGATGAAATTTACGACCGTAAAGATTACATATCAATAGACTCACCTATGGCGCGTGCGTTGATTAAAAAACAAGTGGACGACGAATTTGAAGTGACCACTCCTCAGGGAAAAAAGCAGTGGTATGTAAACAGTATCGATTACCAAAAAAAGAAATAAAAAGTTTTGATTCAGATCATGTTAACTTTTGATTGTGTAAATTAAAGCAATAAGCTATAACTGAATTATTCAAGTTGATTTGTTTAATTTGAAAGCAGTTAATTAAGGTCGTGATTATGTCAAACATAGTACAGCGCATATTTAGTAATGCCGTATTGTTTGCACTTTTAATGAGTGTAAGTTTGACGCTGCATGCCAGCAACACTGACGTAAACCTTGATAACGCTAAACTATCTAATCACTTTATTACTTGTGATATTCCTGACCAAGCAAACCTCGATTTTGACGTGGACTCTCACGTTAACACTATTACCTTTAGGTCGCCTCAACCACTTCCTAATGTCGTAGATTCTTTTTATAAGAGCACTAATCTAAACAGACCTTTTAGCACTGCATACCAACGCGGACCACCTAGCTATTTAATTTAATTCATTATTTTACAACTTAATTAAATTTTATAACTACTAAGGTGACTACTATGTCTAACTTTAAAGAATTACGTACCCAAAATATTTCTCATGGCGTTATTGCTAGCACATTTGCAGATGATCAACCATTAATCGATTTATCTTCTCCAGCGCTAAAAATGGTGAATAACTTTACTCAAAAAACACCTATTCGTGCAGAGCATGGAACAACGATTACAGATGCTCTTAAACAAGTAAGTGCACAACAATCTGACTTTGTTTTAGTAACAGACGAACACCAAAAATTAATTGGCCTAGTTTCTAGCGCCGATTTACAAAGCTCTAAAATTACTATTATTGCAGAGCGCTTAAATATGCAACGAAGCGAAGTAAGCTTACGTGACATTATGACACCAGTTAACCGCCTTACAGGTGTAAGTATGCAAAGCTTAAGCTACGCATGCATTGGTGATGCGCTGCAAACGATGGAGCATCAGGGCACAATGTTTTTATTAGTTACAACAGCGAGTAACGAAATTTGTGGTTTAATTTCAGCTCGCCAAATAGCTAAAACATTACATATTCCTGTACATATCTCACCTATTGCTCACTCTTTCAGTGAAGTATTAGAAAACATTGAGCACCCTCACTAGGGCGCTCTTTTAGTTGAATTGATTTACTCCCGACCCAACCATCTTAAAGCAAGTAAAATAGCTTGCTTTAAGAGCTTTTCATTACTACCTCCTGTGATATTATTCAAGCAATTAACAGCGCCAGTAACACGCTTCTGGTCTTATTTTATTGTATAAAAAGGTTTTTGCATGAGCGATATCTCTGCACGTTTAGCCGGTGAGTTAAACGCACAGCAGCAACAGGTTGTTGCTGCAACAAAGTTACTTGATGAAGGCGCAACTGTTCCTTTTATTGCCCGCTACAGAAAAGAAGTTACAGGCGGCCTAGACGACACCCAATTACGCCTTTTAGAGCAGCGTTTATCGTATTTACGTGAACTAGAAGAGCGCCGTAGTTTTATTTTATCGACAATCGAATCGCAAAATAAATTAACGCCAGAGCTAAGTGCCGATATAACCAATGCACAAAGTAAAACAGAACTTGAAGATTTATACCTACCATATAAAGCTAAGCGCCGCACTAAAGGCCAAATAGCAATTGAAGCTGGTTTAGAGCCTCTTGCGGATGCACTATTTAAAGATGCTAACCTTGACCCAGAGCAACAAGCAGAGCAGTTTGTAAATGCTGAAAAAGGTTTTGCAGATACAAAAGCGGTACTTGAAGGCGCTAAATTCATCTTAATGGAACGCTTTGCTGAAGACGCAAAATTACTTGCTAAATTTAGAAGCCACATTAGCCAAAATGGCGCAATTGAAAGTACTGTGATCAAAGGCCAAGAGCAAGCCGGTGCAAAATACCGTGATTACTTTGAGCATCAAGAACTTCTTAAAAAAGTACCTTCTCACCGTGCGCTGGCAATGCTTAGAGCCCGAAATGAAGGTGTACTTCAGTTAAGTATAAACCCAGAGCCTAGTGCTGAAAATTCAGCACAATTATGTGCAAACATGATTGCTGAGCATTACCGTTTAGATATTAAATATAAAGCGGCAAGTCCTTGGTTATTAAACGTTGTTCAATGGGCGTGGAAAGTTAAGCTAGGGTTACACCTAGAGAATGAGTTTTTTGCAGCAATGCGCGAAAAAGCAGAAGCCGGTGCAATAGATGTATTTGCTAAAAACTTAAAAGATTTATTAATGGCTGCACCTGCAGGCCCTCGTACTACTTTAGGTCTTGATCCAGGCCTTCGTACTGGCTGTAAGATTGCCGTTGTTGATAGCACTGGTAAATTACTAGCTACACAAACTATTTTCCCTCATGCACCACAAAATCATTGGGATAAATCAGTGCGTACGTTAGAGCAACTTTGCCGTCAGCATAAAGTTGAGCTAATTGCGATTGGTAACGGTACTGCATCACGCGAATCAGATAAGTTGGTTGCTGAGCTTATCAAAGCAAACAGCGAACTTAAACTTAGTAAAATTATGGTTAGCGAAGCAGGTGCATCTGTTTACTCAGCTTCTGAATTTGCAGCTAACGAATTTCCAGATTTAGATGTTTCTATACGAGGGGCTGTCTCTATTGCACGCCGCCTTCAAGATCCTCTTGCTGAACTTGTTAAAATTGAGCCAAAATCAATTGGTGTTGGCCAATACCAACATGATGTATCGCAAAGCCAATTAGGCCAGAGCCTTATTTCAGTAGTTGAAGACTGTGTAAACTCAGTAGGCGTAGATTTAAACATGGCCTCGGTACCACTACTTACACGCGTATCTGGTTTAAACAAAACATTAGCGCAAAATATCGTTAATTATCGCGATGCTAACGGCACATTTACTAAACGTAGTGAGCTTAAAAAGGTTGAACGTTTAGGGCCAAAAGCATTTGAACAAGCGGCTGGTTTTTTACGTATTAACAATGGTAGCGATCCACTAGATAACTCATCAGTTCACCCTGAAGCTTATCCTGTTGTTAAACGCATTTGTGAACGCAATAGCGTAGATGTCAGTAACCTAATTGGTAACAGCGACTTTTTAACTAAACTTGCTGCTAACGATTACACTGACGAAAAGTTTGGCTTACCAACCGTTACCGACATTATTACTGAGCTTGATAAACCTGGTCGAGATCCTCGACCTGAATTTAAAACAGCTGAGTTTAAAGCCGGTGTTGAAAAAATTAGTGACCTAAAACCAGGTATGATTTTAGAAGGCGTGGTTTCAAACGTTGCTAATTTTGGTGCGTTTGTTGATGTAGGTGTTCACCAAGATGGTTTAGTGCATATTTCAGCAATCACGAATAAATTTATATCAGATCCGCGTGAAGTTGTTAAAGCTGGTGATATTGTAAAGGTTAAAGTTGTTGAAGTAGACGCTGCACGTAAACGCATAAGCTTTACTATGCGCTTAGATGACGATATTGACACAAGTAATAAGTCAGCAGCTCCAGCTACGCAAAAGCCACAAGCACGTGCTAATAATTCGCAACCTCGCGCTGCAAAGCCTAAACGTGACAACGGTAATGCGTTAATGGGTAATGCATTTGCCGATGCGTTCGCTAATGCTAAAGTGAAAAAATAATACTTGTACAGCTAAGCTAAAACGAAAAAAACCGCGTAAGCGGTTTTTTTGTGGTTATGTTTTGCTAAATTATTAACTTAACGCTGAAAAACTACTTTGGCTCGCTGGCGATGTAGCCATTTGGTAAAAATTAGCAATACGCCCCGCCCGTGCCTCAACATCGGCATCACGTGTTTGCTCATCACTTTTAGCTGTTTTTGTATCGCTGCTTTCATCGCTAGAGAATGACGCTTCAAGTTTACTTTTTGCGTCTTCGTCGTCTTCTTTTTCAGGTTGTGCAAGCTCAGCTTGAGCCGCTGCTAGCTTTTGCGTAGCATCTGCAGCAATAGAGCGATCAGCTCCCGAAGGCTCTGCAGGCGCTAATGCGGCAGCGCGTACCGTTTGCATTTTGTCTATAGTCGCTTGCGGGTCACCCGGAATTTCTGATACATCTATTTGTACTTCTCCGCCAACTGCGTAGTTAGTACCATCTGGGCCACGTTGATATTCATAGCTTGGCGAGCCAGCATATTGCCCGCCCACAGAAGCGTGTGCTTGTTCGTGTATTCGTACTTCAGTATCTCGTGCTTTTAGCTCTGTAATTTGTTGTTGTTCTTGTTCTAATTGCAGCTCTTCTTGCTCAGATTCTTTTTTCTCGATTGCTTCACTTTCTTGCTCAGTGCCCTCAGGATTTTCTGAGTTTCCATCGCGCTGCTGAACTGACTTTTCGTCTGCTATTTTTCCCGTTGCGTTATACGTCGCACCATCGCTACTACCTGGCAATTTTGCTTTTTCAGCATCACTTTGCGCTTTGGTTTCTGTATTACTTGCGCTACTAGATGCGGGAGCGGGAATAACTTCGCGTAGTTGGTTGTCACGCCGTGCGGTTTCCGTATAAACATTTGCGGTGTTTATATTGATAGACGGAAATGGCGTGACAATATTCATAATACTAAACTTTAATATCGATTAACGTGCCAAGTACATCATCGGCCGTTTGAATTGATTGCGTGTTTGCCTTGGCATTAAATTCTTCAACTTTTAAGTTAACAAGCGCTTCATCAACACGAGCTGGTTGTGCTACTGGTGCAGTAATCGCTTCTTCAGGGCGTGCTGCCGTAAGCTGACGTTGCTGCGCTAATTGCGCGTCATCTTGTTGTTCTATACTGGCACGGTTAATCTCAGCACTGGCTTTTTCAATACCTTGGCTAGCTCGGTTAAACCCTTCTATACCACTATTAAATACTGATCCGATTGGCATATTAAAACCTCCACCAAATAAACATTGTTTAATTATCGCTCAGGTTCTGCTCAAAATAAAGCTTTAAACAGCGCTATTCTTAGCTCTATTTTAAAGCATTGATTTAACGACAGATAAAAACTCACTTTTATGAGAAATAAATGGTGCATGAGATGCTTTATCTAGTACTTCATATTCAAACTCAGTATTTAGTGCTGACATTTTGCTAATAGCTTTATAAGGTACTAAAGCATCAAGCCGGCCAAATACTCCTCTAATAGGGACTGGGCAATGAGTAAATAAGTCACGCAAATCGTCGTTTTGTAAAATATCTAAACCAGCACTCAGAGCATCGCTTTGGGGTGCGCGGTACTGATTTAGCAATTGTTTAAGCTGCTTTATATCATCACGCGCCGACTCGCTACCCATTGCTTGAATAGCTAAAAAGCGCTCTATTGTTTTTTCTCGATGATTAACTAATTGCTCTTTAAACTGCGCCAATACATTCGCTTTTATTCCAGGCCAATTATCTGCCTCCGCAAAAAAAGGAGTCGATGCTATTAAAATAACTTTAGATACTTTTTCAGGCCAATGCTTAGCAATATAAAGTGCAAATAATCCACCTAACGACCACCCCATTAAAATGCTCTTCGGCTTTAATTGCTTACTTAAAATTTCTGCTGCATCATGCAAAGTATAAGGGCTTGGGCATATATCGCTATTACCAAACCCAGGTAGGTCAAGGCTACGTACATTTCCTGAATATAAAAACTCAAGTTCTGGCTGTACTAACTGCCATACGCCCTGATTCATTCCCCAACCATGTAATAACACTAACTCATTTTGCATATTTGCCTAACCTTTACCAAACTTAGGCTCATCATAACGTTTAGAAAGGCGATTGCAATGCAAGGAGCGAGTCTGTGAAACAAGCCGTTTTAAATTGGTTATTTCCCTCTTATTGCGTGCAGTGTCAAAACTCGATTACGACCTCTTTAGGGCTATGTGATTATTGCCTTGAAGATTTACCATTGTTTGATTTTAGTAAGCATACGAGTTTATTGCATCGACCTGATATTATTGAGATGTTTCCTAATTGCGAGTTTGATAAATTATTTGCATGCGCTTTTTATCAACCTCCCTTTGAGCATTGGCTTAAAAGGCTAAAATTTAATAATCAAATTCATTATAAAAAGGCATTGCAGCAAATTATACAAAAACAGTTAACGCAGTTTTTTGAGCAAAGCCCTAACTTGCCTGATACCTTTATTATTTTACCTCTTCATAAAAGCCGCTTTATTACTCGCGGATTTAATCAGGTAAGCCAAGTATGGCAACCCTGTTTAGCTAATTACGCCCCACTAAGTAATGTTCTTATTCGCGATAAAAAAACACAAGCTCAGTCGGAGCTATCCAAAGCAAAGCGTATAAGAAACTTAAAAAATGCCTTTATTTGTACACAGGATATGGGCGGTAAAACAGTCGCTATTGTTGATGATGTGATGACGACAGGGGCAACATTAAACGCAGCTACTAGTGCACTAAAACAAGCAGGCGCTAAACAAGTGTGGGCTTTTACAACTTGCTTAACGCCTATTTAATTATTAAAAAGTATTAAACCAATCCGCAATAATACTTAATCATTTTGCGGGGCTAAGCGTGTTGCTACCTGTGTTAAAAAATTCTCATTTACGACTGCATGGATGCAGAAGGTAGAGCAATGCAGGAGCAATTGCCGAGAACAACTAAATAGCGAATTTTTTGCCTAGCTATCAACACGTTTTTCCATCCTCAAAATAGATCACTTAATTAAGCGAATTGGTATTATTCGCCATTTGCACGAAACGTATGACCAAAAAATAACGCATTGCTTAGTAGTCGACTAGTCCCATACCAGTAACCCCTAAATACAGGGTCGTCGGTCATGCCTATTACTGTACCTCGTCCATATGAGTGCGCAATTAAGCCAGCACCACCAGCAACTTGATCAACATTAACGGCATCAGTAAAACCTGCCAATAATGGGTTTTTAGTGTAGGTAAGTACATTTACGAATGGCGCATCGGAAGCTTCTAGCAACCAAGTACTGTTTTTGAATACGGGCAATGTATTGCGCTTAAGTGAAAATGTAAGCGGATGAGTTAAATCTACATTAGTATTAAAAATAGCACCTGCAATGCGTTGACGTCCTGCTAAATGGTCCTTATCGGCGTAGCTTAAACCTTTAGTTTTAAATGCACTTGCTACATCTTGGCGTGATAGATAGCTTGCTTTGAGTAATTGCTGATCAGCTAAAAATTTAGCACCGCCTTTATGGCCCCAGATAACGCCGCCTTTTCTTACCCAGCTTTTTATAGCCACTTTATCGGTATCAGATAAGCTATTGTAGTTACCATGAGTAAGTACTATATGGCTGTAATTACTGAGTTCAATAGAGTTTAAACGCTCCATTTCAACAATTGTTGGCGCAACACCTACAAAGCGATCGAGGTAATACCATACTTCCCCAGCTTCGTACTGGCTTACGCCTTTACCACCTACCAATAATACTTTCGGCTCGCTAACAACCGCCATTGTACGAGACCCTAAATCGGCTCCTTTACTTGTAAGACCTGAGTTAATAGGCTTGATTGCAATTCCAAACTCGTTTTGTGCTTTATTTAATATTCCAACCCAATCACTATTCGTTTGTAAGCCTGCTGGCACAATAATACTACCAGCATCAAAGCTTACTTCACTTGAGTTTGATTTGGCTGTTAATGGGCTTAGCGCTACACGCGCTTTAATACCTTGCTTTAAAAGGCTGTTTAGCATTTTAGGTGCTAGGTAATCATCCCACGAAAAGCCAAACGCATAGCCTTGCTCAAGTGAAGCAAAAGAAGGTTTTACCGCTTTTTGCCACGGTGTACTTGCAACCTCTAAACCCCAACTGCTTTTTACTTTTGCAAAAGGTAAGTTGAACGCATGCGCTAAAGTCCAGCCAGATACGTCATAAAAGGTATTATCAGCAAAGTTTTTTTGCTCGCTAAAAATAGCTTTTATTAGGCGGTACTGTGGCTGGGCTAAGGGCACAAAGTAGCTATTGGTTGTATAGTTGTTGCCATTTGCCTTGAGTGATTTAGTAAGCGAAAAAGCATCTATTTGATGCTGTTTCAACAACCCTAAAAAATCTTTAATACGAGTGTTGTCATCCGCGCCCTCAATTACATAACCTTCAAAGCTTTCATCACTGGCTAAATCAGTAGCTTGATTATAAAACTTAGCTTGGTAATCAAGTAATGCTTGGCGGTTATCAACAGCGGCTTTAAAAGTAGATAAACTCGTTAATAGTTGATTTTTAATAGTAAAGGGAAAGCTCAAAGGTCCATTTATAGTGTCTTGGATATGCCCGCGAGAACTTGCTTGCTCAAATAAAATACCTACACCACCATTTACATCGGGATAAGTTGAGCCTTTACCGTAATAGAAGTCGTCAAAGCTTTCTTCAGTAAAGTACAGTGCGTTATTTTCATCTAACGTTTTTACGTGATAGTTAGCAATCGCTTTAGTTAACGTTACATTTTCATCCGGTGTTATTGGGTGTTTACGACTAGGGATACCTGGCTGAAAAAAGTAACTGCTGTTTGGTCCCATTTCATGAAAATCGGTTAAGACATTCGGTTTCCATTGATGAAATTTAGCAATACGCGCGCGCGATTCAGGATGTTGTAGTAATAACCAGTCACGATTTAAATCAAACCAGTAATGATTGGTACGACTACTTGGCCAGTTTTCAACATGTTCACGGGTTTTAGGGTCGCTTGATAAGTTCATACCTCGGTTACTGTTGGCCCAGTTAGCAAAACGAGCAAGTCCGTCAGGATTAAGCGAAGGGTCGAGTAAAATAACCGTGTTGTTTAATAACTCATCTATTTCAGCACCTTGTGCAGCAGCTAAGTAATATGCCACCAGCAAAGATGAGTTACTACCTGATGACTCATTACCATGCACACTATACCCCATCCATACAACGGCAGGCTGCTTTGTAGAATTAGCATCTGATCCATCGTTACTTAAGCGTGCTAAGTGAGCTTGGCGTGTCTGCTCTATGCTTGATAACTTATCAGCTGCTGTAATTGTTAGCATGACAAGGGGGCGTTGTTCATGTGTGCGGCCAATCACTTCAAAATTTATACGGTCGCTTTTATCAGCAAGTATTTCCATATAACGTACGAGCTGATCGTGTCTCACGTGCCACTCTCCTACTTCGTAACCGAGTACTTGCTCAGGAGTAGGAATTGAAGGGTCAAATTTTACATCTTGTTCAAAATAATACGAAAGTGGCTTAGCTACACTTGAAAAGCTAAGCAACACCACCATTAATGTTAATACCAAACGCATATAAATCACTCAAAAAATGTTCGTTGTTTGCACGCTACCATTGCTTAAAATAGATGCCAACTTTTTACGCTCAACACTAGCCGCAACACGATGAGCGGAGTATGATACGCAGTATCCGAGTAATTTAGTCAAGTATAGATGGTTTTATGATTTCTATTTCCGAAACAGCGCAAGCGCATTTTGCTAAACTATTAGCAGATCAATCACAACAAACCAATATTCGTGTGTTTGTTGTAAACCCTGGTTCATCACAAGCGGAATGTGGTGTGTCTTATTGTCCAGAAGACGCTGTAGAAGCGAGCGATATTCGCCTAAACTTTAACGGTTTTGATGCCGTTGTAGATGCAGAAAGTGCTCCGTTTTTAGAAGAAGCTGAAATCGATTTTGTTACCGACAAAATGGGTACTCAGTTAACGCTAAAAGCACCAAATGCAAAGGCGCGTAAAATAGGTGACGATGCATCGTTAAACGAACGTGTACAGCACATGCTAGAAACCGAAGTAAATCCACAACTTGCTAACCACGGTGGTCAAGTAAGCCTTGTTGAGATTACAGCTGCAGGTATAGCTATACTTCAGTTTGGTGGTGGTTGTAACGGTTGTTCTATGATCGATGTAACACTAAAAGAAGGCATTGAAAAAGAAATGATAGCTAAGTTTGAAGAAATCACCGGTGTTGCTGATATAACAGAACACGAAGCGGGCGATCACTCTTACTATTAGGCCTTGTAAATGCTAAAGCAGCTTATCTATCGCTTAGGGAGCAATCCTAAGCTGAGCTTAAAGCGCTTTTTTCGCGGCTTAGCACTGTTTGTGCTAGCCGTGATATTCATATCTATTGGGTATTACACCCACTACAGCTTACAAATAATTGGCGTTATAATTTTACTCCCCGCATTATTTTTTGCCGGTTGGGGCTACTGCGGTATTTTTGCTAATCGTTTTTCACAAGTTTTAAAAGATATGAGCCCTAAACACCACGACCCCGATCTCTGGAAATAAACCATTTATTTAATCTAATAGCTGATTATTTATTTTTAAGTGGTGATATTTAATTATTAATGTAACCCCGCGCATTAACATAAAACAGCTCATAGCCAGCCATAACCCGTTATTTTGCAAGTCTATAAACACCCAAAACACACCAAAAAAGCCAACTCCAGCTGAAAGCATCATACTGTTACGCATGTTCTTTGCTCGCGTAAGCCCTACAAAAACACCATCAAACAAAAAGCAACTCATGGCCAAAATTGGTAATACTACTATCCATGGTAAATAATGCGTTGCCTCTTGAATAACCTCTGGCACATTGGTTAAAAGCTTGATTATGGTGTTGCCAAATAATGCAAAAAATAGGCTATATAACACACCAAAAAGCATACCCCAAAATACGCTTATTTTAACCCACAGCTCTATATTCTTAACACTTCCTTGGCCTTTCGCTTGCCCTACTTTTGCCTCAGAGGCGTAAGCAACGCCATCAAGAGCAAAGCTCACCAACATTAAAAAGTTAAGTAAAACAGCATTAGCAGCTAATGTGGTTTCGCCTATACGCGCCGCGTAAAATGTCATAAAACTAAAGCATAATTGCAGTATTAAAGAGCGAATAAATATATCTCTATTCAAACTCAATAATTCAGCCATTTTGCTAATACTCAACCAGTTCGGTACATTTAGATCAATGTCTTGTTTTTTAGCTAGTTTAGCCACTAAAAACAGTGCAAATACTAGTGCTGTATAGTCAGCAATAAGTGACGCCCATGCAGCGCCTGCAACTGCCCAATCTAAATAAACAACAAAATAAATATCGAGCACTATATTAACGATATTAGTGACGAGTAATAAATAAAATGGACCTCGACCATAATGCACACCAAGCATCCAACCCAGTAACACTAAATTACATAATGCTGCTGGAGCACTAAAAATACGAATGCTAAAATACTGATAAGCTTGGTTAAGTACGTCGCCATTAGCTGCGGAGAGGTAAGCAATCGCGTGCTTTATTAATGGGGATAACACAATTAATAGCACGGCCACTGCGCTTGCAAGCAATAGGCTTCGTTTAAGTAAAGCGGCAAGTTGGGTTAAATCGTTTTTTCCGTATGCTTGTGCCACGAGTCCCGTGGTGCTCATTCTTAAAAAACCAGCAAGCCAAAATAAAATAGATATAACTGCAGAGCCAAGGGCAATTCCAGCTAAGTAATGAGCGCTTCCTAAGTGCCCAATTACAGCAGTATCAACAATTCCTAACAACGGCACTGTGATATTTGATAGTATCATCGGACCCGCTAACAACAGCAAGCTTTTATGGTGTGCCTTATTATGTATAAGAAATTGTTTCATTTAGTGTTATTTATCCTCATTAGTGTATCTGTGCGGGCTCAAGCAGCCGTTATTTTACAGTATCATCATGTTAGTGAAACCCTACCCGCTGTCACGAGCGTTAGCGCAAATACATTTACGGAGCATTTAAGCTATTTAAAAGAGCACAACTTTAACGTTATTCCTCTTAATGAGTTAATTAGGGCGCTTCAACAAGGTGAAACTTTACCTGATAAAACACTCGCCATCACCTTTGATGATGGTTATAACAATAACTATGAACAAGCTGCACCTATTTTAGAAAAGTTTGGCTACCCGTACACTATCTTTGTAAATCCCAAATTAATAGACGAAGGTATGAGTTACGTAATGGGGTGGGATAAGCTCAAAGAATTATCTAAAAAAGGGGCATTAATAGCCAATCATAGCGGACAACATGATTACTTACACCTTAAGCTTGAAAACGAAACCGATGCACAATGGCACTCACGTATTAAGCAAGATATTCTTAACTCTCAAAAGCGCATAAAAGAAGAAATAGGCCACAACTATAAATACTTAGCATACCCGTATGGTGAGTTTAATAACGAGCTGCAAGCACTCGTGACAGAGCTTGGCTTTGTGGGTATTGGCCAGCACTCAGGCGCTGTAAATAAAGATTCTAATTTTAGCCGCTTGCCGCGTTTTCCTGCATCAGGCTTTTACAGCAAACTAGAAACTCTTATTACTAAGCTTAACTCACGCGCGTTTAATATCACCAATTTAACTTATCAAGATAGCGTTACACAGCAGAATCCACCCACGCTCACAATTGAATTTAAGATGGGTGATTTTCATAAGAGCCAATTTGCCTGTTATGTATCAAGCGTAGGCCAAGCAGATTTAAAATGGATAACTAAAAATACTGTCGAAATCACCTCACCAAAGGTGCTTAATAAAGGGCGTTCTCGTTTTAATTGCACGGCCCCTTCTATTTCAAGCCCTGGTGATTACTTTTGGTTTTCGCAGCCTTGGGTAATTGAAGCATCTAAACCTTAACAGCCTGATGTAAAAGCCGCTGGGTTATTTTATCCAGCGCAACTATCTCGTCAGCTGCATTTAGCTCAGCAGCTGCTTTAGGCATACCCCATACCACAGACGAATACTCATCTTGAGCCAAGGTATGTGCACCGTTTTGTTTTAGTGCAAGTAACCCTTTTGCGCCATCACTCCCCATTCCTGTTAGTATGGCTGCAACTACGTTTTTAGCCCCAGTTTCAACTAATGAGTTAAACAACACATCTACCGCAGGTTTATGTCTGTTCACCGGCTCGCCATCATCAAGCTGGCAATATAAGCTAACACCTCGTTTTTTAATACTTAAATGAAACCCACCCGGTGCTATATAAGCCCAGCCCGCGCTAAGCTTATCGCCATGTTCAGCTTCTTTCACATTTATCGTGCATGTACGATTCATTCGCTCAGCAAATGAAGCGCTAAACACTGGAGGAATATGCTGAGTAATTACAATTGGCGGGCAATTTTGTGGCATTTTAATAAGTACTTCTTTTATAGCCTCAGTCCCCCCCGTTGAAGCACCTATCGCAATTACTTTATTAAGTAAAAACTGAGAATGAGTATTAATAGGCTCATTTGTGACGACCGTTTTTTTATAGCTTCTTACTCTTGCTCCAGCAGCTATTCGCACCTTTTGTTGGACAAGTGATGCATATTGGCTCAATTGCTCTCTTACGTTATTAGTGGGCTTAGCTATAAAATCAACAGCCCCTAATTCGAGTGCTTCTAGTGTGATAGGAGAGCCTTTTTGTGTCAGTGTTGAAATCATCACTACTGGCATTGGTCTTAATCGCATTAAGTTTTTTAAAAAACTAATACCATCCATTTTTGGCATTTCTACGTCGAGCGTTAATACATCAGGACTGAGTTTTTTTATCATTTCGCGAGCTTCATAGGGATCCTCAGCACTCCCCACTACTGTAATGTCTTTAGCTTGTTGTAATATTTCAGTGAGTAAACGCCTAATTAAAGGGGAGTCGTCAATTATTAATACTTTAATCATGCATACTCCTAAAACAGCTCTATATCGGTTACTACTTCTTGTTTTTTAAGGTTTTGTAAGTAACGGACTTCGCGTTTTTCAATCGTATTATTATGTAGGTTTTTAAGTTTTTTCATATGAACTTTACCAGTGTTCGGGTGAAAAAATATTTTTCGCGGCCACGGCCCCCCCATATCATGGGCAACTAGATCTAATGCCTCTTCTTTAATATACGCTGCTGCAAAACTAATATTACCCAGCCCTATATCAGTCATCGCACTAATAATTTTCCCCCCACCAAAAAGTTTTACTTTTAGGTTACACCGAGACGCGCCATTTTTTAAAACTTCGTTTATAAGATACTCCATAGCCCAATTACCGTAGCGACAACTTAAACTATGCGCATTTTTAAGTTCTACTCCCTTTTGAATTGGTAACATAAAGTGATTCATCCCGCCAATACCAAGTACTTCATCGTATACACAAGCCGCAATACACGAACCCAGAACTGTAGAGATTAGTTCATTATTTTTAGAAACATAAAACTCACCCGGAAGTACTTTAGCAACAACGCTACCTCGGCCCGAATCCCAATATCGTTTAATATGTTCAAAGTTAGGTAATACCGGCCTAAACTCAGCGTGCATTTTGTCCCTTTTGGTACATAGTTTTCCCTAAGTTTTTGAATTGTGAATGCTCTTTACCCATACTTTCTGAGTGACCTAAAAACAAATAACCTTGTTCATTTAATATATTAGCGTAGCGCTTAAAAAGCTGATCTTTTGTTTCTTTATCAAAGTAAATAACAACATTACGACATAAAATAAGATCAAAAGATCCTTTCATTGGCCAGTCTTGCAATAAGTTTAAACGCTTAAAAGAAATAGACTCTTTTAGTTTATCTCTAACTTTATAATTTTCACCGTCTTTGCTTTTTAAAAACCAACGCTTAAGTTGCACGTCATCTAAGCCATTAACATTCGCTGCGGTGTAAATACCTTTTTGTGCTTTTGCCAATACATTAGAATCTAAATCGGTTGCTAGTATTTTTACATCCCAATTGCTCGGAAATGCGTTATTTAAAGTCATCGCCAAACTGTAAGGCTCTTCCCCTGTGGAGCAACCTGCAGACCAGATTCTTACTCGCTTACTGTTTTTATTTGCCTTTAAAAGAGCAGGAACAAGCTCAGATTTTATAAATTCAAAGTGATGTATTTCACGAAAAAAAGACGTTAAGTTCGTTGTTATCGCATTAATAAAGGCATCAAACTCCTGATCTTTATGACTATTCAGATACTCTAAGTAAGCTTTAAAATCAGTTAATTTACGCTCCCTAATACGTCTTGCTAAGCGTGAATAAACCATCTCTCGCTTATGATCCCCTAATACAATTCCACATGCGCTGTAAACTAAACTGGCAATTTCCTTAAAGTCGCGGTCGGTACACAAAAACTCTTTCATTGTTCGCTCTCAATTAAACCTAACGCTAACAAGTAGTGCCTCGCTGTAACTATTTATTAGACGAGGCATAAAAAGGCTAAATATTAAAACTCTTCCCACTCATCAGCTGAGTCTACAAAGTTATCGCCCCTGGGCTTATTACTCACAAAACGACTTTGCGGCTTATGAGATAGTTCAGGGGTTCGCATAGTTGATGACATCATTGTCATCTCTTGCTGATCTACTGAGAAAAAGTTAAGTAATCGGCGCATCTCATTAGCTTGCTCAGCCATAGACTCACCAGCAGCAGAGGCTTGCTCTACTAGAGCGGCATTTTGTTGCGTCATTTCGTCCATTTGAGAAATAGCTTTATTAACTTGTTCAATACCTGCACTTTGCTCTTCAGATGCCTCTGTAATATCAGAAATCATTTGCGTCACTCTTTGCACTGACACAACAATCTCTTTAAGTGTAGCGCCCGACTCATTAACTAATTGAGAGCCATCAGCTACTTTGCCTACACTATCTCGTATTAACTCTTTAATTTCTTTCGCTGCGCCCGCAGAGCGCTGCGCTAAGTTACGAACCTCACCTGCAACAACTGCAAAGCCTCGACCTTGCTCACCCGCTCTTGCTGCCTCCACTGCGGCATTAAGCGCTAATAAATTAGTTTGAAATGCTATTTCATCGATGACACCGATAATATCTGCAATTTTTTTGCTCGACTCATTAATTGCCGACATGCTCGTAACAGCTTTATTAACAACTTCACCACCTTGAATTGCTTTTTCACAGGTTTCTTCTGCTAGATCGTTCGCTACTTTTGCGTTATCAGCATTTTGACGAACGGTACTGGTCATTTCCTCCATACTTGAAGCGGTTTCTTCAAGTGACGAGGCTTGCTCTTCTGTACGTTGGCTTAAATCAGCATTACCTTGAGAAATTTCTTCTGCACCACTGGCTACTAACGTTGCTGATGAATTTATGCGATTAATCACTTCTGTTAATTTATCTGCCGTTGCATTTGCGTCGCGTTTAAGCTTATCAAAAGAACCTTTGTATTCTTTTTCAATACGCTTTGATAAATCACCACTTGCCATCGCATCGAGCATATTGCCAGTGTCGGCAACGGCATCATCAACTATTTTAACTAAGCTATTTAACCCTTGGGCCAAACGTAAAAAGAACCCTTCCTTCCCATCTTCCGCAACTCTTGTATCTAATTCGCCATTACCTGCAGCGCCAATAAGCTCAGCAATTTCTTTTTCAAGCGCAACTTCATTGGTTCTATCTTCCCACTCAACAATGGTGCCTAAATGCTTTCCGTCTTGACTGATCCAAGGTGAAGCAATCAAGGTAAAAGTGACACCTGCTAACAGTAGCTCGGCTTTATAGGGCTTATCTAGGTTTTTTAATAAATCACGTTGATGATTAGGGTGCTTATGAAAATCATCAACACAGGTGCCAATTAAATTATCAACAGAAAAGCTTGGCAATACGGTTTGTAATTCTTTTTCGCGGACTTTTAGCATTTGCTGAACACGGTCGTTCACAAATACTATTTTAAGGTTTTCATCAGCAATCATTACGTTTGCTTGGCAAACTTTAAGCGCATTTGCTAAATCGGCTGCTTTGCGAGATGCTTTTTCAAGCTCTTTTTGTTCAGTAATATCAGATGCATATTTAATCACTTTAAACGGCTTGCCGTTCATATCATAAATTGGGTTATAAGATGCTTGAATCCAAACCTCCTGACCCTGCTTTCCTATTCTTAAATATTCCCCAGAATCAAATTCACCGCGACCTAGTTTGGCCCAAAATTCTTTATATTCGATACTATTTGCATGTTCGGGATCAATAAAAAGCCTATGGTGCTGGCCTTTAATCTCGCTAAGTTGATAGCCAAGCGCATTTAAAAAGTTATCATTGGCATCAATAATAGTGCCATCTAAATTAAATTCGATAACCGCTTGAGATTTACTTATAGCACTAATTTGCCCTGAAGCTTCTGCTGTTATTAACTTTTGCTCAGTCACGTCGGTGGCAAACTTAACTACTTTTAATACTTGCCCTTGCTCATCAACAATTGGGTTATAAGTTGCTTGGATCCATACCTCAGTTCCACCTTTTGCATTACGCTTAAACTCATCTGAGATAAACTCGCCATTACGCAGGCGTTGCCAAAAGTTTTTATAATCGTTGCCCTGAGCTTCATCTGGGTCAACAAACATCGAGTGATGCTGGCCTTGAACCTCCTCAAGACGATAGCCCATCGCGTTTAGAAAATTCATATTTGCAGTAATTATTTTTCCGTTAGGTTCAAATTCAATCACCGCTAATGATTTATTCAATGCGTCTACAATTAAATCATTACTTGATTTTGACTGCTTTGGATTACTAAACCATCCCATGCTCATCACCACCTTTAAGTTTATTATTCATTTAGTTTCTATTTGCTAAATATTCATTGTTTTTTGCAGGTCAATTAGCGCTACCATTTTTTCACCAACATTCACCAACCCAGCTACATATTCACAATTACTCGACTCAGACAAACTAGGAACTGCTTTAGCATCTTGCTCCGCAATACTGTAAACATCAGAGACGGCATCAACAGCAACACCTATAATTTTACTACCTAGTTCAAATTCTATTTTGACAACGATAACCACCGTTAATGGTCCATAGTCGACACTTGGTAATCCAAAGCGTAACCGTAAATCAATAATTGGCACTATTGTTCCGCGTAAATTAATAACGCCTTTTACAAATTCTGGTGCATTGGGCAGTACTGTAATTTCTTCCCAACTGCGAATTTCTTGTACTGTTAAAATATCAACGCCATATTCTTCATCAGCCATAATAAAAGTTAAAAACTGTTTTACACCTTGCTGTTGCTGAAGATTTAATTGGTTACTTAACTGGCTTTGATCTGAGCTCATAACGCCTCCAAAGTGGCTTGCGTTTCAATAGTTAGTTCTTGGCTACCTGGCTTTTTTAAGCCTGAGAGCTTTATCAAGCCGCTAATGTCCACAATCAGCGATACACGCCCATCTCCTAAAATAGTGGCTCCCGATACGCCATCCACTTTATGGTAGTTTGCCTCTAAACTTTTAATAACAACCTGCTGTTGAGACAATAAATCATCAACTAATAAACCCACCTTTTGGTTATCTGTTTCTACAACAACAAGCAGCGTTTTATCGAGTGATTCAATAGCATTTTTATGATTAAAAATATCGTAGAGTCTTAATATAGGAATGTATTCGTCTCGAAGCCTCAATACATCAAGGCTTTTACCCACTCGACTCACTTTTGCAATATCAATTTGCAGTGACTCCACAATAGAAATGAGCGGAATAATATAAGTATGCTGAGCCACCTTAACTAATTGCCCATCTAAAATAGCGAGAGTAAGGGGTAATCTAATAGTAAACGTAGAACCAACACCGGGCGCTGAAGTTACTTCCACTGAGCCATTTAATGATTGAATATTTCGCTTAACAACATCCATCCCAACTCCACGTCCAGATAAGTCACTTACCTCATCCATTGTCGAAAAGCCGGGCATAAAAATAAGCTCATTTATTTCATCGTCACTGAGATGGTTATCAGCTGAGATTAATTCGTTAGCGATGGCTTTTTCTTTTATTTTTTTTGTATTTAACCCTTGTCCATCATCCATTATTTCAATAACGATATTTCCACCCTGATGAAATGCATTTAAGGTTACTGTGCCAACGGGATCTTTACCTGCCGCCAGTCTTTGCTCAACAGTCTCTAACCCATGATCAAGTGAGTTTCTTACTAAATGCACCATAGGGTCAGATATTTTTTCCATTACTGTTTTATCAAGCTCGGTTTGCTCTCCAATCAGCTTTAGCTCAACCTGCTTATTTAGCTTTTGCGCTATATCTCGCACTAATCGAGGAAAACGACTAAATACAAAATTAATTGGGAGCATACGAATACGCATCACATTTTCTTGTAAATCACGCGTATTATGTGCAAGTTGTGCTAAGCCTTCTTGTAGTAAAGTGATTGTGGCTGGTGTGATTTCTTGTTCGCTGAGTTGATTTAGCATGGCTTGTGTAATAACAAGTTCACCTACCATATTTATTAACGAATCAACTTTATCAATACCAACTCGAATGGAGGTAGACTCTGGTGTACTTGCAGGTTTTTTATCTTTATTAGCAACGGGTTGCTTTGGCTTACTAGGTAACTCAGCTACTTTTATTGAATCGGGTTCTTCAAGCTCAACAGCTTTAGGTATCTCATCTTGATTAGGTGGAATTGGCTCATCATTGCCAAATAAGCCGCCACATAATTCAACTTTTATATCGGCATCGTCTTCAACCCATTCAAACACTTCTTTTATGGCTTTTTCATCATGGCTAGTGCTTAAAAAAAAGCGCCAATGTAAAAAACATTCATCACTACTTAAATCGGTGATTTCTGGAACTTCATCGTAAAATACTGTGGTTTCTAACTCACCTAGCTCTTCAAGCTCACTGATCATATACAGTGGCTCGTTTCCTGTTTTAAATAAATGATGATGAGGTTTAAAGTCTATTTGATAGGTATTACTACTTGTTTGCTCTTCACAGCTTTGAGGTTTATTCTCATGTGTTTCATTTTTCATTCCAAGTACATGTTCAAATTGTACTTTTAACAAATCTGCTTCGGTTAAATCTGGCTCTTGTTCACCTTGAAGTGCAGCAAGTAAAGCGCGTAAGCAATCCACAGCTTTGAGTAATAAATTAACATGCTCGGTACTAAGCTCTCGTTCACCTTGGCGAATTTGATCTAGTAATGTTTCAAGTACATGAGTAAAGTCAGCAACGGAGCTAAAACCAAATGTCCCACTGCCTCCTTTTATTGAGTGAGCAGCTCTAAAAATAGTGTTGATAGTTTCTAAATCTTCCTCACCTGGCACTAAGTTTAATAGCTCAGCCTCCATGGTATCTAGGCCTTCAAAACTCTCTTCAAAGAAAACTTCAAAAAATTGACTTAAATCTATACTCACACTGCGCTCCTTAGCGAATAACTTTTTTAATTACCGCTAGTAGCTGATCGGGATTAAATGGTTTAACAATCCAGCCTGTTGCCCCAGCAGCTTTACCTTCTACTTTTTTTTCTAAACCCGACTCAGTTGTAAGCATCAGTAATGGTGTAAATTTATAACTAGGCAAAGTACGCAGCTCTCGTATTAATGTAATTCCATCCATTATTGGCATGTTTACATCTGAGATCACGGCATCAAAGTCTTGCTGCTTGGCAATAGCGAGAGCCTCACTGCCATCTTTAGCTTCGGTTACATCAAACCCTGCGGTTTTTAATGTAAAGCTCACCATTTGACGCATCGATGCTGAGTCATCAACCGCTAAAATTCTTTTCATATATACCCCTAACTTTTACTTTCGGTTGTTAAGTATTGGCTTAAGCCAAGTTTATTGATTGTATGTGTTAAGGCCTCGCTACTGCCTACCCAAATGATTTTGTGCTGTATGGTAAGTAGGTGTTTTTGTAAGGCGCATAAAAGTTGAATTGAGGCAGTATCAGCAGAAATTACATCGTTAATATCAAGACAGATATCATCGTTGCTATTGAGTTCGTGCAGTAAATCTTGATGTAGTGTTTCAACTTGCGTAATAGCAAGTTCGCTCGGAAGTTTTAGCATTTTGTAGGTGCATTCCCTGTCAATTCAATTCATAACAAAAGCTTAGCCCTAGTTATTAAAATTGCCATAAAATGCTTAATTAAATTTAAATCGTCGTTAAAAAACAAAAAAAGGAGCCTAAAGCTCCTTTCAAATTGGTAAAAAGTAAAAACTAGTTTTTGTAGTAATCGGCTATTTTTTTAAACTCTTGCGTTAAAATCGTCGCGTTAATTAATGGCACACTACCTTGTTTAAATTCTGGTTTAAAAATAGCTCTAACGGCTCCATTTTGATCAACCATAGCGACCGAAGCACTATGATCAACTGCATATTCTGATTCACTACTATCGCTAATCGCGTAAATTAAACCAAGCTCTCTAACAACAGGAAAAAGGTGTTTATGTTCCCCTGATACAGCTAAAAAGTCAGGATTAAAGTAATCTATATATTGCTTTCGTTTAGCTGGTGTATCGCGTTTTGGATCAACCGATAAAAACCAAATTTGTAGCGGATAATCTGCCTGTAAGTTTTTATAAACAGCATTTAACTTAGCAAGTGTTAATGGACAAATATCTGGACAGCTTGTATAGCCTAAAAATACTAAATTCCACTGTCCTAAAAATTGTTGCTTAGTCACTAATTCGCCGCGCTGATCGTTTAACGTAAAATCAGACAGTGGCTTTGCATTTTCGTAAACTAATGCATCTACATCTGGCGGACTATTTTCGTTTGAACATGCCGATAAAAACAAAACTAAAATAACAATTAATCCAAGCCATAACTGCTTCATAAAGGGAGCCATTTATCTATAAATAAGATTACAAAGAGTACCATTAAATGAATAATCGAAAAACGAAATAAGTCCATTGCAGTCTCATCATTTCCAGCAATTTTTAATTTGACGGCTTTATATATAAACACTGCATTTAATACACACGCACCTATTAAATATATTAATCCAGACATACCGATTAAATAAGGTAATACGCAAACAACAGCGAGTAAAACAGAGTAGGCAACGACGCACGTTTTACAAAAGTCGATTCCATGGGTTACTGGTAACATAGGGATTTTAGCGCGTTCGTAATCACTTTTTCGTGCTATAGCCAGCGCCCAAAA
Organism: Pseudoalteromonas sp. LC2018020214; assembly: GCF_016598755.1. Lineage (NCBI taxonomy): Bacteria > Pseudomonadati > Pseudomonadota > Gammaproteobacteria > Alteromonadales > Pseudoalteromonadaceae > Pseudoalteromonas > Pseudoalteromonas sp. LC2018020214. The sequence continues at coordinate 3,517,628 of NZ_CP066804.1, forward strand.
GTGTGGCGGAGTCCAGGTAAATATTATCATTACAAGTAACCAAGGGGCTGCTGCCATTTGGTTTGTTTCTGACACCCAACCTAATAATGGAGGCATTGCGCCAGCCAACCCACCTATAACAATATTTTGCGGTGTAGCACGCTTTAAAAATGATGTATAAACAAATGCATAACCTACCAATGCAAATAACGTTAATATAGCGGTTAAGGTATTAGCCCACACCATTAGCATAATAAAACCCGCAACCCCAATAACAGCTGCAAAACTAAGCGCATGTATTTTACTTAAACGCCCTTTAGCCACAGGACGATGACGAGTCCTTGCCATTTTTGAGTCTATCTCACTATCAACCACATGATTAATAACCGCTGCAGCAGCAGAAAGTAGCCCTATACCTAACAAGCTAATAAACTGTACAGCCATACCTCGCCCTACATCAGGAGCCAGCGCTAAACCAACCCAAGCTGTTAGTACCAGCATGGCTACCACTTTAAATTTACTAATTGCTAAGTAGTCTTGCAGCAAATTATGAGTACGCGAAATTAGCGATTGAGTATTAACGGGTAGCAGTATTTTTTTATCAATTATAAGTGCCATTATATTTCCCCTTTATGTGCGTGATTTTAGGTAATAACACAACCTAACCATGCTTAATAATAGTATGGCAGCCATCAAGTTATGCGCCAATGCAACTCCCAACGGAATATGCCAATGTACTAAAATAAGCCCTAAGCTAATTTGGCAAAGCAGAACAAGTAATACACTCACCACGCAATTTTTAATTTTTTTAGAGTACGCTTGGCTGTATATTTTCCACATAATTAGCGCCAGAACGATGCAAGTAACCAGTGCCCAAATGCGGTGTAATAAATGAATAGACATACGCGCTTGCTGCGATAACACACCAAACTCATAATTACTGTGCTCAAGTGGTAATTGAAATACGCTACTCAATGAAAACGGTTGTGCATAATTACACAATGGCAAACCACTACAATGAGGAGCGGCGTAATTTGCAGCCAGCCAACCACCAAGTGCAATTTGGATAATTAATACACTGAGCGCTACTAAACTTAAACCAAAATAGCGTTTTGCGCCGCTATCGCCACCCATAATAGGTTTTGCGGTTAGCCGTAAATATAAAAGCGTTATAAGTGACAAAATACTAAAGCCACCTAATAAGTGGCCCATTACAATAAGCGGCTGAAGGTTCATGGTTACTGTCCACATACCAAGGGCAGCCTGAAATACCACGAGTAGAAGTAAAGCCAAAGGCAATTTAACTGGCGTAGTTGGATATTGGCGTTTTAAAAAAGCCAACACAAATAAACCTAAAATAAGTAAGCCTAAAGCACCTGCAAAGTAGCGATGAATCATTTCTTTCCACGCTTTTGCGGTTTCGAACATCATATCGGGGTAGCTTTGAGTTGCTAAGGCTATGTCAGCCTCATGCTTAGGTACCGTTAAAAAGCCATAACAACCAGGCCAATCGGGGCACCCTAATCCTGCATCACTTAAGCGGGTGTACGCACCTAAAGCAACTACAATCAAAGCGAGTAATCCTGTTATTAATACTAAGTTTTTATAATTTTTATACATCAGATACTCCAACTTAAGCTCAACTTAATTAGCTAGAACGAGAATAGTTAAGTAATTTTTTTAGATCTTTTAATAACCCTTTTTGTACTAAACGGTTTTCTTGTGGCTCGACCTTAAAAGGATATTCAAGTACCACTAACCCCATATGATCAATTAAATATAAACTTGCAGGATTTAAACTCTGTTGCTCGGTAATAATTTTCCATGGTAGATTTTTATTGTCGGGGCTTCCCATTACAGCCATATCAACCTTGCCTTGGTTTTTACCAAGTGCCACATATAAGTTATTAAGTGCATTGAGCTGTTCGCTGCATGGGGTGTTACATTCGTTTGAATAGTTAAGTGCGATAGTCCATTGTTTGGGATTATTTTGCGGCCAATTTTTAAGTTTTATTTCTTGGCTTAAAAACTCGCCATTATTAGTAATTGCAGTAGGCAACCAATCAAACTTTAATGCGCCATATGCCAAAATTAATGGGATAGCGCAGCAACCCACAAACAACAAAAGGGGATTATTTTTCATTGTGTGTCCTTTTTTTACTCGCAAAAATAGCCACAACAGCACATGCAATAGCAATTAAAAACCATTGCACAGCGTAGGCATTATGCTTTTGAGGGCTCATAACAACGGCCTCATAATGAGGTGTTGCAATCTCATCACCAGTACCTTGTCTGTAAGCCATAAAATTAATTAATGATTGCTGGCTTTGGGTGCTCAGCATATTCAAGTCGATAGATTGGATTCTTGTAGGTAAGTCGTTATTTGTCGTTTTATCTTCAAGCGTGAAGCTACTTAAGTTATTTTCTTTTATTTGCGCTTTAAGAATAAAAACACCTCTAGGCAGAGTAACCTTTGGCAGTGCATCTCTAGATATAGGCGCTTTTACCCATCCTAAATTAACTAAAATCACTTTTTCTTCGGTGTCTGGCTTTAGTAAAGCAAGTAGGTCGTACCCTACTTGTCCGTTATAAACTTGATTATCTAAAAGCCAATATTGGTTTTGTACAAACCGCCCTTTTAACTCAACCAATACACCAGTTTTGTTCCAGCTCTCAGGCAGGTTAAGTAATTGAGACCAGCTCATCACACCACGAGTCTGTTGCTTAGCAATAGCGGTTAGTTGTTGCTGCTTTTGCTCACCTCGCTCCAACTGCCAAAACCCTAATCGCACACACACAAGTACAACAACCACAACCATACAAAGTGTGATTAGTGAGCTAAGCTTTTGTTTGTGCCATAAAACTAACTGCATAAAGGGTCAACTCAGTGATTATTAAAATTATTATCGTACTGTTGTTAATATTTATACTTTTTAACTTATTTAGAGCATTGTTTATTATGGTCTCAGGGAAAACAGGGGGACGACCTATGTCTCACTTTTTAGGTCGTCGCGTATTGTTTTCGGTCGTTGTTTTAGTTGTTGTTATTGCAGCGCTTAAACTTGGTTTTATTAAAGCAAATAATTCGCCAATAAACGCTACAGCACATATACAAATACAAACAAACACAGCCACACCACATCAACAAAGTGCCAATACCAAGCAGCTGCTTGAAAAGCAAAGTGCTTATCTTTAGTAAAGTGCCCTTTTAATATCCGTAAAAATATTACAAATAAAAGTACGGTTCCTAGCGTTACATGCATGCCATGAAAACCAGTCAATAAAAAAAACGTATTACCGTAAATGCCCGCATCTAGCGTTAGATTAAGGTCATTATATGCATGCATGTACTCCTCAACTTGCAGCCCTAAAAAGCAAACGCCCAATAAAATAGTAGCGCCTAAAAAAACCTTAAGTGGAGTGCGTTTATTGTTTTCCATCGCTACGTGGGCAAAATGTAAAGTAACTGAGGAGGTAAGCAGTATTAAGGTATTTATAAGTGGTAAGCCTTGCCAGCCCATAGCTTGAGTAGTTTCGCCAGCAGGTGTTGAAACTAGCGGCCAAACGGCTTCAAAAGTAGGCCATAATACCTCGTTAGTCATTCCATTATTGCCTGCACCTCCAAGCCAAGGTACCGACAATACGCGTGCATAAAAAAGCGCACCAAAAAAGGCCATAAAAAACATAACTTCAGAAAAAATAAACCAGCTCATACCTTGTCTAAAAGAGCGATCCATTTGTGCTGAGTACAAACCTTGGTCCGACTCACTAATTACATTTTTAAACCAGCTAAACAACATATACACAAGTACAGCAATACCGGCATAAAGCAGATAAACCCCGCTACCACTTTCTTTACCTACACTCATAACTGTTAAGCCTGCCCCTACTGCAATAAAAAACAATGCAACAGCACCTACAATAGGCCACGGACTTTGCTCAGGTACGTAATAATGCTCATATTCTTGATTCATTTTATTTACTCCTAGTTTCACACTAGTTTAAAAAGCTAGTTATTACTTGCCACCAGCTGTTCACTAATATCAAATACGGTATAAGATAAAGTTAATTCTTCAATGTCGCTTGGCAATGCGGTATCAACATAAAAAAGTAATTTAAATTCAAGTTCTTCCCCTGCTTTTAGAGGTTGCTGATCAAAGCAAAAACAAGCTATTTTATGTAAATACTTTGCCGCTTTACCTGGTGAGACTGATGGTACAGCCTGCATTACTTTATCCAGATTGCTGTTATTTTTAGCGCTAAACATTACCTCACGCATTGCACCGGGTTTTACCACTACACTGTATTCTTTTGATTTAACTTCAAACGGTGCACCACTTTGTGCGTGAGTAGTAAAGCTAACGCCGACTTCTCGGTTTTGTACTATTTGTGTACTTTGCTCTGCTTGCTCAAGCGAAGGCTTTCCATTAAGCCCTGTTACATCACAAAACACGTCATACAAAGGTACTAAAGCAAAGGCAAAGGCAAACATGCCTATGCAAATAAGTACCAAACGTTTGAGTAGCGGTGCGTGTGTCATTACTTAATTACCGGCGGCGTAGAAAAAGTATGATATGGCGCTGGAGAGTCAACTTCCCACTCAAGCCCTTCTGCTCCTTCCCATACTTTTGCAGGCACTTTATCACCGCCACGCGCGCATTTAATTACCACAGCTACAAACAACAATTGCGATAAACCAAAGGCAAACCCACCAATACTTATGATTGCGTTAAAGTCGGCAAATTGAAGAGCGTAATCGGGAATTCGACGCGGCATACCAGCAAGCCCTACAAAATGCATAGGAAAAAACAGTACGTTCACGCTCACCAGTGATAGCCAAAAATGCCATTTAGCCAATGTGATATTAAACATATTGCCCGTCCACTTGGGCAGCCAGTAATAGGCCCCCGCCATTATCGAAAATACAGCCCCTGTTACTAATACATAATGAAAGTGCGCCACTACAAAATAAGTATCGTGATATTGAAAGTCAGCAGGTGTAATTGCCAGCATCAATCCCGAAAAACCACCCAAGGTAAACAGCACAATAAACGCAATACTAAAAAGCATTGGCACTTCAAAAGTTATTGAGCCTTTCCACATTGTGGCAACCCAATTAAATACTTTTACTCCTGTAGGTACCGATATAAGCATGGTCGCGTACATAAAAAACAACTCGCCAGCGACCGGCATCCCAGTGGTAAACATATGATGCGCCCAAACAATAAAGCTAAGTAGCGCAATTGAGGATGTGGCGTAGACCATTGATGCATAACCAAAAAGTTTTTTACGAGAAAAGGTAGGTACTATTGTAGATATAATGCCAAAGGCAGGAAGAATCATTATGTATACTTCAGGGTGACCAAAAAACCAAAAAATGTGTTGGAACATGACCGGGTCGCCACCGCCTGCGGCATCAAAAAAGCTGGTCGCAAAATACTTATCGGTAAGTACCATAGTGACAGCCCCTGCAAGCACTGGCATTACGGCTATTAATAAAAAGGCAGTAATTAACCACGTCCATACAAATAAGGGCAACTTCATCCATGTCATGCCGGGGGCACGTAAGTTCACTATGGTTACAATCACATTGATTGCGCCCATTATTGAGCTAATTCCCATAATATGTACGGCAAATACAAACAATGCAGTATTATCATTACTGTATGTTGTGGACAGTGGTGCATAAAAAGTCCAACCAAATGCAGGCCCCCCACCAGGCATAAATAACGATGCCAATAGGATTAAAAACGCAAACGGTAAAATCCAAAAGCTCCAGTTATTCATTCTTGGCAATGCCATATCTGGCGCGCCAATCATGAGTGGTATCATCCAGTTAGCAAGGCCTGTAAAGGCGGGCATAACCGCACCAAACACCATAATTAAACCATGCACTGTGGTCATTTGATTAAAAAAGTGAGGATCGACCAACTGTAAGCCTGGTTGAAATAATTCAGCCCTGATCACCATAGCCATTGCGCCACCAATTAAGAACATGGTCAGCGAAAAAATTAAATATAAACTACCTATATCTTTATGATTAGTTGTGTAAAGCCAGCGTTTAAAACCTTTAGCTGGGTGATGAGCATGATGAGCTTCATTGGCGTTAGGTTGTTCTACTATGCTACTCATTAGTTCGCCTCCACTTTGGCATCAAGTGCTGCCTGTATTTGACTCGGTTGAATAACATCACCCGTATCATTACCCCACGCATTACGTTTATAAGTAATAACCGCTGCTAATTGCTTTATAGATAACTGTTTGGCAAATGCTTGCATTGCCGTACCGGGTCGTCCATGGATAACTACATCAATGTGATCTTTTATATCGCCAAGCACTATAGGACTGCCTTTAAGTGCAGGAAATACACCCGGTAAGCCCATGCCCGTAGGCTGATGGCACGCTGCACAATTAGCCATATATACTTGTTCGCCTAAAGTCATTAACTCTTCTTTTGGGAGGGTTTTATCAAGTAATGCGGCATCTGCCAGCGCAGCTTTCTGCTTCGCCTGCTTTGCATCTGCAAGCCATGTTTTAAAATCAGCCTCAGATTTAGCGACCACCACAACGGGCATAAAGCCATGGTCTTTACCACACAACTCAGCACATTGTCCTCGGTAAGTACCTTCTTCGTTTATGTTCGTCCATGTTTCGTTTATAAAGCCGGGGTTCGCATCTTTTTTAACTGCAAAATCAGGTACCCACCAAGAGTGAATAACATCGTCAGAAGTCATTAAAAATCGTACTTTTTGATTTATTGGCAGTACAAGAGGCTTATCAACCTCAAGTAAGTAGTTAGGATTTTTATCTGCAAGATTCGCGATTTCATCTTGCGGGGTAGATAAAATAGAGTAGAACTCTACATCTTCGCCCATATATTCATAATGCCATTTCCATTGCGAACCCGTAATTTTAATAGTGAGATCAGCTTTGCTGGCATCTTCCATTGCAATTAGGGTTTTAGTGGCTGGTACTGCCATAGCAATTAAAATAACAAACGGAATTGCAGTCCAAAGTATTTCTACTTTAGTGCTTTCGTGAAATTGGGCAGGTACAGCCCCTTTAGATTTACGGTGATGAATAAGTGCCCAAAACATAATTGCGAACACTATCACCCCAATCACACAACATATTATAAATATGGTCATGTGCAGCTGATATACATTATTGCTTATATCGGTTACGCCTTTGCGCATATTGTATTGGCTGTTAGCCAAAACTGGGTGCGAAAAAACACATAATATAAGCCACAAGGTAGAGGTCAGTTTACCCATGTGACGGCTCCTTTGATGCTATTGCGAATGCAAAGCGAAGAGGCATACGGCTTAAACGCCAATTCGTTATTTTTATTTTTTTAGCCAATCTCATTTAATATTGATTGGTTTTGCTGCGCCAACAACGGGTTTGTGTATATTGTGTGTTCTCAAAACTAAAAAGCTGTGAGTTATTATTAGCTCAGCACATTAACAATTAGCTAAAAAACGAACAACAAGCAAGTTTTAGTATAAAAAACAATCAGGTGATATTGAATAATTAATAAAAATCGGTAATCAACTGGGCGACAGAAAGTTCAAAATATGAGCAAAACAAAGGGGTTTAACGCATTCGGAGGGGGAAAATATAAGTGCAAAAAAGTTTACAGCTTAAATAGTCAGTGGGCGGTTTACGCCCTATTTTTAGTACAAATTTTAAAACAAAAATGCGTACTAATTAGTACGCATTTATAAAACTGCTTGTTTAAAAGCTATTTTTAAAGTCACATCCAATCAGCGTTTCTTATAACGCCAACGGCTAAGCCTTCAATATTAAAAGACTCATTCTCAAGATCTACTTCAATAGAGTCAAAATCGTCGTTTTCAGCATGAAGTAATACTTTACGACCCGCTTTCTCAAGACGTTTTACAGTTACGTCTTCGTCTAGGCGAGCAACAACAACTTGTCCGTTTTCAGCGGTTTGAGTACGATGTACAGCAAGTAAATCACCATCCATAATACCAATATCTTTCATGCTCATACCGTTAACGCGTAGTAAAAAATCTGCAGCCGGTTTAAACATTAATGGATCGATTTTGCAGTGACTTTCAACGTGCTCTTGCGCCAAAATAGGTGAACCAGCAGCAACACGCCCTATAAGCGGTAAACCTAATTGTTCTGGCTCTTCTTCTTCAATTAATTGGATACCACGGCTTGCACCTGGTTTCATTTTAATTGCGCCTTTTTTAGCAAGTGCTTTTAAATGTTCTTCAGCAGCATTGGCACTTTTAAAACCTAATGTTTGCGCTATTTCAGCACGTGTAGGGGGCATACCAGTGTCTTTAATAAAAACTTTAATTAGTTCGAGTATTTGAGCTTGGCGGTTCGTTAATGGTCGCATACAACTGGTTTTCCATACAGTACATTTAACTGTGAGTATATACAGTTAAATAAAAATCGCAAATTTAAATTAAGCCTTAAAATAGCTAAAGTAATTTCACTTGTGTACATTTCAAGGATATAACTAAAGCTAAGTTTATAAATGATTAAAAATGCAAAGGAGACATTATGAGTATTTGGTACCAGCCCATCACCTTAGAGCTGTGCAAGCAGTTAGAGCAAGGCATTAATGGCCAAGGAACATTAATGAAAACTATGGGGATAGAAGTCACAGAAATTGGCGATGATTATTTGGTTGCCACAATGCCGGCAATTCCTGAACATCATAACCCAATGGGCATGGTTCACGGCGGTGCTAACGTTGTACTTGCCGAAACAGTTGCCAGCTATGCCGCTAACTTTGTTGTCGATTTTACTAAATTTTACTGTGTAGGGCAGGAGATTAGCGCAAGTCATTTAAAAGCATCTCGCAACGGCACTTTAACAGCCACGGCTAGAGCATTTCATATTGGCAAACGTAGTTCAGTGTGGGAAATAAAAATTACAAATAGCCGCAATGAGCTGTGCTGCGTATCAAAAATGACCGCAGCAGTCGTAGAGCGAAGATAGTTACTTTTCGATTGGGTAAATGGTAATTTCCATACCCGCACCAATCGCAGATATACGCAATAATGTATCTGCATCTAAGGCTTGATTAAAGCACTTAGGAGAAGTCCCTGATTCAAAACCAATATCAAACGTTCTACGTGAACAGCTTAACCATTGCTTTAGCGCGTTACGCGAACACGATTCAATAAGCTCACATATATGGTTTATGGCTTTATCAGGTGTGCTCACCTCACCTGTAGCTTCAATACGCGCTAGTTGACGGTATTCGTCTTTGTCATAATGTAAAATCGTCGCGACTTTTTTCAAGTCCGCCACTAGCAAACTAATATCTTGCTTTGATTCAAGCTCAAGATCTACATTTAAAAATTGAATTTCCGACATCGTTTCGTATTTATCCTCTAATAATTTCATTGCAAACTTTAACGCAGTTTTACCGTTATACCAAATCAACTATGCTCTATTAACCACTTTATATGGATATTTCGCAGCTTTTAAGTATTTTTTAGCATTTAAAGCTAGCTGGATATCAAACATCCAGCTCAATTAAACAGATAAGTCATGTTAGGGATTTAAGTGTAATCTTTTTTATTTTTAAATGATTACAGTAAGCTATAGTTTAAACTGCGACAAAATGTCGCAGTAACTTATCCCATTAATGTAATAAACTAGCCTCTAAAAATAATAAGACTAAAACATGAATAAAAAAATATTTAAACATGCTCGCAAGTTACATAAATGGTTAGGTTATTTATTAGCACTACAAATTTTAGCATGGTTACTAGGTGGTTTAATTATGAGTGCAATCCCTCTTGATAAAGTTCATGGGGAGCATCTTGCAACACGTACTCTTAATAACCCATTTACGCAGGCTGATTATGTTGCCTCCCTTGACGATATTGCCTCTCAGGTGGTTAATCCAACACAAATAATTTTTGAGAACTTCTTAACTACACCACTTATTACTGTCTTTAGTAATAACGAGCAGCAAAGCTTCAATGGCATAACAGGCCGACCATTTGAACCGCCAACTAAAATACAAATTACCGCAAATGCTAAAGCACACTTACTTATTGACGCTCAAGTAACAAGCGTTGTACTACTAAAGCAAGGTACGCGGGAAGTCGGATATAAAACCAATGTTTGGCAGGTCCAATTTGACGACACTTTTAACACAACACTGTACTTGTCAGAAAATAACGGCAAAGTTGTCACCGTTCGCAGCACGCTATGGCGAATATTCGACTTTTTTTGGATGTTACATATTATGGATTACGATGAGCGAGAGAATTTTAATAATCCACTGCTTATTAGCTTTTCAGCAACCAGTGTACTTTTTTGTTTAAGTGGAATATTACTACTTATACAAAATATACGACTAAAACGATTTATCCGAATTAAAAATAAGAATAAATCAAAGTAGTCATATTGGTTTTTGAGAGCTAGCGCCCACTTATCAAAGAGTAAATAAGCCTAGGGCTTATTTTATTCCAAGTGCTTAAATCGACTCAAATGTCGCTTTAACATTTCGTTTTCGAAAATCAACTCATCACGCTCATCCAGCAATTGTAAAACTAAAGCTATTGCCGACCAATCTAACGAAAAGTCATGTTGGATACGGGCCGCTTTTTTAACTAAGGTCACTGCAGATACCGTAAATTGCCACTGCGTAACATGCTCCCCCTCAATTGGAACCGCAATATTATGCTCAACTAGCTCATATAAAATTGCTTCGCTAATATCACTACTCAAACATAGCTCTTTACTAGTAAGTAAATCGTCCTTTTGTGTCACGATAATTTGCATTATGGCTTGCTCCAGTTATTACGGGGATTAAAGTGAGCTTTTTCGGCTAATTCTTCCCAAAGTTTTTTACTGGTATCATCAACAGATGTTGGATTAACAATTTTAAGCACAGCAAATAAGTCACCTTTAGCTTTTTTACTCATTAATCCCTTACCTTTAATACGCAAGCGTTGACCAGACTGACTATTAGAAGGAATAGTTAATTGGATATTACCTGTCAACGTAGGTAAATTTAGCTTTGTACCAAGAGCCGCTTCCCATGGTGCAAGAGGGACAACTATATTTAGGTTATGACCCTCAACATCAAATAATGGGTGAGGCACTAAACTAATTTGTAAATACAAGTCGCCATTTTGCCCATTCGCTGACCCTAATCCGCCTTGCCCTTTTAGTCGAATTCGTTCGCCATTTACTGATCCTGCAGGAATTTTCACTTTAAGTGATTTTTTAATTTCAGTGACACGGCCACTGCTGTCTCGCTGCGGTAACATAAACTCAACAGGCTTCACGGTATCAACTAAAGTCTCTTCAAGAAAAATTGGGAACTCTATTTCCACATCTTGTCCTTTTTGCGCGCGAGCGGCGTTACTTCTGCTCTGCCCGGAACGATCGAATCCACCAGCTCCGCCAAACATTGAATTAATAAAGTCAGAAAACTCTTGGTCGGTTTGAGGATCGCTTTGCTGATAATTACTTTGCGAAGAGGCATTGTTACCACCATAATGGCCTTGCTGTTGACGAGCACGATTTTGTTGGTGACGACGTAACTCGTCGTATTTAGTGCGTTCTTCTTTGTTATGGATGACTTCGTAAGCTTCTGCTATTTCTTTAAACTTATCTTCTGCTTGAGGCTCTTTGCTTACATCTGGGTGATATTTTCTGGCTAACTTTTTATAAGCTACTTTAACCGCTTTATCATCTGCATCAGGCGATATTCCAAGCACTGCATAATAATCAACAAATTTCATTTGCAATCCAAATCCTCATATTGAGTAAGCTTTAAGCATACTCCTTAACGGGTAACCTTGTGTGGTTAAAATACGATAAATAGTGAGAAATAAATGAATAGTGAAAATAACTTTGAGTAAAAAATTAATCAGGCACTTTTTATTAATATAAGCGTAGGCCTTAAGTTAACTTTATCTTTTATCTTCAAGGCTTTAAACTGCCTATTCCTGTAGTTCACATTTGTGATGGATATGACTCGATTTATTCTGGCCTTATTGGCTTGTTGTGTGTGCGTTTCGGTATCAGCCGAACAATTTACCCGTTTTTCAACGGCTAAAAGACATTTAATTAAAACCCTACCTGACAACGCCAAAAGCATTTACTGCGGCTGTGATATTAAAAAAGAAGGCAAAAAACTCATTCCTGATCCTTCTAACTGTGGTTACATTCCTCGAAATACACTTACCCGCTCAGGCAAAGTAAATGTGCGAGCACTACGCATTGAGTGGGAACATATTGTTCCGGCGTGGGAATTTGGTCATCAGCTACAATGTTGGCAAGATGGCGGGCGTAAAAACTGCCGTAAAGTAAGTGCTAAATTTAGAAAAATGGAAGCTGATATAAATAACTTAGCGCCAGCTATTGGCGAAATTAATGCCGATCGCTCTAATTATCGTTTTGGCATGCTTAGCGAAAACGCCACACAGTATGGTCGCTGCGAAGTAAAAGTAAACTTTAAGCAACGTGTAGTTGAACCGCCTGTCTATGCACGTAAACGTATAGCCGACACTTACGCTTACATGCAGAAAACATACGGTTTAAAAATCTCTGATAAACAGCAAAAGTTATTTAATGCGTGGAAAAAGCAAGCATTCGCAGATACAAGTAGTGCGAGCAAGCTCTAAGCTTTAACACTCATTTACATAAATCAAAGTTATAAATGTTGAATAAACGAGCGAGTGTTGTAATATTTTAAACAACTTATTTACAAAAAAAGCCCTTACCTATGTTTAAAAATAATAAAACCTCGCTTGCCATTTTCACTGCATTTGCGGGCTTTGCTTTGACCGGTTGTGGCGGCGGCGGTAGCGGTATCGACTCAGCCCCTGTAGTTACAACACCTGTTACTAGCAGTCCAACATGGACTGCGGGTGTATTTGAACCCTCTAACGATTTAAAAAACTTTTGCGAAACCCCGCGTACGGGTAATGATCCCTTTAATAACAACGAGCCTTACCCAGATCAAGCCGGTTCTGCCCTTTACGAAAAACTCTGGCTTCGCTCTTGGAGCGACGAAACCTACCTTTGGTATGATGAGATTGCCGATAACGATCCTGAAAGCTTTGCCACAGTAGCCGATTATTTTGCCCAATTAAAAACAGAGCAGCTTACCGACTCAGGTGCAAAAAAAGATAACTTTCATTTTTCAGAACCTACTGAAGATTACTTTCAAGAAGCGCAATCGGGCGTTACTTCTGGTTACGGTATAAATTGGGCGTTTATTGGCGATACAGCCGACCGTATTTTACGCGTCGCTTATCTTGAAGATGATTCACCTGCAAGCCAAATAGGCTTTCAACGTGGTGATACTGTACTTTCAGTTGACGGTGTTAGCATTAATACCAATACACAGTCGGGTGTAGATACGCTTAACGAAGGCTTATTTAGCCCAACTAACGGCGACTCACATACTATTGTTGTACGCAGTAACGATGGCGCCGAAAAAACATTTAATGTAACCGCTGGCAATATTGAACAAACACCGGTTCAAAATGTTAAAACGATTACAACCGCAAATGGTTCAAGCGTGGGTTACATGCAATTTAATAGTCATATAAGCATTGCCCAAGAAGGGCTTATTGATGCAGTAAATAAGTTTAAAACCGATGGTATTGATGAGCTTGTAATCGACTTTAGATATAACGGTGGTGGTTTATTAGCACTGTCGGCACAATTGGCTTATATGGTTGCCGGTAATGCCAACGTTAACAACCGCTTTTATTATCAAACTCAACAAAACGATAAACAACCCGTTGATTCACCTTTTCCATTTATTGATGAAGAAATAGATTACTCTACTTTTTTTAGCACAGGTGAAAACCTACCTGATTTAAACCTATCAAAGGTTTATGTATTAAGCACATCAGGCACCTGTTCGGCATCAGAAGCTTTTATTAATGGTTTAAAAGGTATAGACGCAGAAGTTATTTTAATTGGCGACACAACCTGCGGTAAGCCCTATGGCTTTACCCCAACTCATAACTGCGCAACAACCTATTACACTATTCAGTTTAGTGGCGTAAATAGCAAAGGATTTGGCGAATACGCTGCGGGTTTTACACCAACCCCTACTCCACAATTTGATGCTGATGTTCAAGGTTGTGAAATTGAGGACGACTTTGATCATCAGTTAGGCGACAGTGACGAGGCCGTTTTAGCCACCGCATTATTTCATGTTGAAAATGGCAGCTGTCCAGTTAGAACGGCTGCTGCAAAAGCAGAACCAGCTAATTTTTCAAGCTCTCGTGAATCTCTCATTCCTTTAAATATGCCGGTACAATTTACCAAGCGTAATATGGACTTAACTTGGCCAACGCTGGGTGAGGAAAGGTAATGGCTAAATTATTACTCCCATTAGCCACCTTGCTCGCTTTAGGCGGATGCCAAAGTGTAAATAGTGAGCCTGCTAAACCCGCTATATTAACGAGCGTTAATCCCAGCGTTATTACAACACTACAACAGGCAATTCAACAAGCTAAGGGAGGCACATTAGTAACACTTGCCGATTCGGTATTTACTAAACGTAGCGAACTGCTAATTGATCATGCAATGAGTAAAGGGTCTGATGGCAGAGTAATTATGGGCGCGCATAATATAAAATCTGAGAAGTTTATTTTGCAACTACGTAATAATCAATGCGAACTTTACTATCCTAAAAAAGAGCTTACTACAGTACTTGAAGGTGTGACCTGTAAAGAGTTATAAGGCACTTTAAAGTTTATAAAAAAGGCGCGCAGCACATCGCTGCACGCCTTTTTCTATTTTAAAGCGTTATTACAAGTCTTCATGCGGACCAAACACTTCATAATGAATCTGCTCGTTTTTAACACCGAGCTCAAGTAACTGGTTTTTTATAAATGCCATAAAACCGGCAGGACCACATAAGTAAAAGTCGCCATTACTTAATGGTAGCTGTGCTTGTACTGCATTTAGGTTCATTAACCCAGTAAAGTCAGCGCCCTCTGTCGCTTGGTTAAACCATGTTATTGTTTTCAAGCGGTTATTCTGCGCTGTTAGATCATATAAATATTTTGAAAACGAGTGCTGTTGAGTATTTTCGCAGGCATGTAAATACATAATCTCTTGATTAGAGTTGTCACTTAATAACGTTTCAAGCATAGCCAGCATTGGCGTTTGCCCAACACCTGCTGAAATGAGAACCACTGGACTTGTGTTATTGCGTAAAAAGAAGTCTCCTGCCGGCGGGTACAACTCAACAATAGTGCCTTGCTCTAATGAGTGTAAATAATTAGACACCATGCCAGGCTTTGGCTGTAGCTCTTTTTTAACACTAATACGGTAGTTTTTAGCGTTACTTTTTTGTGAAATAGAATACTGGCGAATTTCTTCATATTCAGCGCCCTCTGGCTTAACTTTAATACCTAAATACTGCCCTGGTTTATGTGTAATAACAGCTTCGCCATCAACTGGCGTAAGTGTAAAACTCGTTACTAGTTCTGATTCGGCCTGTTTGTTGGTTATTTCAAATTGGCGAGTTCCCGCCCAACCACCGTGTTTATTTTTACTGTGCTCATACAAAGCAGCTTCTTCGGTTATACAAATATCAGCAAGTACGCCGTAAGCTTCGCGCCAAGCGTATTCAACATCGGGAGTAAATTGCTCAGGAAGAAGCTCTTTAAGCGTACCAATTAAGTGTGCACCTACAATAGGGTAATGCTCAGGTAAAATATTCAAGCTGGTATGCTTATGATTAATACGTGTTAGCGCTTCTTTTAATACGGCTAAATTATCAATATTTTGTGCATACGCAGCCAATGCATTAAAAAGTGCAAATTGCTGACGACCTGTATCTTGATTCGCCATATTAAAAATATTTTTAAGCTCAGGATTATGGCTAAATAAACGCTTATAAAAATGATCGGTAACAACCGTACCCGCCTGCGCTAATAACGGAACTGTGCTTTTTACAATCTCAATGGTTTTATCAGATAACATATGTGTTTCCTATGGATGAACTAACCACGACGCCCATCAACACGACGCCGCGTTAATATAGGTGTGCAGTGAATTAAAAATAATGAAAAAGCCACTAACCACAGCAAAGCACTTATTTGCCAAGCAAGGTGAGGCCCAATAATAAAAGGGAGTAATGAACGAGTAATAGCGGCCACAAGCAAAAACGCAAAAGCAACAGCCATGTAATGGGGAATAGCGAGTGTCCGCCCTGTATGACCATGTGATACACGCGTCATCATTGCTAAAATCATCATACCTATTGTGCCAATAGTGATTAAGTGCAGCGCATCTTTAAATTGTATTGCACTGCTATAAAAGCTAAATGCAACCATCATTAACCCTACGCCTAACGCTAAGTAAGAAAAATGTAAAGACCATAACAACGGCACTCTCAATACCTTGCTATCCCACCAACAACCAGCCCTAAGCAGGTGAAGCGCAGCAACAGTTGCAACAACTAACGCAGGATTAATCGTGTTCAAAAACAACTTGTTGATGAAAAACAAAGTGATAGCCAAAATAGATAAATACATCACCGCTTTATCTATTTTAGGAGTGCGAACTTGTGCGGCTAAACCTAGACCTTTAGCGGTAAAAAATGGTAAAACGCGGCCCGCAACAATGCCAACTAGTAAAGTAATTACCAGTACTGCGGTATCAACCACACCAAGTGCAAGCAGCATGTTTTGTTGTAAAACAAGTATTAAATACAATACATTGAGCCCACAAAGCACAGCTAAAATAGCTAAAAACGGATAGTTACTTTTGCTATTGGCTTTTAATAACATATTAGCCAACGTGGTTATGGCGCCTAGCCACCAAATAACTTGTAATGTAAGTGCAGCATATAAATTAAAATGAGTAATATCTGGCAGTGCTACAAAAAATGCTAAGCGCGCTGCAAGCCATATAAACGTAAGCCACATAAGGGCTTTGCCACTTATGCTCGGTACGCCTGTCCATGTTTGTGCAGCGGTAAGTAAAAAGCCAACAGCTACAACTCCTGCAAAGCCAAACAGCATTTCGTGCGCGTGCCATAATGTCGCAGGTATCGATAAGTGCCAACTTGCATGGCCTGTTAAAATAAGTAGCCAATACCCCACTGACAAAAATGCCAATAAGCCACCGCCTAAAAAGAAAGGCCTAAAAGCTAGCATCCATAACGGCCATTGAGATACTTGATGAATAGCAACGCGTGCTGGCATTGGCTCAGTTAAGTTTATAGGGCGCATTATTTTATTTCCTGCCCTACACCATACTGAGCAAAAAAGTATTCAGCGCACGCTAGTGCCTCATGCAGTGAACTAAACTGTGTTTGATTATTTAAATTATTCAGCATTAGTGTGTTCATGGCGATCTCTGTAACTAACTACGTTACTTAGCTATTACACATACTGTGCCAACAAGTTTAATTAATTAAATTCAACAAGTTAAATCAAACCACTTTACACTATGAGTCTTTATGACCTACTATAAATTAACTCATAAAAACACAAATAGGTCATTTTGACGTGAACCAGCAATTCAACCTTACACAAGTTGCTCTAGAGCTTGCTCAAAGTACACTACACGAGCATAGCTTTGATCAATTACTAGCAACGGTTGAGCGGGTTATTCCTAGTGATGCAAGTGCGTTATTAGTGCTTCAGGGCGAACAATTAAAACCCCTGGCAATTAAAGGATTAATGTCCGACAGTTTAGGCAGACGATTTAAAATAGTAGAACACCCTCGCCTAGAAGCTATTTGCAAAAGCACACTCGCGCTTCAATTTGCGCACGACTGCCCACTACCCGATCCATACGACGGATTGCTATTAGCTAAAACCGGCGACATACCGGTACATGCATGTTTAGGTTTACCTCTTTATGATAAAAACGCGCTACTTGGCGTACTTACGTTTGATAGCCTTAACGCTAATGCATTTAACAGCATAAGCGCTGATACACTCAATACTTTACAAACGCTGTGTAGTGCGCACTTTAAAACGGCCTTAGAACTTGCCCACTACAAACAGCATGCACAGCACTCAAGTGCATTAGTACAAGAACTAAATCGTGAAGCATTAACACGGGACGGCGGTGAAATTATTGGTCAAAGTCCGCTAATGCAAACACTTAAAAACGAAATTAAACTCGTTGCAGCATCTAACTTTAGCGTGCTTATATTAGGTGAAACAGGGGTAGGAAAAGAACTTGTTGCGCGTAATATTCACTTAAATTCAGCTCGAAAAGATCAACCGCTTATTCACTTAAATTGTGCATCACTTCCTGAGAACCTTGCTGAAAGTGAATTTTTTGGTCATGCGAAAGGGGCTTTTACAGGCGCACAAAATTCGCGCCAGGGTAAATTTCAATTAGCTGATGGCGGCACGTTATTTTTAGATGAAATAGGCGAACTGCCCCTGGCCATGCAAAGTAAACTATTACGAGTGCTACAAAGTGGCGAAATACAAACGGTAGGAGAAGACACGCCAAAGTACGTAGATGTACGCGTCGTTGCTGCAACCAACAGAAACTTAAAAGAAGAAGTAGCTCAAGGTCGCTTTAGATCCGATTTATACCATCGCCTCAGTGTCTACCCTATTACTGTGCCACCACTTAGTAAACGCGAGCACGACATAACACTCTTAGCTGGTTATTTTATTGAGCAAACAGCCCGTAAATTAGGGATAAAACAATTAAAACTAAGCCCCGAAGCGCAAGCATTGCTTAATCAGTACAACTGGCCAGGTAACGTTCGCGAGCTTGAACATGTCATTAGCCGCAGCGCCCTAAAAGCAAAACAAAGCCAATGGCAAAATCCAATAATAACTATTACAAGCGAGCACTGTGATTTAACACCGAGTGCGCTGCAACCCCCTATAGCAGAGAGCCGAAGTACAGCGAACGCCTTAATCAACCAACCTTTAAAACAAGCTGTAGAATCGTTGCAATACAACATAATTACCGAGCAATTAAAACAGCATAACTACAACTGGTCGGCAGCAGCAAGAGTACTTGAATTAGATAGAGCAAACTTAGTACGCTTGGCTAAACGCCTAGGAATAGAAGTAAAAAAAACACTATAATCATTTAAAACACAGCTAAAATGCTGCTAATACCAATCTGCTTATATATGGGGTCTATTTAACGTTAAGAAAATTACGCTAGAACTAGGCAAAAATTTTTGTATCTAGTTGTTCTAAATAAAAAATTTTTAACGACGTTATAGTGAAATTTAATTCGTTAAATTGATCAAAGATTTATGCAGGTTGGTATAAAACTATTGATTAGCAGCTAACTTACTAAAATGTGTTTTTAGCAACCCTGCAAAAGCTTGTACTTTAGCAGTACGATGCACTAAGTGATGCGTGACTAACCATACATCGGTAGGCCAGCTTAACTCACTGTGCAATATAGGCACTAAATCAGGGTATTGCGCAGCTACGTCATGCTGTAATCCGCCAATGCCTAGCCCTTTAATTATTGCACGAGTCGCTTCTGCGGTTTCAGATACTCGCAGCTTAATTTGCGATGCAGGAATATGTTCATCTGCCCATGCAAAATAAGGCACGCGGGCATTAAAACCCGCCACACCCGATACAAAATTATGTTGTTGTAAATCACTTAATAATTTAGGCATGCCGTACTTATTAATGTAAAGTTTATTCGCGTATAAACCCGATGATAACTGCGCTAAATGCTGAGCAATATAATCGCCCTCATCAGGTCTTGGGCCTGCACGCACTGCAATATGTGCTTGTCCGTGATCGAGTCTTAATCTTTTTTGTTCTAAAATAACCTCAAGCTGCACTTGTGGATGTAGCGACTGAAATTGCTCACATACATCACCAAGTACATCCATAAAACCACTTACCGTCGTTAGCAATAAACTCCCTCTAAGGGTGCTATCGGCTGCTGCTATATCGTTATGTAACTGCTCTAAGGAGCTATGGATAGTTTGCGCCGTTGCAAATAACTTGGTGCCAATTTCAGTAACCTTGTAACCACGGGCATGGCGATGAAAAAGCCGTGTATTTAAGTTTTTTTCAAGATTATTAATTCGCCTAAGTACTGTGCTGTGGTGCACATTAAGCTCTTCTGCTGCCGCCGTTAACGTGCCTAATCGTGCTACTTCAAACGCTACTTTAACGTCTTGCCAATCTTCAAATTTTATCGCCATGCTGCTTACCTTATACTTATGTGCATTTACGCACACAAGTGTTGCGTTTATTAGGGTTTTCTACAAGTGAAATTTTGCTACATTAGTCATGTAACTTAAAACATTAAAAGGCCACTACCATGTCAGCACCAAAAATTATCGCCCTAGCTGGAAGCCTTCGCCAAGAAAGCTTTAATCAAAAAATTATTAATGAGGCAGCACGTTTTGCTCTACAAACAGGTGCTGAAGTAGAAGTAATAAAACTAAACGAATTAAACATCCCACTATTTAACGAAGATATTGAAGCGCAAGGTACACCAAGCGATGTACAGCTTTTAAAAGATAAGCTACGTACAGCCGACGGTATTTTACTAGCAAGCCCAGAGTACAACGGCTCTATTACCGCAGCACTAAAAAATGCGATTGATTGGGCATCGCGTACAGAGCAAGGTGCTGTTCCTGCTTTTCGTAATAAAGTGGTTGCTTTGTTTGCAGCATCGCCTGGTGGGCTTGGCGGCTTACGCGGTTTAAATCATGTGCGTGATATATTAAGCGGCATTGGATCGTTAGTACTTGCCGATCAACTTGCAGTACCCGCTGTGCACACATTGTTTAATGAAAATGGGCAAATAAATGAACCTGTAACGGCTGAAAAAGTATCAGCCCTCGCTCATCAGTTAGTAAGCGTTGCAAGTAAGTTAAAATAACTTGCACGCACGCCTACTTACTTTGTCGCTGCTATTTTGGCGGCGATAAAGTCGGTATGCGTTACATATAAAAGCCCTGCTACTTTACGTATAACGTAGTCTTCTTGGGGATCTATTTCTCCATCGGCATACGCTAAGCGCCATAATAACTCTATTATTTCTATTCGCTGCGCCGCGCTACAATGCTCATTAATCTGCTTTGAAAACTGAAAGTAATCTATCGAATCATCTAAGCTACTTGCCGCATTATTAGTAAGCTCATTAACCTCAGTGTCTGTTAAATTAAAGTACTTTTTTAAGGTTACAGTCAGGGTTCGTTGTTCATCATGTTCAAGCTTGGTATCTGCGCGCATAACTTCAATTAATAATGCAGCAACCGCTGTTTTTAAATCGTGCTCTTGCATACTTGGCTGCTGTTCATCGAATACAGCAAAAAGTTGTTTTATTTGTTTGAACATCACACTTTCCCTTTTTGGGTGTTAGACTAATACGTAAAGAAATCGACCTTATTACTCTTATTAATGGGTATAAAGTTCGCAAATTAAAGGATACATTTTATGAAAGGAATAAACACACCACGCTTATTTATAGGCGCTACGCTGGTGGCCCTTTCGAGTGCAAATACTGCACTTGCTGAAAAAGCCGAAACCGAGAAGCTCTACGACTTTGATAACAAAGTACATTACTACCAAACACAAATTGGCGAAGACAACTATAAAATAGAAATCCAGTCAGACGATTACAAACACTTTACCAATCAAAGTGTATTTTTGTTACGTCATGCTGACCGTCTATGCCGAGGCAATACCTTTATGTTGAAAGTACTTGAAGGCGTGCAAGAGTACGAACGCTTTCCAACAAAACCACGCGCTTACCAACCAGATTTAAGTGTTTTACTCCAATGCGAAACTAAAGAAGATACAAACAAGGGTAAGTAACCTTAGTCTTTATAACCCCAAGGTGCTGATGGTGGAGTAATCGGTTTAGTTAAATCAAAATCCACCTTAAACTCACGTCCTTGGCGAATTAATCGATAAGTAAATACTTCTGGGTAAATATACATTTGCCATGTATTACCTACAGACTGCGCAAGACCTTGTTTTACAAATAACTCTTTAGAGTATTGGTCTGCTGGAAACGACTGTATCTGCGCAGACCCTGCATCAAGCGTATGGCCACCATACATAGTTGATGCGTCGTCTGTTCCATCTTTATGACGATGATCGTGCTTTAAACTCAAGCCGCTACCCGTTTTAGTTATGATCCACGTACGTGATGCATCGTCTCCTACATGAAACGGTACTTGTAACTCAGTCTCACTACATTTACGTACATGCATAACCAGTTTTTTATCTGTAAATGAGCTTGGGCCTTTCGCGTTATCTACTGCTACTTCACCTTCAAAAGCTTTACCGCAATGCGCTGCAATACTATTAAAAAAGGCATCATGAGTAGGAATAGACACTAGCGGTGCAGGGCGTGCAAAAGCTGTCGATGAAGCAAGTAATAAAGTTGCTGCAGTTAATAATTTCATTTGTTTCTCGTTATAGTTATTTTAAAACAACTGTAATAGTACAGTTTTCTTAAGTACTTTATTAGAAGTATCTATATAAAACTGAGAACAGGACAACTAGATAAAATTTTAAGTAATGCTTAACGACTAAATATCTCTGCTCTCATTAACAATCCTACTTTTATAAATATTAATTGCACACTCCTAGATGTGATTTTAACGTCGGGAGTCGCTACGCTCGCCCGACCTACGTAATGGGTGTTGCTGTGAGTGGATATTAATTGCGCACACTTTACTTTTCTGCAGACGTAAAAAAGCCCGACTATTTCTAGTCGGGCTTTCTACAATGTGAAGTCGGTGCGCTACGCAGTAGGATGTCGTAGTGCCCACAGCGGTGGAGAGTCACATAGCAAATGCTACTGGATTGGCCCACTGAGATATTGAGGGATTTTGCTGTGATTTTAACGTCGGGAGTCGCTGTGCTCGCCCGACCTACGTGATGGGTGTTGCTGTGAGTGGATGATAATTGCGCACATTTTACTTTTCTGCAGACGTAAAAAAGCCCGACTGTTTCTAGTCGGGCTCTCTACAATTTGAAGCCTGGTAATGTCCTACTTTCACATAGCAAATGCTACACTATCATCGGCGCTGTTTCGTTTCACTACTGAGTTCGGCATGGAGTCAGGTGGGTCCAAAACGCTATTGTCACCAAGCAAATTTGGGCGTTAATTCGTATTTCTACGCACTAACTGAATTTGGAAAATATCTGATAATATTTTTTAAGTCTTTCTAAGTAATGTCTACTTTAGTCATATTAACTTCTGTCTAAACTGTCGCATAAAACGCGTTTGGCGTTGTATGGTTAAGCCTCACGGGTAATTAGTACAAGTTAGCTTAATGGCTCACACCACTTCCACATCTTGCCTATCAACGTTGTAGTCTTCAACGGCCCTTCAGAGACTTTAAAAGTCTAGTGAGAACTCATCTCGAGGCCTGCTTCGCGCTTAGATGCTTTCAGCGCTTATCAGTTCCGAACGTAGCTACCGGGCAATGCCATTGGCATGACAACCCGAACACCAGCGGTTCGTTCACTCCGGTCCTCTCGTACTAGGAGCAACCCCTCTCAATTCTCAAACGCCCACGGCAGATAGGGACCGAACTGTCTCACGACGTTCTAAACCCAGCTCGCGTACCACTTTAAATGGCGAACAGCCATACCCTTGGGACCGACTTCAGCCCCAGGATGTGATGAGCCGACATCGAGGTGCCAAACACCGCCGTCGATATGAACTCTTGGGCGGTATCAGCCTGTTATCCCCGGAGTACCTTTTATCCGTTGAGCGATGGCCCTTCCATTCAGAACCACCGGATCACTATGACCTACTTTCGTACCTGCTCGACGTGTCTGTCTCGCAGTTAAGCTGGCTTCTACCATTACACTAACCGTACGATGTCCGACCGTACTTAGCCAACCTTCGTGCTCCTCCGTTACTCTTTAGGAGGAGACCGCCCCAGTCAAACTACCCACCAGGCACTGTCCGTAACCCCGATTCAGGGGCCAACGTTAGAACATCAAAACTACAAGGGTGGTATTTCAAGGTTGACTCCACAACAACTAGCGTCGCTGCTTCAAAGTCTCCCACCTATCCTACACATGTAGGTTCAATGTTCAGTGCCAAGCTGTAGTAAAGGTTCACGGGGTCTTTCCGTCTAGCCGCGGGTACACAGCATCTTCACTGCGATTTCAATTTCACTGAGTCTCGGGTGGAGACAGCGTGGCCATGGTTACACCATTCGTGCAGGTCGGAACTTACCCGACAAGGAATTTCGCTACCTTAGGACCGTTATAGTTACGGCCGCCGTTTACCGGGGCTTCGATCAAGAGCTTCTCCCTAAGGATAACCCCATCAATTAACCTTCCGGCACCGGGCAGGTGTCACACCGTATACGTCATCTTGCGATTTTGCACAGTGCTGTGTTTTTAATAAACAGTCCCAGCCACCTGGTCACTGCGGCTCCCGTCCGCTTAGAGAGCAAGTCTCATCACAGATAGGAGCGTACCTTCTCCCGAAGTTACGGTACGATTTTGCCTAGTTCCTTCACCCGAGTTCTCTCAAGCGCCTTAGTATTCTCTACCTGACCACCTGTGTCGGTTTGGGGTACGATTCCATATAATCTGAAGCTTAGAGGCTTTTCCTGGAAGTATGGCATCAACAACTTCATCACCGTAGTGACTCGTCTCGTGTCTCAGTCTTAATAGCAACCCGGATTTACCTAAGTCGCCAACCTACTCACTTTCACATGGACTACCAACGCCATGCTTGTTTAGCCTGCTCCGTCCCCCCATCGCAATTATATCGAGTACAGAAATATTAATCTGTTTCCCATCGACTACGCCTTTCGGCCTCGCCTTAGGGGTCGACTTACCCTACCCTGATTAACATGGGATAGGAACCCTTGGTCTTCCGGCGTGGGAGTTTTTCACTCCCATTATCGTTACTCATGTCAGCATTCGCACTTCTGATACGTCCAGCATACCTCCCGGTACACCTTCAACCGCTTACAGAACGCTCCCCTACCACTCATCCTAAGATGAATCCGCAGCTTCGGTGCATAGTTTAGCCCCGTTACATCTTCCGCGCAGACCGACTCGACCAGTGAGCTATTACGCTTTCTTTAAAGGATGGCTGCTTCTAAGCCAACCTCCTGGCTGTCTGGGCCTTTCCACATCGTTTCCCACTTAACTATGACTTTGGGACCTTAGCTGGCGGTCTGGGTTGTTTCCCTCTTCACGACGGACGTTAGCACCCGCCGTGTGTCTCCCGGATATTACTTTACGGTATTCGGAGTTTGCAAAGGGTTGGTAAGTCGGGATGACCCCCTAGCCTTAACAGTGCTCTACCCCCGTAAGTATTCGTCCGAGGCTCTACCTAAATAGATTTCGGGGAGAACCAGCTATCTCCCGGTTTGATTAGCCTTTCACTCCTAGCCACAGGTCATCCCCTAACTTTTCAACGTTAGTGGGTTCGGTCCTCCAGTTGATGTTACTCAACCTTCAACCTGCCCATGGCTAGATCACCGGGTTTCGGGTCTATACCTTGCAACTAGTCGCCCAGTTAAGACTCGGTTTCCCTACGGCTACCCTATTCGGTTAACCTCGCTACAAAATATAAGTCGCTGACCCATTATACAAAAGGTACGCAGTCACCCAACAAGTGGGCTCCTACTGCTTGTACGTACACGGTTTCAGGTTCTATTTCACTCCCCTCACAGGGGTTCTTTTCGCCTTTCCCTCACGGTACTGGTTCACTATCGGTCAGTTGGGAGTATTTAGCCTTAGATGATGGTCCACCTATATTCAGTCAAAGTTTCACGTGCTCCGACCTACTCGATTTCACTTAAAATGTCTTTTCATGTACGGGACTATCACCCTGTATCGTGGCACTTTCCAGAGCCTTCCATTAACACATAATAAGCTTAAGGGCTGTTCCGATTTCGCTCGCCGCTACTTTCGGAATCTCGGTTGATTTCTTTTCCTACGGGTACTTAGATGTTTCAGTTCTCCGCGTTCGCCTCGTTAACCTATGTATTCAGTTAACGATACCTGCAAGCAGGTGGGTTTCCCCATTCGGAAATCCTAGTCTCAAGCGCTTTTTACTAGCTTGACTAGGCTTATCGCAAGTTAATACGTCCTTCATCGCCTCCAACTGCCAAGGCATCCACCGTGTACGCTTAGTCACTTAACCATACAACCCAAACGGGTCTTTGTTTTGTGACAGTTTAACTTCGCCAGAAGTTAATATTGAATACTAAAGTAGATACCAATCAATCAACTCATAAGAGTTAATTAAATGGCACTGAATGGTACTGCTACCATTCTTTTTTTACTTTTGAAAACTCTTGATAAATAACAACGTTATTCATCAGAATTTTATTATCAGCTTTTCCAAATTTTTAAAGAGCATATTAATTAGTTATTCCGAAGAACAAGCACTAATTAACAATCATCTGTGTGGACACTACGAACAAATAAGTTCTAAATCGTATAAGGAGGTGATCCAGCCCCAGGTTCCCCTAGGGCTACCTTGTTACGACTTCACCCCAGTCATGAATCACTCCGTGGTAAACGTCCTCCCGAGGGTTAGACTATCTACTTCTGGAGCAACCCACTCCCATGGTGTGACGGGCGGTGTGTACAAGGCCCGGGAACGTATTCACCGCGTCATTCTGATACGCGATTACTAGCGATTCCGACTTCATGGAGTCGAGTTGCAGACTCCAATCCGGACTACGACGCACTTTAAGTGATTCGCTTACTCTCGCGAGTTCGCAGCACTCTGTATGCGCCATTGTAGCACGTGTGTAGCCCTACACGTAAGGGCCATGATGACTTGACGTCGTCCCCACCTTCCTCCGGTTTATCACCGGCAGTCTCCTTAGAGTTCTCAGCATTACCTGCTAGCAACTAAGGATAGGGGTTGCGCTCGTTGCGGGACTTAACCCAACATCTCACAACACGAGCTGACGACAGCCATGCAGCACCTGTATCAGAGTTCCCGAAGGCACCAAACCATCTCTGGTAAGTTCTCTGTATGTCAAGTGTAGGTAAGGTTCTTCGCGTTGCATCGAATTAAACCACATGCTCCACCGCTTGTGCGGGCCCCCGTCAATTCATTTGAGTTTTAACCTTGCGGCCGTACTCCCCAGGCGGTCTACTTAATGCGTTAGCTTTGAAAAACAGAACCGAGGCTCCGAGCTTCTAGTAGACATCGTTTACGGCGTGGACTACCGGGGTATCTAATCCCGTTTGCTCCCCACGCTTTCGTACATGAGCGTCAGTGTTGACCCAGGTGGCTGCCTTCGCCATCGGTATTCCTTCAGATCTCTACGCATTTCACCGCTACACCTGAAATTCTACCACCCTCTATCACACTCTAGTTTGCCAGTTCGAAATGCAGTTCCCAGGTTGAGCCCGGGGCTTTCACATCTCGCTTAACAAACCGCCTGCGTACGCTTTACGCCCAGTAATTCCGATTAACGCTCGCACCCTCCGTATTACCGCGGCTGCTGGCACGGAGTTAGCCGGTGCTTCTTCTGTCAGTAACGTCACAGCTAGCAGGTATTAACTACTAACCTTTCCTCCTGACTGAAAGTGCTTTACAACCCGAAGGCCTTCTTCACACACGCGGCATGGCTGCATCAGGCTTGCGCCCATTGTGCAATATTCCCCACTGCTGCCTCCCGTAGGAGTCTGGGCCGTGTCTCAGTCCCAGTGTGGCTGATCATCCTCTCAAACCAGCTAGGGATCGTCGCCTTGGTGAGCCATTACCTCACCAACTAGCTAATCCCACTTGGGCCAATCTAAAGGCGAGAGCCGAAGCCCCCTTTGGTCCGTAGACATTATGCGGTATTAGCAGTCGTTTCCAACTGTTGTCCCCCACCTCAAGGCATGTTCCCAAGCATTACTCACCCGTCCGCCGCTCGTCAGCAAAGTAGCAAGCTACTTTCTGTTACCGCTCGACTTGCATGTGTTAGGCCTGCCGCCAGCGTTCAATCTGAGCCATGATCAAACTCTTCAATTAAAAAGTTTTATGTCTTTCGACAGCTCAATGAATTCTGAATTTTTGTTTTTGTTGCCAAAAACGAATTGACTGTGCGTTATTACTTTCACTTTTAAAAAAGTGAAATCAAAACAGCTCAAGGCTGAATCTTTTAATAACATATGGTCACTCAGTTTCAATTGAGACTCTAATTTGTTTGCCTCGCTACCTAAGTAGCTTGGCTGTTAGAACTCAATCTGTACGAGTGCCCACACAGATGATTGCTTTATATTGTTAAAGAACGTTGCGATTATAAAGTTGAACTTTACCTCGCTAGGGCTGCGCATATTACGCTTTCCTATTTTTTTGTCAACACTTAAATTTAAACTTTCTAAAAAGATTCACTCTAAGTTTTACTTAACACTCTGAGTTGTTCATGCTTCGCTATGCGTTGCTGTTTCCCGTCTCAGTGGGGTCGCATTATAGGGAGATCCGAAAACAGATCAACCCTTTTTTGAAGAAAACTTGAAATAATGTGCTGTTCGCACATATTTACATCGAAATGGTTACTTTAAACACTAAAAAGGCCCTGATGGGCCTTTTTAATTAGTTTACTATGAGCTTCCAGCCAAGTTTTCCTTGCTGTTTAGACTCTTGTTGCAGCTCACTGGCCATTAATGGATGATCTTTTAACCAGTTACTTTCAAACTTAAGGTCTAAGACTTCATTTTTAGCAGTT
Source organism: Pseudoalteromonas sp. LC2018020214 (assembly GCF_016598755.1). Taxonomy (NCBI): domain Bacteria; kingdom Pseudomonadati; phylum Pseudomonadota; class Gammaproteobacteria; order Alteromonadales; family Pseudoalteromonadaceae; genus Pseudoalteromonas; species Pseudoalteromonas sp. LC2018020214. Next base: position 3,546,237 of record NZ_CP066804.1, read on the forward strand.
AACTCAAACTTAGGCAGTACATCATCTTGTCTGCGCATTGATAAAATGACTGCTATTCGTAGTAATCTCACTATATATTGCGCTAATAGACTATTTACGCCGAGTGAATTAAAACAACCTTTTGGAAAATCAGATCGATGTGCATCTGCTACCGCTACTATTAATTTATGCTCTGACTGTGAAAAACCAGGCATATCGGTATTTTCCAAAATATAAGCGGTATGTTTATGGTACTGCTTATACTCTATTAGTAATCCAATCTCATGAAGCTGCGCTACCGCTTTTAATAGTGGTAACCCATTTAAGCTTTCAATCGGCCAATCTTTATCAATACTCAGCGCTAACTGCATTGCCAAGCTTGAAACTCGACATGCTTGTTTTTGATCAACATGATAACGGCTCATAAACCCATCAACAGTGCGTTTGCGAATGTCGTTATTATGAAACTCCGGAACCATGCTATATAAAACACCTTCACGCAGTGCTCCACCCGCCAATCCCATTTTTTCTATTTCAAGAGATTCAAATAGTGCGATTAAGATTGCAAGTCCTGATACAAATACCAGTCGACGGTCTTCACTTAACCCAGGAAGGTCTAGCGCTGCAATAGTGCTAAATGCAATTGCTTGATCTTTTATAGTGTTGAGCTTTTCAAGTGTAAGTAAGTCGTCAAGATTTTGCGCGACCATAATTTCTTGAATTGCTTGTACTGTACCAGAAGCTCCAGATGCAATTTGCCATCCAGCTGCTTTATACTCTGGAGAAATTTCATCAATGACTGTACGAGCCGCTTTTATTGCTGCGTTAAAGTTACTCTTACTTAGTTGGCAATCTTTAAAATAGCGTTCAAGATAGGTAACACACCCCATATTGAGGCTTTTGTAATGTAGGGCATCAAATGCTTTACCAATTACAACTTCTGTACTTGCACCACCAATATCAATAACAAGCTGTTTGCCAGTACAAGATGAAGTATGGGCAACACCTTTATAAATTGTCCGCGCTTCTAATTCTCCGCTAATAACATTAATGTTATGACCTAGAATTTTTTCGGCATGATTTTTAAATACGTCGGCGTTAGTTGCTAAGCGTAAGGTAGCTGTTGCTACTATGGTGATGTTTTTGTCTGGGATATCTTGTAGACGCTCAGCAAAAAGGGCAAGGCATTCCCAGCCTCGCTGCATTGCTTCAGTGCTTAATACGTTTCCTTTATCAAGCCCTGCGGCTAATCGGACTTTGCGTTTAACACGTCCAATTGTTTGTAGACCGCCAGCAATTGATTTGGCAATAAGCATATGAAAGCTATTTGAGCCCAAATCAATAACTGCGTACACATTTTTTTGCGGTTTAAGTTGCCCCACCGTTCAAAAACCTCTAGTTACTACTACTTATACAAACGGTCGCTTACGACCGTCCTTTTTGGTAACTATTATTTGGGCGACGTCCGCTGTTATTACTACGGTTACGTGGACCTGTTGAATAGTTGCGCTTTCTTTGAATAATAGGCTGAGTTAAATCATCTAGCAATGCTGTTTTATCATAATGTGATAAAGGAATGCTGTGCTCTATATATTCTTCAATTTCATGCAGGTTGTATGCATATTGCTCACATGCAAAACTAATTGCGTGGCCTGATGCACCAGCGCGGCCAGTACGGCCAATACGATGAACATAATCTTCACAATCGTCAGGTAAATCAAAGTTAAACACATGACTTACTTCTGGAATATGAAGACCACGCGCTGCAACATCGGTCGCAACTAAAAAGTCTAAATCACCTTTGCTGAATTGCGCTAATATAGTTTGGCGTTTTTTCTGGTTTACATCACCAGTAAGCATACCTACACGATGACCGTCTGATTTAAGCCAAGCATATACTGTTTCACAACTGTGCTTGGTATTTGCAAACACGATTGCTTTCTCTGGCCATTCTTCTTCAATTAAGGTTAACAACAGCTTAATTTTATCTTCTTGCGAAGGATGAAATAGCTCTTCTTGAATACGTTTACCCGTTTTAACGTCAGGTTCAATTTGAACATGCTCTGGGTTTGTCATGTGCTCAAAAGCTAATTCTTGTACGCGGTACGATAATGTGGCAGAAAATAATAAGTTTAAACGCTTTGATGTATCTGGCATACGATCGAACATATAGCGAATATCTTTGATAAAACCTAAATCGAACATACGATCGGCTTCGTCCAGCACGACTACCTCAATTTCATTAAGGGTGTAACAGCCTTGCTTATACAGATCAATTAGGCGACCTGTAGTACCAATTAAAATATCAACGCCTTTTTCTAGTTGTGCACGTTGTTTTTCGTAATCTTCGCCACCATATACTAAACCTAAGTTAAGATTACAGTGCGGCGCTAAAATTTTAGCATCTTTGTGTATCTGAATCGCAAGCTCCCGAGTAGGGGCCATGATCAGGGCTCTTGGATGTTTACTAGGTGCTTTGCTAGATTGTAATAACCGATGGCACGTGGCGGTTAAAAACGCCAACGTTTTGCCTGTACCCGTTTGAGCTTGGCCCGCGATATCGCGTCCATCACAAATAAAAGGTAGGCATTTTGCTTGAATAGGTGTGCAATATTCAAACCCATTCTCGGTTAAACCGGCAACCACTTCCGGTGCGATAGCAAAGTCTGAAAACTTTTTATCGGTTAAATGTGTCTTAGTCATAGCGTTTAAGCATAACGTTTAAACTTGCAATAAGAAACAAGAGTGTTTAAATACGCACTAAATATTTCGCCTAACTAAATCGGAGAGCGCAATGAGCGAGAAAATAATCCAAATTACTGACGATAGCTTTGAAGCTGACGTATTACAATCAGACAAACCAGTACTAGTTGATTTCTGGGCTGAATGGTGTGGACCTTGTAAAATGATCGCCCCTATTCTTCACGAAGTTGCTGATGAATACGACAGCCGTGTGACTGTTGCTAAATTAAATATTGACCAAAATGCTGGCACACCGCCAAAGTTTGGTATTCGTGGTATCCCTACTTTACTTCTTTTTAAAGATGGCCAAGTAGCTGCAACGAAAGTAGGTGCTCTTTCAAAAACTCAACTTATCGAGTTTTTAGAAAACAACATCTAACGGTAAGCTAGAACAATAAAAAGGGCTTTTTTGCCCTTTTTTAAATTTATTTTGTATAAAGACTGGACGCTTTGCCAGTGAACTGCTAGTTTATAAAGCCAACTAATCCTTAGTTATATTCAACAAACCTCACTCAACGATCAAAGCGATTTTGAGTATGACAACTGTAATAAAGAACCCACCAATATGCATTTACGCGAATTAAAAGACAAGTCGATTAAAGAGCTTGTAGACTTAGCTGAGTCCATGGGGCTCGAAAACGTAGCCCGCTTAAGAAAGCAAGATATCATTTTTGCCATTCTTAAATCCCATGCCAAAGGCGGAGAGAATATCTTCGGCGGCGGTGTATTAGAGATTTTACAAGATGGTTTCGGCTTCTTAAGATCATCAGAAGCCTCTTACTTAGCTGGGCCAGATGACATTTATGTTTCACCTAGCCAAATTCGCCGTTTCAGCATGCGTACTGGCGATTCAATTTCAGGCCTTATTCGTCCACCTAAAGACGGTGAACGTTACTTTGCTTTACTTAAAGTAAATGAAGTTAACTTTGATAAACCTGAAAACTCTCGAACTAAAATTCTTTTTGAAAACCTTACTCCACTACATGCAAACGAACGTTTTCGCATGGAACGTGGTAACGGCAGTAAAGAAGATATTACAGCCCGTGTACTTGATTTAGCATCTCCAATTGGTCGCGGCCAACGTGGCTTGTTAGTAGCTCCGCCAAAAGCGGGTAAAACAATGCTACTTCAAAACATTGCACAATCAATTACGCATAATCATCCTGATGTAACATTAATGGTTTTACTTATTGATGAACGTCCGGAAGAAGTAACAGAGATGCAACGCCTAGTAAAAGGTGAAGTTATTGCATCAACGTTCGATGAGCCAGCTTCTCGTCACGTACAAGTTGCCGAAATGGTTATCGAAAAAGCAAAACGTTTAGTTGAACATAAAAAAGATGTTGTTATCTTATTGGATTCAATCACTCGTTTAGCACGTGCTTATAACACCGTTATTCCTTCATCAGGTAAAGTACTTACTGGTGGTGTTGACGCTAACGCATTACATAAACCTAAGCGCTTCTTTGGTGCTGCACGTAACGTTGAGGAAGGTGGTAGCTTAACAATCATAGCTACAGCGCTTATCGACACTGGCTCTAAAATGGATGAAGTTATCTACGAAGAGTTTAAAGGTACTGGTAACATGGAACTTCACCTTAACCGTAAAATTGCGGAAAGACGTGTATTCCCTGCTATCGACTTTAATCGTTCAGGCACTCGTCGTGAAGAATTACTAACAAAACCAGATGAGCTTCAAAAGCTTTGGATTTTACGTAAAATTGTTCATGACATGTCAGAAATTGATGCAATGGAATTCTTAATCGATAAACTATCGATGAGCAAAACCAATGATGAATTTTTTGATTCGATGAGACGCCAATAAAGCGTTTTAGCTGAATAAAAAAAGCGCCTAAGGCGCTTTTTTTATGTCGGGATCAAACACAGTTTAACTTTCGTTATACTTTTTAAGTACACTCTGCAGCGTATCGACGAGCGCTTTAAAGTCATTCGCACTACTTTTTTGGGTCCTGCGTAAAAGGGCTCTATCTAAACTTTGAGCCGATTGCGCAATTTCATCTAAACCAAACATTTGCGCCGCTCCTAAAATGCGATGACTATCTTTTTGTAGCGCGGCTAAATCTTCACTTATAAAATGCTGAGTAATCGTTTCACTCTCCAAAGCAAAGCTTTGCTTAAAACTTATCACAAGATCGCTCATATCAACTTCATTTTGCTTTGTAATTGGCTGATCTTCTGCATTATGTAGGTGACTAGAAAGCGCTTTATAAAATGACTCTTTATCTATCGGTTTACCTAAGTAACCACTAAACCCTAACTCTAAATAGCCATCCACTTCATGACTCATAGCATTTGCAGTTAAAGCAAAAATAGGCCGCTCAAAACCACACTGTTTTAATAGCTGAAAAGCAGAACGCCCATCCATCACAGGCATTTGAATATCGAGTAGCACTAAATCAGGATACTCTTTTAAGCACTGCTCTACCGCTTGCTCACCATTTTCAACGGCAATAACCTCGAGCCCCATTGAACGTAAATAGCGGCTTATTAACCTTCGATTATCAGGGTGATCTTCTGCAAGTACAACACGCCCTGCCAATTGCTTATTTACCTTTGGAGCACTTTGAGTTTCAATCAGGCTTTGCGATTTATTTACTTCTGCGCACGGTAAAAAGAACGAAAACTGACTGCCCTTTTTGTATTCGCTTTGTACACTGATATAACCGCCCATCATCGCGGCTAATTGTTGCGATAAGCTAAGGCCTAACCCTGTCCCCCCAAAGCGACGGCTAATACTGTTATCAGCTTGGCTAAAGCATTCAAAAATAAGCTTTAACTGTTTAGAGCTCATACCAATACCGGTATCTTTTACAATAATCACTAGCCCTTGTTCACTCTTATTTAAAGCAATAATGATTTGGCCAGCGTGAGTAAACTTAATAGCATTAGCGCATAAATTTATAAGAATCTGTTTTACGCGTATTAAATCCAGCTTAGTGTAAAACTCATTACCCACTTGATTGTCTAAAATAAGGCGTAGATTTTTTGCTTTTGCTTGAGTGATAAACATTGCATGTACGTCATTTACAAGCTCTACAATATCAAAGCACGAAATATTTAACTCTAATCTATTGGCTTCAATTTTACTTAAATCGAGTACATCATTTATTAAGCTTTTTAAATGGTCACTGTGACGCTGAATTACTCTTAGTTCATCTTTAAGTGACTCAGGCTCATATAATTCATTAATTAAAGCATCTGTTTGCCCTAAAATAGCCGTTAGTGGAGTGCGGATTTCGTGGCTAATATTGGCCAAAAACTGGCTTTTAACATCGTTAGCTTCTCTTAGCTCCTGTGCTATTGCCTGTAACTCGGCAGTGCGCTGCGTAACTTGCTCTGTTAACTGCTGCTTAGCACGTTTTTCTGCGCCACGGCGGTAAAGCGCAATACCAGTTACAACAACCAAAAGTAATAGTAAAAAAGAGAATAAAGTAAGCTGAGAACGCTGCGACATTTTTAGCTCTTGCACACGTCGATCTTGTTTAAGTTTTTCTATCTCTTGGTTTAATTGGGTTGCTTTAAATTGATGCTGAAGTACCGCTAATGCATTTATAATTGCTGTACTTCTGAGTTTTCGTAGCTCACTAATATATTCTTGTTGCAAGGCCATTGCGCTTGAATAATCGCCTTTACTGGCTTCAAGTAGTGCTTTAGTCCCTAAACCCTCCCTAATTATTCGCTCACTGCCATATTCGTGGGCAAGTGAAATAGCTCTATCTAAACTTATTTTCGCCTCTTCTAAGTTGCCTTTAACAAACTGAATTTTACCAAGCGCATGTAGCGCATTAAGCTCTAAATTATGGTTACCTATTTTAAGCGCATAGTACTCACCTAATTTAGCTTGCTCGTACGCTTCATCTACTTTTTTTAACACTAAATTAGTATTTGCCAAGTTGGTATATTGCGTAGATAACTTATTGTAATCATTGGCTGAAATATAATAACGCAGCGCTAGCTGGTAATAATGAAGTGCTAAGTCAAATTGATTACTCTCCATATGAGCAACACCCATATTGTTGTATACCTGCGCAATACCGCTTTTATCATCTAACCGCTGATAAACTTTAAGTACATCTTGATAAAGACTAAATGCACTATCGTAGCGTGATAAGCGTATATAAACGCCAGCTATATTAAGTAATATGTCGGTTTGATCTTGCTCACTACCGTGCGCTTCGTAAATAGCTTTTGCCTTTAAGTAAAACTCTAGGGTATCGCCTAGCTTATTCATATTAAAATAAGCCAAACCAATATTATTTAGTAAATTTGCTTGTTCAAGTAGTTGTTCATTTTTTTCAGCTAATACTAGGGTGCGGGTATATTCACTTATGGCCTTTTGAAATAAGCCTTGATAAAAAAGTGCTACACCTTGCATTTTTATTGCACGAAAGTGCTCGTCAGGAAAGAAAGTATCTGAAGTGTTTTTTTCTAATAATTTAAAATAGTGTAAAGATTCTTTAAAATTATCAGCCGATAACGCACTATTACCTAATGCCGAATAAACAGCGACACGCTCTTTTTTAGAAACGTTTTTATTGGCAAGTAACGTATTTGCTAATTGTAATTTAGGCTCCCACTGCACTTCGTTTTTGAATTGCTCAAATAACGAATCACTATTTTGGGCATAGCTAGGAGCTATTAGTACACAGCATATAGTAAATAAGAGGCATTTAAACTTGCCCAGCATAATTTTAATCCTTCAAACCGTTACTTATATCAGTGTAATCTTTATTGAAGATACACTAACTACTAGGGCCTAAACAATGCTTAACCCACTGATTGATGAGATTTTTGAGCTGATATTAACAAGGCAGGTTTGGCAAGTTCATACTTTAGCAGCAGAACTGACAAACCGCAGCGCAATAACAACACTCGATAAAAGCCCTGAACGTGATTTATTTAAACGTAACTTTTTAATTATGAATGCATTGTACCAACTGCAGGCACAATTACGCCCTCAAAGTTTACTCATTTCAACTCTGCATATCGAGCTTTTAGAAAAAGAAGATAATAGTTTAGTAACAACGAACGAAAATTTGCGAGATTATTATTTAGATTGGCGTAATTACGATACCGGTGAAGAGAAAATTGATGAGCTTTTGAATAGTTTTTGGCGTCAGTTTAAAACGACATCACCACAACAAGTATTAAATGACAATGAATTTAAAGCGTTGGCTTTAGAATGGAAGTTACCTGAAAATTTCACTCTTAAAAACGTTCAAAAGCGCTGGAGACAACTTGCATTACAGATGCACCCAGATAAACCAAATGGTTGTGAAGTTAAGTTTAAAAAAATAAAATTACAATACGAGCAGCTAAAGGTAGCTGCTCGCTAATTTGTTAATTTAGCTATTTAAATTAACGAGTAAGGCGACGAGCGCGTATTTTACGCCCTTTAATGTTGCCTTCGGTTAGTTTGCGAAGTGCTGGTTTTGATGAGTTACGTTCAACAGCAACAAATGCTACGTTATCAAGTACGTTAATTTTACCTACTTGACGACCTGCAACCCCATCCTTACCTGTTAGAGCACCAAGAATATCGCCTGCACGTACTTTTTGCTTTTTACCTGAATCAATCATCAAAGTAACCATTTCAGGGCGGTACGGCGGTTTATCTAATAAATTAAACGGCGGCATTTGCTCTGGAGTAATATCACGCTCGTAATGATCGCCAATTTGTGCAATTTTAAACGCTTCAGCTTCACCGTAAATAGAACAAGCAATGCCCTTTTTACCAGCACGTCCAGTTCGGCCAACACGGTGAACATGTGTTTGCGTGTCATGTGCTAAATGGTAGTTAATAACCATATCCATGTCATCAATATCTAAACCTCGTGCAGCAACATCGGTTGCAACAAGTATTGAAGCACTTTTATTTGAAAAGTGAATTAGCGTACGTTCACGATCGCGTTGCTCTAAATCACCGTGCAATGCAACAGCGCTGAAGCCTTCGTCAGCTAAATCATCACACACTTGTTGAGTTTCTACTTTGGTATTACAAAATACAACACAGCTTTGTGGTGTAAATTTAAGAAGTAATAACTTAAGCGTTGGATAGCGCTGCTTATTGTTATCCATTTTGTAGAAGTACTGCTTAATTGTGCTTTTGGCTTGCTCTTCTTCTACTTTAACCATTTCTGGGTTTTTAAGTACACGCTTAGCAATTGCTTCAATAGCTCTTGGGAATGTAGCACTAAATAACAATGTTTGACGATTTTGTGGAATACGCTCAATAATTGCATCAAGTGTGTCTTGAAAACCCATATCAAGCATTTGATCGGCTTCATCAAGCACCAATGTCTCCACATCATCTAAGCGTAGAGTACCTTTACGAATATGGTCATCAACACGCCCAGGTGTGCCAACAATAATATGCGCACCATGTTCAAGTGAACCTATTTGCGGGCCAATTGAAACACCACCACATAACGTCAATATTTTAATGTTATGAATGCCGCGCGCTAATTTACGCATTTCTACCGCAACCTGCTCGGCAAGTTCGCGAGTCGGACACAAGACTAAAGATTGAATACGAAAGCGTTTTACGTTTAATTTAGCTAACACACCCAAGCTAAACGCAGCAGTTTTACCTGAACCGGTTTTTGCCTGAGCAATGATGTCTTTACCAGCAAGTACAGGCGGCAAACTTTGCGCTTGTACAGGTGTCATGTGGGCATAGCCAAGGGTTGATAAGTTATCAACGAGTCCAGCCGGTAAAGCCAAAGATGAAAAAGCAGTTGAAGTCACAGTAAGTTCCATAGCAATAAAATAACATGGGAGAAAGCCCCACTAATATGCAGCTTATAATAGCAGAATTCGTAATTGGCAACCATTAACAAACACATTATAAAACATGTTAATGAAAGGTGTTGAAAATGATAGTAGTTTGCATTAAGATCGCGATTGTTTTTTACATACCTGCGCTGGAAGCAATTAATGAAACTGAATTCTATTTATATAGCACTATTAGCAAGCATTACAACAAGCACATATGCAAACACTACCGACCTTGAACGCATAGAAGTAAAGGGTAGCTACTTTAACGATTACAAAGTAGATAACGCTAATGGCGCAATGAGAACATCAGCTTCATTACTTGAAACTGCACAATCTGTCACTGTAATAACCGACACTATTATTAGCGAACAGCTTGCCACTACACTTGGCGAAGTACTCACAAATGACGCAAGCTTAACTGCAGGCTCACAACAACGAAATCGTGAAGTATTTAACTTACGCGGCTTTGAGCTGAGCTCATCGACAGGTTATTTACGCGACGGTCATCAGCATTGGTCGCACTATCAGCAACCAATCGAAATTTTGCAACAAGTTGAAGTAATTAAAGGCCCATCAAGTATTTTATATGGTCAGTCAGGCCCGGGTGGCTTGGTTAACATGGTAACTAAAAAGCCTACAGCACAAACATTATTTAATGCCAGTGCCGATGTAGATCAGCATGGGTCAACGCGCTTTATGGTTGATGCTGCAGGTGCATTAACTGAATCAGAAGATTTACGTGCTCGCGGGATTTTAGTAAAGCAAGACGTTGACTACTGGCGTGAATACCAAAATGGTGAAAACCGTGAACGCGACCGCTTTTTAGGTGCTTTAGTTGTAGATTACGATATTAGCGATAACGCATTAGTCCGTGTGCATTACGACCGCACAGATGACGAAGCAGGTTTAGATACTGGCGCATGGATAGACGATAATGCCAATATAATTGGTAGCGATAAAACAATCCGTGATATGTCTTGGGCGTTTACCGATATTACCGTAGAAAACCTAGGTGTAGACCTAGAAGTATTTTTAACCGATAACTGGCAAGTAAAACTTGGTTACAACGAACAAACGTTTGAGCGCCAACGCTTTGAGTCAGCACCTCGCATGCCTAGTGGCATTACTGAAGGTGACAGCTATGAATCTCGTCCTTACGACCGTTTTGACGATTGGCAATTTAAAACTGCATTTATTGATTTTATAGGTGAATTTAAAACAGGTAGCTTACAGCATCAGTTTTTAATTGGCGCAAACTCGCTAGATTACTACTACGGGCAACGCCGTACTTCTGCTGACTACTTTGATTTTTCTGCAGGACAAGCAGAACCATCACGCCCATCTGTAAGTTATAAAACAGATGATACAGTAAGCGAAACTGAATACGACTATTACGGTATTTACGTTCAGGACTTAATTTCGTTCTCACCACAATGGCAATTATCGCTAGGTGGCCGTTACGATAAGCAAACTCGAGAAGGTGCAGATAACGAGTCATTTGTACCAAAGGTAGGTGTGCTTTATCATCCAAATACTTCGGCAACTATATATGCAAGTTACTCAGAAGGTTTTGAGCCTCAAGGTAGTGAAACTCTGATTGATGAAACCGATGTAAATAATGGCATGAAGCTAGATGCCATTACCTCAGAGCAAAGAGAGATTGGTATTAAATGGCAATTATTTGATGACCGTTTACTGCTTACAGGTGCAATTTTTGATATTAGTAAAGAAGGCACACTTGTTAGCGAACAGCTTGAGACGCCTATTGGCTCATTCACAAGTGAAACAAACCAAGTGGGTGAACAACGCCATAAAGGTGTTGAAGTAAGCGCACAAGGTGCTGCTACTGACCGCTTATTTGTTATGGCATCAACTATGTATCTAGATGCTAACTTTGAACGCGATGAAGTATTGGAAGGTAAGCGCCCTACCGATGCACCAAAATGGTCGGCATCACTTTGGACTCGTTATGAATTAAACGACGCCATTGCCATTAACGCAGGCGCTTTTTATGAAGGCGAGCGCTTTGCAGATAGCGATAATACAATTACTAAAGATGCATATACACGTGTTGATGTTGGCGCCACTTATAAGTTTAACTTAAGCAATACCGATATTAACTTACGCCTTAACATCGAAAACTTATTTGATAAAAGCTATTTAGGTGGTGGCGGCACTAGTAATGTAACTGTTGGCGAGGGTACAAATCTTCGTTTAGCAGCGCAATTTAGCTTTTAATTAAATGCCTTAAATAACAGTGTTAAAAGATAGCCCGCGTACATTTATGCGGGCTTTTTTTATATCTAAACGTTTATACCTAACAGCATTAAACCTATTACAAAGCCTATTCATCTCATCTATTTTTTATCATGTTTGTTACATGTTCTAATAGCGCTAATTATTAAAAAGGCTTACCCAAATGAAAAAATTAATTACCGCACTGCTGCTTACTAGCAGTATGGCTGCAAACGCTAACAACGCCGAATTTACCCAAAAGCAATTACAACAAGTCAATGAAGTGCGCACCTCTGCACTAAATAGTGATCTAAGCTATAAATTACTAGAGTCATTAACAACTGAGGTTGGCCCTCGCTTACCTGGTACTGAAAATGATAAAAAAGCAGTGGCATGGGCTAAAGCTAAATTTAATGAGCTTGGTTTTGATAAAGTATGGCTTGAAGAAGCGACTTTTCCTGAATGGCGCCGTTATAGCGAAAGCGGAAAAATACTAACACCAAGCGAGCAACCTCTACATTTAACTGCATTAGGTAACAGTATAAGCACGCCTAAAGATGGGATCACAGCGCCAGTAGTCTTATTCGAAACACTTGATGAGCTAATTGCAGCACCTGCAAATAGCCTAAAAGGTAAAATTGCGTATATTAATTACCGCATGAACCGCGATATAGACGGGAATGGTTACGGACCTGCTGTAAAAGCACGTGGCACAGGCGCTATAGAGGCGTCTAAAAAAGGCGCTGTTGCCTACATGATGCGCTCGGTAAGTACTGGTCATCATCGTTTTGCACACACTGGCGGTAGTTACTACAAAGAAGGTGTTACAAAAATACCTAATGTAACCATTGCTAACCCAGATGCAGATCAGATTGCACGACTCATTGCTTTGGATAAAGACGTATCGGTAAATATTAATGTGCAAACTGAAAGCCTTGGTGAAGGCACTGGTTATAACGTTATTGGCCAATTTAATGGTACCGAAAACCCTGAGCAATATGTATTAATTGGCGGGCATTTAGATTCTTGGGACTTAGGGACTGGCGCACTAGATGACGGTGCAGGCGTTGCGCTAACAATGGCAGCCGCTAAACATATTAGCGATGTAAAACGTCCTAAGCGAAGTATTCGTGTGGTACTTTTTGCAGCTGAAGAGCTAGGTCTTTGGGGTGCAAAAGCTTATTTTGCAGAGCATAAAAACGAGCTAAGCAATATTGTTGCAGCCGCTGAGTCTGATTTTGGCGCCGATGTTGTATATGCTTTTGAATCGAACGTAAGCGCAGAGTCACTTCCTGTAGTGCGTGCTATTGCAAAAGAACTTTCGCCGTTAAATATTGAGCATATTGGTAAAAACCAAGCGAATGGTGGCCCTGATCTAATTCCACTTAAAGCAGCAACCTCGGCACCTATTTTTGAACTTGCTCAAGATGGAACAGATTACTTTGATTACCACCATACAGCTGACGATACGCTTGATAAAGTAACACCTACTAAGCTTCGTCAAAATACCGCTGCATACGCTGTATTTGCTCTAATGGCTGCTGATGCAAAAACAACAATTAAGCCTAAAGCTCAAAATAAGTAATAACAGACATACTTACTTACAGTTTGTAGCTTTAACTAACACGCTTCTTGTTTTACCTTTAGGTAATTAAACAAGGAGCGTGCTTTATGTTACTTTTCAACACGAGTGAATCATTTCCATATTTTGCACAAACAACACGCTGCCCTCATTGTCAAAGCGACGCCTATCATTTAGTAAATAAAAGCCGCTATTTACGGTTTAGTATTTTACCTATGTTTGCCTTAAAATTAAGTTATAAACGCGAGTGCTATCAATGCGGAAAAAGCGAACCTGTAAAAATAACGCAACTACCGTTAATAGAAAAACTAAGCCTACCTAAATACTTTATTGGTGTATTTTTATTACTTTGGATTGTTTTATTTTTTTATCAACAGCACCTTAATAGCGAGACTCGAAAGGAAGGCTATTTAAATACGCCTAAAATATATGATACTTACTTAGTACACGCCGACAAATTTACACACGAGCCCTGGACCCTAACCAATTTAAGAATTGCTCAAATTTTAAATTTTGACGAACAATTTATTACCTTTCAGATAAGCAACTACAGCTATAAACGTAATAATAGTATTACTTTGGCAATGCGTACTAGCCAGCTAATTCAAGACAATTACTTTTCCACTAAAACAATCACCCTCCCTCGTGATGAAGTAGCACGCCTTTACAACGACGAAGCTATTTACGACGTGCTGCGCCCCTATGCCAACATCCTTTATGGTGGGTTTGTGATGCATCCTCCCAAACCTAAGCCACTATATAAAGGCTTAAAGCTCGATAAAAACAATCAACAAGGCATTATTTATTTTAAAGATGGTTTGTTTGTTGAAGCATTTAATAGCTTTAAACAAGCTGCTGAAGCGGGCTCTCAATGGGGGCAATTAAATTTAGCGCAAATGTATCGTGATGGTCAGGGAATAGATCAGGATCAACAGCAGGCTATTTATTGGTACAAAAAGGCTATTGAGCAAAAAAATACTAAAGCACAATTTGAATTGGAATCTCTTTGTAAAATAGCTAACTGTGAATGAGTGAATTTCAATATAGCTGGCGCAACAAGTACGCCAGCTTGGAATTATTTTTTAAATAACTTTGTATAACCTACATGTATAAGCACAACAACTAAGCCAGCAATCACGCCTAGCAAACCATCAAACAATAGAGGAGCTAATACCTCTCCTGTACCGCCAGCAACAGATTGGGCATAGTTTGTTACATCGACTTGAGTATGATGCAGTAACTCAACACCATGTACTAAAATCCCGCCACCGACTAAAAACATCGCGATGGTGCCCGCAAATGCTAAAAACTGCATCAACCTAGGCGCTGCTGCGAGTAAGCCTTTCCCAAGTAATTCTTTAAATTTATTAGCTGTTACCTTTGATTGGTTGAGTAAATAAAGTCCGGCATCATCCAGTTTTACAATACCTGCCACTAAGCCATAAACACCAATAGTCATTATAATTGCGATAACACAAAGCACTAAAGCTTGATTAAGCAATGTAGCACCTGCCACAGTACCTAAAGTAATCACAATAATTTCGGCAGAAAGAATAAAGTCGGTTCTTATTGCCCCTTTTATTTTTTGTTTTTCGTACTCAACTAAATCTAATTTCTCACCCTCGTCTACCGCTTCACTGTTATGAGGCAAAAACTTAGCAAATACTTTTTCAGCTCCCTCAAAACATAAAAACAAACCACCCATCATTAAAAGCGGTGTTATTAACCAAGGCAGCCATACGCTTATTAATAAAGCAGCGGGTACGAGTATCGCTTTATTTAAAAATGAGCCCTTTGCCACAGCCCAAACAACCGGTAATTCACGCTCTGCTGCTACACCTGTAACCTGCTGCGCATTGAGCGCTAAGTCATCGCCTAATACACCCGCTGTTTTTTTTGTTGCAACCTTACTCATTGTCGCAATGTCATCAAGTAAAGTGGTTATATCATCTAATAACGTTAAAAGGTTAGTGCCTGCCATAAAGCTTCCGAGCTCAAAAAATATTGCTATAAACATAACTTAAAGCGCTACTTTCACCAACGGTTAATTTTGCTTTGTTATTCTTACATTAGATTAAAATTTTGCCCTGTGTTTTAACTAACGCTTAAAGAAGATGGGAGGAAAAATGAAAGTATATTTAGCATTAATCGCTATTTTACTAAGCTTAACCGCTTGTAGTGATTTAAAAACCAGTACTGCTTACCAATGCGATGATGAGAGCGTAAAACTCAACATCATTAACAATTCTGAAGCCGAACTTATCTTTAACAATAAAGTGCATGTACTTAATCACGAAAAAAGTGCATCAGGGAATAAATATATAAGTGAAGAGGTACTGTTTTGGGGTAAGGGTAATGAAGCCATGTTAATCATCGCAGGTAAAAAAAGACAGTGCACCAAGGCTTAACATAAAAACAACCAATAAATTACAATAATGCTACAATAATTAAAGACCCATTATTGTGATGAAGTTATGCGTTCAATTGCGATCAAACATAAAATAATTTTAGCCTTTACAGCCATTGGCATGTTGGTGCTAACAAGTAGTGTATTTTTTTATTGGTCATTAAACAAAATTAGCGTTAACAATACCCGAACCGAAAAATTAGCGGTTCCGGTACAACAGTTCAGCAAAGATTTAAGGCTATCATTACTGTCTATTACCAAATTTAACGCCTTAGCTTACAGCCAAGCAAACCTTGATTTACTTCAACAAAATAAAAAACAGGTGCAAGTTGAGCAACAACAATTTAGCGATATGCTCAATTTGTTAAGCACTCAACTAAATCAACAAATAACAATGCAAAATTTACTCGCCAGTACCAACGCAGGTTTCGAGCAACTGACTGAAGTAAGTTTCGCAATGTTCAGCGCTAAAGAGCGTAAGTTTGTAGCGCAAAATTCCACCATAGAATTATCAGCAACGTTTAACGAGCAACTTTACAATTTAAGTTCTAACTTACTTGATATAGAACTTTTAGAAGTGCCTGTAAAACAGCAGGCGTTACTTAATGCTATGTTTGGAACAGCGACCCGTATAGACGATTTATTGTTTAACTTAAGTAATAATATAAAAAGCATTACTCAAACTACAAGTATCAATGATTTAAATAGCCATCAGCAAGATACCCTATTTCTACTAGATAACATCCAACCTAATTTCACCTATTTAGAGCAACAAGCGCTACCTTTTAATAATGCGTTTAATGCTAAAAATTTAACGGCTAAGTTTAATCAATTAAGAGAGTTACTTAACAACGATACAGGAATTTATGCCCAACAAAATAAAGTACTCAAAAGTACTATTGCTGCGGCTCAAAATTTTGAACACTTTCAACAGCAATTTATAACAACAGAAGGTCAGCTTATTGAACTTAATAAATTGGCTGATGAGCGCTTTAATGCCTTACAAACTAATGCAAAGGCCGCCATAAATACAGGGATTAGTTCTGTAGTAATTATTACGATTGTTTTAATTATATTGATTATCGCTATCTCTATTTTTACAACGCGTGCAATGCTAAAACCGCTTAAAAAAGTAAACCGCGATTTAGCCCGAATCGCCTCAGGTGATTTATCAAAGCGAAGCCACCCACGTAGTAAAGATGAATTTGGTACTTTGCTAAATAACATAAATAAACTCAGTGAAGACCTTACTAACCTAATTGGTGCAATTAGTAGTGACGCCCACGAGCTAGACCGCAGCGCTATTAAAACCAGTGAAAAAGGTCAGCAAATGACGGTTGTTGCACAACAGCAGTTAGAGCGAAGCGCGCAGGCAACATCGCTTGCACAAAATATGCTAATCAACTCACAAGCGGTTTATGAACAAGCAGATAAAACATCAAGTGAAATAACAAACGCATCGCAATTTGCAAATGATGTAAACGAGATTGCTAATCAAAATAGTCTAAGTATAGAAACTTTATTACAGCGTCTTGATAAAGCAGTAGGCAGCACAGAAGAGCTCGCACAGTACACTCAGCTTATTGAAGCCATTGTTGAAACAATTAGTAGCATTGCAGAGCAGACTAACTTACTTGCACTTAATGCTGCAATTGAAGCAGCGCGAGCGGGTGAAAACGGACGCGGGTTTGCTGTAGTTGCTGATGAGGTTCGATCATTAGCTGCACGTACACAAACCTCGACTAGCGAAATAAACACCATGATCCAAACATTGCAACAACACACTAAAACAACTCAAGAACACATTACTGATGGCCAACACCAAGCCAAGCAATGTGTTAAAAACAGCACTGAACTAAATAAAGCCGTAGAGCGTATTAAAAGCACATTGTTGTCTGTTAATCAGATGAGTGAGCAAATTGCTCATGCATCACATGAGCAATTGACTAACAGTGGCGACATTCAACAAATAATGGCAAAGGTGACAGAGCAAGCAACCTTGAATGCCCAAAACGCGACAACCCTAGCAAGCGAAAGTGAAGACGTAAACCAACTTGCACACTCTTTAACGAGTGCCGTAGAGCGCTTTAAGTTTTAAGTGCAAGTAATGACTTGCCTTGCATGAAATGGGTATAATACTTTAACTCTTTTGCTTAATAGCGGCCCACAATGAAATATAAAGATCTACGTGATTTTATCGATTTGCTTGAAAAAAAAGGCGAACTTAAACGTATCACCCAAGAAATCGACCCGTATCTTGAAATGACCGAAATATCTGATCGCACCTTACGTGCAAAAGGTCCTGCGTTATTATTCGAAAATCCAAAAGGCTACGATATGCCGGTGCTTACCAACTTATTTGGTACACCAAAACGCGTAGCAATGGGCATGGGCCAAACAGATGTTAGCGAGCTTCGCGAAGTGGGCAAGCTACTCGCTTTTTTAAAAGAACCTGATCCACCAAAGGGTATTAAAGAAGCACTAGGCGCTATACCTATTTTTAAGCAAGTGCTTAATATGCCTGCAAAAGAAGTTAAAAAAGCGCCTTGCCAACAAGTAGTTTTAGAAGGTGATGATGTAGATTTAACTAAATTACCTATTCAGCATTGTTGGCCAGGTGATGCAGCGCCATTAATCACATGGGGCCTTACAGTTACTAAAGGGCCTTATAAAAAGCGCCAAAATTTAGGTATTTATCGCCAGCAATTATTAGGCAAAAATAAAATAATTATGCGCTGGTTGTCACATCGTGGTGGCGCGCTTGATTTTCAAGAATGGTGTAAAGAAAACCCAGGGCAACCCTACCCTGTATCAGTAGCATTAGGTGCCGATCCTGCCACTATATTAGGTGCCGTAACGCCTGTACCTGACACTCTAAGCGAATATGCATTCGCTGGCTTATTACGTGGCAGCAGAACCGAAGTTGTAAAATCTATTTCAAATGACCTACAAGTCCCTGCCAGTGCAGAAATAGTACTTGAAGGTTACATAATGCCTGGTGAAATGGCGCCAGAAGGCCCTTATGGTGACCATACCGGTTACTATAATGAAGTCGATGACTTTCCAGTAATGACGGTCACTCACTTAACGCATCGTAAAGATCCTATTTATCACAGCACATTTACTGGCCGTCCGCCTGATGAGCCTGCTATTTTAGGTGTGGCACTTAATGAAGTGTTTGTGCCGATACTACAAAAGCAATTCCCTGAAATTGTCGACTTTTACCTTCCGCCTGAAGGGTGCTCATATCGTATGGCGATTGTAACAATGAAAAAACAATATCCAGGCCATGCGAAGCGCGTGATGATGGGAGTTTGGTCGTTCTTACGTCAGTTTATGTACACCAAATTTGTCATCGTCTGCGATGACGATGTTAACGCCCGCGATTGGGAAGATGTTATTTGGGCTATAACAACCCGAATGGATCCAGCGCGTGATACAACATTAATAGAGAACACACCTATTGATTATCTCGATTTTGCATCGCCAGTCTCAGGTCTTGGTTCAAAAATGGGAATGGATGCTACCAATAAATGGCCTGGCGAAACCACCCGCGAATGGGGCGAGCCTATTGTTATGGATAAAGACACCAAAGACCGTGTAGATGATATTTGGGAAAGCCTTAATATTGTTTAAGTGTTTATATGTAAGTACATATCAGGCTATAAAATAACCCTGCAGATATGCTAGAATCGAGCTATTCGATTGCGTATCTGCTGTTACAAGCGCTGCTAAAAGGTAAAAAATGCAAACATTAAAAGCTGAAGTTGTAGCTATCAGCCCACTTACAGAATTTGTTCATAAAGTAATTTTAAAGCCACAACAACCTGTGACCTTTGAAGCTGGCCAATACATGCAACTCGTATTAGGCGAAAAAGACAAACGTGCTTTTTCTATAGCTAGTCGCCCTTCACAGTGCGATGCAATAGAACTGCATATTGGCGCCTCAGGTGCCGATTCGTATGCAATGCAATCGTTAGAGCATTTACGAAACGCCCATACCACAGGGCAGTTAGTAGACATTGAAGCTGGCTTGGGTATTTCACAGTTGCGCCTGCAATGTGAGCGCCCTATTATTTTACTCGCCGGTGGTACTGGTTTTTCATACGCAAAATCAATGGCTGATCATTTAGCTGAAATAAAATGCGACCGTCCTGTATTGTTTTACTGGGGCGTAAAAGAAGAATCTGCTTTATATGCACATACAGAAATGCAAACATGGGCAGATAGCCATGAGAACTTTAAGTTTATTCCTGTAGTAGAAAATCCATCTGCTAATTGGCAAGGACACACTGGCTATGTACACAAAGCAGTAATGCAAGATATTGTGTCACTAGAACCATACGATATTTATATGGCAGGTCGTTTTGACATGATAGGTATTGTCCGTGATGACTTTATTACTCATGGTGCAATTCGTGAAAACATGTACGCAGATGCATTCGCATTTATCAAATAATTGAAATTTACTTTCAGTTATAAATAAAGGCACCTAATCGGTGCCTTTATTTTTATAACAACAAATATTTAATAGTTAAAACCTATCAACTCCATCAATATAAACAATTTCCTAAATCTCTATCTATAAACCATACTTTGTATAGAACATCAGCGGGAGAGACCCAAATGCTAAATACAAAAGTAAAAGATTTTATGCAACGCAAATTGCCAAATATCACACCAGATACAGAAATGACGACAGCCATAGCAGAACTACAAAAATTTAAACTACTTGGCGCACCAGTATTTGATAAAGATAAATGCTTAGTTGGATTTATATCAGAGCAAGAGCTGTTAAAACCACTTACGCAAAGCAGTTATTTTTGTGATGGGATGGTTAAAGTATCGCAGCTTATGCAAACAGAGGTAGTGACCGTTAGCGGCGATACCAACATTATTGAGCTTGCACAGCAGATGCAGCCTGGTAAACCAAAAAACTACCCTGTTGTAGAGGGTGTTAAAGTAATCGGTATGATCAGCCGAGCAGACGTACTTAAAGCGCTTTACGATAATTACATAAGCTGCCAAACACACTAAATTGCAGATACAAAAATGCCGCTTATATAAAGCGGCATTTTTAATGCTCTTAAATTAACGTGCGCTAACGAGTGCTAAAAGTTCTTTTTTATCGCCATCGCTTAAAAATGCTATTTCTAAAGCATTTTTTTGGGCTTTTTCCATATCAGCTTGAGATAAGCCTGCTTTAGGTGCAGCAACGGTATATTCATACTCAATTTCAATACCTTCAACCGCAGGATCATCAGTATTAATACACGCTAAAATACCATGATCTAAAAACTGTTTAAGTGGGTGCTTAGTTAAATCGTTTACTGTACTGGTTTGAATATTACTTGTTAAGCATGACTCAATACCAATACGGTTATCGCGTAAATAATCCATTAGTTTTGGATCTTCAATTGCTTTAACGCCATGCCCTATTCTGCTCGCACCCAACTCATTAATTGCTTGCCAAATACTTGGAGCACCAAGTGCTTCTCCAGCATGGACAGTCGAAGCTAAATACGCATTTCGTACTTGTTGAAAGTGCTCTACAAACAACTCACCCGGGAAGCCAATTTCGTCACCGGCTAAATCAACAGCAACTAAATCATTTTTAAATGCGAGTAATGCATCAAGCTCTTTTTGACACGTTTTTACGCCATAAGTACGCGATAAAATACCAATCAAGTTAGCTTTTATATTTGCGCCTTTTGTTGCTGATTTAATACCATCAACAACTGCCTCTACAACGCCTTCTGGGTGTAAACCTTGGCTTTGTGCCATGTAGTAAGGGCTAAATCGAAGCTCCACATAATCAAGACCTTGTGCTTGTGCATCTTCAATGTTTTCAATTGCGATACGTCTACACGCATCGTAGTCGCCAAGCACAGTAACTCCCCAATCTAACTTTTGTAAAAAAGCCATGAGGTTTGGTTCAGGATCAATAACTTGAACATGAGGGATTAATGCTTCAACGTTATCTGCAGGTAGCTCTATATTAAACTGTCGACCAAGTTCTAATATGGTTTGCGCACGTACATTACCGTCTAAATGGCGGTGAATATCTAGCAAAGGTAATTTTCTATTGATCATAATAGCAACCCAGTTTAGTTAAATTTGCGCGCATGATACGCAGATACAGTTATTTTTCAAGTCTATATGATTTGCGGTAAGTTTTAGCGGTCATATGTCTGCTTTTTGTGCAAAAAAATGATACAGCTTATTTTCCTGATAAGTGGTGCCAAAGAGTTTTAAAAAGCGTATTTGCATCAATAGGTTTGGTGATATAACCATTCATTCCACAGGCTAGTGCCTTTTTAACGTCATCGTCATGGGCGTTCGCCGATAGCCCTATTATGGGTAAATCAATTAACTCTAAATCACGACGAATTACTTTTGTTGCTTTGAGTCCATCCATTTTTGGCATTTGAATATCCATAAGCACAATGTCGTAGCTATTTTCGGCTAGCTTTTCTATGGCTTCAAAACCATCGTTAGCAATGTCGGCAATACAGCCTTTCGTTTTTAAAATAGCATTAGCAACATGCTGATTAAGTGGATTATCTTCTACTAAAAGTAATTTATAGCCTGTAAATGATAATGTACTTACGTCTATTTCGTTGTATTGCTGCTGAATTTGCTCTGCCTTTGGTAAAGGCGATATTAGCGGCAAACTAAATGTAAATGTAGAGCCTTTACCTTCATAACTAACTAAATCAATTGCACCACCCATTAACTCAACTAGTTTTCTGCAAATACTTAATCCTAAGCCTGTACCACCATATTGACGTGAGGTTGAGCTATCAGCTTGCGCGAACGGTTTAAACAATTGTTTCTGTGCTTCGCTACTAATACCAATACCCGTATCGTTAATACTAAAATAAGTCATTTTTTTCGACTGCCAAATTTTCAGAGTGATTTCACCTTCCCCTGTAAATTTAACCGCATTATTGAGCAGGTTCAGCAGCACTTGTTTTAAGCGGATTGGATCGGTATTGATGACCAAATTTGATGTTTTATCAAAATCGAGACTTAACTTTATTGATTTAATATCAGCCTCAAATTGAAGTAAATTAAGCATTTCATCCGCTAAACTCGCTACATTAATAGGCTCTTGCATTAAGTCTAGCTTGCCTGCTTCCATTTTTGAAAAGTCGAGCACATCGTTTAATACCCTCAGTAAAACACCAAGTGCCCCATCTGCTTGCTCTATGTAACTTCTAGCTTGTTGCCAATCGTTTTGCTGGAGCGCTAAATAATGCAGCCCTTTTATACCGTTAATAGGGGTGCGGACTTCGTGGCTCATGTTTGCTAAAAACTGCCCCTTTATATGACTCGCTTCATCTGCTTTTTGTTTTTCTTTGCGTAGTGTATGTGTTTGCTTGGCCACTTGTTCGCGAATTTGTATGTTTGTACCAGTAACTGAAATCAAAAATGTAATCAGTAACCACACAAACAACATACCTACTATTTGTGCAAGCCAATATACTAACCAAGACGTTCTAACTATTGGCTCATATAACTCAACCTGCCACATACGTTTGCCAATCAACAATTGATATTCTTTAAATAGCGCTTGCGAATTAGCGGTATCTGCAATATAAATTGCCTGCTTTTTCCCTGGTATCGTTGTATCAAAAAAACTAGCTGAAATTGAGTTGTTGTGATCAAATAATAGTGTTTGCGATAAGCGTTTCAGGCTGACAATCGCTGCCACAAAGCCTTTAAAATCATCTTCGGTAGAGGACTCTCCAAAAACAGGATATAAAAAAAGCACACCGTGTTCGGCTGTATTTTGGACCAAATTAATTGGCTCACTTAGTGCAAGTTCATTAAGCTCTTTCGCTTTGCTAAGCGCTGCACCTCTTACTTTACTAGAAGCTAAATCAAACCCTAAAACATCTTCATTACCTTTTAAGGGATATACGTACTTTACTGGAAAGTAATTACTACGCGTACCTGCAGGTTGCCAAGCTCCATCTAGTGACTTTTCTTTTATATATAGAGGTTTGCCTGTGGCTGGATTTTCATGTGTCTCAAAATCTGCGAGTTTATTTGCTGGTATATAAGGTATCCATTCAAAAGCTAGAATTTCTTGGCTGTAGTCCAACTGCTTTGAAGTAAATTGTTTAAACTCTTTAAAATCCACGTCACTACTACTAGCAAAAAACGTAGCTAATAAGCCTAAATGAGCAGTAATACCATCGAGCTTTTGGCTTATAGCATTTTGCACAGAAAGTATTTTGGCTTCTTGCTTTTGAATATCTTTTTCTTTTTTAACACTAGCAGCGCCATAAAAACTAACGCTGATCAGTATGTAAATTAATAGCGAGGGTAAAATTACCAACATACGGTGGCGTACTTGTGTGTAATTAAAAGCGGCGAGTACTAAAGGTGTAAATATAAGTACGCCAATACTGTCGCCAATCCACCATGCTATAAAGTTATCAAAAATAGCATTGGTCGGAATCACATTATTCAATGCTAATAAACTTGTTCCTACACCTGCAGCAATAACACAACATATTGGCCCCGCTACTATTAAGCTTTGAACACTGTGTTTTAAAGAGGATAAATCCAACGGCGCTTTTATAACATTCACTATAATTTGTCGGCCAATCCAAGCCTGTAAAACAGAGGCTAAAGTAATGCCTATAGCTTGTAAAAGCACAATAAAATGAAAAATATCTACGGTGTGTTCAAGGTGAATTAAGTTAGTACAAAAAGCCCCAATAATAAGGCCAATAAATGACTTACGTCCCCAAATTAAAAAGCTCGCTAAAGCAATTCCTGAGGGCGGCCAGGAGGCGACCGCATAGCCATCTACAGAAAGAAGTGAGTTGCTAAAGTATCCTGTAAAGAAGTAAGCACAAGCCAAGCTAAGGGTTAATATTAAAAACTTTCTCAAAGCTTGTGCTCCTGAACTACAAAAAATGCTAAGTAGTTATAGTGTAGTCATTTATTGATATAAAACGAGCGCCTTTTCTGCCTGTGCACTATTTTTATAACTCAACACAGCTTGTTCAGAGAACTGTTTTTTATTTTCACTATTCAGTGCTTTATCAAAAATTCTAGCTGCTAAGTCATAATCACCCTTAGCATTAGCAAGGCAAGCTAGCGCAAGTAATAGTGAATTATTTGAATCATCCTTCTTAAGGCGTTCTTGAATGCTTATTTGCAACTTAGCTGCATCGGCTGCTGTTGCTTTACTTAATATATTTGCAAGCTCTAAGTGTTGCTCACTATGCTTAACCATCTTAATTAAGTCACTTTCAATAACAGCCAATTGACCTGCTTGCGCCATTTGCATTAAATATGCGGTGTGGGCATGAGCTTGCAGCTTTTTCGGTAGCTGTTTATATTTCTCACTCAGCTTGTCTGCATCTAACGCATTAAAATAAGCACTAAATAACTGCGTCCACTGTGCATCAGTAAGTACTTTTTTGCGCAGTAAACGCGGCAAAAAGTCTTCCAGCGCACTAAAGTGTTGTTGTTGTACTAATACTTCTGCATAAAGTTTTAACTCAAGTGCGGTGGCTTTTTTAGCTTCTGCGCTAATACGCATTTGTGATTCTATCGCGCTACTGTCGCCACTTGCCAACCATAGCTTTGCTACTTTTAATTGATGCTCTGGGCTTATTTCAAATAAACGCTCAAGTGCTTTATCTGTTTGATTATTAGCAAGCGCTGCTTTTGCAAGTAATGCTAAGCGAATATCTTCAAACTTATCTGGTACGCTATTACCCGATAAAGCCTGTTCTACGTGCTCGTAATCATCATTAATTGCACTCCAAAGAGCCTGCTCAATAGCTGCTTGTTTGCGCTCTTGGCTACGTGCAAAAAAGCCATGCTTAGTATTATGATAAATCGATAATAAATAACGAATTAACTTATATGTTAAATATAAAACAACAGCGGTAATGACTGCCATTATACAAAACGATACTATCGTGCCTTCTATCGTCGTATTGTTAAATGAAATAAGTACATAACCTTTTTCATCTAGAACGAATGGAGTAACCGCTAGTACAACAACAATAGCTACAATTAAAATAATTAGCCCTATCATTGCGCCCACTCCTTAACCTTTTGTGTACTGTTTAAAGTTACTTTTGGATTAAAGTTAAGCTGCTCTTTTTCAAGTTTAGACAACGCTTTAAGTACGGTTTTAGTTGTATCATCGTCTTGCTTAAAGTACTCACCAACTAAACGTTTTGCTTCACTTAGGGCGCTAAAGAAAATACTCGCCTGCTTACTCATAAGTGCATCTTGTGCCTGAGTTATATTAAGCTTGATTCGTTGATTTATTAAATGGCGCTCTTGATCCGTAAGTAATGGCTCAATGGAAACACCCTCGTGCTGACGAATAGTAATAAAGCTATCCACAATTTTATTCCAGCTATTACTCAAGTTTTGCTGCCAATCACTCACGTCACCACTTAAAGCATTTTCATCTATTGTAGCTACTTCTTCTGGTAAATTAACTGCATTAAAAACTAAGTCGTCAATACTGCTTAGTACACTGTTTAGCTGTAAATAAATAGCCTCTGTTGCAACAGGTTTAAGGCTATCAAGTGTTTGTATATCTTGCATAATCGCTTGGCGAACTTCAACTGTTCCTGGGTGCTCACTAAGTAATCCATCTAAGCGCTTTAAAACAGCACTAGTGCCTTGGTAGTCTTTTTCAGCCCATAGTTTAAACTCAGCCATACGCTGTAAGCTGGTTACTTCTTGCGGGTTTAACGATGAGCCTTGTTGCTGCGCCTTTTGCAAGGCCGCTTTTAGTTCTTGCTGATTTTTAACTGCACTTTCATTTAGGGCTGCGGCAACTTTTTCTTCACTATTAAACAGCGCTTGTTGCAAATTAGATTGCGCCGATTTAAGTGCTTGCAGCTCCTGGGTGAGTAACTTATTTTGCTCGCTTAACTCATTAACGGCTAGGTTTTGCGCCTTACCAGCATTTAATTTTTGATAAAACTCGTATCCAACACCAGAGGCCACAATTAACGAAATAAGAAGCGCAAGTACTGCAACCTTACTTATTTTTTGCTTACTTTTGTCTGCCGTATTTTTTGTAGCTGTAGGCTCTTGCTTAGTTGATTTAGCAGAGGTCGTGTTAGCTATTGTTGGTGTGGCCTTTTCTGCCGTTACTGGCTTTGACTGTTCGCTCATGTTGCTACCTTGCTGATTTATGCAGGTAAACATAGCATTATCGCTAGCCCCTGCTGCAATGTGTATATTAGCCGAACTTACCTGTTGCAGCTTTAAATAAGCGGCTATACGCTCGCTAGCAACATAAAATCGGCACTGTTGTAACCATTGTAGTTGGTGTGCAGTAAGGCCTTTAAATATAGCATCAACTGCTGCATTACTTGTTATGACTATACCGTGTACATTCTGGCTTTTCCAGTGGTCTGTCCAGTTAGAGGTAATACTCTCTGTCGGTTCACGTTTGTACACAACACAATTATTCAAAAAAGCACCGCGCTCTTTGAGCGTTTTAGCTAACTCAGGGCGGCCACCTTGGCCCTTAACTAATACTATATTACAGCCATCCACCTCGGCGAGTGATTTAAGCGCAAGTAACCCTTCTGAATCATACTGCTTTGGTACTGCTGCGCGCACACCAAATTGCTCATATATAACATCGGCTGTTTGTTGTCCAACCGCATAAAACTGCGCTTTGGTATTTATATCTGGTTTTAATTGCGAAAGTGCACTGACTGCATCTTGCGATATAAATATTATTTTATCTGCATTTAATAGCGGACTAAGCTCAGTGCTGGAGGGTGTTAAATGCGTTATTTTTAATACCGGAAATAAAGACGCCTGATAACCCGCTTGCTCAAGTTGCTGTGCAAGGGCTGCGCCTTTTCCTTCGGGCCGAGTTATCAGAATATGTTTCATTTATGCGTCTCTATAAACTTCAGCTAATATTTTGTCTGCACCTTGAGCTAGTAATTTTTTAGCAAGCTCAATACCTAGTTTTTCTGCGTCATTTACATGGCCCGTTACTTCGTCACGTAAAATTTCGCTGCCATCAACAGCACCAACTAAACCACGTAAATGCACTTGTTCGCCATCAACCAATGCATAAGCACCAATAGGAACTTGGCAACCACCTTCTAAATAGCGATTCATCGAACGCTCTGCGTTTACGCGAATACGTGTTTGTGTATGCTCAAGTGGTGCAAGTAATGCTTTGGTTACTTCATCATCAATACGACATTCAATACCTACAGCGCCTTGACCATTTGCTGGTAATGACACTTCTGGCTCAATGTAGTTAGCAATACGCGACTCCATTTCTAAACGAATAAGCCCTGCAGCCGCTAAAATAATAGCATCATATTGGCCGTCATCTAATTTACCTAAACGCGTATTTACATTGCCGCGTAAATCACGAATATCTAAATCAGGGCGAAGTGCCTTAATTTGGCACTGGCGGCGCAGGCTCGAAGTACCAACAATAGCGCCCTGTGGTAGGGCACTTAAATTAGCGAAATTGTTTGATACAAACGCATCGCGTGGATCCTCACGCTCACAAATAGTATGCAGTGCTAGCCCTTGAGGAAACTCTACTGGCACATCTTTCATAGAATGTACGGCAATATCAGCTCGGCCATCTAGCATGGCTTGCTCTAGTTCTTTAACAAATAAGCCTTTACCGCCAATTTTGGCCAATGGCGTATCTAAAATAATATCCCCTTGTGTCGACATTGGGACTAATTCTACGCGCACATCTGCATGAAAACGCTCAAGCTCTGCCTTTACAAATTCGGCCTGCCAAAGTGCTAGAGCGCTTTTGCGCGTTGCGATGCGTACTAATTTTGTTTTTTCTGTCATAGGGGTATCCAATTAATTACTGCGTTTAGCCTGTTTTAGTCAGCTAAAATTCTAAATTCTTTTTGGGCAATTAAATTACCTTGCTCATCAACTACATCAACACGCCAATGACCTGTTTGTGTGTTCATGATATTTTTTGTTGAATACGTTCTGTAACGAGGCGAAGTAACATTAAGTGTAATTTCAGCCATCGTTTCACCTTCAAACGACCAAACATGCTTAACTTGCTGGCCTTGAAGGTTTTTAATCTCGCTAAAAAACGATAACCCTTCCTCAAACTGGCTTAACCTAATATCAGCAGCAAACACATTAGTAGGCTCACGCTTACTTACTTTACGAGTAAGTACCGCACGACTAATTTTACCCGTGTCTATTTGTGCGCCCAATGCCACACTTGCCACATGTGCTGTAGAGGAAAAACCTTCAGTGCCACTCAATGCGCCATCATCACTTTCTAACTCTAAAAGTAAGTCACTTTGACTAGCAGGCTCAGTTACGTTTTGGGCTTCTGCGGTTTCTTCTTGCACATCATTATCAAGGTTTGAGTTTAACTCTGTATTAATACTTTCGCTTTGATCAGTAACAATATCGTTGTTAGCCAACAAAGCCGGGGGATTATTTACAAGGTCTACTTCGGCAGGTGTATTACTTGAAATGTTTAGTTGTGTCTCATTTTGCTCAGCTAACAAAGGTTCAATACTCGCTTGAGTTACCTCTGCAGACGCAGCTGAGGTATTGTTTACTGATGATTGAGGCTCAACATCCATTACCTCATCGCTTGTTTGGTTTTCAGCGTTACTGCTAAAACTTAAGAATTGCTCCTGCTCATTTGGGTGCTCACCTTGCTCTGCATTAACAGAGGTGGTTAAGCCATAAACAACTGCTGCAGAGGTCATTAATACCAACATAGCAATACTCACAATACGACGCCAATTCCACTCGTAGCTTACCGTTGGTACGCTCTGTTGTAATTCGCGTTTAACATTTGCTTTTATAACTATTTTTTGACTCATATTGACCTCAGCGGTTCCAAAATTAGCTTAAACGAGCAATTAACCATTGGCGAATAGCTTGCAATTCTTCTGCGCAAACTTGATGAGCCATTGGATATTCTTGCCAGCTTACATCCATGTTATGTGCTGTTAATACTTCAAACGCATTTCTACCCGCACTGTGCGGTACAACGTTATCTTGGCTACCATGAGCCATAAATACGTTTAAATCAGAATGCTTTGCTTCATCAGCAAATTTGTGTGGCACACACATATAAGTAGAAAGCGCCATAACACCCCCAAGCTTTTGCTCAAAGCGCGGCGCTAAATGCAAAGACACAACACCACCTTGAGAAAAACCAGCTAAAATTATTTTATTAGCAGGAATGCCATTAGCAATTTCTTTATTAATTAACTCTTCTACCTTTGCAGCAGAATCTCTTACGCCTTGTTCATCGGCACGCTTATCTAATTCTATAGACTTAATATCGTACCAAGAGCGCATTTCCATGCCACCATTTATGGTGACCGGTTGCACTGGCGCATGCGGAAAAATAAACCGTATACCAAGCTCGCTTGGTAAATTTAGCTGCGGGGCTACTGGCGCAAAACCATCCCCAGAGTCACCTAAACCATGTAACCAAATAACCGTTGCTTTGTGTTCACTTTGGGCTGCATATTCTACAAATTCTAAACTCATAGTGATGATTGCCACTTAACTTCTTGGCCTGCTTGACGAGTTGAGGCTTCATTTATAAACGCCCAAAATTCAGCGCCAGAGCGGTTATCAATCCATAACCCATCACGCATTTCAAAATGATGTCCATTAAACTTAGTCGCAACCCATACTTGATGAAGAGGTGCTTGCTTATTGATCACTATTTTACTTTTATCAGGAAAAATAATTTCTAAAATACCTTGTGCCGATTCATAATCTAAATCAGCTTCGCAATCATCAACCTGCTCTTCAATAGTGAACATAAGAGCTTCGGCTAATTGGTGATATTCGTGTTCAGTCATTGTTATTTCCTTTGCAGGCGAGCCGCCTAATATTGGGTACGTTTTAGCTTTAAAAATGTGCAGCTAGTGTAACAGGAATAAAATCATCCGCGAATAGCTGCATTTTTTAGATATTCTGTTACTCTGCGATTATAAAGCCAGCAACCGTATTAATCTAATGAAAGCGACACATACCTTACAATTAAAAAGACTATTAATAAGCACTGTACTGTTAAGCGCCTTAGCTGGCTGCGGACAAAGCGGTCCGTTATATTTACCAGAGCAACAAACAGAGCAAAACCAACCTCAAAATACAGCTAAACCAGCCACTACCGCTGAGCAAGCTAAAACATCGCAACGTCAGGAGCAATAAATGGATTATTTTAACTACAAAAACAACCAATTATTTGCCGAAGACGTCAGCGTAGCAAGCATAGCGCAGCAATACGGCACGCCGTGTTATGTATACTCGCGTGCTACATTTGAGCGCCATTACTTAGCATTTGCTAACGCCACTAAAAATCATAAAAGCTTGGTATGTTACGCTGTAAAAGCAAACTCAAATATTGCCGTACTTAATATATTAGCGCGCTTAGGATCGGGTTTCGATATTGTATCTAAAGGTGAACTAGCGCGTGTAATTAAAGCGGGAGGCGATGCTTCTAAAGTGGTTTTTTCAGGCGTGGCGAAAACGTCTGACGAAATAGCTTACGCATTAAAACTGGGCATTAAATGTTTTAATGTAGAGTCGGCGTCTGAGCTTGAGCGTATTTCTGAAGTGGCTTGCGAGCTTAACCTAGAAGCGCCTATTTCTATTCGCGTAAACCCAGACATAGATGCAAAAACACATCCGTATATTTCTACCGGTTTAAAAGAAAATAAATTTGGTATTGATATTCAAACAGCAGTGAGTGTTTATCAACAAGCAGCGGCTTTACCTGGTTTAAAAGTAATTGGTGTCGATTGCCATATTGGCTCTCAATTAACGCAAGTTAGACCTTTTTTAGAAGCCCTTGATAAATTAATGGCGCTTATTGATGAGCTAAAAACTAACGGTATTGAGCTAACTCATTTAGATATTGGCGGCGGTTTAGGTGTGCCATACGACAACGAGCAACCACCACACCCAAGTGAATATGCAGCGCAAGTTACCGAACGCTTAGCTAACTACAAACATCTTGAACTAATTTTTGAACCAGGGCGTGCTATTGCAGCTAACGCAGGTATTTTGGTTACTCAAGTTGAATTTATTAAACAAAACCAAGACAAGTTTTTTGCAATTGTAGATGCAGGTATGAACGACATGCTTCGCCCTGCGCTTTATCAAGCGTGGCAAAAAATTATTCCGGTATCCGTTCGCGACGACGAAACACCTACTCACAACTTTGATATTGTGGGTCCGGTGTGCGAAACCGGCGACTTTTTAGGAAAAGACCGCGAACTTGCGCTTAAACAAGGCGATTTACTCGCACAACGAAGTGCGGGTGCATATGGCTTTACAATGAGCTCAAACTACAACTCGCGCCCGCGTGTTGCAGAAATTATGGTAGATGGTCAGCAGCATCACCTTATTCGCGAACGCGAAACTATTGAAAGCCTTTATCAAGGTGAGAAAGTTTTACCATAAACGTTTTTGTCTACTAGCTGCTCTGTGGCATGATTAGCACAGAGCAAAACCGAATTAGAGCGCTATGTTAGTAAATTTTTCCAAAATGCACGGCTTAGGTAACGACTTTGTTGTGATTGATAACATTACACAAAATGTTTTTTTGTCGCGAGATCAAATCAAAAAACTGGCAGATCGCCACTTTGGCATTGGCTTTGACCAATTGCTGATGGTTGAAGCACCATATTCACCTGATCTCGACTTTCATTATCGAATTTTTAATGCCGATGGTACCGAAGTAGAACAATGCGGTAACGGCGCACGCTGTTTTGCCCGCTTTGTACGCATGAAAGGCCTTACTAACAAGCACAAAATTAGTGTATCGACTAAGTCGGGCAACTTAACGCTCTACATAGAAAAAGACGGTCAAGTAACTGTTAACATGGGCCATCCTAATTTTGAGCCAAGTAAAATTCCGTTAAAAGCCAGCAAACGCGAGCTTACTTATATTATTAGAACGCAAGAACACACTGTATTTAGTGGCGCGGTATCTATGGGTAACCCGCATTGCGTGCTAGAGGTTGACGACGTAACCACCGCGCAAGTTGATATATTGGGTCCATTACTTGAAAACCATGAACGCTTTCCGCAAAAAGCGAACATTGGCTTTATGCAGGTTGTATCGCAAGAACACATTAAGCTAAGAGTGTGGGAGCGCGGCGTTAACGAAACCCTAGCCTGTGGCACAGGTGCGTGTGCAGCAATGGTGATTGGTCATATGCAAAATAAATTATCAACAACCGTTCAAGTAGATTTGCCGGGCGGTACTTTGCAAGTGCGCTGGAGTGGTGAAGGTCATCCGGTACGCATGACTGGTCCCGCAGAGCATGTTTTCGACGGACAAGTAGCGCTATGAGCGAGCTAAGTACAGAGCAGGTTATTGATTACTTACAGCAACATCCTGACTTTTTAGTTCATCACCCTGAGCTACTCGCACAACTTGAGCTGCAACAGCAAGCTCAAGGTGCAACGTCACTAGTACATATTCAGCAACGTCAATTACGCGAGCACAACACGCTTTTAAAAAGCCAAATAGATGCTATGAGCAAGCATGCAACGCAAAACGAGCTTGTATATCGTTTGTTTAGCCAATGTCATCACCAGCTTTGGAATCATGACGATTTTGACACTCTTGCAAATAATCTACGCAATATAATCTGCTCAAGTGAAGATGTTAACGACTGCAAATTAGTAAAATATAATCCCGAGTACGACGAGCTTATTGCGCATCGCCTTACCCATTCTGGGCATTATTTAGGGCGAATTAATAAACAAGAGCGCGAACAATTATTTAGTGAAGATACACAATCTGTCGCTATTTATTTAATTGGCGACACCAAGCACCCTATCGCTATTTTGGCGTTTGGTAGCAATAACGTAAACCATTTTGAGCCCGCGCAAGATAACCTGTTTGTGCTCGACTTTATAAACGCATTACACCTGCGGTTACAAAAACTAGCATGAGTGACGATGCGCCTAATATTACCGCGCTAAGCGACCACTGGCGTACACCCATAACGCTATTTAGCGATTATTTAAAGTTTGAAAAACAATATTCAGCGCACACAGTTAATCAATACGTAAGCCAACTAGGCTTTGCAGCCCTATATTTTAGCAAACTATGTGATGACTGGTTTGGCGTACAAGGCGAACATATTCGCCGCTACAGCATGGCACTGCGATCAAAACAATTAAGTGGCCGTACAATTAGCTTAAAGCTCAGTTGTATTCGCAGCTTATATAAGTTTTTAAAAGCAAAAAATATTGCCGAGCAATCGCATTACCATAATCCGGCTATAGGTATAAAAGGCCCTAAGTTTGCAAAGCCCCTACCTAAGAATCTCGATGTAGATCAAATGGCACGCTTGCTCGAAATACCCGACGACGAACCTCTCGCAATTAGAGATAAAGCAATGATGGAGTTAATGTATTCATCAGGGCTGCGTATAAGCGAGTTAGTTGGCGCTAACATGCAAGATATTAGCGCTGCCAATGGTGAAATTTTAGTGCGTGGTAAAGGTAATAAAGAGCGATTAATTCCGGTGGGCAAAAAAGCGTTAGACGCATTAAAAAAATGGCTCACAATACGCCCTCAGTTTGCAAAGCCCGATGAAATAGCAGTATTTTTAAGTAGCCAAAAAAACCGTATTTCGATTCGCCAAGTGCGCCTACGCATGCAAGAGTGGGGAATAAAACAAGGCATTAGCTCGCAGGTTCATCCGCATAAGCTACGCCACTCGTTTGCGTCACATATTTTAGAATCATCTGGTGATTTACGCGCCGTGCAAGAGTTACTAGGGCACAGCAGTTTGTCGGCTACACAAGTGTATACGCATTTAGATTTTCAACATCTAGCCAAGGTGTACGACAACACTCACCCTCGTGCAAAAAAACGAACTGATTAGGTAAATAAATATGATCCGATTTAATCGTGCTATTAAGCCATTTTCTGTCATGAGCTTTGATTTAGACGACACTCTTTACAACAATCACCCCATTATAAAAGCAGCGGTTAAAGCGCAGCAAGATTATTTAAACGCGCTCCCTAGCTACTTAGCCCATGGCCCAAAATACTGGCAACAATGCCGCAATGAAGCCGTATTACAGTTACCTGAACTTGCTGATAACGTCACTAAATGGCGCCAACATACATTGCGCTTAGCCCTTTCTAAACTAGATTTGAATGAGCAAGAGGTAGAGTACCATGCCGATGCTGCCTACAACGCCTTTGCCGATGCGCGCAGTAAAATAGTGGTAACCGACGACGTACTAAAGCTGCTAGATAACTTAGCCCAGCACTTTACGCTGGTTGCTATAACTAATGGTAATGTTGAAATTGAACGCTTTAACTTACACAATAAATTTTCGCTCGTGTTACAAGCCGGTATGCACGGTAAAGCAAAACCTCACAGCACCTTATTTGATAAAGCCGCCGAGCACTTAAACGTTGCTAAAAGTGAAATTTTACACATTGGCGATAGCCTAGATACCGACGTACAAGGCGCAAATAATGCCGGTTGCCAATCGGTATGGTTAAACGACCAAGGCGTTAATTATGCTTATAAAGGGCTGGCTGATATTGAAATAGCCAATATTCATGCCTTAACGCACTTTATTAAATAATACCAATTGCATTAAATAAGAGGTCACAATGAGCCACTATACCAAGCTAATTACCTTGCTATTAATTGGCTCACTTAGCCTTAACGCTTATTTATTGTGGCCGCAGCCCGCGCCAACCAAAGTACAAAAAACGCAAGGTGCTGAAAAAAGCATATCGCCTAAACAACAAAATACGCTATTAAATACGGCAAAGCAGCAGTTTAAAAAACACCAATTTGAAGCCGCACTTAGTAGCTATCAACAACTCAAAAACAGCAATCCAGAAATCGCAAAAAACCTTTATTCATCGTGGCTGATACAGCTTAAAACATGGCTAAATAGCAATTTATTACTCAGCGAATCATTTCTCAATGCGCTATTAAATAACAGCCCTTATAACGTAGAGTTACTTAATTTACAGGTTGAGTATTTAATAAATAGCGAGCAAACACAAAATGCCATTATTGCTTTATTTGAGCTTAATTCATTACTGCCTGCTGATCAGCAAAGTAATGTAAATACACGTTTAAATACGCTCACTCAAAACGAATTACACACATTAACTGAGCAACAAAATTGGCAAGCTATTATTGAGCAAACACAAATTTGGCTTGATTATAAAAGCGATAACGCGCAGTTTTTATATCCGCTTGCGTACGCCTACTTTCAGCAAGGCGATTTAATTAGCGCACAAGCAACCCTTGATCGAATGCCAAACCAGCACAATCTAAAAAGCCAAGTGCAAACACTGCAAGCGATGATCAATAAAGCACAATCGCAAGACGACTTCGTTGCTTTAACGCCTTACGGCGCGCATTACTTAATAAACACCGAAATAAATAATAACCTATCGACCGAACTAATGATTGATACAGGCGCAAGCGTAACCTCACTACCTACAAGTATAATTGAGCAAATTTCGCCACAACCTTTATATTTAGGTGATGTAACGGTAAACACAGCTAACGGTCAAATTGTTGTAAAGCGTTATCAAATTGAATCGTTTAAAGTGGGCTCGCAAATTATTTATGGTTTTGAAGTGTTGAGTATTGAAAACACCCGTGGGCAAGGTTTGCTAGGAATGAATTTTTTATCGCGATTTAAATTCAATATAAATCAGCAAACAGATGAGCTAGAGTTGAGCGCTAAATAATTAAAAACCCAAAGGTAACACATGACACTAAATAACTATTTAAAAGCACTTGCTGAAAACCCAAAAAGCATTCAATTTACCGATACAATGGCCGTGATAGAAGCAAATTACGACTTTACTGCATGTGGCTTTAATAACCATGGATTACTTAGCGCTGCGAGTGAGAACAACGGCTCATGTAAAATTTTTGCGTTTGCTAAATTAAACGATTTAAGTAAACAAAATACGTTGGATTGTTTTGGTAAGTTTTACCGAGAAGACGTGCTGCAAAACCCTAAAGGGGATGATCATATGAACATTCGCACGTTTATGTTAGCACCAGAGGCAACACCTTTTTTAGGTATTACCTTTGAAGGCGAGCCACTAAAAGCAAAATAGCCAGCAAAAATTAAAGTGGTTTTTCCATAAAATAACGCGTACCTGAGCGTGGGTAATTATTAAGTTGATACTTAACACTATAACCGCGCTTTTCATAAAAGGGTTTTGCTTGAAAATCAAGTGTATCAAGCTGAGCAGTTGTAGCACCTAGCTCAATAGCAGCTTGCTCAAGTGCCGTTAGCAATTTATCTGCAAGCCCTTTACCTCGTGCAATATTGCTACACCAAAGCCAACTAATCATCAGCCAGTTTCCAAACACACACCCACTAATACCGGCAACAAGCTCGCCCTGCTCATCAGTAAATTTATAGCCTAATGGCACTCTTTGCGCATCAAAATGCTGGGCGTTAAATTCAACCATTTGTTCGCGGAGCGCTGAGTTTAACGCATCGGTATTATCTACTTTTAATTGATACATTTATCGCCCTTAAAAAGCAGATACTAGCAAATTAGCTCAATCAATAAAGATTATTTTTACCGTAAGGTACTTCAAGCATATTGCTGCTGGTTTTATCCGGCTGACCGCACATTTCGTCGTAAGCGCTTGTTTGCCTTAACATCATTTGTGCGTACGCTATTTTTTCAAAACGCTTTTGAACATGCAGTGGGCTTAGCGCTCTTAAAAACTCACCGCTGTCTTCTGTTACATAGTATTCAACGTTATTAATCATTACCGATACTTGATAAAGCGCCATATCTAACGAGTGAACAATAACTTTTTGTAGCGGCTCGTGCTTTTTTAACTGTGAAAATTTAATACCCATCTTGGCTACCTTTTTATATTTAACCTGAGTTCTGGTTATTTAACATTATCGATACGCAGCTTTGCTATAATCACGATCAAATTTTTATTAGCCGCTGGCGTCACACGTTATGAGCACAAAAATCCGACTCGCTAAATATATTGCCCATGCAGGTATTTGTTCTCGTAAACAAGCATCGCGTTTAATTGATGAAGGTGTAGTGACTGTAAATAATCGCCCAGCGAATCATATAGATCACGTTGATGAGCAAGACACAATAATAGTGAACGAAAAAGAAATTAAAGGTGCTGCCGATTTAGTTTATTTTGCGTACCACAAACCAGTAGGTATTGACTGCAAATTAAATATTGATGACCCAGCCAGCCTTATTCACCATTTGCCCACACTCACCCGTGTTTACCCTATTGGTCGATTAGATAAAGACTCTCGTGGTTTGCTTATTTTGACCAACGATGGAGATTTTTGTAATCAACTAATACATCCTGACTTCCACCAGCCTAAACATTATTTAGTCACCGTAAATAAGCCTTTAGACGATGCTTTTTGTAAAAAAATGGCAGCAGGCGTACCCGTTGATAAACACATAACCCTGCCTTGTGAGGTAAATAAAATAGCCAGTAATCAGTTTAGTATTGTTTTAAAACAAGGGCTAAACAGACAAATACGTAAAATGGCGCATTACTGCGGATACAAAGTAATTGATTTATTTAGAGTGCAATTTAGTGACCTCACCCTTTCAAAGCTAAACCTACCTGAAAACCAATATATACAAATTAATAAAACCGATATTTCAAAAATCTAATACCAAATCACTTAACTACATCTCAAAAAGTTAAAAAATAAACTTGCAAAAATAGATTACAGGTGTAGTCTTAAATTAAAGATTACACTTGTAGGCGATAAAATGATTGAATTATCAAAAGCAGAGTTTGACGTGCTCGACGCACTTTGGATTAACTACCCCGCCACCGCGAGCCAAATAATTGAGCGCTTAAGTGACGATAAGCAATGGCACGAAAAAACCATTAAAACCCTGCTAGGTCGACTAGTAAAAAAAGGCGCACTTACATTTGAAAAAGAAGGTCGCCAGTATATTTATACTCCCTGTATGGAGCGCGCCGACTACACCTTAAAAGAAAGCCAAAACTTTATTGAGCGATTTTTTAGTGGGCGTATTGCGCCACTTGTGAGTGGCTTTGCTAAATCGGAGCAGCTTTCTCAGCAAGATATAAACGAGCTTAAAAAAGTTATAGATGACTGGGAAAAAAACCAAAAGTAAGGGATTAACATGGCTATTCAAACTGGTTTTAATTGGTTGATTGAGCAGCAATTACTATTAAGCATTTTGTTTTGTGGATTTATTTTACTCGAGCGATTTGGTTTAAAAGCCCTTGGCTCGCGGTTTGTATATAAATTAGCATGGCTATTACCTGCGGCATTGGTTATTGCTAATTTACCAAATGCGATTAAACCACTGCAAAATAGCAATATTAGCCATTACTTAATCACCCCTAACCAGCCTTTTATACATGAAATGGGTATTAGCTGGGCGCTCATGTATGTACTTATTACCGCAGGGTTATTAATAGCTAGCTTTATTACGCATACCCGCTTTATTAAAAGCCTGCAGTTAACTGAGTTAACCCAATTTGAAAGCACTCTTACCGCTGATGTTAAAACTTATACCAGCCAACATGTAGCCACGCCAATGGTGGTCGGTATTTTAAACAGCAAGCTGGTGTTACCGAGTAACTACAATACCCAGTTTGATAAAGCCACATTAGCGCTTATTTTAGAGCACGAAAACGTACACATAAAACGCAAAGACAACCTAACAAACGCACTTATGTTACTACCTACTATTTTACTTTGGTTTAACCCACTAGCTTGGTTTTGTTACGCAAGCATGCGCCGACTACAAGAGTTGACTTGTGATGAACGGGTACTTGCCAATAAAACCACACAACAACATATTTTATATAGCAAAGCCTTAATAAACTGCGCGGCAAATGCGCCCACAGGACTTATGGCTTATTCACACTACGGAGATAAAAAAACCATGTTACAACGACTTACTAATATAAAACACAGCGGGGAGCGTTCAAAGTTTGCTAAAGGTGGCTTATTACTTGTAGCCGCAAGCATGCTAAGCGGCTTAGCGATTGCAAAGCAACCAGAGGCAATGACTAAAGAGGATCACATTTCACCAACAATACGCATTGAACCTGCTTACCCAATACAAGCAGCCCAACAAGGGATCAGCGGCTCTGTTGTATTAAAATACGATATTGCAGCAAACGGTAAAACAAAAAACATTAGTGTTATTCAATCAAAACCTAAAGATGTTTTTGATAAATCAGCGAAAGAGGCACTAGCAAAATGGAAATATAAAGCATCAGATTCAGGTTTTGAAGATGTACTTGTGCAACTAGATTTTGCGATTAATAGTGAAGTGGCGCCTACCGATTTAATTGAGCGAATTAAAGTATCGCATTAACGCCACGAGTTGTTCAAGACTACAAAGCAAGCGCCCTTTTAGGCTGCTTGCTTTGTGGTTTTACGCTATAAACCTACAAACTCACCACAATCATGGCAATGGCTGTACCCAAACCAATAAACCACACTAATGAGCGAATTATATCTAGGTTCATATAGTAAAATACGCAATACAAAATACGCGACACAATATGCGTAACCGCTAGCGTTTCGGTCACTGCACCTACAGAGTTAGTGCCCAGTACAACTGCAATAGCGACAGCAAAAACAGCAAGCGATTCAAAACAGTTTTGATGAGCAGCGAGCGCCCGTGCACCAAAGCCGGTTAATTTTGTTTGTTGCGCCCTTGGATGTTTATTGTCGTATCGACCTAATTTTGCCATTGCTATAGCAACCGGCACTTTTGCAAAGTAAGGCATTAATACCGCAAGTAATGCACATACAACTAATGTTGTCATAATTTATCCTTTTGATGTTTCGGATAATTTAGCATAAGCGTAATAAAAAAGCCGCCAGATACGTTTTATGACAAACGCTGGCGGCTAACAATAACATCAGACCTACTATAGCTAAATTTATCCTCAAACCCATGCGACATAATGTCGCAGATGATAAATATTCAACATTATAGTTAATGCATCGCTTTACTAGGGCGTGTTAACTTTACTGCCTTACATTTTAACGATGACGACCATGACCTGGATATTTTTCACTTTTTTAGCCGCCTTCATGCAAGCATGGCGTAATGCCCTGCAAAGTAAATTAAGTAACGATGTGAGTGTGGCTGGCGTAACACTCTCTCGCTTTATTATTGCAGGCCCTATTGCTGCCGTGTATTTATATGGTTTGTATCAATATCAAGATACCGCCATGCCTACGTTTAATAATGCCTTTTGGGGATTTATTGTAGGCGCAAGTGTTATGCAAATACTTGCCACTGGTTTAATGGTTAAGTTATTTAAAATGAATAATTACGCTGTAGGTTCTGGTCTTGCCAAAAGCGAGGCATTAGTAGCTGCCATTTTAGGTGTATTATTTTTTGGCTCGGCACTTTCTTTACTCGGTTGGCTTGGTGTGTTTTTTGGCGCTATCGCCGTATTGCTACTCAGTGGCATAACAAGCGTTAAACACTTTAATGCTAAAACAGCATTACTAGGACTGGTTTGTGGTACTTGCTTTGCACTTACATCGCTGTGGGTACGAGAAGCGAGCTTAAATTCAGGATTATTATTTCCTCACTCAGCAGCTTGGGTTTTGCTGTTTGTAATTAGCTTACAAACACTAATACTACTGGGCTATTTATTATTAAAAGAGCCGCAAACACTTAGTAAACTGTGGCAATACAAAGGTACTACAGCCGCAATTAGTGTTTTTAGTTGTGTCGGTTCTATTGGCTGGTTTAGTGCAATGAGCTTACAGCACGTTGCTTACGTTAAAACACTTGGACAGGTTGAAGTTTTTTTTACCATGCTAATTGCCGTTCTTTGGTTAAAGCAGCCACTTAAGAAACAAGATACTGCTGGCTTAATACTCATAGCCATTGCTGCTGTTTTGGTTATGTTGCCGAATTAAGGGCATAAAAAAGCGCAGGCTTTTATACCTGCGCTGTTATAATTTTTATAGCTTTAAGAACTGGTTCTAAGAGCTGATTTTTAGTGTTATCACGCCACTAATAATCATTAATACTCCTGCAATACGACCAAATGTAGCTGCATCGTTATAAAACAATATACCCACTAAAAACGTACCGGCGGCGCCAATACCTGTCCATACGGCGTATGAGGTGCCCATTGATATTTGCCTTTGTGCAAGCCACAACATAAAACCACTAGCGACTAAAAATACCACCGCTATTGCTATGCCTTGCCAGCGTGTATCAGCGTTTTGCGAAATTTTTAAGCCAATCGGCCAGCCAATTTCAAGTAACCCAGCAATAATTAAGTACACCCACGCCATTAAACGTCTCTCTTTTTAACAATCACTTCATATAAATCTTCGCGGCGATCTTTTAAGTTACGCACTGTGCCTTCGCTGTGAAGTATTTTAAGCTTATCCATATCAAGGTCACTAAATAGCAGCATTTCGGTGTTTGGTGTGGCTTCGTTAAGTGTTGCATCGTGCGGGAACGAAAAGTCCGATGGCGTTAATACCGCCGATTGTGAGTACTGCACATCAAGGCTTTCTACCTCAGGTAAGTTACCTACTGAACCTGCAATAACCACATAACATTCGTTTTCTATTGCACGCGCTTGTGCACAGTGGCGCACACGTAAATAACTGTTTTTGGTATCAGTCCAAAATGGCACAAACAGAATATCTAACCCTTGTTTGGCCAATATGCGTGAAAGCTCTGGAAACTCTACATCATAACAAATTTGAATACCCACACGACCGGCATCGGTATCAAACACGGCAATTTTATCGCCGCCTTGAATAACCCAATCGTTTTGCTCATGCGGGGTTATGTGTATTTTACGTTGCTCGTCTATTTTACCGCTACGATGGCATAGGTAACTTACGTTATAAATTTTATCATCTTCGGC
This sequence comes from Pseudoalteromonas sp. LC2018020214, assembly GCF_016598755.1. Taxonomy (NCBI): domain Bacteria; kingdom Pseudomonadati; phylum Pseudomonadota; class Gammaproteobacteria; order Alteromonadales; family Pseudoalteromonadaceae; genus Pseudoalteromonas; species Pseudoalteromonas sp. LC2018020214. The sequence goes on from NZ_CP066804.1 coordinate 3,588,919, forward strand.
AAGTGGCATAGAGCCGGTAATAATATTAGCGTTGTATTCTATTGCCATACGCGACATGGCGTTTTTAAATGTTTCGGTATATTCCGCTAAATAGCGAATCGCTTCTGTTTGATTACTTTGATTTCCTAAGCCCATTAGTGGCGCATTAAAAAATTCAGGGAATAATATAAAGTCACTTTTGTAGTCAGATACGGTATCTACAAAGTATTCAACCTGCTTTAGCATTTCTTCAACCGATTCAACACAACGCATTTGCCATTGCACAGCACCTACTCGCACGATTGATTTAGTTGACTCAAGTACCGTGTCGGTTGGCTCATACATGATGTTATTCCACTCAAGTAAAGTGGCGTAACCAACAGACTCTTGATCCTCCGGTAAATACTTTTTAAGTAAGCGTTTTACCTGAAAATCGTTAGATAACTGAAAACTTAAAATAGGATCGTATAATTCTTTTTGATCTACTTTTGCAATGTATTCCATTGGCGTCATTTCACTACTGTGATTGTAATAACGCGGAATACGCCCACCTGCTAAAATAGCGCGTAAGTTATATTGGCGGCACAATTCTTTACGGGCATCATAAAGGCGACGACCTAAACGCATGCCTCTGTGACTTTCGCTAATAGCAACATCTAAGCCGTATAGCGCATCGCCGTCGGTATCGCTAAATACACGGTCGTGACCGTCTGCAATATCTTCGTATGTATGCGGGTTTGAAAAACGCGTGTAATCAACTTGCACGCTTAATGCTAAGCCCACCAGCACGCCGTCATCCACAATACCTATTTGCCCTTCAGGAAATTGGTCTATTAATCTAAAAATGGTATGACTTGGCCACGCACCGCCTAAGTCGGGATACGCTTGATCCATCAAGGTTTTAATTTGCGGATATTGCTCTCTGGTTAAGTTACAAATTTCAAGATGGGTTTTTTCTGCCGACATACACAACTCCTTTGGGCATAAGAAAATAAAAGCCGAATGTACGTTAAAGTACACTCAGCTTTGTATCATGTTTTTTACGTTACGCGTACTACTTTAAACTGCGATAAAAAAGTGTGGTTACTTTCTCTTTTGGTAACCAGCCTGCGTATTCAAGATTCAGCTCAGCCAATGGATCGGCTTTAAGTACTTGCTCTAAGCTTGCATTATTTTGCATTGCTTTTAGCATTACGTCTTTCGCGTTTTGAACTAGCTTACCATACGCTATCAGTCCTGAACGGTCACTTACCTTGCCGTGTCCTGGTATTACTTTAGTGTTGTCGTCAATTTGATTAACTACATCGTTTACTGCCGCTAAAATACCATCAACGCTGCCGCCGCTATCTACATCAACAAACGGTAAGCTGCCAAAATTAAAGTAGATGTCGCCCATGTGCACTATGTTGTCGTTACTAAAAAAGATAACCGAATCGCCATCGGTGTGTGCATGTTCGTAATGCACTACATGGGCGTGTTCGTTATTAAAATGTAGTTTTAAGTCGTGACCAAAACTAATGCGCGGTAAAAAGTCTGACCCTTCGCCGTGCTGCTCTTCTAAACGTTTGTGTACATTGTCGTGCGCTATAACATGCGCACCCGCTTTAGCAAAGTTCTCGTTGCCACCGGTATGATCGCCATGATGGTGAGTATTAATAACAAACTCTGCACTGCCTGGTTTTAAATCACTAATGGTTTTTTTAATATCATCTGAGAGTTTGGCAAACTGATCATCAATAATATAAATGCCATCATCGCCTACACTTGCTGCAATATTACCGCCTTGCCCAAATAGTACGTATACATGCTCACTTAGTTTTTGTGCTGTTACTGGGCCCTCGTCTGCTTGCGCTGCTGTACTTAGTAATAAACCTGTTATTAATGCGGGTAGTATTTTTTTCATTTTTGTTCTCTGTTGTTTTATTGGTAATTATATAGAACGTGTTTAGCTATACTTTAGTTCATCGTGTCGGCTTTATTACTATTTGATGTATTAATTGTTGAGGCAATAAAGGCGTATGTTTACCTTCTACGTAATCACTAAATCCCGCTCTGTAAAATTCAGAAAGAGGGTGCCCCGATTGCCCACCAGGAATAGCTAAAATTGCATGCTCTAGATGCCCAGGTTGAGCAATAAAACGCTGTGATGCGCCAAAACTACGCCCTTGTACGGCGGGCATATAACTATCTCCAAAACCCGCTGCTGTGGGCATATTTAATAACTTAGCAAGTAACGGCATTTGCTTTGCAAACGGATGCTCTATCACTAACTCATTTACCTTGCCCCACTGCCAGTTTTGTACGTTATTACCAAATTGTTCTGTAAGCTTGGTAATAGTTTGGCTAAATGCTCCTTGTAACTGCTCATCCCAGCTTTTAAATTGTGGGTTTATCCATGTGTCGGGCTTGTTGTCAATAAGCTGCCAAACAGCGGGCTCTAAATCTCGTTTTACGTATTTAAGTGTGCCTTGTTGTTTATTTAATTCATCTTCCATATTACTAAATAAAATATTAATCACTTCATCGCGGTAGCGCTTAACTAAGGTGTACCCTGTGGAGGTTGAACATGCACATTGCTGCCAATTTTCAAGCGCTGTTATATATTGCTGATTTTTGGTTTGATCTGTTTTTAATTGCTTTAATAGCAAAGCATGCCAAGGCATTAAAAAGCGAGCTTGGTTATCGAGCTGTAGTGCGTAAAAGTCGCTCTCTGCAAATGTTTGTTTTTCAAATAATCTATCGCGGATTTGGCTCGAACGTGCACCGAGTGCATAGCCACCATTGCCAAAGCGGGCGTTATCTTCAGCCGATACCACGCGAGAATTACCAGTCCATAATCGACCGTTTTGTGGGTTTTTAATAAAGGGGCGTTCTAATTCGGTTTGCTGCCAAAGCGCTGAGTAGTCACCGGCATTTACACCGAGCTCACTTGGCGTTTTACGAGCAGGTATACCGCCCATATTTTTCCACGCTGCGTTACCTTGGCTATCTACCACCATTAGGTTTTGTACCGGTATTCCCACATCACTTGCTACAGCAAGTGCATCATCTACTGTTTTGGCTTGCTCTAATTTTAATAACTGCATATTAACGGCATAAGGCTGATGGGCAGCCCAGCTCAACGCATAAGGTTTTTCGTTAATATATTTTACAGGTCCGTATTCACTGAGTATTAATGAATAGTTTTCAACCTCCCCATCGGGTAATGCAATCGATTCATCAACTTGCCATGTTTTACTATCATCGTTTAATGCAATCCAATCGGCTGTATCTAAATAACCGTTAGTAAATCCCCATGCAACATTGTTGTTAGTGCCAACAACAATGGCAGGTGCGCCGGGCAGCGATACACCGGTCACCTGAGTCTGCTCACCACTGTGCATGTAATTTAATTGTGCCCTGTACCAAATTACAGGTACTGCCATCGATAAATGCATATCATCCGACACCATACCAGCCCCTGTTTTAGTAAGCGCTCCCGTAACAGCCCAGTTATTACTGCCGCGCTCTTGGTTGGCTTCAATGCTTTTAACTATATGCTCTGTTTGAGTTGGAAAGGTAGGTATGCCGTCGCTATAAGGCGCTAATTTGCTGCCATCAAGCGCGGCTTGGTACTTACTTGGTTGCGTTAAAAAATCAACCATTTGCTTTGTGTACGCTTGCTCAATTTGAATAAGTGCTTGGTCGCGCTCAAATGTGGCGCTTTGTAAATCAAGGTACATGCTAAATATCACAAGTAGGCTGTCTTCACTTTGCCATGGCTTTTGCGCTGCACCTGTTAGTAAATATTCAAAGCTTGAATACCCTACTTGCGCTAAGCCTTCGTTTACACCTTGAGCGTAACTTTTAAGTAATTGCTTATCTGCCTCAGGTAAGGTTTGTAAAATAATTTGGCTGCGTTTACGTAATTGATGAAAACGCATTTTTTTATCGAGCCCCAACGCTGCTTCGCCAAATAATTCACTTAACTCACCTGCGGCATTACGCCTTAGTAAATCCATTTGAAAAAATCGATCTTGCCCATGCGCATAACCTAAACCATAGGCAGCGTCGTTTCGGCTATCTGCATTTATTACTGCTTGCCCTAGTGCATCGCGCGAAATTTTTACAGGCTCTACTACCGCGTTACTGCGTCCGTTTCCATCAAGGGCGGGTAAACTTAAACTAAGTACCCCATAAACAACAGCGGTACTTGCCAGCCCTAATATCACAATTAATAACAACAAGCGTTTGATTACTTTAAACATCACCGTTTCCTTTGCACGTTTTGACCAAGCGTTAAGCACATATAATAACCACAGTTTTATTAAATAATAATGTTCTTGCTCGCAAAGGGTGAAATAAACATCAAAATCCACGATAATGTCAGCTCCACACATCGTGCAGAACTAGTTGAGATCAATATGACTGAAAAAACATTTATCAAAGGTAAAGACCGCGACCTAGAATCGTCAATCTCTACCATGCAAAACAAGCTTAAAGCCCTAAACATTAATGTTGAAGAAGCGCTTTGGCTTAACCCTGTAGCTAACTGTTATTCGGTTCATATAAAAGACAGCGACTGCGGTGTTATGTTTACCAATGGTAAAGGCGCAACCGACAAAGCATCTATTGCTTCAGCACTAGGTGAATACTTTGAACGTTTAAGCTGTAACTACTTTTTTGCAGACTTTTATCTAGGTGAAGAATTTGCTAATGGCGAGTTTACTCATTACCCAAGCGAAAAATGGTTTAAAGTTGAAGGCGATGAAGTGCCAGAGGGCATTATGGATGAAAGCTTATGGGATTACTTTGACCCTGAGCGCGAACTAAACGCATCACACCTTTTTGATTTTAACTCAGGCAATATCGATCGTGGTATTTGTACCCTGCCATACACACGCCAACGCGATAACCAAGACGTATACATTCCGGTAAACGTTATCGGTAATATTTTTGTATCTAACGGTATGAGCGCAGGTAACACCAAATTTGAAGCTCGCGTACAAGGTTTATCAGAAGTATTTGAGCGCGCTATTAAAAACCGCATCATCGCCGAAGGTATTTGTTTACCAATCGTGCCTGAAGACGTTGTTAAGCAATACCCTAAAATTCACGAAGCGTGTGAAGAACTTCGCAGCCATGGCTTTCATTTACGTATTGCCGATGCATCACTTGGGGGCAAATACCCTGTAATGAGCGTAACGCTTATTAACCCAACAGATGGCTCTGTATTTGCTTCTTTTGGTGCTCACCCATCATTTGAAGTTGCGCTTGAACGTACCGTGACTGAGTTACTACAAGGTCGTCGTCTTGATCAGCTAGATGTATTCCAACCTGCAACATTTGATAACGATGAAGTAGCAACACCAGAGAACATTGAACTGCACTTTATTGATTCAAGCGGTCTGATTTCGCATGATTTTTTCCGTGCAAAACCTGATTTTGAATTTGTACACTGGGACTTTAGCGGAACAACTGAAGAAGAATATAACTTCTGTACTGATCTAATTCATAGCATGGATCATGATATCTACATCATGGATTACACGCACCTAAACGTATACGCGTGTCGTATTTTAGTACCTGGCATGTCTGACATTTACCCTGTTGATGAGCTTATTTGGCGTAACAACAACGAAGGCGCTAAATTCCGCGAAACATTCCTATCGCTTGATCAGTACGATGCAGAGCAATGGATGGAAATTTACGACAGCCTTGAAGAAGCAGGCCACAGCGATATTATCCGCGCCGCAGAATTTATCGGCCTTGCAACCGATGCCGACACACCATGGCACACACTGCGTATAGGTGAGCTTAAAGCACACCTATGTTTAGCTGCAGGCAGCGAAGAAGCCATTGATTGGGTTGACTGGATACTTCATACAGGCCAAGTAAATGAAGAGGCAATGCGCCACTTCCGCTGTTTAAAAGCAGTTCTTGAAATTAAATACGATGACGAGCGCGAATACGCCGATTACCAAGATGCATTAGGCTTAATGTTTGGTGCTAATAATGTAGCGCTGGCTATAGAAATTGCCGAAGGTAAAAAGCAGTTTAACGGTTTAACTTTCCCTGGTTTATCGCTTGAAGGCTTTAAAAAGCATGCGGCGCTACTTGATGGTTACCGCAAGCTACATGTAGCAAAGCAAAATCACTGGGCGCGTGAAGTTAGCGACTCGTAACTCGCTAAACTACTAATTATAAAAAATAAACGGCGCATTTGTTCATGCGCCGTTTTCATTTGTGTAATAAATTAGCTATAGTTAATTTGCCTAAATTAACGCCACGATGTAGCTAATGCCACCATCTACTAACAATAAAAAAACGAACGTTCATAACTTTAAGTTGACCTTTTGGTTATCGCTTACGCTAACTGTACTAGTTGGTATCGTTCTTGATCGTATTAACTACAATCGTGTTAAAGATGCTCATCGCCTACAAATTCTTTCTGAAGTAAGTACATATCGAGCTCAATTAGAATCTATTTTAGTTTCTAATATCCAACTAGTTCGAGGTCTAGGTGTTGCCGTAGCGGCGCAGCCTGATTTACAGCAAACACAATTTGAACAAATTGCCCAACCACTATTTAAAACCTCAAATGAGCTTCGCAATATTGGTGGCGCTCCCGATATGGTAATTCGCATGACTTACCCCTTAAAAGGTAATGAAAAAGCACTCGGTTTAAACTTTTTAGAAGAAAAAAACCAACGCGCTGATGCTATTAGAGCTCGCGATACAAATACCATTGTAATGGCTGGCCCATTAAAATTAATCCAAGGTGATATAGCACTTATAGCCCGAGTTCCTGTTTACATACCGCCAGATAATCGCTTTTGGGGATTACTTTCAGTTGTTCTCAACATTGACAAAGTCTATGAAAATTCAGGTATTTATGAGCTAGAAAAAGAGTACAACGTCGCTTTACAAGGCAGGCATGGACTTGGCAGTAAAGGGGAGTTTTTTTACGGTAATCAAAACATAATAGAGCAAGACCCCCTTGAGTTTACGTTAAGCTTTCAAGGTGGCAATTGGCAACTTTACGTAGCACCTAAAATAGGTTGGAGCCCACCAAATTCAGCTGTATGGCCACTTAGGCTATCAATTATAATTATTTGCGGGTTATTAATTTGGGCCTTTTTATTCTTTTTGAAAATGCTTAATCGTCAGCAACAAAATGAAAAAATGCTTGAGGCAATGAGTGATCTAGCCCAAATAGGCGCATGGTCATTTAATTTAGAAACGAAACAAGTGTATTGGTCTGATATGACCAAAAAACTATTTAAATACCCATTAAATAGCCAACCAGAATGGCCTAAAGATTTAAATTACTTTAAAAAAGGCACTAGCAGAGAAACAATTAAACCTTTAATTGAACGAGCTATAAAATATGGTGAAAGCTACGAAGTTGAATTAGAAGTAATGGATGAAGAAGGTGAATCTGTTTGGGTACTCGTACATGGTGAAGCAGAACGAAAAAATGGACGATGCACACGTATTTTTGGCTCATTACAGAATATTGATACCCGTAAAAAGATTGAATTAGAAAATAATAAAACAGCATTACACAACGAAATTTTAGCCTCCCTTACCGTTAATAAATTAATATTAACTGGGCAACTGAGCCAATCAAAAGATATTATTACTAAAGCAATCTGCCAAGCATTTGATATTAAACGTGCCAGTATTTGGTTTTTTAATGAAGACAAATCCCAACTAAGCCCTTTTGCCATACATAGTAAACATTCGTCTAGTGATAAAATTGACTCTATTTGGCTAAGAAAAAATCTTCCCGGCTTTTTTAATGCAATAGATCACCAGCCTGTATTTAATGTGCCTGACGCCCAAGAACACCCAATACTCGAGCCAATTAAAGAACAGTATTTAATGACTCTCGAGATTAAATCCATGCTGTGCGTAATAATCCCTGCAGGAAGTGGCGCTATAGGAGTCGTCTGCGCAGAGCAATGCCAATCAAAACGCTACTGGTCTAAAAACGAAGAAAGCTTTTTAATTGCCGTTGCTGCGTTAATAGGCAGCTTGCACTCAAGCCAACAGCGAATTGAAACCGAACAAAAACTAGTTTCTGCCAAAGAAACCGCCGAACAAGCTGTTGAAGCTAAAAGTGAATTTTTAGCGAGTATGAGCCACGAAATTCGCACCCCAATGAACGGTGTTTTAGGTATGCTTAACATAATTAAGCAAACTCAATTGGACCTACAGCAAAAACATCATATTGAACTTGCTCAATCATCAGCTCAATCTTTGCTTAATATAATTAATGACATATTAGACTTTTCTAAAATTGAAGCCGGTAAGCTCGATATAGAAAACGTGCAATTTAATTTACCTCGGTTATTAGGCGAAGTGGTGGAATCCTTTGCTTTAAAGGTAGAACAAAACAATACAAAACTTATTCTAGATGCTACTCAAATAACTGTTAGCGAGATAATTAGTGACCCTAACCGCTTGCGCCAAATTTTAAATAACTTAATTGGCAACGCGGTTAAATTTACTATTGATGGCGAAGTAGTCATTACTGCCAGAATAGATGAAACAACGGATGGCTCGTTCCTACAGTGTTCGATTATTGATACTGGTATTGGTATTGACCCTAAAAAACAAGCGTCGTTATTTGACTCATTCACACAAGCCGATGCTTCAACAACACGCCAATTTGGGGGCACAGGGCTTGGTCTTGCCATAGTAAAACAATTGTGCGAACTGATGAACGGTGAAGTGAGTGTAAACAGTATGCAAGGTGAAGGAAGTACATTTTCTTTCACAGTACAAATACAACCGCGCTTAAGTAAAGAACAAGATTTACCGAGTCATTTAATTAAAAACAAACATATTTTAATTATTGATGAGTGCTCGTTAAATGCTAACACCGCTAATAAGCAGCTCACTGTTTGGGGTGCAAAAGTTAATTGTATACATAACTATCTTGAGGTTGATGATTACTTAAGTAATGTAACCACCCACCCTGGTGCTATTTTAGTTGATTACTACTTTTTTGAAAAAGCCCCACAAACGCATATCACCGCGCTCAAAAACTTTATAAATATGCATAGTTGTAAGTTAGTTATTATGGCGCCAATGAGTTATTCACCAGAGGAGTCTAAAGTAGGTATGGAGGTCGACTGTATGATTTTCAAACCTCTCACACCGTCTGATTTGTTTGACTCACTCACAAACGATAAATACATTGAACAACAGCAGCAACAAGCACAACTGCAAAACAAGCTAACTAAAGCGCCAGTACTCGATTCATCAGAACCACAACTATTGCTTGTTGAAGACAATAAAATAAACCAAGTGGTTGCCTCTGCGCTATTAAAGCAGGCGGGTGTTACTTTTGATATTGCCGAAAATGGGCTTGAGGCAATTGTAAAGCTTAATGCAAAACAAGGTAAACCATATAAGCTAGTTTTAATGGATTGCCAAATGCCCGAAATGGATGGCTACCAAGCCACTAAAGCCATTAGAGAAGGTGATGCAGGTAAAGATAATGAAAATATTACTATTATTGCGCTAACAGCCAATGCCATGCAGGGCGATAAAGAAAAATGCCTAGCCGCAGGCATGAACGACTATTTAAGTAAGCCTCTCGATTTAGCTGCATTACAACCAAAGCTTCAACAATGGCTTGGCATTCAATAAAGGTGTAAGCTAATAAAATACGCTTACTAATTTGAGATTATTTATGCAGTTATCAACAAATCAACAACGTATTCTTGGTTGCCTATTAGAAAAACAAAGCACGACGCCAGAGCATTATCCGCTATCGTTAAACGCTCTCGTGAACGCATGTAACCAAAAGTCTAATCGCGATCCTGTGTTAAGTCTTACAGATGAAGACGTGCAAAACGCACTTGATGAACTAATAGAAATGCGTTTGGTCACAATAGATGAAGGTCTTTCGGGTCGTGTAAATAAATACGATCACCGCTTTTGCAACACTGAATTTAGTAATCTGCAATTTTCTGCTCAGCAGCGTGCCATTGTTTGTTTATTACTTTTGCGTGGTGCTCAAACCCCTGGTGAATTAAGAACCCGCAGTGCTAGGCTTGCTGATTTTAATAACGTAAATGAAGTAGAGGCAGCGCTCAATAAACTGATTGAAAGCGAGTACGTCACAAAGCTAGAGCGTGAAGCTGGTAAACGTGACAGCCGATATATTCATTTATTTGGCGAACAACAAAATAATCCCGCCGATGCCTTTGTTGCTCTACCAAGCGAAGTAATTAAAGACAAAGAATTAAGCGATTTACTTGAAGAAGTAGAAAAATTAAAAGCAGAGCTTCGCCAAATAAAAGCTCATTTAAAACTTTAATTAACTAAAACTAAATCACATAATAAGTTTATTGCGTATCACATATTAAATTTCATAAGGAGCTGGCAATGCGCGCCGAAATTATGGCTGAAATGAAGGTTCAGCCAACGATTGATGTAAATGCTGAGATAACTCGCCGAGTTAATTTTATTAAAACACGTTTGGTAGCAGCTCATTCACGCTCGTTAGTACTGGGTATTAGCGGTGGTGTTGACTCATCAACCTGCGGCCGCTTATGTCAACTTGCTGTAAACGAGCTAAATAAAGAACACGATACTGACAAGTATCAGTTTATTGCAGTGCGCCTACCTTATGGTGTACAAGCTGACGAAGATGAAGCACAAATGGCGGTTGATTTTATTCAGCCAAGTAAACGTATGACCGTAAACGTACAACCTGCGGCTGATGCATTGCATGAGCAAGCGATAGCTGCCGTAGTTGGCTGTGGTGAAGCACTGCCTGAGCAAGCTCAGATAGATTTTATTAAAGGTAATGTTAAAGCACGCCAACGTATGGTTGCTCAGTACGAAATTGCAGGTTTTTGCCAAGGCTTAGTAGTGGGTACCGATCATAGTGCTGAAAACATTACTGGTTTTTATACTAAATTTGGTGACGGCGCTTGCGATTTAGCCCCTCTGTTTGGTTTATCAAAACGCCAAGTTCGTGCACTTGCTACTGCACTAGGTGCGCCAGCTTTATTGGTAGATAAAGCACCTACAGCTGATTTAGAAAGTGACCGCCCAGGTTTAACAGACGAAGAAGCACTTGGTTTGAGCTATGAGCAAATTGATGACTTTTTAGAAGGTAAACCTGTGTCTAATGATGTTGAACAAAAGCTTGTAAGCATTTACACGCGTACACAACATAAGCGTCAACCAATTCCGACAATTTACGATTAAGGTTTAGTAGCTAAAATAAAGCAATTAATGCCTTTGAGGATTAATTGCTTTTTTGATCGACAGATTAAGAAGCTGCGTATATTTTAATAAATTTACGCTTTGAATTTTATAATACCAATTGCATTAAACTAGTGAGCTATTATAGCCCTATGAAATAGCGATAGAACGATGATATTTTTAATTATATTGGTATAACTACCCGCCAAAGAGAACACTGCCTTATATGACATCGCCCATTTTAATTACCGGCGCAGGCCAACGTATTGGTTTAGCACTCGCTCAGCATTATATAGCCCAAGGGCAGAGTATTATTATCACGTATCGTACTCGTCACGCCGCTGTTGATAAATTAGAGCAACAAGGCGCTGTATGTATTTATGCCGATTTTAGTACCGATGAAGGTATTAGTGCATTTATAAATACGCTTAAAGAGCATACAACATCGCTGCGCGCTATTGTTCATAACGCATCAAGCTGGGACTGCGAAGCTAACAACCCTGACTTTGCAGCACTGTTTGATAATATGATGCGTATACATGCCAAAACACCGTATTTAATTAATTTAATGTGCGCAGAGCTGCTTTTAAACTATCAGCAAAATGAAAAAGTACCTGCCGATATAATACATCTTACTGATTATGTAGTTGAAACAGGCAGCCCTAAACACTTAGCTTATGCAGCAAGTAAAGCAGCACTCGACAACCTAACCAAATCGTTTAGCGCTAAATATGCGCCAAATATAAAAGTGAACTCGGTTGCTCCATCGCTCATTATTTTTAATGAACATGACGATGAGCAATATCGAGCTAAGACCCTTAAAAAATCATTAATGGGCATTGAACCCGGATGCCAAGAAATTATCAATAGCATTGATTTACTATTACAAAGCCACTACATCACAGGGCGCTCTTTGCCTATTGATGGCGGTCGTCATTTAAAGTAAATATAAATAAACTGAGATATTTATGCACAATGAATTAAAAGAAAGTTATGAAAAAATCATCACCGCTGTAGGCGAAGATGCTAACCGCGAAGGCTTACTTGATACGCCAAAACGTGCTGCAAAAGCAATGGAATATTTAACGCAAGGGTATCGTCAAACGCTTGATGAAATAACTAATAAAGCGGTATTTACATCTGACGCTGACGACATGGTGTTAGTACAAGACATAGAGCTCTACTCTATGTGTGAGCATCATTTACTGCCTTTTATTGGCCGTTGCCATATTGCTTATATACCAAACGGTAAAGTATTAGGCTTGTCTAAATTTGCCCGTATTGTTGATATGTTTTCACGCCGTTTTCAAATTCAAGAACAACTAACGCATCAAATCGCTAAAGCAGTTGAAGAAGTTACTGGCGCTAAGGGCGTAGGCGTTATTGTTGAGGCAAAACACATGTGTATGATGATGCGTGGTGTAGAAAAGCAAAATTCAAGCATGCGTACATCAGTAATGTTAGGTAACTTTAGAAGCGATCCTAAAACACGCAACGAATTTTTGCAGCTTATAAAAGGTTAACCCTATGGCTAATGCAATCATTAACGTTACTAATTTACGCCTGCGTACGTTTATTGGCTTTAACCCCGATGAGCGTGAAAAAAAGCAAGATGTAGTGATCAATCTAGAGATTCACTACCCTGCTGATGACGCGTGTAAAACGGATGAAGTTGACCAAGCACTTAATTATAAAGTGATCACCAAAGAAGTTATTAGCTTAGTAGAGCAAGGGCACTTTTTACTGCTCGAAAAATTAGTTGCTGAAATTCTTGCCGTTTGTCACGCACACCCAAGCGTTCATTACGCTAAAGCACGTGTTGATAAACCACATGCACTGCGTTTTGCAGACTCAGTGTCGTTAACGCTTGATTGGGCTAAATAAGCACTTAAAAACTTATTTAAAAAAGCTTTTCGAATCCTACGGCAAGGGCGATAACCGCTAAATAGCGAGCGCCTTTGCCTAGTGTTACTAGTAATAAAAACATACTAAAGCGTACTTTAAATATCCCCCCAATTACAGTTAGCGGATCGCCTACTACTGGCAGCCAAGCAAACAACAAACTATACACACCGTATTTATTAAATTGCTTTTGTGCGCTATCAAGCCCTTTTTGCGATACAGGAAACCATTTTTTATCTTTAAAACGCAGTACCTGCGTGCCTAACCAGTAATTAACACAGCTCCCTAACACATTTCCAACTGTTGCTACGCACCACATAAGCCATAAATTAACTTTACCTTGAGTAATCATTCCCACCATTATCACCTCAGAAGAGCTAGGCAGTAATGTCGCAGATATAAATGCGCTAATAAATAACGTGAGATAAAGCATAATGCCCTTATGGCTAAACGTAAAAACCCAGCCTATAGCTGGGTTTATAATACCAATTTTATTAAAAACATGAGCATTCTAGCGTATCAAATAACTCACTAGCTACGTTAAAAATTATTTATATAGAACAACTATGTATCATAATTTTAGCCTTGTTATTGAGCTATTTTCTTATCGCTATAATAGATCACTAATTTAATGCAATTGGTATAAAAATAAACTGTGTGTTTATTTTATCAAATTTAAACTAAACGGGTAATTAAACTCTTTACCTTCATTAGCTTTAATACTTGCCATTACAACCATTACAAACCCAAAAATTGCCACTATAGGTAGTAATATTAAGCCGACTGCTACAAACATCAGTACAAAACAAACTACATATGCAATTGCCATCGTTATTTGAAAGTTAAGCGCCTTTTTACCGTGCACGTCAACAACTGGCATTTCATCTCTTTTAATTAACCACACAATTAATGGCCCAATTATTGAGCCAAACGGCACAACAAACCCAGCAAGCGCACTTAAATGGCATAACATAGCCCACGTACGGTCATCTTTATTAACTGGTTCAACCTGTTGATTTTCTTCCATAACACTCTCCTTTTTGTTTTATGTATGTTGCCTCTTAACTAAACAAATGTCTACAAATCAACCAACGTATTTATGTTTAAAAATCACAGCGTGAAATCTTGTGATAAAAAAGTGATAAGTTTGTGAGAGTTTCTGGAGACGATTATTCAATACTTAACTCGAATCATCACTTACAGGAAATAATAATGAAAACTTCTACATTAACAATCGCAATTCTTTTAGCGGCAGCTAGCCAATCGACTATGGCCGCAGAATTAGACCTAAAAGTAACTAACCTAACCAAAGGTATTCACTTTACTCCACTGTTAATTACAGCACACAACAGCGAAGACACACTGTTTGAAGTAGCAACAGAGGCATCTACAGCACTACAAACAATGGCTGAAGGCGGCAATATTGCAGAGCTAGTTGCACAAGCAACTGCAGCGGGCAGTGATATGGCTGCAAATCCAGCTGAAGGTTTACTTGCACCAGCCGCATCTACAACGGCAACACTTACCACTACCGACGGTAACGAGTACCTATCTTTAACTGCAATGATGCTACCAACTAATGATGGCTTTGTAGGCTTAAACAGCTGGAAAATCCCAACAGAAGCGGGTACTTACACAATTAATTTAAATGCTTACGATGCAGGCACAGAACAAAACAATGAGCTTGTAGTTGAAGGCTCTGGCGCACCAGGCACTCCGGGTATTCCTGCGGCTCCAGGTGGCGACGCTGGCACTGGCGGTACAGGTGTATTAAGTGGTGATACAAATACTAACATTCATATTCACCCGGGTAGCTTAGGTGATGACGATTTAGAAGCGGGTAATAGCGATTTAAGTAATACAGTACACAGATGGTTAAACCCAGTAGCGCAATTAACCGTTACAGTTAAGTAGGAGCATGATTATGTCATCTGCTAACAACCTTAAAAAAAGTCTACTAGTGCTTGCACTTGCAACCACACTTGCAGCGTGTAGCGATAATGATAACGACCCAGTTGTTGAAGAGCCGGTCGTTGTTGAGCCAATTGTTGTAGAACCTGTGATCAGTGAGTTTACTATTACTTTTAGTAACTTAACTGCAGGACAGCCTTTGTCACCACTCTCTGTCATTGCTTTTGAAGATGAAGCACCTTGGACCTTCGGTACAACAGCTTCTGTGGGCTTAGAAATGCTTGCAGAAAGCGGTGCAAATGAAGAATACCTCAGCTACGAAAGTGCACTTGCTGCAGTTTCAGCTGAAGGCGCTATTGGCCCTGGTGAAACCACCACAGTGATCATTACTGTTGAAGAGCAAGAAACGCTTAATTTGTCATTTGCTGCCATGCTTGGGAATACAAATGATGCTTTTACCGGTCTTAGTTCTTTAGATGTATCAACATTAGAAGTTGGCGGTTCGTTATCACGCACTACGACTGCTTATGATGCGGGTACGGAAGCAAATACAGAAACAGCTGAAACTGTGCCAGGTCCTGCCGCTAGCGGCGAAGGGTTTAACGAAATACGTGACGATACAGCCGATATAATAACGATGCATCCAGGCATTGTTTCAAATCAAGATGGATTATCTACATCAGCACTTGGTGTTGAACATAAGTTTGATAACCCAGTATCGAAAATAGTAATTACGCGCACGCAGTAACGTTCCAGCTTGTAATGGGGAAGTAAGGGAGCACGGATGCCCCCCTTTTTACGAGGTTATACATGCGTCACGAAAAAATATTAGTAGTAGAAGATGACAGAGAAATAGGTAAATTAATTACCACGCAGCTAACGTCGCTTAACTTACATGTTGATCATGTTGTAAGCGCAGAACTAGCCTTAAAAAAAATAGCTAAGCATCCCTACGGACTTATTTTACTCGATATAAACTTACCGCAAATGGATGGTTTGAGCTTATGCCGAAAAATAAAAGAGCATTACCCAACTACCTCCGTTATTTTACTCACCGCGCTGAGTAGCGATATGGACAGAGTTATTGGCCTTGAAATGGGCGCCGATGATTATATTTGTAAACCCTTTTTTGCACGCGAATTACAAGCCAGAGTAAAAACCCAATTACGCCACAGAGCACAACTACTCGCTGGCCAAAACAACGACAACTCCCCCATTGATAGCGAACAAACACTAAATGTAGGCTCACTCAACATAGAATTTAGTTCGCACCAAGTGTATTTAGGTAAACAAGCCCTTAACCTTACCGCCACCGAATTTGATTTACTCGTTTACTTTGCACGCCATCCTAATCATGTTTTTAGCCGCCAGCAGTTACTCGATAAGGTATGGGGTTACCAACACAGTGGTTACGAGCACACGGTTAATTCACATATAAACCGCTTACGTGCCAAGCTAGAAGAACACCAACAAGCGCCTATCATCGAAACAGTTTGGGGTGTTGGTTACAAACTAAACCCTAGCCAACTCAATTAAGACACCTATTATGAAATTATCTTTGTATCAAAAATTAGCTATATCGCTAGTCGTGATTTTTTGCTTTATTTGCGCCCTAGTTTACGGCTGGAGCAAGCAATTAGAACTCACCTCAAAACATCATGCTGAGCAAAATTTACATTTGGCGCTTGCCGAGCATTTAGTACAAGATAATCCACTAATAAAAGAAGGTGTTTACGACTATAAAGCGCTTGAGAACCTCTTTCATACCTTGATGTTATTAGGTCCTGCGTTTGAATTTTATTTTGTAGACGAAACCGGAAAAATTCTTACTTACTCAGCAAAGCCGGGTAAAGTTAAACGCACGCACATTAGTTTAACGCCTTTAAAAAGGCTGATTAACGACCCAAGCGCTGCACCTATTTATGGTGATAATCCTCGTAATAAAGAGCAACAAAAAATATTTTCAGCCGCGCCAGTATTTAATCAAGATAAGCTACAAGGCTATTTATATGTAATTATTGGTGGTGAGGCTTACGATACCTCACTAAGCACTGTAAAAAATAATGATAAGTTATGGCTGGCCGCTTTATGGCTTGGCTCTGCACTCGCTTTTTTATTTATTGCGATGCTAATTTTGCTACGCTTTTTTACCAACCCAATACAGCGCTTAGCACGTGATGTTAGCAATATTGAAGCCGCTAATTACAGCCTTACTGACACCAAGCTAAGTAACTATTCAACGCAAAAAAGTAACGAAGTGCATAGTTTAGGGCGAAGTATTCAAGCCATGCTTACCCGTATTAACGAGCAGTTTAAAGCGCTTGAACAAGGCGATAAACAACGCAAAGAGTTGCTAACTCACTTATCGCACGACCTACGTACCCCACTTGCTTCACTGCAGGGATTTTTAGAAGTATTAAATCAGTCAGGTGAGCAATTAAGTCAAAAAGAACAACAAGAATACTTACAGGTATCGCTTAATAATTGTGGGCAATTAAAGCTACTCATAGAGCAAATATTTGAACTTGCTCACTTAGAAAATGGCGAAATAAGTATAAACAAAGAAACCTTTAATTTAGGTGAACTCATTTACGATTGCATGGCAAAATTTAGTTTAGCAGTTGATAAAAAGGGCATTAGTTTGTCGGTAGAACCTGCGATTTGTGATTTTCCTGTGGTTGCCGATATAGCTAAATTAGAGCGCGTGTTAAGTAACTTAATTGACAATGCAATTAGGCACACCCCTCGCGGTGGCAGCATTGCAGTACATGTAAAGCGCAGTGACGATAATCAACTATTTGTGCATGTATCAGACACAGGCGTAGGTATAAAAGAAGATGAGCTGAATGCTATTTTTGACCCGCACTACCAAGCAAGTAATTCTAATAAAGAGGGGCGCCAGCAAGGTGGTTTAGGATTGGCCATTTGCAGAGGGTTATTAAAACTGATGGATAGTGAAATTTACGTACAAAGTGAAATTGGTAAAGGCACTATGTTTAGCTTTAATTTACCACAAAAAAAGGTGCTTTCTTAAAAAGCACCTTATTGAGTTAAATCTATTTAAATATAAAGATTAACTACTTTTTAATACCCGCTAAATCAAGCATAAATGCATAGTTTAGCGCGGTATCTTCTAAGCGTTTAAAGCGACCCGATGCGCCGCCGTGCCCTGCTTCCATATCTATTTTAAACAGTAACTTATTATCATCAGTTTTATAGTCACGCAGCTTAGCAACCCATTTTGCAGGCTCAAAGTATTGAACTTGTGAATCGTGCAAGCCAGTCGTCACTAGCATATTAGGATATGCTTGCTTAGATACTTGGTCGTATGGCGAGTAAGACAGCATGTAATCGTAATACGCTTTTTCGTTCGGATTACCCCACTCGCCGTATTCATTTGTTGTAAGCGGAATACTCGCATCAAGCATCGTGGTTACTACGTCTACAAACGGTACCGCAGCAACCATGCCTTTATAAAGCTCAGGCGCTTGGTTTGCTACTGCGCCCATTAATAAGCCACCAGCACTGCCACCTAACGCAAATATTTCGTCTTTTGCGCCATACTTTTGAGAAACCAATGCTTTAGTTACATCAACAAAGTCATTAAACGTATTCTTTTTAGTGAGTAGCTTGCCGTCTTCGTACCAAGGACGACCTAGCATTTGCGAGCCACGTACATGGGCAATTGCAAATACAAAGCCACGGTCAAGTAAACTCAAACGCGTGCTTGAAAAAGTAGGGTCCATGGTTGCGCCATAAGAGCCGTAACCATATTGCAGTAGTGGGTTAGTACCATCTTTTTTAAACGCATCTTTACGGTAAACTAAGCTTACCGGTACTTTTATACCATCACGTGCTGTTACAAAAATACGCTCTGAGGCGTAATTATCAGCATCAAAATCACCTAATACAGCTTGCTGTTTAAGTAGCTTTTTATCGCCAGTCGCTAAATCTACATCGTACGATGAACCAGGTGTAGTCATGCTCGTGTAGTAAACTCGTAACGTGCTGCTATCTATATCGTTATTACCATAAGTACCAATTGTATAAGCGCTATCGTTAAAGCTCAGTGGTAACTCTTTACCTGTTTTTAAATCACGCGCAATCAACTTTGATTGGCCCATTTCACGCTCTTGGTAAACTAAGTAGTCATTAAATAAATCAATGCCTTCGAGCTTAATATCATCGCGCGCTGGGATCACACTTTGCCAATTTGCTTTGTCACCAGCTTTATCAATATCCACTTTCATCAGCTGAAAATTTACAGCATCTAAGTTAGTTACAATGTAGTAAGTATTCCCTAGTTTAGATATTTCATATTCAAGCCCTGCTTCGCGCTCAATTAAGCGTTTAGGCATTGCCTTAGTATCATCAGCACTTAGTACCGATACGCCTGATGCAGCCGTGCTGCTGTGCCAAATATAAATTTCTGACTCATCTTTGCTTTTACTCATACCCATGTAGTAACTGGTATCAGTTTCTTCGTAAATTAGCTCATCATCAGCTTGTGGTGTACCTAATGTATGACGATAAACTTGATAACCTAATAAAGTTTGTAAATCTTTTTTAATGTAATAAACAGTTTTATTATCGTTTGCCCAAACTATACCGCCGTTGGTGCCCTCAAGTGTATCTTCGAGTAATTTACCGGTTGTTAAATCTTTTATTTTTATACTATAAATACGACGGCTAACAGTATCTTCGCCATAAGCCATTAAATTGCCATTCGGGCTTACATTTAAGCCACTTACTGCATAATAATCATGGCCTTTCGCAAGCTCATTTACATCTAAAATAACTTGCTGATCCGTACCTGCAAAATCGCTGCTGCGTAAGTAAGTAGTGTACTCGTTATCGCCGCGTGTTTGCGTTGAGTAAAAATAATCACCGTTTTTAACTGGGACTGAATCATCGTCTTTTTGGATACGCCCTTTTAGCTCTTCAAACAATTCACTTTGCAGCGTTTTAGTATGTGCAAGCATTGCATCTGTGTATGTATTTTCAGCTTCTAAATAGTTAATAACCTCTGGCGCTTTACGTTCGTCATCACGTAACCAATAGTAATTATCTACACGTGTGTCACCATGAATAGTCATCTCATGAGGCACTTTTTTAGCAACCGGCGCAACAGCTTGTGCAACTTGAACCGTTTTAACTTGTGTATTATTTTTTTTGGTTTCTTCAGGGGCTTGATTACAGCCACTTAAAATAGCTAGCGATAATGCAGCAAGTGCGAATGGAGTACGTTTCATCAGTCAAAGTCCTTGTTGTTTTTTATTTTTTATTAAGTAATTAAATATACCTAAAAATAACCTGTGTTGTGATTTAGTTTGTGAAGCTATGTAAAGTAAATCAACGTAATTCCTCTTTTCTTAATAAGCCTACATCAGGTACTCTGTAGATATATAAGTCATTTTCAAGCTCAACTGATTAAGGGTAGGAATGAATAACGAAGTAATAAATATTTTAACTATGGCTAAAGTAATTCAAACAGCTGTTGCCCCAGTATTCTTGATCACGGGTATTGCCGCTACTTTAGGTGTTTTATCTAATCGTTTGGCACGAATTACCGATAGGGCACGTCAGTTAGAACGCAGATTAAAAGTAAGTACTGACGAGGACTTTAATAAATCACTCGCTACAGAGCTGCGCGCCCTTTTAAAGCGTTCTCGATGTATTCATATTGCTTTTAGTTTAAGTGTATTAAGCGCATTACTTGTATGCGCTGTGGTTATGTTGTTATTTTTATCGCACATTCAATCTATAAACTTAGGCGTTACCATTGCAAGTTGCTTTGTAGCAGCAATGGCTTTGCTTATATGTGCATTTATGTCGTTACTTGGTGAGGTATTCTTAGCAACTAGAAGCATGCGTCGCGGGATGATATTTGCAGATATTGATATAAACGATTAATTTTTTTATAAAAAAACCCCGAGCAACTAATGTTACTCGGGGTTTTTATTAAATAAGCTTATTTAATAAAATAACTTATTGTGCAGTATAAATCGTCTCTAGCACTTCAATTCTAGCTTCTTTAGCATAACCTGAAGCATTTAACTGCTCTGCTGCAACTAAAATGTCTTGTCCATCATTCACTGCTAAAACGGCAATCTTAGTACCAGGAAATACAGACACCACTTTTAATCCAGCCGCTGCAGCAATGTCGCTAGCAGTAATACCATCTTTTAAAAGTACCGTAATATTACCTGATAAAGAACTTAAGTTATTAGTAAGAATATTACGAACTAATGACCCTTTAGTTACTACATCAGATGTACTTGCAACATTAACAACCGCCATGTCGCCTTTTTGCATAACTACATGCTCATCGGCAGCAACACTTGATGGCACTAAGCGTAAATTTTTCTCTACTTTATAAGAACCAAAATCAGCTTTAGTATACTTTAAGCTAGATGCTTGCTTCTTTGGTAGTTGAAGCTCTTTATCAAAGCTTGTGTTTGCCGTAGCGCTAAAAGAAATACACGCAGCAGCACTTAATACGATTAATTTATTAACTTTCATTTTCATAATCCTTACTCTTGACCTGCGTGACCGAATGCGCGTAAAGACACACCCTCTAAAACACTTGCTGAACTATTATTGCTAATACCTACTACACCTAAACCATTGTCATCACCTTTACTAAGTGCATAGCTATCTGCGCTCGTGTCTAGTAAACGAACTGTCCAAGTGCCTTTAGTCGACTCACCATAAAACGCATTTGAAAGCATTACTGCATCTTTTAGTATATAGCCAACACTCCAACTGCTAGTGAAACTATATGCTGGGTAGAATAAAGCTTGCTTAGATGACAGTAATACACTTCGTGTACCCGCTGGCGATGTAACTTCTATAGCTAAATCTGTTCCGGCTGAAGTTTGTGTACCATCGCTTAAGCCAAAACCCATTTCAGCGTTACTTACATCGAACTTAAACTGCATTGCTTCAATGCTTAGCTCTTCAGTCACTTCAATTTCTTGTGTAAGACCCGTTGCATTGTTATCTGGAATTTCAAGTGCAAGTGCGTCTTCAGCAACTGCTGAACCAACACCACTCCACTGAGTAATAACTTGTTCACCTAAAGCAACATCGTAAGATTTAGCCATAGAAACCGCAGCTCCAGCATCTGCACGACCAAAACCATATAAGTTATTGAAGTTATAACCGGCAGAGTTTTCAATCCAACCGTCATGAGCAACAAACTCGCCTTCACCAACTGTTAATTTAACAGCAGCATTATCTGCATCAATTAAAGTGCTAGTTGATGCAAGGATATGGCGAACGTCACGCCATGTTAAATCAGGATTAGCCGAAAGAATTAACGATACCACACCCGATGCATTTGGCGCAGCAGATGATGTACCATTAAACGTTGAAGTATAGTTACAGCTTGCATTATCTGCATGGCCTGGATAGTTAAATGGATATTGACTTGCAGCAAACTCTTCACCGTAAGCAGCAGCCCATGCTGCAATAGAGCCACCATTGAAACCTGAATAACCATTTATACAAGTCATTTGATCTGTTGTTACCATTGCAGGAGCATAACGACCAAACTCACCCGCTGGAGCCGACACCATTACGTTAGCACCCGCTGTAGAATAGCTAGTATGTTTACCATTAGCATTTACTGCAGCAACACTTAAATAATAAGGGTGGCCTTGGCTTGGCTCAAAGGCGCCATTATAACAAGTTAAACCTAAGTCATTTGCGCCATTGTCAGCACATAAAGAACCTTCATCGCCACCGTCTTCAAATGAGTTACCGCTAGATTTCATATTTAGCGCACCTTTACCATCACGAAGGTTAAGGTTAGGGTAAGATTCAATTGCCTCATCTAGCTCTGAATAACCGATAAACGTAGGGAACGTAATACCATAACTACGGTTAAACGCTGAAATATTTTCAGACGTACTAATACCACTACCAGGGAAGCCATGAGCAAGTAAATCAGTTTGTGCTACTTTATCTCCACCAAGGTAGTTCATACCGATTAAGCCTGCATCAGGTGCAACACCGCGGCCGCCTTTGCCATTCCAACCTTTTGCTGCAATTAAGCCGGCTACACTTGTTCCGTGGTCACCACTGTTTGATGTACTTGTAGGATCTGTACGGTCTAGCGCTTCAGCGTTAAGGTTTAGAGAACGATTTGGTAATACGTTATCTACTAAATCTTCGTGGCGAATTTCCATACCTGAGTCAACAACAACAGCAGTTACACCAGCACCTGTAACGCCTTGAGCATAAGCGGCTGTTACATTCATATCTTCACCAGCAACCAAACCTGTAGCTTCTGCATTAGCAAAACTAGTATCAACACTTGCTTGCGCTTCTTCTTCGGTATCGCCAAATAGATTTACATATAAATTAACTAAGCCCTGCTTCATTTCATCGCTTAATGAGTATGCTTTTTGGCCTGTATTATTTAGGTGCCATTGTTGATTTGCTAATGGGTCACCAACAACTCCTGAAATGTTTATTTGTGCAGAAGCCGTTTTACCATTTGCGTTTACAGTGTAATCAATAACTGCATCATCATCCGTCATTGGAACATAAGTAAATGATGTTCCCTCTACAGTTAGAGTACCGTGACTAAATGTGAATACGCCATCTTCTGCAACCACTTCTTCACCATTTTCAGTGAAGCTAAATGTAAGTGCATCGCCATCGTTATCGCTGGCTTTAAATTCTGCAGTAACAGGGATCCATTGTTTTAAATCTACAACAACTACATCGCTCGCTTTAGGCGCTACGTCAGTAACTAATGGTACGCTATTTTTATTATCGTCATCACTACTTCCACAACCAGAAAGTGATACCACTATTGCAGCAGACAATGCTGACATTTTAAAAATATTATTTTTCATAAACTCTCTTTGTTAGTTATTTTTATGATGACGTGACGTTACACAACAACAATCAAAATAACAACGAGGCGTTTACAGTCATTAACAATAAAGACAATAGATGTAACGATAGGGTAATCATTGTATGCTTAGTTAAAGAAACAATTATTAAGCACATATATTAACTTGAACATTTAAAGAAGCTAATATAAAACAGGATTAACAATTACTTTAAAAGGGGCAAACATGAAATTAAAAAAAGTATTAGCAACAATAGCGCTGGCAACGTGTGCATTTAGCGTATCGGCAAATTCTGCATTTAAAGAGCCAAGTGACGCGATTGAATACCGCCAAGCAGCGTTTTCAATGATCTCAGTACAAATTGGTGACATGGGCGCAATGCTAAAAGGTAAAGTACCTTTTGACGCAGAGCAATTTAAAAAGCGTGCTAACAACGCAGCTGCACTTTCAAAAATGCCATGGGAAGCGTTTTACGAAGGAACAGATAAAGGCGACACAGCTGCACTTGCTGCTGTTTGGTCTGAAAACGATACTTTTATGAAAAAAGCAACTGCATTCCAACAATACGCAGATGAGCTAGCAGTAGCGGCTCAATCGGGCGATAAGGCCGTAATTGGTAAAGCTTTTGGCGCATGGGCTAAAGGCTGTAAAGATTGCCATAAGCAATTTAAAGATTAATTATTGTTGTAGCCAGTTTAACAACAATAAATAGATAATAAAAAGCACTGAGCGTTAATAACGGTCAGTGCTTTTTTTATGCTTTTTATCTACGAGACTTTCACAGCTCGGCTTTTAAATGGGCGTTTAAATACGGCACCAATATCACCTAGAATAATATATAAACACGGTACTAATATAAGCGTTATTAACGTTGCAAACATAACAGCAAAGCCAAGTGCTACTGCCATAGGTATTACAAACTTAGCCTGCAGGCTTGTTTCAAACATAATGGGCAATACACCAGCAAAGGTAGTGATTGATGTTAATAAGATTGCTCTAAAGCGGGCACAACCTGCTTCTATTACTGCATGTTTAACGCTAACACCCTCGCGGCGAACTTGGTTTACGTAATCGGTCATTACTAGGGAATCGTTTATAACAACGCCTGCAGCAGCAATTAAGCCAAAGCCCGACATTAAGCTCATATCTAAATCAAACCAGTAATGACCCCAAATAGCGCCAGTTAAGCTAAACGGAATAACCGACATTACAATAAGCGGTTGTGAATAGCTTTTAAGCGGAACAGCCAGCAGTATGTATACTAAAATCATTCCGCCAATAAAAAACATTATTTGCTCATTAGCTTGAGCTTGCTGCTCTTCAATGGCGCCACCAAGCTCTGATTTAACACTTGGGAATTCTTCAATTAGCTGTGGCAGTAAGTTTTCTTTTACTTGCGTAACCACTTCGCCTGGCTCAATTTGCTCTTCATCAATATTGCCATAAACATACACGGTACGATAACCTCCTTCACGGCGTATATAGCTAATACCTGGCGTTTCAGTTAGCTCTACTACATCACCAAGAAGTACTTCTCGCCCTTGTGGGGTGGTCACTACAGTGTGTTTAAGCGATGAAAATGCTTCGCGAGTCAGTTTAGGATAACGTACCATTACGCGTACTTCTTCGCCGTTTCGGATTACGCGCTGTGCTTCGCCACCATAAAAACTAGCACCCACTTGATTTGCAATACCTGCCAAATCTAAGCCTAAATCGTATGCAACTGGTTTAAGGCTCATTTGCACTTCTTTGCTCGCAGGATCTATGGTTGAACTAATATCAAACAACCCTTTTTGCTGTTGAAGTAATTGAATAAAACGACGACCCGCTTGATTTAAAGTATCTATGTCTGAACCATACAATAAATAGCCAAACTCGCCGCCACCATTACCACCGCCGCCACCAACATCGTCTTGAATAGTTAACGACTTAATACCAGCAATAGTCGGCATAGCCTCACGCCACCGTCGCGAAAGCTCAAATGCATTGTATGGACGTGAGTCTTCGTCAACCAATGGCGCAAGTAACTGCGACTCGGTTCTGCCTTGATTAAATACCAATACATCACGAATAATTTTTTGACCAAACTCACGTTCTGTTTCTTCATCGACTCTAAGTACCATAGCCTCTATTTCACGAATAGCGGCAATGGTTTGTAAGTCAGAAACGTTGTCGTTCATTTCAACTTGTATTTGTGGAAAGTCGTGCGGCACTTTAGGAGTTGGAACTGTACGTACTTTATTAGACGTAATAAGTGCAATACTGATTATAAACATTGCAATAAAAGCAAACAAAACAGTCCAGCGCCAATCAACACACTTAGCAATAAAACGTTTGTATGGGCCATTTACGAAACCAAAAAAGCGTGTATTGAAGCGATCGCGCCAGCCACCTTTTTTAATCGGCGAAAAGTGCGTATGAGCAATGTGAGCTGGCAGTATCAGCTTTGATTCAATCAAACTAAATACTAAACACAGCATTACTACAACAGCTATACCATAAAAGAAGGCACTTTCTGGCCCGCTCGACATTGTGAATGGTGCAAATACAGCAATCGTTGTTAACACACCAAAGGTTGCAGGGGTCGCGACTCGGTTAGCGCCACGCACAACATTTTCTACACCACCGCCGCTTTTTTCAACTTCGGTGTAGGCAGCTTCCCCTATCACTATGGCATCATCCACCACGATGCCGAGCACCATTATAAAAGCGAATAACGAAATAATATTAATGCTAATGCCAAATAGCGGCATCATCATCATGGCCCCTAAAAAACATACAGGTAAGCCAATCATTACCCAAAGCGCTAGTTTAAATCGCAAGAATAACGACAACATAATTGCCACCAAAATTGCACCTTGAAACAGGTTAGCTTTCATCATATCAAGGCGAGCATTTAGGTAGTAGGTCATATCCATTAATGGCTCTAATCGAATACCTGGCGGTAGCTGCTTATTTTTTTGATCAATAAACGCTTTAACCGAATCCGCAACGGGAATCATGTTTTGCTCTTGCGTTGCTTTTACCGATAAATACACCGCGTTTTCGCCATTAAACTTAAAGTAGCGCTCACCTTCGGTAAATTGATCTTTAATCACGGCAATATCTTGCAGTAAAACTTTAGCGCCATACTCGCCAATTTTTACCGGAATTTGCCTAAACTCTTCACCTGAGTAAAACTGATTCTCGACGCGAACAGAAATAACACCTGCGTCTGTTTTTAGCTGCCCCGCCGAAAAGTTAGCTGAGTAACGGCGTACCGCATTCATTACATCACTAAGGGTTAGATTATATTGGCGCAGCGTATCAGGCTCTATTTCAATTGCTATTTCATCAAGAGGAACATCGTTTACCACTAACGACACGTTAGATAACTGTAGTAACTCATCCTCTATTTGGTTTGCTATAGGCTTAAGCTCTGTAAGTGGTAAGTCAGCAACGAGCGTCATACCTATTACGTCTTGCCTAAACTCAACCTGACTTATGGTGACCGGTTCCATACCGGCCGGAAAAGTCGCAATACCATCAACACGCAACTTTACTTTATCAAGCACATCAGTAAGTTTTGCATCGGTGTTTATTTCAAGACTTGCTGTACCGCCATTTCTAAATGCGCGATACACGCCTTTTTTAATTTCGGTTATATCTTTAAGTGACTCTTCAACTTTTATAAGAATACTTTCTTCTATTTCCTGAGGAGAGGCACCTGGGTAATTAGCCTCAATATTAATGTAGTTAATCTCTACATTAGGAAACATTTGACGCTGAATCGTAAAGTAACTTATAGCCCCCATAATAATGATAAAAAACATCATTAAATTAGCGGCTACTGAATTATTAGCAAAGTAGGCAATTAGCCCTGTTTGTTTTTGTTGTATTGACTCGCTCATAACTATTACACCCTACAGCTGTTGCGTGTTTGAAGTGCTCGTTTCTGAGCTTTCAGGTTTTGTAGCTACACCTGCAATTTTAACCTGCATTCCTTTTTGCGGGTATTCAGGTAGAGTAATAACAAGTTTATCATCGGCATTTAAACCACTGCTAATGTAAAAATACTCACCCTCTTCACGAATAACCGTTACTTTACGTGGCTCTAGTTCTTGGTTTTCGTTTACTACCCACACAGTTTGGTTGTTAACTAAAGCTTGCGGTAAGCGGTAAATATTATTAAGCATTGCACCTGCAAAATTTACCTGTACGTAGCTGCCAAACTTAATGGCTGGTTGTATGTTTTTAAGACCGTATGGGTCTTCTATACGCACTACTAAACTACTCATACGCGTAGCGTTATCAACAATCCCTAGGTCGCGGTCAATTACACCTTCACGGGTGAAGCTGTTTAGGCCTTTTTGAATAATCGTTGCGGTAATACCTTTAATACGTTCTGGCAAAAAAACGCTATCGAACCCTGCGATAGGAATAATCACTTCAGCGGTCTCAATATTATTGAGTTCAGCAACTTGCGAACCCATAGTGACAAACTGTCCAACACCTATATTTCGGCTAATCACCAATGCGTCGTAAGGGGCTGTAACATCACAATTATCCAAATCACGTTGCGCGCGCTTTAATGCTGCTTGCGCCGACTTAACAGATGCTTGAGCACTGAGCACTTGAGGTTTACGTAAAAATAAATCTGTGCGCGCTTTACTTGGAAAGCGCTTGGCTTCGTCTTCGGCTACTTGAGCTTGAGCTTGTTCCTCTATTAAACCCGCTTGTGCGCGAGCAAGCTCGGCCTCTGCAACAAGTACTGCTGCTTCATAGTTGTCTTTTTCGATAGTGAATAAGGTTTCACCGCGAGCAACTATGCCACCGGCTACAAAATTAGGATGCCAACTTAACACCTCGCCCGACACCTGCGCCGAGAGCTGTGTATTTTCAAGAGGCTTTACTTCACCGTAGCTATTAATAATAACTTGGTGATCATTTGCTGCCACAGGCTCAACTTGCACTGTTGGACGAGTATCAATTACTTCTTTTTTTTCTGGCTCTTGTGCAATGGCATTTATTCCCATAAAGCCAACAACACCAACAATGAGCGCCACAAATGGAAAAACCCATCTAAGTGAATTTGTTTGCATATCCTATTATCCCCAAAATTCTATTAACGCCATAATACCAGAGCCATATGAAACATTAAGGTGACATTTGTAAGCAACTGTTACAAATGGATATATGCCACTGCTATTTAGGGCTATAGAATATAACTTTACATGCAGCTCACCTCATTCGTTATATTTTGTTACAAACTTTTATTCATTAATATCAGTTAATTAACGTTAAACACTTAAATTTCATCGCGAAGATGTGCGAAATTAAATTAATTTACGTACAGTCCAATTAAATTAACAAATATTAAAAGTCTCAAAATGAAATTAACGAGCATCACCCTTGCGCTTAGCTTAGCGTTTGGCAGCCATGCATTTGCAGCCGATAAAAAAGACGAAAAAGAGTCAAAAACACTTAGCGAAATGATCAAAGGACAAACCGAATTTGCCGGTATATTTAGCCTTTATCAAGACGAAAAAACCGGTAAGCACCTTATGGTGATTGACGAATCCCAACTCAATACGCCATTTGTGTATTTTGCGCACACTGTCGATGGCGTTACAGATGCAGGCCATTATCGTGGTTCTTACCGCGAAACTAAGTTAATTGAATTTAGAAAATACTTTGACCGTATCGATATTATTAGCAAAACACCTCGCTACAAATTTGACGAAAGTAGTGCAATTTCAAAAGCAAGTGATGCCAATATTAGTGAAGCGGTACTTGCGAGCATTAAAATAGAAAAAGAAGAAGACGGTAAAATAGCACTTAATGTAAATAAGTTATTTTTAAGCGAAGCACTTCATAAAGTATCTCCTACGCCAAATCCAGCAGATAAAAACGCTAAAAAACGCTTTAAAGTAGGTAAACTAGACGATAAAAAATCACGCATTATTAAACAGCGTCCATACCCTAATAACTTAGACGTGGTTGTTGATTACGTATTTACTAACCCAAGCCCAACGGTACGTGGCTCAAATGCAGTAAGCGACCCGCGTAGCGTATCGGTAAAAGTTCAGCACTCGTTTGTCGCTCTACCTAGCAATAACTACGCACCACGTATGGATGATGCGCGCATTGGTTATTTTACAAATCAATTTGATCAAATGACATCTACCGATTGGGCACCTTATCAAGATGTTATAAAACGCTGGGACTTACAAAAGAAAGACCCAAGTGCAGCGCTTTCAGAGCCAATAAAACCAATTACTTGGTGGATAGAAAACACCACACCCATTGAATGGCGCGATACTATTCGTGACGCTGTTTTAACGTGGAATACCTCTTTTGAAAAAGCCGGCTTTAAAAATGCCTTAGAGGTAAAAGTACAACCAGACGATGCAGACTGGGATGCGGGCGATATCAATTACAACGTACTGCGTTGGACTTCGTCACCTAAGCCTCCATTTGGCGGATACGGGCCAGCACTTGCTAACCCATTAACAGGCGAAATACTGGGCTCAGACATTATGCTTGAGTTTGTATTTATGAAAAACCGCTGGATTTACGACACACTTTTCACACAAGGAACAATGAGCCACGGTGAAACAACAAATACCGGCGAGCTAAATTGCTCTCTTGGGCATGAGATTCAACAAAATCTAATGCTTGCCAAAGGCCTTGCTAGCGGCGACAAAATTGAAGATAAAGAAATGCTTCGCCAAGGTCTAACGCAATTGGTACTTCACGAAGTTGGCCATACTTTAGGTCTTAACCATAATATGAAATCATCAATTTTGTGGGATGAAAAAGAAGTACACGATAAAAACAAAACCCAAGGCATAGTAACCGGTTCTGTTATGGATTATGCACCCGCTAACATTGCCCCAATTGGTGTGCAGCAAGGTGATATTTTTCAAACAAAACCAGGTCCTTACGATGATTGGGCAATTAACTATGGCTACAGCGTAGCGCTTGCAGATGAAGCTGCTGAGCAAGCTCGACTTGAAAAAATACTTGCTCGTTCAAGTGAACATGCCCTTGCCTTTGGTAACGATGCAGACGATATGCGCGCACCAGGTCGCCATATCGATCCACGTGTAATGATTGGTGATTTGTCGTCAAACCCTGCTGCCTATGGCGCAGATCGTATGGCACTAATTAATAAACTATTTACTGAGCTAAAAGATAAAGCAACGGTTAAAGGTGAGTCTTACCAACAGCTTGTTACCTCTGCTAATAGCTTATTTGGTCAGTACCGAGCTCAAGCAGGTGTTGTTTCTCGCCAGATTGGTGGTGTGTACGTTGAGCGCGCTGTAGTGGGTGATACAAATGCAGATAAACCATTTACACCGGTATCGCTTGAGCGTCAAACACAAGCAATGAACATACTAGCAAAGTTTGTATTTGCACCAGATGTACTACAAAACATGCAACCTCTTTATAGCTACTTACAGCTTCAACGTCGTGGCTTTAATCACTTTGGCAAAAATGAAGACCCTAAAGCACACCAAATGATTTTAGGGATGCAAAAGTCTGTACTTGCACAGCTATTACACCCAGCGGTATTACTGCGTATTTCTGACACAGCTCTGTACGGTAACGAATATAGCCTAACTCAGTTTATGGAAGATTTAACCGCCAGCATTTTTGTGAAAAGCAAAGACGCAAACTCTATTAGCCACAACTTACAAATTGAGTATGTTAACCAGCTAATCGCGATTGCAGGCCTTGGTAAAGCAAGCAAATACGATAACTTAGCTAAAACAGCAGCGTTATATCAGCTAACTCAAATAGCCGATACCAGTGTTGCTTGGGGTGCAGATACAGCAACTAAAGCGCATAAGAAATATATTGATCGCTTAATTGCAAAAGCGCTAGAAGCATAAAACACCTCTACTAATTGAGTAAACCAAGGCCACGATTTACGTGGCCTTTTTTATAACTTAATTCACAGTTCAAATATAAATAGTGCCTTTTAAATACCTTACAGCATGCCCAGTCAAAGTGACGGTTGTATCATCCACTTTGCAAATTAAATGCCCGCCTCTGCTTGAAGCCTGATAAGCACTTAACGTAGTTTTACCCAATTGCTGCGCCCAGTAAGGTGCCAAGCCAGTATGAATTGAGCCCGTTACATAATCTTCGTCGCCACCGCTTGCAGGCCAAAAATAACGAGATATAAAATCGTAATCATCACTAGGTGCTGTAGCCACTACATCTAGTGGATAAAGCATTTTTAAAAGCTCTGAGTTAGTTTTTAATTCAAGTATTTGATCGGCATTTTCATAAATAGCAAAGTAAGCTTGGCGATTTTTAAGCACTTTGCTCGGTTGTATAGACAGGCCATCAAGCAATGACTGCGGTACATTTTGTACCTCAATAGGTGCTTGTTTAGGAAAGGTCATTGCAAAGCTGCCATCAGCGTTTTTATTAACGATTAGCTCGCCTACGGCATCAGCAATAAAGTGAATTTGCGATATATTATGCTCTTCACATAAAACATAAGCTGCAGCAAGTGTGGCGTGACCACAAAAGTCGATTTCCATCAAAGGCGAAAACCAACGAATAACAAAACTTCCATCGTCTTGCAGGCAGGTAAAAGCAGTTTCAGATACGTTATTCTCAGCACCAATTTTTAGCATTAAATCGTCACTTAGCCACGATTTCAATGGGATCACTGCCGCATAGTTACCTTTAAATAACTCATTCGTAAACGCATCAATTTGATGAATAGTTAATTGCATTTTAATTCCCCAAACTATTTTATATACACGCTGAAGGTAAAATTTCTTTTGGTACTGTTGTTTTATTTTCGCCAACCGCTTGCATGCCAGTTACCGGCTCGTCAAACCCACATAACCACGCAATTGGGCTTGTAGGGCTTCCCGTTACAACAGCCGGTCTGAATGTTAAAACTGTATTTTTCAAAAGCTGTGAAGCTTTATTACCCAAGCTAATATGAATAGCACCATTATCAACTGTAATACCCGTTACCCGATTGCCAATCAAAAATTTACTTGCAGGCACACCTGCTTGTTCATTACTTGCTGGAAAACGCCTGTTTTCAACATAATAAACCGTAACGTCTTCTCTAATGGCAGCAGCCATTGCAAGTGGGTCAACAAGTTCTGCTCGCTGTATATACTTACTGTATTGAGGTAGCGCAACCGCAGCTAAAATACCAATAATAGACACCACCACCATCAACTCTATTAACGTAAATCCTTTTGTTCTCATAGCACTTCTCCTAGCATAAATAGTGGTTGATAAGCCGCTTTCACAAATAAGCAAATAGACACAACAATGACCAAACCATAAACAATAACGAGCTTACTTATAAAGCTTTTAATATGTGTATTAAGTAACTTTAGCTGCTGCTTTAATAACGCTTTAAATTCTTCTTGGGTTTCTAAACCTAGCAGCTCGCATTGAGCTAAGTGCTGGGTTTGAGGTGTAGAGGCTTTAACACCCTTTTTATGATTACTTGGAAATAATAGCGTGGTAATTAAAGAGTTATGCTCATTAATTAATTGACGAGGAGTAAGAAATTTAAATAAACCCGAAAAAGGCTTTAGCTCTGTGAGAGCACTTACATTTTTTAGCTTTAAAATAACGGTAAAAATAACACTCAGCAATAAAACGAGTAAAATAATTGGCACATACCAGTACGTAAAATAATCATCAAATACATGATTTAAAGAAATAGTATGCTTGCTATATATCTCTACAAAAGTAGGCACAACAAAAGACTGATACAACAAAGAGGATAAAACATAAATAACAAATACAATGGTTAAGTAACTAAGCCAGCCCTTGTGCTCAAACTTAAATTCGTTAACTAATTCCGGTAAACATTGATAATACGCAGCTTGCTTTTGCGATGTTGCTTCATCTTGAGATGCAATTTGCATCACCAGATTATGCGCTAATTTACTATGCGACCCGCTATTGGCATACATATTTAAATGGGACTGTGTACTTAGCTCATCTTTTTGCTCTGCACTTAGTGTTTTAGAGCTATTAACACGGCAAATATAGCCAAACTGATTCCAATTCATACTTTATCCTTTTGTTAGATAAAGTAATTTGCCATAAATTAGGCTAAATAGGAACTTAAGTAGCTTGTTTTTAAGCCATTACAGGTCGCATTCTATAGTATTGCATACAACCAAATTGCACAGCATTGGTAAGCAATAGCATAATAAACATAAGTAAGTGCGCCGTGCTTGGAGCAACTGTTGTAAGCTCAACAACTAAGCCGCAAATACCAGCAATAAACTGCAAGCTAAAGTAGCGCGCGCTTAAATTACTCACATTACCCGTACGCAATGTTTTATAAGTTTGCGGCATAACACGTACCGAACTCATCACAAGGCCAACATACGTTAAAGCGCTTAATACCGTTGCAGTATCAAGGCTTGAATTTAAAAGCAGTGAAAAAGGCAGTAACGAAAAACCTAGCATAGTAACCAGCTGTACACGTTCTCGTTTAGCTGCGTTGAAACGTGCAAAAAAATATAAAATAAGCCCGCTTAACGCACCGGTTACAATAAATGGTAACGCAATATAATAGCGCTCAAAGAAAACATTGTAGGTTATAAAATAAAGGCTTTGTGCTAATCCAAATGTCATCATTAATAGTGACAAACCAGAGACACTACGATTTTTTCGAATTTTGTTTAGTAATGGTAAAAAACTAAAAACCAAAATAAATGAAGACAATATAGGCAAATAATGCGCCAAAGCAACCTCGCTCGTTACATAAATGTTAATTAAAAACAGAAATAAAAACATTTAATAAACATCTGTTTTAAAAGGCTTTTACTATGAGCGCGGCATTGTAGAGCCGCGTAAATTTAACTCAACTAAATAAGATATTCTTATTTTAGGTACTGGCAAGCTAGGTATACAAAAACCGTAGAATTAAGTTCACGGTTTACCTATTTAAGGGGAAACCTACTCACAAACTACCAAATGAAAATGATAGTTGTTATCATGCGCAAGTCATTAGCTGCCATATATAAAACTATCTATGAGAAAAACTCTTTTTAAAATTCACAGTTGGATCGCTCTTATAGCTCTCATTCCCTTGATTGTTATTAGTATTACAGGAAGCGTATTAGTTTTTAAAAGTGAAATAGATGGCTTACTTATGCCAAGCAGTCACTATGTTGTAAAAGCACTGCCAGAGCGCATGCCAATCGACAAATTAATCGCAAAAACAGAGCTTGCTTACCCTGAGTATGTAGTAGGTAGTTGGGAGATATTTAACGATGATACTGCTGATCGGGTTTACTTAGTTAAACGCGGGACAGAGCAATGGTATAAGTTTCATTTAAACCAGTATACGGGTGACATTTTGTCAGAGCCTGTTGGTACCAGCCATTATTTTACTGATTGGTTTTTAGAACTGCATTACACCTTTTTACTTAACGACTTTAAAAACCTGCCAGGGCAAACAGGTACAGTACTAGGCTTCTTTTTTGCTCTGTTTTTATTGGTATTAGGTATTACAGGACTTATTATTTATCGTAATTTTTGGCAGCGTCTATTTAGTGTGCGCTGGCGTGCAACACTGCAAATTGTACTTAGCGACATTCATAAAATGACGGGGGTGATAGGGTCGCCCATCATTATTATTTTAGCTATCACAGGTGGCTACTTTAACTGGGCGGTGTGGTATCACGAAGTTATTGAACACGCTGAGGAAGAGCACTTTGTACTAACCAAAAACTTGCACAGTAGCGATATTTCGTTTCAACACATACTCGATGACAGTAAAAAGCAAATACCCACTTTTAATGGTACGTTTTTAGTTATGCCACTCGAGCCTGACGAAAATATCACCTTATTCGGCGAAGTCGATACAAATAACCCACTTGCGAGCGAATATGCCAATACGGTTAGCTACGATAAGCAAACAGGCGAACATTTAACTAACTGGGATATTCGCGAAGTTGGCGTTGGCTGGCAAGTAATTGATAGTTTTAGAAAACTTCATTTTGGCTACTTTGCAGGGCTAATAAGTAAAATACTGTGGTGCGTAATTGGTTTAAGCCCAGTGTGGCTAGCATGTACTGGTTTTTACTTGTGGTTTACCCGCCGTAAACGTAAAAAGCAATCACAAAAAAATCGCTCAAGTAAACGCAGCACAGCAAGTGCTTGATTAAAAACCCACCACATTGTAATGTAAAATTTAACAATGGAGTGGGTTTATGATGTTTTATAAAATAGCAGTCTGTATTACTTTTTTATATTTAGTTGGATGTAACACAACCAAGGTTCAGCAAGTAGAACAAATAGAGCTTGAACAACTGTTAAACCATTCTTTGTTTAATAAACTCGACACTCCTTCTGAGTACAGCATTTTCGAGCTGCCAAATGCTGAAAAAGAAACGTTTTTAGCTTACGCCGAAAAACAAAAACAGTCTGAAATCCGTCATGACCGCATTATTTACAACTACCTCGAAAGCAACTTAGCTAACTTTAAATACCACGGCGATACACTTACTTCAGCCCAAGCCTTAAAACTTTCGCAAGGCAACTGTATTAGCTTAGCTGTTTTAACACAAAGCTATGCACAAGCTCTCGGATTAGAAACGAGCTTTCAAGAAGTAACAAGTCAGCCTGTATACGCAAAAGAAAATAATGTTGTTTATGTAGCAAGCCACTTTAGAACAAGAGTATACGCCCCAAAAGTAGATAAAAAAGATGATAATATTGTTGAATTTTTCAGAGCGGGCACCTTAATCGACTACTTTCCTACCCGTCGCAGCTTTTATTCAAGCAGTGCAGATTATAACGATTTAGTTTCTAAGTTTTACAGTAATTTAGCTGCAACAGCGCTAGCAGACAAACAGCTGGATATTGCTTACTCACTTATTCTACAAGCAAACAAATACACTCCCAATGATCCTGAATTATTTAATATAGCGGGCATTTTGCATCGTCGGGCTGGTGATTTACAAAGCGCTAAAAACATCTATCAAACAGCACTTAGTAATAATGAAATAAGCATTAATTTAATCAGCAACTATCAGCTTTTAGCTAAAAAATTAGGCGACAAAGAGCTTGTTAAAGAGCTCACCTCACAATTAGTTAATAAAGAAAAAGACCCATATGAATTACTAGTAATCGCTAAAAACAACTTACAAGCTGGCCATGCTCATCAGGCTAAAGCACACCTTGAGCAAGCTATTACTAAAGCGCCTTACATTGCTGAGTTATACTTGGAACTCGCAAAAGTTCGCTATCAACAAGGTAATATTAAACAAACACAAACCTTGCTTGAGAAAGCTATCGAACTAGAACGTGATAACCAAAAAATCGATGTATATCAAGCTAAGTTACTATCCTTGCAGATGGATAAGTAACTTAGCCAATTAGTATTTATAGCGAATAATAAAAGCTCAGCCACGCTCGCATTTCATCCTCAAAACTGTCGCCTTCTACTCGCGACAGCCCCATATTAAATGTTAAGTCATTTATACCAGCAGGCCCCATTCCAAAACTAAAATCACCTTGGTGTTTTATTCCGTAACTTTGTGCATATACGGTGCCGTCGAGTTGATGTTGCTTATAATAAAGCCACGGCATGCCCTCTTTAAAGCTAAAGCCGCCACCGTAACTTTGATAGCGCTTTGCAGTTGCGCTATAAAAAGGCAGCTCAGATGAAAGTACATATTCACTATTTTGCTGCTGATTAATAAGATTTGAGCTAAAGCCACCTAATGCAAGGCTATTGTCATCACGTTGTTTTTGAGAAAAGTTTGCATAAAGAGGAATACCAAACGCTTTACCAAAAATTTTGGCGGCTAAATCGTAACCTTGCCAACTATTATTTTTACTACTGCCATCGTACCAACTCGCATAAAGGCTTTGGCCTATTACAAAGTCTTGACGATCATATTGCCAATTTTGGGCAACGCCTAAACGCGTCCAATTTTTATGGCTTTGTTTATAATCAGTGTAATTGTAGGCAAGCTCTGGCGTTAAACTTAGCTGCCCAAATTTAACAGGGTAACTTATTGCAGCAAAACCACCACGAGCATCCACATCT
The DNA here is from genome assembly GCF_016598755.1 of Pseudoalteromonas sp. LC2018020214. Taxonomy (NCBI): domain Bacteria; kingdom Pseudomonadati; phylum Pseudomonadota; class Gammaproteobacteria; order Alteromonadales; family Pseudoalteromonadaceae; genus Pseudoalteromonas; species Pseudoalteromonas sp. LC2018020214. The sequence goes on from NZ_CP066804.1 coordinate 3,626,839, forward strand.
GCATTTAGGCTTTGTTGATACTGCCGCGATGTATTTAAATTATAGTCAAACAGTGCAAGTTTCAGTTTTACATCAAGCGCATTATATTTTGCCTGCACATAACCACCGTGCAGTGCTCCATCGTGTAAATCAGTGCTATATCCTGCTTGCAAGTCGAGCTGTTTTAATAAATCGCTACTTTTAATGCTTAAATCTAACAAACTGGTAGAAGCCGAATAATACTGCGTTCCTAGTGCAAAAGTAGCGTGCTGTTCGAGCACGTTGTAATTTGTTTGCTGCGTTGTTTGCTGCATATATATTTTAGCTTTTGGAAGCGTATGTTCGTTTACAATGAGCTGCGGTGCTTTTTTATTAGCCGAAAATTCAGTAACTACAGTGCTGTTTATAGCTTTTGGCAATGTTTTTACATTTGGCCCATCTGCGGTTATCGAAAAATAGAGTAACGAGCCATCAGCCATTTCAATCGGGTGGGCAACGGCTTCCTGCCCCTGAGTTAACTTGCTGAGTGTTTTACTCTCTATGTTGTAGTTATAAATATCAGTAGCGCTATTTAAGCCTGCAACAAAGTAAAGTGACTCGCCATTATGGCTAAAGCTAGGCTGACTTAAATATTGATACCCGTTTGGCATAGGTGCTAATTGCTGCTTATTACCACCTACATCTTGTATATACAATTGCCAGTTTTCATTTAATGACGTTGATAAATAAGCTAATTTAGTTTCATCAGGACTGAGTATTGGGTAATCGTAAGTTGTCTCAAGGCTTTTTGTAAATAATGGTGTGATGGCCTGCGTATTGAGATCAACCTTTACTAATTCAGAGTAGCCATCTCTTATTTGCTCGCCATACAAGGTTTCACCGTTACTGGTTACGCTAAATCGTCGTATACCAGCAAGTTCAGTAAGCTGTGTAATATTTCCAGTGTCAGTGTTATAGCTAAATATGTCAGACACTTTGTTATAAATACCCGACTCTTCATTGCTGTACGCATTAAAATACAACGTTGTATTATTTACCCATTGCGGGTTTGCAATACCAGCTCGGTTAATTTGATTAAGCACTTGTTTTTGTTCGCGCTTAAATACACTTGGCGCTGTATCGGGGATGTCTTGTGCATCGTTTTCGAGTAGCTCTTTTTGCGCTTTAGTAAACTCTTCTTGCGCTTTAATGTTGTCATCCGTGCTATAAATTATAAGCTTGGTATTACTCTCTTTATCTCGCTCAACAATCGCAATTTTACTACCATCTTTTGAAAGTACTGGGTTACTTGCATATAAGTTAAGTTCAAGCCAAAGTTCACTATTAAGTAACAGCTCTCCTTGCTCTATTTGCATTGCTTTATAGGTATATTCAGCTATAAATCGGCGATATAGCTTGGCTGCACTTTGCCCAAACACACCGCTAAATGCCTCATCAAAATCACGCGTTTTTACGCCTTGCATTCGCGTCCAAACACTATCGAGTGTTTGTTCTGAATAATTTTGCTCTAACCAATTTAAAAAGCGACTACCCATTAAATACGCCATTGAGCCGCCCATAAAGCCCTGCTCGCCATTTAATTGCCCATAGGTTGGCAAAGCACCTTGCTGAGCAAATTCTCGCAGTATTGACTCTGAGTAGTTATCAAATAAACGCCCACGGCCCGTCATTTTAGACTCAATCAATGTGGCATAACCTTCGGCTACCCAGCGCGGTGTATCACTGTAAGTTAAGTCGTATAAATCCCATATGCCACGTACTTTTTGCTGCCAGTCATTGCGTGTAGGCTGTGCTAAGTGCACTAAGTGAATATATTCATGCAGTACAAGTAACTGCTGCCAGCCAGCGCTGTTTGATATAACGGTGTCGGATTGTGGTGGGGTTGTAAAAAGTGCCATTACAGGATTATTTGAGGTAGGTAGCGCAAAGCCATTTGCCGCATTTAGGGGATCAAACACCACTACATCAACTGTTTTATCAAGTGCTCTGTTTTGCTGCTCAAGCACTTTGGTGCGTACTATTTCAAGCTCTGTTGCAGTTGATTTAGCAAAATCAGCATGCTCAACACTGTAGTGAATGTTGAAATTTTCGGTATGAATAGTTTGCCAATCGGCTGCAAAGCTCGGTGCTGCTAGTAATAAAGCCGATGCGATAAGTGTTTTTTTCATGAGCGTCCCTAAAAGAATTCCTTAATACCATCTAGGGTATTATTAAATGTCTTTCATGGGCAGTAAGAAAGTGTAATAAAGCATGTGCAAATGTGTATTTACACATGTTTTATTAGGGGAGTTTACATCCAGCTGCGAGTATCTGACTCAATCTGCTTAATTGTAAAATCAATAATAAAGTCAGCATCTTGCTGCTTTATGTAGGGCATAAATACAAAGCCTGAAGCAAGTTGTATATACAGGCTTTTTAAGCCTGACTTTCTCATTAAGTACGTACTTATACTGCGTGCACTTTGCGCTTTATAAAGCTCAAAAACACGGTAATGAACGCCAATCATACCTTTGCGTACAACCATATAAAATCGGCCACTATCCTCATGCATGTAATAACCATAACGCTGATACGATAAAGTTACCAAGCCAGAAAACACCACCAAAACACCAAGGCTTATCAAAGTATTAATATCAGCAATAAAACAAAAGCCAAACACTAATGCACTGGGTAGCAATGAATAAAAGCCTAAATTTTTATACAAAAGCGCTCGTTCTGCGCGCTTAAAAGCGAGTTTTTTACTATTAAACCACGGGTAAATCCATTGGCATACACTATCAACTTGTTCGCTATTTAATACAGGTAATACTAACGTTTGTTTATTTTTTTTAGCCGCCACACCGGCTGCTATTCCGCCGCTACTTGCTTGTAAACACTCAACGGTAAATCGCTTTAGTAATCGCCCCATTAGGTTTTGCTTAATAACAATAGATTGTACTTTATCCATACTCATAGAAAGCTGATGGCGCTCTAACAAGCCAGCAATACGTTTAAACTTTTGACCTTTAAAATAAAGCTCAAAGTTATAAAAACGAATAAGCGACATAGTCACCGATAGCATCACAGCGACCAAAACTAGCAAAACAATTAAGGTGATCATCGCAAAAGCAGCAGCACTTGCCAGCATACCAAGCTCTTGTTGGTAAAAGCCTTCTACTTTCGCAATAATTTGCTTCTCTAAAAAATCAACAATTAGGTTTATAAAAGGGGCCAAAGCAGCCATTGCAAAAATGGCCATATTCGACATTAAACCAAATTTGGCTATTTCTTTATTGCTAATGCTTAGGCTGTTTTCGATAGTGTCTGTTTCGCTTTGTTCAGTATTTGGTGTTTCTTGCTGTTGCTGCGCTTTAAAATCAAATATTTGTTTCCGCATTTGCTGTGCATAATCTTTAGTGACACCAGGTAAAACAACTTCTTGCGACACACTACCAGCTGCATCAAAAATACAATTAACTAAGTTTACGGGGGTAAAATAAAACGGCTCGGCAATATTAACGTTTTGCACACGGCCAAATTTAAGCGTAAGTCGCTCTTTTTTAAATACACCTTTGTTAAGCAATATTTCGTTGTCGCTACTAATACTAAACTTAAAATTTAAATAATATAAAAATGAGTAAACAAGTAGCAAAATTAGTGCAATACCGCCTGCAACCTGCGCCCAAAACAATTTATTTTCTACTTGAGTAACAAATACGACTAGCATGGGCAGTAAGTTTAAAAGGCCATCTTTTACAAAGCGCACACTAAAGTGCACAACAAAATATAAAAGTGCCCAGGGCGATACTTTTTGCCAGTAAATAGGGCTGGCTTTATCTTCGATAGTTGTATTACTCATCTACTAAAGCTGCCTGAGTAGTTGCGTCGTCTTGGCGGTAGTTTTGTACAAATTGGCGCATGTTTTTACAATCATCATGGGTTAGCCCGCTAATTTGTAAATCGGCACTTACACCGCCAGCGCTAAATAATTTAATGCTCGCAAGGCTAAGTTTTCGCTCTATTGGCCCTTGGTGTATTTCCATATGCTGTACACGCGCTAAAGGTAATACCGTTACTTGTTGCCAAATAACGCCTTTTTTAAAAGCAATGTCATGATCTCGCACTGCAAAACCTCGCAACCTCACACTTATTATGTTGTACGCCATAGATACGGCCACCAAAATTGGCATACCAATTAGCAAATATGTTTGTGCGTTATTAGCAAAGGCTTCATTAAAATAACAAACAGCAATAAGTGCTCCAATTAGCGGTATATAAAACAGAAGCGAGCTAAGCTGTGTATGTAATAAGGCTTTATCAGCCAATGGCTTAAAGCTAATATCACTATGCTTTGGTAAATCCATTATTTGTTGATTGTTAAACACTATTTGTCCCTATTCCTGCTTTAATTACTTACCAACTAATGGTGGTTATTAAGGTGTGGCTTTGTTTTGGCTCAAGCGTTACTTTATCTATCAGTACATTAGCAGCCTCTAAGCAGAGCATTGTTTTATACTCATCGTCAGCAAAATTAGATAAGCGTTTTGATTTTTCTATCCATGGATTCCACAGCACACACGAACTTGAGTTTTCGCGGCTCACATTAATAACACCTTCTGGCGTATTAATGCTTTGTATTGTACTTGCTTGTGTATAAACCATGTCGGTTTCGCGATTAAAGCTTACAACATCATTTTGTACAAATGGCCCTTCACTAAACTCAATATATTGCGCGCCTTGTAAACCATCTACATGGGTATTTGTAATGTCTGATGTAGGAAAATAGGTATGCAGCGCTTGAGTAAAGCTAAATGGCACACTCCCTAAATTAGTGGTAGTTAAGCGAACCTGTAATTTATCGCTTAATACAAACTCAACTTTTAATGCTGACTGATGTGGCCAATACGTTGTATTAACAAGTTTCATGGGGAGCTTTAAACTAACTGTAATTTGCTCATCAGATTCGTGTACTTCATCAGCTTGCCACACACTTGTGCGCGCAAAACCATGGGCAGGCCAGCCATCATTAGCGTGTGTGCCAAACCACGGCCAACAAATAGGAATACCACCTCGAATACTTGCCCCTTCTTGATAAGTTTCGTCTTGTGATACCCATATAAGTGGCTTGTTATTTTTAGGGATAAACTCGGTAATTTGCCCACCTTGCAAAAATATTTTTGCGTCGCACTTTTCACTAGCTATTTTAATAAACTCAAGACCGGTTTCGCTTTGCTCAATGCTAACTGATGGCGATAATTTCATACCTTCCCCTATAATACTGATACTAAAGATTTTTAATGTTTGTGCAGAAACAATAATGCATGCTTAAAGTATACGCTATTGATATTAAATATTGATTGCTGAATTTGTTCATTGCCGATTAATACATATACAGTAAACTCACAAACAATTACTTTGTACTAACAGCTGTAAATGAATAATACTAAAGTCTATACAATAAGACTTGCCAATTATTCACAACATACGTACTGTGCGCAACTTAATGCACACAAGATGCTAAGAAAATTTACTATAATTTAAACAATATAATTTTACATTAGTTACTGCTCTAACTATTAAAAACCAATAAAAGCGGGCTAAAGTACAATATATTATTTGAATTCAATTTATTTGATGTGTAACATTTCGCGATTACGGCAAACTACCGCCCCATCGACGAGATAAGCAAATGCAAAAATATGACGAGTTATTGGTTTCTTTACGTAAAGTTATCCGCGCGATTGACTTACATTCTAAGCAGCTAAATAAAACTTCGGGTTTAACTGGCCCACAATTGCTTATAATGCAAGAAGTGCAAAAAACCGATGGAATAACGGCGAGCCGTATTGCTCAAAATGTAAATTTAAGCCCAGCAACGGTCACCAATATTCTCGACAGAATAGAAAGCAGAAACTTAGTAACACGCGTACGCAGTCAAATGGATAAACGCAGAGTGAGCTTATACCTCACCGATAAAGGAAAAGAGTTACTTGATAAAGCACCTCAGCCATTGCAAGAACACTTTATTGAAAAGTTTTCTGCACTTGCTGAATGGGAACAGAGCCTTTTACTCTCATCAATGCAGCGTGTAGCCGCAATGATGGATGCAGATAAATTAGATGCATCGCCCCTTCTAGAAGTTGGTGCGCTTACTCAAGCTCCTAAAGAATAAATAATAAAAAAAATACATAGTTTTTGTACTTACCCTAAACGTAAGGCGTTTTTTTACGTCTTGAATTTTTTATTTTTTAATCAAAATCTGAGCGGCAATTATGACTAAACTCTCAAAATTAACACTAGCACTAGTTCTAGGTGGTGTTACAAGTACTTCTTATGCGTCTGATGATCTAGACACGTTACAAAGCCAACTTAAGCAGTTAAAGCAACAAATGCAACTGCTTGAAAATAAGTTAGCTGATGAAAAAACAAAACAGCAAAAAATTAATGAGCAACACAAGCAAGAAGTTGCAAAAATTAGTAAAAAAGCTGATAACAAAGAAGTTGTTGTTGCTGCCGCCGAATCTGAGAAAAAAGACGAAGGCGTTAAAATTGGTGGCGCAGTGCGTTTTAATTACAGCACTAATTCATACGATGAAGACACTCAAGATCGTAGCGGCGATTTAGATTTCGAAGTATTTCGCATTAACTTATCTGGCGAAATAAACGATATTTCTGTTAATGGTGATTTTCGCTTTTACGATTACATGACCATTGTTAAGTATGCATACTTAGGTTACGAATTTACTGATGGCTGGGAAGCACAAGCTGGTATTGCACCTGTCCCTTTTGGTAATGGCCCATACAACTCACACAGCTATTTTTTTAGTACTAACTACTATGTTGGCCTAGAAGACGACTTTGATTTGGGTGTAACAGTAAACCGTAAACTAAAAGACAACTGGAAACTAGACCTAGGCTTTTTCAAAAATGATGAAGTAGGCGGCGTTGATGGCAGCTCTGAAGTTAACGAGCGTTACTCTTTTGATATAGTTGGTAGCCGTGCAACAACCGAAGGCACATACGATGCACCTGGCTCTCGCCTTGGTGAATACAACACATTTGCAGCTCGTACGGTGTACCAAATTGAGCATGGCGAAAACGCTAAAACCGATGTGGGTGTATCACTATTAAGCGGTGGCTTACATGATGGTAACGACCGTGCAGGTAACTACGGCGCATGGGCGTTCCACGTAAACAGCCAAATTAATAACTGGAATATTCAATTTCAGCACGGTGAGTACGACTACGATCTAGACGACAACAGCAACCGCTTTGTTGTAGGTGCGTTTGACTACTACGACACCGTATCAAGCGAAGCTACCATGACTAACTTTAACGTAGCTTACGACCTATCGGTTGATTTAGGCCCTATAACAGGCGTACAGTTTTACAACGATTACGGCATCATTTATGACAAATCTGACGACAGTGCAGATACATGGATGAACGTAACAGGTATGAGCGTATCAGCAGGCCCGTTATTTACGTACTTTGACTTTATTCAAGCACGTAACCAGCCATTTATTGGCGGAACAATTATTGGTGATGGCGATACAGAGCGTCGCTTTAACATCAACGTGGGTTACTACTTCTAGATAAGTAAAACCTATTTTATAAATTTAAAAGGGCAAACTTAGTTTGCCCTTTTTTATGTTTTTACACTTCGATTTTATAACTATTTGGCCTACAATCCAAAGTATCAGCCATAACTCAAAGAGCCTAAGTGAATATAAAAGCAGTGTTTATTTGTTATAAAAACTTATGGTTTAAAGCACTTGGCTTAATACTTGTAGCCTTGGGCATTATTGGCATTGTGCTGCCGGTCATGCCTACCACTATATTTTTTATTTTAGCGCTCACCTGCTTTACTCGCTCATCACCCGCGCTTGAACAATGGCTGTTAAACCACCCTCGTTACGGTGTAACTTTGCAGCAATGGCAAGCCCATAAAGTAGTGCCTGTAAAAGCCAAATGCTACGCCGCCATTGGCATGTTAATTGGATTTACATTTTTACTGTATTCAGCCGCCCCTATTTGGGTTATTTATCTCGTTGCAGTAATAGAAGTATTGGTAATGATTTACCTTATTTTAAGACCTTCCAGCCCTCCTAAGCATTAAATATTCATTTTTTACCTGCTTACCGCCTTTGTTTTAAAGTTTTTATGTAAAGATAAGTAAGTAAATTTGTAATAGCTAATGCAAATCATTATCATGTTGTAAATTTAATTTATTTACTGTTTTTATGTCGTTTATTAACAAGCGGGCTTTGTATAGCACAAGCCGTGCTCTACATATTTATATTTCTACAGCTTTGTTTTTTTTGCTTATTTTATTTTGCGTTAGCGGCATTGTGCTCAACCATATTGATTGGCTTAAAAACGATAAAAATAACGGTCAAGTAACTGCAATAATTCCAGCAGAGCTAGTTACCAAAGCCAATGAGCAGCTAAATACGCTGCCAACGCTTTACCCTGAAATAGAAGCTTACCTAGCCGAGCAATATGCACTTACAAAAGTAAAAAGCATTGAGTGGGAAAAAGAAGACGCGCTTGTCATGCTCGACTACCCACTGCCTGCTGGGTTTGCCTACGCAGAGCTTGATTTTACAACTGGCGAACTAAATCTTGATTACCAAACAGGTGGCTTTTTAAGCCTCATTGGCGACTTACATAAAGGCCGCCACAGCGGTGAAGTATGGAGTTGGGTAATTGATATATCTGCCGTACTAATGATTTTATTTGCCATCACCGGCATGATTATTTTGTTTCAAAATAGAAAAAAACGCTTAGCAGGAATATGGATAACCGTACTAGGAGTGGCAACTCCACTGGTTATTTATTTATGTTGGGTTCCACAAATAAAAGGAGTGTCTTAATGGTTAAATTTAAATTATTTATAAGCGCCGCATTACTGCTCGTAGCTGCGTTTTTTCAAACAACGGCGCATGCAAAAACACCACAGCTAGAGGTTGAATTAACGCTTCCTGACTTAGAAGTACAACCGTATCACCGCCCATACGTTGCAGTTTGGCTTGAAACACCAGAGCGCAAACACGTCACAACGCTTGCACTTTGGGTGCAAAAAGCAGAATGGTTTAAAGACTTACGCCAATGGTGGCGTAAAGCCGGTAAAAGCGATGCCAACTTTGACGGCATTAGCGGCGCAACAAAACGCGCAGGTACTTACACCATAAATTGGCAAGGTAATGATTTAGACGGTAACCCAGTAAAACCAGGTAAATACTTACTAAATATTGAAGTTGTACGCGAAGAAGGGGGCAGAGACTACACCCGCGTTGAGCTCGATTTAACTAAATCAGGCAAACTAACAATTGATGGTAAAAACGAGTTTTCTAAAAGCTTCGTCACTGTAAGCACTAAGTAGCTGCTACTTAATCATTTGAATTTAAGGAAATACAATGAAAATTAATTTATTAAAAACGGCATTAATCGGCGCATTGAGCTTATCTGCTTTAGTGTCAACTTCAGCAAGTGCACACGGACGTTGGTTACTACCTTCGCATACATCTTTATCAGGCGATAAAGCGCATTACGTAATGATTGACGCTAGTATCTCTAACGAAATGTTTGCACCAGACAAAGCCTTTAAACCTAAAGAAAAAGGCGCCGAGTACGACGACACATTATTAATGGCACTTGCGCCTAATGGTGAGCCAGTAAGCGACACCATTCGTGCTTATTACTTAAAGCGTAAAAGCTCAGCTGCGGTAAGCTTAACAGAGCAAGGCACTTACCACATTGCAATGACCCAAAAGCCAATGTACATGACCTTCTATAAAAACGAAGAAGGTAAGCGCAAGCGTGTATTTGGTAAAAAAACAGAAGCCGAGTTACCTAGCAATGCAAAAGATGTAACGACAACGAAGGTTGTTTCAACAGTAGATACATTTGTAAGCCGAAATGGCACCTCAAAACCTGCACAGCTAGGTTTAGGCTTAGAGCTTAGCGGTCCAACGCATCCAAACGATTTATTTGTAGGTGAACAAGCACGTTTTCAGTTACTACAAGATGGTAAATCTGCTGGTGAAGGCGTTGAAGTAAGTATTTTAAAAGGCGACACACGCTACCGTAACGAGCGTGGCGAAGTAAAAGTAACGACCGATAAAGACGGTATGTTTACAATTACGTGGAAAGAGCCAGGCCTATACCTAATCGAAACCTCTAACAAGGTTACCGTAAATGAAGAAGGCGTAGATGCAGGACGTTATGCATTATTTACAACGCTTGAAGTTGCCCCTGAATAATTTAAATTACTAAATTTAAAAAATTGAAAGGCCAAGCATTTGCTTGGCCTTTTTACGTCTTACTAACTTTTATCTAAAATCCCCTTGAATTCGCAACCATTCGACACAAGATTGCAACTACAACGATCCAAACGCCTATATCGCGCGTAAACAGTGACCTTATATGTTAACAACTTAGAATATCTTAGATAGTTTTTATCTTTGCACTAGGGTAGTCGCTTCTATATGATGCGCTCCTTTTCGACTAGCAGCTCTTGGGGAACAATTAATGACTTTTAAGCGTTTATCTGCAAATAAACTAGCACTTAGCTTGGCCGTTACCACTGCACTTAGCACACCTTACTCTATGGCCGTTGCCGCAGAGCAAGATAATCAAGCAGAAAAGAATATCGAAGTGATTTCGGTTACCGGTACTCGCCGTAGCTTACGCAGCATTGCCGAAAGCTCAGTACCTGTAGATATTATTACCAGCGGTGATATGCAAAGTACGGGTCAGCTAGAAATAAGCCAAATACTAGCAAACCAAGTACCTAGCTTTAACTACCCAAGTGCCACTATGGGTGATGGTACTGACCATGCAAAACCAGCTGTTTTACGTGGATTAGCACCCGATCACACACTAGTGCTTATAAACGGTAAGCGCCGCCATGCCGGTGCGCTATTAAACTTAGCAGGTGTTGTTGGTCGAGGCTCTACCGCTGTTGATTTGAACATGATCCCAACCTCTGCAATTAAACGTGTTGAAGTACTACGTGATGGCGCAGCCGCACAGTACGGTTCTGATGCAATTGCTGGGGTAATTAACATTGTACTTAAAGATGCCTCAGAAGGCGGTAGCGTTAGCGTAACGTACGGTAAATACGATACTCAAATGGCTGGCGTACCTCAGCTAGAAAGCACCTATGCAGATGCTAACGGCGACTTAGCGTTTAATACCGGTGGCGACAGAGAAGTAAACGACGGTGCAACACGCACTGTTAGTGCAAACTCTGGTTTTGCGTTATCTGATAACGGCTTTGTAAACGTATCAATTGAATACCGTGATAACGACTCAACACAGCGCTCAGGCTTTGACCCACGCGAACAATACAGCCGCCTTGATGATGGCAGCCTAGACCCACGCGAATTTACTATCGATCGTTACAATCACCGTTTTGGTAAAGCAGACCTTGAAGATTACGCGTTGTTTTACAACATGGGTTACGATTTAGATAACGGCTTAAACCTTTATTCATTTGGTAGCTACTCAAAGCGTGAAGGTAATTCAGGTGGTTTTTACCGCCGAGCAAAAGACAGCCGTAATGTTTTAGAAGTGTACCCAGATGGCTTTTTGCCGCAAATTGAAACAGACGTACAAGACTACTCATTTGCACTGGGCTTAAAAGGCGAAACTAACGACTGGACATGGGATGTAAGTACCAACTACGGCCGCAACGACTTTGGTTTCGGTGTTGTAAATAGTATTAACACATCACTAGGTGCCGAAAGCCCAACCGAATTTGACAACGGTGCACTGGTTTACGATCAGTTTTTAGTAAACGCAACGGCCAATACCACACTCGATTTAGGCTTACCTGATGACGTATTTTTTACCGTAGGTACTGAATACCGTCACGAAAGCTACAAAATAGAAGAAGGCGAAGAAGCGTCTTACATCACCGCACTTGATAGCGACGGCAACCCAATTGCAGCCGGTGGCGCGCAAGTACTTGCTGGTTTTGGACCAGAAAGTGCGACTGACGAAAGCCGTCATAACATCGCTTTATTTGTTGAGTTTGATACCTACTTAACAGAAAAATGGAACGTCGTTTTAGCGGGTCGTTATGAAGATTACAGCGACTTTGGCGACACATTTACTTCTAAGCTTGCTTCGCGTTACAGCATTACTGAAAACCTATCACTGCGCGGTGCAATTAGCACCGGTTTCCGTGCGCCATCTTTAGCGCAAAGCTCGTACCGCCAAATATCAACCGTACTTGAAAACAACCAACCATTTGAAGTTGGTTTATTCCCAACTGATTCTGCAGCAGCGCAAGCGCTAGGTGCCCAGCCATTAGATGCTGAAGAGTCAGTAAACGTTACTGCGGGCTTTATGTACACGCAAGGGAGCTTTAGCTTAACCGTTGATGCATACCGTATTGATATTGATGACCGTATTGTATTGTCTGAAAACCTAGAGGGCGATGCCGTAGTAGAAATACTACAAAATGCCGGTGAGCTAAACACCGAAAGCGTACGTTATTTTACCAACGCTATCGACTCACGTACGCAAGGTGTAGATATAGTTGCCACTTATAACTTAGATTTAGACAACTTAGGTGATTTACGTTTAAACGTAGCCGCTAACTTTAACGATACCGAAGTAACACACGTAAACGACAACCCAAGCGAACTTAACTCACTAGGTGACGACTACGTAGTATTTGCCCGTCGTGAAGTAGGTCGCTTTGAAGAAGGCACGCCAGATAGCAAATGGAACCTATCAGCAGTGTGGAACTTTAACGAATGGCAAACAACGCTTCGTGCCACACGTTATGGTGAAGTCGCTGATATATCAACTACAGCTGATCGCGATGAATACCTAGACCCTAAATGGATCACCGACCTAGAAGTGGCATACCGTCCAGACGAATATTGGAAATTTGCCGTTGGCGCAAACAACTTATTTGATCAATACCCACAAGCAACCGTGGATAACATTGGTTACTCTGACTTTGGTCAAATATTCCCGTACACACCGTATGCACCTTACGGATTAGACGGACGTTTCTTATACGGTAATATTACTTACAGCTTTTAATTAGTTTACTAATAAAAGCAGAGCAATTATAAAAGGATGCATCACGCATCCTTTTATATTAATAATTAGTTATTTTAACCACTTATTAGTATTTCAACTTTCATAAAAAACCACCACCCTATATAAAACAACAGCTTACATTTCGGCCTCATTTTTGCTCTATATTGTTTATATAAATACAAACAATAAATACCAAAGGACTAAACATGAGCTCATCAACTGTATCTAACATTACAAAACCACTTTCACTTATTGGCGGCATTTTATTATTAAGTGGCTGTGTATTTCATATATCGCCAAGCGTTGCCTCAGTAAAGCAAACTCAACAGCTATCACTGCCAAGCAATAATCTTGAATATTTAAATGTGTTAAGCGGCGCAGGTAGCCTTGAAATAAAAGGCTCAAAAACGGCCACCAGCATCAGTGTTGATGCCACTATTTACACAGCCGACATTGAAGACGAATACGAACTAACGCTGGAGCAAGACGGTAAACAAGCAAAGCTTGTTGCCCAAAATAAAAGTCGTAATGGTATTAGCTTTTACAGTGGCCAATCTCCAAGTATTAATTTAGTGGTTACTGTGCCAAGTAATCTAAATTTAGATATTGATGATGGCTCTGGCGACATTTTAATAAATGCTATGCAAAGCAATATTGATGTAAAAGACGGCTCGGGGAATTTAACGATAAGTGGGGCTAAAAACCTAACTGTTGACGATGGTTCAGGTGAAGTTAACTTTGAAAACATCGCAGGTAATTTAGAATTAACCGACGGCTCTGGCAGTATTCATATAAACAACGTAAGCGGCAATGCAACTATTGACGATGGTTCTGGCGAAATGCACGTCAGCAACATAACCGGTTCGCTAAACGTTGAAGATGGATCGGGTGATTTAGTGATAAGCCATATAAGCGGTGCTGTTAATGTAGATGATAACTCTGGCGACATGGTCATTGAGCATATTGGTTCAAACGTAACAATTGAAGACGGTTCGGGTGATATTCGCGTTAATCATGCAAAGGGGCTGAGCATTACTGAGTCGGGCTCGGGCGATGTAAGTATCGATAATATTAGCGGTTCAGTAAAAGTAGCTGACTAGGGCGTGCTGATCTTTGTGGATTGAAATTTGTTCAATCTAGGGGCGATTTAATCGCGGCGCGAGGTTTGTAACCTAGTGGGCTAAGTAAAAACCGAGCAACAAAGAGTTAATCGTCCCTAGAAAGAACCCAACGGGCAGCGCATGTTTGGTATTTATGCTGCGTTATCGCCTATTTATGGGGAATAACCACACTACATAGGCTCCGCCTTGCCTAAAAACCAAACATACTGCTGCAAATTAACCCACCAAAAAATCAACACGCCCTAACAGTATGAGCTAAAAATAACGTATTTTCAGCCACATGAATTATTGTATTTTATAAGAACCTAAGTCATTCTATTTATGCTCAAATACCTTGAGCATAAATAGAATGACTTAGGATAAACGCGTGTTAGAAATTGCTTTAATTTACTTAGCAGCAGCCATTGTAGCTGTCCCTATTGCTAAACGAGTCGGACTTGGCTCTGTGTTAGGTTATTTAATTGCCGGCATACTCATTGGCCCTTATGCGCTGGGTGTTGTGGGCGATCAAACCGATGTAATGCACTTCGCTGAATTTGGCGTAGTAATGATGCTGTTTTTAGTGGGCCTTGAACTACAACCTTCGCGTTTATGGACATTACGCCACTCTATTTTAGGGCTTGGCGGCTTACAGGTTGTGTTATCGGCAGCGGCTATATTTGCATTTTGTTATTGGTTTTTTGCCATGCATTGGCAAACCGCACTCGCCATTGGTTTAATGCTCGCACTCTCCTCTACCGCTATTGTACTGCAAAGCCTTGAAGAAAAAGGCTGGCTAAAGCAAGAAGCCGGACAAAACGCTTTTTCGGTATTGCTGTTTCAAGACATCGCAATTATTCCTATTTTAGCCCTATTGCCACTGCTTGCATTTGCCCCGCAAACTAGCACAAAAGAAATCAGCGATTCGATTATTGCAAGCTGGCCTGTATGGCAACAAGTATGTGTATCGGTTGCGGTTATTGCCGCTATTATTGCCGGCGGTAAATATGTATCAGCGCCGTTATTTAGATACATTGCCCAAACGCACATGCGTGAAATATTTACTATTTTTGCACTCTTTTTAGTGGTCGCTATCGCGCTGGTTATGCAAAGTATTGGTTTATCGCCTGCGCTGGGGACTTTTTTAGCGGGCGTTGTACTTGCCGAGAGTGAATTTAGACACGAATTAGAAGCCGATATAGAGCCCTTTAAAGGCTTACTTTTAGGATTGTTTTTTATAACGGTTGGCGCATCAATTAACTTTGAGCTGCTATTTAACGAGTTTAGTACCGTTATAGGCTTAGTGGTTTTACTCATAGTAGTTAAAGCCTGCATTTTATTTGCCCTTGCCGTTACCTTTAAAATTAACAGTAAACAGCAGTTATTATTTGCCCTAGCCCTTGCCCAAGGGGGTGAGTTTGCCTTTGTACTTTTAAGCGTAACCACCACCTTAAGTATTTTAACGCCCGAGCAAACCAGCCTTGTTACCTTAGTTGTAGCGGTATCAATGCTAATAGCGCCGTTACTACTTATGGTTTATGAGCAAATACAAAAACGCAGCAGCAGTGCTTTACCTGAGTTTGATAAGCCAGAGCAAATTAGCACCGCTAAGCACGTAATTATTGCGGGCTACGGACGTTTTGGTCAAATTATGGGGCGTTTACTGCACGCGCAAGGCTACGAAATTACCGTACTTGATCACAGCCCTAGCCAAATAGAATTACTACGCCGTTTTGGTAATACCGTATTTTATGGCGATGCCGCACGCCAAGAACTCCTTGAAGCCGCAGGCGCACACACCGCGCAAATGCTGGTAATTGCAATTGATAACCCCGATAAAACTATTGAGATAATTAAGCTCGCGCATAAAAACTACCCGCAACTTAAAATAGTTGCTCGCGCAATCGACCGCCGCCATGCGTATCAGTTACTTAATTTAAAAGTAGATGCGTTTAACCGCGAAACCGTCGACTCAGCTATTAACCTTGCCGTAGAAGCACTCGAGTTACTAGGTAACACTAAGCAAGATGCCGAGCGCGCCGGAAAGCTGTTTAGAGACCACGACCGCGCTGCAGTACTGCAACTTGCTGCATTATGGGGCGACGACGCTAGTTACGGAGTAGCCGTGCGCCAACGTATGGAAGATTTAAAACAAGTGCTGCAACAAGATAAACAAGCACAAAGCAATTTAAATACCTGCGACAGCGGCGATTGCGAAAACGGCTTAACAGAGCTCGCTGATAGACCTAAAAAGCCTGATGATCCTCATCTTGAGTAGCATCTAAAAACTGATATGTGCTATTAGCGTGAGTTAATAGCACTGTGAATAAGTGCCACAATCAAATAAGTTATCTGAAAGCATAGCTGTACTTTTTAGTTAGTGTTCAAAGCGCTTATATGTTCCACGCCAATCTGAGTGTTCAGGATATTTAATCTTATAAGCATTTATTTCAGCCTTAGAAGCGTACTGAAAATAGATAGAGAAATAGTCACTTATGTAGCTTTCGCCGTCACCCATTCTCCAAAATATATCGCTCGGATGATAATTTGGAAATTTAATCCAAGGCGGTTTTGGCGGAGTATGCTTTAACTTATTTTCATAACGCTCTTTAAGCATTTTATTCCAAGCAGCTCTATGCTCTAGATACTTGCCCCATTTTTCATCGGTAGTGTTAGCTGGTTTTTCACTTCCCATTGATGAAATAGGTATAAGCATTAAAATAAACACTAAGACGGTGTAAATATTTATAAAATGACGCATGACTAAATATGAGCTTTAAGAAATGCTTTTAGTTCTTCTTTTTCGGCTTCGTTTGTAAATGTACTAGCTGGGATTATTAAAGCCAATAACTTGTCTACAAATATATATAAATCGCCTTTATTTTCTTCCATTGCTTCAACGGCTTGCCATTTATAAAAGTAACTTCCAAGATGATTAGTCTCGCGAATGCCATCAGCTTGAAATTCAATTGTTTTATTGCCAATCATTACGCCATTTTCATTGGGGATTGATTGCTCTTTTAACTTATGATTATTGTATAAAAATACAATAATTAATATTAAAAATGGCACTGCTACAATTAACCCACTTGGCCAATGAAAGTCAGAAAGGCGAATAGACTCGACCTGAAAGATAGTCATAAAAACAACAGTTATTACAAACCAAACAATCACATTTTTTATAACTCCTGAGTCTTTTTTACCTTGAGGCGTACACAGCCTTTTTATTGCAAAATCAGCATAGTCGGTATAATTCTTTTTAGTAACAGTGATAGATTTGATCATAAAAAATGAATCCTAACTTTGTTTAAACATAGCGAACTACTTAAGCTATATAAATATAAGACCAAACAAAACCCGAACAAACTATTTCAAGCGCTTTGATCGACGTTTAAAAATAATTTAATAATTCGATCTATTTTAGTGGTGGTGGGGGCGCGATGATCATTTCTGGTTGATTTGCTCTGAGTAACTCTTTTAAATTTAGCTGTATTCTTTCACCACACATTACAATTCCTTTTTTGTCTTTTGTTGTTGAATAACCAAGTACTATATTTAATGAATCTAATCTCTCAGGATTAACTTGAAAAAATACCTTGTAATAACCTTCATAACTATTAGCTTCAGTAAAATTCAAGTCTGCTAATAAAGTATCTTTTATCACTACTGTAAATGACGTTAAATAATAGTCTTTAAATATCTCAGGTACGTAGACATCATAGCCAACAAAGTTACCTACGCTATAGTCTTCATTTATTTTTGCAAAAGAGGCTGATTGGCCTAGTTCATCATTGCCGCAGGCAAATAATAAGCTAGTCCATAAAAAACATATAACTAAAAGTACTCGCATTTAAGTTCCAATATAACAGCTTTGCTAATAAGTACTTTTTCAAGCGTCCCTATTGCGTGGACTTCTATTAGTATCAAATAGCGTAAGTTATTGCGAACTATAAATAATTAGCAGCAGGCGGTGCTTATTTATAAGATGAGGCGATTATTCGAAGTATTATTTAGGCGGAAGTATTTTAAATTCACTTTATTTTAGAGGACGGTTGATAGCTCAGCACAGCTTGCTGACTGAAGTATAAATTTACCCCCAACACAGCAAGCTCGTCCTACGCCACATTAAAACTCAACTAAAACCTAGTGGTGGTGCCCGCCTTGAATAGCCTCGCCCTGCTGGTTATAAAAACCTGTTGCGCTGTGCTCAATAAAACCAAGGTTTATCATTTTAGCTAAAAACGGGTCGTTTTCGTTATCGCCAATGTCGGCGTAATCGGTGGTTTGAAAGCGATCCCACTGTGCAAATTGAGCGGTAATTAATGGCTCATCAGTGCTTACATTATTAAGGCTAAGTAAGGTAGTTGTTTGGCTTTTTTTATTACTAATACTAAATGTTTTAACTAATTTTGAATGCGTATAAAAGGCAAGGTTAAAGTCGTTGCCATTTTCGCTCAGTGTATAGTTTTTTACTTCATCGCAGCCTGTGCCTTGTGTGCTTACTAGGGTCATTTTTTCGATTAGGTGGTTATCCACCAGCTGACTTTTAGCACTCCAATTTTGTACACCACGTACTTCAGATGGTTGGTATTCAATGCCGCGTTGCTGGGCATTAAAGTAACGTATTGGGCGTATTTGATTATTAGCTAAGTGCTGCCAAAGCTCGGTTATTACTTCACTTTGATGCGCTACTTGCTGATTGTTTCGCCAAAGGGTAAGTGACTCGCTACTTTGCTGCGCTTTATGGCTGTTGGTAATTTTATAATCGGCTTTTAAATGCTTGGCATCAATATCACATTGCGAGGCAAAGCTACTTGTACTTACAAGCGTGGCAATTATTAATAACGCTTTTTTCATTTAGCTATCTCTTATTTATATTTCAAGTTTATGGCAATAACATAACGATTATAAATGTCAGTTTAATGACAAAAACCCCGCAAAGTAGGCGGGGTTTTTATTTAGATATATTTAACTAAATTTATAACTAGCCGGTATTTATTGCGCTAGTTTTTCGTCTGCTGTTTTTACAAAGTCAGCGGCAAAGTCCATTACATGGAATAAAAAGCTTTGCTCGTTTGTGCCTGTTACTAAGTGCGCGCCTGGTCCCATTGCGTAAACGCCTACGTCTTCACCGGCATGTGTTTCAGAGCCCATTGGTACAAGTGCTTCTTGATGAAAGCCAGGTGTTGTTGTATCAACATCTGTTAAATCAACACGCCCTGTAACCGGTGCAAACGCGTAACCTGCATCGGCATCAGTCTCGCTGCCTAGGTTTCTAAAGCCACCACCATTGGTGTAACCAACCGTTGTATAAGGCATATCGTCGGCGGCTAAGCTTGGCTCAGTAGCGCCCACTGCAACAACTTTACCTAAAATTGGGTTACCACGTTTAGGGTAACCGGCAATGGTAAATACATGGCTGTGATCGGCGGTTACAACTATTAATGTTTCTTCTGGGTTGGTGTTTTCCATCGCCACTTTAACGGCTTTAGCCAGCTCAATAGTGTCGTTTAACGCGTTATAAGCGTTACCCGCATGATGCGCGTGGTCAATTCGACCCGACTCAACCGTTAAGAAAAAACCTTGCTCGTTGTTATCAAGTACGTTTATTGCTTTTTCGGTCATTTGTGAAAGCGAAGGCTCGCCTGCTACATCGTTTGCCCGATCAGCTTCGTACTGCATGTGGGATTCGTTAAATAAGCCAAACACTTTAGTGGCGTCGTCACTTATTGCATCAAAACCGGTTTGATCCATTACGTACGTGCCATTTGGATATTGCGTTTTCCACTCTGCGGTTAAGTCGCGGTTATCTGTACGATCCCCTTCAACAGCACTTACTGCATCGGTTGAATTAAACGCGGCATCTTTTGGTAAAAAGTGACGACGACCGCCGCCCATTACTACGTCAATACCGTCTACATCAACACCACTAAAGCGTGCTTCTAGGTTGGCTTCAAAGTTAACCAGTTGCGATGCAATATCTTCACACGTTGCGGCACTTTCTGGCATATCGGAGATATCTTCCCAGTTACGCTCTGCCGATTTAGCATACGTTGCAGCGGGTGTTGCGTGAGTAATACGCGCTGTAGAAATAATCCCTGTTGCTTTACCTGCAATTTCAGCAAGCTCTAACGAGGTAACAAGTTCGTGCCCTTTGCCTGATGCACAATTACCACGTTCAACTGCTTCATCAATACCAATAACGCCTGCGTCGGTTTTAACGCCCGATGCCATTGCGGTCATAGTGCCTGCCGAATCTGGCGTTTGCGCATCTACGTTGTATGTTTTTACAAAGCCCGAAAAAGGCATAGTTTCAAAGCTTAACTGGTGATCTTCACCCATTTCACCCTCTAACTGACCCGCTAAAATACGTGCTGCGGTTATGGTAGAAATACCCATACCATCGCCAACAAATAAAATAACGTTTTTAGCTTTGCCTGATTCAGTAACAATGTTGCTACTGGCTGTTTGTGCAGCACCCAATTTTGTTTGTGCTTCACTAAACCAAGTATTACTAGTGAGCGAGGCTAACTGCTCGCTTGTTAACGACGTTGCAGGTGCATTACACACTAAATTAGTTGAGTTAACTTCGTCGCTATCTAGCACATCGTTATTATTGGTATCTGCGCCTACTTGCGTCTCTACACCGCCATTAATGCACTGCTCAGAGCCCACTGCAATAGCGTTATCTACTGCGATAATATTGTTTTCATTTTTGTTATCGTCACTCGAGCAACCTGCTAGCGCGACCATTACTGCCAAAGAAAGTACCGTTAATTTGTTCATGTTAGCCGCCATTATTGCTGAGTTAGTTCAAGAGCTTGATTAATTAAATGAAATACAACGTTTTGTTCAATTACGCCCTGTGCTAGCTGAGCACCAGGACCTTTAGCATGCAAAGATATGTCTTCACCTGCGTGTGTTTCTGAACCCATTGGTACAGTTGCTTCTTGGTGAAAACCTGGGGTTGTTGTATCAACGCCATTTAGCTCAACACGCCCTGCTACAGCAGCACTTGTATAACTTGCATCGGCATCAGTCTCGTCGCCTAGATTTCTAAAGCCTAAACCATTTGCGTAACCGACTGTGGTGTACGGCATATCGTCGGCGGCTAAGCTTGGTGTTGTTGCACCTACTGCAACTACTTGACCTAATATTGGATTACCACGCTTAGGGTAGCCTGCAATAGTAAATACATGGCTGTGATCGGCGGTTACTAAAATAAGGGTTTCTTCTGGGTTGGTGTTATCTACCGCTGCTTGCACGGCTTTAGCAAACTCAATGGTGTCGTTAAGCGCGTTGTATGCATTACCCGCGTGGTGCGCGTGGTCAATTCGACCCGACTCAACCGTTAAGAAAAATCCATTATCGTTTTTACCAAGCACTTCAATTGCTTTAGTGGTCATATCGGTAAGTGAAGGCTCGCCCGCTACATCGTTTGCGCGGTCAGCTTCGTACTGCATGTGGGATTCGTTAAATAAACCAAATACTTTAGTGGCGTCGTCTGCTATTGCATCAAAGCCCGTTTGATCCATTACGTACGTAGCGTCTGGGTATTGTGTTTGCCACTCAGTCACTAAGTTACGCTCGTCAGTACGGTCGCCTTCTATAGCACTTACTGCATCTGTTGAGTTAGCCGTTTCGTCTTTTGGTAAAAAGTGACGACGACCGCCCCCCATTACAAAATCAAGGCCGTCTACGTCGGTCCCTACAAATCGTGCTTCTAGGTTTTTTTCAAAGTTAACCAGTTGCGATGCAATGTCTTCACAGCCACCCGTTACGGCATCTTCTGGCATATCGGATACATCTTCCCAGTTACGGTCAGCCGATTTAGCATACGTGGCAGCAGGGGTTGCATGAGTAATACGTGCTGTAGAAATAATACCGGTAGATAGTCCTTTAATTTCAGCCAATTCAGTTGCGGTAATTAGCTCGTTACCTGCCACTGTTGAACACACGCCGCGTTCAATATCTTCGTCTACACCAATAACGCCCACATCGGTTTTAACACCCGAAATAATAGCCGTCATCGTGCCTGCTGAGTCGGGAGTTTGCGCATCTACGTTATACGTTTTAACTTGTGCAGAGTATGGGAACTCTTCAAAGCTTAAATAACCTTCTTCGCCAGATTGGTTATTACGCTGCCCTTGCAAAATACGCGCGGCGGTAAGTGTAGAAATACCCATGCCATCGCCCACAAATAAAATGACGTTTTTAGCTTTAGTGGCTTGTGTAGCCTGCGCTTGTGCTGTTTTTGTTGTTAGTTTAGTTTGCGCAGCGCTATACCAGCTGCTGTCTTTTTGGCTTTGCGGTAGTACATCAGCATGGCTAACTGCGCTAAACGCAAATGTTAGCGCGATTGCCGCAGCGACTTTTTTAATTTTCATCCGTAATTCCCATTGTTTAGTGGTTATTTTTTGAAATGTGTAAACACAAAAAAGATCAACCGCTGCACTATAGAAAACAGATGTGACTGATAAAGGTAATTTTGATGAAAGTAAGGTGACTAAACTATTACAAAAATAAGTCACAAAAAAAGCGCAACGTGTTAAACGTTGCGCTTTTAAGGGAAATTATCGAGGGAGTTATTTAAAATCTGGCGAAAATGCTATATCTAACCCAGAGCCCCTGTACATGAAACCACTACTACCTTTGCCGTTCAGTTAAATTCGTCAACTTCAGCTTTAGTGTAAGTGGTATCACCGGTACTACGGGTAAATTTAATCGAGTAATTGTATTTATAACACTGAAAAACGAGTGGCAAACCCAGTGAACAAACAATCCATCAAGTAATGTGGTTACTCCACCTGAGATTAAAATGAATAAGGACGATTTTTTAAACATAATATGCAGTTTGCCTCAATAAGAAATTACTGCGGTAGCTCACGTTTAATCAAGAAACGCAAATATGCGTAAAAGGCTTCACCTATGATATAACTACAAGTGGATTAAATTTAATGGTAAATAACAATGAGTAACTCTATGTTTGATCACAAATTAAGTAGCCCAAGCTTGGATTTTCAACCACTCTACTTACAAGTGGCTGATAGTATAAAACAACTCATTGTTAAACGGCATTGGTTGCCCGGCGAGGCTTTACCAAGCGAATTTCGCCTTGCTGAAGAATTTAACGTAAGCCAAGGTACTGTTCGTAAAGCGCTTAATTTATTAACCGACAATAAAATAGTAACTCGCCGCCAAGGCGTTGGGACATTTGTATCTGAGCATACCTCGCAAGATGCCTTATTCAGGTTTTTTCCTTTACAAGCCGACGGTAAAAGTGACAACTCACCAAAGGCAGAACTGCTATCGGTTGAGCTTTGTGCAGCGCCTGCTGAAGCTATAAAGGCTTTGCAGCTAAATAAAAAAGACAAGGTTACTAAGCTAGTTCGCAGACGTACTCTCGATAACGAATTT
The DNA here is from genome assembly GCF_016598755.1 of Pseudoalteromonas sp. LC2018020214. Classification (NCBI taxonomy): domain Bacteria; kingdom Pseudomonadati; phylum Pseudomonadota; class Gammaproteobacteria; order Alteromonadales; family Pseudoalteromonadaceae; genus Pseudoalteromonas; species Pseudoalteromonas sp. LC2018020214. The sequence goes on from NZ_CP066804.1 coordinate 3,650,379, forward strand.
TGCATGAGCGAAACTATATACCTACCGCAAAGCTACTTTCCTGATATACATAAAAGTAGTGATATTCCGCACACTCTATATCATTACTATCAGAGTAAATTTAACCAAACGGTACACAAAACCCAAGACAGTATTAAAGCCGTACTTGCTACAATAGATGATGCAAAAATGCTTGCTATAAAAGCAGGCGATCCACTGCTGTTAGTATCGCGCATTACCGAATCAATCGAAGGTAAGCGTATTGAATACCGCCTAAGTAAATGCCGTAGCGATCACTATCATTACCAAATTGAGCTCGACTAGTTAAACGTACTTAAACTACTAATTAGCAATCTTAGCGCGTAACCATTAAATATTTTTTAAAGGCACCATAATGAATTAGGTGGTGCACTTCCAATTAGAATCTATGAAGCCTTACCTTGATGGCTTTCTGCAGGCTTTCCATCCACTAATCAGCCGCTTTGCTGTAAACGCAGCATGATTCACTTATTACATAACGCATCTTCGAGATAAATTCCTATTGAAATAATTAAGTACCCTCCTTTCAGTAGGGTTCTATTTATTAAACTTAGAGTAAGAATATTGTGTACAAACGGTATGAAAACTAATTTAGGAAAACTAACCGAAGTAGGTATGAAACCCATTATTTTAATTGTGGCTGAAACACTTTGGATTGCGTTATTAATACTTGGATTTGTAATTTGGAGCTAAAGAATTACATTATTTAGGGTATATCTCAAAAAAATTTAGTAGGTAATTAGGTCATGTTTTAACCAATTAAAAGCTGTGTTTTGCCTACTTTAAAACTACGCACAAAAACAGGCTTAACGTATTGATTAAAAAAAGCTTACCTTTATTTTAAAAGTATAAAATATCATCTTAATCATAACTAATTAGTTAAAAAAACAACAAACAAATAAAGTACTTACTCTAAAATAAATTTACAATAGGGCTTGGTATATACTTTAATTTACTGTTATCCTGCCTCGCATCGGGTTGACAGAAAACCCTATTTATTTGTAAGTACCACGTTGTTTTAGTAATAATCCTTCGCGTTATCCTCAGTTAAATGTATGTTTTCTTCCTGTTAAATTGCCTAATTTAAGGCGCACTTTTATTAATCCTTAGGATACTATTATGTCTACAACTACAACTGGTACAGTTAAATTTTTCAACGAAGCAAAAGGTTTTGGTTTCATCGAGCAAGAATCTGGTCCTGATGTTTTCGCACATTTCAGCGCAATCTCTGGCGACGGTTTCAAAACTTTAGCTGAAGGCCAACGTGTACAGTTTACTGTTACTCAAGGTCAAAAAGGCCCACAAGCTGAAAACATCGTTAGCATCTAATTGCTTTCGTTAAATGGGTTAGCAATAACCCATTTTGAATAATAGTTTGAAAGAAGTTTTGTTTTATTTGTTAGTACCGAGTTGTTTTAGTAATAATCCTGCACGATATCCTCAAGTTAACTATTTTTTCCGGCTCAATCGCCTCTTTTCAGGCACACTTATATTAATTTTTTAGGATACATATTATGTCTAATACAACTACTGGTTCAGTAAAATGGTTTAACGAAGCAAAAGGTTTTGGTTTTATCGAGCAAGAATCTGGCGCAGACGTGTTCGCACATTTCAGCGCGATCTCTGGCGACGGTTTCAAAACTTTAGCTGAAGGCCAACGTGTACAGTTTACTGTTACTCAAGGTCAAAAAGGCCCACAAGCCGAGAACATTGTTAGCATCTAATTGCTACACAATTTAATGGGTTAGCAATAACCCATTTTGAATACTAGTTTGAAAGAAGTTTTGTTTATTTGTTAGTACCGAGTTGTTTTAGTAATAATCCTACGCGATATCCTCAAGTTAACTATTTTTTCCGGCTCAATCGCCTCTTTTCAAGCACACTTATATTAATTTTTTTAGGATACATATTATGTCTAATACAACTACTGGTTCAGTAAAATGGTTTAACGAAGCAAAAGGTTTTGGTTTTATCGAGCAAGAATCTGGCGCAGACGTGTTCGCACATTTTAGCGCAATCTCTGGCGACGGTTTTAAAACTTTAGCTGAAGGCCAACGTGTACAGTTTACTGTTACTCAAGGTCAAAAAGGCCCACAAGCCGAGAACATTGTTAGCATCTAATTGCTACACAATTTAATGGGTTAGCAATAGCCCATTAATATATTTACCTTTATAATTATTTAGTCAAATATCTTCAAAATCCTCCTCTGTAAATATTTTTCAAGCTCAATCTCATTTGTATACACAACTCATTAATTAGTACATTTTTAAACACATTTACGACTATCTCTCTTGAGCGAAAGCTTTGTATTGCCTACAATAGCGCATACTTCATTCAATATAGAATATGACCATGAACGACACTACCGCAAAACCTGCTTTACCAGATCGCCTTTCTATTAATCCACGTAGCCCACATCATGTGGAAGAAGTTTTTGAACACGATATTGGTATCACGTTCAACGGCAAAGAGCGTTTTGATGTTGAAGAGTACTGCATCAGCGAAGGTTGGATAAAGTTTGCATCTCCAAAAGGGCTTGATCGTCGCGGACAACCACTTTTACTTACAAGAAAAGGCACTGTTGAAGCCTTTTATAAGTAAGCTAATACTACTTACTAAAAAAGCGACACCATATTGGGTAGTCGCTTTTTTTGTGCCCTTTTAATAGGTTGAGCTTTTTTCATGCCCAACCTGATGAAGTTTCATTATGATTTTTTAAAAAATATGTTTGAATAGCGCCATATTATTTAGACATATAGAAGTCCATAAGTGAAAAAGGTAACAATTTTAGATGGCGGCATGGGACGTGAACTTAAGCGCATTGGCGCACCGTTCTCACAGCCACTGTGGAGTGCACAAGCACTAATAGAAGCCCCACACTTTGTAGCACAAGCTCACCAAGGCTTTATAGATGCAGGCGCTGAAATAATTACGGTTAATAGTTATGCCTGTGTGCCCTTTCATTTAGGTGAAGAACGCTACGAAAGCCAAGGCGCGTTACTCGCAGAGCAAGCTGCCCTTATTGCTAATAAAGCAGCAAATAATGCAAAGCAAAACGTACTGGTTGCAGGATCACTACCCCCTGCATTTGGTTCATACCGTCCCGATTTATTTGAAAGTAAACGTGCCTTTACTATTTTAGATACATTATACAATGCGCAAGACGAGCATGTAGATTTATGGCTTGGCGAAACAATATCGAGTATTGAAGAAGCGCAAGTAATGGCAAGCGTACTTAAAGGCTCAACTAAGCCATGTTATTACGCATTTACCCTAAGTGACGAAGTAACTGAGCAGGCAACACTTCGTTCTGGAGAGCTGGTAACCGATGCCATAACGGCACTACTTGAGCAGCAAAACATTGCAGGTATTTTCTTTAATTGCTCTATCCCTGAAGTTATTGAGCAAGCACTGCGTGATACTAATAACGTATTAATTAAGCAAAATAAAAAAGTATCGTTAGGCGCATTTGCTAACAGCTTTACTCCTATTTCAAATGCTCACAAAGCAAATGAAGCAGTGCAAGACTACCGTGATTTATCTCCTGACGAGTATCTGGAATTTGCAAAACAATGGCATAGCCTTGGCGCAAATATTATTGGTGGTTGCTGCGGAATTAATCCAAGCCATATCGAAGCACTCGTACAATGGAGAAACGCCATTGAAAAACCTTAACTTTGAGCTGGCTATTCCTGCAATTACATTAGTAATTACCTTATTAGTTATCTCAACTTTATATCCAGAGCAATCACAATTATTAGCAAGCAACGCCATGCATTTTGTAACAGGCTGGTTTGGTTGGTTAGTAGAGCTTGTGAGCTTGGCTTTAGTTGGTTTTTTATTTTGGTTAGCTTTTTCAAAGTACGGATCTATTAGGTTAGGTGAAGAAAAAAAAGAGCACTCTAACTTTTCGTACGGCGGTATGATTTTTACCGCAGGTGTAGGTGCTTCTCTTATATATTGGGGAATTGGCGAGCCGATGTATTATTTGCAATCGCCACCACTTTTTGCCGAACCAAATAGCTACGCAGCAGCAGCTTGGTCTGTTACTTATTCTATTTTTCATTGGGGCGTGACTGGCTGGGCCATTTACTGCTTTCCGGCAATCCCGTTTGCGTACGCATTTTATGTACAAAAAAAGCGTACTTTAAGACTTTCAACGCTTTGCGGACCGGTAGTAGGCAACAATCCTATTATTGCTAAAGCAATCGATTTACTTGCAATTTTTGGCACCCTCGCAGCTTTTGCAAGCTCACTAGCACTTACTGTATCGTTGCTTAGTACTGGCGTTTCTGCATTATTAGGAATTAAAAACAGCTTATTACTCCAAGGCAGTATTATTTTATTATTTGTTTTAATGCTTGTTGCGGTAATGCTTGTTGGCTTTAAAAAAGGCATTAGTAAAGTGTCCGACTATACGGTTGTAGCAGCAATATGCTTTGCCTTATTTGTATTACTTGTAGCTGACTCTCAGTTTATTTTAAATAACTTTACCGACTCAATAGGTGTCATGCTCGATAACTTTTTTAGAATGTCACTTTGGACCGACCCAGTTCAAAAAAGTGGTTTTTCGCAATCGTGGACTCAATACTATTGGTTTTGGTACTACGCTTATTTAATTATGATGGGGCTTTTTATTACCCGCATTTCGCGTGGACGTACTATTAAAGAAGTTATTTTGTACACTATCTCGATGGGTTCACTCGGCTGTGCATTCTTTATATCAATCTTTGGTGGTTATGCAGTATGGGCACAATTAATTGGTGGCTTACCTGTTCAACAATGGATGAGCGAAGGCGGTTTAACGTTTGCAGTAGTTTCACTAATTCAAACTCTACCATCGGGTAATATTGGCTTAGTATTATTTTTGATTATTCAATTTTTTTTAATGCTAACGACTATGTCAAGCGCAAGCGTTGCCACCGCTATGTTGACAACTAATAAGCTAGAACTAAATGGCGACCCCGATCATAAAGTTAAGCTCCTATGGGCTGGTGCAATTGCACTCATTAGTTTTAGCGTATTTTTATGCGGTGGTGGGATAGATACCATTAAGTCACTCTGCGTTGTAGCTGGCCTGCCAATGATGTTTATTTACATGATTTTAGTAAAGCAATTAATGATGCAGCTAAAGGGTGTGAATCAAATAAAAACACTTGAGCAATATGAAAGTATAAATTCCGAAACAGTTAAAGTGAATTAGTAACATTTTAAGGCCTCATATTATGAGGCCTTATTTACTATTACTGAGCATGTTACTACAGCATGAAAGAGGTCGCCTTTTAAAACAAAGAAGCCTTAGTATTTAAAATAAATCAGTATTAATTTAGCCGACGAGAGCCATACCACCAGCAACAACTAAGCGTTAAACCATTTGATCCAATTTGCTACCTGAACACGGGCATTTTTCGTCATTTTGCTTAAGGCATTGCTGATAATTAAACCAATGGGCCACAGCAATAAAAGCCGAACCTATTAAGGTTAGTGCTTTTTCGGCTATTTCATGCCCTAGTAATACTGCGCATATCATAAAGGCTAGCCCAATAACGCCGCAGGCCATATAACGTAAACGTTTATGCTTTTTACAGCCTAAGCTTAATGCCAATAAACTGGTTGGCAGTACCGCCGCAAGAATCCATAAATGAAATTGTTCACTATCTATTTGCAGTACGGCAAAGCTTGGTAATAACGCTAAAATAACCGGGGTTGCAAAACAGTGCACTGTGCACATTACCGATAACCCAATTGCCATACGATCCATAACACTTTGACTCGACTTCATTATTTCCTCTACTAAATCAGTGTCTCCACTCAAAAACGCTACTTTTAAGGAGGCTTTTTAATAACATAAGTTAATTACTGTTGATATATTATAACATTACTCGCATAATTGATATAATATAACATCTAACAAGGTAGTCAAATGAAACGTAGATCACAATTAGCTGTTCTCATAGCAGCTTTATTGCCGGCTAGTGTGCTGGCATCCACAATAGAAGGCGTTGTTTTAAACAACAAAGGTAAAGCAGTTAGCAATGCAACGGTAGAAGTTGAAGGCTCAGACCTTAAAGTAACCACCGATGAAAACGGTAAATTTGTTATAACAGAACTAAAAAATGGCTTAAAAGAGCTTCACGTTGTAGCCCCTGGTTATGCGCATCTTCATCGCGATATAACAATAACTAATGATGAAAACCAATCGGTTACTTTTAATTTAAAGCGCTCGCCTATTGAAGTTATTGATATTGAAGCAACCCCTATTCATATGTCGGCAATGGAATCTGCATCGCCTGTTAGTGTTTTATCTGGCGAACAACTAAGGCGCCAACAAGCCGCAACCCTTGGCGATAGCCTTGAAAAACTCCCAGGCGTTAATACAAATTTTCACGGGAAAGTAGCCAGCACACCTATTATTCGTGGCTTAAGCGGCCCGCGTGTACTCATTACTCAAAATGGCCTTGATGTAAGTGATGTATCGCGCGTTGGCCCCGATCACTCTGTTGCATCGGAGGCGTCTACCGCACAACAAATTGAAGTATTACGCGGCCCTGCAACACTGTTTTATGGCAGTGGCGCAATTGGCGGTGTGGTTAATGTAGTAGATAACCGCGTACCAACCGACAGCACAACACGCGGCGAATGGAACGTAGAACATAACTCTGTTGATAATCAAAAAGTGGCCTCGTTTAATGCCACCACAGGTACCGATTCATTTGCTTTTTATGCCGATGCGTTTTGGCGTGAAGCCGATGACTACGAGGTACCGGTAGCTGCTGATATAGATAGCGACGGTGAAGAGCATAGTGGCGATTACAAAGTTGAAAACAGTAATGAAGAGTCTGACGGTTTTACTGTTGGCGCTAGCTATTTAATGGATAACGGCTTTATTGGCTTAGCAGTAGAGCAATTTAATCGTCAATACGGTATTCCTGGTCATTCTCATGGTGATGAAAGTGAGCATAGTGACGAGGAAAGCGTATTTGCCGATTTAGAGCAAACTAAAGTGCAATTATTAGGTGAGTACAACCTAGATAATAAATGGCTAAACAAAGTTAACCTGCGCGCTGGCCATACCGACTACGAACACGCTGAAATTGAAGGTGGCGCTGTAGGCACTACCTTTAAAAACGAAACAAACGAATTACGCATAGACCTACTACATAACCAGTTTAGCGAGTGGAATGGCGGCATTAGCTTTCATTACAAACAAAGCGATGTTGAAGCACAAGGTGAAGAGGCTTTTACTCCTCCATCAGAAACCGAAAGCTTTGCTGTAGCGTTAATGGAAGAAAGGCACTTTGGGGATTTTTTAGTGCAGTTAGGTGGGCGTATTGAGCGTGTAACCATTGAAGCAGGCAACGTATTACTGCCAAATATTGACGCTCACGCACATGATGAAGCAGAAGAAGCCGACGAGCATGATCACGACCACGAAGAAAGCGCAGAAACCACTCGCGTATTTGACGTAGAGCATGAATTTACACCAATCAGTTTATCAGCAGGCGTAGTGTGGGATTTTACCCCTAACTATAATTTAGGACTTTCTGTATCGCGCTCTGAACGTGCGCCCTCTGCCTCTGAGTTGTTATCGTTTGGGCCGCATATTGGTACTGGCACCTACGAAGTAGGCGCACTATTTGATTTAGATGAAGACGGCCATTTAGGTTTATCTGATCAAGCAATAGACCTAGAAACAGCCAATAATATCGATTTAACCCTACGTAAAACTCAAGGCGATGTTGGCTTTATTTTAAATGCCTTTTACAACCAAGTAGATAACTACTATTACCAAATAGACACTGGTTTATACGCCGAAAGTGGCCACGACCATGGCGATGAAGAAGAAGGCGCTGACGAACACGACCATTCATCAGAACTGCCGGTTTATTTATTTAAAACAGACGACGTAATTTTACACGGGTTTGAAGCGCAAATTGCGTGGCAATTAACCGATGAGTTTAAAGTAGATTTATTCTCTGATTACGTGCGTGCACGCCTTAAAGACGGCGGCGATTTACCCCGTACACCACCGCTTCGTTTTGGCAGCGAGTTAAGCTATCAAACAGATAAATTAAGTGCGCATATTCACGTTACTCGCTATCAAAAGCAAGACCGCACAGCCCCACAAGAAACAGCAACAGACGGCTACACATTGGTTGATGCAAGCATCTCTTACGACCTTTCAGTATTAAACCAAGATATGTCTGTGTACCTACGAGGTACCAACTTAACAGATACAGAAGCACGCGTGCACAGCTCGTTTGTAAAAGATATAGCACCACGTCCAGGACGTAGCTTGGCGCTAGGCATTCGCGGTTATTTTTAAGCATTAAAAAATTATAATTAAAGGAAATAAACATGAAAAAACTATACAAATTAAAGCTTATTGCACTGGCTATTAGCACTACATTTATTACAGCCTGTGGCGATGCAGAGACCAATATTGTAGAAAAAGACCCTATTGTTGTAGAAGTCGAGCACGATCATGACGATAATGATCACGACCATGATGATGGCTATACAATTGACTCATTAGGCAGATTAGCTGTGCTTGCAGGCGATAGCAACGAAGCCAGCTTTTATGACCTAGATGACAACACTTTACTTGAAACATTTACCCTGACGAATGATTCAAACACGCTATCGTCATCACCTGATTTTCGTTATGCCGTTATTGCAAGCCGCGCACAAGATTACTTAGGCTTTATTGATGGTGGTTTATGGCGTGAAGACCATGGTGAGCATTTACACGACTACGAGCAAAGCCCAGCGGCTAGCAGTTATGAGCTAACAAGTGGCAGCCGCCCTACTCACCTTGTAAAACATGACGGCCAATTAGCTGTTTTTTATGATGGTGATGCAGACTCAGGCACGGTTGCCTCTGTTGAAGTATTAACAGATAACGACATAACCAGCGCAACAGCAACGCTACCGGGTATTAGCTACGATATTAATATGCACGGTGTAGCAGAGCCACGCGGTGAGCATTTATTATCAACACTTCGCCGTGATGACAGCGAAAGCACATCGGTTGCTAAAGTACTGCCAGACCAAGTAGGTGTTTATCATTTTCATGATGGTGAATATGAGCTTGAACAAACCTTAGAGCTTACGTGCCCTGATTTACACGGTGCAGCACAAAACCACGACTATGTAGCATTTGGCTGTAGCGATGGTGTGTTATTAGCCCACCAGCACGATGATGAATACGAAGCTGAAAAAATAGCGAACATTGCAGCCGTTGGCGATTTACGTATTGGTAGTATTTATGGCCACGAGGATAGCGAGACCTTTATTGGCGTAGCGTCTGGCCATGGTGGCGGCGAAGCCGTAATTGTCACTATTAACCCAGCAACAGCACAAATGGAAGAACTAGAGTGGCAACTAGCCGATGGCGCAAGTGCTGTGTCGTACTCTTTCTCTGCCCATGGCGAGCACTTTTTAATATTAGACAGCTTAGGCTTTTTAAATGTATTTAGCGCACACGACCATGATGTCGAAATGCATTGGGAGCTTGAAGGCCAAGTTGATATTACCGAGCAAGATGTATCAACCATGCCAGAGGGTATGAGCTTTAGCATGACAGTGGCACAAAATGGTCAGTTTGCTTATGTAGCAGACCCTATTGCTCAGCACGTTGTGCAAGTCCACCTTGAAGACTTAGAAATTGAAAGTGAGGTTGAGCTTACTTTTGCTCCTAGTGCAATTACTTGGTTGGGTATTGCGCAAGAGGAGGAAGAAGACGATCACGACCATTAAGTTAATAAAAACTTGAGTAACTAGCTCACTCTTTAATTACATATTAAAAAATAAACCCATCATTAGCCAAGCTAATGATGGGTTTTAAATAACAATTTTTCTAACGTCAGTAATTTTACTGTATTACTCACTTACAGTGCTATACACCCAATCAAGTCCTTGTATTGCTGTAGTAGGAAATGCTGTTGCATGGCTAGCCCCTTCAATAACAACACTTTTTAATTGTATATTGTCACTGTTAAGTACATTAATTTTTTGCACCAATTGCTTGGCACCCTCAACCATATTTTGCCCTTCACCAAAAGCTGGTGTTTCCTTTTCACCCACCGAAATATAAACCTTAGTAGCTGTTTTTGGCCTGTGTGCCTTAAACTTTAACAATGCATTATTATTAAACCAAATAGACGGGCTACCAATAATATAATGGCTAAATAAATTCGGTTCTGTAAATAAAATAGTGGCACCAAATAAGCCGCCAAGCGAGTTACCTATGTAGGTTTTTTGTGTATGACTGGCACGGTAGTTTTGCTCAATATAAGGAAACACAGTATTTTTAATAAACTTAATGTGTCCTTGCGCATTACCTGTTTGTTTTTTCCAATCTTTTGCAAAGGTAGGTGTGTAGTCTCTAATTCGACTAGCTGATCCAATAGACCCTTTTTCATAACCAATGGCGACAATAATTGCTTGCTGCATTTTTCCGGTATTCATAGGAAATCGTGTTGCCCCTGCCACTATAGGAAACGTGTACGGCGCATCGGTTAAGTAAATAACTGGATATGTTTTATTCGGCTTATTTTTATATGACTTAGGCAATTGAATGTAGACAGAGTAAACACGCTTACTGGAAGGTTCGCTTAGTTGAATAACGCTACTTCTTGGGATTTCGTATGGGGTATTTGCACTTAATTTAAAACAAGTTAATACACAAAGCAGTAATAACAGCTTGGTTGGTAACTTCACTTAATTTCCCTTTATAAACTATAGCTACACTTATATGCGCCTAGACAGCAAAAAAGGCAGCGCCTCACAGAGGTAGCTGCCTAGTATAAAGTGATTATAAAACTTTACTTAGAACGGTTTCGCCAACCACTCCATACATCATCTACATCATCGGCTTTATTTTTTTTCTTTTTCTTGCCTGTACCTTCTGGTTTTGCCATTGGCTTTTCATTTTTAAGCGCATCAGCAGCATCAAGATTAGCTTGGTTTACAGCAAAACCGGTTACTTCTTCACGCTCTAAACGTAGCTTGTTTTTCTTCTCGATTATTTTAAAGTGATGCAAATCTTCATAATCAACCAATGAAAGCGCTAAGCCAACTTCACCAGCACGGCCGCTTCGGCCAATACGGTGCATATAATCAGAAGGGCTGCGTGGTAGGTTAAAGTTTATTACCACTGGCAGCTTTTCAATATCTAAACCACGCGCTGCAATGTCGGTTGCAATAAGTATTTCTATTTCGCCGGCTTTAAATTTTTCTATTACACGAGTACGCTCACTTTGGCCTTTATCACCATGGAAAACTTGTGCATTAACACCGCGCTTTTCAAGTTTACTAGCCAAGTGCTCACAGTCTTTTTTAGCGTTCACAAAAATCAGCACTTGGCGCCATTTATGCGTTTTAATTAAATGTGCTAAAACTGTGGTTTTTTCACCTTTGTTTACGGTAAAAACACGCTGTACTAAGGTGCTTTCATCTTTGTTTTGTACTTGTATTTCAACTGGGTCGTTTAAAAGCTCTTGCGTTAATAGCTTAACTTGCTCAGGGAAAGTTGCTGAAAACAACATGGTTTGTTTTTTAGCAGGCATTAATGCTAACAGCTGTGCAAGCTCTTCGGTAAAGCCAAGGCTTAACATGCGGTCGGCTTCATCAAGCACTAAGGTCGTCACTTTATCGAGCTTAATAGCATTGCTTGAGATTAAATCAAGCAAACGACCTGGCGTTGCAACAATAATATCGGCGCCGCCGCGCAGTGCCTGCATTTGTGTATTAACCGACACACCACCAAACACGGCCACCGTTTTAATTGCGCCATTAAAGTTAGCAGAATACGATTTAACGCTATCGGCCACCTGCGTAGCAAGCTCACGGGTAGGTACTAAAATAAGCCCCGTTACAAAATTACCTTTGCTGGCAGTATTTTTAGCGCCCTGCTCTAAAAATAGGGTTTGTAGCATAGGTAAAGCAAACGTCGCTGTTTTACCTGAGCCAGTATTTGCCCCCGCAATTAAGTCACTTCCCGTCAAAATACTCGGAATTGCTTGTGCCTGAATAGGTGTAGGTTGTGTGTATTCAAGATCAGACAATCGAGCAATTAGCTCTGGAATTAGGCCAAGTTCGTTGAAATTACTAGGATTTGCGGCTGAGGTCATAAAATTTGCGGGCTCATTACTAAAATAGCCTGCAATTTTAGCGTATTTATTACCCGTTAAGTAGGGGTTAGTGATTTTAATGTGGTTTTAGAAAAAGAGAAAAGCTGTTACTCCCTTTTCTCTTTAAATATATAACAATCGAGTTGGATTAAAAAGTGGTTATGTTTCGTCTTTGCCTAAAGCTATTTGTAGTCTAGCTTTTGTTTCTTTTAAGTAATTTATATAAGGGTATGAGTCATCTGCAATTGCTAGAGCAGATTCCATATTTTCAAGCGCTTGACGAGTATCACCCTGCATTTCATAACCATAAGATAAGGCTGAAAGCGCATCGACTGATTTTGGGTAGTTTTTTATATTGTACTTAAACACCTCAATAGCACGGGTAAATTGCTTGCTGCCCGTTAAGTTATAACCGAGCGATCTAACAGCGCGATCCGGTGGCGCAATCTGCTCGCCCCATTGTTGAGATAAGTTTTGATAATAAGCATCAATAGAGGCTACATCGTCAGTTAAATCACTTATGGGCATTTGTTTAGGCAAAAATAAGTTGTGATAGGCATTAAATGCACCAGCAACGGAAGTCAGGTTATGCGAGACACCGTCAAACGCATCACTAAAGAAGCGTAGCTCTCGCACTTTATACGATTGCAGTGATTGCTGCAATTCATCGTACCTTTCGCGCATTATCCCGGCTTCTTCGCCAATATTGATATAAACGTAGTTATTCAGGTCTTTCGTTTTAGCTATAAACGATTTTGTACTTTTTACCGATGCGCCATAGTTCCACCAAACGGCAGGGCTGTAAGCAATATGCGCTTGGAAAAGCTCAGGGTTAGCTTGCATAGTATAAAGTGCAAACACGCCTGCTGCTGAGCCCCCAGCAATCACATTAAAGTTATGCGTACGATAGTTTTTATTAATTAAGGGCATAAGCTCTTGCTCAATAAATGCTAAAAACTTTGCTGCACCACCGCCTTCACCTACCGGGCCTTGTGGCTCTTTATTAACTGTGGGGTATAAATCTCTTAAGCGATTGGTGTTTTCAATAGCGACAATAATAACCTCAGGCGCACGATTATTATTTTGCAGTCGATCCATTACAGCACTTATAAGCGGTATGTTACCCGCGCCATCTAGGCGATAAATAACTGGATAAACTTTGTTTGGATTAGCTTGGTAACTCTTTGGAAGTTGAACTACAACGGTACGTAGCTCATTTAAAATTACTGAATTGATAGTATGCGTTTGTTGCGTATAGCTAATGGTTTGCTGTTTTAAATCAGGCTCTGCAAGTGTGTTATTAGAAACTATAAATAAGCTACATATAAAAATAGCAGTGAATAAACGCATAGCTAATCCTTTAGAAAATAGTGTGTTATTTAATCTAACAGGCTTTGAGGTACAAAAAAAGGCGCATTGAGCGCCTTTTTATCTTTAACAGGTAATTACCAACCTATTGATTTTACTCAACCGTAACAGATTTAGCTAAGTTACGAGGTTGGTCAACGTCGGTACCTTTAATTACCGCTACGTAGTACGACAGTAACTGTAATGGCAGTGTGTAAACAATTGGCGCAATAATGTCGTCAGTGTGGTTTACGTTGATAACACGCATTGTATCGTCTGACTCAAAGTGTGAATCTTTATCTGCGAATACGTAAATAATGCCGCCACGTGCGCGTACTTCTTCTACGTTTGATTTAAGCTTTTCTAATAACTCATTGTTTGGTGCTACAACAATAATTGGCATGTCAGCATCAATAAGTGCGAGTGGGCCATGTTTTAGCTCGCCCGCTGCGTAGGCTTCTGCGTGAATGTACGAAATTTCTTTAAGCTTAAGCGCACCTTCCATTGCGATTGGATATTGTGAGCCACGACCTAAAAACAGTGAGTGATGCTTGTCGGCAAATTCTTCTGCAAGGTCTGCAATGCCATCTGCAAGCAGTAATGTTTCTTCAAGCTTAGCAGGTAGTACTTTTATAGCATTTACAATAGCACTTTGGTCAAGCTGTTTTTCTTGAGCTATAGACGCAGTAAGCATTAACAAACCAACTAATTGCGTTGTAAATGCTTTAGTAGAAGCCACGCCTATTTCAGCACCAGCTTTGGTCATAAAGGCAAGGTCTGATTCGCGTACAAGCGATGAACCAGGTACGTTACAAATGGTCATTGAGGCCATGTAACCTTGCTCTTTAGCTAGGCGTAATGCAGCTAGCGTATCGGCAGTTTCACCTGATTGAGAAATAGTAACAAGTAAGCTATTTTCATGAACAAACGACTGACGGTATCTAAATTCAGAAGCTATTTCTACATTACAGCTAACGCCTGCAAATTGCTCAAGCCAATAACGTGCAACCATACCTGAATGGTAAGACGTGCCACAGGCAATAATTTGCACGTGTTTTACGTCTTTAAATATTTGCTGAGCGCTTTCGCCAAACGCATCAATTGCTACGCGGTCGTCGTTTAAACGCCCTTCAAGGGTATTACGTACTGCAAGTGGCTGCTCGTAGATTTCTTTTAGCATGTAGTGGCGGTAATCGCCTTTGCCTGATGCATCTTGCGTAATGTTTGACTCAATCACTTCACGCTCAACTGCGTCGCCGTTTTCGTCAAAAATTTCTACTGTATCACGTGTAATACGCGCTACATCGCCTTCTTCTAAAAAGATGAAGCTACGAGTAACAGGTAATAGTGCTAACTGATCAGAAGCTATAAAGTTTTCGCCAAGGCCTAAACCAATAACAAGAGGGCTACCTGAGCGCGCTACAATGATTTCGTTGTCGTTTGCTTTATCAAATACAACTGTACCAAACGCACCTTCAAATTGCTTAACAGCTGCCTTTACTGCTGCAAGTAAACTAGTGTGCTGCTTACGAAGCTTATGAATTAAGTGCACCATTACTTCGGTATCGGTTTCAGATAGAAACTCGTAACCTTCTTCTTTAAGCGATGCGCGTAAGCTTGCGTGGTTTTCAATAATACCGTTGTGCACGAGTGCTAGCTGGTTGTTTGATACATGCGGGTGTGCGTTTTCTTCTGTAACGCTACCATGTGTTGCCCAGCGAGTGTGTGCAATACCTGTATGACCGCTAACGCCTGCTTTCTTAAGTGCAGCTTCTACGTTTACTACTTTACCTACTGCTTTAACAGTATTAAGTGTGTTGCCATCAAGCAATGCTACGCCTGCTGAGTCATAACCACGGTATTCAAGACGTTTAAGGCCTTCAACTAAAATTTTGTTTACTGGACGTTCTGCAACTGCCCCAACTATTCCACACATAGTGTCTCCATTAATTTTTTAATTCTAGTAACTCACTTTGTAGTTACTATTCAATAATCTCTGCGCAAATTAGTTTTACACCACACGCCTCAATTGCTTTGCGCTTTTCGTCTGCCAAGCCATCATCGGTTATTAATGTGGTTACTATTTTCCACGGTAATTCTAAATTTGGTATTTTTCGGCCAATCTTATCTGATTCAACCATTACAATTACTTCACGAGCCGCTTTTGCCATTACTTGGCTCAAACCAACTAACTCATTAAAGGTTGTTGTGCCACGTTTTACATCTATACCATCCGCACCAATAAAGAGCTGATCGAAGTCGTAAGAGCATAATACATTTTCGGCAACTTGCCCCTGAAACGACTCAGAATGCGGATCCCACGTCCCACCGGTCATCAAAAGTGTTGGCTCGTTCTCAAGTGCTAATAAACGACTCGCTACTTTAATTGCGTTTGTCATTACAACTAGCCCACGCTTATCAGCAAGCTCGGGGATCATCGCAGCAGTAGTACGCCCGCTATCAATAATAATGCGGTTATGATCTTTTATAAGTTTTGCTGCAGCCTTAGCTATTGCGACTTTGCGCTTTGAATCTACTTCATCGCTAACAATTTCTTTAGGTAGTGCAATAGCACCACCGTAGCGGCGAAGTAATAAGCCACTTTTTTCAAGCGAGGTTAAATCTTTTCGAATGGTTACTTCAGATGTTTGAAACTGCTGTGCTAACTTTTCAACGGCTACTTCACCTAATTCATTAACTTGAACCAGTATATTGTGACGACGCTGCTGTGTGTTTCGTTTAGTCATAAAGCTCGTGAATTAAGTTTCATTTCGAAAGTTATGCGATTTTAAACGAAACAACCTAAATGGCAAGTGAATGAGTAAAAAAAGCGCAATGTGCGCTTTTTAATTTAACAGCATGTAGATGTGGTGAAACATTCTAACTTGCCCAGTGAGCTAGAAACTAGATTACTGAGCACGCTATTATTTTTTAGTTCAAATAAGGATATATTAAAAACTCACTACCTAAAATATATAAACTCCAAGAATCACGCTCATCTTTTTGAATTAATACATCGTGGTAATTATTCGAGATTTGTGGACTCTCCCAAATAACTTGATTTGATAACTTATCCACTAGGCTAATTGTTTTTTCTATAGAGTAATGCGCCAGATAGTTTCGGCCATAAACGCCACCTATAGTTTCATCGAGGATTTTCTCTTTGTGGTAAATTGTAAAGCCCTTAATTTGTTGTTCGTCCAAAATTTCTAATGCTTTCGTTTTCGTATCTAATACTATTAAACCACCTTCTTCATCGAAACTTCCAAAAGTACGATAATCAATTATTAGCTCTAGTTGAGGATCTGAATCTAGCTGAGTAGCGTGTACATGCGCTACATGACTTGTTGTTTCTTGTAAGAAATCTAAAGGTACAGGCCAATTGCTACTGTCAATTGAAATGGGTGATAAGCTTGGATTTTCGTAAAAAGCTATACCTAAATCGTAATAACCTATTATTATTTTTGACAACTCCTCAGACGGCAAGTAAGGAAAGTAGGCTCTTGATACGACTTCTCCTGTTTGTTTAGCGATTGTGTAATATCTAATATCACTTTTAAAGCTCAAGTGTGTTTCGGACTCTGTAAAAGCAAAATCATACGAATTAGAAAAAGTCACTTCTGCAACGCTAGTTTGCCAAATTACACTGGTTGAACCTGTATTGCGTTTAACAATAAATGTCTCGTTGTTAATTTGAGTTAATGAATACTCAATTTGATTTTCATTATCTTGCGTTAACAGCATCTCTCCAGTGAAAGTAACAGGTGCATTATTGTGCGTTACCTTAGCCGAACGGCCAAAATCTGAAATGCTAACCGTATCATCAACAGCACCAACAATATGAAGATTAGGAAGTTGACCTTGAGCCACTGATGAATACTCAAGCTGCCATAGCCCATTCTCATAGCTAAAGCTTTGCATCGTATATTCTTCGTATAAATAACTTCCTTCTAAACTATCTGTTTTGCTTACTAATAATGACTGTATTCCATCATTATCAAAATCAACAGCTCCTATTACTCTCCCAATGGGGTTTTCAGCAATAGATACAGAGAACAATTGCCACTGCTGATCAAAGTAATAAAGCTCTTTTGAATTAGAAAAATAAACATGACTATAAGGACTATCTACTTCAAGGCTAATCGAAATACCATCATTGAAATTAGTCTCAAACTTTTCACTACCCACCTGCAGTTCACCATCTTCCCACCATATTAGTTCACTATAATGTTCGGAGGCCTTATATCTAGTTACACGACAATTATCACCACTGGTAAATGCCTTAAATTTATATTCAGAGTAGGGTCCTATCAGGTATTTGTTCTGTTTGACATCAAATATACTTTCCCTATCAATTAACTCTTTAAAGCCGTCGTTATTCAAATCACAAACTTGAATCAAGCTATTTGAATAATTAAGTGAAAGGTCCGGCGCAACAATAAGCGTAGTGATAGAAAGATCATTTCCATTAATAAGATAGCTATCATACGAATGCCCCGCCGAAAGAAGAATATCTTCAATACCATCGCCGTTATAATCAAATACCATAGAGTTATAATTCTCAGCCGAAACATCATCTATCAGCAAACTACTTGAACCCTCATTAGTTAAAAATATTTGATGTTTAGCTGCCTCTTGGTTGTAAGTAATACTTAGCCAATTTAGTTGCGTCCCTGACTGATTAAGAAATGCACCTACATGCTCAACATTTGAAGGTAAGGGAGGTATCCATTTATTGTATTCTAGCAACCCTGTCTCACTGAGACTTAAGATATAATTATCATTACCGCGTAATACACCCCTTTTTTGGTTCGAAAGCTTAATTGAAGCTACACTGGATGTTGAGTTGTTCACATAACCAACTGAGCGATTATCTACGCCACCGAGTGATTGAAGGTTGATTTGGTGCTTAATTCTTATTTGATTGTCAGAGTTTGAGATATCAACAGCAAAATTTACGTTTAAATTACTACCAAAGTCAGGCGCGTTGCTTAACCAATTAATCTCTCCCTGTTCTGAAATCGAGATATTACTTGGCCCATAAGCAATTTTGTATTCAAAAGGACCATCGAACTCATCATTAGATAAGTTAATAATGGCTGTATAGTGTTCACCTAATTCTATTTCATCATATGCAGTAATGTCAGAAACAATTGCTGGCAGTTTTTCTAATTTAAACTCATGCTCCACAGTATTTTCTGCACCACTTGGGTCTACAACTGTTAACGAAATACGATAAAGGCCAGGTAGGTCTCCAATAAAGTCAATTTTGCTACCGGTGCCAAGTTGCCAACTAGCATTCTGCGGAAAAGTTATTAATTTCCACTCATAACCTAATGGTTCAAAATCAGGGTCCTTGGACTGCGTTGCATCAAGAGTAAGAATAGAGTGTCGTAGAGCTTTGTTCGAGCCTGAAATACTTGCTATAGGAATAGAGTTGGCAGTATTGTTATAAACATTATCTAAGTCAGTTAAATAAAACTCTAGAGGCAAAAATTCATTAGATAGATGTATGGTCGAAATACCATTAGCTTTGAGATCTACACTAGCAGTATTTTGTGATATTAGGGTGTACTTTGCTCCTATTATTGAAGGCAGAGATATATCATTGGTTGGATAAAACTCATCAGTTTTTATTGTTAGTTTTCCTAAATCACTAAAATAAACTTCACCATTAAAACCAACACCATACCCAACATTGGTTGCATCTAAAACAGCATCAAGCCTTACATTAGAGAATAAAATATCAAGCGAATTTTCATCAGCACCTTTAAATTGAATATTCACAGTAGCGCTACTGTCACTATTTACTCCCTGACTATTAGCAATAGCAAAACCTTCTGTTAAATAGGTAACCCCAAGCACTTCGTTACTAATTGTTAAACTAGGTACTACCCCATATTCTAAAACAAATTCAGCGTTAGAGTTTTCGATATAAATATCAGATTGCCCATTAAAAACCCACCCAGCAGCAGAGCAATTGTTATAAGTAATTATATAGTGCTGATTAGCCTCTTCCTCTTTCATGTCAGCAGAGCCAGTAACACAACCGAAATTATCAGATTGGTTATCTAGCACTGGGTCGTGGAGAAATAGATTTTGATAATCCTCTCCAAATACTATGGAATTTAGGCTATCTATTAGATATGAGTACTGAGTTGTTAGTTGAGTTACATTACTTGCTGTTATTTCGAATAAAGATAATTCACCGTCATAGGTAGGCGTATTTTGATAATCAGGCTTAACAAATTTAGTTTTTCCAGAAGAACCAGAATCATTATTAGCAGGTTGGCTGGCATCATTACCCCCTCCCCCACAACCGGCTAAAATAATTGTTAAACAGAATAATTTAGTTAGTTTATTTAATTTCATTACTTACTCCTTGTAACATGAATTTTACATTATTAAAGCTTTTTTAAAAAGGAATATAATAAAAGTCAAAATTTGTTTAAAACCTTTTTAGCCCATACAAAAAGGTAATAACAACTTTTCAGTAAAATATATAAGCATGAGATAATACTTAATAATGTATGTATATAAATGAATAACAAACTCAATGAAATTATTTAATAGCGTGACTAAGCCATATTTAATGCAAAGAAAACAAACAGGCGAGATATGCCGATTATTCAATAAAAGCCCGAGCAAAGGTAATTTAAAGCGTATTAAAGAGCTGTTCGCACAATGCGGTGAAGAGGTAATTATAGAATCAGGTTTTCATTGCGATTACGGCAATCATATAGTTATTGGTGATCGTACTTTTATAAATGTTAATTGCACACTTCTCGATTCGCCATTAGCCAATTACTCAATCACCATTGGTGATGACTGCTTAATAGGCCCGAACGTTCAGCTTTTAGCTGTGTCACATGCTACTAATCCAGCAGAAAGGCTTAATAAGGAAAACTTTGCAGCACCTATCGCGTTAGGCAATAACGTATGGATTGGCGCAGGCGCTATTATTCTTGCTGGAGTTAATATAGGCGAAAATAGTATTGTGGGTGCAGGATCTGTAGTAACTAAAAATGTAATGGCTAATACCGTAGTAGCGGGTAATCCAGCTCGTGAAATAAGAACACTATAGTTATTACCGATGTGATGTTAGCGTCGGGAGTCACTACGCTCGACCGACCTACGTGGTGAGTTTAAATGAGTGTGTATCTTACTTTTCTGCAGACGTAAAAAGCCCGACTATTTCTAGTCAGACTCTCTACAATTTGAAGTCTGGTAGTGTCGTAGTGCCCACAGCGGTGGAGAGCCACATAGCAAATGCTACACTCTCTTTGTGTCGCGATATGAGTGTGTATTAATTGCGCGTATTTCACTTTTCTGCAGACGTAAAAAAGCCCGACTATTTCTAGTCGGGCTCTCTACAATTTGAAGCCTGGTAATGTCCTACTTTCACATAGCAAATGCTACACTATCATCGGCGCTGTTTCGTTTCACTACTGAGTTCGGCATGGAGTCAGGTGGGTCCAAAACGCTATTGTCACCAAGCAAATTTGGGCGTTAATTCGTATTTCTACGCACTAACTGAATTTGGAAAATATCTGATAATATTTTTTAAGTCTTTCTAAGTAATGTCTACTTTAGTCATATTAACTTCTGTCTAAACTGTCGCATAAAACGCGTTTGGCGTTGTATGGTTAAGCCTCACGGGTAATTAGTACAAGTTAGCTTAATGGCTCACACCACTTCCACATCTTGCCTATCAACGTTGTAGTCTTCAACGGCCCTTCAGAGACTTTAAAAGTCTAGTGAGAACTCATCTCGAGGCCTGCTTCGCGCTTAGATGCTTTCAGCGCTTATCAGTTCCGAACGTAGCTACCGGGCAATGCCATTGGCATGACAACCCGAACACCAGCGGTTCGTTCACTCCGGTCCTCTCGTACTAGGAGCAACCCCTCTCAATTCTCAAACGCCCACGGCAGATAGGGACCGAACTGTCTCACGACGTTCTAAACCCAGCTCGCGTACCACTTTAAATGGCGAACAGCCATACCCTTGGGACCGACTTCAGCCCCAGGATGTGATGAGCCGACATCGAGGTGCCAAACACCGCCGTCGATATGAACTCTTGGGCGGTATCAGCCTGTTATCCCCGGAGTACCTTTTATCCGTTGAGCGATGGCCCTTCCATTCAGAACCACCGGATCACTATGACCTACTTTCGTACCTGCTCGACGTGTCTGTCTCGCAGTTAAGCTGGCTTCTACCATTACACTAACCGTACGATGTCCGACCGTACTTAGCCAACCTTCGTGCTCCTCCGTTACTCTTTAGGAGGAGACCGCCCCAGTCAAACTACCCACCAGGCACTGTCCGTAACCCCGATTCAGGGGCCAACGTTAGAACATCAAAACTACAAGGGTGGTATTTCAAGGTTGACTCCACAACAACTAGCGTCGCTGCTTCAAAGTCTCCCACCTATCCTACACATGTAGGTTCAATGTTCAGTGCCAAGCTGTAGTAAAGGTTCACGGGGTCTTTCCGTCTAGCCGCGGGTACACAGCATCTTCACTGCGATTTCAATTTCACTGAGTCTCGGGTGGAGACAGCGTGGCCATGGTTACACCATTCGTGCAGGTCGGAACTTACCCGACAAGGAATTTCGCTACCTTAGGACCGTTATAGTTACGGCCGCCGTTTACCGGGGCTTCGATCAAGAGCTTCTCCCTAAGGATAACCCCATCAATTAACCTTCCGGCACCGGGCAGGTGTCACACCGTATACGTCATCTTGCGATTTTGCACAGTGCTGTGTTTTTAATAAACAGTCCCAGCCACCTGGTCACTGCGGCTCCCGTCCGCTTAGAGAGCAAGTCTCATCACAGATAGGAGCGTACCTTCTCCCGAAGTTACGGTACGATTTTGCCTAGTTCCTTCACCCGAGTTCTCTCAAGCGCCTTAGTATTCTCTACCTGACCACCTGTGTCGGTTTGGGGTACGATTCCATATAATCTGAAGCTTAGAGGCTTTTCCTGGAAGTATGGCATCAACAACTTCATCACCGTAGTGACTCGTCTCGTGTCTCAGTCTTAATAGCAACCCGGATTTACCTAAGTCGCCAACCTACTCACTTTCACATGGACTACCAACGCCATGCTTGTTTAGCCTGCTCCGTCCCCCCATCGCAATTATATCGAGTACAGAAATATTAATCTGTTTCCCATCGACTACGCCTTTCGGCCTCGCCTTAGGGGTCGACTTACCCTACCCTGATTAACATGGGATAGGAACCCTTGGTCTTCCGGCGTGGGAGTTTTTCACTCCCATTATCGTTACTCATGTCAGCATTCGCACTTCTGATACGTCCAGCATACCTCCCGGTACACCTTCAACCGCTTACAGAACGCTCCCCTACCACTCATCCTAAGATGAATCCGCAGCTTCGGTGCATAGTTTAGCCCCGTTACATCTTCCGCGCAGACCGACTCGACCAGTGAGCTATTACGCTTTCTTTAAAGGATGGCTGCTTCTAAGCCAACCTCCTGGCTGTCTGGGCCTTTCCACATCGTTTCCCACTTAACTATGACTTTGGGACCTTAGCTGGCGGTCTGGGTTGTTTCCCTCTTCACGACGGACGTTAGCACCCGCCGTGTGTCTCCCGGATATTACTTTACGGTATTCGGAGTTTGCAAAGGGTTGGTAAGTCGGGATGACCCCCTAGCCTTAACAGTGCTCTACCCCCGTAAGTATTCGTCCGAGGCTCTACCTAAATAGATTTCGGGGAGAACCAGCTATCTCCCGGTTTGATTAGCCTTTCACTCCTAGCCACAGGTCATCCCCTAACTTTTCAACGTTAGTGGGTTCGGTCCTCCAGTTGATGTTACTCAACCTTCAACCTGCCCATGGCTAGATCACCGGGTTTCGGGTCTATACCTTGCAACTAGTCGCCCAGTTAAGACTCGGTTTCCCTACGGCTACCCTATTCGGTTAACCTCGCTACAAAATATAAGTCGCTGACCCATTATACAAAAGGTACGCAGTCACCCAACAAGTGGGCTCCTACTGCTTGTACGTACACGGTTTCAGGTTCTATTTCACTCCCCTCACAGGGGTTCTTTTCGCCTTTCCCTCACGGTACTGGTTCACTATCGGTCAGTTGGGAGTATTTAGCCTTAGATGATGGTCCACCTATATTCAGTCAAAGTTTCACGTGCTCCGACCTACTCGATTTCACTTAAAATGTCTTTTCATGTACGGGACTATCACCCTGTATCGTGGCACTTTCCAGAGCCTTCCATTAACACATAATAAGCTTAAGGGCTGTTCCGATTTCGCTCGCCGCTACTTTCGGAATCTCGGTTGATTTCTTTTCCTACGGGTACTTAGATGTTTCAGTTCTCCGCGTTCGCCTCGTTAACCTATGTATTCAGTTAACGATACCTGCAAGCAGGTGGGTTTCCCCATTCGGAAATCCTAGTCTCAAGCGCTTTTTACTAGCTTGACTAGGCTTATCGCAAGTTAATACGTCCTTCATCGCCTCCAACTGCCAAGGCATCCACCGTGTACGCTTAGTCACTTAACCATACAACCCAAACGGGTCTTTGTTTTGTGACAGTTTAACTTCGCCAGAAGTTAATATTGAATACTAAAGTAGATACCAATCAATCAACTCATAAGAGTTAATTAAATGGCACTGAATGGTACTGCTACCATTCTTTTTTTACTTTTGAAAACTCTTGATAAATACAATGTATCTATCAGAATTTTATTATCAGCTTTTCCAAATTTTTAAAGAGCATATTAATTAGTTATTCCGAAGAACAAGCACTAATTAACAATCATCTGTGTGGACACTACGAACAAATAAGTTCTAAATCGTATAAGGAGGTGATCCAGCCCCAGGTTCCCCTAGGGCTACCTTGTTACGACTTCACCCCAGTCATGAATCACTCCGTGGTAAACGTCCTCCCGAGGGTTAGACTATCTACTTCTGGAGCAACCCACTCCCATGGTGTGACGGGCGGTGTGTACAAGGCCCGGGAACGTATTCACCGCGTCATTCTGATACGCGATTACTAGCGATTCCGACTTCATGGAGTCGAGTTGCAGACTCCAATCCGGACTACGACGCACTTTAAGTGATTCGCTTACTCTCGCGAGTTCGCAGCACTCTGTATGCGCCATTGTAGCACGTGTGTAGCCCTACACGTAAGGGCCATGATGACTTGACGTCGTCCCCACCTTCCTCCGGTTTATCACCGGCAGTCTCCTTAGAGTTCTCAGCATTACCTGCTAGCAACTAAGGATAGGGGTTGCGCTCGTTGCGGGACTTAACCCAACATCTCACAACACGAGCTGACGACAGCCATGCAGCACCTGTATCAGAGTTCCCGAAGGCACCAAACCATCTCTGGTAAGTTCTCTGTATGTCAAGTGTAGGTAAGGTTCTTCGCGTTGCATCGAATTAAACCACATGCTCCACCGCTTGTGCGGGCCCCCGTCAATTCATTTGAGTTTTAACCTTGCGGCCGTACTCCCCAGGCGGTCTACTTAATGCGTTAGCTTTGAAAAACAGAACCGAGGCTCCGAGCTTCTAGTAGACATCGTTTACGGCGTGGACTACCGGGGTATCTAATCCCGTTTGCTCCCCACGCTTTCGTACATGAGCGTCAGTGTTGACCCAGGTGGCTGCCTTCGCCATCGGTATTCCTTCAGATCTCTACGCATTTCACCGCTACACCTGAAATTCTACCACCCTCTATCACACTCTAGTTTGCCAGTTCGAAATGCAGTTCCCAGGTTGAGCCCGGGGCTTTCACATCTCGCTTAACAAACCGCCTGCGTACGCTTTACGCCCAGTAATTCCGATTAACGCTCGCACCCTCCGTATTACCGCGGCTGCTGGCACGGAGTTAGCCGGTGCTTCTTCTGTCAGTAACGTCACAGCTAGCAGGTATTAACTACTAACCTTTCCTCCTGACTGAAAGTGCTTTACAACCCGAAGGCCTTCTTCACACACGCGGCATGGCTGCATCAGGCTTGCGCCCATTGTGCAATATTCCCCACTGCTGCCTCCCGTAGGAGTCTGGGCCGTGTCTCAGTCCCAGTGTGGCTGATCATCCTCTCAAACCAGCTAGGGATCGTCGCCTTGGTGAGCCATTACCTCACCAACTAGCTAATCCCACTTGGGCCAATCTAAAGGCGAGAGCCGAAGCCCCCTTTGGTCCGTAGACATTATGCGGTATTAGCAGTCGTTTCCAACTGTTGTCCCCCACCTCAAGGCATGTTCCCAAGCATTACTCACCCGTCCGCCGCTCGTCAGCAAAGTAGCAAGCTACTTTCTGTTACCGCTCGACTTGCATGTGTTAGGCCTGCCGCCAGCGTTCAATCTGAGCCATGATCAAACTCTTCAATTAAAAAGTTTTATGTCTTTCGACAGCTCAATGAATTCTGAATTTTTTAATATCTTTCGATATTGAATTGACTGTGCCGAATAATTACCGAAATAACTATTCTGTTGGTCACTCAGTTTTCAATTGAGACTCTAATTTGTTTGCCTCGCTACCTAAGTAGTTTGGCTGTTAGAACTCAATCTGTACGAGTGCCCACACAGATGATTGCTTTATATTGTTAAAGAACGTTTTGAGTCGCTTTAGCGCCTCAAGGGATGCGAATAATACACCCTTTATTTTTCGAGTCAACACTTTGTTTTAAACTTTCTTTCGACAATTTAAAACCGAAGTTTTATTTAACTCTCTGAGTAGTTCGTGCCTCGCTATGCTTCGGCGTTTCCCGTCTCAGTGGGGTCGCATTATAGGGAGATTCGAGCGGGGGTCAATGTTTTATTTCAGCTTTTTGACAATTAAATGAATTTAGTATGAAAGCTATACAAATAAAGGGCTACAGGATACTTTTAGTTTAAAAAACACGCACAATATAAGTATCTATTGATGAGGTATTAGTAAGGTTTAAACTAAGCTGTATGTTAAACAAACAACACACAGCTTTATTTTAAATTAAAGGTTTATTTAGATGCTATTTCCCATACGGCAATAGAGCCTGATATTTCATTTCCAACGATTAAGAGTGGGTTTCCTGTGGCACTTTGCTCAGCTGGAACGAATACCATTCCTTCAGGCGCTAAATCGCCTGTAATATTAGCGTCTTTAATTAAGCCTCTATTATAGAAGTAGTCTTCAAACTGCACATTATATGGATTGGTAATATCATAAACCATAATCCCACCCATACGCTCAAGCCCTATAAAAGCAAATGTACGATCGTCAATTTTACCAATAGTCAGCGCTTCTGGCTCTGCGCCTTTATCATCTGAGCGTGAGTCACCTTTGTTTTCATCTTCATTGTTGTTAAATGCTTCACCATGAACCGATGCAGTAATACGACCTATATCATCGCCTGAATCAAACACCACCAGCCCATTGCTGTCCCAAATGGTAAACGAACGTGCACCATAAGCATAAAGCGATTCGTATTGACCATCGTTATTAGTATCGCCTTTTATTGTTGTTACTTTTAAGCGACCAATATCGTTATCGTCGTTATTTAAGTAATCAAAATTAGCTGCAAGCGTTAAGTCTTCAACGCGGCTCTCATCTATATATGCTAAGCAGCCGTCGTCTTTATCGTAATCAAGTCCGCCCTTTGCTATACAGTCTGCTTCATCCGTTGTATCAAAAAAGTATTCTCTTGCGTCACCTTCGTTGGCAGTGACTATAAAGTTAGCGCCTTTCCAACTAAAGCTTGAGATAGTATCGGGCTGGTACATACCATAGAGCCCTGGGTATGATTTAAAATTAACGCCGCCATCTTTATCTGAGGCATCAAGTTGTAAGCTTGACCAATCTTTAAAGCCTAAGCCCTTTAGCTCAAGGCTGTTGTCTTGTAGGTTAACTATTGCAAGTGCATTGTTTTCTTGAATAGATACATAAGCGTATTTGTTATCTTTAGAAATGCTAACGTACTCGGGCTCTAAATCCATAGCTACTGTGGTATTTATCAGATTACCGTTAATAGTACGACCATTGGGGTTTGCAAAAACGACCCCTTGCGCTTCTAGTTCGGTTTGTTTGTTGTTATAGGCTTTAAAATAAATATTTAGTGCTGTATCGGCTATTACATTATTTGTTATATCGATAATACTAATAGAACCTTCAGGATCTACGCTGTAGTCGCCACTTGGTTCACCTTCGTTAGCAACCACTGCCTTTGCGCCATCATGGGTGAACGTCACCATGTCTGGTAAAAATCCGACTGTAACATTTTTAATAAATACAGGTGAGTCGCCGCTTATATCGTAAAAAGCAATTTGACCTGCATCACCCGTGCTTTTAGCAGCCATTGCGACCGCTAGTAAATTATTATTTTCATCAATAGCAATGCTGTTTGCATCGCCTTGGGTATGCTCGTTTAAAGACAACGTAATAACGGACGTTAAATTTGTGGCGCTGATAACCCCTTCGTTATCTTTAACAAGTGCGGCAGTATCAAAGGTGTCGGCGGGTAAAATATTAATAACAGAGTCATCGCCTGAACTGTTAATAGCGTAAATCCATTTTTTAGATGCTTGGTAAGCAACTATTTCAGCGGCACCTTCTGGACTTTGTGCATTTAATACTCCTCTTCCTACGAGGCTGATATTTAATACTGAATTAGCATTTACACCATTTATCCCATTAATGCCATTTGCGCCTTGTTCTCCCTGTAATCCTTGAGAGCCGTTTTGGCCATCGTCACCATCAAGTGAGCAACCAGTAAGAACAGATATAAGTGACAGCGCAATAATTGATTTTTTAAACATGTGATTTTCCTTAGTATTGTATTTGCTAAATATCAACACACAGGCATGACAAGATTATGGCAGTTTTAATACAGCCTCTTAGCCTAAGTAATTAGCTTATACGCTAGCGGAGTAATTAAAATTAAAGCGGCCGTATAACCAAGCATTTTTACAGTCGGGGAATAATCTCGTTTAATTGCAACCCCTAGCAAAGGTCTAAGTACATCAATACGTGTAATACCCCATGTAATAACGCCGCAAAAAGACCAAGTCCCTGTAATAATGATGAATGGTTCAGCAACAGGCCCTAAACTTAAAGGCTGTAGTAAAAAACACAAAATAATCAAAATGCTTTGATGCAATAAATAAAAGGGAAACACCCATACATTGAGCTGTTTTAAATAGTAAGTATTAAAATTTAAAAATCGGTGAGCGAGCGCAAGTACAAAAAATACACCTACAACACGTTGAATATTGTAGCTAGCGCTTAAAATAAAATGAGGAAGATTAAACACCTTCTGATAACTTAATATTATAAGTACAAACAAAACCGCAAAACTCAAAGCTAGTAATACTAATTTTTTATTTAAGCAGTTCCAAAAGTAAGTGTTTTTAGCAAGTATGTATCCTGCGAGTAGCAGTATTAAGCCGTTAGTCTCTCTAATTGAATCGCCAGTTAAGTAATGGCTTGTAAATAGTGTGGCAATAGTGAGCAAGGTAATTAAAAACCCAAATGACACACCCCCCTTAACAAATGTTTTTAAAGGCGCAATAAAGGGCAAGCGTGTAAAAAGAGTTAAAACAATAATGATCAGCATAAATTGCCACAACGAGCGCAAATACCACAAGTGATTTACATCCACATTCGGCCACACTCCAGACTGATAATTATCAAAAAGCGTATTGTTAGTCTCTATAAAAGCTAAATAGAATTGCCAATAACTAATATCAATAACATCGTGCTGCGACATTTCTGCAAACAGCTGTAAAGGCACTATTAACCATAAACCCACCAGCAAGGGTAATAGTAAAAAAATAGAGCGGTATAAAGTGAAATGTAACCAAGACTTAAAGCCACTTATTTTATCAATCATAAAACGCAGTGCTACACCCGATATAAACCAAATGAGCAACATACGCCAAGGTGAAAACACCAACATTAAATATTCAACATACTGTGATGTGTAATTACTTTTAAAATGAAATCCCCAGTTTTCGCTATACAACATGCCAATGTGATAAAAAATTAGCGACGCAAATGCGATTACCCTAAGCCAATCAAGATAATATTTACGCGAATTAACTAATGAAAGTTGTTGTACTTGAGTGCTCATGCTTTTATTACTTTATGAATTTTATGCGTTATTCATACCTAAAGATCTCGCTAAAACTATCTACAAGTGCTTATATTACAAGCAATAGTGATAAAAGGTGGTATACAGGGATAAGCGTGCCACGTCAGCAATAAGCATACATTTATGAACCTACAGCACTTTCAACGTTGTCAAAGCATTTACGCATCAGTATTACTGTGTGCTTACGTATTAATTAATAATACAGTAAACGCTACAACCCAAATAATGGAAGCCCAAAGAGAAGGGGCTTTAACTTTTTTAATGTGGGAGCCATTTGTTTGGGAGTATTCAAGTGCCTTGAGTACTTTGCTTATATTCCCTATTTTAATTTGGTTTTTAAGACACTTATCTTTTAATTGGCAAAATATTACGGCCTCATTAGGTATGTACTTTGCTGCTTCTATTATATTTAGCGTGTTACACGTTGGTATTATGGTAGGGGTTCGTAAATTCATATATTTGTTGAATGATGGGTCTTACAACTTTGGACTTAGCTGGTTTGAGCTTATTTATGAATACCAGAAAGACGCTATAAGCTTTGTGTTTTTCATCGTACTTATCAAAGTATATCAATATGTGGTGCAGCAGTTACTAGGTGAAGCTTCTTCAATTGAAGAAAGTGAGCAGCAAACAACATCGACCATAAACCGCCTATTAGTTAAAAAGCTCGGAAAAGAATTCATTATAAAAATAGAGGATGTTGATTGGCTTGAATCGTCGGGTAATTATGTAAACCTACATATAGGCTCACGTATATATCCGTTAAGGGCAACGCTTACAGCATTAAGTAAACAACTTGAAGTGCAGGGGTTTTGTAGAATTCACCGCAGCCATGGCGTAAAACTCGATAAAGTGGAGTCTATTACACCACTATCCAGTGGCGACAGTGAAATAAAATTAACTACAGGTAAAGTACTAAACCTATCTAGACGCTATAAAGAGCAATTTAAACTTCAACTAAAATAAAAAAGGCTACCTAAGTAGCCTCTAATTGTTATTTTTTAACTGGGCGTTTCCAACCCGTTAAATTACGCTGTTTAGAGCGTGCTATTGCTAATTGGTCATCTTCAACGGTACTGGTGATCACAGAGCCTGCACCAATTGTTGCAGTTGCACCTATATTTACTGGGGCAACAAGTGATGAATTAGAGCCAATAAAAGCATTATCGCCAATAATAGTTTTTGATTTATTAACACCATCGTAGTTGCAGGTAATAGTACCAGCGCCAATATTCACTTTTTCTCCAATTTCAGCATCACCTAAATAACTTAAGTGGTTGGCTTTTGAGCCTTTGCCTAAACGGGTTTTTTTCATCTCAACAAAGTTACCAATGTGTGAGTCTTCTTCCATAACAGCGCCAGGGCGAAGGCGAGCATAAGGGCCCAGCGTACATTTAGCAGCTACGCTTGCATCTTCAATTAAGGTATTCGCCTTTATTACCACGTTATCGCCTATGGTACAGTTTTTAAGTACACAGTTAGGGCCAATTTGTATATTGTTACCAAGGGTCACATTACCTTCAAAGATAACGTTTATATCAACTAATACGTCTTCGCCTGTTTTAACATTGCCACGCACATCTATACGGGCAGGGTCGGCAAGTGTTGCGCCATTTAACATTAACTCTTCTGCTTGCCATGCTTGGTAAGCGCGCTCTAAGCCTGCAAGTTGTACACGGTTATTTGCGCCTTCAACTTCCATTGCATGATCTGGTTGCGCAGAAGTGATCTCTACGCCTTCACTGTGAGCCATTGCAACGATATCTGTTAAGTAGTACTCGCCTTGTGCATTATTGTTAGATAAGTTACCTAACCATGTTTTTAATAGCTTACCGTTAACAGCCATAATGCCTGTATTTACTTCGTTAATAAGTAACTGCTCTGAGCTTGCATCTTTTTGCTCAACAATACCGACTAACTTACCACCAACACGAAGCATGCGACCATAGCCATTTGGGTTTACCAAATTTACCGTTAATACCGCTAAACCATTTTTAGGTGTTGCAGCTAATAAACGCTCTAGAGTTGATTGTTTTGTTAGCGGTACATCGCCGTATAAAATCAATACTGTGTCTTCATCGTTAATATGAGAGTTGGCTTGCGCTACTGCGTGGCCAGTACCGAGTTGTTCTGCTTGAAGTACCCAATTTACATCGTTATCGGCAAGTTGTTGTTGTAATAGATCGCCGCCGTGTCCGTAAACTAAGTTTGTAGTCGTTGCACCTAATGCCATCGCATTATCAATAACGTGCTGTACCATTGGTTTACCTGCAACATTGTGCAAAACTTTAGGTAGAGCAGAGCGCATACGAGTACCTTTACCCGCAGCAAGAATAACAGTTGTTAGAGCCATTAAAACAATTTCCTTTTTCCGTTGTTTTAGCTAAATAAGTATTATGTTTGTGCAGAAGATTACGTAAATCACTTCTTGTGCAGATACTCAGTAGGTTAGTTTATTCGTACTGAATCTTGACTGAAAAACACACTTAATTGGATGACGTTATTGTAGCGAGGATTGGTGAAGGATATAAGTGATAAAGCACAGATAATAGTCTGATAGACCTGTTATTTAACAATTATAAATAAGCGATACACCATGTTTAAATTACAGACACAAAAAAGCCCACATAAAGTGGGCTTTTCAAAACCGGATAGGCTTACTTGTGACGTAATTGCTGAATTACGCGTAACTGAGCAACTGCTTCTGCCAGTCGCGTAGCCGCTTGTTGATAATCAAACTCAACAGCTGACGAATTCGCCATATGTTCTTCAGCTTCACGTTTAGCTTTTTGTACAGAATCTTCATCTAAATCTTCACCACGAACCGCAGTATCTGCAAGAATCGTGATGTGATTTGGTTGAACTTCTAATGTACCGCCAGCAACATATAACACATCTTCGTGACCATATTGCTTAACTAAACGTACCATACCAGGTTTAAGGGCAGTTAGTAGTGGAGCATGACCTAGGTTTACACCCAGCTCGCCTTCACTACCAGATACTTGAATCGATTCAACAAGACCAGAGAACAAGCTCTGCTCTGCGCTTACTACGTCAAGATGTACAGTCATAGCTGTCATACTACCCTCCTAGTTACATGCCTTTGGCTTTTTCTTGAGCTTCTTCGATAGAGCCAACCATGTAAAACGCTTGCTCTGGAAGCTCATCAAACTCGCCGTTTAAAATGCCTTTGAAGCCAGCAATTGTATCTTTCAGTGATACGTATTTACCAGACGCGCCTGTAAATACCTCTGCCACGAAGAATGGCTGAGATAGGAAACGTTGGATTTTACGTGCACGAGATACAAGTTGCTTATCTTCGTCAGAAAGCTCGTCCATACCTAGGATTGCAATGATGTCTTTAAGTTCTTTGTAACGCTGAAGAACTGTTTGAACGCCACGTGCTGTATCGTAATGCTCTTGACCAATTACTTGTGGGTCAAGTTGACGTGAAGATGAATCAAGTGGGTCTACCGCTGGGTAGATACCAAGTGATGCGATATCACGTGAAAGTACTACTGTTGCGTCTAAGTGAGCAAAGGTAGTTGCTGGAGATGGATCTGTTAAATCATCCGCAGGTACGTATACCGCTTGGATTGATGTAATTGAACCAGTCTTAGTTGAAGCGATACGCTCTTGAAGCACACCCATTTCTTCAGCAAGTGTAGGCTGATAACCTACCGCTGACGGCATACGACCAAGAAGTGCAGATACTTCTGTACCAGCAAGTGTATAACGGTAGATATTATCTACGAAGAAAAGTACATCGCGACCTTCATCACGGAACTTTTCAGCCATAGTAAGGCCTGTTAACGCTACGCGTAAACGGTTACCTGGAGGCTCGTTCATCTGACCGTATACAAGCGATACTTTATCAAGTACGTTTGAATCGTTCATCTCATGGTAGAAATCGTTACCCTCACGTGTACGCTCACCAACACCTGCGAATACTGAGTAGCCGCTGTGCTCGATTGCGATGTTACGGATAAGTTCCATCATGTTTACAGTTTTACCAACACCGGCACCACCGAATAAACCAACTTTACCACCTTTAGCAAACGGACATACAAGGTCGATAACCTTAATTCCAGTTTCTAAAAGCTCAACTGAACTTGATTGCTCTTCGTATGAAGGCGCTGCACGGTGAATAGACATACGGTCTTCTTCGCCGATTGGACCTGCTTCATCGATTGGCTCACCAAGTACGTTCATGATACGACCAAGTGTTGCTTTACCAACTGGAACTTGAATCGATTCACCTGTATTCATAACTAAAGCACTACGACGTAAACCATCAGTAGTACCCATAGCGATAGTACGCACTACACCGCCACCTAGCTGTTGTTGAACTTCTAAAGTCAAACCAGCTAAATCGCCATCTGTTACTCTTAGTGCGTGGTATACCGCTGGCACGCTATCTTGTGGAAATTCAATATCCACAACGGCGCCGATAATTTGGACGACCTTACCTAAACTCATGTCTATTCCTCTCGTTAATCTTTACCCGAAGCATTAAACTGCTGCTGAGCCAGAACAAATCTCACTAATTTCTTGTGTGATTGCTGCTTGGCGAGCCTTGTTATAAACAAGCTGTAGCTCGTCCATAAGGTCACCTGCGTTATCAGTTGCAGCTTTCATTGCAACCATACGAGCAGCCTGTTCTGAGGCAGCATTTTCTACCACACCTTGGTATGCTTGAGACTCAATAAAGCGTACTAACAAAGACTCTAAAATAGCCTCTGGGTTTGGCTCGTATAAGTAATCCCATGTGTGAGCAGATACTTCTTCTTCAGCTTTTGGCAAAGGGAGTAACTGATCTATAATTGGCTCTTGCTTCATGGTATTAACGAATTTGTTATATACCAAGAATAAACGGTCTATTTTGCCTTCAGAAAATGCATCAAGCATAATTTTTACAGGACCAATAACGTCTTGTACTGAAGGTTTATCTCCTAGGCCCGCTTTTTTAGCGAGTAGTTGACCACCAAAACGTTGAAAGAAGCCTGCTGCCTTACTACCTAAAGTAGCAAATTCAGCATCAACACCTTTCTCTTTCCACGCTTTAACATCAAGTGCAACTTTCTTAAACTCGTTTGAGTTTAGACCGCCACACAGACCACGGTCTGTAGAGATAACAATATAACCAACTCGTTTCACTTCACGTTCTTTTAAGAACGGGTGAGTAAAATCAAGATTTGCTTGAGCAACACGACCAATTACTTCACGTAATTTATTAGCGTATGGACGGCTTGAAGCAACGCGTTCTTGCGCCCTTTTCATTTTAGACGCAGCAACCATTTCCATTGCGCTAGTGATCTTTTGAGTATTTTTAATACTCCCGATCTTGCTTTTAATCTCTTTTCCGCTGGCCATGACTCTCTCTCCGAATCAAGGTGTGCTTTAGTTTCCTAAAGCGCACCATTAATAACTAAATTACCAAGTTTGCGTAGACTTGAACTTCGTAAGAAGTTCTTTAAGCTGCGCTTCGATCTCGGCATTCAAGTTACCAGTTTCATTGATTTGAGCCACAAGCTCTGCGTATGTGCTAGTTGCATAAGAAAGTAAAGCTGCTTCAAAGTCACCGATTTTCGAAATTTCGATGTCTTGAAGGAAGCCTTTTTCAGCAGCAAATAACGACAAAGACATTTCAGCAACAGACATTGGCGCGTACTGTTTCTGCTTCATTAGCTCTGTTACACGCTCACCATGCTCAAGTTGAGCACGAGTAGCATCATCAAGGTCAGACGCGAACTGCGAGAACGCAGCTAATTCACGGTACTGAGCTAGGGCTAGACGAATACCGCCACCTAGTTTCTTAACGATTTTAGTTTGTGCAGCACCACCAACACGCGATACCGAGATACCAGCATTTACTGCCGGACGGATACCTGAGTTGAATAAGTCAGTTTCTAAGAAGATCTGACCATCGGTGATAGAGATAACGTTAGTCGGTACGAACGCAGAAACGTCGCCGCCTTGAGTTTCAATGATTGGCAATGCCGTCAATGAACCAGTTTTACCTTTCACTTCACCATTAGTGAACTTTTCAACGTAATCTGCGTTTACACGCGATGCACGCTCTAAAAGACGAGAGTGAAGGTAGAATACGTCACCTGGGTATGCTTCACGGCCTGGTGGACGCTTAAGTAGTAATGAAATTTGACGGTAAGCAACTGCTTGCTTAGACAAATCATCATATACGATTAATGCGTTTTCACCACGGTCACGGAAGTATTCACCCATAGTACAGCCCGCGAACGGTGCTAAGTACTGCAGTGCCGCAGATTCAGAAGCAGATGCAACAACTACGATAGTATTTGCTAGTGCACCATGCTCTTCTAATTTACGAACTACGTTTGCAATAGTAGATGCTTTTTGACCAATCGCAACGTACACACACTTAACGCCTGTGTCTTTTTGATTGATGATTGCATCGATTGCTAGTGCAGTTTTACCTGTTTGACGGTCACCGATGATTAGTTCACGTTGACCACGACCAACTGGAATCATCGCATCGATAGATTTATAACCAGTTTGAACTGGCTCATCTACTGATTTACGCTCGATTACACCTGGTGCAATTTTTTCTACAGGTTCAAACCCGTCGTTATCTAAAGCGCCTTTACCATCGATTGGAGCACCTAGTGTGTTTACAACACGACCAAGTAGACCAGGACCAACAGGAACTTCTAAAATACGACCAGTTGTATATACTTTTACGCCTTCAGTAAGGTCAGCGTACGGACCCATTACTACTGCACCAATTGAGTCGCGCTCAAGGTTTAGTGCGATAGCATAACGGCTGCCAGGAAGCTCAATCATTTCACCTTGCATACAGTCAGCAAGACCGTGGATGCGGATGATACCGTCAGTAACAGATACAATAGTACCTTCGTTACGAGCTTCACTTACAACTTCGAACTTCTCAATACGTTGTTTGATCAGATCTGAAATTTCAGTGGAATTAAGTTGCATGCTCTTTTTCCCAATTACGATTGTAGTGTTGTAGCTAAGCGGCTTAATTTACCGCGAATAGTACCGTCGATTACAGTGTCGCCAGACCTAATAATAAGTCCACCAACCACTGACGCGTCTTCACTACAATTCAGCTTAACTTTGCGTGCGAAACGTTTTTCAAGTGCCGCTACCAATGACTCTTGTTGCGCAGCAACAAGAGGAGTTGCAGAAATCACATCTACTTCGATTTCTTTATCGTATTCTGCTTTAAATTCAGCAAATAACTCAGCAACGTCAGGTAGAGCTGTCAAACGTCCATTTTCAGCCATCACCTTAACTAGGTTCTGACCTTGTTCGTTGAGCTGCTCAGCACAAAGTTGAATAAATAATTCAGCTTGTGCAGTAGCTGTAGGCATACCTGCTAAAGCAGATGATGCTTGTTCATTGCTGGCTACGTGGCCTGCAAAGAACAACATATCATTCCAGCTTTCTAGAGTGCCTTTCTCAACGGCAAGTTCAAAAGCCGCTTTAGCGTATGGGCGAGCGATAGTAGTCAAATTAGACATGCTCATACCCTCCTAATTACAGCTCAGCGACAAGTTTTTCAACGATGTCACTATGTGCGGCTTGATTAATTTCACGCTCTAAAATACGTTCTGCACCAATCACTGCCAGAGTTGCTACTTGCTTACGTAGCTCTTCTGTTATGCGATTACGTTCAGACTCAACTTCAGAGTGCCCTTGAGCAATGATACTTTCACGCTCTTGCTGACCACGAAGTGTTTCTTCGTCAACAATTAGCACTGCACGCTTTTTAGCTTGATCAATGATATCAGCCGCTTGAGCTTTTGCATCTTTAAGCTGTTCAGCAGCTTTCTTTTGCGCAAGTTCTAAGTCTTTTTCGGCTCTATCAGAGGCAGCTAAACCATCTTCGATTTTTTTCTGGCGAGCTTCAATTGCACCGTTTAGTGGTGGCCATACGTATTTCATACAAAATAATACGAACACCGTAAACGCAATCAATTCACCGATAAGAGTGGCGTTTAAATTCACAACCGCTCCTCCTTAAATAGTAAGCTGTTCAAAAAATAAAATTAAAGTACGAACAACAATACCATAGCGATACCAACACCAATCATTGCTACAGCATCGATTAGACCAGCAAGAATAAACATCTTAACTTGTAGCGAAGGTGCAAGCTCAGGTTGACGCGCACATGCTTCAAGGAATTTACCGCCCATGTTACCAAAACCAATTGCAGTGCCGATTGCACCAAAACCGATTAGTAAAGCTACTGCGATATACTTAAGACCTAATACTAGTTCCATTTTTTTCTCCAAAGTTTCAATTGTAAATTAAAGTTAAATATTAAAGGTTGTAAAAATTAGTGATTATCTGAACTTGCCATGCTTAGGTATACAATCGTAAGCATCATGAATAAGAATGCTTGTAATGTAATAACTAGAATATGGAATACTGCCCAAACAAAGTGCAACGGTAGTTGCATAAAACCGATAGCGCCGATCAAGATGAAAATCAACTCACCAGCATATAAGTTACCAAACAAACGTAGTGCTAATGAAAACGGTTTAGAAACGAGTGCAATCAGTTCAAGTAATAAGTTAAATGGTATCAAAATAATTTGAACAAACATGTTATTTGAGCTGAACGGATGAAGCGTTAACTCTTTAATAAACCCGCCAATACCTTTTATTTTGATTGAAAAGCCAACCATTAGTATAAATACACCCAGCGCTAGCGCTGAAGTCATATTAATATCGGTAGTAGGTACAATTTTCATGTACACATCATGTGAATCCATACCAAATGCTGTTTCACCAACGAAACCTGCAAATGCTGGTAAAAAGTCAACTGGGATTAAATCCATTAAGTTCATTAAGAACACCCAAACGAAAATCGTTAAGGCTAATGGTGCAATAAGTTTGCTTTTACCATGGAAAGTATCGCGTACGTTGTCGCCAACAAATTCTACGATTATTTCAATAAAACACTGAAATTTTCCAGGTACACCTAGTGTTGATTTTTTAGCGGCACTACGAAAGATCCATAAAAATATAAGACCTAAACCGATAGACCATGCGAGGGTATCTATATGCCATGTCCAGAAACCACTATCCGTACATGCTTTATTGAAGGCGAGACCTGTATCGGTCGAACACATCTTAGCATTGGTCAAATGGTGCTGGATATGGCCAGATAGAGTAACTTCTTCTGCTGCCATGTTATATCCCAAAGTTAATGTTTAAAAAAAACGGGTGCGAACAATCCAGTAAAGAGCGCCAGTATATAAGTACTAAAAAAGGGTAATAAAATTACCGGAAAATGCTTCAGTACTAGCGCAAACAATACAATTGTTAGCATAAATTTTAATCCGTTGCCGCGTTTCAACGAGGCATACGCTTGATTTGCTCGACTTGCACCCATATGTCTGAATGCATAAAGACCAAATACAAAGTGCGGAAGTACTGCGACAACTCCACCAGCGAGTGATGAAAGCGCGGCATTGACTCCCGAACTAAAACAAATAATTACAGCAGCAACTAATGCTACAACACCCTGAAGGCAAATTAACTTTAATACGGCAAGTCGATATGGACTCGCTAACTTATCAGTCACGTTTAGTTAACCTTTATTGCGTTCTAATTGTTAGGGTGTGAAAACTGGCGAAATTATACTTAATCCTGCCAGTTTTGCAACTTGAGTAGACGCTTTGTAACACGAAATAGCTACAAATGTCCCTTTTTAGACATGTAGAAAACTAATGGTGGGTATTGTCTTGATTAATGCGATTTAAAATGCCGTCAAGTTCGTCCAAATTAGTATAAGAAATAACAAGCTTACCTTTGCCTTTTTTGTTGTAATTTATTTCTACTTTGGCACCTAGGTTTTCAGCGAGTTGTTGCTCTAACTGTTTAACATCTGGATCTTTTTCAGCTATTTCTTTAGCTGGCACTGGTTCTAAAATTGAACGAACTAACTTTTCGGTTTCACGAACAGTTAGTGCTTTAGCGACAGCTAAACGAGCAGCATCTGATTGTGCTTCTCCCTCAAGGGCTAATAAACAACGAGCGTGCCCCATTTCAATGTCGCCATGCTCTAACAGAATTTTTACATCACTGTTTAAATTATTTAAACGAAGTAAGTTAGTTACTGTAGTGCGTGATTTGCCAACCGCATCTGCTACTTGTTGATGTGTTAGTTCAAACTCATTGAGTAAGCGATTTAACGCAACCGCTTCTTCCATGGCATTTAAGTCTTCACGTTGAATATTTTCTATTAGCGCAATAGCTACTGCAGCTTCATCTGGTACGTCTTTAATAATACAAGGTACTGTTTCAAGCTTAGCTATTTGCGCTGCACGCCAACGACGCTCACCGGCGATAATTTCAAAACTATTTTGTGCAATAGGGCGCACGACTATAGGTTGAATAATACCTTGTGAGCGAATAGAGCTTGCTAATTCTTCAAGCGCCTCTTCGGACATGTCTTTACGAGGTTGATATTTACCTGAGTGTAAAAACTCGATTGGGAGTTTTTGTAATTCACTGTTATTTGGCCCAGCCGCATTTTTTACAGCTTCAGTCACGTTTGATGTGTCTTGTTCCTTGCTTGCGCTCGGTGTAGGCTTTGACGAACTTAAAAGT
This sequence comes from Pseudoalteromonas sp. LC2018020214, assembly GCF_016598755.1. NCBI lineage: Bacteria > Pseudomonadati > Pseudomonadota > Gammaproteobacteria > Alteromonadales > Pseudoalteromonadaceae > Pseudoalteromonas > Pseudoalteromonas sp. LC2018020214. The sequence continues at coordinate 3,690,601 of NZ_CP066804.1, forward strand.
GCATCGAGTCCTCGGCCTAAACCTCGTTTTTTAGCAGACATGTTATTTTTTTACCTCAAAGTTAGGCGACAACGGACGCTGTTTTTTCTTTTCTACGTAACATTTCACCAGCGAGTGCTAAATATGCTTTAGCGCCACTTGATGCCCGGTCATAATACATAGCAGGTGTACCAAAACTAGGTGCCTCTGCTAAACGAACATTACGCGGGATCACCGTACGGTATACTTTGTCGCCAAAATGTTGTTTTAATTGTTCTGATACGTCATTCGCTAAACGGTTACGCGGATCGTACATAGTACGAAGTATCCCTTCAATTTGTAAGCTAGGGTTTACTAACTTAGCAAGCTGCGTAATCGTATCCATTAATGCGGTTAACCCTTCAAGTGCATAATACTCACACTGCATTGGCACTAAAATAGAATCAGCTGCGGCCATTGCGTTAACAGTTAACATATTTAAAGAGGGTGGACAGTCGATAAAAATAAATTCGTACTGATCCTGAATTTTTTCAAGTGCGTTACGTAAACGCACTTCACGGGCAAATAATTCCATCAATTTAACTTCTGCAGCGGTTACATCACCGTTTGCAGCAATCATATGGTATTCGCCAGACGTTTCTTTGATAATAACGTCTTCTATAGGTTTATCTTCAATGAGTAAGTCGTAAATAGTTGGTACGTCGCCGTACTTATCTACGCCACTTCCCATAGTCGCATTGCCTTGCGGATCGAGATCAATTAACAGCACTTTACGTTTCGTTGCAGCCATAGACGCAGCGAGGTTTACAGCGGTTGTAGTTTTACCCACTCCACCTTTTTGATTTGCTAATGCGATGACTTTTGCCACGGTGTCTCTGATCCCTAGTCTTTAGAAAGAATAATTAAATGTCGTTGTGCATCTAACTTAGGTACTTCTAATGCAATTTTTTGCTCAAACTTAACGCCAGTAGGTAATGACTCTAGCTCTTCACTAGGGAACACACCTTTAAGCGCTATAAATTTACCCGAATGATCAATTAAGTGCGAACACCAGTCAACCATATCTTGTAATGAAGCAAATGCACGACTGAGTACGCCATCTAATTTAACACTTGGCTGATATTCTTCAACTCTTGACTGAACAGGTGTTACGTTATCAAGACCAAGCTCATGTTTAACATGCATTAAAAAGCGAACGCGTTTACCTAGACTATCTAGTAACACAAATTGTGTGTTAGGTAATGCAATCGCTAATACAATGCCCGGAAGGCCAGGCCCTGTGCCAACATCAATATAATGATGACCGGGTAAGTGAGGTGCAACAACTAAACTATCCATAATATGCTTAATCATCATTTCTTCAGGTAAGCGTACCGAAGTTAAATTATAAGCTTTATTCCACTTATCTAATAACTCGACGTAACGAACTAGCTGTTGCTGTTGTTTTTCCGTTAGCGCAATATCAGTTTGCGCTAACAATGTAGTTAATTGTTGCTGTAACACTATGTACCCTTATCGTTACGCAGATTTGCGTAATAAGCCTTGCTTCTTCAGATACACTAATAATAGCGAAATCGCCGCTGGGGTGATACCAGAAATACGCGATGCTTGGCCAATAGTGTCTGGACGTGACTCAATAAGCTTAGCAACAACCTCATTTGATAAACCTGATACAGTTTTGTAATCAAACTCTTTTGGTAAAATTGTTTGCTCATGACGAAGCTGCTTATTGATCTCATCTTGTTGACGCGCAATATAGCCTGCGTACTTAGTATGGATCTCAACTTGTTCAAGTGCTGCTACGTTTGTAAATTCAGATCCTAAACCGTCAATAGCCATAAGATCGTTATAACGAATCTCTGGACGACGAAGTAATTCTTCTAAACTTGCTTCACGAGTTAATGGTGTTTTTAGTAATGCATTTACTTGATCAACAACAACGTGATCTTTATGAATCCACGTATCTTTAATGCGTTGCTTCTCTTTTTCGATTACTTCCATTTTTTCGTTAAATGCCTGCCAACGTTCGTCATTAACTAAACCCAGCTCACGGCCTTTTTCAGTTAGGCGAATATCTGCATTATCTTCACGAAGTAGTAAACGGTATTCGGCACGACTAGTAAACATGCGGTACGGTTCTTTCGTACCCAGTGTTGCTAAGTCGTCGATTAATACACCCACGTAAGCTTCATCGCGACGTGGCGTCCAAGATTCTTTACCTTGCACTTTTAACGCAGCATTCATACCAGCAATTAAGCCTTGTGCACCCGCTTCTTCATAACCGGTAGTGCCGTTAATTTGACCCGCGAAAAATAAGCCTTCGATAAATTTTGTTTCTAAAGACTGTTTTAAATCGCGTGGATCAAAGTAGTCATATTCTATTGCATAGCCTGGTCGACAAATATGTGCATTTTCAAAACCAGAAATAGATTGCACAATCTCAAGTTGTACATCAAACGGTAAACTAGTAGAAATACCATTTGGATATAATTCGTATGATGTTAAGCCTTCAGGTTCAACAAATATTTGGTGCTTATCTTTATCCGCAAAACGTACAATTTTATCTTCAATTGATGGGCAGTAGCGTGGACCAATACCTTCAATAACACCTGAGTACATAGGTGAGCGATGTAGGTTTTTACGAATAACATCATGTGTTTTTTCGTTTGTGTAAGTGATGTAACACGGTATTTGTTGTGGGTGATCTGATTGTTTACCCATAAATGAAAATACAGGTGTTGGCATATCACCAGGCTGTGCTTCCATTTTTGTAAAATCAACAGTACGTGCATCAATACGTGGCGGAGTACCTGTTTTTAAGCGATCCACTCTAAAAGGGTGTTCGCGTAAACGTTCAGCCAATGCAATTGATGGTGGATCACCAGCACGACCACCTTTGTAATTTTCTAAACCAATGTGTATTTGGCCACCTAAAAAAGTACCCACGGTTAAAACAACACTTGGAGCACTAAAACGTAAACCCATTTGAGTTACTACGCCAGTAACACGATCGTTTTCAACAATAAGATCATCACATGATTGTTGAAAAATCTTAAGGTTATCTTGATTTTGTAATGTTGTTTGAATAGCTGCTTTGTACAAAGCGCGATCTGCTTGTGCTCGAGTTGCACGAACAGCAGGTCCTTTTGAAGAGTTTAGTGTGCGAAATTGGATCCCGCCTTTGTCAATGGCCTGTGCCATTGCACCGCCAAGCGCATCAATTTCTTTTACCAAATGACCTTTGCCAATCCCACCAATCGCTGGGTTACAAGACATTTGACCAAGGGTATCCATATTGTGAGTCAGTAGCAGGGTATTCATCCCCATACGGGCAGCTGCTAATGCGGCTTCAGTGCCAGCATGTCCACCACCTACTACGATAACGTCAAAATTTTCGTGAAAAATCATTAATGGGATCCTACTTAAATCAAACCGGTAAACTTCAAAAGGGAGCGTATTCTACCTAGAAATTGGCAGAAGATAAATGATTAAACAAAGAGCAAGATCTAAGTATGTGATCTCTAATAATATAAAGGATCTTTTAAAGAGATCTTTTATTACTATTACTACTAGTGATCAGCTTTTCTGTTGATAAGGTTTAGATCTTCATTTAAAACATGAAATTAGATCAGATCTAAAGGTGTTAATATGATCGGATCATCCAGCAAATAAGCTCTGATCAAAAAGGCACCTTATGCACAGGGCTGAATCAGTTGGATCTTATCCCATGGATAAGCATGCTTTAAAAAGCAGTTTATTCAATCTTTATCCACAAAATCTATTAAATTATTAGTAAATTGTGGGTAACTTTATATATAACTTTTTACTTGATCTATCTATTTTAAGCCTGTTTTGGTTATCCAAGAGTCTAACCATGCTAATGCTGTGTCTTCTGGTAGTGCTTCATCGAGAATATTAAGCTCTAAGCGTTCTGCTACTTTTATAGCGCCTTTTTGAGATAATAAGGCATCTATATTACGTCCAGCTTGGTTATAAGTGTCATAACTGGTATCACCTAAAGCTATTACTGAGTATTTTAATTCTGATAAATCATTAGCTTGAGTCACATCTTCAACAAAGCTAATAAAGTTTTCAGGATAATCACCTGCACCATAAGTAGATGTGCAAATTAACCAAATGGTATTTTGCTGATCAATATCGCTAAATTCAGGTTGATCATGTAGTTGTGTAGTAATACCAAGGTTATTAAGCGCGTCGCTTAGTTGCTCTGCAATATACTCGGCTGATCCCATTTGGCTGCCAACAATAAGATTTACTGAACTCATGAATATTAGTGATCACATTGGTTTTAATTGCTGCCTATGATAACTGAGTGTGAGTAACAGTAAAGTTAAGAGTGCTTTTTTGTATAACTATTTTTGTGCTAATTTTACTCTTATTTTAAAGCGCCTACTTAAGTTGTTGATATTATAAGGCTTAACAAAATATCTTTAAATGTAATCTTCTGATCAAGTTGTTGATAACAGTGGGGAAAGCTCTGTTTAAACACACCTTTTAGGTTGTTTAATAATCGCTAAGTTATTGATATTACTATTTAGTGAGAGACTTAATTGTAAATCTAGGCATAAAAAGCACAAGGTGATCATAATGTGGATATAAAGGTTGTTGATAACCTTAAATTTAGATCGAAAATAATTTTACTAAATGATCTAATTGAGCTGATCTAACGAAATTACTTAAAAATAAGCTTATAAACAGATAATTTTTAATAGATCATTAGGTTTTTCTCTGCGAGCTGGCTCAATTTACTATTTATTTGAGCTAAAAATTAGGTTTTGTGGATAAGTGATCTCAATATATTTAATTTAATGCGTATTTATAGCTGCTTTTTTTATGTATTTTGCTGGTGGATTAGTAGAACAAAAGTTTGATGCACTCAAATCTCGAGTCATTTTACTAAAAAGCCGCAGTGATCGTCTGTCCATATGTTGTATAAAGTTGGTTTTTTAGAGTGTTGATCTTCACGTTTTAGCTCTTAAATTGAGCAAATAACATCAGTTTTTATGAGCTAGGTAATTATAAAAAAGCTATTTATAACTAACTTTTGTGTGGAGGATAACGATTTTAAAACGTATTTTTGTTTGAAATATGTATCGGTTTTGACCTTAAAATGGGTGTTACTTGCGCTATTAATACCTTACTTAAAGGCTCTTTTCACTGTCTAATCTACATAATCTAGCTGGTAATAATTATCGCTTTGGGTATGATTTTATTGCCAGAACTGGCTGGGATTGACGGTATAAATACATATTTTATAGTGAATATTTTACATAAAAAAGAGCACCTAAGTGCTCTTATAATAAACATATATCTGTAATAAGGTGCTTATTTACCAATACAAAATGAGCTAAATATCTTGCCAAGTAAGTCGTCTGAGGTAAATTCACCGGTTATTTCGTTTAAATACTGCTGTGTTAAACGCAGTTCTTCAGCCAATATTTCACCAGCAATGTGCATTTCTAATTGTGTTTTACCTGTTTCTAAATGATACGCAGCACTCTCTAGTGCATCCAAATGACGACGGCGCGCCATAAAGCCACCCTCTGTTGCGCCTTGAAAGCCTATACAGGCTTTTAAATGCTCGCGAACAAGTTCAATACCGTCAGCATTTTTAGCACTTAAGCTGATGACCGGGTATTGTTGCTCTTGCTCCATTCCGACTATATCACCCGATAAATCAGCTTTATTTCTGATGACCGTAACCCCCATACCTTCTGGTAATTTGGCCATAAATTCAGGCCAAATTTTATGCGGGTCAGTATCTATAGTGTCAGTGCCATCAAGCATAAATAAAACGCGATCGGCTTGGTTTATTTCATCCCACGCCCGCTCAATACCTATTTGTTCTACGCGGTCAGGGCTCTCTCGTAGGCCTGCTGTATCTATAATATGCAGTGGCATACCATCTATATGTATATGCTCTCGTAGTACGTCGCGAGTGGTACCGGCTATTTCTGTTACGATTGCAGCTTCACGACCGGCTAGGGCGTTTAGTAGGCTTGATTTACCGGCATTTGGGCGACCAGCAATAACAACACGCATACCTTCGCGCATGATGCTACCTTGTTTTGCTTGATTGGTTACGGTATTAAGCTGGGTAATAATGGCGTCTAAGTCGCCTGATACCTTACCGTCTGATAAAAAATCAATTTCTTCATCAGGAAAATCTATTGCCGCTTCTACATACATACGTAAGTGAATTACTTTTTCTACAAGCGTTTCTATGTGTTTAGAAAATTCACCTTGGAGAGACTGTAGGGCGCTTTTGGCAGCTTGTTCGCTTGTAGCATTAATTAAGTCGGCGATGGCCTCTGCTTGTGTTAAATCAAGCTTGTCATTCATAAATGCGCGCTCAGAAAACTCACCAGGCTTTGCTAAACGAACGCCCTCTATTTTACTAATTTCTTTAAGTAGCATATCAAGTACTACAGGACCGCCGTGGCCTTGTAATTCAAGTACGTCTTCACCAGTAAATGAGTTAGGACCTGCAAAGTAAATGGCAATACCTTGGTCAAGTTGCTCGCCAGCTAGGCTTTTAAATGGCACGTAATCGGCGTAGCGAACTTTAGGAATTTTACCTACTACTTTTTCGGCGACACTTTTAGCAAGGCTGCCTGAAACGCGAATAATACCAACACCACCACGTCCGGGGGCAGTTGCTTGTGCTGCAATTGTATCTTGATTGATCATGCTATTAATTTGCCAACGATGAGTAACTTTATGGCGGTATTGTAACCTATGAAATAAACACTCGCGAATACTCTGGTGAAAAACAGGCAATAAAAAAGGCGACCGAAGTCGCCTTTATATAAGTAATATACCCAAGCCATCTCAAGATGCGAGTTTCAGTTGGAGTTAAAAGCTATTTAGGCAAGGCATTGATTGAGAATAATAGTGGTTCTATTGTTAAAATCAATAACGCAGTATAAATCGCTTTTAAACCAACCCTTTGGGCGTTTCACAGGTACTTAATTTCATCGTTGTTACTTTTTAAAAGGGACTGCCATTCTTGCAAAGTAACGCCTTGATCTTAAGCCCCTGTGAAACGCTGAATTTTGCATCTTGATGTGGCTTGGGTATAGGCGCTAGCCTCTTACTTTAATTCCTTTCTTTTCCATGCCACGGTAGATGATTAACATCTGGACAATAGAAATAAGGTTAGACACTAACCAGTAAAGAACTAAACCCGATGGGAACCATAAGAAGAATACAGAGAAGATAACCGGCATAAAGGTCATCATTTTTTGCTGCATTGGATCAGTTACCGTCATAGGCTGAAGTTTTTGCGTCACAAACATACTCGCACCAAATAAGATTGGTAATACGTAGTACGGGTCTTGTGCAGAAAGGTCTGTTAACCAAAAAATAAATTCAGCATGGCGAAGTTCTGTTGACTCTAAGAATACGTAGAACAAGGCTAAGAAAATTGGCATTTGAAGTAAAATAGGGAAACAGCCACCCATTGGGTTAACTTTTTCTTTTTTGTACATTTCCATAGTTGCTTGGCCGAACTTTTGACGGTCGTCACCAAACTTTTCTTTAAGAGCTGCCATTTTAGGCTGTAGGGCACGCATTTTTGCCATTGAAGTGTATTGCGCTTTAGTAAGTGGGTACATTAACGATTTAACGATAATAGTGATGGCAATAATTGCTACACCCCAGTTACCTAAAATGCTATGTAGCCATTTTAGCAATACAAATAAAGGTTGCGAAATAAACCATAACCAACCGTAATCTACAGTTAAGTCTAAGTCTGGGTGAATCGCTTCAAGAATATCTGACTCTTTCGGACCCATATAATAAGTAGCAGTTAGTGTTTGCTCACTACCAGCTTGAATATTTACAGCGGGATCTTTAGCACCAATAATAGCGGTATTACTTTTTGTAATTAAGCTATAAATTGTATTTGTTTGATCCTGCATTGGAACCCAAGCACTTACAAAGTAATGTTGTATAAATGCAACATAACCACCTTGCGTGTTTTTGTTTAGGTTTTTATCAGCCATATCTGAAAAACTATACTTTTCGTATGGTTCTTCGTCAGTACCGTATGCAGCACCTAAATAGTTTTGATCAACCATGCTACCTTTTTCTTGTACGGTACGCTTAATTTGCGTGTATAGCTGTACTTGAAGAGGTGCGCTGGTAGTGTTGTTGATTTTGTATTCTAAGCCTACGTCATACTGACCTTTTTTGAATACATACGTTTTAGTAAAACTAACACCATTACTATCAGTAAACTGAAGTGGAACGCGAAGCTCATCACCCGTTAAGGTATATGATTTTTGTTCGGTACTATAAGTAGGGCGACCGTTAGCTGATGCGTCAGGGCCATTTAAGCCAATTAAGCCACTTTGTGAAAAGTATTGTTTGCCACTATCAAGCTGACCAAGAAGCATATAAGGTGTTTCACTTCCTTTAGTTTCTTCGTATTGAAGAAGGTCTGTTTCAACAATGTCACCGCCTTTGGTGTCAATTTTAACTTTAAATACGTCAGTTGTGATTTCAATAACTGAACGTTTAGCTAAAGTTGCTGAAGCGGGTAAACCTGAATCTGACGATGAAGGAATATAATCATCCGACTCTGGTGAATTTGCTTGTAGTGTTTGTGTTGTGGCACTTGGATCGGCTTTAGGCTTGTTGTAATCATTATCCCATTCTTGGAACAATAAAAACGACACTAGCATTAGGCCAATTAATAAAAACGTGCGTTGCGATTCCATAACAGCTCTTATTTCTCGTGTTGGTGGTTAATATGGGTTAATTTTTCAGGTACGGGGTCGTCTCCACCTGAATGTAAAGGATGGCATTTTAATATGCGTTTTAAAGCTAACCAACTACCTTTTATAAATCCATGCAAATTAATTGCTTGAATTGCATAATGTGAGCAGCTTGGATTAAAACGACAATGCGGACCTAACAGCGGGCTAATCCACTTTTGATAACCGCGGATAAATAACACTAAACAAATCTTAGGAAAAGCAACAAGTGGTTTAATTAACCTCATGATGTTTATGCCCCTACTTAAGTTTAGTGAGATAGATATCATGTATTTAAAGACTCAATTAGAAATTTTAAATGCATGATTAAAAGGTGAGCTAAAGATACATTAATTAACCCTGCAATTCTATTGCAATTAGGTTTGTTTATTAGATTTAGCTGATTTGTTTGGGCGTTTCTTAAAAGGTGGCGGTTTAGGTGCACCTGGTTTACAGCGTTCGTTAATTTTTCGCCATAATTTAGTAAGTTGTTTGGTTAATTCTTCATTAGACTGTTCATCAATACCACTTTTCACCATAAGCACAATATCAATATTATCGATGCTGTGTTGATTTAAACGAAAACTTTCGCGAGCGAGACGTTTAATACGGTTTCGTTGGCATGCCTTTTTTACGCGTTTTTTAGCAACAGTAAGACCTAACCGAGGTTTTTCTTGGTCATTTGGTTTAGCTAATAGAGTAAAGAAAGGAGTTGCAGCCCGAGCGGGTTCATTAAATATGCGAGAGTAATGCGAGGGAGTTAACAGACGTAACTCCCTGCCAAAGCTAAAGTCTTCCACTTATAAATTAAGCAGAAAGAACTTTGCGGCCTTTAGCGCGGCGACGTGCTAATACTTTACGGCCATTTACAGTTGCCATGCGAGCACGGAAGCCGTGTGCACGTTTGCGTTTTAAAACGCTAGGTTGAAAAGTTCTTTTCATAACAATCTCATCCGATCGGTTAAAGTTAAAACATCCTATACAGGTCGCGATCCTGGCATAGGTGCCATTGCGAGCGCGAGATATTATAGAGTAAGTAACGTAAAGTCAATCATAATTACGTTCGCAGTATATAGCCTACTTATGGTCCATAAAGAGATCATGTAGAGCGATCTGATAGGATCATCATAAATAAGAAGTTTTCCACAGCCCCTGTATAAAAAGTGAATAAAAGCGGGGGAAAAGAAAATTGGATCGTAAATTTGGTTCGCGATCTTGGTGTTATTTTGTTATGATCTCCTCTTCGGATCTAAAATAAAAACTGTTTTAAATCAGGTTGTTAATGATTTTATACATCGATATCAACAATTTTATAAAAATCAATCTTTTACTTGTGGATAAAGTGCCTTCATAATACGCGGTCTTGGGTCGCTTATTGGACCATTTGAACGCAATAAATGTATGATTTATAATCATTA